>CAWDLL010000001.1:0-40695 GCA_963803235.1 uncultured Actinomycetota bacterium
CGAGCAGACCCACGGCCTGCTCCAGCAGCTCCACCGCGTCCGCGGGCTCGCCGGTGTGAGCGAGCGCCCGCAGGGCTGCTCCGCGAGGTTCGGGCAGGCCGGTGCGTTCTGCCAGGTCCAGCTGCTCCAGCGCCAGAGCGCGGGCCGAACCCGAGTCGCCGAGCGCCACGAGCACCTCACAGTCGTCGACGCGCCAGCTTGCGACCGCGGGGTGCTGAACCTTGAGTCGGCGCCACCAGTCGGCCGCGAGGAGCAGGTCGGCGTGGGCTTCGTCGTACCGGCCCTGGGCCAGCCGGAGGTGCGCCCGCCGCTCGAGCAACATGGTGCTGGAGACACACGCCGGCGGGGGCTCGCCCAGCCGCTGGCCGGCCTCGAGCGCTGCCTCGGCCGCGTCCAGCTCGTCCATCTCCGTGAGCGCCTCGACCAGGGGAAAGAGCGACCACACGAGCGCCGCCGGGGGGCTGTTGCCCTGCTTGAAGTCGAAGGACAGCTGAGCGTCGGCACGAGCTTCGTGGATCCTGCCGAGGTGGAGCAGTGCGATGGCCCGCATGAAGCTGCCGTGGGCCAGTGCGATCAGCCATCCCTGGGGGCGGGCCACCTCGACCAGCCCGTCGCAGAGCCGGCGGGCGGTGTCCAGCTCGCCATTGGCGATCAGCAGGAACTTCGCGGTCGTGCTCACCAGTGACTCGGCGTTGCGCGGCGGGGTGACCGCGTCGAGGGCGGGCAGCAGCAGGTGATTCACCTCGCTGGCGGGGCAGCCCTCGTTGAGCAGCGCCCACGCGGCGATCACCCGCCACAGCACGTCATCGTCGAGGTCCCTGTGCCTTCGTGCCAGTTCGAGCCCCTCCTCGACGCTGTCCGCGACGAGGAGCATGCTGCACGCCATCTCCAGCTCGAGCGACCCACGCAGCCCTGCCCCCGTGTCGACCGGTTCGCCCAGCCCCAGTCGGCAGAGCTCGATGGCACGGTCGAAGTGACCGGCCATCCCGAGCGCACGGCTCCCGGACAGGGCGATCCGCACGCGCTGCTCTGGCGTGGCGGCGAGCTCGACCGCGTCGGCAAGGAGGGCGGCAGCGCCGGGCCGCACCTGCGCGGACAGACAGAGGCCGAGCTCGCTGCGCAGGTCGGCCGCGAGCGCACGGTTGTCGGGTGGCTCGAGCAGCGCACGACGCAGGAAGACCGCGGCGCTCTCGGGCGCTCCTCGCCGATTGGCCCTCTCCGCTGCGGCACGCAGCGTCGAGACCGTCTGCGGCTCGCTGGCCGGCTCAGCGTGCAGCAGGTGCAGTCCGACGGTCTCCACGTCGCCCCGTTCGGCGGCCAGCACCCTGGCGGCGCGCCGGTGCAGAAGGGAGCGCTCACCGTCCGGCAGCCCGAGGTAGAGCGCGTTCGCCACCAGCGGATGGGTCAGCGCGAACCCGTCATCGGCTCGTCCGACGAGGCCGCTGGCCACCAGCCCATCGGCCAGGTGGTGAGCACGGTCCAGGTCGAGACCGGCGACCTCGACGGCCTGGCGCAGCAATGCTCCGCGACCGAGGACCGCGAAGGCACGGGCCAGGTCGGAGGTGCCCGCGGGCAATCGCGCGAGCTGGACCTCGACGCTCCGGCCGACCTGCTCCGGGCCGAACGTGGTGAGCCTCGCTGCGACCTCGGAGGTCGGCTCGACCCCTTCGGCAATCACCTGGTCGACGAGGGCGCCGAGCAGGAACGGGTTGCCGGCGCTGGCGGCGTGGCAGGCAGACACGAACGCCGGGTCGGCGCCGGGAAGCCGCTCGGTCACCAGTGTCTCGACCGCGTCCGGACCCAGCGGTCTCGGCTGTAGCGGTGGCTCCGGTGCCGCGGCAATCAGGTCGGCCAACGTCGCGGGCTCCGTCGCCGGCTCACCCGAGCGCACCGCGCACAGCACCCCCAGGCGCAGGTCGGCCAGGTGACCGCTCAGCTGGGCCAGCCAGCGCAGGGACGGCCCGTCCGCCCAGTGCACGTCGTCGACCACCAGCAGCGTGGGCGTGCGCTCGGCCAACCCGTAGGCGAGCCAGCTCAGTCCGTACGACGCAGCGTGCACCGCATCGCCACTGGGCGCGGGCGCGAAGGGATCGGGGTCCAGGACCCGCCGCGCGAGCGCCGCCGCGCCGACACCGAGGTGTTCCCACTCCGGACCAGCAGCGGTCGGGCCGAAGAGCTGGCGTACGACGCCCCAGCCGGCCTCCCGCTCCAGCGGCCCGGCCCAGGCGCTCAGCACGCGCACGCCGGTGCCGCTCGCGGACTGGGCGACGGCGCGCACCAAGCTCGACTTGCCGACCCCCGCGGGCCCCTGGACGAGGATCACGCGGCCCGCTCCAGCACGGATCTGCTGGAGCTGCCGCTCGAGCGCGGCCAGTTCGAAGCTGCGCTGCAACAGGCCATCGCGCATCTCATCAGTCTGGGCCGGGGCGTCGACGGTGTCCATCACTTGTCGAAACCTCGTGGTCCCGACCACGACGCGCGGCTCTCCGGCTCCGAGGAAGGTCGTGGTGAACGACCGCGACCACTACCTGGAGGCACGATGACCATCGAAACCGAGGCCGGCTCGACGTACGTGCTCGGCACCACCCAGCGAGAGTACGAGCGGGTGCGACGGCAGGCAGAAGTGTGGCAGCGCGCGACGGAGCGCGTCCTGGATCGGGTAGATCCAGCTCCGGGCTCGCGTTGCCTGGACGCCGGCTGTGGACCCGGGGTGACGATGCGTCAGCTGGCCCAGAGGGTCGGTCCACGGGGACGGGTCACGGGTATCGACGTCGACGAGGCCCTGGGCGGGGAGAGCGTTGCGCGGCTGCACGAGCAGGGACACCGGCAATGCGAGTTCCGCGCCCACGACCTGCGCAGCGACACCCCGATCCCGGGTGCTCCCTACGACCTCGTCTACGCGCGACTGGTGCTCTTCCACCTCCCGGAGCGCGTCGCCGTGCTCGGCAGGCTCTGGGACGCAGTGGCCCCGGGGGGCCACCTGGTGGTGCAGGACTATGACCTGGCGGCGGTGGGGTCAGCGCCCCGGATGCCGATCGACGACCAGCTCACCGAATTCATCGCTGGGTGCCTTCACCGCGGCTGGCTGTGAGGTGCGCGCCGGGGCGCTGCTGCCCCGGTTGTTCGAGGAGGCGGGCGTCGGCAGCCCGGACGCGACCGACGTGGCCGGCCGGCTGGACCGGCTCGTCGACGCCGCGCCGATGCTGGAGGGGGTTGTCCGCAGCCTCCTGCCGGCCGCGATCGGCGGAGGCCTGGCGAGTGAGTCCGACGCGCACGCTCTCCTCGCCCGGCTGCACGACGCAGTCGCCGAGGACCCAGATCGCCCGCTCCTGTGGCCGCTGCTGCTCGGCGCGTGGAAGCGCAAGGGCTCGTGAACGGCTGGGGAGACTCATGAGGCCTCGTCTGCGCGACCGACGGGGGCGCCACTCGACCCACGCTTTCGACGTCGACCGGGTCAGGTCGCACTTCGACTTCCCCGGCCTCGGCCGGGTCGTCACCAACAACGCGGCCAGCACCCAGCCACCTCGGGAGCTGGCCGCGCTCCTGGTGAGGTTGACGAAGGGATACGAGAACGTGCACCGCGGTCAGTCGGTCGCGTCCCAGCAGATGACCGAGCTCTTCGAGGCGTCCTACGACACCTTCGCGCAGTGGCTCAACGCGCCGAGCCGGCGCACCATCGCGACGTACCGCAACACGACCGAGGCGATCAACGCGGTGATGTACTCGCTGCTCACCGACTTCCGAGACGGCGACAACGTCGTGACCACGATGTTGGAGCACAACTCCGACTTCGTGCCCTGGTACGGCATGTGCCGCGAGATCCTGCCGCGCTTCGGCCGCCACGTCGAGTGCCGCATCGCCCGCTTCGACCATCGGACCGGCGAGCTCGACCTGGACCACCTCGCCGGCCTGGTCGATCACAAGACCAAGCTCGTGTGTGTCACAGGGGCCTCGAACTTCCTGGGCACCAAGCCCCCGCTGTCCCTGATCCGCGCCATCGCCGACGACAGCGGCTACCGGCGAGACGACGGCAGCTGCGGGATCGCTCCTGCTGGTCGACGCCGCGCAACTGGTCCCCAGCAGCTACGTCGACGTGCAGCGGCTCGACGTGGACTACTTGGCCTTCTCCTGCCACAAGGTATTGGCGCCGTTCGGTGTCGGCGTTCTCTATGCGAAGGAGCGGCTGCTGGCGCAGGCCCGGCCGTTCCTCTACGGCGGCGACATGATCGCCGCGGGCCGGGTGGCTCCGGACTCGGTCGAGTACAACGACCTGCCCTGGAAGTACGCCGCCGGCACCCCCAACATCCTCGGCGTGATCGTCTCCGCGCAGGCGCTGCGACTCCTGCTCGACCTGGTCGGCGCGGATCGGTCCACGCGCTGGTTCAGCTCGACGGCGCCGCTCCCGGCCCGGCTCGTCGCAGAGACGATGGACCGAGTGGGGCAGCACACGGCCGAGCTGACCGATCTGGCGTTGTGCGAAGCGAGCAGGATCGATGGGCTCAGCTGGTACGGGCCGGCGGCCGGCTTGCCGCGATCGCCGCTCGTGGCGTTCAACGTGACGGGTGTCGACCCGTTCGCCCTGGCCGAGGACCTGGGCCGAGAGGGTGTCGAGGCTCGCGCGGGCTGTCACTGCGCGACGCTGGCCCACCGCGACCTCGGCATGAACCCTCCCGCCAGCTGTCGGCTGAGCTTCGCGCTCTACAACAGTCGCGACGACGTGACCCACGCCATGGACGCCGTGCGCCGGGTGGCTGACCGCCTGCGCCGGCCCGGCCGGTCAGGCTCCCCACCGCTCGAAAGGCGGGTGCTCTAGCCGTTGCGCGACAGGGGCTGCTGGCCGCCCACGCGGCGTCGACCGCTGAGCGGATGGCGGAGTGGGTGGTGGCGATACTGACGCCATAGTGATGTGGCTGGGCTCCACTGCTGCTGTCGCCGACGCGCGACACCACGACCACCGACCGGTGGCGTGGAAAGCAGAGGGGAAATCCCATGAAGAACACATCATTGGCCGCCTTCGGTGCGGCCACGGTGCTGTCCCTGGCAGCGGCCGGTTTCGCCGCCAGTCCGGCGCTCGCGCTGAACGGCGCGGGCTCGGCCAGCGCCGCGGTGGCCGTGCCGGAGTGTGGCGGCTTCACGCAGGTCCAGGCAGCAGCACTCGGCTACAACACGATCGTCCGCGGTGGCTTCGCCAACAACATCAACGGCGGGCCCGGCGCGGACTGGGTGATGGCAGGTGCCGGAAACGACACGATCAACACGTTCGGCGGCGACGACCTCGTCTGCGGCGAGGCAGGCAACGACACCATCGACACGGGTGCGGACAACGACGACGCGTTCGGCAACGAGGGCAGGGACACCATCGACCTGGGTTCGGGCCTCTTCGACTTCGCCGAGGGCAACGACGGCGACGACGAGATCAACGGGGAAGGTGGCCAGGACTCCATCGTCGGAGACAGCGCCCCGTTCCCGGTGAACACCGACGAAGGTGAGGACACCCTGACCGGCGGCGGAGGCGCCGACGACCTGTTCGGCGGCAGCCTCGACGACGTCCTCGACGGTGGCGACGGGGCCGACGACCTCTTCGGCGACGACGGAGAGGACACGCTCAGGGGTGGCAAAGGCATCGACGACCTGACTGGCGGTGCCGACTTCGATGACGGCAACGGCGGCGCGGGCGTCGACAGCACCTGCGACGTCGAAGCTCCGGTCAACTGCCCGTAGGTGGCCGGGACGCGACGTGCGGGGCGAGCGCGCTCGACTGCGACCCGTCACCCCCTCGGACTCGCTGAGACCGACGGGGTGACGGGTCGTCAATCAGCGATGGGCTCCCAGATGAGCTCCGCCACGTCGATGACCAGGTCGGGACCTTCTTGTTCTGCATCGTCCGTGGCGCGAACCTGGCCCACGCACACGCACACCACGTCGTTGAGGCGTCGGTATCGTTCGCTGTCGCTGAGATGCATGACCGAGCCGACGATCTGTCGTCGTCCCGCTGGGTAGGCACGGCCGTATCCGTGGCACTCGAACATGATGCTCGACCCGTCGTCAGTCTCGATGACGGCGCGGATGTCGGGGACGAACGGACCAGCCGCCGTCCGGCGCTGAGGGAAGTTCACGCCTCGAAAGCGACCGTTGAGGAAGCCCTCGCAGCGGCCCTCTGCCAGGAAGAGAAGCTGCTCCCACCCGCCCTCGAGCCCGACCCCCCAGCTCTCGGAGTACCGGAAGCGCAGTCGGTACAAGGGCTCGAGCTTCACGATTTCGCCTCCTTCATCCCAGCCGCGAGGCCACCCTCAGCGGGGCCACGAACACCGCAGTACGTCGCTCCCGTTGCATGGTCTGGTCGAACTCCTGCCAGTCGTCGTGCTGACTGACACGAGGCCACGGACTCGACGCCGGCCGGAGAAGATCCGGTCGGGGTGCGCGGGCTGGTCGCTTTGGTAGTCGTCGGTGAAGTACGACGCGAAGAGGTGTGGGGCGTGCGAGTTCTGCGCCTGCGTCATGCGATCGAGGACGCTGCTCATGATGTCCAACCTAGAACGACACCGCTGGTCGCGACAGCGGTGGACCGTGGGTGCGATGCGTCTCTCCGGCGAGGTTCCCGGCCTCGACGTCGACGGGCACCGGGCTACACCAGCATGGTGACGCTCTCGGCAATGAACGACCTCGCCTCGGGCGAGGACGGCCCGAGGCCATGCCCCTCCTGCTGGGCGGTGAGTGCCTCGTCGACGAGGGGATGAGGACCGAACTGTTGATGCCACCAGCGCCCACCGGCCATCTTCGACAGCAGCTGGCCCGTCGTGGCGTAGGCAACGGCACGGCACGCGTTCAGCACCGCGTAGCGCTGGTCCGCGGCGTCGACTCCCCACGCCAGTTCTCCGCGCAGGTAGTCCATCAGCTCGCTGCGAGAGACCGGTCCGATCACGGTGTCGGCTGGTGGCCCGTCGATGACAACGCCTGCCGCCCGGGTCACCGCGTAGTGGGCGATGAGATCCGGGTCGCCCCGACCGGCGCCGAGCCCGAACCGTGACTCGCCACTGTTGACATGGAGGTGGTAGGGCCAGGGCGGCGATGGCTGCCGGGCAGCGCTCGCAGCGACCACGGACAGCTCGAGCGGGCGATCATCGTGGCAGTCGGCGAGGAGCCGTTCGCCGAGCGCCGGCCAGTCGGCATCGCCGTCGGCGATGACCAGGACATCGAGGTCGGAGGCTGGCCCGAACCCGCCCAGGGCGGCCGAACCGTGGACGTACGTGCCCACCAGCTCCGGGAGTCCCGCCCGGCAGACCGCGGCGACGCACTCGGCCTGCCTGCCCCACGTCGGGCCGCTCAACGGTCTGCCAGAGCGGACTCTCGCCGGCCGGGCAGCAACCAGACCTCGTCCCCGTCGCCGGGCGAGCCCCCCAAGGTCGGACAACGCACTCCGGAAAGGACCTGCACGTCGAAGATCTCCTCGACCCCGTTCGCGAACTGCAGCGTCGCGACCGTGTTGCCGGTACTGAGCTCGATCACACCGACGCCGCACTTGAGCTGGTCGTGGTAGGCCGCGATCGGTGCGCCACCGAACGTAGCTGTCTCCCGGATCATCGACAGGCCCACGAAGGCAAGATCGCCGCATATGGCCAGTCCACGCGCGTAGCCCGGGACGGCCGCGATCGGCTCCCTGCTGCCGGTGGCCAGGTCGACGCGCTCGAGTCGGCCCATGCCGGAGTTGAGGACGAACAGGTTGCCGTCGTGCCAGCGCGGCGAGTGCGGCATGGCCAGTCCCGTGGAGACCGCTTCACCCGAGGCCACGTCGAGTACGGCGCCGCTGTCGTTACGGCTCTTGCGCCACCCACCCGGCTCGTCAGCGCGTGCCATCACGGTGACAAAGGCGGGGGACCCGTCTCGCATCGCCAGGCCGTTCAGGTGACAGCGGTCCTGCGGCGCCAGCTGGGAGACGAACGGAGGCCGCCACCGCGGCACGAAGTTGTAGCGGGAGTCGAGGCCGGCCAAGCAGGAGAACAGCGTGTTGACGACCCACAGATCCGGGTCGCCGCTGTCGGTTGTCCCCCAGGCGAGCTCGTGGCACTGGATCGCGCCGGTGACGATCGACGACCGGGGCAGCCAGCAGCCGTCGTAGCGGCCGGCCGGGGCGAGGGACGGGGCGAGCTCGGGGTGCGCGTGGAGGGACCAGATCTGCGCCTTGCCTCCCACGGCGATCCGGTCCGCTCCGACGGCGACGCCCATGGCCCGGTCGAACCCGCGGAAGGAGAAGTTCAGCTGACCGTCGGCAACCCCGACGGCCACGAGCTGACCGGCCTGGTACGTCGAGATCAGCAGCGAGCACCCTGCTTCCTCGAGCACATGAGGAAACTGGGTGCTGTAGTGGAAGCGGACCTCGGTCGCCTCGGCGCTGTTCGGGGTGGTGGAATTCGTCAGGTCGTCCGGGGCACTCACTTCAACCTCAGCGTGTACGGCTGGGTCACGCTGCTGCCGCCTCCGCCGCAGGAGGTGAAGGTGACTCGTGCGTTGACCCGGAGCTTGCCCTCCTTGCGAAGGACTCTCATGCCGGCCCGGGTCGGCGTCAGGGTGATCGTGGTGTTCCCTGCAGAGCCCACGTCGCGCACCGATCGCTTCAGCTTGGACTGGCCGGCCGGACGCACCTCCAGGGTTCCGGCGCTGTCCACCCGGACCTGCACACGCATGGTTCCGTTGGCGGTGTCGGCCCGGCCCTTGGAATTGACGAAGAAGTCGCCGCCCGCGTTGACGTCCTTGACCATGACCGTTCCGGGCCCGCTGCCGTCCGACTTCCACAGCTCGTTGCCGTGGGTGCCGTCGTCGGCGGCGAGGAACAGCGTTCCGCCGGCGCCGGTGAGCCAGCTCGGGTTGTTGTAGCCACCGGCACCCGGGGTGATGTCCTTCACCAGGACGGTGCCCGGCTCGGTGCCGTCCGACTTCCACAGCTCAGGTCCGTGGACGCCGTCCCTGGCGGTGAAGAACAAGTTCTCGCCCACCGCAGTCAAGTACTCGGGGTCGCCGTCGTACTCGCCCGGACGGAGGTCCTTGACCATGACCGTGCCCGGCTCGGTGCCGTCCGACGTCCACAGCTCGGTCCCGTGGCTACCGTCGTCGGCGGTGAAGAACAGCGTGTCCCCGACCGCGCGCAGGGTGGGGCCGTAGTAGTACTCGTCGTCGTCATTCCCGAGGTTGACGTCCTTGACCAGGACGGTGCCCGCCTCGGTGCCGTCCGACTTCCAGAGCTCCTTGCCGTTGGTTCCGTCATCAGCGGCGAAGAACAGGGTCCCGTCCACGTCGGTGAGGGAGGACGGGATGTTGCCGGGGCCTGCACCCGGACGGATGTCCTTGACCAGGACGGTGCCCGCCTCGGTGCCGTCCGACTTCCACAGCTCAGGTCCGTGGACGCCGTCCCTGGCGGTGAAGAACAAGGTCCCGTCCACGGCTGCAGCAGAGGTCGGGTCGCTGCCGTAGCCATCCGGGTTGATGTCCTTGACCATGACGGTGCCCGCCCGGGTGCCGTCCGACTTCCACAGCTCGTTGCCGTGGGTGCCGTCGTCGGCGGTGAAGAACAACGTGTCCTCCACGGCGACCAGGTCGTCCGACCCGTACTCCGAGTCACCGGGCCTGATGTCCTTGACCATGACGGTGCCCGCCCTGGTGCCGTCCGACTTCCACAGCTCCTCGCCGTGGGTGCCGTCGTCGGCGGTGAAGAACAACGTGTCCCCTACGGCGACCAGGTCGTCCGGCCCGTAGTAGCCCGTGCCGACGTCCCTGACCAGGACCGTGCCTGTCCTGGTCCCGTCCGACTTCCAGATCTCCCCTTCGCCGGCGCTGAAGAACAAGGTGTCACCCACGACGGTCAGGTCGTCCGGTCCGCCGTAGTATCCGCCGGCGATCTCCTTGACGAGGACCGTGCCTGCCTGGGTGCCGTTCGACTTCCACAGCCCGGATTCGCTGTCACCATCGCTGGTGGTGAAGAACACCGTGTTGCCCAGCGCGACCAGGTCGGCCGGGTTGCTCCCGGGTGTGTCCGGGTCGCCGCCGCATGCCGCCCGCAAGGCACCGGGGCTCCCGGCCGTCGCCCGCTGCGACTCGGACTTGGCCCCGGGAGCCATCCCGGCCGCCGGCCCGCCCACGCCGGCGAGGGTGACCGCAGCGGCGGCGGTCGCAGCCATGGCAGCGCGTTTCCCGCCCGAGCCACGAGCACGACGGCGCAGCGCCTTCGTCCGGGCAACTCGCGAACGAACGCTCTTCTCGATCTCACGACGCCGTCGACGACTCATTCCGCGACCCTCTCCACCCGTTGGTCATGTCAGCCCGATCGCCCATGCTGCGTCGAACGGTACGTGAGGTATGACGCGTCTGCGCGCCATTCAGTTGCGAAACGCAGGCGGCGCGTCGTGGAGCTTGCGAGGAGCTCGGCGACGCCGTCGACCGAGCTGGAGGTTTGTTCTCCAGATGAATAGGACGTCCTAGCATCTCGGTCGGAGGGCCACCACGATGCGGGCTGTACCTGCCACGACGGGTCCATCCTCGACGACGCAAGGGGCGACAGGTGGTTGAACGAAACTGGGCAGGGAGCTACACGTACACGGCTCCGGTCGTACGCCCCCGTTCCGTGGACGAGCTGCAGGACCTGGTGGCCACGCACGAACGGGTCAGAGCGCTCGGGACACGCCATTCGTTCACCGACCTCGCGGACACGGACGGCGTCCTCGTTTCGCTCGAAGACCTACCTGTCGCGCTCCGGGTCGACGAGCCCCAGCACTCGGTCTCGGTGAGCGGAGCAACCACCTTCCAAGCCTTGAGCAATGAACTGCATCGCCAGGGCTGGGCTCTCGCCACGATGGCGTCCTTGCCTCACATCTCGGTGGCAGGTGCCGTCGCCACCGGCACGCACGGCTCCGGCATGCGCGTGAAGGGCCTTGCCTCCATGGTGAGGGCGCTCGAGATGGTCCAGTCAGATGGCGAGCTACGGCGGGTCGAGCGCGGCAGTCCGGACTTCGACGGTTCAGTCGTGAATCTCGGAGCCCTGGGCGTGGTGACCCGCGTGACCCTGGATCTCGTGCCCACGTATGACATGTGGCAGGAGGTGTGGCTGGAGATGCCGTGGGACAGGGTTGCCACGGACTTCGACACCCTGCTGAGCAGCGGCTACAGCGTCAGCATCTTCACCGACTGGACGGGGACGACCGTTTCGCAGCTGTGGGTGAAGGGGATGGCCGGCGTACAGCCACCAGACCTCCACCCGGCCCGAAGAGCGGAGGCCACCGTGCACATGATCCCCGGGATGTCGACCAGCGCCGTGACAGACCAGCTCGGAGTCCTGGGGCCGTGGCACGAGCGGCTCCCCCATTTCCGCCCGTCGTTCACGCCGAGCAGCGGAGCAGAGCTGCAGAGCGAGTACCTCGTCCCGATCACGCGAGCCAGCGAGGCGATCGAGGGTCTTCGAGCTCGAGCCGAGCAGTTCGCTCCGCTCCTGCAGGTGAGTGAGATCCGAACCGTCGCCGCCGACGAGCTGTGGCTCAGCGGAGCCTTTGGCACCGACGTGGTCGCGCTGCACTTCACCTGGCACCCCAACTGGGACGGGGTGTACACGGTCTTGCCCGAGCTCGAGCGGCTGCTGCTGCCCTTGGGGGCTCGACCCCACTGGGGCAAGTGCTTCGCCGCGACCCAGTCCGAACTGGCGGCCGCCTACCCCATGCTCGACCGCTTCAGACTGCTGCGGGAACGCAGCGACCCGACCGGGAAGTTCCGCAACGCCTTCCTCGACCGAGTCCTGTGACCGCATCGAGGCGACCTGGACGCCCGAACCGTGCCCACGCACGAAGAGCCCCGACCGCACTCGCGGTCGGGGCTCTTCATGGTGAAGTCAGGAGACGCGGACGTTCTCGGCCTGCGGGCCCTTGGGGCCCTGGGCGAGGTCGAACTCGACCTTCTGGTTCTCGTCGAGCGACTTGTAGCCGCCGGACTGGATGGCGGAGTAGTGGACGAACACGTCCTCGCCGCCGTCATCCTGCGCGATGAAGCCGAAACCCTTTTCGGCGTTGAACCACTTGACGGTGCCCTGAGCCATGATCTTTTCCCTTGTTTCGTGTCGGGGGCATCGTGCCCTCGAGCCGCTGAAGACATCCGCCGTGCTGATGTCCAGCGAACCGAAAACCAGGAGAACGAGATACGAGCCGCACTACGTGTGCGGCCAGGACGGCTTGCAGAGCCGTCCCTTCAACAAGGCTCATGCTAGGGCATCAGTGGGGTGATCACGGTTTCCGCGGTCTCGCCCGAGCTTGCCGCAGAGCCAAGGTGGGAGGGTGACGGCATGAGTGCGACGACCTGACGGCTCGACTATGTCGACTCCGGCGCGGCGTTCTCCGAGCGAGGCCACCATGAGGTCACACAGATCTCCAGACGTTGGAGCTGAGGCGGTGCGAGCGGGTCGTCATCGCTGGCGGAAAGTGCGTTGCGCGTCGCGCCGCGTCAATCCGCCTCGTAGATGAGGACGCCGACATCGACTGCAGTGGCATCGCCGCCGACGAGCCGGACGACTATGTCGTGCGCCTGCCCGGTAGCCAGCTCGTCCCAGGTCGCCCTGGTGAAGAAGGGACCTTCGTGTGGCGGGTCGCCTACGACCTGGCCGTCAATGGACAGCTCCACCGTCGGCAACCAACTGGGCTCGCTGAGCATGTAACCGTCGAAGCAGCGGTCGCTCTGGCTGCAGGCGTCCTCCGTGACGAGGTAGACGACCTGAGCGATCCTTTCGTTCGAGGACGCGTCGACGCTGAAGGACAGGGTGCCGGCGCCCGTCGCCGCGGCGGCTGCGTGAGTCAAGGACCAGGTCTGATCCCAGGCGATGGCGCGCGCGGGGAACGGCTGGTCGAACATCCGGAGCGCCGTGGGACCTTGGTGCCACTCGTAGGTGGCGAGGCGCATCGTCGCCCCGGTGCCGCGGAGGGGCTGCTCGAGGTCGGCACATCCCTCGGGCGGGCTGTTCTCGAAGCACTGACGGAACGCACGGGGATTCTCGTCGGTGACGAACATCCTCAGCGTCGTCCCGGAGAACTCCTCGTGGTAGTCGTTTCCGCCAACTTTGACGACGGTTCCGTCGCACCGTCCCGTGTCTATGAATTTTGCATTGGGCTCGATCAGCATCACGTACCAAGCGTCCGGGGCATCTGCGCACGATCCCTCCACACGGAGCTGCCGGAGCCCGGTATCCCCGACCGAGAGCTCGATCGAGCCGTCGCCGTCGTACGCCGGATCGCTGGACGAGGTCGAGTCGAGCAAGCTCGCGCCGGGCGTGACGTCGGAGATGATCTTCGGCTCGACCACGACCGGCTGCGAACGGGTGGCGGGGATCTCGACCACTTGGGGGTTCTCGGCGGCCTGCGAGGGAGACGCTGTGCTCGACGGCGGCCCTACGGGGGCCTGGTCACCGCTGTCTCGATCCCCCACCAGGGCAGCGCCAGCCAGGATCGTGGCCGCGACCCCCAGCCCTGCTGCCGCCACGCGAATGGCGCCGCGGCGACGGTGGGTACGCCGGAGCCGGGCCAGCCCCACCTCGGTGTCGACCGGTGTGACGACTCGCAGTCTCTCGGCGGCGGCGCTCGCCCTGGTCTCGAGACTCACGGCTCGACCTCCTCCGGTGCGTCTGTCTGCTCGGACTCGTCGGTCAGGTGCAGCTCCCGCACGAGGCGCGCGCGTGCCCGCGACAGGTGCTGCTTGACCGACCCTTCGGTGATCGCCAGCGTCCGCGCGATGTCGGCGACATCGAGCTCGTAGAGGTAGCGCAGTGCAGCGGCCTGCGCCTGCCGTTTCGGCAGCCGCCGCACGGCCGCCCAGAAGGCGTCGTCCGGCGGCTCGAGAGGAGAGAGCTGGGTCTGGGGGCGGCCGGCGAGCCGGGTCACCGCGCGCAGCTCAACCAGCCTGCGCCGGTACTGCGACACGGCCATGTTGCTGCACGCTCGGCGCACCCACGCCTCGGGCTGCTCCAGCTCGCCGACGTGCCGCCAACGCCGGTAGGCAGCGAGCATCGCCTCCTGCGCCACGTCGTCGGCAACCGCAGCGCCGCACAGCGCTCGTGCGAGCACCACCAGTCGCGGCAGTTCGGCGCGATAGAAGTCGTCGAAGTCCAGGCGGGATCCGATCTCCACCGTGTCACCTCCGGAGACCACCACAGCAGCTGGATCGCGCCTCATACCTTGAACTCGCTCGAACCGCTTCTCAGGATGACAGCCGGGAGCACCAGTTCGCGGGAGAGTGTGTCACCGCCCGCCTGACGCGAAACGGCTCCACCCGCGGGGCGGGTGAAGCCGTCTTTTCGCGAACTAGATGCCCGCACATTCGCGAACACCCCTCAGTCAGTCAGTGGAGCTGGCGGGAATCGAACCCGCGTCCTCGAGCGTCGAACCAGGTCTTCTCCGGGTGCAGTCCGTGATGTCGTTTTCTCGGCCCCGGGGCTCGCACAGACACGTCCCCGACAGGCTCAGTCACGAAAAAGTCCCGATCAACCTCCGTGACGAGGGTTGAAAGGCAAGTCTCCTAGATGACGCCAGGGTCCGGGACGGAGACGGATGCCCGGTCTGACGCTTCGATCACCGCTCAGGCGGCGAGAGCGAAGGAACTGCGCTTAGCGTTGGCAGTTATAGGTTTCCAGCGATCGTTTACGAGATGACGCTGGCTCCTCGACCCGCTTCCCCTGGAACTAACGTCCCAAGTCGAAACCGATCAGCCCCTCTTCAGTTGTCAACCGGTCCAGTCTACGGGGACGACGGCGTACGTCGCGAACCCCTAACCGGACCTGTCTGCACAACGCGTGCCGGCCGATGCCTGTTCCCTGTCATCCTGAGAGTCCAGTCGTGCGAGTGAAGAGACATGAGCGAGGTTTCCAGCGCGGAGGCGGCGACGGCGCCGGATCGGTGGCGCAGGCCGGCCAGCTTCGACGACTTCTACGTCGCCGAGCTGCCCCGCCTGGTCGCGCTCGCACGCGGGCTCTGCGGGGCGGCGATCGCCGAGGACGTCGCCCAGGAGGCGATGCTGGTCGCCTACCGCCGCTGGCGTGAGGTCGGCGACATGGAGCGGCCCGACCACTGGGTACGTCGCACCTGCGCCAACCTGGCCGTGTCGCAGTTCCGGCGGAAGGTCGTCGAGCTGCGCGCCACCACACGTCTCGGCGCACGACGTACGCCGCCGGCCGAGCTGAGCCCGCCGGCCGAGGAGTTCTGGGCCGCGGTCCGCGCGCTCCCCCGCCGTCAGGCCCAGGCGGCCGCGCTGCGGTTCGTCTACGACCTGCCCATCGCCGACATCGCGGCCACCCTCGGCTGCACCGAGGGCACCGTCAAGCAGCACCTCAGCCGGGCTCGTCACGCCCTCGCGGACAGCCTCGGCGTCACGGCGGAGGAGGAGTCATGAGCCTCGACCACCTGGCCGGCGCGGCCACACGTGAGCTGCTCGAGCAGGTCCCGCCCGACGCGGACCGGCTGCTCGGCGACCTCAAGCGCACCCGGCGCCGCCGCGCGGTCACTCGCTCGGTCACGGTGCTGGCCGCCCTCGCCCTGGTCATGGGGGCGGTGGCCCTCGCCGACCGCGGGGACGACGGGCCCGACCCGGCGCCCAACCCGCGCAACGGAGCGATCGTGGCCCCCCCGGACAACAGTGCCGGAGCGTGGCGGGCGTTCACCGACTTCGGTGCGCAGCTCCACCTCCCCCAGGACGCCGCACCCTTCGCATCGGCGCAGTTCACGGCCGATGGCACACGTCTGGTCTACCCCGGGCCGCGGCGCTCGATCCGCGCGGTCGACGTCACTCACCGGCGAGGCGCAGACGCTGGGGGGCTGCCTGGACGACATGTGTTACCCCAGCCTGTCCCCCGACGGCACCCGGCTGGCGTACGGCGCCGAGGAGCACCTCAAGATCCAGACCGTCGACACCGGGGATGCCGAGCCGGTCCTCATCCCCGGAGTGAAGTTCACCAGCATGCCCGCCTGGTCGCCCGACGGCACGGCGATCGCGTTCGGCGGCCCGCGTGGCCTCTACACGGTCGACCTCGAGTCCGGCGAGGTCCGGCAGGTGCACCGGTACGCCAGCCGCCCGTCGGTCTTCCTCGAGCCGAGCTGGTCGCCCGGACGGGACGCACGATCGCCTTCCTCGACCAGCGTCCGCGGCCGGGACCCAACCACGAGTTCGACTTCACCGCGACGACCGTGCGCGCCGACGGGACGGGGCTGCGCGCGGTCCACGACGCCGGCCACTGCGCCTGCCTCGGACTGCCGGCGCCTTCGCTGACCTGGAGCCCGGACGGCGAACTCCTCGCCGTGGCCGTGACCCAGGGCGAGGGCGGCGCCGGGATCTACACCGTCCGCCCGGACGGCTCCGGGTGGGCGCTCCTGCACAGCGGCATCTACGGCGACGTCGACTGGCAGCCGGTCGGCGACTGAGCCGGCAGCGCTGGGTCAGTGGGCAAGCCCGAACATGCGCAGGCCGTTGTTCCAGCACACGTCGCGCAGCCAGTCGTCGCCGAGGCCGAGCCGCCGCAGCCCCTCGAGCTGGTGGGCGTAGGGGTACGGGATGGTCGGGAAGTCGCTGCCGAGCAGCACCTTGGGCTGGAGGTCGACCAGGCGCGGCAGCAGGTCGGGCGGGTACGGCGCCTCCGCGTCGAAGAAGTCGGTGAACACCATGGTGGTGTCCAGGCAGACCCGCTCGTTGGTCTCCGCGATGGTGAGGAACTCGGCGTACTCCGGGGCGCCCATGTGCGCGACCACGGCGGCCAGCCGCGGGAACCGCCGCAGCACCCGGCGCAGCGGGTCCGGGCCGGTGAACTCGTTCCCGACCGGGCCCGAGCCGGCGTGGATCACGATCGGCGTGCCGGAGTCCTCGAGCGTGCCCCAGACCGGGTCGAGCAGCGGGTCGTCGAGGTGGAACTCCCCCACCTGCACGTGCAGCTTGAACACCTCGACGCCCGCGCCGACCAGCTTCTCGACGTACTCCGGCGCCTCGGGCTCGGGGTAGAACGTGGCCGACCACATCGCCTCCGGAACGCTGCGGGCGAAGCCGGCGGCCCAGTCGTTGAGGTACGTCGCGATCCCCGGCCGGTGGGCGTACGGCAGCGCCGAGAAGCGGCGTACGCCGAACGCGCGGAGCAGGTCGACCCGCTCCTCGTGGCTGCCGCGGTAGCGGATCGGCCACTCGCGACCGATCTTCGGCCCGGCCTGGTCGAACTGCGCGTAGACCTTGCGCTGGACGTTCTCGGGCAGGAAGTGCACGTGCACGTCGAAGAGGCCCGGCAGGTCGAGGTCCTGCCAGAACGCCCGGACGCTGTCGACCGGCTCGGTCACTCCATGCCCTTCAACCGGCGGCCGAGGGCCTGCTCCTTCTCGCGGTTCGCCTGCCTCTCGGCGAGCGAGTGCCGCTTGTCCCACGACTTCTTGCCCTTGGCCAGCCCGATCTCGACCTTGGCGCGGCCGTCCAGGAAGTAGAGCGCCAGCGGGATGACCGTGAGCCCCTTCTCGTTGACCCGGCGCTCGATCTTGTCGATCTCGGTCGCGGTTGAGGAGCAGCTTGCGCTTGCGACGGGCGGAGTGGTTGGTCCAGGTGCCCTGGGAGTACTCCGGGATGTGCACGCCGTGCAGCCAGGCCTCGCCGTTCTCGATGTCCACGAAGCCGTCGACCAGGGACGCGCGGCCCATCCGCAGCGACTTCACCTCGGTCCCGACGAGCACCAGACCGGCCTCGAAGGTGTCCTCGACGTGGTAGTCGTGCCGCGCCTTCTTGTTCTGCGCGATGACCTTGCGCCCCTGTTCCTTCGGCATCCCGCCAGTCTCTCAGGAGGTCCGGTGCTGCGAATCACGAGCTGGTTGCGCGAGCGCCGTCTCGAGACCGCGGCGCTACAGCCAGTTCATCGGGTCGACGGTCTGCCCGCCCACCATCACCGTGAAGTGGAGGTGGCACGCGGTGGACCAGCCGGTGGTGCCGGCGTACCCGACCACCTGGCCGCGCTGCACGGTCTGGCCGACGCCGACCTTGTAGCCGGAGAGGTGGTTGTAGACGACCGTGACGTACTTCCCGTTGACCATGCCGAGGCCGAGGAAGAGGCGGTTGCCCCACACCGACGAGTAGTAGCGCGAGATGACCTTGCCGGTGCCCGACGCCCAGAGCGGCGTCCCGCACGGGGCGCGGAAGTCGGTGCCGTCGTGCAGGCCGTAGTAGCCGTAGATCGGGTGCACCCGGTAGCCGTACGGCGAGGTGACGACGCCGGGGACCGGCCGGTTCAGGTACCCGCCGGTGGCGCCGTTGTAGCCGCCCTTGGACTTCCGGGCCTGGGCGATGATCAGCTGCTTGATCCGCCGCTCCTGGGCGCGCAGCTTCGCCAGCTCCTTGCGGTCCTGCGCGCGGGCCTGGAGCGCCTGCTGGCGGGCCCCGCGGCGCTCCGAGACCGTGTCCTGGAACCGAGCCCGGGCAGCCTGGGCCTCGGCGTGCAGCGACTTCATCGTGATCAGGTGCTCGGCGGCCGCCTTGCGTTGTACGGCGACCTCGTCCTTGGCGTCCTCGACCTGCTCCTCGCGGACCTCCAGCAGGACCTCGGCGGCACGCAGCTCGTCGTACGCGTGCGTCTGCTTGCTGACCATGACGTCCTGCATCTCGGCCTGGCGGGTCAGGTCCGAGGTCGACTGGGCCTCCAGGAAGGACGCGGCGGCGAGCAGGTCGGTGTTGGCGCCCTGGTAGACGTCGTTGATCGTGTCGGTCACGACCTCCTGCTGGGCGTCCAGCTCCTCGCGCCCGTCGACCAGGTCGGCCTCCGCCTGCGCGAGCCGCTCCTCGGCGGCGGCGAGCTTCTCCTTCATCTGCTGGTCACGCAGCCGCGCGGCGGCCAGCTTGGTCCGCGCGCTCTCCAGCTCACCCTTGGCGCGGTCCAGCTCCGCCTGCGCGGCCTCGAGCCGGGCGGTGGCCTGCTGCAGCGCGTCGCTCGACTCGTCCAGGGCGTGGTCGGCGTGCTTGATCTGCTTCTGGACGTTCTTCTCGCGGTCGTGCAGGTCCTCGGCGTTGGCCAGGGGAACGGTCACCGCTCCGATCGCCAGGGAACCGGCCGCTGCTGCGGCCGCCAGGCGACGGCGTGCGGTACGGGGGAAGAGACGCACCGGGATAGCCTTCGATGTTCGGGGAAGTGAACGCCTCGACCGTAACCGGCGGAACTCACACTTTGATGTATTTGCGCGTCAGCAGGAGTGTCGGAATCAGGGTCAGCAGGGGCCCGAGGATCGCGACCACGATCACCGCGAGCCCGAAGTCGTCCCAGCCGATCCACGGGATGAAGCCGAGGTTCTCCTGCAGGCGCTGCTCGACGCCGAAGTACATCGCCGCCGACAGGGCTCCCGTCGCGAGGACCACGCCGATCGCGGCGGTCACCAGCGCCTCGAGGAGGAACGGCAACGCGATGTAGAGCGTCGAGGCACCGACCAGCCGCATGATGCTGATCTCCTTGCGGCGCGCGAACGCCGCCAGCCTGATCGTGTTGCCGACCAGCAGCATCGCGGCGACGACCAGGAACGCGGCCGTCAACAGGGCGCCCTTCTGCATGGCGTCCATGGAGTCGAGGATCGGGCCGACCGTCTCGCGTTGGTCCCGTATCTGGTCGACCCCGTCCAGGCCGATCACCGCGCTGGTGATGCCTTCGTACTCGTCGGGATCCTTGAGCGTGATCCACACCGACTCGGCCATGTCGTCGACGGTGGCCGCCGGGTTGGCGCCCTCGAACCGCTCCGGGCCGAACAGCTCCTTGACCTTCTCGAACGCCTCGGCCTTGGTCTCGAAGCGGTAGTCGGCGACCTCGGGGTTCTGCTCGATCTCGTCGGCGAGCGCCTCCTTCTGCGCGCTCGTGGCCTCGCCGTTGCAGCCCGGGTTGTCTCCGCCGTCCCGACACAGGAAGACCGTGATCTGGAGCTCGCTCCCCCACTGCCGCGCGGCCTTGTCGGCCTGCGTGTTGAGCAGGACCCCGACGCCGACCAGGGTCAGCGAGACGAACAGGGTCAGGATCACCGCGACGTGCATCGACAGGTTGCGGCGCAGGCTCTGGCCCAGCTCGGAGTAGACGTGGCGCAGCTGCATGTGTGTTGTGGACCCTTTCCGGGTTCGGGGACTCGGTCGCGGCCGGGGTCAGTGCTGGAAGCCGTAGACGCCCTGGGCCTGGTCGCGGATCACGCGACCTCCGTCGAGCTCGATGACGCGCTTGCGCATCTGGTCGACGATGCCGGCGTCGTGGGTGGCCATCAGCACGGTGGTCCCGGTGCGGTTGATCCGGTCGAGGAGCTTCATGATCCCCACCGAGGTGGTGGGGTCGAGGTTGCCGGTGGGCTCGTCGGCGATCAGGATCATCGGCCGGTTCACGAACGCGCGGGCGATCGCGACCCGCTGCTGCTCGCCACCGGAGAGCTCGTCGGGCATCCGGTCGCCCTTGCCCTCGAGCCCGACCATCTCGAGCGTCTCGGGGACGAGCGCCTCGATCTCGCTCTTCGACCTGCCGATCACCTGGAGCGCGAAGGCGCAGTTCTCGGAGACGGTCTTGTTCTGGAGCAGGCGGAAGTCCTGGAAGACGGTGCCGATCTGGCGACGCAGCCGCGGCACCTTCCAGCCGGCGAGGCGGTTGATCTCCTTGCCCGCGACGTAGACCCGCCCGGACGTGGGGCGGTACTCGCGCAGCACCAGGCGCAGGAACGTCGACTTGCCGGACCCGGAGGCACCGACGAGGAAGACGAACTCGCCCTTCTCGACGTCCACCGACACCTGGTCGAGGGCGGCGTGGCCTTGGCCGGGGTAGGTCTTGACGACCTTCTCGAAGCGGATCACCGAATCGAGGGTAGTCCAGTGCCCCAGCCGGTCCGTCAACCCCGTGTCGCCGGGTGTTGCGCGCCAGTGGCCCGGGTCACGTCGTCGGTCGCTGCGGGCCGTCCACCACCCACCACGCGGCGTACGCCGGGAGCCAGACCAGGCCGTCGGCGCCGGACGTGACCGCGAACCCGCCCAGCGCGTCGTACGGCGCCGCGAGGCCGGCCGCGCGCAGCCGGTCGATCGGGAACGGCCGCGGCGTGCCGGTCACGTTGTAGAGACCCACCATCGGCCCGCTCGGGTGCCGGCGGACGGTGGCCAGGACACCCGGGTCGGTGTCGAGGAGCACCCGGCTCGGTGCGGACGCGTGCAGCTGGGGCAGGCCGGCGCGGACCCGGGCCAGGTGCGCGACGCCGGCGTACACCCTGCCCTCGACGGTGCGCAGGTCGGCGCGCTGCGCGGCCCGGTCCCAGTCCAGTCTCGGCCGGTGCGCCCAGCGGTTGTCGTCCTCGTGGCCGGGCTCGGCCGCCCAGCCGGGGTCGTTGGTCTGGCCGAGCTCGTCGCCGCTCCAGATCACCGGCACCCCGCCCCAGCCGGCGACGACCGCGTGCGCCAGGAACAGCCGGGCCAGGCCGGCGTCCGGGTCGTCCTCGAGCCCGCTCAGCGAGGCAGCCGTGCCGCTGATCCGCTTGTCGCCGGTGGCGGGGTTGTGCTGGAACACCAGCCCCCGCGACCAGCTGCCGGCGAAGTCGCCGGCGTACCAGTCGGCCAGGAACCGCCGGTGGTCGTGACCGTTGAGGCCCACCGCCGCCGCGTCGCGGTCGTCGATGGCCCAGCCGATGTCGTCGTGGCAGCGGAGATAGGTGATCCAGGTGCCGGTGACGGGGGCGAGCGGGAGCGAGGCGAGGGCGTGCTGCGCGAGCACGGTGTCGCCGGTGGCGAGCATCGACCAGACCTGGACCATGAGGCTGTTGTGGTAGGCGAGGTCGCTGACCCGCCCGGCGTGCCGGCCCTGGCCGAGGTACTGCACGAGGTCCCGCGGCCCGACGATCGCCTCGGCCTTGAAGGCCAGCGCGGGCGCGGCGATCCGGGCGACCGAGCGCAGCACCTGGGTGAGCGCGTGCACCTCGGGCTGGTTCTGGCAGGCCGTGCCCAGCCGCTTCCAGAGGAACGCGATCGCGTCCAGCCGGAGCACCTCGACGCCGAGGTTGGCCAGCGAGCAGATGATGTCCGCGAACTCCACCAGCACGTCGGGGTTGGCCCAGTTCAGGTCCCACTGCCACTCGTTGAACGTCGTCCACACCCACGCCTCGAGGTCGTCGTCCCAGGTGAAGTTGCCGGGCGCGAAGTCGGGGAAGACCTCGGGCAGCGTCTCCTCGAAGGCGTCCGGGAGGCTGCGGTCGGGGTGCACGTGGAAGTAGTCGCGGTACGTCGCGTCCCCGGCGCGGGCCTTCTCGGCCCACGCGTGCTCGCGGGCGACGTGGTTGAGCACCAGGTCGAGCACCAGGCTGATCCCGTGGCCGCGCAGCTCGGTGGCGAGGTCGCGCAGGTCGTCCATCGTGCCGAGGTCGGCCCGGACGGCCCGGTAGTCCTGCACGGCGTAGCCGCCGTCGTTGTCGCCCTCGCGCGGCTGCAGCACCGGCATCAGGTGCAGGTAGGTGACGCCGAGGCCCTCGAGGTGGTCCAGGTGGCCGCCGATCCCGCGCAGGTCCCCGGCGAAGCGCTCGGTGTAGCAGGCGTAGCCGAACATCCCGGGCTGCTGGAGCCAGTCCGGGCGCAGCAGTCGGCGCTGGTCCAGCCGGTGCAGGTCGTCCGGGCGTACGGCGTAGGCGTGCGCGGCGAGGTCGACCAGGCGACGCGCGACCGCGCCCGGGATCGGCGTACACGACCGCGAGCCCGTCGAGCAGGTCCTCCCACCACCGGTCGAGGCGCAGCGCGAACGCCTCGCGCCGGTCCGCGCTCAGGTCGGCGAGGATCTCGTCCGCGCCGGCTCGCACGTCCTCGGGGGTAGCCATCGGTTGCATTCAAACGCATCGGCCCGCGGCCACCCACCGGGGACGCCGTATCTTGAGCGCCATGCCTCTCCGCCGCCGTCTCGGTTTGCTGGGCGCGGGTGCAGCGCTCCTGCTGCTCGGTGCCTGCACCGGCGGCGAGAAGGAGCCCGCCCCGGAGGCCGAGCCGTCGACGCCGAGCACTCCCCTGTCGGAGTACGCCGCCGACACGGTCGTGGTCGAGCGCGCGGCGTTCTGCGACGGCATCCCGGAGTCCGCCGTCGAGGAGGCGCTCGGTGCCGCGCCTGCGGAGAGCACGTCGTACGGGAACGGCGAGAAGGCCCGCGTGACCGACGACGTCCGCGACGTGGCGCACGAGTTCGACTGCACCTACGAGGCCGACGACGGGACCGTCGCCCGGGCCTGGCTGTTCGCTCCCCCGGTCTCTCCCGAGCAGGCCCGCGGCCTGGTCAAGCAGACCCGCGGTCAGCAAGGCTGCCGGCCGGACGAGAAGGCGCCCGGGTTCGGCCAGAAGTCCGTCGCGGTCGTGTGCGACGCCGACGGCGCCACCACGGCGTCGTACCACGGGCTCTTCGGCGACGCCTGGCTGAGCTGCTCGGTCGAGGTGCGCGCGGGCAGCGCCGACGAGCAGGACCTGCTGGACCGGGCCGGGCGCTGGTGCGTCCAGGCCGCCGAGGCCGCGCGCGACCTCCGGTTAGTTGGCGGCGGCCTTCTCGGCACCCCGGCGCCAGCGGATGCCGGCCTCGAGGAAGCCGTCGAGCTCGCCGTCGAACACCGCCGCCGGGTTGCCGACCTCGTACGCCGGTCCGCAGGTCCTTGACGATCTGGTAGGGGTTCAGCACGTAGTTGCGCATCTGGTCGCCCCACGAGGCCTGGACGTCGCCGCGCATCTCGTCGAGCTGCGCCTTCTCCTCGGCCTTCTTCAGCGCCAGCAGCTTGGCCTTGAGCACGATCATCGCGCTGGCCTTGTTCTGGAGCTGGCTCTTCTCGTTCTGGCAGCTGACGACGGTCCCGGTCGGGATGTGGGTCAGCCGCACGGCCGAGTCGGTGGTGTTGACCGACTGACCGCCGGGACCGCCCGACCGGTAGACGTCGGTCCGGATGTCCTCGTCGGGGATCTCGATCTCGTCGGTCTGCTCGAGCACCGGCACCACCTCGACGGCGGCGAAGCTGGTCTGCCGGCGGCCCTGGTTGTCGAACGGGCTGATCCGCACGAGGCGGTGGGTGCCTGCCTCGACCGACAGCGTCCCGTAGGCGTACGGCGCGTGCACGGCGAAGGTGGCCGACTTCAGGCCGGCCTCCTCGGCGTAGGAGGTGTCGAAGACCTCGACGGGGTACTTGTGCTGCTCGGCCCAGCGCGTGTACATCCGCATCAGCATCTCGGCGAAGTCGGCCGCGTCCACACCGCCGGCGCCGGACCGGATGGTCACCAGCGCCTCGCGGACGTCGTACTCGCCGGAGAGGAGGGTGCGGATCTCGAGGCTCTCGACGGCCTTCTTGATCTTGCCCAGCTCGACCTCGGCGTCGGCGATGGCGCCCGCGTCACCTTCCTCGGTGCCGAGCTCGACCATGATGCCGAGGTCCTCGATCCGGCCGTCGAGCTCGTTGAAGCGGTCGAGCTCGCCCTGGAGCAGGGACAGCCGGCCGGTGACACGAGTCGCGTTGTCCTGGTCGTCCCAGAGGTTGGGCGCGGCGACCTGCTCGCCGAGGTCGGCGATCTCCGCGCGCATGCCGTCCAGGTCAAGCACCTGGCCGATCGTCTTCATGGTCGCCTGGAGGTGCTTGATCTCGGTGTCGAAGTCTGGTCCTGCCACAAAGAGCAACACTACGGGGCGGGCCACACCCCGGCGAAACCGATCAGAGCTTGCGGCCGAACACCTGGGCGGCGTACCAGCGCCCGTTGTCGCCCTTGCGCGCGGCAGCGCCCAGGATGCGGAACTCGCGGTTGAGCAGGGCCTCTCGGTGACCCTCCGTCGAGTGCATCCATGCGCGGACGGCGGCGCGGCCGTTCGGGTAGCCCTCGGCGATGTTCTCGGAGACCGACCGGAGCCCGCAGTCCTGGGCGACCGGGTCGAGCTGCTGGTGGTCCATGTTCTCCGTGCGCGCCATCCGGCGCGCGTTCTTCACGGCGTACTTCTGCAGGCAGTCGTTGACCCGGAGCTCCCGACGGTTGTGCTGCTCGCGCTTGTTGTTCGTGACCCGGACGATGTCGCGGCCGTACTTCGTGGCCGCGGACACCCGCTCCGAGCCCGATCCGGTGGCGGTCGACGCGGCCCCGGTCGGCGCCGCGGTCATCAGCGCGGCCAGGACGGCGGCGAACAGGCCGACGACGACGATGGGCTGGCGGTGGCGCATGGATGATCTCCCTGTGTCCCGAGTTCCTGGGGTTTCCACCGTACGTCGGGCAGGCAGAGCCGGGTCAGAGAGGTCCGAACGTCGCGTTGCACTGCTCGCCTCTGCACGTGGAGAGCAGGGCGGTCCGCGCCTCCAGCTCCTGGCGGATCGAGGCGTACGCCGGGTCGTCGGCGACGTTCTCGAGCTCAGCGGGGTCGACGAGCCGGTCGTAGAGCTCGACGAAGCCGGTGTTGGGGTACTGCACGTAGGTGTAGCGGCTGGTCCGGACGCCGCGCCACCCCCAGCCTGCCGGCATCTCCTTGTCCCCGCTGGGGCCGGCCTGGATGAGCACCGTCTCGTGCCCGGCCGCGTCGTCACGGGCCACCGGCATCAGGCTGCGGCCGTCCATCTCGATCGTCGGCGTCGCCCTCGCGACGTCCACGAGGGTCGGAGCCAGGTCGACCAGCGTGACCGTCTGGTCGCGGGTCTGCCCGGCCGGGATCCCGGGCCCGCGCATCATCAGCGGGGTGCGCATCGCCTGCTCGTAGGGCACGTCCTTGCGCAGGTAGCGGTGCTCGCCCAGCAGGAACGCGTTGTCCGTGGTGAAGAGGATCAGGGTGTTGTCGAGCTCGCCGGTCTTCCGGAGCGTGTGGACCGCGTCCTGCACCGCCTCGTCGACCGCCTGGAGGGCCCGGATCCGCTGCCGGAAGAGCTGGTTGACCTCGTCCCGGTCGACGCGGCGCAGATGCGCGATGGCGGGCGGCTTGTCGGAGACGTCGGACTCGTTGAAGGCCGGGTCGCGCAGGGACGGCGACGACTCGTTCCTGAACAGGTTGCGGTGCCGCCGCGCGGGAATCGGTGGGGTGTCGCAGTGGGTGTCGTCGTCGCGCCTCGCGCAGCTGTTGTGCGGGGCGACGTGCGAGGACCAGATGAAGAACGGCTGGTCGTCCTTTGACAGCTGCCGGATGTAGGTCGAGGTCTTCTGGCCGACCAGGTCGGCCTGGTGCAGGCGGTGGTACGTCTTCGGGGCGCCGTTGTTGTACATCGTGTAGTCGAAGTACTGGTACAGGTGCTTGATCGCCGGGTTCCAGATGTCCCAGCCGAGCTCGTTGCGCGTCACCTTCTTGGGATAGGCGTTGAGGTACTTCCCGACGAAGGCCGTGCTGTAGCCGGCGTCCTGCAGCCAGGTGGCGATGGTGTTCCGGTTGTCCAGCGCGGGATAGCCGCCGTACCGGCTCGGGTTGTTGCTGCGCACGCCGTTGTTCTGGGCGTACTGGCCGGTGAGGATCTCGGCCCGGGCGGGGCAGCACAGCGGGTGCGGCGACAGCATCTCGCGAAACGTCACCCCCGGCTTCCCGATCGCCCGGCGGGTGAGCGGCATGTACTGCATGTCCGACAGGGTCTGGTCGTCGGTGGTGATCAGCAGGATGTTCGGCCGCCGGTCGACGGCCACAGCCTGCTGGGTGGACAGTGCGTCGGGAGCCGACTGATCGGTCTCGGTCGAGCTGGCCGGACGCGCGAGCGCCGCCAGACCGAACATCGTCAGGGCGACGGCAGCAGCGACACCGAAGCGGTGGGGACCCAAGACACTTTCCCTTCCAACACGTCCGGGCAGGACTCGACGCCGCCAGGAACCTGTGATTCGAGCCGGACCGGTGGGTCGCCACCACCGGATCCGGACGTCGCCTGTCCCCCTGCGACGCCATCGCGGGGTCCGAGGACCCCTGCGGACAACGAGCATGGAGGCTACCCGCTCATCGTCTTCGGGACCCAACTTCCGCACACATGTCGGACGCTCCCCGCGCGGCGTCGGTTGCCGGGCGTGCCCATTCAGTCGAACGTCCGCCGACACTCGGCACCGCGGCAGTGGCTCAGCTTCCGCAGCCGCTTCGCCATCTCCCGGACGACGTTCCGGTACTTCCGCTGGTCGGCGACGTTCCGGAGCTGGGCCGGGTCCTTCTTCCGGTCGTAGAGCTCGATGAAGAACGGGTCTGGGTAACGGACGTAGGTGTAGCGGTCGGTGCGGACGCCGCGGTAGAACCAGCCGTTGTCGACGGTCGCCACGCTGCGTGGTCCGCCCTGGATCAGCACGGTCTCGTAGCCGGGGCGCTGCCCCGAGCGGGCCAGAGGAAGGACGCTGCGGCCGTCCATCGTGACGGTGGCGCGCGCGTTGGCGGCGTCCACGATCGTCGGCGCGAGATCGACCATGGTGACGACCCGCTTCCGGGTCACGCCGCTCGGCAGACCGGGCCCGCGGACCAGGAGCGGCACGCGCAGGGCCTCCTCGTACGGCACGTCCTTCCGGTAGTAGCGGTGCTCCCCGAGCAGGAAGCCGTTGTCCGAGGTGAACAGGATGAGGGTGTTGTCGAGCTCCCCCGCCTGGTCCAGCGCGTCGACCGCCGCCTCGACTGCCTCATCGACGGCCTGCAGGCTCCGGATCCTGCTGCGGAACTGCTGGTTCATCCGGGACTTGTCGACCTTGTCCAGGTTCGCGATGTACGGCGGCTTGTCGGACACGTCGTCCTCGTTGAAGGCCGGGTCCCGGAACGTGGGTGAGTTCACGTTCGCGAAGAGATTCCGGTGCCGCGCGGCCGGTCGCGCCGGTGCGGCGCAGCCGCCGTCGCACTCGCCGTGCGGCGCGAGGTGCGAGGCCCAGATGAAGAACGGCTCGTCGGCGGGCGCGAACTCCTCGATGTACTGCACCGTCCGGCGGCTGATCAGGTCGGAGTTGTGCAGGGTGTTGTAGCGCCGCGGATGGCCGTTCTCGTACATCTTGTAGTCGAAGTACTTGTAGACGTTGGCGATCAGCGGGTTCCAGATGTCCCAGCCCGGCTCGGCGCCTCGGCGGGACCCGGGGTAGTTGTTGAGGTACTTCCCGACGAACGCAGTCCCGTAGCCGGCGGTGTGCAGCCAGGTCGCGATCGTCCGGGTCGGGTTCAGGAACGCCCAGCCGCCGTGGAAACTCTTCTTGTTGCTGCGGACGCCGTTGTTGTGGGCGTACTGGCCGGTCAGGATCTCCGCCCGCGCCGGGCAGCACAGCGGGTGCGGCGAGAGCATGCTGCGGAAGGTGACACCCGCGTTGCCCAGCAGCCGCCGGGTGCGGGGCATGTACTTCATGTCGTACGTCGTCTGGTCGTCGGTCGTGATCAGCACGATGTTGGGCCGCTCGTCCTGCTGCGCGACCGCGACGGCTGGCGGCGTGGTCACGAAGGACAGGGTGGCGACGATCAGGATCGTCGCGGCGGCGAGCGCCGTGCAGCGCGCAGTCATGGTGGCTCCTTCGGGGAACGTCCGGGCAAGGGACGGCCAGGACGGATGGTGGTGGATCACGGCCGGTTGATCAAAGCCGGCGAGGCCTCGGCGGGGGGTTGCCCGCGGCGGTCGAGGTGGATCGTGCAACGAGAATCAGAGGACCAGCGTTGGTATTGGCATCGGATCCACCTCCGGACGGGGTCGGTCTGCTACTCGTCCGATGACCGGGGCGGCGACAAAGTTCGCGGCAGGCGAGCGTCAGTGCTGGGGATCGGTGACGGGCGGTGGGTCCGGAAGGCCGAGCTTGTGCGCCCACGCGAGGTAGACCTCGCGGAAGAGGTGGGCCATGAAGTCCGGCAGGTAGTGCTTCTCGAAGGCGCGTGGCCACGTCGTCGAGCGGGACGACGTAGCGCAGGGTGTCACCGCGGACGACGATCCGGTCGTCGAACCGGTCCTCGTAGAAGACGATGCTGATCCGCTCGGCAGCGAAGATGTACTCGCCGAGCCAGGCCTGCCACTCGGGACGCGACGCGAGCTCGGTCCAGACCTCGTCCTGCACCGACTCGGCGTACGTGTGCGGGTCCGCCATCCAGACGACCGTGATGCCCGTCTTCACGATGCACCCCCGTCCTCCCAGGCGCGCCGGGCGACCTGGTCCACCAACCCCTGTCGCCGATCGTACGACCCGGTCCGGACCAGACCACCGGAACGGACCCCGGCCAGATAGCCCGAACGACCCATGGCATCCACCCGGACGGGGGGCCAGTGTGGAACGACAGAACGGATCAGGCGCCGGAGCCGAGACATCGGTTCCGACGTCGGGCGAGGGGCTTTCCGGTGATCGACGAAGCGCGGGTTCTCGGATCGTGGGTGCATTCCCACGAGGAGGACCAGGGCGATCGGCAGACCTTCCGGTCGGCGGACCATCCGTTGCCGCCGGCGCGCGGGCGGACGAGGTTCACCCTGCTCCCCGGCCACCGCGCAGTCGTCGGCCGACCCGGCCCCGACGACCGCGGCACCACGAACGACGGCACCTGGGCACTCGACGGTGACGTCCTCCGCGTCCGGCTCCCCTCGGGGGAGTCGGCGTACCACGTCCTGACGGCGGCAGACGACCACCTCGTCCTGCGGCCGACCTCCCCCTCCACGTGAGGGCGGGAAGGAAGAGCATGCCTCCCAAGAAGAAGACCGAACCAGACATCGAGTTCCCCAGCCGGCGGATCTGCGCGGCCCATGAGGTCGACGAGCGCCTCGTCCGCACCGTTCCGGGGTACGCCGAGGCGCGCAGCGCGATCGAGGACCGCACCTCACGCCTGCTGAACCTCGGCGCCGGCGCGCAGCGCACCGGGTGCACCGAGATCCCCGTCGTGGTGCACGTGGTCCACCGCAACACGACGGAGAGCATCTCCGACGCCCAGATCAACAGCCAGATCGCGATCCTGAACGAGGACTTCCGGGCCACCAACGCCGACAAGTCCTCGACGCCGGCGGCCTACCAGCCGCTGATCGGGGACGCCCGGATCACGTTCAAGCTGGCGACGACGGACCCCGCGGGCAACCCCACCACCGGCATCGTCCGCACGGCGAGCACCAACGCGTCGTTCAACTCCGACACCGACAACGTCAAGCACAACTCGACCGGCGGCGCCGACGCGTGGCCCGCGGACCGGTACCTGAACGTCTGGACGTGCGGCAACCTCGTCAACAGCGCGGGTGACGGCCTGCTCGGCTACGCGCAGTTCCCGGGCGGCCCGGCCGACACCGACGGAGTCGTGATCCTGCACAGCGCCTTCGGCAACACCGGCACCGCGAGCGCGCCGTTCAACCTCGGCCGCACCGCCACCCACGAGGTCGGGCACTGGCTGAACCTGCGGCACATCTGGGGCGACGACCAGAACGGCTGCTCGGGCAGCGACTTCGTGGCCGACACCCCCAACTGCGCGGGCCCGAACTTCGGCACGCCGACCTTCCCGCACGTCACGTGCAACAACGGGCCCAACGGCGACCTGTTCATGAACTACATGGACTACACCGACGACGTCGCGATGTTCATGTTCACCGCCGGGCAGGTCGACCGGATGCAGCTGGCGCTGGACGGACCGCGCTCCAGCATCGGCACGACCGGGCCGTGCGACGGGAAGCAGATCAAGGAGTTCGTGAAGGACCTGCCCAAGGACCGCCCGAAGGACTTCGTCAAGGAGCCGATCAAGGACAACCCCAAGGAGTTCGTGAAGGACCTGCCGAAGGACCGTCCCAAGGACTTCGTGAAGGAGCCGATCAAGGACGGCGTGAAGGACGGCCCGAAGGACTTCGTCAAGGAGCCGATCAAGGACCGGCCCAAGGACCTGGTCAAGGAGCCGGTCAAGGACGGCATCCTCGACCCGCCGCCGAAGCACTTCCTCGACCCCCCGAAGGGCTTCGACCCGGGACCCATCGACCCCGGCCCCTTCCAGCCCGGGCCCTTCGGCCAGCCGGGTGCGGCCGGCGCGATGCCGTTCGTGCTCGGTGGCGGCAAGGACCCGTGCGAGGGCTGCGGACCGGACGCCGGGGCGGCGTACGGACAGCAGGCCGGCTACTCGTACGCCGGCGCGCAGGCCGCGGCGCCCGACCCCCTGGTCGCGGTGGTCCAGCAGCTCGGCGCGGTGCTGGCCGGCTACAGCGCGGCGGCTGCCCAGGGGACGCTCGACCCGGCCAGCGCCCAACGCTGGCAGCAGCTCGCCGGTGTGTACGCGCAGGTCGTGGCGCTGCTCGGCTGACCGATGATCCTCATCGTCAGCTTCCGCGACAACGACCACGTCGAGCGGGTCAGGGAGCACCTGACCCGCCCGGCGCGGGTGTTCGACATCGCCGACTTCCCCGCCAGGACGAGGCTGGAGGTCCGGTTCGCCGACGGCGAGCCGGACCTCCTGGTCCTCCAGCCGCACGACGGGCCGCCGCTGGACCTCGCGGACGTGGGGGCCGTCTGGTACCGACGGCTGCGGCCGATGGAGCTCGACGAGTCGCTGACCGCGCCGACCGGGCGGCTGTTCGCGTGGTCGGAGAGCCACGAGGCGCTCAGCGGGTTGTGGCAGGCGACCGACTGCTTCTGGATGAACCCGCTGGCCGCCGACGAGGCGGGGCAGCGGAAGATCCGTCAGCTGCAGGTGGCCCGCGAGGTGGGGCTCTCGGTGCCGCGGACCCTGGTCACCAACGACCCGGCGGCGGCCACCGACTTCGTCGCGAACCGGCCGGCCGGCTCCGTGATCCGCAAGGCCTTCCGCAACATCCCGGAGGCGCCGCGGTCCACCGCCGTGGTCGGTCTCGAGGACCTCACCCGGATGGACCAGGTGCGGTTCGCACCGGTCACCTTCCAGGAGTTCGTGCCGGCCGACCTCGACCTGCGCGTGATCGTGGTGGAGGACGACGTGTTCGCCACCTCCATCCGCTCAGAGGCCGGAGTTCCAGACCGACTACCGCGCCGGGATCGGCTCGGCCGAGTTCGCGCCGTACGCCTTGCCGGACCAGGTCGCCTCGGCCCTCGTCGAGCTGCACAAGCGGCTCGGCCTGGTGTACGGCGCCTCCGACTTCCGGGTCACGCCGGACGGGGAGCACGTGTTCCTCGAGGTGAACCCGGCCGGGGAGTACCTCTTCGCCAGCGACCGCACCGGCCAGCCGGTGCCGCAGGCGATCGCGGCCTGCCTGGAGCGGCACGACCGCGCCCACGGGTGATCACAGGACGAATGACAAGGAGATGACCATGGTTGCACTGACGATCGGCGATCTGACTCTGAGCAAGCACGAGATGGCTCGCCCACGGCCGGACGGCGATCCGGACGAATCCGCTGAGGAACTCGAGGAAGACGACCCTCCCGACATGTAGCCCAGCCGTCAGCCTGCGTCGACGGTCGCAGATGCCACGACATACTCCTCGAAGGGAGCCGTCAGGAGCTGTCGATCGAGCTCCTTCCCGGCGTCACGGAACGTGTTGAGAATCGTCTTTGGACCCCGGAGCTTGTTGGCGTCGAGCCCGCTGTGGAACTTGCCTCCGTAGCCCTCGGCGTTCTCGTTCCGCAGCTGTTCGGAGTCCTTGTCGCGCAACCCGAAGTAGCGGACGGCCAAGAGGTCTCGTGTCTGGTGGAATCGGATTTCGGCCTGGCTCTCCCATCCGTAGATCGTCCCGATGTCCCGCTCCAGGGCCTCGGCGGACATCGCCCACGCCAGGTACGCCTTGTCGAGCGCACCTTCGTCGGTCGCCCCCCATGACGCTGGATCGGACTCCTGCCGCCAGAACCTCTGGAGCTTGAAGTAGAAGCCGCCGTTGAGCTCCGAGACGCGCTGCACGAGCTCGCGGCGAAGTGCGCGGGACTCCTTCTCGACCTCGAGAGCGCGTTCTCTTTCCTTGAGCAGCCGGTCGCCGCGCTTCTGGACACCCCAGGTGATCAGCCCGGCGAAGACACCGACGAACAGTCCGGTGAAGATCCCCGTGAACAGTGCGTTCCAGAAGCGCACCCAGATCTCCTGCTCGAACGACACGATGGTTCTCCCTCGCAGGCAGGGCGGCAGCTACGACAGCGGCCGCCACTTGAAGTGGACCTGGACGATGCCGTGGTCGCCCGACCCGGTGTCCTTGTGGCTCTCGGTGTTGAGGTGGTCGTTGTTGATGACCAGCCCGTCGAACAGCCACTTCCGCTTCCGGCTGTTGTCGTAGAACTGCTCGCTGACCAGCACGTGGTCGAGCGACTCGCGCAGGTCCTCGTGCACGTGGGTGTAGTAGACGTCGCGGGTGTCGCGGTACTCCTGCAGCGTCTGCGCGGTGTAGAGCCCGGTGTCGGCCCCGCCGCGGACGTCGCCGACCAGGTAGTGCGGCTGCCCGGTGAGGATGTTGAGCGTGTTGCTGTGCTGGCCGTCGTTGATGTCACCGAGCACGATCACCGGGGTGTCGGTGTCGTCCAGCACCCGGTTCAGCAGCACCCGGAGCGCGGTGGCCTCGGCGGTCCGCCGGATCGTCGAGAACCACGTGGAGCAGCTGAGCGTCAGACCCGATCAGCAGCGCCGGGGCACCGGACGTGCCCTCGTCGAGCACGTCCGCGCCTGGGCGGTCGACCATGGAAGACCGGGAATCACCCTGACGACGTTCACCGACGTCCCCTGGAACCGTCCGCTCTTCGAGCGTCTGGGATTCCGGGTGCTCGGGGAAGACGAGATCGGACCTGGCCTGCAGGAGGTCCGGCGGACGGAAGCCAACCGCGGCCTCGATCCCGAGCTGAGGGTATGCATGCGCCGGGACCTGCAGGCCTGAACAGCCCGGCTGGACGACGAGTCCTCGCCTACGAGGCCGGCGTCGTGCTCCCCTGCGTACCCTGACTCCGTGAGCCGGGAGGAGGCCCTGACCGACGACGAAGTCGAACGAACGCTGCTGGCCGCCCCGGAGGCTCGGTGGAGCGGGTTGTCGGCGGCTGTTGCCGCCCTCGACGTCGAGGTCGTTCACGGGCAGTGGGCGGGGGGCGAACCGGTCGACACCGTCACCGTTGACGGGGTCGAACGAGCGGTGCTGCAGATGCCCTATGTCGTCTACAACGATGCGGTGCATCGCGTCATTCAGTGCGTCTACGCCCTCGGGGCCAGCCTTCCGTTCGACTGGCGTTCCTGGGACGGGTTCAGCCGGTACCCCCAGGGACGCGGTCTCGATGCGGCCCCTGTCGCGGAGTCCGTCCGGATGGTCACCGCGATCGTGCGCGCCGATCGCTTCTCGGAGGGCACGATCCTCGCCAGCCTCCACGACGGCACGTTCAATGCCGCGATCAGCCGCCTCCGGCGCTGGAGCGACGAGAAGCGGCCCGGCACCTGAGCCCGGGTCCTGTGTGTGTGCGGGCCGCACCGAACGCCAGGAACACGATCACGTCGGCCGTGCCCACGGCGTCGCCCACCGGCGGCGTGGTGGCCGACCCTGACTGCGACGACGACGCCCGTCGCCGCGCCGATCCCCGACGCTCCGGTGACCACCGCCGTCCGGCCCTCCAGCGAGAATCGGTCCTTGTTCGACCCTACGGACGCGCGGCGCGGTCGGTGCTGCGACGGGCGGTGAGCGTCACCATCCGCTCGGGCGGCGTCGTCGGGCCTACGTCGTCGCTGCGTCCCAGGGTGGCGCCAGCTGGAAGTAGTTGCCGTCCGGGTCGGCGAACGTGCACATCACCATCCCGCCGCCGCCGCCCGGCTCGTACGGCTCGGCCACCACTTCGGCGCCGAGGGCCTTGATGCGCTCGAACTCGCCCTTCACGTCGGATGTCGCGAAGGTGAGCATGATTCGGCCCGGCTGCTGGCTCTTGCCCTTCACCTCGCTGTGAGGCCCGATGGCCATGCTGCCATCGCCGGCCCGGAAACCGAACCAGCCGTTTTCCTCGTCGCTCCAGTCTGGGTTCGGGGCGCCCAGCACCTGGGAGTAGAAATCGGCCAGGCTCTTGGAGTCCTCCGAACCCAGCATGACGTTGTTCAGATTCAAGGCCATCGCTCCTCCTCGTTCTTCTAGACGGGTTCCTACCAGCTCGCACATCCTGACGCGGCGACGGGCCGGCGACCGGCGAGCGCATGCTCAGCAAGGCGGATGTGGGCCCGGCGATTCAGGTCGACGGCTGACGGCTAAGAATTCGGTTTATGGCAGCTGACACCGACGGGCTCGCGCCCACGCCTGACGACGGCTGCCCGCCGCGTCCGGCCACCGAGGCGGACCTGGGTTTCGAGCGCAGGCCCATGGTGCGCTGGCTCGACCCCCACCAGCTCCTCGACACGTCGGCCCGGGTCCTGGCATCGGGCCTCGTCACCTCCTACACCGACAGCCGAGAGTTGCAGGCCCTCGCCTCCCCCGACATCTACGACCGCTCCGGCCGGGACGAAGTCTGGTTCGACTACGTCTCAGACCTGGGCGACGGGTGGAACTCGACCTACACGGTGGCCAGGCTGCTGGCCCAGGACAAGCTCGAGCTGACCACCCGTCCCGACACAGTCGATTCACCCGTTTCAGGCGGGGACAGCGAGTCCCATCGCACGGAGCGCGGCAGCATCCTGGTGATGGGTGGCGACCAGGTGTACCCGGTGCCGACTCGCACCCAGTACGAGAACCGGCTCCTCGGCCCCTACCGGTCGGCCATGCCGTGCGCGCCGGCCGGATGCGAGCACCAGGACCTGTTCGTGATCCCCGGCAGTCACGACTGGTACGACGGACTCGTCAACTTCTCCAACATCTTCTGCCGCCAGCGGACGTTGGGAGGACGCAGGACCTACCAGAACAGGAGCTACTTCGCCCTGCGACTCCCCCACCGCTGGTGGCTGTGGGGGGTCGACCTCCAGTTCGGCGACTACCTCGACGAGGCCCAGGTGGCGTACTTCGCCGGTGCCGCCAAACGAGAGATGGAGCCCGGCGACCGCATCATCGTGTGCATGGCCAAGGAGGTCGAGAGCGGGCGCAAGAGCGCCGAGGTCTGCTCGGACCGGAGCCTGGCCTACCTCGAACGGGAGGTGGTCCAGCCGGCGGGAGGCGACGTGGTGCTCTACCTAAAGAGCGGCCGGCACTACTACGCCCGCTACAAGGAGGCTGACGGTCCCAGCCAGCTGATCACCGCTGGAGGTGGTGGCGCCTTCCTCCACCCGACCCACGACCTGCCCGCACATCTCGACGCCCCGGGTGACGGCGCCCGCGGCTCGTACCGGCGGCAGACGGTCTACCCGTCGCGAACCCGGTCGAAGAAGCTCAGGAAGCGGGCCTGGCTGCTGCCGGTGTTCAACGTCCCCCTGGCCGGCGCCCTCGGCGGCGTCCAGGTGCTGCTGGTCTTCATGCTCAGCCTCCACCTCGACGACCGCCACTCGTCAGTCGGATTCGGCGACCTGCCCCAGGCCCTGTGGGAGAGCCCGATCGCCTTCCTGCTGATCATCCTCACGATCGTGTCCTTCGGGGCGATGATCCGCCTGGCCCACGACGCCACCGGGGCGTCCCGCCTGCTCATCGGGCTCACCCATTCGACCCTGCAGTTCGTCGGCCTCGCCGTCGTCATCGTCGTCGCGTCTCGGCTGTCGGCGCCCCTGGGCGACGGCGTCGCGTCTCTCCTGACATTCCTCGCCATCGTGTGGGTCTTCGGCGGGATCGGGGGCGTGGTCGGCATCTCCGGATACCTGTGGGCCACCAACTGCCTGGGCTTCCACGCCAACGAGGCGTACGCACCGCTCCACCACGCCGACGACAAGAACTTCCTGCGGCTCCACATCGACGTCGACGGGGTTCTGACGCTCTACCCGATCGGCATCGACCGGGTGGGTCGCAAATGGCGCCTCTGCCCCGAGGCGGACGCCGGGTCCCCGTGGCTGGAGCCGGACGGGGACGAGCCCGAAGCCCACCTCATCGAGGCGCCGATCCAACTGGGGGGTTCCCAGGCAAGGCGATGAGCGTGCAAGAGACGCCCTCAGAGACTCAGAGAGGGCCTTTTGCACTCTCGGCGGGCGACCGGCGGCGCAGCGGGGGGACGACGGCCGGCGGCGTCCGTCGGGGCGGGAGCTCGGCCAGCAGCTCGGCGGTGGCCGCCGCCACCTTCCTGACCGCCTCCTCGAAGGCGGGCGTCGCCATCTGACCGGCGGTGGTCACCGAGCCGACCTTGCGGACGTACTGGCGGGCGGCCGACTCGACCTCCTCGGCGGTGGCGGGCGGATCGAGACCACGGAGCGGCGTGATGTTCCGGCACATGTCGACGACGATACGGGCCGGCGGCCGGCTACTTGTCGACCGAGCGCTCGTAGAGCCGGACGGCCAGGGGGGCGCAGACGACCACGATGACGACCATCCAGATGATCGAGTAGGCGAACGGGTGGGCGATCGACCACGGGTCGCCAGGCATCGGCGGCGAGTTGGGGTTGCCGAACTGGATGCGCACGGCGTCGGAGAGGGTGGTCACCGGGTTCCAGTTGGCGATCGTGCGGACGACGCCCGGCATGCTCTCGGTCGGCACGAACGTGCTGGCCAGGAACGTGATCGGGAACAGGACGGCGAAGCCGATGCCCTGCACGCCCTCCGGCGTCGAGACCAGGCTGCCGAGCAGGACGCCGATCCAGATCATGGCGAAGCCGAAGGCGATCAGCAGGAGGTAGCCGATGGCGGCGTTGACCAGGCCGTCCTCGATCCGCCATCCGATGAGCAGGCCGCAGAGCGACATGACCACGATGGGCAGCAGGGACTTGAACAGGCTGGCCAGGGCATGTCCGCCGAGCACCGCACCCCGTGCCATGGGCAGGGCCCGGAAGCGGTCGACCGCCTGGTTCTTGCGGTCATGGGCGATGGCCATGGCCACACCGAAGGCGGAAAACACGATCGTCTGGGCGAAGATGCCGCCCATCAGGAACTGACCGGTAGCTGCCGCCGCCGGGCACGCTGATGGCGCCGCCGAACACGTAGGCGAAAAGCAGCACGAACATGATCGGCTGGATGGTGGCGTCGCTCAGGGCCTCGGGCTGGCGCTTCATGTGGATGAGCCCGCGGCGGGCGATGACCCACGTGTCGTGCATGAGGCCGCGGCGAGCCGGGAGCTCGGTGTGTGTCGTGGCGGCCGGGGCGGACGTGAGGATTGTCATGACGCCTCCTTGGCGGTGGTGACGAACTGGCGGACGTCGTCGTCGATGTCGTCGCCCTCGGGACCGGGCACGGAGCCGGTGAGGGTCAGGAACACCTCGTCGAGGGTCGGCTGGCGCAGGCTGAGGTCGTCGACCGCGATGCGGGCCTCGGTGAGCTCCGACGCCACCAGCACGAGGGTCTCCACGCCCCTGCTGGTCGGCGCCACCACCGAGCGGGCGCCGGTGTCGACCAACGGCTCGTTGCCGGTGATGGCGGCGATGATGCGGGTAGCTTCGGCCAGGCGGGCGGGCTCGACGACCACGACCTGGACCTGGTCGCCACCGACCTCCCGCTTCAGCTTGCGGGCGTCGCCCCGGGCGATGACCCGGCCGTGGTCGATGACGACGATGTCGTCGGCCAGGCGTTCGGCCTCCTCCAGGTACTGGGTGGTGAGGACCACGGTGGTGCCGAAGTCGACCAGGGTGTCGAGCACCGTCCACAGCTCGGCTGCGGCCCCGGGGGTCGAGCCCGGTGGTGGGCTCGTCGAGGAACAGGACCTGCGGGCGGCCGACGAGGGTGGCGGCCAGGTCGAGGCGGCGTCGCATCCCGCCCGAGTAGCCCCCGGTGGGACGGTCGGCGGCCTCGACGAGCGAGAAGTCGGCGAGCAGCTCGGTGGCCCGGGACTTCGCCTGGCTGCGGCTGAACTGGTGCAGCTCGCCCAGCATGACGAGGTTCTCCCGACCGGTGAGCAGCGGGTCGACGGTGGCGTCCTGGGCGGCCAGGCCAATGCGGCGGCGGACCTCGGTGCCCTGGGTGCGGACGTCGAAGCCGGCGACGGTGGCGTGGCCCTCGTCGGCGGCCGTGAGGGTGGTCAGGATTCGCACGGCCGTGGTCTTGCCGGCGCCGTTCGGGCCCAGGACGGCGGTCACGGTGCCGGTGGGGACCTCGAGGTCGATGCCGTCGAGGGCCGTCGTCTCGCCGTATCGCTTCACCAGCCCTGTCGCTTCGACGGCGTTGTTGGAATCCATGCTGATCCTCCTTGATCGGCGGTGCCCGCCCCGGTCCGTGCTCGCCAGTGAGTCGGCGCCACCGAGGAGCGTATTTCTTGAAGTTAACTTGAAGTCAAGTGGTTTCCGCGGGCGCAACGATGAGGCCAGTATGCGGACCGAAACCGGTCACCCACTGGCCGGTTTGTCGAAAACCCTCCGTCGCGTGGCTCACGTGCATGAGACGCCGCCCGCGGGTGAAACTCATCTACCGGCCTGGTTCTCCTCGGGCGCCACCGCGTCCAGCGCGTCGGAGAGCCGGATGAGGGCGCCGAGGGCACGCTCGAAGTCCTCCATGCCGAGGTGCTCGGCGAGCCTACCGGCCAGGGCGGCGTGGCCGGGATCGATTTTCCGGACCGCCTCGTAGCCCTCGGCCGTCGGCCGGAGCAGCTTGGCCCGGCGGTGGGCGGGATTGGGCAGGTACTCGGCCAGGCCACGATCGACCAGCAGGTCGGCGATCCGCTGGACGCTCTGGCGGGTGATGCCCATCTCCCGGGCGATGCCAGCGACCGGCAGCGGGCGGGGAAGGACCGCCCCGAGCACCTGCCACCACGCGGCCGTGAGCCCGGCCGGTCGGGCCAGGCCTTCGGCGACGTCGAGGAACTGACCGTTCAGCCGGAACACCTTCAGGGCGACCCCGCTGAGAAGCTCCTGCGACGTGCACCCCGCGCCCGCGGCCACGAGCTCGAAGTAGCCCGGCCGGGTCGTGGTGGCCATAGAGCTTGTACCAGGAGTCCAGCACCGCCGGCTCGTAAAGGTCGAGCCGGGCCAGGATCTCGCGGGCGAACTCGACGGGTGCGGTGCCGCTGGCGGTGACGAGGTCGCCGTCGGTGACCGCCGGCTCGTCGACGTAGAGGTCGGCACCGCCGTAGCCGGTCATGGCGAGGAACTCGGCGGCGTTGCTGGTGTGGCGACGGTCGTCGAGCAGGCCGGCGGCCGCCAGCCCGCCGGTGGCACCGCAGATGGCGGCGACTGGGACGCCGGCGCTCGAGGAACTCCCCCGCCTTCTCGGCGAACGTCATGTTGGCGTCGCCGGTCAGCCACGTGTCGGCCCCAGGGAGGATCAGCATGGCGCTGTCGGCCGGGTCGAGGGCGTCGAGCACGACGTCGGGCATGATCCGCAGGCCGCCCATCGTGGTCACCGGCTCGGCGGTGGCCCCGACGGTGACGACCCGGATGCTGCCAGGCTGCCGTTGAAAGTGGCCGTTGTTGATGTGGGCGGTGGCGTACCCGACCTCCCAGTCGGCCATCGTGTCGTACACCGCGGTGTGCACCGTCCTGCTGTTCATGACGCCTCCGTCTCTGTCAGTATGACATTAGACTGTCATATTGACAGGAGGTTGTCAATCTAGTCGTCCGCGTGGTGGTCACGTAGACGGGGATGCCGTAGATGCAGCCGCCCGCCGGCACCCGGGAACCACGCGTCGGCGGGGGCGGGTGAGGCGCTCGCCACGGTCAGGGGGCGGTGAGGATGGCCGTGGCGAGGACAGCGCGGCGGATTGCTTGGCAGCCATGGGTGGCTCCCTTCGGTGAGGTGGTCGACCGGCTCCCGGCCACCACCACCTTCCGCCCGACCCGTTGTCGCCCCGTTGCCACCCGGTTGCCGTCAGCCGGAGATGAGCGTGCAAGAAGGTCGACATATGCGACCTTCTTGCACGCTCACGAGCACGACGTA
>CAWDLL010000002.1:0-425308 GCA_963803235.1 uncultured Actinomycetota bacterium
CAGTCAGCTGACTCCTGTGCCGGGGTGCTGAACCGGGTCGCCCGGGTCAGGCGCCCATCGCGTGGAAGCCGCCGTCGACGTGCACGATCTCGCCGGACGTCGCCGGGAAGAAGTCCGAGAGCAGCGCACACACGGCCTTGGCGGTCGGGGTGTGGTCGGTCTCGTCCCAGCCGAGCGGCGCGCGGGTCGACCACATCGACTCGAGCTCCTCGAAGCCCGGGATCGCCTTGGCGGCCAGCGTCTTGAGCGGGCCGGCCGAGACCAGGTTGCAGCGGATGCCGTCGCGGGCCGAGGTCGCGGGCGAGGTAGCGCGACGTGGACTCCAGGCCGGCCTTGGCCACGCCCATCCAGTCGTACGCCGGCCACGCGACGGTGGCGTCGAAGGTCAGTCCCGACGACCGACCCGCCCTCGGACATCAGCGGGCGGCACGCGGTCGCCAGCGACTTCAAGGAGTACGCCGACACCTGCAAGGCCTGGGCCACGTCGGACCACGGGCCCTCGAGGAACTTGCCGCCGAGCAGCGTCTCCGGGTTGCCGTACGCGATCGAGTGGACCACGCCGTCGAGGCCGTCGACGTGCTCGCGCACCGCGTCGGCCAGGCCGGCGAGGTGGGACTCGTCGGTGACGTCGAGCTCCAGCACCGGTGGCTCGGTCGGCAGCCGCTTCGCGATCCGCCGGGTGATGCCCAGCGCCCGCCCGAAGTTGGAGATCAGGACGGTCGCGCCCTGCTCCTGCGCCACCTTGGCCGTGGCGAAGCCGATGGAGCTGTCCATCGTCACGCCCGCGACCAGGATCCGCTTGCCGTCGAGGATTCCCATGCTCAGTGCCCCATTCCAAGTCCACCGTCGACCGGGATGACCGCCCCGGTGACGTACGCCGCGCCGTCGCCGGTCAGCCACAGCACTGTCTGCGCGATCTCGTCCGGCGAGCCGTAGCGGCCCAGCGGCACCTGTGTCTTGATCGCGCTCTTCTGCTCGTCGGTGAGGACCGCGGTCATGTCGGTCTCGATGAATCCCGGCGCCACGACGTTGGCGGTGATCGACCGGGAGCCCAGCTCGCGGGCCAGCGACCGCGCCATGCCGACCAGGCCGGACTTGGACGCGGCGTAGTTGACCTGCCCGGCGGAGCCGAGCAGACCGACCACGGAGGAGATGAACACGATCCGCCCGCGGCGCAGCCGCAGCATGCCCTTGGCGGCGCGCTTGGCCAGCCGGAACGAGCCGGTGAGGTTGGTGTCGATGACCGACGACCAGTCCTCCTCGGACATCCGCAGCACCAGGGTGTCGGCGGTGATGCCGGCGTTGGCGATCAGCACCTCGACCGGTCCCTGCGCGTCCTCGATCTCCTTGAACGCCGCCTCGACCGCCTCCGGGTCGGTGACGTCGCAGCGCACGTCGAGCGCGCCGTCGGGCGCCCCGCCGCTGCGTGTGGTCACGGCCACCCGGTCGCCGTTGGCGAGGTACGCCTCGGCGATCGCGCGCCCGATCCCGCGGTTGCCACCGGTCACCAGGACCGATCGGCCGGTCTGTTCCGTCGTCTCGCTCACCTCTGCGACGCTAGCGATTACCCCGGGGTAAGCAGGAATCGTCTCAGCGCTGTCGTCGTACGACGGCCTATTCGTCCTCGAGCCGGAAGCCGACCTTGATGCCCACCTGGAAGTGCTCGACGGTGCCGTCCTTGACCTGGCCACGGACCTGCGTGATCTCGAACCAGTCGAGGTGGCGCAGGGTCTTGCTGGCCCGCTCGATGCCGTTGCGGACGGCCTGGTCGATGCCGTCGGGCGAGGTGCCGACGATCTCGGTGACGCGGTACGTGCGGTTGGACATGCTTCCTCCCGGTACGGACGCGGGGCCGGCCTCGGACGGCCGGTCTCCCCTCGTGGTCCGCCGATGGTAGCGGCGTACGCTGGCGGCATGGCCCGGGACCAGCACGCTGACCGGGACGCGGTACGCATCACCACCGCCTCTGCCAGCCGGAACGCCGACATCTCGGCGCGGCAGCGCCGCTATGTCATCTCGATGGCGATCCGGACCATCTGCTTCATCGGCGCGATCGTCGTCGGGGACGGCTGGCTGCGCTGGGTGCTGATCGTCGGGGCAGTGCTGCTGCCGTACGTCGCGGTGGTGATGGCCAATGCGACGTCTTCGAAATCCGATGGGTTCGCTCTTTTGGACGGAGCGTCCGGATATCGGGAACTGCCGCACGGTTCGGAATCCGAAGGCTCGACAGGCCGCCCCGGCATTTGACTTCGGCGGTCACCGTGGAAGAATCGCGCGGGCGAACTGAGCCTCCCCCGTCTCAGCTCGCTTCCAGGTGCCGGACGGCTTCCCCCGTGGTCGTCCGGCACCGCCTATTTTCAGGCCGTATCCGGTCCCGAGCCCCCTCCGGAGGACGCGATGACCGACACCGACGAGCCGATCTGCTCGGCCAAGGGATGTACGTCGCCCGCGGTCTGGGCGCTGCTCTGGAACAACCCGAAGCTGCACACCCCGGACCGCCGCAAGACCTGGCTGGCGTGCGACGAGCACCGGACGTCGCTGTCGGACTTCCTGGGCGCGCGGAACTTCCTCAAGGACGTCGTCCCCGCGGCGGAGCGGACCGAGTAGCCGCGGCTGCCCAGCCGCCGATGGCGGACATCGGCCGGTCGGGCTGGAGGAACGACGGGTCGTCGATGCCGTGCCCGGCGGCCTTGCCCCGCATCGCCACGACCCAGCGCTCGGCGAGCTCCTCGTCGGAGCGCCGGCGCGCAGAGCCCCACGCAGGTCGGACTCCTCGCGCGCGAACAGGCAGTTGCGCACCTGGCCGTCGGCGGTGAGCCGCACCCGGTCGCAGTCGCCGCAGAACGGGCGGGTCACCGACGCGATCACGCCGACCGTGGCCGGGCCGCCGTCGACGTGGAAGAGCTCGGCGGGGGCGCTGCCGCGCGGCTCCTCGACCGGGGTGAGCACGAACTCGCGCTCGAGGTGCTCGAGGATCTCGTCGGCCGTCACCATCGCCTCGCGGCTCCAGCCGTGCTGGGCGTCGAGCGGCATCTGCTCGATGAAGCGCAGGTCGTAGCCGTGCTCGAAGCGACCAGCGCAGCAGCTCGGGCGCCTGGTCGTCGTTGACCCCGCGCAGCAGCACGGCGTTGATCTTCACCGGCGCCAGACCGGCGTCAGCGGCCGCGGCGAGCCCGGCGACCACGTCGTGCAGCCGGTCGCGGCGGGTGATCTCGAGGAAGGTCTCCGGGCGGATCGGTGTCGAGGCTGACGTTGACCCGGTCCAGACCGGCGTCCTTGAGGGCCTGGGCGTTGCGGGCGAGACCGAGGGCGTTGGTGGTGACCGACAGGTCGAGCGTGGGGTCGAGCTCCTTGGACCGGCGGACGATGTCGACCAGGCCGCGGCGTACGAGCGGCTCGCCGCCGGTGAACCGGACCTCCTTGATGCCGAGCAGCCGCACCCCGATCCCGACCAGGCGGACCACCTCGTCGTCGGTCAGGACCTCGTCGCCGGGCAGCCAGTCGAGGCCTTCCGCCGGCATGCAGTAGGAGCAGCGCAGGTTGCACCGGTCGGTCAGCGACACGCGCAGGTCGCTGGCCACCCGGCCGTACCTGTCCTCGAGCGCATGTGTCGTCAACGTCACCCAGCCGAGTCTAGGTGGCGCCTCCCCCAGACACACATCGAACGTCCCCCGGATAGCCTCGCCGCGTGCGATCCCTGGGGTTCCTGCTGAGCCGGCGGTGGATCCTGTTCGCGCTCGTCGTCGCGCTGCTCGCGTGGGCCGCGTGGCTGCTCGGGGAGTGGCAGTTCCACCGCCTCGAGGAGCGCAAGGAGGCGAACGCGGTGGTCGAGCGGAACGAGCACATCCCGCCCGCGCCCGTCTGCGACGTGCTCGCGCCCGGCCAGGCGGTCGACGAGCAGGACCAGTGGCGGGTGGTCGAGGCCACCGGCACGTACGCCGTCGAGGACACCGTCGTCGTCCGCTACCGCACGCGCGACGGCGCCTCCGGCGTGGACGTCGTCGTACCCCTGGAGACCACCGAGGGACCCTCGCTGCTCGTGGACCGGGGCTGGCTGGCCACCGAGAACCAGGGCGACTCCTCCGACCTGGAGATCCCGCCGCCCCCGGCCGGCGAGGTGACCGTGACCGGCTGGGTCCGGGTCGACGCCACCGGCGACAGCACCTCGGTCACCGACCAGTCACCCGCGCCGTCTCCAGCGAGGAGATCGGGCCGGCCCTCGATCGCGAGGTGTACGGCGGGTTCGTCGACCTCCGCTCGGAGGACCCGCGCCCCCGAGACCGCGCTGGAGCCCCCCGAGCTCCCGAGCTGAACAACGGCCCGCACTTCTTCTACGGGCTGCAGTGGTGGTTCTTCGGCGTGCTCGCGGTGTTCGGCTTCGGGTACCTCGCCTGGGACGAGTGGCGGAAGCGGCCGGGTGCTGGCGAGCGGGAGGACAAGTCACCGCGAATCGAAGCCTCGGCTTAGCGTCTCCGGAGCTGCAGTTTCGGGATCTAGCCCCGCCCGGATGCTGCAGGCCACGACAAGGTCCTCGAGCCTCCCATCGAATGGCGTGTCGAACTCCATGCTGCGCGCCTACCTCAAGAGTGGTCGGACATGGATGGGTCGAGAGATAACCCCAGCCCGCCTGCATGCCGGTCATGTTGTTCACCACGGTGTTGCAGGTGGCAGAGCCCAAGCCCCATGCCTCGTCGGATCGACGTCGACTCCCTCCGGCAGATCGGTCTGCGGCCCGATCGTCGCACCGTGCAGCTGCTCGCGACGTCAGGTTCTGCACCTCGGACAGGTCCGCGCCCTCGAGGTGGGCACCCGACAGATCGGCGCCAAGAAGGTTCGCGGTGCCGAAGTCGGCGCGACCGAGGCCCGCACATGTGAAGAACGCGTATTCGAAATCGGCTGCGACGCCCGACAGATCCATCGAGGCCAGGGAGGCACGTCGAAAGTCGGCTCCCTCGCGCGATGAGATTCCCTGCGGGCGCGAATTCAGCCATAGCCACTCCGTGGAGGTTCGCCCGGCTAATGTCCACGGATGTGAATGCCAAGGTCCGCGGTTCTCAGTCAGCGCCTCTGAGCTGATTGATCGCGCGCGAGACACGACAATCGGTTGCGGCGATTGATAGTCGTGAAGACCAGTGAAATCCGAGATCAGTGCTCTGGTCCTCGATGAAAGCCGTGAGCGTGAGAACTCGCATTCTGTGACGCCAGTGGCGTGCTCTTTCCTCCGGCGACTCAAAGTTGGAGCTTGTCCTCGACGAACTGGGTCAGACGCCGCATAGAATTCGACTGGACTGCCAGCTGCCGTGGCTGTCCAGTCCACCGACGATGTCGGCGTACTCGTTCGTCCGGGCACTGATCCGGAACTCCTCGGTCGACTGATCGAGCGCGGCTTGCCACGAGAAGATACACTGAGAACGCAAGCGTAGCCACGCTCACGACAAGCGACAGAGCGGACATGAAGAGGGCATTGCCCGATTCTCCGCGAAGTCGCCTATACGAGATCCTGGAATTGAATTTGTCGAGCATGGCTCGACCCTCCTTATTGCGGGAATGGAAGCCAACCCATCGAGACTGTCATCAGCCAAATGGGAGCCGTAATGACTCAAGCGGACTAGTCACTAGTCAAAAAGCCCAACCTGCAGTGATCTCCTGCGGTAGGCGCCCCGAACGCTTCGTAGGATCGCTGGGTGTCCAGGTACCCCGTACTGATGCACACGGCCATCGACGCGCGGGACTGCCGCGGCCTCGCTGAGTTCTATCGCGAGCTTCTGGACCTGCACTACCGCCCCGGAGAGGAGCCGCCGCCGGTCGGTGCGCCTGATGGCGCCGACTGGCTGGTGCTGCTCGACTCGAACGGCAACCGGGTCCTGACCATCCAGCAGAAGGCCGACACGACGCCGCCCACGTGGCCTTCGGAGCAGGTCCCGATGCAGATGCACATGGACTTCCGGGTGCCCGACCTGGCCGAGCTCCAGCGGCACCGCGAGCGCGCGGAGGCCTTGGGCGCGACCCTGCTCCTCGACCGGAGCATGGATGGAAGGGAGGCCCTCTACGTGCTGGCCGACCCGGCCGGGCATCCGTTCTGTCTGCTCGTGCAGCCGGGGTAGCGCCGGGCGGTCTCGGTTGTCCACAGGCCCCTTGTTTGTTGGGGTCTGGGTGTCGGTGGTGTCTGGTTGAGTTTGTCCATGGCGATCTCGGCGCTCCCGGCACCCACCCCGGCAGGGGTGGTGGCGGAGGCGTGCGCGTTGGTCGGTGGCCTGGGTGAGACCTTGTGGTCCGCCCGCGGGTCGGACGAGCTGGTCGGCACCGTCGAGACACTGCAGACGCTGCGGGCCGAGCTGGCCGCGGTCGAGGCGCAGGTGCTGGCCGAGATCGACGCCCGCCAGGTCGCCGAAACGCGAGCTGGGCTGGGCCTCGACCGCGGACTGGTACACCCACCTCGCCGGACTGCGCCGCGGCGACGGGAAACGCCGGGTCGACCACGCCCGCCAGCTGGTGACCCGAGCGGCCGAGCGACGCTGGCCGCGCTCCGCGAGGGCACGATCAGCCCCGAGCAGGCCGGCGTGGTCGTCGACGCGGTCGACGCGCTGCCCACCAGCCCCGAGCCGTCCGGGCCGCGCCGAACAGGTGCTGCTCGAGGAAGCCGGACGGCTCAACGCCACCGACCTCACCAGGGCCGGACGCCGCGTCCTCGACGTGGTCGACCCCGACCACACCGACCGCACGCCTCGAACGAGCAGCTGGACCGCGAGGAACGCGCCGCCCACCTGCACCGGTTCCTGTCCATCACCCCCGACGGCGCCGGCGGCGTCCGGCTCAAGGGCCGCGGCAGCACCGAGGACGCCGCGATCCTCCGCGCCGCCCTGCTCCCGCTCACCGCACCCGCCCCACGGTCGACCCCGCGACCGGCGACCCGCGACCCCGCGACCACGGCGCCCGGATGTGGGACGCCCTGGTCGGCGTCGCCCAGCACGCCCTGGACACCGACCTGCCGCCCGACAGCCACGGCGCCCGACCCCGCGTCACCATCACCACCACCCTCGACACGCTGCGCACCGGCATCGGCGCGGCGGTCACCGAGGACGGGCTCGACCTCACCCCCTCAGTCGTACGCCGCCTCGCCTGCGACGCCGACCTGATCCCCGCCGTCCTCGGCACCCACAGCGAGGTCCTCGACGTCGGCCGCCTCCACCGCCTGGTCACCGCCGCGCTCTGGCGCGCCCTGGTCGCCCGCGACCAGCACTGCGCCTTCCCCGGCTGCACCCGCCCACCCCTGATGTGCCACGCCCACCACATCCAGCACTGGGCCGACGGCGGCCCCACCAGCCTGGACAACCTCGTCCTGCTCTGCGGCCACCACCACCGCCTCATCCACGACACCCCCTGGCAGATCCGGCTCACCCCCACCGACCACCAGACCCGAGTTCCTCCCACCACCCAAACCCGGCCACACCCAGACCTGGATCCGCCACCGACCCACGACGCGAGTGAGTACGCCACCTTGCTGGGTGTGTACGTCTCGGAACGACAGCCTCGGTGCAACGCGCGCTCATGCCGATGAGCGAGCAAATGTGAGGATCCACTGTGGAGGCACCGCTTGTTTCGCGTGCGATGGCAGCGGCGATAGCAGTTGTCGGGGCGCTGGGCCTGCGGGTCAACGAGGCGGTCGTGATCCACAATTCGAACAAGCTCGGTCTACGTCTCCTGCCCTGTGACGTGTTCGCTCGGGTAGCACCGCGGGGGCATGAGGTCGCCGCGATGGAGGTCGGGCTCGCTGGCCGGCTGGCTGCATTCGCGAGCCCGGTTGCGGCGGGGGACCCACGGATCGAACCGAGGGTCTACGAACGCGATGGCTTCGCCGTGACCATGTGGACCTACTACGAGGCGACACCCGACCAGTACTCGCCGGCCGCCTACGCCGACGCGCTCCAGCGTCTGCACAGGGGATGCGCCGTGTCGAGCTCTCGGCGCCACACTTCATGGAACGAGTCGCCGAGGCTGAACGGCTGGTCACGAACCGACGACGAAACCCCCGCGCTTGCCGAGGGCGATCGGCATCTCCTCCTGGACACGCTGCACGAGTGCCGGTCAACAGATCCACGGCCGCGGGACAGCCGAGCAGCTGCTGCACGGTGAGCCGCACCCAGGCAACCTCCTCAGCACCCAGGACGGCCTGCTGTTCATCGACTTCGAAACGAGTTGCCGCGGGCCTGTCGAATTCGATGTTGCCCACGTGCCCGACGAGGTCAGCGCGCACTACCCGGATGTCGATCGAGTTCTGCTACAGGAGTGTCGCCGGCTTGTCCTAGCGATGGTCGCAGCCTGGCGCTAGGACATCCGGGATGAGTTCCCGAACGGGAACCAGCACGGTCGACACATCCTCACGTTGCTCCGCGAGGGTCCGCCGTGGCCGACACTCGGTGCTCTGCCCTGACCCATGCCGCGATGGGCGGCGTTGCCGGCGATCTGACCTGCCTTGTCCCTATGAGTCCCGCCGGATCCGGCGCGTGAACTGCTCCACTGCGTTTGCATCGGCGCTCAGGACCGGGAAGATGTGATCGCCATACAGGTACGTCGGCTCGTTCTTGTGGTCCATCGTCAGGACCCATGCGTTGAACTGGATCCACCTCGGCGACGAGAAGCAACGGGCAGGAACGACAGCCGTCCTGGCGTCGGTGATTTCCGAAGTTCAGCGCCTGCGAACATCCGCACTCATCGGCCGCGATCGGTGTCGCGGATCTGCCGATGAGCGGTCGAGCCGTCGCCGGGGTCCGGTTGCTTGGTGCCTACTCAGGCATTGGACCCCGGCACAAGCAGAACGGATGCCCAGCAGGATCTGCGTACACCTGGAACACTTCGCCGTCCGTCGCCGGGTCGTTGGCGGTCTGGAGCAGCGTCGCGCCGAGGGACATCGCCCTGACGTGCGCTTCCGCCAAGTCGTCAATCCACACGTCCAGATGGATCTGCTGCTGCTGTTGACCTTGCGGCCACGCCGGAGCGACGTGATTGGGCGCGAGTTGGATTCCCAGACGCCACTCACCGTCCACGATGACGCTGTGCCATTCGTCCTCGGCGTCAACGATGCCGTCGAGCATCCCGGCCCAGAAGGCACTCTCTGCATGCAGGTCGGGAGCATCGAGAACATGAATCAGCCTCGTCACGCGCATGACACAGATGCTGCCGAACGAGACCTCTCGATGGAAGGATTAACCGCTCGTCAAACGCCCTGATCTGCCGCTGTCCGCGCCCTCTCATGCCGATGACAGTGAGCGCCCATGCGAGCACCAGGTCTCTGTGCTGGAGTCAGAGCGTCCAAGCGGCCCGAGTCGTTGAACGGACCTTCTCGACGCGTACCTCGTGGGTCTTGAGGAGGCGGAGGACTGGGTCCAACGTCGACCGACGCATGCAGACAATCCGAGCGGCTCGGCCCGTCCTGGGGGTCACAACCATGCTCCGGTACGCGACTGACACGCTCTCAATCTCGTACCAAGTGACGGCCCATGTGTCCGGGAACAGCGATGCTGACATCTCGAAACCTTGCTCCGTGACGACGAGTAGGCCCAGCGGCCATGACACGTTGGAGCGCAACAGCGTGGGGCTCGGCAGAGTCAGGCCACAGCGTACGCGGAGTAGTTCCACCGCCTGATTCACAACCCGATGATCGCAGGCTTGGCGGACCCAGCGGATGTTTCGGATCGCATTGCGGCTATCCGCTCATGCCGCGATCTGCTCGCTCATGCCGCGATCCGTGCGTTGCGCGCAGTGCCTCGAGCGTCTGGTGAGCGTCGGCGATCCGGGTCCGCTCAAATCCGTTGGGAATACCTATGCCAGCCAGCCAGAGTGGGTTCATGGTCACGGACGACATGCCCTTGCACTGGTATGAGGACTACGAGCGTGGGCGGCCGGGCTATCCGGAACACGTCACCGATATTGCAGGTCTGCCGTCGTCGGCCACGGTGCTAGAACTTGCTGCTGGGACGGGCAAGCTCACTCGTCTTCTCGTCTCGAGGTTCGCCCGTGTGGTGGCCGTCGAGCCGGACGCCAGTATGCGTCGCCTGCTCGCCGCTAGTTGCCCTGAGAGTGAGGCGATGGACGGTAGCGCGGAACAGATCCCGCTCGCGGAAGACTCAGTCGACGCGGTCTTTGTCGCCCAGGCCTTCCATTGGTTCGACAACGAAGCCGCTTTGACCGAGATCGCACGCGTCCTGCGACCGCACGGTGCACTCGTCTTGATGTGGAACGTACCGAGCGGCCCGGCCACGCCGTCGATCAGTGCTGTCGAAGAGCTGCTCGCCCCGATCTGGCCACAAGACTTTGGTTTCCCGCTCGACATGATGAGTCCCGGCTGGAGACCCGGCGCTTGGCAGCTCCCCTTCGCCCAAGTGACCTTCGACGCGATCCACGAGGCCACGCTGGCAAATCCTCAGACCCTCGACCCGCAGGGGCTGGTCGCGTTCTTCGGCTCAATGGGCTGGGTCGCCACCCTGCGCAGACGAAGACCGGCAGCAGCTCCTCGACAGGATGAGATCTCAACTCACCGCCACCGAATACGTGCTGCCCTGGCACACGCGCACTCAATGGACACGGCTTCGCGGCCCGGCGTGACGGCATCCAGTCCGACGTAACGGTCACCAGACGAAGGTGACCGCTGGACGTCCCTGCCGACTCCGCCGGTCACACGTTCTGAGCAATTGCGCAGTAGGTGGCTTCGCCTGCGGAGTGGGACGGATGGGAGTCCCGTGACAGCCAGATGCCCGACCCGAGGACCATGTCGACTCTCATCTTCGAGTGCGGGTCGCCCGAGTGGATCGCGGAGGTTGGCACGCTGCTGGAGAGTCGCGAGGTCTAGCGGTGACCACCGCCGGCTTATGCCGCTGATAGTGCCGGGATCTGCCGATGAGCGCTCGCGTGTCAGGTCGTTACTTCGCCCTCCGCGAGATGGACCGCGATCGTCCCGAGGTCGAAGTCCAGAGTCACGCCGACCAGTTCTCCCATCTCGTTTCTGACGGATGCGCACGACTCCAACCGAGCGCCACGGAACCCCCCGAACGGAGGTTCATCGGTGGCATCCCGGATCACCCAGCGGCTACCTTCAACGTCGTAGTGATACGGCACGAGCCACGATTCGTCGCCGCTCGCGTGGTGAGGACACCGAGCGTCCAATCCGACTCGCCACTGAGGAAGGCGCCACGGCCTCCATCGAAGTGGATGTGGATCGGCCCGACTCGTGGAGTAGCCGACCCGTCCGCATCCGTCCAGGCCAGCCGCTCAACCGCGACAAGTGCTCTACCGACCAGCTCCTCCACGTAACCATCATGGCCGAGCGGACTCCCCTGAGTTCGGGCGAAACGCACTCATCTGCCGCGATCCGCGCGACCATCCGCCCTCCGCCGCAAGTCAGAGAGCGCGCAGCATCCCGCCGTCGACCGGCAGCATGGCCCCGCTGATGAAGGAGGCCGCGGGCGACAGCAGGAAGGCAGCGGCGCGCCCGAACTCCTCGGGCTCGCCGTACCGGCGGAGCGGGATCGTCTGCACGGCCGCCTCGCGGGCGGCGTCGGGGTCGCCTCCGGCGGCGTCCAGCTCGGCGACGCGTTCGGTCGCCACCCGACCGGGCAGCAGCCCGTTCACGCGTACGCCGTCCGGGCCGAGCTCGTCGGCCAGGGTCTTGGCGATCATGGCCAGCCCCGGGCGGAGGCCGTTCGAGATGGCCATGTCGGCCAGCGGTGCCCGGACGCTCGAGGACAGCACCAGCGCGAGCGAGCCGCCGTGCGGCAGGGCGCGGCCGATCTCACGGGCGAGGCGGACGGCGCCGAGGAAGACCGACCCGAAGGCGTCGGTCCACTGCTCGTCGGTGATCCCGGTGACCGGACCCTTCGGTGGCCCGCCGACGCTGATCAGCGCGCCATCGATCCGGCCCCAGGTGTCCCGGGCGGCAGACAGGAGCCGGCCCGGGGTCGCGGGGTCGGCGTTGTCGGCCACGACCGTGACGGCGCCGTCGCCGAGCTCCTTCTCCGCGATGCTGAGGCTGTCCTCGTGCCGCCCGGACAGGACGACCCGAGCACCCTCGGCCACCAGGCACTCGGCCGTGGCCCGGCCGAGCCCGCGGGCTCCCCCGGTGATGACGAAGACACGATCGCGGAGCTCGAGATCCATGCGGATCGAGGTTACGTCGGGGACCTCAGCCGACCGGGAGGTCCTGGATGAACTGGGTGCGGTAGAGGTCGGCGTACAGACCACCCTCGGCGAGCAGCTCGGCGTGGCTGCCGGACTGGACGATCCGGCCGTCGTCGAGGACCAGGATCAGGTCGGCGTTGCGGACCGTGGACAGCCGGTGCGCGATCACCAGCGAGGTCCGGCCCTCCAGGGCGGCGTCCAGCGCGTGCTGGACCGCGGCCTCCGACTCGCTGTCGAGGTGGGCCGTGGCCTCGTCGAGGACCACGATCGCGGGCGCCTTGAGCAGCAGCCGGGCGATGGCCAGGCGTTGCCGCTCCCCGCCGGAGAGCCGGTAGCCACGGTCGCCGACCACGGTGTCGAGCCCGTCGGGAAGGCTGCCGATCAGGGCGGAGATCTGCGCGGACCTCAGCGCCGTCCAGATCTGCTCGTCGGTGGCGCCCGGGCGGGCGTAGAGCAGGTTCGCCCGGATCGTGTCGTGGAACATGTGGGCGTCCTGGGTGACGTACCCGACGGTGTCCTCCAGCGACTGGAGGGACACGTCGCGGACGTCCTGGCCGCCGACGCGCACGACACCCGAGTCGGCGTCGTAGAGCCGGGCGACGAGGTGGGTGACCGTGGTCTTGCCGGCGCCGGACGGGCCGACCAGCGCCACCATCCGGCCGGGCTCGGCCGTGAACGAGATGTCCGTGAGCACCGGGCCGTTGTCTCGGGACTCGGTGCGCGCGACCGACTCCAGCGAGGCGAGCGAGATCTCGTCGGCCCGCGGGTAGGTGAACGCGACGTGGTCGAACTCGAGCCGGGCGGCGCCCACAGGCAGCGGCTCGGCGCCGGGCTTCTCCTGGATCATCGACGGCAGGTCGAGCACCTCGAAGACCCGCTCGAAGCTGACCAGGGCGGTCATCACGTCGATCCGCACGTTGGAGAGACCCTGGAGCGGGCCGAGCAGGCGCAGCAGGAGGGTGCCGAGCGCCAGCAGGGTCCCGACGGTGAGCGTGCCCTCGATCGCGAGATGGCCGCCCACGCCGTAGACGAGGGCGGTGGCGAGCGCGGGCACCAGCAGCATCGAGGCAGCGAAGATCCGGGTGATCAGCGAGATCCGGACGCCGAGGTCGCGGACGGTGGCCGCCTTGTCGGCGAAGAGGTCGTCCTCCTCCCGGCGCCGCCCGAACAGCTTGAGCAGCATCGCGCCGCCGACGTTGAACCGCTCGGTCATCGCGTTGCCCATGTCGGCGTTGCCGTCCATCTGCTGCCGGGTCAGGCCCGCCAACTTCGCGCTCACCACGCGCGAGATGATCAGCAGCAGCGGGAACAGCGCGAGGCAGAGCAGCGTGACCTGCCAGCTCAGCGCGAACATCGCGATGCCGACCACGATCACCGAGATCGTGCTGGAGACCGCGCTGGACAGGGTGGAGGTGAACGCCCGCTGCGCGCCGATCACGTCGTTGTTGAGCCGCGACACGAGCGCGCCGGTCTGGGTGCGGGTGAAGAACGCGAGCGACTGGCGCTGGACGTGCCCGAAGACGCGGGTGCGGAGGTCGAAGATCAGGCCCTCGCCGATGCGCGAGGAGAGGTACCCCTGGCCGATCGCCAGGATCGCGCCGACCACGGCGACAGCCGCCATGCCGAGCGCGAGCACCGTCACCAGCGTGTGATTGCTCTTGAGGATGCCGTCGTCGACGATCCGCTGGATGAGCAGCGGCGTCACCACGACCAGACCGGAGTCGATGACGGTCAGGGTGAGGAAGCCGGCGATCAGGCGGCGATGTGGGCGGGCGAAGCCCATGACGCGGCGGACGGTACGCCGGTCGATCTTCTCGTTGACGACGTTGCGGTCCGACCTGAGCGAGCGCCAGGCCGGCCCCATCATCCCCGTGCCCATTCCTGACAAGCGGACTCCCCTATCCCTGGCCCGCCATCAGGCGGACCATCTCCCTGAACCGGCGGACCTGGGCCTCGCGCTCGAAGCGGCGCTGGTCGTCCAGGGTCCGGCTCGACGCCGCCTGGAGCAGCGCCTTGGTCTCACGGACCGCCCCCGGCAGGGGTGCGGTCAGGGCTCCGACCAGGTCCGCCGCGGCGGCGTCCAGATCGTCGGGAGGTACGGCGGCCGTGGCCAGTCCGATGTCGACGGCTTCCGCCGCTCCGACCATCCGGGCCGTCACGCAGATCTCCAGCGCCCTTGCGTAGCCAACCGCCTCGACCAGGGGTTTTGTTCCCGTCAGGTCGGGGACCAGGCCCAGCGCCGACTCCTTCATGCAGAACTGCACGTCGTCCGCGACCAGGCGCAGGTCGCACGAGAGGGCGAGCTGGAAGCCGGCGCCGATGGCATAGCCCTGGACCACCGCCACGGACAGGAAGCGGGGGTCGCGCAGGAACGTGAAGCCCTGTTGGTACTCGTCGATCGTCGCCGACATCGCGTCGTCGGACAGAGCGACCAGGCCAGCCACCGACTCGGTCCCGTCGCCCGGCCCGTTGGGATCGAGCATGGCGCGGTCCAGCCCCGCCGAGAAGCTCTGGCCGGAACCCCGCACGAGCACCACCCGGACGTCGTCCGGGATCTCGCGGCCGATCGCGGCGAGCGCCCGCCACATGGTCGGGGTCTGGGCGTTGCGCACGTCGGGCCGGTCGAGGGTGATGGTGGCGACCGCGCCGTCCACGGCGTACTGGAGTCCGGCGGCAGCGAGCTCGTCAGGGGTCATGGCCGAAGTGTAGGAACTCGCGCCGACACACCCGTCATCGCGCCTTGACCTCAAGTGAACTTCAAGTTGTCGGATGGGCACATGCGCGCCATCAGGCTCCACGAGTTCGGCCCGGCCTCCCACCTCGTCCTGGACGAGCTGCCGGACCTGGTCCCGGACGCCGGACAGGTCCGGATCTCCGTCGCCGCGGCAGGCGTCCACCTGCTCGACACCAGCCTGCGCCGCGGCGAGCCGGGCCCGGTCCCGCCACCCGAGCTGCCGACCATCCCGGGCCGCGAGGTGGCCGGCGTGGTCGATCTCGTGGGCGCCGACGTCGATCCCACCTGGGTCGGCCGGCGGGTCGTCGCTCACCTCGGCCTGGTCCCCGGCGGGTACGCCGAGCAGGCCGTCACGACGCCGGAGAAGCTGTTCCCGGTCCCCGACGGGGTCGACCTGGCCGAGGCGGTGGCGATGGTCGGCACCGGCCGAACCGCGCAGGGCATCCTCGAGCTCGAGCCGCCTGTTGCGGCTGACACCGTGCTGGTCCCGGCCGCCGCGGGTGGGCTCGGCTGGCTGCTGGTGCAGGCCGCGAAGGCGTCCGGTGCGCGGGTGGTGGCCGCGGCTCGCGGTGACGACAAGCTGGCCAGGCTCAAGGAGCTCGAGCCCGACCTGGTCGTCGACTACGGGCAGGACGCCTGGGAGGAAGAGGTACGCCGCGTCGTGGGCGGGGCGACCCTGGTCTACGACGGCGTGGGCGGTGACGCGGGCCGGACCGCGCTGGAGCTGCTCTCCCCCGGCGGCCGGCACGTGATGTTCGGCTACTCCGCGGGCGCGCCCACGCGGTTCGACACGGGTGACGTCGTGTCCCGCGGGATCAGCGTCTCCTGGAGCCTGGGCGCGCGGATGGTCGCGCTGCCCGGCGGCATCCCCGGCCTGGCCGGCCGCGCGCTCGCCCGGCACGCCGCCGGTGAGTGGCGGCCGCTCGTGACGGCGTACCCCCTGGCCGAGGCGGCGCGGGCGCATGCCGACCTCGAGGACCGGGCCACCATGGGCAAGGTCGTCCTGGTTCCCTGACCCGATCGCGCGTCAGCCCGGCTGCCGTTCGGCCCGGACGGTGAGCAGGAAGAACGCCACCAGCGCGGCCGCCCACACCAGGGTCAGCACCTGGAGCCCGGTCGGGGGGCTGAGCTGTCCCAGGTCCGGGAATGACGGCGGCTCGGGAGTCCCGCCGAACACGTCGTAGATCGCGCTGAGGTCGCGGCCGGCGATCGTGCCGGTCGGGTCTGCCACGCGCCACCACGACCAGGCCATCATCGCCGGGTAGAGGGCACACGCGATCGCACCGAGCCGGCACAGGACGGATATGACCCGCACCCTGATCACGGCCGTCAGCACGGAGAAGAACGCGATCCCTGCGAAGGCGCCCAGGAGCACACCGGGGTCGATCACGTCGACCGGCGGTCCCGCGGGGGGCTGGAGGAACATCGTGCCGCTGCCTTTCGAGGAGTGCCGAGCCGACACCGTGTCAGGGCAGCCCTGCCGTCAGCACACCCCGCCGCCGTACTTCCCCACTTTCAGGGACACCAAGCGAGGGCATCGGCCGCTGTCCGGGCCGGTCGGCCGTGGCCCTCATGGGCTATTGCCGGGTGTGCTGCGGGGGCGGGAGCCTTTAACTTTGGGCGCCTCCCGTTGGTGGAGTGCCAACTGCCGACGTCTGCTCGGGAGCGGAGATGAGCCGCAGAAGGGCGCCGTACGGCGCCGGAGTGGGGGCTCCGGCGATGCGCGCGCTCGCGAGCGCGTGCGCGGTCCTGCTCGTCGTCCTCGTCACCGGCTGCGGCGGCTCTCCCGACGAGGGTGACGAGGGTGATGCGGCGCCGGCACCGTCGTCGACGCCGACCGAGGCGCCCCCTGCCACCACGTCCGAACCGAGCCCGTCGACGGCCACCAGCACCCGGCCACCGACGGTCGGTTCCGGCGAGTCGCCCACGGGTGGCCCGGGAGCCGAGCTGTCCCAGTTCCGGAAGCGGTGCGTCAAGCAGACGCGCGACCTCGACACGGCGACGCTCCTCTTCGAGGACACCGTGGAGCTGCGGCTGTCGAAGGCGCACCGGTTCCAGGTGGTGCTCAGCGCGGAGGGCGAACCCGTCCCGTCGGGCGCTGGTCCGGCCCAGGGTCGGGTCGCGCTGGCGTGCACCGTGCAGGCCCGGCTGATCACGTCCGCCCAGGACCTCGACGTGAGCCCGACCGACTGGATGGAGGTGCAGTTCGTGCCACCGGACCCGGCGACCTGGACATGGGTCGTGACGTCCAAGGCGGCCGGTGACGCACTCGCGGTGCTCCAGCTGAAGCCGGTGGTCCGGATCACCCGGGGCAACGGCGAGACGTCGTCGGAGGACCTGCGGACCGAGGAGTACCCGGTCACCTTCACCACCGAGCAGACCGCGACCGAGCGTGCGTCCGGCTACTGGGCCTTGCTCGTCGGCCTCGCCGCCGGCCTGGTGACGCTCATCGGGCTCTGGCAGGCCGTCCGCGGCCTGCGGAAGCGCTCCGCGAAGGGCGAGGACGAGGACGTCCCCTCGCACAAGGCGTGATCAGGCCAGCGAGACCAGGTCGGCGTAGTCGGCGTTCCAGAGGTCCTCGACGCCGTCGGGGAGGATGAGCACCCGGTCCGGCTCCAGCGCGTGCACGGCGCCCTCGTCGTGGGTGACCAGGATGATCGCGCCCTGGTAGGCGCGGATCGCCGCGAGCACCTCCTCGCGGGAAGCCGGGTCGAGGTTGTTCGTGGGCTCGTCGAGCAGCAGCACGTTGGCGCTCGAGACCACCAGGATCGCCAACGCCAGCCGGGTCTTCTCACCACCGGACAGCACGGAAGCCGGCTTGGTGGCGTCGTCCCCGGAGAAGAGGAACGACCCGAGCACGGAGCGGGCCTCGGTGTCGGTCAGCTGCGGCGCCGCGGAGTGCATGTTCTCCAGCACCGTGCGGTCGGTGTCGAGCGTCTCGTGCTCCTGCGCGTAGTAGCCGAGCTTCAGCCCGTGGCCCGGGCGTGACCTCGCCGGTGTCGGCGCGGTCGACGCCGGCCAGGATCCGCAGCAGGGTCGTCTTCCCGGCGCCGTTCAGCCCGAGGATCACGACCCGTGAGCCCTTGTCGATCGCCAGGTCGACGTCGGTGAACACCTCGAGCGAGCCGTAGGACTTCGACAGCTCCTCGGCGGTGAGCGGCGTCTTGCCGCACGGCGCGGGTGCGGGGAACTTGATCCGGGCCACCTTGTCGGCCCGGCGCTCGCCCTCGACGCCCGCCATCAGCTTCTCGGCCCGCTTCAGCATCGACTGCGCCGCCTGCGCCTTGGTCGCCTTGGCCCGCATCTTGTTCGCCTGGTCGGTGAGCGTCTTCGCCTTGTTCTCGGCGTTCACCCGCTCCCGCTTGCGGCGCTTCTCGTCCGTCTCGCGCTGCTGGAGGTAGGCCCGCCAGCCCATGTTGTAGACGTCGATCTCGGCCCGGTTGGCGTCCAGGTGCAGCACCTTGTTGACCGTCGACTCGAGCAGCGCGTTGTCGTGGCTGATCACGACCAGCCCGCCGCGGTGCGACTTGAGGAAGTCGCGCAGCCAGACGATCGAGTCGGCGTCGAGGTGGTTGGTCGGCTCGTCCAGCAGCAGCGTCTCCGCGCCCGAGAACAGGATCCGGGCCAGCTCCACCCGGCGCCGCTGCCCACCGGACAGGGTCTTCAGCGGCTGCGCGAGCACCCGCTCCTCGATGCCCAGGCTGTTCGCGATCTGCGCGGCCTCGGACTCGGCGGCGTACCCACCGCCCGCGTGCAGCTCGGCGTCGGCCCGCGAGTAGCGCTTCATCGCCCGCTCGCGTACGTCGTCGTCCTCGCTGCCCATGTCGGTCTCGGCCTCGCGCAGCTTGCGCACCACCTCGTCCAGCCCGCGCGCGGAGAGGATCCGGTCGCGGGCGACGACCTCGGGGTTGCCGATCCGCGGGTCCTGGGGCAGGTAGCCGACCTCACCGGTCGTCAGGACGCTGCCGGACGCGGGCAGACCTTCGCCCGCGAGGATCTTCGTCAGGGTCGTCTTGCCCGCGCCGTTGCGGCCCACCAGGCCGACCTTGTCGCCTGCGGCCACGCGGAAGCTGACGTTCTCCATGAGGAGACGGGCCCCGGCACGGACCTCCAGGTGCTGGGCGGTGATCATGAGGCTGGTCAGTCTAGTGAGGCCGGGGCCCGACCCCGGCGCGGGCCTACGCCAGCAGGGCCTCGATCTGCGGGAACTGTCGCTGCAGCGCCCGGAGGTACGGCGCGACGGCAGGGTGGCGGTACTTCGCGGCGAGTGCGCCCTCGCCGGTCGCCACCCGGGCGAGCGCCCACTCGGCCCGGGTGAGGACGGTGTAGACGGCGGTGATCCGCGCCCCCAGGGTCACCTCGTCCCGGTCGGCCAGCCCCTCCGGCAGCCCCATCAGGTAGGCGTCGAGCAGCGGCTCGAACTCCTCGCGGGCCGACAGCAGGTAGTAGCCGAGGTCCGCACCCACCGGCCCGTGACCGAGCATGCCCCAGTCGATGGCCACCACCTCGTCGGCCTCGCGGCCGGGCAGGTTGGCGGGCACCGGGTCGCCGTGCTGCGGCACCTGGGTCAGCCCGTCCAGCGCGTCCAGCATCGCCTCGCGCCGCCGCCACAGGTGGTCGGCCACGTCGGACACCGTGGTCCGGGTCAGCGTCTTCCACCCGCCGCGTCGCGCGACCCGCTCCATCCGGTCGCGGAGCTGGCCGCGGGCCAGCCAGGGGGCGTCACCGAGGTCGGCACCGGCGAAGCGGCCCATCGCGTGCGCGGCGAACAGCCCGCTGTTGGCGGCGTCCTCCACCCAGTCCGAGACGATGGTGATGCCCTCGACGTCCTCCTCGATCGACGGCGTCCAGCGGCGAGCGCAGGCCCGGGGTCAGCGTGACGATGCCGGAGGTCACGACGTCGGCCGCCCGCCTCCAGTAGGCGAAGTGCCGCGGGTCGCTCAGCTCCGCGGCGTCGTGCTCGCCCGGGGCGGAGATCCGCTTGATCGCGACCGGCCGGTCACCGACGACACCGCGCCACACGCCGACGGTGGACATGCCGCTGCCACCGGGCAGGGCATGCCACCCGGGCTCGGGCTGCCACATGCCGTCATCCTGACAGAGGAAGGGCCGCGTTCAGCGGATGTCGCGACGCAGGAAGGCGACCTGTCCCGCAGCGCTCAGCGCCACCGCCACGGCGGCCAGCACGAGGAACGGCCCCCACGCGAAGGCCTCGGCCGGCACCAGCGCGAGGTGCTCGAACGGCGAGATGTCCTGGAGCCACTGCGGCAGCTGCAGCAGGTCGCCGAAGAACATCACCACGACGGCCAGCAGCAGCGGCAGCCAGGCGAGCGTCCCCAGCCGCGGGTTCACGCCGATCAGGAGCCTGGCCACGCCGGACAGCACCAGCACCGGCGCGGCGTACGACAGCAGTGGCAGGAGGTAGCGCAGGACCGCGTCCTCACCGGTGACGAGGGAGTAGCCGAGACCCAGCCCGAGACCGGACAGCGCCAGCACCGCGACCACCCCGAGCACGGTCACCGCGACGTGGCCGAGCAGCCAGTCGCGCCGTGGCAGGGCGGTCGCCAGCAGCGACTCGACCCGGCCGCCCTCCTCCTCGCCGCGCGGGCGCAGGGCGGACGAGATCGCGAAACCGCACGCGACCAGCGCCAGCATCAGCAGCGAGGTCGCGTAGAAGCCGGCGACGAGGTCGTCCGCGCCCTGGAGGAAGACCTCCTTGGTGGTCTCGGAGTCCCCGACCAGGTCGCCCACGTCGTCGCCGATCGAGCCGTAGGACAGCCCCATCAGGAACAGCCCCGCCGTCCAGCCGATCACGGACGCGCGCTGGAGGTTCCAGGCCAGGCCGAACGGTCCCCGGAGCCCGTGGCCGGCCCGGTCCGGGCCGGGGCGTGCCGCGAGCACGCCGGAGCCGATGTCGCGGCGCTGGAACACGGCGTACGCCGCCGCGGTGCTGACCGCGAAGCCGAGCAGCAGGAGCAGCGCCGGCCACCAGCGCAGGCCGGAGAAGGCGTGCATCCCCTGGTACCAGCCGATCGGGGACAGCCAGCTCAGGACCGAGCTGCCGACGTCGCCGATGGCGCGCAGCGCGTAGGCGACGCCGATGATCGCGCCGGCGATGCCGTACATGGACCGGGTGCTGGCGGTCAGCTGGGCGGCGACCAGCGCGGTGCCGGTGAACACCCAGCCGCAGAGCGTGAGCCCCACGCCGAGCGCGATCGAGTCGGCGGCCTCGAGCGGGTACGTCGCCAGGCTGACCGCGACGAACAGTCCGACGATCGCGTTGGCGATCAGGGCGTCGATCAGCGCGGCGGTCATCGGCGCCTGGCGGCCGATCGCGGCGGCGCGGACCAGCTCGTCGCGGCCGGACTCCTCCTCCGCGCGGGTGTGGCGGCCGACGATGAACATGCTCATCAGCCCCACGCAGATCGCGCCGAACGCGGTGGACTGCCAGGTGACCTGGCCGCCGATGGTGTCGAGAGCGCGGGGCGGGCCGGTCATCGCGATGAACGCGACGTTGTTCTCCATGCTGGCCGCGGCCCGCTCGAACTCCGCCTGCGTCTGGTAGAGCCCGTCGACGCTGACCGCCTGGCTCCAGTAGAGGATCGTGACGCCGAGCGTCCACCAGAGGACGAGCCACTTGTCGCGGAAGAGGAAGGTCCGCAGCAGCAGGCCGGTCCCGGTCATGGCGCGACCGGCTCCCCGTCGTCGACGGGGTCCTCGATCCGCTCGCCGTAGTGACGCAGGAACAGCTCCTCCAGGGTCGGCGGCTGGCTGGTCAGCGACCGGACACCGGCGGCCTGCAACGTGTCGAGGGCGGCGTCCAGCCCGGAGGTCTCGACCTCGAACCGGGCGCGGTTGCCCTCGATCACCAGGTCGTGGACGCCGTCCAGGGTGCGTAGCGCCTCGGGCGGCGTGGCCAGCTCGGCGGCGATCGAGGTCCGGGTCAGGTGCCGCAGGTCGGCGAGGGTCCCGGTCTCCACGCAGACGCCGCTGCGGATGATGCTCACCCGGTCGCAGAGCCGCTCCACCTCGGCCAGGATGTGGCTGCTCAGCAGTACGGCGTGCCCGTCGTCGCGGAACCGGTCGACGTACTCCTGGAAGACGGCCTCCATCAGCGGGTCGAGGCCGGACGTCGGCTCGTCGAGCACCAGCAGCTCCACGTCGGCCGACAGGGCAGCGACGAGCGCGACCTTCTGCCGGTTGCCCTTGGAGTAGCTGCGGCCCTTCTTGGTGGGGTCCAGCTCGAACCGCTCGATCAGCTCGGCGCGCCGCTTCTCGTCGAGACCGCCGCGCAGTCGGCCGAGGAGGTCGATCGCCTGGCCGCCGGTGAGGTTGGGCCAGAGGTTCACGTCGCCGGGCACGTAGGCCAGCCGGCGGTGCAGCTCGGCGGCCTGCTTCCAGGGGTCGCCGCCGAACAGGCGGACCTCTCCCGCGTCCTTGCGCAGCAGGCCGAGCAGCACCCGGATGGTCGTGGACTTGCCGGCGCCGTTCGGGCCGAGGAAGCCGTGCACCTCGCCCCGCTCCACCGTGAGGTCGAGCCCGTCGAGGGCGCGGACACTGCCGAAGGTCTTGACCAGGCCGGCGATCTCGATCGGGGCCCCGTTGTCTCCCGTGGTCACGAGGTCGACTTCGTCGAACCTGTGAGGCGCGACCCGCGTCGGTCGAGCTGTCGAGACCCGCACGCCCTGCGCACCTACGAGGTTTCGAGGCTCGGCGCTCAGCGCGCCTCGCCTCAACCACCGGAACCACGGCCAACCGGTGGTTGAGGTGAGGCCGCCCGCGGCCGAGCCTCGAAACCCCGATGAAGGCAGGGCGGCGACCCACGCGGTCGAGCTGTCGAGACCTCACGCACCGCCCTGCGCACCTCACGGGGTTTCGAGGCTCAGGCGCTCAGCGCGCCTTCGCACCTCAACCACCGGAACCACGGCACCCAACCGGTGGTTGAGGTGTGAGGCCGCCCGCGGCCGAGCCTCGAAACCCCAGCACTGAAGGCAGGGCGGCGAACGCCGTCGAGCGTGTCGAGACCCCACGCCCTGCGCACCCACGGGTTTCGAGGCTCAGGCGCTCACCGCCTTCGCACCTCAACCACGGAGCGGATCAGCACACAGAACTCGTTGCCACCGGGATCGGCCATCGCGACGGCACCTCCGCGCACGCGCCGGTGTCCATGCGGGTCGCCCCGAGGGAGACGAGACGGTCGACCTCGGCCTGCTGGTCACCGTCCAGCAGATGGAGCCAGGTCGAAGTGCAGCCGGTTCCTCCCGGTCTTCGGCGCCACGGGCGGCCCGCCCCAGCTGATCTTCGAGCCGCCGCGCGGAGACTGGATCGCGGTCTCCTCGTCCTGGTCCCAGACCAGCGGCCAGCCCAGCGCCTCGCTCCAGAAGTAGCCGACCTGCTGGGTGCCATCGGACGACAGTGCCCCGATGAACCCGCAGCCGGCGAGGAAGTTGTTGCCCGCCTCGATGACGCAGAACTCGTTGCCCTCGGGATCGGCGAGCACCACGTGCTCCTCCTCGGGGAGCTGACCGATGTCGAGGTGCCGGCCACCGAGCCGCAGCGCCCTCGCCACCGTCTCCTGCTGCTCCTCGAGGGACGCGCTGGTCAGGTCGAAGTGCATCTGGTTCGGCCCGGTCTTCTCCTCCTCGGTCGGAAGGAACCGGATCCGGAACCCGGTGTCGTCGGCGGGCAGGAGCGTGAGGCCGTCGTCGGCCAGCTCCCGGCCCAGGACACCGGCCCAGAAGCGCGCGATGCGCGCGGGTCGTTCGCGTCGAAGCAGAGCGCGACGAGGCGAGCAGTCATCCGCGTCTCCCCCGACCCATGACAGGAGACGCTAGAGCGCTCCGGGACCGCGTCGCAACGCAATTGGGCCAGCGCCGGCACCTGCGAGGGGTTAGGACTCACCGGACCGGGTAGGGGATTCCGTGAGGCCGACTCGGCGACCCGACCCTGCAAGTGAGGACCCCATGGCGCAGTCCCCCGCTGCTCCCCCGTCCACCCAGCACGGACTCCAGAAGGGTCTCCAGCAGAGACACCTGACGATGATCGCGATCGGCGGCGTCATCGGCGCCGGCCTCTTCGTCGGGTCCGGCGTGGTGATCAACGAGACCGGTCCGGCCGCGTTCCTCAGCTACGCGGTCACCGGCGTGCTGATCATCATGGTGATGCGGATGCTCGGCGAGATGGCGACCGCGCACCCGTCGACCGGGTCCTTCGCCGACTACGCACGCCGCGCCCTCGGCGGCTGGGCGGGCTTCTCGGTGGCCTGGCTCTACTGGTACTTCTGGGTGATCGTCGTCGGCTTCGAGGCCGTCGCGGGCGCCGAGATCCTCCGGTTCTGGGTGGACGCCCCGCTGTGGGTGCTCTCCCTGGTGCTGATGGTGCTGATGACCGTGACCAACCTGTTCTCGGTGCGCTCGTACGGCGAGTTCGAGTACTGGTTCGCCGGCATCAAGGTCGTCGCCATCATCGCCTTCCTCGGCCTCGGGACGCTGTTCGTCGTCGGCCTGTGGCCGGGTCAGTCGTTCGACGTCAGCAACATGACCGACCACGGCGGCTTCCTGCCCAACGGCTTCGGGGCGATCTTCTCCAGCATCGTGGTCGTGGTGTTCTCGATGGTCGGCGCCGAGATCGCCACCATCGCCGCGGCCGAGTCCAAGGACCCCAAGCGCGCGATCGCGAAGGCCACCCAGTCGGTGATCTTCCGCGTCGCGACGTTCTTCGTCGGGTCGATGATCCTGCTGGTCTGCATCGTGCCGTGGGACGACAACGAGCTCGGTGCCTCGCCGTACGTCGCGGCGTTCGACGAGATGGGCATCCCGGCGGCCGACCACATCATGAACGCGGTCGTGCTGACGGCCGTGCTGTCCTGCCTGAACTCCGGGCTCTACACCGCCTCGCGGATGCTGTTCGTGCTGGCGGAGCGGCACGAGGCACCGAAGCGCCTGGTCCAGGTCAGCGGCCGCGGCGTGCCGATGTGGGCGATCCTCTTCTCCACCGTGATCGGCTTCCTCAGCGTGATCGCGGCGTACACCTCGCCGGACACCGTCTTCCTGTTCCTGCTGAACTCCTCCGGCGCGGTGATCCTGTTCGTCTACCTGCTGATCGCGATCTCGCAGCTCGTGCTGCGGCGGCGCACGCCCGACGACGAGCTGGTCGTGAGGATGTGGCTCTTCCCGTTCCTCACCATCGCCACGATCGTCGGCATCCTGGCGGTGCTGGTCCAGCTCGGCCTCACCGCGGACACCCGTTCGCAGCTGTTCCTCGGCCTCGGCTCGTGGGCGCGTCGCCCTGGTGCTGTACGCCGTACACGGTGGTCCGGGGCGGATCGATCAGCACCGAGGCGCTGGACGAGCTGGAGGCGACGCACGACCAGGAGGAGCGCGCCGGGCGTCGCTGACCGAGCAGAGAGTGGCCGCGACCGGGCTGTCGCCCGGCCGCGGCCCATCCCCCGGAGAAGACCAGCTCCTAGCAGAGGTTGGAATTCGAGCAGAGCTTCCAGCCCTTCTGCCGGTAGCGCGGCCCCTCGACCCAGCCGCTCCACACCGTCCTGACCCGCTTGCCGTCCTGGCTGCAGGTCTTCTTGTACACGAACGCGCGGGTGTACTGGTGGCCCGCATACGCCACTGCCCGCTGGCCAGGCTCGAGCGTGATGTTGCGGGTGATGCTCATCTCCTGGGCGCTGGACGTGTCCATGCCCTGGGTGTCGCTGGTCTGGTAGCCGGCTCCCGCGTTGAACCAGCCCACAGTGACACCTGCCGAGACCTCCTTGCCGGTGGTCGTGGAGTTGCTGGCCGTGGAGCTGATCGCGAACTTGTAGTTGTCGGTGATCTTCATCGGTTGGCTGGTGCCGTTGTGCTCGACGTCGGACACGTCCGCCGGGTCCACCTTCAGGAAGTTCTTGCGGTTGAAGATCTTGTACCAGGTGTGGTTCGGCTCGCACTTGGTTTCGTCGGCGACCGACGGCGCCGCGCCGGTGACGACGAGGCCGGTCAGCGCGACGGCCAGGACGCTGAGCACGGCGGCCATCCGTCTGGGGTGCTGTCGAGTGCTTCGCATGTTTCTCCCTCACATAGGTGTGCGTGGCGAAGCCGAGGGTAGGAAGCCGATGACGGGAGTGCCGCGAGAGTTGCAGGATGGTGCAACAGGGGCGGACGGACGCTCCGCGGAACGGAAGCTGGGGGACCTGGATGCACCGCAACGTCGTCGACGCGATCGGCATGGACCTGGCCACACTGACGCGGGACCGGGCGCTTCTCCGGGAGGGCGCCCTGTCAGCAGGCTTCGCCCTGATGCAGGAGCAGCGACGGCTCTGGACTCAGGTCACCGACCGCGGCCACAGCGTCGACCCGGCGCTCGAGGTGCTGGGTGTGGGCATCGACCGCATTCGCCACCGGATGGGTCACTTCGTGGGTGACGCCCGCGAGGTCCTCGCGGTGAGCCCGGTCAGCAAGCGCGAGTCGCTGGAACCGTGTCGCGAGGCCAACCGGCGCCAGGTCGAGTCGGGGACGCGGGTGAGGGCACTGTTCGACATTGACGGCTGCGACCCCGAGGCAGCGGAGATCCTGGTCGAGGACGCGGACCTCCCGCAGTACTGGTGCGTCGCATCCATCCAGCTGAAGATCGTCGACCGCAAGCTGGTGGTGATGGACGGTCCGCCGGTGGGCGGGCAGAGGACCGCGATCGCCGTCACCGGGCACCGTGCCCTCGCGACGGCCTGGCAGTACTGGCACGCGGTGCGGGGCACCGCCGTGCCGGTCCGGTCCGCGGCCGCGGACAACCCGGTCCTCGCGATGACCGACCGACAGCGCGAGGTCGCCTACCTGTTGGCCGACGGCCGGACTGATCAGGAGATCGCCGAGCACCTGGACATCTCCCTGCGCACGGTCCGCTACGACGTGTCCCGACTGATGCGGCTGTTGGACGCCCGCTCCCGCTTCGGGATGGGGCTCACCCTCGGCCACCTCGGATTCGGGCACCTCACGACGCGAGCCGTCCAGCGGCCGGCGCAACCCGCCGGTCTCGCCGCTGTTCCCGCCGCCACCGGGGCTCGCTGACGGCACTACCCACTCAGGCGTTCCGCACGTCGATCCCCACCGCACACGCCTCGCGCACCGCCTCCTCCAGCACGCTCCGCCTCGGGTCGGGGACGGGCAGCCACGGCTCGACGACGGTCAGGTGCCGCAGCCGCGGGTCGGCCAGCACCTCGTCGACCGCCGCGTGGTCGCCGCCGGTCACGACGGTGCCCGGACGGCCCAGCCCACCCAGGATCCGTACGGCGTGCTCCGCGGCCGCCTCGAACGCCTGACGGGCCTGGTTGTCCCTGCGCCGGGCGAACCGCTGCTGGCTCTGCCCGCCCGCCTTGGTCCGCCCCTGCACGTGCCGTTGACCGACCTTGGACTCGACGGTCCGATCCCCTGCCAGCCGCGCCACGGCGAACCCGCCCTTGCGCACCAGCAGCACACCCCAGTGCTCGGGGGCCGCAACCTCCGCGGCGAACGCCGCTGCCTCCGGAAGCCCGTGGTACTCCGCCGCGAACGGCAACCGGGCGGTGAAGGTCGACCCGTCCGACGCAGCCCCGTGCAGCGCGCCGTCCACCACCGACAGCCCGGTGACGCCGTGCCGGCCGTTGAAGTTCAGCACCCACCGCTCCACCCGGGCGGCGGGGATCCGGACGTCAGACACGGCCGCCACGCTACCGGCGGGAACCGGACGGACCCGACCTGACGTCGAACCCACAGTGATCGTGGTGGCAGGGAACCGGGCGGGAGGCTGTGGCGTGTCATGGATGTGCAGCAGGACGTCCACGCAGAGGTAGCCGTCGTCTACGGACGCGCGTGCGGACCGCTGATCGGCCTGCTCACGGTGATGGGCGGCTCCGACCGCCGACGCCGAGGAGATCGCGCAGGACGCGTTCGTGAAGCTGCTCGAGCACTGGCCCCGGGTGCGCGGGTACGACAACGTCGACGCGTGGCTGCGCACGGTGGCGGTGCGGATGCTGATCTCGCGGCACCGGCGGCGCGGCGTGGCCGGTCGCGGGTTTCGCCGGCTCGCTGCCCGGTCCGACACCGTCACCCCGCCGGAGCCCACCGACACCCGGCTCGACCTGGCCGAGGCGCTCGCCTCGCTCCCGGTCGGCTACCGGGCGGTGGTGCTGCTCCACCACATCCACGACCTGCCGGTCGACGAGGTCGCCGCGCTGCTGCGGGTGCCCGTCGGCACCGTCAAGTCCCGCCTCGCCCGCGCCCGTGCGGCGCTGGCGCCTCTTCTCGCCGAGGACACGGACCCCGAACGGACCCCGCAATGAACGACTTCGAACGCCGCCTGGCCGACCAGGTCGAGCGCGCCACCCCGCCCAACCCCCCGCCGTACGACGGCGTGCTCGCGCGCCTGCGTCGGCGACGGACGCGCCGCCGGGCCGCCGTGGCATCCGTGGGCGCGGCCGTTCTCGTCGCCGCCGTGATCGGGGGCGCTGCCGCCCTCCGACCGGACTCCGTCGGCTCCGCGCCGCCGTCGGCGGACCAGACGTCCAGCCCGCCCAGTGAGCCGACCGACCCGGCCACGTCCGCCACGACCATCCCGGACGTGGCCCCGGAGTGGGACGAGACGGCCGACGCCCCTCCGGTCGTCCTGCAGCTCGACGGGCGTGAGGTGCCGCTGAAGCCGTGGACGGCCTGCTACGGCAACCTCTGCTTCGACGGGATGCCCCAGCCGCCGTACGCCGACGCCGGTGACCGCGCCTCGGTCCCGTTCTCGTTCCCGCTGAAGGGCTGGACCTTCGAGGCGACGTTCCGGCCCGCGGAGCAGCGGCAACTGCCACCGCGCCGTCACCGTGCCGACCGAGAAGACCGGCACCTACACGTTCCAGGTGCCCGAGGCCGGGCCTCCCGGGGACTACCTCGTCGAGCTGTTCGGGCGTGGACCCGGCGGGGACGTGGTCACGACCTTCGCGTGGACCACGACGGCGCCGGGCATCATGCCGGAGCCCGACGGCTACCTGGCCATCGTCAGCGGATCCGGTGGCGAGCGGTTCGGCTACGCCCCCGAGCTGAGCCTGAACGACCTCGCGCGCACCCCGGCGAACGCGAGGCGCTCTGATCACCGTCACCGCCGGCAACGGTGAGTCGCTGACCCTGCCGGCCCTGTCACCGGAGCGCGGCTGCCTCGGGAGTCGGGTCGGTCTTCTTCAGCGGTCGCCGACGCGCTCGGCGCCCAGGTCGTCGACCTCGGCCCGCCGCCGTACACCTACTCGGTGGAGGTCACCCTGGACGGCAAGACCCACACCGGCACCGGCACCTGGCCGACCGACGAGATCGAGGGCAACGAGCCGTACGTCGCCCTCGACTGGAGCCCACCGCTCCCCGCGTGGACCGGCGACTGACGCGCGACCGCCCCGGTACCGTCGGGCAGGGGTGGAGACGTGGCAGACACCGGCGACACGAACCCGGGCACGCGGCGGACGACGCTGGCCATCGTGGGCGCCGCCGTCCTGGTCGGCGCCCTCATGCTGGGCATCGCCGCGCTCGGTTCGGCCACCAGCCGGACCGACCAGCCGGACGAGAGCGGCGGGACGGATCCCGCAGGAGTCCTCACCGTCGTCGGCGGCTCGGGCAGCCGCGCCGGTCGGCCTGCCGCCGGAGCTGGTCCTCCGCAACGTGCGCGCCTCCGCGTCCGAGGCGTCCGCCAACATCACCGTCACCGCCGCCAACGGCAAGACGCTCAGCATGTTCACCTCGACGCCGGAGGACGGCGGGGACCTGGTGTTCCGGGGAACCGAGAGCCTGGGCCAGGAGGCCGTCGACCTCGGCCCACCGCCGTTCGCCTACTCGGTGGTGCTGACCCTCGACGGGAGGACCTACACCGGCATCGGGAACTGGCCCGGCGGTCGGGTCAGCGAGAACGATCCCGCGGTGGAGCTGGCCTTCGACCCGCCGCTCCCCGAGCCCTAGCGGGCTGAGGTCCCTCAGACGTTGAACCCCAGGGCGCGCAGCTGCTCGCGGCCGTCGGGGGTGATCTTGTCGGGGCCCCACGGGGGCATCCAGACCCAGTTGATGGCGACGTCGTTGACCAGGCCCTCCAGGGCGGAGTTGGTCTGGTCCATGATCACGTCGGTCAGCGGGCAGGCCGCCGAGGTCAGCGTCATGTCGAGGACGACGTTGGAGCCCTCGTCGAGGTGCACGTCGTACACCAGGCCGAGGTCGACGACGTTGATCCCGAGCTCGGGGTCGACGACGTCCTTCATCGCCTCGGTGACGTCGTCGACGCTCACGGTCGCGGTGCCGCCACCGCCGCCCGACAGAACGGCCTCGGGCACCTCGGGCAGGTCACTGTGGTCAGCCATTGCTCTCCTCCAAGACTTGCGCGGTGGCGTCTTTCCAGGCCATCCACGACAGTAGCGCGCACTTGACGCGCGCCGGAAACTTCGCGACACCGGCGAACGCGATGCCGTCCTCCAGGACGTCCTCGTCGGGCTCGACGGTGCCCCGCCCCTGCATCAGGGTCAGGAACTCCTCGTGGATCGACATCGCCTCGTCGATCTTCTTCCCGATCACGAGATCGGTCAGCACCGACGCCGAGGCCTGCGAGATCGAGCAGCCGACGGCGTCGTAGGACACGTCGGACACGACCCCGTCGTCGAGGTGGACGCGCAGCGTCACCTCGTCACCGCAGGTCGGGTTGACGTGGTGCACCTCCGCCTCGAAGGGGTCGCGAAGTCCCTTGTGGTGGGGGTTCTTGTAGTGGTCCAGGATGATCTCCTGGTACAGCGCGTCGAGCTCTTGGGACATCTCGCTCAACCCAACTTGAAGTAGGAGCGGGTGTATTCCAGGCCGTCGACGAGCGCGTCGATCTCGGCCGGGGTCGTGTAGAGGTACGACGACATCCGGGTCGAGCTCTGCACCCCGAACCGCGCGTGCGCCGGCTTCGCGCAGTGGTGGCCGGCGCGGACGGCGATGCCGCGGGAGTCGAGCACCTGGGCGACGTCGTGCGGGTGCACGCCGTCGATCTCGAAGCTGATCGCGCCGCCACGGTCGGCGGCGTCGAGCGGGCCGAGGACGGTCAGGCCGGGCACGGTCTGCAGGCCCTCGAGGGCGTACGCCGTGATCGTCTGCTCGTGCCGGTGGATGGCGTCCATGCCGATGTGGCCGAGGTAGTCGACGGCCGCGCCGAGCCCGACCGCTTCGACGATCGGCGGCGTACCGGCCTCGAACTTGTGCGGGATCCCGGCGTACGTCGACCGCTCCATGGCGACCGTCTCGATCATCTCGCCGCCACCGAGGAACGGCGGCAGCTGGTCGAGGACCGCGCGCTTGCCCCAGAGCACGCCGATGCCGGTCGGTCCGACGACCTTGTGGCCGGTGAAGGCCACCAGGTCGGCGCCGGACGCCTGCACGTCGACGGGGATCTGCGGGGCGGCCTGGGAGCCGTCCACGACCACGATCGCGCCGACCTCGTGGGCGCGACGGGCGATCTCGGCGACCGGGTTGACGGTGCCGAGCATGTTGGACACCCAGGTCAGGGAGACGACCTTGGTGCGCTCGTTGATGAGCTGGTCGATGTTCGACAGGTCGAGTCGGCCGTCGTCGGTCAGCCCGAACCAGCGCAGCGTCGCGCCCGTGCGCTCGGTGAGCAGCTGCCACGGCACGATGTTGGAGTGGTGCTCCATCTCGGTGATGACGACCTCGTCGCCCTCGCCGATCGCCCCAACGCCTGACGACCAGTCTCCACGTGCCCAGGCGAGGGTGTTGGCCACCAGGTTGAGCGCCTCGGAGGCGTTCTTGGCGAAGATGACCTCGTCCCGGCTCGGAGCGTTGATGAACCGCGCGACCTTGTCCCGGGCGTCCTCGAACGCCTCCGACGACTCCGCACCGAGCTGGTGCATGGCGCGGGCGACGTTGGCGTTGTGCCGCTCGAGGTGGTCGACCATCGTGTCGATCACGACCTGCGGCTTCTGCGAGGTGTTGGCGCTGTCGAGGTAGACCAGGGGCAACCCGCCCGCGAGCGTGCGCTCGAGGATCGGGAAGTCCTTGCGGATGACCTCCAGCTCCGGCAGGAGGCCTTCCAGGCTCGACATGGTCAGACCGCCGCCTTCTTGAGGTACTTGTCATAACCTTCCGCCTCGAGCTGGTCTGCGAGCTCGGGGCCGCCTTCCTCGGCGATCTTGCCGTCGACGAAGACGTGCACGTAGTCGGGGGTGATGTAGCGCAGGATGCGCGTGTAGTGCGTGATCAGCAGGACGCCGCGGCCTTCCTGGCCGCGGAACCGGTTCACGCCCTCGGCGACGATCTTCAGGGCGTCGATGTCGAGGCCGGAGTCGGTCTCGTCGAGGATCGCGATCTGCGGGTTGAGCAGCTCGAGCTGGGCGATCTCGTGCCGCTTCTTCTCACCACCGGAGAAGCCCTCGTTGACCGAGCGGGTACCGAACGACGGGTCCAGGTTGAGCTGCTCGAGCGCCTGTGTTGACGTCCTTGACCCAGGTGCGGAGCTTCGGGGCCTCGCCGTCGAGGGCGGTCTTGGCGGTGCGCAGGAAGTTCGAGACCGACACACCGGGGACCTCGACGGGGTACTGCATGGCCAGGAAGAGGCCGGCGCGGGCGCGCTCGTCGACCGTCATCGCCAGCACGTCGTTGCCGTCGAGGGTGACCGAGCCCGAGGTGATGGTGTACTTCGGGTGGCCGGCGACGGAGTAGGCCAGGGTCGACTTGCCGGACCCGTTCGGGCCCATGATCGCGTGCGTCTCGCCGTCCTTGATGGTCAGCGTGACGCCCTTGAGGATCTCCTTGGCGCCGTCCTCGGTGTCGACCGAGACGTGCAGGTCCTTGATCTCCAGCGTGCTCATCGTTGTATCTCTCTCTTCCTTGAAGTCTGGTGGTCAGCTGGGCAGTACGCCGTTGAGCGGCTCGGTCGTGTCGACGTACACGTCGCCGTCGCGGACCTCCACCGGGAACGTCGCGACCGGCTCGGTCGCGGGCGGCCCGATCGGCTTGCCGGTGCGGAGGTCGAAGCGGGATCCGTGCAGCCAGCACTCGACGGTGCAGTCCGAGACCTCGCCCTCGCTGAGCGCCACGGCGGCGTGCGAGCAGAGGTCCTGGACGGCGAACACCTCGTCGCCGTGCCGTGCGATGGCCAGCGTCAGCGGCCCGATGTCGACGGCCAGAGCCTCGTCGTCGGGCACCTCCGCGAGGGTGCAGGCGCGCTCGAAACGCCATGTCAGGCGAAGGCCTTCGTGACGTTCTTGGCGAGCTCGGCCTCGACGGTCGAGACGAGCTGCGCCTCGAGCGCGGGCACGTCGATCTTGCGGATCAGGTCGTTGAAGAAGCCGTGCACGACCAGGCGGCGCGCCTCGGACTCCTCGATGCCGCGCGAGCGGAGGTAGAACAGCTGCTCGTCGTCGAACCGCCCGGTCGCCGATGCGTGGCCCGCGCCCTCGATCTCGCCGGTCTCGATCTCGAGGTTCGGCACGGAGTCGGCCTGGCAGCCGTCGGTGAGCACCAGGTTGCGGTTCTCCTCGAAGGTCTCGATGCCCTCGGCGACCTTGCGGATCAAGACGTTGCCGATCCACACCGTGTGCGCACCCTCGCCCTGGAGCGCGCCCTTGTAGACCACGTGGCTCTTGGTGTTCGGCGCGGTGTGGTCGACGAACAGGCGGTGCTCGATGTGCTGGCCCTCGTCCGCGAAGTAGAGGCCGAGCATCTCCACCGAGCCGCCGGGGCCGGCGTACTCGGCGGTGGTGTCGTGGCGCACGACGTCGCCGCCGAAGGACACGTCGACGTGCTTGAACGTGGCGTCCCGGCCGACCTGGGCGTGCCGATGGCCGACGTGGACGGCGTCGTCCTCCCAGTCGTCGATCGAGACGACCGTGAGCTGGGCGCCGTCGCCGACGACCACCTCGGTCAGGTCGGCCAGCGTGGCCGAGCCGGTGAACCGGAAGACGACGGTGGCCCTGCTGTGCGCCTCGGCCGTCACCACGACGTGGCCGACGGTCGCGCCCTCGGCACTGATGCCGCTGAGGTCGACGAAGACGGGCTCGTCGAGCACGGTCTCGCGCGGGATCGTGACGGTGGTGACCCGGCCGGCGGTGTGCCAGACCCGGGCGGCGATCCGGTCCGACGGGACCATGCCGCTGGAGCCGCGCGGGCTGCCCGCAGCGTCCACGGTCTCGACGACGGCGCCCGCGGGCACCGTCGACTCGACCTTCACGTTGTCGGCCGAGAGGTCGGCGTCCTGGTGCAGTCCACGGAGCCGCTTCAGCGGGGTGAACCGCCAGACCTCCTCCCGCCCGGTGGGCACCTCGTGGTCCGCGACCTCGAAGGACCGCGCAGGGTGCAGGTGGGAGGAGACCTTCGCGGTCTCGATCGCGTCGGCCACGGCCGGCGTGTCAGTCACAGTCACTGAATCTCTTTCGTATCTCGGTTTCGAGACGCGCGCAGAACGCGCTCCTCAACCAGCGATGGACGGGCAGCAGACGGCGATCAGCCGACTGCCCCTTCCATCTGGAGCTCGATGAGCCGGTTCAGCTCGAGGGCGTACTCCATCGGCAGCTCCTTGGCGATCGGCTCGATGAAGCCGCGGACGATCATCGCCATCGCCTCGTCCTGCTCCATGCCACGCGACATGAGGTAGAAGAGCTGGTCGTCGGAGACCTTCGAGACGCTCGCCTCGTGGCCCATGGACACGTCGTCCTCGCGGATGTCGACGTACGGGTAGGTGTCGGAGCGGCTGATCTGGTCGACCAGCAGCGCGTCGCACAGCACGTTGGACTTCGAGCCGTGGGCGCCCTCGTTGATCTGGATCAGGCCGCGGTACGACGTCCGGCCACCGCCGCGGGCCACCGACTTCGACAGGATCGACGACGAGGTGTGCGGAGCGGCGTGCACCATCTTGGCGCCGGCGTCCTGGTGCTGGCCCTCGCCCGCGAACGCGATCGACAGGGTCTCGCCCTTGGCGTGCTCGCCCATGAGGTAGATGGCGGGGTACTTCATCGTCACCTTGGAGCCGATGTTGCCGTCGACCCACTCCATGGTGGCGCCGGCCTCGCAGGTCGCGCGCTTGGTGACGAGGTTGTAGACGTTGTTCGACCAGTTCTGGATGGTCGTGTAGCGGCAGCGGCCGCCCTTCTTCACGATGATCTCCACGACCGCGGAGTGCAGCGAGTCGGAGGAGTAGATCGGGGCGGTGCAGCCCTCGACGTAGTGCACGTAGGCACCCTCGTCGACGATGATCAGGGTCCGCTCGAACTGGCCCATGTTCTCGGTGTTGATCCGGAAGTAGGCCTGGAGCGGGATGTCGACGTGCACGCCCGGCGGGACGTAGATGAACGAGCCGCCCGACCACACCGAGGTGTTCAGCGCGGCGAACTTGTTGTCACCGACCGGGATGACGGTGCCGAAGTACTCCTTGAACAGCTCCGGCTGCTCGCGCAGCGCGGTGTCGGTGTCCAGGAAGAGCACGCCCTGCTTCTCGAGGTCCTCGCGGATCGAGTGGTAGACGACCTCGGACTCGTACTGCGCGGCGACGCCGGCGACGAGGCGCTGCTTCTCCGCCTCGGGGATGCCGAGCTTGTCGTAGGTGTTCTTGATGTCCTCGGGCAGGTCGTCCCACGAGGCCGCCTGCTTCTCGCTGGAGCGGACGAAGTACTTGATGTTGTCGAAGTCGATCGTCGACAGGTCCGAGCCCCAGGTCGGCATCGGCTTGCGGTGGAAGAGCTTCAGGCCCTTCAGGCGGAGGTCGAGCATCCACTGCGGCTCGCTCTTCTTCGACGAGATGTCGCGGACGACGTCCTCGTTGAGGCCGCGCTGGGCGATCGAGCCGGCGTCATCGCTGTCGCGCCAACCGAAGTCGTACCGACCGATGCCCTCGAGCTCGGGATTCCGCTCGTCGATGGTGGTCATGAAGTGACCTGCTCCTTCTTCTCGGTGGTGCCTGTCTCGACCGGGTTGGGAATGCATGTGGTGCAGACGCCGTCGCCGTGGGCGATCGTCGCCAGCCGCTGGACGTGCCGGCCGAGGACCCGGCCGATGGCCTCGGTCTCGGCCTCGCACAGCTGCGGGAACTCGTGTGCCACGTGGGAGACCGGGCAGTGCTGCTGGCACAGCTGCTCCCCCACGACCGGCAGGTCGCGCACCGACGCGGCGTACCCCTCGTCGGTGAAGACCTGTGCCAGCGCCTCGACCGGGGTCAGGTGCGGGTTGCCGTCGAGGACGTCGTCGAACCGGTCCTCGATGAACGCCACGCGGCGGTTCGCGAATTCCCGGACAGCCGTCTCGCCGCCGGTCTCGGCGACGAAGCGGAGCGCCTGCACGGCCAGGTCGTCGTACTGCTGGTCGAAGTGGTCGCGCCCGGCCTCGGTCAGCGCGAACAGCTTGGCCGGCCGGCCACGCCCGCGGGAGGCGACGGTGCGGGGCTCCCGCGGCTCGAGCATCCCCTCCTCGAGGAGGTGGTCGAGGTGCCGGCGTACGGCGGCCGGAGTGAGGTCCAGCCGCTCGGCCAGGGCGCCGCGGTGGAGGGTCCGTTGACCAGGATCGAGCGCACGACCCGCTCGCGCGTCGGCTGGTCGCCGACGCCCGCGGACTTGCCCTGCTCGAATTCCACAACAACAGTGTGCCTTTATTAGTTCGGGCGCTTCAAGTAAGGACAGCCTTACCCAACTGCCCGTGACCCGGGTCACCGCGGCCGGGCCCGGGGCGAGGGTGCCCGGGACGCTCCCTAGACTGACCGCCGTGTCAGCCGCCGCCCCCGCCGTCGTCGTCGACGGCCTGGTGATGCGGTACGGCGACAAGGTCGCCGTCGACGAGCTCACGCTGGAGGTCGGCCGCGACACGATCACCGCCGTCCTCGGCCCCAACGGGGCGGGGAAGACCACCACGCTCGAGACCTGCGAGGGGTATCGCCGCCCCCACCGCGGCTCGGTCCGGGTCCTGGGGCTCGACCCCGTGCGCGAACGGCGGGACCTGCTGCCCCGGATCGGCGTGATGCTCCAGTCCGGCGGCGCCTGGAGCGGGGTCCGCGCGATGGAGATGCTCCGGCACATCGCACGCCTGCACGCTCATCCGCTCGACGTGGACACGCTGGCCGAGCGGCTGGGGCTGGGCGACTGCGGCAGCACGCCGTACCGGCGACTCAGCGGTGGGCAGCAGCAGCGACTCGGCCTGGCCATGGCGGTCGTGGGGCGTCCGGAGCTGGTCTTCGTCGACGAGCCGACCGCCGGGATGGACCCGCAGGCGCGGCGCGGCACCTGGGACCTGCTCGAGGAGCTGCGGTCCGACGGCGTGACCGTCGTGCTCACCACGCACTACATGGACGAGGCGGAGCGGCTGGCCGACCGGATCCACATCATCGACCGCGGCCGGCTGATCGCCAGCGGCTCGCCGCTCGAGCTGACCCGTGGCGGGTCCGCGACGACCATCCGGCTGGTGGTGACCCGTCCCTTCCCGCCCGGCGCACCCGACTCGCTGCGCACTGCCCTCGGCGCGGAGACCGAGGTGACCCAGCTCGACGAGGTCAGCCTCCTGGTCACCGGCCCCGCCGACGCGACGACGCTCGCGAAGGTGTCCCGCTGGTGCGAGGAGTCCGGGGTGCTCCCCGAGTCGCTGACCCTGGGCCAGCGCAACCTCGAGGACGTGTTCCTCGAGCTCACCGGGCGGGAGCTGGCGCCATGAGCGCCGGCACCTACTCCCCCAGCCCCGGCGCGGCGCCGCTCCACCGCCAGGTCCTCGCCCAGGCCCGGATGGAGGCGCGGCTGATGCTGCGCAACGGCGAGCAGCTGCTGCTGGCCGTCGTGATCCCGGTCATCGTGCTGATCGGTGGGGTCGCCGGCTCCAAGGCGCTCGACCTCGACTTCGAGCACCCCGCCGTCGACGTCTTCACGCCCGGGGTGCTGGCCCTGGCCGTGATGTCGACCGCGTTCACCTCGCTGGCGATCGCGACCGGGTTCGAGCGCCGGTACGGCGTGATCAAGCGGCTCGGGTCCTCGCCACTCCCCCGGTCCGGCCTGCTCGCCGGCAAGGTGCTCGCGCTGCTGCTGGTCGAGGCTCTCCAGATCGTGGTGCTCTCGACGGTCGCCCTCGCGCTCGGCTGGGACCCGAACCCGGACCTGCTGGGGGCGTTCCTCGCCGTCGTGGCCGGCACCGCCGCCTTCGCCTCACTCGGGCTGTTCATCGCCGGCGTGCTCCGCGCCGAGGCCACGCTCGCCGCGGCGAACCTGGTCTACCTGCTGCTCATGGCGGGCGGCGCGGTCGTGCTGCCCTCGTCGGCGTACGGCGCCTTCGGCGAGCTGGTCCGGTGGCTGCCGTCCGGTGCGCTCGGCGACGCGATGCGGGAGGCGCTGATCGACGGCACGACCGCCTGGACCGACCTCGGCGTACTGCTCGTCTGGGCCGCGATCGGCACGTTCCTGACCGCCAGGACCTTCAAGTGGGAGTAGAGATGCCCCGCCTGGACCGCTGGATGCGGCCACTCGCCTGGGCGACGCTCGTCGCCAACGCCGTCCTCGTCGTGACCGGTGGCGCCGTCCGGCTCACCGCGTCCGGGCTCGGCTGCCCGACCTGGCCGCGCTGCACGGACAAGTCGTTCACCCCGCACGGCGCCCTCGACGCCCACTCCGCCATCGAGTTCGGCAACCGGATGCTGACCTTCGTCCTGGCGGCCGTCGCGGTGGCGACCTTCGTGGCCGCCTGGCAGACCGGACGCCGCGAGCTGCGCACCCTGGCCCTGGTCCTCGGCCTGGGCATCCCGGCCCAGGCGGTGATCGGCGGGATCACCGTGCTCACCGACCTGAACCCGTGGGTCGTCTCCCTGCACCTGCTCCTGTCGCTGGCGATGATCGGCCTGGCCGTGCTGCTCATCCGCCGCCTCGACCACCCGCAGCCGACCATCCGCAGCGGACCCACGGTCACCCTGGCCTGGCTCACCTTCGCCGCAGCCTGGCTCGTGATGTACGTCGGCACGGTGGTCACCGGCTCCGGTCCGCACGCCGGCGACATCCGCACCGAGCGCAACGGCCTCGACCCCGTCCAGGTCAGCCAGCTGCACGCCGACGCGGTGTTCCTCCTCGTGGGGCTCACCGTCGGGCTGCTGCTGGCCCTGCTCGCCGTCGACGCGCCCACGCGACGCCACCCGGGCGGTCGTGGTGCTGCTCGGGATCGAGCTGGGCCAGGGCCTGATCGGGTTCGTCCAGTACTTCACCGACCTGCCGATCGTGCTCGTCGGCTTCCACATGCTCGGCGCCGCCCTGATCTCCGCGGCCGTGACCTGGGCTCTCATCCAGGTCCGCGAGAGCTGACCCGCGACACATGGCGACGAGGGTTCGGTCTGCACCCCCGTGGACAGACCGAACGCCTCGTCATTGCAGTAGACGCGGCATCGCCGGGTTTGGTTGCCTCACTTTTCAGACTTTTTTGCGCAGGCGCAACAAATCGCCGATTTTGGTCCCGGCCATGCCTCTGGTCACCGGGTTTCGAGGCTCGTCGCTGACGCTCCCAGCACCTCAACCACCGGTGCCGAATCAGCCGAGCAGCGGGTCCAGCGCGACGGCGACGAAGAGGAGCGAGAGGTAGAGGTTCGAGGAGTGGAACAGCCGCATCGGCTGGATCACGCTCAGGTCCTCGGTGCCCTGGGTGCGGCCCCACATCCGGTGTGCCTCGATCAGGAAGAACGCGCCCAGGACGGCCGCCGCGGCGGGGTAGAACAGCCCGGTGTCGGCGACCGGCCACAGCAGCAGCGACGTCGCCACCATCACCCAGCTGTAGATCACGATCTGCCGCCCGACGACATGGGCCGGCGCGACGACCGGCAGCATCGGCACGTCGACGTTCGCGTAGTCCTCGCGGTAGCGCAGCGCGAGCGCCCAGGTGTGCGGCGGCGTCCAGAAGAAGACGACTGCGAACAGCACGACCGGCACCCACGACAGCTCGCCGGTGACGGCGGTCCAGCCGATCAGCGCCGGGAAGCAGCCGGCCAGCCCGCCCCAGACGATGTTCTGGGTGGTCCGCCGCTTGAGCACCATCGTGTAGACGAGCACGTAGAACGCGTTGGCCAGGACCGACGAGCGCCGCGGACAGCCAGTTCACCCACACCGCGAGGATCACCGTCGACACGACGCCGAGCGTCAGCCCGAAGATCAGCGCCGCACGCGCCGAGACGATGTGGCGTGGAAGTGCCCGTCGGCGGGTACGGCGCATCTGCTCGTCGATGTCGCGGTCGTAGACGCAGTTGAGTGCGGACGCGGACCCGGCGGACAGCGTCCCGCCGATCACGGTGGCGACGACCAGGCCCAGCTCCGGGACACCCCGGGCGGCGAAGAACATCACCGGCACGGTGGTGAGGAGGAGCAGCTCGATGACCCGCGGTTTGGTCAGTCCGACGTACGCCGCGACCACGTCGCCCGCGGTCGCGCGAGCCGGCTCCGGCTGCTCGACAGCAGAGGCCGACTGGCCGACATACGTCACTGGATTCCTCGGGTGGGATGCGTCTGATGCGGCTCGCAGTCTATCGCCCCGGGTGAGTAGGCTCGACGACGAGGCCGCCCCGCCGATCGCACTCTCGAAGGGATCCCCGTGAGCAAGCTGAACTGGACCGACCTCGACGCGTCGGCGGTGGACACCTGCCGCGTCCTCGCCATGGACTCGGTGCAGAAGGTCGGCAACGGCCACCCCGGCACCGCCATGGCGCTGGCGCCGGTCGCCTACCTCTTGTTCCAGAAGAAGATGCGGCACTCCCCGGCCGACCCGACCTGGCCCGGACGGGACCGGTTCGTGCTCTCCTGCGGGCACTCCAGCATCACCCTCTACACCCAGCTCTTCCTCGCCGGCTTCGGCCTCGAGCTCGACGACCTCAAGTCGCTCCGCACCTGGGGCTCCAAGACCCCCGGCCACCCCGAGCACGGCCACACCGCTGGCGTCGAGACCACCACCGGCCCGCTCGGCCAGGGCGTCGCCAACGCGGTCGGGATGGCCATGGCCGCCCGCCGCGAGCGCGGCCTGCTCGACCCCGACGCGGCCGAGGGCGCCAGCCCGTTCGACCACCACATCTACGCCCTGTGCAGCGACGGCGACCTCGAGGAGGGCGTGAGCGGCGAGGCCTCCTCGCTCGCCGGCCACCAGCAGCTCGGCAACCTCACCCTCATCTACGACGCCAACCGGATCTCGATCGAGGGCGACACCGACATCGCGTTCAGCGAGGACGTCGGCAAGCGCTACGAGGCCTACGGCTGGCACGTGCAGACGGTCGACTGGACCAACGACGGCCACGAGTACGTCGAGGACGTCGAGGCGGTCTGGAAGGCGCTCGAGAAGGCCGACAAGGTCACCGACAAGCCGAGCATGATCGTGCTCCGGACGATCATCGCCTGGCCGGCTCCGAAGGCCCAGAACACCGGCAAGGCGCACGGGTCGGCCCTCGGTGACGACGAGGTCGCGGCCACCAAGAAGATCCTCGGCTTCGACCCCGACCAGACCTTCGAGGTCAGCGACGAGGTGCTCGCGCACACCCGCTCGCGTGGTCGAGCGGGGACGCGAGGCGCAGGCCGCCTGGCAGGAGGAGTTCGACGCCTGGGCCGCCAAGAACCCCGACCGCAAGGCGCTCTTCGACCGGATGACCACCCGGACCCTCCCCGACGGCTGGACCGACGCGCTCCCGACGTTCGAGGCCGACCCCAAGGGCGTCGCGACCCGCAAGGCCTCCGGCGAGGTGCTCTCCGCCGTCGCGCCGGTGCTGCCGGAGCTGTGGGGCGGCTCGGCCGACCTCGCCGAGTCCAACAACACGACCCCGAAGGGCGAGCCGTCGTTCGTCCCGGCGGAGTTCTCCACCAAGGACTTCCAGGGCGACGTCTACGGCCGGGTCATGCACTTCGGCATCCGCGAGCACGCCATGGGCTCGATCATGAACGGCATCGCCCTGCACGGCGGCACCCGCGTGTACGGCGGCACCTTCCTGGTGTTCTCCGACTACATGCGCCCCGCCGTACGCCTGGCCTCGCTGATGGGCCTGCCGGTCACCTACGTCTGGACCCACGACTCCATCGGCCTCGGCGAGGACGGCCCGACCCACCAGCCGGTCGAGCACCTCGCGGCACTGCGGGCGATCCCGGGCCTCGACGTGGTCCGGCCCGCCGACGCCAACGAGACCGTCGCCGCCTGGCAGACGATCCTCGGCCACACCGACCGCCCGGCCGGGCTCGCGCTCACCCGCCAGAACGTGCCGGTCTACCCCCGCGGCACCGACGGCTTCGCCACGACCGCCGACGTGCACCGGGGCGCCTACACGCTGATCGACGCCGAGAACGGGTCGCCCGACGTCGTCCTCGTCGGCACCGGCTCCGAGGTCCAGCTCGCCGTCGAGGCGCGCAGCCAGCTCGCCGAGAAGGGCATCTCCGCGCGGGTCGTGTCCATGCCGTGCCGCGAGTGGTTCGACGCCCAGGACCAGGCCTACCGCGACAGCGTGATCCCGCCGATCGTCAAGGCGCGGGTCAGCGTCGAGGCCGCCGTGTCCATGGGCTGGCGCGACGTGGTCGGCGAGCACGGCCGCACCGTCTCGCTCGAGCACTACGGCGCCTCCGCCGACTACGCCACGATCTTCCGCGAGTTCGGCATCACCGCGGAGGCCGTCGTCCTCGCCGCCGAGGACAGCCTCCGTTCCGTCGAGAAGGCCACCCGCTAGTTCGTCCCAGGGAAGGGAGCAGCACATGTCCGAACGTCTCCAGGAGCTCTCCGACGCAGGAGTCTCGATCTGGCTCGACGACCTGTCCCGCGAACGCATCGAGACCGGCAACCTGGCCGAGCTCGTCAAGGACAAGTCCGTCGTGGGCGTCACCACCAACCCCACGATCTTCGCCGGCGCGATCTCCGACGGCGAGCGGTACGACGACGAGGTACGCCGGCTCGTGGAGGCCGGCGCCGACGTGGACAAGACGGTCTTCGAGCTGACGACCGAGCGACGTCCGCGCCGCCTGCGACGTGCTCAAGCCCGTCTACGAGTCCACCGGCGGGGTCGACGGCCGGGTCTCGATCGAGGTCGCTCCCGACCTCGCGTTCGACACCGACGCCACCCTCGCGTCGGCGCGCGAGCTGTGGGCCGAGGTCGACCGCGACAACCTGTTCATCAAGATCCCGGCCACCACCGAGGGTGCGCCCGCCATCACCGACGCTCTCGGCGACGGGATCAGCGTCAACGTCACCCTGATCTTCGGCCTCGACCGCTACCAGGGCGTCATGGAGGCGTACGTCGCCGGGCTGGAGAAGGCGCTCGAGAACGGCAAGGAGCTCTCGCGGATCCACTCGGTCGCGTCGTTCTTCGTGTCCCGGGTGGACACCGAGATCGACAAGCGGCTGGAGGCGATCGGCACCGACGAGGCGCTCGCGCTCCGTGGTCTGGCCGGCGTCGCGAACGCCCGCCTCGCCTACCGGGCGTACGAGAAGTTCTTCTCCGGCGACCGCTGGCGCCGCCTTGCCGACTCCGGCGCCAACACCCAGCGCCCGCTGTGGGCGTCGACCGGCGTGAAGAACCCCGACTACCGCGACACGATGTACGTCGCCGACCTGGTCGTGGCGAACACCGTGAACACGATGCCGGAGAAGACCCTCGAGGCGTTCGCCGACCACGGCGAGGTGAAGGGCGACCAGGTCACCACGCAGTACGACCACGCCGACAAGGTGATGGCCGACCTGAAGGCGGTCGGGGTCGACTACGACGACGTGATCGCGACCCTCGAGCAGGAGGGCGTCGACAAGTTCGTCGCCTCCTGGAACGAGCTGCTCGATACCGTGTCCGCCCAGCTGGAGGCGGCGAAGAAGTGAGCGACACGGCTTGGAACACCGTCAACGGCAAGGGAACCGGAGCGGAGTTCGAGCTGTTCTTCGGATACCCCGACGAGAAGGCGTTCGCCAGCGCGGTCGAGAAGCTGGTCGCGGACAACGTGGCCAGCCGGACCGCGGCCCAGGACCCGACCCTGTGGGGACAGGCTGCCGTCGACGAGTCCGCGAAGCGTCTCGGTTGGGTCGCCCTGTCCGAGACCTCGCGCAGCCTCGTCACGGAGATCTCCACCCTCCACGTCGAGCACCGCGAGAAGGGCCTCTCCAAGGTCGTGCTCTGCGGCATGGGCGGCTCGTCCCTGGCGCCCGAGGTCATCTGCGGGGCCGCGGGCGTGGACCTCGACGTCCTCGACTCCTCGGACCCCGACTTCGTCCGCACCGCACTCGAGGACCGGCTGGCCGAGACGGTCGTGGTCGTGTCCAGCAAGTCCGGCGGCACGGTCGAGACCGACAGCCAGCGCCGGGCGTTCGAGAAGGCGTTCCGCGACGCCGGCATCGACCCCGCCGAGCGGATCGTCGTGGTCACCGACCCGGGGTCGCCGCTCGAGGAGTCGGCCCGCGCAGCCGGCTACCGGGTCTTCCTGGCCGACCCCACGGTCGGCGGCCGGTTCTCCGCGCTGACCGCCTTCGGCCTGGTGCCGAGCGGGCTCGCGGGCGCCGACATCGCCGAGCTGCTCGACTCCGCGGAGGCGATCCGACCGGCGCTCGAGGCCGACTCCGTGGACAACCCCGGGCTGCGGCTCGGTGCCCTGCTCGGGGTGGCCAACCTGGCCGGCGTCGACAAGCTGGTGATCGCGGAGGCGGGGGCGCCGTACCCCGGCTTCGGCGACTGGGCCGAGCAGCTGGTCGCCGAGTCCACCGGCAAGGACGGCAAGGGCATCCTGCCCGTCGTCGTGGAGGGCCCGGACGCCCCCAACTTCGACCCCAGCACCCCCGACGAGGTGCTCTGCACGGTCGGCCCGGCCGTGAGTCGACGTTCGACAAGCTCCGCCCCGCCTCGTCGTACGGCGTCTCGGTCGACGCGACGCTCGGCGCCCAGCTCCTGCTGTGGGAGCACGCCACGGCCGTCGCCGGGCGGCTGATCGGGATCAACCCGTTCGACCAGCCCGACGTGGAGAGCGCGAAGGCCGCCGCCAGGTCGATGCTCGACGGCGGCGGCGAGCCGCGCCGACGCCGGCGTTCGTCGACGGCGCCGTCACCGTCTACGCCTCCGAGGGCTGGCTCCCCGACGGCACCTCCACCGTCCGCGACGCCGTCTCGGCGCTCCTGGACGGGCTCGACGGCGAGCACGGGTACGTCGCCGTGCAGGCCTACCTCGACCGGCACCGCGACGCCGACCTCGCGTCCGTCCGCGGCAGCCTGGCCCGGCGCACCGGCCGGCCGGTCACGTTCGGCTGGGGGCCGCGCTTCCTGCACTCCACCGGGCAGTACCACAAGGGCGGCCCCGACACCGGCGTCTACCTCCAGGTCACCGGCCAGCCCGCGGCCGACCTCGCCGTGCCCGACCGGCCGTTCACGTTCCACGAGTTCCTGACCGCCCAGGCCGTCGGCGACGGCCAGGTGCTGGCCACCAAGGGACGACCGGTGCTGCGCCTGCACGTGAGCAGCCCGGGCGACCTCGCCGACCTGACCGGGGAGCTCTAGTTGCCGGCGTACGTCAACCCGCTGCGCGACCCGCAGGACCGTCGGCTGCCCCGGATCGCCGGACCGTGCGGGATGGTGCTCTTCGGCGTGACGGGCGACCTCTCGCGCAAGAAGGTGATGCCCGCGATCTACGACCTCGCGAACCGCGGGCTGCTGCCGCCCGGCTTCAGCCTGGTCGGCTTCGCGCGGCGCGACTGGGCCGACCAGGACTTCGCCCAGATCGTGCACGACTCGGTCAAGCAGCACGCCCGCACCGAGTTCCGCGAGGAGGTGTGGCGGCAGCTCGCGGAGGGCTTCCGGTTCGTCCCGGGCAACTTCGACGACGACGCGGCCTTCGAGCGCCTGCGCCGCACCATCGAGGAGCTCGACGAGGTCCGCGGCACCGACGGCAACCACGCGTTCTACCTCGCCATCCCGCCGTCCTTCTTCGGTGACGTGGTCGGGCAGCTCGACGAGCACGGCCTGGCCCACCCGCCGCGAGGGCGCGTGGCGGCGGGTCGTCGTGGAGAAGCCGTTCGGCCACGACCTCGAGTCCGCCCGCGCGCTGAACAGCATCCTGGACGGCGTCTTCCCGTCCGGCTCGATCTTCCGGATCGACCACTACCTCGGCAAGGAGACGGTCCAGAACATCCTCGCGATGCGGTTCGCGAACACCCTCTTCGAGCCGATCTGGAACGCCAACTACGTCGACCACGTGCAGATCACCATGGCCGAGGACATCGGGATCGGCGGCCGGGCCGGCTACTACGACGGCATCGGCGCCGCCCGCGACGTCATCCAGAACCACCTCCTCCAGCTGATGGCGCTGGTCGCCATGGAGGAGCCGACCTCGTTCGACGCCGAGAGCCTGCGGTTCGAGAAGCAGAAGGTGCTGGCGCAGCGTCTGCCTGCCGCCGCGGCTCGACCTGACCACCGCCCGCGGGCAGTACGCCGCCGGCTGGGCGGGCGGCGAGAAGGTGGCCGGCTTCCTCGACGAGGAGGGGATCAGGCGGACCTCGACGACCGAGACGTTCGCGGCGGTCACCCTGAACATCGACACCCGGCGCTGGGCCGGGGTGCCGTTCTACCTGCGCACCGGCAAGCGGCTGGGCCGCCGGGTCACGGAGGTGGCCGTCGTCTTCAAGCGGGCGCCGCACCTGCCGTTCACGGCGTCCGCGACCGAGGAGCTGACCCACAACGCGCTGGTCATCCGGGTGCAGCCCGACGAGGGGATGACCCTGCGGTTCGGGTCCAAGGTGCCCGGCACCGCGATGGAGATCCGCGACGTGAACATGGACTTCGCGTACGGCGGCAGCTTCACCGAGGCCAGCCCGGAGGCCTACGAGCGGCTGATCCTCGACGTGCTGCTCGGCGACCCGCCGCTGTTCCCGCGGCACGAGGAGGTCGAGCTGTCCTGGAAGATCCTGGACCCGATCCTCGAGAGCTGGGCACGGCAGGACGAGAAGAAGCAGAAGCCCGAGCCGTACGCGTCCGGCACCTGGGGCCCGGCGTCGGCCGACAAGATGCTGGCTCGTGACGGCCGGGTCTGGAGGAGGCCGTAGTGACCTCACCCCACGAAACCGCTCGCTTCGCTCACGCTTCCGCAGGGACCCCGAAATGATTGAGCTGACCGACACCAACTCGGCCGCGATCGCCGCCGAGTTCGTCCGCGCCCGGACCAAGGCCGGCAGCCCGGCGATGGGCATGGTGATGACGCTGATCATCGTCGTGGACGAGGACGACGCCGAGCAGGCGATGTCGGCCGCCCGGGCCGCCTCCCACGAGCACCCGGCGCGCGTCCTGGGCGTCATCCTCGGCGACGGCCGCGGGGCGCCGATGATCAACGCCCAGGTCGGCACCGGCTCCGGCTGGAGCGGTGAGACCGCCCTGATCCGGCTCAAGGGCGAGGTGGTCAGGCACCCCGAGTCGGTCGTGCTCCCGCTCCTGCTCCCCGACTCCCCCGTCGCCATCTGGTGGCCGGCCAACGCCCCCGACGACCCCGCGTCCGACCCGCTCGGCGCGCTCGCCCAGCGGCGGATCACCGACGCGGCCGCGACCACCAAGCGGCGTACGAAGGCGATCCACACGCAGTGCTCGTCGTACGCCAAGGGCAACACCGACCTCGCCTGGACCCGGGTCACCTCGTGGCGGGCGCTGCTGGCGGCCGCGCTCGACCAGCACCCGCTCAAGGTCACCAGCGCGTCGGTGACCGGCGAGCGGGTCAGCCCCAGCGCCGAGCTCCTGGCGGCCTGGCTGGGCGACCGGCTGAAGGTCGACGTGAAGCGGCAAGACGTCCGACGGCCCCGGCATCACCGAGGTGGTCCTGGACACCAAGGACGGGCCGATCCGGATCAGCCGCGCGGACGGCAAGCTGGCGACGTTCACCTCCCCCGGCCACCCCGACCGGCCGATCGCGCTCAAGCGCCGCGAGCTGCCCGAGCTGCTGGCCGAGGAGCTGCGCCGGCTGGACGAGGACGACGTGTACGCCGCCACCGCTCGCCGGCTGGCCAAGGTAGGGAGTGCCCGATGAGCTCGCCACGGATCGAGGTGCACGAGGACGCCGCCGCGCTGGCCGCGTCGGCGGCCGGGGAGCTGCTCGCGCGGCTGGCCACGGCGCAGGAGGCCGGCCGGGACCCGGACATCGCCCTGACCGGCGGCACCATCGCCCACGTCCTGCACCGCGAGCTGGCCCGGCTGTCGCCCGGCTCCGGCGTCGACTGGACCCGGGTCGGGGTCTGGTTCGGCGACGAGCGGTTCGTCGGTCCGGGGTCACCGGACCGGAACGCCGGTCAGGCGCGGGCGGCGTTCCTGGACGCGGTCGGTGCCACCCGGGTGCACGAGATGCCGTCCACCGAGTCCGCGGCGAACCCGGACGAGGGCGCCGCGGCGTACGCCCAGGAGCTGCGCGAGCACGGCACCGGGGAGTTCGAGATCGTGATGCTCGGCATCGGGCCGGACGGGCACATCGCGTCGCTGTTCCCGGGAGCTCCCACCCTCGACGTCGAGGACAAGATCGCGGTCGGCGTCACCGGCTCCCCCAAGCCCCCGCCGGAGCGGATCAGCCTGACCTTCGCGCCGCTGCGCCGGGCCCGGTCGGTGTGGTTCCTGGTCAGCGGCGAGGACAAGTCGGGCGCGGTCGCCCAGGCCCTCGGCGGCGCCGACCTGCACGACATCCCCGCCGCCGGCGTCGTCGGTCGGGAAGAGACGATCTGGTTCCTGGACCGCGCGTCGGCGTCGGCGCTCTAGGGCGCGCCCAATTCCCTGGTTAACCAGGGAATTTGTCACTCCCCACAGGAAACTCGCCGTGGGAAGTGCAGGCTCTCCGTGGGAACCGTTCGGCGACCCCGGCGCTCGGGCAGCTAGAAGATGACGTCGCCGGACTTGCGGCGGCTGCGCAGCAGCTGGATCGCCTCGTCCAGGATGTCCTGGGCCTCGGCGTCGGAGCGGCGCTCCTTCACGTAGGCCAGGTGCGTCTTGTAGGGCTCGATCTTGGGCGCCGGGGGCGGGTTCTCGGAGTCCATGCTGGCCGGCAGGCCGCACTTCGGGCAGTCCCAGGAGTCCGGGATCTGCGCGTCCATCGAGAACGTCACGACCGAGCGGTGCTCGTGCGAGCAGAAGTAGGTGATGGCCTTGCGCGGAGCGGCCTCACCCCGCTCTGCCTCGCCCATCGGGCCGGCGCCGACCCGACTACCTCGTATTGCGTTTCCTCCACCAGCCACGGGGGTGACCCTTTCTCAGTTCTGATAGGCCAACAGCAGGCCAAGCGCGATGACACAGGCGAACCAGATGACGCCGATGCCGATGGTGAGTCGGTCGAGGTTGCGCTCGGCCACGGACGAACCGCCCAGTGAGCTCGAGACGCCGCCTCCGAACATGTCAGACAGACCGCCCCCACGGCCTTTGTGGAGCAGGACGAGCAGAATCATCAGAGCGCTCGCGAGCATGAGCACGGTGGTGAAGAGTGGGATCACGATCACCAAGCCTACGTCAACGTTTGCGCGAACTCAGAGCAGGGGCATGTCGTAGAACCGACAAATTCCCCCGAATTCGTCGACCTGGAGGCTCGCACCCCCGACGAGGCACCCGTCGACGTCCGACTTGTCCATGATTCCGGCGACGTTCGCGGCCTTGACCGAGCCCCCGTAGAGGATGCGTACGCCGTCCGCGGCGGCGTCCCCGTGCACCTCCCGGACCCGCTCCCGGATGGCCGCGCACACCTCCTGCGCGTCGTCCGGGGTGGCCACCTCGCCGGTCCCGATCGCCCAGACCGGCTCGTAGGCGACGACCAGTCCGCCGACCTGCTCGGCGGTGAAGCCGGCCAGCGAGCCGTCCACCTGCGCGAGCGTGTAGGGCACCTGCTCGCCCGCCTGCCGGACCTCGAGCCCCTCGCCCACGCACACGACCGGCGTCATGTCGGCGGCGAGCGCCTTGTGCGCCTTGGCGTTCACGACCTCGTCGGTCTCGGCGTGGTACTCGCGGCGCTCGGAGTGCCCGACCACGACGTACGAGCAGCCGATCTTCGCGAGCATGGCGGCCGAGATCTCGCCCGTGTAGGCGCCGGAGTCCTGGGTCGACACGTCCTGGGCGCCGTACCGGATGCTGAGCCGGTCCCCGTCCACCAGCGTCTGCACCGAGCGCAGGTCGGTGTACGGCGGCAGCACCACGACCTCCACCTGCGCGTAGTCGTGCTTCTTGTCGGCCAGCGTCCAGGCGAGCTTCTGCACCAGGACCACCGCCTCCTGGTGGTTCAGGTTCATCTTCCAGTTGCCGCACATCAGGGGCGTGCGCGTCGGGAGGGGCATGGGGGCTCCTTGGGAGGGGTGATCCGGTGGGTCAGCGTTCGAGGACGGCGATGCCGGGCAGTTCCTTGCCTTCGAGGTACTCCAGGCTGGCGCCGCCACCGGTCGAGATGTGGCCGAACGCGCCCTCGTCGAAGCCCAGCGTGCGTACGGCCGCGGCGGAGTCCCCACCGCCGACGACCGACAGGCCGGAGACCTTGGTCAGCGCCTCGGCGACGACCCGGGTGCCCTCGGCGAACTCGGGCACCTCGAAGACGCCCATCGGGCCGTTCCAGAACACCGTCTTGGCGTCCGCGAGCTGCCCGGCGAAGGCACTGGCCGACTCGGGGCCGATGTCGAGCCCGAGGCTGTCGGCGGGGATCTCGGACGCCGGGACGACCTTCGGCTCGGGCGTGCGGTCACCGGACGGGAACTCCGTGTCGACCACGACGTCGGTCGGCAGCACGATCTCCACGCCGGTCTCGCCGGCGCGCTCGAGGTAGTCGCGGCAGATCTGCACCTGGTCCTCCTCGAGGAGGCTCTTGCCGACCTCGTGGCCCTGGGCGGCCAGGAACGTGAACACCATGCCCCCGCCGATCAGCAGCTTGTCGGCCTTGGTGAGCAGGTTGTCGATCACGCCGAGCTTGTCGGAGACCTTGGACCCGCCGAGCACGACGACGTACGGCCGCTCCGGCTCGACCGTCAGCCGGCGGAGCACGTCGATCTCCGTCGCCACGAGCTGTCCCATGGCGTGCGGGAGCAGCTGGGCGATCTCGAAGACGGACGCCTGCTTGCGGTGGACCACGCCGAACCCGTCGGACACGAACGCGTCGGCCAGCTTGGCCAGCTCGCTCGCGAACGCGATCCGGATCTCGTCCTCCTTGCTGGTCTCGCCCGCGTTGAAGCGGACGTTCTCCAGCACGGCGACCTGCCCGTCCTCGAGCCCGGCGACGGTCTCGGTCGCGCTCTCACCGACGGTGTCGGTGGCGAACGCGACCGGGCTGCCGAGCAGCTCGCCGAGCCGCTCGGCGACCGGGGCCAGGGAGTACGCCGGGTCCGGCTCGCCCTTGGGCCGTCCCAGGTGGGCGACCACGATGACCCGGGCGCCGGCGTCGGCCAGCTCGCGGATGGTCGGGACGCTGGCGCGCACCCGCCCGTCGTCGGTGATCCTGCTGCCGTCGAGCGGCACGTTCAGGTCGGAGCGGACCAGGACCCGCTTGCCCTGCAGGCGGCCGAGGCTCTCGATGCCGGTGGGGTTCTCGGGCACGGTCAGAGCGACGATCCGACGTGCGTGATCAGGTCAGCGAGGCGGTTGGAGTAGCCCCACTCGTTGTCGTACCAGCCGACGACCTTGACCTGGTTGCCGATCACCTTGGTGAGCGGGGCGTCGAAGATGCAGGACGCCGGGTCGGTGACGATGTCGGTCGACACGATCGGGGCGGTGGAGTAGCGCAGGAAGCGGCCGTCGGCGGCCTTCTCGACCGCGGCGTTGACCTCGTCGACGGACGTCTCGCGGCCGGCCTCGAAGGTCAGGTCGGTCGCCGAGCCGGTCGGCACCGGGACGCGCAGCGCGTAGCCGTCGAGCTTGCCCTTGAGCTCGGGCAGCACGAGACCGATCGCCTTCGCGGCGCCGGTGGAGGTGGGCACGATGTTCAATGCGGCCGCACGGGCGCGACGCAGGTCCTTGTGGATGTTGTCCTGGAGGTTCTGGTCGGCGGTGTAGGCGTGGATGGTCGTCATCAGGCCCTTGACGATGCCGAACTCGTCGTTGAGCGCCTTCGCCATCGGCGCCAGGCAGTTGGTCGTGCACGAGGCGTTGGAGATCACCGTGTGGGCGGTGGGGTCGTACTGCTCGTGGTTGACGCCCATCACGATGGTGATGTCGTCGTTGGTCGCGGGCGCGGAGATGATGACCTTCTTGGCGCCGCCGTCGACGTGCGCGCGGGCCTTCGTCGCGTCGGTGAAGAAGCCGGTCGACTCGACGACCACGTCGGCGCCGACGTCGGCCCACTTCAGGTTGGCGGGGTCGCGCTCGGCGAACGCCGCGATCTCCTGGTCGCCGACGGTGATCGCGGTCTCGGTCGACGACACGTCGGCGTCGAGCCGGCCGAGGATGCTGTCGTACTTCAGCAGGTGGGCCAGGGTCGCGTTGTCGGTCAGGTCGTTGACGCCGACGATCTCGATGTCGGCGCCGGAGGCGCGGACGGCGCGGAAGAAGTTGCGGCCGATCCGGCCGAAGCCGTTGATGCCTACACGAACGGTCACTGTGGGCTCCTCTGTGCGGTGAGCTGATGGGGTGGGCACCGGTGGGGTGGACGTCGGACCCACGTCGTCTCGACCCTATCGCCTCGGTGCGCGAGCTGCCGGAGGGGTCGTCCGCGCGTACGTGCGGGTAACGAGGAACGCGTTCCAGAACGCCCGGCGAGTCACACCTCGTCGGCGAGCATCTCCGGGGTCAGCGAGGACTCCGTGTCGGGGATGCCGAGCTCCTCGGCGCGCTTGTCGGCCATGGCCAGGAGCCGCCGGATCCGGCCGGCGATGGCGTCCTTGGTGAGCACCGGCTCGTGCAGCTGCCCGAGCTCCTCGAGCGAGGCCTGCTTGTGCTCCAGCCGGAGGTGGCCGGCGAGCTTGAGGTGGTCGGGTACGTCGTCGGCCAGGATCTCCAGCGCCCGCTCGACGCGGGCTCCGGCGGCCACCGCCGCCCGGGCGGACCGGCGCAGGTTGGCGTCGTCGAAGTTGGCGAGCCGGTTGGCGGTCGCGCGGACCTCGCGGCGCATCCGCCGCTCCTCCCAGGCCATCAGCGACTCGTGGGCACCCAGCCGGGTGAGCAGCGCGCCGATCGCGTCGCCGTCGCGGATCACGACCCGGTCCACGCCGCGCACCTCGCGCGCCTTGGCCTGGATGCCGAGGCGTCGGGCGACGCCGACCAGGGCCAGGGCCGCCTCGGGGCCGGGGCAGGTCACCTCGAGCGACGACGAGCGGCCGGGCTCGGTGAGGGAGCCGTGGGCGAGGAACGCACCTCGCCACGCGGCGACCGCGTCGCATCCGCCCCCGGAGACGACCGCCGGCGGCAGGCCGCGCACCGGCCGTCCGCGCTGGTCGAGGAGCCCGGTCTGCCGGGCCAGGGCCTCGCCGTCCTTGACGATCCGGACGATGTAGCGGCTGCCCTTGCGGATGCCGTTGCCCTGGACCATGACCACGTCGGACTGGTGGCCGTAGACCTCCGCGATGTCCTTGCGGAGCCGCCGCGCGGCCGCGCCTGTGTCGAGCTCCGCCTCGACCACGATCCGCCCGCTCACGATGTGGAGGCCGCCGGCGAAGCGCAGCATGGATGCGACTTCCGCCTTGCGGCAACAGGTCTTCGTGATCTGCGTGTTGGCAAGCTCAGCTTTCACCTGTGCCGTCATCGCCATGGGCCAGATCCTGTCATGCGCGTCAATCACCCTCGCGTGAAGATGTCCTCGAATGCGTCGGCCAGCTTGACCGGGTCGTGGCGTGGCGTGCCGTCGCCGCGGGCGACGTCGCCGGTGACCAGGTGCGCGCCGTATGTTGCCACGGCCTGCTCCAGCTGATCGACGTCGGCAACGCTACCCCGATCGACCAGCACGGTGTGGACCTTGAGCTCCGGAGCGTGCTCGAGCAGCGCAGCCAGGTGGTCCTCGGGCGCAAAGCCACCGGTCTCGCCCAGCTGGCCCTCGAGGTTGAGCACCACCACGATCCGCGCATCGGTCTCGCCGATGGCGCGGCGCAGGTCGGGAACCATCAGGTGCGGGATGACCGAGGTGAACCACGACCCGGGCCCGAGCACCACCCAGTCGGCGGCGCGCACGGCCTCGACGGCCTCGGGACAGGCGGCCGGGTCGGCCGGGTCCAGCTGCACCGAGACGATCTCGCCCCCGCTGGACGCGACGGCGACCTGGCCACGGACCGTCGACCGCGCCGTCGGGTCCGCGGGATCGAGCCCGCGGATGGTGGCGGTGATGTCCATCGGGGTCAGCGCCATCGGCAGCACCCGGCCGGACGCGCCGAGCAGCCGTCCGACCCAGTCGAGTGCCTGGACGTGGTCGCCGAGCAGCTCCCAGAGGCTGACGATCAGCAGGTTGCCGACGACGTGCCCGCGCATCTCGCCGTCGCCCTCGAAGCGGTGCTGGACGACCTTCTCCCAGGTCCGGCCCCAGTCGTCGTCACCGCACAGCGCGGCCAGCGCCATCCGGAGGTCGCCCGGGGGCAGGACGCCGAACTCGCCGCGCAGCCGCCCGGACGAGCCGCCGTTGTCGGCGACGGTGACGACCGCCGTCGGGTCGCGTACGACGTGGCGCAGCGCGGACAGCGACGCGTGCAGGCCGTGCCCGCCGCCCAGGGCGACCACCGCCTGCTCCCGGAGGCCGGCCGCCTCACTCACGGCCGAGGTCCCGGTGGGTGGCGCGGGTCTGGTGGCCGCGCTCGCTGAGTCGCCTCGCGATCTCCTCGGTCATGGCCACGCTGCGGTGCTTGCCGCCGGTGCAGCCGATGGCGATGGTCATGAACCGCTTGCCCTCGTTGAGGTAGCCCTGGGCAACGCCGTCGAGCACCGGGAGGTAGGCGTCGAGGAACTCGGCCGCGCCGGGCCGGCTCATGACGTACTCGGCCACGTCGCGGTCGCGGCCGGTCCGCGGGCGGAGCTCGGGCACCCAGTGCGGGTTCGGCAGGAACCGCATGTCGGCGACGAAGTCGGCGTCGACGGGGATGCCGTACTTGAAGCCGAAGCTGATCACCGTGACCTTGAGCCGGGTGGTGTCGGCGGTGCCGAACGCCTCGGCGATCCGGTCGGTCAGCTGGTGCACGTTCAGGTTGGAGGTGTCGATCACCAGGTCGGCCTCGCTGCGCAGGTCGCCCAGCACGGCCCGCTCGCGCTGCAGCCCGTCGAGCAGCCGGCCGCTGCCCTGGAGCGGGTGCGGCCGCCGGGCGGCCTCCTGCCGGCGTACGAGCACGTCGTCGGTGGCCTCGAGGAAGACCAGCGTCGCGTGCCTGCCGGTGGCCCCCTGGGCGAGGTTGGCCTGGAGCGCACCGAAGAACGAGCCGGAGCGGACGTCGACCACGACGGCGATCGGCTGGTCGAAGCCCTTGCCCTCGTCGACCAGGCGGACCACGTCGCGCAGCAGGCTGGGCGGCAGGTTGTCGACGACGTAGTAGCCGAGGTCCTCGAGCTCCTTCGCGGCGGTGCTGCGACCCGCGCCGGTCATCCCGGTCACGATCACGAGCTCGCCGCGGACCTGCTGGGGGGCGGTCATCGGGGCACGGCCTAACTCTCCTCGATCTCGCCGGTGGCGGTGTTGACGGAGACAGTCTTGCCGCTCCCCTGGTCGACCGCATCCTTGATGGCGGTGGCCGTCCGCGTGCCGATACCGGGCACCTGGGCGATGTCCTCCACGGTGGCCGCGCGCAGCTTCTTCAGCGAGCCGAAGTACTTCAGCAGCGTCTTGCGGCGCACCTCGCCGAGACCGGGCACCTCGTCGAGGAGGCTCTCGACCATCGACTTCGAGCGCCGGGAGCGGTGGTGGGTGATCGCGAACCGGTGGGCCTCGTCGCGGATCCGCTGGAGCAGGTAGAGCCCCTCGGACGTGCGGGCCAGGATGACCGGGTCCTCCTCGGACGGCAGCCAGACCTCCTCGAGCCGCTTGGCCAGGCCGCAGACCGGGATGTCGTCGATGCCGAGCTCGTCGAGCGCCCGCTGGGCGGCGGCGACCTGCGGCGGGCCGCCGTCGACGACGACCAGGCCGGGGGCGTAGGCGAACTTCCGCGGGCGCCCGGTCTCCGGGTCGACCAGCATCGGACCGTTCTCGGTCGTCACCTCCGAGCTGCTGGCCTGCTCGTCGAGCAGCCGGCGGAACCGGCGGGTGATCACCTCGTGCATGGACGCGACGTCGTTCTGGCCGTCGACGCCCTTGATCACGAACCGGCGGTACTCGCCCTTGCGGGCCAGTCCGTCCTCGAAGACGACCATCGACGCGACCACCTCGGTGCCCTGGAGGTTGGAGACGTCGTAGCACTCGATCCGCAGCGGCACCTCGTCGAGGGCGAGCGCCTGCTGGATCTCCTCGAGCGCGCGGTTGCGGGTGGTCAGGTCGCTGGCGCGCTTGGTCTTGTGCAGGGCCAGGGCCTGGGTGGCGTTGCGGGCCACGGTCTCCTGGAGCGACTTCTTGTCGCCCCGCTGCGGCACCCGGACCGCCACCTTGCTCCCGCGCAGGCCGGCGAAGAGCTGCTCGAACGTCGCGACGTCGGGCGGCAGCGCGGGCACCAGGATCTCGCGCGGGATGGTGTCGGGGTCGCCGGCGTACAGCTGGAGCAGGAAGTCCTCGACCAGCTCGGGGGTGCCGCCCTCGTCGACGCGGTCGGCCACCCAGCCGCGCTGGCCGCGGATCCGGCCGCCGCGGACGTGGAAGACCTGCACCGCCACCTCGAGCGGGTCCTCGGCCAGCGCGATCACGTCGGCGTCGGTGCCGTCGCCGAACACGACGGCCTGCTTCTCCAGCGCCTTCCGCATCGCGCCGAGGTCGTCGCGCAGCCGGGCGGCCTTCTCGTAGTCCTGCAGCTCGGAGGCGGCGTACATCTGCTTCTCGATGCGCTTCACGAACGCCGCCGTCTGGCCGCCCATGAAGTCGCAGAAGTCGTCGACGATCTTGCGGTGCTCCTCGGGGCTGATCGAGCCGACGCAGGGCGCGGAGCACTTGTCGATGTAGCCGAGCAGGCACGGCCGCCCGATCTGGGAGGACCGCTTGAAGACCCCGTTGGTGCAGGACCGCATCGGGAACACCCGCAGCAGCAGGTCGACCGTCTCGCGGATCGCCCAGGCGTGGCTGTAGGGGCCGAAGTAGCGGGTGCCCTTCTTCTTGGCCCCCCGGCCGACCATCACCCGCGGGAACTCGTCGCCCACCGTGACCGCCAGCCAGGGATAGGACTTGTCGTCGCGGTACTTGACGTTGAACCGCGGGTCGAACTCCTTGATCCAGGAGTACTCCAGCTGGAGCGCCTCGACCTCGGTCGCCACCACGGTCCACTCGACGCTCGCCGCGGTGGTCACCATGGTGGCGGTGCGCTGGTGGAGGTTGCCGATGTCCTGGAAGTACGACGACAGCCGGGCCCGGAGGTTCTTCGCCTTGCCGACGTAGACGACCCGGCCCTTGGCGTCGCGGAACCGGTAGACGCCGGGCTGGGTCGGGATCGACCCGGGCTCCGGCCGGTAGGCCAGCGGCCCCCGGGCGGAGCGGATGGGTCGGGCGGCAGGCACGCTCCAACCCTACGGTCCGGCGGGGACACCCCTGGTGACTCACCCGGGGATCCAGCAATTCATTGTCTGGTGTCTTACTCTACTTACATGCATTGTCGCGACCCCTACGGCTTCGCCCTCACCACCGGCGTCGAGGCGGCCGACGCCTACACGCGGGGCGTGCGCGACCTGCTGCGTCTCCGGGCCGGCGCTGTGGAGTCCGTGGCCCAGGCCGTCGCCCACGACCCGACGTTCGCCCTCGGGCACGCGGCGCTGGCGCTGTTCGGGCACGAGCTGTGCGCCGCGGTCGACGTCGGCGCCCGGCTCCAGGACGCCGAGCGGTACGCCGCCAGGTGCACCGAGCGCGAGCGGAGCCACGTGCACGCCGTGGTGTCTCACGTCCGGGGCGACTCCCGGCCGTTGGTCGACCATCTCGGCACCTACCCCCGGGACGCCCTGCTCCTCTCCACGGCCGTCCCGACGATCGCGTTCGCCGGCGTGACCGAGGTGCCCGAGGAGGCCTGGGCGATCGTGGAGCGCGCGATCCCGGCGTACGGCGACGACTGGTGGTTCACCGGGACTGCTCGCCTTCGTCCGGCAGGAGCAGCGGCGCTACGACGAGGCGATGGAGCTGTCCTGCCGGTCGCTGGCCGAGGAGCCCGCCGCCGGGCACTCCGCCCACGCGCGGGCGCACGCGCACTACGAGACCGGCGACCACGAGGCGGGGCTGGCCTGGATGGACGACTGGGTCACCGGCGACGGCGCGTCGACGGAGAGCCTGAGCCACTTCTCGTGGCACGCCGCCCTGCACGAGCTCTCGATGGGCGACCTGGCCGCCGTCCGGGAGCGGTACGACGCGCAGCTGCGGCCGGAGCACGGCCTCGGGTGCCGGGCGCTGGTCGACAGCGGGTCGTTGCTCTTCCGGTGGGCGATCACGCCCGGGGCCGCCCAGGTGCCGGCCATGGACGACGTGGCCGCCGTCGCCGGGCGCGACGTCCTCGAGCGCCCGGCCACGCCGTTCCTGGCCATGCACTCGGCGGTCGCCCTGCTGACCCTCGGCGACCGGGACGCGCTGCGCAGCCTCGCCCGCTGGGCCTCGAGGCACCCGCACCCGACCCAGCGCGAGGTCGTGGCCCCGCTCGCGCGGGCGCTGGTCCTGCTCCTGGACGACCGATGTTCCGACGCCGCGGACGCGCTGGCCCGGCTCTGGCGGCTGGTCCCCCGGCTCGGCGGCTCGGACGCCCAGCGCGAGCTGATCGAGGAGGCGCGGATCAGCGCCCTGCTCCGCGCGGGGAGGTACGCCGACGCGCGCGACGTACTGGACGAGCGGCTCGACCGCAGGCACTCACCGCGCGACCGTCGGTGGCGTGCCGCGTGCAGCGACAGGGAGGGCCTCGTCAGGCCCGCGTGATCCGTCCGCCGGCGACCGTGATCCGGATCGGGTCGAGGCCGGTCGGCGCGGGACCGGCGACCACGTCGCCGGTGGCGGAGTCGTACTGGCTGCCGTGGTAGGGGCAGGTGATCACGTTGTTCGCGACCGACCCCACGGTCTCCCCCTCGTGCTTGCAGATCGCGGACCAGGCCGCGAACTTCCCCGCCGTCGGCTGCACGATGACGATCCGCTCGTCCATCAGGACGATGCCGCCGCCGACCGGGATCTCGTCGGTGGTGGCCAGCGCGGGCTTGCCGCTGCCGGACTCCTTCTTCGTCGGCTTCTTGCTCGGTGAGGCGGTGTCCGAGGGGGTCTGGGACGGGCTGGTCGACTCCGTGGGGCTGCTCGAGCCGCTCGGTGACCCGGCCGACGAGCCGGGCTCCGCATCACCACCGCATCCTGCGAGCACCGCCGCGACGCCCACCGCCGACAGGCCCTGGAAGACGACCCGGCGCGACGCGAGCGGGGTGGTCATGCCGGTTCGACGCTCGTCACCGTGCACTTCTGGTGCGTGCAGATGGCGGAGAAGGCCTTGAACTGGCCGGCCTCGGGCTGGGTGACCACGACCTGCTCGTCGGCGAAGATCGTGCCGCCGCCCTCGGGGATGTCGGAGGCCTGGGCGAGCACCTGGCCGTCGACCTCGACGTCCTCCCCGTTCACCGCGACCGTGGCCGCCCCGAGCGCCGACGTGGCAGGCCCCTGGACCACGGACCCGTCGACGGCCGAGAACTGGCTCCCGTGGCAGCTGCAGTTGATGGTCGGGCCGGCCGTCGCGCCGTCGCCCTCGTCGGCCGCGGGGTCGTCGCCGCCGCACGCGGCCAGCAGGGGTACGCCGATCCCGACGGTGGCCGCACCGGCAAGGGCATGGCGTCGGCTGAGTCGTTCAGTCGTCATGTCCGAGACTCCTCTTCGCGGAAACTGGTTGAACTTGACACTACTCACGAAGATGAGAGGTTCATGAGAGAGCGCTCTCAGCGCGCTTTCTTGTGCCCTCGTCCGCCTTCTTCGGCGGAGCCTTCTTCGCCGGAGCCTTCCTGGCCGCCGTCCTCCTCGCAGGGGCCTTCGCGGCGGGTGCCTTCTTCGCCGCGGCCTTCCGGGTCGGCTGCCGGACGGACGTGCCCTCGAGCAGCGGCGCCAGGAACTCGCCGGTGTAGCTGCCCGCCGTGGCCGCGACGGCCTCGGGCGTCCCCTCCGCGACGACCATGCCGCCGCGCGAGCCGCCCTCCGGACCCATGTCGACGACCCAGTCGGACGTCTTGATCACGTCGAGGTTGTGCTCGATGACCAGCACGGAGTTGCCCTGGTCGACCAGCCGGCCCAGCACGAGCAGCAGCTTGCGGATGTCCTCGAAGTGGAGACCGGTCGTCGGCTCGTCGAGGACGTAGACGGTGCGGCCGGTGGAGCGCTTCTGGAGCTCCGAGGACAGCTTGACCCGCTGCGCCTCGCCGCCGGACAGCGTCGTCGCCGGCTGCCCGAGGCGGACGTAGCCGAGCCCCACCTCGCACAGCGTCTTCATGTGCCGCGAGATGGCCGGGACCGCCGCGAAGAACTCGGCGGCCTCCTCGATCGGCATGTCGAGGACCTCGGCGATGGTCTTGCCCTTGTAGTGGACCTCGAGCGTCTCGCGGTTGTAGCGGGCGCCGTGGCAGACCTCGCAGGGGACGTAGACGTCCGGGAGGAAGTTCATCTCGATCTTGATCGTGCCGTCGCCGGCGCAGGCCTCGCAGCGGCCGCCCTTGACGTTGAACGAGAACCGGCCCTGGAGGTAGCCGCGCATCTTTGCCTCGGCCGTCGACGCGAACAGCTTGCGGACGTGGTCGAAGACGCCGGTGTAGGTCGCCGGGTTGGACCGCGGGGTCCGGCCGATCGGCGACTGGTCGACGTGGATCACCTTGTCGACGTGCTCGAGCCCGCTGATCTTCTTGTGCCGACCGGGGACGGTGCGCGCGCGATAGATCTGCTTGGCCAGCGCGGTGTAGAGGATGTCGTTGACCAGCGTCGACTTGCCCGACCCGGACACGCCCGGTGATCGACACGAACAGCCCCAGCGGGAACGTGACGTCGATGTCCTGGAGGTTGTGCTCCCGGGCGCCGTGGACGGTGAGCTCGCGGCCCTTCGTCCGCGGGCGGCGTACGGCGGGCACCGGGATCTCGCGGCGGCCGGAGAGGTACTGGCCCGTCATCGAGTCGGGGTGGTCGAGCAGGCCCTGGACGTGGCCGCTGTGCACGACCTGGCCGCCGTGCTCGCCGGCGCCGGGGCCGATGTCGACCACCCAGTCGGCCACCCGGATGGTGTCCTCGTCGTGCTCGACCACGATCAGGGTGTTGCCGAGGTCCTTGAGCCGGACCAGGGTCTCGATCAGCCGGTGGTTGTCGCGCTGGTGCAGCCCGATCGACGGCTCGTCGAGGACGTAGAGGACGCCGACCAGGCCGGCGCCGATCTGGGTGGCCAGCCGGATCCGCTGCGCCTCGCCGCCCGAGAGCGACCCGGAGGGCCGGTCGAGGGAGAGGTAGTCGAGACCGACGTCGAGCAGGAAGTTCAACCGCTCCTGGATCTCCTTGAGCACCCGCTCGCCGATCTGCTTCTCGCGCGCGGAGAGGTCGAGCGAGCGCAGGAAGTCGGCGGTCTCGTTGATCGGGAGGGCACAGACCTCGGCGATGCTGCGACCGCCGACGGACACGGCCATCGACACCGGCTTGAGCCGGCTGCCGCCGCACGCGGGGCACGGGACCTCGCGCATGAAGCCCTCGAACCGCTCCCGGCTGGTGTCGGACTCGGCCTCGCGGTGCCGGCGCTCGATGTAGCCGGTGACGCCCTCGAACTCGGCGTAGTAGGCGCGCTCGCGGCCGTAGCGGTTGCGGGTGACGACGTGCACCTTGGTCGGGTGGCCCTGGAGCAGGGAGCGCTGCGCCTTGGCGGAGAGGTCCTCCCAGGGGGTGTTCAGGTCGAAGCCGAGCTCGTCGCCCAGCGCCCCCATCAGCCGGAGGAAGTAGTCGGCGACGTGGGCCTGGCTCCACGGCTGGATCGCGCCCTCCCCCAGCGTCGCCTGCGGGTTGGGGACGACCAGCTCGGGGTCGACCTCCATCCGGGTGCCGAGCCCGTGGCAGGCCGGGCAGGCGCCGAACGGGGAGTTGAAGGAGAACGACCGCGGCTCGAGCTCGTCGGTGTCGATCGAGTGCTCGTTGGGGCAGGCCATCTTCTCGGAGAACTTCAGCTCGCGGCCGGGGTCCTTCGCGGGCAGGTCGACGAAGTCGAACACCACCAGCCCGCTCGCGAGACCGAGCGCGGTCTCCACCGAGTCGGTGAGCCGGCGCTTCGACGACTGCTTGACAGCCAGCCGGTCGACCACGACCTCGATCGTGTGCTTCTTCTGCTTGTCGAGGGTCGGCGGGGAGTCGAGCTGGTGGGTCTCGCCGTTGACCCTGGCCCGGGAGAAGCCCTGCGCCTGGAGCTGGCGGAAGAGCTCGATGTACTCCCCCTTGCGGCCGCGGATCACCGGCGCCAGCACCTGGAACCGCTGCCCCTCCTCGAGGGTCAGGACGCGGTCGACGATCTGCTGGGGGGTCTGCCGCTCGATCGGCGCGCCACAGGTCGGGCAGTGCGGGTGGCCGATCCGGGCGAAGAGGAGGCGGAGGTAGTCGTAGACCTCGGTGATGGTGCCGACGGTCGAGCGGGGGTTCTTCGACGTGGACTTCTGGTCGATCGAGACCGCGGGCGAGAGGCCCTCGATGAAGTCGACGTCGGGCTTGTCCATCTGGCCCAGGAACTGGCGCGCGTACGCCGAGAGCGACTCGACGTAGCGGCGCTGGCCCTCGGCGAAGATGGTGTCGAACGCGAGGCTCGACTTGCCCGAGCCGGAGAGGCCGGTGAAGACGATGAGGGCGTCTCGGGGCAGGTCGATCGAGACGTCCTTGAGGTTGTGCTCCCGGGCTCCACGGATGATCAGCTGATCCACGTCGTACACCCTATGTGGGGCTACCGACAGGGTGGCGAGTCGTTCACCCCTTCGGTAAGGATGGTGAGGTGAGCCACGACATCGCCCGGGAGCTGGAACTGCTCCACGAGGCCACCCAGCGCCTGGTCCGGACCGTCGACGGCTTCGCGGACGACGACTGGCCGGCGCCGTCGCTGCTCCCGGACTGGACGCGCGCGCACGTGGTCGCCCACCTGGCACTCAACTCCGAGGGGCTCGCCGCCGCCCTCGCCGGGATCGTCGAGGACGGCGAGGAGCCGGTGCCGATGTACGCGTCGGACGACGCCCGCAACTCCGACATCGCCGAGCTCGCCCAGGGGCTCCCCAGCGAGCTCCGGGCGCGACTGATGGGCGGGGCCACCCACTTCGCCGACGCCGCCGGCGGCGGTGCCGGAGGACACCTGGTCGACGACCATCGAGCGGACGCCCGGCGGGCGGACCTTCCTGGCCGCCACCACCGTCGGGATGCGCCTGCGCGAGGTCGAGATCCACCACGCCGACCTCGGCGCCGGCTACCGCCACACCGACTGGGACCCCGAGTTCTCTGCGCTGCTGCTCGACGCGATGGCCAAGCGCGGGGCGGCCGCCGAGCCGTTCCGGGTCGCACCCACCGACCTCGACCGCACCTGGGCCTTCGGGGAGGGTGGACCGACCGTCACCGGCTCGGCCGCCGAGCTCGGCTGGTGGCTCACCGGCCGCGGCGACGGAACCGGACTGACCAGCGACAACGGCGTACTGCCGAGGATCGAGGCATGGTGACCTACACCGGAGACGTGAAGCCGGGCGGCACGCCCGACACCCGCGAGCTGTCCGCCCTGACCGTGACCAAGGTGGCGGTCGACCCGGAGATGTCGAACAACTGCTACCTGCTGCGCTGCAACGCGACCGGCAGCCAGGTGCTGGTCGACGCCGCCGCCGAGCCGGACACCCTGCTGCCGCTCGTCGGCGACGGCGGGCTCGACGCCGTGGTCACCACCCACATGCACTGGGACCACCACCGGGCGCTGGAGGCCGTGGTGTCCGCCACCGGGGCTGCCGTGGTCGTCGGGACGCCGGACGCCGACGAGGTCACCAAGCAGACCGGAGTCTCGGTGACCCGGCGCGTGGGCGCGGGCGACACCGTCGCCGTCGGCGACTGCACCCTCGAGGTGATCCCGATCGCCGGCCACACGCCCGGCTCGATCGCGCTCCTGTACGACGACCCCGACGGCCACCCGCACCTCTTCACCGGCGACTCGCTCTTCCCCGGAGGCGTCGGCGCGACCTTTGGCAACGCCGACGCCTTCGCGCAGCTGATCGAGGAGGTGTCGACCAAGCTGTTCGACCGGCTGCCCGACGACACGTGGTTCTACCCCGGGCACGGCAACGACGGCCGGCTCGGCGACGAGCGCTCGCACCTCCCCGAGTGGCGCGAGCGCGGCTGGTAGCCGGGTTCGACGGTCAGTTGAAGCGTTCGTAGGTGACCGTCGGGAAGTACAGCGTCGCGGCACCGCCGCCCCCGTCGGTGACCTTCACGGTGAACTGGTGCTGCCCCTTGCCGATCTTGGCGCAGAACTGGACGGCTGCCTGGTCGAGCACGTTGTTGTAGGTGAAGTACTTCGTCCCTTCCGACGTGCCGACGCCGTCCCTGTAGAACGCGATCTGGGTGAGCTCGCCGGAACCGCCGCTGGACGCCATCGCGGAGACCGTGACCATCACGGTGTCGGTGCCCTTCTTGGGACCCTTGACCGACCACAGGGAGCCCTCGAGGTCGACCGTGGTCCCGGCCGGGACGCTCTGGAAGTCCATGGACCGCCGGAACAGCTTCGTCGCGGCGCCGCCGCTGCAGCTCGCGACCAGCGCGCGCTCGGCGGGGCGGGCGGGCGCCTGGTTCGCGCTCGCGTTCCCGTCCCCGTCGCCGGCCTGGGCCATGGAGCCGGTGATGGCGGCACCGCCGGCCAGTGCGAGGGCCGCGACGCCGGCCGCGGTGATGGTGCGGAAGGTGGTGATCATGACGTCTCCTCAGGATCGATCGCCCGCGATGATGCGGGGTGTTGATCAGGATCGACCCCTGAAACCCCCGACGTCACCCTTTTGGGTGGACCTGCGTGCGCGGACCAGACACGCCAGGTCGGAGGTGACCGGACCGGACTGGACCGGAGCGGAACGAGCGGACGGCGCAGTCGAGGTCCAGGGAGTGCGCATCGCCCACGAGCGAGGGTCGGCGCCCTGCTTCACTTCCGGGGTTTCGAGGCTCGTCGCTGACGCTCCTCGCACCTCAACCACCGGTTGTCAGTGGTAGGTGATCGAGACGGTGTCGGTCACCGGGACGGACTGGCAGCCCAGGCGGATGCCCTCGGCCAGGTCCTCCTCGTCGAGGACGTCGTTGTGCAGCATCTTCACCTCGCCCTCGAGGATCCGGCAGGCGCAGGCCGAGCACTCGCCCTCGCGGCAGGAGTACGGCGCCTTGACGCCCTTCGACTCGAGGTACTCCAGCAGCTTCATCCCCGGCTGCCAGTCGTCGAAGGTGTGCGTCTCGCCGTCCAGCTCGACCTCGAGCTTGACCGGACCCTGCGGGTGGTCGGCGGCGGCTGCCGCGTCCTCGGCGGCGTCGGCCTCGTCGGTGTCGGCGGCCGCGATCTCGACCTGGGCCGACTCCACCTCCGCCAGGTCGCCGAACGGGTTGCCGCCCAGGGAGACGAACTTCTCCTGGTGCCGGCGGGCGCGCGGGAACTCCAGCTCGCGGAGCGCGTCGACGGTCGCCTTCATGAACGGCGCGGGGCCGCAGACGAACGCGTCGTACGCCGCGTACGCCGACGCGAAGGCCTTCAGCTGCGCCTGCGACGGCAGCCCCTGCACCGACTCGAGCCAGTGCACGACCAGCAGCCGGTCGGGGTGCTCAGAAGCCAGCTCGGACAGCGCCGAGGCGAAGATGACCGAGTCCTGGTCGCGGTTGGCGTAGAACAGCACGATCCGCCCGCTGCCCTGACGCAGCGCGGTGCGGGTGATCGACATGATCGGCGTGATCCCGGACCCGCCGGCGAAGAGCAGCAGGTCGGCGTCGAGGTCGGCCGGCGTGAAGATCCCGCTCGGCGGCAGCACCCGCAGCGAGTCGCCGGGTCGCAGGTTCTCGACGATCCAGTTCGACGCGTAGCCGTCGACGGTCCGCTTCACCGTGATCGTGGGCGGCCCGTCCTCGACCGGGCTGCTGCACAGCGAGTAGCACCGGGCCGCGATGCCGGTCTGGTCGGACGGCACGGCGACGGTCAGGAACTGGCCGGGCTTGTAGGCGAAGTGCTCGGCGGCGTCGGGCGGAACGTCGAACGAGATCGACCGCGCGTCGCCGGTCTCCTCGATGACGTCGAGCACCTTGAGCTCGAAGGAGTCAGTATCCATCTTCGGCTCCGATCGGCACCCGGCCGTCACGGACGGCGGCCTCGATGCTGGCGACCAGCCGCGGGCAGCCGGTGTGCAGCGCGCGGCCGCCTGGGCCGGCGGACATCTTCGCGAACTCCTGGCAGTCGGAAACCGCCTGGTCCGTCCACTGGATGGAGGTGTGGTGCTCGGAGTTCTTCTTGACCCCGACCCGCGCCAGGCAGTCGAGGCAGGCGACCTCGACCAGCCGGGCGCTCGTGTAGAGACGCTGGTCCTCCAGCGTGTCCGCGCTGGTCGGGACGAACGAAGGCATCAGGCGTCCGCCGTCGCCTTCTCCTCGGCCGCCTTCTTCGCGAGGTTCTCGGCGACCTCCTCCTGCCAGAACTCGTTGGCCTTGGTGGTGTCCACCTCGAACTCGAACCGGTCGGTCATCTCCGGGACGATGTCGGTCTGGTCGACGTAGAACTGCTCGTACCACCGGCGGAGCTGGTAGACCGGGCCGTCCTCCTCGCAGAGCAAGCGGGTTCTGCACCGGCACCTTGTTCTTCCAGATGTGCACGTCCTGGAGGAAGCCCTCGCCGAACATCTGGGCGTACTTCTTCGCGATGTACTGCGCGGTCTTGTCGTCGATGCCCTCGGGCTTCTTGACGGTGATGCCGTACTGCAGCGTGAACGAGTCGGGGCCGGTCGGGATGTGGCAGTTGATCAGGATGACCTCGGTCTCGAAGCCCTTGTAGTCGACGTCGAGCCAGTTGATCATGTACGCCGGTCCGTAGTACGTCGCCTCGGACTTGAGGAACAGCTCGGCGTCGCCGTACCCACCGCTCACGTCGGGGCGGCCCTTCGACTGCATGTACTGCGTCGCCTGGGTGCCCTCGAAGACGTTGCGGAAGCTGGTCGGGAACGAGAAGTGCACGTAGTAGAAGTGCGCCATGTCCACGACGTTGTCGATCAGCTCGCGGCAGTGGGAGTCCTCGATCGGCACGACCTCCCAGGACCAGTCGGTGTACTCGCCGGTGTCCAGACCGGGCAGCTCCGGCGGCAGGATCTCCAGGTCCGGCTCGGAGCCCTCGACGTCGTGCCAGATCAGCACCTGGCCGTTCCGGATGACCACGGGGTAGCGCTGGGTGCGGGCGCGCAGCGGCACCCGGCGGGCGTACGGGATCTTCTTGCAGCGGCCGTCGCCGCCCCACCGCCAGTCGTGGAACGGGCAGGCGACCTCGTCGCCCTTCACGCTGCCCTGGGTGAGATCACCGCCCATGTGCCGGCAGTAGCCGTCCAGGACGTTGATCTCGCCCTTGCTGTCCTGCCAGACCACGACCTTGCCCCCGAACGCCTCGATGCCGTGCGGTTTCCCGTCGGCGAAGCTGTCCGCGAGGCCCAGGCAGTGCCAGCCACGGGCGAACCGCTCGGGCGGTGTGCCGTGGTCGAGTGCACGTGCGCTCGATGTGGTGGTCATCGCTTGCCTCCAGTCGATCTGGACCAAAACAAGAACAGGTTATAGTTTTTGGTGTGGCGGTGCCAGCGGGCACCCACAGAATTCCCCATCCAGGAGACTCCATGCACGTCGCACTGACCCCGGACCAGGAGCGCCTGCGCGAGGAGCTGCGCGAGTACTTCGCCGGTCTGGTCACCCCCGAGGTGCGTGCGGGGCTCGCCTCCGCGTCCGGAGAGTTCGGCGACGCGCAGGTCTACAAGGACGTGATCCGGCAGCTCGGCACCGACGGCTGGCTCGGGATCGGGTGGCCGAAGGAGTACGGCGGCCAGGACCGCTCGATGATCGACCAGCTGATCTTCACCGACGTCGCCGCCGTCGCGGGCGTGCCGATCCCCTACCTCACGCTGAACACCGTCGGGCCGACGATCATGCGCTACGGCACGCAACTGCAGAAGGAGTACTTCCTGCCGCGGATCCTGAAGGGCGAGCTGCACTTCTCGATCGGCTACTCCGAGCCCGGCTCCGGCACCGACCTGGCCTCGCTGAAGACCCGCGCCGTCCACGAGGGCGACGAGTGGGTCATCAACGGCCAGAAGATGTGGACCTCGCTCATCCAGTACGCCGACTGGATCTGGCTGGCCTGCCGGACCGACCCGGACCTGCCCCGCCACAAGGGGCTGTCGATGATCCTGGTGCCGGCCGACTCGGCCGGGTTCTCCTACACGCCGGTGCACACGGTCGCCGGCGTCGGCACCAGCGCGACGTACTACGAGGACGTCCGGGTGCCCTACGGCAACCTGGTCGGCGAGCTCAACGGCGGCTGGTCGCTGATGACCAACCAGCTCAACCACGAGCGGGTCGCCCTCACCTCGGCGGCGCCGCTCACGCACTCGCATCGGCCTGGTCCGGACCTGGGCGCAGGAGACCAAGAACCCCGACGGCCAGCGGGTGATCGACACCGAGTGGGTGCAGATCGCGCTCGGCCGCGCGCACGCCCGCGCGGAGATGCTGACGCTGCTGAACTGGAAGCTGGCCTCCGACGTGGAGGACCTCTCCCCCGCTGAGGCGTCGGCCACGAAGATCTACGGCTCCGAGCTGGCGACGGAGGTCTACCGGTCGCTGATGGAGATCGTCGGGCCGAACGCCGCGGTCACCGGCGACTCCGAGGGCGCCGTGCTGGCGGGTCGCCTGGAGCGCTACTACCGCTCCGCGCTGGTGATGACCTTCGGCGGCGGCACGAACGAGATCCAGCGCGACATCATCGGCTACGTCGGCCTCGGCCTTCCGGCCGCGAAGCGCTGAGGAGGAGAGACATGGACTTCACCTTCACCCCCGAGCAGGACGAGGCAGCCGAGCTGGCCGCGCGGATCCTCAGGGACCGGGCCACCAACGAGCGGATGAAGACGGTCGAGCAGGCGGGCGACCGGTTCGACGCCGACCTGTGGGCCGAGCTGGGCTCGTCCGGGCTGCTCGGGCTCGCGCTCCCCGAGGAGTACGACGGCGCCGGGCTCGGCCTGATCGAGCTGACCCGGGTGCTGGTCGAGGTCGGCCGCCGGGTCGCCCCGGTCCCGCTGGCCGCCCACGGACCCGCGTCCCGTCTGGTCGCGGAGTTCGGCACCGACGAGCAGAAGCAGGCCTGGCTGCCCGGGGCCGCGACCGGCACGTCCGTGCTGACCGCCGCGGTCGCCGAGGACCGTGCGTTCGCTCCCGAGCGGCCGACGACCCTGGCCACCCCCGACGGCGACGGCTTCCGGCTCACCGGCCGCAAGGCGGCCGTGCCCGTCGGCACCCGCGCCGACCTGTTCCTGGTGCCCGCCGAGACCCCGTCCGGGGTGGCGGTGTTCCTGGTCGAGCCCGGGGACGAGGGCGTGTCCGTGACCGCCCAGCGGTTCTCCGACGGCGACGCCGTGGCCCGGCTCGACCTCGACGGCGTGGCCGTGGGCCGCGACCGGGTGCTCGGGGATCCCGACGGGGACGCGGCGCACCGGCTGCGGCTGCTCCTGCTGCTGGCGGTCTCCGCCGAGCAGCTCGGCGTCACCGAGGGCGCCCTCGAGCTGACCTCGACGTACGCGAAGACACGCGAGCAGTTCGGCCGGCCGATCGGCACCTTCCAGGCCGTCTCCCAGCGGCTGGCCGACGGCTACATCGACGTCCTCGGCCAGCGGCTCACGCTCTGGCAGGCGGCCTGGCGGCTCGACGAGGGACTGCCCGCCGACCAGGCGATCGCGGTCGCCAAGCTCTGGGCGGCCGACGCCGGCCACCGGCTGGCGCACACGACCGTGCACGTCCACGGCGGCGTCGGCATCGACCTCGACGGCGAGGCGCACCGCTACTTCACGACCGCCAAGCGGTTCGAGTTCGCGTACGGCGGCGCCACGGAGCAGGCGTTGCACGTCGGCCGCACCCTCGCCGCCGAACCCGCCTGACCCGGTGGCCACGCTTCGTCAGCTGCTGCTCGACCGGGCCGACGACACCCGGCCGGGCCTCGCCAGCCGCGACCACACCTGGACCTGGGCGGAGCACGTCGCCGAGTCCGGCGCCCGCGCCGCCGCGCTGCGGTCGCTGCTCGACGACGACCGGCCGCCGCACGTCGGAGTCCTGCTGGACAACACCCCGGAGATGGCGATGGCGCTGTCGGCCGCCGCCCTCGGCGGGCACGTGGTGGTCGGCCTCAACACCACCCGGCGGGGCGGGTCGCTGCTCGCCGACATCCGCACCGGCGACTGCCAGCTGGTGCTGACCGACGCCACGCACGCCGGCCTGCTCGACGGGCTGGACCTCGGTGACGTGCGGGTGGTGCGGGTGGACGAGCTCCGAGTGGTTGCGCAGGGTTCGATCATGGCTCAGGCGGTTTCGAGCGCTCGCTTCGCTCGCACCTCGAGACCACCGGTAGCCGACGACGACCTGTTCATGCTGATCTTCACGTCCGGCACCAGCGGCGACCCGAAGGCGGTCCGGATCACCCACGAGAAGGTGTGGTTCCCCGGCCTGATGCTGGCCGACATGTTCACCATCACCGCCGACGACGTCTGCTACGTGTCGATGCCGCTGTTCCACTCCAACGCGATCATGGCGGGCTACGGCCTGGTCCTGAACACCGGCGCGACGCTGGCCCTCGCGGAGCGGTTCTCGGCGAGCGGGTTCCTCGACGACGTGCGGCACTTCGGCGCGACGTACCTGAACTACGTCGGCAAGCCGCTCGCCTACGTCCTGGCCACGCCCGCGCGGCCGGACGACGCGGACAACCCGCTGCGGATCGCGTTCGGCAACGAGGCGAACGAGAAGGACATCGCCGCGTTCTCGGAGCGGTTCGGGTGCCGCGTCTACGACGGGTTCGGGTCGACCGAGAACGCCGTGATCATCTCCCGCGTCGAGGGCACGCCGCCCGGGGCGCTGGGCCGGCCGCACGACGGCGTCAAGGTGCTGCACCAGGTGACCGGCGAGGAGTGCCCGCCCGCGGTGTTCGGCGACGCCGGCGAGGTGACGAACCTCGACGAGGCGGTCGGCGAGCTCGTGAACACCACCGGCGCCGGCCAGTTCGCCGGCTACTACAACGACGAGGCCGCGACAGCGGAGCGGATGCGCGACGGCATGTACTGGTCGGGCGACCTCGGGTTACGTCGACGCCGACGGCTTCGCCTACTACGCCGGCCGCACCGGCGACTGGCTTCGGGTCGACGGCGAGAACCTCGCTGCCGCACCGGTGGAGCGGATCCTGCTGCGGCACCCCGACGTCAGCCGGGTCGCGGTGTACGCCGTCCCGGACCCGCGCGTGGGCGACCAGCTGGTGGCGGCACTGGTCCTCCACGACGACGCGACCCTGGACCCGGTCGGCCTCGAGAGGTTCCTCGCAGCGCAGGCCGATCTCGGCCCCAAGCAGTGGCCGCACCACGTCCGGATCGCGGCCTCGCTCCCCCAGACCGCCACCAACAAGATCCTCAAGCGCGACCTGGTGAGCGAGGGCCTGGCCGTCACCGACCCGGTGTGGACCCGCGGCGAGCGCGGGACGGCGTACACGGCCTCGTTCTGATGGCGTTGTGATCCCTGTCCCGCAGGCTCTGTCCTGACCGAAGGAACAAGGGATTCGACCCCGAGCCGAGGTTCGGGGTCGGGCCGGGGGAACTCCCGGATGTGGTGCCGCCCACACCGCGGAAACATCGCAGGTGAAGAACGACGACGAAATGCTCAGCAAATGTCTGGTCCGGCCGATGAATTCAGCATCGACGGTTTGTCAGTACAGGCATCAGGGCAACACACCAACAAGCAGCAACCGACGCAAGCAAGGGAGGTGAACACCATGGCCGCATCGATCTTCGTGGAGCTGGAGTCCGGCACCTCGACCGGCCGTGTCCACCCCCACAACGGCTACTACGCCGGGGAGTTCACCACCCCGCGCAACGAGCCGGCTCCCGCGTGGAAGGCCCCGATCCCGTCGTTCGACTCCGGGCTCGACCTGCCGATCAGCGCCTGACGCGCGCTGACCCCTCTCTCGAAGCCCCGGCTGATCTCCGCCCTGCGACGGAGGCCAGCGCGACCGCCCCTCCCTAGGGTGGAGGCGTGAGCGCAGTCGCCGACTTCTTCGCCGTCGAGGACGACTGGTCGCGCCCCGTGCCGCCCGTCGGCCGAGCCGACGTCGTCACCTGCCTGGTGCTCGAGGTGGTCGGCCTCGTCACCCTCGAGCTGGCCCGCAGCGCCGGCGCCTTCGAGGGCGACGACACGCCGTGGTGGGTGCTCTGCCTGGTTCTCTCCGCCGGCGTGGTGCCGCTGCTGTGGCGTCGCCGCTACCCGCTCACGGTGGCGACGTACCTGGCCGCCCACATGTTCGTGACGGGCGTGACGATAGCCGCGCTGATGGCACAGCTGTCCCTCCAGATCTGCTACTTCGTGGGCCTGTTCTCCGCGATGGCGTGGGGCAGGAGCCGGCGCAGTGCACTGCTCGTCTGCTCGGGGATCCTCGTCTTCATGCTCTGCTGGGTCGCCTGGGAGTTCGCGCTCGGCTCCGGGGTGCAGGAGTTCCTCGAGGCCGACGAGGCTCCAGAGTCAGGCGGTGCCTTCCCCGCGATCCCGGCGTACGTGTTGCTCGTCTTCGTGATCAATGTCGTGTACTTCCTCGGCGCGATCGTGGGCGGGCAGGTCGCGTGGCGTGGCGCCCGACAACGCGCCGAGCTCGCCCGCCAGGCCACCACGATCGCGGCCCAGACCGAGACGCTGCGCCGGCGCGCGGTCGTCGACGAGCGGCTCCGGATCGCGCGCGAGCTGCACGACGTCGTCGGCCACCATGTGTCCGTGATCGGCGTGCAGGCAGCCGGCGCCCGCCGGGTTCTCGACCACGACCTCGCAGCGGCCGGCCAGGCGCTCGGCGCCATCGAGGACAGCTCCCGCGAGGCGGTCACCCAGATGCGCTCGTTGCTGGGCACCCTCCGCGACATCGAGGCCGATGCGGCCGGCGACAGCGGCGGCACGCGCACCTCCAGCCCCGGCGTCAGCGATCTCGCCGGGCTGGTCGCCTCCCGGGACGGTGACACGCTCCGGACGTCGTACGTCGAGGTCGAGGATCACCCGGGAGCTGTCGGCCGCCTCCCGGCGACCGTGGGGCTCTCGCTGTACCGCACCGCCCAGGAGGCGCTCGCCAACGTCACCCGCCACTCGACCGCTGCGCATGCGTCGGTGACGCTCCGCGTGCAGGAGACCGGACCGACACCGTTCGCGGAGGTCGAGGTGCTCGACGACGGGCGGCTGCGACCCGGCACCTCCGGCTCCGGACTCGGGCTGCTCGGCATCCGGGAGCGGGTCGCCTCCCACCGCGGCGAGTCCGAGATCGGTCCGCGCGCCACCCAGGGCTACCGGGTGCGGGTCCGGCTGCCGCTCGGTGCACCGGCAGGCGGGGCGGAGGCCCTCCATGACTGAGGCGTTGCGGGTGCTGCTGGTCGACGACCAGGCCCTGGTGCGTTCCGGGTTCCGGATGATCCTGTCCGTCGAGCCCGACATCGACGTGGTCGGAGAGGCGGGCGACGGCGTCGAGGCGCTCGCGCAGGCGCGGGCACTCTCGCCCGATGTGGTGCTGATGGACGTCCAGATGCCGCGCACGGACGGGATCCAGGCCACCGCCGACGTCGTCGCCGAGGACCTCGGCAAGGTCGTCATCCTGACCACGTTCGACCAGGATGACTACCTCTTCGCGGCCCTGGACGCCGGGGCCAGCGGGTTCCTCCTCAAGAACTGCGAGGCCGACCAGCTGGTCGACGCCGTCCGCGCGGTCGGCCGCGGTCACGCCCTTCTCTCGCCCGAGGTGACCCGGCGCGTGATCGCCCGGATGACCGAACGCCCCGGGCAGCCGGACCGACCGACTCCGGAAGCCGCCGAGCTCGCGCGACTGACCGAGCGCGAGCGCGAGGTGTTGGTGCTGCTGGGCGAGGGGCTCAGCAACGCCGAGATCGCCGATCGGCTGGTGCTGGGCGAGGCGACCGTGAAGACCCACGTCTCGAACTGCCTGGCCAAGCTTCACCTGCGCGACCGGGTGCAGGCCGTGGTGTTCGCCCATCGGGCCGGCCTGGCGGGCTGACCGACCTCCGTCTTCGGGCGGAGGGCGATCTCCCACGCGCGACGGATCCGCCAGGACCGGGCCGTCCCTAGGCTGGGCTGGTGATCCAGACACGAGGACTGACCCGCAGGTTCGGCGACCTCACAGCCGTCGACGACGTCTCGTTCGACGTGCCACGAGGCCAGCTCACCGGCTTCGTCGGTGGCAACGGCGCCGGCAAGACCACCACGATGCGGATGATCATGGGCCTGCTGGGCATCCACGGCGGCGAGGTGCTGTGGGACGGGCAGACCATCACCGCCGCCGACCGGCGTCGGTTCGGGTACATGCCCGAGGAACGCGGCCTCTACCCGAAGCAGAAGGTCCTCGACCAGCTCGTCTACCTCGGCGAGCTCTCCGGCATGACCTCCGGCGCGGCCCGCACATCGGCCCGTGAGCACCTCGAGCGGTTCGGGTTGGCCGACCGCGCCAGCGACCGGGTCGAGAAGCTCAGCCTGGGCAACCAGCAGCGGGTCCAGATCACCGCAGCCCTGATGGGCTCGCCGGTGGCACTGGTCCTCGACGAGCCGTTCTCCGGCCTCGACCCGCGTGCGGTCGACTCGATGGTCGACCTGCTGCGGGAGGAGACCGACCGGTCGCTGCCGGTCCTGTTCTCCAGCCATCAGCTCGATCTGGTCGAGCAGCTGTGCGACCACCTGGTCGTGCTGGCCCGCGGCCAGGTGGTCGCCCAGGGAACGGTCGAGGAGCTCCGGTCGCGGGGGCCGGAGCGGCTGCGGCTGGTCACGGACCGCGACGCGGGTTGGGTCCGCGACGTCCGCGGCCTGCACGTCGTCGACGTGGACGGGCCGGTCGCGCTCCTCGAGCTCACCGACGCGGACAGCGACGGCGACGCCGTACGCCGCACCCTGCTGACCGAGGGCCTCGACCGGGGCCAGGTCCGGGAGCTGGCCCGCGTCACCACTCCGCTGGCCGAGATCTACCGGGAGGTCACCGCATGACGACCACGACGCACCACACCGAGACCCCGCCCACCGGGACCGGGAAGCCTGGCGCGCCCGCAGCCGAGCGGGCCTGGCTCCTCGTGGCTCGCCGCGAGGTCGTCACCAAGCTCACCGACAAGTCGTTCGTGATCGGGACGCTCATCACCATCGCCCTCGTGGTCGGGATCCTGGGCTGGACGATCGTCACCGACGGCGACACCGAGACCTACCGGGTCGCCGCGGCGCCGGACTCGGTCGCGACCGCCCGGCTGCTGGCCGACGAGGTGCCCGACGTCGACGACGCCGTCCGGGTGGAGGTCGTCGAGGTGGAGTCCGCGGAGGCGGGCGCCGCCGCCGTCGAGGACGAGTCGGCCGACGTGGTGTTGCGGCCCGCCGCCGACGGCTGGACCCTGGCCGGCCGGGAGGAGGTGCCGGGCGACCTCCAGCACGCCGCCGAGACGGTCGTGCGCAGCGCTGCCCTCCAGGCGAACGCCGAGGCCGCCGGGACCTCCGTCAGCGCCCTGCAGGCAGGCGGGAGCCTCGACACCGAGCTCCTGACGGGGGACGCCGAGCAGCAGGAGTTCGCCGAGTTCGTGGGGATCGCGTTGGCGCTGCTCTTCTACATGGCCGCGCTCATGTTCGGCTACACGCTGGCGGGCAGCATCGCGGAGGAGAAGGCCAACCGGATCGTGGAGCTCATCACGACCAAGATCCCGGTCCGCCAGCTGCTGATCGGCAAGATCGCCGGCAACACCGCGCTGGCCGTGACCCAGACCGCCGTGTTCGTCGCGATCGGGCTGGTCGGCATCTCCTTCACCGAGTACGCCGAGCTGTTGCCGGTCGCGTCCGAAGGGGCCGGCTGGTTCGCGGCGTTCTTCCTGGTCGGCTTCTGCTTCGTGGCCTGCTGGTGGGCCGTCGCCGGCGCGCTGGCCAGTCGGGCCGAGGACCTCCAGACGACCGCGGCGCCCCTGTCGTTCCTGATGATGGCCGTGTTCTTCGGGTCGTTCCTGTTCGAGGGCACGGCCCTGACGGTGGCGTCGTACGTCCCGCCGTTCTCGTGCGTGCTGATGCCGATGCGGATCCTCGAGGGCGACGCGGCGCTGTGGGAGCCGTTCGTCGCGATCGGTCTGCTGATCGCCGCGATGGCCGCCACGGTCGTGCTCGCCGAGCGCCTCTACCGGCGGGCGCTGCTGCAGACGCAGGGCCGGGTGACCCTCAAGCAGGCCTGGAACGCGGCCGACTGAGCTCCGTCACCTCAGGAGGCGTCCGACCCCGTTGGTCAGCCGCACCGCGTAGAAGCCGCTGTTCGCGTCGGTGAACCAGACCTGGCCACGCGCGACGTCCCACGCCGGCTGCGACATGGCGTAGCCGCCCTGCGCCTCGGGGTTCGCCGGCTTCGTGCCGGACGCCATCGGCTTGTTGAAGTAGCCGGCCTCGACCGGGCGGCGCGGGTTGCTGATGTCGAAGATCCGCAGGCCGGACGCGATCATCGAGCAGGCCACCAGCTTCGGGTCCTTGCGGGTCGGCAGCGAGCAGTAGTGCGCGGCGTACCCCTGCACGGGGCTGGTCGCGCCCGGGTCGTTCTGCTGGTCACCGTTGCGGGCGCCGGGCTGGTGCACCTGCAGGCGCAGGTCCGAGACGACCTTGGGGTGCCGCGGGTCGGCGATGTCGATGATCCGCGCCGCGCCCACCGGCGCGGAGGACTGGGCCACGCCGCCGGTGAGGTTGAAGTTCGCGAACTCGTCGACCTCGAGCAGGTAGGGGTGGCCGTTGCGGGTGAACGGCTCGGCCACCTGCGGGATCGAGTGCTCCGGCCAGGTCAGGTCGGACAGCACCTCGACCTCGGGGTTCGCGACCCGGTCCTGGATCTCGGAGATGTCGAGGATCCGCAGCCCGCCGGACGAGAACGCCCCGTTGGTCGGGTTGCCGATGTTGGCGACGTACATCGTGCGGCCGTCGTCGGAGACGCGGAGGCCGTGGTAGTTCACGCCGAGCTGCTGGAAGATCGGCGTCGGCACGGCCGGGTCGGTCAGGTCGATCGCCACGAACGTCTGGCCGCCGGCGCTGGACGCGTAGAACGTCTTCCCGTCGGGAGCGAAGCCGCTCTCGTGGCCGAGCACCGCGGACGGCGTGGACGACAGCAGCTGCGGGTGGCGGCAGTCGGTGCGGACGTCGTACACGTCCAGGATGCCGGCGTTGGTGGCGGCGTTGCCGAGGACGCCGGCGAGCAGGCCGCGCTTCTTGTTGAGCAGCACCGACTCGTGCGGGCTGTCCATCGCCGCCGAGGCGAGGGTCGTCGTCTGCCGCGGGTGCGCCGGGTCGTTCATGTCGAGCACGACGACGCCGAGGCCCTCGGCCGCGTTGTAGAGCACGTCCTTCGGGAACAGCAGGGTCGAGTCGTAGAACGCGCACACGTTGCCCTGCGCGTCGCGGTAGCGGAGCACCTTGAAACCACCGCTGTTGCCCTGCTGCGACACCTGCCGGGTGTTGCAGAGGTAGCCGCGCTCCGCGCGACCGGACTCGTAGTCGGCCGCCGGCACCCGGCCCTGGATGTCGGTCTCCGGCCGCGAGCCCGGGCCGCAGTCGGCCTCGGGCGTCGGCGCGGGGAACGACGCCCCGGTCGCCGACATCAGGTTGCCGACGCCGAGTGCCGTCGCGACGACGGTCAGGACGACGAGGACCAGGGCAAGACGGCGCGAGCTCGCGCGTTCCCGAGACATGTAAGGAGAACGAGCGGATCAGCTCTCGGCTATGCCACGCAGCCGCTTCGAGGTCTCCTCGAACTCCGCGACCAGGTCCGCGATCACCTCGGCGACCGGGCGCACCTGGTTCATCCGGCCGACGATCTGCCCGACCGGCATCGAGATCGTGTCCGGGTCGTCGCCGCGGTTCATCCGGTTGTGCGCGTCGGCGACCAGGAGGTTCTGCAGCGGCATCGGCAACGGGGCCGGCGCGTCCTCGGACTCCCACGCCTCGGTCCACTTGGTCTTGAGCAGCCGCGCCGGCTTGCCGGTGTAGATCCGGGTCCGGACGGTGTCGGAGGACCCGGCCCGCAGGAACGCGTCGCGGATGCCCTTGCCGGCGGAGAGGTCGTACTCCTCGACGGTCAGCCAGATCGAGCCGGTCCACACGCCCTGGGCGCCGAGCGCCATCGAGGCGGCCATCTGCCGGCCGCTGCCGATCCCGCCGGCGCCGAGCACGGGTACGTCGGGTCCGACCGCATCGACGATCTCGGGGGTGAGCACCATGCCGGCGATCTCGCCGGTGTGGCCGCCGGCCTCGTAGCCCTGGGCGACGATCACGTCGACGCCGTTCTTCACGTGCGAGAGCGCGTGCTTGGCGGCACCCGCGAGGGCGGCCACCTTGACCCCCTTCGCGTGCGCCTGCTCGATCACGTCGACCGGGGGCGAGCCCAGCGCGTTGGCGATCAGGACCGGCCGGTGCTCGAGCGCGACGTCGACGTGCGACCGGGCCACGGAGTGCAGCCAGCCGAGCACGCCCTCGCGACCCTCGCCCTCGGGCAGCGGCGGCACGCCGAGCTGCTGGAGGGTGCGCTCGACGAAGGTGATGTGCTCCGGCGGGATCATCTCCTTGAGGTCGACGGCCTTGCCCTCGGTGGGGATGTTCATCGGCATGACCACGTCGACGCCGTACGGCTTGCCGTCGGTGTTGTCGTCCAGCCAGGTCAGCGTCTCCTCGAGCTCGCTCGGCTCGTTGAACCGGACGCAGCCGAGGACGCCGAGCCCGCCCGCGCGCGACACCGCGGCCGCGACGTGCTCGCTCGGGGTGAACGCGAAGATCGGGTACTCGATGCCGAAGGCATCACAGATCGGGGTCTTCATCTCACACGACCGCGGTCGGGTGCTTGGCGGCGAAGGAGGCCATGGCGAGCTCCTTGGCACGCGGGTACTGCGCCTTGCCGGTGGCGTTGCGCGGGATCCGGTCCACGACCGTCAGCGCCCGCGGCAGCTTGTAGCCGGACAGGTGAGCCCGCAGGAAGTCACGCAGCTCGTCGAGCTGGAGCTCGGAGTCCTCGCGCAGCTCGACGACGGCGGCCACCGCCTGGCCGTACTTCTCGTCGGGGACGCCGACCACCAGGACGTCGTACACGGCGGGGTGCCCCTTGATCGCCATCTCGACCTCCTCGGGGTAGACCTTCTCCCCGCCGGTGTTCACGCAGTTCGAGCCGCGGCCCAGCATGGTGACCTTGCCGTCCTCCTCGATCCGGGCGAAGTCGCCGGGCACCGAGTAGCGCTCGCCGTCGATCTCCAGGAACGTCTTGGCGGACTTCTCGGGGTCCTTGTAGTAGCCGACCGGCACGCTGCCGCCGCGGCCGAGCCGGCCGATCTTGCCGACGTCCTTGACCGGGTCGAGCACGTGGTTGTCCTCGCTGATGACCACGCTGTTCGGGCCGAGCCCGACGACCGGGCCGTCGCTGCTGATGTTGTCCTTGTCCTGCATGCCCATGCCCTGGAAGCCGGTCTCGGAGGCGCCGATCGAGTCGGTGAAGATCGAGTTCGGGAAGGCCGCCATCCAGCGCGCCTTGACCTGCGGGCTGAAGATCGCCGCGCTGCTGGAGATGGCGATCAGGTTGGGGCACTCGTAGCCGTTGTGCGCCTCGAACGCCTCGATCAGCGGACGCGCCATCGCGTCGCCGGTCATGAAGATCAGCTGGACGCCCTCGCGCTCGATGATCTCCCAGGTGCGGACCGGGTCGAACTTCGGCTCGAGCACCGTCAGGTGGCCGGCGAACAGGTGCATGAGCAGGCCGGCCTGGGCGCCGCCGTGCATGAGCGGGCTGAGCGGGAAGGTGACCATCCGCGGGTCGGTGGCCTGCTTCGACTGGTCGAACTCCGCCAGCGGCTCACCGGTGTAGAAGTCGATCCCGCCGCCGAGGACCCGCCAGAAGTCCTCGTGCCGCCACATCACGCCCTTGGGGAAGCCGGTGGTGCCGCCGGTGTAGATGATGTGGAGGTCGTCGGGGCTGCGCTCGCCGAAGTCGCGCTCGGCGCTCTGGCCCTCCAGCGCGTCGGCCCAGAGCACGCCGCCGTACGACGACACGTCGGACTGGTCGTCGGGCTCCAGCGCGTCGGGCACGACGACCGCGACCCGGAGCTTCTCGTGCTTGGGCATGCAGGCGGCCACGAGCGGGGCGTAGGTGCGCTCGTGGATCACGGCGACCACGTCGGCGTTGTCGAAGAGGTAGTCGAGCTCGCCCTCGACGTACCGGTAGTTCACGTTGATGGTGACGGCCCGGATCTTGACCACCGCCAACACGGCGACGACGTGCTCGATGCTGTTCTTGGCGTAGATCGCGACGTGGTCCCCCGGACCCACCCCCTGCGACTGCAGGTAGTGCGCGAGCCGGTTCGAGTCGGCCTCCAGGTCGGCGTACGTCACGACCCGTTCTCCGACCTTCAGGGCCGGGTTGTCGGGGGCGGCGTCGACGGCGTGTTCGAAGAGATCGGCGATGTTGTGAGCCACGGCCCGAGACTAGAACACGTTCTTGTTTTTGGCTAGCATCACCCTCATGACGGACCCCTCCCCCACCAATCCGCACGCCCTGGTCGAGCTCGTCGACCACACCCTCGTGATCACGATGAACCGGCCGGAGAAGCGCAACGCGCTGTCCGGGGAGATGCTCGAGATCATGTCCGACGCCTGGGACCGGGTGAACGAGGACGACGACGTCCGCGTCGCGGTCCTGACCGGCGCCGGCGGCTCGTTCTGCGCGGGCGCGGACCTGGAGGCGATGACCCAGTCCTCGCCGTCGGACCGGTTCGAGTCGGGCGAGTTCGACCCGTCGGTGATCAAGTCGCTGCTCAAGGGGTTCCGGCTCACCAAGCCGCTGATCGCGGCCGTCGAGGGGCCCGCCATCGCGGGCGGTACCGAGATCCTCCAGGCCACCGACATCCGGGTCGCGGGCGAGTCCGCGCGGTTCGGCGTCTCCGAGCCGCGGTGGGGGCTCTACCCACTGGGCGGCTCGGCCGTGCGCCTGGTCCGCCAGATCCCGTACACCGTCGCCGCCGACCTGCTGCTGACCGGCCGCCACATCAAGGCGCCGGAGGCCAAGGACCTCGGCCTGATCGGGCACGTCGTCCCCGACGGCAAGGCGCTCGAGAAGGCGCACGAGCTCGCCGGGATGATCGCCGCGAACGGGCCGCTCGCCGTCCAGGCCGTGCTGCGCACCATCCGCGACTCGGAGGGCAAGCACGAGGACGAGTGCTGGAAGGACGACGCCGCCGTCGGCGCCGCCGTCTTCGCGTCCGACGACGCCAAGGAGGGGCCGCGCGCGTTCATGGAGAAGCGGACCCCCCAGTTCACCGGGCGGTAGTCACAGGCTCAGAAGGGGTACTCCGGCAGCTGGCTCTGGGCCGTGACCCACTGGGTGTCGGTGTAGGCGTCGAGGTTGGCGCGGGTGCCGCCGGTGCGGGAGCCCGTGCCGGACCAGCCGACCCCGCCGAACGGGATCACCGGCTCGTCGTCGACCGTCTGGTCGTTGATGTGGATCGCGCCGGAGGGGATCCGCTCCGCCAGCTCGAGGGCGCGCAGCCCGTCGCCGGTGAGGATGCCCAGGGACAGCCCGTAGTCCGACGACGACGCCAGGGCCACGGCCTCCTCGAGGTCGCCGTACGAGATCACGGGCGCGACCGGACCGAACACCTCCTCGGCGTACGCCGGCGACTCGGTTGTGACGCCCGAGAGCACGGTCGGGCGGTAGAACCGCTCCTCGTACGTGCCGCCGGCAGCCAGGGTGGCTCCGCCGTCGACGCTGGCCGTGACCAGCTCGTGGATGTGGTCGCGCTGCTTGTCGTCGATGATCGGGCCGAGGTGCACCTGCCCCTGCATCGGGTCACCGACGGCGAGCCGGTCGGCTCGGACGGCCAGCTCGGTGACGTAGGCGTCGGCGATCTTCTCGGCGACGATGTGCCGACCGGTGGTCATGCAGATCTGCCCCTGGTGGTTGAAGGAGCCGAAGGCCCCGATCGAGGCCGCCTTCTCGACGTCGACGTCGTCCATGACGATCAGCGCGGAGTTGCCGCCGAGCTCGAGGTGGGCGCGCTTGAGGTGCTGGCCGGCCAGCGCACCGACCGCGCGGCCGGCGCGGGTCGAGCCGGTGAAGGCGATCACCCGCACCAGCGGATGGGTCACCAGCGCCTCGCCCACGTCCTGGCCGCCCGGCAGCACACTGAGCAGACCGGCCGGGAGGCCCGCCTCCTCGAAGACCCGGGCGACGGCCATGCCGCCGGCGACCGCGGTGCGCGGGTCGGGCTTCAGCACCACCGCGTTGCCGAGCGCCAGCGCCGGGGCCACGGCGCGCATGGACAGGATCAGCGGGAAGTTGAACGGGGCGATCACGCCGACCACGCCCACCGGCACCTGGCGGGAGAAGCTCAGCCGGGGACGGTCGGTGCGCAGCATCTCGCCGTACGGCGCGGCGGCCAGGGCGGCTGCCTCGTGGCACTCGCCGGTGATCATGGTCAGCTCGAAGTCGCCCTTGGGCTGGATGCTCCCGGTCTCGCGGACGATCCAGTCACGGATCTCGTCCGCATGGTGGGTGAACAGTCGGCCGCCCGGCGCAGCACGGCCGCCCGTTCCGCGTACGGCGCGGCGGCCCAGTCCCGCTGCGCGTCCTTGGCGCGCCGCGCCGCCCGGTCGACGTCCTCGGGTCCGGCGGCGCCCAGGCGCCCGAGCTCGGCCCCGGTCGCGGGCTCGACGACGGCGTAGTCGCCGGCGGCACCGTCGGTGAAGCCGTCGAGGTAGATGCTGCGGTCCCAGGTCTTCGGGTCGAGGAGGTCCATGGCCGCGACGCTAGCCGCGGCGGTCGCGCGCTGGCACAACTCCGTTCCACTGGACGGAACGTCTGGGTTGCGGTGGCCTCTCCAGGGTCGACTCTCACCCGCATGTCGCAGGTCAACACCTCGCGCGCCGGCGCCCCCGAGCAGTCCGACGGGGGGCACCACCGTTCGGGGATCCCGGCCTGGCGCCGCTACCTCCTCCGCGACGAGCTCGGCGTGGTCATCGTCCTGGTCGGGCTGGTCGCGGTCGTCGGCATCGTGCACCCGGCGTTCCTCGACAGTCCGGCAACCTGCTGTCGACCGCGCAGAGCTCGTCGTACGTCGGCGCTGATGGCGTGCGGCATGGTCTTCCCGCTCGCGATGCGCGAGGTCGACCTGTCCGTGGGCGGCAACTACGCCCTCGGGCATCGTGGTCGGCGCCGAGCTGATGCGTGCACGGGGTCAACCCCTGGCTCGCCGCGCTGATGCTGGTCCTGGTGCTGCGCGCGCGCTCGGCGCCCTCAACGGCGTCGATCACCACGCTGCATCGACGCGCCGTCGTTCATCGTCACGCTGGCGACGGCCCTGCTGTTCCGTGGCGCGGCGCTGGCGCTGGCGGACGGCAAGCAGATCGCCGGACTGCCCGCCGAGAGCAGCTTCTTCGTCAAGGCCGGCGGCGAGCGTGGCCGGGATGCCCGCGCGCGGTCTGGGTGCTGATCGTCGGCCACCGTCGCTGCTGACCGTCGTCTTCACCCGCACCCGGTTCGGCGCCCAGGTGCGCGCGATCGGCTCCAACCCCGAGGCGGCGGTCTTCAGCGGGCATGCCGATCGCCCGCGCGCGGATCCTGGCGCTCGGCGATGTCCGGGCTGATGGCCGGCGTCGCCGGCGCGCTCTGGCGCTGGCGTTCTTCATCGCCGGCGACCCGACGATCGGGCAGGGCTACGAGCTGACCGCGATCGCCGCCTGCATCATCGGCGGTACGCCGCTCATGGGCGGGCGCGGTTCGGTCCTCGGGGCGGCGATGGGCTCGCTCATCCTGACCGTGGTCGCGACCTCGCCTGGTCTTCTTCCACGTCCCCATCAACTGGACGACCTTCGCCACCGGCGCCGTGATCCTGCTCGCCGTCGCCCTGGACGCTCAGCTGCGCCGCTCCCGTGGCCGCAGCCTCCTGCGCCGCCGATCCGGCTCTGCCGCGGCGACGGCCACCGCAACGACCCGTACCACCCGAGGAGAACTCATGACACGACGCCTGCACATCCGCGTGGCCGCGCCTGGCCGCGGTGGCCACCCTCGGCGCTCGCGGCCTGCGGCGACTCCGGCACCGGCGACAAGACGGACGGACGACGAGCTCAAGGTGGGCATGGCGGTGGCCAACATCAGCCTCAACTTCGCGGCGTCGATGGTGGACGGCGCGGAGCAGGCGGCCGACCACAACGAGAACATCAACCTGAAGGTGGTCGGCCCGCCGAACACCGACGGGCCGGCCGAGGAGCAGCTGTTCACCGCGCTCACCAAGACCGCGACCGACGGCGTCGTGCTGGAGAACCTCGACCCGCCGATCTTCACCCGCCCGTCGGCCAGCGCCGTGGACGCGGGCGTCCCGATCATCGCGCTCGACACCTCGCCGATGGAGGGCAGCAAGGTCGACGACGTACGTCGGCAACGACAACTACGAGCTCGGCGCGACCGCTCGCCGAGGAGGCGCTGAAGCGGCTCGGCGACGACCCGCAGGGCACCATCGTCGTCGGCGTACCGAACCCGGGCACGCCGGTCCTGGACAGCCGGGCACAGGGCATCATCGACACGTTCAAGGAGAAGGCACCCGGGCGTCAAGGCGCTCGGGCCCGTTCCAGACCTACAGCGACCCGGCGCAGAACTTCGGCGCCTGGCAGTCGCTGGTCAACGCCAACCCGGACGCGCTCGCGTTCCTCGGGCGTCGGCGACGCCGACAGCTACGACCTGGCCAAGATCAAGAAGGACCAGGACGGCGACGTACCTGGTGGCGGCCTTCGACGTCGACGCCAAGACGCTGGAGTACGTCAAGGAGGGCGTGCTCTTCTGCACGCATCGACCCCGAGCACTTCCTCAAGGGCTACATCGCGATGCAGCTGCTGATCGACAACGCCCGCGGCGAGGACATGCCGGAGGGCTGGTTCAAGACGACCGGCCTGGTCGTCGACGCAGACCAACATCGACGAGATCATCGCCCGGCAGAAGTCGCCCGAGGCGGCGTACGACTTCTACGAGCCGACACGATCGACGAGCTGCTCGGCGACGTCGACGCCAACATGAATCCGCTGGAGGACGCCCGTTGAGCCAGGCGGCCACCCAGCACACGACCGGGCCGTGCGTCACGGCCCGCGACGTGCTCAAGACGTACGGCGGGGTCACCGCCCTGGCCGGCGTCGACATCACCCTGCGGGCCGGTGAGATCCACGCCGCTCGTGGGTGAGAACGGGGCCGGCAAGTCGACGCTCGTGAAGATGCTCTGCGGCGTCACGCCGTCCCGACCGCGGGCGAGCGTCTCGCTCGACGGCGAAGCCGGTCCGCTTCGGCAGCCGCGGGACGCGGCCGCGGAGGGCATCGCGTTCGTGGCCCAGGAGCTGAGCCTGTTCCCGGACCTGACGGTGCGGGAGAACCTCTTCCCGCTCGACCCGGATCGCCGGCTCGGCGTGGTCCGGAACCGCGCGCCTGGACGAGCGGTCGCTGCCGGTGCTGCGTGCGGCTCGGGCTGGACGGTCGACCTGCACGCGCGCGTCGGCGAGCTCAGCCTGGCCGACCAGCAGCTGCTGGAGATCGGCCGCGCCCTGCTGCAGGAGCCACGGGTGCTCGTCCTCGACGAGCCGACGTCCGCGCAGTCGCGGGCGGCCGTCGACCGGCTGGATGGGGTGCTCCGCGGCCTGGCCGGCGAGGGGCTCGCGATCCTCTACATCTCGCACTTCCTCGAGGAGGTGATGCGGATCGCGGACCGGGTGACCGTGCTGCGCGACAGCCGCGATGGCGCTGGCGGACGCACCCGCCGGGGAGGTGGACCTCGACTCGCCTGGTCGACGGCGATGATCGGCGGCGAGCTGCCCGTCGTCGAGGACCGTCAGGCCGCCGACCGCGACGCCGCCGACGCTCGCGCATCGCCGGCGGCTCCGGCTGGAGGACGTCGACGTGCCCGGCCAGCTGGACGGGCTGACCATGCACGTCGCCGCCGGCGAGATCGTCGGGGTCGCCGGACTCGCAGGGCGCCGGGCACGAGGCCGTGCTCGACGCTGGTGTGCGGCCGGCGCCGTCCCGCGTCCGGAGCCAGGTGCGGCTGCCCGGGCGACGTCCAGCCCCGGTCGCTGCGGCACGCCTACCGCGCACGGCGTCGGCTTCGTGCCGCGGCGACCGGAAGGCCGCGGCGCTGATGCTCGACCAGACGCGTGTGGGAGAACATCGCGGCGGTCACGCTGGCTGGGGCTCGGCGCGGCGGCGGCTGTCTGGCAGCGGACGCGTCGTCAGCGGCAGCCGGGCCGAGGAGCTGGTCGCAGCGGCTGCGGATCCGGGGTGACGCCGACACGACGGGTCGGGCGACCTGTCCGGCGGCAACCAGCAGAAGGTCGTCTTCGCCAAGTGGATGGACGCCGCTCCGAGCGTGGTCGTCCTCGACGACCCGACCCGGGGTGTCGACGTCGGCGTCACGCGCCGAGATGCACGGCGTGGTCCGGCGAGCTCGCCGCGCAGGGCAGCGTGGTGCTCATCGCCTCCACCGACCTGGCCGAGCTCGTCGAGCTGTGCGACCGGGTCGCTGGTGCTTCCAGCGCGGGCGGGTCGTCGACACCTCGCGGCGAGAGGCTCGACCAGCGCTCGCTCAGCACCGCGATGAACGCCGGCTTCGCCGCCGGCGAGGTCGCGATCGACCGTCGACGTCGTCGCCGGCGCAGCCGGCGCAGTGGCGCTCAGTGCAGCGCGTAGCCACCGTCGACGTTGACCGTCTGCCCGGTCACGAAACGCACTGCCCGGTGTCGCAGAGGTAGAGCAGCGTGGACACGACGTCCTCGGGCTCCTCGGCCTCGCGGCACGGTCTGGTGCGCGACGACGTGCGGGAACTGCTCGTTGACGGCGCTGGTGAGCGCGGTCTCGGTGCGGGTGAGCCCGGGCGTGATCGCGTTGACGGTGACGCCGCTGCGCCGACCTCGCGGGCGAGCGCCCGGGTCATCCCGACCAGGGCGGCCTTCGAGGCGGTGTAGGCGACCATGCCGGGCGGACCGAGGAAGACGACCGCGCTCGAGACCATCACGACCGGCCCCAACCGGCGGCGAGCAGCTGCGGCAGCAGGGCTCGGGTGACCAGGAACGTGCCCTCCACGTTGAGCCCGTGGATCCGACGCCACTCCGCCAGGCTGGTCTCGAGGAACGGCACCACCGGGAAGACGCCGGCGTTGTTCACCAGGATCGTCGCGCCGCCGAGCCGCTCGGTCTCGTCGGCCAGCCGGCGCGAGTCTCCGCTGGTGAGCGACGGTGTCGGCCGTAAGCTGCGCCGTGGCTCGACCGCCTGCCGCGTCGCTGCTGGTCGGCGATGTCACGCCGACGACGTGCGCGGCACCCTCGGCGGCCAGCGCGGCGCAGAAGGCCGCCCAGCCCACCGGCGGCCCGTCACGACAGCGACCGATCAGCGACCCTGCCCGGATGTTCCTTGCTCCTGGATACGGCCCAGTCTGGGGACGGAGAGGCCGGGGCATTCCACAGCCGGAACGAGCGAGAGGGACGATGCGTCTGACTGAGCCTTTCTCGAGATCCTGCACGACGAAGATATCGACCTCGTGTTCGGGAACCCGGGCACGACCGAGCTGCCGTTCGTGGATGCGCTCGCCGCGGACGGCCGGTTCCGCTACGTGCTGGGCACCCACGAAGGCCCCGTGGTGGCGATGGCCGACGGCTACGCGCGGGCGACCGGGCGGCCGGCGTTCGTCAACCTGCACGTCGCCGCCGGCACGGCCAACGGGCTGATCGGGATGCTCAACGCGCTGCGCTCGCGCACCCCGCTCGTGATCGTCGCGGGCCAGCAGGACTCCCGCCACCTGATCCAGGACCCGATGCTGGCGGGAGACCTGGTCGGGCTGGCGCAGGCGGCCACGAAGTGGGCGGTCGAGGCGCGGCGGGCCGACGAGGTCCCCGCCCTGCTCCGGCGCGCGTTCCGGGCCGCCGTCACCCCGCCCGAGGGGCCGGTCTTCCTGTCCGTGCCGATGGACCTGTACGACGAGCCGCTGCCCGGCGGCTTCCCCGCACGCACGGTCCTGGAGCAGGCTGCTGCGGTCCCTGACCTGACCGAGCCGTCAAGGTGCTGCGCTCCGGCTCGGCCCCGGCGTTGGTGGCCGGGGACGGTGTCGGCCGGTCCGGCGCCCTCGACGAGATGGTCCGGGTGGCCGTCTCGCTCGGCGCGGTGGCCTACCACGCACCCATGAACGACCGGCTCGACTTCCCGATGACCCACCCGGCCTACCGCGGCATGCTGCCGCCGGAGAACGAGCGGATCCGGCAGGTGCTCGACCGGCACGACGTGGTCCTGCTGGCCGGGGTGCGGGCGTTCGTCCCGCACCACTACACCGACGCGGCGGCGGTCGGCCCGGACACCACCCTGGTCCAGGTCGACGACGACCCCGGCCAGATCGGCCGGATCTACCCGGCGGCCGTCGGCCTGCCCGGCGACGTCCGCGCCGTGCTCGGCGCCCTCGCCGACGAGCTGGAGGTCTCGGGAGAGCACGCGCCCCCGGCCCCCGCGGCCGGCGACCCGCCCGGCGTACCGGACGACGACGCGCTGCCGCTGCATCCGCGCGTCGCCGCGGCGACCGTCGCCGGCCACCTGCCGGCCGGCGCGGTCGTCGTCGAGGAGGCGATCACGACCGGACTGCTGGTCCGTGAGCACCTCCGCCTGGAGGAACCCGGCTCGTTCCACCACACGGTCGGTGGCGGTCTGGGTTGGGGCGCGGGCGCGGCGGTCGGGGTCTCACTGGGGCGCCCCGAACGCCGCGTCGTCGCGCTGCTCGGCGACGGCTGCGCGCTGTTCGGCGTGCAGGCGCTGTGGACCGCGGCCCGCGAGCACGTGCCGGTCACGTTCGTGGTGTTCGCGAACGGCGAGTACCGCACCCTCAAGCAGACCCTCACCCGGATGCGCTCCGGGCGGGTGGAGCCGTTCCTGGGGATGGACCTGGACCGACCCACGATCGACTGGCCGGCGCTGTCGGCGTCCCTGGGCGTGCCCGGGGTGCGGGCGGCCAGCGTCGAGCACCTCGCCGACCTGGTGGGCGGACGGCCGGGTGACGGTGGTCCGCTGCTGGTCGAGGTGCCGACCCGCTCGTTCGCGGACGGGCGGGCCTGACCTTTCTCGTCAGGTGTCGGTCGTGGCCGCCGCGCGCTCGAGGGCGCGGGACAGGCTGAGGGTGGCGGTGCGGACCGCCGGCGCCAGCCGGTGCACGTCGACCCGACCCACCCTGCCGGTCACCGACACGGCCGCGATCGCCGTACCGTCCGGGCCGAGCACCGGCGCCGCCACGGAGACGACACCCCGGTGGGTCTCCTCGTCGTTGACGGAGTAGCCCTGCTCGGCGATGGTCCGCAGCTGCTTGAGGAACATGCCCGGCATCACCACGGTGTGCGGGGTCAGCCGCTTGAGCCCGTGGTCGAGCACCCGCTCCACCACCTCGCGGGGCGCGAACGCGAGCAGCACCTTGCCGGTCGACGTGCTGTGCGCCGGGAGCGTGTCGCCCACACGGAGCAGCACCTCGGAGGACCGGTGCCCGGTCACGCGGGCCAGGAACAGCACGTCGGTGCCGTGCAGCACGCCGAGGTTCGACGTTCTCGTGGGTGGCCTCGTAGAGGTCCTCGAGGTACGGCGTCGCGACGTCCCGCAGGCTCGCCTGGCGCGGCACCTTCTCACCGAGCATGAACATGCGCACGCCGAGCTGGTAGCCCTTCTCGCCGCGCTCGACCGCGCCCCAGTCGACCAGCTCGCCCAGGATCCGGAGCACGGTCGGCTTCGGCAGGCCGGTGCGCCGGGTCAGCTCGGCGAGGGAGATGTCGCGGTCGCGGTACTCGAACGCGTCCAGCACGGACAGGGCACGCCGCAGCACCGAACGCTTGCCGGGCGCCTCGGCCTCTGCTGTCACGCGTGTTCCTTCCCACGGGCGTCGCCAGTATCGCCCTCGCGGGCCTTGAACACACGTATGTTCAACGCTCAGAGCATGCGCGGCAGGATCCGGGGTCGCAGCGTGACCGACACGTGCCCCGCCAGGGTCACGAAGAAGGCGATGTGCGCCGCGACGTGGACCGGCAGCCAGTCGTCCTCGCCGTACACCAGCAGCAGCCCGGTGCTCGGCACCACGAACAGCAGCGCCAGCAGTACCTTCTCGGTCGCCGCGACGAACGCCTGCTGGCCCCGGCTCAACGCCTCTGACCACGGCGGCAGCGGCGTCGTCGCACGCCACACCACGCGCAGCACGGCGATGGCCAGGATGGTCAGGCCGAGCAGCACGTGCCACTCCGGGAGCGTCAGCCCGCCGTCGAAGATCCCGCCGTCACCCAGGTCGCCGAACGCTGTGTCGACGGGGTTCTCGGCGGCGTCCTCGCGGGCGTCCTGCTGCTGTTCGCACTCGTCCTCGATCCGGTCGAGGCGATCCTCCTCGGCGTCCGACGTGTCCCCGCCGCTCCGGTCCTCACCGGGCGGGTCGCAGTCGGCGTCCCGCACCTCACCGTCGTCGTCCATGGCGTACCCGACGGCGAACTGCGCCGAGATGGCGAGCACGGTCAACCAGTGCAGGGTCTTGGTCACCACGCCGTAGCCGTGGGGGCCGTTGCGGAGGGGCATGCGTGAGGTCTTACCCCTTCGGGGTCCGCGCAATTCCCTGGTTAACCAGGGAAATGCGCACTTGGCCCAGGGAACTTCCTTGGCCCAGTGCGCATAACCCTGGCCGGGTCAGCGAAGGGTTCTCTATCGATGGACCATCAGCCGTTCACAGACCGTGCTCATGCGCGCCGCCTCCACAGGCCGAGCTGTGCTCAGCCGATTCGGTCGGCTGGGACTGCCACGTTCTCCGCATGCAGATACTTCGCGAGCTCGCCACCGAGCGGGGCTACTTCCTGCGCAGGGAGGCGATCCGGCTGGGGATCGACGACCGCCGGCTCCACCGAGGCGTGCGCACCAACGAGCTCACCCGCATCCGTCAGGGCGCCTACTGCCACACCGACCTCTGGAGTGGCCTGTCGGATGAAGATCGCCACCTCGCGCGGGCGCACGCCGCCCACGACCTTCTCGAGGGTGCCGTCGTGCTGTCGCACCTGTCCGCGCTCGCCGACTACGGCTGCCCGCTGTGGCGAGCGCCCCTCGAGCGCGTTCACGTCACCAGAACCGACGACCAGGCATCCCGGCTCGAGGCAGGCGTGGTGCACCACCGTGGGCGGTTGCGAGACGACGAGGTCGTCGAACGGAACGGACGGCTGATCACGTCGCCGACGAGATCACTCCTGGACGCGTTCACGCTTCTGGAGACTCCGTCGGCGATGGTCGCCGGCGACTGGATGCTCCGCAAGGGCCTGACGACTCACGAGCAGCTCTGGGCGGGCAAGGACGAGATGCACCGGTGGCCGAAGACACTGAGCCAGGAGATCGTGATTCGGCTCCTCGACGGCGACAGTGAATCGGTCGGTGAGACCCTCGAGCGTCATCTGGTCTGGAGGATGCATCTTCCCCGCCCGCAGCTGCAGTACAAGATCTACGACCGAAACGGCCGATTGATCGGGATCACCGACTTCGCCTGGCCGGAGCACGGGGTCTACGGCGAGTTCGACGGCAAGGTCAAGTACGGCCGGCTGCTCAAGCCGGGGCAAGATCCCGGCGATGTCGTGTTCGCGGAGAAGCGCCGCGAGGACCTGATCCGCGGCGTCACCGGCGGCATCATGGTCCGCCACACCTGGGCCGACCTGACCCCCCATTCGGAGCCGTCGCTCCGGCTCCGGGACCTTCTCCGCGACGGTCTGACCGCCTGACCGTGCCAAGGAAATGTGCTGTTGGCCAAGGAAACTTCCTTGGCCAAGCGCGCATTTCCCTGGTTAACCAGGGAATTGCGCATCACCCGTCACACCGGCGTGATCGGCAACGACCGCCGCGGCTGGAACTGGAACGCCGCACCGGTGCTCATCCGGGTCACGGCCACCTCGTCGGGCTCGGCGACAGGGTCGAGGTTGGTGATCGCGGCGACCACCTCCGGGTCGTCGGCGAGGGAGAGCCAGCCACCGTCGGCGACACCACCCGCCACGGCGTACGCCGCGGGGTTGCGGACGGGGTGCAGGTCGAGGAGGCGCTCGTTCCCGGCGGAGTCCCGGGACAGGCCAAGGGCGGACCGGAGCCGGTCGGCGGCCAGGCCGGCGATGCCGATCAGCTGGCGCCGCGCGATCCGCTGCACGTCCTCATCGGGCAACCGCCGGGCCAGGCCGTAGCGGAAGCCCAGGTCGAGCAGGTGCATCTGCAGGCACACCTCGTCGGCCAGCCGCACCAGCGCCGAGTGCGAGAAGGCGCCGAAGTCCAGGTCCGACAGCAGCGGCCCGGCATAGTCGGACAACCCCTCGTCCGCCGGGTCGATCGGGTCCAGGTCGATGCCCGCCGCCACCGAGCGCCGGACGACACGCGCACCCCTCGGACTCCGCCACCGGCGGGTGCGACTCGTCGATCACCACCGTCCAGGCGCAGTGCGGGTGCTGGTCGGCCGACCGGCGTGGGGGCCGGTGCACGGGCCGGACCTGCGCGCGCGGGTTCGTCGCCACCGCGGTCGCGTCGAAGGTCGGGTCCTCGATGTCGTGGCACATCGAGACGACGTACTCCTCCCCCATCGGCTCCACGTCCATCAGCGCACCGCAGTGGTCGAGCCGGAACTCGCCGTGCCACGGGTCGTGCACGGTGTAGCGGAAGTCCATGAACTGCGGCGGCGCCCCGATGTCGAGCTGCAGCCCCTTGAAGATGGTGACCACGTCACCCTGCTTGTCGGAAGGGGCCGCGAAGCCGAGCGCGCGCTGCATCCGCCGGGTGTAGATCGGCGACGCCGCCATCCACTCGTCGATCGCGACCTCGGCCATGCCCTCCCGGCCGAGCGCCTCGATGCACCACGCCATCCCCGACCGGTCGATCAGGTGCCCGATCAGCAGCAGCTCCGGGACCAGACGAGCGAGCTCGTCCCGGGAGAGCGCGGCGTACCGGGAGGTCATCCGACGGACCGGTCTCCGCTCCAGTACTGCGCCCGGAGCGCCTTCTTGTCCGGCTTGCCGAGCCCGGTCAGCGGCAGTGCGTCGGTGGCGATCACCTGCTTGGGCGACTGCACGGCGCCCTTGCGCTCCTTCACCGCCGCCTGGATCTCGGCCACCACCTCGTCGGTGAGCTCGTGCCCTTCCCGCAGCACGACGATCGCGGTCACCGCCTCGCCCCACTTCTCGTCGGGCGTCCCGATCACCCCGACCTGCGCGACGGCCGGGTGCTCGGCGACGACGTCCTCGACCTCGCGCGGGAACACGTTGAAGCCGCCGGTGACGATCATGTCCTTGGTCCGGTCGACGATGAACCAGAAGCCGTCCTCGTCCTCCCGCGCCACGTCACCGGTGTGCATCCACCCGTCGCGGAACGTCTCCGCGGTCTCGTCGGGCAGGTTCCAGTAGCCGCCGGCCAGCAACGGCCCGGCCACGCAGATCTCCCCCGGCTCCCCGACCGGCACCGGCTCGCCGTCCTCGCCGAGCAGCGCCGCCCGCAGGAACGCCGACGGCCGGCCGCAGGACGCGAGCCGCTTCTCGTCGTGGTCGCCCTTGGCCAGGTAGGTGATCACCATCGGCGCCTCGGACTGGCCGTAGTACTGCGCGAAGATCGGCCCGAACCGGTCGATCGCCTCCTTCAGCCGGACCGGGTTGATCGCCGACGCGCCGTAGTAGACGGTCTCCAGCGACGACAGGTCGCGGGTGCGCGAGTCGGGGTGGTCCATCAGCGCGTAGAGCATCGACGGCACCAGCATCGTGGCCGTGATCCTCTGCTCCTCGATCGTCTTCAGCACCTCGGCCGGGTCGAACCGGCCGAGCACGTAGAGCGACCCGCCCTTGATCACGGTCGGCGTGAAGAACGCCGCGCCCGCGTGCGACAGCGGGGTGCACATCAGGAACCGCGGGCTCTCCGGCCACTCCCACTCGGCCATCTGGATCTGGGTCATCGTCGACATGGCGCGGGTCGTCCCGATGACGCCCTTGGGCTTGCCGGTCGTCCCGCCGGTGTAGGTGATCGAGATGATGTGGTCCGGGTCGAGCGTCTTCACCGCCAGCGGCTCGGGGTCGTACGACGCCGCGGTCGCGACCAGGTCGGTCCCGCTGTCGGCGAGCGCGTCCGGCACCGGCCCGATCGTCAGCACCTGGGTCAGCCCCGGGCACTTCTCGAGCAGCGCCAGCGCCCGCTCGGTGAACATCGGGTCGACGATCAGGGTGGTGATCCCGGCGTCGTTGATGACGTACGCGTGGTCGTCGGCGGAGCCGAGCGGGTGCAGCGACGTACGCCGGTAGCCCTGCGTCTGTCCCGCGCCGAGGATGAACAGCACCTCGGGCCGGTTCAGCGCGAGCAGCGCGGCGTGCGTGCCGGCGCCCGCGCCGAGCTTCTCGAACGCCTGGACGTACTGGCTGATCCGGTCGGCCGTCTCACCACCGGTCAGGGTGGTGTCGCCCAGGAACATGACCGGCTTGTCCCGGTGCCGCTTCAGCGCGGCCACCATCAGGTGCCCGTTGTGGGTGCCGGTCCGCATCTCCTCGTTGGTTGAGGAAGGCGCGCTAGCGCCTGTCTCGAACCACTCATGCCAGCACCTCCGCGATCCGTCGCACCTCGTCGGGAGTGCGCAGCGTGAGCAGCAGCATGGTCACGCCGGCCTCCTCCCAGCGCTTGACTCCGGCTCGTACCTCGTCGGGAGTTCCGATGATCGTCACCTCGTCGATCAGCTCGTCGGGAATCAGGGCGGCCGCCTCGTCCTTCTTGCCGGCGAGGTAGAGCTCCTGGACCTCGGCGGCCAGGTCGGCGTACCCCATCCGTTCGAAGACGGCCTTGTGGAAGTTCTGGTCCTTCGCGCCCATGCCGCCCATGTAGAGGGCGAAGACCGGGCGGAAGAACTCGTAGATGCCGCGCTTCTCCTCCTCGGAGTCGGCGACCATCACCTGGGCGGTCGCGGCCACCTCGAAGGTCTCGCGGGTGTGCCGGGCGCCGGGCCGGGCGAAGCCCTCGTCCAGCCAGCCGTTGTACATGCCGGCGACCTTGGGGCTGAAGTAGATCGGCAGCCAGCCGTCGGCGATCTCCGCGGCGAGCGCGACGTTCTTGGGACCCTCGGCGCCCATCCAGATCGGTACGTCGGCACGCAGCGGGTGCACGATCGGCTTGAGCGGCTTGCCCAGGCCGGAGGCGTCGTCGCCGGTGTACGGCAGCGGGTAGTGCGGGCCGTCGTTGGTCACCGGCTCCTCGCGGGCGAGCACCTTGCGGATGATGTCGACGTACTCGCGGGTGCGCGCCAGCGGCTTGGGGAACGGGCGGCCGTACCAGCCCTCGACGACCTGCGGGCCGCTCACCCCGAGGCCGAGGATCATCCGGCCGCCGGTCAGGTGGTCGAGCGTGAGCGTGTGCATCGCGGCCGACGTGGGCGTGCGCCCGGAGAGCTGGACGATGGCCGTGCCGAGCCGGACGTTCGAGGTCCGGCTGCCCCACCACGCCAGGGGCGTGAACGCGTCCGAGCCCCACGCCTCCGCCGCGAAGACCGAGTCGAAGCCGGCCGCCTCCGCGGCGTCCACGAGCTCGCCGACACCCTCGGGGGGCTGCGCGCCCCAGTACCCCAGCTGCAGTCCGAGCTTCATCCGTCTCCCTTGTCAGCGCGATAGAACATGTTCTAGTTTCGTGCCATGGCGCGAACATTGCAAGCACCGGTCACGGTCGCCTTCGACTACACCAGATCGACCGGGCCGGTCCTCGGGCGGTTCCTCACCGGACTCCGCGACGGCATCCTCGTCGGCGGCCGCACGTCCGACGGCACGGTGATGGTGCCGCCGCCGGAGTACGACCCGCTCACCCACCAGCCGACCGAGGACTTCGTCGAGGTCTCCCCCACCGGCACCGTCACCTCGTGGTCCTGGGTGCCGGAGCCGGTCGCCGGCCAGCCACTGGACCGGCCGTTCGCGTTCGTCCTGGTCACCCTCGACGGCGCGGACACCCCGCTGCTGCACGCCCTCGACGTCGCCTCCGCCGACGACGTCGAGACCGGGATGCGGGTCCGGGTGCGCTGGGCCGAGGAGCGGACCGGCGTGATCACCGACATCGCCTGCTTCGAGCCCGACCCCGGCGGTGGTTTCGAGACAGGCGCTAGCGCGCCTTCCTCGAGACCAGCGAGGGCGACAGTCACCGGCATCATCACCCCGGTCGAGCTCGACTACCTGTACGCCGCGTCCCCGGAGGAGTCGGCGTTCTACCGCGGGCTGGCGGAGGGCCGGATCCTCGGCCAGCGCTGCCCGACCTGCCACAAGGTCTACGTCCCGCCGCGCAGCGCCTGCCCGGTCGACGGCGTGGCCACCACCGACGAGGTCGAGCTCGGCCACGCCGGCACGGTCACGACGTTCTGCATCGTGAACGTCCCGTTCCTGGGCCAGAAGATCACCCCGCCGTACGTCTCGGCGTACGTCCTGCTCGACGGCGCGGACATCGCGTTCCTGCACCTGATCCTCGACATCCCGGCCGAGGAGGTCCGGATGGGCATGCGGGTGGAGGCGGTCTGGAAGCCGCGCGAGGAGTGGGGCACCACGATCGAGAACATCAGCCACTTCCGCCCGACCGGCGAGCCGGACGCGGACTACGAGACCTACAAGCAGCACCTCTGAGGACGGGCACAAACGATGAGAGACGTCGCCGTCGTCGGGTTCGCCCAGCGACAGATGAGTGAGTTCGACGGGTCGCCCACGTGCGTGGAGCTGCTCGTCCCGATCCTGGCCGAGTGCTACGAGCAGACCGGCTTCACCCGCAAGGACATCGGCTTCTGGTGCTCGGGATCCTCCGACTACCTGGCCGGCCGGTCCTTCTCGTTCGTGTCGGCGGTCGACGCGATCGGCGTGATCCCGCCGGTCAACGAGTCGCACGTCGAGATGGACGCCGCGTGGGCGCTCTACGAGGCCTGGATCAAGATCCAGACCGGCGAGGTCGACACCGCCCTCGTCTACGGCTTCGGCAAGGCCTCGGCCGGCGTGCTCCGCCGCACCCTGGCGCTCCAGCTCGACCCGTACACGATGACCCCGCTCTGGCCGGACACCGTGTCCCTCGCCGGGCTCCAGGCCCGCGCCGGCATCGACGCCGGCCTCTGGGACGAGCGGGCGATGGCCGAGGTCGCCAACCGCTCGCTGACCGACGCCGAGAAGAACGAGTACGCCGTCCGCAAGGGCGGCTCGTCCGTCGACGAGCTGCTCGCCCGGCCCGTGTACGCCGACCCGTTGCGCAAGCACGACTGCGCACCGGTCACGGACGGCGCGTCCGCGATCGTGATCGCCGCCGGCGACCGCGCGTACGACGCCGTCGACCGGCCGGCCTGGATCTCCGGCTTCGCGCACTTCGTGGACGCCCTCCAGCTCGGCGGCCGCGACCTGACCGTCGCCCCGTCGGCCGGCCGCGCGGCCACGGCCGCCGGCACCGACGGCGTCGCGCTGGCCGAGCTGCACGCGCCGTTCTCCCACCAGGAGCTGATCCTGCGCCGCGAGCTCGGCCTCGGCGACGACGTACGGATCAACCCGTCCGGCGGCGCGCTGACCAGCAACCCCATGTTCACCAGCGGCCTGAACCGGATCGGCGAGGCCGCCCGCCGGGTCTGGGACGGGTCCTCCGACCGCGTCCTCGGCCACGCCACCAGCGGCCCGGCGCTCCAGCAGAACCTCGTGTGCACGATGGAAGGACGGGCCTGATGGGCAAGCAGCCGGCGGCCGTGATCGGCGTGGGCCAGACCCACCACCGGGCGAAGCGGGAGGACGTCTCCATCGCGGGCCTGTGCCGCGAGGCGATGGACCGCGCGCTGGCCGACGCCGACATGGACTTCGACGACATCGACGCGATCGTGGTCGGCAAGGCGCCCGACCTGTTCGAGGGCGTGATGATGCCCGAGCTGTTCCTGGCCGAGGCGCTCGGCGCGGCCGGCAAGCCGCTGCTGCGGGTGCACACCGCCGGCTCGGTCGGCGGCTCGACCGCCATCGTGGCGTCGTCGCTCGTCCAGGCCGGCGTGCACAGGCGGGTGCTGACGGTGGCGTTCGAGAAGCAGTCCGAGTCGAACGCGATGTGGGCGCTGTCGGTGCCGCTGCCGTTCAACATGCCGGTGCACGCGGGCGCCGGCGGCTACTTCGCCCCGCACGTCCGCTCCTACATCCGCCGCTCGAACGCGCCCACGCACATCGGCGCGATCGTCGCGGCCAAGGACCGGCAGAACGCGCTGAAGAACCCCTACGCCCACCTGCGCAACCCGGACACCACCGTCGAGTCGGTGCTCGCCTCGCAGATGCTCTGGGACCCGATCCGCTACGACGAGACCTGCCCGTCGTCGGACGGCGCCTGCGCCCTGGTCATCGCCGACGAGGACACCGCGCAGCTCGGCCGACTCCCCCGCCTGGATCCACGGCACGGTGATGCGGTCCGAGCCGACCACGGCCGCCGAGCGCGACCAGGTCAACCCGCAGGCCGGCCGCGAGGCCGCCGCCGCGCTCTGGAAGCAGGCCGGGATCACCAACCCGCTCGAGGAGATCGACGCGGCCGAGATCTACGTGCCCTTCTCGTGGTTCGAGCCGATGTGGCTGGAGAACCTCGGCTTCACCCCCGAGGGCGAGGGCTGGAAGCTGACCGAGTCCGGCGGCACCGCGCTCGACGGCGTGCTGCCCGTCAACTGCTCGGGCGGCGTGCTCTCCTCCAACCCGATCGGCGCCTCCGGGCATGCTCCGCTTCGCCGAGGCCGCGCTCCAGGTCCGTGGCCAGGCCGGCGAGCACCAGGTCGACGGCGTACGCCGGGCGCTGGGGCACGCGTACGGCGGCGGGTCGCAGTTCTTCGCCATGTGGGTCGTCGGATCGGAGCGCCCGGCCGCCTGAGCGATGAGTCCCATGCGCTCCTCGAGTCGGATCTGCTGACCATCCGACGGACGAAAGGAGCGGGCCGATGGACCAGCCCGTCGCGGAAGAGGCCCTGAGCCGACTCGAGCGCTTCGTGGGCGACTGGACGATGCGCGCACAGGCTGACACCTGGGAGGGCGAGGGCACGACCACGTTCGAGTGGCACCCGGACCGTGCCCACCTCCTGCAGCGCGGCTCCGTCGACCACCCCGACGCCCCGAACTCGCTGTCGGTGATCGGCTGCGACGGCGCGAAGGACACCTACGTCCAGCTCTACTCCGACGACCGTGGCGTCTGCCGTGTCTACGACATGACCTTCGACGGCACGACGTGGACGCTCGAGCGACACGGCGAGCCGTTCGCCCAGCGGTACGTCGGCACGTTCAGCGAGGACGGTGGCACCATCACCGGCCAGTGGCAGATCGACGAGGACGGCAGCGGGTACCGGCGCGACTTCGACGTCGTGCTCGAACGCCGTACGGGTGAATGATGTCGGCATGAGCGATTCCCTCGCGGCCGACCCCGACGAGCACCTCACCGACGGCTGGGAGCCGGACACCCCCGAGTCCGACACCCTGGTCCGGGCCGCGGTCTACCTCCACGCGGCATGGATCACGGCCACGGCCGAGGCCAAGGGCCGACCCTGGCGCCGCACCGACGCCTGGGTCGGTGCGTACATCGGCGATCGCGGCGAGCTGACCAATGTGGTGATGCCGCTGCGGCCGGCCGACGCGGACGGCTTCGCGGCGCTCGTCGGCGAGGTGGCCGAGCTGGTGCCGCCGACCGCGCCGTACGTGCTGATGAGCGCCTTCCCGACGCCCGACCTGTCCGGGCACGGCCTGGTCCGGGTCGGGCACCCGCCGCTGATGGCGCGACCGGCTGCCCCTGGGCCGGACACGAGCGCACCCGGCGTCGAGGTCCGGGAGGTCGCGACGGAGGACGAGCTCGCGCTGGCCCGGCGGATCGTCGTGGAGGGCTACCCGCTGCCCGACACCGAGCCGCTGACGTCGTCGGACCGGGTCTGGATCGGGTACGTCGACGGCGAGCCGGCCGCGGCTGCCTCGGCGTACGAGGTGCACGGCATGACCCTCGTCGAGTACGTCGCCGCCCTGCCGGCCGCACGCGGGCGCGGGGTCGGCGCGGCCGTCACCTGGGCCGCGACGCTGGCGCAGCCGACCAGGCCGGCGGTCCTGCTCGCGAGCGACGACGGACGGCCGGTCTACGAGCGGATGGGCTACGTCGCGATCGAGAGGTGGACCGCGTGGCTGCGACCGGCGGCCAGTAACCTCGACGCGTGATCGAGTACCGCACGCCCGCCCAGATCGAGGAGATGCGCCCGGCCGGGCGCTTCGTGGCCGACGTCATCACCGCGCTCGCCGAGGCGGCCGACGTCGGGGTCAACCTGCTCGAGCTCGACGAGCTGGCGCACCGGATGATCAAGGAGCGCGGCGCGGAGTCCTGCTACATCGACTACCACCCGTCGTTCGGCGCGATGCCCTTCGGCAAGGTGCTGTGCACGTCGGTCAACGACGCCGTCCTGCACGGCCTCCCGCACGACTACGCGCTCCAGGACGGCGACCTGCTCAGCGTCGACTTCGCCGCCAGCGTGGACGGCTGGGTGTCGGACTCGGCGTACTCGCTGGTCGTCGGCACGCCGCGGCCCGAGGACCTCGAGCTGATCGACGCCGCCTCGCGCGCGCTGGACGCGGCGATCGAGGCCGCCCGGGTCGGCAACCAGCTCGGCGACGTCTCGGCCGCCATCGGCGACGTCGCCCGTGACGCCGGGCTGCCGGTCAACCTCCAGTTCGGCGGGCACGGCGTCGGCCGGACCATGCACGGCGAGCCGCACGTCCCGAACGACGGGCGGCCGCACCGCGGGCTGAAGCTCAAGGAGGGCCTGGTGATCGCGATCGAGCCGTGGTTCCTGCACACCACCAACGAGATCTACACCGACCCCGACGGCTGGACGCTGCGCAGCACCGACGGCTCGCGCGGCGCGCACATGGAGCACACCGTCGCGATCACCGGCGGCGGCCCGGTCGTGCTGACCGCCCGCGACTGACGCGCGCTACCTCAGGCGTACTTGACCGGGAGGTCCTTGATCCCGTTGATCCACCCCGACCGCAGCCGCTTCGGATCGCCCACCTTCTCGATGTCCGGGGCCAGGTCGGCCAGCGCGTTGAACATCAGCTTGACCTCCTGGCGGGCCAGGTTGGCGCCGATGCAGTAGTGCGCACCGTGGCCGCCGAAGGCGACGTGCGGGTTGGGCTCGCGGGTGATGTCGAAGGTGTGCGGGTCCTCGAAGACGTCGTCGTCGAAGTTGGCGCTGGCGTAGAACAGCCCGACCCGCTGGCCCTTCTTCACCTGCACCCCGCCGACCTCGACGTCGTTGAGCGCGGTGCGCTGGAAGGAGCTCACCGGGGTCGCCCACCGGATCACCTCGTCGACCATCGTCTCCGGGCGCTCGCGCTTCCAGAGCTCCCACTGGTCGGGGTGGTCCAGGAACGCGTTCATGCCGTGCGAGATGGCGTTCCGCGTGGTCTCGTTGCCGGCCACGGTCAGGATGATCACGAAGTAGCCGAACTCGTCGTCGTTGAGCTCGTGCCCGTCGACGTCGACGTGCACGAGCTTGGTGACGATGTCGTCGCGCGGGTTGGCCTGGCGGTCCGCGGCCATCTCCATCGAGTAGCCGAGGATCTCGGCGGCGGCGACGTCCGGGTCGCCCTCCACGTCCGGGTCGTCGTACGACAGCATCTGGTTCGACCACTCGAAGAGCTTGCGCCGGTCCTCCTGCGGTACGCCGATGAAGTCGGCGATCGCCTGCAGCGGCAGCTCACAGGCGACGTCCTCGACGAAGTTGCCCGGTGCCGCGCGCCAGCGCTTCCTTCACGATCGTCTCGGCCCGCTGCTTCATGATCTCGTCGAGGGCGCCGATCGCCCGCGGGGTGAAGCCGCGGGAGATGATCTGGCGGGTCTTGGTGTGGTCGGGCGGGTCCTGGTTGATCAGCATCACCCGCTGCAGCTCGACCTGCTCGCGCAGCATGCCCTCCTGGAAGCGGATGATCGCGCCGTTCTCGGCGGTGGAGAAGTCCTTGCTGTTCTTGGACACCGCGGCGACGTCGGCGTGCTTGCTCACCGCCCAGTAGCCCGTGCCGGACTCCTCCGACATGCCGTCACGGGCGCCCTGCTCCTGCTCGACCCAGAACATCGGGGCCTTCTTGCGCAGGGCGAGGAACTCCTCGTGGGGGATGTTCTTCTCGTTGATGCCCGGGTCCGTGAAGTCGAATCCGGCGGGGACGACGTCCGCAGCGGTCACAGCTCAGCCTCTCAATCTGAAACACGTTCTAGTGAGCGATATTGACATACTCGCGGTTTGTTCGGAAGGGCTCGCGGGCGATTCGCGGCCAGATTCTGGACCAGCGCGCTTGTCCAGAACGAGAACGTGTTCTACTTTCGTTCCATGGGCACACCGGTCATCGTCGACGCCGTCCGCACCCCCCTCGGCAAGCGCCGCGGCTGGCTCGCCGGCGTCCATCCGGCCAACCTGCTGGGGCACGCGCTCACCCAGCTGATCGAGCGTGCGGGCCTCGACGCGAACGAGGTCGACCAGGTCATCGGCGGCTGCGTCACCCAGGCCGGTGAGCAGTCCAACGACATGGTCCGGCGGGCCTGGCTGAACGCCGGACTCCCCCAGCGCACCGGCGCCACCACGATCGACGCCCAGTGCGGCTCCGGCCAGCAGTCCGCGCACCTGGTCAACGACCTGATCGCCGCCGGCTCGATCGACGTCGGCATCGCCTGCGGCATCGAGTCGATGAGCCGGATCCCGCTCGGCGGCAACGTCCCGCCGGGCCTGGGCTCGCCCCGGCCGGACGGCTGGACGATCGACATGCCCGACCAGTTCGGCGGCGCGGACCGGATCGCCCGCAACCGCGGCCTGACCCGCGACGACCTCGACGCGTTCGGGCTGGCGTCCCAGCAGAAGGCCCGCGTGGCCGTCGACGAGGGCCGGTTCACCCGCGAGATCGCGCCGCTCAAGGCGCCGGTGATGGGTGAGGACGGCACCCACCGGCGAGTCCCAGCTGGTGGAGCGCGACCAGGGTCTGCGCGACACCACGCTCGAGGGCCTGTCCGGGCTGAAGCCGGTGCTCGACGACGGGCTGCACACGGCCGGTACGTCGTCGCAGATCTCCGACGGCGCCTCCGCCGTGCTGATCATGGACGCCGACAAGGCCAACGCCCTCGGGCTCACCGCCCGCGCCCGGATCGCCGAGCACTGCCTGGTCGGCTCCGACCCCTACTACCACCTCGACGGCCCGGTCGACGCGACGTACCGACTGCTCCACCGCAGCGGCCGCGCGATCGAGGACTTCGACCTGTTCGAGGTCAACGAGGCGTTCGCGTCGGTGGTGCTGTCGTGGGCGCAGGTGCACGGCGTCGACCTGGACCGGGTCAACGTCAACGGCGGCGCGATCGCGCTGGGCCACCCGGTCGGCTCGACCGGCACCCGCCTGATCACCACCGCCCTGCACGAGCTCGAGCGCCGCGACGCCGCGAGCGCGCTGATCTCCATGTGCGCCGGCGGTGCCATGGCCACCGGCACCATCCTCGAGCGCATGTAGTCGCTGACCCGTCAGAAACTTTCGGCGGGTCACCGAGCAGTTTCTGACGGGTCGGCGTCAGAGGAGCCGCAGCCCCACGGTCGCGAGTACGCCGATCAGCACCGCGGGCAGGATCGGCACCCGGGCGACTCCGGCGACGGCAGCGACGCCGACCCCGAACGCCTGGGTCCAGTCGAAGCCTTCCCAGTCGGGGCCGCCGAGGTCGATGACGATCAGCGCGGCCAGGAGCACCGGCGCCATCAGCCCGACCACGTTGCGGGCGACCGGTGGCAGCGAGCGGTTGCCCAGCGCGAGCGGACCGCTGGCCTTCATCAGCCAGTTGGCCACGGTGACGGCGAGGATCGACAGCCAGAGCCTCATCGCGCCTCACCACTGGTGACCGTCGTGGACTCCCGCTCGGGCAGGGCGCCCACCAGCGCGCCCGCCGTCGCCGCGAGGAGTGCGTAGCCGGGCTCGGTCACGAGCAGCAGCCCGCCCGCGATCGCGGCCCCGAGGAGGGCGGCCACGGCCGCGCGGACGGTGCGCACCTCGTCGATGACGAGCAGCACGAAGAACGCCGGGAACACCACGTCCGCGCCGAGGGTCTCCAGCAGCTCCGGCTCGGGCCGGAGCAGCAGACCGATGAGCGTGCCCACCAGCCAGCACGACCACTGCGGGACCGTGGCGCCCACCAGCTTCGCGATGTTGAACCGGCCGCCGCCCTCGTGGGCGACGACGAACGACGCGTCGACGAGGGCCTGCGCCTGGAGTGCCCGCCTGATCCGGCTGCCGTGGAGGCTGTCGTTGAGGGCGACCCCCATGACCAGGTAGCGGGCGTTGATCAGGGCCGCGGACGCGACCGCCGCCACGGCGGTGCCGGCGCTCAGGGTGGTCAGCAGCGAGAACTGCGCGGAGCCCGAGAACGCGAACGCCGAGAAGAACAGGGGTGCCGCGATCCCCCAGCCCGCCGCCGCGGCGGACGCGCCGAAGGAGACGCCGAGGACGAACGTCGCCGCCGCGGGACCGGCAGCGAGCCGCATGCCGCTGAGGAAGTCGGACCGGGCAGTCATCCGGGTGACACCGCTCCACGTCGCTGGTAGTGGCGCCGGGCACGGGTCCGGTTGCCGCAGTCCGCGGAGCTGCACCAGACGCGGGACGCGTTCTTGGTCCGGTCCAGGAACAGCCAGCCGCAGTCGGCGTCCTGGCACTGCCGGATCCGGGCCGGGTCCTCGCGCTCCAGGAAGCGCCAGACCTGCAGGCCCAGCTCGTCGGCGAGGTCGTGCACCGACCCCAGCCCGGTCGACCAGTCGAGGGGCACCGCCGACACGACCTCGGCGCGACCCAGGACGCCGAGCAGAGCTCGGTGCAGCGCGGCCACGTCCGCCCGGTCGGGCTCGGCGCCGACCGCGAGGGGCTGGACCACGCGGTACAGCTGCTCCCTGGTACGCCGTACGCCTGCCGCGACCCGGTCGGGTGCGCCTGGGTCCTCGGTCAGCTCGCGCGAGAACGCGGCCGCCGCCTGGTCGTCGAGCAGGCCCACGAACTGCGCCCAGCGCACCAGGGCGGCGTCGTCCGGGATCCGGTCCACCGTGCGGGCGGCGTCGAGCCGCCAGGCGACGGTGTTGACCAGGTCGAGAGCGACGTGGTTCCCGATCGCCTGTGCCCACCCGCCGTCATCGAAGCGGAGGGCAGCTCGCTGCGGTGTCCCGACCATCCACCCGACTCTAGCAGGCTAAAGCCGGATAGCCTGTTAGGGGTCAGGCAGCGCTCCTCGAACGGCGGCGCATCCACTGCCAGGCGAGGGTCACGAGCAGGGCGCCGGCGAGGGAGCCGATGATGCCGCTGGCCCGCAGCTCGATGCCGTCGCCGGACAGCAGGCTGATCAGCAGCCCGCCGACGAAGGATCCGACGAGGCCGGCGACGAGCGCCATCGTCCAGTCGATCCCGCGTGCCGTTCCGCCGAGCAGCAGCTGCGCGCCGGCGCCGATGAGCATGCCGAAGAGGATGATCCCAAGGATGAGCACGGGACGAGTGTGCGGCCGGTCGGCGGCCGCCCGCTCACCCGATTCGGGCGAACGCCTGCCGGGGACTAGGTCCCGTAGACGGGCTCGGGCTGCGCGCCCTCCGCGATCAGCTCGCGTACGGCGGCGCCCACGTCGGCGGTCGCCCAGCGCCGGCCGGCGTCCCGCTTCGGACCGTGCGTCCAGCCCTGCTCGAGGCAGATCTGGCCGCCCTCGATCTCGATCACGCGGCCGGTCACGTCGCCGGCCTCCTCGGACGCGAGCCAGGCGACGACGGGTGAGTTGTCGGCGGGCTCCGGCAGGGAGCCGGCGGTCTCGAAGGCACCCTCGGTCATCCGGGTCCGGGCCACCGGCGCGATCGCGTTCACGGTGACGCCGTACCGGCCGAGCTCCTGGGCGGCGACCAGGGTCATCCCGGCGATACCGGCCTTCGCCGCGGAGTACGTCGTCTGGCCGACCGACCCCTGCAGCCCGGCGCCGGACGAGGTGTTGATCACCCGCCCCGCGCGCTGCCGGCCCTCCTTGCTCTCGGCCCGCCAGTAGGCACCGGCGTGCCGCAGGGTCGCGAAGTGCCCCTTGAGGTGCACCCGGATGACGGCGTCCCACTCCTCCTCGGAGGTGTTGACGAGCATCCGGTCCCGGACGAAGCCGGCGTTGTTGACCAGGATGTCGAGCCCGCCGAAGGTGTCGATGGCCTGCCGCACCATTGCCTCCGCGGCCGCGAAGTCGGCGACGTCGGCGCCGTTGGCGACCGCCTCGCCGCCCAGCTCCTCGATCAGGGCGACCACCTCGTGGGCGGGGCCGTCGGACGTGCCCTCGCCGGCGAGCGAGGCGCCGAGGTCGTTGACGACGACCTTCGCGCCCTGCCGGGCGAGCTCCAGCGCGTGCTCGCGGCCGATGCCGCGGCCGGCGCCGGTCACGATCGCGACGCGCCCCTCGAGCAGTCGGGTCATCGGTCGTTCTCCTTCTGGCTGGACTCGTGGGCGGCGGACAGGAAGACGGGAGGCTCGCCGCCGCCGTGGCACTCGATGGTGGCTCCGGACACGTACGCCGCCAGGTCGGAGGCGAGGAACGCCGCGACGTGGCCGACGTCGACCGGGTGCGCCATCCGTCCCAGCGGGATGGTGGCCTCGATCCGGGAGACGCCCTCGTCGCCGCCGTAGTGCAGGTCGGTCTGCTCGGTGCGGACCATCCCGACGTCGATCGCGTTCACCCGCACCCGGGGCGCCCACTCGACCGCCAGGGAACGGGTCAGCGAGTCGACCCCCGCCTTGGCGGCGCCGTAGGCCGCGGTCCCGGGCGAGGGTCGCAGCGCGGACAGGGACGAGATGTTGACGATCGCGCCGCCGTCGGTCTGCTGCTGCATCACGGCGTTCGCCACCTGCGCGACCAGCAGCGGGGCGAGCAGGTTGAGCTCGACGATCTTGGCGTGGAAGCGCGGGGAGGCGTCCGCCGCCGCGGCGTACGGCGCTCCCCCGGCGTTGTTCACCAGGACGTCGAGGCGGCCGTGGCCGGCCACGATCCCGCGGACCAGCGCCTCGACGGCCTCGGGGTCGCGCACGTCGCAGACCCGGTGGGTCGCGCCGTCGACCTCCTCGCCCTCGGTGCGCGAGCAGGTCACCACATCCGCGCCGGCGGCGAGGAAGGCCTGGGTGATGCCGAGGCCCACGCCCTTGGTGCCGCCCGTGACGAGGACGACGCGATCGCTGAGGTCCAGGGAGAGCGGCATGCTGATAGGCTACCAAGCAAACGTTAGGTAGGTGAATCCATGCCCCTCTCGTCCGAGCTCCGCGACGACGGCATCCGCGTGATCACCATGGACCACCCGCCGGTGAACGCGCTGACCGTGCAGGGCTGGTTCGACGTCGCGGCCGCCCTCGACGAGGCGAGCCGCGACCAGGCCACGCACGTGGTCGTGCTCCGTGCGGAGGGCCGCGGCTTCAACGCCGGCGTGGACATCAAGGAGATGCAGCACACCAGCGGCTTCGACGCCCTGATCGGCGCCAACAAGGGCTGCTACGCCGCGTTCCGCGCGGTCTACGAGTGCGCGGTCCCGGTGGTCGCCGCGGTCAACGGGCACTGCCTCGGCGGCGGCGTCGGGCTGGTCGGCAACGCGGACTGCGTCGTCGCCAGCGACGACGCCTACTTCGGCGTCCCGGAGGTCGACCGCGGCGCGCTCGGCGCCGCCACCCACCTCGCCCGGCTCGTGCCGCCGCACCTGATGCGCACCCTCTACTTCACCGGCCGCACCATCACCGCGGCCGACCTGGTCCCGCACGGCTCCGTGCTCGAGGTGGTCCCGCGCGACCGGCTCGACGAGGCCGCGCTCGCGGTCGCCGGCGAGATCGCGGCCAAGGACACCCGGGTGATCCGGGCCGCCAAGGAGGCGCTCAACGGCATCGACCCGGTGGACGTCAACAAGAGCTACCGGTTCGAGCAGGGCTTCACGTTCGAGCTCAACCTGTCGGGAGTGAGCGACGAGCTGCGCGACGCCTTCGTGAATGAGCAGAGCGCGGGGACGGAGAAGGCTGCGTCGAAGAGGGCGGGGCAGTGAGCAAGGGACCACGCGACAAGCGGATGACCATCGACGAGGTGGTCGCCGAGCTGCGCGACGGCATGACCGTCGGCATCGGCGGCTGGGGGCCGCGGCGCAAGCCGATGGCGCTGGTGCGCGCGATCCTGCGCTCGGACCTGACGGACCTCACCCTGGTCAGCTGGGGCGGCGCCGACGTCGGCCTGCTGGTCCGCGCCGGCAAGGTGCGCAAGCTGGTCTACGCGTTCGTCTCGCTCGACACCATCCCGCTCGAGCCCAACTTCCAGCGCGCCCGCCAGGCCGGCAGCATCCCGGAGGTCGTCGAGCTCGACGAGGGCATGTTCCAGACCGGCCTGCGGGCCGCCGCCCAGCGGCTGCCGTTCCTGCCGATGCGGGCCGGGCTCGGCTCCGACGTGATGGTGAACAACCCCCAGCTCAAGACCGTCACCAGCCCGTACGCCGGCCCCGACGATGAGCACGAGGAGCTCGTCGCCGTCCCGGCGTTGAACCTCGACGTCGCCCTGGTCCACCTGAACCGGGCCGACCAGCACGGCAACGCGACGTACCTCGGGCCGGACCCGTACTTCGACGACCTGTTCTGCATGGCCGCCGAGCGCGCGTTCGTGTCCTGCGAGGAGATCGTCGACACGGCCGGGCTGACCGTCGACACCCCGGTCCAGCGGCTGCTGCTCAGCCGGATGATGGTGAGCGGCGTGGTCGAGACCCCGAACGGCGCCCACTTCACCACCTGCACCCCGGACTACGAGCGGGACGAGAAGTTCCAGAAGGCGTACGCCGCCGCTGCCGCCGACGACGAGGCCTGGGCCGCCTTCGAGGAGCGCTTCCTCTCGGGCGACGAGGCGGCGTACCAGGCCGCCGTCCGGGCGTTCGGCGAGGAGGAGCGAGGTGAGCGACGTCGACCCGCGCCGATGTCTGCGCCGCCGCGATCGCGGACGCGTTCAAGGACGACGGCGAGATCTTCGCCAGCCCGATGGGCCTGCTGCCGATGCTCGGCGTCCGGCTGGCCCGGCTCACCAGCAACCCGGACCTGGTCATCTCCGACGGCGAGTCGGTGTTCCTGCACGGGGTGCCGCCGCTGTTCGCGAAGGCGGACGTCGTCGAGGGCTGGATCCCGTTCCGACGCGTCTTCGACGTGGTGGCCTACGGCAAGCGGCACGTGATGATGGGCGCGACCCAGGTGGACCGGCACGGCAACCAGAACATCTCGGCGATCGGCGACTTCGCGCAGCCCAAGCGGCAGCTGCTCGGCTCGCGCGGCGCCCCGGGCAACACGGTCAACAACCGCACGTCGTACTGGGTGCCCCGCCACTCCCCCCGCGTCTTCGTCGAGCGGGTCGACATCGTCTCCGGCGTCGGCCCCAAGCGCGCCCGCGAGGCCGGCCCGGCGGCGGCGCGGTTCAACGACATCCACCGGATCGTCAGCAACCTGGCCGTCCTCGACGTCGGCGGCCCCGACGACACGCTGCGCCTGGTCTCCGTGCACCCCGGCGTCACCGTCGACGAGGTCCGCGAGGCCACGGGTTGCGAGCTCCACGTCGACGGCGACGTACCCACGATCGCCGCGAGCCGACGATGGAGGAGCAGATCCTGATCCGCGAGGTGCTCGACCCGAAGGGCCTGCGGTTCAAGGAAGTCCCGCAGGAGCAGGCGTCGTGACCGAGCAGGTGCTGCGGACGGCGCTCACCGAGCTCACCGGGGTCCGGCACCCGATCGTGCAGACCGGCATGGGCTGGGTGTCCGGCCCGCGCCTGGTCACCGGCACCGCCAACGCGGGCGCGCTCGGCATCCTGGCCAGCGCCACCATGTCGTACGACGAGCTCGAGCGCGCCATCCTCGAGGTCAAGGAGCGCACCGACCAGCCGTTCGGGGTCAACCTGCGCGCCGACGCCGGCGACGCCAACGACCGGTGCGACCTGCTGATCCGGCACGGCGTCAAGGTCGCCTCCTTCGCGCTCGCGCCGAAGCAGGAGCTGATCGCGAAGCTCAAGGACCACGGCATCGTCGTGATCCCGTCGGTCGGCGCGGCCCGGCACGCCGAGAAGGTCGCGTCGTGGGGTGCCGACGCGGTGATGATCCAGGGCGGCGAGGGCGGCGGCCACACCGGCAACGTGCCGACGACTCTCCTCCTGCCCACCGTGCTCGACGCCGTCGACATCCCGGTGATCGCGGCCGGCGGGTTCTTCGACGGCCGCGGGCTCGCCGCCGCACTGTCGTACGGCGCCGCCGGCATCGGCATGGGCACCCGCTTCCTGCTCACCAGCGACAGCGCCGTCCCGGACGCGGTCAAGCAGCTCTACCTCTCCCACGACCTCAACGGCACGGTCGTCACCGACAAGGTCGACGGGATGCCGCACCGGATGCTGCGCACCGCCCTGGTCGAGGAGCTCCAGGAGAGCTCGGCGATCAAGCGGCTCGGCCCCACCGCCCGGCGCACGCTCGCGTTCAAGCGCGAGAGCGGCATGTCCTGGGTCGGGCTCGCCCGCGACGGCCGGGCCATGCGGAAGACCCAGGGCCGCTCCCTGGCCCAGATGACGCTGGCAGCCAACACCCCGATGATGCTCAAGGCCGGCCTGGTCGACGGCGACACCGACGCCGGCGTGCTCGCCTCGGGCCAGGTGGTGGGCGTGATCGACGACCTGCCGAGCTGTCAGGAGCTCGTTGACGGAATCGTTACCTCCGCCGTTGCCGAAATTCGTCGGACAGCGGCACATCTCGTCTAACCTGCTCGCGCCCGCCCCATCTGGGGGCGTGATCTCAGGGGAGACAACCAATGCACCGCAAGACCCTCGTCACCGCTGCCTGCGGTGCCGTCGCCGCACTCGTCGTCGGCCTGACCGGCCCGGCCGCCCAGGCCCGGACGGTCGACACGAACGAGCTCGTCGTCCGCTCGCAGCCCAGGCCCGCCTGTCCTGCCCCGGCGGCGTCGTCGGCGTGACGTCCGACCGGCACGTCGTGTCGTACGGCATCAAGAACGGCCGGGTGAACCAGTTCCCAGACCAGCGACCGCACGCTCGGCTACGACGTCGCGGCGGTCGGCTACTTCGACACCAAGAACACCCGCCGGAAGAGCACGCTGCGGCTGAACGCCGTGGCCGGCGACGGGGTGCCGCGCCAGCTGTCCGTCACGTACCCGACCAACAGCGACGAGATCAACCTCGGGACCAAGGCGTACGACAACTCCGGGTTCTCGCCGCGGCTCTACGCGGACGGGTACTCCTTCTACGCCTACACGGTCAACAACAGCGGCGCCCTCCAGCGCTACACCCTGACCAAGAACAACCGGGGCGTCATCCGTTTCGCCCACCGGGTCACGATCGGCAACGGCTACGGGTCGCTCACCTCGCTCCAGGCCGGAAGCCTCTTCGGGAAGGGCCGCAAGGAGAAGGAATACCTCTACGCCACCACGTCCTCGCGGCGCCCTCAAGCAGATCGTGGTCCCGACGAAGCGGCCGACCCGCGAGAAGGTGCGGACCCTGAAGGCCAACGGGTACGACGGCGTGACCGAGCTGGTCTGGTCGATGTGCAACAGCGACGTGGACCCACACGCTGCTCTTCGGCATCGACCCGGTCGCGGACACCGCCACCTGGACCACGGTGAAGAACACGACGACCCGGCCGCAGACCCGCCTGCGCGGCGAGCTCAACGGACGCAACGTGTCCTGGGACCTCACCGCCGCCTACTGATCGACGCACACGGCAACGCCCCGTCCACCTGCTCGGTGGGCGGGGCGTTTCGTCGTTCCGGTCAGATCCGCTTCTGGAAGTCGAGGCCGCGGCCCATGACCCGGTAGCCCAGCGCCTCGTTCACGTCGATCATGTGGTCGTTCGACTCGGCGTTCCAGGTGTCGATCTCGCGCACCTGCGGCTCGGCCTCGGCCAGCCAGCGGAGCATGTCGAGCTTCAGCAGCAGTCCGAGCCGGTGGCCGCGGTGTGCCCGCACGACCGACGTGTCGTGCTGGTCGCCGAGGTGCGGCTCGGCGCCGTCGACGGCCACGACGGTCTGGCCGGCCCAGGCGCCGGTCTCCCGGTGCCGGGCGGCGACGCGGTAGAGCCGGTGCCCGCGTGCGAGCTGGGCCTGCTCGTACTCCCGGATCCGCTGGCCGTTGAACACCTCGTCCTCGACGTCGAGGTCGTCGGTGGGAGCGTCGTTGATCGACGCCGCCATCTCCGCCAGGCTCTCGATCTCCTGCTCCGGGCTCGCGCCGGCCAGACGCACCAGCTCGTACGCCGCGGCGTACGGCAGCGCCTCGTCGAACAGCCGGGCGAGCAGGTCGCGGTCGAGCTCGGCGAGGAACTGGCGGCGCAGGAGGCCCACCGACTTCTGCTCCAGCCCGTGCCGGGCCGCGAACGCGAGCGGGCCGGGAGCGTCCCACGCGTCGATGCCGATCGTGGTCCGACCCTCGGACCGCGCTCGCTCGACCATCGCGTCGAGCATCGCGCTGCCGTGGCCCTGCCGCCGGTGCGCCGGGTGCACCGCGACGCCGGTCCAGGCGAGGTGGAAGTTGTCCCACTTGGAGGTGTAGTAGGACGCGAAGCCGACGGCCTTGCCGTCCACCGTGGCCAGGAAGTAGTCGTCCGGCTGGCCGTCCCAGCCGTGTCGCAGCGACCCCTCGGCGTTGTGCTCGGTCTGCGGGCGCTCCCACGGGGAGTCCGCGGCGCGCACGGCGTTGTCGACCTCGACGTACGCACGTACGTCGTCGAGGTCGTCGGGGCCGAACCGGTGGAGCTCCATGGTTCGAGGATGATCCTCGGCGGGTGCGAACCGCCACTGGTTTATCGTCGGGGCGTGACCGCTCTCGGACGCCGGGTCCTGCTCTGGATGATCCCGCTGAACCTGCTGCTCGTCGTCTGGGTGTGGATCGGCCGGACCGTGTTCGGGGTCGGCGGCTGGCTGGTCCTGATCTACCTGGTCTCGATCGTCCCGGTGCTGCTCGTCGGCCTGCTGATCACCACGATCCTGGCGTTCACGCAGCCGGGCCGGCCGCGGTCGCTGACCCGGCAGCAGGCGTGGGCGCAGCTGTCGGTCTGGGCAGGGATGCTCGCGTTCGGGACGTTCTCGGTCGACTACGCCGGCGAGGAGGACGGCGAGGTCTCGCTGCTGACCCGGGTCCTCGATGACAACGAGGCTGCGCTCGAGGTGAGCTGGGCACTCATGTGGGCCTTCGCAGCGGTGACCGTCGCGGCCTGGATCGCGCTGCTCGTCACCCTGGTCGCCGGGCGGCGTCGCGAGCGACGCCCCGGACGCGGTCACAGCCGCTCGATGACCGTCACGTTCGCCTGACCGCCGCCCTCGCACATCGTCTGGAGGCCGTAGCGGCCGCCGGTGCGCTCGAGCTCGTTGAGCAGGGTCGCCATGATCCGGGTGCCGGTCGCGCCGATCGGGTGCCCGAGCGCGATCCCGCCGCCGTTGACGTTGACCTTCTCGTGCGGGACGCCCGTCTCCTTCATCCACGCGAGCACGACCGGGGCGAACGCCTCGTTGCACTCGAACAGGTCGATGTCGTCGACGCCCAGGCCGGTCCGCTCCAGCGCGTGCTGGGTGGCCCGGATCGGGCCGGTCAGCATCCAGACCGGGTCGTCGCCGCGCACGCTGAGGTGGTGGATCCGGGCCCGCGCGGTGAGCCCGTGCTCGGCCACGGCGCGCTCGGACGCGATCAGCAGCGCGGACGACGCGTCGCAGATCTGGGACGCGACCGCGGCCGTGATCCGGCCGCCGGGCGCCAGCGGCTCCAGGCCGGCCATCTTCTCCAGCGACGTCTCGCGCGGGCACTGGTCGGTGTCGAAGACCTGCCCATCGGGAGGGCGACCGCCTCGATCTCGTTGGCGAACCGCCCCTCGGCGATCGCGGTCCGCGCCCGTTCGTGCGAGGCGAGCGCGAACTCCTCCATCTCCTCGCGGCTGATGTCCCACTTCTCGGCGATCATCTCGGCCGAGCGGAACTGGCTGACCTCCTGGTCGCCGTACCGCCGCTGCCAGCCGGGCGACTCGGCGAACGGCGTGGAGAAGCCGTACTGCTGGCCGACCAGCATCGCCGCGGAGATCGGGATGGCGCTCATGTTCTGCACGCCGCCGGCGACGACGAGGTCCTGGGTCCCCGACATCACGCCCTGGGCCGCGAAGTGCACCGCCTGCTGGGACGAGCCGCACTGCCGGTCGATGGTCACGCCCGGCACGTGGTCGGGCAGCCCGGCCACCAGCCATGCCGTCCGCGCGACGTCGCCGGCCTGCGAGCCGATGGTGTCGCAGCAGCCGAGGATGACGTCGTCGACGGCGGCCGGGTCGACGCCGGTACGGCCGCATGAGCGCCGGACAGGGTGTGCGCGGCCAGGTCGGCCGAGTGGACCCCGGCGAGCGCTCCTCCCCGCTTGCCGACCGGGGTGCGGACGGCGTCGACGATGTAGGCGTCAGGCATCAGGCTTCCTTTCGTCGCACCGGGTTTCGAGGCTCGGGCGTTGCACGCCCTCGCACCTCAACCACCGGAAGCGATCCCGTCCAGGAGGATGGTGAGGTACTGGTCGGCGATCACGTCGTGGGTCAGCGCGCCGCCGGGGCGGTACCACCGGACGGCCACCCACACGGTGTCGCGGATGAAGCGGTAGACGAGCTCGACGTCGAGGTCGCTGCGCAGCGCGCCGGACTCGACGCCCTCGGTGAGCAGCCGCATCCACACGTCGCGGGACTGCGCGTTGCGCTCGGCGAGGTAGCCGAACCGCTCGAAGGTGCCGAGGTAGTCGGCCTCGTTCTGGAAGATCGCGACCTCGTGCCGGTGCCGGTCGATCGCCTCGAACGAGACCCGGACCGCCTGCTCCAGCTTGGTCCGCGCGTCGTCGTCGCCGGCCAGGATCTCGTCGTACCGCCCGAACAGCTCGGCCTGGAAGGTCGACAGGATCTCGTCGACCATCGACTCCTTGGAGTCGAAGTGGTGGTAGAGGCTCCCGGAGAGGATGCCGCTGGCGTCGGCGATGTCGCGGACGGTGGTGTTCTTGAAGCCCTTGTCGGCGAACAGCCCGGCCGCGATCTGCAGCAGCTCGGTGCGGCGGTTGTTGGTGCTGACCGGTTCGGCGCTCATGTCCTCATCCTCGCCCTCACGCCTGCTGGCTGCTGACGGCGACGACCTCGCCGGTCATGTACGACGCGTAGTCGCTGGCCAGGAACACCATCACGTTGGCGACCTCCCACGGCTCGGCCGCGCGGCCGAACGCCTCGCGCTGCTTGAGCTCGGCCAGCAGCTCGTCGGAGGTGACCTTCGCCAGGAACGGGTGCATGGCCAGGCTCGGGGACACCGCGTTGACGCGGATGCCGTGGGCGGCGAGGTCGATCGCGGCGCACCGGGTCAGCGCCATCACCCCCGCCTTGGCAGCGGCGTAGTGCGCCTGGCCCTCCTGCGCCCGCCAGCCGATGACGGACGCGTTGTTGACGATGACGCCCTTCTTGCCGGCGGCGATCATCCGGTTGCCCGCGGCCCGGACGCAGCGGAAGGTGCCGGTGAGCGTGATGTCGAGGACCCGCGACCACTCCTCGTCGGTCATGTCGGTGATCGACGCCGTGCCGCCGAGGCCGGCGTTGTTGACCATGATGTCGACCCCGCCGAGCTCGTCGGCCGCGTCGAGCAGGGTCGGTCACCTGGGCCTCGTCGGTGACGTCGCAGACCAGGCTGCGCACGCGATCCGCGCCGAACTCTTCGCCGAGGGACTGCTCGGCCTCGGCCAGCCGGCGCTCGTGGGTGTCGCTGAAGACGACCGCCTTCGCGCCCTCCTCGAGCGCGCGGCGTACGACCGCGGCGCCGATGCCGGCGCCGGCGGCGGCGGTCACGACGACCACCTTGTCGCGCAGCAGGTCGTGGCCGGGGACGTAGTCCGGAGTGGGTTGCTCGGCTCGGATCGGCTGTCATCTGCGCGGCTCCCTTCGGTTCGCGGGGCAGGCCGAGCACGCGCTCGGCGAGGATGTTGCGCTGGATCTCGTCGCTGCCGCCGTAGATCGTGTCGGCGCGGGAGAAGAGGAAGAGCCGCTGCCACGGGTCGAGGTCGTACGGCGCGGCTCGCACGGTCAGGCCGGCCGGCCCGGCCACGGCCATCGCCAGCTCGCCGAGCCGACGGTGCCAGTTCGCCCAGACCAGCTTGCCGATCGAGGCCGCACCGCCTCCCGAGGACGAGCCCTCGCCGGCCACGGCGGCGGACAGCCCGCGCAGCGCGTTCAGCCGCATCACCTCGAGCTCGACCTTCGCCTGGGCCATCCGGTCGCGGATGACCGGGTCGTCGAATGCGCCGTTCTCCTTGGCGAGGTCGATGACGCCCTCGAGCTCGCGTGCGAAGCCGACCTGCTGGCCGAGCGTGGACACGCCGCGCTCGAAGCCGAGCAGGCCCATCGCGACCTTCCAGCCGTCACCGGGCTCGCCGACGACGAGATCGGCGGCCGTCCGCGCGCCGGTGAAGAAGACCTCGTTGAACTCCGAGCCGCCGGTCAGCTGCTCGATCGGCCGGACCTCGACGCCGTCCTGGTCGATCGGGACGAGCAGGAAGGACAGGCCGTGGTGCCGCTCCGAGCCGGGCTCGGTGCGGGCGACCACGAAGCACCAGTCCGCCTCGTGGGCGTTGGAGGTCCACACCTTCTGCCCGTCGACCACCCACTCCTCGCCGTCGAGGCGGCCCTTGGTCTGCACGTTGGCGAGGTCGGAGCCGGCGCCGGGCTCGGAGTAGCCCTGGCACCACAGCTCCTCGACCGCGACGATCTTCGGCAGGAACCGCTGCTGCTGCTCGGGCGTGCCGAAGGCGATCAGGGTCGGGCCGAGCAGCTCCTCGCCGAGGTGGTTGACCCTCGTCGGTGCCCCGGAGCGGGCGTACTCCTCGTGGAAGATCACCTGCTGCCAGAGGCTCAGCCCGCGGCCGCCGTGCTCGGTCGGCCAGCCCACGCAGGACCAGCCGTGCTCGGCGAGATGCCGGTTCCAGGCCAGCCGCTCGGCGTACGCCTCGTCCTCGCGGCCGGAGCCGCCGAGGCCGCGCAGGCCGGCGAAGTCTCCGGTGAGGTGCTCCTCGAGCCAGGCCCGCACCTCGGCGCGGAAGGCCTGGTCCTCGGGCGAGTAGGTGAGGTCCACGGGTGCTACTATACCAAGCAAATGCTTGGTTTGGATTCCCTCCCCGCGCTGCTCCGCGACGCCGCGGAGCGCTTCGGCGATCGCCCGGCGTACGTCGAGGGCGACACGACGCTCTCGTACGCCGGCCTGCTCGACCGGGTCCGGGCCACGGCGGCGGGCTACCGCGCCCACGGGCTGGAGCCGGGCGGCCGGGTCGTCGTCTGGGCTCCCAACAGCATCGAGTGGGTGGTCGCGGCCCTGGCCGTGTCGTACGCCGGCGGGACGCTGGTGCCGGCGAACTCGCGCTACACCGGCCACGAGGTGGCCGCGCTCGTCGACCGCACCGGCGCCGTGATCGTCGTCGTGGCCGACGGGTTCCTCGACCGCACCCAGATCGCCGACCTGCGCGCGGCGAGTGAGCTGCCGAGCGTGCGCGAGGTCGTCGACATCCGAGATCTCGACAAGCTCGAACCTGGCGAGGTCACGCTCGAGGAGATGGACGAGATCGCGGCCGCCGTCTCCCCCGACGACGTGGCCGACATCCTCTTCACGTCCGGCACCACCGGCGTCCCCAAGGGCGCGATGAGCGCGCACCGCCAGACCATCGGCGTCTCCCGGGCCTGGGCCGAGCTGGGCGGCGTGACGGCCGACGACCGCTACCTCGTGGTCAACCCGTTCTTCCACTCCTTCGGCTACAAGATCGGCATCGTGGTCGGGCTGCTCACCGGCGCGACCCTCTACCCCGTGGCGACGTTCGACCTCGACGCGACGATGCGCCTGATCGAGTCCGAGCGGATCACGCTGCTGCCCGGCGCCCCGACCATCTACCAGTCGCTGCTCAACGCTCCCGGCCGCGCCGAGCGCGACCTGTCGTCGCTGCGGCTCGCGGTCACCGGCGCCGCGGTCGTCCCGGTCGTGCTGATCGAGCGGATGCGCGCGGACCTCGGCATCGACCACGTGGTGACGGCCTTCGGCATGACCGAGGCGGTCGTGGTCACGATGTGCCGCGAGGACGACTCCGCCGAGACCGTGGCGACCACCTGCGGCCGCGCGATCCCCGGCATGGAGACCCGGATCGCCTCCCCCAACGACGACGGAGCCGGCGAGCTGCTGGTCCGCGGCGAGCACGTGATGCTCGGCTACCTCGACGACGAGCAGGCCACCGCCGAGGCGATCGACGCCGACGGCTGGCTGCACACCGGCGACATCGGGACCCTCGACGCCGACGGCAACCTGACCATCACCGACCGGCTCAAGGACATGTACATCTCCGGCGGCTTCAACGTCTATCCCGCCGAGGTCGAGCAGGCGCTCGCCCGCCTCGACGGGGTCGCCGACGTCGCCGTGGTCGGCGTACCGGACGAGCGGATGGGCGAGGTCGGCAAGGCGTACGTCGTGGCGTCGGCCGGCGCCTCTCCCACTGCGGACGACGTGATCGCCTTCGCGAAGGAACGGCTGGCGAACTTCAAGGTGCCGCGGCACGTGGCGTTCGTCGACGCACTCCCCCGCAACCTGTCCGGCAAGGTCTTGAAGACGGAGCTGAGGGACGACTGATGGACCTGACCCTGTCCGAGTCGGAGCTGGCGTTCCGCGACGAGGCGCGCGCCTGGCTCGAGGCCAACGTGCCGGCCGAGCCGCTGCCCTCGATGGACACCGAGGACGGCTTCGCGGCGCACCGCGCGTGGGAGGCGAGGCTCGCCGACGCCCGCTGGTCGGTCGTCTCCTGGCCGGAGGAGTACGGCGGTCGCGGGGCGTCGCTGGTCGAGTGGGTGATCTTCGAGGAGGAGTACTACCGCGCCGGCGCGCCGGGGCGGGTCTCCCAGAACGGCATCTTCCTGCTGGCGCCGATCGTGTTCGACCACGGCTCGAAGGAGCAGCAGGACCGCTTCCTCCCGTCGATGGGCTCCGGCGAGCAGGTCTGGGCGCAGGCCTGGTCCGAGCCGGAGGCGGGGTCCGACCTGGCCTCGCTGAAGTCCACCGCGCGCCGCGACGACGACCGCGGCGGCTGGGTGCTCAACGGCCAGAAGACCTGGTCGTCGCGGGCGACGTACGCCCACTGGGGCTTCGGCCTCTTCCGCTCCGACCCCGAGGCGCAGCGGCACTCGGGACTCACCTACTTCCTCTTCCCGCTCGACGCCGACGGGGTGACCGTCCGGCCGATCGCGCAGCTCGACGGCGAGGCCGGCTTCGCGGAGATCTTCTTCGAGGACGTCTTCGTGCCCGACTCCGACGTGCTCGGCGCCCCCGGCGACGGCTGGCGGGTGGCGATGAGCACCGCCGGCAACGAGCGCGGCCTCTCGCTGCGCTCCCCCGGCCGGTTCTGCGCCGCCGCCGACCGGCTGGTGGAGCTGTACGGCGAGAGCATCGGTCTCGACACGCTCGCTGGAGCTCGCTATTCGACCACCGAAGGAGATCGCGTCGTCGACGCGTGGATCCGGGCGCAGGCCTACCGGCTCTACACCTGGGGCACCGTCACCCGGCTGGCGGCCGGGGGCGACATGGGCGCCGCGGGGTCGGTGAACAAGGTCTTCTGGTCCGAGCTCGACATCGCGCTGCACGAGACGGCGCTCGACCTGCTGGGGCCCGAGGCCGAGGTCGAGTCGCCGTGGCTGGACGGCTACGTCTTCTCGCTGTCCGGCCCGATCTACGCCGGCACCAACGAGATCCAGCGCAACATCGTGGCCGAGCGGATCCTCGGGCTGCCCCGCGAGCCGAAGGGTGCCCAGAAGGTGGCAGAGCGATGAGGTTCGTCCTGACCGACGAGCAGCGGGACTTCGCGTCCGCGCTCGACCAGCTGCTCTCCGCCTCGGATCCCGTGGCCGTGGCCCGCGCCTGGGCCGACGGCGACACCGAACCCGGGCTCAAGCTGTGGTCGCGGCTGGCCGAGCAGGGCCTGACCGCGCTGGCCACCGACGCCTCCCCGGTCGAGGTCTGCGTGGCGTTCGAGGCGCTCGGCCGGCACGCCGTCCCGGGACCCTGGGTCGAGTCCGCTGCCTACCTGCCGGTGCTGCTCGGGCGCGAGCTCGACGAGGTCGCCACGGTGGCGGTGCCTCCGCACGTGCCGTACGCGCTCGATGCCGACGTGGCCAGCACGGTGCTCGTGGTCGACGGCGATGCCGTCTCGGACGCGACCGTCGGCGAGGCCCGGCGGTCCGTGGATCCGACGCGCAGGCTGTTCGAGGTGACTGGGACGAGTGGTTTCGAGACGGGCGCTAGCGCGCCCTCCTCAACCACCGATTCGCTCGCGAAGGCGTTCGACCTGGCGGTCCTGGCGACGTCGGCCCAGCTGCTGGGTCTCGGCGAGCACCTGCTCGACGCATCCGTCGCGTACGTCAAGCAGCGCAAGCAGTTCGGCCGCGAGATCGGCTCCTACCAGGCGATCAAGCACCGACTGGCCGACGTCCGGATCGCCCTCGACTTCGCCCGGCCGCTGGTGTTCGGCGCGGCGCTCGACGAGGTGCCGGCTTCCGCGGCCAAGGTCGCCACCGCCGACGCGGCGTACCTCGCCGCCCGGGCCGCGCTCCAGGTGCACGGCGCGGTCGGCTACACCCGCGAGCTCGACCTGAGCCTCTGGATCCTCAAGGTCCGCGCCCTGGTCAGCGCCTGGGGGACCCCGGCGTACCACCGGGCCCGCATCCTGGAGGGGATCCTCTGATGGAGCTCGCACTCACCGAGGAGCAGCAGGAGCTGGCGTCGATGCTGCGCAGCCTGCTCGCGAAGCAGGCCGACAGCGCCGCGGTGCGGACGGCGATGGAGAGCGACGAGCGGGTACGACGAGGCGCTCTGGACGACCCTGGTCGAGCAGGTCGGCGTTGCCGCGCTGCCGGTGCCCGAGGAGCACGACGGCGTCGGAGCCTCGCTGATGGAGACCGCGGTCGCCCTCGAGGAGGTCGGCCGCAGCCTCGCCCCCAGCCCGCTGCTCGCGAGCGCGATCGCCGCCGCCGCCCTGCTGCTGCACGGCACCGACGAGCAGCGCGCCGAGCTGCTTCCCCGGATCGCCGCCGGCGAGACCGCCACGGTCGTCCTCGAGCCGCCGATGGTGCTCGAGCCCGCGGCAGCGATCGTGCTCGATCCCTCGCGGCGACGCCCTGGAGCTGTCGGACGCCCGCCCCGAACCTCGACCGGCGCTCGACCCGACCCTGCGGCTCGGCCACCTCGAGGTCGACGCGCAGCCCTCGCAGCCGCTGCTCGACGTCGCCGCAGCACTGGCGACCGCGATGCAGGTCGGCGCCGCGCAGCGCGGGCTGGACATGTCGGTCGCCTACGCGAAGGAGCGCGTGCAGTTCGGGCGGCCGATCGGGTCGTTCCAGGCGCTGAAGCACCGGATGGCCGACATGCTCGTGCTGGTCGAGATGGCCCGCTCCGCCTCGTGGGCTGCCTGCGGCACCGCCTCGGCGTACGTCGCCGACCCGACCGACGAGCGCGCCGAGACCCTGCGGCTACGGGCCGCTGTCGCGCAGGCCTACTGCTCCGACGCCCTCGAGCAGGTCGCCGGCGAGACCGTCCAGCTGCACGGCGGCATCGCCATCACCTGGGAGCACGACGCGCACCTGGTCCTCAAGCGCGCGCACGCGCTGGGCCAGCTGCTCGGCCCGGCGCGCGCGCACCGGGCCTCGCTACCGCTCTGACCCTCCTCAGTTCACCCCCACCGATCGCAGCGCGCGTCCGAGGATCGCGGCCTGGTCGGCCGGCGACTCGACCTGCTCGGCCCCGAAGCCGAGCAGCACCGTGTCCGGGGTCCGGATGGCCGGGGAGAACAGGTTGGCCGAGCGGACGTAGCGTGCCGGTGCCGGGCGAGCTGCCCGGCGGGGGCGGCGCGATCGTCCACGGCCCGAGTCCGGTCTCGAACCCCTCGCTCTCGACGACCGAGCCGTCGACGACGAGTCGGGTGTCGTCGATGAACACGCCGGTGCCGGCGAAGGCCGGGTCGGTCACGAAGGAGATCGAGACCTCCACCTGCTGGCCGGCGTACGCGGACAGGTCGAACGCGACGTCCTGCCAGCCTCCCGAGCTCCCGGTCATCGCGTTCCACGCCCCGCTCGTGCCGGTGTTGCCGCACGGGTCTCCGGCCGTCAGGTAGTGGAGCAGGAACGGGTGCGACTCGAGCAGGTAACCGACCTCGCACTCGGCGGGCACCGTCGTCGTGGTCAGTCCGCCCGCCTCGGGCAGGGTCGTCCAGTCCTCCTGGCCGACCGTGTGCGCCTCGACGATGACGTGGTCGAAGTCCGGCTCGACGTCGAAGGACAGCTGGGACCTCAACGTCGGGGCCGACCCGGCGGTCACGCCGGTCAGGTCGACCGTGCGTGTCAGCCGCATGTAGGAGTCGTCGACGTGCAGCCCACCGACGTACATGCTGCCCTCGACCGGGTCGAACGCACCATCGCTGGGGACGTAGGTGCCGGCCGTGGCACCCGTGAACTGCGGGAACTTGTCCGGCGTCAGCACCGAGCTGGTCGCGGGGAAGATCCCGGCCTCGTCGATCGGGTTGTCCGCGACGGCCGGTCCGCCGAAGTCACCGCCGGTTCCGGCAAGTGCGCCGGCCCCGGTGAAGGCGGTGGCGGTGTCGGACGTCTGCCGCGAGTAGCGACCGAGGTAGTACTGCGCGAAGTCGTCCGCCAGCAGCAGGCAGTCGCTGAACGGGTCCTCGGTGACCACACAGTCGGCGCTCGGGTCGCCGTTGAGGCCGTAGTAGAGCCCGTTGATGCCCGCCGGGAAGTCGGGACCGGCGTACATCGTCGCGGTCTCACCCGTGTGGACGAGCTTGCCGCCCTCGTTCAGGAAGTCGCGGACCGCGATGGTCAGCTCCTGCTCCCGCTCGGCCACCGCGACGTCCTCGAAGTCACCGAAGAAGGTCTCGGTGACCTCGTCCTCCGGGTCCTGGGTCAGCCGGTTGTCGCCGAGGTACCAGACCGCGCCACGGAAGTGGCTCAGCACGCCGAGGTGGTGCGGCACGCCCTGCGTGGAGACGTCCCAGACGGTGGCGCGGAGGCCGGCCCGGTTGAGCGCCTGGAGGTAGGTGGGCACGTACTTCGACGTGGTGCCCGGCGGGTACGTCGGGTTGACGCCGTTGGTGTCCTCGTCGGCGATCACGATCACCTTGCGGCCGGTGTCCTGCGCGAGCCGGTAGGTGAACGACGCGCTCGTCCGCCGACCCTTGCCGGGCTTGACGGCCGTGAACCAGACCTTCACCCGGTCACCCGGCTTGGCCCCGCGCACCACGCCGCGGAACTCGCCGTAGTAGGTGGTGCCCTCGTCGCCGTAGCGCTCGCCGCCCTTCCAGAGCTTCGTGCCCGAGGTCTTGGCGTGGCGCCCGTTGATCGAGTACTTCATCACCAGGCCGCGCAGCTCGCGCCGCGCGGTGACCGCGACCGTCTGCGGGTCGCCGTACGAGACGTCGAAGGAGTCCACCTCGAAGTCCGGTGCGGTCCGGCCGACCGGAGAGACCGGGTGGGCCGGGTTCCTGGCCGACTCGGCGACGGCCAGCGCGAACGGGATGTTCTTCTCGAACTCGGCCTGGACCAGGGTCTCGGAGTCCGGGAAGTTGAAGACGCTCTCGCAGTCCTCCGGGTCGAACTCGTCGTCCGGGTCGACGGCGCTCGCGGTCGCGCAGGTGGACATCTCCGGGGTGTAGGCGAGCGTGCCGTAGGCGTCGTGGGCGTGCTCGGTGGTCTCGCCGTTGGTGGTGTAGAGCTCGGCCGACTGGTCGGGGTCGTAGCCGGGCACCGCCGGGTTGGCGTCGTCGCCGGCCTGCGCCTCGAAGATCAGGTCGTCCGGGGACCTGGTGGAGACCTGCCAGCCGACGCCGTACAGCAGCAGCTCGGCGGCGGAGTGGTAGTTGATCTGGAGCGCGAAGCCGATCCGCTTCATCAGGCCGACCATCGCCCGCGTCTCGGGCTCGGACGCCGGCGCGCTGCCGCGGTAGGTGTCGCTCCCGAACGACGGGGAGGAGCCCTCGTTGTCGTAGCCCCACTTGGTGGGGTAGTTGCGGTTGGGGTCGACGCCGTCCTGGCCGGTGATCACGCCGTCGCCGTCGTTGTCGCGCAGGTTCTTGCGCCACAGCCGGTTCTCCCCGGTGAAGGTGTAGTCGTAGCCGTCCGGGTTGGCCACCGGGACGAACCACAGCTCGGTGGTGTTCAGGAGGCGCCGGATCCTCGCGTCGGTGGCGTAGCCGTCGATGACGTAGTGCATCAGGCGGCGGTTCATCTCCGGCGTGATCCACTCCCGCGCGTGCTGCGCCGAGGAGTAGAGCACCGCCGGGCGGGAGCCGTCCTTGACGCTGCGCGCGTTCTTGGTGACCTTGACGGCGTACATCGCCTGACCCTGCACGGTGGTGCCGATCCGCACGAGCTTGGTCAGCGCCGGGTTGTCCTGCGTGACCTGGACCAGCTCGTCGCGGATCCCACCGGGCTCGCTGTAGGACCGGAAGACGACCGGGTCCTCCGCCGCCGCGAGGAGCCGCGACACCGGCTGGCCGTCGATCCGCTTCTCCTTCAGGGGGATGCCGGAGCCAATCAGCTTGCCCGCCAGCCCGCGGTCGACGACGACCTCGACCGCGACCTTGTCGCCAGCTGCTGGCACGGCGCTGATGTCCTCGCGGTCCAGGCCCGCCTGGTGCAGGGCGCCGAACTGCTTGGCGGTCAGGTCACCGACGTAGACGGTCGGCCCGGCAGACCGGCTGGCCGGCGCCGCCTGGGGCGCCGCCGATCCGGCCGGAACCACGGCCACGGCCAGTCCGGCCGCGACGGCCAGAGCGCTGAGGATGCTGACGGACGAACGACGACGCATTCCGGGTCCTCCCAGTCCCCGCGCCCTGCCGGACGCGACTTTGCCATCCGACAAGGCGCTACCCGCGCTGTCAATGGCTGACTGGATCACCCGCGCCGCCGTGACATGCTGGCGAGGTGGACTCGGTGCCCGCAACTCCCCTTCGCGTCTTCCGCGCCGGCGAGCTCGTCGCGGCCGACCCGACCGCCGGCATGCTGCGCGAGCTGGCCTTCGAATTGCCGATGCTCTGGGCCGGTCGGGTGACGACCGCGCCGGGCGCCGTCTCCGGCTGGCACCACCACGACCGCAACGACTCCAGCCTGTACGTCGTCTCCGGCATCCTGCGGCTCGAGTTCGAGGGCGAGGCCGAGCCGCTCGACGCACATGCCGGCGACTTCGTGCACGTCCCGGCCTACCTGGTCCACCGGGAGAGCAACCCGACCGACGACCCCTCGATCGCCGTGATTGCCCGCGTCGGCGGCGGCATCCCGACCGTCAACGTGGACCAAGCGCCCCCGCCGCACCGGTGAGGGCTGCCCGGACGCGGGCGCGGTGAGCTCGACCATCACGTCGATGTTGCCGACGCCATCGGCTCGGCCTTCACGACGTAGCGAGCATGGCGATCCCAGAGCTGCAGCGATCAGCTCGGTGCGCAGGGCGAGGCCTGGACACCGGTGGCCCGCGCGATCGGGTTCACGACGAGCCGGCTGATCATCCGGTAGAGCAGCCGCCCTGCCCGCGCGTTCCCGCTGGACCGGCCGGCGAGGCGGACGACGGTGGCCTGGGTCCGTGGGCTCTCGCAGACCAGCAGGAACCGGCGCAGCAGCCGGACGGCGAAGTCGGTGTCGGTGACGACCTCGGTCATCGCCCGATGCTGAAGACCCGCCGCTGGCGGCCGGACCGCTGCCAGAATGCGGGCGTGACCACCTTCGACGACGAGGACCTCAGTGGCGCCCGCTTCAACGACTGCAACCTCGACGGCGCCGAGCTACGCGAGGTGACGATGGTCGGTGCCCGCATCATCGGGTCGGTGCTGATCGACGTCGAGATCGACGCCCTGGTCAGGAACGTCACCGTGAACGGCGTCGACGTGGTGCCGCTGGTCGAGGCCGAGCTCGACCGCCGGCACCCGGAACGGATCGCCCTGCGGCCGACCGACGTGGCCGGCGCCGTCGCGGCGCTCGACGTGGTGGACGCCTTCTGGGCGCCCACGCTGGCCCGGGTGCGCGTCATGCCGGACGCGGTCCGGCACGAGCGGGTCGCCGGCGAGTGGTCGGTCGTGGAGACGCTGCGCCACCTGCTCCTGGTGTACGACGCGTGGTTCGGGCGGGCGGTCCTCGGCGAGGCGGCGCCGTACCACCCGCTCGGCCTGCCGGCGTCGTTCATGGACCCCGCGGAGCTCGGCCTGGAGCCGGACCAGCGGCCCGACCTCGACGACGTCCTGGCGGCCAGACGAGCGCGGCAGGACCAGGTCCGGGAGCACCTGGCCACACTGGACGACCAGACGCTGCGAGCGCCGGTCCCCACGCACGGGATGGTCGGCGGCTTCCCTCCCGAGGAGCCGCGCTCCACCCTCGACTGCCTGGGCGTGATCCTGAACGAGGAGTGGGCGCACCACCGGTTCGCGGTGCGCGACCTCGACGTGCTCGATCCGGCTCAGCGCTGAAGCGGGTCGTCGAACAGGCAGAACACGTGCCCGGCCGGGTCGAGCATGACCCGCACGTCGTCCTGGGGCTGGTGCTCGGCCTCCCGGGCGCCGGCCCCGACCGCGAACGCCACGCCTTCCGCGAGGTCGGGCACGCCGATGTCCAGGTGGATCAGCATCTGCTGCTCGCCGGGGACGGGCGGCCAGACGGGCGGGGTGAAGTGGGGCTCGTACTGGAACTCGATCTTCAGGCCGAGCTCCTCCGAGCGGACCTTGGCCCACGGCTCCTCACCGGGGCCTTCGCCCTCGCGCTCGACGATCGGCCAGCCGAGGAAGCGCTCGTAGAACTCCGCGAGGCCGATCGGGTCGGAGGTGCCGAGCACCGGGCCGGAGATGCGCATCGGGGGTCGCATGTGCCCACGCTAGCGCCGTCGGCTACCCCTCGTCGGTGGTGCGGTACTGCCCCTGGAAGAACAGCAGCGGGTCCTCGTCGTCGACGGTCGCCAGGTCGAGCACCCGCCCGACCACGACGAAGTGGTCGCCCGTCTCGTGGACGGCGTGGATCGAGCAGTCGACGTAGCCGAGGGTGCCCTCGAGCAGCGGTGAGCCGGTCGTCTCGGAGGGGTGCCACGGCACGCCGTTGAACTTGTCGGTGCCGCGGCTGGCCATCGTGTTGGACAGCTCGGCCTGCTCGGCGGAGAGGAAGTTGACGGCGAACTTGCCGGAGCGCTGCATCAGCGGCCAGGCGCGCGAGGTCTTCGCCGGCACGAACAGCACGAGCGGCGGGTCGAGCGAGACGCTCGAGAAGGACTGGCAGGTCATGCCGACCGGCTCGCCGCCGCTGACGGAGGTCACCACCGTCACGCCGGAGGCGAAGCGACCGAGCACGTCGCGGAACCGTCGGGCTCGTGCGACGGCCTCCGGGTCGTCGGCATGGACGACGCTGGCCTCGCCGGGCCGCCACTCGAAGTCGACCTCCGCGTCCCCGAGCCAGGAACTGATCAGCTCGGGGCTGGGCCACGTCTCGCGGGCGTCGGGACTCATCCCCTCCGGGATCTCGTCGCTGGCACCCTGCGTCGGCATGGCCCCGAGGCTAGTCATTGCGCTCCGGCGCTGAAGTCGTGACCCCAGTACGAGACGGCGGTGGACTCGCGGGCGACCCAGCGCCCGTCGTCGACCGTGAGGCCGTCGGTGCCGAACTCCACGTCGAACCCGCCGGGCGACTTCACGTAGAACGAGATCATCTCGTCGTTCATGTGCCGGCCCAGCGTCGCCGACAGCGGCGCCTGGTGCTTGCGCACCCGCTCCAGCGCCCGGCCGACGTGGTCGAGCTCGTCGACCTCGAACATGATGTGCACGCACTTGGCGGGGTTCGGCATCGGCAGGAACGCCAGCGAGTGGTGCCGCGGGTTCACGCCGAGGAAGCGCAGCCACACCTTGGAGCCGGGCTCCTTCCCGACGAACTCACCGGGCATGCTCATGGAGTCGCGGAGCCGGAAGCCGAGCACGTCGGTGTAGAACGCCAGCGCCTCCACGTCGTCCGCGACCGGCACCACGATGTGGCCCATCCCCTGGTCGCCGGTGACGAAGGTGGCGGCGTACGGCGTGACGACGGGTCGCGACTCGTAGGTGATGCCGTGGAACAGCTCGAAGACGTTGTCCCACGGGTCGGAGAAGCGGACCAGCTCCTGGACCCGGCGCTCGTCGAGCTCCTCCTTGGTGCCCTCCTCGAAGTCGACGCCGGCCTTCGCGAGGTGCTCGCGCGCGTCCTGGAGGGCCTGGTGGTCGGCGACCTCCCAGCCGGTGGCCGAGAGCTGGTCGACGTCACCGGGGAAGACGACCAGCCGGGCGGAGACCTGGTCGATCCGGTAGTAGAGGTTGTCCGGGTCGGGCCCGCGGCCCTCGGCGAGGCCGAGCACCTTGCCGGCGAAGAGCTTCCACTGGTCGAGGTCGGTGCTGGAGACGCGGACGTAGCCCATGCTGCGGATGTCGATGGTCATCGCTTGTTCCTCTCGACGTGGCGGGCCAGGAAGCTGGTGGTGATCTCGGCGAACTCGTCGGCCGCCTCGATCTGCGCCCAGTGCCCGCAGTTCGGGAACACATGCAGCTGCGCCTTCGGGATCAGCTTGAGCGCGGTGAACGCGCCGTCGATCGGGTTGACCCGGTCCTCGCGGCCCCAGGTCAGCAGGGTGTGCTTGCGCAGGTGGTGCGCCTCGCGCCAGAGCCGGCCGTCCTCGGCGGTCTCGGGGTTCCAGAACGACATCCCCATCGACGCCATCGCCTCACGCGCGCCGGGCGCGGTGGCATCGGCGTACCGCTCCTCGACGAGCTCGTCGGTGACGAGGTCCTGGTTGACGACCATGGTGGAGATGAACGCGCGCAGCGCCTCGCGGCTCGGGTTGCCGGCGAAGTCCATCAGCCGCTGGACGCCCTCGGTCGGGTCGGCGTGGAACAGGTTGAGCGACAGCCCGCCGGGGCCCATCAGCACCAGCCGGCCGACCCGGTCGGGATGGCTGAGCGCCAGCCGCATGGCCGTGCCGCCACCGAGGCTGTTGCCGAGCAGGTGCACCCGGTCGATGCCGAGCTCGTCGAGCAGCGCAACCACGAGGTCGGCCGCGAACCGGTAGTAGTTGCCGACCACCTCGGGCTTGTCCGAGCCGCCGAAGCCCGGCTGGTCGACCAGGATCGTGCGGAAGGTCTCGGCGAAGCGCGGCAGCGCCGGCCCGAAGTTCGACCAGGAGCTCGCCCCCGGCCCGCCGCCGTGCAGCATGACCAGCGGCAGCCCGCCGCCCACGTCGCCGGCGTCCCCGGCCTCGTAGTAGGACAGGCCGATCTCCCCCGCCTCGGGCGTCTTGACCCGGGCGGAGCGTGCGGCCGACTCCTTGCTCGGTGTCTGATCAGGGGGGGTCACTCAGTACATCCCCGGGTCGACCTTGTGCCCGAACTGCTGGGCGCCGTACATCTGCAGGGCGCGCTCGGGGTCGTTCGCCGCGTGCACGCGGCCGGCGTGGGCGTCACGCCAGGCGCGCTGGAGGTAGGTGCCCTCGGCGAGCGCCCGGCCGCCGGACGCCTCGAACAGCGCGTCGATCGCGTCGATCGCCCGTTGGGTGCCGAGCACCTGGTCGCGGCGGACCCGCAGCCGAAGCTCGAGCGGGATCTTCTCGCCCTTCTCGACGTGCGCCTGCTCCTCACGGATGTTCTGCACCAGCAGCGCCCACGCCGCGTCGATCTCGGAGGACGCGCGGGCGATCCGGACGGCGGCGAACGGGTCCAGGCTGGCCTTCTCGCCGAGGTACGCCGCCCGCACCCGCTTCTGCTGCATGTCGACGTGCTCGGCGTACGCGCCCTTGGCCATGCCGATGATCGGCGTGGTGATGGTGCCGGTGAAGATCGAGTGGAACGGCAGCTTGTAGAGGTCGGAGGTGTTCTGCTCCTGGCCGGGGCCGCGGCACTGGCCGGTCTCGCCCATGGAGAGCGTGAACGCCTCGGGGATGAACACCTCGTCGACGATGATGTCGTTGGAGCCGGTGCCACGCAGGCCGACGACGTTCCAGACGTCGACGATCTGGTACTTCTCGCGCGGGACCATGAACGTCTTGAAGTCGATGACCTGGCCCTCCGCGTTGAAGACCAGCCCGCCGAGCAGCACCCAGGTGCAGTGGTCGCAGCCGGAGGAGAAGCTCCACTTGCCCGACAGCGTGTAGCCGCCGTCGGCGACGACCGCCTTGCCGGTCGGGGCGTACGACGAGCTGAGCCGGGTCGCGGTGTCCTCGCCCCACACGGCCTGCTGTGCCTCGTCGGCGAACAGCGCGACCTGCCACGGGTGGACGCCGACCACGCTGGAGACCCAGCCGGTCGAGCCGCAGGCGGAGGCGATGTCGCGGACCGCGGTGTAGAAGTCGATCGGGTCCGCCTCGAGCCCGTCGAAGCGGTGCGGCTGGAGCAGCCGGAAGAACCCGACCTCCTCCAGCTCCTTGATCGAGGCCTCGGGCACCACCCTGAGCCGCTCGGCGTCGTCGGCCCGCTCCCGGAACGTGGGCAGCAGGTCACGGACGCCGTCGAGCACAGCCTGGGACTGGGTCATCGCCATCGAGCCTCTCCTGTCGTCGTACGGACAGAGCAATACTAGAACACGTTCTTGTTTTGGTCGAGGCGTCGACACCCGGCTGGTCCAGTTGAGCGATTGCCGCATCCGATCAACTTCGGGACACTCGAAGAGTCACGGCCGGGCGCCGTCCGGTCGTGGGGAGGGACCGGCGATGGTCGAACATCCGCCAACCCCGGCGAGTCAGACCGTCAGTGCAGCGGAGCACGAGCAGCTCCGCCGGGACCTCGCCGCCCTGACGGACCAGTTCGAGGCGGCTTCGGAGGTCCTCGAGGCGATGGGCCGGTCGGCCGCCGACGCCGACACGGTTCTCGCCACCGATCGTGGAGAGCGCACGGCGGCTGTGCCGTCGGAGACTCCGCACAGCTTTACATGGTGGAGAAGGGCGTCTACGGACTGATCAAGGCAGTGCGGACTGACCGAGGAGACGATCCAGCTCCATCGCCGAGCACCCGATGCCCATGGATCGCGGCACGCTGATCGGGCCGGGTCGGGCTCGACCGACATGCGCAACAGATCGCGGACGTGCTGGCGGACCCGGAGTACGGCCGGCACGACATCCAGCGGGTCCGGCGGCTTCCGCACGACGATGGGCGCCCCGATGATCCTGGACGACGAGGTGGTGGGTGGGCTCGGCGTCTGGCGGAACGACCGTCAACCCGTTCGACGAGCAGGGAGATGGCGATCGTGAGTGCGTTCGCCGTTCAGGCGGCGATGGCGGTGAAGGGCGTGCAGCTCGTGCAGCAGCTCGAGGCCCGCGAGACCGAGCTCGCGAAGAAGGTCGACGAGCTGGAGGCGCTGCGCGATGGTCGGCGAGGCCGTCAGCTCCAGCCTGGACGTCGACGACGTCCTCGACACGATCGCGATGCACGCCGTCCAGCTGTCCGAGACCGACGGCGGCTCGATCATGGAGTACGTCGAGCCCGACCACTGCTTCTTGGTGCGGGCCGTGTACCGGACCGATCCCGCGGTGGTCGAGCGGCTGCGCTCGATCCGCATCGACCTCGACGAGACGCTGGTCGGCCAGGCGGCCAGGGAACGTCGTCCGATCGCCGTCGCCGACCTCGAGCAGCGTCGAGCCTGGATGCGCACCTGCAGATCCTGCACGACGCCGGCTGGCGCTCGTTGATCGCCGTGCCGATGCTGCGCGAAGGACCAGATCGTCGGTTCCCTGATCGTCCGTCGGAAGCGCACTGGCGACTTCTCCGAGGAGACCCTCGATCTGCTGGAAACGTTCGCAAGCCAATCGGCCTTGGCTCTGCTCAACGCGCAGCTTTACCGCGAGCTGAAGGAGCAGAGCGTCGAGCTCGAGCTCGCGAGCCGGCACAAGTCGGAGTTCCTGGCGAGCATGTCGCACGAGCTGCGCACCCCGCTCAACGCGGTGCTCGGCTTCTCCGAGGTACTGCTGGAGCGGTTGTTCGGCGACATCAACGAGCGCCAGGAGGAGTACCTCCGGGACATCCACGGTTCGGGCAAGCACCTGCTGGAGCTGCTCAACGAGATCCTCGACCTGTCCAAGGTCGAGGCCGGGCGGATGGAGCTCGAGTACTCGTCGTTCGAGCTTCGGCGCACTGCTCGACGACGCCGTCTCGATGCTGCGCGAGCGCGCCGCCACCCACGGCATCGACCTCGCGCGTCGAGGTCGGCGACGACGTCGGGCAGGTGTACTCCGACGAGCTCCGGCTCAAGCAGGTCGTGCTCAACCTGATGACCAACGCGGTCAAGTTCACCGGCGACGGCGGGTCCGTCGTGGTCCGCGCCGAACGCTCGGCGATGCGGAGGTCGAGGATCACCGTCGACCGACACCGGGCATCGGTGTCCCCGAGGCGGACCGCGAACGGATCTTCGAGTCCTTCCAGCAGGGCGGTCGCGGGAGCTCCCGCGAGGAGGGCACCGGCCTCGGTCTGACCCTGTCGCGGCGGATCGTGGAGCTGCTCGGCGGCCGGATGTGGCTGGAGAGCGAGGTGGGGGTCGGGAGCACCTTCGGCTTCTCGTTGCCGTCCCGCCGCGTGACGGACGACGCGGACCGTCGATCGATGCCGAGGCGCCGCGCGGCCGGTGACGTCGTGGTCATCGAGGACGACCGGCCGTCGCTCGATCTGTTGACGGCATACCTGTCCGGCGCCGCGCCTGAGGGTCACCACCGCGCGCGACGGCCAGACCGGGCTGGAAGCGGTGCGCCGGGTGCATCCCGATGCGGTCCTGCTCGACATCCGGCTGCCCGGCATCGACGGGTGGGCGGTGCTGCGAGGCCCTCAAGGCGGAGCCGGAGACCCGCGACATCCCGGTGATCGTGGTGTCGATCGTGGAGGAGCGCGCCAGGGGCGTCGCGCTGGGCGCCGCGGCGTACCTGGTGAAGCCCGTCGGCCGGGACGAGCTGCTGGCGGCGCTTGCGCGCCGTGGGCGCGCTGGCACCTGCCGACCTCGAGAAGCCGACGGAACCGAGGTGAGCGACGTGATGACGCCAAAGCCGGATCCTGGTCGTCGAGGACAACCCGAAGAACCTCAAGCTGGTCAGGGACGTGCTCGATGTACTGGGGCTACGACGTCATCGAGGCGACGACCGGCGAGGACGGGGTGCGGCTCGCCGGCGAGCGTCGCCCGGACCTGGTCCTCATGGACCTGCAGCTGCCCGGCATCGACGGGATGGAGGCGCTCCGCCAGATCCGCGCTGGAGGAGCACGAACCCCGGGTGTCCCGGTCGTGGCCGTGACCGCGTTCGCGATGAACGAGGACCGCCAGCGCGCGTTCGACGGCGGGTTCGACGGGTACGTCGAGAAGCCGATCAGCGTGCGCGGCCTCCCGCAGCAGGTCGCGCGACTTCCTCAAGCTGGGAGGCGCGCGATGAGCGAGGCAGCCGACAGCGGGGCCGCGCGTCCTCGTGGTCGACGACCAGCCGCCGAACATCCGGCTGCTCGAGGCGATCCTCGACGCCCCGCGGATACGAGGTCCTCGACCGCGTCGTCCGGCGAGGAGGCGCTCGAGGTGCTCGCGAGCGCCGACGGTCGACCTGGTCCTCCTCGACATCGTGATGCCCGGCATCGACGGCTACGAGGTGTGCCGACGGATCCGCGAGCAGCCGCACACGGCGTACCTCCCCGTCGTGATGGTGACCGCGAGCGGCGACGAGCAGAAGGTCAAGGCGCTCGAGGCGGGCGCCGACGACTTCCTCACCAAGCCGATCGACAAGAGCGAGCTGCTCGCGCGGGTGGCGTCGCTGGCGCGGATCAAGCGCTACCAGGACACGATCAAGCGCCAGGCCGACCGAGCTGGCGGCGTGGAACCAGCGAGCTCGAGTCGCGGGTGCGAGACTCAGGTCGCCCAGCTCGAGCGGATGGGCCGGCTGCGGCGCTTCCTCTCCCCGCAGCTCGCCGAGCTGATCGTCGACTCCGGCGACGAGTCGTTCCTCGAGAGCCACCGGCGCGAGATCGTCGTCGTCTTCTGCGACCTCCGCGGCTTCACGACGTTCGCAGAGGCGAGCGAGCCCGAGGAGGTCATGGGCGTGCTGCGGGACTACCACGAGGCGCTCGGCGACCTGATCTTCCGCTTCGAGGGAACCTCGAACGGTTCGCCGGCGACGGCCTCATGGTGTTCTTCAACGACCCGGTCCAGTGCGACGACGGCCCGCTCGCGCGCGATCCGGATGAGCGTCGCCATGCGCACGCGGGTCCGCGTCGCTGGCCGAGGCTGGGCGCGGCAGGGGCACGACCTGGCGCTCGGCATCGGCATCGCCCAGGGCTACGCGACGCTCGGGAAGATCGGCTTCGAGGGCCGGTTCGACTACGCGGCGATCGGCAGCGTCACGAACCTCGCCGCCCGGCTGTGCGCGGAGGCAGAGCCGTGGCAGATCCTGGTCACCGAGCGGGTGTTCGCCTCGGCCGGGGCCGATCGTGGTCGGGGACGACGTCGGTGCCCGCGAGCTGCGCGGCTTCAGCCGCAGCGTCCGTGCGTTCAGACGTCAGAGGGCGTCGACAGCGCCAGGGACCGTCATGACCGGCGAGGTGTGGACGGATGCGGTCGCTCCCGCCGTGCTGTCCGACTGACCGAGGAGGAGCGGTACCGCCGGTTCGACCAGCTCCAGGCACGGATGCCAGAGGTCTGGGAGGCGATCCGGCTCAACCACGACGGACGAGTCGGTGGTCGTCGTACCGTCGATCACGCTCGACCGCGGTCGCCGACGCAGCGGCAGCCTGACCCAGGCCTACGAGGAGCGGTTCCTGTTCCTGCTCGTGCTGCTGCGCCAGCCGCGGCTGCGGATGGTCTACGTGACGTCGATGCCGATCGCGCCCGAGATCGTCGAGTACTACCTCGCGCTGCTCCCGGGCGTGATCCCCAGCCACGCACGCGCCCGGCTGTCGCTGGTCGCCGGTGAACGACTTGTCGCCACGGCTCGCTGAGCGAGAAGCTGCTGGAGCGACCCCGGCTGCTGCGCCGGATCGCCGCGCTGATCCCCAACCGCGCGCGGTCGCACCTCGTCCCGTACAACACGACCGAGCTGGAGCGTGACGTGGCGCTGAGCCTCGGGATCCCGATGTACGGCGCCGACCCGCGGCTCGCTGCCGCTGGGCTCCAAGAGCGGGTGCCGACGCCTGTTCGCGGAGGTCGGGGTCCCGCACCCGCTCGGGGTGGAGAACCTGCACACGCTCGACGACCTGGCCGACGCCGTCGTCGGCATGCGGCGCCGAGCGACCGCACGATGGACCAGCGCGATCGTCAAGCTCAACGAGGGCGTCTCGGGCGCAGGGCAACGCCGTCGTCCGGCTCGCGGGCCTGCCCGCACCGGGATCGGCGGACGAGCGGGCGGCCGTGCAGGGAGCGGCTGCGGGCGATGGAGCTCGAGTCGCAGACCACGCCCCTCGACGTCTACCTGGCCAAGTTCGCCGCAGGGGGCGGGGATCGTCGAGGAACGGATCACTGGGCGAGGAAATCCGCAGCCCGAGCGTCCAGCTGCGGGTGCTGCCCGGCGGCGCAGGTCGAGCTGTTGTCAACGCACGACCAACTGCTCGGCGGCGCCAGCGGGCAGAGCTACCTCGGGCTGTACGCTTCCCGGCCGCGCCGCAGTACGCACGCTCGATCACGCGGCAGGCCGATGCCATCGGCGCACCGACTGGCCGAGGACGGCGCCCTCGGCCGGTTCGCAGTGGACTTCGTCGTCGTCCGGGACGACGGCGGTGATTGGACGCCGTACGCGATCGAGCTGAACCTGCGCAAGGGCGGGACGACCCACCCGTTCCTGACGCTCCAGTTCCTGACGGATGGCCGGTACGACGCCGAGCAGCGGCGTTGTTCCTGACCCCGCTCGGACGCGAGAAGCACCTGGTGGCGACCGATCACCTGGAGTCGGACCTTCTCCGCGGGCTGGTGCCGACGGACCTCTTCGACATCGTCGCCCGGCACCGCCTGCACTTCGACCAGGCGCGACAGGTCGGGCGTGGTTTTCCACATGATCAGCTGCCTGACCGAGCACGGCCGGGTCGGCCTGACGGCCGTCGGCGACACTCCGGCCGAGGCTCGAGCGGCGGTACCACGAGGCGCGAACGGATCCTGCTGGAGGAGGCCCGGCTGTCCCTGGAGGAGCGGCCGCTCCCGGTCTGACGGTGCCTGTGCAGCAGGTCTGGTACGTCGCCTACGGGTCGAACCTCGCGCTGGGGCGGTTCCGCTGCTACCTGGCGGGTGGCCAGCCCGACGGCGGCAATCGGCGAGTATGCAGGCTGCCGGGACCGGCAGCGATCCGCTCCGGAGCGAGCACCTCGACGTCCCCGGGCGGGCTGGTCTTCGCCGGGTGGTCGGGCGTGTGGGGCGGTGGGATGGCCTTCTACGACGGCCGCGCCGGCGGGCGTGCAGCCTGCCGCGCCTACCTCGTGACCGTCGACCAGTTCGCCGATGTCGCCGCACAGGAGATGCGGAGACCACCCGGGCGGAGACTTCGCCCGCGACCTTGCGGGCCTGCTCCCCGATGTCGAGTCGGTGCACACCATGGGTCCCGGCCGGTACGAGACCGTCACGCGGCTGGGCGTGCGCGAGGGCATCCCCATGTTCACCGTGACCCACGCGGACGTACGGGAGCTCGACCTCGCGGCCCCGACGTCGCCGTACCTCCGGTGGATCGCGTCTGGCCTCCGTGAGTCGCACCGCTGGGAGCTCCGTCCGGATCGGCGACTACCTGGCACGGTCACCGGGGGCGGCCGGTGCGTGGACCTCCGAGGAGATTGCGGACCTGGTCGGCGCCGACTAGTCGTGGTCGGCGACGAAGCTGCGAGCGATTCGCTCCAGGCGGTCGTGGTGGGCCACCCAGTCGTACCCGTCGCCGGGCATGCTGGTCCGATCCGGGCCGAGTCCGGCCGCGCTGTCGATCATCTCCCGGATGATGTCGGCGTGGCCGGCGTGCCGGTCGGTCTCGGTGACCATGTGCACCAGGATCCGATGGAGGGTGACCGTCCGGTGGCCCGGTCGCCACCAGGGCACCTCGCCGACGTCGTCGAGCTCCTTCGCCGCGAACGTGCCGGCGGCGTGCTCCCACGCCCGGTGGTAGAGCCCGACGATGTCCTCGCGGGACTCGTCCTCGCTCGCGAACATGTCCTCGTTCGCGTCCGCGCCCTCGCGGTGCCAGGGCAGCTCGATGCCGTGCGGCCGGCCGAACGTGTCGCCGAAGTAGCCGAGCTCGACGCTGGCGAGGTGCTTGACCAGCCCGAGCAGGTTGGTGCCGGTCGGCGTCATCGGACGGCGTACGTCGTACTCGGACAGGCCGTCGAGCTTCCACACCATGGCGTCGCGGCCGGTCTGGAGGTACTCGATCAGCGTCTCTTTGGGGTCAGGGAGTGCCATGCGGCCACTTTCCCATCCGACCGAAACCGCAACGCCGATCGAACGAGTCAGGCGTGCTGACAGGCTCGCCGCCTGCGCCTCACCTGCGTCGGCGTCGGCGTCCTGTCAGCTTCGCCTTCAGCATCAGCGCGATGTCGATCAGCTGGTCCTCCTGGCCGCCGATCAGCTTCCGGTTGCCGGCCTCGAGCAGGATCTTGGCGCCGGAGACGCCGTACCGCTCGGCCGCGTTGCCGGCGTGCTTGAGGAACGACGAGTAGACGCCGGCGTAGCCCATCATCAGCGTCATCCGGTCCAGCTGGCACTCCTCCGGCATCGCCGGGCGGATCACGTCCTCGGAGGCGTCGACGATCTGCAGGAAGTCGACGCCGGTCTTCCAGCCGAGCTTGTCGCAGACGCCGATGAACGCCTCCAGCGGCGTGTTGCCCGCGCCGGCGCCGAAGCGGCGGACCGACCCGTCGATCTGGGTGGCGCCGGCGCGGGCCGCGATGACGGTGTTGGCGACGCCGAGGCCGAGGTTCTCGTGGCCGTGGAAGCCGACCGTCGCCTCGTGGCCGATCTCGGCGACGAGCGCGGAGACCCGGTCGGCGGTCTGCTCCATGATCAGCGCGCCGGCCGAGTCGACGACGTACACGCACTGGCAGCCGGCGTCGACCATGATCCGCGCCTGCTTCGCCAGCACCTCGGGCGGCTGGGTGTGGCTCATCATCAGGAAGCCGACGGTCTCCAGCCCGAGCTCGCGGGCCAGGGTGAAGTGCTGCTGCGAGACGTCGGCCTCGGTGCAGTGGGTGGCGATCCGGCAGATCTCGCCGCCGTTGTCCTGCGCGGCGCGGATGTCGTCCTTGGTGCCGACGCCCGGGAGCATCAGGAACGCGATCCGGGCGGTCTTCGCGGTCTCGGCCGCGATCTTGATGAGCTCCTGCTCGGGGGTGCGCGAGAACCCGTAGTTGAACGACGAGCCGCCCAGGCCGTCGCCGTGGGTCACCTCGATCACCGGGATGCCGGACGCGTCGAGCGCCTCGACGATGTCGTGCACCTCCTGCGCGGTGAACTGGTGCCGCTTGTGGTGCGACCCGTCGCGCAGGCAGGTGTCGGTCAGCCGCAGGTCCAGGTCGTCGGACCAACGTCGAGCGAGCTTGTTCGAGGTCGGCTGAACTCGGTCATCGGAGGCTCCTCGCGATGGTGTCGCCCACGCGGGCGGCGGCGGCGGTCATGATGTCGAGGTTCCCGGCGTACGGCGGCAGGTAGTCGCCGGCGCCCTCCACCTCCACGAAGATGCTCACCTTCACCTGGCCCTGCGTGGCCGGGGACGGGTCGTCGATCTGCGGCTCCTGGAGCAGGCGGTAGCCCGGGACGTACTCCTGGACGGACTTCTCCATCGCGACGATCGACTGCACGATCGCGTCCCGGTCGCTGTCGGGCGGGACGGCGCAGAAGATCGTGTCCCGCATGATCATGGGCGGCTCGGCGGGGTTGAGGATGATGATCGCCTTGCCCCGCTCGGCTCCCCCGATGGTCTCCACGCCGGACGCCGTGGTGCGGGTGAACTCGTCGATGTTGGCGCGGGTGCCGGGGCCGGCGGAGACGGACGCGACCGACGCCACGATCTCGGCGTACGACACCGTCGCCGCCCGCGAGACCGCCGCGACCATCGGGATCGTGGCCTGGCCGCCGCAGGTGATCATGTTGACGTTCATCGCGCCGACGTGTTCCTCGCCGTTGACGGGCGGGATCACGGCCGGGCCGACGGCGGCGGGGGTCAGGTCGACCGCGCGGATGCCGGCCTCCTCGTAGCGCGGGGCGTACTCGCGGTGCACGTACGCCGACGTCGCCTCGAAGATCAGGTCGGGCAGCTCGTCCTGCTTGAGCAGCCAGTCGACGCCCTCGTGCGTCGACTCGAGACCCTGGTCGGCGGCGAGCTTCAGCCCCTCGCTGGACGGGTCGACGCCGATCATCCACCGGGGCTCGATGCTCCCTCCATTTCTGGCACTGCGCAGCAGCTTGTACATGAGGTCGGTGCCGATGTTGCCCGGCCCGACGATGGCGGCCGTTGCTTTCGTCATCCTCTGCTCCTCGAAAACTCGGTCGATGGTCAGTCGGTGAATTGGACGTTGAGCGGGTCGAAGCCGCTGATCGAGGCCTCCACGCGGTCACCTGCGGCGAACGGCACGAACGGGCCGAGCGCCCCGGAGAGCACGACCTGTCCGGCTCGCAGCGGGTCGCCGAACCGGCTCGCCTGGACGGCCAGCCAGCGCAGTGCCTCCAGCGGATCGCCGAGGCACGCGGCGCCGTTGCCGGAGGAGCGCACCTCGCCGTTGATGCTGAGTGACATCTCGACGTCGCGCGGCTCGAGCCGGGCGAGCGACCTGCCCTCCCGCCCGACGACGTACAGCCCGCTCGACGCGTTGTCGGCGACGGTGTCGGTGAACTTGATGTCCCAGCTCTCGATCCGCGAGTCGACGATCTCGAGCGCCGGGCAGCGCCACCTCGACGCAGCCGCGGACCGACTCGATGGTGATGTCGTCCTCGTCCATGTCGACGTCGCGGGCGAGCACGAACGCGACCTCCGCCTCGACCCGCGGCTGGAGAAGGGTGCGCATCGAGATCGTGACCCCAGAATCAGACGCAGCGTCGCTCACGTCCATGTCGTCGAGCAGGTAGCCGAAGTCCGGCTGGTCCACGCCGAGCTGGTTCTGCACCGCCTCCGAGGTGGCGCCGATCTTGCGGCCGACGACCGTGGCCCCGCCGGAGAGGCGCTTCTGCACCAGCCCCTGCTGCACGGCGTACGCCGCGGCGAGGTCGTCGGTGCCGATCAGGTCGCGCACCGCGGCGCACGGGACGCGGGTCTCCTGGGCCGTCGCCAACCGCTCGACGGCAGCCGTGATCACGTCCTGGGAGGGCATGCCGGGCATTCTAGAACCTGTTACAGTTTTCCGCCATGAGCGGGTCGCTGCCGGACGAGGTGGACGTGGTCGTTGTCGGCGCCGGTGGCGCGGGGATGACGGCCGCGCTGGCGGCTGCCTCCCACGACCTGACCACGGTGCTGGTCGAGAAGAGTGCCCACTTCGGCGGCTCGACCGCCCGCAGCGGCGGCGGCGTCTGGATCCCGGGGAACTACGCGCTGCGCAAGGCCGGCCAGGCCGACGACCCGGCCCTGTCCAAGCTCTACCTCGACTCGATCGTCGGCGACGTGGTCCCCAAGACCCGCCGCGACACCTACGTCGACCGCGGCCCGGAGGTCATGGACTTCATCCGCGAGCGCACGCCGGTGCGCTTCGCCTGGGTCCCGCAGTACGCCGACTACCACCCCGAGCAGCCCGGGGGCCGCGCCGCCGGTCGCAGCGTGGAGCCGGTGCCGATGGACGCGAGCTTCCTCGGCGACGAGCTGAAGCGGCTGCACCCGCAGTACACGAAGGCGCCGGCGAACCTGATCGTCACCCAGGCCGACTTCCGCAAGATCAGCCTCGGCCTGCGCACCTGGCGCGGCCCGGTGACGATGGTCAAGGTGCTGGTCCGCCGGATGGTCAGCCTGATGCGCGGCCGCCGGATGTACGCGATGGGCAACGCGCTCGCGATCGGCCTGCGCCAGGGCCTGTTCGACGCCGGCGTGCCGGTCCACTACGACACCGAGCTGACCGAGCTGCTGCTCGAGGACGGCCGCGTGGCCGGAGTCCGGGTCCGGACCGGCGACGGCACCCACGAGATCCGCGCCCGCCGCGGCGTGATCCTCGGCAGCGGCGGCTTCGAGAAGAACCTCGAGATGCGGGAGAAGTACCAGCCCTCCCCCACCTCGGTCGACTGGACGACCGGCTCGCAGTTCAACACCGGCGCCGGCATCCTCGCCGGCATCGCGGCCGGCGCGAAGACCGACCTCCTCGACGACGCCTGGTGGGGGCCGACGATCCCGCTGCCGTCGGGCCCGTGGTTCTGCCTGGCCGAGCGCAACCTGCCCGGCTCGATCATCGTCAACGCCGCCGGCAAGCGGTACATGAACGAGGCGCTCCCGTACGTCGAGGCGGTGCACGCGATCTACGAGGGCGAGGCGACCGGGGTCTCCCACGTGCCGTCGTGGATGGTGATCGACCAGCGCTACCGCAACCGCTACCTGTTCGCCGGGCTGTCCCCGCGGCAGCCGTTCCCGGGCCACTGGTACAAGAACGGCACCGTGAAGAAGGGCGCCACGCTCGACGAGCTCGCCACCGAGATCGGCGTACCGGCCGACGCGCTGCGGGAGACCGTCGACCGGTTCAACGGGTTCGCCAGGTCCGGCGTCGACGAGGACTTCCACCGCGGCGAGAGCGCCTACGACAAGTACTACTCCGACCCGACGGTCAAGCCGAACCCGTCGCTGCACACGATCGACAAGGGCCCGTTCTACGCCGTCAAGATCGTGCCCGGCGACCTCGGCACCAAGGGCGGGCTGGTCACCGACGAGCGAGCGCGGGTGCTGCGCCCCGACGGCTCGGTCATCCCCGGCCTGTACGCCGCCGGCAACGTGTCGTCGGCGGTCATGGGCCACACCTACGCCGGCCCCGGCGCCACCATCGGCCCGGCCCTGACGTTCGGCTATCTCGCCGCCGAGGACATCGCGAATCCGGTGGTTGAGGTGCGAAGGCGTGCAACGCCTGAGCCTCGAAACCCCCGCACCCCAAGGAGACCTGACATGCCCATCGACCCGTCCGTCGCGATCGGCGCGGAGCTGCCGGAGCGGGAGTTCTCCTGGACGGAGAGCGACGTGCTGCTCTACCACCTCGCGATCGGCGCGACCGACCTGTCGTACACGCTCGACGGCCCGCGCCTGCAGGTGCTGCCGTCGTTCGGCATCGTGGCGCCGACCTTCCACGAGACCGACCCGCCGCCGCTCGACCTCCCGGGCTGCGACATCAACCTGGCGCAGGTGGTGCACGGGTCGCAGTCGATCGCGGTCGCCGGGCCGCTGCCGACGTCCGGCTCCGCCACGCTCCGCACGACGGTCACCGACATCTGGGACAAGGGCAAGGCAGCGGTCATCTGGCAGGAGGGCGTCGCCACCGCGCCGTCGGGCGAGGAGCTCTGGACGGTGCGTTCGTCGATCTTCGTGCGTGGCGAGGGTGGCTGGGGTGGCGACCGCGGCTCGTCCGTGGGGGTCGAGCTCCCCCACCGCGCGCCCGACGCCGACACGACGTACGCCGTGTCCCCGACGCAGGCGCTGCTCTACCGGCTCTGCGGCGACCGCAACCCGCTGCACGCCGACCCCGACTTCGCCAAGGCGGCCGGCTTCCCGGCGCCGATCCTGCACGGGCTGTGCTCCTACGGGATCGTGCTGCGCACCCTCACCGACGAGCTGCTCGGCGGCGACGCCACCCGGGTCGGCGGCTTCACCGGCCGCTTCGCCGGCGTGGTGTTCCCGGGCGAGACGATCCGGGTGCGCGGCTGGCAGGAGGACGGCCGGGTCGTCGCCGCCGCGACCATCTCCGGCGAGGGCGACCGCGACGAGGCGCCGGTGCTGCTCGACTGCGTGCTGACCCACGCCTGACGGGGTCCCAACCCGCGCGCAAACGGTTACGCTGCCTCATGGGCAAGCGCTCCGAGAAGCTCCCGAACGACGTCTACGAGGCCGAGCTCTACCGGCTCCAGGTCGAGCTGGTGAAGGTCCAGGAATGGACGAAGGCCGAGGGCCAGCGCATCGTGATCGTGTTCGAGGGACGCGACGCCGCCGGCAAGGGCGGCACGATCAAGCGGATCACGCAGTACCTCAACCCCCGCGTCGCGCGGATCGTCGCGCTCCCGGCGCCGACCGACCGGGAGAAGGGGCAGTGGTACTTCCAGAAGTACGTCGAGCACCTCCCCACGCGCGGAGAGCTCGCCCTGTTCGACCGCTCCTGGTACAACCGCGGCGGCGTCGAGCGGGTGATGGGCTACTGCACCGACGAGGAGTACGAGCGGTGGACCCGCCAGTGCCCGGTCTTCGAGCGACAGCTGGTGGAGGACGGCATCCTGCTCCGGAAGTACTGGTTCTCCGTCAGCGACAAGGAGCAGCAGAAGAGGTTCAAGTCGCGGCTCAAGGACCCGCTGCGGCAGTGGAAGCTCTCCCCGACCGACCTCGAGTCGATCACCCGGTGGGAGGACTACTCACGCGCCAAGGACGAGATGATGGTGCACACCGACATCCCCGAGGCGCCGTGGTTCGTCGTCGAGAGCGACGACAAGAAGCGCGCCCGGCTGAACATGATGGCCCACCTGCTCTCGACCATCCCGTACGCCGAGGTGCCACCGCCCGCGATCGAGCTGCCCGACCGGCCCGAGCCGGCCGGCTACGAGCGCCCGCCGCGCGAGCACTCGACGTACGTGCCGGACCACTGCGCGACGTTGGTCGAAGGCTGACCGACGACGGACGTTGCGTCATACGAAGTGGTTGTCTGGCGACCACAACGTATGACGTAAGCGGACGTCGCCTCCATCAACCCTCAGAGGAACGGCCGCAGCGCGTCGACCGACTCGGTGGGGACCTTGACCGCGATCCCCTCGCCGATCGCGCGCACCTTCCACTGCTCGCCGTCGCGGACGAGCTTGGCCATCGCCACGCCGGTCTGGGGTACGCCGAGGGTCAGCGTGTAGCGGGCGAGCTCGACGTCGTCGTCACCGACCAGGCGGCAGTAGCAGTTGCCGACCCACTCGAGGCTGTGGCCCTGGTAGCTGCTCACGAGGAACACGATCGTGTCGACCCGTGCGTAGACCCGCGCTCAGGTCGACGGTGAGGACCTCGTCGTCGCCCTCGCCGCGGCCGGAGGTGTTGTCGCCGAGGTGCACGACCGACCCGTCGCGGGTGGTGAGGTTGTTGTAGAACGCGAGATCGAAGAGCTGGCCGCCGGCGAACTGGACGGCCGAGGCGTCGAGGTCCACCTCGGGCGCACCGCTGCCGATGAAGCCCGCGGTCGGGATCTTGTCCCAGCCCAGGCCCAGCCGCAGGCTGGTCAGCGGCTGTCCGTCGCTCGTCAGCGCCAGCTCCTGGCCCTTGCTCAGCTCGATCACGGTCGGCCTCCCGTCGTCGTGCGACGAACCTACCCGTGCCGCCTAGACGACGGGTTGAACCTCGGGCACCGGGTCCGGGCCGAGGAACTCCAGCGCGCCGCCGTGCTCGCTGGTCAGGGTGAACGCCGGCCCCTCGTCCGGCTCCAGCTCCAGCCGCACCCGGGCGGTCTTGGAGTTGAGGCAGTAGCTGCGCGGTCGCGCGGGGTTGTCGTAGCCGAGGCAGACCATCGCGGCCGGTGCGCCGGTCATCTCCAGCCGGGCGCGTCCGTCGCGGCCGCGCATGGCGAGCGTCCACCGCGGGAAGTCCAGCTCCGGGCGCTGCCGCCACCGATCGAGGATCCGGTCGAAGCGGTACTCGCGCTCGCCACGGCGTACGACCAGCATCGAGAACAGCGGCGAGCTCCGCCGGCCCAGCTCGATCCGGCCGGACGCGCCCTCCAGCACGGCGTCCTGGTCCGGGAAGGCGCACTGGCCCCAGGCGTACTCCGGCGCGTGGGCCGGACCCCAGTTGTGGCCCTGCATCCCGACCCAGCCGGCCAGGTCCCAGGTCTCACCGTCCCAGGTCAGCCCGCCCATGAAGTCGGCGACCGGGAACGGGGTGAGCAGCTTGTTGCGCGGCAGCTTGGCGTCGACCAGGCGCGGGCTCGGGAACAGGCTCATCGGCGCGCCGAGCGGCCCGGAGCGACGCGTGAACGACAGGTCCCACGCCACCTGCCCGGACGGCGACTCCACCTCGCCGTGGGCTGCGCCGGTGTCCTCGGTCAGGTCGAGGTGCGCGTCGTCGAGCGGGACGGTACGGCGGAAGGCGGCCGTGCGGTCGCCGTCGAACACGCTGCACCAGGCCTCACCGAGCGCCGTGCCGTCGGCCTTGGTCAGCACCGTGGCCTTCAGCCAGACCGCCCGCGGCGCGGTCGGGTCGTTCGCGCGGACGAACCACGACTCGACGTGGTCGGTGCCTCGACGGAACCGGGGCAGGTTGTCCTCGACCGCCGCCACGGTCAGGCCCTCGCCCGCGCCACGACGTACAGCCGCCGGGTGGTCTCGCCGCGGTGCTCGAGCGGACTGCGGAGGTACCACTCCACGTCGACCAGACCGGCGGCCTCGACCAGGGCGACGACGTCGTCCGGCTCGTACAGCACGAAGTCGAGCTCCACGTCGCACTCGAACCACGAGTCGGCGTGCAGCACCTCGGACCCGGCATGCAGGCCGAGCACCAGCCAGCCACCGGGTGCGAGCGGCCGGGCCAGCGAGGCCACGGCGTCCGGCAGCTCGGAGGCGGCGAGATGGATCAGGGAGTACCACGCGAGCACCGCCGACCAGCCGGGGGCCGAGGTCGGCCGCATCAGTCGGCGCAGGTCGCCGACCTCGTAGGAGCCCTCGGGGAATCGTCGCCGCGCCTCGGCCACCATCCCCGGCGAGAGGTCGATTCCGGTCGCGTCCGCGCCGACGTCGGCGAGGTACGCCGTCACGTGTCCCGGCCCGCAGCCGACCTCGACCACCGGGCCGCCGTCGGCGTGCGCGGCCACCCGGTCGAGCAGCCAGGTCTCGAACGGCTGGCCGTCGCGCAGCTCGTCGACCAGGTTCTCGGCGTACGCCGAGGCGACGGAGTCGTACGACGCGCGCACCCGCTCGTCCCGTCTGCTCGGCGCCGCCGGCGAGGACCGAGTCCCGGTCGACGGCCGGAGCAGCGGCCGCGGCTGCTGCCACGACCGGCGCCTCGCCCAGGAGGTGCACCCAGCGCGGGTCGCGCTGGCCCGGCTGTCGCGGCAGCTCGCGCACCAGCCCGCGGCCGGCCATCCGGGCCAGGCTGGCCTCGACCTCGCCGCGGTCGGCGAAGGGATGCAGCCGGTCGGTCCGGGTCTTCAGCTCGCCGGAGGCCTGCGCGCCGCGCAGCAGCAGCACCGTGAGCAGGGCGCGCTCGTCGGACGCCAGGTCCAGCACCTCGTCGAGGACCTGGTGGTACTTCAGGGTCCGCCGGCCGGCGTCCGACCACACGATGCGCACCAGGCCACGGTCCTTGAGCCCACGCGCGGTCGCCTCGACGGTCTGCTCGTCGTAGTCCACGACCGGGTCGCGGCTGCTGGTCTGGTTGCACGCCGTCCGCAGCGCGTTGAGGGTCAGCGGGTACGACGCCGGCACCGTGACCTGCTTCTCCAGCAGGCTGCCCAGGATGCGCTGCTCCTCGGCGCCCAGGACGGGGAGGTCGCTCATGCGCAGACCCTACTGAGTGCGCTGCCGCTCGTCAGACGTCCGCCAGCACCTGGCCCAGCCGGTACCTGCTCATGTCGGCGAAGGCCGGGAACGTGTCGCGGTAGTACGGCAGCCCGGTCAGCGCCGGGATCATCACCCAGGCGCGGGCGCGGGCCCAGGTGGCGTCGTCCACGCCGGACGCCTCGCGGAACACCCGCCGGGACTCGCCGGTGAACAGGGACCAGGCGGGTGCGTACTCGCAGGACGGGTCGCCGACGCCCATCCCGCCCCAGTCGATGACGGCCGTGAGCCGCCGGTCGTGGACGATCAGGTTCCCGGACTGCAGGTCGCCGTGCAGCCAGGTCGGCTCGCCCGGCCACGGCCCCGCGTCCAGCGCGATCTCGTACACCCGGCGGGCGCGGGCGCCGTCGATCTCGCCGTCCAGGATCCGCACGTGCTCGTCGACGACGTCGGCCAGGTTCTCCAGCGGTGCCCCCCGAGCGGTCCCGGTCTTCTCCGGCCCGCCCGGCGACGTCGACGCCCTGCAACGCGATCACGAACTCCGCGAGGTCCTCGGCCGCCCGGACCAGGTCGACGTTGCCGTCGGACGGCGGCTCGCCGGGGAACCACCGGACGACGGACCAGCGAAACGGGTAGTCCGGCGGTCGGCTCCCCCAGCGCCAGCCTGCTCGGGCAACGCCAGCGGGAGGTGGGGCGCCAGCACCGGGAGCCACCGGCCCTCCAGGTCCGCCTGCTCGGCGGCCCAGCCGATCCGCGGCAGCCGGATGAGCAGCTCGTCGCCGAGCCGGTAGAGCAGGTGGTCGGTGCCGTGCTCCGCGATCGCGACGATCGGCAGGTCCCGCCACTGCGGGAACTGGCCGTCCACGAGCCGTCGCGCCATCGCGGCGTCGGTGAGGACATCGTCGGCATGCATCGGCGCCGAACCTACGCATTCGGTCGCAGCGCACGCACCCGGTTTTCCTCGTCCATACTTCCGCTCATGACCCTCCTGGACGACTGGACGCAGGGCGAGCACACGGCCGACGGCGTCACGCACCCGACGTACCGGAAGGGCACCGGTCCGGGCGTCGTCGTGATCCACGAGATCCCCGGGCTCACCCCGGAGGTGATCGGCTTCGCCGAGGAGGTGGTGGCGGCCGGCTTCACGGTGGTGCTGCCGCACCTGTTCGGGAAGCCGGAGGCGCCGATGTCGGCGGGGCAGATCGCGAAGTCGCTGCGGCAGGTGTGCGTGAGCAAGGAGTTCACGAAGCTCGCGCGGGGCGAGACCACACCGGTCGCCGGGTGGCTGCGGAGCCTGGCCCGCGAGCTGCACGCCGAGCTCGGCGGCCCGGGGGTCGGGGCGCTCGGGATGTGCTTCACCGGCGGCTTCGCGCTGGCGATGATGGTCGACCCCGCCGTCGCCGCGCCCGTGCTGGCGCAGCCGTCCTCGCCGTTCGCCGTCGGCAGGAAGCGGGCAGCAGACCTCAACCTCTCCCCCGCCGACCTGACCACGGTCAAGGAGCGGGCGGCGGCGGGCTGCGAGGTGCTCGGCCTGAAGTACCGCAAGGACCCGGCCGTCGGCACCCGCTTCGACACCCTCACCCGCGAGCTCGGCGGCAGCTTCCTCCGGGTCGAGTTCGAGGGCCGCGGTCACTCGACGCTCACCGCGCACCGCCAGCAGGAGGGCGTGGACCGGGTGCTGGCCTTCTTCCGCGAGAAGCTCGCAGGCTGACCCGTCACCCGATGGGCGCCGGACCGAACACGTGCGCGTGCGCCGCGCACCGGGCGGCGTCCAGCGGCTGGCCGGCCTGCCGGAACAGCGACGCCGCCTGCTCGATCCACCGCGCGAACTCGGACTCCTGGCTTAACGCCTCGGCGAGGTGGGCGCGCGCCTCGGCGACCGCGGCCGGCCACGCGCTGCCGGCCCAGCGCTCGGCCGACTCCTGGGCCATGTCGAGGTAGGTGCGGGCGCGGGTCAGGTCGCCGGCGTCGGCGCACGCGATGGCCGCGGGGGCGGCGAACATCACGTCGCAGAACGCGCAGCGGTCGTTCTCGCCCATCGTCGCCTCGGCCCGCTCGACGATCACCAGCGCGGCAGCCGGGTCCTCGGCCGCGGTCACCATGGTCCCGTAGATGCGCTGGATCAGGTGGGAGCTCACGACGGACCACCGCGCCAGGGGCAGCGCGCGCTGCAAGAGGCGTACGGCGGCCTGACGGTCGCCCGAAGCAAGTCGCACCTCGGCCAATCGCTGCAGGCCGTGCGCCTCGCCGGCGGACGCATCCACCTCGTGATGCAGGTCGATGGACTCCTCCAGCGCTCGTTCCGCGGCCTCGAGGTCGCCCTTGAGCAGCAGCGCCTCACCCCGGAGCGCACAGGCGAAGGCCACGCCGCGCAGGGCGCCGTAGTGCTCGGCCCGGCGCCGTAGGCCGTCTGCGAGCTCGATCACCTCGTCGTAGGGGATCGGGCCGTACAGGAGGTACTCGGCCACGCACAGGTGCGCGTCGAAGACGGTGGCTGCGAGTCCGGGATTCCCCTGCGTGCTCCGGAGCTCGCGGCCGAACCGTTCGAACCACTCCCCGCGCTGGTGCGCGATCAACCCCTGCAGGCTGACCAGGTCGACGACCTGCCACGGATCGTCGGCCCGGAGCAGGGACCGGGCCTCGTTCGCGGCGTCCCAGGCGGCGTCTACGTCGCCCATGAAGTAGGCGAGGTTGCCTCGGCCCAGCAGCAGCGGCCCGTCCGCGTCGTCCCCCTCGAGCTCGAGCCCGGCCAGCGCAGCAGCCGCGGTCTCGAAGTCGCCCTGGAAGCACGCGACGCGGGCCAGCCGGGCCCGCACCAGCCGGTGCTCGGTGCCGGTCGTGATCGGGAGGGCGGCGCGGTAGGCCTCGACCGCCGCCGGGTCGGCCAGCGCCGTGAGCAGGTCCCCGCGGCGGGCGAGCAGGTGTGCCCGGTCCTCGCCGGTCGCGTGGTCGACCACGGCATCCAGCAGGGCCAGCCCGTCCCGGTAGGCACCCAGCGCGCCGGCCGTCTCGATCGCTGGGCGGGCGTACGGGATCGCCTGCACCGGGTGGCCCGAGGCGATGAAGAGGTGCGCCACCCGGGTGGGCGCCACGCCCAGGGCGGCCAGCCGCTCGGCGACCTGGCGGCCCTCGCGGGACCGCTCGGGCGCCGTGTACGTCGCGAGCAGCGCGTCGCGGACCAGGGCGTGCCGGAACCGGTAGCCGGACTCCGCCGGCTCGACGACCGAGGTCTCGAGCGCGGCCTCCAGGCTGCGGTAGGTCTCGGCCTCGTCGACGCAGGACGCGGCCAGCAGCTCGTCGGTGCTGAACACCGATCCGAGCAGCGCCACCCGGCGTACGACGTGCAGGGCGTCGGCGGGCAGCCCGGACACCGCGACGTCGCCGCCGCTCTCGACGCTGCGGGCGGCCTCCAGGATCCGGAACGGCAGCCCGCCGGACACCGCCCAGATCTCCTCGGCGGTGCGCGTCGTCGAGGTCCGGGAAGCGATGGGCGAGCAGCCGGCGGGTCGCCTCCTCGTCGAGCGGTGCCAGGTCCAGCACCGAGCCGATGCCGCGTGCGACCAGGCTCTCCTCGATCTCGCGCAACCCTCGCCCGTCCTCGGGACGCCCGGCCAGGGCGATGAGCACCGGCTCCGAGACCGCGCAGCGGGCGAGGTAGTGGAGCAGCCGCAACGAGGCCTCGTCCGCCTCGTGCACGTCATCGACGACGAGCAGCAGCCCGTGTCCGGCGGCGGCCAGCCGGAGCAGTTCCGCTGCCGCGACGAAGAGCCGCTGGTGCGCGGTCTCGCCGCTCCAGGAGATCTCGCGGGCGGCCAGCGCCCGGTCGAGCTCCTCGCCATAGCTGTCGTCCAGCCCGTCGAGCAGCGCCGGGTGCTTGCGGCAGAGGTCGGCGAACGCCTCGAGCACGGGTGCGTACGGCCAGGAGCCCTCCACGGCCGACGCGCCACCTCGCGCCACCCGCCAGCCCCGTCGCCGGGCCAGCGCCGACGGCCAGGTCGAGCACGGCGGTCTTGCCGACGCCGGCGACGCCGGTGAGGGCGACCGTGCTGCCATGGCCCTGGTCGGCCCGGTCCAGCCGCTCCCGGAAGTACGTCGTCCACGTCGCGGCGGCCGACCAGCCTCGTGGCGTCCCGGCGCGGGCTCGCCGGCACCATCTCGAGGGTGGGCCGGACCAGCTGCTCGCGCAGCCGCCGCGCCTCGTCACTCGGGACGGTGCCCAGCTCGCGGCGCAGGGCCTGGTCCATCCGCTCCAGCTGGCGCAGCGCGGCCCGTACGTCGCCGCGGTCGGCGTACTGCCGGGCCAGCGCGAGGTGGGCCTCCTCGTCGGCCGGGTTCGCGCGGAGCAGGTCCTCCCACCGGCCGGCCAGCCGGAGCAGGTCCTCGTGCAGGGCGGCCAGCGCGTCGCGGCTCTCGGCCGCCCACGGCTCGTAGGGGTCGTCGGGCAGCAGGGCACCGGCGTACATCGCGAGTGCCTGCTCCGCCTCCTCGGCCGAGCCGTGGGCCAGGGCCGTCTCGGCGGAGCGGCGGAACTCGACCGCGTCGACGCTCACCTCGTCGTCGGCGAGCAGCAGGACCTGGTCCTGCCGCAGCAGCAGCGCGCCCGACCCGTCGCCGAGTGCACGCCGCGCGTAGTGCGCCGCCTTGTGCAGGCGAGGGCCGGCCACGTCGACCGAGACACCGGGCCACAGCGCGTCCATCACCCGTTCGCGGTGCATCCGGCGGCCGTCCGCCAGCGCGAGCAGCTTCACCAGGGAGGCGGCGCCGCGTCGGCTCCAGGCCTCGTCCGGCACCGGCTCTCCGTCGGGCGCGACTCGGAAGCGTCCGAGCAACGCGATGTCGACGAACATGTCGGTGCCTCGATCGGGATCGGCCCCCACGGCTACGGAAAGGCTAACGCCGGACCGCGCGGCCGTCCGGTGAACGCACCCCCGCGGGCAGCGACTCGAGGTACTCGACCTCGTCGGTCATGGCGGCGCTGACCCTGCGCATCAGGCCCGGCACCTCACGGATGTCCCAGTCGTACGCCGCGACCTCGTCGCTGACCTGGAACAGCTGCGCCGACAGGCGGTCACGCGTGGCCTCGTAGCTGGCCAGGGCGACGCTCTCGGGGCGGACCCCGGACATCCCCTCCAGGACGGCGTTGGCCAGCAGCTCCGCGTCCCGCAGCGCGTCGGTGATCCCGTGCGCGCTGATCGGGTCCTTGAAGTGCGCGGCGTCGCCCACGAGCGCCCAGCCGGGGCCGGCCGACCGGCGTACGTACCCCTGGACGCCGGCCCAGCCGTGCTGGCGGCTCTCCCGCGTGGCGTTCTCGAGCCGGCCGACGAGGCTGGGGGCCGCGAGCCGGAAGACCGCGTCGAAGGTGCCGCGCGCGTCCCGCTCGGACCGCATCGAGCGCATCCGCTCCGGCGAGGTGCCGACGAAGACGCAGCTGAGCCCGTCGTTCGTCGGGATCATGCCCGCGGCGGCGCCGTTGCCGTACGCCCACTCGAAGCCCGCGGCCTCCGGGTCGCGGTAGTAGGCGTACTGCACGGCCGTCGCCCAGTCGCCCTGCTTCAGCGTGGCCGCGCCGACCTCACGCGCCACCGTCGAGGCGATGCCGTCGGCGCCGACGACGAAGCCGGCAGTGACGTCTCGCGTGCCGGCGCCGTCGGCGAGCCGGACGCCGGAGACCCGGCCGCCGTCGTCACGCAGCAGGCCGGTCACCCGGGTCTCGTGCAGCACCTCGACGCCCGCCTCGGCGGCGCCGTCGACCAGCACCCGGTCGAGCAGGAAGCGGCGGGGGGCGTAGAGCGCGTCGACGCCCGGGCTCGGGCGGATCGAGATCTGCACCGGCTCCTGGTCGGCGTAGTGGAAGGTCACGACCGGGACCGAGGGCGTGCCCGCGTCCACGATCCGCGGCAGCAGGCCCCAGCGGGACAGCTGCAGCACGCCGGCCCGCATCAGCCCGTGCGTGGAGAGGGTGTCGGTGCCGTAGCGGCCCCGGTCGACCAGCGCCACCCGGGCACCGGCGCGGGCCAGCAGCATGGCGGTCGAGGCACCGGCGGCGCGGGCCCCGACGACGACGACGTCGTAGTCCTTCATGACACAAGCGCCCTTTCGAGAGCGGCGAACTCGCCGGTGCACAGGTGGGAGACGACGTCCTCCGCCGCGAAGCGGGCGCCGTCGATGAACGTCGAGTCGCGCCGGTGCTGGAACCACTGGCCGACGGCGTACAGGCCCGGCGCCAGGGTGGCGCCGCGGTACTGCCGGATCCGGCCGTCGGGTGCGACCACCGGCACGTCCAGCCACGGGTGGTGCGGCCGGAAGCCGGTGGCGAGCACCACCGTGCCGATGCCCTCGGCCCGGAGGTCCATCCGGCTGCGTGGGCGGCGTACGGCGACGGGGCGCGGCCGGTCGCCGGGCTCGACCTCGCCGGTGAGATGGGTGGCGTCGACGAAGGCGTCGACCTTGTCGAGGAACGACGTCAGGCGCAGGTCGGCCTCCTGGACCGTGCGGGTCAGGTCCGGTCGGAAGTCGACCCGGTGCCGGTGCACCTGGCCGAGCCGGCCGACCAGCTCGACGCCGAGGTCCTGGAGCACGCCCAGGTCCACGTCGGGCCCGCGGTGGTCGTTCTGCTCGCGCCCGGCGAGCTGCAGGGACGGTTCGCGACGAGCGTTCGGGTCGACGGTGCGTCCGTCGGCGACGCGTGCGGTCCGGCCGGTCTGCTCGAGCCACCAGAAGATGTCCATCCCCCGGTAGCGGCGCGGCATCCGGTAGTGCCCGCCGACGGCCAGGACGACGCGGCGTCCGGCCCGGGCGAGCTCGTCGGCGATCTGGGTGCCGGACGCCGAGGCGCCGACCACGAGCACGCCGCCGGGTGGCAGCTGGCGCGGGTTGCGGTACTGGGCGGACGACAGCACCGTGATGTTCGGGTCGAGCCGGTCGATGCCCTCGGGCACGTGCGGCCGCCCGCTCGCACCGGTGGCCACGACGACGTTCTGGGCCAGGCGATCGCCGCCCGTGGTGCGGACGAGGTAGCGCCCGCGGGTCTGGGAGACCTCGAGCACCTCCTCCCCCAGCTCGAGGGGTGCGCCGCTCACGGCGGCGTACCCCTCGAGGTGGTCGACCAGCTCGGGGACGCCCATGAACCCTTCCTGGTCGGGACCCTCGTACTGCCATCCGGGGAGTCGGGTCATCCAGCGCGGGGTGAGCAGGCGGAGCGAGTCCCACCGCTCGCTCCGCCAGCTCTCCGCAACCCGGCCGCGGTCGAGGACCACGTGGTCCCGCCCCACCTTGCCCAGGAGGTGACTGACCGCGAGGCCGGCGTGGCCCGCGCCGATGACGACCGTGTCGATGGCGGTCATTGAGAATCCCTTCGGGTGCCGGCCGGGATCGCCGGCCGACGTCTGTGTGTTCGTCAGGAGCCGACGACCACGTCGATGTGGACGGGCGTCGGGTTGGTGAGCGCGTCGTAGACGGCCGAGCGCTGGCGCGACTGGTCGACGATGCTCTTCAGGGTGGCCTCGTCGGCGTCGCCCTCGATGTGGAAGGTGACCCGCAGCTGCTCGTAGCCGTTGCGGACCGACCCGTCGGAGAGGCCGAGGATGCCGAGCAGGTTGATGTCACCCTCGACGGTCGAGCTGACCTTGGTCAGGTCGACGCCGCGGGCGGAGGCGATGTTGCCGATGCCGGAGGTCAGGCAGGCGGCGATGGCGTGCAGCAGGTACTCCACGGGGGTCGGAGCGTTGTCGGTGCCGACGAGTACCTCGGGGTGGTCGGAGTCGACCACGGTGACGTGGCGGTGCGCCATCTCCTGCATCGCGCCGTAGAAGCCGGAGATCTCGGTCCGGCTGTGCGTGCCCGTCTGCCAGGTGTTGCGCGCCCGGAACTGGAACTTCGCGATCTCGTTCTGGCCCTTCACGGCGTCCAGCGTCGCGAACAGGGTCGGGACGTCAACGCCGTTGCGGCGGGGACGCTCGGTGGCGGTGGTGGTGCTCATGCGTGGTTCCTCCTGGTGTGGTGACCGGCGACGTTGCCGGGCATGAGGCACACGCTCGTCGGGCCGCCTTCCCCGGTCCTTCCCTGGTCTGGACAACCTCGGGGAAGGCGCGAAACGGCGCGCGGAAGGTGGGCGGAAGCACCGGTCGGCAGGCTGCTGCTCCCAACCAACGGAAGGAAGCACCATGCACGACCAGATCGCGATCGCACAGCTGCTGATGCAGGAGCGACGCAACAGCGCGCAGCAGCCCCGAGAACTGGCACCGCCAGGAGGTCAGTCGCAGCCGACGCCGCTTCGGCCGCCGCAAGAAAATCTGATCAGCCACCGGTCGGTGGTTGAGGTGCGAAGGCGGGCAACGCCTGAGCCTCGAAACCCCGTGAGATGCGCAGGGCGGCAACCACCGTCCCCGAACCGCCCTGCGTATCTCTCGGGGTTTCGCGCGCTCAGCCGGCCGAGAGGATCAGCCCGCTGGTCGGCACGCCGGTGCCGGCGGTGACCAGCACGTTCGAGACGTCGTCGACCGGGTTGACCGAGGTGCCGCGCACCTGGCGCACGGCCTCCGCGATGCCGTTCATGCCGTGGATGTAGGCCTCGCCGAGCTGTCCGCCGTGGGTGTTCAGCGGGAGCTTCCCGCCGACCTCGATCACCCCGTCGCGGATGAAGTCGGGGGCCTCGCCGCGGCCGCAGAAGCCGAGCTCCTCGAGCTGCATCAGCACGTACGGCGTGAAGTGGTCGTAGAGCACCGCTGTCTGGATGTCCGACGGCCCGAGCCCGGACTGCCGCCACAGCTCCCGGCCGACCACGCCCATCTCGGGCACCCCGATGTCGTCGCGGTAGTAGGACGTCATCACGAACTGGTCGGCGGCGCTCCCCTGCGCCGCCGCGGAGACGTACGCCGGCCGCTGGGCCAGGTCGCGGGCCCGCTCGGCGGAGACCACCACCAGCGCGACCGCCCCGTCGCTCTCCTGGCAGCAGTCGAGCAGGTGCAGCGGATCCGCGATCATCCGCGAGGCCTGGTGGTCCTCCAGCGTGATCGGCTTGCCGTAGAAGAACGCGTTCGGGTTCGTGGCCGCGTGCCTGCGGTCGGCGACGGCGACCCGGCCGAAGTCCTCCGAGGTGGCGCCGTACTCGTGCATGTAGCGGCGCGCCTGCATCGCCACCGTCGCCGCCGGCGTGGTCAGGCCCTGCGGGTAGCTCCACGCGTTGTCGAGGCCGTTGGTGTTGACCTGGGTGTTCGCGGCGACCGACACCTGGCCGAACCGCTGGCCGGAGCGCTCGTTGAAGCCGCGGTAGCAGACCACCACGTCGGCGACACCGGTCGCGACGGCCATGGCGGCCTGCTGGACGGTGCCGCAGGCCGCGCCGCCGCCGTAGTTGATCCGGCTGAAGAACCGGAGGTCGCCGAGGCCGAGCTCGCGGGCCAGCGCGATCTCCGAGGACGAGTCCATGGTGAACGTGGTCAGCCCGTCGACGTCGGCCGGCGTCAGCCCGCAGTCGGCCAGCGCCGCGAGCGTCGCCTCGACCGAGAGCTGGAGCTCGGAGCGTCCGGACTCCTTGGAGAACTCGGTGGCCCCGATCCCCGCGATCGCGGCTGCGCCCGAGAGCGGCGTCACCGGGCAGCCTCCGCTGCCCCGACGTCGGTCGAGCTTGTCGAGACCATCTTCAGCACCACCTGGCCGGTGACGTGCGAGCCGATGCTGACGTTGCCGACCACGTCGATCACCACGACCGGGCCGTCGACCTCGGCGATGGTGCCGGTGAAGACGAGCTCGTCGCCGGGGTGCGCCGGGGCGCCGAGCCGGATCGCGATCGACTGCACCTGCACGTCGGGGCCGCTCCAGTCGGTGACGTAGCGCTGGACCAGGCCGTTGGTGGTCAGGATGTTCACGAAGATGTCCTGCGACCCGTAGGACTGCGCGAGGTCGCGGTCGTGGTGCACGTCCTGGAAGTCGCGGGTGGCGAGGGCGGTGCTGACGACCAGGGTGGGGGTCACGGGCAGCCGCCACTCGGGGAGCTGGTCGCCGGCCTTCATGCTCGCCTCCAGACGGGAAGGGTCAGGTCGTCGTCGATCGGCTGGAAGCCGACCTCGACCGGCATCCCGATCGCGACGTCATCAGGGTCGCAGTCGACCAGCTCGGCCAGCAATCGGGTCCCTTCCTCGAGGTCGGCCAGCGCGAGCACGATCGGCAGCTCGCGGCCGGGCACGGGCGGGTGCCGGTGCACGACGTACGAGAAGACGGTGCCGCGCCCGGAGGCGACGACGTGCGTCCGGTCGTGGGCATGGCACGTCGGGCAGGACGGCCCCGGCGGGTGCCGCAGGGCGCCGCACGCCGCGCACTGCTGGATGCGCAGCTCGCCCGCCTGTGTGCCCTGCCAGAAGAACTCCGTGTCCCGGTTCATCTGGGGCCGGAGGACCTGGCTGGGCTCGGCGGTTTCGAGACGGTTGCCGAGCAACCTCCTCAACCACCGATTCCTCGTTGGTTGAGGAAGGCGCGCTAGCGCCTGTCTCGAAACCAGCGTTCTTCGGGATGAACTTCAGGACCCGGAACAGCATCGAGGCGACCTGTTCGCTCGCCCACCCGCCAGACGTTGCGGGTGGTGACGAAGTACCCCTCGCCGACCCCGGTCTTCTTCGGCCCGACCACGGACTCGAGGCGGGTGGTGACGGTGACCTCCTCGCCGACCCGGAGGTAGCGGTCGTAGGTCTGCTCGCAGTTGGTGCCGAGGACGCCGGTGAAGCCGGAGTCGGTGAGCACGGTCATCATCGCGTGCAGCGGGTCGTTCGGGTCCCGCTTCGGGTGCAGGCCGCCCATCGTCCAGACCTGCGCCATCGCCGGCGGGGCCACGCCCTCGAGGTAGTGCGGGTTGGCGTCCCCGATCGCCTCGACCCAGTTGTTGATCATCGGCTGGTTGATCGGGTCGCGGGCGGTGCGCGGGGCCGTCTCGCCGGTGGCCTTGATCCGCTCGGCCTCGGCCATGATCCGGTCGTGCGACCTCGGTCATCGGGGCACCCTCGGCAGGTTGAGCCCGAACATCGCGATCAGCTCCCGTTGCACCTCGTTCACGCCGCCGCCGAAGGTGAGCACGAGGTTCCGCTTGGCCTGGGCGTCGAGGTAGGCCATCAGCTCGCCGGTCGCGGCGTCCGCGGGGTCGCCGTACCGGTGCACGACGTCGGCGAGGACCCGGCCGAGGTACTGCACCCGGTCGGAGGCGAACACCTTCGACGACGACGCGTCGGCGACGGAGATCGCGCCCTGCTGGGCGGCCCGGGCGACCGCCCAGTTGAGCAGCTCGTTGACGCGGAACGCCGCGGTCACCTCGCCCAGGGTGCGGCGTACGTCGGGCTCGTCGAGGACGCCGGCGGTCTCGGCCCAGGCGGCGACCCGGTCGCGCAGTCCCTCGAGGCGCCCGGCCGGCCCGAGCATCACCCGCTCGTGGTTGAGCTGGGTGGTGATCAGCTTCCAGCCCTGGTTCTCCTCGCCGACCAGCATGTCGACCGGCACCCGCACGTCGTTGAAGTACGTCGCGTTGACGTGGTGCGAGCCGTCGGCGGTGATGATCGGCGTCCAGGAGTAGCCCGGGTCGGACGTGTCCACGATCAGGATCGAGATGCCCTGGTGCTTGGGGGCGTCCGGGTCGGTCCGCACGGCCAGCCAGAGGTAGTCGGCCTGGTGGCCGCCGGTGGTCCACAGCTTCTGGCCGTTGACGACGTAGTGGTCGCCGTTCGCCCCGTCAATTCGCCGCGCCGTGGTCCGCAGCGAGGCCAGGTCGGTGCCGGCGTCCGGCTCGCTGTAGCCGATCGCGAAGTGCACGTCGCCCTCGAGGATCCGCTTGAGGAACAGGTCCTTCTGCTTCTCGGTTCCGTAGCGGATCAGGGTCGGGCCGACCGTCTGCAGCGTCACCGCCGGCAGGTGCACGTCGGCGCGCTGCGCCTCGTTGGCGAAGATCGTCTGCTCGATCTCGCCGAGCCCGTGGCCGCCGTACTCCTTCGGCCAGCCGACGCCCATCCAGCCGTCGCTGCCCATCTGCTTGATCGTCTTCTGGTACGTCGGCCCGTGCCGGTCGACCATCATGTCGCGGTGCTCGTCGTGGTTCGCGAGGCCGGTGAAGTAGTCGCGGAGCTCGGTCTTCAGGCGGCGCTGCTCCTCGGTGAGCTCGAGGTTCTTGGCGGCCGCGTCCTCCACCCGGACCGCGTCGAGCGTGAGCCGCGGCCCGCCGAGCGCGTGGGTGATGTCGGTGACCCACGAGAAGTAGTGGTGCAGCGGGTAGGTCTCGTCGACGCCCATCCCGCCGTGCAGGTGCTGGCAGATGTGGAGCGCGGCGAGACCCTCCTCGCACAGCCAGTACGCCGCCACGGCCAGGTCGTCGCTCGCGTCCAGGCCCTCGGCCACCCGCCAGGCGGCGTTGTCGGCGGCCAGGTCGATCAGCCGGGACGCGACGTACACGTCGGCGATCTGCTGGGCGACCGCCTGGAACTCGGCGAGCTTCCGGCCGAACTGGGTGCGGCCCTTGATGTACTCCGCGGTCAGGTCGCGGGCACCGGCGACCACGCCGGACGCGGTGAGGCAGAGCCCGGCCACGGCCAGCTCGCGCAGCAGCCGGGCGGCGTCGTCGCCCGGGAGCACGTCGGCGGGTGCGCCGTCGAGGACCACCGTGTGCTCGGCGGTCCCGCTCGACGACGGGGATGCCAGCAGGGTGACGCCGTCGCCGGCCGGGTCGACCAGCGCGACCACGACCCGGTCGCCGTCCATCGCCGGCACCAGCAGGGCGGTCGCGCCCTCGGCGTGGGTGACGCCGATCTTGCGGCCGGTGACCCGGCCGTCGGCGATGGTGGCGGCCGGGCGCTCGGGGATGCCGGCCCCGATCTCGCGCACGGCGGGCGTGACCACGACCTCGCCGGTCGCGATCCCGGGCAGCAGCCGCTTCTGCTGCTCGTCGCTGCCGGCCTTCGCCAGGGTCAGTGCCCCGCAGCAGAGCGTCTCCCACACCGGCAGGTGCACCGCGCGGGCGCCCGTGGCGCGGAGCAGCTCCGCGACCTCGCCCAGCCCGAGCCCCTCGCCGCCGTACGCCTCGGGGACGGCGAGACTCAGCAGGCCGGCCTCGGCGAGCGCCGACCAGTCGGCCTCGCGGTCCAGCGCCTCGCGGATCACCGCGCGGACTGCCTCGCGGGCTTCGGCCTGGTCGGGGCTCAAGGCTGCTCCTCGGGAGGGTCGATCGTCGGCGTGTGGGTACCGGTGCGCGGTCGGCACCGGCGTAAACTGTAACCTGTTCTAGTCTAGCCGAGAGGGGTCCCCATGTCCTTCCTGTCCGTGCGAGCACTCGCCCGCCGGGCGGTGTACGTCCCCTGGGTGGAGATCCCCGAGGGACGGATGGTGGACCTCCCCGGCCGCGGCGGCGCGACGTACGTGACCGACACCCCGGGACCGCACCCCGACTCCCCCACCGTGCTGCTGCTGCACGCCGTCGGCTGCACCGGTCTGCTCACCTGGTTCCCGGCGATCGGGGCGCTGTCGGAGCGGTACCGCGTGGTCACCCTCGACCAGCGTTGGCACGGACGCGGGATCCAGTCCGAGGACTTCTCCCTCTACGACTGCGCCGACGACGCGGCGGCCCTGCTGGACGTGCTCGGCATCGAGGAGGCGCTGGTAGCCGGCTTCTCGATGGGGTCGATCGTCGCCCAGCGGGTGTGGCGGCAGCACCCCGACCGGGTCGCCGGGCTGGTGCTGTGCGCCACCACCGACCGGTTCCGGCGGCGGACGTCCGAGCGGGTCTTCCACCAGGGCATGGAGCTCGCCATGGTCGGCGCCCGCGGCGTCTCCCGGTCGCGTACGGCGGTGCACGCGGCGCGAGCGGCGGCGGACGCGCTCGACCTGAAGCCGGCGGACATCCACGACTGGGCGCTGCGGGAGTTTCGGAGCACAAGCCCCTGGGCCGTCGGCCAGGCCGTGGCCGCGCTCGGCCGGCACCACTCCCGCCCGTGGCTGGGCCGGATCGACGTACCCACGGCGGTCGTGGTCACCAACCACGACCGGGTGATCCCACCCGACCACCAGCTCGACCTGGCCCGCCGGATCCCGGGCGCGACCATCCACGACATCGACGCCGGGCACGCGTCCTGCGTCCTGGAGTCCGAGGTGTTCGTCCCGGCCTTCCTCGAGGCGGTCGCCACCGTCAACGCCCGCCGCCGCGACTTTCCGCGGGGGCGCGAGGTCGGCTGAGGCCCTGCCTCCGGTTACGGGGTTTCGAGGCTCGTCGCTGGCGCTCCTCGCACCTCAACCGCCGGAGGGGGCCTTCCGCTTCTTCCGGATCGGCGTGGCCTTGCCCTGGGCGTCCACGGCGGCCTTGAGCTTCGCGAGCTCCTCGGGGAACCGCTGCACCAGGTCGTCGACGTCCGGCATCGACTCGCGGCAGGCGATGATCCCGACGTGGACCGAGCCGTGGTTGGACATCACGGTGACGTTGAGGCCGGCGCCGTGGAAGACCGGGCCGAGCGGGTAGAGGGCGTCGATCCGGGCGCCCATGAAGTAGAGCGGGACCGGCGGTCCGGGCACGTTCGAGATGACCAGGTTGTGCACGACCGGGTGCCGCTCGGCGAGCCGGAGGCCGGCGTACGCACGCACGGCCAGGCCGAACGTGCGCGGCGCGGCGAACTCCGCCCAGTCCTGGAGCGAGTCGGCGCTGATCGCGCTGTGGTGCTCCTTGGCGTTCTTGTTGGCCTCGGCCATCTCCTCGAGCCGCTCGAGCGGGTCCTCGACGTCGGTGCCGAGCTTCGCGAACAGCGCGGAGACCTTGTTCGCGCCCTCGGAGCGCTTCGACTCCGACCGCACGGACACGGGGACGGTGGCCAGCAGCGAGCTCGACGGCAGCTCGCCGCGCGACTCGAGGTAGGAGCGCAGGGCGCCGCCGGACACGGCCAGCACGACGTCGTTGACCGTCGTGCCGGACCCCGTCTTGACCGCCTTGATGTCCTCCAGGCTCATGTCCGCGAAGGCGATCGTGCGGTGGCCGGTGATGGTGCCGTTGAACGAGGTCCGGGGCGCGGTGAACGGCGCTGCCATCGCCGTCCCGGAGCGGGCCCGCCCGATGGTCTTGGTCAGCAGCCCGAGGGAGGGCGTGAACAGCTTGGCCGCCTCGATCGGCCGGGTCAGGTTGGTGACGAGGCCGCGCCCGAGCAGCTCCAGCTCGCGCGGGTCGCGGCCGAACTCGCCGTTCCCGCCGACGGCCAGCGGTGGCGCGTCGGCCTCGAGGCTGCACAGGTGCGAGATCAGGTTGGAGCCGGAGACGCCGTCGACGGTCGCGTGGTGCATCTTCGAGAAGACGGCCACCTTGTCGTCGTCGTACCCCTCGATCACCCACATCTCCCACAGCGGGCGGGACCGGTCGAGCGGCTGCCCCGCGAGGTGGCCGGCCAGCTCGACCAGCTCGTCGTACCCACCCGGCTGGGGCAGCGCGAGCCGGTGCACGTGCCGGTCGATGTCGAAGTGCTGGTCCTTGACCCAGATCGGGTGGTCGAGCTTCAGCGGGACCTTGCGGAGCTTGCGGGTGAACGCGGCCACGTCGTGCACGCGGCTGTCGATCTCGTCGCGCATCGCGTCGAACGAGTAACCGTCCGGCATCGTGCTCGGGTCGAGCACGATCAGCCCGCAGACGTGCAGCAGCTGCTCCGGCGTCTCCAGGTACAGGAAGCTCGCGTCGAGCCCCGACAGGCGGTCCATGATCACATCCTAGGGAGGGGTGGAACGTGTTCTTGTTCTCAACGACGGCGATCCGCTCGCGCCACGGGTGACATCCATCTCAAGTCGCGGATCGGTCAGGGGCCTTGGTTAGCATCGCCTGCGTGTCCCTCCTCCGTCGACAGCTCGTGACCGCGGCCCTGACGGCCAACGCGATCCGCCCCGTACCCGGCTTCCGGGCCGGTATCCCAGCCTTCTTCGCCGGGTGGCTGACCGGGGAGCTCGCGCCCCATCTGCTGGCGCTGACGGCCGCCGACGGGGCCGTCAACGCGTTCGGCCCCCGGCGGAGCAAGGCCGGGCTGCTGCTCGCCGGCGCCAACGCCGCTGGGCTGACCTACCTGATCGCGGAGAGCGGCAAGGTGAAGCACCAGGTCGAGGAGGCACTGGTCGAGGGCCTCGGCATCGAGTACGTCGAGCAGCTCGACGAGAAGCCGACCCCCGCCGAGCTCGCGACGCCGTGGCGCAAGCTGGTCAACCCGTTCCGGATGAAGGACCTCGGCGTGCGGGTCGAGAAGAACATCCGGTACGCCGACACCGGGCGGCGCGGCCTGCTCGACGTCTACCTGCCGGCCGAGGGCACGCTGGAGAACGCGCCGGTGCTGCTCCAGGTGCACGGCGGCGGCTGGACGATCGGCAACAAGGACCAGCAGGGCATCCCGCTGATGCAGCATCTCGCGGCCAAGGGCTGGGTGTGCGTCGCCATCAACTACCGGCTCGCTCCGCGCGACCCGTTCCCCGCCCACGTCGTCGACGTGAAGAAGGCGATCGCCTGGATCCGCGAGCACATCGAGGAGTACGGCGGCAACCCCGACTACATCGCCATCACCGGCGGCTCGGCGGGCGGCCACCTGACCGCGCTTGCCGCGCTGACCCCGAACGACCCGGCGTACCAGCCCGGCTTCGAGGACGTCGACACCACGGTGCAGGCGGCGGTGCCGCACTACGGCGTCTACGACTTCGCCGGCTCGACCGGGCTGCGCAGCGCCGAGCTGCTGCGCGACGGCTTCCTCGCGCCACGGATCTTCCAGCAGACCTGGGCGGACTCGCCCGACGACTTCGAGGCAGCCTCGCCGATCCTGCGGATCACCGAGGACGCCCCCGACTTCTTCGTGCTGCACGGCCGCCACGACACCCTCGTGCCCGTCGACCAGGCGCGGCTGTTCGTGGAGAAGCTGCGCCGGATCTCGAAGCGCACGGTCGTGTACGCCGAGCTCCCCGGCGCGCAGCACGCGTTCGACGTCTTCCCGTCGATCCGGTCCGCGCACGTCGTGCGCGCGATCGACCGCTACCTGCACTGGCACTGGAACACCTGGCGAGCGGGCGACCGCGCCCAGGAGCCGGTGGCGTCGAGGGAGGGCTGAGCCGGATGCGTCGTTCTCTCGGGACGCTGACGCTCGCCCTCGCACTGGGCGTGGCGCTCGGTGGGTGCGGGTCGGACGAGCCCGAGCACGCCGACGAGCACACCGGCGGCCACGCGTCGACGACGCCGACCCCGTCGGACAGTGCCTCGATGTCGGCCGGCCCCGCCAGCGGCCCGCTCGCCGACCTCGCCGTCCAGTCCCTCGGCACCCACCCGTGCCCGGACGCGACGAAGGCCGCCGTCGACGAAGCCATCGCGAGTGGCGGCGTGTGGATGCCCACCGCCCAACCGGCGCTGATGGACGACCTCGAGCAGGCATGGAGCTGTGCCAGCGACCTGCCGGTGCTGCAGTGGCCCGACCTGACCATCCTCTTCCTACCGGAGGCACCGAAGGGCTCGCCGCGCGCGTTCTTCGACCAGGCGACCGAGACCCTCGGCCGCGGCTCCGTCGAGTCGGCGCTGGGCGGCCCCGCCCTGGTCCTCGAGCCGGAGGGCGACCAGCCCGCCGAGGTGGATCTCGTCATGGGCAGCACGCACATCGTGCTGATCGGCCACGGCGACACCACCGGCGAGGAGCTGTTGGCCGTCGCGGACTCGATGGCGCCGCTGCACTAGCTCGGGCTCAGGGTTACTCGAACGCGCTCGGATTCGCCGACTTCGCCACCCTGAGCAGCTCTATCTTCTCAGTCGATGGCTTGGGCGGCGGAGTCACAGGGATCGTCGTCTCGGGGAGTGGCTCGTCCCACCGCCCTCGGAGCAGCAGCATGGCGACCGTGGCCAGGAACCACCCGAGCCCGAGGCCGCCGATCGCGCTGTAGGCGAACGAGGCGCCCGACATCAGGGCCACCACCGCGAGAATTCCGGCGGGTCCGTCGGCTTTCGCGTGAAACGAGTGGCACTGCGGGAGAGGTCCGCGGCCAGGAGCAGGACCGCCGACACGCCCGCGAGGCTTCCCAGGAGGGAGAACAGACCCACCTGCTCGGGCACGTTGCCCTTCAGTAGCGCGGTGACCATGGTCGTGAAGAACCCGACCGACGTGCTGGCCAGCCCTTTGGCCGCCGCCATGACCCGATCGTGCTCCCACTCGACCTTGCGGACGTCGAAGTCCCGCTCCGGGTCGAACGGGGCCAGCTGCTGCGGCCAGGCGTACCACCGCGCCGCTATCGCTCCGATGATCCCGAGGACGACCGCGACGCCGAATACCACGGCCTCCGGGCCGTCAGGGAAGACATGACTTGGCCACACGGCGACAGGGTGGGGGGCGGGACGAGCAGACGGATACGCACGGCTCCGGGGGTCTGGACCGCGTTGATCGATCGACCGATCAACCGGCCCGGCTACTCGCCGACTCCCTCGCGTTGAACAAACGTATGTTCAACGCTCGGAGGCACGGGACTGCCAGAGCACGTTGACGATCTGCCACCGGTCGCCGACGCGGGCGATGTGCAGGTAGTCGACGTAGGCCGACGAGAGCAGCCGGACGGTCGCGATGTCCCCGAACACGTCGAGCAGGTCGAGGTCGTAGGACCGCTCGAGGTCGGTCCCCTCGCCCTGGGCCGTGAAGCCGACCATCTGCTCCCGGGACAGCGTCCCCAGCGCACCAGCCTCGACCGAGCGCTTCACCAGGTCGGGGTGCAGGCAGCGCGCCATCCGGGCCGTGTCGCCGTCCAGCCAGGACTCGATGTAGTCCCGAGCCGGCTCGAGGATCGACTCGCGATCCGCCTCACTCAGCGGGCGATTCGGTCATGGAGACCATTGTGGAGCGGCCCGCCGATCTGCGGCATCGGCACCGGCGGCAGGCCGCGCGGCACGACATGAGGCATCGGGACCGGCCGCCCCCGCGGTGCGACCTCGGGTATCGGCACCGGGGGCGGCTCGGCCGGACCGAGTCGGGGCAGCACGTCGGGCGTCGCGGGCGGAGTTGACCCCGTCCGCCGGCACCGCCGCACCCGCGAGGGCGACGACCAGTGCCGACGTACCGACGGCGAGCGCGAGCGCGCGTGCTGACCACCTCACGACCTGTACGACGCGCCGGGCCAGCCGGCCGGTTCCCTACCGCGGCAATCCGAGGATCCGCTCGGCGGCGACGTTGCGCAGGACCTGCGTGGTCCCACCCGCGATCGACAGGCACCGGGTCATCAGCATCTCGTGCAGGTCGGCGCGGACGGCGTCGTCCGGCACCAGCACCGCGTCGCCGTGCAGCTCGACGACCAGCTCCGAGGACTCCTGGCGGCTGCGGACGCCCAGCAGCTTCGCGACGCTCGACTCCGCCCCGGGCCCCTGTCCGGCCAGCGAGCGCAGCGTCGACCGCACCCCCAGCAGGGCGCAGACGGTGGCCAGCGCCACCGTGTGCCCGACCCGCACCCGATCGGCGGGCGACGCGTCGGCGGCGAGCTCGACCGCCCGCTCGACGCTGAGGCCGAGCTTGCTGCCGGCCATCGCCACCCGCTCGTTGGCCAGCGTGGTCCGGGCCAGCGCCCAGCCCTCGCCCGGCTCCCCCACCATGCACTCGTCGGGCACGAACACGTCGTCGAGGAAGACCTCGTTGAACATCGCGTCCCCGGTCAGCTCACGCAGCGGGCGTACGTCGATCCCCTCGGACCGCATGTCGACCAGGAAGTACGAGATCCCCTTGTGCGCGGCCACGTCGGGATCGGTCCGGGCCAGGCAGATGCCCCAGTCGGCCTCGTGCGCCAGCGACGTCCAGACCTTCTGGCCGGTGAGCCGCCAGCCGCCCTCGACCATCTCGGCGCGGGTGCGCAGGGACGCCAGGTCGGACCCGGCGCCGGGCTCGCTGAAGAGCTGGCACCAGGTCAGCTCGCCCAGCAGCGTGGGCCGGACGAAACGGTCGCGCTGCGCGTCGTTGCCGTGCCCGAGGATCGTCGGGGCCGCCCAGCCGCCGATCTTCAGGTCCGGGCGCGCCACACCGGCCGCTGCCAGCTCCTGGTCGATCACCAGCTGGGTGACGGCGTCGGCCGCCAGCCCGTGCGGGCGCGGCCAGTGCGGCGTGAGGAAGCCGGACTCGACCAGGCCGGCTCGCTGCCGGTCGGGCGGGAGCTGGGCGATCTCCGCCACCGCGGTCCGCACGTCGCCGCGCACCGCGTCGTCGCGCCCGTCCAGGTCGACCTCGACCCGGCGGCGTACTCCCCGCGTGGCGCGGTCCGACAGCGCCGCCGCGAAACCGTCCGGCGAGCCGAGCAGGCTGCGCAGGGCGGTCGCCCGGCGCAGGTACAGGTGGGCGTCGTGCTCGAACGTGAAGCCGATCCCGCCCAGCACCTGGATGCAGGCCTGGGCGTTGCGGACCGCCCCGTCGAGCGCGACCGCCCCGGCCACGTCCGCCGCGAAGGCCCACTGCTCGTCGTCGCCGAACGCGACAGCGGCCACGTCCCACGCGGCCGCCGTGACCGCCTCGGCGGTCTCCAGCATCTCGGCGCACAGGTGCTTGATCGCCTGGAACTTCCCGATCTTCTGGCCGAACTGCTCGCGCACCCCGGCGTACTCGACCGCCGCCTCCAGGCACCACCGCGCCACGCCGGACGCCTCCGCCGCGGCCAGGGTGACGGCCGTCCTCCGGACGAGCTCCTCGGACAACCCATCGACGGCGACCGCCGCGCTGCGGTCCCACTGGACAAGCCGACCGAACCGGCGGGTCAGGTCCGGCCCCAGCACGTCCTCGACCGTGGCCGCGTCCCGCGGGACAAGCGCCCAGCGGTCGCCGTCGAGCGCAAGTAGGTGGGTGGCCGCGGGAGCGTCCCAGACGAGGTCACCCAGGGCGATGCCGACGACCGCGCCCTCCGGGAGCTCGCCGAGCACCGCTGCGGCAACGGTCGGCCCGAGCAGCGGCCCGGGGACCAGCTCGTGGGCACAGGCCTCAAGCGCGACCGCGACGTCGAGCGTCGTACCGCCTCCGCCACCGGCCGACTCGGGCAGCCCGATCGTCGGCACGCCCATCTCGGTCAGCGCCTCCCATGCCGACGCGAACGTCGCACCGGGGTCGTCCTCCGCCGCGCGCGCCAGGTCGGGACCGCCGCACGCTCGCGGCCCACTTGCGCAGGCTGGCGGCGAGCTCGACGTGCTCGTCGGAGATCCCGATCGACATGCGGACCCTTCCTCGCGGCGGCCAAAACTAGAACGTGTTCCAATCCTACTAGAGTGCGCCCGTGACCGACATGCCCGCCGATCTGCTGCAACACGCGCTCGACGCGAAGGGCTTCATGCCCGACGACGAGGGCCTCCTGCTGTTCCGGCACGCGCTCGACCGACTTCCGCACGGGCCCGGTGCTGGAGGTCGGGACGTACTGCGGCAAGTCCGCGATCTACCTCGGCGCGGCCGCCCGCGAGGTCGGCGGCACCGTGTTCACGGTCGACCACCACCGCGGGTCCGAGGAGAACCAGGCCGGCTGGGAGCACCACGACGCGTCGCTGGTCGACGAGGAGTTCGGGCTGATGGACACCCTCCCGGTGTTCCGCAGGACGATCGCCCGCGCCGGGCTGGAGGACCGGGTCGTGGCCGTCGTCGGCAGGTCCACGACCGTCTCGGCGCACTGGCGCACCCCGCTGTCGATGCTGTTCATCGACGGTGGCCACGCCGAGGAGCACGCGCAGAACGACTACACCGGCTGGGCGCCCTGGCTGATGACCGGCGGGCTGCTGGTCATCCACGACGTCTTCCCGGACCCCGCGGACGGCGGACGGCCGCCGTACCACGTGTTCCTGCGGGCGCTGGAGGGCGGCGCGTTCGAGGAGGTCGAGGCGCTCGGGTCGATGCGGGTGCTACGACGTACGGCGGGCGAGGCCGGAGACCTCGTCGGCTGACGGGCAGTCGCACTCGAGGCCGAACTCCGTGAAGTCGGCCGGCAGGGTCGCCCCGCGCATGATGTCGGAGCCGCCCGTCCCCTGACCGAGCGCGTCGGCGGCGAGGATGACCGCGGCGGCGGTGTAGGTCGTGTGCTCCACCGGCCAGTTCACGTCGTCGGGGTAGACGTAGCCGGTCCAGTAGCGGCCGCCGGTGTCGCGCAGGTGCTGCATGTCGCCGAAGAGCCGGACCGCACGGTCGCGGTGGCCGAGCGCGTCCAAGGCCATCACCAGCTCGCAGGTCTCGGCCCCGGTCACCCACGGGTTGCTGTCGACGCACTTGATGCCGAGGCCGGGCACGACGAACTCGTCCCAGCGGTCCTCCAGCAGGCGTTCGCCGGCGTAGCCGCGCACGGCGCCGCCGAGCACGGGGTAGTACCAGTCCATCGAGAACGTCGACTTGTCCAGGAACAGGTCGCGGTGCTCGCGCAGCGCGTGGCCCAGACGGCCACCGGTCAGCTCCCACTCGGGCTGCGGGTCGTCGACCAGCTCGGAGAGCGCCAGGCCCGCTCGGAGCGAGTGGTAGATGCTGGACGAGCCGGCCAGCAGCGCTTCGCGGTTGACGGCGCCCGGACGACCGTCGACCCACTCCTGGGACCAGGCGATCCCGCCCCAGGGCAGCTGCATCCCCGCCACCCAGTCGAGCGCCCGGCGCACGGCCGGCCAGTGCCGGCGTACGAAGTCGAAGTCGCGGCGGACCAGCCAGTTGTGCCAGACGCCGACCGCGAGGTACGCCGACATGTTGGTCTCCCCGCTCGGGTCCTCCACCTCGCCGCCGACGATCTTCATCGGCCAGGAGCCGTCCTCGCGCTGGGTGTCGAGGCACCACTGGAACGCCCGCTCGGAGGCGAGCACCTGACCGCCCACGAGCAGCGCCATCGCGGACTCGATGTGGTTCCAGACGTCGGTGTGCTCGCCGACGGTCCACGGCACCGCCCCGTCGGGCTCCTGCATGGCAGCGATCGACGCCGCGGTCTCCTCGACCTGCGGCGTGGTCAGCAACCCCTCGACGTGCGGGATGTCAGCTTGCATGCTGCTCCGAATCGAACGGCTTCCGGAAGTAGAGCACCATGCTCTTGCCGATCAGCGGGTTGAGCACCTTCTCGGCCACCCGGGTGGTCCGCGGCCGCTGCATGATGTCCCACACCAGCAGGCGGTGGTAGGCCTTCGCCATCGGGTGGTCGTCGTTCTTCACACCGACGGCGCACTTGATCCACCAGTACGGCGAGTGCAGGCCGTGGGCGTAGTCCTTGCCGGTCGGCTCGAGGCCGGCGTTGGTGGCCTTGGTGATCAGCTCCTTGTCGGAGTAGATCCGGATGTGGCCGCCGGGGGTGTTGTGGTAGTCCTCCGACAGCTTCCAGCAGATGATCTCGGGCAGCCAGCGCGGCACCGTCAGCGCGATCGTGCCGCCAGGCCGGAGCACCCGCACCAGCTCGTCGATCGCCTGGATGTCGGCCGGGATGTGCTCGAGGATCTCCGCGGCCACGACCCGGTCGAACTCGCCGCTCGCGAACGGCAGCGAGAGCGCGTCGCCCTCCTTGACATCGGCCTCGGCGCCCTCGGGCACCTGGCCTTCCTCGCGCATCGCGACGAAGAGCTCGCGAACGTTGGACAGCTCGTCGGCGTCCTGGTCGAAGGCGATCACGTCGGCGCCGCGGCGGTACATCTCGAAGGCGTGCCGGCCGGCGCCGCAGCCCATGTCGAGCACCCGCTCGCCGGGCTGCAGGCCCAGCCGGTCGAAGTCAACGGTCAGCATGCTTGTTCTTCTCCTGGTGGTGTTCCTCGATGACGTCCTCGTAGGCGCTGGCCACGGCGGCGGCGACCGCCCGCCAGCTGAACAGCTCCTGCACGCGCTTGCGGCCCGCCGCACCCATCCGGGCGCGCCGGTCGTCGTCGTCGAGCATGGCCTCGAGCGCGGCCGTCAGCTCACCGACGTCGCCCGGCGTGACCAGGTCGGCGCAGAGACCGTCGGGGCCGACGACCTCGGGGATGGCCCCGGCCCGCGACACCACGAGGGGGGTGGCGCAGGCCATCAGCTCGGCGGTCGGGAGGCTGAAGCCCTCGTAGAGCGAGGGCACGCAGGCGACCTCGGCGGAGCCCATCAGGTCGACCAGGTCGGCCTCGCTGATCCCGCTGACGAACCGGACCGAGTCCTGGATGGCGAACCGCTCCACGAGCTGCTCCGTCAACCCGCCCGCCTGTGGCTTGGTGACCAGCACCAGCTCGACGTCCCGCTCGGTGCGGAGCTTGGCGAACGCCTCGAGCAGCGTGGCGATGCCCTTCATCGGGGCGTCGGCGCTGGCCATGGCCAGGATCCGGCCCTTGACCCGCGGCACCGTGGGCGGCACGAAGCCGTCGTCCACACCCAGCAGGATCACCTGCATCCGGGCCGGGTCGACGCCGAAGTCCTGGGCGATGTCGCGGCGCGAGGACTCGGACGGGGTGAGGATCTTGCGCGCCCGCCGGGCGACCTTGCCCTGCATCCGGAGGAAGCCGTACCAGCGGCGGAGCGTCAGCTTCCGGCGCAGGGTGGTCGCGGCCTCGAGGTCGATCCGGCGGTCGAAGGTGATCGGGTGGTGCAGCGTCGTGATCAGCGGCAGCCCCATCTTCTCGATCTCGAGCATGCCGTAGCCGAGGACCTGGTTGTCGTGGACGACGTCGAAGTCGTCGACCCGGTCCCGCAGCAGGCGCGCCACGCGGCTGCTGAACGTCTTCGGCTCCGGGAAGCCCGCCACACACATGGTGAGGAACTCCTCGACGTCCACGAGGTCGCGGAACTCCCGGGGCTTCGGGATCCGGAACGGGTCCGGCTCCCGGTAGAGGTCGAGGCTCGGCACCTTGGTCAGCCGCACGCCCGGGTCGAGCTCGGGGTAGGGCTGTCCGGAGAACACCTCGACCTCGTGCCCGAGGTTCACCAGCTCGCGGCTCAGGTGACGGATGTAGATGCCCTGACCCCCGCAGTGGGGTTTGCTGCGGTAGGACAACAGTGCAACGCGCAACGTCGCGACCCTCTCTCTCGGCCATCCGACAGTGGCCGGATGCCCCTGATGGACACAGACACGCCGGGCCGGACGAAGTGAAACGTGTTCCTATTATGTCTCACTCGTTGATAGCCTAGACACCGATATCAACGGCGATCTCGGGAGACCCGTTTCGCTCCTGAGTTGTCGTCTGCATCACCTGACCGCCGACCGACCGGAGGATCCGTGAGTAGCGCCAACTCGCTCACCATCGAGGAGCTGGGCTCCGCGGCGCAGCGCGACCGCCGCAAGCGCATCCTCGACGCCACCATCGCGCTCGCCTCCAAGGGCGGTTTCGACGCTGTCCAGATGCGCGCCGTCGCCGAGCAGGCGGACGTCGCCCTCGGCACCCTCTACCGCTACTTCCCTTCGAAGATCCACCTGCTGGTCTCCGCTCTCGGCCGGGAGTTCGAGGAGGCGGAGGCCCGCACCCGCGACAAGCCGATCCCCGGCGACACCCCGCACGAGCGGGTGATGTTCGTCCTCGGCAAGACCACCCACGGCCTCCAGGGCGACCCGAACCTCACCGAGGCGCTGACCCGCGCCTTCATGTTCGCCGACGCCTCCGTGCAGAGCGAGATCCACGCCGTCGGCATGCTGCTGACCTCGATGCTGACCCGCGCCATGCACCCCGGCAAGACCGAGCTCACCGACGAGGACGTCGCCATCGCGAAGGTGATCGGCGACGTCTGGCTCTCCGCCCTCGTCGGCTGGGTCACCGGCCGCACCACGGCTGGCGACGTCACCCGCCAGATGGACGTGGCAGTAGGCCTCCTCCTGCGCGACTGACACCGCGGTGGTTGAGGTGCGAGGAGCGCCAGGCGGATTCAACCTGCGTTTGCAACACCGGGTTTGTTGTCGTGGTCGGACATTAGCTTGTCGAGGGCTTCGGCCGGGGTGCGCCAGTTGAGGGTCTTGCGAGGTCGGTTGTTCATCTCGATCGCGACCTTCTCCAGGAAACCGGGGCCCCAGAAGGACAGGTCGGTGCCCTTGGGGAAGTACTGGCGCAGCAGACCGTTGGTGTTCTCGTTGGTGCCGCGTTGCCAGGGTGAGGCGGGGTCGCAGAAGTAGATCTGCAGGCCGGTTGCTTCGGCGATCTGGGCGTGGTTGGCCAGCTCGATGCCCTGGTCCCAGGTCAGGGTCCGGCGCAAGAACGCGGGCAGGTCGGCCATCGCGTGGACCATCGCTTCTTGGACGGCCTCGGCACCGTGGTCGTCGGGCAGGTGGAGCAGGATCACGAACCGGGTGGTGCGTTCGACCAGGGTCCCGATCGCGGACTGGTTCGCGGCACCCACCAACAGGTCGCCCTCCCAGTGCCCGGGCACGGCCCGGTCGGCGGCCTCGGGTGGCCGTTCGCTGATCATCACCATGTCCTTGATCCGCTCCCGGCTACGGCGGGCCTGGGCCTGTCGGCGAGGCTTGCGCAACGCTCGCCCGGTCCGCAGAGAGGCGGCGAGCTCCCGTTTGAGTCCGCCGCGGCCCTGGACGTAGAGCGACTGGTAGATCGTCTCGTGCGACACCCACATCTCCGGATCGTCGGGAAAGTCCTCCCGCAGTCGTCTCGCGATCTGCTCGGGACTGTGATTCTCCCTCAGCCGGGCCTGCACCTCTCGACGCAGCCGCAGGTTCACCCGCCAGCTTCGCCGGCCTCGCCCGGCCCCCGGCCCGGGCGTTCTGATCGGCCCGCTGCTGGGCTGGGCCGGCCCGATAGACCCCGTGTCGGCCACAGTTGCGTCGCAGCTCGCGGCTGACCGTGCCCGCATCACGTCCCAACCTCCGGGCAATCTCGCGGACCCCGACCCCGGCCGCGTGCAGGCAGGCGATCTCTTCCCGCTCGGCCAAGCGTCATCCGGCCACCCTCGCCCGGGTTCTTGCGTGGCTGTCTCAGCGTTGGCATCACGCCACCAGATCGTGAATACAGCCGCTGCGCGGTCGCCCGCGACACGCCGGAAGCCGACGCCGCATCCACTACCGAAAGCCCCACCGCGACCTGCTGCCAGAACCTGCGCTGGACCTCGACCGGTACCGGCGGACGCGGCATCCACATCACCCCAATTCAGTCAGGGTGTTGCACAAGCACCTTGAACCCGCCCCAGCGCCTGAGCCTCGAAACCCGTGGCCGTCGCCGCGTGGGTGACCTCTGAGATCATCCGTAAAGGACCTCCTGACGGCCAGGCGTTTCCTCTACCGATGGTCAATCTTCGGCCGACTCCTGCGGACGCCGCTGCAACTCGCTAGCGTCGCTGGGCAACTCGACATGCCTGGAGTTGCTATGGGAACTCGACGGCTGGCCCGACTGCCTCGCCGTGTTCGTTGTCGTTCACGTCGTGGGGGTCCAACCCGCGCAGGCGCCGCGCCGCGATTTGCTCCCCCCTCCGCACCGCAGCAAGGTGTGCGCTGCCGCCGGTGACCTCGTGCGCGGGCCAGCCGCAGCGAGCCTTGAGGCTGATCGGCCAGGCGCGCCGAATGTCCCGGCCGCGAGGGCTCATCGACGCTGCGCAACCCAATACGCCGTGGCGCTGCTGCGCAGAGGCCGGGCGCAGGCGCTGGTCGTGTGGGTCGAGACCCTGCGACGGCACGAGCCTGAGGACTCGATCTCGGATGTCAATCAGGCACCCCCGCTGACGTGCAGGAGTCCTCGGCAGCCGATCGACCCTGAGATCCACGTCGAACGCGGAATCGAAGTCGCCCTCGTGCTGGCACTGCAGTGCGACCGGTCAACGCACGAGCACTCGCCCTTCGGCGGGCACCACCGCGCCGACGGCAAGAACCGGGTCTGCGCATCCGCAAACAGGCTACTCAGCGCGGCGAGCCGCAACGGGCGCTAGACCAGATCACCCAGGCCCGCGCTGCTGTACCGGGCGATCGCCTCCAGCGAAGGTGCGCACGCCAATACGCTGCCGCCCTGCGACGCCTCGGCCAAGCGGAGAAGCTGGTCGCTTGGGTCGAGACGCTGCAAAGGCAAGAGCCCGGCATCACCGTGGCTGACGTGGAACCGCCTCCTCCGAAGACCTGTGAACCTTCCGCCCGAACACCTGCCACCAACGTCACCCTGCACGCCGCGATCAGAAACGGCGTTGCCCGAGCGCTCGAGTGCGACCAGTCGAACGCGCGCGCCCTAGCGAACAATAAAGAACTCGAGAAGACGCGCCCGAGGAGCTTCAGAGGCCTGGGAGGCCCTGAAAGAGGACTACCTCAAGCCGTGGGATGGCCTTCTCACCGCCTTTCTGATCTGGCTGGTCGGCGCCATGCTGGTCGTCCGGCTCCTGCCGCGGATCTTCACAACGACATCTGTGCTTGAGGCCCAGGGAGAAGATGCACCTCCACGCTGGGCACGAATCGGCATTCAGGTGGCGGATGGGCCCTCGTCGCCATCGGGGGCTCGATCGTCACCTTCTTGGCCGCCAAGGCGGGAAGTGACCTGAGCTGCGCTGGCGTGGGCATTTGTGCTATCCCTCGTGGGCATCGTCTTGATCGACCAGGCGCGGCGAGTCGCACCTCAGCCTTCAGGTCATAGCGTCAGGTGACGGCGTGACAGCCGACCACGTCCGGGCCGTGCTGCACACCCTGGGAGCTCCGTCATCCCTGGGCCTGGAGGTGCCAGCTGGAACCGACGCGACCTTCCTGCAGGACATCGGGATCTCCAGCGACAGCTAGAGCCCGGTCGTCCAGGCGGTGGCCTGGCTGATCTCCATCGCCCAGCCCCAGAGCCCGTGGCAACTCAAGGTCCAGGGTAAAGACGCCACCGAGCTCAACGTCGAGCTCTTCCACAACCACGAGCTGGTCAATGCGGCAGTCGTGAACAGCGCCCGCTTGCTCCGGTTCCTCGACGACGATGCCGACCCACTGGCGCCAGGCCTCTGACGGCCCAGCCGGCGATCGACTTCGCGGCATTCGCTGCAGCCATCACCATCACCGGAATGGCTAGGATCACGGCAAGGACGGCCTCGCAGGAGCGACTTCCTGGGAAAGCATGGGCCTGCAGCACACCGCACCCAGCTCCCGGTCGGAGCAACCACTCGTATCCTCGCGCGCGCAGTGGAGGCGGATCCGGGCAATCGATGGCGCAGGTCGCGTACTGGAACGAGCGATACCGGCGAACCGACGATCGTGACGCGCTGACAGGTACATGAGGCTTCTGAGGACATTCGTTCGCCCGGACCTGAAGAACCGTCGGGATGTCCCAGCCGACGCACTGCGCCTGCGCGCGCTCTACTCGCTGGTGGCCGCATCTGTGAACCTCGAGCCGCTCGGCGGCGCACCCTTGATCGCGGAGGCTCTTGGTGATTCTGCAGGCGCAGTTGAGGTCCTGCCAAGAAGTCTGGACACCAGGGAGCTGGCCGACAAGATGGCGCCAGCAGTTCAGACACTTGGCTGGTCGATCTCGTTCCCGAAGGCTTGCCCGCACACGACGAACCGGACCCGACTAGGGTCTGGACATCCTCGCTCACTACAACGCGGCCTGCTTCTGGGCCAGCCGAAGTGAAGTTCCGTGTGACGTGGAGGCCGAAACGCTGTCGACCACTTGATCGACGCAGGAGAAGAGCCGGCCCTGGTTAAGGCACGCAGCCAAGACCCGCAATTCAGGGTCTCCTCGAGCACACCGCGTACCGAGGTGTTCGGAGCCGGACTGACACCAACTGCTCACCATGGCGCCGTTTGCCCCCCACGCAGACAAGCTGAAGGCCGCCGGTACGAACTCGCGGTGCCATCGCAGCAGCCCACCTGGGATCTGCATGCGCTGGGCATTCCCCGGCCCATCGTCGGTCGAATGCGGTCGTTGGCCACGTCTGCGTCGGCCTCGACAAGCGATTAGGCCTTATGGCTCGATCGTCAGCGCATCTGGTCAAATGGGGATGGCCGGCTTCCACTGCTGGTGACGCAAGGAACCCGAGCAGTCGCGGCCGCTTTCAAGGCCACCAGGTCTTGAAGGAGCGGCCCTCCCTAGACGAGCTCGAGGCCATCCGTACGCAACCACCTCCTCCCATCGCATGACGGCTACCCGCCAAACGCGTGAGTCGCCGTGACTCCCCCGTCGATGGCGATCTCGGCGCCGTTGACGTACGCCGACTCGTCGCTGGCCAGGTAGACGTACAGCGGGGCGACGTCGGCGGGGTAGCCGACCCGGCGGACCGGGATCTTGGTGGCGCCGTACTCCATCGCGGCGTCGCCGCCGTGCACGCGGGTCATCGGGGTGTCGATCATGCCGGGGTGCACGGAGTTGACCCGGATCCCCTTCGGGCCGAGCTCCATCGCCGCGACCTTGGTCATGCCGCGGATCGCGAACTTGGTGGCGGAGTAGCCCGCGCAGGACGCCATGCCACCCAGGCCCTCGATCGACGAGGCGTTCACGATCGAGCCGCCGCCGTTCTTGCGCATGGTCCGGGCGACCGCCTTCATGCCGAGGAAGCAGCCGAGCTGGTTGACCCGGAACAGCAGCTCGAACTCCTCCACCGGCATCTTCTCGATGTCGCCGAAGCGGAGGATGCCGGCGTTGTTGACCAGCACGTTCACCGGCCCGAACCGCTCGTTGACCTCCTCGACCAGCGCGGTCCAGGACGCCTCGTCGCTGACGTCGTGCCGGCGGAAGTACGCCGCGCCGGGCGCGATCGCGTCGAGCTCGGCGGCCAGCTTCTCCCCGGCCTCCTCGGCGATGTCGGCGACGGCGACCCGGGCGCCCTCCTCGACGAAGGCGCGCGCGATCGCGGCACCCTGCCCCTGCGCGCCGCCGGTGACGATGGCGACCTTGTCGGTCAGACGACCCATGGTGTTCCTCTCGGAACGGTTCAGACGGTGAGCTGCATGACGGCGTCGGCCGCGAAGCCCACCGCCGGGTCGCGGTCGGCGAAGAAGCCGCCGAGCTGCTTGTCGAGGTCGTCGGCGCTCCACACCGAGCCGCTGGCGTCGAACCGCTGCTCCACGACCGGCGCGGCCAGCACCGCGACCATGCCGCCGTACACGACGAAGACCTGGCCGGTGATCCGCTCGGCGGCGGGCGAGGCGAGGTAGGCGACGAGCGGAGCCACGTGGTCGGGCGAGTACGGGTCGACCTCCTGCCCCGACTGGTCCTCGCCGAAGACCTCGGCGGTCATCGCGGTCCGGGCGCGGGGGCAGATCGCGTTGGCGGTGACGCCGATCCGGCCGAGCCCGCGCGCGGTGGAGAGGGTCAGCGCGGCGATGCCGCCCTTGGCCGCGGCGTAGTTCGCCTGCCCGGGCGAACCGCCGAGGAACGCCTCGGACGCGGTGTTGACGACCCGGCCGTAGACCGGGGCGCCGGTCTCCTTCGACGCCGAGCGCCAGTACGACGCGGCGTTGCGCGAGAGCAGGAAGTGGCCGCGCAGGTGCACCTTGAGCACCAGGTCCCACTCCTCGTCGCTGAGGTTGAACAGCATCCGGTCGCGGGTGATCCCGGCGTTGTTGACCACGATGTCGAGCCGGCCGAACTCGTCGACGGCGGTGGCCAGCATGGCGTCGGCGGTGGACCGCTCCCCCACGTCGCCGGCGACCACGGCCGCGGTGCCGCCGGCGGACCGGATCTCCTCGGCGGCCTCGTCGGCCGCTCCGGGCAGGTCGTTCAGGACCACGCGGGCACCCGCCTCCGCGAGCGCCAGCGCCTCGGCCCGGCCGAGGCCGGCGCCGGCGCCGGTGACGACGGCGACCCGGCCGTCCAGGGATGTGTCGCTCACGCGGTCAGCTCTCTTCCAGGGAGATGGCGGCGCGCGGGCAGGCAGCCACCGCGCGCCGGACGTTGCCGACGTTCTCTTCGGTGGTCTCGTCGGTCTTCAGCTGGAGGAAGTCGTCGTCATCCAGCTCGAACACCTCGGGAGCCAGGCCCTCGCACAGCGCGTTCGACTCGCAGAGGTCGAAGTCGACCTTGATCTTCATCAGCTCTCCTCTCACACCATCTTCGAGTGATCCCAGGTGGCCACGTGGTCGGGATGCACGATGACCGCGATCCGTTTCTGTGCCTGGCGTTCGACCTCGGCCCGTCCGATGTCGCCGAGCTCCTCGAACGAGCTGGCGCCCACCATCCGGGTGGCGACCGACGAGCCGATCTCGAAGATCCGCTCCGGGTCGCGGACCAGCTCCGCCTTGCCGGTGATCGAGACGCCGCGCAGCTCGAAGTAGTCGTCGCCGTCCTCGACCAGGCAGGTGATCCGGGGGTCCCGCTCGAGGTTGCGGATCTTCTGGCTCCGGCCGTAGGTCCAGAAGGCGATCTCCCCGTCGCGGACGACGTAGAACAGCGTGGTCAGGTGGGGCGCGCCGTCCTTGCCGGCCGTCGCCACCTGCACCTTGACCTTCTCGGCCAGGAAGTCGGCGACCTCCCGGTCGCTCATCTTGACCTTCTCGCGTCCGCCGGCCATCAGGAGCCCTCGCTGGAGTGGCCTGGGAAGACGTGGGCGCTGCGGGTCGATCGCCACGGCCGCGTTGTTCACCGCGGTGGCTGCCTCGCCGAAGCCCACGGCGATCAGCCGGACCTTGCCGGGGTACTCCGTGATGTCGCCGGCGGCGAACACCCGCTCCAGGCTGGTCTGCATCGACGGACCGACCACGACGTGCCGCTTCTGGACCTCGATGCCCCAGGTCTGCAGCGGTCCGAGGTCGGCGATGAACCCGAGCGCCGCCACGACTGCCTGCGCCGGCCGGGTCGTCACCTCGCCGTCCACGGTGATGTCGACCTCCTCGAGCGCGCCGTTCCCGCGCAGCGCACTGACCTCGGCCTTGGTGACGATCTCGACGGCGGACTCGCGGACGGCGTCGACCGTGCGCTGGTGCGCGCGGAACGCGTCGCGTCGGTGGACCAGGGTGACCGTCTTGGCGACCGGCTCGAGGTGCAGCGCCCAGTCGAAGGCGCTGTCGCCACCGCCGACGATCACGACGTCCTTGCCGGCGTACGGCGCGAAGCTGGGCACGAAGAACTCCATGCCCTTGCCCAGCCAGCCATCCCCCGCGGGCAGCGGGCGCGGGCTGAACTTGCCGATGCCGGCCGTGATCAGCACCGCCCCGGCGGTGATCTCGGTGCCGTCGTCCAGGCCGATGGTGACCGAGTCACCGCCGTGCTTCAGCGACAGCGCGGTGCGGTCCAGGAAGTACTCCGGGTCGGCGGTCGCGGCCTGCGCGACCAGTCCTTCGACCAGGTCCCGGCCCTTGATGGTCGGGAATCCGGCGACGTCGAGGATCGCCTTCTCGGGATACATCGCGGTGATCTGGCCGCCGAGCTCGGGCAGCGAGTCGACCACCGCCACGCGGAGCCCGCGGAAGCCCGCGTAGTAGGCGGCGAACAGGCCCGTGGGGCCTGCGCCGATGACAAGGAGGTCGGTTTCGACGGCGGTCACGACGGCGATCCTTCCCCTCCGGCGCAGCAGGCTCAACTGGAACGTGTTCTAGTTTGCCCGAACCTAGTCGCCCCGGCCGGGGATGTCCAGAACGTGGGGCACTCGCTACTTGGTCTCGATGTCGTCGACCAGCCAGCCGCTGTCGGTGTGCACCATGGTCACCAGCGCGCGGTACGGCGTGACGTCGGTGCCCTTGCCGGCCTTGACGACGTAGTGGTCGAAGAAGAGCAGCGCCTGGACCTGCTCGGACGACGCCTGGACGACCGACTGGCCGACCACCTTGACCTCCTGCTCGGTCCTGTTCTCGATGAACTCCTGGCGCGCCGCGGAGGCCGTCTCCTTGTACTCCGACGCGAAGGAGTCGGTCATCTTGGTGGTGGCCTCGTCGATCTGCGCGTCGAAGTCCTGGTAGCCGTAGGAGAGGATCTCCTCGGTGCTCTGGGCCGCGGCGTCGACCGCGGCCTGCCGGGCGATCTCGCCGGTGACGACCGGGCGGTCGGCGGAGACGACCGGCTCCTCGTCGTGGACCCAGAGGTACCACGCCTCGGCGGCGCCCAGCCCGAGCAGCGCCACGAGCACGGCGACCAGCACCACCGTCGTCCGGGTGCTGGTGAACAGCGGGCTGCCGAAGAAGCCGGTGCGCTCCTCCTCGTCCTCCTGCTTCGTCGCCGGCGGAGGTGGCTCGTCGGAGTCCACGACGTCGGTGTCAGGGTCGCCGGGCGGCGGCGCGTCGATCACGGCCTCGGGAGCCGGCGGCGGCGAGGTCGGGCGCCTCCGCCTCGGGTGCGCCCGTTGCCGTCGGTCTCGGGCGGCGGCGCGACGTCGCGCTGCCCGGCCACCTTGCGGGGACGGCCGGTGGGGTTGCGCGACCCGACGGCGGGGCGCTTGGGAGGACGGGATCCGGTGGCCATCGAGTCAGCTCACGAACTGGAGGTCGTTGGTCAGCCACTCGCCGTCGACCAGCTCGAGGTCGAGGCGGAGCCGGAAGTTGCGGGCGACGGGCTGGTTGTCGGTCTGCGTGTTGGCGACGGTCCCGGTGGTCGCGGCGAGGACGGTGGCGCTGTCGTCGTCGACCGCGACGACGCCGGCCCAGAGCACCTTGCCCTCCATCACCGAGCGCGACTCCTGCAGCACCTGGATCACGCCGTCGGTGGACTCGGCGTACTGCGCCTTGAAGTCACCAGTGGCACCGGCGGCGACGGCGTCGATGCTGGCCTGCGCGTCGTCGTAGCGGATGTTGATGAAGGCCTCCGCCTCGGTCCTGGCCGCCTCGAGCACGTCGCCGTACGGCTTCTGCTGGGCCGCCTCGTCCGCGCGGGCGTCCTGGGTGTTGTAGGCCAGCACACCGCCGATCACGCAGGCGCAGGCAAGCAGCAGCACCACGACGTAGAGCGCGATGTTGAGGGACTTTCGATTGGCGGATGCCGAGCTCACCGCTGGGCCACCGGCCCCACCAGCAGCCACTTCCACGAATCTCCTCCCAGCACCGACAGATCCCCCTGGTCGTGGAATCGTACGGGGTCGCCATGAGCGTCGACGGCCCCCTGGACCAGACCGGTGCGCGGGTCGTACGTCGAGCGGTAGACGCGGCCGGCCGAGCCCGGGGTTCCGCGGACCACCGGGGGCGTACTTCGTGCCGCGCATGTTGTACGGCGCCGGGCTGTTGCACTCGGCCGGGAAGATCGGGGCGTCCGAGAGCTGGTCGCCCCGCCGCCACTCGTTGACCGGCTTGTAGCCGTCGGTGCAGGGCTGGACCTTGTTCGAGAACTGGAGGTTCACCCGGCCCCCGTTGGTGTTGGGCGTGCCGGTGAAGCCGCTGCCGATCGTGCGCGGGAACGTCACCAGCAGCTGCTCGAGGCCGGCGAGGTGGGAGACCACGACCTGGTTGACGCTGACCGCGTTGCCGAGCAGCACCGGGACGGTCGGCTCGAGGTCCTGCAGCAGCCGGTCGACCGCGCGCACCGCGGGCGGGGTGTCCTGCAGCGTGTTGCGCAGGTCCTCGTCGCTGTTGCGCAGGCTGCGGGTGATCAGGTTCAGGTTGCGCGAGAAGGTGCGGATGTTCTCGCCCTGGTCGCGCTGGGTGCGCAGCACGGTCATGCCGTTCTCGAGCAGGGCGACCGTCTCGTCCTCGTGGGCGGCGGCCTCGTCGATGAACTTGCCGCCGGAGTCGAGCAGCTTCTGGAGCGGGACGCCGGTGTCGTTGAACATCGTCCCGAGCTCGCGCACGGTGATCTCGAGGTTCTCCCGGTCGACGGAGGAGACGAAGGAGTCCAGCTCGACGAGCAGGTCGCCCTCGTCGACCGGCAGCGACGCCTCGCCGCCCTCGATCGTGTCGCCCGCCTCGGCGTACGGTCCCTTGCCGCTGAGCGGCTCGAAGTCGAGGTACTGCTCCCCCACCGCCGACAGGTTGTGGACGTACATCGCGGAGTCCAGCGGGAGCTCGGTGTCGTGCTCGAGCGCCAGGTCGAGCCGCACGCCCTCGCGGGTGGCGTCCATCGCCTTGACCTCGCCGATCTTCACACCGCGGTAGGTCACCTCGCTGCCCTCGAAGAGCCCGCCCGACGACGGGAGCGTGGCGTGCACGGTGTAGCCGCGGCCCAGGATCTTGTCGACGAACCCGAGGTAGTTGCCGGCCACGTAGACGATGCCGACGGCGCTGAGCACGAGGAACGCCGCGATCCGGACCTTGATGCCGCGCTTCATGCCGACCCTCCGTAGAGCGAGGCCCCGGTGTACGCCGGTGACGCGCGGCCGCTGGTCAGCGCGTCGCTGAAGCTGAGCAGCCCGGGGATGCCCGGCAGCTCCGGGAGCTCGGGGGTGCCGGGCCCGTCGGGGACGGTGTTGAGGATCGCGCAGACCGGGTTGTCCCTGTTCGCCGGCTTCCGGCAGTTCTTCTTGAGCTTCTTGTACAGGTCGAGGTCGGCGAGCACCTTCTGGCAGGCGCGGCTGGTCAGGTCACCGCTCCGCAGGCACTTCTGCACGTCCGTGAGCACCTGGCCGGGGTCGGGGAGCTCGATCGGCGGGATCGGGTTGGGCGTCCCCGGCGGGATCAGGGTCTGCAGGTTGATCGAGGCCCGGATCGAGGCGTTGGCGTAGTCGCCCTTGACGACCTCGGCGGCCTCCTTCGGGAAGGGGAAGCTCACCGCCAGGTCCAGCCCCGGCGCCAGGCTGTCCCCGGCCTCGTGCAGCCGGGTCAGCACCGGGCGCAGGTCCGCGAGGGTCTTGATCAGGTTGTCCTTGCTGGCCCCGATGACGCGGGTGCCGACGACGCCGAGCTGGTCGAGGGCGTCGAGCATCTCGATCAGCTCGTCGTGCTGGGCGGCCAGCACCTCGACCGCCGGCCCCATGGCGTCCAGCGCGTCGCCGATGGTCTCGCGCTCGGCGTTCAGGGTCTTGGCGAGCCCGTTCATCGACTCGAGCGCGGAGATGATCTGGGTCCGCTGGGAGTCGATCGTCCCGATCACGCTCTCGAGCGAGCCGAGCAGGTGGCGCAGGCGCTCGGTGCGCCCGTCCATGACCTGGTTCAGCTCGTCGGTGATCGTGCCGAGCTGGCCGACGCCGCCGCCGCTGAGCAGGAACGACAGCGCGCCGAGCACCTCCTCGACCTCGGGGTTCCGGCCGGTCGACGAGAGCGGGATGTTGTCGCCCTCCGACAGCTGACCGCTGGGCGTCTCGTTGACCGGGTCCTCGAGGGCGACGTACTTCTCGCCGAGCAGGCTGGACTGGCGGATGTCGGCGACGGCGTTGTCGGGCAGGACGGTGCCGTTGCGGACCCGCATCGTGATCTCGGCGTGCCAGCCGACCCGCTCGACCTCGGTCACCTCGCCGACGGTGACGTCGTCGACCATCACCACCGAGCGCGGGACGACGGCGAGCACGTCGGCGAACTCGGCGGTGACCTGGAACGAGTCGTCCTCGTCGACCGGGGAGCCGGGCAGCGGCAGGTCGTAGGCGCCGTCGAACTCGCATCCGGACAGCAGCACGGAGGCGCCGAGCACGAAGACCCCGGCGAGCCGGGAGAGGCGTCGGTTCACGAGCCACCTCCGACCAGGTCCTCGAACGTGGCGCTGCCGTCGGAGGCGTACTGCTGCTGCACGGTCCGGGAGGCCGGGTCGGCGCGGGGTACGTCGAGCCTGTTGACGGCCGCCGGGCTGGGACTTGGCGGCGTCGAAGGCCTGGCCCTCGACCGGCTCGAGGAGCTGCTCGAACAGCTTGCAGGCGAGGTTCTTGCTGGCCCGGGGCATGTCGGACTGCTGGACGATCGAGCAGAGCAGGCCGTCGGCGTCGCCGAACGTGCCGTTGACGCCGATCCGGGAGCCGATGGTGCCCGGTCTCGTTGTTGAACGCGACGGCCAGGTTGCCGAGCGCGAGCGGCGCCACCTGCAGCGCGGTGTCCAGGCTCTCCCGCTCGGAGTTGATCGTCTTGACCACCCGGGTCAGCTTCTCGATGTCGGTGACCAGCGCCTCGCGGTTGCCCTCGACGAACGTCTTCACGGTGCCGACCGCGCGCGCGACGGAGTTGAGCGCGCGCTCCAGCTCGACCCGCTCGCTGACCAGCGCCGACGACATGCCGGACAGGTCCCGCATGAAGGCCCGGACCAGGCGGTCGTTCTGGCCGAGTGCCTCGGTGAACTGCGCGAGCTCGGTGACCGACGCGAAGAGGTCCTCGCTGCCCTTGCCGAAGGTCTCGCTCGCCGCCGAGAGGTTCCGGAGCATCTCGTTGCCGAGCTCGCCCTGCCCGTTGAGGGCCTTCGCCGACGCCTCCAGCAGGTGGTTGAGGGTGCCGTCCTTGTTGACGCCGTTCGGGCCGAGCGCCTCGGACAGGTCGCGCAGGCTGGCGTAGATCCGGTCGAGCTCGATCGGCACGGCGGTCTCCGGCAGCGGGATGTCCGCGCCGTCCGCCATCGTCGCGCCGCTGCCGTCGTACGCCGGCGTGAGCTGGACGAACCGGTCCGCGACCAGGGTGGGGGTGACGATCACGGCCTTGGCGTCGGAGGGGAGCTCGTACTTCGCGTCGTACTCCATCTCCACCCGCACCGAGTTGCCCTCGGGCGTCACCGCGGTCACCCGGCCGACGTTCACGCCGAGGACGCGCACGTCGGTGCCCTCGTAGACGCTCACCGCGCGCGGGAAGTGGGCGGTGACGGTCCGCATCTCCTCGCCGCCGCGCACGGTGAAGAACGTGGCGGTCAGCAGCAGCACCGCCGCCGCGACGGCCAGCGCCCGTCCGTTGATCCGGTTCATGACGGACATGGCCTAACCACTCCCCGGGAGGCCGCCGGGCTGGAACTCGCCGGTCGGGATGCTGGCCAGGTTGAAGACGTAGGCGTCGAACCAGGGTCCGGTGCCGATGATGTTGCCGAGGATCGAGGCGTAGGGGCCGACGGCGGCCAGGGTGGCCTTCAGCTCCTTCTCCTTCGAGATCAGCAGGTCGAGCAGGTCGTTGACCTCGCGCAGGGCGGGCCCGATCTGCTCCTGGTTGTCCTCGGCGAGACCGCGCAGCTCGTCGGCGAGGATCCGGGCGTTCACGAGCAGCCGGTGGATGGCGGCCTTCCGGTTGCGCAGCTCCTGGAAGACCAGGTCGCTGCGGTCCATCAGGGTCACGATGTCGTCGCTGCGGTCCGCGAGCACCTTGCTGACGCTCCGGGAGCTCTCGAGCAGGGCCTGGATCTCCTGGTCGCGCGAGGCGACCGTCTGGGAGAGCCGGGAGATGCCCTGCATGCTCGCCTTGATGTCCGGGCCGGCGGCATCGAGCGTGTCGGACACGACGTTGAGGGCCTGACCGAGCTTCTCGGTGTCGATCCGCTCCGTGGTCGTGGTCAGGTCGCCGAAGACGCCGACGATGTCGTACGCCGACTGGGTGCGCTCGACCGGGATGACGTCGTCCTCACCGAGCTGCCCGGACCCGGCCGGGGTCAGCTCGAGGTACTTCTCGCCGAGCAGGTTGAGCACCTCGATCGAGGCCGCGCTCTCGGAGCCGAACTCGACGCCGTTGTCGACCTCGAACGTGACCAGCACCTTGTCGGTCTCGAGGTCGACCTGCTGGACCCGGCCTACGCGCATCCCGGCGACCTGGACCATGTTGCCGCTGTGCAGTCCGCTCGCGTCCTTGAACTCGGCGCGGTAGATGCTGCCGCCGAAACCGGGGAACTTCGACAGGTTGAAGGCCGCGGCCAGGATCAGCAGCATCACCACGAGGGTGATCGCCCCCAGGCGGAGGATCTTGGCGTCGGAGTAGTTCCTGAGGGACATCAGTTGCACCTCGGCGCGGTGCTGTGGAAGTTGAGCTTGCTGAGCTCCTTGGTGAGGTCCTTGAGACCGGGGACGCCGTCGAGCTCGGGGATCCGGATGTCGCCGGAGAACTCGCAGAGGTAGTAGCTGTACCAGGACCCGTAGGTGCCCGTGCGGGTCTGGTCGGTCATCGACTCCGGCAGCCGGTCGAGCATGCTGATCACGGTCTGGCGGCTCGCCGGCTGGTTGAGCAGGTGGGACAGCTCGCGCAGCTTGGCGACGTCCGCCTTGACCAGCGGCCGGCTGCGGCTGACCAGGTCGGCGACCACCTCGGTGAGGTCGGAGATGTTCGACAGCGAGTCGCCGATGGTGTCGCGATCACGGGCCAGGTCGGTCATCCAGCCCTTCAGCTCGACGATCAGGTCGCTCAGCTGCTCGTGCCGCTGGTCGACGGTGTCCAGGGTCTGACCGAGGTTGGTGATCACCTCGCCGATGAGCTGGTCGCGGTCGGCCAGCGAGTTCGTCAGCGAGGCGGTCTTCTGCACCAGTCCGGCGACGGTGCCGCCCTCCCCCTGCAGTACCTGGACGATGTTCAGGCTCAGGTCGTTGACCTGCTGGGGGTTGAGCGCCTGGAACAGCGGCTGGAAGCCGTTGAACAGGACGGTCAGGTCGAGGGCCGGGCTGGTCTGGTCGATCGGGATCGTGTCGTCGGGCTCGAGGGTCTCGGCGTCGCTGGACGCGCCCTGCTCCAGGGCGAGGTAGCGGTCGCCGACCAGGTTGAGGAACCGGATCTCGGCGCGCGCGGCCGTGGTGAGCTCGATCTCGTCCTTGATCCGGAAGGTGACCAGCGCCTGGGTGCGGTCGTAGTGCTCGACCTCGCGCACCTCGCCGACGTTGACGCCCGCGATCCGGACGTCGTCGCCCTTCTGCAGCATCGAGGCCGTGCCGAAGACGGCCTTGTACTCCTTGCCGCCGCCGAAGCCGATGTTGCCCATGATCGCGGCCAGCAGGCCGGTGACGAGCAGCGAGCAGATCGTGAAGATGCCGAGCTTGACCGCGGCCGCAGTGGTCGTCGAGTTCCTGCTCATCAGGCGCCCTCCGACCCTCGGACGACGGATCCGTACATCAGGGAGCCGAGCGAGCCGAAGCTGTCCGCCGGCCGGCCGGTCTTCCCGGCGAGCATCGCGTTGATGATGGCCTGCTCGCCCGGGGTTCCGGCGTACCCGCTGCCGGTGGTGGCGCGGGACGGGGCGGTGCCGGGGAGGGTGCTCGTGGGCGGGTTCTCGTCCATGTCGGTGCCGTTGTCGAGCGGGTGCGGTTCGATCGGCACCTTCGGGTAGGGCAGGCCCGAGCACCAGGGGCCGTGCCCGATCTCGCCGTAGACCGGCCGGTCGCGCTCGTCGTACTCGCGGTACTGCGGGGTGTTGAACACGAAGAGCTGGCGGATCATGTTGCCGCGGAACACGCTGGCCAACCGGGGCCGGTAGCGGGCCAGGCCCTTCAGCAGGCAGGGGTACTCCGGCGAGTAGATCGCCAGCAGCCGCATCACCGGCTCGGTCAGCTCACCGACCCGGATCAGGTTGGCCTCGTTGTCGGCGAGCATCCTGCTCGACGTGTTCGCCAGCCCGGCGACATCGCCGAAGAAGACGTCGAGCTCCTTGCGCTGCTGCACGATCGTCTTGCTGGTGACGGTGACGTTGTCCAGCACCCCGAGCAGGTCGGGCGCGGCGACGTTGTAGGTGTCGGCGACCTCGGCCAGGAGCACGAGGTCCTCGCGCAGGGTCGGCAGGTGGTCGTCGATCGCGTCGAGGTAGGTGTCGAGCTTGTCCAGGGTGACGCCGAGCTCCTCGCCGCGGCCACCGAGCGCGGTGGAGAGGGCGTTCAGGGTGGCGTTCAGGTCGGCCGGCCGGACCGTGCGCAGCAGCGGGAACAGCTCGGAGAGGATCCGGTTCAGCTCGACGTTCGTCTCGACCCGGTCGGACGGGATGACGTCGCCGTCCTGCAGGGAGGTGGCCGCGGGGTTGTCGGGAGCGACGAAGGAGACGAACTTCTGACCGAACAGCGTGGTCGGCAGGATCTGCACCTCGACGTTGTTCGGGATCTCGCGAGCGGCGTCGGGCTCGAGGGCGACCTCGATCACCGCCTCCTCGCCGTCCTGGCTGATCGAGCGCACCTGCCCGACCAGGACGCCGTGGACGCGGGCGTCGCCGAACTTCGCGAGCTGGAGGCCGGCCCGGTCCGCCTTGATGGTGACGGTCGTGACGTCGTCGAAGACCTTCTGGTAGATCGCGATGGAGGTGGCGATCAGCAGCGCGATCACGGACAGGAACGCGACACCGGCGATCAGCAGCCGGCGGTGCTCGGCCGGGCTGTCATGGTGGATGTTCACCAACATGTCGTCGTCACCTCCCCACTACCCCGTGATCCGCACGGTCGTGGTGGAGCCCCAGATGGCGAAGCTGAGGAAGAAGTCGGCGACGACGACGGTGACGATGCTGGTCCGGATCGCGCGGCCCACGGCCATCCCGACGCCGGCCGGTCCGCCGGAGGCGGTGTAGCCGTAGTAGCAGTGGATCAGGATGATCGCGGTCGCGAGGAAGAGCAGCTTGCCGAACGACCAGAGCATGTCGATCGGCGGCAGGAACTGGATGAAGTAGTGGTCGTAGGTGCCCGGCGACTGCCCGTAGAGCAGGGTCGTGATCAGCCGCGGCGAGAGGTACGACGCGCAGAGCGCCACGACGTACAGCGGGATGACGGCGACGAAGGCGGCGATCATCCGGGTGGTGACCAGGAAGGGCAGCGACGGGATGCCCATCACCTCGAGGGCGTCGATCTCCTCCGAGATCCGCATCGCGCCGAGCCGTGCGGTGTAGCCGCAGCCGACGGTCGCCGCCAGCGCGATCGAGGAGACCAGCGGGGCCACCTCGCGGGTGTTGAAGTAGGCCGAGATGAAGGCGCTGAACTTGGCGACGCCGATCTGGCTGAGCGAGGCGTAGCCCTGGATGCCGACCTCGGTGCCGGCGAAGAACGCCAGGAACGCGATCACGCCGACGGTGCCGGCGATCACGCTGAGACCGCCCGCCCCGAAGGTCACCTCGGCGAGGGTGTTGAGGATCTCCCGCTTGTAGCGGCGGATGGCGCGTGGCGTCCAGGCGATCGCCTTGACGTAGAACATCAGCTGGTCGCCGTAGTGCTCCAGCGAGTCGCGGCGGCCCTTGACCACCGAGGCGAGGCCGTCCGTCAGCCGGCTCGTCATCGTCGGCTTGACCCTCGCGCCTGTCGTCGTCGCCATCTCAGAGTCCTGGGGGCGGGACGATTTGGAAGTAGATGGCGGTGATCACTGCGTTCAGGAAGAACAGCAGCATGAACGCGATGATCACCGACTCGTTGACGGCGCGGCCGACGCCGCTGGGGCCGCCTCCGGCGTTGAGCCCCTTGTAGGCACCCACGATCGCGGCCAGCCAGCCGAAGATCAGCGCCTTGACCATCGAGATGTAGAGGTCCGGCAGGGTGGCCAGCGCGGTGAACGAGGAGAGGAAGGCGCCCGCGGAGCCGCCCTGGACGATCACGGTGAAGAAGTAGGCGCCGCCGATGCCGGCCCCGATCACCAGGCCGTTGATCATCACGGCCACGAACATGGTGGCGACGACCCGAGGAGCCACGAGGCGCGCCAGCGGGTCGATGCCGAGCACCTCCATCGCGTCGATCTCCTCGCGGATCTTCCGGGCGCCCATGTCCGAGCAGATGGCCGACCCGGCGGCGCCCGCGATCAGCAGCGCGGCCGCGATCGGCGCGGCCTCCCGCACCACGGCGAGCACGGCGGTGGCGCCGGCGAACGACTGGGCACCGAGCTGACCGGTCAGGTTGCCCACCTGGAGCGAGATCACAGCCCCGAACGGGATCGACACGAGCAGCGTCGGCAGCAGCGTCACGCTGGTGATGAACCAGGCCTGCTCGAGGAACTCGCGGGTCTGGAAGGGCGTGGTGAAGATGCGCTTGGTGACTTCCACCACCATCGCCGCGATCTCACCGGGTCCGCGAATGACGGACACAGCAGAGAACGCCATTCGCCCACCTCCCCGGGAACTTCGTGCGGCCGCCACAGAATAGAACGTGTTCTTGTTTTGGGCAACGCGTCTCAAACTCCCCGGGAAGCCCAACGATTCTTTGCCCACGACGTCACGCCCCCCGCGTGACAGGAAAGGCATGCCCGTCGACCTAGGATGCGAAACGTGATTGCGAGCGGCGGATGACCGATCCCGGACAGATCTGGTCGTCCTTCACCCTGGACCCACGGCGGCCGGAGTATGCCCCGCTGCGGGCCTCGGACCAGGACCGCAACGTGGTCCACCAGGTCCTCGCCGACGCGTACGCCGACGGCCGGCTGGACCGGGAGGAGTTCGAGACCCGCACCACGGCCGTGTCGGCCGCCAAGACCCTGGGTGAGATGACCGGGCTGGTGGAGGGACTGGTCCCGACCACGGCCGTGCCCGCCGTCCGGCCACACGCCGGGCTGATGTCCGACACCGAGCTCCAGGATCGGGCGCGCGCACGGTGGCGCAGCGAGCGCGACCAGGCCCTCGGTGGCTTCTTCTTCGTGTCCCTCATCTGCTGGGTCATCTGGTTCGCAACGGGCGCGGACGTCATCGCCTGGCCCCTGTTCGTGATGGCCGGGACCGGCATGAACGTCATCCGAGTGTTCGCCCAGCGCCGCGAGATCATCGCGTCCGAGCTGCGCAAGCTGGAGAAGCGGCAGGCCCGCGAGATCGAGAAGATGCGGCGGAAGGGCGAGCTCGAGTGAGGCGGTTCGTGACCAGCGCGCGCGAGCACCCGTCGGCGGTCCTGCTCGCCGCCCAGCTGTTGGCCGTGCTGGCGTACCCCTTCTTCGAGGGGTCGATCTGGGGTCGCGCCTTCGTGGGTGTCGTGCAGATCGCGATCGTGCTGATCGCGCTGGCCGCGGTGCGGCGTACCCCCACCCTGACCTGGGTCGGGGTCCTGCTGGTGCCGCCCGCGATGGTGTTCACGGTCCTGGAGGCGATCAGCCCGGACAGCGACGCCATCGTGCTGGGTTCGGCGCTGTTCCACGTGCCGTTCTACTTCTTCGTCTCCTACGCGATGATCCGCTACCTCTTCCACGACGACCGGGTCACCCGCGACGAGCTCTACGCGACCGGCGCGGCGTTCACGGTGGTCGCGTGGGGCTTCGCCTACGTGTACGCCGCGGCGCAGGTCCTCTGGCCCGGGTCGTTCAGCGGGGTCGACGGCGTCAGCGAGCAGACCTGGTTCGAGCTGCTCTTCCTGTCCTTCACGACGCTGACCAGCGTCGGGCTGTCCGACGTGATTCCGGTCGCCTCCCACGCCCGGTCACTGGTGATGGTCGAGCAGGTGGCGGGTGTCTTCTACGTGGCGCTCGTGGTCGCCCGCCTGATCGGGCTGACCCGACCCGTGACCGCGATCCGACCCTCCTCCGACCGGTCGGACACGCCCTAGAGGTCGTAGCGGCTCGTGTACCAGGCCCGGTAGTGCTCGCCGATGTCCGCAACGACGACCGTCGCCGTGCCGTCGGTGCCGGCCACCATCGAGGTGGGGTAGTAGCCGGTCAGCACGGCCGGTCCCATCGGCTGGCCCCAGGTGGGGACGTAGTCCGGAGGAATCGAGTGCGTCTGGCCGAAGGCGCTGTCGCGGACGCCGTTCCAGTTCCAGCGACGCACGATCGGCCACGACTCCTGGTAGTCGGTCTCGAAGTAGAAGTCGTAGCGGGACAGGGTCAGCACCTTGCCGTCCGGCTGCACGGCCGAAGCCACCAGAGGTCCCACCGTCGGCCTGGTCCGCACGCCGTCACCGTCGAAACTCGTGTTGAAGGTTCCGTCCGGCTTGATCCGGGCCATCACGTCGACGGCACCGCCGTCGGCGACGACGAGGACGTGCCCGCCCGCGAGCGTGTGGACGTCAGCGACGCGTGGGGCATCGACGCCGGCGAGATTCACGTCGACACGTCCGTCGCCGGAGTACGTCGCGTCCCTGGCTCCCTTGCCGGTGAGCCGCACGACAGCGACCGAGCAGCTGCCGCTGGTGCACTGGCTGACACCCGTGGTGACCTTGCCGCTGCTGGCGATGTTGACCGGGGCAAGGCCGCTCGATCCCGTCTCACCCATCGTCGAGCCGGGGCCTCCGACCGCTACGGCGCGCCCCTGGACCCCGAACGTCTTGTCGGGCTTGCCGGCAGCTCCGAACGCACGCACCACCAGTGTGTCCCCGGCGGCAGCGTCCTCGACGGCACCGACCAGGATCCGGCCGGTGCTCCCGACTGCGATCTTCCCGGCCCGGATCGTCGTACCCGCAGGCGCGGCGACCGTCACCTTGCCGTCCCCGTCGAAGGTCGGATCGAGGGTGCCGTCGGCCAGGGTGCGGACCACGACGAGCGAGCCGCCGGACGGGCCTGACCCGGAGATCACGAACTTGCCATCGGCCTGGCGAGCCAGGCCGGTCGGCACCATGTCGACGGAGATTGCGGCCCCGTCCCCGTCAGTCCCGAAGTCGGGATCCTGACCGGCAGGCGTGAGCCGCGCGAGCAGGATCCGCTCGCCGTACTGGTGCTCGGCAGCCACGTACACGTCGCCGTTCGGAGCGGCGAGAACTGCCGTGGGCCAGGCCGGACCGAGCGCTCCGCCCCCGGAGTACCCGGGAGTCGGATCACCGGGTGCGGCCTGGGCCGGGGACGCCGGCGTCAGCGCGACACCCGCGCTACGCGGCCAAGCGCGGCGGCAACCGATGACGCGATCTGTTCTCGATGACGTGCAACTCCTAGAGCTGGAAGCGCTCGAATGAATTGTTCGCCGGAGTAGTAGCCCGCACCGTCGCCGCCGGCGAAGTGGCCGCTGACCGTGGTGAGAGAGTTGTCGGTGCCGACCTGCGATGCCGAAGCCGTCGACTCCCCCGGCTTCGGCACCGACGCCGAATGCGGCGTACCGCGGCACGTAGCCGCTGTTCACGCCCGCCGTCACGCGCTTTCCGAAGCCTGCGTCCCGGCTGCCGTTCCAGTACCAGCGCCGGATGATCGTGCCCAGGACCCAGACCCGGCCGTCCTTGAAGAGGTCTCGATGCTGGACAGGGTGAGCACCTTCCCGTCCGGCTGGACGGCCGACGCGACGATCTGGCCGACACCGGGAAGGGTCTTCACGCCCGCCGGTGCCGAAGCTGGGGTTGAAGCTGCCGTCCGGACGGATCCGCGCCACAACGTCGGTCGCCCCGTTGCCCGTGACGGTGAGGACGTGGCCACCGGCGAGTGCGTGCACGTCGTAGTAGCCGAATGCCGCGGGGGTCACCGGCGCCGGGACGTCGACTCGCCCGTCGCCCGAGAACGTCGGTGTCGGGGGCGCCCTTGCCGGTCAGGCGGACCACGGACACGCTGCACGCGCCGGCGGAGGGTCGCAGACTCCACCACCGGTCAGGATCTTGCCGTTGCCGACGAGGCTGACAGGGACGAGAGAACCCTTGGGAGCGGCCATGACCTGGGGGTTGGGCTCTTCCCCCGGGTAGGTGACAGGCGGGGGGTTGGTCAGGGGCGACCCGACCCCGCCGACAGTGTTGCCCGGCCCGCCCAGCGCGACGGCGCGACCCTGGGTACCGAAGGTCTTGTCCGGCTTCCCGCCGGCGCCGACGGCGTACACCGCGACCAGCTCGCTGGTCGCGCTACGCTCCACGGCGCTCACCACGATCCGTCCGGTCGACCCCACCGCCACCTTGCCGGCTGTGACCGCGCTTGCGGCGGGCACGGGGACGAGCGCCTTGCCGTCGCCGTCGAAGCTCGGGTCCAGGTCGCCGCTGGGTAGCACTCTGATGACGCCGATGCCCGGCGCCGCGCCCTGCTCGAAGCCGTCCGGGTCGTAGGTGCCGACGACCACGAACTTGCCGTCGGCCTGCCGGGCGATACCGGTCGGCGCGGAACGAGTCATACGGCGCGGTGGCGTCGAGGGTCAGCCACTGGCCGGGCATGTCGTGACTCCGGCGGATGGGTCCGAGTAGGTCCGGTCGACCCCGGCAGCTGTCACCCGACCGAACACGAGGGTGGTCGGCACCCGGTCCCCGTCGATGGCGGTGTACACCTCGCCACCGGGTGCAGCGACCGTCGCCAGCGGTGGGTCGAGGAAGAACGCGCGCGGGTTCGAAGCCATCGGCATACTGCCCCGCCGCTGCTGCGCTGCATGGGCGCTGGCAGGGCGACCGCGAGCGCCGCGAGCGCAGCGACAGCGACTCTGCTATCCCCCGTTGGGCATGTCGGCACCTCCACTGAGTCAGGGCGGCCTTTACTGTCCCTCCGAGCGGACGCAGGGTCATCCGCAAATGTGGGGATCGGACATGACCCGTGGAGTAGTTCTACTGGTCATCCCAGCCCTGGGGTCGGTGCTTCTTGGGAAGCTTGGAGACCACCAGTCGGTAGGACTCGTCGACGGCTTCCATCAGCTCGTCATCGGGGATCGCGCCGCCGAAGGCGAGGTCGTTCCAGCCGGAGCGGCCGATGTAGGCCATCACCGACGCGTCGTCCGGATAGCGCTGGAGCCACTCGTCCGCGACGTCCCGGGTCGCGCCACCCTTGACGCCCACGCCCTCGGCGTCGAGGAAGGCGAAGATCTTGCCGGACTCCCCCGGTCCGACCTTGATGACGGGGTGCTCGTGGCCCCACGGGTTGTCCGGCCAGGCGCCCGGTTTTCCCAGGCAGAAGTCCAGCATCCGCCCTACATCCATGGCGTCAACCTACGTTTCACTGACGAGTCATCGCGACTCGGTAGCGCTCCTCGGGGGTGATGAGGTGGTCGGCGTCCTCGGCGTCCTCGCCGAGGTCGATCTGGACCCACTGCACCGCTGCCGGTGAAGGCGCTGTCCGTGGGGCCGTAGTCGTCGCTGACGGGCGTGGCGCTGTCGGCACCGACGTCGGTGGTCTCGTCGCCGGAGAAGATCATCGGCTGGGTCGCCTCGACCCGGCCCTCACCGACCTGGGTGCCGTCGAGGAACAGCCGAACCGTGCCGCCCTTCGCCAGGCCTCCGCCGTCGTAGCTGAACTCCATCCGGACCTGGTGCTCCCCTTCGGGGATGTCGGCGTCGCCGTAGACCTTGAACTGCTGGAGCCCGAAGAGGTTGTAGCAGTAGGCGGGCTTGCCGTCCTTGACGTAGATGCTCCACCCCCCGAACGCGCCGCCCTGGGCGACGATGACGCCCCGGCAGCCGCTGCTGGGTGCCTCGACCATGGCGGTGACCGCGTGCGACTTGTTCTTGATGTTGAGCACGGAGTTCTCGGTCAGCCGCCCCATGCCCCGGAACAGCAGTTGCGTGTTGCCGCGGACCAGGGTCGGCCGGCCGGCCAGGTCGGAGTTGAACCGCTCGACCCGTCGGTCGTCGAGCGGGAACACGTTGTACTTGCTCGCTTCGAGCAGGAAGAGCTGTTGCAGCCGGCGTAGCCGGTCGGGCTGCTCGTCGGCGAGGTTGTGGGACTGGGTCCAGTCCTCGGGCGCGTACAGCTCCCAGGTGTCGTCCTCGAACGCGGGCAGCTGGGCATGGAACTCCCAGGGCGTCGAGTGGCGGGTGACCGCGGTCCAGCCCTGGTGGTAGATGCCGCGGTTGCAGAACATCTCGAAGTACTGGGTCTCGTGACGCTCGGCCGCGTCGGCGTCATCGAAGCTGTAGCCCATGCTGACCCCCTCGATCGGAAGCTGCTGGACGCCGTGGACGATCAGCGGCTCGGGCAGGCCGGCCGCCTCAAGGACGGTCGGCGCGACGTCGATGACGTGGTGGAACTGGTGGCGGACCTCGCCGCGGGCGTCGATGCCGCCCGGCCAGTGCACGATGGTCCCGTTGCGGGTGCCGCCCCAGTGCGAGGCCACCTGCTTGGTCCACTGGTACGGCGTGTCCATGGCGTGCGCCCAGCCGACTGCGTAGTGGTTGTAGGCCTCGGCGGTGCCGAACTTGTCGAGCCGGGAGGCCAGGAACTCCGGCGTCTCGAGGCCGGCCGCACCGTTGAGCGAGATCATCTCGTTGAACGTCCCGTTCAACGTCCCCTCGGCCGAGGCGCCGTTGTCGCCGATGATCACGTAGATCAGGGTGTCGTCGAGGATCTCCAGCTCGGCGAGCGCGTCGACCAGCCGGCCCAGGTGGTGGTCGGTGTGCTCGAGGAACCCGGCGTAGACCTCCATCTGCCGCGCCAGGACCGGTTTGAGCTCGTCGGGCATGTCGTCCCAGGCGGGGATCTCGTCGGGCCGAGGCGGTCAGCACCGCGTCCTGCGGCACGACGCCGAGCTCCTTCTGCCGGGCGAGGGTCTCCTCCCGCAAGCGCGTCCCAACCATGGTCGAACTTCCCGCGGTACCGGTCCGACCACTCCGGGGGGACGTGGTGAGGCGCGTGGGTGGCACCCGGGGCGTAGTAGACGAAGAACGGCTTGTCCGGCATCAGCGCCTTCTGCTGACGGACCCAGTCGATCGTGTGGTCGGTCATGTCCTCGGTGAAGTGGTAGCCCTCCTCCGGCGTCCTGTCCGGCTCGACCGGCACCATGTCGCGGTACAGCGCCGGGGCGTACTGGTTGGTCTCGCCCCCGAGGAAGCCGTAGAAGTGCTCGAACCCGCCGCCCCCGCTGGGCCAGTTGTCGAACGGACCCATCGGGCTCGTCTCCCAGACCGGCACCTCGTGGCACTTCCCGAACTGGGCGGTGGCGTACCCGTTCAGCTTCAGGGTCTCCGCCAGGGGCGCGCACGTGTTCGGCCGCTGTGAGCTGTACCCGGGTGCCGACGTGGCGATCTCGGTGATGCCGCCCATCCCCACCGTGTGGTGGTTGCGGCCCGAGAGCAGTGCCGCCCGGGTCGGGGAGCACAGCGCGGTCGTGTGGAACCGCGTGTACCGCAACCCACCCTGCGACAGCCGCTCGCAGGTCGGCGTGTTCACCGGCCCACCGAACACGCTGGAGGCCCCGAACCCGGCTGTCGTCGATCAGCACCACCAGCACGTTCGGCGCACCCTCGGGTGGCCGCAGCGGCGTGATCGGCGGGAAGGAGGTGTCCGGGTCCTTCGCATCGAAGGTCGTCAGGCCGACACGGGGCCGGCTCGGGATCGGCAGCACGTCACGGTGGACCTGGTCGCGCTGTTCGCTCATCAGTTACCCCTTCGCACGGTCGCCGCGACGGCGCGGCCGACTCGGTTGTCAGCCTCACGGTCTCCGATGCGACGGGCGCCTCACCCAGAGTGGACGAGGTGGTCGCGGTGCCGTCGACCTGCGTCGCTCGATCGCCGGCGTGCGGGGGCAAACAGAAAGGAAGGGAGCGTCTCGCTCCCCTCCACTCTCAACTTATAGCCGACCGGGGGGCTTGCGGCAAGACCCCCGTGGTGCCGCAGAATCTCCCAGCCTGGCCAGACTCGGCGGACTGGAGCTGATGACGTGACCCCCGTGACCACCACCGCGTTCGACCTGCCCGACCGCCTCGCCCCCAAGGCCGAGCCGGCGCTGATCGCCGCCGACGAGCGGCACTTCGCGGCCATCGCGACGAGCCTCGACCAGTCCATCGCCGACCTGTCCGACCGGCTCGAGCGCCGCGCGCAGGCGCCGGGCGGCAGCGGCCAGGCGGCGTTGGACCGGGACCAGGAGGTGCACCGGCTGACGGCCCGGCTGCGGGCACTGCGCCGGTTCGGCCTCGACCTGTGCCTCGGGCACATGGTCGGCACGGACGACCCGGAGCCCGTGTACGTCGGTCGGCTCGGTCTCTCCGACAGCGCAGGTCGCCGCCTGCTGGTCGACTGGCGCTCGCCCGCGGCCGAGCCGTTCTTCGGGGCGACCCACGCCAACCCGATGGGGCTGGTGAGCCGCCGCAGGTACCGCTGGACCCGTGGCCGGGTCAGCGACTACTGGGACGAGGTGTTCGACGCGGACGACTTCGACGGCCACGCCGCAGCCCTCGACGACCAGTCCGCGTTCATCGCCAGCCTGGGCAGCAGCCGGTCGCCACGGATGCGCGACGTCCTCGGGACCATCCAGGCCGACCAGGACGCGATCATCCGCGCGGGGTCTCGTGGCGCGCTCGTCGTCGACGGCGGGCCGGGCACCGGCAAGACCGTGGTCGCTCTGCACCGGACCGCCTACCTCCTCTACTCCGACCCACGCCTCGGTCACCGCCGGGGTGGTGTCCTCTTCGTCGGTCCGCACCAGCCCTACCTGGCCTACGTCGCCGACGTACTGCCCAGCCTCGGAGAGGAGGGCGTGCAGACCTGCACGGTGCGGGACCTGGTCCCCGAGGGCGCTGCGGCCGAGATCGAAGCCGACCCGGAGGTGGCTCGGCTCAAGTCGTCTGCGGACATGGTGCGGGCCATCGAGCCGGCCGTCGCTCTCTACGAGGAGCCGCCCACCGACGGCATGGAGGTCGAGACACCCTGGGGCGACATCTGGCTGAGCGCCAGCGACTGGGCCGAGGCGTTCGAGGCGCGGGAGCCCGGCACCCCGCACAACGAGGCGCGCGACCAGATCTGGGACGCGCTGCTCACGATCCTCGTCGACAAGCACGAGGACGACGACTCGGCGGAGCAGGTCCGCGCGTCGCTGGCGCGCAACCAGGACCTGTACTCCATCCTCGTCCGCGCCTGGCCGCTGATCGACGCGACCGACGTGGTGGGCGACCTGTGGGACGTGCCGGCCTACCTGCGCCGGTGCGCCCCCTGGCTCGAGCCCGACCAGGTCAGGTTGCTGCAGCGCGCGGACCCGCAGGCGTGGACGCTGTCCGACCTGCCGCTCCTGGACGCGGCCCGGCAGCGGCTCGGCGACCCGGAGGCGTCCCGGCGCAAGCGCCGCCAGGAGGCCGCCGTCGCGGCCGAACGCGAGGAGATGGCCGCGGTCGTCGACCACCTGATCGCGAACGACGACTCCGAGATGAAGGTGATGTCGATGCTCCGCGTCTCGGACGCCGCAGAGCGTGATCATCGACGAGGACGCACTGTCCACCGCCGACCCGGACCTGCTGGCCGGCCCGTTCGCGCACATCGTCGTGGACGAGGCCCAGGAGCTCACCGACGCCGAGTGGCAGATGCTGCTGCTCCGCTGCCCCTCACGGAGCCTCACCATCGTCGGCGACCGCGCCCAGGCCCGGCACGGGTTCACCGAGTCGTGGCAGGAACGGCTCGAGCGGGTCGGGCTCGACCGGATCGACCTGGCCGGGCTGAGCATCAACTACCGGACGCCCGAGGAAGTGATGACGGAGGCCGAGCCGGTCATCCGGGCCGTGCTCCCGGACGCCAACGTGCCGACCTCGATCCGCAGCAGCGGCGTCCCCGTGGTCCATGGCTCCACGTCACAGCTCGGCTCGATCCTCGACACCTGGCTGTCCGAGAACGCCGACGGGATCGCCTGCGTCATCGGCACCGGTGACCTCGACCTCGGCGCGCTCCCGGACACGTCCCGCGTCCGGACGCTGACCCCGGAGCTGTCGAAGGGGCTGGAGTTCGACCTGGTCGTCCTGATCGACCCCGACGGGTTCGGCACCGGCATCGAAGGAGCGGTCGACCGCTACGTCGCGATGACCCGGGCCACCCAGCAGCTGGTCATCCTCGGCTAGTCGTCGTCCTCGTCCTCGTCGTCGAGGAGGCCCTCGCGGCGGGCGGAGGCGACGATCCGGCGGACGTTGGTGAGGGTGCCGCAGTTGTCGTCGATCTGCTGGTTGCGCTCGGTGGCGAACTGCTCGCCGAGGTCGGCGCGGACCTGGGGTCCGACCTCGTCGCGGGCCGGGTTGAGGATGGTGAGCTCCTCCTCGGTGAGGTGGTGGTTGACCACCTTGGCGAGCTCCTCGACGGCGTCGTCGAAGGCCTGGGTGTCCGTGGCCTTCAGCTCGAGCACCGCCAGCAGCGCCTCGTGGCCCTCGGCGTGCTCCTCCTGGCCGTGCTCCGCCTCGTGCTCGCCGACCGCGCGCTTCTTCTTCAGCTTGGGGTAGACGTACTTCTCCTCGGCCTCGGCGTGGGCGACGTGCAGGGTGGCGAAGGCGTGGCGTACGGCGTCGCGGTCGCTGCTGCTGTCGCGCAGGTCGCGCAGCAGAGTCTCGAAGCGGCGGTGGTCGTCGAGGATCAGCTCCACGACGTCACCCTGGACGGGGCGGCCGAGATCGATGGTCGTCATGCGCCAACCCTAGTAACAGGGACGTGTCACCACCCCGCCCGTCGGGGTGAGAGGCTCAGTCGAAGGTCACGACCAGGCGGTCGAGGCGGTTGCCTCGGGGCACGGGCGCGCATCGTGCCGGTGCGGGCACTGCTCTGCCATCGGTACGGCACGACGTCCTCGTCGCCCTCGCGGGTCGGCGGCCCGACCAGCTCGATGGTGTCGTCGGGCCCGTCGGTGGCGTACGCCGCGGCGATCGCCTCCCGGCCCACGATCGGTGGCACCCCGGGACCGACGAACTCGAGGGTCGCGTCGCCGGCGAAGAGGTCGACGACCGGGTCCCACTCCCCCGAGCTCACGGCGCGGTTGAACACCGCGACGTGGCGGTCGAAGTCCCAGGTCACCGGACCGGCTCAGTCGAGGCAGAACTCGTTGCCCTCGGGGTCCTGCATGATGATGTGGCCGGCGCCCATCGGCGGCGCGGGCTCGAACCGCTGCTGCCGGGTCGCGCCGAGGCCCGACCAGCCGCTCGCACTCGGCCTCGAGGGCGGCCATCCGCTCGTCGCCCTGGAGCCCGGGAGCCGCGCGGACGTCGAGGTGGAGCGCGGTTCTTCACTGACTTGCCCTCGGGGACCTGCTGGAAGAACAGCCGCGGGCCGACGCCGTCGGGGTCCTGCGAGGCGGACGCCATGTTCTGCTTGTCGGGCGGCAGGGTCGCGGCGAACGCGTCCCAGGAGTCGAAGCCCGGCGGCGGTGGTGGAGCTCGTAGCCGAGGACGTCGTTCCAGAACAACGACAGCGCGCGGCGGGTCGGCGCAGTCGAAGGTCACCTGGACCTCGCTGTGACCGCAGGTCGGCCGTCACTTCGTCGCCTCCATCATCTGCCGCAGCTCCTTCTTGAGGTCGGAGATCTCGTCGCGCAGGCGGGCGGCGAGCTCGAACTGGAGCTCGGCGGCCGCGGCCCGCATCTGGTCGGTGAGCTCCTGGATCAGCCCGGCCAGCTCCTCGCTCGGCAGCCCGGCGAGGTCGGGGGCGTGCTGGCCCGCGGCCTCCTTGGACAGTCCGGGCACCGGCTGGCGCGCCTTCACCTTGCCGGCGCGGCCGCTGGCGGCGGTGCCGGCCCAGGTCTCGAGCAGGGCCTGGGTGTTCTCGTCCTCGCGGGCGAGCATCTCGGTGATGTCGGCGATCTTCTTGCGCAGCGGCTGCGGGTCGAGCCCCCGCTCGGTGTTGTAGGCGACCTGCTTGGCCCGGCGCCGGTTGGTCTCGTCGATCGCCGCCTCCATCGACGGCGTGATCCGGTCGGCGTACATGTGCACCTGGCCGGACACGTTGCGGGCCGCGCGGCCGATCGTCTGGATCAGCGACTTGTCGGAGCGCAGGAAGCCCTCCTTGTCGGCGTCGAGGATCGACACCAGCGACACCTCGGGCAGGTCGAGACCCTCGCGCAGCAGGTTGATGCCGACCAGGACGTCGTAGTCGCCCAGCCGCAGGTCGCGGAGCAGCTCGATCCGCTTCAGGGTGTCGACCTCGGAGTGGAGGTAGCGGGTGCGGATGCCGGCGTCGAGGAGGTAGTCGGTGAGGTCCTCGGACATCTTCTTGGTCAGCGTCGTGACCAGGATCCGCTCGTTGCGCTCGGTGCGGACCTGGATCTCGTGGATCAGGTCGTCGATCTGGCCCTTGGTCGGCTTCACCACGACCTCGGGGTCGATCAGCCCGGTCGGGCGGATGATCTGCTCGACCACGTCGGGCTCGCCGCCGCCGGCGCTGACCTTGTCGAGCTCGTAGTTGCCCGGCGTGGCCGAGAGGTAGATGGTCTGGCCGATCCGGTCGAGGAACTCCTCCCACCGCAGCGGCCGGTTGTCCATCGCGCTCGGCAGCCGGAAGCCGTGGTCGACCAGGTTGCGCTTGCGGGACATGTCGCCTTCGTACATGCCGCCGATCTGCGGCACCGCCACGTGGGACTCGTCGACCACGAGCAGGAAGTCCTCGGGGAAGTAGTCGAGCAGGCAGTTCGGCGCCGAGCCGCGGGCTGCGGCCGTCGATGTGCATGGAGTAGTTCTCGATGCCGGAGCAGGAGCCGACCTGCCGCATCATCTCGACGTCGTACGTCGTGCGCATCCGCAGCCGCTGCGCCTCCAGCAGCTTGCCCTCGCGCTCGAACTTGGCGAGCTGGTCCTCGAGCTCGACCTCGATGCCCGAGATCGCGCGCTCCATCCGCTCCGGGCCGGCGACGTAGTGGGTGGCCGGGAAGACGTAGAGCTCCTCGTCCTCGGTGAGCACCTCGCCGGTCACGGCGTGCAGGGTCATCAGCCGCTCGATCTCGTCGCCGAAGAACTCGATCCGGACCGCGTGCTCCTCGTAGACCGGGAAGATCTCGAGGGTGTCGCCGCGGACCCGGAAGGTGCCGCGGGTGAAGGTCATGTCGTTGCGGGTGTACTGGATCTCGACCAGCCGGCGCAGGATCGAGTCGCGGTCGTGCTCGTCGCCGACCCGCAGCCGGAGCATCCGGTCGACGTACTCCTGCGGGGTGCCGAGGCCGTAGATGCACGACACCGTCGACACCACGATCACGTCGCGCCGGGTGAGCAGCGAGTTGGTCGCGGAGTGGCGCAGCCGCTCGACCTCCTCGTTGATCGAGGAGTCCTTCTCGATGTAGGTGTCGGTCTGGGGGACGTAGGCCTCGGGCTGGTAGTAGTCGTAGTAGGAGACGAAGTACTCGATCGCGTTGTCCGGGAAGAGCTGGCGCAGCTCGTTGGCGAACTGCGCGGCCAGGGTCTTGTTGGGCTGCATGACCAGGATCGGCCGCTGCACCTGCTCGGCCACCCAGGCGACGGTCGCGGTCTTGCCGGTGCCGGTGGCGCCGAGCAGCACGACGTCCTTCTCGCCCGCCTGGAGCCGCTCGGTGATGTCCGCGATCGCGGTCGGCTGGTCGCCGGACGGCTGGTAGTCGGAGACCACCTTGAACGGCGCCACGCGGCGCTCCAGATCGGTGACTGGTCGCATGACGTCGAGCGTAGACGGGCGCTCCGACAGTCCCTAGGCCCTGCCTCTCTCACCGGGTTTCGAGGCTCAGGCGCTGCGCGCCTTCGCACCTCAACCACCGGTGGGGCGCGGCTCGCTAGATTGGCGGCGTGAGGACGCGGAGCGAGGACCGGATCGACCGGCTGCTGCGCCTGCTCCGGCGTACGTTGCTCACGCTCCTGGGCGCGCAGCTGGCGCTGGCGGTCGGGATGTCGCTGGTCGACTCCTACCGGCGCCGGGGCAAGAAGTCCGAAGCCGTTCCCGACCACCCCGCCGCGCACGGTCGACATCGGCGAGGGCACGGTGACGGCGTACACCTACGGCCGCGACCTGTACGCCGACATGCTCGCCGCGATCGAGGGCGCCCGCCGGCAGATCCTGTTCGAGACCTACATCTGGAAGGGCGACGAGGTCGGCGAGCGGTTCAAGGCCGCTCTGGCGGACGCGGCGGCCCGCGGGGTCGAGGTCTACTGCGTCTACGACGGGTTCGCGAACGTGGTGGTCTCGCCGCGGTTCAAGCGCTTCCCCGGGCCGGATGAAGGTGCTGCGCTACCCCATCTACTCCGCCGGCTGGCGGTTCTTCGACCTGCGCCGCTACGGGCGCAACCACCGCAAGATCCTGGTCGTCGACGACACGGTCGGCTTCGTCGGCGGCTACAACATCGGCACGCCCGTACGCCACCGAGTGGCGCGACACCCACGTCCGGATCACCGGGCCCGGCGTCTGGGACCTGAAGCGGGCCTTCGCCGACTTCTGGAACCTCAACCGGCGCAAGCGGTTCGGCCCGAGCGAGCGACCGCTGCTGATGGAGACCGCGTCGACCTGGGAGCCGCGGATCCGGCTGCACCGCAACGTGCCGCGGCTGTGGATGTTCCCGATCCGGGCGATGTACCTCGAGGCGATCCTCCGGTCGAGCAACAACGTGTGGATGACCCAGGCCTACTTCATGCCGGACCAGGACTTCGTCGACGCCCTCAAGGACGCGGCGCGGCGCGGGGTCGACGTACGCCTGCTGGTGCCGCTGAAGTCGAACCACATCGTGGCCGACTGGATCCTGCGCGGCTACTTCTCGCAGATGCTCGACGCGGGGGTGCGGATCTTCCGGTTCCGCGACGCGATGGTGCACGCGAAGACCTCGACGGTGGACGGCACCTGGTCGACGGTCGGCACCGCCAACATCGACCGGCTCAGCCTGCAGGGCAACTACGAGATCAACCTCGAGGTGATCGACGAGTCCCTGGCCAAGACGCTCGAGGAGATCTTCCGGGTCGACGAGTCCAACTCCCTGGAGCTGACCAGCGCCGAGTGGGAGGCCCGGGACCTGCACCGCAAGTTCACCGAGTTCGTGCTGGCGCCGCTGCGTCCGCTCCTCTGACATCGGGCGACCCGCAACGATTCCGTCCCCCATTCTGGGTATGCCCGCCCCGTCTCGCTGAAGGCGCGCGGACGCGCCGTCGAGACTGCCTAGGTCCCTTCTCAGGGACACGGGGCCGGGGGGACCGGCGACCCGGGGGACATCTGGAGGTTCGCCAACGTGGTTTCCGTTCGGCTCGACGAGGTACGCCGACCCCGAGGAGTGCGCCGGACGGCAGCCGCCGCGCTCGCGATCGGAGGCGTGCTCGGCGCGATGCTGGTGCCGCTGGTGCTCGCTGCGCCGCCGGCGACGGCCGCGGACCCGACACCGCCGGAGCTCCTCTCCACCCTGGCCGGTGAGTCGAAGGCGAACATGTACCCGTCCGGCTTCGAGTTCGACGACGTCGAACGACCGTCTGGTCGTCGCCGACACCGGCGGCAACCGGATCCTGTTCTACTCGCTGGCCGGCACCAAGCTCGATGAGTTCGGCTCCTACGGCACCGGAGAAGGCCAGTTCGACACGCCGCGTGACGCCGCGATCGACGAGGACGGCAACATCTACGTCGCCGACGCCGGGAACAACCGGGTCCAGTCCTTCACCAGCACCGGCGAGTTCCGGTGGGCGGCGGGCGGCCAGGGCCAGGGTGACACGAACCTGAACACCCCGATCGGCGTGACCTGGGACCACGAGTACGACGTGCTCCTGGTCGCGGACACCAGCCACGACAAGATCAAGGCGTGGAACGCCGCCGGCGACTTCCAGTGGACGTCGCCCAAGCTCTCCCCGCGGACCCCAACGCCCCGAGGAGCCCGAGCACGTGAGCGGCCCCCGCGACGTGACCCGCGGACCCGACGGGAACCTCTGGGTGACGGCGTACGACCAGTTCAAGATCAAGGTCTTCGACGTCGGCGAGGACGGGGTCTGGACCGGCCACCTGACGCCCGTCTCGATCCTCGGCGACGACGACATCCCCGCCGGCCAGGACCCGATGAACTACCCCTACAACGTCGTCTTCTCCCCCGACAACGACATCGCCTACATCTCCGACACCGGCACCGGCCGGATCGTGCGCTACGACATCTCCGGCGCCACCCCGCAGTGGCTCCCGCCCTTCGGTGGCCGCTGCACGAACCACCCCCAGCCGTGTGAGGACCCGCCGACGGACACGGGCAAGTTCAACCACCTGCGGCGCGTCGCCATCGACCCCGACACCGGCAACATCTACGCCGCCGACTTCTGGGGTGCCGGCATCGAGGTGTTCACGCCGGCCGGCGCCTCCCTGCCCTCGATCGAGGGCGACGAGCCCCCGGTCCCCGGCTTCGCCGAGCCGTACGGCGTGGACGTGCAGGCCGGCACCGGCCAGGTCTACGTGATGGACCGGCTCAACCACCGGATCCAGAGCTTCCAGCCCAACGGCAGCTACATCACCAAGGTCGGCGCCCGCGGCACCCAGCCGGCCACCTTCTCCTGGCCCGAGGCCGTCGCCGCGTCCCCGGACGGCACCGTGTGGGGCGTCGACACCCGCGGCGGCCGGATCGAGCAGTTCACCGGCGGTCTGTCCGACACCCTGGTCACGCCGCCGGTCGGCAGTGGCACGAGCGTCCCCGCGGGCGACGAGCTCCAGTACCCCGAGGGCGCGGACGTCGACGCCAACGGCGTGGTCTGGATCGCCGACACCCGGAACCACCGGATCCAGACGTACAACCCGGACACCGAGACGATGTCCGTCGTCGGGAGCGGCACCAAGGGCACCGGCGCCGGCCAGTTCACCGAGCCGATGGGCGTCGCCGTGACCGCCAACGCGGTCTACGTCGCCGACACCGGCAACGACCGCATCCAGAAGCTGTCGCTCACCGGTGTCCACCAGGCCACCTCCACGGTCGCTCTGAACGGCCCCGAGGGTCTCGCCGTGGCGCCCGACGGCACCGTCTGGGTGGCCGACACCCAGAACAACCGCCTGGTCCACCTCAGCGCGGACCTGGCCAACCTCGGCGACGGCTTCGGCTCGCAGGGCAACGGCGACCACGAGTTCTTCAACCCGCACGACCTCGCCATCGGCAACGACAAGATCTACGTCGCCGACACGTACAACAACCGGGTCCAGGTCTTCGAGCTGCCCGAGACCACCACCGAGCCGCCGCCGACCGGCGGTGGGAGCTGGACGTACTCGTCCCAGATCTCGAACCCCGGCGGCCGCGCCCCGCTCTACCCGGCCGGCCTCGCCATCGCCGACGAGGACACGTGGTACGTCGCCGACTCGGCCGGCAGCCGCCTGGTCGACGGTCAACCCGCAGACCGACGCCATCACGCCCCATCGACACCGACGCGGAGCTCGACGATCCCCGCGACGTGGTGCTCGACGCGGACAAGCTCTGGGTGCTCGACACCGGCAACAACCGGGTGGTGCAGATGACCACCGGCGGCACCACCCAGGGCGGGGCGATCACCGAGCTCAACCAGCCGTACGGCCTCGCCCAGGACGACGACCGGCTCTACGTCGCGAACACCTACGACCACGACGTGCGTGCCTACGACAAGTCCGACCGCGACACAGGCGTGGGCCCAGACCACCTGTGACGAGGTCGCGTTCTCCCGTCCGCGGGACGTGGGCGTGGCCGACAACGGCCAGATCCTCGTGGCCGACACCGACAACGACCGGATCGTGCTCCTCGACGCCACGAACGGCGACTGCATCGACTCGTTCGGCACCGCCGGCACCGCGGTGGGGCAGTTCAAGTCACCGCGCTCGGTGACGTCCGACGGCGACGGCGGCATGTGGGTCGGCGACGCGTTCAACTACCGGATCCAGCACCTCACCCTGGCCGGCGCCTCGCTCGGCGCGACCCCGGTGCCAACGCCTATGGCTCGGACCCGAACCAGTTCGTCTCGCCGCACTGCGTGACCACCGTCCCGGGGACCGAGGAGGTCGCCGTGTGCGACACCTTCAACAACCGGATCACGGTCTGGGACGGCAGCACCACGACCCCGACCCGGACCGACACCGTCGGTGGCACCCGGCCGGCGGCCGGCGGCTTCAACGGACCGTTCGGCCTGGCCTACGGCCCCGCCGGCGAGCTGTACGTCGCCGACTGGTTCAACCACCGGATCCAGAAGTTCAACGCCGACGGCAGCTTCGCCTGGCAGAAGGGCAACTACGGCCCGAAGGACGGCTCGCTGGTGTTCCCGCGCAACGTCCTGGTCGGTGACGGCGAGGTCTACGTGACCGACAGCGAGAACAACCGGATCGACGTGTTCGCGCCCGAACGGGGAGTTCGTCCGCAGGATCACGGACAAGACCGCGGCCTTCAGCCGACCGCACCAGATCGCGCTCGACGGCTCCGGCGGGTTCTGGGTGGCCGACACCAACAAGAACCGCGTCGTGCACCTGGACGCCGATGGCGACGAGATCCCCGGCGGGTTCGACGTGACCGGATCGGCCACCAACAGCCGCCCGCAGGGCATCGCGGTCGACACCGACGGCACGCATCCTGGTCTCGAACAGCAACAACGACCGGGTGGAGCGCTTCTCCAGCAGCGGCGCGCCCCTGGGCACCGTGCTCGGCGCCGCCACCGACCCCGCCGTGGACACCCCGGCCGGCCTCCAGGTCACGGGAACCGGCGCGGACGCGCTCACCTGGGTCACCGACATGGGGCACAACCGGGTGATCGTGCTCGACGCCGAGGGTGCCGTGGTCCAGATCATCGGCGAGGCCGGGTCCGGCCCGGGCCGAGCTGAGCCAGCCCCGTGGAGTCGCCCTGGACCCGAGCGACGGCGACGTCGCGATCGCGGACTTCGGCAACGACCGGGTGTCGGTGTGGACGCAGGACGCCGACGTGACCTGCCCGACCCAGACCGCGACCCACCAGGCGAAGCTGGGCGCAACCGGCCCGGCCGTGCTGCGCTACCGAATGAGCGGCGTGAAGCTGTGCACCGACGGCACCGTCGAGGACGCGGGCAGCGTGCAGGCCAGCACCGTCGCTCCGTCGTCGGTCAAGCAGGCGATGTCCAAGATCGGCATGCGCTTCCGGCTCGACGCCAGCGGCACGCCGACGGGCAGCACCACGAGCTCGGGCGACGCCCGGTCGACAGGTCTCGGGCAGCTGGTCGTCGTGCGTCGACCTCTCCTACAGCAGCGCCGTGCTCAAGCAGGGCATCAAGGAGGCGCGGTCGACGGCGCACGGCAAGCTCAAGCAGCGCCTGGGCAGCTGGAGCCCGAAGAAGATCGCGGGCAGCAAGAAGATCCCGACCAAGGTGAAGCAGCAGATCGCCGACCGCGGCATCGCGTCCGTCCTGGCCGGATCCGGGCTCAAGGCCGGCCGCTCGACGCTCCAGAAGCTCGCCCTCGACGTGGTCGACCAGGCGTTCGCCAAGCAGGGCCGCAACGGCCTGAAGGGGCTGGTCTCCGGCACCTGCCTGAGCAAGGTCTGGGCGCCGATGGTCACCGTGACCATGGACTCGACGGGCGTCGTCACCGACTCCCTGTCCGGGACCACGAAGGGGTTGAGCGTCGGCTGAGGTGACGGCGTCCCGCAGTCAGCGCGGCTGCGGGATGTCGATCGCCGCGCTCAGGGCGAGCGCCTTCGCCTTGTCGCCACGCACCTTCAGCGACCCCTTGAGTACGCCGGCGACCGGGTTGAGGTGACCGGTCGCGAGGCGGAGGAAGTCGTGGCCCTCGCAGGTGACCGTCGTGTCGCGCGGCTCGCCCTGGTCCCCCTCGGTGACGGTGGTGGTGCCGTGGTCGATCCGGACGACGTACCGCTCGATCTCGCCGGACGGGCTGCCGGTCAGCCGGAAGGCGACGGTCACGTCGAGCTTCGCCGCGCGGCGGGGGTTCACGAAGTCCGGCAGGCGGCGGAAGATCTCGCCCAGCACCACCGGCCGGAAGCCGGAGCGCATCACCTTCTTGAGGTGGTCGCCCTTGACGCTGCCGAGCACGGTCGCGACCTCGACGGCGTCCAGCGCCCGCGGGTCGACCGCGACGGAGCCCGTGCCGGGCACCTTGAAGATCCCGCCCACGCCCAGCGCCAGGTCCGTGTCGCCCTCGATGTCGAGCTTGCCGGAGAGGTACTCGAGGCCGGCGTTGTGCTCGCCGCTCACCAGGCGCACGAAGCGGAGCAGGCTGGTGCGCAGGACGACGTCCGCCGCCAGCCCCTCGTCGGCGTCGGGGACGAACGTCATGGTGCCGTCGGCGAAGGTCAGGGCGTGCCGCTCGAGCACCGTGCCGCGACGCTCGAGGTCGAACCGGACGACGCCCTCGAGCACCGCGACCCGCTCGGCGATCGAGAACTCGTGCAGCCGGGCCAGGATCCCCGCGACCGCCGCCGGCCGGATCTCGTCGCGGGCGATCAGCTCGAGCAGGTCCGCGTCGGACGTCTCGGCGACGACCCGCACCAGCTCCTCGGGGTCGACCTCGGCGAAGAACCGGGCCGCCTCGTCGACGTCGGCGGTGCGCAGGACGGACAGGTCGGTGGGCACGCGCCCCACGCTACTTGTTCCTCCGGGTAACAGTTATCAGTCGCCGGGCTGGTGTGTCGGCAGGTGGGTCCGCGGCGCCATCCGAGGCCCCTGCCGCGGGCGCCGCAGACCGGCCATCGCGACCAGCGCCTGGACCCGGCCGCGGTGCGGCCGCCAGGGCTCGAGCAGCTCGGCGAGCTGGAGGTCGTCCATCTGCTCGCCCGTCAGCGCCCAGCCGATGTCCTTCGCGACGTGGTAGTCGCCGAACGAGACCGCGTCGGCGTCGCCGAACGCCCGCTGGCGCACCTCCGCGCTCGTCCAGACCCCGACCCCCGGCAGGCTGCGCAGCCGCAGGTCCGCGTCGTCGGCGTCCAGCCCGTTGATCCGCTCGAGCGAGTCGGCCACCCGGGCGGCCAGCACGAGGGCCCGCGACCGGGCCGGGTCGATGTGCAGCTTGAGCCACTCCCAGGACGGGATCCCGCGCAGCACCTCGGGGTGCGGCTGCACCCACAGGTCGAGGTCGTGGCCCGGGCCGGGCGCCCGCTCGCCGTACCGCTGGACCAGCGCGCGGAAGCCGCCGAACGCCTCCTGGCCGGTGACCTTCTGCTCGATGATCGCGGGGACCAGCGCCTCCATGACCAGGCCGCTGCGGCTGAACCGCCAGTGCGGGTGCATGGAGTACGCCTGCGCCAGGACCGGGTGCCGCGGCTCGAACCCGCTCGGGTCGTCGAGCGCGCCGAGCAGGGCCGGCACCGACTCCAGCGCCCAGTCGCCGCCGGGGCCGAACGCCGCGGCGTACACCTCGCCGGAGTGCAGCCGGGAGTCGATCATCAGCGTGGCCGGGCCCAGGGGCGTGTTGACGCCGCGCCAGTGCCGCCCGGCCAGGTCGATCTTGTACGTCGGGTCCCCCTTGCCGCGGCGGTGCTGGCCCAGCACCTGCCGCCACCGGGACCGGCCACTCCGGCTTCCAGACCCGCACATGCCGGGTGGTGCCGGGGGCGATCACGGGGGATGTCACCTGCCGAAAGTAACCGACGCCCCTGACCACCCGCCACGTCCGTTCGGCGGGTCCCCCGGCCGCCCGCCAAATTTGTCTTTGCCCTCGCTAGGTTGGGGTCCGTGGCCACCGATGACAGCAAGAGCCGGCGCGACCTGGAGGCGGGGATCGAGCGCGACTTCGCGGCCCGGATGTCCTACGGCGACTACCTCCGGCTCGACCTGCTGCTCTCGGCCCAGCAGCCCCAGAGCGACCCGCCGCAGCACGACGAGCTGCTGTTCATCGTCCAGCACCAGACCTCCGAGCTGTGGCTGAAGCTGATGGTCCACGAGCTCCGCTCGGCACGCTCCCTGCTCCGCGTCCGACGACCTCGCGCCGGCGCTGAAACGGATGGCGCGGATCAAGCACATCCAGCGGGTGCTCACCGACCAGTGGACCGTGCTGGCGACGCTGACCCCGAGCGAGTACGCCGAGATCCGGCCGTTCCTCGCGACCAGCTCGGGCTTCCAGTCGGCGCAGTACCGCGAGGTGGAGTTCCTCCTCGGCAACAAGAACGCCGACATGGTCGACGTCTTCAAGCACGACGAGCAGGCCCGCGCCGAGCTCGCCGAGCTGCTGCTCGAGCCGAGCCTGTACGACGAGTTCCTGGCCTACCTCGCCCGCGCCGGGTACGCCGTACCGCCCGAGCTGCTGGACCGCGACTGGTCGCAGCCCTACCGGCTCAACGACGCCCTGGTCGACACCATCGCCCGCGTCTACGCGTCCCCGCACGACCACTGGGGCGTCTACGAGACGTGCGAGGAGCTGGTCGACATCGAGGACAAGTTCCAGGAGTGGCGGTTCCGCCACCTCCAGGTCGTGCAGCGCACCATCGGCCACAAGCTCGGCACCGGCGGCTCGTCCGGCGTCGACTTCCTGCGGCGTGCGCTGGACCTGACATTCTTCCCCGAACTGTTCGAAGTGCGGACCCGGATCGGCAGCTGACATCGCGGTCGCCCGATCGGGTCTTGCCCCCGCCCCCGACCGGGCGCATCCTCGTAGGAGGAGGTCGCGATGAAGTCCTCGACTCTTCCCGACGGCATGCCTGTTCTCTCCCGGGGCCGACACCGGACGCCCCGACGGGGCGCCTGCTTCATGGAGCTCGCCTCGCTGCTCGCCGGTGAGCGGTGGAGCGACCACCCGTCGTGCACCCATCCGCTGCTCGCGCACCTGGCCCGCCTGGTCAACGACCACACCAGCGACGCGGGCCGGCAGGAGCTGGCCCCGCTGATCCCGTCGGTCGTCGGCCGACGCGGTGACGACACCACCGCGCTCAAGGTCTCGGTGGCCGTCGCCGCGCACACGATCCTCGAGGTGCCGGAGGTGAGGCAGCGCGCGCTCGCCGGCGGTCTGCTCCGCGCCGAACAGCTGTGCGCCGACCAGGGAGCGGCCCTCGACGAGACCGGGCGCCAGGCCAGGGCCGCACTCGACCTGGTCCCCGCAGCGACCGCCTGGTTCGACCGACTCGCCCTGCGCGGCCGGATCAGCGAGGAGACCTACGCCAAGCGGTGCGCGCCGACGATGATCCGCGTCACGATCGAGGGCATCCTCACGGGCGGCAGCGCCGATCCCGACCGGAGCCTGCGCGAGCTGCTCGAGGTGGGCATCGCCGCCTGCCCGGTGCCGGAGCCCGACACTCGCGACCACTCGGCCGTGGTGTCGACCCACCGCCCTACTCCGGTGTGAACACTCGCCTGGTCTCGGTGATCCGCTCCGATCGGGTCAGCAGGAGGAAGACGAGGTAACCGACGCCGATCACCATCCAGATCGCGGCCGCGGGTCCGGCGTACGACAACGGCTCCGGCAGCGGCTCGATGAAGCTGAAGACGGGGATCCCCGCACCGGCACAGAACGCCGGGATGAACGCCAGGGCTCCCAGCACCGGGACCAACCCGTGCAGCAGCCAGTTGAACTCCGCCCTGCGGTAGCGCAAGAAGTAGGCGATGCAGGCGATGTTCAGCAGGATGTACATCGGCGCGAAGATGTCCACGAGGATCGTCGCGAGGATCACGAAGCCGGTGTAGGGGTCGTACTGGTTGCCCAGCCAGAGCGCCACACCGATGCTCACGACGAGCTGGGTCACCAGCGCGAGCATGGGCGAGCCGCGGGTGAGGGCGCCGAACTGGGTGGGCAGCACCCGGATCCGGCCCATCGAGAACATCGTGCGCGTGGACGAGTTGTTCGCTGCGTTCTGGTTCGCGATCACGGAGTTGACCAGCGCGAAGAACACGAGCACGAAGCCGACCGTGCCCCAGGCGTCACGAGCGAGCAGGTTCTGCCAGGGGTTGCCGTCACCGGCGCCGACGAAGCCGGTCATCACGTCCGGCCCGAACGTGATGGAGCTGGCGTAGGTGTTGAGGAGGTAGAAGACGCCGATCCCCAGGCACGAGAAGATGATGGCCAGGTTGACGGTGCGCTGCGGCTCGTGCGCCTCCTCCGCGATCGGCGCGGCCTCCTCGAACCCGATGAAGGCCAGGATCGTGTAGATCGAGCCCACGATCACCCCGGAGAAGCCCGAGTAGTCGGGGTTGTTGGCGTACTCCGTGCCGAACACGGCGAGCGTGTTGTCACTGCCTGCCTGGACGATGAGCGTCAGCGACAGCGCGACGAACACGAGGATCTCGAAGCCACCGAGCAGGACGCCGGTCCTGGTGGACGCCTTGATGCCGCGGTAGCCCAACCAGAACACGAGCAGGCACACGGCCACCGTCCACACCCACCACAGGTCGGGCGACCAGCCCCACTCCGCGTTCGTGGTGCCGGCGACGACGAAACCCATCTGGAGGGCGAGGAACGGGCCGCCGACGAGGATGCCGAGCAGGAACCCCCACCCGACCAGGAACCCGAGGGCGGGATGGAGCCCGTTGCTGACGTAGGTGTAGAAGGAGCCCGCGGTCGGCATGTGCTTCGACAGCTGGCCGATCGAGACGGCGGCCAGCAGCGACGCCACCAGCGCGAACATCACCGACAGCGTCGCGCTGCCGCCACTGAACGCGATGCCCGCCGGGATCGAGAACGCCGTCGCGATCGCGGGCGCCATGAACGTGATGGACTGGAAGAGCACTCCGCTGAACCCGACCGCATCGTGCCGCAGTCCCTCGGGTTGGTGTTCGCCGGCGACGTTGGTCATCGCGCCTCCTGGGGGAAGTCGCACCGAGTTTTCCGCCGACTGACTGTACGCCGCGTGGTCCGGCGCGTCGATGACGAATCCGCCGTGTCCGGTCAGAGCCTCCGCATCGCGTCGGCGACCGCGTCGCCGCCCGCGTCGGAGAGTCCCTCGATCACTCCGGCGACGTCCTCGTCGGAGCGGTTCTGGCTGAGCTTCGCCTTGGCCTCGACCGACTCCACGACCATCTCGACGCCCACGATCGCGCGCAGCTGCCCGGCGATGTACTTCGTGGGCGCGTCCTCGACCGCCCACGGGTCGGCGCGGCCGGACTCGTGATGCTGGGTGAGCTCGCCGACGAGCTCCCGCAGCCAGGCGACGTCGTCGATGACCCGCACCGGCCCGCGCAGGTGCACCGTCGAGTAGTTCCAGGTCGGGACCACCCGACCGTGCTCGCGCTTGCTCGCGTAGAAGGCCGGGCTGACGTAGGCGTCCGGGCCGAGCACGACCGCCAGCCCGGGCGACCCGTCCGCGATGGACCGCCAGTGCCGGTTGGCCCGGGCAAAGTGCCCCACCAGCCGGTCCTCACGCCACAGCACCGGCAGGAACGTCGCCTCCGGCGCGCCGTCGTCGGCGACCGTGACCAGCTGCGCCGTACCGACCCCGGCCACGAACTCCCGCACGTCGTCGTCGGGCATCACGTTGAACCGGGGCACGTACATCCGCTCGCTCACCCGGCCATGATCCCGCACCCGCCGCCCTGCCGACACCTGCGGGGTTTCGGAACCTCAACCGCCGGTGGAGTGCTTGGAGATCACTCCCTCGACCACCATGTTCAGCTTCGCGGCGACCGGCCAGCCGGCGTAGTGCGCGAGGAACACCACGATCTCGCGGAGCGCGGCGGCGTCGAGCTCGCCGCGGGTGTACGCCGCCTCGAGCTGGATCGAGTTCACGTCGTCGGCGCCCTGGGCGGCGAGCATCCCGATCAGGAGCAGGCGCCGTTGCGCGGTGTCGAGTCCCGGCCGGCTCCAGATGTCGGCGAACAGGTGGTCGGCGGTGTAGCCGAAGAAGTCGCCCGGTCCGTCCTGGAAGTCGAAGCCGTAGACCTCGGCCATCTTGTCCAGGCCGCGCTGTCTGCGTTCGTCGGTCATGAGTCCTCCTGGGGCAGCCCGAGGGCACGGGCGAGGTGGTCGCGCGCGTAGCGCGCCATGGGTACGTCGACGCCGAGAGCCTCGGCCAGCCCGATGGCGTGGTCGAGGTCCTTCTCCCCCAGCAGCGCGCACGTGCTCGAGGATGGCGAACCACCCGTCGTCGGGGGCGACCGGCGCGGTCGTCGATCGGTGCATGATCGCGCCCGGACCGCCGGTGATCGCGTCGGTGTGCCGGACCACGCGACCCAGCTCGACCAGGTCGATGCCGGCCGCCTCGGCCAGCCGCTGCGCCTCCCCCGCGGCGGTGAAGGCGACGAAGTGGAGCAGGTTGCGGGCCAGCTTGGCCGCCGTCCCGGACCCGGCCGGACCGCAGTGCACGACGTGGCTGCCGATCAGCGCGAACGGTTCGGCGCAGGCCGCGAACGCCTCGTCCTCGCCGCCGACCAGGATCGCGAGGGTGCCGTCGTGGGCGCCCATCGCTCCGCCGCTGACGGGCGCGTCGACGACGCGCACGCCATGAGCGGCGGCCTCCGCCGCCAGCTCGCCGGGAAGGTCGGGCGAGACGGTGGAGTGGATCGCGACGGTGGTCCCGGGACTCGCGGCGGGCAGCAGCTCCTTCATCACCTCGCGGACCTGGTCGTCGTCGCGCACCATCACGGACACGACGTCGGAGGCGGCCGCGACCTCGGCGACGCTGGTCGCCACCGTGGCCCCTGCTGTGCCGAGCTCGGCCAGCGGCGCCGGCGCGACGTCGTACACGGTCAGGCCACCGGGCCAGGCCGCCAGCCGCAGCGCCATCGGCTTCCCGATGTTGCCCGAGCCCGACGAAGCCGAGGCGAGCGGTCACCGGAACACCTGCCCGCCGTCGACGTTGACGATCTGGCCGGTCAGCCACGACGCCTCGTCGGAGAGCAGGAACAGGCAGGCGCCGACCATGTCCTCGGGCTGGCCCATCCGCTTGAGCGCGAGTCCCTTGACCAGGTCCTTGGCGGCGTCGCCGGCCTGGGTGCGCGTCGCCTCGGTGTCGGTGGGGCCGGGTGCGATCGCGTTCACCCGGATGTTCATGCCGCCGAGCTCGTGGGCGAGCTGCTGGGTGAGCCCGTTGATGCCGGCCTTCGCCAGCCCGTAGAACCCGGAGTAGAGCCAGGCTGCCGTCGAGCTCTGGTTGACGATCGCCCCGCCGCCACGCGCCTGCATGTGCCCGAAGCAGGCACGGGTCATCACCAGGGCGCCGTCCATGTTCACCGACATGAACGTCCGGTAGTAGTCCCAGTCGACGGTGATCAGCAGGTCGAACTCCATGGCGCCGTAGATCGCGGCGTTGTTGACCAGCAGGTCGATCCCGCCGTACGCCGCGACCGTGGCGTCCGCCATCGCGGTCGCCGAGGCCGCGTCGGAGACGTCGGTGCGCACGAACATCGCCCGGCCACCTGCGGCCTCGATCTCCTTGGCGACCCGCTCGCCCGAGTCCTCGTTGAGGTCGGCGACCACCACCGCGGCTCCCTCGGCAGCCAGCGCCTTCGCGTAGGCCTCGCCGATGCCCTGTGCCGCGCCGGTGACGACCGCGACCTTGTCCTGGAATCTCATGCCCTGCCTTCCGTTCCGGGGTTTCGAGACTCGGCGTTGCACGCGCTAACGCTCCTCAACCACCGAGGCCCTCCGCGATCAGCTTGGTCTCGAGGTACTCCTCGAAGCCGGCGACACCCATCTCCCGGCCGACGCCGGACTGCTTGTAGCCGCCGAACGGCGCGTCCGGGCTGAACCAGACGCCGCCGTTGACGGCGAGGGTGCCGGTGCGGATCCGGTTGGCGACCGCGCGGGCGCGCTCGGCCGAGCCGCTGTCGACCGACCCGGAGAGCCCGTACGGCGAGTCGTTGGCGATCCGGACGGCGTCGTCGTCGCCGTCGTGCGGGAGCACCACCAGCACCGGACCGAAGATCTCCTCGCGCGCGACGCGGGACGAGTTGTCGAGGCCGGCGATCACGGTCGGCTCGATCCAGAAGCCGTCCCGGCCCTCCGGGACTCCCCCGCCGCAGGCGAAGCTGCCGCCCTCCTCGATGGCCAGGTCGAGGTAGCGCTTGATCCGGTCCCGTTGCACGGCCGAGATGACCGGGCCGCAGACCGTCCCGGGGTCGGTCGGGTCACCGGGCGCCAGCATCGCCATCGTGTCGGCGGCGACCTGCACCGCCTCGTCGTACCGCTCTCTCGGCACCAGCAGCCGGGTGGTCAGCGCGCAGCCCTGGCCTGCGTGCAGCGACACCGAGAACGCCGCCGTCCCCACCGCCGCTGGGAGGTCGGCGTCGTCCAGCACGATCGCGGCGGACTTGCCGCCGAGCTCGAGGAACACCTTCTTCAGGGTCGGCGCCGCGGCCTGCATGATCCGCGTGCCGGTCACGGTGGAGCCGGTGAACGAGACCAGGTCCACCCGCTCGTCGGTGGTCAACGTGATCGCGACGTCGACGTCGCGGGTCGGCACGACGTTGAGGACGCCCGGCGGCAGGTCGGTGAGCTCGGCGGCCAGCCGCCCGAGCTCACACGCCACCCACGGTGTGTCGGGCGCCGGCTTCAGCACGACCGTGTTGCCGGCCAGCAGAGCCGGGCCGACCTTCGAGAGGTTGATCTGGTTCGGGAAGTTCCACGGGGTGATCGCGGCGACCACGCCGACCGCCTCGCGCCGGATCGTGCGCCGGGTCGGGATCCCCATCGGCTCGGCGACCCCGAGGTCCGTCTCCCAGTCGTAGGACGCGGCCAGCTCGATGGTCCACCGCAGTCCCTCGACCGGCACGTCGTACTGCGGGCCGGCCGTGAGGAACGCCGGCGCGCCGGCCTCGGCCGTCGTCAGCGCGCGCATGTCGTCGCCGTGGTCGACCAGCGCCTGGTGCAGCTGGCGCAGGCAGCGCAGCCGCAGCTCGAGGTTCGTCGACCAGTCGGTCTCGTCGAACGCCCGGCGCGCGGCGCCGATCGCGGCGTCCATGTCGGCGGCACTGGCGTCCGGCGCCTGCGCGATCTCCTGGCCGGTGGCCGGGTTCAGGACCGGGTACGTCGCTCCGCCCGCCGCGTCGACCAGCTTGCCGTCGACCAGCATCCTGGGTGCGGGGACGTTCATCGGTCACCCACCACCGGCGGCCACACGGTCGAGGGCAGGTCGGCGTGCCGGTAGTGACCGGGCTGCTCCATGCCGTTCAGCGACATCCGGTCCAGCAGGCCCTGCGGCGCCTTCCCGCTGCCGGCGATCTCGAGGAACGTCGTCGCGGTGCTGCCGAGGTCGAACCAGTCGCGCTGCCAGGCGAACCCGTCCGGCGTCCAGCCGAACCATGAACCGCCGATCCCCCGGATCTCGTACTCCCGGCCGGTCGAGTCGTCGACGATCCCGGCGCGCTGCTTCCAGAAGCCGACGATCATCCCGTTCGACTCGTCCATCACCGTCGCGGCGTAGTCGTAGTGCCAGCCGTCGAGGCCCGCCATCTCGGTGCCGACGGCGTACTTCCGGATCTCCTCGCGGCCGACCGCCATGAAGTGCTCGTCGGGCGTGTACATCCAGCCGTACGTCGCGTCCTCGGTGTAGAAGTCCGCGAGGATGCTCCAGTCCTTCCCGGCCTCGGCGTCCCGGTTGGCGGCCAGCCACCGCTCCCAGAACGCCTCCATCTGCTCTGCGCACGCTCACTCCTCCACGCTCAGGGCCATCGCCGGGCAGTACTGCACGGCGTTGTCGACCTTCGGCCGCAGCGCCTCGTCGGGGTGCTCGTCGAGGATCGTCACGTGGTCGGCGTCCTCGTCGAAGCCGAACACCTCCGGCGCCTCGATCAGGCACATCTGGTGTCCCTGGCACAGGTCCAGGTCGGCCATGACCTTCATCGGGCTCGCCTCCGGTACCGCACCCGACACGGCTGCTCGAGCTGGATCACCATCTTCGAGCAGTCGTCGCGGTAGCTCTCGGACGGCTGCACCATCTCGAACTCGTAGTCGCGCAGGATCACCGAGAAGATCGCCTTGAGCTGCATCATCGCGAACGCGTTGCCGACGCAGCGGTGCCGGCCGGCGCCGAACGGCAGCCAGGTCCAGCGGTTGTGCAGGTCCTCCTGGCGCGGGTCGAGGTAGCGGGCCGGGTCGAACCGCTCCGGCTCGGGGAAGTCCTCGGCGATCCGGTTCGAGACCCGCGGGGTCGCGCCGACCATGGTGCCGGGCGCGATCGCGTGCCCGCCGAGCTCGATCTCCTGCTTGGCCACGCGCAGCAGCAGGATCAGCGGCGGGTGCAGCCGCAGCGTCTCCTTGAGCGCGGCCTCCAGCTGCGGGATCTCGCGCAGCGCCTGGAAGGACACGGCCGACCCGTCGGCGTACAGCCCGTCGAGCTCGGCGGTGACACCCGCCATGACGTCGGGGTGACGGAGCAGCTCGATCAGCGTCCACGCGGCGGTGCCGGAGCTGGTGTGGTGCCCGGCGAACATCATCGAGATGAACATCCCGGTGATCTCGTCGGCGGAGAACATCGGCATCAGGACGTCCAGCAGGTCCCGTTCGTCCTTCGGTGGCTCGGGCTCACCCGTGCGCCGGTCGATGATCTCCTGCACCAGGTCGACCAGCGCCGCCCGCGCGGTGTCGCGCCGGCGGAAGCTGTCGATGTCGGCGTACGGGTCGACGTACGCGAGCGCGTCGGTGCCGCGCTCGAGGTCGTGGTAGAGCCGCGCGAACCGGCCGTCGAGCTCCTCGCGGAACCGCTTCCCGATCAGGCACGACGAGGTGGTGTAGATGGTCAGCTCGGCGAAGAAGTCGAGCAGGTCGATCTCGCCCTCATCGCCCCAGCCGTCGACCATCCGGCGGATCTCGTCCTCGATGGTGGCGGCGTGGCCCTTCATCTGCTCGCCCGCGCAGGGACTGGTTCTTGAGCATCTCCTTGCGCCGCTCGGGCGGGGCGTCGAAGACCACGCCCTTGCCGAAGATCGGCGTCATGAACGGGTACGCCTCGGCCTGGTCGAGCACCTCGTCCGGCGCCCGGAAGAACGGCTCGTTGGCCTCCGCCCCGCTGACGAGCACGACGTCGCGGTCGACCAGCCGGAACCGGCCGACGTCGCCGCACTCGTCGCGCACCCGGTGCAGCAGCCCGATCGGGTCGGTGCGCAGCTCCTGCAGGTGTCCGTGCGGGTCGTCCGGGAACAGCCGAGACACTTCGCGAATCTCGGCGGTTGAGGAAGGCGCGCTAGCGCCTGTCTCGAAACCATCGCTCACGGACTGGGTCACTTCTCCTCCTCGATCGGGGCTTCCGGGGTCACCTCGACCAGGTTGAGGTGCACGCCCCGCGGCGCCGAGACCACGGTGACGATGGCGTCGGCGATGGCCTGGGGCTTGAGGAAGTGCGGGTGGCGGGCCAGGCCGAACCGCACCCAGTGGTTGAGCACATCGGCCGCGTCCTGGTCGTCCCAGGTCGTGCCCATCTCGCTCCAGGTCGGACCGGGACGGACGATGGACGCGCGGACGCCGGTGCCCTCGAGCTCCATCTGCAGGGCGTGCGCCATCCCTTCGAGGCCCCACTTCCCCGCGGCGTACGCCGACATGAACGGCCGCGCGCGGACCGCGACGTCGGACGACACGAAGAGCACGTCGCCGCGCTTCCGCTCGACCATGCCCGGGACGACGGCCCGCACCAGCCGGTGGGCGCCGAGCAGGTTGACGTCGACCTCGTTCGCGAACCGCTCGGTGTCGGTCTCGTGGATGACCCCGGGGGCGACCAGGCCGGCGTTGGAGACCAGCACCTCGATCTCGCCGAGCTCGGCGGTCACGCCGGCCACGAACACGTCCACCGAGTCGCGGTCGGTGACGTCGAGGGGGGCGACGAGCGCCTCGCCACCGTGCTCGCGGATGGCGTCGGCGACCTGCTCGCAGAGGTCGGTACGGCGCGCCCCCAGCGCCACGGGGAAGCCTGCCGCAGCGAGGGCCACGGCCGTGGCCGCGCCGATGCCGGACGAGGCGCCGGTGACGACGGCGGGCCGGCGGTCGGGTTGCGCGTACTTCGCCATCAGCGCGCCTCCACCGTGACCGGCAGCTCCTTGAAGCCGCGCACGTTGATCGAGTGCACCCGCACGGCGCCGGCGCGGTCCACGTCGAGAGTGCGCACGCGGCGTACCAGCTCCTGCAGCGCGATCCGTGCCTCGAGCCGGGCGAGGTTGGCGCCCAGGCAGAAGTGCCGGCCGCCGCCGAAGCTGAGCAGCTGCGCGAGCTCCGCCTTGTCGCGGCCGATGTCGTACTCGTCCGCCCGGTCGAAGACCCGCTCGTCGCGGTTGGCCGAGCCGAGCACGATCAGCAGCTTGGACCCGGCGGGCGCGACCTTGCCGTGCAGCTCGACGTCGGCCAGCAGGTGCCGGGCCAGCATCTGGCTGGAGGTGTCGAAGCGCAGCGTCTCCTCGATCCACGGCTCGATCCACGACGGGTCCGCGAAGACCCGGTCGAGCTGGTCGGGGTGCGCGGTCAGGTGGAACAGCGCGTTGCCGAGGAGCTTGGTGGTGGTCTCGTTCCCCGCCACGACCATGAGGAAGAGGAACGCGATGATCTCGTCGTCCTCGAGCCGGTCGCCGTCGCTGCTCCCATTTTCCAGGCGAGCCGCGAGCAGCGCCGAGGTGAGGTCGTCGGTCGGCTGCTTCTTCCGCTGGGCCAGCATGTCGGCGTAGTAGCCGAACAGGGTGATCGCGGCCTCGACGCCCGCGGCCGGCACGTCGTACACGCCGTCCTCGCGGTGCACGAGCAGGTCGGCCAGGCGGCGTACCTCGTCGCGGTCGGTCTCCGGCACGCCCATCAGCTCGGAGATGACGTCCATCGGCATCCGGCCGGCGAAGTCGGTGATCCAGTCGAAGGTGTCCGACGCCATCGCCGCGTCGAGGTGGTGGTCGACGATCCGCTGGATCTGCGGCTCGAGCTCGCGCACCCGGCGCGGGGTGAACCCGCGCGACACCAGCGACCGGAGCCGGGTCTGCCGCGGCGGGTCCAGCGCCAGGATCGACATCATCTTGTGCGCGTCCGGCCCCCAGGCGCCCTTGTCGATCGAGACGCCCATGCCGTTGGAGTAGACGCCCTCGTTGCGTACGGCGTCGGCGATGTCGGCGTGCCGGGTGAGCACCCAGACGTCGTGCTGCTCGTTGTGGTGCAGCGGGTCCTCGGCGCGCAGCCGGGCGTAGGTCGGGTAGGGGTCCTCCTGGAACCCGTAGTCGTACGGGTCGAAGGCGATCGGCTCCGTCGAGACGCTCATGCGTGCCCCGCCATGATCACCGCGACCACGTCGTCGAGCCGCTCGCCCATCTCGGTGTAGGTCATCACGCCCATCCCGGCCTGGAGCAGCGCGCCGGAGAAGGCCAGCGCGAGCGTCTCGAGCACCCGCGGGTCGGCCGGCTCGCCGATGGCGTCGCGGAACCGGTTGACGAACTCGGTGCCGATCACCAGCCGGAGCCGCTCCACCTCGGGGTCGGTGCCGAGCAGCGCCAGCGTCGCCGCGGCGGCCAGCTCGGGCGAGTCCGCCAGCTGCCCGGCGAGGTGCCGGGTGACCGACTGGAGCCGAGCGACGGCGGTCGTGCCGCTCGGCTCCGGGCCGGGATGGGTGACGAGGTGCCGCAGGAAGAGCTCGGCGAAGAGGTGGTTGCGGGAGGCGAAGTAGGTGTACGCCGTGGCCGGCGAGACGCCGGCCCGGCTGGCGACGGTGCGGATGGTCAGTCCCTCGTGGCCGACCGCGCGCAGCTCCTCGGCCCCGGCGGCGAGCAGCTTCTCGACGGTCTCGGCCTGCCGGGCGTTCAGGCCCTGCCGCGGCGTACTGGACACCTGACTAGACATGTGTCCAGCGTAGGCGGCGCGATGCCGGGTGGCAAGAGGTCAGAGGACGTGCCGGAGGTACCTCATCGGCTGGTCGAGGTAGCTGCGCCAGTGCGTCACCAGCTCGAGCTCCTCGAAGGTCGACCTCCGCAGCCCCCAGTCGCCGACCTCGAGCAGGTTGGCCTCGGGGAGGGCGGCCACGAGCGGTGAGTGCGTCGCGCAGAGCACCTGCGCGCCGCCCTGCGCGAGCTCGGCCAGGGTGCCGACCAGCGCGATCTGCCCGGAGAACGACAGCGCCGCCTCGGGCTCGTCGAGGCAGTAGAGGCCCGGCGAGTCGAACCGGGTCCGCAGCAGCTCGATGAACGACTCGCCGTGGCTGAGCCGGTGGAAGTCCGGGTCGCGCGTGTTCGAGCCCGGGTTGGCCGCGAGGTAGGTGTAGAAGCCGTGCATCGTCTCGGCGCGCAGGAAGAACCCCCACCGCGACCCACCCGGCGAGCGCTCCAGCCGGAGCCACTTCCAGAGCTCGGACTCGGTCTCGTACGTCGAGTGCCGGGCGTGGGTGGAGCCGCCCTCGGGCGACAGGCCGAACGCCATCGCGACGGCCTCGACGAGGGTCGACTTGCCGCTGCCGTTCTCGCCGACGAGGAGCGTCACGCCCGCCGGCAGGTCGAGCCCCTCGGTGAGCACCTGGTCGACGGCGGGGATGCTCGTCGGCCAACGCCGGTGTCGCGCGGCGCGTGCTCGTTCGCCGACACCCGTCGCACCGGCCGCTGATCCATGCCGACGATGATGCACCCCGCGCCGTTGTCGGCGGCGGAGGTGACAATGGGCGGGTGCTGCTCGCCGATGTCGTCGCCGCCTCGCAGGCGGTCGCCGCCACCCGATCCCGCAAGGCCAAGGTCGTCGCGCTGGCCGAGGCGCTCGCGAAGGCCGAGCCGGACGAGGTGGAGACCGTCACGGCCTACCTCGCCGGCAGCCTCCGCCAGCGCCGCACCGGCCTGGGCTGGCGCGGTGTCAGCGACCCGCCGCCGCCCTCGGACTCCCCCACCCTGACGGTGCTCCAGGTGCACGACGCCTTCGACACGATCGCCGCCTTTGCGGGCTCCGGCTCGCAGGCCGCGCGAGCGGCCGCCGTGGCCGACCTGTTCGGCCGGGCGACCGCTGACGAGCAGGCCTGGCTCCGCGGGGTGGTCACCGGGGCCGTTCGACAGGGCGCCCTGGACGCACTGGTCCAGGAGGGGGTCGCCGCGGCGGCGGGCGTGCCCCTGCCGGCGGTCCGGCGCGCGGCCATGCTGGCCGGCTCGACCACCGCGGTGGCGGTCGCGGCGCTGACCGGTGGCGAGGAGGCACTGGCCGGGTTCGGGCTCGAGGTCGGCCGGCCGGTGTCGCCGATGCTCGCCTCCAGCGCGCCGGACCTCGAGGCCGCGCTGGCCAAGGCCGGCGGCGGTGAGCTCGCGGTCGACGTGAAGCTCGACGGCATCCGGATCCAGGTGCACCGGTCCGGCGACGACATCCGGGTCGCCACCCGCACCCTCGAGGACATCACCGCGCGGCTCCCCGAGGTGGTCGAGGTGGTCCGCGCGCTCCCGGCCACGACGGTGGTCCTCGACGGCGAGGCGATCGCCCTCGACGAGGCCGGCCGTCCGCGGCCGTTCCAGGAGACCGCGTCCCGCACCGCGATGGGCAGCGGCGTCGAGGTGACGCCGTACTTCTTCGACCTGCTGCACCTCGACGGCGTCGACCTGCTCGACGAGCCCGGCCACGTCCGCGCCGGCGCCCTCGAGACCCTGGTCCCCGAGGCCTACCGCGTCCCCCGGCTGGTCACCGACGACGCCGAGCTCGCGCAGGCCTTCGTCGACAAGGCGCTGGCCGCCGGCCACGAAGGCGTCGTCGTCAAGAACCTCGCGGCGCCGTACGACGCCGGCCGCCGCGGCTCCGCCTGGGTCAAGGTGAAGCCGGTGCACACCCTCGACCTGGTCGTGCTGGCCGTGGAGTGGGGCAGCGGCCGGCGCGAGGGCTGGCTCTCCAACATCCACCTCGGCGCCCGCGACCCGGAGACCGGCGGGTTCGTGATGCTCGGCAAGACGTTCAAGGGCATGACCGACGAGATGCTCACCTGGCAGACGAAGCGGTTCACCCAGCTGGCCGTCTCCCCCGACACCATCCGCGACCACTACGTCGTCGAGCTGCGCCCCGAGCAGGTCGTCGAGATCGCCCTCGACGGCGTCCAGCGGTCCACCCGCTACCCCGGCGGGATGGCGCTCCGGTTCGCGAGGGTGGTCCGCTACCGCGACGACAAGACCCCGGCCGAGGCGGACACCGTCGACACCGTCCGGGAGCTGTTCGGCCGCGAGTGACGTCACGCCCGTGACACACGTGTGCGAACACACGGTGTAACCACCTGTTGCAACAACTAGCATCAGGCCATGCCCCGCGCACCCGAGACGGACGGACGCCGTACCGCCGCGGCCGCCCGCCGTCGTGCGCGGGAGGCCGAGATCCTGGCCGCGACCCGGGCGCTCTTCGACGAGCGCGGAGTGCGGGACGCGCAGATCGAGGACATCGCCAACGCGGTCGGCATCAACCGGGCGATCGTCTACCGGCACTTCACCGGCAAGGAGGAGCTGTTCGCGCTGACGCTCGTCGGCTACCTCGACGAGCTCCGCCACGAGCTCACGACCGCAGCCGACGGCCAGGACGACCCGACGGCGCGGCTGCGGGCGGTGGTCGAGGCGTTCTGCGACTACGGCCTGGCCCATCCGGCGTTCGTCGACTGCGCGCAGACGCTGATGCGGCGTACCGGTCCGGAGCTGCTCGACGAGATCTCCGAGAGCGCGCTGTTCCGCCTCGGGCGCGGCATCTCGTCCTGCCTGACCACGCTCAGCACCACCCTGGAGCAGGGCGTCGAGAGCGGCGACTTCACGGTCGAGGACCCGACGCTGCTCGCGAACACGCTCTACGCCAGCGGCCTCGGCGCGCTCCAGCTCGGCCGGGTCGGGATCCTGGTCAAGGAGGCCGCGCCCGGCATCCCCACCGTCGGCGGGATCTCGCCGGAGCAGGTCAAGCAGTACCTCGTCGCTTCTGCCCTGGCGCTCGCGACCAGCTGACCGTCAGGGACCCTTGTGCTTCGGCGGCTTGGGCGGCTTGCCGTGCTTGGGCGGCTTGGGGCCGTGCGCCTTCGGCGGCTTCCCGTGATCCTTCGGTGTCGTGGGCGTCGTCACCGGGGCTGCTTCCACGGGCTCCACTCCGACGCTCAACGTGACCGTCGTGCCGACCGGCAGCCGACCGGTCGGGGTCGCCGCCACGACCGTCCCGTCGGCATCGGCCTGCTCCACGTCCTCCCGGGCAGGCACCAGGCCGAGCCGGACCAGTTCCCGCGCGGCCTCGTCGTAGTCCAGCCCCACCAGGTCCGACTGCGTCCAGGACCGTGCGACCGGAGGCCACGTGCAGCACCACCACGGCACCGTGCTCGGCGGTCGTCCCGGCCGCCGGCTCCTGGGTGAGGACCGTGCCGCGCTCCGCGGACCCGTCGTCCACGACGTCGCGCTCGACGTCGAACTCGACGTCCTCGAGCTGGCTGACGGCCTCCGACGCGGCGATCCCGCGCACGTCGGGCACCCGCTCCTCGGACGGACGTGCCGCCACGAACGCAGTCAGCGCCACAGCGACCACCACGGCGGTCGCGCCCACCTGCACCCGGCGTGACCGCATCGCCGGGGATCGCCAGATCGGTGTCCGCACCACGCGCATGGTCGCCGTGGACGGGGGCGGTGGCAGCACCGGTTCGGTGAGCGCCGCGGTGGCGGAGTCTCGCAACCGGGTCGCCGCCACGGCGACCTGGGCGGCGCTCGGGCGCTGCTCGGGGTCCTTGTCCGTCATCCGCCTCACGAGCTCGCGTACGCCGCCCGGCACCTCCGGCCCGATGTCCGGCATCACGTCCCGGACCTGCGCGAGAGCCGTCGCCACGGTGGACTCGCGGTGGAACGGCTTGTGACCGGTCAGGCACTCGTAGGCGACCAGACCGAGCGAGTACACGATCGGAGGCGGTGGTGGCCGGCCGGCCCTCGACCTGCTCCGGGCTGATGTAGTCGGCCGTCCCGACGACCGTTCCGGTCGCGGTGAGCGGCTCGGCGTCCAGCGTGCGTGCGATCCCGAAGTCGACGAGGACGGCCCGACCCTCGGACGTGACGAGGATGTTGGACGGCTTCAGGTCACGGTGCACGATCCCGCCAGCATGTGCCGCCTCGAGCGCCGACGCGGTCTGGGCGACGAGGTCCATCACCTCGGTCGCGGGCAGGGACCGGCGGTCGCGCAGGACGTGCCAGAGCGACGTGCCCTCGACGTACTGCATCACGATGTACGGCGCGGGCTCGCCGCCCGAGGCCTCCTCGCCGTAGTCGTAGACCTGCGCGACACCCGGGTGGACGAGCGCGCCGGCGAGCCTGGCCTCGGCCCTGAGCCGGGCACGGACCGTGTCGTCGCCGGTGCCCGGCCGGAGCATCTTCAGCGCCACCGGCCGGTCGAGAACCGTGTCGCGGGCGCGCCGGACGACGCCCGTCCCACCCGAGCCGAGCACGTCACCCAGCTCGTAGCGTCCGGCAAACAGCTCAGTCATCAGCGGTCACCACGAGCAGGGGTGTACCCGCTCCTGCGGTCGGGTGATGCCTCGCGTCGGCCGCGGTCACTTCTCCAGGATCGCGACGACGCCCTGGCCGCCGGCCGCGCAGATCGAGATCACGCCGCGGCCCGAGCCCTGCTGGTCGAGCAGCTTGGCCAGCGTGTTGACGATCCGGCCGCCGGTCGCGGCGAACGGGTGCCCCGCGGCCAGCGACGAGCCGTTGACGTTCAGCTTCGACCGATCGATCGAGCCGAGCGGCGCGTCGAGGCCGAGCCGCTCCTTGCAGAAGATCGGGTCCTCCCACGCCTTCAGGGTCGCGAGCACCTGCGAGGCGAACGCCTCGTGGATCTCGTAGAAGTCGAAGTCCTGCAGGGACAGGCCCTCGCGCTGGAGCATCCGCGCCATCGCGTACGCCGGCGCCATCAGCAGGCCCTCGCCACCGTGCACGTAGTCGACCGCGGCCGTCTCGTGCGCCGTGATGTAGGCGAGCACGGGCAGCCCGCGCTCCTTCGCCCACTCCTCCGACGCCAGCAGCACCACGGACGCGCCGTCGGTGAGCGGCGTCGAGTTGCCGGCGGTCATGGTCGCGGCCTCGCCCTTGCCGAACACCGGCTTGAGCTTGCCGAGCTTCTCGACCGACGAGTCGGGGCGCAGGTTCTGGTCGCGCTCCAGGCCGCGGAACGGGGTGATCTGGTCGTCGAGGAACCCCGCGTCGTACGCCGCTGCGAGACGCTGGTGCGACGTGGCGGCGAGCTCGTCCTGCTCCTCGCGGCCGACCTGCCACTCGAGCGCGGTCAGCGCGGCGTGGTCGCCCATCGACATCTTCGTGCGCGGCTCGCCGTTCTGCGGGATCGCGGGGACGATGTCGCCGGGCCGCACCTTGGCGAGCGCGGCGAGCCGGCCCTTGAGGTCCTTGGCCCGGTTCAGCTCGAGCAGGATCTTGCGGAGGTTCTCGCCCACCGCGATCGGGGCGTCCGACGTGGTGTCGGTGCCGCCGGCGATGCCGACCTCGATCTGGCCGAGGGCGATCTTGTTCGCGACCTGGATCGCGGCCTGGAGGCCGGTCGCGCACGCCTGCTGGATGTCGGTGGCCGGCGTCTCCGGCGACAGCTTCGAGCCGAGCACCGACTCGCGGGTCAGGTTGAAGTCGCGCGAGTGCTTGAGCACGGCGCCGGCGACGACCTCGCCCACGCGCTCACCCTGGAGCCCGAACCGGGTGACCAGGCCGTCGATGGCGGCGGTCAGCATCTCCTGGTTGGACGCGGTGGCGTAGACGGTGTTGGAGCGGGCGAACGGAATCCGGTTGCCGCCGATGACGGCGACGCGACGGGTCTGGGAGCTCATGGCCCCATCCTTGCTCGGAGGTCCACCCGGGTGCCATCCAATGAGGGGGACATCACGATATGTGGACGCCCAGTTACACATCTAGTTACATGTGAGCATGAGTGACCGCTATCAGGGCTTCGTCCAGTCTTCCGTCGGCCAGCTTCTCGTCAAGAACCTCGGGCTGCCGAACCCCGTCCCGCTGCAGCGGTACGTCGAGGGCGCGCCGCTCGTCGACGGCACCGTCGCCGTCGGCGGCACCGGCCGCCTGGCCGAGTCGCTGCCCGGTCTGCTGGACCTGCTCGGCATCGCGTCCACGACGACCACCGACGCCGCCGAGACCTACCAGGGCCTGGTCTTCGACGCGACCGGCCTGACCACCACCTCCGACCTGGTGGCGCTCCGCGACTTCTTCACCCCGCTGCTGCGCAGCCTCGGCGACTGCCCGCGGATCGTCGTGCTCGGGCACCCCGCCCGAGAAGGTCTCCGGCAGCGAGCGGGTCGCCCAGCGCGCCCTCGAGGGCTTCACCCGCAGCCTCGGCAAGGAGGTCGGCCGCGGCGGCACCGTCCAGCTGGTCTACGTGGCCGAGGGTGCCGAGGCCGCCACCGCGTCCACGCTCGCCTTCCTGCTCTCGCCGAAGTCGGCGTACGTCTCCGGCCAGGTGGTCCGGATCGGCGCCACCGGCGCCAAGAAGGCGGCCGCGGTCAAGGACTGGCAGCGCCCGCTCGCCGGCAAGACCGCCCTCGTCACCGGCGCCAGCCGCGGCATCGGCGAGCAGATCGCCCGGGTCCTGCACCGCGACGGCGCCACGGTGATCGGCGTCGACGTACCCCAGGCCGCCAGCGAGCTCCAGGCCGTGATGCGCGAGCTGGACGGCGACCACCTCACGCTCGACATCACCGGCAAGGACGCGCCGCAGCGGATCGCCCACCACGTCAAGGAGAAGCACGGCGGCGTCGACATCGTCGTGCACAACGCCGGCATCACCCGCGACAAGAAGCTGGCCAACATGGACGAGGACCGCTGGAACTCCGTCCTCAACGTCAACCTCGTCGCGCCCGAGCGGATCAGCCGCGAGCTGCTCGAGCAGGGCGCGATCAACAAGAACGGCCGGATCGTCGGCGTCGCGTCGATCGCCGGCATCGCCGGCAACGTCGGCCAGACCAACTACGCCGCCTCCAAGGCCGGCGTGATCGGGCTGGTCGACTCGCTGGCCGGCGAGCTCAAGGACGGGATCACCGTCAACGCCGTCGCGCCGGGCTTCATCATCACCAAGATGACCGCGGCCGTGCCGTTCGCCACCCGCGAGGTCGGCCAGCGGCTCAACGCGATGAGCCAGGGCGGACTGCCGGTCGACGTCGCCGAGACCATCGCCTGGTACGCCAACCCCGGCTCCACCGCCGTCAACGGCAACGTGGTCCGCGTCTGCGGCCAGATGATGCTGGGCGCCTGATCGACGATGGCCGTCCCGATCCTGCTCAAGGCGGCGCTGCCGTCGATCCCGGTCGTCAACCAGCTGCCAGGCGTGCGGAAGAACCCGAACGGCGACCCGAGCGCGCTGTCGTTCACCCGCGAGGGCGTCGCCGCTCGACGCAGGCCACGTCGCGGCGTACGCCGGGGTGTGCGGCTTCCCGCGCAAGGACACGGTGCCGCTGCCCTACCCGCACCTGCTCGCGTTCCCGCTGCACATGGCGATCATGACCAGCACCGGAGTTCCCGTTCCCGGCGATCGGCTCGGTGCACCTCGAGAACTCCATCACCGGCCACCGGCCGATCGGCGTCGGCGAGACGCTCGACGTCGCCGCCACGGCGAGCAGCCCGCGCGAGCACGCCAAGGGCACGGTCGTCGACTTCGTGACCGAGGTGCGCTCCGGCGACGAGCTGGTCTGGGAGTCGACGTCGACGTACCTCCGTCGCGGCCAGCGGCACCGAGGGCGCGGCGGCCGGCATGGCCTTCGCCGAGGTGCCGCCGGGTGGCGTCGACTGGAGGCTGCCCGGCCGACCTCGGCCGCCGGTACGCCGCGGTGTCGGGCGACCGGAACCCGATCCACCTCTACCCGCTCACCGCCAAGGCGCTGGGCTTCCCGCGCCAGATCGCGCACGGCATGTGGAGCCTGGCCCGCTGCGTCGCGGCGATCGAGAACCGGCTGCCCGACGCCGTCCGGGTCGACGTCGCGTTCAAGAAGCCGATCCTGCTGCCCGGCACGGTCTCGTTCGGGGTGACCCGGACCGACGAGGGTCACGCGTTCTCGCTGACCCGCCCCAAGGACGGCGCGCCGCACCTGGTGGGGGCTGCGGTGCGGGCCTGAGGCCTGCCCATTTCCCTGGTTAACCAGGGAATTGCGCACTTGGCTTGGGAAACTTTCTCGGCCAAGTGCAGGATTCCTTGGCCAAGTCGCACGGCGAGCCTCAGCGCGGGTTGCCGAACCGGATCCCCACGGGAGCAGCCACGCGGGCGGCGGTCACCGACGCCGCCCGCCGCTGGGTGAACGTCGCGGTGACCGGGTCCCAGACGCCGACGTCGGTCTTGCCGTTGGCGTCCCAGTCGCCGGTCACCGGCAGGTCGCCGGGAGAGCCGAACGGGACCTGCGCGGTCCAGGCCAGCCCGTCGCCGTCCACGATCCGCAGCGTGAAGGTCGCCGTGTCCCGGTCGTAGACGCCGAGGTCGGTGCGCTTGTCGCCGTCCCAGTCGCCGGTGACCGGCAGGTCGTCGGGGTCGCCGAGCGTCACCTTCGTCACGGTGCCGTCGGCGGCGCGCAGCCGGAACAGGTTGCTGCCGGCCTTGAGCACCCCGACCTCCCAGAGACCGTCGCCGTCCCAGTCCCCCGCGATCGGCTGGTCGGCGACGGCGCCGAACACGATGGTGCTCACGCCGGCGGGCGTCTGGAGCTGGAAGGTCTTGGTCGCGGGCGTGCGCACGCCGGGGTTCACCCGGCCGTCGCCGTCCCAGTCACCCACGACCGGCTGGTCGGTGCTGCCGCCGAACGCGATCGCCTTGGGCGCCTTGTTCGGCCGGTTCACCAGGAACGTCGCGGTCGCCGAGCGCCGGAAGACCGCCACCTCGGCCACGGGGCCGCCGAGGAAGTTGCCGGCGACCGGCACGTCGACGCAGTTGCGCGACTCCTGGGTGCTGCCGAACACGAACTTCACGCCGTCGAAGAACGGCGCGACCACGCCGCTGGACTTGCGCTCCTCGAAGTGCAGGTGCGGGCCGGAGGCGTTGCCGGTCTCGCCGACCGTGCCGAGCAGCGCGCCCTGGTCGAGCGTCTGGCCGACCTTCACGGCGAACGAGCTCAGGTGCGCGTAGAGCGTGTTCTCGCCGTTCTCGTGCTCGACCCGCACGTAGTTGCCGTACCCGCTGTTGCCCTTCTGGGCCGTCGTCACCACCCCGGGCGCGGCCGCCACGACCTGGTCGCCGACGTCGTCGGGCCGGTTCCAGTCGATGGCCTTGCTGCTGGGGCTGTGGTTGCCGCGGGTGGTGCCGGTCCACTCCTGGCCGCACGGGAACGGCATCCGGTACGCCGTGGCCGGTGCGGCGTACGCCGGCACGGCGCTCAGCACGATCGCTGCGGCCAGCCCGCTCGGCAGCAGGGCTCGGCTCAGGTTGGTCCCCATGACGTCGACACCTCGGGTCGGGGCGACGTTCGGGAGTCACATCAACACCACGAGAGCACAGTCGCCACAGAAGCGCTCAACCGTAACGCGCTCCCGGCGTGTCTGTCACGAAACTACATGCGTGTAGTGCTATAAGCCGGACTGCAGCGTCACCGGCGGAGCCGGATCAGCCCCTCCTGGGCGACGGACGCCACCAGCCGCCCGTCCTGGGTGTAGACCTCGGCGAAGGCCAGCCCGCGGCCGCCCTGCGCCGCGGGCGAGTGCTGGTCGTAGAGCCACCACTCGTCGGCCCGGAACGGCCGGTGGAACCAGATCGTGTGGTCCAGCGAGGCCATCTGGATCTCGTGCGGGCGCCGGTCGTGCGCGGCCAGGGTCGCGCCGAGCAGGCTCATGTCGCTGGCGTAGGTGAACGCCGCGAGCTGCACCCGCGGGTCGTCGCCGAGCCCCTCCTGCACCCGGATCCACATCCGGGCCCGCGACGGACGCCGCTCGTCGTCGGTCAGGCCGTGCCGCGAGTTGCCGACGTAGCGCGCGTCGAGCGCCGCCCACTCCTTGGCGAGCGCGTCGGCGTCCTCGTTGCCGGCGCCCTTCATCAGGGCGACCATGTCGAGGCCGTCCTCGGGCGGGATCACGTCGGGCATCGCGTCCTGGTGCTCGAGGCCGTCCTCGGGCTTCTGGAAGTTCGCGGTCTGGTAGTAGATCGGCCGTCCGTGCTGCCGCGCGACGACCCGACGGGTGGCGAACGAGCGGCCGTCACGCAGGTCCTCGACGTCGTAGATGATCGGGACCGTCGTGTCGCCCGGCCGCAGGAAGTAGGAGTGCAGCGAGTGCACGACGTACGCCTCGTCGACGGTGCGGACGCCGGCGACCAGCGCCTGCGCGGCGACCTGGCCGCCGAAGACGCGCTGCCGGTCGGTGTCGGGCTGCTGGCCGCGGAAGAGGTTCCGGTCGAGGTCCTCGAGGTCGAGCAGCGCGGCGAGCTCCTCGGCGGGTGTGGTCACGGCGCTCCTCAGCTCTGGTCGTCGTCGGTGCCGTCGAGCCCGGCCAGGAACTGCTCGACCTGCTGGCCGATCTCCTCGCCGGTCGGCAGCGGCTGGTTCCGGGCGAGCAGGCTGTCGCCGGACTGCTCGGCGCGCTCGAACGAGTCGTACTGCTGCTCCAGCGCGCGCACCACCTCGCCGACCTCCTCGTTGGACGGCGAGGTAGCGGGCGATCTCCGCCTCGCGGTCCTCGGCCTCGGCGCGCAGGCCGGACAGGTCGACGGTCAGCCGGCCGGCCAGCTCGACCTGCTCGAGCAGCGAGGCGGACGCCTTGCGGGTAGTCGAGCTGCGCGAGGTAGTGCGGGATGTGCGCGACGAAGCCCATCGCGTCGTGGCCCCACTCCCCCAGCCGCACCTCGAGCAGCGCCTGCGCGCTGGACGGGATCCGCAGCTCGCCGCGCCACGGGCTCTCGCCGGTCAGCAGGCCGGGGTTGTTCGCGTGGTGGGTGATCGCGATCGGCCGGGTGTGCGGCACCGCCATCGGCACCGAGCCCATGCTGACCACGCGGGTCACGCCGAACCGCTCGACCACGTCGCGCACCGCGCGGGCGAACGCCTCCCAGCGGGTGTCCGGCTCGGGACCGGTCAGCAGGAGGTACGGCGTCCCGCCGGTGTCGTGCAGCAGCCGGACGACGAGCCGGGGCGGGTCGTAGGCCTCGTAGTGGTCGCGCACGAAGGACATGGGTGGCCGGCGGGCGCGGTAGTCGTGCAGCTCGTCGACGTCGAAGGTGGCCACGATCCGCGCGTCGGACAGGTCCGCGAGGTGCTGGGCGGCGCGGGCGGCGGCGTTGCCGGCGTCGAGGAACCCGTCGAGCACCAGCACCATGGTCAGCGCAGAGACCTCGTCGAGCTCGGGGACGTCGTCGACGATGTGCACGAGACGGGGTTCCTGGGGCACGCGGACCGTCCTTTCCTGGGCTGTGGGCCTGCTCTGCATAGCGACGTCGCGGCCCACCCTATTCCTCGCCGAGCGGGCCGTTGGCGGGTGACGACTCCCACAGGCAGGGAGTCGTGATCCCATTGTTACTGCAGGGTAACGTTGGCGCCGCACCGCCCCCGTCTCCCGAGGAGCAACCCCCGACATGTCACCCCGCCAGCTGCGAGAGGTCGTCTTCGTCGACGGCGTCCGCACCCCCTTCGGCAAGGCCAAGGGCCAGTACGCCGAGACCCGCGCCGACGACCTCGTCATCAAGTGCATCCGCGAGCTGATCCGCCGCAACCCGTCGCTCCCGCCGGAGCGCGTGGACGAGGTCGCCGTCGCCGCCACCACCCAGATCGGCGACCAGGGGCTGACCATCGGCCGCACCGCCGCCCTCCTGGCCGGGCTCCCCCAGAGCGTCCCGGGCTTCGCCATCGACCGGATGTGCGCCGGCGCGATGACCGCCGTGACCACCACGGCGTCCGGCATCGCCTTCGGCTCCTACGACGTCGCGATCGCCGGCGGCGTCGAGCACATGGGCCGGCACCCGATGGGCGAGCAGGTCGACCCGAACCCGCGGATCATGTCCGAGCGGCTGGTCGACCCGGACGCGCTGGTCATGGGCAAGACCGCCGAGAACCTGCACGACCGCTACCCCACGATCACCAAGGAGCGGGTCGACGCCTACGCCGTCCGCTCGCAGCAGAAGACCGCCGCGGCGTACGACGCCGGCAAGATCCAGCCCGACCTGGTCCCGGTCGCCACCCGCTCCGCCGAGGAGGGCTGGGGCCTGGCCGCCAGCGACGAGCCGATGCGCCGCGAGACGACGATGGAGTCGCTGGCCGGCCTGAAGACGCCGTTCCGCGCGCACGGCAAGGTGACCGCCGGCAACGCCGCCGGCATCAACGACGGCGCCACCGCAGCGCTGCTCGCCGAGGAGGAGACCGCCCGCGAGCTGGGCCTGCCGATCAAGATGCGGCTGGTCTCCTACTCCTTCGTCGGCGTCGAGCCCGAGGTGATGGGCGCCGGCCCGATCCCGGCGACCGAGAAGGCGCTCAAGCAGGCCGGCCTGACCATCGACGACATCGACGCGTTCGAGGTCAACGAGGCGTTCGCCGTCCAGGTGCTCGCGTTCCTCGAGCACTTCGGGATCGCCGACGACGACTCGCGGGTCAACCCGTACGGCGGCGCCATCGCGATGGGCCACCCGCTCGCGTCGTCCGGCGTACGCCTGATGAACCAGCTGGCCCGCCAGTTCGAGGAGCGCCCCGAGGTGCGCTACGGCCTGACCACCATGTGCATCGGCATCGGCATGGGCGGCACCGTGATCTGGGAGAACCCGCACTGGACCGGAGAGGCGGCCTGACATGTCGATCGAGAACCTGCTGACCCGCGCCCGCGAGATCTCCTCCGACGCCGAGCGCGTCACCGAGGCCAAGCTGCGCAAGGTGAGCCTGCCCGCCAGAAATGGGCAGAGCGCCGGCGTGCTCGGCCTGATCACCCTCGACAACGGCGAGGACCACACCAAGCCCAACACCTTCGGCCCGCGTGGCCTGCTGTCGCTCAACGACGCGATCGACGCCGCCCTGGCCGACGACGAGGTCGTGGCGCTCGGGCGTCACCGGCAAGCCGTTCATCCTCGCGGCCGGCGCCGACCTGACGTCGATCTCCGGCGGCGGCCCGTGATGGCGACGCCGTACGCGTGGTCGCCGAGCTCGGGCACGCGGTCTTCCGCAAGCTCCAGGACGGCGGCAAGCCGTCGTTCGGGTTCGTCAACGGGCTGGCGCTCGGCGGCGGCCTCGAGGTCGCCCTGCACTGCACCTACCGCACCGTCATGGACAGCGCCCCCGCCCTCGGCCTGCCCGAGGTGATGCTCGGCCTGGTCCCCGGCTGGGGCGGCGCCTACCTCGTGCCGAACCTCGTCGGCGCCGACAAGGCGGTCACCGTGATCGTCGAGAACCCGCTCAACCAGGGCAAGACGCTCGGCGGCAAGGCGGCGTACGAGCTCGGGCTGGCCGACGCCTGCTTCTCCGGCGCCGACTTCCTCGAGCAGTCGCTGCTCTGGGCGGCCGACGTGCTCACGGGAGCGGTCGCCGTCGACCGGCCCGAGGTCGACCGCGGCGACGCCTGGGACGCGGCGGTCGCCCGCGGCGAGCAGGTGGCGCTGGCCAAGACCGGCGGCGCCAGCCCGGCCGCGAAGAAGGCGGTCGAGCTGATCGCCGGCGCGCGGACGGCGACCCGCGACGAGGGCTTCGCCGCCGAGGACGACGCCCTCGAGGCGATGACGCGGACGCCGGAGCTGATCGCCAGCCTGTACTCGTTCGACCTGGTGCAGAAGCGCGCCAAGCGCCCCGCCGGCGCCCCGGACCGGTCGCTGGCCCGGCCGGTCACCAAGGTCGGCATCGTCGGCGCCGGCCTGATGGCCAGCCAGCTGGCGCTGCTGTTCGTACGCCGGCTCGAGGTGCCGGTCGTCCTCACCGACCTCGACCAGGAGCGGGTCGACAAGGGCGTGGGCTACGTCCACGACGAGATCGACAAGCTGCTCGCTCAAGGGCCGGATCAACCAGGACAAGGCCAACCGGTTCAAGGGCTTCGTCAGCGGCGCCGTCGACAAGGGCGAGGTCTTCGCCGACGCCGACTTCGTGATCGAGGCGGTCTTCGAGGAGATGTCGGTCAAGAAGGCGGTGTTCGCCGACGTCGAGAAGGCCGTGTCGCCGGAGTGCGTCCTCGCGACCAACACCTCGTCGCTGTCGATCACCGAGATGGCGGCCGACCTCGAGCACCCCGAGCGGGTCGTCGGCTTCCACTTCTTCAACCCGGTGGCGGTGATGCCGCTGCTGGAGATCGTCAAGGGCGAGCAGACCGACGACGCCACGCTGGCCACGGCGTTCGCCACCGGCAAGGCGCTGAAGAAGACCACGATCCTGGTCAAGGACAGCCCGTCGTTCATCGTGAACCGCCTGCTCGGCCGGTTCATGGGCGAGGTCGGCAAGATCGTCGACGAGGGCACGCCCGGTGCCGGTCGCGGACGCGGCGTTCGCGGGCGTCGCCCCGATGCCGCCGTTCATGCTGCTGTCGCTGGTCGGCCCGGCGATCGCGCTGCACAACAGCGAGACCCTGCACGCCGCCTTCCCGGACCGGTTCCACGTCTCCCCCGCCCTGGCCCGCGTGGTCGAGGCGCGCAAGACGTCGTACTACGGCGCCGACGGCGCGCTCGACCCCGAGGTCGAGGCGCTGCTGGAGAAGCCGGCCGACCCGGTCGTGCTGAGCGCCGAGCAGGTCCGGCAGCAGGTGCTCGAGGGGCTGGCCGAGGAGGCCCGGCTGATGGTCGACGAGGGCGTCGTCGTGGCGCCCGAGGACCTCGACCTGGCGATGATCACCGGCGCCGGCTTCTCGTTCTGGAACGGCGGCCTGACCATGCTGCTCGACAACGAGGGCATCTCGGAGAAGGTCTCGGGCAAGCGGTTCCACTGATCGAGGCGAGGTGATCGGCGCAACCCGAGACGCGGGATTGAGCATCTCAGGGGTGTCGGACAGGATGGTCCGACGCCCCTGAGTGCTCCCGGAGGGATCTTCCCCATGCGTCGTCTGCTCGCCCTTGCCGTGCCCGTGATGATGGCGGCCGCGTTGGTGGTGACCGCTCCGCCCGCCCAGGCCGGGCAGGACTGGGTCAAGAACGCCCAGCGCCGGCTCAACGACCTCGGCTGCAACGCCGGACCGGTCGACGGCGACGTGGGCCGGTGGACCCGCTCGGCGATCATCCGCTTCCAGTCCCGGCACGGCATGAAGCAGAGCGGCAAGCTCACCAAGCCGACCCGCAAGCGCCTGAACTCCGACGAGGCCGACGCGCTGCGACCGCCGCCCGGTGCCGAAGAAGTCGGGCAAGGGCCGGCGGATCGTGATCAGCCAGGCCCAGAACTGGGTGTGGATCGTCGGGCCGAGGGGCGGGATCGTCGCCCAGGGCGGCATGATCGACTGGCCGTCCGAGCTGTCCAAGGGCGGTCACCGCACCGGCTCCTACTGCGGCCGCTCCGCGCGGATCAAGCGCAACACCACGACCAGCGGCCAGGTCTGGCTGGAGAACTTCGTCCGGTTCGCCCCGTGCGGGATCGGCTTCCACCGGATCCCGACCTCCCAGGCGAACGGCAACCAGATCCACCCGGACTGGTACCTCGGCACCAACTTCGACCAGTCCCACGGCTGCATCCGGCTCAGCAAGCCGATGTCGCTCAAGGTCTGGAACTTCACCAAGCGCCGGACGAGCGTCCGCGTCGTCTGACCGGAAGGGTCTCGACAAGCTCGACCGGACGTCGGTTGAGCTTGTCGAAACCACTCGAGCAACCAGCGGCTGGCCGGGCTACACGCCCCAGAGCGCGGCGACGTGCCGCGCGTCGGTGCCGCAGCAGCCGCCGACGATCGCCAGTGACGGCAGCTGGGGGCGGAGGTCGTCGAGGGACGAGGTGAGGAGGCCGATGTCGCCGGCGTCCAGCTCCTCCATGGCGTCGAGCTCCTCGTGCGTCATGGTCGAGGCGTTGGGCCGCACGCCGGCGATCCGGGACTGCCAGCCGCCGCCGTCGAGGGCCGGGGCGATGTGGGTGGGGTGCGCGCAGTTGACGAGAACCAGTCCGGGCCGCCGGCGGCGTCGACGGCCTCGATGGCGGTGCCGAGCGGCGTACCGTCCGGGAGCCTGCCGTCGGTCTCGACGGTGAAGCCGACCGCCACCGGCAGCCCCGCGGCCCGGGCGGCCGCGACGACGCCCATCGCCTCCTGGGGGCTGGACAGCGTCATCGCCGACACCAGGTCGGCGCCGGCCGCCGCGAACGAGCCGATCTGGTGGGCGTGGTACTCGGCCGCCTCGTCGGGGTCGGGGGTCTCACCGGCGACGTAGCCGTCCCCGCGCGGTCCCATCGCGCCGACGAGCAGCACGTCGGACAGGTCGGAGTACGTCGCGGCCCGGACGCCGATGAGCTCGACGGCGGCCTGGTTGACCCGGTCCAGCGCGGCCAGGTCGTAGCCGACCTTGGCCGCCCAGTCCGGGTTGGCGCGCCAGGTGGGGGTCTCCAGCAGCAGCCCGCGGCCGGCCTTGCGCGCGACCTCGGCGTACTCGTCGTAGTAGTTCCGCAGCATCGCCCGGCCCGCCTCGTCGTCCACGAGCGGGAACGCCGCGAACTCCGGCAGGTCCGACCCCGTGGTGGAAGATCAGGTCGGTCTCGAGGCCGCCGTCGGTGACGAACGGCCCGCGCTCCAGCAGTGGCGACGTGGTCATGGCTACCTCCCTGCCCCGCAGACTGCCGCTCCCGGGAGGTCGCCACCAGACCCGGACGGGTCAGATCGAGTCCGGGGTGGGCTCCTTCTCCGACTCGCGCAAACCCAGCCGACTGTGGCTGCGGCCGTAGGCGAAGTAGACGACCAGGCCGATCGCCATCCAGACCCCGAACCGGACCCAGGTCCCGCCGGTGAGGTTGAGCATCAGGTAGAAGCACGAGCAGCACGGACGCCGTCGCCACGACGTAGACGGCGGGCGTCCGGAACGAGCGCGGCAGGTCGGGCCGCCGCCGGCGCAGGATCACGACGCCGACGCTCACCAGCACGAACGCGAACAGGGTGCCGATGCTGACCAGGTGGACCAGCGTCTCCAGGTCGACCAGGCCGCCGATGACCGCGACGGTCACGCCCGTGATCGCGGTGAAGATGTACGGCGTGCCGAACTTCGGGTGCACCTTCGCCAGGCCCCGCGGCAGCAGCCCGTCGCGCGCCATCGCGAAGCCCACCCGGGTCTGGCCGAGCATCAGGATCATCACGACCACGATCAGGCCGATGCAGGCGCCGATGGCGATCAGGCGGCCCATCCAGTCCATGCCGACAGAGTCGAACGCCGTCGCCAGCGGCGCAGCGTCGTTGGGGTCGATCTCGGTGTAGTGCTGCATACCCGTGACCACGAGGCTGACGACGATGTAGAGGACGGTCACGATGGCCAGGGAGCCCAGGATGCCGCGCGGGATGTCGCGCTGCGGGTTCCTGGTCTCCTCGGCGGTGGTGGCGACGATGTCGAACCCGATGAACGCGAAGAACACGATCGAGGCGCCGGCGATGACCCCGGCAAGGCCGTACACCGCGGGATCGATGCCCAGCAGGGTGCTGATCAAGGTGGCGTCCATGAAGCCGCCACCGGAGTCGGGGGTCGGCTCCGAGGGCGGGATGAACGGCGAGTAGTTGTCGGCGTCGATGTGGGCGACGCCGAAGATGATGACGGCCGCGATGACCAGCAGCTTGATCGCGACGACGATCTGGTTGATCACGCTCGAGAGCTTGATGCCGGCGATCAGCACACCCATCACGAGCAGCGAGATGATGACCGCGGGAAGGTCGATCACGCCGTCGGCGGCCGAGCCGAGCGACGCGGGCACCTCGAGGAACGTGCCCTCCATGACCTCCTGGAAGTATCCCGAGAAGCTGGTGGCCAGCGCCGCCGAGCCGATCGTGAACTCCAGCGCGAGGTCCCAGCCGATGATCCACGCGATCAGCTCGCCGAACGTCGCGTAGCTGAACGTGTACGCACTGCCCGCGACCGGGACGGTCGAGGCGAACTCGGCGTAGCACAGCGCGGCGAGCGCGCAGGCGACGCCGGCGATCGCGAACGAGATCGTGATGGCTGGGCCGGAGTTCGATCGCGGCGACGGTGCCGGTGATCACGAAGATGCCGGCGCCGATGATGACGCCGACCCCGAAGATGATCAGGTCCAGGACCCCGAGGTTCTTCTTCAGCTGGTGCTCGGGCTCCTCGGTCTCGGCGATGGACTGCTCGACGGACTTGGTGCGGAACAGGCTCATGACCAGCAACCTATTCCGTTTCCAACTCGTCCGGCGACCCGGGCTCCGGCGCGTCGGACTGCTCGTCCGGCGCGTCCGGACCGTAGGTGCGGAGGATCAGGTTGCCGGCCTTGCGGGCCAGCTGCTCGGGCTCGAGCTGGAGGACCGTGGCCAGCACCTGCGTCGGGATCCTCGGACTCGCTCATGGACTCGAGCAGGAACCACAGCATGGCCTCGTCGTAGGTCTCGGCGACGTACTCGCACGCCCACCAGGCGATGCCGTAGCTCGCCTCCCGGTCGGCACCGGTGAAGTCGTCGTCGGTCGGCAGCTCGGTGATCCCGTCCTCGGCCGCCGCCAGCGCCGCCAGGGAGAGCACCCGGTCCTCGGGGGCCAGCGGCCGCACCGAGATGTACTCGGCGATCCCCTCGCTCAGCCAGGTGGGGACGCCGTCGGCGCGGCTCCCGAGCGCGACGTGGGTGAGCTCGTGCCGGATCAGCCGGCCGCGGGCCGGCCCGGTCGCCTCGAGCATCCGGGGGTTGAGCAGGAACCGGGTGTCGGCGGTCTCCTCCCCGTCCGGGCCGGCCGGCACCGGGAAGGCGACGGCGTCGAGGGCCAGCGGGTCGCCGCCCGGCACGTCCTCCAGCCCGGTCAGGAAGGTCGGGTCGGACAGCGCGTAGAGCACGACCCGGCGGCTCCCAGTCGTAGGGCAGCCGCGCCGACACCTCGGCGATCCCGGTCTCGACGTCGGCGACCACGGGCCGGAGTACCGCTCGCTGCCGGCGTCGAAGACGCCGAGCACGCCGCTGCCGTAGCGCACGGTCACCGGCTCCTCGTCCCACGGCTGCGGGTGCACGCCCTGCTGCTCCTCCCACTCCGGGTCGGAGACCGAGGACAGCAGGAACCGGCCGTGCCGCTTCGCGAACCGATAGCGGTCGCGGCTCACGACGGGGACCTCGTCGTACCCGTCGAGCTCGAGCGTGACCTCGACGACGACCCAGTAGCCGCGCCCGTCACGGGTCAGGCGTGGCCGGGTCGAGGACGTAGCCGAACTCGCCGACGGGCAGCTGCTCGAGGTTGCCGAGGTACGTCGCCTGGTCACCGCGGAAGGCCGGGTCGGCGTCGTCCACGCCCGTCCAGGAACGCGGCCCGGTCGTCGTTGCGGACGGCGTCGGCGCGGCGCTCGAGCGCGCGGGTCAGCCCCTGGACGACGTCGGGCGGGACCCGCAGCTCCGGTGTCGTCGGCCGTCGGCGCCGGTGAGCTGGCAGGCTCGTCGCCGAGCGAGCAGCCGGCCGTGGCCGAGCAGGACGAGCGGAGGCGACGACCCCTCGCCGCACGGGGCGTCGGTCAGACGTGGTGGTCGGCATCGAGGGGTGACCGGCCCTGGGCCAGTGCCGTCACGTCCTCGACGATGCCGCGGGCCAGGCTCTGCGCGTCCAGCCCGATCCGCTCCAGGATCGCCGCCCGCTTGGCGTGGCCGAGGAACTCCTGCGGGATGCCGTGCAGCCGGAACGGGGTGTGGACGCCGGCGTCGTTCAGCGTCTGGAGGAGGACCGCACCGCAGCCGCCCACCCGGCCGTTGTCCTCGACGCTGACGACCAGGTCGTGCTCGCGGCGAGCTCGACGATCGCGGGGTCCACGGGCTTCACCCAGCGCGGGTCGACCACGGTGACGCCGATGCCCTGCGCGACCAGCCGGTCGGCCACGTCGACGGCGACGGTGGCCATCGACCCGACCGCCACGACCAGGACGTCCTTGGTGCCGTTGCGCACCAGCACGTCGGCGCCGCCGGCCTTGCCGACCGCCTCGACGTCCTCGGGCGGCGGCCCCTTCGGGAAGCGCACCACGGTCGGCGCGTCCTTGACCTCGACCGCCTCGTTGAGGAGCTCGCGCAGCCGGGCGGAGTCGCGCGGCGCCGCGAGCCGGAGGCCGGGCACGACCTGCAGCACCGACATGTCCCACATGCCGTTGTGGCTGGCGCCGTCGTCACCGGTGACGCCAGCTCGGTCGAGGACGAAGGTGACGCCGCAGCGATGCAGCGCGCAGTCCATCAGCACCTGGTCGAAGGCGCGGTTGAGGAAGGTCGCGTAGACGGCGACCACCGGGTGCAGGCCGCCCATGGCCAGGCCCGCGGCGCTGGTGGCGGCGTGCTGCTCGGCGATCCCGACGTCGAAGGTGCGGTCCGGGAAGCGGGCCTGGAACTTGTCGAGCCCGACCGGGTGCATCATCGCCGCGGTGATCGCCGACGACGTCCTTGCGGCGCTGGCCGATGTGCACGATCTCGTCGGCGAAGACGTCGGTCCAGATCCGGCCCTTGGGGTTCTCCTCGCCGGTGTCCACGTCGAACGGGCCGGGCGAGTGGAACTGGTCGGCCTCGTGCCGCTCCGCCGCGTCGTACCCGAAGCCCTTGCGGGTCAGCGCGTGCACGATCACCGGGCTGCCGAACCGCTTGGCCTGGGCGAGCACCTGCTCGAGCGCTGCGCGGTCGTGGCCGTCGACGGGGCCGACGTACTTGAGCCCGAGGTCCTCGAAGAGGCCCTGCGGGGCGAGCGCGTCCTTCATCCCCTTCTTCATCGCGTGCAGCACGTCGTACGCCGCGGGGCCGACGCCGCGGACCGCGTTCAGGCGCCGCTTGACCTGGTCGAGGACCTGCTCGTAGCGCGGGTTGGTGCGCAGGCCGGTGAGCGCGTTGGCGAGCCCGCCGATGGTCGGCGTGTAGGAGCGGCCGTTGTCGTTGACGACGATGACCAGCTTGCTCGACTTCGCGATCGCGATGTTGTTGAGCGCCTCCCAGGCCATGCCGCCGGTGAGCGCGCCGTCGCCGATGACGGCCACGACGTGCCGGTCCTCGCCGCGGATGGCGTACGCCTTGGCCAGCCCGTCGGCGTACGAGAGCGCGGTGGAGGCGTGGGAGTTCTCGACGATGTCGTGGTCGGACTCGTGCTGGCTGGGGTAGCCGCTGAGGCCGCCCTCCTGGCGGAGCTTGTCGAACGCGCCGGCACGGCCGGTGAGGAGCTTGTGCACGTAGGCCTGGTGACCGGTGTCGAACACCACCCGGTCGGTCGGCGAGTCGAAGACGCGGTGCAGCGCCATCGTCAGCTCGACGACGCCGAGGTTGGGTCCGAGGTGGCCGCCGGTGCGGGAGCAGGTCGCGACCATCAGGTCGCGGATCTCGGTGGCCAGCTCGTCCAGCTGCTCGTCCGAGAGGTCGCGCAGGTCACGAGGGGTCGCGATCGACTCGAGGTGGCCCATGCCGGGCAGTCTAGGACGTGTCTCCCGACGTCCGGACATCGCGAGCGTCGCATCCACGGGATGCCTGGCAAGGCGGAGGAGGGAGGCGGGACGGAGTCCCGGCGACTGACGACAACGCAGCGAGGCGCCCGTGGGGCGGCGCGCAGCGGGCCGGGGGTCGGGAGACACGTCCTGGGGACCTCGGTGTCACGGAGTGAGAACCGCGATGGCCGGCTCCTCGAGGCTGCCCATCCAGACCCGTCCGTCGTGCTCGCGTACCCCCGTGACCATGTGGAAGTCGCCACCGTGGACGGACTTCGGGAGATCGTGGTCGTGCACCAGTGACCCGGCGTCGTCGAAGGCCTGGACCCGCACGGTGCGCTTGGGCTTCGGCTGGAGCCGCGCGGGGATCCGGGTGACTTGGCGCCGGATCACCTTCGGCCCGCTCTGGAGCCGCTCGACCACTGGATCGCGAGGGCTCGCGATGGTGACCCAGACCAGCCCGTCGCTGCCCCGGGCGATGTTGTCCGGGTAGCCGGGCAGGTCGGTGGCGAGGTGGTCCCGCTGCCCGGCCTTCGGTCCGGTGAGCCAGTGCCGGACCACGACGCGGGCGGCGGTCTCGGCGACCGCGACGTACGACTCGTCGGCCGCCAGGGCGACCCCGTTGGCGAACGCAAGGCCCTTGAGGACGACCTCGACCCGGCCGTCGGTCCCAAGCCGCAGCAGCCGGCCGGTCCGCGTGTTCTGGACGACGTCGTCCTTCCACCGGTCGAGACCGAACTTCGTCGAGGAGTCGGAGAACCAGACGGTGCCGTCGGAGGCGACCGCGGCGTTGTTGCAGAAGGCCATCCGGTGCCCGTGCACCGCGTCCATGACGGGTTCGACCGAACCGCTGGCGGTGTCGACCCGGAGCACGCCGCGGACGGCGTCGCAGACCAGCAGCCGACCGTCGCCGTCGATCTCGATGCCCAGCGGCCGGCCACCCGTGTGCGCGACCTTGTCGAGCCGGCTCCCGTCGTGCGCGACCCGGAAGATGCTGCCGTCGGCGGTGCCCGTGAACACCGCGCCCTCGTCACGCCCGTGGGTTCCGACCACGACGTCCTCGGCGCCGGGACCCGGGACAGGGATCACCTGGAAGTCCATGCAGCCAACCTAGCGAGGGTTGCCCGCGTCCGGGCCCGGGTAGGGATCGGCGATACGGTGCCGGCGGGTCCGGCCAGTCATGGGGGTCAGGTGTGAGGAAGAGGACGACGGTCGTGGTCGCCGGGGCCGCGGCCCTGGTGCTGGTCGGAGGGTTGCTCGCCTTCTGGCTGCTGCGCGACAGCACGCCCGACGACGGCCTGGCCGCGGCCGCAGAGGTGATGCCCGCCGACACCGGGGTGGTGCGCTTCCTGGACCGCGACGCCGCCGCCGAGCGGCTGGGTGTCGACGACATCGGGCACGGCGCGTCGTCCGCAGAGCTCCGCGAGTACGTCGATGCCGTGGTCGCCTCGCAGTGGACCGGGACGCCGCTGTCGCTCTACCTGCAGGTGATGCAGGAGGCGCCGTTCAGCGAGCTCGACGTCGACTGGTGGGCGTCGGTCGAGGTCGGTGAACCGGGTGCGGCGCCACCGGTCAACGTCTACCGGATGGACGACGGGCTCGACCTCGGCGAGGTCGCTGACGCCCTGGCCGACGCCGGATTCGAGGAGAGCGACCAGGACGGCAACCGGCGGTTCACCGCGGAGGCGGACCTGGCCGACGACACCGGCCTGGTCGACGGCGAGCTTCCGTGGGCCGAGCTGCTCGACGTCACCGTGGTCGAGGAGCAACACCTGCTGGTCGTCGGCTCCGAGTCGGCCGCCGTCCTCGACGTGGTCAGCGGGGACGCCGACTCGCTGGCGGACGACGACGGCCTCGCCGCCCTGCGCGAGCGCACCGAGTCGCCGGAGTACGCGCTGGTCTTCCTCGGCCAGGACGCCGGCTGCGCCGGTCAGGTCGAGCGCGCCCTCGGCGGCGCCACCCCCGAGATCATGGAACGAGTGCGCGAGGACCTGGGCCTGGACGACCTCGGCAGCCCCGACGCGCGCGGGCTGTTCGTGGTCCCCGACGCCGAGGGCGACGGCGCGAGCGCGGTGGCGGTGCTGACGTTCGGGTCCGGCGACGAGGCCGAGGCCGACGCGGAGGCCCGCGAGAGCACCCTTCAGAACGGCAGCGACCCCGTCACGCGCACGCCGTACTCCGACATCCTCGAGGTCGAGTCGGTGCAGGCGGAGGACGACGTGGTGATCGTCGAGACCGGCGCCGACCCGGCGCAGGTGCTCCAGGCCAGCGACAACGGGTTCGGCCCACTCGCCTGCACCGACTGAAGTCGCTCAGGCCGAGGTCATCGCGGCGTACGCGTCGGAGTCGAGGAAGCGTGGCAGCGCGATCCGCGCGGAGGCCGTCAGGTCGAGCTCCCGTGCCAGGGAGGGCTCGACGAACACGATCTGTCGGCCTTCGTGGCACTCGATGTCGGCGTCCGCGAGGTGGGTGCGCATCACGAAGAGCCGGAACTCGTCCTCGGTGTCGGAGTGCGCGTGCTGGACCGGGAACTCCCCGAACAGCTCCAGCCCGCCGTCGAGCCGGATGCCGGTCTCCTCCTCGAGCTCGCGGTAGGCGCCGGCCAGGTAGTCCTCGCCCTCGTCGAGGTGCCCGCCCACGAAGCCCCACTTCTCGGGGTCGATCGCCGGGAACTCGTCGCGCTCCTGGAGCAGCACCCACCCCCGGTCGTCGACGAGCACGACACTGGAGAACCGCTGCATGCCCTGCACGCTAGCGGTGGTTCACCGCCTGCGCAGGTGCGGCGGGTTTCGAGACCAGGCGCTCAGCGCGCCTTCCTCAACCACCGTCGGTGGTTGAGGAGGTTGCGCAGCAACCGTCTCGAAACCACCGCCGCTCACAGGCGGGCGACGTAGCGGCGGCCGCGGAGGGCCTCCTCGACCAGGCCGACCGAGCGGCGTACGCCGAGGAGCCGGGCCTCCTCGAGCTGGAAGGTCTGGACGGCGGCGTCGACGACCTCGAGGGAGGCGACGTCGCGCAGGTCGGCGCGGACCTCGCTCAGCCCGCGCCGGACCGCTGCCTGGTTGGCCTCGACGTGCAGCACGGCGAACCGCGCCAGCACCACGACATGCCGGCGCAGGCCGGTGTAGCGGCGGTAGTCGGCCGGGCACAGGTCGAGCAGCCAGTCGACCGCGCTGCGCTCCCAGTCGGGCGCGTCGGGCGGGCGCACCTGGGGCGGCCAGCCCGGCGGTGCGACGTGGGTTGCCATCCCTCGATGGATAGACCAGCGTTCGAAAGTGTGTTCGAATTGGCGTGTCACGCTTCGCACAGCCCCCGGGACAGGGCACGATGTCCCGCGTGGAAGCCCAAGTGGCGGTCGACCTGACGCTGCCTCCCGAGGCGACCAGCGCCGGTGAAGCGCGAAGGCTTCTGCGCGACGCGCTCGACGGGTCGCCGAGTCGGAGGACTCCATCGACGCGGCCCAGGTCGCGGTGAGCGAGATCGTCACCAACGCGCTGGTGCACGCCGGCACGCCCATGCGCTTCCGGGTCCTGCTCGGCAGGCCCCGGCCTCCGGGTCGAGCTCGGCGACGGCAGCCCGCACCTCCCCCATCGGCGCGACTACTCCGAGGTCGCGTCGACCGGGCGCGGCCTGCACGTGGTCGGCGAGGTCGTCGACCGCTGGGGCGCCTACGCGTCCGGCGGCGGCAAGGTGGTCTGGTTCGAGATCGCCGACGGCGAGGACGAGTACGCCGGCGCGCGCGAGGCCTCGGAGCTGGCCACGTCGACCGCTGGCCGGACGCGGTCGAGGTCGAGCTGCTGAACGTCCCCCTGCTCATGCACGCCGCCTGGCAGGAGCACGCGGCGGCGCTGCTCCGCGAGCTGCTCCTGATCCGGCTCGACGAGGACCTCGACGCCATCGAGAGCCACGCCGCGGCGAGCGACGCGCTCAACGTGCTGTTCGAGCAGATCCCCGCACCGGACCTCGGCGACGACCCCGAGGCGATCATGGCGGCGGCGACCGAGCCGGCCGTGTCCCGCACCCGGATCGTGCTCCGGATCCCCTCGTCGTCGATGCCGCACTTCGAGGTGCTCGACTCCGCACTCGTGGAGGCGGTCACGATGGCGGAGGACGGCCAGCTGCTGTCGCCGCCCACCCAGCCGGAGCTGCAGACCCTGCGGCACTGGATCTGCGAGCGAGATCCTGGGCCAGGGCACCGGGCGCGCCGGGCCGGCCGTGGACCTCGCCGACCGACGCCCGGCCACCCGACCGCCGGCCCGCTCGTCTGGGACGCCGCCGTGGTCAACGCGTCGCCGCGCGCCCTGATCGCCGCCGACGACGCCAACCAGGTGGTGGCCGCCAGCCCGTCGGCGCTCGCCCTGCTCGGCTATGCCGACGCCGGCGACCTGGTCGGCAAGCGGCTGATCTCGATCATCCCGCTGCGCTTCCACCAGGCCCACATCGCCGGCTTCACCCTGCACCTGGTCAACGGCCGCAGCCCGCTGATCGGCCACCGGGTGACGGTGCCGGTCTCGCGCGCCGACGGCACCGAGATCGAGCTGGAGCTGCAGATCGAGTCGATCGCGCTACCCAACGGGCGGCGGGTCTTCACCGCCGAGTTCTTCGGCTGAGCCAAGCGCTCCTCGAGCTCGGCCAGCAGCGGGTCGCGCAGGCCCACGCAGTCGAGCGCCCAGAACGCCTCGCAGTAGACCAGCGGCCCGGTCATCCAGTCCTCGTGGGCCTCGAGCAGCGCCACCTGGAACGCCCGCTCCGGGATCCGCGGCGACGGCCGGACGAAGCCGCGCGCGGCTGGCCGGCTCGAACCCACGCGACCCGTAGTAGTCGGGCGACCCCTCGAGGAAGACCGCCGGCGACCCGGCCTCGGCCGCGGCAGCCACCGCGGCCCGGACCAGGTCCGCGCCGATCCCGAGCCGCTGGTGGGCCGGGTCGACGGACAGCGGGCTCAGCACCAGGACGTCGACCAGCGCCTCGCGCGCGTCCACCCAGGAACGGCTCAGCTGGACGTGTCCGGCCACGCGCTCCGCCGACCTCCGCGACCAGGCTCAGCTGCGTCTTCCCCGAACGCGTCGAGCGTCGTCCACCAGGGCGACGACGGTCGGCCCCTCGTCGCCGAACGCGGCGGTCGACGACACGGCGTACCGCTTCCCGGTCGGTGGGCTGGGCCGGCCGGATCACCACATCGCTTGACTTGAAGTTCACTTGAACTTGCACCCTTCTCGTGAGTGACCTACGTCGACCCTAGGAGACTTCGAGATGCCTGTCGCCGTCATTACCGGCGCCTCCCGCGGCCTCGGCCGCGCGCTGTCCACCGAGCTGGCCGGCAGGGGGTGGAGCCTGGTCCTGGACGCCCGCGACGAGCACGCGCTCGCGGCTGCGGTCGCAGCACTGCCAGGTGGCCCGCACCGCGCCGTACCCGGGGACGTGACCGACCCGGACCACCGCCGAGCGCTCGTCGCGGCGGCGGACGAGCTCGGCGGCGCCGACCTGCTGGTCAACAACGCGAGCACGCTGGGCGCCAGCCCGCTCCCCTCCTTCGCCGACCTCGACCCGGCGACGTACGCCGAGGTGTTCGCGGTGAACGTCGTCGCGCCGATGGCCCTGGTCCGCGACCTGCTGCCCGGCCTTCGCGCGCGCGGCGGCCGCGTCCTCGACATCTCCTCCGACGCGGCGGTCGAGCCCTACGAGACCTGGGGCGCCTACGGGTCGTCCAAGGCCGCGCTGGACCACGCCACCCGGATCCTGGCCGCCGAGGAGCCGTCGCTTGCGCGTGTACGCCGTGGACCCCGGCGACATGCGCACCCAGATGCACCAGGACGCGTTCCCGGGCGAGGACATCTCCGACCGGGCCGAGCCCGAGACGGTCGTCCCGGCCCTGCTGCGGCTGGTGTCCGGCGACCTGCCGAGCGGGCGCTACCGCGCGTCCGAGCTGATGGCGGTCCCGGCATGAGCAGCCCGCAGGTCGCACGGTTCCGGATGCCCTCGGCGAGCGAGGCGACGCGTCCCGCCCGAGGCCCGCGGGCTGGCCCGTGACGAGGTGCGGATGGCCGTGGTCACGCCCGAGGAGACCCGGCACGTGATCGTCCGCGAGCTGCCGGACCTGCTGCACCCGGGCGACCTCGTGGTCGTGAACACCAGCGCCACGCTGCCGGCCGCCGTCGACGTCGACCGCCAGGGCTGCACCTGGCCGCTGCACGTCTCCACCCAGCTCGACGACGGGTCGTGGGTCGTCGAGCTGCGGCTGCCGGACGGCTCCGGGCCGGCGCGAGCCGCACCCGGGCGAGGTGCTGCGGCTGCCCGGCGGCGTCCGGCTGCGGATCGGCGCGGCGTACCCGGTCACCCAGCGCCGGCTCTGGCGGGCCATCCCCGCTCCCGGCCGTCGACCGCACGGCGTACCTGTCCGAGCACGGGCGCCCGATCCGCTACCCGTACCTCCAGGGCGACTGGCCGCTCGACGACCTGGCAGAACGTGTACGCCGCCCACCCCGGCAGCGCCGAGATGCCGAGCGCCGGCCGGCCGCTGACGACGGACCTGCTGGCCCGGCTGATGGCGCGCGGGATCCCGGTCGCGCCGGTCGTCCTGCACACCGGCGTCTCCAGCCAGGAGGCGCACGAGCCACCGCAGCCGGAGGAGTTCACGGTCCCCGAGGTGACCGCGCGGCTGGTCAACGGCACCGTCGCGGCGGGCCGCAGGGTGGTCGCCGTCGGGACCACCGTGGTCCGCGCGCTGGAGTCGGCGGCACCGGCCGGGACGGTCGTCCCGACGAGCGGCTGGACCTCGCTCGTGCTCGGGCCGCGGCACCCCGCGCGGGTGGTGACCGGTCTGCTGACCGGCCTGCACGAGCCCGAGGCCAGCCACCTCGACCTGCTCGAGGCGGTGGCCGGGCCGGGGCTGGTCGACCGCGGCTACGCGGACGTGACCGGCCCGGCGTCGCCGGGCTACCTGTGGCACGAGCTCGGCGACACCATGCTCCTGCTGCCCTGACGTGGACGACGGTGCCGCAGCCCAAGGGGAGACGTCGGCTGCGGCACCGTTCGCTGTCGCCAGTGTCGCGCGGGGCGCTCGTCAACATGGTCACCCGTAGCGGGTGAGCGCAAAGATCACCCGCGCGGCGTCGCCGCCGCGTGCCCGTCGAGGTAGGCCGCGACCAGCCCGCCGAGGCTCGGCAGGTGGTAGCCGCCCTCCTGGACGGCGACGGTCGGCAGCCCCAGCCCGCCGAGCACCCGGCCGGCCTCGCGGTAGCCGTCGGCCGTGACCAGCAGCGGGCTCTCGGGGTCGTCGGCGGCGGCGTCCACGCCCAGCGAGACGACCAGCGCCGAGCAGCCGAGTCCGTCGACCCACGAGCTCAGCGCGCCGACCGCGTCCAGCCAGCGCGCGTCCTCGGTCCCCTCCGGCAGCGGCTCGTTGCGCGTCGCGCCGATGCCCTCGCCCGACGCCGGTCTCGGTGGCGTGGCCGAACAGGTGGGGGAACCAGCCCGCCGCCGGGTCGACGTGCAGCGAGCCGTAGAGCACGTCCGACCGCTCCCAGAAGATCGCCTGGGTGCCGTTGCCGTGGTGGGCGTCGACGTCGATCACCGCCACCCGCTCGTGGCCGGCCGCGCGCAGCGCCTCGGCGGCGACGGCGGCGTTGTTGAGGTAGCAGGACCCGCCGTACCCCGCCGGCGTCACGTGGTGTCCCGGCGGCCGGCACAGCGCGTACGCCGCCCGCTCACCCGCGGCGACCAGGTCGACGGCGGTCAGTGCGCAGTCGACCGCGGCCCGCGCGGCCTCCCAGGTGCCGGGGCCGACCAGGGTCATCGTGTCGTAGCAGAACCGCCCGGTCTGGGCGTGCAGCGCTGCGGCCGGGCGACGGCTCCATGCCGGCGAGCAGGGCGGCGGTCGGGAAGAAGTACGGCACCACCCGGTCCTGGCCGACCAGCTCGGCGTACGGTCCCTTCGCCCAGGCGAAGCTCGCGCCCTCGAGGAAGGCCGAGCAGCTCCTCGTCGTGGACGGCCTCGAGCACCTCGTCGTCGTGCGGTGTGGCCTCGTGCAGCGGCGCGCCGTCCAGGGCCGCGAGGATCGCGTCGACCCGCTCGGCGACCTCGGTGCCGGGCATCGGCGTACCCGACCCAGACCTCCTGCTCCGGGCTCGTGCAGCCGGGTGTCCGGGGACCAGACCACCGGGATCTGCGAGGGCGCCACGCCTTCAGGATGCCGGGTGCTCGGGCAGGATGAGCGCATGCCGCGCGCGCGTGACCTGGGAATCCGGATCGGCGCCCTGCCGACGGGACCGACCAACTCGGTGCTCGACGTGGCGGGCGTGGGGGTCGGGCACGCCACCGTGCACCGCGACGAGGAGGATCCGCCGGCCGGTCGCGGGGTCGCCCGCACCGGCGTGACGGCCGTCGTCCTGGCCGAGGATGCCTACCACCGGCGGATCCCCGCCGGTGGTGCCGTGCTGAACGGCGCCGGCGAGTGCACCGGCTTCCTGACCGCCGCAGGAGTGGGGCGCCGCGGAGACGCCGGTCTACCTGACCTCGACGATGCAGCTCGGGCGGGTGTACGACGCCGCGTGCGAGCTCGAGCTCGAGGCGCACGCCGAGGTGGCCGACGACGTGGTGATCCCGATCGTCGGCGAGTGCGACGACTCGTGGCTCAACGACTGCCGCCGGATGCAGGTCACCGCCGACGACGTGCGCGCCGCCCGGGAGGCCGCGCTGGCCGCTCGGGGCTCGGCCGCGCCGCCGGCCGAGGGCGCGGTCGGCGCGGGGACCGGCATGTCCTGCTACGACTTCAAGGGCGGGATCGGTACGTCGTCGCGGGTCACCGCCGAGGGACACACCGTCGCGGTGCTGCTGCTCACCAACTTCGGGTCGCGTGAGGACCTGGTCGTCGCGGGCGTGCCCGTGGGCAGGATCCTGGAGCAGCGCCCGCCCCGGTCCGAGGCCGGATCCTGCATCGGGCTGGTCGTGACCGACGCGCCGGTCGACGGCGCGGCCTGCCAGCGGCTGGCCCGCCGGGTCGGCCTCGGCCTGGCCCGCACCGGCACGGTGGCGCACAACGGCAGCGGCGACATCTTCCTCGGCTTCGGCACCGGGATGCGGCTCGACCGCGAGACCGGCCGCCCGGACCGCGCCGACCTGGTGACCGGGCCGGGGCTCAACGCGCTCTTCTCCGCGGTCGTCGAGGCGACCGAGGAGTCGGTGCTGAACTCGCTGTTCACCGCGCCGACGGTCGTCGGCCGGGGCGGCAACACCAGCGAGTCCCTGCACTCGCCCGAGGTTCTCGATCTCCTGGAAGGAGTCCGGTCGTGACCGGCAGCCAGCGCGACGTGTGGATCAAGGTGTCGGACGGGACGGAGCTGGCGGCGACGCTCTACCTCCCTCCGGAGGACGCCGGCCCGCAGCCGTGCCTGCTCGAGGCGCTGCCCTACCGCAAGGACGACCTCACGTCGTCGTACTCCTCGGGCTACGAGGACCTGCGGGACCGGTTCGGGTACGCCGTGTGCCGGCTCGACGTGCGCGGCACCGGCTCGTCGTCGGGCGACGCGACCGACGAGTACCCGCCGGAGGAGCAGCGGGACCTGGTCGAGGTGATCGCCTGGCTGGCCCGGCAGGAGTGGTGCAACGGCAAGGTCGGCATGTTCGGCACGTCGTACTCCGGCTTCAACTCGCTGCAGCTGGCCTGCGAGCGGCCGCCGGAGCTGGGCGCGATCTTCGCGATCTTCGCGACCGACGACCGCTGGACCGACGACGTGCACTGGCGCGGTGGCGCGCTGCGGCTGGTCGACCTCGTCGACTACAACCACTACATGACGCCGATGTGCGTGCTGCCTCCGGTGCCGGCGGTCTGGGGCGACGGCTGGCAGGACGAGTGGCGGCGTCGGCTCGAGACCAACGAGCCGTGGGTGCTGACCTGGCTGCGGGAGAACACGCACGGCGACTACTGGCGCGGCGGGTCGGTGCGCCTCGGCGCCGACGGCGCGGGCTACGAGCGGATCGAGTGCCCGACGATGCTGGTCGCCGGCTGGGCGGACGGCTACCGGAACAACTCGTTCCGGACCGTCGCCGAGCTCGCCGCGAACGGCGTCCCGCACCGCCTGCTCGCCGGGCCGTGGGCGCACGCCGACCCGAAGACCGCGATCCCCGGCCCGCGGATCGACCTCGACGTGGAGCTGGCCGCGTGGTTCGACCGCTGGCTGCGGCCGCGAACCGACGCGCGGTCGAGCCTGTCGAGACCTACGAGTCCCACTGCGACGTCTTCGTCCGCGCCGTCCACGGTCCCCGAGCCGGACCTGGACCTGCACGAGGGCTACTGGGTCCGCCTGCCGTCGGTCCCACCGGTCCGCCCGTTCTCCGTCGAGCTCGCGGGGCACCGCTCGCTGCCCGTGCTGCCCGACACCGGCACCGCGGCCTGGATCGACTGCGCCGGCCACCTGCCGTGGGGGCTCTCCACCGACCAGCGCCTCGACGACGCCCGGTCCCTGACCTGGGACGTCGACCCGCCGGCCGGCCCGATCGTCGGCCAGCCCCGCGCCCGGCTCCGGATCAGCGCCGACGCCCCCGCGGCCTCGCTGTCGGTGAAGCTGTGCGACGTCTTCCCCGACGGCACCTCGGCGCTGGTCTCCCGCGGCACGCTCGACCTGGCGTTCCGCGACGGCGTGCACGGACCGCCGTCGCCGCTGGTGCCCGGTCACGAGTACGACGTCGTGGTCGACCTGGACGCCTGCGCCTACGAGTGGACCCCCGGCAACCGGCTCCGGGTCAGCGTCGCGGGCTCCGACTGGCCGAACACGGTCGCTCCCCCGGCCCCGGTCACGATCACCACGCACGGCGGATCGCTGGTGCTGCCCGTCCTCGAAGGGCGACCACCCCGCCCCGACCTTCACGGACGGCGCCGAGCACTCCACCGAGACCATGGACGGCGTCGCCTGGGAGATCCGGGACGACGTGCTCCGCCGGGTCACGACCGCCCGCACCCACACCGTCTCCGACTACGACACCCCGTACGACGGCCACGCCCGCGAGGACTACCGCGGCGAGGTCAGCGTCGACCGCCGTACCTTCGAGCAGCGCGCGCACTGCGAGACCGTCCATGACCTCACCTGGCCGGGCATCGCGGTCAGCGCGCGGTCGGTGATGGACCTGCGCTACTCGACCGACGGCGTGGAGGTCGCCATCGACACCTGGGTCGAGCACGACGGCCAGGAGATCTCGCACCGCGACTGGCGGGAGACGATCCGCCGCTGAGCGCCGGGTCCCCGAGGCCGGGCTACGCGCTGAGGTGCAGGACGCCGACCTCGAGGAACTCGTCCTCGTGCTCGTCACACAGCAGGAGGTCCCGCGAGAGCAGGCCGGTCGGCTCGCAGGCACTCGAGCTCGTGGGCGGCCGGGTTGTCGCATCCGCTGAGCTGGCAGGTCGTCCTGTGTGCCACGACTCCAGAGTCGCACCAGGACGGCGTCCGGTCAGCGGCGACACGCGGATGGCCACGATGGCGGGAGCGGGGAACGCAACGCTGCCGTCCGGCTCGCAGAACTGGCCGAGGGCGGCCGGCGCCTGCGCCAGCAGCTCGGCGAACTGCTCGTCGGAGATCAGGTCGTCGAGCGTCCAGGCCTTCACCTCGGTGGTCAGCCAGGCCTCGAGGGAGGGGAAGCGGGCGCGGCCCCTCGAGGGTCTGCACCCGTACGCCGGGGAACGCCGGCGCCACGATCTCGCGGAGCGCCGCCTCGGTGCCCGACCCGGAACGGCGCCAGCAGCGCGTCGGCGGGCGGGTCCCCGGCGACGCGGCGCAGCAGCGCGACCAGGGCGTCGTACCCCGGGCTCGCCGAGACCTCGGCCCAGGTGGCGACCACCACGCGCCCGCCCGGTCGCAGCACCCGACGCATCTCCCGACGGCCTGGCCCCGGTCGGTGAAGAACATCAGCGCGAACTGGCTGACGACGACGTCGACGCTGTGCGTCCTCGAGCGGAAGCCGCTCCGCCGTGCCCTCGAGCCAGGTCACGTCCGGCGCGGCACCGCCGGGCCACGGCGAGCATGCCGTCGTTGGGGTCGACGCCGATCACCCGTCCGTCGGCACCGACCCGGTCCAGCGCCGCCCGCGCCAGGACGCCGGTCCCGCAGCCGACGTCCAGGACGGCGTCCCCGGGAGCCACCTCGGCGAGGTCGAGCAGGCGGGACGGCCACTGCGCCGAACAGGGCCGGGACGAAGAACCTGTCGTACAGCTCGGCGGCGGCCGTGCTCACCTGTCCTGTCGTGGCATCGCTCATGGGTCCCACGCTCCGGCCGGATGCGCCGCGGCGGAAGTCCTGATTTCGAACTTCACCTGACGGCGTACGAGGAGCAGCATGGAGGCATGCGCACCTACGGCCAGTACTGCCCGATCGCCCGGGCGTCGGAGATCCTCGCCGAGCGGTGGACGCCGCTGGTGGTGCGCAACCTGCTGTTCGGCGCCGACACGTTCTCCCAGATCGCACGCGGCGTCCCGACCATGTCCCGCTCGATGCTCGTGACCCGGCTCAGGCGAGCTCGAGCGCGCCGGGCTCCTGGAGCGGGTCCCGCGCGAGGGCGGCCGCGGGTCGCGCTACCTGCTCACGGAGGCGGGCCGCGACCTGGCGGGCGTGATGGAGCGCGCTGTCCGCAGTGGGGCGAGCGCTGGGTCGACGTCGGACCCGAGCACACCGACCCCGGGTTCGCGCTCTGGGCGTGGTGCCTCGTCCAGCTCGACCGGTCCGCAGCTGCCGCCGGGCCGGGTCGTGGTCGCGTTCGAGTTCGTGGACCAGCCGCGCGGCAACCGGCACTTCTGGCTGCTCGTCGAGAACGGCGACGCGCAGGTCTGCTACACCGATCCCGGCGACGAGCCCGCCGTACGCGTCGAGGCCGAGTCCGCGGCGCTGGTCGACTGGCACCGCGGCCGGCTCTCCTGGGCGAGCGCCCTGCGCTCGCGCCGGATCGTCGTCACGGGCGACCGGCGACTGGCGGCCTCGCTCCCCCGCTGGAACCTGCGGGAGCCGCGGCTGACGGCCTAGTGCGATCAGGGTCCGCCGAGCGGGTTGATCCCGGTCTTCTTGCCGGCGAAGGCGAAGAGCAGCAGGTCGGTCATCTCGAAGGTGTCGCCGCGGCCGAAGTCGGGGCGGAAGTCGGGTTCGCGGAGGATCGAGAACCGGCTGCCCTCCATCGCCCGGTGGAACGTCTCCGCGACGATCCGGGCGCCGACCCGGCGCAGCTTGCCGTTGCCGGTCTCGGCCTCGCGCAGGATGTAGAACCACAGCGGGGTCCGGTTGACGATGATCTCCTTCTCCGCGTCGGACAGCGCGCCGAGCTTGGCCCCGGCCTTGCCGCTGAGGATCTGGCTGCCGGGTGAGCGGCTCCACGTCGGTCGCCGAGGTCGCTGCAGTCGCTGCGACCATCTGCTGGCCGCTCGCGAGCTCGACCATCGAGCCGCGGGTGAGGTTCCGGAAGGCGAGGTTGCGGGCGGGGTCGTTGAAGTCGACGTCCTCCTCCTTCTCGCCGAACATGCTCGCCGGCAGGAACTTCAACGGGTCGGCGACCAGGGTGTCGATCCGCTGCGCCTTGTTGACGCCGTTCGGCCCGGCGAGGTCGGCCCGGCCGGCCTCCTCGAAGTCGTACATCCGCCGCCAGTCGGCGATCCAGTTGCTCGCGAGCTTGAGGTTGCCGCCGAGGCTGCCGCCGCCGGCGGAGAAGTCGAACATGTAGAACAGCGACCCGGCGTCGAACGGGAACCGCCGGTTCCAGTCGTACGCCGAGCGGACCATGCTGTGCCCGAGCCGGTACGCCGCGATCGAGAACTCGACCGGCATGGTCGGCACGTCGATCGGGGTCGCGGCCGGCTCGACCAGCTTGCGGCCGTTGGTGAACACGTCGTCCAGGACGTTCTCCTGGACGATCCGCGGCAGGAAGTCGTGCCGGATCAGCCACTGGTAGTGCAGGGTCACCGACTTGCGCGCCCGCCGGAACTTCTGGCCGGCCGGCACCGACGCGGGCAGCTTGTCGACGACCCGGTTGTGGAAGCGGATCATCGCGAGGTGGGTCTGGGCGACGATCAGGTTCTCGTCGTTGCGCGGGTCCGGGATCAGCGCGGTGCGCTTCTTCACGGCGCCACCGGTGCCGATCCGCGGCAGGTCGTGGCCGACCTTCTCCCGGTCCGGGCCGGCCCGGACGGTGTCGCCGGTCTTCAGGTGCAGGCCGTCGTCCTCGTAGAACTTCGCGGACGCCTCGTCGGCCGGCCCGGCGGCGTACAGGCGAGTCCAGGTCGAGGCTCGGCGAGCGCGCCTGGAGCAGCTCGGCCGGCGGGACCGGCTCACCCAGGTCGACCTCGGTGACGTCCATGGTGAGGTCGTGGTCGATGAACTGGCCGAGGTAGGTGTAGCCCGCGGGCACCGTGCCCTCCGGCTGCTCGCCGAACCGGGTCATCGCCTCGGCCAGCTTGCGCGCGATCGAGGGCCGCAGCTTGCGACCCCTTCGGCCCCACGCGGGAGAACCGGAACGGAGGTGCCGCGTCCGCCGCCAGGTCGGGGGCGGCGGACGCGGCAAGCTCGGGCTCGGTGATCGGATCGGGGTCCTGGCCGGACCGGCCACCCATCTGGGTGTTGACCAGTCCCTCGCCGACGATGAAGAAGCTCTCTGATCCGTGCCGAGAAGTCACCCGATCCACGCTAGGAGGACGCGGCCCGACCTGCGCGTGGCCCGAACGGGTCATCTGGCATGGCCCGAACATGACCATGCGCGACGTCGCCGTCAGCCGTCGTACGGCACCTCGGTCCGCCAGAACTCCTCGTCCTGGAGGGCGGCCGCGTGGATCGCCTCCGCGACCCGGGCCGGCGTGAACGGCCCCTCCTTCGACAGCGTCCCGCGCACCGTGACCGACACCGCCCGGATGCCGTCGGGCTCCAGCGTCTTGTCGATGCTGAGGATCAGGTTGCGCAGGCCGGCCTTCTGCACGCCGAGCGACGGCGCCTCGTTCCAGGGCTTGTCGGCGGCCATGCTGCCGGTGGCGGTGACCCTGGCCCCGGACTGCATGAACGGGCGAGCCGCCTGGAGCGCGGTCAGCAGCGCACCGACGCCGAGCCCGACGTCCTCGAGCAGCTCGGCCGCCGTCAGGGTCAGCGGGTCCTTCTGGCGGAAGGCGCTCGGGTTGAAGTGCAGCACGTCGATCCGCCCGAGCTTCTCGCCCAGCCCCGAGACGGCGGCGGTCGCGGCGTCGGCGTCGGTCACGTCCGCGGTGGCCCACTCGACGGTGCCGCCCCCCGCCCGCAGCTCGCCGCTCAGCTCCTCGAGCTGGGCCTCGTCGATCCCGAGCAGGCCGACGTCGTACCCGTCCTGCGCGAACACGCGGGCCACCGAGCCGCTGACGCCCGGGCCTGCTCCGACGATGACGATCACGGGATTGCTCATGCGGGCCAGCCTAGGACGAGCTGTCGCCGTTGGTCGATCGACGACCGACGGCGGCTCAGATCCGCGCCCCCGGCCGATAGGAGCCTCACGACACTGTCAGGGAGGACAACGGTGGATCACGGAGGATCCGGCGTCGGAGTGAAGCTGACGGCAGGCATGGTCCTGCTGGCCGGGATCTCGTTCGCGCCCATGGGGAGTGCCAGCGGCAGCTGTTCGGCTCCAGTGCTGATGGTCGATGACCCCACGCAAACTGTCAGGGAAGCTGCGCACCGGCCGCACGAGTGGTCGTCGCGCGGCTCGTCGTTCGTCGACGGCTGCGCGAGGGCGGCGAGAGAGGAGTACCCGATGCGCAACGTCGGCCTCGTGCTGCGCCAGGGCGCACGCGACTGGGACCTCGGCGTCCAGGACGCCGGCAGCGTCGTGGACGACGCGCTTGGGCCGGATCACCTGGCGGGTGCGCGTCCCGGAGGGCGTGCGCCCGGGCCGGGCGCATCCTGGTCGCCGGAAGCGCCGAGCTTCCGCGTGTCCGTCGAGCCGGCCGAGGGTCAGACGAGCCAGTTCGGGACGTACGACGGGTCGGTGAGCCCGGGCCGGTCCAGCGCGAAGGTCGGCGAGATCGTCTCCCGTTCGCCGGTCGCCAGGTCGGCCAGCAGCCGCCCGATCGTCGGCGCGAACTTGAAGCCGTGCCCGGCGCCGAGCCCGACCACCACCGACGGATGGCCCGGCACCCGGTCGAGCACGAAGTCGCGGTCGGGCGTCAGGGCGTACTGGCAGCGCAGCGACCGCACCGGCCGCCCCGACCCGGGCAGGATCTCGCCCATGATCCCGGCCAGCAGCGCGAGCATGTGGTCGTCGACCTCCGTCCCGCGGGCGTCCGGGTCGACGGCCGGGCCGCCGCAGTCCTGGGCGGCCTTGAGCGTCGGCTCGCCGTAGCAGGGGAAGCCGTAGAACGACGGCTCGTCCATCCAGATCCACAGCGGCATCCGGTCCGGCGCGAACCGCTCCGGCTCGTCCGGGGAGAAGTACGTCGCCTGCTCCAGCGTCACCGTCAGCGGGATCTCGTGGCCGAGGTGCGCGAGCACCTGGTTGGTCCAGGCGTCGGCGCACACGACCACCGCCCGGCAGACGTACGTCGCGTCCCCGGCGACGACCTCGACCCCGCCCTCGCCGAGGTCCCGCAGCGCCGTCACGGGCGACCGGTCGTGCAGCAGCGCGCCGCGGGTGGCGGCCAGCGACTGCAGGAGCGCCGTGCCGCGACCGGCGGGCACGATCGAGCCGCGCTCCTGGAACAGCCCGACCGTGGCGTGCGGCAGGTCGAACTGCGGCCACCTCGCCGCGATCTCGTGCACGTCCAGGAGCAGGTGCGGGATCCCGATCCGGTCCAGGCTGGACGTGTAGTCGTCCAGCGGGATCGCCGCCTCGGCCGGGAACAGGTCCAGCCCGCCCACCTTGGTGACCAGCTGCTCGACCGCTCGCCTCCTCGAGCCGCGCCCAGTCGTCGTACGCCTCGACGGTGAGGTCGACGTACTCCGGCGTGTGGTAGCTGTGCCGCAGGATCCGGCTGGTGTCGTGGCTGGCGCCGCGCCGGTGGCCGAGCTCGAACCGCTCCAGCCCGACGACGGAGTGGCCGCGCCGGGCCAGCTCCCAGGTCGCCGCGCTGCCGAGCGCGCCCAGGCCGACGACGGCGTAGTCGAAGGCGTCGGTCATTCGCCGCCCTGCTCTGGTGCGGGGGTTTCGAGGCTCGTCGCTTGCGCTCCTCGCACCTCAACCACCGGCTGTGCGAGCCGCGGGAGCAGCCAGCGGCGGATGTCCGCGCTGTCGTCCTCCATCTCGGCGAACCACCCGTGCCGGTAGGCCCGCGACGACATCCCGCGCTGCACCGACTCGCAGATCGCCCAGTCCTGGCGGTTGACCAGGTCCCAGAAGTCGCCGGCGTCGGAGGGGTCGAACGCCGGGTCCTCGACGGCGGTCGGGTGGAACAGCAGGCGGCACTCGATCCGGGTCCGGTCGACGTCCTGCGGCAGCAGCACGAACGCCGCGACGTGGTCGGCGGAGCAGGAGATCATCAGGTTCGGGTGCACCAGCTCGCCCTTGTGCCGGGTCCGCTCCTTCTCGTCCAGCCCCGGCAGCGGCGACCGGTCGGTGGTGCCGCTCATCGTGAACGTCCACGCGCCCTCGCGGTGCGGCACGCCACCCTCCCAGTCGATGCCGGTCCCGCCGCCGCCGAACGTCGGCACCAGCCGCGTCAGCTCCGGGTGGACCGGACCGCAGTGGTAGCACTCGTTGTAGTTCTCGGCGATCACCTTGTAGTTGGCGGCGACCTCGTAGGTCAGCACCTGCCCGGTCACCAGCTCGCCCATCGCGTAGTTGGCCAGCCGCCCGAACTGCGCGGAGACGGCGTCGTCCAACGAGGGTCTCGACAGGCGCGACCGGCGTGGGTCGCCAGGTGGACGAACACAAAGCCTTCGCTGGGCCTCGACGCCGACCGGGTGCAGCGAGAACGACGCCCGCTCCTCGTCGGTCAGCTCCGTGTGCGGCGCCCGCAGCAGCCGGCCGTCGAGGGTGTAGGTCCACGAGTGGTACGGGCAGCGGATCGCCCCGGCTGCCTCGCACACGGTCCCGGCGCCCGGCTCGAGGGGGAACAGCTGCGAGCCGCGGTGCCGGCAGACGTTGTACGCCGCATGGAGAGCGCCGCCGTCGTCGCTGGTCACGACCACCGACTCGCCCACGACGTCGACCACGGCGACCCGGCCCGGCTCGGTGAGGCCGAGGTCGGTCAGCCGTCCGACGCAGAACCACTCGCCGAACAGCACCAGCTCCCGCTCGCGCAGCCACGCGTCCGGGTCGACGTACAGCTCGCGGGGCAGGGCCGCCTGCAGCCCGCCCGGGCCTTCCGCCGGCTGGTCGGTCATGCCGCACCACCTCCCCGGGAGGCGACCAGGTGGCAGGCCGCCCGGTGGCCCTCGCTGGCGGGCAGCACCTCCAGCGGCGTCGACGTGCAGGCGGCGTCGACCCCGGCCGCGGCAGCCCGGCCGTCGGCCAGCGCCGGGCAGCGCGGGTGGAACCGGCACCCCTGCGGGACCCGGGTCGGGTCGGGGATCTCGCCGGTCAGCACCACCGGCTCGAGCCGCTCGATCTCGGGCACCACCGACAGCAGCGCCTGGGTGTACGGGTGCTGCGGCGAGGCCAGCACGTCCTCGGTGGGGCCGGCCTCCACGATCCGGCCGAGGTACATCACGGCCGTCCGGTCGGCGATGTTCCAGGCCAGGCCGAGGTCGTGGGTGACCACGAGGACGCCCAGCCCGAGGTCCGACCGCAGCTTGAGCAGCAGCGCCAGGATCTCACCGCGGATCGACGCGTCCAGGCTGGAGACCGGCTCGTCCGCGATCAACAGGTCCGGCTGCAGCGCGAGGGCGCCGGCGATCAGCACCCGCTGCCGCTGGCCGCCGGACAGCTCGTGCGGGTAGCGCAGGAACAGCCGCTCCGGAGGCCGCAGCCCGGCCGACGACATCGCCGCGGCCACCAGCTGCTCCTCGCTGCGTCCCTCCGGGTCCGCGGCGGGCATCCGGTGCAGCCGCAGCCCCTCGGCGACCGACTCGTAGACCGTGTGCCGCGGGTTCAGCGCCCCGGCCGGGTCCTGGAGGATCATCTGCACCCGCCGCCGGAAGGCCTTCAGCGACCGCGGCGCGTAGGACAGCGGCTCGCCGTCGACGTGGACCTCGCCCCGGGTCGGGCGCTCGAGGCCGGTGAGGGTCCGCGCCAGCGTGGTCTTCCCCGAGCCCGGACTCCCCCACCAGCGCCACGATCTCGCCGGAGCGCACGGTCAGGTCGGCGCCGTCGAGCGCGACGGCGACGTGTCCGCTGCTGGTCTCGAACTCCACCGCGAGCGCGCGGGCCTCCAGGCTCAGCGCGTCGGTGCGGCTCGACATGGTCGTCATCGTCCCTCACCCACCCGGATGCAGGCCGCGTCGCGCCCGGCCGCCTTCGTGGTCAGGACCGGCTCGGCCTCGCGGCACTCGTCGATCGCCATCGAGCAGCGCGGGGCGAACGAGCAGCCCGGCGGGAGCTCGCGCGGGTCCGGCGGATCGCCCTGGAGCCCGGCCGGCGCGTAGCGGGCGGCCGGGTCGCCGATCCGCGGGAACGACGCCGAGAGCGCCGCGGCGTACGGGTGCAGCGGGTCGGTGAAGACCAGGTGCGCCGGCCCCTGCTCGACCACGCGACCGGCGTACATCACGGCGATCCGGTCGCTGATGTCGGAGAGCACCGAGAGGTCGTGGCTGATGATCATCAGGCCGACACCGAGCTCCTTGACCAGGCCCGCCAGGAGGTCCAGCACCTGTGCCTGCACCATCACGTCGAGGGCCGTGGTCGGCTCGTCGGCGACCACGAGCGAGGGCCGGCAGGCGAGGGCCATCGCGATCATCGCCCGCTGCCGCTGGCCTCCGGACATCTGGTGCGGGTACGACCGGGCTCGGGCAGCCGGCAGGCCGACCTGCTCGAGCAGCTCGCCGACCCGGCGGGTCACGTCGGCGTCCGTCACGTTCGGCTCGTGCAGCCGGATCGGCTCGGCGATCTGCTGGCCGATCCGGCGTACGGCGTTCAGCGAGTGCAACGCACCCTGGAAGACGATCGACGCGCCCGCCCAGCGCAGCGCACGCAGGTCGCCCCAGCGCATCGTCAGCACGTCCTGGTCGTCGACGAGAACCTTGCCGGTGACCGTCGCGGACGCCGGCTGCAGCCGGAGGATCGTGCTGGCGAGCGTCGACTTGCCGCAGCCCGGACTCGCCGGCGACGCCGAGCACCTCGCCGCGATCCACGTGCAGGTCGACGTTGCGTACGGCGGGCAGGTCGCCGTCGCGCGTCGCGGTAGGTGACCGAGAGGTCCTCGATCCGCAGCAGCGTGCTCACACGACACCACCGGAGATGTCGCTGAACGGCACGACGGGGTGCGCGTGGGCGCTTCCTTCAGCCTCGGGTTCAGCACTTCCTCGAGAGCCTGGCCGGCGAGCGTGAAGGCCAGCACCACCAGCACCACGCAGACACCGGGCGGGATGAAGAACCACCAGGACCCGGTCGTCATCGCCCCGACCGAGTAGGCGTCGTCGAGCATGCTGCCCCACGAGACGCGGGTCGGGTCCCCGAGGCCGAGGAAGCTGAGCGTCGTCTCGGTCAGGATCGCGGCGGCCACGGTCAGCGTGGTGTTCGCGAAGACCAGCGGCATCACGTTGGGCAGCACGTGCCGCCTGATCTGGTGCCCGTGTCCCGCGCCGAGGGCGCGCGACCGCTCCAGGTAGGGCCGTTCCTTGACGGTCAGGACCTGGCTGCGGATCAGCAACGCCGTTCCCGGCCAGGACGTCACCCCGATCACGATCACGATGTTGAGCAGCGACCGGCCGAGGACGGTGGCCAGGATGATGGCCAGCGGCAGGAACGGGATCACCAGGACCCATTCGGTGAACCGGAAGAGGACGGCACCGAACCAGCCGCTGAAGTAGCCGGAGAGCAGGCCGATGACGGTGCCGATGACCATCGAGATCACCGTCGCCATCAGGCCCACGAACAGCGAGATCCGGGCGCCCCAGATCAGCATCGTGAGCACGGAGCGGCCGTTGTCGTCGGTGCCGAGCCAGTACTCCGAGGACGGCGGCTCGAGCACGCCGCCGGTGGCCTTGGTGACCTCCAGCCCCTCGGGGTCCGCGAGCAAGGGGGCGCAGATCGCCACCAGCACGAACAGCAGCAGGATGATCAACCCGGCCATGCCGGCCCGGTTCGACCGGAAGGTCCGCCAGCCCCGGGACCAGCTCACCTTCCGGCGGCGGCGCGCGAGCTGCCGGGCGGACAGGGTCGGGCTCGCCGTGGTGGTCATGCCCGCACCCGGGGGTCGAGCCAGCCGTAGAGCAGGTTGGCGGCCAGGTTGGCGAAGATCACTCCGGCGGAGGTCAGCAGGAAGACACCCTGGAGCAGCCAGAAGTCGGGCACCCGGAGCGCTTCGTACGTCAGCAGGCCCAGCCCGGGTATGGAGAAGATGGTCTCGATGGTGATGGCGCCGCCGACGACGAACCCGAAGCTCAGGGCGGCCACGGTGGTCGTGGGGAGCAGTGCGTTCGGTACGGCGTGCCGGTTGCGCACCGCGATGTCGCGCAGTCCCTTGGCCCGCGCGGTGGTCAGGTAGTCCTCCCCCAGCTCGTCGATCAGGGAGCCGCGCATGATCAGCGTGTAGTCGGCGAGGTAGGCGAGGGTGAGCGTGACGACGGGGAGGGTGAGGTGCCAGATGGTGTCCACCACGCCCGCGAGCGACGACGGATCCACGTCGGTGGAGTGCAGTCCGCCGGTCGGGAACAGGCCCGGCAACGGCCCCGGCCCCACCGCCAGCAGGGCGATCAGCACCAGACCCAGCCACCACTCCGGCATCGAGTAGAGGACCAGCGACGAGCTCGTCGAGGCGCGGTCGAAGCGGCTGCGCCGGTTCCAGCCCGCACGCACCCCCATCCACACGCCGATGCAGCATCGCGAACAGGGTCGAGCTCCCGACCAGGAGCAGCGTGGGCCACAGCCGGTCCGTCAGCACCTCCGAGACCGGGCTGCGGTAGAGCACCGAGTAGCCCAGGTCGCCGGTGAGGGTGTTCTTCAGGAAGGTGACGAACTGCTCCCACACGGACTGGTCGAGACCGTAGGTGCGGTTGAACTCCTCGAGCTGCGCCTCGGTGCTCAGCCGCCCCCGGCCCAGGGTGCGGGCGGGGTCGCCGGGGAGCACGCGGAACAGGAAGAAGTTCACGACCAGCACGAACGCGAGGCTGCCGATCGCGCCGACGACCTTGCCGCCGGCGTAGCGCGCGTAGCCACCGCGGGCGCGCGGGGTCCCCGACTCGGCGACGGCGCTGATCGCGGCCGGGTCGGGTGCGGTCAGGCCCACGGTCGCCTGACCCGGTCGGTCACTCGCGGTCCTCGACGGTGCGACGACGACGCATCATCACGACCCCGCCGACCACGATCACGGCTCCCGCTGCGACGGCCATGCCGACGACGAGGCCGGTGCTCACGCCCTCGTCCGCTCCTCCGGACGTCGCCTCGGTCGCACCTGCGACGCCCTCGCAGTCGCCGGCCTCATCGGCCGGGCGCATGTTGAGGTAGTTGTGCACGCCGTACTGCATCAGCCAGACCCCGTCCGGCTCCGGCTGGGACACCAGGCAGGCGAACCGGTCGCTGCGGAAGGCCTCGCCGATCGCGCTGTACGCCGTCACGAGGTAGGGCGTCTCGTCGTAGAAGACCTCCTGCATCTTCCGGACCTGCTCGGCGCGCGCCGCCGGGTCGGTCTCGGTCTGCTGCTGCTCGTGCAGCGCGTCGTACTCGTCGTTGCAGAACCACGAGTCGTTCCAGCCGTCGAGCTGGCCGCACGTCATGTAGGCGAGCATCGTGGTCGGGTTGGGCTCGACGAACCAGCCCCACTCGAAGGTGTCGTAGTTGCCCTCCAGGATGGTGTCGGTCAGCTTGTTCGACTCCATGGCGGTGACCTCGGCCTTGATGTCGAGGTCGGCCAGCCACTCCTTGAAGAAGTTCATGACGTCGACCGAGGTCGTCGACTCCGACCGGGCGAAGAGCCGGATGGCGGCCATGGGCTCGCCGCTCGGCAGGGTCCGGAACCCGTCGTCGCCCACGGTGTAGCCGGCCTCGTCGAGCATCTGCGCCGCGCGCTCCGGGTCGTAGGTGAAGGCCTCGTCCTCGGGCGGCTCCCAGTGGAAGTCGCCGTAGGCCGGCGGGATGATCGTCAACCCGGGATCACCGGCGCCGTGGTAGGCGCGGTCGATGATCACGTCGCGGTCGATGGCGTAGCCCAGCGCCTTCCGGAAGGCCGGGTCGAGGACCGCCGGGTTGGGGTCGCCCATCGGCTCCCCGGTCTTGGTGTCGATCGAGCCCACGTTGAAGGCGATCTCGTCGAAGCCCGGTGAGTCGCCGTTGTGGGCGGTGATCCCCTCCCGGCCCTCGAGCGACTTCACCTGGAGTGCGTTGATGTCGTGGACGAAGTCGACCTCTCCCTTGATCAGGGCCTGGATCGCCGGGTCCTCGCTCTGGTAGACGCGGTAGACGACCTCGTCGAGGTGCGGGGCGCCGCCCCAGTAGTCGGGGTTCGCCTCGAACCGGTAGATCGTCCCGCCGGCCTGGCCCTCCACGAAGCGGAACGGCCCCGAGCCGACGACCGGCTGGCCGCCCTCGGGCTCGGCCGGGTAGGCCTTCACCTCGTCCTCCGGAACGTCCTTCCAGACCTGCTCCGGGACGATCGGGATCGGCAGGAGCGGCAGCGACGAGCTCGGCTGCTCGAGCTCGAGCACCAGGGTCGTGTCGTCGGGCGCCGTCACCGAGTTGACCTGGTTCAGGTAGGGACCCCAGGTGATGGACTCCGGGCCGCCGTCCAGGACCCGGTTGAGGGTGTAGGCGACGTCCTCGGCGGTGAGCGGCTCGCCGTCGGAGAAGGTCACGCCCTCACGGATGGTGAAGGTCCAGGTCAGCCCGTCGTCGGACTGCACCCACTCGGTGGCAATCCCGGGAGTCGGCGACATGTCCTCCAGGCTGTAGTTCGTGACCGTGTCGTAGGTCAGCGCCCACATCTCGTACGACGTCGCCTCGATGCCGACGAACGGGTTGAACGAGTCCACCTCGTTCAGCAGCGCCACCGTGAACGTCACCTTCTCGTCGGAGGCGTTGGCGGGGCTGCTCGTCCCCAGGGCGAGCCCGGGGAGCAGGCACGTCAGCAGCAAAACGAAGGCGGCGGCGATGCGGCCGGGAGTACGTTGGCGCCCGTGACCCTGCCGCCGGAGGCCCCGCGAGAGCCGTTCGAGCACACCGAGCACGGCGTTCGCCGCGCGGACCCGTACCACTGGATGCACGGCGACACCCCCGCGCTGACCGAGTACCTCTCCGCCGAACGGAGCTTCTACGACTCTTCGGTTGCGCATCTGCACCCCTTGGTCTCCACGCTGAAGGCCGAGATGTTCTCGCGGCTCCCTCCGGCCGAGGTCTCGGCACGGTGGCGGCGTACGAGGTTTTCCTACTACACAGTGCACCCCGCCGGGAACGATTACGCGCACATCGTCAGGGAAATCCACGGTTTTGAAACCGATTCGAAACAGATTTCCCCTGTCTTGGGCCGTTCGGCCGACGAAAATCGCACATCCGAGGGTTCTCCGGAGGTGCTGCTCGACGTCGGGTCCATGGCCGACGAGAGCGGCTACCTCGAGCTGGGGGTGACCCTGGTCAGCCCGGACGAGGACCTGCTGGCCTACTCGGTCGACACCACCGGGGACGAGGTCTACGCGCTCCGCTTCCGCGACCTGCGGACGCGGCGAGGACCTGGCCGAGGTGGTGCCGCGCAGCTACTACGGCGGCGCCTGGAGCGCCGACTCGCAGTGGTTCTTCTACACCGTGCACGACGAGGCGTACCGCCCGCACGAGGTGTGGCGGCACCGGGTCGGGACGCCGGTGACCGACGACGTGCGGGTGCTGGAGGAGCCGGACGAGCGGTTCGACCTGAACGTGCGCGCCAGCCGGTCCGGCGACGTCGTGCTGCTGCTCAGCGAGAGCCGGGACACCGGCGAGGTCTGGGCGGTCGACGCGCACGCGCCCGAGTCGGCGCCGCGGTCGGTGGGCGGCCGCCGGGCCGGGATCGTCTACCGGGCCGAGCACGTGCGCGGGCGACGCGGGCGACCACCTGCTGCTGGTCACCAACGACGACGCGGTCGAGTTCCGGCTGGTGCGGTGTCCCGTGCCGCGCGACGGCCGACCAGGACCACACCGCCTGGACCGAGGTGCGCGCGGAGGACCCGGCCGAGCGGCTGGAGCGCGTGGACGCCTTCGCCGGGCACGTGGTGATGAGCCTCCGCACGGAGGGCGAGCACCGGCTCCGCGTGGTCGGCGCACGACGACCTGGCCGGCGAGGGGCTGGTGCTGCGCAGCCGGTTCCCCTGCGGCGCGGTGAGCCTGGCGCGGAACACGGCGTACGACGCGGGGGTGGCGACGATCATGGACCGCGCCTACACGCAGCCGCCCGTCTGGTCCGACGTCGACCTGGAGACCGGCGCGGCCGAGGACGTGCTCCGCAGGGAGGCACCGGGCCACGACCCGGCCGCGTACGTCACCGAACGGCGGTCGTTCGCGGCACCGGACGGCACGCCCGTCGGAGCGACCGTCGTCCGGCACCGCGACACCCCGCTGGACGGGACGGCCCCCGCCCTGCTCTACGGGTACGGCGCCTACGAGGCGGTGGACGAGGCGGAGTGGGACCCGGCGCTGCCGAGCCTGCTCGACCGGGGCGTCGTGTGGGTGCACGCCCACATCCGCGGCGGTGGCGAGGGCGGGCGCCGCTGGTGGCTGGACGGGCGGCTCGAGCACAAGCAGCACACGTTCGACGACCACCGTCGCCGTCGCCGACGGCCTGGCGGGGCTGGTCGACGGGTCGCGGCTCGCGTCGCGCGGGCTGAGCGCCGGCGGGCTGCTCCAGGGCGCGGTGTTCAGCCAGCGGCCGGACCGGTGGCGGGCGGTGCGTGGCCGAGGTCCCGTTCGTGGACGTGGTCAGCACCATGTTCGACGCGTCGATCCCGCTGACCATCTGCGAGTGGGACGAGTGGGGGGACCCACGTCGCAAGCAGGACTTCGACTTCATGCTCGCCTACTCCCCCTACGACCACCCGCCGGCTGCCGGCGCCCGGCCCGATCTCCTGGTCACCGGCGCGGTGCACGACCCGCGGGTGATGGTGCACGAGCCGGCGAAGTGGGTGGCCGTGCTGCGGGCAACCGACCCGGAGTGGTCGCCGCGCTGCCTCTTCCGCTGCGAGCTCGGGGCCGGCGCCCACGTCGGTCCGTCCGGGCGGTTCGGGCACCTGGCCTACGAGGCCGAGGTCGCCGCCTGGGTCCTGGACCGGCTCGGAGTGACCTCGTGAGCGGACTGCACGAGGAGGTCGTGCGGGTCGCGCGCGACCTGATCCGGATGGACACCAGCAACGCCCCCGCCCGGTTGCTCGGCCGGCGACCCGGCAACGAGACGGCCGCGGCGGCGTACCTGCGCGACTACCTGGAGGGCGCCGGCGTCTCCTGCGAGCTGGTCGCGCGCGAGGAGCACCGGGCCAACCTGGTCGCCCGGCTGCCCGGGTCGGGCGACGCGCCGTCGCTCGCGTTCGTCGGGCACACCGACGTGGTCCCGGTGGACGCGCGGGACTGGACGCACCCGCCGTTCGAGGGGGTGGTCGACGACGACGGCTACCTGCACGGCCGCGGCGCGGTCGACATGAAGAACGAGGTGGCGGCGCGCGCCGTCGCGATGGCGGAGCTGGCGAGGTCGGGCTTCCGGCCGCGCGGCGACCTGTGGTTCCTCGCCGTCGCGGACGAGGAGGACGGGATGGCCGACGTCGGCATGCGCTGGCTGCTCGACGAGCGGCCCGACATCCGGCCCGACGTGGCGATCAACGAGGGCGGCGGCGAGCTGCTGGCGCTCGCCGACGGCCGGACCATGGCGACCGTCGGCGTCGGCGAGAAGGGCACGCTGCCGGTGCGCGTGACCGCGGTCGGCGAGGCCGGGCACGCGTCGATGCCGAACGTCGGCGACAACGCCGTGCCGCTGCTCGGGGAGCTGCTGCGCCGGGTCGGCCGCGGCATGCCCGACTCCGGCTCGTCGGCCTGGCTCGAGGCGACCCTGTCCGCCCTGGGTGTCGACGACGTGGCTGCCGCGGCGGCGCTGCACCCGACCCTGGCCGAGCTGATGCCGGCGATGACGGGGACCACCATGGCGCCGACCGTGCTCGAGGGCTCGAGCAAGCGGAACGTGATGCCCGCGCGCGCGTCGGTCGAGCTGGACTGCCGGATCCTGCCCGGCACCTCGCGCGCCGACGTCGAGGCGACGGTCCGGTCCCGGCTCGGGAACGGGATCACCTACGAGCTGAGCTGGCCGGAGGTCCTGGTCGCGGGCAGCGCCTCGTCGCCGGAGTCCGCGCTGATGGAGGCGATCGAGGCGTTCTGGGCCGAGCGCGGTGGCGACGTGACGGTGCTGCCGCTGCTCGACTCGGGCTTCACCGACTCGGTCTACCTGCGTGCCGCGGCCGGCACCACGGCGTACGGCTTCAGCCCGTACGTCCACACCGCCCCCGACGTCCTCGCCTCCGGCTACCACAACGCGAACGAGCGGGTGCACGTCGACGACCTGCTGCTGTCGGTCGAGTTCCACCTCGGCCTGGCCCGCCGCCTCCTCGGCTGAGGCCCTGCGCGACGTCACCGGGTCTCGATACGCTCGCTAGCGCTCGCTACTCGACCACCGGTGGTTGAGGTGCGAGGAGCGCCAGCGACGAGCCTCGAAACCCGCTGACGGACGCAGAGCCTCAGGTCGCGCGCACGGGAGTAGTTTGCGAGCTGTGACGACGCCGGAACCCGAGCCGCCCGCCGACGGCATCGACGAAGCAACGATCAACCGCAACTGGACCGAGCTGATCCAGGAGCTGCGGTCCACGCAGACCGGCGTGCAGGTGCTGACCGGGTTCTTGCTGACGGTGCCGTTCAGCAGCCGGTTCGCCAGTCTCGACGACGTGCAGCGCACGGCGTACCTCACCGTCCTGACGCTGAGTGTGGCGGCGACCGCGGCGATCCTGTCGCCGGTCGCCTACCACCGGATCCTGTTCCGGCAGGGGCGGCGGCCGTGGCTGGTCCGGACCGCGAACCGGGTCGCCCGGGCCGGGCTGGTGCTGGTGGCGCTGACCACCTGCGGGGTGATGTTCCTGGTCTTCGACCTGGCCATCGGGAGGGCCGCGGGGGTCACCGCGTCGCTGATCTCCCTCCTGGCGTACCTCGCGCTGTGGGTGGGCGTCCCGCTACGCGCCCGCACCTGACCCGAGGAACGACAGCCGCACGTCCCGCTCCGCGTTGTCGATGTTCAGGTCGACCAGGCAGACGCTCTGCCAGGTGCCGAGGGCGAGGCTGCCGCCGAGCACGGGCACGGTGGCGTACGGCGGCACCAGTGCCGGCATCACGTGCGAGCGGCCGTGGCCGGGGCTGCCGTGCCGGTGTCGCCAGCGGTCGTCGGCGGGCAGCAGGTCGGCCAGGGCGGCGAGCAGGTCGTCGTCGCTGCCGGCGCCGGTCTCGATGATCGCGATGCCGGCGGTGGCGTGCGGGACGAAGACGTGCAGCAGGCCGTCTCCGCGTCCGGACGCGAAGTCCGCGCAGTCGGAGGTGATGTCGAGGACCTTCTCGGTGCCGCCGGTGCGGTAGCTGCGGGTCTCGGAGTCCATGGCGCCGATGGTGTCAGGTCTCTTCCGGGTCCTGGCCCTGGGCTGCCCGGCCGCCGTCGACCGGGACCACCGTGCCGGTGACGAACGACGCGGCCGGCGAGAGCAGGAAGGCCACGACGTCGGCGACCTCGGCCGCGGTGCCGACCCGGCCGAGCGGGTGCAGCCGCGCCATGTCCGCCTCGATCCCGGCGGCGCCGTCGCCCGCCTCGGCGAGCAGCTCGTCGTAGCGGGCGGTGCGGATCGACCCGAGCGCCACGGCGTTCACCCGGATCCCCCGCGGTCCGACGTCCACGGCCAGCGCCCGGGTCAGCCCCTCGACGGCCGCCTTCGCGGTCGCGTACGGCAGCGCGCCGCGCACCGGCCGCTGCGCCTGGTGGGACGACACGTTGACGATCGAGCCGGGCCGATCACGCTCGAGCAGGTGCCGGACGGCTGCCGAGCTGCCGACGACGGCCGGCGCCAGGTTGGCGTGCACGAGCTCGAGAACGGTGGCGGGGTCGTCGGTCAGGTCCGCGTCGCGGAACAGTGCCGCGTTGTTGACCCAGCCGGCGAACGGCGCCATCGACTCGGCGCGCTCCGCCGCCGCCCTGGCGACGGTCTCGTCGGCCGCGCTCCCCACCACCGAGGCGATGCGGGCGCGGGCACCCTCGTCGACCCAGGACAGGTCCGGGTCGCTCAGCTCCAGCACGACCACGGCGTCGCCACCCGCGAGGAGTCGCTCCACCACGGCACGGCCGATCCCACGCCCACCCCCGGTCACGACGTACGACACCGGCATCAGACCTCGACCCCCTCGGACACCGTCTCGTGCACCCCACCCACGCACGACGCCATCGGCTCCGGCGCTGTGTGCCCGTCGCCGAACTTCTCGAGGAACAGGTCCAGCCGCGGGTCGCCGACCGAGTCCAGCTCGAGCTGTCGCGCCCACACGGTGACGATCACCGGCGCTGCCTGCGAGGGGTACGGCGAGAGGATGCCCTCGTCCGGGAGCAGGTCGGCGAGCTCGGCCACCTCGTCCTCGGAGAGGTCCTCGGTGTAGGTGATCCAGACGGTTCCGTGCTCGAGCGAGTGCACGGCGTTCTCGTCGCGCACCGGCACGTCGTACACCCCGCAGTCCAGCCACGCGGGGTCGTGCGGTCCCCCGGCCGGCGGCTCGTGGTCGTAGTGCACGTCGTCCTGGGAGTGGTCCGTGCTGAGCCCGCCGAAGGTGTGCACGTCGCCCAGCGTCGCGTCGGACCCGACGACGCCGGTCCACACCCGCCAGGCGTTGACCGCGGTCGGCACGAACACCGCCACGATCACCACCAGCAGCGCGACGATCACGGCGACCACGACCGCCGTCCCCCTCGGCCGCTGCGGCGGGGCCTGCCACGGTGGGGCGTAGGGCTCGGACATCAGCCGCCCAGCGCCTGCTCGATCCGCTCCACCTTCGCGGTCAGCTGCCCGTCGAAGCCGGGGCGGATGTCGGCCTTCAGGACCAGCCCGACCCGCGGCGACACGGCGGCCACGACGTCGACGGCCTGCTTCACGACCGCCATCACCTCGTCCCACTCGCCTTCCAGCGTTGTGAACATGGCGTCGGTGCGATTCGGGAGCCCCGACTCCCGGACCACCCGCGACGGCAGCGGCGACCGCTTCGGACACCGACCCGTCCTCGTGGCTCGAGATGGTGGGCGCGACAGAGAAGGCAACAAGCACAGATGGCTCCAGGGGTGTCAGGCGGCGCGTCGTGAAAGGCGGCGGAACGGCTGCTCGTCCTTCAGGTACCAGACGAGCCAGGTGATCGGGAAGAACAGGCCAGCGAGTGCCACCAGTGGAGCAGACGCTCCCCGCCGGTGCTCACCCAGTCCGGTCAAGACCGCGAGCCAGAGCAGACCTGCGCCCAGAACCACGACCCCGACAACGACGACCATGCCTCCATGGTCCCCTACCGCCGGAAACGCAGCCACCCGTCACGTCTCGGCCTGACCCGGGGGGCATCCTGCGCGTCGCGATGGGTACGCACACCGCATGACCACGACACCAGCGGAACCCTTCGAGGACCCGGAGGTCGTGCCCAGCCTCGACCCGGACCCGATCGAGACGCCCGACCTGCCCGACACGAAGCCGCTTCCGGAGCAGCCCTGAGCCAAACCCTTCGACCGGTAGGCGCCCCGCGCTCTAGCGTGGACGGATGTTCCGCTACCCCGCCAAGCCCCGCCCCGGTGACAAGGTCGCCGTGCTCTCCCCCGCCGAGGCGGTGTCGGCGGTGCTCCCCCTGCCGCACGACCTCGGCGTGCGCCGCCTCCAGGAGGAGTTCGGCGTCGAGGTCGTCGAGTACCCCACGACCCGCGTCATCTCACCTCCGGAGGCCCGCGCCGCGGACGTGAACGCGGCCTTCGCGGACCCGGACATCAAGGCGATCGTCGCCAGCATCGGCGGCGAGGACCAGATCAAGATCCTCAAGCACCTCGACGCAGACGTGATCGCCGCGAACCCCAAGCCGTTCTTCGGGGTCAGCGACAACACGAACCTGCACAACTACCTGTGGAACCTCGGCATCGTGTCCTACTACGGAGGCGCCGTGATGGTCGAGCTCGGCCGCCCCGGCGCGATCAACCCGCACACCGCCGAGGCGTTCCGCGCGGCCTTCCTCGGCGAGGGGTGGTACGACCTGCGGCCGGCGGAGACCTACACGGACGTCAACGGTGACTGGGCCGACCCGGCGACCTTCGAGCGGGAGCCGGAGATGTTCCCCGGCACCGGCTGGCAGTGGCACGGTGGCAACGCACGCGGTCGAGGGCCGGCTGTGGGGCGGCTGCTTCGAGATCATCGACTTCAACCTGCGGGCCGCGCGCTACCTCGCGCCGGACGACACGGCGTACGACGGGTGCGTGCTGTACCTCGAGACCACCGAGGAGCTGCCCACCGCCCAGTACGTCGGCGAGGTGCTGATGTGCCTCGGCGAACGCGGCCTGCTCCAGCGCTTCCGGGCCCTGCTCATGGGCCGTCCCAAGTCGTGGTCGCTCCACGACCGGAAGGACGCCGACCAGCGCCGGGCGTACGTCGATGCCCAGCACGAGGCGGTGCTGGCCGCGATGGCGGAGTACTCCCCCGACGTCCCGGTGGTGATCGACGTCGACTTCGGCCACACCGACCCGCAGCTGGTGATGCCCAACGGCGGCGAGGTCCGGATCGACCCGGCCGCGCGGATCGATCAGCCGTGCGCTACTGATCGGGTCGATCCTCGCGCGCAGGAGCAGGCTCGACCAGGACCGCCAACCACGCCGTCGTGTAGAGCACGCTGGCGATCTCGTCGGTCGGATGGTGCGCCCCCTGGTACAGCCGCGCCAGGGCCACGAACACCGGCAGCAGCAGGAGCAGCCAGAGCCACGCTCGCAGCCGGGGCGCCAGGACCCACAGCAGCACCGCGATCCCGCCGTAGACGGCGAGGGCGGTGGCGACGTGTCCGGAGGGATAGCTGTGGTCGGGCACCAGACCCGGGTCCAGGATGCGCACCGGCGGACGGTCCCGGGTGATCAGTGTCGTCGCCACCCAGTAGAACCCACCGATGCCGGCGACCAGGAGCGCGACGAAGAGCGCGGGTCGGACCGAGCGACGCCACAGCGACAGCGCCAGCGCCGCGACGGCGGCGATGGCCATGGCGACGGGGGTGTCACCGAGCAAGGTGCCGGCATCCGCGACCTGGTCGAGGTCGCCGTTCCGCTGCCGGGCGAACCACCGCGCGACGTCGTCGTCCCAGGGGTCGACGCTCGACTCGAGCGGATGGGTCAGCAGCCAGCCGATCAGGAGGACGGCTCCGAGGATGGCCGCCCACGCGACGACCACGGCGCCCGCGGTCATCGCGCGAGTGCGGTTCTCGCGGGACATGCGCGGCCGGTACCCGGCCTGCGCCCCGTGTATGTCACAGGTTCATCTCGAGGCGGTACGGACTGTCGGCGACCGGGTCTAGTGTCCGAATCGAACCGAATCCGACGAGACGAGGGAAGACCAGTGGCTTCGAAACTCAACCCGTACATCACCTTCGACGGCAGTGCCCGCGAGGCGCTGGAGTTCTACAAGGACGTCTTCGGCGGCGAGCTCGCCGTCAACACGTTCGGCGAGTTCGGCAACGACACGGGCGGCGAGGCCGACAAGATCATGCACGGCCAGCTCGAGACCGACGCCGGCTTCACGCTGATGGCCGCCGACAACCCGCCCGGACAGGACTACAACCCCGGCAACAACTACTCGGTCAGCCTCAGCGGCGACGACAGCGACCAGCTTCGTGGCTACTGGGAGAAGCTCTCCGACGGTGGCGCGGTCATGGTCGCCCTGGAGAAGCAGATGTGGGGCGACGAGTTCGGCATGTGCGCCGACAAGTACGGCGTCTCCTGGATGGTCAACATCGCCGGGCAGTGAGTCCTAGAAGGCGAGCGACTTCACGAGCAGCACCAGCGCCGACGTCGCGCAGACGCCCAGCACCGCACCCCGGACGTGGCGCTCCGGGAGCCGCACGCGCAGGGCGCGCCCGAGGGCCGCGCCGATCGGGAGGACCGGAGTGAGGCACGCCGCCAGCAGCGCCCGGTGCGCCTCGAGCTGTCCGGCGAGCCCGAGGCCGACCAACGACATGCCCGCCCCCACCATGAAGTAGACCGCGAGCGTGGTGCGGATCTCCCGGGGCGGGCGGTGCTGGTAGAGGACTGCCATCGGCGGCCCGCCGATCGAGGTGGCGGTGCCGGCGAAGCCCGACACCGCGCCGGCGACCAGCAGCGACGCGCGGTTCAGCGGCGGCCGCAGCGCGAGCCAGGTGACCAGGACTGCCGACAGCACGATGACGGCCACCACGAGGCCGAGCAGCTGGGTGGAGAACGTCGCGACCGCCGCCACCCCGGCGACCGTGCCGATCACGCGGGTCGGCAGCGACCAGCCGAGGCCGGCCCAGTGGATGTCCTCGCGCTCGGCCGCGAGCGTCACCAGCGGGTAGACGCACGCCAGCCAGAGCATCACCTCGGGCATGAGCCGCGGGTCGACCAGCGTGATGACCGGCGCCGCGACCAGGCCCAGGCCGAGCCCCACCAACGACTGCACGGTGGCCCCGGCCAAGAGGGCCAGGGCCACCGCCAGCAGCGTGGGGACGCTGAGACCGAGCAGGCTCGGCTCAGCTCTTGCGCAGGCTGCGCAGGACGTACTGCATGATGCCGCCGTTGCGGTAGTAGTTCGCCTCGCCGGGGGTGTCGATCCGGACGACGGCGTCGAACTCGGTGTCGCCCGCCGTGACCTTGACCGTCTTCGGCGTCTTGCCGTCGTTGAGCTCGGTGACACCGGTGATGGAGAACTCCTCCTCGCCGGTCAGGCCGAGCGACTCGGCGCTCTCGCCCTCGGGGTACTGCAGCGGCAGCACGCCCATCCCGATCAGGTTGGACCGGTGGATCCGCTCGTAGGACTCGGCGATGACGGCCTTGACGCCCAGCAGGGCGGTGCCCTTCGCAGCCCAGTCGCGCGACGAGCCGGAGCCGTACTCCTTGCCGGACAGGACCACCAGCGGCACGCCCGCCTCGAGGTACTTCTCCGAGGCCTCGAAGACCGTGGTCACGTCGCCGTCACCGAGCAGGTCGCGGGTGAAGCCGCCCTCGGTGCCCGGGGCGAGCTGGTTGCGGAGCCGGATGTTGGCGAAGGTGCCGCGGATCATCACCTCGTGGTTGCCGCGACGCGAGCCGTAGGAGTTGAAGTCCCGCTGCTCGACGCCGTGCTCGGCGAGGTACGTGCCGGCCGGCGAGTCCTTCTTGATCGCACCGGCGGGCGAGATGTGGTCGGTGGTGACCGAGTCGCCGAGCTTCAGCAGCACCCGCGCACCGGTGATGTCCTCGACCGGCTCGGGCTCGTCCGGCATGCCGTCGAAGTACGGAGGCTTCCGGACGTACGTCGAGTCCTCGTCCCACTCGAACGTCTTGCCCTCCGGCGTCGGGAGCGAGCGCCACTGCTCGTCGCCCGCGAAGACGTCGGCGTAGTCCTTGGTGAACATGTCGGAGCTGATGGCCTCGCCGATCACCCGCTCGACCTCGGTCGGCGCGGGCCAGATGTCCTTGAGGAACACGTCGTTGCCGTCGGCGTCCTGACCGAGCGGGTCGTCGAAGAGGTTGACGTCCATCGACCCGGCGAGCGCATAGGCGACCACCAGCGGCGGCGACGCGAGGTAGTTCATCTTCACGTCGGGGTTGATCCGGCCCTCGAAGTTGCGGTTGCCGGACAGCACCGAGACGACGGCCAGGTCCTTCTCGTTGACGGCCGCGGAGACCTCCGGGATGAGCGGGCCGGAGTTGCCGATGCACGTGGTGCAGCCGTAGCCGACCAGGTTGAACCCGAGCTTGTCGAGGTACGGCGTCAGGCCGGCCTTCTCGTAGTAGTCGGAGACCACCTTCGAGCCGGGGGCGAGCGTGGTCTTGACCCACGGCTTGCGCTGGAGGCCCTTCTCGACGGCGTTCTTGGCGAGCAGGGCGGCGCCGATCATCACCGACGGGTTGGACGTGTTGGTGCACGACGTGATCGCGGCGATCGTCACCGCGCCGTGGTCGAGGGTGAACTTCGTGCCGTCCGAGAGCTCCACGTCGACCGGGTCGCTCTTGCGGCCACCACCGGTGGCGGCGGCGGAGTAGCGCACCGGGTCGGCCTCGCCGTGGCCGTTGGACGGCGGGTCGGAGGCCGGGAAGGACTCGGCGACCGCCTCGTCGTACCCGTTCTCGTCGCCCTCGCCGGACACGTAGTCCTTGAGCGCGGCCCGGAAGCCCTCCTTGGCGTCGGTGACCTCGACCCGGTCCTGCGGCCGCTTCGGGCCGGCCAGCGACGGGACGACGGTGGCCAGGTCGAGCTCGAGCCTCTCGGAGTAGCGCGGCTCGGCCTCGGGGTCGTGCCAGAGGCCCTGCTCCTTGGCGTAGGTCTCGACCAGGGCCAGCTGCTCGTCGGCGCGGCCGGTGAGCTTGAGGTACTCGATGGTCTGCTCGTCGATCGGGAAGACCGCGATCGTGGAGCCGAACTCGGGGCTCATGTTGCCGATCGTGGCGCGGTTGGCCAGCGGCAGCGCGGAGACGCCGGGGCCGTAGAACTCGACGAACTTGCCGACCACTCCGTGCTTGCGCAGCATCTCGGTGATCGTCAGCACCAGGTCGGTCGCGGTCGAGCCCTCGGGGAGGTCGCCGTTCAGCTTGAAGCCGACCACGCGCGGGATCAGCATCGACACCGGCTGGCCGAGCATCGCGGCCTCGGCCTCGATGCCGCCGACGCCCCAGCCGACCACGCCGATGCCGTTGACCATCGTGGTGTGCGAGTCGGTGCCGACACAGGTGTCGGGGTAGGCCTGCAGCTCGCCGTCCACCTCGCGGGTGAAGACGGTGCGGGCGAGGTGCTCGATGTTGACCTGGTGCACGATGCCGGTGCCGGGCGGCACGACCTTGAAGTCGTCGAAGGCGCCCTGGCCCCAGCGCAGGAACTGGTAGCGCTCGCGGTTGCGCTCGTACTCGATCTCGACGTTCCTGGCGAACGCCTCGGGGGTGCCGAACACGTCGGCGATGACGGAGTGGTCGATGACCATCTCGGCCGGCGCGAGCGGGTTGATCTTCGTCGGGTCGCCGCCGAGGTCGGCCATCGCCTCGCGCATGGTGGCCAGGTCGACCACGCACGGGACGCCGGTGAAGTCCTGCATGATCACGCGCGCCGGCGTGAACTGGATCTCCTTGCTGGGGTCGGCGTCGGCGTCCCAGCCCGCGATGGCCAAGATGTCGTCCGCCGTGATGTCGGCGCCGTCCTCGGTGCGGAGCAGGTTCTCCAGAAGAACCTTCAGGGAGAAGGGAAGCGAGTCGACCGCGTCGTCCGGCAGCCCCTCCCCGGACACTGCGTCGAGCCGGAAGATCTCGTAGGACTTGCCGTCCACGTCCAGCGTGCTCTTCGCGCCGAAGCTGTCCTGACTGGCCATCAGCCATCTCCTCGTTGAGTGCTCGTGTTCGCTCCGTGCCCATCTTGCCGCCGGGCATTCCCGTGGAGGAAGTGAGGCTTCCCTAACTTCGGCGGTGTCGGAGCGTCGGTGATTTCTCTTGATGTCAAGATACACGATGTCGAGCGGAATCGCTCACCCGGGTCAGGGGTGGATGTGCTCCATCCAGTCCTGGGGCACCCGGTCCGCAGGCCCGGGCACGGGCTGCTCCTCCGGCCGCGACAGCGGCGAGGCGAGCTCCGGGCCGTCGAGCACCTCGCCCGTCTCGTAGTCGTAGAACCAGTCCTCGTCCGGCTCGAAGCTCTGGATGAAGCGATGCCCCGCGGCCGTGGCGTGTGCGGTGGCGTGCCGGGCCGGCGAGGTGTCGCAGCAGCCGATGTGGCCGCACTCCGCGCACCGGCGCAGGTGCACCCACCAGCCCGGTGGGTCGGCGCCCTCACAGTCCGCGCAGCCCGTCCCGCTCGGCTGGGCGGACGGGTCGATTCCGTCGGTCACGATTCCCTCCCCTGCTCTCTGCTCCCAGGGGGATTCTTACCCACTGACGGAATCGAGATGCTGGAGCAGGTCGTGCGCGGCGAGCTCGACGTCCTTGTGCCGCCACTCCGAGGCCCGGTAGACGCAGGCGATCAGCGCGGTCCGGTGCACCCGCCGGAGGTCGCCGCAGACGAACGCGTACCTCGCCTTGGTCTCGTCGCTCGCGCCCTCGGTCAGGCCGAGGTGCCAGGCGGCGTACTCCTCCCAGGAGTGCCGCTCGAGGAAGGCGTTCTGGGCGGCGGCATCGGGCTGCACCTCGCCCCAGTCACTGTCGAGGACGTACTGGCGGGCGTCGATCAGCTTCGTGGCGTGCTCGACCGCTGCTGGGTTCACCGCGTAGGAGGCCATGTCCGCAGCCTGCCCGCGACGACGGCGGCTAACCCTGCGCGAGCTCGGCCACGTGCTGCCAGGCCTCCCAGGTCTTCAGCCGCTGCGCGTAGTCGGCGCGCGCGGTCTCCAGCGGCGTCAGGCCGAAGAAGACACGGAGCGGCGGCTGGTCGGCGTCGACGACCTCGAGGATGGCCCGCGCCGAGGCCTGCGGGTCGCCCGGCCCGGCAGTGTTGCGGGTCTGCCGCCACTCCTCCGCCCGGCGGCGGGCGTCGTCGTACGCCGGCAGCGGCGTCGCGTGCCGGGCCGACGGGCCGGCCCAGTCGGTGGCGAACCCGCCGGGCTCGACCAGCGTCACGTGGATCCCGAAGCCGGCGACCTCCTGGGCGAGCGCCTGGGAGAAGCCTTCGAGCGCCCACTTGGACGCGTGGTAGGCGCCGATGTTGGGGAACGCCGAGATGCCGCCGATCGACGAGACCTGGACGATGTGGCCCGAGCCCTGCTCGCGGAGGAACGGGAGCGCGGCCTGGGTCACCCACATCGCGCCGAAGACATTGGTCTCCATCTGGTCGCGGAAGTCCTGCTCGCTGAGCTCCTCGACGAAGCCGAACTGTCCGTAGCCGGCGTTGTTGACGACGACGTCCAGCCGACCGAAGTGCTCGCGAGCCGCGGCCACGGTGTCGAAGGCGGCCTGCCGGTCGGTCACGTCGAGCTCGAGCGGCAGCACCGCGTCGCCGTACTTGTTGGTCGAGGTCGTCGAGGGTGGAGGTGTCGCGGGCCGTCGCCGCGACCTTGTCCCCGCGCTCCAGCGCGGCGATCGCCCACTCGCGGCCGAAGCCGCGCGAGGAGCCGGTGATGAACCAGATCTTCTGTGTCATGACGTCGACGCTAGGGATTGGAGCGCACTCCAGGTCAAGGAGTCAGCGCGTGAGCAGCGCCACGCACTCCACGTGGTGGGTCATCGGGAACAGGTCGAAGGCGCGCAGCCGCTGCAGCCGGTAGCCGTGCTCGGCGAAGATCGCGACGTCGCGGGCGAGGGCCGCCGGGTCGCAGGCGACGTACGCCACGGCGCGCGGCGCCCGGTCGACGACCTGCTCCACGACCTTCCGCTTCGCGCCCTCCCGCGGCGGGTCGAGCACGACCAGGTCGAACGGCTCGTCGTACGACGCGGCCAGCACCCGGTCGACAGGCCCACGGCACCTCGACCACACGTCGGTCGAGCTGTCGAGACCCAGGTTGACGCGCGCGTGCTCGGCCGCCTCGCGATGCCCCTCGACCGCGACCACCCGGGCGCTCGTCCCCCACGGCGTCGACGAGGAACCGGGCGAACAGCCCGACGCCGGCGTACAGGTCGAGCACCGACTCGCCTGGAGCGGGCTCGAGGAAATCGAGGACGGTCTCCACCAGGACCCGCGGCGCACCCGGATGCACCTGCCAGAACCCGTCGTCGGCGACGGAGAAGTCGTGCCCGAGCAGGGAGTGGGACGGGGCCTGCGGCGCCTCGAGCAGGCAGTCGTCGACGGGGACCACGTCGTGCGACCGGTGCTTGCGCATCCCGCGGCGACCGTCGGGGAGGTGGACGTACCGCTGCCGGGTCCGCCAGCGCAGGCCGTCCACGTCACCCGGCACCGCCTCGACCGTCACGTCCAGGTCGAGCCCGGCCAGCCGGGACAGCTGCTCGTGGACCACCTCGGCCTTGAGTGCTCGCTGCCGGGCGAGGTCGACGTGCTGGAAGTCGCACCCGCCGCAGAGGCCCGGCCCGGCCACCGGGCAGGGCGCGGGCACGCGGTCCGGCGACGGGTCGAGCACCTCGACCGCGTCGCCGCGCCAGAACCGGTCGCCCTCGGTCCCCTCGGTGATCTCGACGACCACCCGCTCCCCCGGGATCGCGTGCCGCACGAAGACGACCCGGGCCTCCGGTTCCGGCAGACGGACGACGCAGTGGCCGCCGTGCGCAACCGGTCCGACCTCGGCCGTGAACCGCTCCCCGACCCGCGACCGGCCCCGGGCCTTGCGCTGCCGCGGGTTCCTGGTCACTGTCCGGTCACCGCGGCACTTGCCGCCCGCCGCTGCCGCCGCGGTCGGACACGTTGCCCCTCCGCAGGTCGCCCGGACGCACCCGGCCGGCTTCACGCTCCTCGCGCTCGACGGCGATCTGGGACGAGCGCAGCTGGTAGGGCACCGACGTCACCATCACGCCGGGCGCGAACAGCAGCCGGCCCTTGAGCCGGAGCGCGGTCTGGTTGTGCAGCAGCTGCTCCCACCAGCGGCCGACGACGTACTCCGGGATGTAGACGGCCACGACCCCGCGCGGGTTGGCCTGCTTGATCTCCATCGCGTAGTCGACGATCGGCTTGACCACCTCGCGGTACGGCGAGTGCAGCACCTTGAGCGGGACGCCGAAGTTGCGCTCGTCCCACTCGGTGAGCATCCGGTTGGTCGCCTCGGTGTCGGTGGCGACGTAGACGCCCTCGAGCACGTTCGGCCGGGTCGCCTTGGCGAAGGCGAGCGCCCGCAGCGTCGGCTTGTGCAGCTTGGAGACCAGCACGATCGCGTGCACCCGGGTCGGCATCAGCTTGTCGTCCTCGTCGGCGGCGAGCTCGCGGGCGACGTTGTCGTAGTGCCGGCTGATCCCCTTCATGATCAGGAAGAAGATGCCCATCGCCAGGATCGTGATCCAGGCGCCGGCCAGGAACTTCGTGATCAGCACGATCACCAGCACCACCGCCGTGAACGTCAGCCCGATCGTGTTGATCACCCGCGACCGCTGCATCCGGCGCCGCCTCGCCGGGTCGCGCTCGGTCTTCAGGTGCCGGGTCCAGTGCCGGATCATGCCGAGCTGGCTGAGGTTGAAGGAGACGAAGACGCCCACGATGTAGAGCTGGATCAGCCGCGTGGTCTCGGCGTCGAAGGCCACGATCAGGATGATCGCCATGACGGCGAGGAAGACGATGCCGTTGCTGTAGGCCAGCCGGTCGCCGCGGGAGCCGAGTGCCCGCGGGGCGAGCCCGTCCTCGGCGAGGATCGAGCCGAGCACCGGGAACCCGTTGAAGGCGGTGTTGGCCGCCAGCACCAGGATCACGCCGGTGACGGTGACGACGAAGTAGAAGCCGGGCGAGAAGTCGTTGAAAACGGCCCGTGCGATCTGGGCGATCACGGTGTGCTGGTCGTAGCCGGCCGGCAGCTCCGTGCCGTCCATCGTCTGCAGCCGGTCCAGGTCGTGCGGGTCGACGTACTTCAGGCCCATCTGGTTGGCGAGCACGATGACGCTCATCATCATCGTGATCGCGATCAGCGCGAGCATCAGCAGCGTGGTCGCGGCGTTCCGGCTCTTCGGCTTGCGGAACGCCGGGACGCCGTTGGAGATCGCCTCGACGCCGGTCAGCGCCGCACAGCCGGAGGAGAACGCGCGCGCGAGCAGGAACATCAGCGCGACCGTGGTGAGCGGCGCCTCGTAGCCGGGGGCGACGCTCAGGTCGAGGTCGGCGCTCTCGACCTCGGGAAGATTGCCGGCGAAGAGGCGGAGCATGCCGTAGCCGCACATGCCGAGGATCGCGACCATGAACAGGTAGGTCGGGATCGCGAAGAACGTGCCCGACTCGCGGATGCCGCGCAGGTTCATCGCCATCAGCAGGATGACCATGGCGCTGGCGACCGTCGCCTCGTGGTCGATGAACGCCGGGATCGCCGCCGCGGCGTACTGCGCACCCGACGAGATCGAGACCGCCACCGTCAGCACGTAGTCGCACAGCAAGCGCGCTGGCGACCGTGATGCCGGCGTTGCGGCCGAGGTTGACCGTCGCGACCTCGTAGTCGCCACCGCCGCTGGGGTAGGCATGGACGTTCTGCCGGTAGGACGCGACCACCGCGGTCATCACGATCGCGACGGCGATGCCGATCTTCCAGGACCAGACGTACGCCGACGCACCGGCCAGGGACAGCATGATGAAGATCTCGTCCGGGGCGTAGGCGACCGACGAGAGCGCATCGCTGGCGAAGACGGGCAGGGCGATCCGCTTCGGAAGGAGCGTCTCCCCCAGCTGGGAGCTCCTCAGCTTGCGCCCGAGCAGGATCCGCTTCGAGACATCGCCGACACCCACGATCGGCAAGGTTAGACCCAGCCGCGCGCTGCACGGCGCAACGGGAGGTATCGGCTGGGATACGGTTTCTCCCGTGCATGTCGTGATCATGGGCTGCGGCCGGGTCGGATCGACCTTGGCGCGCAGTCTCGAGGACCGCAACCACACCGTCTCCGTGATCGACAGCGAGCCCGACGCGTTCCGCCGGCTGGGTCCGGCGTTCAACGGCGACAAGGTCACCGGCTACGGCTTCGACCAGGAGGTCCTCGAGAAGGCGGGCATCCGCCGGGCCGAGGCGTTCGCCGCCGTCTCCAGCGGCGACAACTCCAACATCATCGCGGCGCGGGTCGCCCGGGAGACGTTCGGGATCCAGCAGGTCGTCGCCCGGATCTACGACCCGGGCCGCGCCGAGGTCTACCAGCGGCTCGGCATCACGACGGTCGCGACCGTGAAGTGGACGGCCGACCAGGTGCTGCGGCGGATCCTGCCCGCCGGCGCCGAGCCGGACTTCCGCGACCCGTCGGGGACGATCCGGGTCGACCACATGTCGATCCCGGAGACGTGGGTCGGCCAGCGGATGGTGGCGTTCCAGGAGCAGACCGGCGCCCGGATCGCCTGGATCGACCGGGTCGGTGAGGGGATGCTCCCCACCCGCGAGACGATCATCCAGGAGGGCGACATGGTCCACCTCGTGGTCCGCGAGGACAAAGCCGCCCATGCGTACGCCGTCATCGACAAAGGCCCCGAGGAGAACTGACCACGATGAGGGTTGCCATCGCCGGGGCCGGAGCTGTCGGCCGGTCCATCGCCCGGGAGCTGATCACCAACGGCCACCAGGTGCTGCTCATCGACAAGTCGCCGAGCTCGATGAAGCCCGAGCGGGTGCCCGACGCCGAGTGGCTGCTGGCCGACTCCTGTGAGCTCTCCTCGCTCGAGGAGGCCCGGCTCGACCAGTGCGACGTGATGATCGCCGCCACCGGTGACGACAAGGTCAACCTCGTGACCTCGCTGCTCGCGAAGACCGAGTTCGGTGTCCCGCGGACCGTGGGCCGGGTCAACCACCCCAACAACGAGTGGCTGTTCACCGAGGCCTGGGGGGTCGACGTCAACGTGTCGACCCCGCGCATCATGTCCGCCCTGGTCGAGGAGGCCGTCACCGTCGGCGACCTGGTCCGGCTGTTCACGTTCCGCCAGGGCAACGCCAACCTGGTCGAGATGACGCTGCCGGACGACTCGCCGTACGTCGGGAAGCCGGCGGGCCTGATCCCGTTCCCCGAGAACTGCGCGCTGGTGACGATCCTGCGCGACGGTCAGGTCTACACGCCGGACGCCGAGCAACCGGTCGAGACCGGCGACGAGCTGCTCTTCGTGGTCTCGGCCGACGTCGAGGAGGAGCTGGAGCGCCTGCTCGCTCCGAGCCTCCACCCGAAGACCTGAAGCCAGCCGGGTCTCGACCCTCAGCCCGCGGTCGACGGCTCCGGCGCGATCGGCGTGTGGTTGCGTGCCAGCAGCGCGACCATGGCGGCGAGCGCGGCCAGCTGGAGCGGCCAGCCCATGGCGATCTTGAGCACGCCGAGCACGGCCACGGCGGTGTCGGCGTCCATCGCGCCGGACTTGCCGGCGAACCACACCGGCGCCTGACCGACGACCCGCACGATGCACGGCGCGACGAGCACCCAGGTGAGCAGCGAGCACAGCCGCACCACCTGGCGGTCCTTGTGCCACGCGGTCGGGTCGCCCGGTGACGCTGCCGACCATGAAGCCCACCAGCGGCCAGCCGATCAGGCAGGTGAAGGCGAGCACGACGGAGTAGCCGGCGTTGTAGATGATCCCGGGCAGGAAGTAGGCCAGCGCCTGGTCGTCGGCGCTGCCGCCGGACCGCGCGGACATGGTCACGAACAGCCAGCCGATGCCGATCCCGACCAACGCGTTCACGACGAACTGCACCGTCGAGCGCTGCACCAGCCGAGCCACAAGCAGCAGGAGTGCCGCCGCCACGCTGACGATCAGCGCCGTCTGCAGCTCCTTGGTGGTCAGCCAGAAGACGGTGAACAGGATCGTGGGGACGGCCGCCTCGACCATCCCGCGCCGACCGCCCAGCGCCTTCGCCAGCTGCGCGCGGACCACCTGCTCGACCGTCTCGACGGACGGCTCGGCCAGGTGCTCGCCGCTCGACGCGTGCTCGCCAGGGCTCACGGGATCAGCTCGTAGCGCGGGTTGTACATGATCCGGGTCCCCTCGGCGACGCCGATCCGGCCCTCGACCTCGATCCCGCGCCCGGGCGAGATGCCGGCGATCCGCCGGCGACCCAGCCAGATGACCGTGATCACGCCGGACCCGTCATCGAGCTCCGCCTCCAGGGCAGGTACGCCGCCGCGGGGCCGCAGCGTGACGGTGCGGAGGGAGCCGCGCAGCCGCACCCGCTCTCGGTCGGGTGCCTCGGCGATGGTGCTGACGCCGGACTCGGCGTACGTCTTGCGCAGCTCGCGCGCGTGCTGGTCGTCGGCGTTCGCCCACTTGCTGATGCTGCGGCGCAGCCGACTCTTCCCTGGCACGTGATCAACCCTAGGCCGGGGGCGGGGACGTGCGTCGGGCATTGTCCGGAAGCTTCACCGGAAGCGCGTCGCCCACGGGCATGGCGTGCTCGCCACGCCGCACGACCACCTTCGCGAGGGTGTCCTCCCACTCGGTGGCGTTGTCCACCTCGACCGCCGGGCGGCCGAGGAACGTGGCCCGCAGCATCCAGCGCGGGCCGTTGACGCCGACGATCCGGGACGGCTGCTGGGTGGTCTTCCCGTCGTTGCTCTGCACGGAGAGCTGGCAGACGAGCTCGGTGCCGAACCGCCCGTCGCGCTCGGTGGCGGTGCCGCCCCGGCGGGCCATGTCGGCGGCCAGCTGGGGCCGGACGTCGGACCAGAGGTCGCCGTTGCGCGGGGCGGCGAAGGCGCGCAGCTCGAGGGCGCCGTCGGGGCCGGCCAGCACCACCGACTGCACGGCCTGGGTGGCCTCGTCGACCTGGAGCCGCAGCTCGCGGTTCGGCTCGGGGGCGATCAGCAGCCCCCCGAGGTCGACCCGCTCGACCCCGTCGCCCGCGATGTCCTCGACGTCGAACGGGCCGACGGCCTGGACCGGCTCGGGGGCCTCGTCGACGGCGGCGTCGACGTCCGTCTCCTCGACGGGGTCGGACGGCGTGGACTTGCGACGGAACTTCACGGCTTCTCCTCGGGCGCGGGGTCCGGTCGGGACTGGCCGAATCCCCCGGTAGAACCGTAACCGCCCGCTCCACGGGCCGAGTCGGGGAGTACGTCCACCTCGACGAAGCGGGCCCGCTCGAAGCGCTGCACCACGAGCTGGGCGATCCGGTCTCCCCGGCGCAGCTCGATCGGCTCCCGCGGGTCGTGGTTGACCAGGAGCACCTTGATCTCGCCGCGGTAGCCCGCGTCGATGGTGCCAGGAGTGTTGACGATGGAGAGACCGTGCCGGGCGGCGAGGCCCGAGCGGGGGTGGACCAGCGCGACGTACCCGTCCGGGAGCGCGAGCGCCACGCCGGTCGGGACCATCGCCCGCTCACCGGGTGCCAGGGTCACGTCGACCGTGGTGACCAGGTCGGCGCCGGCGTCGCCGGGATGGGCGTACGACGGGAGCGGCAGGTCGGGGTCGAGCCGGAGCACGCTGATGTCGAGGTCATGCACGGCGGGGACCCTACCCGCCCCCTGCCGACGGCCACTCCTACGATTCTGCCCGTGGACTACGACGAGCGGCTCGCTGTGCCCTTCCGCTGGTGGGTGCAGGGAACCATGCTCGTCGCCAGCCTGTGGCTCGCCGTCATCGTGGCCCTGCCCGAGGCGGCGGCCTGGCTGGTGACGGCCGTCGCCATGCTGGTCCTGGCTGCGGTGCTGATCTCGGTCGGCTCGGCCCGGCTGACCGTCCGCGACGGCGTCTTCCGGGCCGGGCGGGCCAGCATCCCGGGCCGTCACCTCGGCGCGGCCACCGCACTCGACCCGGAGAGCACCCGCCGGATCTCCGGCGTGGAGGCCGACGCCCGGGCCTACCTGCTGCTGCGGCCCTACCTCAAGCGGGCGGTGAAGGTGGAGATCACCGACCCGGCCGACCCCGCGCCGTACTGGCTGGTGGCCACCCGGCACCCCGACCGGCTCGCCCAGGCCCTGACCGCGCTGAATGAGTCCTCCCCGGCTGGGTAGTGTCCTGTCATGGCATCTGGTGGTGGATCGAAGGTCTGGACCGTCTTCTCGTTGGTGTCCGCGCTCGCCGCGGCCGCAGCGACCCGCAAGCTCCTCGACAAGTCGTGGAAGCTCGCGACCGGCAAGAAGCCGCCCGAGAACCCCGCCGACCCCGACGTCCAGCTCTGGGAGGCGGTCAGCTGGGCGGCCGTCACCGGCGCCTTCATCGCCCTGGCCCGGATGCTCGCGCAGCGCCGGGCGGCGTCGTACTACGCGCGCTCGACCGGCCACCTGCCCCCCGAGCTGCAGCGCGACGACCAGGAGGCCTGAGCCTCCCGGTCGGGACACGTCAAAGGCCGCGACCCGTCGGGGTCGCGGCCTTCGTCGTCGTGCTCCGGCTCAGGCGCAGTCGCGGCAGATGAGCTTCTTCTCGTCTGCGAGCTGGCTGCGGTGATGCACGAGGAAGCAGCTCATGCAGGTGAACTCGTCCTCCTGCTTGGGCTTCACCTCGACGGCGAGCTCCTCGTGCGAGAGGTCGGCGCCGGGCAGCTCGAAGCTCTCGGCGGCCTCGGCCTCGTCCTCGTCGACCTTGCCGGAGTTCTTGTCGTGGCGGCGCGCCTTGAGCTCTTCGATGCTTTCTTCGGACTGTTCGTCCTCGTTCTTGCGCGGCGCGTCGTAATCAGTCGCCATCCGTCCTCCACTCCCCTGAAAACCCTGGTCCTGCGGTGCCGCATCGTCGTCGGTGTCGGCGCCAGATTGTGCACCATCGCGGGCACCCTCCGCATACCAGTCCCACGACGTGTCGCACCAACATCGGAGGAGGGGATGCTATTCCCCCGGTCCGGCGAGGAAACCGGCGGCCTCCACTGCGTCCCGGAACGTCCGGAATCCGTGCTCGGGTGCACAGATGACGATGTCGCGCCCTCCGACGCCGCTCGCGAGCTCGACCGTGGCCCCGGCGCCCCGGGCGACGAGGGCCCCGGCGGCGTGGTCCCAGGGGTTGACCCCCTCCTCGACGTACCCGTCGAGGGTGCCCTCGGCGACCGCGCAGAGGTCGAGCGCGCAGGAGCCCAGCCGGCGGATGTCGCGGATGTGGGGCAGCAGCCGGCCGACCGCTGCGGCCTGGACGACCCGCTGGCCCGCCTCGTAGGAGAAGCCGGTCCCGATCAGTCGTTGCCCCAGCGGCGCCTCGGCCCGTACGGCGATCGGCTCGCCGTCCTTGCGGGACTCGATCCGCGCCTCCTCCTCGTCCAGGACGGCGGTGTACTCGACGCCGGTCGCGGCGTTCAGCACCACCCCCGCCACGACCCGGCCGTCGCGCTCGGCGGCGATCGAGACGGCGTACTGCGGGAGGCCGTAGAGGAAGTTGACCGTCCCGTCGATGGGGTCGACGACCCAGCGCACCCCCGAGCTGCCCGCGTCGTCGTGACCCTCCTCGCCGAGGAAGCCGTCGTCGGGGCGGGCGGCAGCGATCCGGGTGCGGATCAGCTCCTCGCTGTCCCGGTCGACCTGGGTGACCACGTCGACGTCGCTGGACTTGGTCGCGGCGACCCGGACGCCGCCTGCTCGGCCCTCTCGGACCAGCGCGGCCGCCTCGCGGGCGACGTCGAGGGCGAGGTCGAGGAGGTCGCGGCTCACCGGACGCCGCCGAGCGCCGGCCGGTGCACGTCCTTGGCGTTGGGGCAGCAGCCGGCGCTGCACAGGTCCCACCAGGCCTGGAGGGTGCCGACCGCTGCCCGGGGCGGGTCCTCGCCACGCTCGGTCGCCGCCCGCTCGACGAGCAGGTCGCGGACCATCGCGACGAACCGCGGGTCCACCCCGGGCGTGGCCGCCCGGACGGCGGGGAGGTCGAGCTTGCGGGCGGTGGCGAGCGCCTCCGTGTCCAGGTCGTAGATGACCTCCATGTGGTCGGAGACGAAGCCGATCGGGATCAGGACGACGCCCGGAGCTGCCTGGCCGGGCCAGCTCCTCGAGGTGGTCGTTGACGTCCGGCTCGAGCCACGGCACCTGCGGCGGCCCGGAGCGCGAGCAGTAGACGAGGGTGTTCGGGTTGCGCCGCCCGGTCTCCTGGCGGACCCGCTCGACCACCTCGGCCATGGCGCTGCGGTGCTGGTGCACGTAGGCACCGCCGGTGCGCCCGCTGCGCTCGTTCATCGCTTCGGGGATGGAGTGGGTGACGAACACCAGGTGGGCGCCCTCGCGCACGCCGTCGGGCAGATCGGCGAGGGCGGCCAGGGTCGCGTCGACCACGGGCTCGATGAAGCCGGGGTGGTTGAAGTACTGACGCAGCCGGTCGAGGCGGGGCGCGTCCCCGACCTCGGCGACGGCGTCGGCGAGGTCCTCGCGGTACTGCCGGCACCCGGAGTACGACGAGTAGGCGCTGGTCAGGAAGCAGGCGGCGCGGGTCACCCCGTCCTTGGCCATCTGCCGGACGGTGTCGGCCAGGAACGGGTCCCAGTTGCGGTTGCCCCAGTAGACGGGGAGGTCGAGGCCGGCTCCGGCCAGGTCCTCGCGCAGCGCGGCCAGCAGCGCGCGGTTCTGGTCGTTGATCGGGGACCGGCCCCCGAAGAGGTGGTAGTGCGCGCCGACCTCCTCGAGCCGCTCGCGCGGGATGCCGCGGCCCCTGGTGACGTTCTCCAGGAACGGGACGACGTCCTCGGGCGCCTCCGGGCCACCGAACGACACGAGCAGCAGGGCGTCGTACGGGGAGACGTCGGGAACCATGAGGTCATCGTATTGAGCGATAAGGATTGGTTGGCCGGAGCCTCCCGGTCCTACGCTCTGGGTCCGATGTTCACGTCCTACCGCCGGATCCTGAGCCACCCCGGCACCCTCCTGTTCAGCGCCAGCGGATTCGTCGCGCGGCTGCCGATCTCCATGGTCAGCCTGGGCATCGTGCTGCTGGTCTCCGCCGCCACGGGCTCCTACGCGCTGGCGGGCTCGGTGTCGGCGGCGTACATGATCGCGAACGGCGGCCTGGCCGTGGTCCAGGGGCGGCTCCTCGACCGGGTCGGGCAGGCCCGCGTGCTCATCCCGGTCGTGGCCGTCTTCGCGGCGTCCCTGACGGTCCTGATGTGGTCGGTCCAGGCCGACTGGTCGCTGGCCGTCACGTACGTCGCCGCCGCGGTCGCCGGCGGCACCCTCCCGGCCGTGGGCTCGTGCGTCCGGGCCCGCTGGTCGCACGTCCTGTCGGCGCCCGACCAGCTGCAGACCGCGTTCGCCCTCGAGGCGGTGTGGGACGAGACGGTGTTCATGCTCGGGCCGATCCTGGTCACGGTGCTGGCGACGGCCTGGCACCCGCTGGCCGGGTTGATCGCGGCTCTGGTCGCGGCGGTGGTCGGCACCCTGGCCTTCGCCGCGCAGCGGTCGACCGAGCCGCCCGCGCATCCGCGCGGCACGTCCGCCGGACCGCGGCCGACGATGCCGTGGGGCAGCGTGATCCTGCTGGGCCTGATGTGCGCGGCCCTGGGTGCGCTGTTCGGTGCCGCCGAGGTCAGCACCGTCGCGTTCGCCGAGGAGCAGGGCAACCGCGCCTACTCCGGCTTCCTGCTCGCCCTCTGGGCCACGGGCAGCCTGATCGCCGGCGTGATCACCGGGGCCGTCCACTGGCGACGCGGCCCGCTCTACCGGGTCCGCTGGGGAGCAGCCGGGATGATGCTGGCGATGCTGCCGCTGTCCTTCGTGAGCTCCGTGCCGCTGATGGCGGTCGCCCTGTTCGTCGCCGGCTTCGCGATCGCGCCGACGCTGATCGCGACCACGTCGGCGACCCAGCAGGTCGTCCCGCCCGCGCGGCTCACCGAAGGGATGTCCGTCATCCACACCGGCATCGTCGCCGGGGTCGCCCCCGGCGCCACGCTCGCCGGATGGATCATCGACAACTACGGCGCCTCCGAGGCGTTCCTGGTCTCCCTGGGCGCCGGCACGGCCGCGGCCCTGATCGCGCAGACCCTGCCCCGCCCGTCGGACAAGGACTGGTTTCGAGACAGGCGCAGAGCGCCTTCCTCAACCAGCGAGTGACTCGGTGGTTGAGGAGGTTGCGCAGCAACCGTCTCGAAACCACCTTCCACCGACTCACTAGGCTCGCCTCCGTGGAGTGGCGCAACTGGTCGGGCCTGGAGTCCGCACGTCCCGTGCAGGTGGTGCACCCGTCCGACACCGAGGGCATCGTCGAGGCCGTCGGCAAGGCGCGCGCCGACGGCAGCACCGTGAAGATGGTCGGGACCGGCCACAGCTTCACGCCGATCGCCGCACCCGAGCACACCCTCCTCACGCCGACGCGGCTGAGCGGGATCGTCGCCGTCGACCGCGAGGCGATGACCGTGACGGCGCGGGCCGGGACCCCGCTGCACGTGCTCAACGCCGAGCTCGAGCGGCTCGGCCTGTCGCTGCACAACATGGGCGACATCGCCGAGCAGACGCTGGCCGGCGCGATCTCCACCGGCACCCACGGCACCGGTGGCATCGCCGCCGGTCTCTCCGCGCAGGTCGCCGGGCTGGAGCTGGTCACCGGGACCGGCGAGGTGCTCCGCGCGACGCCGGACGAGAACCCCGACGTGCTCGACCTGGCCCGGATCGGGCTGGGCGCGCTGGGGGTGCTCACCACGATCACCTTCCGGGTCGAGCCGCTGTTCCTGCTCGAGGCCCAGGAGCAGCCGATGCGCTGGGACGAGGCGCTGGACGTGTACGACGAGTGGACGGCCGCGCACCACCACGTCGACATGTACTGGTTCCCGCACACCGACCGGATCCTGATGAAGCGCAACGACCGGCTCGACGCGGACCTCGACGAGGCCGAGCCGCTCCCCCGCTGGCGGTCCTGGCTGGACGACGACTTCCTGTCCAACTCGCTGTTCGGCGCGCTGACGGCCGGCGCCAACCGGGTGCCCGCGGTGATCCCGCGGATGAACAAGGTCAGCGCCCGGGTGCTCAGCGCGCGGACCTACAGCGACGTCGCGCACCGGGTCTTCACCGCGCCGCGGCGGGTGGTCTTCCGCGAGATGGAGTACGCCGTGCCGCGCGAGGCCGGGCTGGCCGCGCTCCGGGAGGCCCGGGCCGTGATCGACGCGTCGACGTGGCGGATCAGCTTCCCGGTCGAGGTCCGGGTCGCGCCCGCCGACGACGTCCCCCTCTCGACGGCGTACCAGCGGGACTCGCTCTACCTCGCGTTCCACACCCACCACCGGTCCGACTGGGCCGACCACGCGGCGTACTTCGCGGCCATGGAGCAGATCGTGCTCGCCCACGACGGCCGCCCGCACTGGGGCAAGGTGCACTCGCTGGCCGCGGCCGACCTGGCGCCGAAGTACCCCCGCTTCGGCGACTTCCTGGCCCTGCGCGACCGGCTGGACCCCGACCGGGTCTTCGCCAACGACCACCTGCGCAAGATCCTCGGCGACTGACCGAACCTTTCTCCCGCGTGGCCTCGTCTGGTTGGGCGAGGATGACGCGCACGGCGTCGGACGCGACGGGGAGGATGGATGGTGGGACGCGACAGGAGTGACTTCGCGGAGTTCGTCTCCGCGCGGTCGACGGCGCTGCACCGGGCCGCCTATCTGATGGTGGGCGAGGTCTCACTGGCCCAGGACCTGGTGCAGGAGGCACTGACCAAGACGTACGTCGCGTGGCCACGGCTGCGGGACAAGGGCAACGCCGAGGCCTACACGCGCAAGGCGATCACGACGACCGCGATCTCGTGGTTCCGCCGCAAGGCGTGGTCGCAGGAGATCAGCTCGGACGCACCGCCCGAAGCCGGCTCCCAGGGCCACGCCGACAGCGTGACCCAGACCGCCTGGCTGTGGACCGCCCTGCAGGAGCTGCCGGTCCGGCAGCGTGCCGCGATCGTCCTGCGCTACTACGAGGACCTCACCGAGGCCCAGACCGCCGACGCCATGGGATGCGCCGTCGGCACCGTGAAGAGCCAGGTCTCGGCCGGGCTCTCCAAGCTCCGCGAGCGGCTGGGCGACGACGACCCCGAGCTGCTCCCCCTGACCGACCTGGTGGTGAACCCATGACCGAGAAGCTGAAGCAGATGCTCCACGAGCGGACCGACTCCGTCGACTTCGCGATGCCCGACCTCGACGCGCTCACCCGGGACGGTGACCGCCGGATCCGGCGCCGCCGGCCGGCGTCCTGGCCGGCGGCCTGGCCGCCGCTGCCGTCGCGGCAGCGGTGACGTGGTCGCCGCAGCTGCGCGGCGGGTCGGATCCCTCCAGGTCGTCGACGTGACCCGGCCACAACGCCGTCACCTGGGCACGGGACGGTGCCATCCACCGGGCGGCGACGACGGTGGACGTCGGTCACAGGTGAACGCCTACGTCCGCACCAGCACTGGCTTCGTCGTCGCCGACCCCGACGGCACGGTCTGGTCCGTCACCGACGCGAGGCGTCGAGGAGGTCGGCACCACCGACGCGAAGTTCCCCCGGCTCGTTTCGGACGACGAGGGATCGCTCGCCGGATGGGTCGACGACGTCCGGGGACGGCCCCGCGTTCGTCGTGCTCGACCAGGACACCGGCGACGTGACCCGCAACGACGACGGCACCGAGGCGGGCATGGGCGACCTCGCCGACGAGGGGAACCCCGCCTACTTCTACGGGATCGACGGGGACACGGCGTACTGGCGGGACACGCGGGGTGCGGTCGCGGTGAACATCTCGACCGGCGACGTGCGCGTGATCGAGGCGAACGCGCGCAACGGGTTCGACATCGTCGCGGTCGAGAACGGTGACCTCGCCTTCAGCAGGGGTGCCGGCACCGCGATCGGCCCGAACCCGCAGGACGCCGTCCTGCTACCCGAGGTCTGGGGAAGCCGGGCGCGTTCTCGCCCGACGGGCGGTGGTACACCGCCGACGCCGACGAGCCAGAGGTCTGCGACACCAGGACCGGGGACCGGGTCGCGGTCGACCTGGAGCTGGGCTTCGCCTCCGGCTACGAGTGGCTCGACAACTCCACGGTGGTGGTGCTCGGCTCGCGCGAGGCCGACATGAGCGCCGCAGGCCGAGCTGCACACCTGCGCCGTGCCCGACGGGCGCGTGCACCCAGGTGGACGCCGACCTGCGGGACGTTCGAAGAGGTGTGGGACTCGGTCGCCCTGCCGACCGGGGAGAGCTACGGCGACTGACGAGTCAGGACACCGAGAGCTCAGACGCTGGCAGGCCCCGTCGGCATGGGGGCCTGCCAGCCTCGCCACATGGCCAGCAGCCGCCAGACCAGGCAGACGCCGCCGCCGAGGAGCGCGACCAGGCCGACCGCGAGGTCGAGGTAGTAGGAGCCGACGACCGCGATCGCCGCGCCGGCCAGGGCCGGCGTGGCGTACAGCTCGCCCCGGAACACCACCGGCACCCGCCCGGCGAGCAGGTCGCGGAGCATGCCGCCGCCGATGCCGGTGACCATGCCCATCAGCGCCGCCGGGAGCGGGGTCGAGGCCGTAGTCGAGGGCCTTGAGCGCGCCGGTCACGCAGAACAGCGAGAGCCCGAACGCGTCGAAGATGTTGACCAGCCGCTCCATCCGCCCCACCGCGGGGTGGAAGGCAAAGGTGAGCAGGCCGGCAACGACCGGGACCAGCAGGTAGCGCCAGTCCTCGAGCGCGGCGGGCGGGGTGGCGCCGATCAGCACGTCGCGCAGGAAGCCGCCGCCCAGACCCGTCGTACCGGCCAGCACCAGCACGCCGAACACGTCCATGTCCTTGCGGACGGCGACCAGGGCTCCGGAGATCGCGAACACGAAGATCCCGAGCAGGTCGAGCACGACCAGGGTCGTGGACGTTTCGGGCTGCACGTGGGTCGACGTTACTGAGCGAGGCGCGCCGCGCGCGGTGGCCACGCCGGGGGGTGCCGCTGGCGTAGGCTCGGCGCACCGGACAACAGCAGGCGAGGAGCAGGACAACAGATGGCGCACCTCACGCTCGCGGGACTGAGCGATGACGGCAAGCGCCTGCTGCTCGTCAGCTGACACAGGGGTCGAGTACACGCTCGATGTCGATGCCCGGCTCAGGGCCGCCCTCCGCGGCGAGCACGCCCGCCTCGGCCAGTTGGAGATACAGATGGACAGCGCACTCCGCCCCCGCGACATCCAGGCCCGGATCCGGGCCGGGGAGACGCCCGAGGCCGTGGCCCAGGCCGCGCAGACGTCGCTCGACAAGATCATGCCGTTCGCGGCGCCGGTGCTCGCCGAGCGCCAGCACGTCGCGGACCGCGCCCAGCGGTCCTCGGTACGCCGCCGCGGCGGCGACGGCGGCTCGCACGGCGGCGCCCGCACCCTCGGCGACATCGTCGCCTTCCACCTGCGCTCGCTGAACGTCGACCCCGGCACCGTCACCTGGGACGCCTGGCGCCGCGAGGACGGCCGCTGGTCGCTCACCGGCGACTTCGCCGCCGGCAAGCGCAGCGGCTCCGCCTCCTTCGTCTTCGACGCCCCCGGCAACTACGTCGTCGCCGAGAACGACGACGCCCGCTGGCTGCTCGGCGAGCAGATGGCCCGCCCGGTCGACGCGCCGGCACGCGACGACCTGAGCCGGGCCCGGGAGCGCCGGCTGACCTCGGTCCCCGCCGACGAGCTCCCCCTCGGCGACGACGCGATCGAGCTGGTCCACGAGGCCGACGAGTCCGCCAGCCTGGGGGCGGAGCAGCCGGTCGAGGCGTTCCTCGACGAGCCGGTCACCCGCGACGACTCTCCGCCGCCGACATCGACCCGGAGGGCGACGCCATCCCCGACCCGGAGCCCGAGACCGACACCCCCGCCGCCCGCCGCCCGGCCAAGAAGAAGGGCCGCGCCTCCGTGCCGAGCTGGGACGAGATCATGTTCGGCGGCGGCAAGTCCGAGTAGAGGCACCTTCGTTGGTTGAGCGTGCGAAGTGCCGCCTCGACGGCCACGAGCTGGCGCTCGCTCGACACCTCAGTCACCGGATGCCGCGCACTGCCCCGGGGCGTTACCCGTCGGTAGTCTCCGGACATGTCGTACTTCGTCACCGGCGCGACCGGGTTCATCGGCAGGCACCTCGTCCAGGAGCTGCTCGACCACCGCGAGGGTGACATCTTCGTGCTCGTCCGCAAGGGGTCGCTCCCGCGGATGGAGGCGCTGATCCGGCGCTGGGACACCAGCCGGGTCATCCCGGTCACGGGCGACCTCGCGAAGCCGAACCTCGGGGTCGCGAAGAAGTGGGTGACCGAGCACCAGGGCAAGATCGACCACTTCTTCCACCTCGCCGCGATCTACGACATGACCGCCGACGACGAGACCAACGAGCAGATGAACGTCGGCGGCACCCGCAACGCCGTCCGGCTCGCCGACGCGCTCCAGGTCGGCTGCTTCCACCAGGTGTCGTCGGTGGCGGCGGCCGGCGAGCACCACGGCCGGTTCGACGAGACGATGTTCGACGAGGGGCAGCACCTGCCCTCGCCGTACCACCGGACCAAGTTCGAGTCCGAGAAGATCGTGCGCGAGGAGGCCACCGTCCCGTGGCGGGTCTACCGCCCGTCGGTGGTGGTCGGCGACAGCCAGACCGGGGCCATGGACAAGGTCGACGGCCCCTACTACTTCTTCCCGACGATGAAGGCTGATGCGCGACCGGCTGCCGGCGTGGCTGCCGCTGATGGGCGTCGACCTCGGCGACACCAACGTGGTGCCGGTCGACTACGTCGCCCAGGCGATGGACCACATCGCGCACGTGCCCGACCTCGACGGCGAGGCGTTCCACCTGGTCAACCCCGACCCGCAGCCCGTGGTCGAGATGGTCAACCTGTTCTGCGCGGCCGCCGGGGCGCCCCGGTTCGCGACGCCGATCGACCGCCGGCTGACGCAGTCGGGTCCGCTGGCGCTGCTCCCCCGACGGCTGCGGCCGCTCTCCATCGCCAACGGCCTGATCAAGTCGGCTCCGGTGCAGGCGCTGCTGGACCAGACCGTCGGCCGGCTCGGCGTCCCGGCCGAGGTGCTCGCGCACACCAGCTTCACCGCGGTCTTCGACTCCCGCCGGACCGAGAAGGCGCTCGCGGGCTCGGGCATCGGCGTACCCGACCTCGAGAGCTATGCCCGCACCCTGTGGACCTACTGGGAGGAGCACCTCGACCGCTCCACCGGCCGCGACCCGGAGATCCGGGAGGCGCTCACCGGCAAGTACGTCGTGATCACCGGCGCCTCGTCCGGGATCGGCCAGGTGACGGCGCTGAAGGTCGCGCAGGCCGGCGGCATCCCGGTGCTGGTCGCCCGCGGCAAGGACAAGCTGGAGGAGACGAAGGCCACGATCGAGCTGCGCGGCGGCACGGCGCACGTCTACCCCTGCGACCTGTCCGACCTCGAGGCGATCGACCGGCTCTGCGAGCAGATCAGCACCGAGCTCCCCAGCGTCGACTTCGTGGTCAACAACGCCGGCCGGTCGATCCGGCGCTCGTTGAAGCTGTCGCAGGACCGGTTCCACGACTTCGAGCGGACCATGCAGCTCAACTACTTCGGCGCGATCCGGCTGGTGATGGGGCTGATGCCGAAGATGCGCCAGCAGCGCCGCGGCCACGTCGTGAACATCTCCTCGATCGGCGTGCAGACGAACCCGCCACGGTTCTCGGCGTACGTCGCCTCGAAGGCAGCGCTCGACGCGTGGAGCAACGTGGTCGCCTCGGAGACCGTGGCCGCGGGGATCACCTTCACCGGGATCCACATGCCGCTGGTGCGGACGCCGATGATCGCGCCGACGAAGCTCTACGACAAGTTCCCCACCATCTCGCCGGCGCAGGCCGCCGACCTGGTGATCAAGGCGATGGTCGAGCGGCCGCACGAGATCAACACCCTGCTCGGCAACGCCGGCGCGGTCGCGCACACCCTGGCGCCGAAGCAGACGTTCCGGGTGCTCAACATGGCCTACCACGTGTTCCCCGACTCGGCCGCGGCCAAGGGCGAGGGCGGCACCCGCGAGTCGGAGCAGATCATGCTCGCGAAGATCTTCAAGGGCGTGCACTGGTAGCGGGGCAGCGGATCCCCGGCTGACCGGGGATCCTGGACGTTCGGGCGCGTTGCGACCGGCACGAACGTCCAGGAACGACCGCAATGGTCGGCGTCAGCCGGTCTCCACGGGGCGGTCCGGGTCGGTGATCCACTCGCTCCAGCTGCCCGGGTAGAGCGCGGCGGTCACGCCGGCGACCTCCATCGCCAGCACGTCGTGGGCGGCGGTCACGCCCGAGCCGCAGTACGCCGCGACGTCGGCGCCGGCGGTCGCGCCCACCGCGGCGTACGTCTCCCGCAGCTCCTCGGCCGCACGGAACCGCCCGTCCGGCCCGACGTTGTCGGTGGTCGGCACGTTGACCGCGCCGGGGATCCGGCCGGCGACCGGGTCGACCGGCTCGACGTCGCCGCGGAAGCGCTCCGGTGCGCGCGCGTCGACCAGCACCCCGACACCGGGCACCCCGGACGCCTCCACCACCGGCATCCCGCCGGGCTGGGCCGTGAAGCCGCCGGTCGCGACGGCCACCTCGCCGGCCTCCGTCGCCAGTCCCGCAGCCACCCACGCCGCCCAGCCGCCGTCCAGGACGCGCACGTCGGCGTGGCCGTGGAACCGCAGCAGCCACCACGCCCGGGCGGCCGCCCGGCCCTCCCAGTCGTCGTAGACCACCACCGGCCGGCCGTCCCTGACACCGGCCCCAGACATGGCCTCCTCGAAGACCTCGACCTCCGGCAGCGGGTGCCGCCCACCCTCACCCGGCGGGCCGGCCAGGGCGGTGTCCATGTCGACGTACGCGGCCCCCGGGACGTGGCCCGCGGCGTACTCCTCCGGGCCGCCGCCGGACCCGCCCATCCGGTAGCGGACGTCCAGCACGGTCACCTCGCCGAGCAGCGCGCTCAGCTCGTCGACGGAGATCAGGGGCGACGCGGTCATGGCGGTCATCCTGCCCGAGGCGTGTGAAAGGATCTCGCCCCGTGGCCGAACTGCACTTCTTCACCGGAACCATGGACTCGGGCAAGAGCACGCTCGCCCTGCAGACGAACCACAACCACGCCGCCCGCGGCCGGGTCGGCCGGATCTTCACCACCCACGACCGTGCGGGGGTCGCGACGCTCTCGAGCCGGCTGGGCCTGACCCACGAGGCGATCGAGGTGGGCGACGGCTTCGACTTCTGGCGGTACGTCGTGGACAGCCTCACCCAGGGCGGCCGGATCGACTACCTGATCTGCGACGAGGCCCAGTTCTACTCCCCGACGCAGATCGACCAGCTGGCCAAGGTCGTCGACGAGCTCCAGATCGACGTCTTCGCGTTCGGGATCCTCACCGACTTCCGCAGCGAGCTGTTCCCGGGCAGCCGCCGGCTGGTCGAGGTGGCCGACCGGATGAACGTGCTCCAGGTCGAGGCGCTGTGCTGGTGCGGCAAGCGGGCCACCCACAACGCCCGCACCGAGAACGGCGTGATGGTGGTCGAGGGCGAGGTGGTGGTCGTCGGCGACGTCGACGACCCCGACGAGCCGCCGGCCGAGGTCAGCTACGAGGTGCTCTGCCGCCAGCACCACCGGCGGCGCCTCACCGCCGCCCGGGCCAAGGCGGTCAGCCTGGCGCCGGAGCCGCTTCCGTTCGGCTGAGCGTCGGTTGCGGCTGCTCCCCTGCGCTGCGGCGTACGCCGAACAGCAGCAGGTAGCCGACCATCCAGAGCTCGCCCACGGATGCCGGGATGGCCAACGCGTCTGCGACGGCACCGGCGTCGGGCGCGAGCTGGCCGACGAAGGCGCCGAGCACGTAGCCGAACCCACCCGCGACCAGGATCCAGCCCAGCGGTCGGGGCATCCAGCCGCTGCGCAGCACCAGCCATCCCATCGGCACCAGCCACAGCCCGAAGAACAGGCCGCCGACGTCCCACAGGTTCTCGCTCCCGACGTACAAGAACTGGACCGTGGCCGCGGCGTCGCCGGCAGGGGCGAGCCCCGAGTCGCCGGCCACCTCGAGCGCGGTCGCGAGGGACGCGGCGCTGACCAGGATCGCGACGGCGTTCACGAGGCCGAAGGCAGCCAGTACGCCGGCGGCGAACCCGTCGACCGAACGGAACAGGCGGTAGAACCAGACGGCGGCGAGCGCCTGGGTGACCACGACGCCCATCTCCAGGGCGACCCCCAGCCGCGCGAGCGACTCCTGGTCGACGAGGTTGGCCAGGGTCTCGTCGGGGCTGCCGGCCACGAAGAGCTGCGACCGGATGAGCAGGAAGCCGAACAGGCCGGTGAGGGCCAGGCCGAGGTAGAGCAGACCGGTCGTGCGCGCGGTCCGGACCAGCGGATCCATGGTGATTCCCTTCGACGGGAACCCGACGCTCGGCCTCCCTTACGGCGTAAGGTAACCATACAATGTAAGGTGCCGCAAGAGCAGGAGGGAGACCACGGTGGCCACACGGACGACCCGGGCGCCGCTGAGCCGCGACCGCGTGCTCGGCGCCGCGCAGGAGCTCGCCGACAGCGACGGCCTGGCCGCGGTGACGATGCGCCGCGTCGCGGCCGACCTGGACGTGGAGGCGATGTCGCTCTACCACCACGTGGCCGGCAAGGAGGCCCTGCTCGACGGGCTGGTCGACACCCTGGTCGCCGAGATCGAGGACGCGATCCGCCGCGGCGAGGAGACCGACCCGGGCGGCGACTGGCGCACCTCGCTCCGGCGACGCTGTCTCTCGGCCCGCGACGTCATGGAGCGCCACCCCTGGGGGCCGGCACTGCTCGGCTCCCGGACCACGATCCCGGTGGCGCTCTACTCGTACTACGAGGAGATCCTGGCGACCCTCGTGGGCGGCGGGTTCTCCTACCACCTCGCCCACCGTGCGCTGCACGCGCTCGGGAGCATGGCCCTCGGATTCGCCCAGGAGCTGTTCAGCCCCGCCTCCTCGGGCGGCAGCCTCGACGAGGAGGCCGCCGAGGCCGAGCTCGCCCAGATGGCGGAGATCATGCCGCACCTGACCGCCATGGTCGCCGCGGAGCTCCACGACAACCAGGAGGACCCGCTCGGCTGGTGCGACAGCCGGGCCGAGTTCGAGTTCACGCTCGACCTGCTGCTCGACGGCCTCGACCGCGCGCGGGGCTAGCTCAGCAGACGATCATCGGGATCAGCATCTCGTCCGGCGTCAGCGACCCGTGGAAGCCGACGAGGGTGGCCTCGTAGCCGAAGTCGACCGTCGAGATGATCGCGTGCGCGTCGCGGCAGGCGACGACCACGTCGCCGATCCGCGGCCGCACCGACGGGTCGAGCGGCCCGAACCAGCCCCGCAGCACCGCGTCGTCGCGCGACATCACCTCGGCCCGGTCGCCGAGCACGCCACGCCAGGTCGCGACCACGTCGGCCACGGCACCGGTGGCGCAGTAGAGGTGGCGGAAGCGGGCCTCCCCGCCGAGCAGGACCACCCCGTCGCGCAGCTCGGGGATCTCGTCGATGTCGATCCGCCCGTCGGGCGGGCTGTCGACCATGCCGTGGTCGGCCACCACCACCAGCCGGGTCGCGGTCGGCAGGGTGTCGCGCAGCTGCTCGGCCTCCGCGTCGACCATCGACAGCTGCTGGAGCCAGTGGCTGGAGGCGACGCCGTAGCGGTGGCCCGTCCAGTCGAGGTCGCCGTCGTACATGTAGGTCAGCGAGGGCCGCGCCGCCGAAGCGGCGACGACCGCGGCGATGCGCTCGCCGACCCGGTCGGCACCGACGTAGTCGGCACCGCGGTGCGCCGCGATGGTGAGCCCGCTGCTGCGGAACTCCCGCTTGTTCACGACGGTGACCGTCACCCCGGCGGCGGTCAGCCGGGAGAACGCCGTGGGATGCGGCTGCCACTCGACCGGGTCGATCTTCTTGTCCCAGAACAGCGCGTTGAGCAGGGTGTCGGTGCCGGGCACGCGCGAGGTGAAGCCGACCAGGCCGTGCGCGCCGGGGGTCAGGCCGGTCCCGAACGAGGTGAGGCTGGTCGCGGTCGTGGACGGGACGCCGGCGGTGCCGACGTCCTGCTTGTCCAGCAACGAGGACAGGAACGGCGCCGCGTGTCCGTGTCGTCGGAGCAGCTCGGCGCCGAGGCCGTCGACCAGGAACACGACGTACGACGGCGCGTCCGGCAGTGCGAGCGCGGACGGGGCCTCGCCGATCGAGGAGCCCAGGGCTTCGGCGACTGCGGGAACGACGTCACCCAGGGACCGCTGGTGGTACGCCGGCTCGACAAAGCCGTCCGGAGCACTCACCCCGCGTGGGTCCGCGAGGAGAGCGACTCCGCGAACGACAGCAGCCCTCCCACCGCGTCGCCGCCGTCGGCGGCCGCGGAGACCCGCAGCGAGAAGTCGTCGGACGCGAGCACGCCGGTGTAGCCGTGGTCGGCGTCGCACTGCGGGTCGGAGCAGCCGGCGGGCTCGAGGTCGATCCGGCTCACCCCGCCCCAGCCGATCGTCATCACGGCCTCGGCGGGCGGCTGCGGGCCGGAGGTCGGGTTCGCGATCATCCGGGTGACCACGACGGACTTCACCGAGTTCAGGCTGATCGCCTCGGTCGAGGTGGACGTGTAGGGCTCCGGCAGGAGGTCGTCGCCGGCGTGCTCGTCGGTGTGGGCGAGGATCAGCCGGGTCGGGGTGAGCACGACAACAGTCAGGTGACGGCGTACCTCGTCGCGCTCGAAGGTCGGCTCGTGGTGGACGTAGAACGACACCACCTGCTCCCCCGCGACGGCCGCCTCGACGCCGTCGGCGACCACCTCGGGGTAGTAGCCGGTGTGGTCGATGGCCTCGCGCAGCTCGAGGGTGCGGTCGGAGTCATCGGTGGTGCGTGTGCGCATGTGGGCAGTCTGTCACGGGGCTGGGACGGCTCAGTCCGCGAGCGTGTCCCCCGGGGTCCGCGGCAGACGGCGCACGAACCAGTCCGAGCGCGGGTCCTTCACCGGGTCCACCCGGCCGGCCGCGGTGAGCACCTTCACGCCGTCCGCACCCGCGAGCACGAGCGAGAGGTCGAGCGAGGCCACCTGCGGCAGGTCGTTCTGCAGCTGGGCGACGCGCAGGATCAGCTCCTCGACGGCGGCCACGTCGACCACCTCGCTGCCGCGGTAGCCGAACAGCATCGGCGAGGACTTGATCTCGCGGACCATGGCGGCGGCGTCGCCGCCGAGGAGCGGCGGGATCCGGTAGGACTTGTCCTCGAGCAGCTCGATCAGCGGCCCGGAGATGCCGAACGACACGACCGGCCCGAACAGCGGGTCCTCGATGGTGCGGATGGCGACGGGTACGCCGGGCGGGGAGTTCTTCTGGACCACGAAGCCGGCGTGCGACGAGTCGGTGATCACGGAGTTGAGCGAGTCCCAGGCGTCGCGCATCTCCGCCGGGGTGTCGATGTTGCGCCAGACGTGGGCCAGGTCCGGCCGCTCCCGCAGGTGCTCGGCCGTCGCCTTGAGCACGACGTCCCAGCCGAGCTTGCGGCCCGCGGCCTGGGCCTCCTTGACGCTCGAGACCGGGATCGTCTCCCACAGGCGGATGCCGTAGGCGCCGAGCAGGGTGGTCAGCTGGTCCTGCTCGAGGTCGGCGCCGTCGCCGTGCTGGGCGAGCACCTCCCCCACCAGCCGCTTCGCCGCGGCCGGGTCGACCTCGCCGGCGCCGACGGCGGTGCCGTCCGGGGTCCGCAACCACACGGCGTACCCGACGACGCGCGCGAGCGCACGGACCGCGGCCTCGACGGCGGGGTACGACGGCACCGAGCCGCGGCCGGCCGTGCTGCCGGCCACGTCGGGCACCCGGAGCAGCTCGGGAACGCCCTCGGCCCCGAGGAAGGAGGAGACCAGCGGCTTGTCGGACTGCTCGCCGACGGCGGCGAGGACGTTGGCGACGTCCTCGCCGGAGACGTTGAGCGGCGGGATGTAGACCGCGACCACGCTGTCGACGTCGGGGTCGTCGATGGCGGCGTCCAGGGCGTCCTCGAAGTCCTCCGCGGTGGCGTCGGCGCCCAGCGGCACGGACTTGTTGACCACGAGCCCGACCGCGGCGGCGGCGTCGGCAGCGAGCAGGCCGAGCGCGTCGGAGTTGCCGACGATGGCCACCCGGCGGCCGCGCGGGAGCGGCTGGTGGGCCAGCAGCTGGGCGACGTCGAACATCTCCTCCAGCGTGTCCACCTGGATCACCCCGGCCTGCCGGAACATCGCGTCCACGGCCGCGGGCGGCGCCGCGATCTGCCGGACGGCGTGCCCCATGGGGATGCCCTGGGTGGTGCGACCGGAGCGGACCGCGATGATCGGCTTGCGCAGCGAGACCCGGCGCGCGATCCGGGAGAACTTGCGCGGGTTTCCGATCGACTCCAGGTAGAGCAGCACGACCTCGGTGCTGTCGTCCTCCTCCCAGTACTGGAGCAGGTCGTTGCCGGACACGTCGGCGCGGTTGCCGGCGCTGACGAACGTGGACAGGCCCAGGCCGCGGTTGTTGACCTTCTCCAGGATCGCCGAGCCGAGGGCGCCGGACTGGCAGAAGAAGCCGGCCCGGCCGCGGGGCGGGATCACCGTCGAGAGCGAGGCGTTCAGGGACTGGGTGGGGTCGGTGTTGATGATGCCGAGGCAGTTCGGCCCGATCAGGCGCAGGCCGTAGGACCGGGCCAGCCCGACCAGCCGCCGCTGCCGCTGGCGGCCCTCCTCGCCGGTCTCGGCGAAGCCGGACGAGATGACGACCAGGCCGTGCACGCCCTTGGCGGCGCAGTCGAGGACGACGTCCTGGACGGCGTCGGCCGGCACCGCGACGATCGCGAGGTCCACGTTGTCGGGGATGTCGGAGACCGAGGCGTACGCCGGCATGCCGGACACCGCCGTGTTGCTGGGGTTCACGGCGTACACGCGCCCCGTGAAGTTGCCCATCACCAGGTTGCGCACCAGCGCCTGGCCGATCGTGTCCTGCCGCCGGCTGGCGCCGATCACGGCGATCGAGCGCGGGTTGAAGAACTTCTCGATGGAGGCGGCCTCGGCGCGGTGCTCGCGGTTCGCCATCACCCCCATCGCGGTGTCGGTGGGGTCGATCGGGAACTCGAGGACCATCACGCCGTCCTCGTAGCCGCTGGCCATCCGGTAGCCGGCGTCGCGGAACGTGTGGATCATCTTCTGGTTGTCGGGCAGCACCTCGGCCACGAACCGCTCCACCCCGCGCTCGCGCGCCGCCTGGGCGAGGTGCTCGAGCAGGATCTGGGCGATCCCGCGGCCCTGGTGCTTGTCCTCGACGAGGAACGCGACCTCCGCCTCGCCGGGCTTGACCACGTCGTACCGGCCCACCGCGATCATCTCCCCGGACAGCAGCAGGATGAACGCCACCCGGTCGATGTGGTCGACCCGGGTGAACCGGTCGACGTCACGCTCGGAGAGGTTCGGCATCGGGCTGAAGAAGCGGTAGTACTTCGACTCGTCCGAGACCCGGCCGTAGAAGTCCACGAGCAGCTGGGCGTCGTCCGGCTCGATCGGCCGGATGTGCGCGGTCCGGCCGTCACGCAGGAGTACGTCGGCCTCCCAGTGGCGGGGAGCCCGGGGCAGATCCTGGTCGGTGGGCGGGCCGGTCACGCCCGCGAATCTATCCGACCCAGGGAACGGGAACGTAAACCAGCCGACCACCGTCAACCACCGGGCTACGGCGTGCCCGCCGCGGAACCGTCGGCACGGCCGGGGAGAATGCCCGCATGGCCCGGCGGCAGACGAAGCAACCACTTCCCGACGACTTCGAGGAGCACATCCTCGACACCGACATCAAGCAGGAGATGGAGTCCTCCTTCCTGGAGTACGCCTACTCCGTCATCTACTCCCGCGCGCTGCCGGACGCGCGGGACGGGCTGAAGCCGGTCCAGCGCCGGATCCTCTACACGATGGACCAGATGAACCTGCGCCCCGACCGCGGCCACGTGAAGAGCGCCCGCGTCGTCGGCGAGGTCATGGGCAAGCTGCACCCCCACGGCGACACCGCCATCTACGACGCCCTGGTCCGGATCACCCAGCCGTGGTCGATGCGGCTGCCGATGGTCGACGGGCACGGCAACTTCGGCTCACCCGACACCGGACCGGCCGCCATGCGCTACACCGAGTGCCGGATGGCACTGCCGGCGGTCGAGATGACGGCGTCGATCGACGAGGACACCGTCGACTTCAAGCCCAACTACGACAGCCGCGAGCAGGAGCCGACCGTCCTGCCCGCCGCGCTCCCCAACCTGCTCGTCAACGGCAGCACCGGCATCGCGGTCGGGATGGCCACCAACATGGCGCCGCACAACCTGATCGAGGTCATCCAGGCGCTGCGGCACCTGATCACCCACCCGAACACCACCCTCGACGGGCTGATGCGGTTCATCCCCGGCCCCGACCTGCCGACCGGCGGCAAGATCGTCGGCCTCGACGGCATCCGCGATGCCTACGAGACCGGCCGCGGCTCGTTCCGGATGCGGGCCACCGCCCGGGTCGAGACGATCGGGCGCCGCAAGGGCATCGTCGTGACCGAGATGCCGTACGGCGTCGGGCATCGAGAAGGTCATCGAGCGGATCAAGGTGCTCGTCCAGGGCAAGAAGATCCAGGGCATCTCCGACGTCAAGGACCTCACCGACATGGCCAACGGCACCCGCCTGGTGATCGAGGTCAAGAACGGCTTCCATCCCGAGGCGCTGCTCGAGGAGCTCTACCGGCAGACGCCGATGGAGGACAGCTTCGGCATCAACGCCGTCGCGCTGGTCGACGGCCAGCCCCGGACCTTGGGTCTCAAGGAGCTGCTCGAGGTCTTCCTGGGCCACCGCTTCGAGGTCGTACGCCGCCGCTCGACGTTCCGCCGTGGCAAGGCCGCCGACCGGCTGCACCTCGTCCTGGGCCTGCTGATCGCGATCCTGGACATCGACGAGGTGATCCAGCTGATCCGGTCGTCCGACAACGCCGCGGCCGCGAAGGAGCGGCTGATCAGCGTCTTCGACCTGTCCGAGACCCAGGCCGACTACATCCTCGACATGCCGCTGCGCCGGCTGACCAAGTTCTCCCGGATCGAGCTCGAGAAGGAGCAGTCCGAGCTGGAGCGCACGATCGAGGAGCTCGACGCGATCCTCGCCGACGACGCGCTGCTCCGGAAGGTCGTCTCCGACGAGCTCGCCGAGCTGGCCAAGACCCACGGCACCCCGAGGCGGACCGTGCTGCTGGAGTCGGCCGGCACCTCCGTGACCGCGTCCGCCGTACCCCTCGAGGTGGCCGACGACCCCTGCTACGCCTACCTCTCCTCGAGCGGGCTGCTGGCCCGGTCCAGCACCGACGAGCAGCCCGGCGAGGGCGGCGCCCGGACCAACCACGACGTGGTCGTCTCCGCCGTGCGGACCACGGCCCGCGGCGAGGTCGGCGTCCTCACCTCGCGCGGCCGGCTGCTCAAGCTCGGCGTCCTCGACCTGCCGACGCTGCCTGCGGGCGCCAACGACCCCAACCTCCAGGGCGGGCTCCCGCTGGCCGAGGTGCTGCCGCTCGACGTCGGCGAGCGGGCGCTCGCGCTGTCCGCGCTGCCCACCGACGGGCCCGGCCTCGCCCTCGGCACCCGCCAGGGCGTCGTCAAGCGGGTCAACCCCGAGGTCCTCGGCAAGGACGAGTGGGAGGTCATCTCGCTGAAGGACGGCGACGAGGTGATCGGCGCCCTCGACCTCGCCACCGGCGACGAGACCCTCTGCTTCATCACCTCCGACGCCCAGCTCCTGCACTTCGGCGCCGACGCGGTCCGGCCCCAGGGCCGGTCCGGCGGCGGCATCGCCGGCGTCCGGGTCGCGGCCGGCGAGGCGGCGGTGTGGTTCGGCGCCGTCGACCCCGCGTCGTCGGTCGTCGTCACCGCCTCCGGCTCGTCCACCGCGCTGCCCGGCACCGAGCCGGGAGCGGTCAAGGTGGCGCCGTTCTCCGAGTACCCACCCAAGGGCCGCGCCACCGGAGGCGTCCGCTGCCACCGCTTCCTCAAGGGCGAGGACACCCTCGTCTTCGCCTGGGCCGGCACCGCCCCGGCCCGAGCGGCCGCGGCCAGCGGCGCCCCCGTCGACCTGCCCGAGCCGACCGGGAAGACGGGACGGCTCCGGCGTGGCCGGGAGCCAGCCGATCGCGGCCTGCGCGGGACCCGTCGCGGCGCGCCTCGCGGCTGCGCCCGGTGTGTCAGGCTGACCCCATGTCCACGCCTGCGCTCCGCGCATCCGTCGCCGTCGTCGCCGCCCTGCTGCTGGCGGGGTGCAGCGGTGACGAGAAGTCCGTGTCCGACGACAAGTCCCCCGAGGAGGCCCTCGAGCTCGCGGCCACCACGCTCAACGAGACCAGCGGGGTCGCGCTCACCCTGAGCAGCGAGGGCCTGCCCGAGGGCAAGACCGTGCTCAAGGCGGCCGAAGGGGTCGGCACCCACGCGCCCGCCTTCGACGGCACCATCACCGTGGTCCTCGCCGGCACCGACTTCCAGGTCCCCGTGATCGCGGTCGACGGCACGGTCAACGCGCAGGTCCCGCTCACCACGGGCTGGTCGCCCGTCGACCCGGCCGAGTACGGCGCCCCCGACCCGGCGCAGCTGATGAGCACCGACGCGGGCTTCTCGTCCCTGCTGCCCGCGACCGTGGACGTCGAGGAGGGCGAGACCATCCGGGGCGGCGAGGACAACAAGGAGGTCCTCACCGAGTACACCGGCACCGTGCCCGGCGACGTGGTCAGCAACGTGATCCCCAGCGCCGACGGCGAGTTCGACGCGACGTACACCATCTCCGCCGACGGCGAGCTGCGCGAGGCCGTGCTGACCGGCGTCTTCTACCCCGACACCGAGGCGATGACCTACACCATCGGCTTCGACGACTACGGCACCGAGAAGGAGATCACCGCTCCATGACGAGCCAACCCCGGCTCGTGCTGGGGCTCGCCGCGGTCGCCGTCGCGTTCGCCGCGGCGGACACGTACGTCGTGGTGCTGGCGCTGCCGGACATGATGTCCGGCGTCGGGGTGTCGACCGAGGAGCTCCAGCGCGGCGCCCCGATCGTCAGCGGCTTCCTGCTCGGGTACGTCGCGATGCTGCCGCTGATCGGCCGGATCGCCGACCTGCGCGGCCGGGTTCCGGTGCTCGTGGCGGCGCTCCTGGTGTTCGCCATCGGGTCGCTGGTGACCACGCTGGCCTACGACATGCCGACCATGGTCGCCGGCCGGTTCCTGCAGGGCGTCGGCGGCGGCGGGCTGGTGCCGGCGACGCTGGCGCTGGTGGCCGACCTCTACCCCGCCGAGCGCCGCGGCGTCCCGCTCGGCGTGGTCGTCGGCGGTCCAGGAGCTCGGCAGCGTGCTCGGCCCGCTCTTCGGCGCCCTGGTCCTGGCCGTCGCCGACTGGCGGATGATCTTCCTGATCAACCTGGTGGTCGGCCTGGTGCTGGCCCTGGCCATCCAGACCCTGGCTCGGCGAGCGCGCGGGTCTCGAGACGGTCGCGGAGCGACCTCCTCAACCAGCGAGACGGCCGCTGGCCCCGACCTGGTCGGCGCCCTCCTGCTGCTGGTCACCCTGGTCGCCGGCGCGCTCGTGTTCACCCAGCCCTCGCAGCTGTTGCGCGACCTCACGTGGGGGCAGCTGTTCATCCCGTTCGCCGGCGACGGCCGCTGGCTGACCCCGCTCGGCGTGGTGGCCATGGCCGCGGGCGTGCTGTTCGTCGTCCGCTGCGCGACCGCGCGCCGGCCGCTCGTCGACCTGCGGGGGTGGGCGCGGACCGCCCGCGAGGCCGACCTCGTCGGGGCGCTGTTCCTCGCGGCCGCCCTGGGCGGCGTGATCCTGGCCTTCGCCACCGCCGACCCCGAGGTCCAGGTCTTCTCCGACCAGGGCGTCTGGTACCTCCTCGCCTCGGCCGTCGCCACCGTCGCCTTCGTGCTCCACATCCGCCGGGCCGAGGCGCCGCTGGTCCCCCACGGCGCGATCGGCAGGACGCCCGCCTGGGGCGCGCTCCTGGTCAGCTTCTTCGTCGGGGCGGCGCTGATCGCAGCCCTGATCGACATCCCCCTCTTCGCCCGGACCACGATCTACCGCGACTCCCAGCTGATGGCGGCGCTGGTGCTGGTCCGGTTCCTCGTCGCCCTGCCCGTGGGTGCCGTGCTCGGCGGCTACCTCACCCGCGTCCTCCCCGCCGGCGTCGTCACCGCCATCGGCATGGGCTGCGCCGCCGGCGGCTTCGGCGCGATGACCACCTGGGAGCTGCACACGCTGGAGAGCTTCTCGTCGAACATCCCGCTCGTGCTCTGCGGCTTCGGGTTCGGCCTGGCCCTGGCGCCGGTCAACGCCGCCCTGCTGTCCAGCACCCACCACGACGTCCACGGCGTGGCGAGCGCGCTCGTGGTGGTCGCGCGGATGGTCGGCATGCTGGTCGGGATCTCCGCGCTCACGACGATCGGGCTGCGCCGCTACTACTCCCACCTCGAGGACCACCCGCTGCCGCCGCCGCGCGAGGTGTGCGACGGCAAGACCCGCTGCACGGCGTACTCCGACCTGCTCGCGGCCGCCGGCATCCCCCAGGAGCACACCGTCTTCGCCGGCGCCGCCGTCTGCGCGGTGGTCGCCGGGGTCCTCGCGCTGGTGCTCTTCCGTTCGGCCAACACCCGCGCGCTCGACGCGAGTCGGCTACTCCGCTCGGCCGGCTGAGAGCCCTTCGGCCAGCCAGTCGAGCTGGTCGGGCAGCTCCCGGGTCCAGTACGCCGCGTCGTGCGCCCCCGGCTCGTAGTGCTGCTCCACGTCGGAGTCCTCGAGCACCTCGCGGACGTCGCGGTAGAACGGGTCGCCGGTGCCGCAGTCGACCCGGGTCCCGGTCACCAGCTCGGCGCGGGCGAGCGCCATGCAGTCGTCGTACTGCTGCTCGTCGTCGAACGCGCTCACGGCCGCAACCTGGTCGTACTCCGGCCACAGCGCGGGGCTCACCGCCAGCACCGGCACGTCGACACCGTCGGCCGCCAGCTCGGCGCCGAGGGCGAGCACGCCGAGGCCACCCATCGACCAGCCGAGCAGACCCGGGCCGGTCCGCGTCGAGCCCCTGCTCCGCCACGAAGGGCAGGAACTCCTCGCGCACCATCCGCCGTGCGTCCTGGCCGTCCTCGCGCTCGTGCCAGTACGACGCCCCGGCCGCCGTCGACCGCGGCGACCGCCATCCGGTGACCGGAGGCCGCGAGGTAGACGTCGAGGCTGAGCTCGTCGCACCACTCGGCCGCCGTGCGGCCGGCACCGTGCAGCGCCACCACCACCGGCAGCCGCTCCCCCGGCTCGACGCCCGGCGGGTAGAAGATCCGGTACGCCGGGTCGTCGTCGACGTGCTGCGACGGCAGGACGCCCTCGACCCGCGGCCCGGGCTCGACGTCGGGCACCACCCCGGCCTCGCCGGTGAGCCCCAGCACGTCGTAGGCGCGCGAGCGGCCGGGCAGCACGTCGTACTCCACCAGGGCGCCGCCGGCGCCGACGACGACCACGGCACCACCCGAGGCCAGGAGGACCCGTCGGCTCACACGCACCGGGCGACTGTACGTGCCACGTCGTGAACGCGGGCGCATCGGCGCCCTCGTCTCCGCTAGGTTCCTGCCGTGGGCGACTTCGACGACCTGATCGCCGCGAACCGCGAGTTCGCGGAGGACTTCGACCTCGGCGGCTTCGACGGCGTCGCGCACGCCGGGGTCGCCATCGTGACCTGCATGGACTCGCGGATCGACCCCCTGCGGATGCTGGGCCTGCAGCACGGCGACGCCAAGATCTTCCGGAACCCGGGCGGCCGGGTGACTGCCGCCGCACTCGAGGCGCTCGTGCTCGGCGTGCACCTGCTCGGCGTGCACCGGGTCCTCGTGATCCCCCACACCCGCTGCGCGATGACCGCCAACAGCGAGGCCGAGCTGCGCGAGAAGATCGGCGCCTCGGCCGGCCAGGACGCTTCCTGGCAGCCGTTCCACGTCATCCCCGACCAGCTCACCAGCTTGGAGGAGGACGTGAAGAAGGTGCTCGCCCACCCGCTCATCCCCGACTCGGTGGCCGTCGGCGGGTTCGTCTACGACGTCGACACCGGCCTCATCGACCGGAAGTTCTAGGGTCTGACCGCGACCGCTCCTCGCGACGCAGGCCGGTCGTCGGCTCGCGTCGATGCAGGCTCCGTCCACACGGCGATCACCCGCTGGGCTCGAGCGTCACCCGCACCTCGTGCGCGACCGGGACGCGTGGCAGGGCGTACTCAGCGTCGACCCAGACCGTCACTCGATGCTGCTCGGACTCCTCGACCACCGCCTGCGCCCGTCCTCGCACGCCGGCCAGTACGTGACGACGAGGCCCCCGTGTCCTCGGAGGCTCCCACTCGACCTGCCCGCCGGCGGCGAGTCGTCGCCGCGCAGCAACAGCAGGTAGGCGCCCAGCGAGAAGCCGACGAAGACCAGGACGCCGAGCGCGAGCGCGACCCGCTCCCCGGTCACCAGGCGTCGCTCCCCCACCATGCGGACACGCTAGCTTGTGGTCGGCCTGGCCGTCTGGGCGGCCCTCCGGCGGCAGCGCAGCAGCTGACGCGTCTGTCAGACTCACGGCATGTTGATCAAGCTCGCCATCTTCGCGGCTCTCTTCCTCCTGGTCGTCTGGGCCGGGGTGAAGATGCTGCGCAACTGAGCGGGCCGAGCTCAGTCGCTGCGGTCGGGCGGGTACCAGCGGCCCGGCTTCTCGTCGTCCACGGCAGCCTTGAACCGCTCCCTGTACTCCAGGAACACCACGACCGCCGCGACCAGGAGGACCACACCCAGCACGGCGAGCACCATGGCCGCGTCGAAGTGCGTCCGCATCTCCCCCATGTTCTCGCCGGTGAGGTAGGCCAGGCCGCCACCGGCGAGGGTCAGCACGCCGGACACGCCGAGCAGGGTGCCGACGAGCTGGAGGTTCTCGCGGCTCCGGCTCGGCTCGGGGTCAGGCATCCAGCGCCTCGACGTCCACCTCGTAGGCGCCCTGCACGATGAACTCCTTGCGCGGCGCGACGTCGGAGCCCATCAACAGCTCGAAGACCTTGGTCGCCTCGTCGGCGTCGTCGATGGTGATCCGGCGCAGCGTGCGGTACCGCGGATCCATCGTCGTCTCGGCCAGCTGGTCGGCATCCATCTCGCCGAGGCCCTTGTAGCGCTGGACCGGGTCCTTCCAGCGCACGCCCTTCTTCGTCAGCTCGGCCAGCTTCCGGGTGAGGTCGGCGTCGGAGTAGGTGTAGATGTACTTGTCCATCCCCTTCTTCGGGTTGGACACCTCGATCCGGTGCAGCGGCGGCACCGCGGTGTAGACCCGCTTGTCGCGGATCAGGTCGGGCATGTACTTGAAGAACAGGGTCGCCAGCAGGCACCGGATGTGCGCGCCGTCGGAGTCGGCGTCGGCCATGAAGATGATCCGGCCGTAGCGGCGGGCCTCGAGGTCGAAGGTGCGGCCCGAGCCGGCGCCGACGACCTGGATGATCGAGGCGCACTCGGTGTTCTTCAGCATGTCGCCGACCGAGGCCTTCTGGACGTTGAGGATCTTGCCTCGGATCGGGAGCAGCGCCTGGAACTCGGAGTTCCGGGCCATCCGGGCGGTGCCGAGCGCCGAGTCGCCCTCGACGATGAACAGCTCGCTGCGCTCGTTGTCGGCGCTGCGGCAGTCGGCCAGCTTCGACGGCAGCGCCGAGGACTCCAGGGCGTTCTTCCGGCGCTGGGTCTCCTTGTGCTGGCGGGCCGCGATCCGGGTCTTGGACGCGCCGACGACCTTCTCCATGACCAGCTTGGCCTGGGCCTTCTCTGCCCGCTTGTTCGAGGTCAGGAACTTCTTCAGCTCCGCCGACACCACCTTGCGTACGACGGTGCGCGCGGCGGGGGTGCCGAGGATCTCCTTCGTCTGGCCCTCGAACTGCGGCTCGGCGAGCCGGACCGTGACGACCGCGGTCATCCCTTCGAGCACGTCGTCCTTGATCACGTCGGCGTCGTTGACCTTGAGCGCCTTCGAGGACCGCATCACGTCGTTGAACGTCTTCGTCAGCGCCTGCTCGAAGCCGCTGACGTGGGTGCCGCCCTTGGGCGTGGCGATCACGTTGACGAAGGAGCGGGTCTCGGTGTCGTAGCCGGTGCCCCAGCGGGCCGCGATGTCGACGGTGAGCTCGCGCTCGACCTCCTGCGGGGTCATGTGCCCCTTGTCGTCGAGCAGCGGCACGGTCTCGGTGAAGGTGTCGGCACCCTGCAGCCGGAGGATGTCGGTGACCGGCTCGTCGTGGGCCAGGAACTCCGCGAACTCCGCGATCCCGCCGTCGTGCCGGAACTTCTCCTCCACCGGGGTGTCGCCGCGCAGGTCGCGGATCACCAGCTCGAGGCCAGGGACGATGAACGAGGTCTGCCGGGCCCGGCCGAGCAGGCCCTCGAACTCGAAGCTCGCGTCCTTGGTGAAGATCTGGCGGTCCGGCCAGAACCGGATCCGGGTCCCGGTCTTGCCCTTGGCGACCCGCTTGCCCTTGCGGGTCATCCCGGACTTCGGCGTGAACCCCGCCTTCGGTCCCTCGCCGTCGAAGACGCCCGGCATGCCGTGCCGGAAGCTGATGCCCTGCTGGCTGGGGGTCCGGTCGACGTCGATGTCCATCCGCGCGGACAGCGCATTGACGACGGAGAGACCCACGCCGTGCAGGCCACCGGTGGCGACGTACGAGCCGCCGCCGAACTTGCCGCCGGCGTGCAGCTTGGTGGCCACGACCTCGACGCCCGGGAGTCCGGTCTTGGGCTCCTTGTCGGTGGGGATGCCGCGGCCGTCGTCGTGCACCTCGACCGAGTCGTCGGGGTGCAGGGTGACCTCCACCCGGTGCGCGGAGCCGGCCAGCGCCTCGTCCACGCCGTTGTCGATGATCTCCCACAGGCAGTGCATGAGGCCGGGCGTGGCCGTGGAGCCGATGTACATCCCGGGACGCTTGCGGACCGCCTCCAGCCCCTCGAGGACGAGGAGATGGGCCGCGTTGTACGTGTTGTCGATCGTGCTGCTCCTGGCTGGTCGGCGGTCGAACTGGGGTCGAACGGGTCGCTCATCCAATCCGGTTCGTCGTGCTGCTCCGAATCTACCTGCGACACGCCGAAGCCCGACGGAGGCACGCGTGCCGTGCTTCGTCTCAGGTCGGGTCTACGTTGGTCGAACAGACAGGTAAGTGGGGATACATCTCGATGTGGAAACGATCGGGCTCGAGCTTGGTGGATTCGGCAACGGGGAGTGCCTCACGAGCGTCACACTGTCACCAGGTCGACTCGTATCCCCAAAGTGAGTGAGTTCACGAATGGAACCACTCGCAAGAGGGTAGAGAGACCAGTGATTGGATGACGTGTCCGGCTCCACACGCCGACGGGAATCTTTGAACCCTCCCGTTACGTTGAGACAGAGACACCGATGAAGAGAATTGAGGCCCAAGTGACCACTGCTGTTGCCCCTGCTGCTCCCGCGTTGAGCGCTGCGGACCGCTGCGACCGCTGCGGAGCCCAGGCCTACCTTCGCGTGGAGCTGAACTCTGGCGGCGAGCTTCTCTTCTGCGCCCACCACGCGCGTGAACACGGGGACAAGCTCCGTGAGATCGCCGCGAACCTCGTGGACGAGACCCACAAGCTCGCCAGCACCCCCGCCTCCGCGCCGGAGACGGAGATCTGACACCACAGACCCCGACGTAGTCGGCCCCGGACCGTTCACGGTCCGGGGCCGTACTCATTTACGCCTGTGGGAGGGTTTCCACCGTGACCCTCACCGAAGCCGTCGTCGGTCTGGCGATCCTCGTCGGCCTGCTGGGGATCATCGTCCCGATCCTGCCCGGCGGGATCCTGATCTTCTCCGCCGTACTGGTCTGGGCCATCGTCACCGGCGGCGCGACGGCCTGGGCGGTGTTCGGCGTGGCGGCCGGCATCCTGGTGCTCGGCACGGTCGTGAAGTACGCCGTCCCCGGCAAGAGGCTCAAGGAGGCCGGGATCCCCGCGTCCACCCAGTGGACGGGCGTGGCCGTGGGCGTGGCCGGCTTCTTCGTGGTCCCGGTGGTCGGACTGTTCGTCGGCTTCGTGCTCGGCATCTACCTGGCCGAACGGTCCCGGCTGGGCGCCGATCAGGCCTGGCCGTCGACCAAGGCCGCGCTGCGCGCGGTGGGGCTGAGCATCGTCATCGAGCTCGTGGCCGCCCTGCTCGCCACCGCCACCTGGGTCGTGGGCCTGACCGTCACATGACCGCGATCCTGCTGTCGCTGCTCTCGGCGGTGTCCTACGGCGTCGGCGACTTCATCGGGGGCATCGGCTCCAAGCGGGCCGGCGCCTGGTCGGTGGCCTTCGCCTCCCTGGCCGCCGGCGCGCTGTCCGTGGCCGTCCTGAGCGCCTTCACCGAGGGGTCGCCCGACGCGGCCGCCCTGTGGTGGAGCGTGGCGGCGGGCGTCGGCAACGGCTTCGGTACGTCGTTCCTCTACCGCGGGCTGTCCTCGGGGCGGATGGGCGTGGTGGCGCCGATCTCGGGCGTCGGCGCGACGCTGGTCCCGGTCGTGGTCGGTGTCGCCACCGGGGAGCGCCCGTCCGCCCTGGTCTGGGTCGGGATCGTGGTCGCACTGCCCGGTATCTGGCTGGTGTCCCGAGAACCCGTCGTCGAGGACGTGGGCGGCGACCGGCCCACGTCGTCGGGAGTGGTCGACGGCGTCCTCGCCGGGCTCGGGTTCGGCGTGCTCTTCGCATCGCTCGGGCAGATTCCGGAGGAGGCCGGCTTCTGGCCCCTCGCGCTCAACCAGCTGGTCGCGGTCGTGGCCATCGCCGTGCTCGCCACGCTGATGGGCGCTCCGTGGGTGCCGCGGCACCCGGCCACCCTGCTCGGCGTCGTGAGCGGGCTGATGGGCGGTCTGGCGACCGGGGCGTTCCTGCTCGCCACCCAGAGCGGCTTCCTCACCGTGACCGCCGTGCTCGCGTCGCTCTACCCCGCGTTCACGGTGATTCTCGCCGCGACGGTGCTCGGGGAGCACGTGCACCGACACCAGGCCATCGGACTGCTGTTCTGCGCCGCCGCGGTCACCCTGGTGGCGGCCGGCTGACCCCGCGCTCGAGGGTCAGTCGCTGGCGACCGTGTCGGTCCAGCGACGCGGCCCCTTCATCCAGTCGTGGATCGGGTGCGAGGAGTCGAACTGGTCGGTCATCTTCGCCCCGACCCGCAGCGTGTCCGGGGTGCCGATGCAGCTGCGGGCGGCGGTGAAGACGAGCCGGTCCTTGGCGAACTTGAGGTCCACGTTGTGCTCGCAGCTCTTCGGGTCGCCGACCGGCGCCCAGTTCCGCATCCGCACGAGCTGGTAGTCGGTGCCGTTCTGCAGGCCGCTGCCGAGCCGGAACTCCGGCCCCTTCCGGTCCGGCTTGGTGTCCAGGAAGATCGCGATGCTGGCCGGCCCGCCCTGCGAGCGCTTGCGCAGGTCGGCGAAGCTGATCCGGACGGTCGCGTCGTCGGCCCCGTGGTCCACGCTCACCTTGAGGATGTCGTTGAGGGAGCCGGTGGCGTCCGCGCCGTCGTTGAAGCTGGTCGTCTCGGCCATCGCTGGAGCGGCCAGCCCGACGGCCAGGGCGACCCCTCCGGCGGCGGCGAGCAGGCGGGTGGTCCGGGATGCGATCGTCACGGTCTTCTCCTCGAGTCGGTCGGTTCTCACTCGGTAGACGCAATCTCCATGAAACCAGTTGCCTCCACATGACACTTCCGGGTGGTTGACCCTGCGCGGCGTACGGTTTCCGACATGCCCGCGCTGGTACGCCGCGTGGTCGCCGGCGTGCTGCTCGCGACCCTCGCCGGATGCAGCGCCGAGCAGGAGCCCGAGGCGGAGAGACCGGTCCCGACACCGACTCCCGCGCAGACCCAGCCGTCGCCGCCTGCGCCCGAGGAGCCCGAGGTGCTGGTGGCGCACCACACCCGTGGCCGGCTCGAGGCCTCGTCGGCTCTCGTCCGGCGGATCGACGCGGGGCGGGTCGCCACGTGGCGGCCGCTCGACGGGTCGAGCGACCCGCTCCGGGTGGTGCGCAGCGCGCGCGGGGTGATGCGTGACCCCGGCGCCGTCGCTGTGCTCCCTGCGCGTCGCCTGACCCCGTGGGTCCGGGCCGTGGTGGTCGACGGAGTCGATCCCCTCCGGCATCCCCCGGCCGGCTCCGGTCCCGTGGTCACGCTCACGGTGGTCGGCGACATCATGCTCGGCCGCGGGGTGGCGGCGGTCAGCCCGCCCGACGACCCGGTGGCCCCGCTGCGCCCGCTCGCTCCACATCTCGCCGCGGCCGACATCACCGTCGGCAACCTGGAGAGCACGCTCTCCGACGACGGTGTCCCCCAGCAGCCGGGCGACGACTCGTTCCACGCCGACCCCCGGGTCGCGGACGGCCTGGCCCGGCTGGGCGTGGACGCCGTCTCGCTGGCGAACAACCACACCGGCGACTACGAGGAGGGCGCGCTGCTCGCGACCGTCAGGACGCTGCGGCAGAGCCGGCTGGACGCCTTCGGGGCCGGCGCCGACCTGGCCGCCGCGAGCCGGCCGGTGGTGCTGGAGCGCGGCGGCGTGCGGTTCGGCTTCGTCGGCTTCAACGCGATCGGCGAGACCCCTCAGGCTGCCCCCGGCACGCCCGGAGCGCTGTCGATCCGGATGCCTCCCCGAACCGGTCCACTCAACTCTGCCGACCTCGCGCACGTGGCGGGCGTGGTCCGCCGCCTGGACCGTCGCGTCGACGTCGTCGTCGTGGTGCCGCACTGGGGCGGCAACTACACCCACGTGTCCGACCCGGCGCAGTCGCAGGTCGCCCGCCGGCTGGCCGCGGCCGGCGCGGACCTGGTCGCGGGCGGGCACCCGCACTGGGTGCAGGGCCTCGAGCGGGCCGGCCCGGCTGTGATCGCGCACTCGCTCGGCAACCTGGTCTTCGACATGGACACCATGGAGCAGACGATGGAGGGGGTCACGCTCACGGCGACGTTCTGGGGCTCGCGGCTGACGGGGGTGGCGCTGGCGCCGTACCGGCTGGACCCGAGCTTCGCCCCGCACCTGCTCCGCGGCGCCGCGGCCGACGGTGTGCTCGACGACGTCTGGGACAACGGCAGCGGGCCGTTCAGCCGCTGAGCCAGGACAGCACCAGCCGGCCGGTGCGCTCGAGCTGGGCGGGGTCGACGACGGACGGGACGTCGGCGGCGCTGTGGTAGCCGGCGTACGGCGTGCTGCCGACGCGCAGCCCCGGGAGGCCGGCCCGCACGAACGACCAGTGGTCGCTGGACCGCTGGCCGGTCTCCGGCGCCACCGGCACGCCGGCGCGGTCGGCGGCACGGACCAGGGCGACCGGCTGGCCCTCGGCCGCACCGACGGGGACGACCGAGCCGACCCCGACCCGGTCGAGGGAGAGCATGCCGCGCACCGCCCGGCGTTCCGCGGGCGTCAGGGACGCGACGTACGCCCGGGATCCGTAGTGGTGGTCGTCGTCGCTCGGGCCGCGCGGCTCCTCGGCCCCGAACGCGATCAGCAGCACCGGCAGCCCGGCCCGCCGGTGCTGCAGCGCCTGCGCGACCGCGAGCAGGGTGCCGACGCCGGACGCGTTGTCCTCGGCGCCCGGTGCCTGCGGCACGGTGTCGAGGTGGGCGCCGACGACGACGTGCGGCTTCGTGGGCTCGTAGTCGAACGTCGCGGCGATGACGTTGGCGGACCGGCCCGGTCCGACCGGCACGCCCCAGGAGTCGCCGCCGGGGACCGGGAACGTCTGGCGGTGCACCCGCAGGTCGTAGCTGCCGGAGCTCCCCCGCCACCCAGTCCGCGGCCTCGCGGAACTCCGGGCTGGTGGCGTGCCGCGGGCCGATGGTGCCGGCCAGGTGGCTGGACGGCGTCGACGGCGGTGCGCACCCGGAGGTCGTCCGGCCGGACGTCCAGGACCCGTCGGACGGTGAGCTTCATGGTGGGCGAACCCGACGGTGACGGGCTCGCGGACGGTGACCCACGCCGGTCGAGCTGTCGAGACCTCGCCGCGACGGCGGGTCGCCGGAGTCCTCGGACGTGCACCCGGCCGCGGCCAGGGCCGCGGCCAGCAGCACGACGGCGCACCGGCTCACGCCTCGATCCTGCGTGGCTGCGACGCCCGGAAGCCAACTACATCCGCTCGCCCGCCTCCACCCGCGCCTCGATCGTGTTGCCGAGCGGGGCGAGCGGGCAGCGCCAGCGGTCGTCGTAGCGGCAGGACGGGTGGTAGGCGAAGTTGAGGTCGAGGACCAGCCCGTCCTCGTCGCCGCCGAGCCAGGCGCCCTTGGCGGTGTCGAGGAGGTAGCGACCGGCGCCGTAGCTGCCGGACCCGGCCGTGCCGTCCCGGAGCGGCACGAACAGCCCGCCGGCGTACTGGTGCAGCCACCAGACGTCGAGCGAGCCGCCGACGGGGGCGGGCAGCTCGACCCGGCCCACGCGCCGCATGGTCACCGACCCGTCGTCACCGCCGTCCACGTCGCGCTCGTCGGGCTCGGCCTCGAGGACCGGCAGCACGAAGCGCAGGGCGGGGTCGTAGGGCCAGTACGTCACGCCCGACTCCCGCAGCTCGGGCACGGCCGCGGTGGGGCTCTGCGGATGGCTCGCGAACAGCTCGGCCCGGCCCTCGCGCCAGACGCGGTGCCCCTCTGCGGGGTCGGGCTCGGCGCGCACCGCGGCGTACAGGTCGGCGACGCGGGTGCGCCAGTCGACCAGGCTCAGGTGGGACGAGGCCGGTCGGATCGCTGGTCCACTTCGTCGGTCTGTCCACGCGTCCAACCTTCCTGTATCGCCGACCGTGCCGGCCCGGTCGGAGTCCGATCACCCTCTGGGGTGTGCCGCCGCGCTACGGTGTCGGCTCAGCATGTCTCATGGTCGGCCACGAAAGCCTTGCGCGGGCGTAGTGGTTGACTGGGTGCCCGTCTCCCTTCCCCGTGGGTGACGGGCGCCACCACAGGCTGGAGAGGCCGGCGACAAGAACGCCATATGGGGTGGCGTCTGCAGACCACGGGGGGCCTTGGGCTGCAGTTCAGGACGTCGCCGGCCTCTCCTTCACGACAGCACCGCCCCCGGTCGCACATGCGATCGGGGGCGGTGTGATTTGCTGTTGAGGAACTCAGTCCAGGTAGTCGCGGAGGACCTGCGAGCGGCTGGGGTGCCGCAGCTTCGACATGGTCTTGGACTCGATCTGGCGGATCCGCTCGCGGGTCACGCCGTAGACCTTGCCGATCTCGTCGAGCGTCTTCGGCTGGCCGTCGGTGAGGCCGAACCGCATGCTCACGACGCCCGCCTCGCGCTCGGAGAGCGTGTCGAGGACGGCGTGCAGCTGCTCCTGGAGCAGCGTGAACGACACGGCGTCGGCCGGGACGATCGCCTCGGAGTCCTCGATCAGGTCACCGAACTCGGAGTCGCCGTCCTCGCCGAGCGGGGTGTGCAGGGAGATCGGCTCGCGGCCGTACTTCTGGACCTCGATGACCTTCTCCGGGGTCATGTCGAGCTCCTTGGCGAGCTCCTCCGGGGTCGGCTCGCGGCCGAGGTCCTGGAGCATCTGCCGCTGGACGCGGGCGAGCTTGTTGATGACCTCGACCATGTGCACCGGGATCCGGATGGTGCGGGCCTGGTCGGCCATGGCGCGGGTGATGGCCTGCCGGATCCACCAGGTGGCGTACGTCGAGAACTTGTAGCCCTTGGTGTAGTCGAACTTCTCGACCGCGCGGATCAGACCGAGGTTGCCCTCCTGGATCAGGTCGAGGAACAGCATGCCGCGGCCGGTGTAGCGCTTGGCCAGCGAGACGACGAGGCGGAGGTTCGCCTCGAGCAGGTGGTTCTTCGCGCGGCGGCCGTCCTCGGCGATCCACTCGAGCTCCTCGAGGACCTTCGGGGAGATCTTGCCGCCCTTGTTGAGCTTCTCCTCGGAGAAGAGGCCGGCCTCGATCCGCTTGGCGAGCTCGACCTCCATCTCGGCGTTCAGCAGCGGCACCTTGCCGATCTGCTTGAGGTAGTCCTTGACCGGGTCGGCGGTCGCGCCGGCGACCATGACCTGCTGCTCGGGCTCGTCGGTGTCGTCGGCGGCGGAGACGACGAAGGTGGCGGACTTCTCGTCCTCCTCGATCGTCGGATCGGTCTTGACGTCCTTCTCGAACTGCTCGTCGGGCAGGTCCGGGAGGACCTTCTTGCCGTCCGGGCCGATCACGGCCGGCTCGGCCTCGGCGGCACCGTCGGCCTTCTTCGCGGCCGCCTTCTTGGCCGGAGCCTTGGCGGCGGCCTTCTTCGCGGGCGCGGCCTTCTTGGCGGCGGGCGCTTCCTTGGCCGCCGGCGCTGCCTTCTTGGCCGGAGCCTTCTTGGTCGCGGTGGCGGTGGCGGTCGTGGTCTTGCGGGCCGACCGGGCCGCGACGGCACGCCCGGAGGCGGGCGGCAGGCTGACCGAGATGCCGAGGCCGCTCAGGTGTGCCAGGAGGCCCTTGAGGTGCTTGGGCTCGATCGAGGCGTCCTCGCTGGCCTGTCGCACCGCTTCCGGCGTGACGGAGCCGGTCGGGGTCCCCTCATCGATCAGGGCGACGACAGCAGGGTGCGTCAACACTTCGGCAGGAACAGATCTGCGCGCGTTCGAGGACACGAACACCTCTCGTCAGGAGCTTCGGGGCGCGGCAAGGCCCGGTACTGTCAAGAGCCGCGGTTGCCCATTGTGCCACGCAGGCAAGGCAGTTCCCGAACTCACCCCGGTCATGTGTTGTACCGGAGCCACGTCAGCACCATGACGACGACCGCCACGACGACCACCAGACCCACCACCGCCAGCACCGGTGTGACCGTCGGGCGACGCGGGCCGTTCAGGGGCTTGTCGGCAGTGGGGTGTTCGCGATGTTCCTCCATGGCTCTTCCGTGCCCCGTCGCCGCATACGCATGCGGACCAACAGGCGGGCGCGCGGAAACCCGGGCGCGCGATCCGAGCAGGCTGGTCAGCCCGCCTGGTCGAACTCCGCCCAGACCGACTTGCCGCCGCACGTGTGGGTGAGAACGCCCCAGTCGCGGCTCAGGCTGTCCACGATCGCGACCCCGCGGCCGCCGACGTCCAGGGTGCGCGCGGCAACGCGGACCGGCATCGACTGCGATCCGTCGCGCACCTCCAGACGCACCGATTCGCCGATGCCCAGGATGATGACCATGAATCCGGTGTGTCCATGCATCAATGCGTTCGTCGCCAGCTCACTGACGACCAGCTGGAGATCGTCGACCAGTGGCCCCAGGTCGTGGTCGTTCAGGTGGACCTGGACGAACCTCCGGGCCTCCGACACGCTCGATGCCTGGTCGGGAAACTCCGTTGCGTGCTGCCAGTCCAGTGCCGTGTTCACCAGCAAACCCCCGGTTCGCTCTTCTGCCTGGCGTGCGCACCCGGGGGTGCGACCGCCGACATCTCGGATGAAGTTTCCCGAGCGGCGCCCGCCGGATGTTTCGCCGTCAGCTGGCGGGGACCGTTCTGTTGCCTGCCGGGGGGGCACCTGAGGCAACACGACGAGGCTAGGTCGCGATCTGCGCCAGAGCGGGGCTCGAGCGTCAGATCACCCATGCTGGGTACGCGCCAGGGCCAGGCTCGCCTGGGGTCACCTGTAGGGGTGAGGGGCGCGTCGGACACGTATGGACGTGCCAGGTCAGGTGGTGGCCTGCGCCTTGGCCGCGGCCTTCATCTCCTTCTTGTGGTCGCGCACCTTCTGCAGGGACGCCGCGTCGACCACGTCGGCCACGGACCGGTAGCCGTCCTCGGCGTAGGCGCCGACCGCCGCCTCCCAGCCCTCGGGGCGGACGCCGAGCTGCTTGGCGAGCAGGGCCACGAAGATCTGGGCCTTCTGCTTGCCGAAGCCGGGCAGCTCCATCACCCGGCGCAGCAGCTCCTTGCCGGAGTCCACGTCGGTCCACAGCCGGGCCGCGTCGCCGTCGTACTTCTCGACGACCAGCGCGGCGAGCGTCTGCAGCCGAGCCGCCATCGACCCGGGGAACCGGTGCACCGCCGGGGGCGTCGAGCACAGCGCTGCGAACTGCTCCGGGTCGGCCGCCGCGATCGCCGCCGGGTCGAGCGTCCCGAACCGGTCCAGCACCTTCGCCGGCCCGCGGAACGCGTGCTCCATGGGGTACTGCTGGTCGAGCATCATCCCGACGAGCAGGGCGAACGGGTCGTCGGTCAGCACCTGGTCGGCGGCCGCGTCGCCGGTGATGTGGATCGTCATGACGCCATCCTTGCGCAGCCGCGCAACGTCAGCCGCTCAGGCGTCCGCCTTGACCGCCAGGACGGGGCACTTGGCGTCGAGCAGGATCCGCTGGGCGTTGCTGCCCAGGATCAGCTTCCCGACCGGTGAGCGGCGGCGCAGGCCGATCACGATCAGCTCGGCGTCGCTGGAGTCGGCGATGTTGATCAGGTCCTCGGCGGGCTCGAAGCCACGGACCAGCTGGCGGAGGTCGTACTCCACCCCGGACTCGTCGAGGCGCGACTTGACGGCGTCCATCTGGTCCTCGGCCTTGCGGGCGGCCGGTGCGTCGAACTCCTGGCCGCCACGGTGCGAGTTCACGACCACGACCTTGGCGCCGCGGAGCTTCGCCTCGTCGATCGCACGGTCGAGTGCCGCCTCGCCCTCGGGCTTCGGCACATAACCCACCACGACGGTCCCCATTGACCCCTCCTCGACTCATCGACTCACGGACCGGTCGGTCCTCCTCGGCACCGTACCCAATATCGGACCCCGGAGGCATCCTGTGGAGGAGCCGTACGCCGTCTCGCCGGAACGGGCAGGCTGTCGGCGTGACCGCCCTGGCCGATCCGGTGCCGCCGCACACGGCGTCACGCGCTGCGCCGCGCGGTGCTCGGCCTGCGCACCACCGAGCGGCGCCGGATCTTCGCGCCGGTCGTCCATCTCGGCGACCCGGGGGTCCGCGAGGTCGCCTGGGGCGTCCGCGCCGACGAGCCGGCCGACCACGCCCTGCGCGCCGACGTCGTGGCCGCCCTGCTCCGCAGGGTCGGCGGCCCGGGCACCGCCGAGCCGCCGCTGGTGTGGCTGACCCGGCCCGGCGAGCTCGTCCTGCACGACGCTCGACGCCGACGTGGCTGGCCGCCGCCGGGACGGCGTACGCCGAGGCGGGCGTGCCGCTGACGCTGGCCGTCGTCACCCGCCAGGGCTGGTGGGACCCGCGCAGCGACGTACGCCGGGTGTGGAAGCGGCTGCGCCACCGCTGAGGGCCGCCCCGGAGGGCTACTCCCAGGTGTGCACGGGCTCGTTGCTGTGCATGTTCTGCCGGTACTCCATCAGCGTGGTGCGGAGCGCGTCGTACCGGTCGAGGTCCGCAGCGCTGGTGCATCCGTCCGGCGAACCACTCGGCGCCGTTGCTTCCGGTCAGGCAGCGCTGCTCGATGATCCCGAGCAGGCGGTCGCGCTCCTCCGCCGAGGCGCCCCAGGACTCGAGGCCCTCGTGCGCCATCGGCAGCAGCCGGCGCAGCACCAGCTCGGTGACCCGGACCTGCCCGACACCCGGCCAGTAGATCTGGGCGTCGATCCCGTGCTCGGCCGCGACGTGGAAGTTCTCCTCGGCCGCGCTGAACGACATCTGCGACCACAGCGGCCGCTCGCTCTCCGCGAGCGTGCGGACCAGGCCGAAGTAGAAGGCCGCGTTGGCGATCAGGTCCACGACGGTCGGGCCGGCCCCCAGCGTGCGGTTCTCGACCCGCAGGTGCGGCACGCCTGCGGAGATGTCGTAGACCGGGCGGTTCCAGCGGTAGATGGTGCCGTTGTGCAGCCGCAGCTCGGACAGCGCCGGGGTGCCGCCCTCCTCGAGGACCTCGAGCGGGTCCTCCTCGTCGGTGATCGGCAGCAGCGCCGGGAAGTAGCGGACGTTCTCCTCGAACAGGTCGAAGACCGAGGTGATCCAGCGCTCGCCGAACCAGACCCGCGGCCGGACGCCCTGCGCCTTCAGCTCCTCGCTGCGGGTGTCGGTGGCCTGCTCGAACAGCGGGATCCGGGTCTCCCGCCACAGCTCCTTGCCGAGGAGGTACGGCGAGTTGGCGCCGACGGCGAGCTGGATCGCCGCGATCGCCTGCGAGGCGTTCCAGTACGCCGCGAACTGGTCGGGCGAGGTCTGCACGTGGAACTGGGTGCTCGTGCACGCCGCCTCGGGGACGATCGAGTCGGCGGTCGTCACCAGCCGCTCCGCGCCCGCGATGGCGATGGAGATGTCCTCGCCGCGGGCCGACATGATCTGCTCGCTGAGCAGCCGGTAGCGCGGGTTGGCGCTGAGCGTGTCGAGCCCGAGGTGGCCCTCGGCGAGGGTCGGCAGGATGCCGATCATCACCATGTGGGCGCCGACCTCGCTCGACTTGCTCTCGGCGTCGTTGAGGCTGGTGCGCAGGGTGTTCTCGAAGGTCGTCAGCCCGCCCTCGCGGAGCTTGGCCGGCGGCACGTTGATCTCGATGTTGAACTGGCCGAGCTCGGTCACGAAGCCCGGGTCGGCGATCTTCTCGAGGGCCTCGGCGTTCTTCAGGGCCGGGTCACCGTTGTCGTCGATGAGGTTGAGCTCGACCTCGAGGCCGGTCATCGGGTCGTCGGTGTCGAACCGGGCCTCGCGCAGCATCCGGGCGAACACGTCGAGGCAGCGCCGCACCTTCTCTCGATGCCGGGTGCGGTCGGCTCGGGAGAACTCTTGTGCTTCGACCTCTTCGCCCATGCACGAACAGTAGGCACGGAACGCAGGGTTGGCGAGGGGTCAGGCCGGGTCGCGCATCCGGGACACCTCCTCCCACGCCGAGGGCGGCACGGCGGCGGCGAGGAGATCGCCCACCAGGCGGGCGAGGGTGTGGCCGGGCGCAGCGGCCTCGGCGCGCTCGACCGCGCACCAGGCGAGGGCGCCGTGCCCGGCGACCCAGGCGGCCATGCCCAGCACGGCGGCGGCCGAGGCCGAGAGATCGGCGGGCGCGCGTCGGACCAGGTCGGTCCAGAGCTCGACGTGTTGCCGGGCGTCGGGCCGGTGCAGCCGGACCCAGGCGGCGTCGCGGGCGTCGAGGTCGGAGCCGACGGCCAGCAGCAGCCGGGCCGCATCGTCGTCGTCGGGCGAGGTGCGGTCGCGGACGTGCCGCTGGACCGTGGCGCCCACCCAGGCCGGGTCGCCGGCGACGGCGCCCGACATCGCCGCGGCCACGCGGGCGACCCGCGCCGGGTCGGGCTCGAGGGTCCGCGCCAGGTCGTCGCGCGAGCCGTGCATCACCTGGCCCTCGACCACGGCCTGCGCGGCGAACGGGTGCGTGCTGACGTCGTACGGGACCCCGGTGACGGGCGTCGAGCGCCGCGACCGCAGCAGCGGGAACCAGCGCCGGCCGTCCGCGCGGAGCACGTCGACCACGTCGATCCCCGCCTCGCGGAACCCACGGACCAGCCGCCGGGCCACCCGCTCGGCCGGGACCGCGTCGTCGGAGTAGAGGACGAACACCACCCGCTCCACCTCGTGCCGCACGGCCGGGTCGCGCAGCGACTCGACCACCTCGGCCGGGTCGTCCCGTCCGCGTGGCAGGTCGACCCGGGCGTGGAAGGTGCTCCGGGCACCGAAGGTGAGCATCACGACCGAGTCGGACGGCACGAAGCCGAGCACGACCGGGACGACGGCGAGGAGGTCCTCGGGACTGCGGGCGGTGAGAGTGGTCATGCGGCGAACCTCCCCGTGGGCACCCCCTGTCGACACCAGGCCCGGAGGCGGCCTGTGGAGAACGCCGCGCGCGGCGCGCCTGTGGACGGAAGGTGGGCCGCCGCGTCGGTGGCGAGCAGGTACGTTGCGCGCATGCGTCCGGTCGCGTCGGTGCTCCACCTCGACCTGGACGCCTTCTTCGCCGCGGTCGAGCAGCGGGACAAGCCGTCGCTGCGCGGCAAGCCGGTGGTCGTCGGCGGCGTGGGCGGGCGCGGCGTGGTGTCCACGGCGTCCTACGAGGCCCGCAAGTACGGCGTCCGCTCGGCCATGTCGACCCGGGAGGCGCGGTCCCGGTGCCCGCACGCGGCGTTCCTGTCCGGCCGGTTCCACGCCTACCGGTCGAGCAGCGAGGCGGTGATGACCCTGCTCCGCTCGGTCTCGCCGCTGGTCGAGCCGCTGTCGCTGGACGAGGCGTTCGTCGACCTGGAGCGGGCCGACCTGCCCGACCACGACGTGGAGACCGTCAGCGCGTTCGCCAACGAGCTCCGGGCCCGCGTCACCGAGGTCACCGGCGGCCTGACGGCCTCGGTCGGGATCGGCACCTCGAAGTTCATCGCCAAGGTCGCCAGCGACCTCGACAAGCCCGACGGCCTGGTCGTGGTCGCGCCCGGCACCGAGCAGGACCTGCTCCGCCCGATGCACGTGACGGTGATCCCCGGCGTCGGGCCGGCCACCGCCGAGCGGCTGCGGCGGGCCGGCATCCAGACCGTGGCCGACCTCGAGCGGGTCAGCCTCGACGAGCTGGTCCGGCTGCTCGGGAAGGCCCACGGCGCCGGGCTGTACGCCCTCGCCCGCGCCGACGACGACCGGCCGGTGGTCTCCGAGCGGGAGACCAAGTCGGTGAGCGTCGAGGGCACCTACGACACCGACCTGACCGACCGGAAGCTGATGGAGGGCCTGCTCACCCGCCAGGCCGGCAACGTCGCCGAGCGGCTGCGCAAGAGCGGGCTGTCGGGGCGCACGGTCACGATCAAGGTGCGGCTGCACGACTTCACGACGCTCAACCGGTCCACCACCCTGCCCTCCCCCACCGACCACGGCCCGACCATCGCCCGGCTGGCCCGGTCGCTGCTCGTCGACCTCGACACCTCGGGCGGCGTCCGCCTGCTCGGGGTCGGGGTGTCCGGGCTGGCCGACTGGATCCAGGAGGACCTGTTCGGCGACGACGAGGAGCCGGAGGCCGAGGAGGTCACGGTCGACGAGGCCCTGATGCCGGCCCGGCACCGGCAGACCTGGGCGCCGGGCATGGACGTCGAGCACACCGAGATGGGCCGCGGCTGGGTCTGGGGGTCCGGCCGCGGGGTCGTGACGGTGCGGTTCGAGACCGCCGACACCCCGCCCGGGCCGGTTCGCTCGTACGCCGTGGACGACCCGGCGCTCAGCGCGTGGCGGCCGCCGGAGCCTCCGGATCCCGCGTGAACCGCACCTCGTCCCCCGGCCGCAGCTGCGCGCACTGCCACAGGTCCTCGGCCCGGACGACGCCGACGACCGGGTAGCCGCCGGTCGGCGGATGGTCGGCCAGGAACACCACCGGCTGCCCGTTCGGCGGCACCTGGATCGCCCCGAGCACCATCCCCTCGCTCGGCAGCTCGTCGTCGCGATCACGCGCGAGCGGCTCCCCCTCCAGCCGGAGCCCGATCCGGTTCGAGTCCGCGGTCACGGCGTACGGCGCGGCGCACAGCGTGGCGAGCGCGTCGCCGTCGAACCAGTCGTCCCGCGGCCCCGGGGTGACCCGGAGCGGCCCGGTCCGCCGCGGGCGCGGCGTGTCGTGCGGCTGCGGCTCGCCCGTCGGCCTTCCCGACCGGCAGCACGGCCCCGTCGGTGACCCGGTCCGGACCGACCCAGGCGAGGGTGTCGGTCGACCGGGAGCCCAGCACCGGCTCGACGTCGATGCCGCCGGCGACCGCGACGTAGGACCGCACCCCGGTGGCGGGCGGACCGAGCCGCAGCTCGGCGTCCGGCGGCACCCACACGGCCTGGCCGTGCGCTGCGGGCTCGCCGCCGACGGTGACCGGGCAGGGCGCGCCGGTGACGGCCAGCCAGCGGCCGCCGTCGACCCGGGCGACGAGCCCGCCGAGCATCACCTCCAGCACGGCCGCGTCCTCCGGGTTGCCGACCAGCCGGTTGGCCAGCTCGGCGGCCGGGGCGTCCAGGGCGCCGGCGCGCGGGACGCCGAGGTGCCCGAGGCCGACCCGGCCCCGGTCCTGGACGGTGGTCAGCGCGCCGGCGTCGACGACGGTCAGGCGTGGTCATCGCGGCACGAACCTCACCCGGGTGCCGGGCGGCAGCAGCGCCGGGTCCTCGCGGGTCGGCGTCCCACAGCACCTCGTCGGTGCTGCCGATGATCCGCCAGCCGCCGGGCGACGCGGTCGGGTAGACGGCCGACCAGGTGCCCGCGAGCGCGACCGCGCCGGCCGGGACCTTCGACCGCGGCGAGTCCAGCCGCGGCACCGACCGCTCGTCGGGCAGCCCCGCCAGGTAGGCGAACCCGGGCGCGAACCCGCAGAAGGCCGCGACGTACTCGACCTCGGCGTGCGCCGCGGCGACCTCGCTCTCGTCGATCCCCCACCGCTCGGCGACGAAGCCGAGGTCCGGGCCGTCGTAGCTCACCGGGATCTCGACCAGGCCCAGGTCGCCGCTCGCCGCGCCGGGCTCCCAGCCGTCGAGCGCCTCCCGGAGAGCGGCGGCGTCGGCGACGCCGTCGAACAGCACGGTCCGGGCGGCCGGCACCACCTCGTCGGCGACCACGTCGTGCTCGCGCGCCCAGGCCGCGAGCGACCGGGCCGCCGCCGGCGTCGTCGACCTCGGCGAGCAGGGCGTGGTGGCCGACGGGTCGCAGGTGCACGGCACCAGTCTGACTGTTCACCGGGACGTCACGGGAAGGGGTTGCCACGCGACCGACGAGGTGGTCAGCATGGGTCCACGACGCTTCGGCGTCCCAAATAGGTGAGGGGCTCCAGATGGTATGAGCATCAGGAGCCCCTCGATTTGACCGGTGTGTGACGCCCGATCCACCGAACAGCCGCTCCGACCCCGCCGCCCCCGTCACCGGGCCGACGCGGCGAGTTGCCTCGCCGTGTGGATCCTTGCTTCTGTCCGATCCCCAACCCTCCGCAAGCGGTGAGTTGGTAGGGAGAGTTCTACGGGCCGGGAGACACCCTGCGCAAGGCTTTCGCGCAAAGAAATCCGACATTCTTCTGGTCCCACAGGCTCCTCCACAGAACCCGGCAAAACGTCCACAGGAAGCGCCCGAATCTCCACACGGTCGTGCACAGGCCCTGTGGAAATTCCGGCGGGTCAGAGACCGCGCAGCTCGTAGCCGGCGGCCTCCAGCGCGGACCGCACGGCGCCCGCGTTGGCCACCGCCCCCGGGCTGTCGCCGTGCATGCACACCGAGGCGACCTCGGCCGCCAGCTCCACCGCGCGGCCGGCGATCTCGTCGGCGTCCGACAGCACCGCGCCGGGCTGGTCGCGCGGCAGCAGCCGCCCGTCCTCGCCGTAGCCCCGGTCCGGGAAGCCCTCCAGGTACGTCGCCCGCCCGGCCGCCGCGGCCAGCTCGAGGACCAGCGCGCCCGGCATGCCCAGCACCGGCAGCGACCCGGAGCCGTCGAGCACCGCCCGCGCCTGCTCCTCGTCGTCCATCACCCGGTGGTAGAGCGCGCCGTGCGGCTTGAGGTAGCGGACCTCGATCCCCTCCGCGACCGCGATCTGGTGCAGGGTGCCGACCTGGTCGACGACCTGCTCGCGCAGCAGCTCGTAGGGCACGTCCCGGGCGACCCGGCCGAAGTTCTCCCGGTCGTCGTAGGACACCTGCGCGCCCACCGACACCCCGCGCTGCGCCGCCTCGGCGCAGACCGCGCGCATGATCGCGCGGCTGCCGGCGTGGTAGCCGCAGGCGAGGTTCGCGCTGGTCACGACCGCGAGCAGGCCGGCGTCGTCGGTGACCTCCTCGCCGAGGTCGGCGTTCAGGTCGACCGTGCGATCAGCCATGCGCGAGACGCTATCGCGCCGCTGGATATCGTCTCGGGCATGGAGCCCCCCGTCGCCGACCGGCGCCCGCAGACCACGACGCACCACGGCCGGACCCGGGTCGACGAGTACGAGTGGCTGCGCGCCAAGGACGACCCCGACGTCGCGGCGTACCTCGAGGCCGAGAACGCCTACACCCAGGAGCGCACCGCGCACCTGGCCGACCTGCGGCAGACGATCTTCGACGAGATCAAGGCCCGCACCCTCGAGACCGACCTGTCGGTCCCGACGAGGAACCGCGGCTTCTGGTACTACGGGCGCACCTTCGAGGGTCGCGAGTACGGCGCCAGCTGCCGCATCCCGGTCGCCGACGAGGCCGACTGGACTCCCCCGCAGCCCGCCGAGGCGTGCGCGGCCGACGAGCCGGCGCTGCCCGGCGAGGAGCTGCTGCTCGACCTGAACGAGCTGGCCGAGGGGCACGAGTTCTTCTCGCTGGGCGGCTCGGCGGTCAGCCCGGACACCCACCTGCTCGCCTACTCCACCGACACCACCGGCGACGAGCGCTACACCGTGCGGATCAAGGACCTGCGCACCGGCGAGCTGCTCGAGGACGAGATCACCGGCGTGCTCGGCGGCGTCACCTGGACCCGCGACGGCCAGGACGTCTACTACACGACCGTCGACGAGTCCTGGCGCCCGGACAAGATCTGGCGGCACCGGCTCGGCACCAAGCAGGCCGACGACGAGCTGGCCTTCCACGAGCCGGACGGCCGGTTCTGGGTCGGCATCGGGCGCAGCCGCACCGACCGGTTCCTGGTGATCGCGGCCGGCTCCAAGACCACCACCGAGTACCGCTTCCTCGACGCCGACCGGCCCGAGGACGGGTTCCGGGTGTTCGCGCGAGCGCCGCGCGGGCCTGGAGTACGGCCTCGAGCACGCGGTGCTCGCCGGCGAGGACGTCTTCCTGGTGCTGCACAACAACACCGGGCCGGACTTCGAGATCGGCGTCGCGCCGGTCGAGCCGACCGCGCCCGAGGACTGGCGGCCGCTCGTCCCCCACGACCCGGCCGTCCGCCTGGAGGAGGTCGACGCCTTCGCCGGGCACCTGGTGGTGCACCAGCGCAGCGACGGGCTGACCCAGCTGCGGATCCTCGAGCTCGGCCCCGACGGCGTCGGCGACGACTACCTCGTGGAGTTCGACCAGCCGGTCTACACCGTCGGCTCGGGCGGCAACCCGTCGTTCACCCAGCCCCGGGTCCGGCTCGGCTACACCTCGATGGCCGTGCCGTCGTCGGTCTACGACTACGACGTGCGCACCCGCGACCTGACCCTGCTCCGGCGTACGCCCGTGCTGGGTGGCTACGACCCGGCCGACTACGAGGAGCACCGGCTCTGGGCGACCGCCGACGACGGCGAGCGGATCCCGATCTCGGTCGTCGCCCGGCGCGGTGCCCGCGAGGACTCAGGAGGCGGCACCAAGCCGGTCCCGCTGCTCCTCTACGGGTACGGCGCCTACGAGATCTCGATGGACCCGTACTTCTCGGTGGCGCGGCTGTCCCTGCTGGACCGGGGCGCGGCGTTCGCGATCGCGCACGTCCGCGGCGGCGGCGAGATGGGCCGCCGGTGGTACGACCACGGCAAGACGCTGCACAAGCAGAACACCTTCAGCGACTTCGTCGCCTGTGCGCGGCACCTCGCGGAGACCGGCTGGACCAGACCGGAGCTGACCATCGCCGAGGGCGCCAGCGCCGGCGGGCTGCTGGCCGGGGCGGTGGCCAACCAGGCTCCCGACGCCTTCGGGGGGATCGTCGCGGGCGTGCCGTTCGTCGACAACCTGACCACGATGCTCGACGCCACGCTGCCGCTGACCGTCCCGGAGTACGAGGAGTGGGGCAACCCGGAGGAGGACGCGGAGGTCTACGACTACCTCGCGGCGTACGCGCCGTACGACAACGTCGCGGCGGTCGACTACCCGCCGATCCTGGCCGAGACCTCCTTCCACGACACCCGGGTGCTGTACGTCGAGCCCGCGAAGTGGATCGCCCGCCTGCGGGCGAGCGCGACCGGGCGCCGCGACTTCCTGCTCAAGACCGAGATGGCGGCCGGCCACGGCGGGGTGTCGGGGCGCTACAAGTCCTGGCACGACCGGGCCTTCGCCCTCGCCTGGATCCTGGACCGGATGGGCCTCGCGGCCCGCTGATACGGGGAACCCCTGAGAAGTCCCTGAGAGTTGCGGTTTGGGGCAACTCCAGAGCCCTCTCACACGTCATTTCGACTGAAGGCTCCGAATCACCTACCGGGAATCTCCGGGGGTCCGGAGTCGTTAGGTCGGATGTGGGGCGCCGCCACGAGCGGCGGCCCCGCGACGTAGGAAGGGGCGTTCGGATGGCAACACGCACCGCCGCGGCCGGTAGCCGCGAGATCGAGGGCCGCGACAGCGTGGGCCTGTACCTCGACGAGATCGCCCGGAACCCGCTGCTGGACGCCGCCACCGAGGTGGAGCTCTCCAAGGCGATCGAGGCCGGCCTGATGGCCGAGCACCTGCTCGCCACCGGGCGGGTCGGTCGCCGCAAGGGCGGCGCGCCGCTGAGCGCCACGGAGGAAGAGCTCGAGTGGCTGGCCGAGCAGGGCCGCAAGGCCGTCGACCGGTTCATCACCGCCAACCTGCGGCTGGTCGTGTCGATCGCCCGCAAGTACGGCCGTGCCCAGATGCCGATGCTGGACCTGATCCAGGAGGGCAACACCGGCCTGATCCGGGCGGTCGAGAAGTTCGACTACACCAAGGGCTACAAGTTCTCGACGTACGCGACGTGGTGGGTGCGCCAGGCGATCACCCGCGGCATCGCCCAGCAGGCCCGCGTGGTCCGGCTGCCGGTGCACGTCGTGGAGGAGCTCAACCAGGTCGGCGGCGCCCGGCGGACGCTCGAGCGCCAGCTCGGCCGCGACCCGGAGCCGCACGAGATCGCCACCGAGCTCGGCATGGACGTCGACCGGGTCCTCGACCTGATGGCCTGGGGCCGCGAGCACGTCAGCCTGGACACCCCGGTGGACGAGGACGGCGACACGTCGCTGGGTGACCTGATGGCCCAGGAGACCTCACCCGGACCGGACCTGACGGTCCTCGACGTGGAGTCCCGCGACCGGCTCAACGACCTGGTCGACCTGCTCGACGAGCGGGCGGCCGACATCATCCGGTCGCGCTACGGCCTCAGCGACGGGCGCCAGCACAAGCTGGCCGACATCGGCGCCAAGCACGGCATCTCCGCCGAGCGGGTGCGCCAGCTCGAGCGCGAGGCGCTGCAGAAGCTGCGCCGGCTGGGCGACCCCGACCTGGCCGCCTGACGTCCGGTCGGCGTGGGTCCGCGATGGCGCAGGCCGGACTCACGCCGACTCGGCTAAGACCCTCGACGACCTCCGTGACACGCCCACGGAGGTCGTCGAGCGTTCCGGTGTTCTCGATGACGTGCGTCGCGATCGCCAGCCGCTGCTCCCGGGACGCCTGAGCGGCGATCCGGGCCTCCGCGTCCGCGCGGGTCATCCCGCGGTCGCGCACCATCCGCTCGACCTGCACCTCGGCGGGCGCGTCGACCACGATCACCGCGTCGAAGTTCGCCGCCTGGCCGGTCTCGGCCAGCAGCGGGATGTCGTGCACGACCAGCGCGTCCGCCGGCGCCGCGGCCTCGATCTCCCTGCCCCGCCGGCGTACCCGCGGATGGATGATCGCCTCCAGCGCCTTGCGTCTTTCCGGGTCGGCGAAGACGAGTGCCCCCATCGCCGGCCGGTCCAGCTCGCCGTCCGCGGTGAGCACCTCCGGCCCGAACGCCTCGACGATCTCCGCCGAGCCCGTCCGTCCCGGCCGCCACGACCTCGCGGGCGAGCAGGTCGGCGTCGATCACGACCGCCCCCAGCTCGGCCAGGATCGCCGAGACCGTGCTCTTGCCCGAGGCCACCCCACCCGTCAGTCCCACCCGCACGAGGGTGAGCCTAGAGCCACGTCCGTTGGTTGAGGTGCGAGGAGCCGCCAGCGAACGAGCGCCAGAGCGCCTTCGCACCTCAACCACCGGCTAGCAGCCGTGGTTGACCTGGGCGCACTCGTTGCCGCCCCAGGGCAGGGTGACGTGGTCCTGGGTGCCGGACAGGCTGATGGTGACCTCCACCGGGTCGAGGGACATCAGGCCGCCCTTGGGGTTGATCATCGGACCGTCCGTCGGCACGTGGCCGACCGACCACCAGCGGTTGCCCGCGGCGTCGGTGGCGATCCGGGCGTCCACCCGGTCCCCGCCGGGCCAGACGTAGGTGATGCCCGTGACGCCGTCGGGGAGCGAGCCGCCGGCGACGTACGCCGAGCGAGACTCGGCGCCGTCCTGGTAGTTCACGGTGCTCCACTGGAGCGTCTCCTCGGCCATCGGGTACGACGCCGGGAACGGCCGGCCTCGGTGCACGGTGGCGGTGCCGCCGCTGTCCTCGCACAGCGTCGCCCGGTCGCCGTTGACCCAGATGCCCACCTCGCCGTCGGGCAGCGGCCAGGAGACGACCTGCTCGGCGTCGCGGACCTCCTGACGGGCCTCGCTCCGGCAGGTGGTCTTCGGGATCTCGAAGCCCTCGTCCCCCGGCATCGGGATGCCGGTCAGCGCCTCCGACGCCGTCAGGGTCTGCGCGTCGCTGGGCGACTCGGTCGGGACCTCGCTGGGGATCTCGCGGGGACCTCGCTCGGCACCTCGCTCGGCGCGGTGGACTCCTGCGTCGCCGGCGGGGCGGAAGAGTCGCCGCTCGGCCAGAACGCGGCGTACGCGCCCCCGAACGCGATCACCAGCACCGCCGCTGCGGCGACGATCGGCAGCAGCCAGTTGTGCGTGCTCGCGGGCTCGGCGGACGCGGCCTCGGTCAGGCGGGCCCGGATGCGGGCGCGGGTCTGGTCGTCCATCGGCTGCTCCGGCGGCGGGGTCAGGTCGGTCACGATGCTTCTCCTTCGGACTCGGGCAGGGACAGCCGCTTCCGGGCCCGTGAGAGCCGGGACCGGACGGTCCCGACCGGGACGGCGAGCGCGGCGGCCGCCTGCTCGTAGGTCAGGCCGGCCCAGGCGACGAGCGCGAGCACGTCACGCTCGTGCTGCGGCAGCTCCTCGATCGCGGCCAGCACCCGCCTCATCCGGGCCTCGGCGTCCAGCCGCTCGGTGACGGCGGGCGCGTGGTCGGGCTCGGCCTCGGGTCCCGGCAGCCGGCCCACGGCCCGCAGGTGCCGGCGCGACCTCCGGTTGAGGTTCCGGCACACGTTGGTGGCCACGCCGAACAGCCAGGGCGCCGCCGAGCCGTCGTGCTCCCGCACCCTTGCCCGGTGCCGCCACACCTCCAGGAACACCGTGGCGGTGGCGTCCTCGGCCTCGTGCCAGCTGCCCAGCTGGCGGAAGCAGTGGGTGTGGATGCGGTCGCCGTACCTGTCGAACAGGGTGGTGAGCGCGTCCGGAGAGCCGGCGCGCAGGTCGGCGACGAGAGCTGACTCGGATCTGGCTGGCTCGTCCGTCATGGTCTCCCCCGATGCGTCCATACCCCCTCATGTCCGCAGGGGCACGGATGGTTCCCGGCCGATCCTCTCCCATGACTAGGGTTTCGCCGGTGAGCACCGAGGACGCAGCTGCGACCGGGCGACCGGGTGGCGCTGCTCGTGCCCGGCTCCACGGCGTACGTCGAGCTGGTCGATCGCCCTGCTCGCCGCCGGGATCTTCCCGGTGCCGCTCGACCCGCGGCTCACCCCCGCCGAGCGGGACGGGATCCTCGCCGACGTCCGGCCCGCGCTGGTCGTGGACTCCCCCGAGGCCGTTCGCATCACTCGCGGCACATGTCTCGACGGGCTCGACCGGCGTGCTGCCGCTGGGCCGGCCGATGCACGTCACCAGCGGCACCACCGGGCGGCCGAAGGCGGTCGACTCGGGGCTGCTCACCCAGCGACCAGGCGGAGGCCCTGCTCGCCGAGGAGCGGGACCTCTGGGGCTTCGAGGCGGCCGACGTGAACCTCGTGCTCAGCCCGCTCTACCACTCCGCCCCGCTCCGTTTCGCGATGGGCACCCTGCTCGCCGGCGGCCGGATGGTGGTGCCGGGTGCCTTCGATCCAGCCGTGGTCACCGCCGCCATCGAGGCGGAGCGGCCGACCTCGATGTTCTGCGTGCCGACCCACCTGCAGCGGCTCTTCGCGCACTGGGCCGACGTGGGCGTGCCCGACCTGTCGAGCTTCCGGCTGGTGGCGCACGCCGGCGCCCCGTGCCCGCCGGCGGTGAAGCGACGGCTGGTCGAGCTGTTCCCCGAGGGCACGACCTGGGAGTTCTACGGCTCGACCGAGGGACAGTTCACGGCCTGCCGGAGCGAGGAGTGGGCGGAGCGGCCGGGCACCGTCGGCCGGGCGCGTCCCGGGCGCGAGCTCGTGCTCGACGAGGACGGCACGATCTGGTGCCGGGTCCCCGAGCACGCGCGGTTCACCTACTTCGGCGACCCCGAGAAGACCGCCGCCGCCTGGCGGGACGACGCGTTCACCGTCGGCGACCTGGGCCGCGTGGACGAGGACGGCTACCTCTTCCTCGACGGCCGCCGCGAGGACCTGATCATCACCGGCGGCGTGAACGTCTACCCGCTCGAGGTCGAGAACGCGCTCCGCGAGCACCCCGGCGTCGACGACGTCGCGGTGTACGCCGTGCCCGACGACGACTGGGGCCAGCGGGTCAGCGCCGCGGTGGTCGGGTCGGCCACCGAGGCCGAGCTGGCGGCGTACGCGAAGGAGCGGCTGTCGCCCCCGAAGCGTCCGAAGACCTGGCGGTTCCTCGACGAGCTGCCGCGGACGCTCACCGGCAAGGTGCGGCGGGACCAGCTGTAGCGCCTCAGTGGCCGTCGAGCTGGTCCGGCGCGAAGGGCCACTCCTCGAACGCCGAGCAGCGGCCGTCCGGCGCGAGGGTCAGCACCCACAGGTTCCGCCACCGCCCGGCGTCGGGTGCGGCGTACTCGACGAAGACGCGGACCACCGCGGTGTCGCCCTCGACCGCCACGACCTCGCTGGACATCGTGAACTCCTCGTCGGCGCCCCGGCGCTCGGCCTCCCAGAACCGCGCGATCTCCTCGAGCCCGTCCAGGGGTTCGTGCCAGGGCGAGGGCCGGTAGGTGGCATAGGGCAGGAACAGCTCGCCCAACCGGCCGGTCTCCGGCGTCCGCCACAGCCGCTCGTAGCGGTCGACCCACCCCTGCGCCGCTGTCCGGTCCATGACTATCCGCCGGCGTGCCACGGTCGCGGGTCGTCCCGCAGCAGGGAGTACAGCACCACGTCGTTGTTGCGCCCGTGGTTGAAGAACGCCCCGCGGACGGTGCCCTCGAGCACGAAGCCGCACTTCTCCGCGATCCGGCGGGAGGCGGCGTTCTCGGGGACGATGACGAGCTGGATCCGGTGCTGCTTCTTGGCGCCGAACAGGTAGTCGACCATCAGCTGGACGGCCTCGGTGACGTAGCCGCGGCCGGCTGCCCCGGCGTCGTACAGCAGGTAGGACAGCTCGAAGCAGTCCCAGTAGTGGACCGGCGTGAAGAACTCGATCTCACCGGCCATCTCGCCGTCCCGGCCGATGATCAGCAGGGTGCCCTCGTCGCGCTGCCAGAAGCCGGTCTCGCCGAAGCGGCTCCGGAACGCGCTCTCCGACATCACGCCCAGCGGGTAGTGGTCGCCGCGGTTGGCGATGTCCGCGTGGGCGGCCCAGGCCTGGTCGAGGTCCGCCTCCCGGAAGTGCCGCAGCACGACCGACTTGCCGGTGAGCACGACGCGTGTCCGGCTAGCTGGCGCGGTCGCCGGTGAAGGTACGGCGGTACTGCTGCGGGCTGACCCCGCGCGCCCGGGCGAAGTGGTGGCGCAGGGCGGCGGCGTTGCCGAAGCCGACCTCGCCGGCGATCCAGTCGACCGGGTGGTCGGTGAGCTCGAGCAGCTCCTCGGCCGCCTGCACGCGTTGCGCGGTCACCCAGCTGTGCGGGGTGGTGCCGGTCTCGTCGCGGAACCGGCGGGCGAAGGTGCGCGGGGACATGTGGCTGCGCTTGGCGAGCTCCTCCACCGACAGGTCGACCGAGAGGTTCTGGATGATCCAGGTCAGCAGCGGGCCGAGCGTCTCGGCGTCGCAGTCGGGCACCGCGCGGGCGATGTACTGCGCCTGGCCACCCGAGCGGTGCGGCGGGACCACCATCCGGCGGGCGGCATCGGCGGCCACCTTGGCGCCGAACTGCTGGCGCATCAGGTGCAGGGCCGCGTCGAGACCGGCCGCCGAGCCGGCGCCGGTCACGATGTTGCCGTCCTGGACGTAGAGCACGTTCGGGTCGACGAGCGCCTCCGGGAAGCGCGCGACCAGGTCGTCGACGTGCCGCCAGTGGGTGGTGCAGCGCCGGCCGTCGAGCAGACCCGCCTCGCCGATGACGAAGGCCGCGGTGCAGTGGGCGAAGACGAAGGCGCCACGGTCGTGGGCCGCCTTCACGACCTCGGCCACCTCGGGCGAGGGCTTGCGGAACCTCCGCTTCGGCGCGATGCACACCAGGTCGGCGTCGGCGGCCGCGTCGAGGCCGTTCTCGACGTGCAGGTCGTAGCCGGACGGCCCGGCCACCCGGCCGGGGTTCGGGGTCGCGATCACGAAGTCGAAGACCGGGTTGTCGTCCTCGGGGTGGTAGGGCTCCGCCCACACCTCGCACATCGCCCCGAGCCCGAAGGGCTCCACACCGTCCTGGACCAGCACTGCCACCTTGCGCATGCGAGACATCCTGCACCCAAAGTGGCAGAAAATCAACGTAGAGTGGCATTCCTGCCACTCGTGGCAGGATCACGCCAGGTGCATGATTACTGCCATGACGACATTCATCCTTCTGGCCCTCGTGGTCGCCGCGGTCTTCGCGATCGCCGCCGCCACGGTTCGCGTGATCAACAACGACGGTCGCGGCTTCGCCCGCCCGCCCCAGTCCCACTTCGAGGACCCCGCATTCCTCTCCTACAGCACCCGGTGACCCCCGCACACCCAGCCCCGAAATCAGACTGACCCGCCCGAAAGTTTCGGGCGGGTCAGTGTGATTTACGGGTCAGACGGTGGTCAGCTCGCGCCGCCGGTCAGCTTCTCGCGGAGCGCCTGGAGCGCCTCGTCGGAGGCGAGCGATCCGCCGGTGGCGGCGTCGTCGCCGTCGCCGCCTCCGCTCGTCGCGGCCTCCTCGGTGCCCGCGCCGGAGGAGTAGGACGTGGCCTCGCCGGCCTCGACCTCGGCCTTGGCGGCCTCCTCCTGCTGCTTGACGTGCGCCTCCCAGCGAGCGTGCGCCTTGGCGTACTGCTCCTCCCAGACCGCACGCTGCTCGTCGAAGCCCTCGAGCCACTCGCCGGTCTCCGGGTCGAAGCCCTCGGGGTAGACGTAGTTGCCCTGCTCGTCGTAGGTCGCCGTCATGCCGTACATGGTCGGGTCGAACTCTTCGACGTCGCTCGCGGTCGCGGTCTCGTTCGCCTGCTTCAGCGACAGCGAGATCCGGCGACGCTCGAGGTCGATGTCGATGATCTTGACCATGACGTCGTCGTTGACCTGGACGACCTGCTCGGGGATCTCCACGTGGCGCTCGGCCAGCTCGGAGATGTGCACCAGGCCCTCGATGCCCTCCTCGACGCGGACGAACGAGCCGAACGGCACCAGCTTGGTGACCTTGCCCGGGACGATCTGGCCGATCTGGTGGGTGCGGGCGAAGTGCTGCCAGGGGTCTTCCTGCGTCGCCTTGAGCGACAGCGAGACCCGCTCGCGGTCCATGTCGACGTCGAGCACCTCGACGGTGACCTCGTCACCGACGGCGACGACCTCGGACGGGTGGTCGATGTGCTTCCAGGACAGCTCGGAGACGTGCACCAGGCCGTCGACGCCGCCGAGGTCCACGAACGCACCGAAGTTGACGATCGAGGAGACGACACCCTTGCGGATCTGGCCCTTCTGGAGCTGGGTCAGGAAGCCGTGGCGAACCTCGGACTGGGTCTGCTCGAGCCACGCACGACGCGACAGCACGACGTTGTTGCGGTTCTTGTCGAGCTCGATGATCTTCGCCTCGAGCGTCTGGCCGACGTACGGCTGGAGGTCGCGCACGCGGCGCATCTCGACGAGGGAGGCGGGCAGGAAGCCGCGCAGCCCGATGTCGAGGATGAGGCCACCCTTGACGACCTCGATGACGGTGCCCTCGACGACGCCGTCCTCTTCCTTGACCTGCTCGATGGTGCCCCAGGCGCGCTCGTACTGGGCGCGCTTCTTGGACAGGATCAGGCGGCCTTCCTTGTCCTCCTTCTGGAGGACCAGGGCCTCGACCTTGTCGCCCACGGTAACGACCTCGGACGGGTCGACGTCGTGCTTGATCGAGAGCTCACGGGAGGGGATGACACCTTCGGTCTTGTAGCCGATGTCGAGGAGGACCTCGTCGCGGTCGACCTTGACGATGGTGCCTTCGACGATGTCGCCGTCGTTGAAGTACTTGATGGTCTCGTCGATGGCGGCGAGGAAGTCCTCTTCCGACCCGATGTCGTTGACCGCCACCTGGGGCGCGTCGTAGTCAGGAAGAGTGGAGATGGTGCTCGTCATAGGGGAAAGGATTCCTTGGGTGGTCAGATGTCGTGCGGGCGCGCCGGAGGTCCGGTTTCACTACCGATGAAGACGTCCACTGCCCGATCTGTTCCGGGCGCGAACTGATAGCGAGCGAGAGTCCACTCCGTCTGGGACGCAGGCAGACTTCAGGCGCAGTTTCCAAGAGTACGCCGCGGCGCGCGACGGAGTCCAACCGGGGAACCGCCCGCAGAGGGGGTCCGACGCCCTCCCGGACCGGCCTCCGGCGTGGTGAACTGGGCCGGTGCGGTTCGGCGTGCACCTGCCGGTGCTCGACTTCGGTGGCCAGCGGTTCGACGCCGACCACCTCGCCTCCTATGTCGAGGCCGCCACCGGGCTGGGCTTCGACGCGGTCTCCGTGAACGACCACCTGGTGTTCGGCGCCCCGTGGCTGGACGGCCCGAGCGCGCTGGCGGCGGTGGTCTCCTGCTCGGGTGACGCCGCACTGTGCACCACGGTGGCGAACCCGGTGGTCCGCGGGCCCGTGGCCCTGGCGAAGGCGCTGGCGGCGGTGGACCTGATGTCGGGCGGCCGGGTGGTGGCCGGGCTCGGCCCCGGTTCGTCCGAGCGCGACTACGCCGCCGCCGGCATCCCCTTCGACGAGCGCTGGCCGCGCTTCGACGAGGCGGTCCGGGCCGTGCGCGCCGGCCTGACCGGAGAGACCTTCGCCGGCGACTTCTACACCGTCGGCGAGCGCCTGGAGCCCGGCCCCGCGCGGCCGGGTGGCCCTCCGCTCTGGATCGGGAGCTGGGGCTCGCGGGTCGGGCTGCGCCGCGCCGTCCGCCTGGGCGACGGCTGGCTGGCCTCGGCGTACAACACGACGCCGGAGCTGTTCGCGGCCGGCTGGCGGCGGGCCGGGGAGCTGCTGGAGGACGAAGGCCGCGACCCGGCGGGCTTCGCGAACGGGCTGGCCACGATGTGGTTCCACCTCGACGACCGGGGTGCGGACGCGGTGCTGACCGAGCGGCTGGCGCCGGTGATCCGCCGACCGGTCGAGGAGCTGCGCGAGCGGCTTCCGTTCGGGTCGGCCGAGCTCATGGCCGAGCGGCTGGCGGCGTTCCGGGACGCGGGGGTGCAGCGCGTCTTCCTGTGGCCGGTCGCCGACGAGGTCGAGCAGCTGCGGCGGTTCAGCGCCGAGGTGGCACCCCTGCTGCGCCTGACGAGGCCGCGAAAACCCCGCGGGGGGTGACCCCGTTACCCCGGTTCCACGCCGGAGCCTTCTGGGACTCGTCCGAGCCGGAATCCTTGACAGGACGATCTAAACCGGTTTAGGTGGCAGGCGTGCCCCGCCCCACCATCAACGACGTCGCCCGCGCTGCGGGCGTCTCGAAGGGGCTGGTGTCGTTCGCGCTGAACAACCGGCCCGGGGTCTCCCCGACCACCCGGGCCCGGATCCTCGAGGTCGCCCGCGAGCTGGGCTGGACCCCGTCCCCCCGGGGACGCGCACTGTCGGTGTCGAAGGCGCTCGCCGTCGGCCTGGTCGTCGCCCGCCCGCCCGAGACGCTGCGCGCCGACCCGTTCTTCCCGTCGTTCATCGCCGGCCTGGAGTCGGTGCTCTCCGAGCAGGGCCACGCGCTCCTGCTCCAGGTCGCCCAGGTCGACGACGAGGCGGCGTACCGGCGGCTGGCCGCCGAGGGCCGCGTCGACGGCGTGCTGGTCACCGACCTGACCGTCGACGACCAGCGCCCCGCCCTGCTCGCCGAGCTGGGGCTGCCGGCGGTCATCGTCGGCCCGGCCCTCGACGAGGCGTTCTGGCCCGCGGTCGGGGTCGACGACGCCCCCGGGATCGAGGCGGCCGTCCAGCACCTGGTCGAGCTCGGGCACCGCCGGATCGCGCACGTGTCCGGCCCGTTGCGCATGGTGCACGGCCTGTCCCGCCGCGATGCCTGGGAGCGGGCGGTCCGGGAGGCCGGGCTGGAGCCCGGACCGCTGGCCGAGTCCGACTTCTCGGCCGAGTCCGGCGCCGCCGCCACCCGCACTCTGCTCGACGATCCCGAGCCGCCCACGGCGATCGTCTACGCCAACGACCTCACCGCGATGGCCGGGATGGCCATCGCCGCCGGGCGCGGCGTCAGCATCCCGGCCCAGCTCTCGGTGTCCGGGTACGACGACACCGAGATCGCCGCCCACCTCCAGCCGCCGCTCACCACGGTGAGCACCGACGTCCTCGCCTGGGGCGAGGCCGCCGCCAGCCGGCTCCTCGACGTCATCCACGACCGTCCGTCCACCCCCGTGGACCTGCCGCCCGCGCGCCTCGTGGTGCGCGGGTCGACAGGTCCCGCCCCGAAGGAGAACCGATGAGATCGAAGGCCCTGTCCATCACCGTCACCCTGCTGGCACTCGGCGTGACCGCCGGCTGCGGCGGTGACTCCGGAGGCGGAGACGCCGTCGAGTCCACGGGCCCGATCAAGGTCTGGCTGTCGAACAACCCCGAGGAGATCGCCTGGGGCGAGCAGATGGTCAAGGAGTGGAACGCCGACCACCCCGACGAGGAGATCACCGCCCAGGAGATCCCGGCGGGCAAGACCTCCGAGGAGGTCATCGGCGCGGCGATCACCGCCGGCAACGCTCCCTGCCTGGTCTTCAACACCAGCCCGGCCGCCGTACCGCAGTTCCAGAAGCAGGGCGGCCTGGTGGCCCTCGACTCGTTCGACGGCGCCACCGACTACATCGAGGAGCGCTCCGGGGAGTCGGCCGAGCAGTACAAGTCGCCCGACGGGAGCTACTACCAGATCCCCTGGAAGCAGAACCCGGTGATGATCTTCTACAACAAGGAGATCTTCAAGCAGGCCGGTCTCGACCCCGAGAACCCCGAGCTCGCGACGTACGACGAGTTCCTGGCCACCAGCAAGAAGATCGTCGACAGCGGCGCCGCCGACGCGGCGATCTGGCCGTCGCCGGCGAGCGAGTTCTTCCAGTCCTGGTTCGACTTCTACCCCCTGTACGCCGCGCAGTCCGGCGGCACCCAGCTGGTCGAGGACGAGCAGGCGACCTTCAACGACGAGAACGGCAAGGCGGTCGCGGACCTCTGGTCGCAGATGTACGCCGACGGGCTCTCCCCGCAGGAGGTCTTCAACGGCGACTCGTTCGCCGAGGGCAAGGCGGCGATGGCGATCGTCGGACCTTGGGCGATCGCGGTCTACGGCGAGGACATCGACTGGGGCGTCGCCCCCGTGCCGACCCAGGACGGGACCGACCCGTCGGAGACCTACACGTTCAGCGACGCGAAGAACGTGTCGGTCTACTCCGCGTGCGAGAACCAGAAGACCGCCTGGGACGTGCTGGAGTTCGCGACGTCGGAGGAGCAGGACGGCAAGCTGCTCGAGATGACCGGCCAGATGCCGATCCGCGCCGACCTCGAGGCGACCTACCCCGACTACTTCAAGGAGCACCCGGAGTACACCGAGTTCGCCGACCAGGCATCGCGCACCGTCGAGGTGCCGAACGTGCCCAACTCGGTGGAGATCTGGCAGGAGTTCCGTGACGAGTACTCCTCGGCCGTGATCTTCGGCAAGACGTCCGTGGACGACGCGCTCGCCACGGCCGCCGACAAGATCGACGACCTCGCCGGTCAGTCCTGATCCGCGCACCCATGGCGACGACGACGAGTGCGCCCCGGACAGGTCCGCGGCGGCGGACGACCCTCCTGGGTCGTCAGCCGCTGGGGATCCTGTTCGCGGCGCCGTACGCCGTGTTCCTGGCCGCGATCTTCGCCTACCCGCTCGGGCTCGCGGTCTGGATCTCCTTCCACGACTACTTCTTCGCCGCACCGGGCGCGCAGGTGGACCGGCCCTTCGTCGGGTTCGAGAACTACCAGGCGGTGCTGTCCGACCCCGACGTGCGCCAGTCGTTCGCCAACGTCGGAGTCTTCCTGCTCATCAACGTGCCGCTGACGGTGCTGCTGTCCCTGGTGCTCGCCACGGCGCTGGACAAGGCGGTGCACGGCCGGACGTTCCTGCGGGTCGCCTACTACGTCCCGTACGTGACCGCCAGCGTGGCCCTGGTCGCGGTGTGGCTGTTCCTGTTCAGCAAGGACGGCATGGTCAACGAGCTGCTCGGCCCGCTGGCCCCGTCGCCGTCGTGGCTGGTGAACAGCAGCCTGGCGATGCCCGTGATCGCGATCTTCGTGACCTGGAAGCAGCTGGGCATGTTCATCCTGCTCTACCTCGCCGCGCTGCAGAACGTCTCGAAGGACCTGTACGACGCGGCGGCCGTCGACGGCGCGTCCCGGTTCGGCCAGTTCCGGCACGTGACCATCCCCGGCGTCCGTCCCGCGACCGCGCTGGTGGTGATCCTGTCCACCATCACCGGCGCCAACCTGTTCACCGAGCCCTACCTGCTCACCGGCGGCGGCGGCCCCGACGGGGCGTCCACCTCGCCGGTCTTCGTGATGTACCAGAAGGGCATCGAGCAGGGGAACCCGGACACCGCCGCCGCGATCGGCGTGATCCTCGTGGTGATGGTGCTGGCGATCTCCCTGGTCAACCGCAAGCTCCTGGAGAGCGACTGACATGACCGACCTACAGACCGAACCCGAGACCACGACCCGGTCCCCCGCGCCGGCCGCCCGCCGGCGCTGGCTCAGGCGGCCCAGCCTGGGCAACGTCCTGCTGGTCGTGGGCGCGCTGATCTTCCTGTTCCCCTTCTACTACATGGTGATCGGGTCGCTGCAGACCGAGACGGACACCTCGCTCCGCGGGGCGTTCCCGACCGGCGGCTTCACCCTGGACAACTACGCCCAGATCGACGAGCGGGTGGACCTGGTCCAGTCGCTGCTGAACTCCGGCATCTTCACCAGCGGCGTGCTGCTCGGCACCGTCGTCTTCGGCGTGCTGGCCGGCTACGCGCTGGCCCGCCTTCAGTTCCGCGGCCGGGGCACCCTGTTCTCGGTCATGCTGCTGGTGCAGATCGTGCCGTTCCAGCTGCTGATCATCCCGATCTACGTGATGATCGTGCGCACCTACGGCCTGGCCGACACCTACCTCGGCATCATGCTGCCGTTCCTGATCAACTCCACGGCGGTCTTCGTCTTCCGGCAGTTCTTCCTGTCCCTGCCCGACGACCTGTTCGCGGCCGCGGCACTCGACGGCGCCAGCGAGCTGCGGATCCTCTGGTCGGTCGCCCTGCCGCTGGTCCGACCGGCCCTGCTGACCGCGCTGCTGCTCACGTTCATCGGTCCGTGGAACGAGTTCCTCTGGCCGTTCCTGGTCACCAAGGACACCTCGCTGCAACCGCTCGCCGTGACCCTGGCGAACTACATCAGCAACGTCGCCGGCCGGGCCACCAACCCGTTCGGGGCGATGCTCGCCGGCGCCGTGGTCCTCGCCGCCCCCGCGGTGCTCCTGTTCATCGCGTTCCAGCGCCACTTCACCGCGTCCTCGCTCAGCTCGGGCATCAAGGGATGATCCCTCCCCTCGGGCTCGGTCTCATCGGCGCGGGACGGTTCGCCGCGTTCCTCGTCGACGCCGTCGCCGACCTCCCCGACGTGCGGCTGCGCGCCGTCACCGACCGCGACCACTCCGCTGCGACCGAGCTCGCCACGAGGCACGACGCGACGGTGTACGACACCACGGCCGACCTGCTCGCCGACCCGGGTGTCGAGGTGGTCGTCGTCGCGACTCCCCCGGCGACCCACGCTGCAGCTCACCCTGGCGGCGCTCGAGGCCGGCAAGCACGTGTTCTGCGAGAAGCCGTTGGCCACGACGGCCGAGGACCTGGCCGCGGTCGTCGACGCCGCCCGCCGCAGCGACCGTGTCGTCGTGGTCGACCACGTGCTGCGGCACAACCCGCTGCTGCGCGCGGTGGAGCACCTGCAGGAGCACCTGGTCGGGCGCGCCCACCGGTTCCTGTTCGAGAACGACGCGAGCGACGAGGACCTCCCGGACGACCACTGGTTCTGGGAGGAGGAGCGCCAGCGGCGGCATCCTGGTCGAGCACGGCGTGCACTTCTTCGACGCCGCGACGATGCTGGTCTGCCGGCCGGTCACCGCGGTGCAGGCCACCAGCGCCCGCCGTCCCCGCGGCTCGGTGGACATGGTCACCGCCACCGCCCACCACGGCGAGGACGTGCTGTCGACCCACACCCACTCGTTCACCCACGCGCACCGCTGCGAGCGGCAGCTGATGCGACTCGACCACGGCGCGGCCGAGACCCGCATCGAGGGCTGGATCCCCGTCGTCGGCCGGGTCGACGCGTGGACCGACGACGCCGGGGTCCGGGTCTGCGAGGAGCTGACCGACGACCTGCTCGCTCTCAACGGCTTCCGGCTCGGCCCGGGCGCCGGGGTCACCGTCCAGGTCGAGCGGGACGCCGGGCCGCCGTCGGCGAAGGGCCGCGGCCGCGAGCTCGAGGTCCCGCACCACGTCACGATCGAGCTCAGCCTCGGCGGCCACGCCGCCAAGCAGCAGGTGTACGCCGAGAGCGTCCGGTCGGCGATGGCCGACCTGGCCCTCAGCGCCCGCACCGGCGTCCGTCCCCGCAGCGGTCTCGCCGAGGGGGCCGACGCCGTCGTCGTCGCGCTCGCCGCCACCGACGCCATCCGCACCCAGACCACCGTCCACCTCTCGGGAGGAACCAGATGACACGCCTGCTGTCCGTCCTGGCGGCCGCAACCCTCAGCGCCGCCCTGCTCGTGGCGCCGACGACCGGCCCCGCGGCGACCGCCGCACCCGCGCCGACGCGGCTCACCAACCTCGACCACCTCGACTTCCTCGGCACCCGCGTCGCCCCGCCCGACCAGCCGCGGCACACGACGTACCGGCTGGCCCAGGAGCCGGAGATCGGCACCCTCTGGACCTACGCGGACCGCCGGGACGACGGGTCCTACGAGCGGATCGGCGGCGGTGCCTACGACCCGGCGACGGACACCTACGGGCAGGGGGCGTTCAACGCCGACGACATCACCCGCGCGGCCGTCGTCTACCTGCGCGACTGGCAGCAGACCCACTCCGCCGCCAGCAGGGACGCGGCGTACGACCTGCTCCGCGGCGTCGCCTACCACCAGACCACCTCCGGACCGGACGCCGGCAACGTCGTCCTCTGGATGCAGCCCGACGGCACTCTCAACCCCAGCGCCGACCCGGTCGAGCTGCCGGACCCGTCCGACAGCGAGGCGTCGTACTGGCTGGCCCGCACCATCTGGGCGCTCGGCGAGGGGTACGCCGCGTTCCGGCGGGAGGACCCGGCGTTCGCGCGGTTCCTGAGGCAGCGCCTCGAGCTGGCCGTGGACGCGGTGGACCGACAGGTGCTCGACAAGTACGGCGAGTACCTCCAGATCGACGGCGAGCGGATGCCCGCCTGGCTCATCGTCGACGGCGCGGACGCCTCGGCCGAGGCGGTGCTGGGGCTCTCGGCGTACGTCGAGGCCGGCGGCAGCGCCCGGGCGCGGACCGCGCTCCGCCAGCTGTCCGAGGGCATCGCCCGCACCGGCGGCGGCGACGCCGCGAACTGGCCGTTCGGCGGGCTGCGCCCCTGGGCGGTGTCGCTGTCGGACTGGCACGCCTGGTCCTCCCAGATGCCGGCCGCCCTGGCGGTCGCGTCGGACGTGCTCGACCGGCGCTCGCTCGCGACGCTGGCGGCGCGGGACTCGTTCACGTTCGACCCGTGGCTGCTGACCTCCGGCGGGCCCGACAACGGGCGGCTGCCCACCCGCTCCGACCAGGTCCAGATCGCCTACGGCGTTGACTCGCGGATCCAGTCGTTGCTCGCCACAGCGCACGCCACCGGCCGGCGCGTCGGCGTCGACCTGGCCGGGATGACCGGCGCCTGGTACTTCGGCGCCAACGCCTCCGGCGCTCCTACCTATGACCCCGCCACCGGCGTCACCTACGACGGGGTGGACGGCGACGGCATGGTCAACCGCAACTCCGGAGCCGAGTCCACGATCCACGGCCTGCTGTCGATGCTCGCGCTGGACGCGCACCCGCGCGCCGCCGAGATCGCCCGCACCGCGACCGTCGTGGACCGGCTCGGCACCACCACCCTCGAGGCCGAGGACGCCACCCTGGCCGGCGACGCCGCCGCGGTCGTGCCGGAGTCGGCGTGGACGGGTGAGTCGCTGTACAGCGGCGGCGCCTACGCGGAGCTCGGCGACGGCGGCACCGCCACCTTCAGCCGGGCCGACGGGCCGGCCGCGCGGGTGATCCCGGTCGTCGACCTCCGGCCGGGCAGCACCGCGCGTCACGTCGTACGACGGGCTCGGCCGGGTCCGCTCGGGTGACATCGGCCCCCAGGGCGACTCCCCCGCACTCGGCGCGCTGCTGCCGCGCACGCTCCCCCGCTCGCTGCCCGCCGGGCCGGCCACCGTCACCGTGACGGCCACCGCGACCGGCGGCGACCGGGCACTGCTCGACGCGCTGATGCTCGAGCCCGAGGTCTCCCACCTGGTGCTCGGCGGCGACGGGCACGGCACCGCCGTGCTCCGCAGCGCGGCCGACGGCAAGCGCCGGATCTCGGTCGCCGTGCCCGGCACCGGAACCGCCAGGGTCTCGGTGTTCGACGGCCTCGGCCGCCCCGTGTCCACCCACCGCGCCAGCGGAGCCACCGTCGACGTGACCCTGCCTGCGGGCGGCTTCGCCATCGTCCGGCGCTGACCCCTGACCACGACCCCTCTCACCCACAGGAAAGTACGAGGAGCCATGAGCCACTCCGACATCGCCGACCCGCACGCCGAGTTCCCGCTCGGTCCGTTCACGCCGTACGACCAGAACCCGATCCTGCGCCCGCAGGGCGACACCTGGGAGTCGTCGAGCGTCTACAACCCGGCCGCCGTGGTCAAGGACGACCAGGTGGTGCTGCTCTACCGCGCGCACGCCGACGACATCATCAGCCACGTCGGCCTGGCCACCAGCTCCGACGGGATCCACTTCGAGCGGCGGCCGGAGCCGGTGCTCTCGCCGAGCGAGGCGTACGACGAGTTCGGCGTCGAGGACCCGCGGGTGACCGAGATCGACGGCACCTACTACCTGACCTACTCCGGCTGGGACCGCACGAACGCCCAGCTCTGCCTGGCCACGTCCACCGACCTGGTGACGTGGGAGAAGCACGGGCCGATGTTCGGGGACTTCAACACGTTCGAGCCGCAGGGCAACGGCGTCCCGGGCCCGTGGAGCAAGGCCGGCGGCATCCTGCCGACCCCCATCAACGGGCGCTACCTCATGTACTTCGGCGAGGGCTCGCTCTGGTACGCGTGGTCCGACGACCTGATCCACTGGGAGCCCTGCCCGCAGGACGAGCCGCTGATGGTGCCGACTCCTCCGGGCACGTTCGGCGAGTTCCTCGTCGAGGTCGGGCCGCCGCCGATCCGGACCAGCAACGGGCTGATCCTGCTGATCAACAACGCGGCGGTGAAGTTCGAGGACGGCACGGTGCGCTACACCGCGGGCCAGCTGCTCTTCCACCCCGACCGGCCGACCGAGATCATGGCGCAGATGAACTACCCCTGGCTCGAGCCGTCGACGTACGAGGACCAGCACGGCCTGGTCTCGAACGTCACGTTCGTCGAGGGCCTGGTGCACTTCAAGGGCACCTGGTTCGCCTACTACGGGCAGAGCGACTCCACGCTCGGGGTGGCGACGTACAAGGTCGGGGAGACGTACGCGTGACCTGGCTGACCGCTCCCGCGCACGCCCGCTGGCTCGAGGCCGAGGGCGACCGCCTGCTGGAGTTCGGGCGGGCCTCGCGACACCCGGACGGCGGGTTCGCCTGGCTCGACGACGCCGGCACACCCGAGCTGGACCGGCCGGTCGAGCTCTGGATCACCTGCCGGATGACGCACGTCTACTCGCTCGCGCACCTGATGGGCCGGCCCTATGCGGGCGCGCTCGCCGACCACGGCGTGGCCGCGCTGACCGGCCGGTTCCGCGACCAGGTCAACGGCGGCTGGTACGCCAAGGTCGGGGCCGACGGTCCGGTGACCACCGGCAAGACGGCGTACGAGCACGCGTTCGTGGTGCTCGCCGGCGCCAGCGCCACCGCGGCCGGCCGCCCCGGTGGCCGCGAGCTGCTCGACGAGGCGCTGCGGGTGCTCGACGAGCACTTCTGGGACGAGACCCAGGGCATGGTCGTCGAGGAGTGGGACGAGTCGTTCTCGTCGCTCGACGGCTACCGCGGCGTGAACGCCAACATGCACAGCGTCGAGGCGTTGCTCTCGGCCGCTGACGTCCTCGACGACGACGCGCTCCGGGCGCGGGCGCAGCGGATCCTGACCCGGGTGGTGCACGACTTCGCGCGCGGCAACCAGTGGCGGATCCCCGAGCACTTCGACGAGCACTGGACGCCGGTCCTCGACTACAACGTCGACGAGCCGGCGCACCCGTTCCGCCCGTACGGCGCCACCATCGGCCACTGGCTCGAGTGGGCGCGGCTGGCGCTGCACCTGCGCGCCGGGCTCGGCGACCTGGCACCGGACTGGCTGCTCGGCGACGCGGTCGAGCTGTTCGACGCGTCGGTCCGCGAGGGCTGGGCGGTCGACGGCGCCGACGGGTTCGTCTACACCGTCGACTGGTCCGGCCAGCCGGTCGTCCGCGAGCGGATGCACTGGGTCGCCGCCGAGGCCACCGCCACCGCGGCCGCCCTGCACGCGGCGACCGGGGACCCGGCGTACGCCGGCGTGGTACGAGACCTGGTGGCAGCACGTCGCCGACCACTTCGTCGACGGCAGCGGCTCCTGGCGGCACGAGCTGTCGCCGGACGAACCAGCCGTCCGGCGTCACCTGGAGCGGCAAGCCGGACACCTACCACGCGTTCCAGGCCACCCTGATCCCGCGGCTCCCGCTCTCCCCCACGCTGGCCGCGGCACTCGGTCACGGCTTGCTCGGCTGAAGCCTGGACGCCGCGCACCCGAACGGCGACCGCAACCCGACGTCGGTCGAGCCTGTCGAGACCTCCGCTCACCGCCCTGCGTATGTCACCGGGTTTCGAGGCTCAGGCCGCCAGACGGCCTTCGCACCTCAACCACCGGCGGCGTCGAGGTCGCCGGTGCGGGCGATCTCGAGGAGCAGCGCGTGCGCCCGGTCGGCGACCGGGTTCTGCCCCTTCCGGCCGGCCAGCTCGACCAGCGCCCAGAGGTCGGCCGCGCGGGCCTGCTCCAGCACCGAGCGCTTGTCCTCCCACCAGCGGCCGGCGTACGTCGTGAGGACGGCGTCGGCGAAGGCCGGGGCGCGGTCGAACCGGAGCAGGTTGCCGAGGTCGGTGTACGGGTTCCCGGCGTGGGAGAACTCCCAGTCGAGGAGCGCGCGGACGTGGAGCGTGTCCGGGTCGAGGATCAGGTTCTTGGGGTTGAAGTCGCTGTGCACGAGGCAGCTGCGGCCGATCCCGTCGAGCCGCTCCTGAGCAGCGGACGGCAACGTCCAGCAGGCTGGTCCGGTCCTCCGGCGAGAACCACGGCAGCTGGGCGTCGGCGACGTAGCCGGGAAGGTCGTCGGGCTCGCCGAAGCTCCCGATCCGCAGGTCGCCGTCCACGAACGGGCCGCTCCGGAGCATCGGCATCCCGGCGAGCACCGCCAGCAGCTCACCGAGGTGCGTCCCCAGACGAGTCAGGCCCTCGTCGTCCAGGGTCGGGATCAGCTCGTCGCCGCGCACCCCGTCGACGTACGACGTGATCAGCAGCGCGGGAGCGCCGGTGGCGGGATCCGCGCGGCGTACCTCCAGCACCTCGGGCACGGGCACCAGGCCGCGCACCAGCTCGAGCAGCGCCGCGTCGACCTCGTGGGCGGCGTCGCCCCGGGGGCCGCGCTCGGCGTAGATCCGGACGACGCTCCGCTCCCCCGCGACGTCGGCCAGGAACGTCTGCCCCGACCAGCCGCCCGTCATCGGGGTCAGCGAGGCAAGATCGAGGTCGGACACGCGGGCCATGCTCGCACGCCCGCCAAGGCCGGACCCGCCCAGCGGCACCACGCCCGGCGACTAGTCTCCTCAGGGTGCACGAGCATCCCCCCGTCCGGGTCGAACGGCGGCCGGTCGACGAGGCCGAGTCCCGGCGGGCGAACGGCCCCGACTGGGACCGGTACGCCGACGAGTACCAGTCCACCCACGGCGAGTTCCTCGGGGACGCCGGCTTCGTGTGGGGTCCCGAGGGCCTGACCGAGGAAGAGGCGGGCGTGCTCGGCGACGTCGCCGGGAAGGACGTTCTCGAGGTCGGGTCCGGGGCCGGCCAGTGCTCGCGCTGGGTGAGCTCGAAGGGCGGCCGGGGGTTCGGGCTGGACCTCTCGATGCGCCAGCTCCAGCACTCACGCCGGATCGACCACGCCACCGGCATCGCCGTCCCGTCGGTGCGCGGAACCGCCACCCACCTGCCGTTCGCCGACGGGTCCTTCGACGTCGTGTTCTCCTCGTTCGGCGCGCTGCAGTTCATCAGCGACCTCGACGTCGCGGTCGCCGAGACGGCACGCGTGCTGCGCGACGGTGGCCGGTTCGCCTTCTCGATCACCCACCCGACGCGCTGGATGTTCCCGGACGACCCGGGCGAGGAGGGGCTGGTCGCCAGCCAGTCCTACTGGGACCGGACGCCGTACGTCGAGATCGACGACGCCACCGGCCAGGTGTCCTACGTCGAGCACCACCGCACCCTGGGCGACTGGGTCGCGCTGCTGGCCGGGAACGGGTTCGTCATCACCGACCTGCTCGAGCCCGAGTGGCCCGAGCAGCACGACCGGATCTGGGGTGGCTGGTCGCGGGTGCGCGGGCTACTGACGCCCGGCACCGCGATCTTCGGGGCGCGGCTCGGACCGTGAGGCGCGCCCCGGCCCGACTCAGCAGCCGACTCGGGGGTGGTGGCGGGCTCGGCCGGTGCGGGCTTCTTCTCGACCTCGACCTGGACCGGCCGGCGGCGCCGGACCAGCAGGAACCCGAGGATGATCAGCAGCGGACCGGCGATCACGCCGACGATCGGGATGATCGGGTTCAGCACCCTCAGCAGGACGGCCTTGCTGCGCACCTGGTCGGCGACGTCCTCCACGCTCTCCTGGGAGTAGCTGACCTCGGCCTCGGTCAGGGTGACGCGGTCCTCCCCGTCGTAGCGCAGCGTCGAGAGCTGCTCCTCGGTGCGGTCGACCACCGCGCCGGTGACCGGCTCCACCCACACGGTGCGGTGGTTGGAGTAGGTCCGCTCGGCCTGGAGGTTCTCGTCACCCGGCTCGCCGAGCACGGACGCCGGCACCTCCAGGGTCTCGGTGACCGTGGGCTCGATCGTGTGCTCGAACTTGTACGTCGGGATCCCCTCGACGTCCTCTTCGCCGACGTACTCGATCGGCACGGTCTTGCCGAGCGAGCTGTCCCAGAAGTCGTAGGTCTCCTTCTCGGTCTGGAACGGGAACTTGAACACCAGGCCCTGGTGCTCGACGGGGGTCTGCTCGCCCTGGGTCGTTCTCGGTGTACTCACCGCAGCAGTTGACGGCCTCGCCGGTGTAGGCGTCGAACGCAGCGCGGTCGATGTTGCGGGAGAGGATCGTGCCTTCGCTGTCCTTGGTGGAGGAGGAGCTCACCCAGACGCGGACGTCGTCGCCCGGCCTCCTGGGAGGCGTCGATGTCGCCGACGGTCTTGGCCGAGATCGTCAGGTCGGTGGTGCGCTCCTGCAGCGTGCCGGTGTCGAACACCGTGGCGCCGGTGGCTCCCAGCGTCGTGACAGAGTCCTGGTCGATCGGCGCGACCGCGAGCTCGGGGTAGCCCCACACGCGGCAGAGCACCGCCGTCACCAGCAAGAATCCGCCGATCCCGATGAGGATCGGGCCCAACCTTCCACGCACGGCGCACTTCCTCCCTGCTCGGTCCCTCAACCGAGTCGCCCGGAGGCTACCAGTCGGTACACCGACTTCGCTTCATCAAGATCGACATAGATCCGGTATCGGTTCGGTCACGACTTCCGGAGCACTTGCCACAGGTTCCAGGTGAACAGCTCGCGAAGCCCGGGGACCCTCAGCAGGTGGCGCGAGTACGGCGGCAGGTAGCGCGGCCGCTCCTCGAGAATCTCGAGGTCGGACCGCGACCGCGCCCACCGCATCCCGGTCTGGACCGATGCCGCGAACATGCTCTCGCCGTACACGTTCTTCGGCGGGTGACCGTGCTTGCGCTCGTAGCGGCGGGCGGCCCGGTGCCCGCCCAGGTAGTGCCACGGCGAGGTCTCGTGCCCTCCCCACGGGCCGAGCCACGCGGTGTACGAGAGGACGAGGAACCCGCCCGGCCGGACCACCCGTGCGAGCTGGTCGGCGACCGCCCCGTAGTCGCGCACGTGCTCCATCAGGTTGCTCGAGAAGGCGACGTCCACGCTGGCGTCGGCCAGCGGCGCCCGCTCGGCGAACGCGACCACGCTGTGCCGGTCGCGCCGTCCGTGCAGCCGGACCTCGTCGATGTCCGCGTCGATGACCACCGACCGCGCGCCGGCGCGGCGGAACGCGTCGGAGTAGAAGCCGGGGCCGCCGCCGAAGTCGGCGACCTGCAGGCCGTCGAGCCGCATGTGCCTGCCCATCAGCCACGCGGCGTCCTCGGCGATCAGGGTGTAGAAGCCCTCCGGATCCGTCTGCTCGGTGAGGAAGCTGCGGAACAGCCGCACCGACCGGCGCCAGTCGTCCCGGCCGTCACCAAGTTGGGTGATGATGGCGTCGTCGATCCCCGGCTTCGGCACGCCCGAATGCTACTCTCCGGTAGCGGGAACCTGGGGAGGGAAACGTTAGGGTGCGCCCACGAATGGCGCGGCGTCGTCCGCGCAGATCCGATCACGCCGTCATCTTGAACTGGCGCGATCCCTGGCACCCCGAGGGCGGGGGCTCCGAGCTCTACGTCCAGCAGATCGCTGCCCGGCTGGTCGACATGGGCATGCGGGTGACCGTCTTCTCGGCGAGCTATGCCGGGGCCGCTCCCCGCGAGGTCCGTGACGGCATCACCTACGTCCGTCGCGGCGGCCACCTCACCGTCTACCTCTGGGCGGCCGTCTTCCTGCTGACCCGGCGGTTCGGCCGGGTCGACGAGGTGATGGAGGTCCAGAACGGCATGCCGTTCCTGGCCCGCCTCTTCACCGTGGCGCCCGGTCGTCGTCCTCGTCCACCACGTCCACCGCGAGCAGTGGCCGGTCGTCGGTCCGCTCCTCGCGCGCGTCGGCTGGTTCATGGAGTCCCAGGTCGCCATCCGGGTGAACTGTCGCGGCCGGTACGTCGCGGTCAGCGAGGTCACCCGCAGCGAGCTGGTCGGCCTCGGCGTGGACGCCTCGCGCATCGCCATCGCCTACAACGGCCTGCCACCGGCGCCCGAGTTCACCCGCCACGAGCCGACCGACCACCCCAGCCTCGTCGTCCTCAGCCGGCTGGTCCCCCACAAGCAGATCGAGCACGCGCTGCACCTGGTCGCCGAGCTGCGCGGCGAGATGCCCGAGCTCGCGGCTGACCGTCATGGGCAGCGGCTGGTGGGAGGACAACCTCCTGGCGCTGCGTGCCGAGCTGGGCCTCGAGGACTCCGTCCGCTTCCTCGGGCACGTCGACGAGCGCACCAAGTTCGAGGAGCTGTCGCGGGCCTGGGTGCACGTGCTGCCGTCGATCAAGGAGGGCTGGGGGCTCTCGATCATCGAGGCCGCCCGGGTGGGCGTCCCCTCCGTGGCCTACCGGTCGGCGGGCGGCGTCCAGGAATCGATCCTGGAGGGCGTCACCGGGCTCCTGGCCGACAGCGAGCGGGACCTCACCGACCGCGTCCGCGAGCTGCTGGTCGACGAGACCCTGCGGCGCGACCTCGGAGCCAAGGCCGAGCTCCGCACCGAGCAGCTCACCTGGGCCAGCGCCACCGAGACCATCAAAAACGCGCTCCGGGCCTGAGCCCAGAGCGCGTCGCGCAGATCGGTTGTCCGGTCAGCCGGTCACTCGTCGGCGTAGGGAACGCTCGAGGGGTCCGTCTGCTGAACGTCGGACGTGCTCATGTTGCTGTACGTCGTCACACCGCCGAAGACGACAGCAGCAGACAGCACAGCTCCGACCAGACCGGCAACAAGGCCACCCATCAGTTCCCTCCCACGGGATTGTCATCGAGACGTCGTGCAGTATAGCCATGCGCACGCCGGAACATGATCGTGGCACACGCTGCCAGTGAACCAGCGAGAACGACGACATCCATCCCCAGGATGAGGGGCGCGTACGACGCCGTACGCGGCTCGCCGGGGTTGCCCAGGTCGACCAGGCGGAGCTCGGCGCCGTCGTGCACCACCACGCCGTCGATCTCCGGGCACCAGGTCGGCACCCGGCGTTCCCTTCTCGACCAGCACCCAGCGGACGTCCTCCTCGGCCAGGACTCGCGCGAGCGCCACCGGGTCGTCCGCCGCCGCGTCGATCCGCACCGCGGTCCGGCTCTCCCCCGTCACCGTCCCTCCGGTCACCTCGAGCGCGTCGTCGGTGACGACCTGGCCCGGGAAGTAGCGCGGCGCCGGGTCGAGCAGCGCCTGGTCGTCGTTCCAGGAGAACCGCCGGTAGATGTCGAACGGCAGCACGACCATCCGCCCGTCCGCCTCGTCGTCGAGGATCGTGCGCACCGTGTCCCACTCGTCCGGGTACGTCGCCGGCCGCAGCGTGCCGAGCAGCCCCCAGACCAGGCCGGGCAGCACCAGCAGCGGCAGCAGGACCGCCGCGACCGCCAGCGACCTCGCGCCCGGGACCCGCCGCTCCAGGGCGGCGTCGACCGCATGCGCCAGGCCCCAGCACACGGCCAGCGCGGTGAGCGCCACCCACTTCTGGGAGTCACGCAGCAGGCCGGCGCCCGGGACGTTCGAGACGGTCCACGTGACGAGGTCCGCGCCGGCACCCGTGGCCGGCAGCCAGGCGAGGACCAGGCCGAGCAGGCCGAGCCCGGCCAGCGACGCAGCGGTCCGCCGGTCGTGCCGCCGTGCCAGCCACAGGCCGACGGCGCCGGCGACGGTGAGCGCCAGGGCCATCCCGGCCAGCACCCAGCTGTCCCGGGTCGGGGCGTCGACGCTGGCCTTCCACATGCCGCCGAACGACAGCAGCGAGCCGAGGTCCCCCCACGGCGTGTCGGCCCGTGCCGCGAACGCGGTCACGCCGAACGGGTCGGCGGCGAGCTGGTCCCCGACGTTGAGGGCGCCCGGCAGGAGCCAGGGCAGGTTGAGCCCGACACACACCGCCAGCCCACCGGCGAGCGCCCGCAGTCGTGGCCGGCCGAGCAGCACGGCCAGTGCGGTGAGGGAGGCCAGCACCCCGCCGGTGGGGCTGGTCCAGGCGGCGGCTGCCACCGGCAGCACGAGCAGCGGGAGCGAGCCCGGTACGCCGTCGCGGAGCCGCCGCGCGACGACCGCGACCCACGGCAGCGCGGCGTACCCGCACAGGAGCGCCCAGTGCCCGATCGACAGCCGTTCGTAGACGAAGGGGTTCCAGACGTAGAGGGTGCAGGCGGCCATCCGGGCCAGCGGCCGGGCCTCGCCGACGAGTCGGATCATGCCGAGGCCGGCACCGACCAGCACGGCCAGGAGCACGGCCTTCTGGACCAGGTCCCCGGGGACGAGCTGGGTGGCGAGGGAGACCAGGGCGTCGCTGGGCACGGCGCGTGGGACCGAGCCGTCGAGCCCGAGCCAGGCGCCCTTCCAGGGCTGGTCGGGCACGAAGACCATGTCGCCGCGCAGCACGTAGCCCCGCTGCACCAGCAGCGGCGCCAGCACGAGCAGGGCGAGCAGCGTCGCCCAGGCCCAGTCGCCGACGGCCGCCCGCGCGTCTCGTGCCGGGTCGGCTCACGGCGTCTCACCGGAGGGAACGCCGACGTCCACGTCGGTCACGCAGAGGGTGGCCGCGGCGTCGGCCAGCGTGAGGTTGAGCCCGTCGATCGGCCCGTCCAGCGGGACGTAGACGACGTGCAGCCCGGACGTCACGGGGAACCCGACCTCGTCGCCCGCGGTCCGCAGGTCGACGAACGACTCGGAGCTCGTGTAGTAGCCGATCCGGGCGACCCACCTGCCCCGCGGGAGTGCCTGGTCGAGCGGGACGGTGGCCCCGTCCGCCCGCACCGGGTGGCTGCACTGGGGGTTGTCGCCCGGGGGTGCGGCCGCCGCTGCGACGAGCGCGGGCTCGGCCAGCCGGCCCTCCGGTGTCACCACCCGCATCCGGGAGCTGGGGACGTCGAAGACCGGGCTCTCGGGAGCCAGCGCCGATGACCTCCGACACCCGGGCGCGGTTGCCGAACAGGGGGTCGATGACCCCCGCCGGGACGTGTGAGTCGTAGAGCACGTTGCCCGGGTCGTCCTGCAGGGCGGTGCGCAGGCTGGTGACGTAGTCGCGGGCTTCCTGGTGGTAGAGGTTCGGCGCCAGCAAGCGGGTCGAGACGAGCGCCGAGGCCACCAGTCCGACGGAGAGAACGCCGGCCACCAGCACCTCGATCCGGCCTCGTGCACGGAGCGACCTGCCCTTCGACGCCGCGCCCAGCAGGTCGTCGAGGTCCACGGCCGCTGCCGCACCGGCGAGGCACAGCACCAGCACCGGGGCGGACTCCGCCGCGACCCGGGGCACCATCGCCAGCGACGCGAAGGCGCTGCCCTCGCTGAGCAGGACGACGAGGCCGACGCACGCCGCGGTGTGGACGGCGAACAGCAGCCAGGCCGCGCGCGCCGCCGCCCCGCCGGCCTGCAGGGTCACGCCGACGACGGCGAGCAGCAGCAGCACCGCCGACCGCGACGGCCCAGGTCGGTGGGACGAGCGCGGCGTGGCCGACCAGGTCGCCGGTCCAGGGGCCGCCCCACGCCACCGCCGCGACGTACCGGAGATGGTCGGTCACGATCTGCGCCGGTCTCGGAGCCCTGGCCCGGTCGTCAGCGGTGCGACGAACGCCCGCACGACGCCGTACGTCGCCAGCACGATCACCAGCCCCGCCCAGACCCGGCGCAGGTCCGCCAGCCTGCGTGTCCGCGACCCGAGCGTCTCCCCGGGCAGCACCACCAGGGCGAGCCCGAGCAGCACGACGGCGTCGAGCACCGCCAGGGGCGAGAAGCACAGCCCGACCAGGACCCCGACCACCACGCCGACCTCGAGCCGCCGGCCACCGCCCTGGACCCTGGCGACCAGCGCCCAGCAGGCCAGCAGGAGGGCGAACGTCGCCGGCCAGAAGCGGATGCCCACCCACCACCACTGGGTTGCCCAGAGGGTCAGCGGGGTCACGCAGAAGAGGACGAGCAGGGGCAGCCGCAGCCAGCGGTCGCCCAGCAGACGGGTCAGCAACGGCCACAGCACGACCGCGGACGCCGTCCTCAGGACCAGGACCGGGACGACCGCCACTCCCCAGGACAGGGGTGCCGCCGACCCGAGCGCCCAGGCGAGGAACGACGCGCCGGGCGCCAGGCCGTCGGTGTGGTCGGCCTCCAGCAGTCCGCCCAGTCCCGCCCGAGCGGTGTCGGTCAGCACCAGGAAGTCGTCCTGGCCGAAGTAGCCCCGGCTCAGCAGGATGCCGTGCCCGAGCAGGTCGAGCGCGACCACGAGTACGGCGACGAGGCCGCACCACGAGCGCCACGGGGCGATCAGCTTGTTCAGGTTCATTCCTTGCGGACCCTCTCCACCAGGGACATCAGCAGCAGGCCGACCGCCACCGCGGCGGCGAGGTCGAGCGCCTCGATCGCCCCGCGCCGGTCCAGCGCTGCGGCGACCCCAGCCGCGCAGGTCGCCAGGGCCACCAGCCCGGCGCCCGCCCACCGTCGAGCCGTCGCCGGGAGGTAGGCGCCGATCACGCACCCGGCGGCCAGGCCCACGCCGCCGAGGACGAACGCCCCGCCGGCGCATCCGAGCACGCCCCAGCGGGTGACCCGCACCGGCTCGGTGGCGACGCGTGCGAGGCGCACCGGCTCGAGCGATGCCCGCCTGCGGCGGTCCCGGAGCCAGGCGATGCCGGTGCCGAGCAGCAGGAGCAGCGCCAGGCCGCCGCCCACGAGCAGCGCCGCCCGGTAGGACCGGTCCGGAGCGAAGTCGAGTCGCACCAGGCCGCCCTCGCCGGCCGGAACCACCCAGCCCTGCTGCCAGCCGTCCACCGTCTCGGCCTCGAGCCGCTTGCCGTCGAGGGTCGCCTGCCAGCCGTCGTTCACGTTCTCGGGGACCCGCAGCACCGCCTCGGCACCGGGGGCGACCTCCACGGTCCGCCGGGTCGAGGTCCACGTGCGAACGGCGACGTCGCGGGTGGCGATCGGGGAGACGGCCTCCGCTGCCGCATCCTCCTGCGGCTCCAGCACGAGGCGTCGCCGGCGCGAACCGGTCGTTCGAGGCGGCGCTCAGGTCGTGCGTCCCCGCCGCCAGCTCCAGAGGGCCGCCACACGTCTCCCAGGTCATCGGCATCCCGAACGCCACCTCGTCGAGCGTCCCCGTGACCCGGGTCGGCCGCACCTCGCCGTCGATCTCGATCTCGGGACCCAGCCCGCACGATGGCTCCGGTCGGGTTGGCCAGGTTGGGCGTGTACTTGAGGTCGTGCAGGCCGCGCAGGCTGAGCTCTCCGATGCCGATCGGCAGGGCCGGCGCACCCTCGGGCTGCTCCGCCACGGGGAAGCTGACCAGCAGCCGCCGGGTCGTGATCGGCTCGAAGAAGCCGAACGACCCGGACCCCAGGTCGACCTCGCGCCGCTGGCCGAGCGATCCCTCGAGGATCGCGGTCGTCGGACGGCGGGCCGGCAGCAGTGGTGCCCGCACGCGGATCCGCGAGATCGTGCGCGGCTCGTCCCAGGTGAGCAGCAGTGAGGGCCGCGTGTCACCGCGCTGGGCCAGCCAGGGCCGACGTACCTGTCGGTCGAAGGCGAACTGCCCGGAGACGGCCGGGTCGTCGGCCAGGACCGAGGAGGCCTGGACGGTGACCAGCCCAGGCAGCGGTGCCAGCAGCGCGGCCGTCGCGGGCGTCGGCCTGGCCACGACGGTCCCGCGCACGCGGAACGTGGCAGCGCCGGACGTCGTGAACCGGCGGTCCATCCCCGACTCCTCCTCGCCCGGTCGCTCCTCGTCCGGGTCGCACGTGGGGCCGAACGCGGAGTCCACGCAGGCCCGACGGCCGGGAGCGGCACGGAACACGAACGCCGTGCTGCCGCTCGCGCCGACGTCGGGGACCTCCATCCGACGGCCCGGCTCCACACCCGGCATCCGGACCTCGCGGATCGCGACCACACCCGACGGGGGGTCGCCCTCGACGTCGAGCACGGTGACCCGGACCCGGTCCGTGGGCGCGCCGCGCAGCGGCACCCGGACCCGGCCGGTGTCGGGGTCGACCGTCATGTCGACCTCGTCCTCGTCGGTCTCCACGCGGACCTCGCGGATCGGTACGCCGCTGTAGGGGTCGACACCCAGGTCGAGGTCGACGTACGGGAGCGGTCGGGGGTCCGCGAGGCGCACCTCGAGCCACTGGCCGACCGGGTCCTCGAGCGGCGCCGACCGCCAGTACGTCTCGGTGAAGCCGTCGACGGCGGAATAGGGGCCGAGCTCGGGGCGCACGGCGCCGAGGGTGTCGGCGTACCCGGACGACGACGAGGCCTCGACCGCCTCGATGTCGGAGTAGACGGCCCGGGTGCGCGGCACGCCCTCCACGCCCGGGTAGTCGTGCGCCGCCCGCTGCAGCCGGTAGGGCTCGGCGTCCGCCATGGTCTGGCTCAACGAGTCGACCAGACGGCCGAACTGTCGCTCGCGCTTGCGGTACCCGTCGAGCGCCATCGCCGGAGGGTCCCCCAGGGTGGCCTGGGTGCCGATCACCACGGGCCGGCGCGCGTCGAGCAGCCCGGACTCGAGCGCCGTGATGACGTCCTCCGGCCCGCCGGACAGGGTCGTGAGCTCGTCGCGCTCGACGGCCTCGACCAACGGCACGTCGCGGACCACGGCGTAGACCACGAGCGCCGCCTGGCTGCCCAGGCCGGTGCGACCGAAGCTGGCCACCTCGAAGAGCCCCGGCGATCGCGCGACGGCCTGGTCCACCCGCTCGGCGCTCGGCGCACCGCTGGCGAAGCGGTCCAGGTCGCGACGCACGACGACGTACCCGATCCCGGCGCGCGCGAGGGAGTCGGCGAGCGCGCGGCTACCGCGCCCGTCCTGGACCCGTTCCTCCAGCCCGTCGAGGTAGCGGATGGTCTGCCCCGGAACCAGGGGCACCTGGCTGCGCGTCACCCACGGACTCCGGCTGACGCCCTGGATCGGCTCGTCGATGGTCCATCCCCAGTGCTGCTGGCCGAAGCCGGAGCCCGGGAGCACCAGGGTGCGCCGCCCGTCCGCGTGATCACCGAGCCAGTCCGCGGCCTGCACCCAGTACTGCGGGATCTGGCGCCAGCCCTCCTTGCGCAGGTCGTTGGTGAACGCGGGCTGGGCCGAGGCCACCAGCAGCACGACGAGGGCTCCGGCCGTGACCGCGAAGGCGCCACGCGGCGAGAGTGCACGCACCCTGGACCGGAGCATCGGCGCGAGACGCATCCCGAGGTGCGCGAACCCCAACGCCAGGGGCAGCCGGACGAGGGGGTCGACCTTGTGCACGTTGCGGAGCATCGCGAGCGGGCCGTCCAGCAGGTCCCGGACCACCCCGGTCAACGGGCTCGACAGGAAGCTCACGTGCGCCACCGTCAGCAGGCACATCCCGAGCACGGCGCTGAGTGCCAGCGGCGTCCGGAGCGGCATCGACGGATGGAAGAGGCCGAGCAGGCTCACCGCCGCGACCACGCCGGTCACGGCGACCAGCCAGGGATCCCAGGCGAGGTCGTAGGCGCCGGGCCACCACGGGCGGCCGCCCACGCTCATGAAGGCGACCCAGTGGTCCGAGCCCCGGACGACGTTGGTCCATCCGAGCGGGAAGGTGGTGGCGGCCGCGGTCTCGATGTAGTCCAGGAACGGCGGGCTGTAGCGACCCAGCACCAGCAGGGGCAGCATCCACCACGCGCTGGCCAGGGCAACGGCGAGCACCCACCATCCCGCCAGCCGACGACCGGCCACCGAGCCGAGCCCGAACACCAGCAGCAGCGCGGGAAGGGGCAGTGTCGCCACGTCCTCGACCGCGTTGACGCCACCCATGAACAGCACCGCGCACCCGGAGAGCAGGGCCGCCACCCGAGGGGTCAGCCGCCCGTTCAGGCCGTGCACGAGCGGCAGCACCACCCACGGGAGCACGGCCGTGGGCAGCACCTCCGCGGACAGCACGCCGACCAGCCCCAGGAACCGCGGGGCGAACGCGAACGCCAGTCCTGCGACCACGCACCACACCCAGTGCGCCTCCGGGAGGAGCGCACGGAAGACCCGGCGGGTGCCCTCGTAGGCCACCACCATGACCAGCGCCATCCACAGCCGCTGGACCACCCAGTCGGGGACACCGGCCAGCTCGCCCAGCAACGCGAACAGACCCTGCGGGAAGAGGTAGCCGTAGGCCTGGTTCTGCAGCTCACCGAAGGAGAGCGCTGGGTTCCAGAGGTGCAGTGACCGCTCCAGGAACCCGTCGGGGTTCGCGCTGAGGTCGAACTTCGTGTCGAACGTGATCCGGCCGGGCCGCTGGAGGAACGCGATCAGGAACAGAAGGCCGATGACGGTCGCCTCTGCCGTCAGCTGCCTGGCGCGACCGGACCTCACCCTCACCTCTGCTCGTCGGATAGCCTGCCGCGAGAGTGTAGCCGTGGGGTGTGCACGCGACAGGTTCGGCAGACAGGTGTGGGCGCGATGAGTACGAGCGACAGCGCGGCGGTCCCGGCGAGCTCGTCGCAGCGCGGCTTCGAGGCGGCCTGGGCGGCAGCCCAGACGGTGCCCGGCTGGCTGAAGGAGGGCCAGGCCCGTCTGCTCTTCGACGAGGCGCAGCGGCTCCCCGACGGCGCTCGGGTGGTCGAGATCGGGAGCCACCAGGGACGGTCGACGATCATCCTGGCCGCCGCCGTGCAACCCAGCGGCGGTCGCGTGACCGCCATCGACCCGTTCGTGGAGGGCCGCCTGTTCGGGGGCCAGAAGACCCGCGACAGCTTCGAGCAGAACGTCGGCTCGGCCGGCCTGCGTGACTCCGTGGACCTGGTCGTCGACTACAGCACCAAGCTGCGGCCCGGCTGGTCGGACTCGTTCGACCTGCTCTACATCGACGGCAAGCACGACTACTGGACGCTGTCGGACGACCTGCGGTGGGCCGAGCACCTCCCCGCAGGGGCGGGAGTGCTGATCCACGACTGCTTCTCGTCGATCGGGGTGACCCTCGGCATCCTCGCGCACGTGCTGCCGTCCAGGACGCTGGCCTACGAGCTCCGGAGCGACTCGATGGCGCTGCTGCGGCGGCGGCCGGTGACGTGGAAGGACCGGGCCCGGATCCTGGCCGAGATGCCGTGGTGGATCCGCAACGTCGTTCATCAAGGTGCTGCTGCGCCTGCGGCTGCGTCCGGTGGCGCGGGCTGTTCGGCCACGACTCGCCGTACGACCCCTACTGACCGGGACGCCGGCCGCTCAGAACAGCTGGGCCGCCAGCGAGTCCAGCAGGTCGGCGGCGTCCTGGCGGCCGAACTCGGAGCGGCGGCTGCGCACGCTCAGGGTGGTGTGGGTCGCGGTCGTGGCCAGGCCGAGGGAGACGGCCGCCGGCCCACTGAGTGCGGGAAACATGGCCAGCCACTCCACGTCGCCGTCGAGCACGCCGAGGTTGCTCACCATCGCGGTCGACCCCAGCCGGTTCCGCAGCGGCCGGACCAGGCGTGGGCCGAGACCGCGCAGTGAGGTCTCGGGGAAGTCGGGTTCGGGGGCGAGCGCGGCAAAGGCCGCGGCTGCCTCCTCATCGGTCCAGCGCGGGTCGACCCGGAACCGGAGGTACGCGGTCTGTCGGTCCGGGGCCACGGTGCCGGGGGGTCGCCGCGACGCGCCGACGAACAGCAGGGGCAGGGCCGCGGTGCCGTCCCGCCCGGAGCGGTCGCGGTAGACGCGGGCCACCGCCCGGCACAGGTCGACGGTGCCGACCTTGCCCCGAGCCACCGTCCGGACGACGGCGACCTCGCCGGGCTCGGCATCGGGTCCGGTGAGCGTGGGGAACCTCGGCGGCGGTGAGCGAAGCGCCTCCCCGACCCGCTGCGGGAGGGTCGCGAGGAACGAGCCACGGGGAGGCCGGGACCCGAGTCCGGTGGCGGTCGGCGTCACCGGCGTCCCGATCGCGGCGCCGACCAACGCCAGCAGGCCGAGCCCGTCGCACACCCCGTGGTGCGCCGTGACGAGGAGCCGGGGTCCGGAGGAGGCGGACGACGGCACGAGGGTTGCGCGCACGAGTGGTTGCCCCGCCAGGAACGGCTCCGCCAGCGTCCGGGCTCTCGCCTCGTCCCATCCTTCAGCCGGAGCCACGGCGACGGGCCCGGTCCCTCCGAGATGCGGGTACCGCTCCGCGATCGACCGGAGGCCGCGTTCGACCGCCTCCGGCTCGACGGCCCGCGCGAGACCGGCCTCGACGCCGATCCCCCACTGGGTGTCGGGGTCGCCGTACAGACCGACCACCTCACGTCCCTGGGCGTCCGCCGGCCTCCGTGGCACCCCGGGCGCGCGGACTTGCGGCGCGCCACCTGTCAGGACCCGCCGGGGGCCGGCTGGCCCGGGACCGGCCCGCTGGGGGACGTCGTGGGCTCGCCCTCCTCGGGCTGCGCGTGCCTGGCGGCCGGGCGCACGGCGCGCTTCCTCTTGGAGCGCGCGATGGCGGGCCTCTCGACCCACGCCCAGGACGCGGCTCCGAGAGGCAGGCTGATCGCCAGGATCGTGCCCAGCCACAGCACGAACCCCCACACGCCCGAGCGCCACCGGAACTCGTCGGCCAGCAGCACGATCACCGGCAGGTGCCAGAGGTAGATGCCGTACGACCAGCGCCCCACGGCGTCCAGCGGACGCGAGCTGAGCACCCGGTTGATCGGCGACGACATCGGTCCGGTCGCCGCCACCACGAGCAGCGTCACGGCGAGGACCGTGGCCGAGACGAAACGCACCTGCCGCTCGGGGAAGGTCGCCGGGACGTAGCCGTCGGGGCCGGACAGCGAGGAGAGAGCAACGGCGACGGCGATCACGATCACCAGCAGCACCGGCCACAGGCGGGCCACCGGGACCCGCAGCCAGCGGAGGCTGATGATGCCCTTCCGCTCGCCGTTGAGCAGGTGGGAGACGAACGCGCCGCCCGCGAAGCACACCAGGAAGCCGGGGAGCCAGAAGGAGTAGGTGAACAGGGGGGCGAGGTCCTCGACGTGCACCCACCAGCGCCACGCTGCGGTGACGGGGATCGACAGCGCCAGCGCGGCCGTCACGAGCCAGAACCCACCCCGCGGGGACATCCGCCGGGCGAGCAGCCCGACGGTGACGCCCATGATCGGCAGCGCGACGTACCAGGAGAGCTCGGTGCCGAGGCTCCAGGTCTGCTCGAGGCCGGGTCTCAGGCCGTCGCTCGCGTAGATCCCGGTCAGGGTGACGGCTCGTAGCCACCCGTCCCAGCCGTTCGGCTGCGACATCGGATAGAGGACGGCCAGCGCGAACACCGCCACCAGGTACGCGGGAAAGATGCGGAAGACCCGGCGCCGGGCGAACGTGCGGACCGAGGGCCGGGACCCGTCCGTGATCGCCCACGTGGACCAGGGGCGGTAGAGCAGGAACCCGGAGAGGACGAACAGGCTCACGGGGCCGTAGCTCTGCACGCCGAGACCGGGATAGTCCGTGCGCCCCGCCGAGTGGATCAGGAGCACCATCAGGGCGGCGAACCCGCGCAGGCCGGTGAGCACCGCGACCTGCGCGCGGTGGTCCTCCAGGGGGATCAGCGGGGGCCGTCCCGCCTCATCCGCTGCGGTGCTGACAGCCACTCGCGCATTAGACCATGACGCGGACCGGCGTTCAGGCGTTCCCCCGGGTCGTTCGGCCGGCAGTGCCCAGCCCTGTGACACACTCCCCTGCGTGCCCGACCAGCGCTCCCGATCGTCTCGGATGATCGCTCAGGGCGGGACGATCGCCATCGCGATGGCCGTGATGAACGTGGCGACCTACGCGTACACGATGGTCGCGGCCCGAGCCCTCGGCCCGCAGCCGTACGGCGCCTTCGCGGCCGTCATGAACCTCCTCCTGGTCGTCAGCGTCGCGGCCCTGGCCCTGCAGGCCACCGCCGCCCGGCGGATCGCGGCGGAACCGGCGCACGTGGCGCAGATCGAGCGCGAGATCATGCGCGTCACCTACCGCGCCGCGCTCGGCCTCGGCCTCGTGCTCCTGCTGCTCACACCGGTGATCAACGCGGCGCTGCGCCTCGACAGCATGGCGACCGCGGCCATGGTCGGCCTGAGCGCCATCCCGATCACGATCATGGGCGGCCAGGCCGGCACCCTCCAGGGTGAGCGGCGGTGGACCCCCCTGGCGGCGGTGTACGTCGCGGCGGGCGTCCCGCGGCTGGTCATCGGCACCGCCCTGATCGTGTGGCGGCCCGAGGAGCTGATGGCGGTCATCGGCGTCGCCCTCGGTGCGCTGGCCCCGGTCGTCGTCGGACTGGTCGCCCTGCGGAACCCCCGCGGCGAGGCCGAGGACGCCGAGCAGCACGGCCTGATGTCCATCCTGTGGGAGTCGCTGCGGAACTCGCAGGCGCTGCTGGCCTTCTTCGCCCTCTCGAACGTCGACCTGATCGTGGCCCGCAACGTGCTGTCCCCGCACGACGCCGGCCTGTACGCGGGCGGCCTGATCCTCACCAAGGCGGTGCTGTTCCTGCCGCAGTTCGTGGTGGTGATCGCCTTCCCGTCGATGACCACGCTGCACGAGCGACGGCGGGCCTTCCGGCAGAGCGTGCTGCTGGTCACCGCGCTCGGTGGCATCGCCGTACTCGGCTCGTGGCTGCTGTCCCCGGTCGCGATGATCTTCGTCGGCGGCGACGCGTACGCCGAGCTCGAGTCACTGCTGTGGCTGTTCGCCGTCCTGGGCACGGTGCTCGCGCTGCTCCAGCTGGTCGTCTACTCGGTGCTGGCCCGGCAGGGCACGCGCTCGACCTACCTCGTGTGGCTGGGCGTCGTCGTCCTGGTCGCCGGCTGCTCGACCGCCAGCTCGGTGGAGTCGCTGGTGGTCATCGCGACGCTGGTCGACGGCGTCCTGCTGGCGGTGCTGATGGCCGTGAGCGTCTGGCGCCTGCGCGAGGACACCTCCGCGCTGCAGGTCACCGCACCCGAACCCCCGGGAACCCCCGCCGGTCAGTGAGCGGCTTCGTGCCAGCTCTGGCCGGTGCCGACCGAGACGTCGAGCGGGACGGTGAGGTCGGCCGCGCCGGCCATCTCCGCGCGGACCAGCTTCTCGAGGTCGTCGCGCTCCCCCTCGGCGACCTCGAACACGAGCTCGTCGTGCACCTGGAGCAGCATCCGTGAGGCCAGCCCGGCCTCCCCGATCGCGCGGTCGACGTTGAGCATCGCCACCTTGATCAGGTCGGCGGCCGATCCCTGGATCGGCGCGTTCAGCGCCATCCGCTCTGCGGTGTCGCGGCGCATCCGGTTGTCGCTGGTCAGGTCGGGAAGGTAGCGGCGCCGGCCCCAGATGGTCTCGGTGAAGCCGGCCTTGCGTGCCTCGTCGACGACACCGCGGAGGTAGTCGCGGACGCCGCCGAACGTCTCGAAGTACTCGTCCATCAGCCCGCGCGCCTCGCCGGGCTCGATCCGCAGCTGTTGCCCGAGCCCGAACGCGGACAGGCCGTAGGCGAGGCCGTAGTTCATCGCCTTGATCTTGGCCCGCATCTCGACGGTCACGTCGTCGGCGTCGACGTCGAAGACCCGGGCGGCGGTGATGGAGTGGAAGTCGCGGCCGGAGCGGAACGCCTCGATCAGCAGCTCGTCCTCGGACAGGTGGGCCATGATCCGCATCTCGATCTGGCTGTAGTCGGCGGTCATCAGGCAGTCGCTCGGTGCTCCGTTGACATCAGTGCCCACGACGAACCCCTCGCGGATCCGGCGGCCCTCCTCGGTGCGGATCGGGATGTTCTGGAGGTTCGGGTCGGTGCTGGAGAGCCGCCCGGTGGCCGCGATCATCTGGTTGAACGTCGTGTGGATCCGGCCGTCGGGCGCCACCGTCTTGAGCAGGCCCTCGATGGTCTGGCGCAGCCGCGCCACGTCGCGGTGGCGCAGCAGGTGGAGCAGGAACGGGTGCTCGGTCTTGACGTAGAGCTGCTGGAGCGCGTCGGCGTCGGTGGTGTAGCCGGTCTTGGTGCGCTTGGTCTTCGGCATGTCGAGCTCGTCGAAGAGCACGACCTGGAGCTGCTTGGGCGAGCCGAGGTTGATCTCCTTGCCGATCACGCCGTACGCGTCGTCGGCGGCCTGCCGGACCTCGGCGGCGAAGTGGCTCTCGAGCGACTCGAGGTGGTCGGTGTCGACCGCGATCCCGATCCGCTCCATCTCCTCGAGCACCTGGACCAGCGGCAGCTCGATCTCCGCCAGCAGGCGGGTGCCGCCGGCGGCCTCGACCTCGCCGTCGAGCGCCTCGGCGAGGTCGATGATGGCCCGCGCGTGCAGCATCGCCGTCGCGGCGAGGTCGTCGCCACCGCCGGCCGGGTCCTCGAAGAGGGCGTCCTGGTCGGGCTCGCTCTCCGCGCGCAGCTCGCGGCGGAGGTAGCGCAGGGTGAGGTCGGACAGGTCGTAGGAGCGCTGGTCGGGCTGGACGAGGTAGGCCGCGAGGGCGGTGTCGCTGATCAGGCCCGCGAGCGTCCAGCCGTGGGCGGCCAGGGCGTGCTTGGGTCCCTTGGCGTCGTGGAGCACCTTGGGCCGGGCCGGGTCGGCCAGCCAGGCCGCCAGCGCCGCGTCGTCCTCGGGAGTCAGGCCGGCGACGTCGACGTACGCCGCGAGCCCGCTGACGTCGGCGAGGGCGATCCCGTCGACGGAGCCGGTGCCGGACCCCCAGGCGCCGCGCACGTGGACGCCGACGTGCTGGTCGCCGAGGCCGCCGAGGAAGTCGGCGACCTCGCCGGGGCCGAGCCGGCGCCCGGTCAGCTCGAAGCCGCCCTCTTCGACGGGGTTCTCCTCGGGACCCAGGGTGTCGATGGTGCGGGTGCGGAGCTCGCCGCGGAACTCGAGGTCGTCGAAGAGGGTGAGCGCGGTGTGCCGGTCCCACGGCTCGAGCACGAGGTCGGCCGGCAGCGTGCTCGAGGTCGAGGTCGACGACCAGCGCGTTGAGGTGCCGGTTGCGGATCACGTCGCCGAGGTGCTCGCGCAGCGCCTCGCCCTTCTTGCCGGTGATCTCGTCGGCGTGGGCGATCACGTTGTCGAGGCCGTCGTACTGGTTGATCCACTTGGCCGCGAACCCCTGGCCGACGCCCGGGACGCCCGGCAGGTTGTCGGAGGTCTCGCCGACGATCGCCGCGAGCTCGGGGTAGCGCTGGGGCGGGACGCCGTACTTCGTCTCGACCGCCTCGGGCGTCATCCGCGCCAGGTCGGAGACCCCGCGCATGGGGTAGAGCACGGTCGCGTCGTCGCTGACCAGCTGGAGCGAGTCGCGGTCGCCGGTGAGGATCAGCACCTCCATGCCGCCGGCGACGGCCTGCGTGGTGAGGGTGGCGATGATGTCGTCGGCCTCGTAGCCCTCCTTCTTCAAGAAGGTGATGCCGAACGACGTGAGCACCTGCTCGATCAGCGGCAGCTGGCTGCTGAACTCCGAGGGCGTCTTGTTGCGCTTCGCCTTGTACTCGGCGTACTGCTCGAGGCGGAACGTCTGCCGCGAGACGTCGAAGGCCACCGCGACGTGGGTCGGCTGCTCGTCGCGGAGCACGTTGACCAGCATCGAGGTGAAGCCGTAGACGGCGTTGGTGTGCTGGCCGGTGACGGTCGAGAAGTTCTCCACCGGGAGCGCGAAGAAGGCGCGGTAGGCCAGCGAGTGGCCGTCGAGGAGGAGCAGGCGCGGGCGGTCGGCAGTTTCGATCACGGGCACGCCCGCGACTCTATCCGCCGCCACCGACAGGCGAACCGGCGGAACGGGCCCTGGCGGTTCCGGCCACAATGGCGCCATGACCGACGAGAAGACTCCCGAGATCTCCATCGACGAGTTCCTGGCCGCGATGCCGCAGGGCATGGGCGTCCTCAACGACCGGATGGGGATCGAGCTGATCGAGATCTCGGCGGAGCGGGTGGTCGCGACGATGCCGGTGGAGGGCAACACCCAGCCCTACGGGCTGCTCCACGGCGGCGCCTCCGTGGTGCTCGCCGAGACGCTCGGCTCGGTGGGCTCCGCGATCCACGGCTACCCCGACCGGCTCTCGGTCGGCGTGGACATCAACGCCACCCACCACCGCGCGGCGACCTCGGGCACGGTCACCGGCGTCGCCACCGCGATCCACCTCGGCCGCTCGATGGCGACCTACGACGTCGCCATCACCGACGACCGCGGCAAGCGGGTGTGTACGTCGCGGATCACGTGCGCGCTGATGCCGGCCGAGCGGTTCAGCTAGGACCGTCCCTACGGCGTCGGCGCCTGCGTCTTGCGCAGTGACCGGCGGGCGGCCAGCACCTGCGTGAGATGGCGGCCGTTGGCGCGCGCGACCGGAGGCCGCTGGGCGGTCAGCTTGGTCTTCAACGCGTGCACGGACGCGACCCGGAGCAGCGCGTAGGGCCCCAGCGCGAGCCGGGCCATGAACCGGTTGGCGTCACGGGAGCCGGCCACCACGGCCGTGGCGACGTGGCCGATGCCCAGCTCCTCGGCGAACGCGACCGACGCCTCCATCAGCGCCCGGCCGACGCCGTGCCGCCGGAACTCGGGGAAGACGTGCGGCGAGATGGTCTGGAGCACCGGCTCCAGGTTGAGCGGGGTGATGGTGGCGGCGCGCAGGTGCACGGCGCCGGCCAGCTGGCCGTCGTACTCGGCGACGACGACCCGCTCGTCGTGGAGCGGCGCCACCCGCTCGATGATCGACAGAAGATCGGCGGCCTGCTCCTCGCGGTCGACGCGCCGCAGCACGTCGGTCCACAGGTCGGCCAGCCGGGGGGCGTCCTCTGGCACGGCACTGCGCAGGGACACCAGGTGTCGCGACATGGTCTTTCGGGCCTCTCCCTCTTGGCCGCACCGCTGTGCCCCCGGGCACGACCTCACCGGGCGAGACTACGCTCAGGCTTTCCGTCGCGGCAGAGGAGACCCGTTGTTCCCCGGTATCGGCACCGTCGTCAACGTGGCCACGGTCCTCCTCGGGGCCGGCCTGGGCGTGCTCCTCGGCAACCGGCTCCCGGCCCGGACCCGCGACGTCGTGACCGACGCCCTGGGCCTGGTCACGCTGCTGATCGCCGGGCTCTCGGCGGTCGCGGTCACCAACGGCGACCTCACGGCGTACGCCGGCACGAGCTGGCCGATGCTGGTCGTGCTGGCCTCGCTGGTCCTCGGCGGGATCGTCGGCTCGCTGCTCCGGCTGGAGGCGCGCGTCGAGGGCCTGGGTGGCTGGCTGCAGACCCGGCTTGCCGGCGACGCCGGGTCGGCCGAGCGGCACCGCTTCATCGAGGGCTTCGTGGTCTCGTCGCTCGTCTTCTGCACCGGCCCGCTGACCATCCTCGGCTCGCTCAACGACGGCCTCGGCCTCGGCGCCGACCAGCTGTTCCTCAAGGCGACCCTGGACGGCTTCGCCGCGATCGCGTTCGCCGCGTCGTTCGGCTGGGGCGTGGCCGCCAGCGCGTTGACCGTGCTCGTGGTCCAGGGCGGTCTCACCATCGTGGGCGTGCTGCTCGGTGACGTGCTCCCCGACGCCCACATCGCCGTCCTCACCGCCGTCGGTGGTCTGCTCCTCGTCGGGGTCGCGCTGCGCCTGCTCCGGATCCGCGAGATCCCTGTCGCTGACCTCCTTCCGGCGCTTCTGGTGGCGCCGCTGCTGCTCACCGCGGTGGCGGCCATTCGCTGACAACGGGGTCCACGACCCCTAATGTGGGCGAGAGAGGCGGACACGCAGCGCGCAGAGTGTGCATCGGGGCTGACTGTGCGCGATAGAGTCCCGCGAGTCCGACCCGCAGTCAGAGGCGACAGGAGACCCATGCCAGCCCTCCACACACGGATCGCCGCATTGTTGGCGCTAGTGGTTGTCGCGATCGGAGCAGTCGGATTCCTGAGTCCGGCGGAGGCCTCGGCCTCGACGTCCGGAGCCGCGGCGCAGTGCAAGTTCCCCAAGGCGAGCGACGACGACACGATCTCGGTGCTGGGCCGCATCTGCGACCGCCGCAACACCCCCCAGACTCCCGTCGCAGGGGTCGCGATCACGGTCGAGGACGGCGAGGGCACCGTCGTCGGCGAGGCCACGACCGGCGAGGACGGCACCTTCGAGATCCCGCTGCCCGGGACCGCGGTGGAGAACCTCGGCAAGAAGTACGTGGTGATCCTCGACGAGGAGTCGCTCCCGGAGGGCTCCTCGCTGGCCGACGAGGGGTCGACCGAGCGCGAGATCCAGATCAACCTCGACAACGACTTCACCGTCGCCTTCCCGGTCGGCGAGCTCGAGAAGGGCACCGGCAAGGCGACCCAGGCACTCCAGCTGCTGGTGGGCGGCATCGTGTTCTCGGTGCTGCTGGCGATGTCGGCGCTCGGCCTGTCGATGATCTTCGGCACCACCGGGCTCACCAACTTCGCCCACGGTGAGCTGATCACGTTCGGCGCGATGATCGCCCTGGCCGTCGACCAGCTGCCCGGCGCGATCCGGATCTTCGGCGTCAACCTGACCGTCATCATCGCGCTGTTCGTCACCTTCTTCGTGTCCGGCGCGTTCGGCTGGCTGAACGACGCCGCCCTGTGGCGACCGCTGCGCCGGCGCGGCACCGGCGTGATCGCGATGATGATCGTCAGCATCGGCCTCTCGATCTTCCTGCGCAGCATCTTCCAGTACGTCGGTGGCGCCCAGTCGCGCAACTACTCGCAGTACTCCGACGTCACGCCGTACGAGATCGGACCGCTGCTGGTCACGCCCAAGGAGATCGCGGTGGCGGTGATCGGGATGCTGATCCTGGTCGCCACGACGCTGCTGCTGCAGTACAGCCGGCTCGGCAAGGCGACCCGGGCGGTCGCCGACAACCCCGCCCTGGCGTCGGCGTCCGGCATCAACGTCGAGCGGGTGATCATGGTGGTCTGGATCGGCGGCGCCGCGCTCGCAGGCCTCGCCGGCGGCCTGCTCGGTGTCACCCAGGGCTTCAACTACCAGCTGGGCTTCAAGATCCTGCTCCTGGTGTTCGCCGCGGTCGTCCTCGGCGGGCTCGGCACGATCTGGGGCGCCATCCTGGGTGCTTTCGTGATCGGCACCCTGGTCGAGGTGTCCACGCTGTTCATCCCGGCCGAGCTGAAGTACGTCGGCGCACTCGCCGTCCTCATCATCGTCCTGCTGATCAGACCTCAAGGCCTGCTCGGCAAGGCGCAACGAGTCGGTTGAGAGGAAGACGACCGTGAACTTTCAGGACATCCTCAGCCTCTCGCTGCAGGCCGCCTTCGGCCCCACCGCGATCATCTACTGCCTCGCGGCGATCGGGCTCAACGTGCACTTCGGCTACACCGGCCTGCTGAACTTCGGCCAGGCCGGCTTCATGGCCGTCGCGGGCTATGCCATGGCGTCGTTCGTGACGACCTGGGGCCTCAACCTCTGGCTCGGCGCGGCCGTCGGGCTCGGGCTGTCGGTCGTGCTGGCCCTGCTGCTCGGTATCCCCACCCTGCGCCTGCGCGCCGACTACCTCGCGATCGTCACCATCGCCGCGGCGGAGATCATCCGGCAGACGGTCGGGTCGGCGACCCTGGTCGACACCTTCGGTGGCCAGGACGGCCTGACCGACTTCATCCGCGACTTCCGGTCGTTGAACCCCTTCACCGGCGAGTTCGGCATCCCCGGCGTGGTCGAGTGGCGGGCCTACGACTTCTTCGTGATGGTCGTCGGCTGGGGGACCGTGGCCCTGTGCTGCCTGATCGTCTGGCTGCTCATGCGCAGCCCGTGGGGCCGCGTGCTCAAGTCGGTCCGCGAGGACGAGGACGCCGTCCGTTCCCTCGGCAAGAACGTCTACGCCTACAAGATGCAGTCGCTGATCATCGGTGGCCTGTTCGGCGGCCTGGCGGGCATCTTCACCGCCTTCCGGTCCGCCGCGATCGGCCCGTCCTTCTTCGCCACCGACATCACCTTCTTCGCCTACACGGTGCTGCTGATCGGTGGCGCGGCCCGGGTCTTCGGACCGGTGGTCGGCTCGATGATCCTGTGGTTCCTGCTGACGTTCCTCGGCGAGTTCTTCGCCCAGGCCGCAGCGAACGACCTGATCCCGGACTCGATCATGACCGCCAACCAGGCCAGCCTGATGCGCTTCATCTTCCTGGGGCTCGGGTTGATGTTGTTGATGATCTTCCGACCACAAGGAATCTTCGGAGACCGGAAGGAGCTGGCGCTCGATGCCCGCTGACGCCACCGCCCCCACCACGCCGCGCTCGGTGCTCGCGGACGTCGAGCGCGAGCCCGGCGCCAAGAAGCCCGACCCGATCGTGGTCGTCGACAACGTCAGTCGCAGCTTCGGCGGACTCAAGGCCGTGGACGTCGAGCACATCGAGATCCAGCGCGGCGTGATCACCGCGCTGATCGGCCCCAACGGCGCCGGCAAGACGACGTTCTTCAACCTGCTCACCGGCTTCGACAAGCCCGACTCCGGCGACTGGTCGTTCAACGGCAAGAGCCTCAACCGGGTGCCGGCCTACCGGGTCGCCCGGATGGGCATGATCCGCACCTTCCAGCTGACCAAGGTGCTGTCCAAGCTCACCGTCATCGAGAACATGCGGGTCGGCGCCACCGGCCAGACCGGCGAGAAGCTGATGACCGCGATGTTCCGGGCCAGCTGGCGCAAGCAGGAGGCGTCGAACACCGAGCGGGCCGACGCCCTGCTGGAGCGGTTCCTGCTGATCAAGAAGCGCGAGGACTTCGCGGGCTCGCTCTCGGGCGGCCAGCGCAAGCTGCTGGAGATGGCGCGCGCACTGATGGCCGACCCCGAGCTGGTGATGCTCGACGAGCCGATGGCCGGCGTGAACCCGGCGCTGAAGCAGTCGCTGCTCGGCCACGTGAAGTCGCTGCGCGACGAGGGCCGCACGGTGCTGTTCGTCGAGCACGACATGGACATGGTGCGCGACATCTCCGACTGGGTGATCGTGATGGCCCAGGGCCAGGTGATCGCCGAAGGTCCGCCCGACTCGGTGATGGGCGACCAACGGGTGATCGACGCCTACCTCGGCTCGCACCACGACCAGGACCTCAGCGAGATGGAAGAGGAGATCCTGGCCGAGGCCGAAGCCGAGCTCGAGCGGGAGCACGAGGAGGAGCAGTCATGAGCGAGCACGGCGGCAACGAGTCGATCGACCGCACCGCGCACGTCGGGGCCGCGGACGGCGCCGTACTCCGTGCGGACGAGCTGATCGCCGGCTACGTCCCCGGCGTCAACATCCTCAACGGAGCCGACCTCTACTGCCAGCAGCAGGAGCTGGTCGGCATCATCGGGCCCAACGGCGCCGGCAAGTCGACCCTGTTGAAGGCGCTCTTCGGCCTGGTCAAGGTCCGGACCGGCACGGTGCAGCTCAACGGCGACGACATCACCAACCAGCGCGCCGACGTCCTGGTGACCAAGGGCATCGGGTTCGTCCCGCAGACCAACAACGTCTTCCCGTCGCTGACCATCCAGGAGAACCTCGAGATGGGCGTCTACCAGCGCCCGAAGAGCTTCAAGGCGCGGTTCGACTTCGTGGGCGAGCTCTTCCCGTCGCTGATCGACCGGCGTGCCCAGCGGGCCGGCTCGCTGTCGGGCGGCGAGCGGCAGATGGTGGCCATGGGCCGCGCGCTGATGATGGAGCCGTCGGTCCTGCTGCTCGACGAGCCGTCCGCCGGCCTCTCCCCCGTCATGCAGGACGAGGTGTTCGTGCAGACCCGGCGGATCAACCGGGCCGGCGTCTCGGTGATCATGGTCGAGCAGAACGCCAGCCGCTGCCTGCAGATCTGCGACCGGGGCTACGTCCTCGACCACGGCCGGAACGCCTACACCGGCACCGGTGCCGAGCTGGCCAAGGACCCGAAGGTGATCGAGCTCTACCTCGGCACGCTGGCCAAGGCCTGACCAGCGCTCCACCTTCCGCCTCTGGACAACGAAGAAGGGCCCGGCCGTGAGGCCGGGCCCTTCTCTATGTTGCTGTGATCAGTTGATGACGCCGGAGACGGAGTCAATCTGCTCGTACTTGTTGCCCTTCGCGTACTCCTGGATACCGATCGTGCCGGAGGACGGGCTACCGGTGTCGTTCATGTCCGTCGGACCGCTCGCACCTTCGTAGTCGATGTCCTCGCCGTCCTCGAGCAGTGCGGCGCACTCCTCGAACGTCTTGCACTGGGTGCCCTCACGGGTGACGTTGACGATCTCGGCGCCGATGGCCTCACCGTTGTCGCTGCCCGCGGCGATGGCGGCCAGCGCGATGATCATCGTGGCGTCGTAGGACTGCGGGCCGTAGCTGAAGTCCTTCAGGCTCGGGTCGATCCCCAGGAGCTTGTCGTTGAACGACGGGTCGAGCTCGGCCGGAACCGGGATCGTGCCCTTGACGCCGGTCAGGTCGAACTTCTCCGAGGAGTAGTCGGCCGTGTTGCCGTCCACGAAGTAGATCTGGATGTCCTGCGGCCCGACGCCCTTGGCGATGAGCTGCGGGATGATCTTCGTGGTCTCCTCGAACGCGACGAGGACGAGGGCCTCCGGCTTGGCAGCCGCGACCTTGTTCACCTCGGCGGTGTAGTTCTCGGCGTCCGCGCTGTAGAGGAGGAACTCGGAGACCGTGCCACCCTTCTCCTCGAAGGTCGTGCGGACCTGCTCCGCGAGACCCTCACCGTAGAAGTCCTGGCGAGCCATGACCGCGATGTCGGTGTAACCGTCGGCAGCGGCGAGGTCCGCGAGGACCTGGCCCTGGAGCCGGTCGGACGGGGCGGTACGGAAGTACAGGCCGTTGTCCTCGTAGGTGTCGAAGCCCGCCGCGGTGTTGGCCGGCGAGAAGTGCACGACGCCCGCGCTGGTGATCTTGTCGATCACGCTGACGGACACACCCGAGGCCGCGGCGCCGATGATGGCGTCCACGTCCTTCGAGAAGAGCTTGTCGACCTCACCGCTCGCGATGTCGGGGGTGCCGTCACCGGAGTCGGCCTTGGTCTGCTCGACGGGCTTGCCGAGGACGCCGCCAGCGGCGTTGATCTCCTCGACGGCCAGGTCGACGCCTGCGAACTCGGGCGGGCCGAGGAAGGCCAGGTCTCCGGTCTGCGGGAGGAGCGTGCCGAGGCTCAGGACGCCGTCACCTTCCGGTGCCGCGGCGGTGGTCTCCTCGCCGCTGCCAGTCGGCTCGTCGCCGCCGTCGTCGTCGCCGCCGCAGGCAGCGAGGACGAGCGACAACGCCGCCACCGCTGCTACAGAGCCCAGTGTGCGCTTAGGGCGAATCAATTTCTGCCTCCGTCAATAGGGCGTTGCCCCTCGAGCCGGGAAACGCTGTAGATCTAACGGGGTGAACCTAGCGTCTAGACGCCCTGCTGTCGGGTATCTGGGCCAATTTAAGGCACGTCTCGTTGCCAATTCGTGACCTGGCCGGGGCGGCGGGCTAGGCACGTCTCCCCATTCGGCGCCGTCGCGAGAGGGGTTTCGCGCCGCATCTGGCAAGGAGGAGGTGCGAAGGCGGGACGGAGTCCCGTCGAGTCGCCGACAACGCCGCCAGATCGGATGCGACAGCCCGCGCAGCAGGCGCTTCCGAATGGGGAGACGTGCCGTTAGTCCGTGCCCGGGCCGCTCAGGCCGGGGCCATGGGCGACGACGCCGTCCGCGACCTGGCGCATCGAGAGCCGGAGGTCCATCGCGGTCTTCTGGATCCAGCGGAAGGCGTCGGGCTCGGAGAGGCCCAGATCCTTCTGGAGCACGCCCTTGGCGCGGTCCACGGCCTTGCGGGTGTCGAGCCGCTCGGTGAGGTCGGCGACCTCCTGCTCGAGCAGCCCGATCTCGGCGAACCTGCTGACCGCCATCTCGATCGCCGGCACCAGGTCGCCCTTCGTGAACGGCTTCACGAGGTACGCCATCGCGCCGGCGTCGCGGGCGCGCTCCACGAGGTCCCGCTGGGAGAACGCGGTGAGGATGACGACCGGCGCGATCCGCTGGCCGGCGATCCTCTCGGCCGCCGCGATCCCGTCGAGGACGGGCATCTTCACGTCCAGGATGACCAGGTCGGGGCGCAGCTCCTCGGTCAGCGCCACGGCCCGGGCGCCGTCGCCGGCCTGGCCGACGACCTCGTAGCCCTCCTCGCCCAGCATCTCGGCGAGGTCCATCCGGATCAGCGCCTCGTCCTCCGCGATCACGACGCGGCGGGAGGCGGGGGTGGCGGGCTGGGTCACGGCGCACAGGTTAACCGCCGCCGGGTCCCGCTCCCCACGTTGCCCCGTCCTGTTCGCGCTTTGCTCACCCCCGGGCGAGACTGACCGCGTGAATCGACCAGCGCCCATCGACGCGGCACGAGAGCTCGTTGGAGGCGGCGCTACCCGGAGGCGACTGAACCGTCCCCGCGTCCAGGGTCAGGCGGGGCGCTCGACCAGGAACTGGCGCTCCCCGGCCACCCGGGCGACGTACAGCTCGATCTCGGCGCGCTCCACGCGCAGCCGGCTGAGCTCCGTCGCCGCCGTCCGGGCGTTCGCCACGGCCCGATCGTTGCTGCGTGTGATCAGCTCCCAGGGCTTCCACATGGCGTCCCTCCCGTGTCCCGCTCGTCTTTGGTGATGTAACTGTAGTGGATTAATAGGCTTTACCCAAGGGCCAGTTCGAGAGGTCTGATTCCGGTACCGTTTGCGCCGCACAGGCCCCGGTATGCCCAACGGCAGAGGCAGCGGTCTCAAACACCGTCCAGTGTGGGTTCGAATCCCACCCGGGGCACTCGCCGACCCTCGTCAGTGGCGCCGGTAGGCCGGGGCCACCTCGTTGATCGCGTCGCCCATCCGGTGCACGCGCAGCGCGTTGGTCGAGCCGGGGATGCCGGGCGGCGCGCCGGCGATGATGACCACCAGGTCACCCTCGACGACCCGGCCGACCTTGAGCAGCTGCTCGTCGACCTGGCGCACCATCTCGTCGGTGTGCTCGACCATCTCGGTCTTGAAGGTCTCGATGCCCCAGGTCATGGCCAGCTGCGAACGCACGGTGGCCTCGGGGGTGAAGGCCAGGACCGGGATCGGGCCGCGGTAGCGGGACAGGCGACGGGCGGAGTCACCGGACTGGGTGAACGCGACGAGGTACTTCGCACCCACCCGTTCGGCGACCTCGGCGGCGGCCTTCGCGATGATGCCGCCCTTGGTCTTCGGCTGCCAGTCGATGGCCGCCATGTTGGAGAGTCCGTGGTGCTCGGTGGACTTGATGATCCGGGCCATGGTCTCCACGGCCTCGATGGGGTACTCCCCCACGCTCGTCTCGCCGGACAGCATCACGGCGTCGGCGCCGTCGAGGACGGCGTTCGCGACGTCGGAGGCCTCGGCGCGGGTCGGGGCGGGGTTGGCGATCATCGACTCCAGCATCTGGGTGGCGACGATGACGGGCTTGGCGTTGCGGCGGGCCTTGTCGACCACCCGCTTCTGCAGGAACGGCACGTCCTCGAGCGGGCACTCCACCCCGAGGTCTCCGCGGGCGACCATGAACGCGTCGAACGCCTTGACGATCTCGTTGAGGTTGTCGATGGCCTGCGGCTTCTCGATCTTGGCGATGACCGGGAGGAGCACACCCTCCTCCTTCATCACCTCGCGCACCTTCTCGACGTCCTTGGCCGACCGGACGAACGAGAGGGCCACGAAGTCGACCGACAGGTGCAGCGCGAACCGCAGGTCCTCGATGTCCTTCTCGGACATCGCCGGGACGCTGACGGCCACGCCGGGCAGGTTGATGCCCTTGTTGTTGCTGACCGGACCGCCCACGACGACCTCGGTCACGACGTCGGGGCCGTTCACCTCGACCACCTTGAGCCGGATCTTGCCGTCGTCGATCAGGATCGGGTCGCCCGGGCTGACGTCGCCGGGGAGCCCGTCGTACGTCGTCCCGCAGATCGCCTGCGTCGCCCGGGACCTCCCGGGTGGTGATCGTGAACCGCGCACCCACGTCGAGCACGTGGGGGCCGTCGGCGAAGGTGTCCAGCCGGATCTTCGGGCCCTGGAGGTCGGCGAAGATGCCGACCCCGTGCCCGCTCGCGTCGGCGGCCTCGCGGACCAGCCGGTAGCTGCGCTCGTGGTCGGCATGGCTGCCGTGGCTCATGTTCAGCCGGGCGATGTCCATGCCGGCGTCGACCAGGGCGCGAATCTGCTCCGGGGTCGAGGTAGCCGGGCCGAGGGTGCAGACGATCTTGGCTCTACGCACGAGCCCGAGCCTAGCGGGTCTTGGAACGTTCCAACAACGCAGACTCACGCTGACCCGTCGTTAATTAACGACGGGTCAGCGGCTAGACGACGAGGGGTCGCTCGGTCGGGGGGATCGGCACCGGGAGGTTGGTGGTGCCGGTGAGGAACTCGTCCACGGCCGCGGCCGCAGCCCGGCCCTCGGCGATGGCCCACACGATCAGCGACTGGCCGCGACCGGCGTCGCCGGCGACGAAGACGCCGTCGACCGAGGCCCGGTAGCCCTGGTCGCGGGCGACGTTGCCGCGCTCGTCGAGGTCGACGCCGAGCTGCTCGACCAGGCCGCCCTGCTGCACGCCGGTGAACCCCATCGCGAACAGCACCAGCTCGGCCGGGATCTCCCGCTCGGTGCCCTCGTGCTCCTTCAGCTTGCCGTCCTCGAACGAGACCTCGACCAGCCGCAGCGCGCGGACCCGGCCGTCGTCGTCACCGAGGAACTCCTGGGTGGACACGGCGTAGACCCGGTCACCGGCCTCCTCGTGCGCGGAGGAGACCCGGAAGGTCATCGGGTACGTCGGCCACGGCTGCCCGGCGGGCCGGTCCTGCGGGGGTTCGGGCAGGATCTCCAGCTGCGTGATCGACCTCGCGCCCTGGCGGGTGGCCGTGCCGAGGCAGTCGGCGCCGGTGTCGCCGCCGCCGATGATGACGACGTTCTTGCCGTCGGCGCGGATCTGGCCCTCCACCTCGTCGCCGAGCGAGGCCCGGTTGGACTGCGGGAGGTACTCCATCGCCTGGTGGATGCCGTCCAGGTCACGCCCGGTGACCGGGAGGTCGCGGGCCTCGGTGGCGCCCATGGCGAGCACGACCGCGTCGTACCGCTCGCGCAGCTGCTGGCCGGTCAGGTCCGCGCCGACGTCCACGCCGGCCCGGAAGACGGTGCCCTCGCGGCGCATCTGGTCGAGCCGCTTGTCGAGGTGCCGCTTCTCCATCTTGAACTCGGGGATGCCGTAGCGCATCAGCCCGCCGATCTTGTCGGCACGCTCGTAGACCGCGACCGTGTGGCCGGCGCGGGTGAGCTGCTGGGCGGCGGCCAGGCCGGCCGGCCCGGAGCCGATCACCGCGACCGTGCGGCCGGAGAGCCACTCCGGCGGCTGGGGCCGGACGTAGCCCGACTCCCACGCCTTGTCGATGATCGCGACCTCGACGTTCTTGATGGTGACCGGGTCCTGGTTGATCCCGAGCACGCATGCCGTCTCGCACGGCGCGGGGCACAGGCGGCCGGTGAACTCCGGGAAGTTGTTGGTGGCGTGCAGGCGCTCGATCGCGCCCTCCCAGTCGTCGCGCCAGACCAGGTCGTTCCACTCGGGGATGATGTTGCCGAGCGGGCAGCCCTGGTGGCAGAACGGGATGCCGCAGTCCATGCAGCGGCCGGCCTGCTTGCTGATGATCGGCAGCAGTGCCCGGCCGATGCCGCCCGGGTAGACCTCGTTCCAGTCCTGGACCCGCTCGTCGACCGGCCGCCGCTCGGCGACCTCGCGGCCGTCCTTGAGGAATCCCTTGGGGTCAGCCATGAAGCACCTCCATGATCCGCGCGGCGGCTTCCTCGTCGTTGAGGCCGTCCTCCTTCGCTTCGGCCCGTGCCTCGAGCACGCGCTTGAAGTCGCTGGGCATGACTTCGGTGAACCTCGGCAGCGCGCTGTCCCAGTCGGCCAGCAGCTCCTCGGCCACGGTGGACCCGGTCTCCTCGAGGTGCCGGGTGACGAGAGCCTTCAGCTCCTCCGCCGCCTCGCCCTCGACAGCGCCCAGCTCGACCAGCTCGGGGTTGACCCGGCCCTCGTCGAGGTCCAGCACGAACGCGTAGCCACCGGACATGCCGGCCGCGAAGTTGCGGCCGGTCTTGCCGAGGACCACGACGATCCCGCCGGTCATGTACTCGCAGCCGTGGTCGCCGACGCCCTCGACGACGGCCAGGGCACCGGAGTTGCGGACGCAGAACCGCTCGCCCACCTCGCCCCGCAGGAAGATCTCGCCCGCCGTCGCGCCGTAGCAGATGACGTTGCCGGCGATGATCTGCTCGTTCGCCTCGAACGTCGCCGTCGCGGTCGGGCCGGATCACGAGCCGCCCGCCCGAGAGGCCCTTGCCGACGTAGTCGTTGGCGTCGCCCTCGAGCCGCAGCGTGATCCCCCTCGGCAGGAACGCGCCGAAGGACTGGCCGGCCGACCCGGTGAAGGTGATGTCGATCGTGCCGTCCGGCAGCCCCTCGCCCTTGTAGCGCTTGGTCACCTCGTGGCCGAGGATCGTGCCGACCGTGCGGTTGACGTTGCGTACCGGCGAGCTGCGCGCGCACCGGCTCGCCCTTCTCCAGGGCGGGCGCCGCGAGCGGCACCAGCTCGTTGACGTCGAGCGACTTCTCCAGCCCGTGGTCCTGGCCGGTGGTGTTCCGGCCGGGACGCGCCCTCGGGGAGCTCCGGCAGGTGCAGGATCGGCGCCAGGTCGAGGCCGGCGGCCTTCCAGTGGTCGACGGCGCGGCCCACGTCGAGCGCGTCCACGCGGCCGATCGCCTCGTCCATCGTCCGGAAGCCCAGCTCGCGCGAGCAGCTCGCGGACCTCCTCGGCGATGTACTCGAAGAAGTTGACGACGTGCTCGGCCTTGCCGGTGTAGCGCTCCCGCAGGACGGGGTTCTGGGTGGCGATGCCGACCGGGCAGGTGTCGAGGTGGCAGACCCGCATCATGATGCAGCCCGACACCACGAGCGGCGCGGTCGCGAAGCCGAACTCCTCGGCGCCGAGCAGGGCCGCGATCATCACGTCGCGGCCGGTCTTGAGCTGGCCGTCGGTCTGGACGACGATCCGGTCGCGCAGGCCGTTGAGCAGCAGGGTCTGCTGGGTCTCGGCCAGGCCGAGCTCCCACGGGCCGCCGGCGTGCTTGAGCGACGTCAGCGGCGAGGCGCCGGTGCCGCCGTCGTGGCCGGAGATGAGTACGACGTCCGCGTGCGCCTTGGAGACGCCCGCGGCGACGGTGCCGACCCCGACCTCGGAGACCAGCTTCACGTGGATCCGGGCCCGCGGGTTGGCGTTCTTGAGGTCGTGGATCAGCTGCGCCAGGTCCTCGATCGAGTAGATGTCGTGGTGCGGCGGCGGCGAGATCAGGCCCACGCCCGGGGTGGAGTAGCGGGTCTTCGCGATCCACGGGTAGACCTTGTGGCCGGGCAGCTGCCCGCCCTCGCCGGGCTTCGCGCCCTGCGCCATCTTGATCTGGATGTCGTCGGAGTTGGTGAGGTACTCGGCGGTCACGCCGAACCGGCCCGACGCGACCTGCTTGATCGCGCTGCGCGCGGGTGTCGCTGTGCAGCCGGTCGGCGTCCTCGCCGCCCTCGCCGGTGTTGGACTTCGCGCCCAGCTGGTTCATGGCGATGGCCAGCGTCTCGTGCGCCTCCTGGCTGATCGAGCCGTAGGACATCGCGCCCGTGGAGAACCGCTTGACGATCTCGGCGACCGGCTCGACCTCGTCGACCGGGATCGGCTCGCGGCCGCTGCTCTCGCCGTCCTTGAACCGGAACAGGCCGCGCAGCGTCATCAGCCGCTCGGACTGCTCGTCGACGCGCGAGGTGTACTGCTTGAAGACGTCGTAGCGGCCGCTCCGGGTGGAGTGCTGGAGCCGGAAGACGGTCTCGGGGTCGAACAGGTGCGGCTCGCCCTCGCGGCGCCATTGGTACTCGCCGCCGATGGCCAGCTCGCGGTGCGCCGGCGGCGATGCCGGCGCGGCGGGTAGGCCACGGCGTGCCGGCGGGCGACCTCCTCGGCGATGGTGCTCGAGCTCGATGCCGCCGAGCTTGGAGGTGGTGCCGGTGAAGTACTTGTCGACCACGGCCTGGGACAGGCCGACCGCCTCGAAGATCTGGGCTCCGGTGTACGACGCCACCGTGGAGACGCCCATCTTGGACATCACCTTCAGGACGCCCTTGCCGAGCGCCTTGATCAGGTGGGCGACGGCCTGCTCGGGCTCGATCTTGACGTAGTAGCCGTCGCGGGCGAGGTCCTCGACGGTCTCCATGGCGAGGTACGGGTTGACCGCCGCGGCGCCGTACCCGATGAGCAGGGCGACGTGGTGGACCTCGCGGATGTCGCCGGCCTCGACCAGCAGGCCGACCTGGGTGCGGGTCTTCTCGCGGACCAGGTGGTGGTGCACCGCGCCGGTGAGCAGCAGCGACGGGATCGGCGCGAGCTCGGCGGTGGAGTGCCGGTCGGAGAGCACGATGATCCGCGCTCCCCCGGCGATCGCCTCGGACACCTCGGCGCAGATCTCGTCGATCCGCTCGGCCATCGCGTCGCCGCCGCCCTCGACGGCGTACAGGCCGCGGGAGACGTGGGTGATGAAGCCGGGCATGTCGCCGTCGCGGTTGATGTGCCGGATCTTGGCCAGGTCGTCGTTGGAGATGACCGGGAACGGCAGCACCACCTGGCGACAGGAGGCCGGCGCCGGCTCGAGCAGGTTGGCCTCGGGGCCGATGGTGCCGCTGAGCGAGGTCACGAGCTCCTCGCGGATGGCGTCCAGCGGCGGGTTGGTGACCTGGGCGAACAGCTGGCTGAAGTAGTCGAACAGCAGCCGCGGCTTGTCGCTCAGCGCGGCGATCGGGGTGTCGGTGCCCATCGAGCCGAGCGGCTCCGCGCCGGTGTTCGCCATCGGCGTGAGCAGGACCCGCAGCTCCTCCTCGGTGTAGCCGAAGATCTGCTGGCGACGGGTGACCGAGGCGTGGGTGTGCACGATGTGCTCGCGCTCGGGGATGTCGTTGAGGTGGATCTGGCCGGCGTGCAGCCACTCGCCGTAGGGGTGCTCGGCGGCGAGCTCTGCCTTGATCTCCTCGTCCTCGATGATCCGGTGCTCGTCGGTGTCGACGAGGAACATCCGGCCCGGCTGGAGCCGGCCCTTGCGGACGATGCTCGCCGGGTCCAGGTCGAGCACGCCGACCTCGGACGCGAGCACGACCAGGCCGTCGTCGGTGACCCAGTAGCGGCTGGGGCGCAGGCCGTTGCGGTCGAGCACGGCGCCGATCTGGGAGCCGTCGGTGAACACGACGCACGCGGGGCCGTCCCACGGCTCCATCAGGGAGGAGTGGAACTCGTAGAACGCGCGGCGCTTCGCGTCCATCTCGGCGTGGTTCTCCCACGCCTCCGGGATCATCATCAGCACCGAGTGCGGCAGCGAGCGGCCGCCCATGTGCAGCAGCTCGAGGACCTCGTCGAAGGTGGCGGAGTCGGAGGCGCCGGTGGTGCAGATCGGGTAGATCCGGTCCAGGTCGCCCGGGATCAGGTCGGAGGCCAGCAGCGCCTCGCGGGCGCGCATCCAGTTGCGGTTGCCCATGACGGTGTTGATCTCGCCGTTGTGGGCGATGAACCGGAACGGGTGCGCGAGCGGCCAGCTCGGGAAGGTGTTGGTCGAGAACCGCGAGTGGACGACCGCCAGGGCGGACGCGATCCGCTCGTCGGTCAGGTCGGGGAAGAAGTTGTCGAGCTGGTCGGTCGTCAGCATCCCCTTGTAGGCGAGGGTGCGCGAGGACAGCGACGGGAAGTAGGCGTCGGTCTCGTGCTCCGCGCGCTTGCGCAGGCAGAACGCGAGCCGCTCCAGCGCCATGCCGGCGACGCGGGAGCCGGCACCGGCGACGAACAGCTGGCTGAAGGCCGGCATCACGCCGCGGGCGGTGGCGCCGAGGATGTCGGGGGTGACGGGTACGTCGCGCCAGCCGAGGACCGCGAGGCCCTCCTCGGCCGCGATCTCCTCGATCCGGCGGCGGGTCTTGGTGACCTGCTCGTCGTCGCCGGGCAGGAACGCGGTGCCGACGGCGTACGAACCGTGCGTCGGCAGCTCGAAGTCGACGACGTCGCGGAGGAACGCGTCGGGGACCTGCATCAGGATCCCGGCTCCGTCACCGGAGGTGGGCTCGGCGCCGGCGGCGCCGCGGTGCTCGAGGTTGCGCAGGGCGGTGAGGGCCGAGGCCACGATGTCGTGGCTGGCCACGCCGGTCAGGGTCGCGACGAAGGCCACGCCACAGGCGTCGTGCTCGTGGCGCGGGTCGTAGAGCCCTTGGGGCGGCGGGAACGCGTGCATGGGCATTCTCCCGTCGTCTCTGCGCCGGCGTCCGTCTGCCCTCATCAAGGCTCGCGGAGCCGACGTGTCGGCATGCGAAGTTGTGCGTGCAGGGGACGACGTTGGCCCGAGCGGAGGCTTCACGCTACCACCCGGTCGGGCGGTGGAGCAGTGGCTGACTACGTGGCGGACTCGTCCGTCACGCCGTCGGTGGAGTCGTCCGTGGCGGCCGCCGGTGGGCGGACGTAGACGCTGTCCTCGCGGCCGGGGTGGCGCCGCGTCGACACCACGAAGTACACCCCGGCAGCCACGAACAGCACAATGGATGTCCACACGTTGAGCCGCAGGCCGAACACGTCGTCGAGCTGGACGTTGTCGATCCGGAGCGTCTCGATCCAGCCGCGGCCGAGCGTGTAGACCATGACGTAGAGCGCCACGACCCGCCCGTGCCCGAGCTGGAACCGCCGGTCGGCCCAGATCAGCAGCGCCGCGCCGGCCAGCGCCCACAGCGACTCGTAGAGGAACGTCGGGTGGAACGTCGTACCCGCGTCGTAGCCGGCCCGGATCGCCGTGTCGTCGCTGACCGACAGCGCCCAGGGCAGGTCGGTGGGCTTGCCGAACAGCTCCTGGTTGAACCAGTTGCCCCAGCGGCCGAGCGCCTGCGCGACCAGCACGCCCGGCGCCATCGCATCCATGACGGGCAGGATCTTGATCCCCTTCAGCTTGGCACCGATCACCACGCCCAGGGCGCCCATCGCGATCGCGCCCCAGACGCCGAGCCCGCCCTGCCAGACGTACAGCGCCTCCCAGGCGCTGCGGCCCTCGCCGAAGTAGAGCTGGTAGTCGGTGGCGACGTGGTAGAGCCGGCCGCCGACGAGGCCGAACGGGACCGCCCAGACGGCGAGGTCGCTGACCTCCCCCGGCTGGCCGCCGCGGGCCACCCAGCGGCGCTCGCCCATCCAGATCGCGACGACGATCCCGGCGATGATGCACAGCGCGTAGCCCCGGATCGGGAGCGGGCCGAGCTCCCAGACCCCCTGGGGCGGGCTGGGGATGGACAGCGGCGTCAGCATGGGTCGATCTTTCCTCTGGTCGGGCCGGTCGTCACGCGAGCAGCCGGTGGACGTCGTCGGCGATGTCGGCGGCCGAGGTGCCCTGGGTCCAGAGGATCGGGACCCGGTCGTCCTCGTCGATGGCCGTCACCTGCGTGCTGTGGATGACGTCGTAGCCGCCGGTGGGCAGCTTCTCGCCCTGCTCGACGGCGACCTTGAGCGGCTTGCCGACGTCGATGATCGTCTGCAGGTCACCGGTGAGCCCGATGAAGGCCGGGTCGAAGCGGTCGAGGTAGGTCGCGCAGGGTCTGCTCGTCGTCGCGCGCCGGATCGGTGGTCACGAAGACCACCTCGACCTGCTCGCGGTCGCGCTCGTCGAGCCGCGTCATGGCCGAGGCGAGGTTGGCCATCACCACCTGGCAGATGTCCGGGCAGTGGGTGTAGCCGAAGAACACCAGCGTGAGCGGCTTGTCGGTGTCGGCGGCCAGGGAGTACGGCGCGCCGTCGGTGTCGGTGAGCGGGATGTCGGGGGCGACGTACTGCTGCTCGAGGACGGCTCCGTGGTAGCCCTCCTCGGCGTCCGCGTCGTCGCCGCCGCACCCCGCGAGCAGGCCGACGACGAGCAGCGCGGCGACCAGCCCGGAGCCTGCCTTAGCCACGCCGCACCCCGGCGGCGAGGTCCTCGGTGAGTGCGGAGAGCGCCCGGAGGCCGGCCACCCGGTCGTCGGGGTGGTCGAGCAGGACCCGGACGAAGGCCGAGCCCACGATGACGCCGTCGGCGTAGGAGGCGATCGCGGCGGCCTGGTCGCCGTTGCTGACGCCGAGGCCGACGCCGATCGGCAGGTCCGTGGTGGCGCGGGTGCGCTCGACGAGCGGGCCGGCGAGGTCGCTGGTGGTCTCCCGGGCGCCGGTGACGCCCATGACGGCGGTGGCGTAGACGAAGCCGCGGCAGGCGGCGGTGGTCATCGCGATCCGCTCGTCGGTGGAGCTCGGCGCGACCAGGAAGATCTTGTCCAGGTCGTGCTCGTCGGCGGCCGCGATCCACTCGGGGCCGGAGTCGGGGGTGAGGTCGGGCGTGATCATGCCCGCTCCCCCGGCCTGCGCGAGGTCGGCGGCGAAGCGTGCAGCGCCGTACCGCTCGATGGGGTTCCAGTACGTCATCACGACGGTGGGCGTGCCGGTGCCGGCAACCGCCTCGACGGTGCGGAGCACGTCGCGCGTGCGGGCGCCGCCATCGAGGGCCTGCTGGGCGGCCGCCTGGATGGTGGGGCCGTCCATGACGGGGTCGGTGTAGGGCAGGCCGACCTCGATCACGTCGCAGCCGGCGTCGACCATGGCCCGCAGCGCGTCGATGCCGCCGTCGACGTCGGGGAAGCCGGCGGGCAGGTAGCCGACCAGGGCGGAGCGGCCGTCGGCGCGGGCCTTGTCGAAGGCCGTGGGGACCGTCATCCGATGGGCTCCTCGGTGACCTCGTCCGGGTTGCCGAGCCCGAACCACTCGATGGCGGTGCCCATGTCCTTGTCGCCGCGGCCGCTGAGGTTGATCAGCATGGTGGCGTCGGGCCCCTTGTCGGCGGCGAGCTTCCGGGCGACGTCGAGCGCACCGGCGACGGCGTGGGCCGACTCGATGGCGGGGATGATCCCCTCGGTCCGGCTGAGCAGGGCCAGCGCCTCCATCGCCTCGGCGTCGGTGACGGGGAGGTAGGTGGCGCGGCCGGTGCGGGCCAGGTGGGCGTGCTGGGGGCCGACGCCCGGGTAGTCGAGGCCGGCGGAGATGGAGTGCGACTCGATGGTCTGGCCGTCCTCGTCCTGGAGCACGAAGGTGCGGGCGCCGTGCAGCACGCCGCTCTCGCCGGCCACGATGGTCGCGGCGTGCCGGCCGGTCTCGACGCCGTCGCCGCCGGCCTCGAAGCCGTAGATCGCGACGTCCTCGTCGTCGAGGAACGCGGTGAACAGGCCGATCGCGTTGGAGCCCCCGCCGACGCAGGCCGCGATCGCGTCCGGCAGCGCGCCGTACTGGTCGAGGCACTGCTGGCGGGCCTCGTCGCCGATGCCGCGGGTGAAGTCGCGGACCATGCTGGGGAACGGGTGCGGGCCGGCCGCCGTCCCGAAGAGGTACGCCGTGTGGTCGACCGAGGCGACCCAGTCGCGGAGCGCCTCGTTGATGGCGTCCTTGAGGGTGGCGCTGCCGGACTCGACCGGCACCACCTTCGCGCCGAGCAGGTTCATCCGGGCGACGTTGAGGGCCTGGCGGCGGGTGTCGACGGCGCCCATGTAGACGGTGCAGTCGAGGCCGAAGTAGGCCGCGGCGGTGGCGCTGGCGACGCCGTGCTGGCCGGCGCCGGTCTCGGCGATCACGCGGTTCTTGCCCATCCGCTTCGTCAGCAGGGCCTGGCCGAGCACGTTGCGGATCTTGTGGGCGCCGGTGTGGTTGAGGTCCTCCCGCTTGAGCAGGATCCGGGCACCGACCTTGTCGCTGAGCCGCTCGGCGAAGTAGAGCGGGCTCGGCAGGCCGGCGTACTCGCGCAGGATCTGGTCGAACTCGGCGGTGAACTGCGGGTCGGCCATGGCGTCCTGCCAGGCGACCGTGAGCTCGTCGAGGGCGGCGTACAGCGCCTCCGGCATGAACCGGCCACCGAAGTCGCCGAACCAGCCGCGCTGGTCGGCGTCGAACGCCGTCATGCCTCCACCCCCGTCATCGCGCGCACCGCAGCCTCGGGGTCACCGTCACGCACCAGTGCCTCGCCGACCAGCACCACCCCGGCGCCCTCGCCGACGAACCGCTTCACGTCGGCGGCGCCGGAGATGCCGGACTCGGCCACGAGCACCCGGTCGTCCGGGACCAGCGGGGCGAGCCGGCCGAAGGTGTCCTCGTCGACCTCGAGGGTCTTCAGGTTGCGGGCGTTGACCCCCAGCAGCTCGGCTCCGAGGGCGACGGCGCGCTCGGTCTCGGGAGCGTCGTGGACCTCGACCAGGACGGTCAGTCCGAGCTCGCGGGCCTGGTCGTGGAGCCGGTGCAGCTGGTCGTCCGTCGAGCGCCGCGACGATCAGGAGGACCAGGTCGGCGCCCGCCGCGCGGGCCTCGAGGAGCTGGTAGTCGGTGACGATGAAGTCCTTGCGCAGCACGGGAACGTCGACGGCGGCGCGGACGGCGCGGAGGTCGTCGAGGCTGCCGCCGAAGCGGCGTTCCTCGGTGAGCACGCTGATCGCGGCGGCCCCACCACGGGCGTAGGCCGAGGCGAGCGAGGCCGGGTCGGCGATGTCCGCGAGGTCGCCCTTGCTCGGGCTGCGGCGCTTGACCTCGGCGATCACGCTGGAGCCGGCGGCCCGGAAGTGCGGCATCGGGTCGCGCGGCGGCGGCGCGTCGGCCAGCGCGGCCCGGAGGTCCGCCGCACCGACCTCCGCCTCCCGGCGGGCGAGGTCGATCCGCACGCCGGCGACGATGTCGTCGAGCACGGACATGGGTCCTCCGTCGGTGGGCGGGAAGGTCGGCACCAGCCTCTCACCCCGGTGGTGGAGGCGCGGGTCGCGGGACGGGCGGCGAGATGCCGCAGTGTCAGTCGGGGGCGGTCAGTGGCCGGGGCCGTTGAGCCCCATCTTCGCCATCACGGCGAACACCACCAGCGACGCGAGACCGATCGCGCAGCCCACCCAGAACAGGGTCATGCTGACCGGGTCGAGCATCAGCGCCACGCCACCGACCACGAAGCCGAGCATGGCGACCCCGACCGCGGTCCAGGCTGCGGGGGTGTTGCCGTGGCTGTCAGACATGCGTGCTCCTCGGGGCAGGTACGTCGTGCTGCAAGGTCGTGCTGGGCGGTGCGGGCACAGTCTATTCAGCCGAGCTCACTCGGTGGGGTCGCGACCCTCGTCCATCGCCTTCCAGAGCTCGAGGTTCGACGCGTCCTCGGGGGGCGGGTCGTCGGCGGGCGCGGCGCCGGGGGCGTCGTACCGGCTGCCCATCTCGGGCCAGTGCCGCACCCAGCGGACCGCGAGCGCCGTCGCGACGACGGACAGCACGGCCGCGGCGGCGGCCGCCCAGAACCACGGGGTCCAGCTCAGGTCGCCGGAGTCGATGCCGGAGGCCAGGGCGGCCGGCTCCGGCTGCTGGTCGGGCAGCGTGAACCACGCCCAGACCACGACGGCGGCGACGCCGACCGCCGCGAGGAGTCCGAGCACGGCGACCACGCGGCGGACCACCCGGCGGGTCACGAGCACGACGCCCCAGCAGGCCAGCACCACCAGGCTCAACGCGGTCGCGAGCGGCACCTGGCCGGCGCCGCCGGTGGCGACCACGGGGTCGAGGACCTGGGGGTCGGGGTCGGCGTACTCGATCCAGGTGCGGCTGCTCGCCACCGCCGACAGGATGCCCGCGCCGACGCCCAGCAGCAGGACCGGCCCGAACGTCTTCCGCGGCTCAGGCATCGGCCACCGTGAGCGGCAGGACGTCGGCGTCGAAGCAGGTGCGCTCGCCGGTGTGGCAGGCGGGCCCCTCCTGGTCGACCTTCACCAGCAGGGTGTCGCCGTCGCAGTCGAGCCGGACCTCCTTGACCCACTGCCGGTTGCCGGAGGTCTCGCCCTTGACCCAGTACTCCGCGCGCGACCGGCTCCAGTACGTCGCCCGGCCGGACGTCAGGCGTGCGGGCCAGCGCCTCGTCGTCCATCCACCCGAGCATCAGCACCTCGCCGGTGTCGTGCTGCTGCACGACGGCGGGCACCAGCCCGTCGGCGGATCGCTTGAGCCGGGCGGCGATGTCAGGGTCGAGGGATGTCACCGCTCGATTGTCTCTCACCGGATTTCGAGGCGGGTCGCGAGTCAGCTCTGTTGCGCCACCCACGAGGCGTGCAGGCCGGCGTACACGCCGTCCTGGGCGACGAGCTCGGCGTGCGAGCCGCGCTGGACGATCCGGCCGCGGTCGACCACGACCACCTCGTCGGCGTTCTCTGCGGTGGAGAGGCGGTGGGCGATGGTGACCGACGTACGCCCGCTCATCAGCCGCTCCAGCGCCCGCCCGATCCGCATCTCCAGGGCCGGGTCGACGGCGCTGGTGGCCTCGTCGAGCACCAGGAGGTCGGGGTCGGCGAGGTGGGCGCGGAGCAGCGCCACCAGCTGCCGCTCGCCGGCCGAGAGCGACTCGCCGCGCTGGCCGACCTTGGTGGCCAGCCCTCTCGGCAGCCCGGCGACCCAGTCGCCGAGGCCGAGCTCGTCGGCGCTGGCCTGGATGTCCGCCTCGGTGGCGTCGAGCCGGCCGTAGCGGACGTTGGCGGTCAGCGTGTCGTCGAACAGGAAGCCCTCCTGCGGCACCAGGACGACGCTGCGGCGCAGGGACTCCTGCCCGATGTCGCGGACGTCCACCCCGTCGAGGAGGACGGCACCCTCGGACGGGTCCATCAGCCGGGTGAGCAGCTTGGCGAAGGTCGACTTGCCCGAGCCGGTCTCGCCGACGATCGCGATCCGGCTGCCCGCGCCGATGTCCATGGTCACGTCGCGCAGCACGGGCGGACCGCCGGGGTAGGCGAAGGTGACGTCCTCGAAGTGGACGTCGATCGGACCGCGGGGCAGGGACTGTCCGTCCGGCCCGGGGTCGACCAGGTCGGCGGGGGTGTCGAGGATGCCGATCACCCGGCGCCAGCCGGCGATCGCGAGCTGCGCGTCGGTCAGGATCTGGGTGCCCATCTGCACCGGGCCGACGAACAGGGTGACCAGGAACGCGAACGCCAGCACCTCACCGGCCGTGATGTCGTCGGCGAAGCCGAGCCAGATGCCGACGATCAGCACACCGGCGTTGGCCAGCCCCGCCGAGATCCCGCCCAGGGAGAACGAGAACGCCGTGAACCCCTGGGCGCGGGTGCTGGCGACCCTGTACTCCTCGATCGCGTGGTCGATCCGCTCCTGGGTCCGGTCCTCGATGGCGTACGAGCGGACCACGGCCGCGCCGACCACGGGCTCGGAGATCGCGGAGAGCAGGATGCCGATCTGGCGCCGGACGATGGCGTACGCCGCGGACAGCTTGCGCTGGAAGTACCGCAGGGACAGGAACAACGGCGCGAACGCGACCCAGACGACGATCGCGAGCTGCCAGCTGTAGATCAGCATGATCACGGTCGCCACCATCATCTGGCCGATGCTGACGACGAAGATCAGGCCGCCGAACACCAGGAACTGGCTGACCTGGTCGACGTCGCTGGTCACCCGGGAGACCAGCGCGCCGCGGCGCTCGGTGTTCTGGGTCAGCAGCGGCAGGTCGTGCACGTGCCGGAACGCCTTGATCCGCAGGGTGGCGAGACCGCGCTCGGACGTCGAGAACAGGCGGCTGGTCATCAGGAACGACGCGGTGCTGGTCACGACGATCGCGGCCGCCGCGACCAGGCCCATCATGACCGTGAACCGGACGTCGGGACCGCCGCCCTCGCGCAGTCCGTGGTCGAGGGTCTGCTGGACGGCGATCGGCACCACGACCTGGCCGAGGGACGCGACTACCGCGAGGAACAGGGTGAAGCCGATGCCCTCCCTCAGCTCGGGCGAGTAGCCCACCCCGCGCCGGATGGTCTCCATGGCGGCGATGTCGTCGCCGGTGTCCATCTGGGTGCCGGACGTGCGTTCCGTGGCGGGTGCTGATGGTGCCGTGGTCATTGCGCGTCCACCTCCGCGTGCTGCTCGTAGGCGTTGACGAGGTGGGCGTACGACGGGCTGCGGGCGAGCAGCTCGGCGTGCGTGCCGCGGTCGGCGATCCGCCCGTCCTCGAGGTGGACCACCTCGTCGGCCAGGCCGATGGTGGCCTTGCGGTAGGCGACGACGACCAGGGTCGCCCCGGTCTCGCCGCCACGCAGCGCCTCGAGGATCCGGGCCTCCACCTCGGGGTCGACCGCGGAGGTGGCGTCGTCGAGGATCAGCAGCCGGGGCTTGCGAACCAGGGCACGGGCCAGCGAGATCCGCTGCCGCTGCCCGCCCGACAGGGAGGTGCCGCGCTCGCCGAGCTGGGCGTCGAGGCCGTCGGGGAGGGCGGCGACGAAGCCGTCGGCCTGCGCGTCCCGGAGCGCCGCCCAGACCTCGCTGTCGGGGATGTCGGCGCCCAGCGTCACGTTGCCGCGGACCGTGTCGTCGAAGAGGAAGGCGGTCTGCGCGACCACCGCCACCGCCAGCGCCAGCTCACCGCGGGCGAGCTCGCGCAGGTCGGTCCCGTCGAGCAGGATCTCGCCGTCGTCGGGGTCGACCAGGCGGCTCATCAGGGTGGTGAGCGTGCTCTTGCCGGAGGCCGTGGCCCCCACCAGCGCGACGGTCCGGCCGGGCTCGACGGCGAACGTGACGTCCTCGAGCACCGGCTGGTCCGGGTCGTAGGCGTAGGCCAGGCCGGCCAGCTCCAGCCGGGCGCCGCCGCCGGCGGTCACGGTCGCGCGGTCGCCGTACCGCATCTCGCCGGTGGCCTCGAGCACGGAGCTGACCCGCCGGAAGCCCACGACGCTGCGCGGGAACTCCCCCAGCAGCCACCCGATCGAGCGGATCGGGAAGGAGACGATCGTGAGCAGGTAGGCCACGGTCACCACGTCGCCGGCCTCGGTGGCGCCGCTCAGGACCCGCGCCGTGCCGACGGCGAGCACCACGAGCACGCCGAGGTTCGGCAGTGCTGCGAGCGCAGGGTCGAACGCCGCGCGGATCCGGCCGGCGCGGATGTTCACGTCGCGCAGCTCGTGCGCCTTCGCGGCGAACCGGTCCATCTCCTCGGACTCGCGGCCCAGGGTCTTGACGACCATCGCGCCGTCGAAGGACTCGTGCGCGATCTCGCTGACCTCGGCACGCAGCTGCTGCGCCCGGGTCATCAGTGGCGAGGCCAGCCGCTGGTAGAGCAGGTTCGCGATGATCACCGCCGGGAAGACGGCCAGGCCGACCAGAGCCAGGACCACGTCCGCGGCGAACATCTGGATCACGGCGATCACCATCATCGCCACGGTGCCGACGGCCATCGGCAGCGGCGCGATCGGCCCCCAGGCCGCTTCGACGTCGGAGTTCGCGTTCGACAGCAGCTGGCCGGTCGGGTGCCGCTGGTGCCACTCCATCGGGAGCGAGAGGTACTGGCGGGTGACCGCGCGGCGGTAGTGCGCCTGCATGCGGTACTGCATGATGCCGGCGCCGAGCCGACGGGCGACGATGCCGACGGCGCGCAGGATGGCGACGCCGAGGAAGAGGGCCAGGATCGCCCAGAGCAGGGAGCTGTCCACCTCGCCGGTGCGGAACGCCGGGAGCACCGCGTGGTCGGTGGCCCACCCGAGCACCCACGCGTCGGCCACGGTCAGGGCGCCGAAGAGGAGGCTGCCGATCGTGGACAGGGTGAAGATGACGGGTTCGCGCTTGATCGCGACCAGGAGTACGGCGAATCCGTCCCGCGTCGTCGACCCGCGTGGCTCCGCCTGCGCGTCCGTCACCTTGGTGCGTTACCCCCTCCGGTCCGTCGGACCTCCGACGGTCAGGGTATTCCACGCCCCCAACCCCTTACCAGCGAGATAGGGGTGGTCCGGCCGCCGGATCCGGCGGCCCACGCCCCTATGCTCCCCGCATGAGCCGTGCCCTGCTGGCCCGCCGCGAGCGGGTCGCCCTGTGCGACCTGGCCCTGGTCCTCGGCGAGGACGCGCCCACGCTGTGCGGCGACTGGACCGCCAAGGACCTGGTCACGCACCTGCTGGTGCGCGAGCGCAGCCCGGTGGCCGGGATCGGGCTGGTGGTGCCGCCCCTGTCCGGCCTGCCGGAGCGCGAGATGGGGCGGCTGGCCCGCAAGGACTTCGCCGTGCTCGTCGAGCGGCTGCGCAGCCCCGGCCCGATCCCGATGGCCCTGCCCCCGCTGGAGAAGCTCTTCAACACCGTCGAGTTCTTCGTGCACCACGAGGACCTCCGCCGCGCCCAGGACGACTGGGAGCCGCGCGAGCTCGACCAGGCCGACCGGGACGAGCTCTGGAAGACGGTCAAGGGGTACGGCGGCCGGCTGGTCAAGGACGCCGGGCGTACCGGTGGTTGCCCGGCGGACCGACACCGGCAAGACCGTGACCCTGCGCAAGGGAGCGGACCCTGCCGTCGTGGCCGGTCCCCCGGCCGAGGTCGTCTACTTCCTGTTCGGCCGGGAGGAGACGAGCGGCATGGCCTTCGAGGGTCCGGAGGACGCCGTCGCCGCGCTGCGGTCGACCAAGCGGGAGGTCTGAGGGAGGATTCGGCGATGACCGACCACGCGGTGGTGATCGCAGGAGGCGGGCCGACCGGACTGGTGCTGGCCGCCGAGCTGGCCCTGGCGGGCACCGACGCCGTCATCGTCGAGCGTCGCGCCACCCAGGACCTCGACGGGTCGCGGGCCGGCGGTCTGCACTCCCGCACGATCGAGGTGCTCGACCAGCGCGGCGTCGCGGAGCGGTTTCTGTCGGCGGGGACGACGCATCCCTTCGTGGGCTACGCGGGGACCTCCCTGGCCATCGACGACTTCCCCACCCGCCACCCGTACGTGCTCGCGCTCTGGCAGCGCGAGATCGAGCGGATCCTGGCCGACTGGGTCGGCGAGCTGGGGGTGCCCATCCTCCGCGAGCGGGTCGTGACGGGCTTCGCGCAGGACGCCACCGGCGTCGACGTCGAGCTGTCCGAGGGCCGGTCGCTCCGGGCCGAGTACCTCGTCGGCTGCGACGGCGGACGCAGCCTGATCCGCAAGGCAGCCGGCATCGACTTCCCCGGGTGGGACCCGACGGGCAGCCACCTGATCGCCGAGGTCGAGATGGAGCAGGAGCCCGAGATCGGCATGCGCCCCGAGGGTGGCGGCATCGGCCCCGTCAACCGGGGAGCTCCCGGAGGGCCGTACCGCGTCGTCCTCCTCGAGGCGTACGACGCGCACGCCGGTGAGCCCACCCTGGAGAGGTTGAGAGAGGCGCTCGTGGCCGCCTACGGGACCGACTTCGGGGTGCACAGCCCGACCTGGATCTCCCGGTTCAGCGACATGACCCGACAGGCGGCGTCCTACCGCGCGGGGCGCGTGCTGCTCGCCGGCGACGCCGCGCACGTGCACGGCCCGCAAGGCGGACAGGGCCTCAACACGGGCGTGCAGGACGCCGTGAACCTGGGCTGGAAGCTGGCCCAGGTGATCGACCGGACGTCACCCGAGACCCTCCTGGACAGCTACCACGCCGAACGGCATCCGGTCGGTGCCCGGGTGCTGCAGAACACCATGGCCCAGGTCGCACTCGCCCGCACCGACGACCGCAGCCGGGCCCTCCGCGCCGCCGTGCTCGACCAGCTGGGCATGGACGAGCCCCGCCGCCGCGTCGCCGGGATGATCTCCGGTCTCGACATCCACTACGACCTCGGCGAGGGGCACCCGCTGCTCGGACGGCGGATGCCCGACCTCGACCTGCGGACCGAGGACGGACCCACCCGCGTCTCCGCCCTGCTGCACGGGGCCCGGCCCGTGCTCCTCGACCTCGGGGCCTCCGGCGGTTTCGACATCTCTCCCTGGGCCGATCGGGTCCGGTCGGTCGACGCGACGCACGACGGCGCCTGGGAGCTCCCACTCCTGGGCGAGGTCGAGGCGCCCCCGGCCGTGCTGATCCGGCCCGACGGGCACGTCGCCTGGGCAGGAGACCTCACGGACCCAGGGCTGCCGCAGGCACTCGAGGCCTGGTTCGGACCGGCCAGTCCGGGACTCAGCGGGTCGGGTGACCCGACCCGGCCAGGGCGCCCTTCACGTCGGCGATCCGGAGCGTGCCGAAGTGGAACACCGTGGCCGCGAGCACGGCATCCGCGCCGGCGTCGACGGCTGGTGCGAAGTGGTCGACCTTCCCGGCGCCGCCCGAGGCGATGACCGGGATCGTCACCTCGCGGCGTACGGCGCGGATCAGGTCGAGGTCGAAGCCGTCCTGGGTGCCGTCGGCGTCCATGGCGTTCAGCAGGATCTCGCCGGCACCGAGGGCGGTGGCGCGCGCCGCCCACTCGATCGCGTCCAGCCCCGCGGACTGCCGCCCGCCGTGCGTGGTCACCTCGAAGCCGGAGTCCGTGCCCTCGGCCCGGCGGGCGTCGACCGAGAGCACCAGCACCTGGTTGCCGAACCGGTCGGCGATCTCGGCCACCAGCTCGGGGCGCCGGATCGCGGCGGTGTTGACGGCGACCTTGTCGGCGCCGGCGCGGAGCAGGCGGTCGACGTCCTCGACCGAGGAGACTCCCCCGCCGACCGTGAGCGGGATGAACACCTCCTCGGCGGTCCGGGACACGATCTCCATCGTCGTGGCCCGGCCCTCGTGGGAGGCGGAGATGTCGAGGAAGGTCAGCTCGTCGGCGCCCTCGGCGTCGTAGGTCCTCGCCAGCTCGACCGGGTCGCCCGCGTCGCGGAGCTCCTTGAAGTTGATCCCCTTGACGACCCGGCCGGCGTCGACGTCGAGGCACGGGATGACGCGGACGGCGAGGCTCATGTCGTTCCGCTCGGCCGCGTCAGCGCCAGCGCGGCCTCGAGGGTGAACCGACCCTCGTAGAGCGCGGTCCCGATGATCGCGCCCTCCACTCCGTCGGCCACGAGTCCCTGGAGCGCCTCGAGGTCGGCCAGCTCGGTGATCCCGCCGGACGCGACGACCGGCCGGTCGGTGGCGGCGCAGACGGCGCGGAGCAGGTCGAGGTTCGGCCCCTGGAGCATGCCGTCCTTGTTCACGTCGGTGACGACGTAGCGGGCACAGCCCTCGCCGTCGAGCCGGGTCAGCACCTCGTAGAGGTCGCCGCCCTCGCGGGTCCAGCCGCGGGCCGCCAGCGTCCGGCCGCGTACGTCGAGGCCGACGGCGACCCGGTCGCCGTACTCGGCGATGGCGGCGGCGCACCACTCCGGCTGCTCGAGGGCGGCGGTGCCGATGTTGACCCGGCGGCAGCCGGCCTCCATGGCGGCCCGGAGCGAGTCGTCGTCGCGGATCCCGCCGCTCATCTCGACGTCGATGTCGAGGGTGCCGACGATCTTCGCCTGGAGCTCGCGGTTGTGGCCGCGCCCGAACGCCGCGTCCAGGTCGACCAGGTGGATCCACTCGGCGCCGGACTCCTGCCAGCGCAGGGCGGCCTCGACCGGGTCGCCGAACCGCTTCTCGGACCCGGCCACGCCCTGGACCAGCTGCACGGCCTGGCCGTCGGCGATGTCGACGGCGGGCAGGAGCTCCAGGTAGGTGGACATGCCCCGAATCCTAGGAGCCGTCGGCTGGGTCATCGGGGACGCGTCTCAGCGACGGCCGAACAGCATGACGTGCAGCACGGGTGCGGCCAGCAGGCTGACGGCGATCCCGAGCGCCCGGGCGGCCGCGTCGTCGCGCACCACCCAGAGCAGGATGTTGAGCGCGAGCAGGATGGCGACGGTGGCGCCGACCTCGCGGCGGCGCCGGGCGGCCAGCAGCCCCGGCCGCCACCTGGGTCGCGGCACCCATCCGGTGACCGCGTTCCGCCGGGCGTCGCGGCGCTGACGGCGCTCCTCCTCGGCCGCGCGTGCTGCGGCCTTGATCGCCTGCTCGCGCTCGCGCTCGGCGCGGCGCCGCGCGCGTTCCTTGCTCATCGGGGGCTCATCGGGGGCTCATCGGGGGCTCATCGGGCTCACAGGGACGACACCCAGTTCCGGAGCAGCGCCGCTCCGGCGTCCCCCGACTTCTCGGGGTGGAACTGGGTCGCGCTGAGCGGCCCGTTCTCAACGGCAGCCACGAACCGGTCGCCGCCGTGCTCGGCCCAGGTCACCTCCGGCGGGTGCGTCCGGCCGTGCGTCTCCAGCTCCCAACGCCGGGCGGCGTACGAGTGCACGAAGTAGAACCGCTCGTCCTCGATCCCCGCGAACAGCGTGGAGCCTTCGGGGACCTGCACGGTGTTCCAGCCCATGTGCGGCACGACCGGCGCCTGGAGCCGGTCGACCGTCCCGGGCCACTCACCGCAGCCGTCGGTCTCGACTCCGTGCTCCACGCCGCGCTCGAACAGGATCTGCATCCCGACGCAGATGCCGAGCACCGGCCGTCCCCCGGCCAGCCGACGGTCGATGATCATGTCGCCGTGCACGCCCTTCAGGCCGGCCATGCACGCGGCGTACGCCCCGACACCGGGCACCACCAGGCCGTCGCAGTCCTGGGCGTCGGCGCGCGCGGCCGACAGGGTGACCTCGGCGCCGGCCCGCTCGAGCGCGCGCACGGCCGAGCGAAGGTTCCCCGACCCGTAGTCGAGGACGGTGACCCGCTTCATGAGCTCAGAGTGCGCCCTTGGTGGACGGCACGCCGGTCTCGCGCGGGTCGATGGCGACCGCGTCGCGGAAGGCGCGGGCGAACGCCTTGAACTGGGTCTCCACGAGGTGGTGCGGGTCGCGGCCGGCCAGCACCCGGACGTGCAGCGCCAGGTGGGCGTGGAACGCGATCGTCTCGAAGACGTGCCGAGTCAGGGAGCCCTGGTAGTCGCCACCGATCGTGACGTAGGCCTGGCCCTCCGGCTCGCCGGTGTGGACGCAGTACGGGCGACCGGAGACGTCGACGACCGCCTGCACCAGCGCCTCGTCGAGCGGCACGGTGGCGTCGCCGAACCGGCGGATGCCGACCTTGTCGCCGAGCGCCTCGCGCAGCGCCTGGCCGAGCACGATCGCGGTGTCCTCGACGGTGTGGTGGGCGTCGATGTGGAGGTCGCCCTCGGTCTGCACGGTCAGGTCGAGCAGCGAGTGCCGGCCGAACGCGTCGAGCATGTGGTCGTAGAAGCCGACGCCGGTGGAGATATCGGTGCGGCCGCTGCCGTCGAGGTCGACCTCGACGAGGACCTTCGACTCCTTGGTCTGCCGCTCGATCCGGGCGGTCCTGCTCATGGGTTGCTCCGTTCCAGTGAACCCTCTGCCAGCACCTGCGTGAGTGCCTGCTTGAACGTCTTCATCTCGTCGGCGGTGCCGATCGACACCCGCAGCCAGCCGTCCGGACCGGTCTCCCGGATCAGGACACCGCGGTCGAGCAGCGCCTGCCACACAGCATGACGGTCCCCGAAGGTCCCGAACAATGCGAAATTGGCGTCGGTATCGGCGACCTGCAGCCCCTGCTCGCGCAGCCAGGCCACGGTGTCGTCCCGTTCGGCGCGCAGCTCGTCGACCTTGCCGAGCAGCTCGGGAGCGTGCCGCAGCGCCGCCAGCGCCACCGCCTGGGTGACGGCGGAGAGGTGGTACGGCAGCCGGACGAGCCGGACCGCGTCGCAGATCTCCGGCGCCGCGGCGAGGTAGCCGAGCCGGGCGCCGGCCAGCGCGAACGCCTTGCTCATGGTGCGGGTGACGACCAGGTTGCGGTGCTCCGGGAGCAGCTCCAGCGCGCTGGGGGTGCCGGCCCGCCGGAACTCGCCGTACGCCTCGTCGACGACGACCAGCCCGTCCCCCGCGGCCGTGCACAGCGTGCTCACGGCCTCCGGCGGCAGGGCGGTGCCGGTGGGGTTGTTCGGCGACGGCAGCAGCACCACGCTCGGCCGCCTCTCGAGCACCAGGTCGCGGGCGTGCTCGAGGTCGATCTCGAAGTCGCTCTCGCGGTGCCCGACCACCCACTCGGTGACGGTGTCGCGGGCGTACTCGGGATACATCGAGTACGTCGGCGCGAAGCTCAGCGCGACCCTGCCCGGGACCGCCGAACGCCTGCAGGAGCTGGAGCATGACCTCGTTGGAGCCGTTCGCGGCCCAGACCTGGTCGGGCGTGACGCCGTGGCCGAGGTACGCCGCCAGGGCGGCCCGCAGCTCGGCGAACTCGCGGTCGGGGTAGCGGTTCAGCGTCATGGTCGCCTCGGCGACGGCGGTGGCGACATCGGCCACGACCGCGGGGGACGGCGGGTACGGGTTCTCGTTGACGTTGAGCTGGACGGGCACGTCGAGCTGCGGCGCGCCGTACGGTTCCAGGCCGCGAAGCTCCTCGCGCAGCGGCGGCCACGCATCGGTGGGGGTCATCGTGGCCTCAGTCGGGAAAGCGCACGCGGACGGCGGCGCCGTGGCCCGGCAGGTCCTCGGCCTCGGCGAGGGTGACGACGTGGTCGGCGACCTCGGCCAGCGCCGCGCGGGAGTAGTCGACGACGTGCACCGCCTTGAGGAACGCGCGCACCGACAGCCCCGAGGAGTGGCAGGCGCACCCCGCGGTGGGCAGCACGTGGTTGGAGCCGGCGCAGTAGTCGCCCAGCGAGACCGGGGCGTAGGAGCCGACGAAGATCGCGCCGGCGTTGCGGACCCGGGCGGCGACGGCCGACGCGTCGGCCGTCTGGATCTCGAGGTGCTCAGCGGCGTAGGCGTTGACCACGTCGAGGCCCTGGTCGAGGTCGTCGACCAGGACGATGCCGGACTGGCGGCCGCCCAGCGAGGTGCGGATCCGCTCGACGTGCCGGGTCACCGACACCTGCTTGTCGAGCTCGGCCTCCACCTCGTCGGCCAGCCGCTCGCGACGGCGTCACCAGGACACTGGCCGCGAGCGGGTCGTGCTCGGACTGGCTGATCAGGTCGGCGGCGACGTACGCCGGGTCGGCGGTGTCGTCGGCGAGCACGGCGATCTCGGTCGGTCCCGCCTCGGCGTCGATGCCGACCACGCCCTTGAGCAGCCGCTTGGCGGCCACGGTGTAGATCGCGCCCGGGCCGGTGACGAGGTCGACCCGGCGGCAGGGTCCCGCGCCGTACGCGAACATGGCGATCGCCTGGGCGCCGCCGACGGCGTACACCTCGTCGATGCCGAGCAGGCCGCAGGCGGCGAGGATCGTCGGGTGCGGCAGCCCGCCGTGGTCGCGCTGGGGCGACGACGTGAGCGCGATCGAGCCGACGCCGGCGACCTGGGCGGGGACGACGTTCATCACGACGCTGGAGACCAGGGGCGCGATCCCGCCGGGGACGTAGAGCCCGACCCGTCCGACGGGCACCATCCGGTGGGTGACGGTCGCGCCGGGGCCGAGGTCGGTGACGACGTCGCGCTCGAGCTCGGCCTCGCAGGTGGCGCGCAGCCTGCGGATCGACTCCTCGAGCCCGGCCCGGACGCCCGGGTCGAGCGCGGCCAGCGCGGCGTCGATGGCGGAGCGCGGGACAGCGATGTCGGACTGGTCGACGCCGTCGAACCGCTGGGAGAACTCGGTGATCGCGTCGACCCCGCGGTCGCGGACCGCGTCGCAGATCGGGCGGACGACATGGGTGGCGGCCTCGACGTCGAACTCCGCGCGCGGCACGGCCGCGCGGTAGTCGTCGGGCGCGGCCGGTCCGCGCAGGTCGATCCGCCTGATCATGGCCCCGATTCTAGGTTGGCGACCGCTCGCGACGGCACGGCGCCGTCTCCCGTGGGACACCAGGCGGGCGGTCTAGAGTCGCAGGTGTGAGCGACTCGCTGCCGATGTTCCCGCTCAACGCGGTGCTCTTCCCCGGCGTCAGCGTGCCGCTCAAGGTGTTCGAGGACCGCTACCGCGCGCTGGTCCACCACCTGCTGCGCGTGCCCGACCCGACCGAGCGGATCTTCGGGTCCGTCGGGATCCGCGAGGGCTACGAGGTCGGCGACCACGGCGCGCAGTCGCTGTTCCGCGTGGGGTGCCGGGTCCAGCTCACCGAGGTCGAGCCGCACCCCGACGGGACGTTCGACATCGTCGCGGTCGGGATGGAACGCATCGAGCTCGAGCGGCTCGACACCACCGGCACCTTCCCCGTCGGGCACGTGGTGGACCGTCCCGAGCAGGCCGCCCCGGTGCCGGAGGAGATCGTGGAGCGCGCACAGGCGACGTTCGCGGCGTACCGCGTCGCACTGGGGTCGATCCGGACCGACCCGTATCCCGGCGACCTGCCGCAGGACCCGACGTACCTGTCGTGGATTCTGGCCGCCGTCGCCCCGCTCCCGATGCACGAGCGGCAGACCCTGCTCGAGGCCGAGGACGCCGCGCTCCGGCTGGTGATGGTGACCGACCTGCTGCGCGACGAGCTGCGCGCCATGAACGTGATCCCCTCGCTGCCCGCCACGGAGGTGGCCCGGACCCGCTGGTCGCCCAACTAGCCCGATGGCGAAGCGCAAGTCCCCCGGCGGCACACCGGCCACGGTCGCCCTGACCCGTGCCGGCATCGAGTTCACCGTCCACGAGTACGCCCACGATCCGCGAGCCGAGTCCTACGGCTCCGAGGCGGCGGAGGCGCTCGGGCTCGACCCGGCCCGGGTGTACAAGACCCTGATGGCCTCGGTCGACGGTGCGCTCGCGGTGGCCGTGGTGCCGGTGAGCGGGTGGCTCGACCTGAAGGCGCTCGCGCGTGCGCTCGGGGGCAGCCGCGCGAGCATGGCCGACCAGGCCGACGCCGAGCGGGCGACCGGCTACGTCGTCGGCGGGATCTCCCCCATCGGCCAGAAGCGCCGGCACCCGACCGTGGTCGACAGCACGGCCCTCGACCACGCCACGGTCTTCGTGTCCGCCGGCCGGCGCGGGCTGGACCTCGAAATCAGCCCGGCCGACCTGGTCCGGATCACCGAGGCGATCGTGGACCGGGTCGGCCGGGCCGAACGCTAGCTAGTCGGTCGTGAGCCGCAGCACGACGTGCGACTGGTCGTCGTCGACCCAGGCGCTCATGCCGACGCCCTGCAGGGGCTTGAGGTTGTCGACGACCTCCTGGTCGTCGCCCACCAGCTTGGCCAGCCAGCCGTCGTCGCTCCCCGCGTCGAAGTTGACGTAGAGGATCGAGCTGGCGTCGTCGGCCTCGCGGACGACGTTCTGGAACACCTCGGAGTCGCCCAGGTCGCCGTCCTCGAGCAGCGCGGAGACGTACTCCTCGTCCAGGCCGATGGCGATCTCGTCGCCCTCGCTCTCGCTGATCAGCAGGTCGGCGTCGGGACCGATCTGGGCGCGGATCTTCTCGAGCACCTTCTCGATCTCCTCCGGGTCGCCCTTCACCTTGGCGCCCACCGGCAGCCCGTCGGGCGTCTCGCTGTTCACGAACGCCTCCGGGTCGATGTCCGGGCCGAGCGCCATGGCGGTCGACTCGCCGAACAGGGTCTCGACGTCGTCGGGCAGCACGATCCCGGTCTCGGCCTCGAGCTGGTCGACCATGTCGTCGACCGACATCCCCTCGGGGGCGAAGGACTCGAACTGGTCCATCATCGTCGAGAACCAGCCCTCGGGCAGGCCGACGCCCAGGGCGACGGCGGTGTCCTCGGGCAGCGTCGCGAGCACGTCGTCGCCGGTGTCGGTGGCCGGCAGGCTCTCCTCGGTCACGGCCGAGTCGCCGGCGATCTCCAGCTCCACTGCGCCGTCTTCGAAGCGCACGGCGAGCGCCGCACCCTGGAAGTCCTCGAAGGCCTTGCGGTACTCCTCCAGCATCTCGTCCGGCATCACCTCGTCGGAGAGCTCGTCGAGGCCCTCCTCGCTGCTGTAGCGCCGCACCACCCATGCCGAACATCGCGGCCGAGTCCATGGCGTCGGCCAGGAACTTCCCGGCCTCCGGCGCGGCGTACATGGTCACGACACCCGGGTCACCGACCGCGTCGGTCCACTTCTGGTAGTCCTCGTCGTCGCTGAGCGGCGACTCGCGCTGCGTCGTCGGCGATGCCCTGGGCGATCTTGTCGGTCTCGGCGATCACGGCCCACTCGCCGTCGATCGACCAGCCACCGTCCTCGCCACCCTCCTCGGCACCGGGGCAGGTCCAGATCTTGTCGAGGCCCGTCCTCGGCTGCGTCGGCGTCCTTGACCTGGACGACGAAGGCCAGGTCGGGCTCGTCGCCTCCGTTGTCGACGGCGGCCACCGCGGCGCGGTCGCCCAGCCACGGCTCGATGTCGTCGGAGTAGTCGAGGCCGTCGCACTCCTCGTCGAGGTTCAGCTCCTCGAACATCTTCTTGCGGATGTCGTCGTCGGTGTCGATGTTGATCTCGTCGTTGAAGGCGGGGAACTTCTTCAGGATCCGCAGCGCCTCCACCTTCTGCTCACCGCTGGGGTCGAGGTCGATGCTCGCGTAGGCGATGGTCGAGTCCGGCAGGGCCTCGGCGGGCTGGGCGCCGGTGGAGCTCCACCAGACCACGGCCGCGGTGGCGCCGCCGGCCAGGGCGAGGGCCACGACTGCGCCGCCGGCGATGATCGCCTTGCGGCGGCCGCTGCCGGCTGGGCGAGGCGAGCTCCCGAGCGGGGATCCGCCGCCCTGCTCGAGGTACTCGGGCCCGTCCGGGCCGCCGGGTGGGATGGTGTTGCTCACGATTGTTGTACCCCCTGGGATGTGGCGACGTGCTGTGCGTCCGTGCCAGTGTGACGTGCGGGGACGCTGATGCGTTCCGCGCGCAGAGCCTACCCCCTGGGGGTGGCCTCAACCGTCATTACGGTGGAGTCGGGTGACCCCGAAGAACACCACCAGCAGCCCGACCAGCGCGCCGCTCGGGAAGGCCACGAACGGGCTCCGTCCGGAGACCGTCAGCTGGTCCGGGATCCGGGTCAGGTCGTCGGCCGTGGCGGCCACGGTCTGCGGGTCCGGCGGCCCGAGTGCCTCGCCGACCAGCAGCATCACCCAGGCGGCCAGGGCCGAGCCCGCGAGCACCGCGGCCAGGGTCAGCAGCTCCGCACGGTCGAGGACGAGAGCGAGGGCAACGGCCGTGACCAGCCCGGCGACCGAGGCGATCACGACGTACCAGGCGGTCCCGGAGAACTCGCCGCGGAAGGTGTCGAAGCTCTCCGCGACCCACTCGCCCTTCACGGCGACCCCCACGGGTGCCGTCCAGAGCCACTCCCAGACGACGCCGGCCAGGGCGCCGACGACGACGAACACCCCGAGCACCACCGCCACCTGCCGCAGGGCCGGGCCGAGCGCACCGCGCGCCGGCCTGGTCGCAGGCTCCTCGGTCACGAGAGACATCCCGGCCCCAGCAGCTGCTTGAGGTCGGCGAACAGTGCGGGGCTGGGGGTGACCCGCAGCCGGTCGTCGAGCCGCATCACCTTGGTCGCGTCGCGGGTGAGCAGCCGGAGCCGGACCTCGGTGACACCGGGGTGCGTGGCGAGGACGTCCTTGAGCTGCTCCACGACAGGTGCGGTGCACCGGGTCGACGGCAGGCTGATCACGACCGGGCCGGCCGGCCCGTCGGAGAGGTCGGGCACGGTGACTTCCTGGCCGTGCAGCTCGGGCTGGTCCTTGCTGCGCGAGAGACGGCCCTTGACCGTGATGATCGCGTCCTCGGTGAGGTAGGTGCTGGCCAGCTGGTAGGAGCTGGGGAAGAGGAGTACGTCGATCGCGCCGTCGAGGTCCTCGAGCGTCACCATCGCCCAGGCGTCGCCGCGCTTGGTGATCTTGCGCTGGACCGACGTCACCAGCCCGCTGATCGTGATCGGCGACCCGTCGGGCCGGTCCTCGTCGAGCATCAGCTGGCCGATGGTGCAGTCGGTGCCGGCGGACAGGACGTGCTCGAGCCCGAGCAGCGGGTGGTCGGAGACGTAGAGGCCGAGCATGTCCCGCTCGTGGCCGAGCAGGGTCGTCTTGTCCCACTCCTCGATGTCGGGGATGGCCACCGAGATCCCGAAGCCGCTGCTGCCGTCGTCGTCGAGGCCGCCGAAGAGCGAGTCCTGGCCGATCGCCTCGTTGCGCTTGATGTCGACGTACTGGTCGACGGCGGTCTCGTGGATCGCGACCAGCGCCCGGCGGCGGTGCTTCATGTCGTCGAAGGCGCCGGCCTTGACCAGCGACTCGATCACCCGCTTGTTGCAGACCAGCGCGGGGACCTTGTCCATGAAGTCGTTGAAGTCGGCGTAGCGACCCTTCTCCTCGCGGGCCGAGACGATGCCGTCGACGACGTTGTGGCCGACGTTGCGGATCGCGGTCAGGCCGAAGCGGATGTCGTGTCCCACGGGCGTGAAGTTGGAGGCCGACTCGTTGACGTCGGGTGGCAGCACCTGGATCTTCATCCGTCGGCACTCGTTGAGGTAGATCGCCGACTTGTCCTTGTCGTCCTTGGTCGACGTCAGCAGCGCGGCCATGTACTCGGCCGGGTAGTTGGCCTTGAGGTAGGCGGTCCAGTAGGACACCAGGCCGTAGGCCGCGGAGTGCGCCTTGTTGAAGGCGTAGTCGGAGAACGGGAGCAGGATGTCCCAGAGCGTCTTGACGGCGCCGGCGGAGTAGCCGCGCTCCCTCATGCCGGCGGAGAAGCCCTCGAACTGCTTGTCGAGCTCCTCCTTCTTCTTCTTGCCCATCGCCCGGCGCAGGATGTCCGCCTGTCCCAGCGTGTAGCCCGCGAGCTTCTGGGCGATCGCCATGACCTGCTCCTGGTAGACGATCAGGCCGTAGGTCTCGCCCAGGATGTCCACGAGCGGCTCCGCCAGCTCGGGGTGGATGGCCTCGACCGGCTCGCGGCCGGTCTTGCGGCGGGCGTACTTGTTGTGGGAGTCGGCGCCCATCGGGCCGGGCCGGTAGAGCGCACCGACCGCGGAGATGTCCGCGAAGGTGTCCGGCCGCATCGAGCGGAGCAGGGCGCGCATCGGGCCACCGTCGAGCTGGAAGACGCCGAGGGTGTCGCCGCGCTGGAGGAGCTTGTACGTCGCCTCGTCGGTGAGCTCGAGCTCCTCGAGCACGATGGTCTCGCCGCGGTTGGCCTCGATGTTCTTGACCGCGTCGTCGAGGACGGTGAGGTTGCGCAGCCCCAGGAAGTCCATCTTGATCAGGCCGAGCGACTCGCACGTCGGGTAGTCGAACTGCGTGATCATGGCGCCGTCGGCGGGCCGCTTCAGCAGGGGGATCACGTCGATCAGCGGCTCGCTGGACATGATCACGCCGGCCGCGTGCACGCCCCACTGGCGCTTGAGGCCCTCGATGCCGATCGCGGTGTCGACCACCCGCTTGACGTCGTTGTCGCCGTCGTAGAGCGACCGGAACTCGCCGCCCTCGCCGAAGCGCCTGTGGGCGGGGTCGAAGATCTCCTTGAGCGGGACGTCCTTGCCCATCACCGACGCGGGCATCGCCTTGGTGATCCGGTCGCCCATGGCGAAGGGGTAGCCGAGGATCCGGCTGGAGTCCTTGACCGCCTGCTTCGCCTTGATGGTGCCGTAGGTGACGATGTAGGAGACCCGGTCGTCGCCGTACTTCTCGGTGACGTAGCGGATGACCTCGCCGCGCCGACGCTCGTCGAAGTCGATGTCGAAGTCGGGCATCGAGACCCGGTCGGGGTTGAGGAAGCGCTCGAAGATCAGCCCGTGCACCAGCGGGTCGAGGTCGGTGATCCGCATGGCGTAGGCGACCATCGAGCCGGCGCCGGAGCCGCGGCCGGGGCCGACCCGGATGCCGTGGTCCTTGGCCCAGTTGATGAAGTCGGCGACGACCAGGAAGTAGCCCGGGAACCCCATCTGGGTGATCACACCGACCTCGAAGTCGGCCTGCTTGCGCACCTCGTCGGGGATGCCGTTCGGGTAGCGGAACTGGAGGCCCTTCTCGACCTCCTTGACCAGCCAGGAGTCCTCGCTCTCCCCCTCCGGGCAGGGGAAGCGCGGCATGAAGGTGCCGTTGCCCTCGGTGAACGACACGTCGCAGCGCTCGGCGATCAGCAGCGTGTTGTCGCAGGCCTCGCGGAGGTCGTACTTGTCGACCCAGAGCGCCCGCATCTCCTCGGGGGACTTGATGTAGTAGTCGTTGCCGGAGAACGCGAACCGCTGCCCGGGGCCGTCGCCCGCCGGGATGTCCATGGTGGAGCCGGAGTTGATGCAGAGCAGGTGCTCCTGCGAGGGAGCGTCCTCGCGCATGACGTAGTGGGAGTCGTTGGTCGCCAGCAGCGGGATCTTCAGGTCCTTGGCCAGCCGGAGCAGCCCGTCGCGGACGCGGTTCTCGATGTCGAGCCCGTGGTCCATCAGCTCCAGGAAGTAGTTCTCCTTGCCGAGGATGTCCTGGTAGTCGGCGGCGACCTGGCGGGCGGCGTCGTACTGGCCGTAGCGGAGGTGGACCTGCACCTCGCCCGAGGGACAGCCGGTGGTGCCGATCAGGCCCTGGCCGTGCTGGGCGAGGAGCTCGCGGTCCATCCGCGGCTGCTTGAAGAACCCGTCGCGCCAGGCGCCCGTGGTGAGCCGGAACAGGTTGTGCATGCCCTGGGTGGTCTCCGAGAGCAGGGTCATGTGGGTGTAGGCGCCGCGGGCCGACACGTCGTCGGAGCCGCCGTCGTAGAAGTTGACGCCCTTGCGTTCGAAGCGGGAGATGTTGGGGGTGAAGTAGGCCTCGATGCCGATGATCGGCTTGACCCCGGCGGCCTTCGCCTTCCGGTAGAACTCATAGGCCCCGAACACGTTGCCGTGGTCGGTCATCGCGATGGCGGGCATCCCGAGCTCGGCGGTGCGATCCGCCAGCGCGCCGAGCCTCGCCGCACCGTCGAGCATGGAGTACTCGGTGTGCACGTGCAGGTGGACGAAGGAGTCCTGGGAACCTGTCGCCATCGTCTCGGGGCGCTCCTCGAGGTCGGTCATTTCGGGCAGACAACATCGGCCACGGCCTGAGGCATGGCGGCGATCCTGGGGGAAGGACGCCAGCCTACGCGACCCGTCGGACCGATGGTGGCAGGGCGCACCGACAGTCCGAACGACGGATCAGCCCGACGCCGCAACCGCTCCGAGTGCCCGTGCGATCGCCTCGCGCCGGTGGCGGAGATCGGCCAGCTGGCCGTCGACGTCGTCGAGCATGCGGCGCAGGAACGCGACCGGGTCGCCGCCCGGCCAGGCCATCCGGAGGTCAGGCGACTTCTCCTCGTTGCCGGAGCCGTCGGTGTGCTCCAGCTCGACCAGCCCGTGGCGCTCGTAGAAGCGCCGGGCACCGGTGTTGCTCTGGAAGACCCACAGGCTGAAGCCGTCCGGCCGCTGCGCCTTGACCACGTCGAGCAGCACCGTGCCGATGCCCTGTCCGATGACGTCCGGCCGGATGAACAGGTGGTCCAGCCAGATGTCGTCGTACAGGGCGTAGCCGACCAGCTGCGCCGGCTCGTTCCGCCACCCAGGCCTGGTGTGTGGGCTTCGCGAGCTGGCCGGCGAGCCAGCTCCGGTCCTCGTCGGCGGAGTGCAGCGCCGGCGGCATCATCGGGACCGCCGCGACGCGCGCCGCGGCGTACAGCTCGGCGATGGCGGGCACGTCGTCCGGCCCGGCGGCTCTCAGCGACAGGTCGGCGACCTCAGTGGGCATCGCGGACGACCTCGAGCGCACGGGCCAGGTCGTCGGGGTAGGACGACTCGTACTCGACGTAGTCCCCCGAACCGGGATGCTCGAACCCGAGCCGGACCGCGTGCAGCCACTGGCGGTTCAGGCCGACCCGGCGAGCCAGGGCGGGGTCCGCACCGTAGGTCAGGTCGCCCACGCAGGGGTGCTTGAGCGCGGCCATGTGGACCCGGATCTGGTGGGTGCGGCCGGTCTCGAGGTGGACCTCCAGGAGGCTGGCGAACCGGTGCGCCTCGAGGGTCTCGTAGTGGGTCACGCTGTGCCGGCCGTCGGCCATCACCGCGAACTTGTAGTCGGCCTTGGGGTGGCGGCCGATCGGCGCGTCGATGGTCCCCTCGAGCGGGTCCGGGTAGCCCTGGACGAGTGCGTGGTAGGTCTTGTCGACGGTCCGGTGCCGGAACGCGTTCTTCAGCCGGGAGTAGGCGCGCTCGGACTTGCAGATCACCATGACGCCCGACGTGCCGACGTCGAGCCGCTGGACGATGCCCTGCCGCTCCGACGCCCCGCTGGTCGCGATCCGGAAGCCGGCGCCCGCGAGGTGCCCGACGACGGTGGGTCCGGACCAGCCGGGTGAGGGGTGTACGGCGACGCCGACCGGCTTGTCGATCACCACGATCGAGTCGTCGTCGTGGATGATCTTGATCCCCTCGACGATCTCCGGCACGACCACGAGCGGGTCGGTCAGCACCGGGATGGTGACGTCGATGATCGCCCCGGGCATGACCCGGTCGCTCTTGCCGACGTCTGCTCCGTCGAGCCGCACGTGACCCTGGCCGATGAGCTCGGCGGCGCGCGTCCGGGACAGCCCGAACATCCGGGCGAGGGCGGCGTCGACCCGCTCCCCGGCCAGCCCGTCGGGCACCGGAAGCACCCGGTGGTCGGCGGCCTGGGTCACGCCCCGCCCTCCTGTGCCCGGTCCTCCCGGGCGGCTCCCGGCTGCCGTCGATCCGGATGCCGCGGACCGCCTGGAGCAGGACCAGCCCGGCGCCCACGTTGATGCAGATGTCGGCGACGTTGAACACCGGCCAGTTCGGCAGCATCAGGAAGTCGATGACGTGGCCACGCAGCGGACCGGGATCCCGGAACACGCGGTCGGCGAGGTTGCCGGCGATGCCGGCGAGCAGCAGCCCGAGGGCGACCGCCCAGACCCGGCTGCCGAGCCGTCGGCTGAGGTAGATCACGACGATGACGGCGGTGATCGCGAGCAGGCTGAACAGCAGGGTGTACTGCGTGCCGGTGCTGAACGCCGCGCCGGGGTTCGTCGTCAGGTGCAGCGTGAACCAGGACCCGACCAGGTCGACGTCGCCGGACTCGAGGTGCCGGAGGGCCAGTGCCTTCGTGACCTGGTCGAGGGCCACCGCCGCGACGGCCACGGCGACGAAGACCAGGCGCAGCCGCAGACGGTGGCCTGGGGCGGAAGTCGGGGGTGGTGGAACCGCGTCGCTCAGCGACGTTCCTCGCGCTGCTTGCATGTCAGGCACAGTGTGGCACGGGGAAACGCCATGACCCGCATCTTGCCGATGGGGTTCCCGCAGGACTCGCAGATGCCGTAGGTGCCGTCCGCGATCCGGGCCAGCGCGCGGTCGATCTGGGCCAGCTTCTCGCGCTCGTTGTTGACCACGGTGAGCTCGTGGTCGCGCTCGAAGCTGGTCGCGCCCATGTCGGCCTGGTCGTGACCGGCGCCGTCGCCGGCGTCGCGCATCAGGCCGGCGAGCTCCTCCTCCTGCTCGGCGAGGGTGTGCACCACCTTGTCGCGGAGCTCGTGGAGCTCGTCGAGGACGCCCTTGATCTCGGCCTTGGTCCAGGCACCCTCGCCCTCCTTGACCTTCAACGAGCCGACCTGCTTGGCCGTCGCCGACCTCGTGGGCGCGGCCTTCTTCGCAGCGGCCTTCGTGGCCGGAGCCTTCTTCACCGGAGCGGTCGTGGTCTTCTTGGCGACCGTCTTCTTGGCGACCGTCTTCTTCGCCGGAGCGGCCTTCTTGGCGGGGGCGTCTTCTTCGCGGCGCGCCTTCTTGGCCGGCGCCGTCTTCTTCGCGGCGGCCTTCTTGGCGGGCGCCTTCTTGGCCGGCGCCGTCTTCTTCGCCGGCCGCCTTCTTGGCGGGCGCCGCCTTCTTCGCCGGCGCCGCCTTCTTCGCGGGCGCGGTCTTCTTCGCGGCGCGGCCTTCTTGGCGGGCGCCGTCTTCTTCGCGCGCGGCCTTCTTCGCGGGGCCGTCTTCTTCGCCGGCGCCGCCTTCTTCGCCGCGGCCTTCTTGGCGGGTGCCGCCTTCTTCGCCGGCGCGTCTTCTTCGCCGCGGCCTTCTTCGCCGGCGCCGCCTTCTTGGCCGGCGCGGCCTTCTTCGCCGCGGCCTTCGTGGCGGGAGCCGCCTTCTTCGCCGGGGCCGACTTCTTCGCGGTGCCGGCCTTCGTGGCGGGCTTGCGCGAGATCACCTTGCGCGCGGCCGAGGCGGCCGAACCGGCGAGCGACTTCCTGGTGCTGCGAGCCATGGACTGCGGCCTCCCTCGGAGCTGGCGCGTTGTGGCGGGGGCCACAGTGTCGTCGGGAGGGTAGCCCCTGCGGACGGGCGCTTCAAACTCGGCACGCCCGAAATGGGCGACGCGGCCGATCTCCTAGGAGACCGGCCGCGTCGAGTGCACGTTGTCGGGAGCCGAGTCAGCCCTCGTCGTCGCCCAGGATCGAGCGCAGGCGCTTGGGCGCCGCCTGCTCCTGGTTGCCGCCTCCCTCGGAGGGACCCTCGAGCGCCTCGAGCTGCTGGCTGAAGTAGCTCTTCAGGCGCGAGCGGTACTCGCGCTCGAAGGAGCGGAGGTTCTCGACCTCGGCGTTGAGCTTGTCGCGCTCCTTCTCGAGGTCACCGAACATCTGCTGGCGGCGGTCGGCGGTCTCGGAGTCGAGCATCTGCGCCCGCGAGCGCGGCGTCGGCCTCGAGCCGGTCGGCCTTGCCCTTGGACTCGGACTCGAGCCGCTCGGCCTTGGTGCGGGCCTCGCCGACGATCCGGTCGGCTTCGTTCTTGGCCTCGTCGACGAGCTCGTCCGCGTTGCGGGTGGCGATCTCGAGCAGTCGCGCCGCGGCGTTCGACGCCTGCGGGACGGTCTCGACCTTGATCGTCTCCACCGGGGAGGCCGCGGCGGCCACGACGGCCGGCTCGGGAGCGCGGACGGGCTCCGGCTCGGGCTCGGGGGCCTTCTCCTCCTTGGGCGGCTCGGGCGCCTTCACCGGCGCGGGAGCGGCCACCGCTCCACCCGACTGAGCGGAGGAGAGCTTCGACCGGAGGTCGTCGTTCTCCTTCGTGAGCCGCGCGAGCTCGGCCTCCACCTCATCGAGGAACTGGTCGACCTCTCCCATGTCGTAGCCCTCACGGAGCCGGACAGGAGTAAAGCGCTTGTTGCTCACGTCCTCAGGCGTCAGCGGCATGACCTCACCCATTCATTCTCGGCAGACAAGAAGTTGTGTCGTTGGAACAATAGCGCCTGAGCCCCGCCTCGGTCGCGCATCGCGGGTCACCCTTGCAGGAACACCATCTGCGTTGACCCGCAACAGGATGTAGGCGCCCACGAGCACGATCAGGAAGCTCAGGTCGAGCGCGATGCTCCCGATCCGCAGCGGCGGGATGACCCGACGCAGCGCCTTGATCGGCGGATCGGTGACGGAGTAGACGACCTCGAGCAGGACCAGCAGAACACCACGCGGGCTCCACGAGCGCGCGAAGACCTGGACCCAGTCCACGATGAACCGGACCCAGAGCAGGGCGATGAAGAACCACAGCAGGCCGTGGATGACCTGCCCGACGACATGCAACGTGACTCAGCTCTGGTTGAAGAAGCCGCCCTCGGCGATCCGCTGCTTGTCCTCGGCAGCGACGGTCACGTTGGGCGGCGAGAGCAGGAACACCTTGTTGGTCACGCGCTCGATGGTGCCACGCGTCGCAAACACCAGCCCCGCGGCGAAGTCGACGAGACGCTTGGCGTCGTTGTCGTCCATCTCCGAGAGGTTCATGATCACGGGCGTGCCGTCGCGGAAGTTCTCACCGACGGTGCGCGCCTCGTTGTAGGTGCGCGGGTGCAGGGTCGTGATGCGGGACAATTCGGCTACCACTCCGGTGGGGCCGGAGGCCGGTCGCCGGCGCTCCGCGAGGTCGGACACGGGGGCAGGTCGCGACTCCTTGACCTTCGGCGCACGCCCCGGTGACACGGCAGGCGTCGCGTCGGTGGTCTCGTAGTCGCCGTCGTACTCGTCGTACCGGCCGGTGTCCTCGAGCAGGCCGAGGTACTCGCCGATCCTGCGCATCGCGCCGCTCATGACTGTTGTCCTCCGGACTTCCGCGCCCCCGTGGGAGGCGCTCGTTGTTGTTTTGACCCTACTTGACCTGTGGCCGCGATCCGAGGACCGCGGAGCCAATGCGCACGTGTGTCGCGCCGGCGCGTACGGCGTGCTCCAGGTCGGCGCTCATGCCCGCCGACAGCCAGGTGGCGTCGGGGTGATCCGCGAGGAACTCCGCCGCGGATCTCGGCCAGCCGCGCGAACGCCGGCGCGGGGTCCTCCCCCAGCGGCGCGACCGCCATCAGCCCACGCAGGCGGAGCATCCCGGCCTGCTCGACCGCGGCGGCGAGGGCGGCGAGGTCGGACGGGTCGGCACCCGACCGGCCGGCGGCGTCGGGCGGGTCGAGGCTGACCTGGAGCAGGCAGTCGACCGCGTGCGACCGCTCGTGCGCGCCGTCGTTGAGCCGGCCGACCAGCTTGACCCGGTCGACGGACTCGACCACGTCGGCGTAGCGCGCCACGGCGGCCGCCTTGTTGCTCTGGAGCCCGCCGATGAAGTGCCAGCGCAGGTCGAGGTCGGCGCACTCGGCGGCCTTGGCCTCCGCCTCCTGGTGGCGGTTCTCGCCGACGTCGGTGACGCCGAGCTCGGCGAGCAGCCGGACGTCGGAGGCCGGGAAGAACTTGGTGACCACGACCAGGCGGACCTCGTCGGGGTCGCGCCCGGCCTCGCCGCAGGCGGACGCGATCCTGGCCCGGACGGCCTCGAGGTTGGCGGCGATCTCGTCGCGCCGCCGTCATCGGCGCGGCTCCATCGCGGCGATCCGGACCAGGCCGGCGAGCCGGCCGGCGGACCTGCCGTCGCGCCGGTAGGAGTAGAGGTCGGGCGACTCGCGGGTGCAGCCGGCCGCGTCGACGACCACGGCCCCGGCCGCTCCAGCTGGGCGCGGACCCCGGCGCCGAGGTCGAGGGACGGCGTGCCCCACGACGTGGTCGCCACGGCTCGCGGGCTCGATCGCCGCCGACCTCGGCCTGCATCTCCGCGGGCACCTCGTAGCAGGCGCCGCACACGTGCGGGCCGATCCAGGCGGTGATCTCGGTGGCGCCCAGGGCGCGCATCGGCTCCACGGTGCGCGGCACCACGCCGGCCGCCAGGCCCGGGCGACCGCCGTGGGCGGCGCCGATCACGCCGGCGCGGCGTCGGCGAGCAGCACCGGGACGCAGTCGGCGGCCCGGACGGCGAGCACGACGCCGGCGCCGGGTGGTGACGATCCCGTCGGCCTCCGGCCGGTCGGGGGTACGGCGCTGCTCCAGGACGTCGACGCGTCGCCGTGCACCTGGCGCATGTCGGCGAAGTCGTCACCGGGCGCGAAGTCGTCGAGCACGAGCTGCCAGTTCGGTGCCGCAGGCCGCGGCGTCGTCGTCGCCCTCGAGCGCGAGGTTCAGGCTGTCGAACGGCGCGCCACTGACCCCGCCGTGCCGTCCGTGAAGGCCAGGTCGACGGGGCCGTGCGTGGCTCGGTGGAGGTAGAGCGGGCGGACCCGCTACTTCAGGAAGTCGGGCACGTCCAGGTCGTCGTCGTCGAACTGGACCTGCCGCGGCTTCGCGGGCTGGCTCGGCGCCGACTGTCCGGACGGGCCCGGCTGCTCCTGCGCTCGGGCGGCGTCGGGTCCGAGGACCGGAACGGGACGCCGGCGGGCACCTTCTCGTCGGCGCGACGGGCGCGCCTGCTGGGCGGCGGCCCGGGTCTCGGCCTGGGTCTGCTGCGGCTGGGCTCGCGACGCAGGACGGTGCCGTCGTCGCGGCGCTTCGGCATGCCACCGTCGAACCCGGCCGCGATCACCGTCACCCGCACCTCGTCGCCGAGCGCGTCGTCGATGGTGGCGCCGAAGATGATGTTGGCCTCGGCGTGCGCGGCCTGGGCCACCAGGGCCGCGGCCTCGTTGATCTCGAACAGGCCGAGGTCGGAGCCACCGGCGATCGAGAGCAGCACGCCGTAGGCGCCCTCGATGGACGCCTCGAGCAGCGGGCTGGAGACGGCCATCTCGGCGGCGGCGACCGCGCGGTCCTCGCCCCGGGCCGAGCCGATGCCCATCAGCGCGGAGCCGGCGTTGGCCATCACGGACTTCACGTCGGCGAAGTCGAGGTTGATCAGGCCGGGCGTGGTGATCAGGTCGGTGATGCCGGAGACGCCCTGCAGGAGCACCTGGTCGGCCTGCTTGAAGGCGTCGAGCACCGACACGTTGCGGTCGCTGATCGACAGCAGCCGGTCGTTGGGGATCACGATGAGGGTGTCGACCTCCTCGCGGAGCTGGGCGATGCCCTCCTCGGCGGAGTTGGCGCGACGGCGGCCCTCGAAGGCGAACGGCCGGGTGACGACACCGATCGTCAGGGCGCCCAGCGAGCGGGCGATCCGGGCGACGACGGGGGCGCCACCGGTGCCGGTGCCACCGCCCTCGCCGGCGGTCACGAACACCATGTCGGCGCCCTTCATGACCTCTTCGATCTCGTCGGCGTGGTCGTCGGCGGCCTTGAGCCGACCTCGGGGTTGGCGCCGGCGCCGAGACCGCGCGTGAGCTCGCGGCCGATGTCGAGCTTGACGTCGGCGTCGCTCATGAGCAGGGCCTGCGCGTCGGTGTTGATCGCGATGAACTCGACGCCCTTGAGTCCGACCTCGATCATCCGGTTGACGGCGTTGACCCCACCTCCACCGATGCCCACGACCTTG
>CAWDLL010000003.1:0-45002 GCA_963803235.1 uncultured Actinomycetota bacterium
GTGCGGCGGGCCTCGCCCTTGCTCTTGGCGAGCCCGGTCTCGACCAGCAGGTCGACCACGCTCGGCAGCCCACCCGAGCCGTCGATGCGCGCCGCGCCCGCCTCGCGCAGGGCGGCGCCCAGCGTGTCCGTGCTCAAGCCGGTCAGCTCGCCGCCGCCGAACAGCGCGGCCGAGGCCGCCTTGATCCGCTCGGTCTCCTCGGCGCCGTGGACGATGGTGGTGACGTGCTCGGCGAGGGCCTTCTGCCCCGCGCGCAGGAAGGGCTTCTCGGCCGTCTGGGCGTCGAGCTCCTCGATCTCCGCCCGCGAGAGGAACGTGAAGATCCGGAGCAGCTCCCCCACCTTCTCGTCCTCGGCGTTGAGCCAGAACTGGTAGAAGGCGTACGGCGTCATCATCTCCGGGTCGAGCCACAGGGCTCCGGCCTCGGTCTTGCCGTACTTCGTGCCGTCGGTCTTCGTCACCAGTGGCGTCGCGAACGCGTGCGCCTTGCCTGCGTCGGCGCGCCGGATCAGCTCGACCCCGCCGGTGAGGTTGCCCCACTGGTCGGAGCCGCCGAACTGGAGCGTCACGCCGTGCCGGCGGAACAGCTCGAGGAAGTCCATCGACTGGAGCAGGATGTAGCTGAACTCGGTGTAGCTGATGCCGTCCTCGAGCCGGGTCCGGACCACGTCGCGGGCGAGCATCCGGTTCACCGGGAAGTGCTTGCCGATCTCCCGCAGGAAGTCGATGGTCGAGAGGTTCTCGGTCCAGTCGTAGTTGTTGACCATGGTGGCCGCGTTGTCGCCGTCGAGCGACACGAACGGCTCGACCTGGCGGCGTACCCGGTCGGTCCAGTCCTTGACCGTCTCGACCGAGTTGAGGATCCGCTCGCCGGAGTCCTTCGGGTCCCCGATCATGCCGGTGGCGCCGCCGACCAGGATGTACGGCGTGTGGCCGGCGTTCTGCAGCCTCCGCGCGGTGACCAGCTGGACCAGGTTGCCCATGTGCAGGCTGGGCGCGGTCGGGTCGAACCCGACATAGAACCGCACACTCCCCCCGGCCAGGGCCTCGCGCAGGGCGTCGAGGTCCGTCGAGTGGGCGATCAGTCCGCGCCACTCGAGGTCGTCGAGGAGAGTCGGGTCGATGGACACGCGTGGGCCTTCCGAAAGGTGGGTACGTCGGGTCAAGCCTGCCGCATCGACTGTCGGACCGCCCACCCGGTTTGTGTCGGCAGGCTCCGTCGTGAACAGTCGATACGATTCCGCGGCACGGAGAGGACCCCCCACTTGATCGCAGGCAGGTACACACTCGACCGGGAGGTCGGGCGCGGAGGCATGGGCGCGGTCTGGCTCGCCCGCGACGAGCTTCTCGGCCGCGAGGTGGCGATCAAACGGATCGGGATGGTCCCCGGAGGCGGGACCCCCGACCTCGAGCGCGCCGAGCGCGAGGGCCGGCTGGCGGCGCGGCTCAACCACCCGCACGTGGTGGCCGTCTTCGACCTGGTCCACGAGGGCGACGAGCGCTGGCTGGTCATGGAGTACGTCGCCGGGGTGACGCTCGCGGAGCTGGTCCACCGGGACGGCGCCCTGACCCCCGACCAGGCGGCCCCGCTGCTCGCACAGGCCGCGGACGCGCTGGCGGCCGCGCACAGCGCCGGGATCGTGCACCGGGACGTGAAGCCGTCGAACATCCTGGTGACCCAGGACGGGCAGGTGAAGCTGTCGGACTTCGGGATCGCCCGGGCGGAGGCGGACGCCTCGCTCACGCAGACCGGCCTGGTCACCGGCTCCCCCGCCTACCTCGCGCCCGAGGTCGCGTCCGGGAGCTCGGCCACGGACGCGAGCGACGTCTGGTCGCTGGGCGCCACGCTCTACCACGCGCTCGCCGGGAGCCCGCCGTACGAGGTGGGCGACAACCTGATGGGCGCGCTCTACCGCATCGTCAACGAGGACCCGCCGCGGCTGGCCAACGCCGGGTGGCTGGCCCCGCTGCTGGAGTCGACGATGACCCGCGAGCCCGCGGCCCGGTGGTCGATGGCGCAGGTGCGCGACTTCCTCGGGTCCGGTCCGTCGGCGCGGGTCCCCGCACCGGCCGTGGCCCCGGTCCCCGCACCGACGCCCGCACCGACACCCGACCCGACGCGGACCGACGTGCTCGCACCCGTGCCGCCCCCGGCCGAGCCGCGACCCCACCGCCGGCGGCGCACCGGGCCGATCCTGGTGGGCCTGGTGGTGCTGATCCTGCTGGGCATCATCGGCTGGGCACTGCTCTCCGACCAGGACCCGCAGGCCAACTCCAACGACGGAACGGCAACCAGACCCCCGACCGGCCCACCTCGTCGGCGCCGACCAAGAGCCCCAAGCCGTCACCGAACGAGCAGGACATGGAGAGCTTCATCTCCGACTACCTGGCGACGGCGGTCTCGGATCCGGAGACGGCGTTCGGGATGCTGACGCCGGACTTCCAGGCGCAGAGCGGCGGGATCGAGGGCTACCGCGGCTTCTGGGACACCATCGAGTCCGCCGAGCTGCAGACCGTCACGGCGGACCCGGACGCGCTGACCGTCGCCTACACGGTCGACTACGTCGTCGACGGGCCGGGCAACAGCACCAGGGAGACGACCTCCGACGTGAACCTGACCCTGGTCTTCGAGGACGGCACCTACAAGATCGCCGCCGAGGGCTGACTCACCAGCGGCAAGGTGGCGTACCGCCGGACGTAGTGGCCCTCCGCGAAGGTCCCGGCCGAGGCGTCGACGGCGAAGTGCGGGTACGCCGCCAACAGCTCCTCGAGCACGACCCGGGCGGCCAGTCGCGCGGCCGCCGCACCGAGGCAGTGGTGCGCCCCGTGGCTGAAGGTGAGGATCTGTCGTGGCGCCCGGGTCACGTCCAGCTCCTCGGCGTTCGCGCCGAACTCGCGCGGGTCGCGGTTCGCGGCGGCGTAGAGGAGCAGCACCCGGGCGTCCGCGGGGATCCGCCGTCCGCGCAGCTCGACCTCGCGGGTGGTGGTGCGGGCCAGACCCTGGACCGGGCTCGAGAGCCGCAGGAGCTCCTCGACCGCGTCGGGGATCAGACTCGGGTCGTCGAGGAGGATCCGGCGCTGGTCCGGGCGCTCGGTGAGCAGCTCGAGGGTGACGCCGAGCAGGCCGGTCGTGGTGTCGTTGCCGCCGGCGACCATGGTGAACGCGAAGCCGAGCATCTGCAGCACGCTGGCGTCGTCGCCCGGCCATGGCCAGCTGGGAGATCGTGTCGGCGCCCGGGTGGCGGCGACGGTGCTCGATCAGCTGGCTGAAGTAGCCGAACATCTCGAGCGCGGCCTCCGCGCTCCCGGCCGGGTTGCCCGCGCTGGTGGCCGCGACGATGGCGTCGGTCCACACGTCGAACCGGGGCCGGTCCTCGTCGGGGACGCCGAGGTAGTGCGCAACGACCATGCTGGGCAGCGGCTTGAGCAGGGCGCGGACCACGTCGACCGGCTCGTCGTCGCCGAGCAGCTCGAGCCGGGCGCGGACGAAGGAACGGATCTGCGGCTCCAGCTCGGTGACCTGGCGGGGCGTGAACCCGCGGCCCACCATCCGTCGGAAGGCGGTGTGGTCGGGCGGGTCGAGCATCACCATCGGCGCGAAGTCGCCGACCAGGTCGAGCTCGGCCTCGCCGTCGGTCATGGTCAGCCCGCGGGCGCTGGAGTACGTCGCGGTGTCGCGCGCCGCGGCGTACACGTCGGCGAAGCGGCTGAGCACCCAGAACCCGCCGGCGTCGTGCACCGGTTCGGTCTCGCGGAGCTCGGCGTACGCCGCCCACGGGCTGCGCCAGGTCTCGCCGGACCGAGCCTCGAACAGCGGCATGGAACACGTTCTAGCACGGCGGCGCGGAACGCGACCAGATCGCCAGACGGAGACCCTAGAGTTGGGCCGGGAGGTGGGCATGGAGCTCGAGGGTCTGTACCGCGACATCGTCGAGGGCTCGACGGACGGCTTCTGGCTGCTCGACCTCGACGGGAACACCGTCTACGCCAACCCGGCGCTCCAGGCCATGTTCGGCTACACCGGCGAGGAGTTCGGCCGGCTGAGCGCCTACGACCTGCTCGACGACCCGGGACGCGAGCAGTTCACCCGGCACCTCGAGGAGGCGCAACGCGGAGAGCGGCACGGGCAGGACGTCGAGTGCATGTACCTCCGCGCGGACGGCGAGCCGCTGTGGGTGCTGGTCAGCGAGAGCCCGATGCGGGCTCCTGACGGCACCCTGGTCGGGCTCCTGCACCGGGTCAGCGACTACAGCGCCCGGCGCCGGATCCTCGACGAGCTCACCGAGAGCAAGCGGCAGCTCGCGGAGGGCCAGCGGATCGCGCGGATCGGCACCTGGGAGTGGGACGTCCAGCGGGACCAGATCACCGGTTCGGAGGGGCTGAGGCTGCTCTACGACATCCGCCCCGACTTCTTCCCCGCGACCTACGCCAAGGTGCTGGAGAGCGTGCACGACGACGACATGGCCGCGGTCGAGGCGGCGATGCAGCAGGCGTTGGCGGGCGAGGACCAGTTCACGTTCGAGGCCCGGATCGAGGGTGCGCCCGGACAGTGGATCTGGACGCGCGGGCGGGGCGTGGTGCACCGCGACGAGTCCGGCTCGGTGGTCGCGGTCACGGGCACCCACCAGGACATCACCGAGGCCAAGCTGGCCGAGATCGCGCTCGAGGACCAGGTCGTCCAGAACACCCTGATGCAGGCGATCGCGAGCGCGGCGAACGAGGCGCACACGCTCGAGGACGTGCTCGTCCAGGCGGGGTCGCTGGTCCTGCTCCACGACGACTGGGAGCGGGCGCGCGCGTTCGTCCCGGCCGAGGACGGGTCCCGCGTGGTCCCGTTCTACGTCCGCCCGGACGACCGGGGGACCGACGACGCGACGCCCGAGGTCTCCGCCATGGAGCTGGAGCTCGCCAACCACTCCTTCGCCGCCAACCAGCCGGTGTGGGACGAGCAACGGCTCACGATCGCCTTCCCCATCCGGTACGACGGCGCCGTGTTCGCGGTCGTCACGATCACGTCGGCGCCCCCGCTCTACCGGCACGAGCTGATCCAGACGATGGTCGAGCACGTGGCCGTCCAGCTCGGCCGGGTCGTCGAGCGCCAGATCGCCGAGCGGGCGCTCGCCGACGCCCGCGACGCCGCGATGGAGGCGTCGCAGCAGAAGTCGGAGTTCCTGGCCACGATGAGCCACGAGATCCGGACCCCGCTCAACGGCGTGATCGGCCTCAACGACCTGCTGCTGCGCACCCACCTCGACGCCGACCAGCAGCGGCTCGCGTCCGGCGTCCAGGGAGCGAGTCGGGCGCTGCTGGACCTGATCAACGACATCCTCGACTTCTCCAAGATCGAAGCCGGCAAGCTCGAGCTGGAGACGGTCGACTTCGAGGTCCGGGGCGTGCTCGACCAGGTCGCGAACGTGCTCGGCGAGGCGGCCCGCGCGAAGGGCCTCGAGCTCGGTGGTGTCGTGTGACCCGTCGGTGCCCGGCGTGCTGGCCGGCGACCCCACCCGGCTGGGCCAGGTGGTGATGAACCTCGGGTCCAACGCCGTGAAGTTCACCGCCACCGGCCAGGTCCGGGTGCGTGCGTCGGCCGAGCAGGACGGCGACCGGACGACGGTGCGGATCGAGGTCTCCGACACCGGGATCGGGATCGACCCGGAGCGGGCGGAGGGGCTCTTCGACAGCTTCACCCAGGCCGACACGTCGACCACCCGCGTGCACGGCGGGACCGGGCTCGGGCCTGGCCATCTCCCGGGAGATCGTGCACGCCCTCGGCGGCGAGATCGGCGTCGACAGCGCAGCGGGCCAGGGCAGCGTGTTCTGGTTCACGGCCATCCTGGACCGACCGGCCGAGGCCGAGAGCAGGGACGACGAGCACGCCCGGACCTGGCTGGCGGGCCGGCGGATCCTGGTGGTGGACGGCGCGGAGGGCGACCGCGACGTCATCGGCGAGCGGCTGGACTGGTGGCGGGTCCGCTGGGCGGGGGTCGGCTCGGCCGATGACGCGGAGCTCGCGCTCGAGGAGGCGATCGTCGAGGGTGACCCGTTCGAAGCGGTGCTGATCGACCGGACGCTGTCCCTCCCCCGCCGGTCCGGCCAGATCCTGGCCCGGACCCTGCGTGCCCAGCGCGCCTACGACGACGTACCCCTTCTGCTGACGACGTCCACGACCGACCTCGACTTCACAGCCGTCCGCGAGGGCGGCATCGCCGAGACGTTGACCAAGCCCGTCTCGAACCAGGCGCTGCGGTCGGCGCTGCTCGAGCACGTCGCCGGCGTCGAGTCCCACGTCGCCGCCACCGTGGACGCCTCGGAGTCGACCGCGACGCGCCCCAACATCCTCGTGGTCGAGGACAACGAGGTGAACCAGATGGTCGCCGTCGGCCTGCTCGACGCGCTCGGCTACGACGCCGAGACCGCCGACGACGGCATCCAGGCGGTCGAGATGTTCGACCCGGGCCGTTTCGACGCGGTCCTGATGGACGTGCAGATGCCCCGTCTCGACGGGTACGCCGCCACTCGGGCGATCCGCGAGCGCGGCGACGCCCGGCGGGTGCCGGTGCTGGCGATGACCGCCGCCGCGATCGAGGGTGAACGCGAACGCTGTCTGGCCGCCGGCATGGACGACTTCCTGACCAAGCCGGTCGACCCCGACGCCCTCGCCACCGCCATGCGCACCTGGCTCGGCGACAGCGACGACGCGGCCGCCTCCGCCCGCGTCGCCGGCGCGGACCTGTCCGCCTGACGGTTTGACCGTCCGCCTCGGATTCATCGGCGGCGTTCTGGGTAACGGTCCTCTCGTGGACGCGCCACCGGGCGTGCCGAGAGAGGGAGTGCCATGAAGGGTCTGCTCGGCCTGCTCGTCGTCATCTGGCTCGTGATCGGCGCACTCGCGGCGTTGCAGCGCGGCTACTTCGGCGACGACGAGGACGTCAGCTGCAAGAGCTTCGGCGAGACCACGCTCACGATCGTGGCCGGGCCGCTCAACTACCTGGGAGTGAACCCCAAGATCAACTGCAAGGCGCCCGAACCCTCGAAGTGACCCGGGCCGGCGGCTTGCCGCTGGTGGCAGAGTGGCCCGCATGGCCGACGAGAACACGCGCGCCCGTGGCGCCGAGCTGCTGAGACTGCACCAGGACCCCGAACTGCTGACCGTCGTCAACGTGTGGGACGCGGTCACCGCGAAGGTCGTCGCCGGGGTGCCCGGCACGAAGGCCCTGGCCACCGCCAGCCACTCCATCGCGGCGTCGTACGGCTATCCCGACGGGGAGCAGATCCCCGTCGACCTGATGATCGAGGCCGTCGGCCGGATCGTCGCGGCGACCGAGCTGCCGGTCACGGCGGACCTCGAGGGTGGCTACGGGGATGCGCCCGAGGCCGTACGCCGCGCGATCGGCGTGGGGGCGGTCGGCGCCAACATCGAGGACCAGATGAAGCCACTGGCCGAGGCGGTTGCCCAGGTCGAGGCGGTGATGAAGGCGGCCGAGGACGAGGGTGTCGACTTCGTGCTGAACGCCCGCACCGACGCGTTCGCCCTCGGTCGCGACCGGGACAAGACCGAGGTGTTCGCGGACGCCGTCGAGCGCGGCAAGGCGTACCTCGACGCCGGTGCCCCCGTCGTCTTCGTGCCCGCACGGCTGAACGAGGAGCAGGTCGTCACCCTGGTCGAGGCGTTCGGCCCGCAGCGGCTGACCCTGATCGGGATCCCGGGCATGCCGTCGCTGGCACGGCTGGCGGAGCTCGGCGTCGCACGGGTGTCCTACGGCCCGATGTCGCAGGCCGTCGCCCTGACCGCCCTGGCCGAGCTGGTCGAGGACGTGCACCGCGGCGGCGGCGTACCGGCCAACATGCGGATGCTGAACTGACCTGGCCTTCCCCTGTTTGGAGCATGCGCCTGACGCGCCCGGGCGCGGATCATGGGGCCAGCCAGGTGGCCGGGGACACCGACTGCCGTAGAACCTGGCGAGGTAAGAGGTCTCGGATGAACCCGCAAGACACGGACACGCCAGGATCCAGCGTGGTCGTCGACTTCCCGACCCCGTCACGGGACGCAAACGGCCCCGCGGTCTCCGTCCGCCACCGGCGCGCCGGCCGCTGGACGGTCGTCGAGATCAGCGGCGAGATGGACCTCCAGGTCTTCTCCCTGATGCCTCGACTGCGCGGGAAGCGCGCGGCCCGCGTGGTCTTCGATCTGGGCACGGTGACCTTCATGGACGCCGGCGGTCTCGCCCTGCTCTCGGGCTGCCAGCGGCGCGCGCTCGCCGCCGGCGGCGAGGTCCGACTGGTGGCGCCGTCGAAGGCTGCTCTCAAGCTGCTCGAGCTCACCGGGTCCGACGGGGTCTTCCCGACCTTCGACTCGGTCGACGCCGCGCTCGCGCCCGCCTGAGGCGGCCGCGGCGGTCGCGGTTGTCGGTGGTCGGGTGCAGGCTGGCCTCATGGCGTACGACGAGGAGCTCGCCGCGCGGATCCGTCTCGCCCTCGGCGAGCGGGCCGACTTCGAGGAGATCAAGATGTTCGGCGGGCTGGCCTTCATGGTCAACACCCACATGGCCTGCGGCGTGGTCCGCGAGGACCTGATGATCCGGGTCGGCAAGGAGAACTACGAGGACGCCCGCGCCCGCGGCGCCCAGGAGATGGCGTTCACCGGCCGCCCGATGCGCGGCATGGTGATCATCCCGGGCCCGGCGCTCGCAGATGCCGCGACCTTCGACGGCTGGATCGACGAGGCCGTCGCCTACGCCAGGGCCGACCCGCCCAAGCCGCCGAAGGCGGAGAAGCCTCGCGCTCAGCCTGAACGCCGAGTCCTCCGGATCGTCCGGTATCCGGCGTATACCCCAGCGAGGGGATTCGGCCATGTACCCCGCTCAGCGGTGAGACTGCGTCTGCGCCGAGCAGGATCCGGGGCGGCGCGGCCGGGAGGCTGGGACGGTGGCGTGAGCAGACAGCCTGGTGTGAGCCCGATCGGCGAGGCCAGCTGCGCCCCCTCTCGAATGGTGGCCGCACGAGCCAGAGCCGTGGCCTTCTGCGTGGGCTGATGGTCGGTGCAGCTGGCCATCCTGATTCTCGCCGACTTCGCGATCGCCACTGTCGAGCTACATGTCGGACGCCGTGGGCGCGCTCACCGGGCTCTTCTGGTTCGCGGCCTTCCTGATCTCGCTGGCCGCGCTGGCCACGCTCCTGGTCAGGGTCGGACTGGCTGCCACCGATCCTGATGGCCGAAGCCCTGGCGATCTTGGGCTCCGTGTACGTGCTGTGGGCCGAACTCTCCAGCCCCTACCGCGACGATTGGCTGCTCACCGGGCTCGCGGGCTGTGGTTCTCGTGGTGGCCGTGCCGACGTTCCTGGCCCTCACCAGGCGAGCGCCCAGGATCCCGGGCAAGATCTGGTCGGTGGTCCTCGCCCTGGTGACCGCGCTGGGACTCACCCAGTTCGTCATGGAGAACCAGGTGCGTGCCGAATCGCACGAGACCGAAGGTCTCGGTGCAGGCCGAGCTCACGGAGGTGTGGCATTCGCGCAACCACATCCGCGTTCGCGGCGACGTCACCTGGAAGAACGAAGGGCTCGCGGAGGTCAAGATGCCTGCCGCATTCGCGGTGGTGACCGCAACGGGGCGACTCGCGGGCCCGACGACCGCCTTGGACTTCAGCGAGGTCGCGAGCACCTTGACCCCGACCGTCGCTGATGCACGCCCCTACGAGCATGCCCCGACCTCGCCGCGCGGATCCGGGATCATCTGGTTCGACGACCTCACGCCGGTTACCTCGCTCCTGCCGCCCGGCACCGGAACGCAGCGGACATTCCTGCTGACCGTGGACCGCCGCAAGGTCCGCCAGCTCGACCTCACGGTGAGCACGACCTTCCTGACCAGCGCCCGCTTCGGCGTACCCGAGACGTGTGACCAGGCGTACGACGCGAACGATCCCGACTTCCTCGAGCAGGCGCGCAAGCCATGGACGGGGGGCGGCTGGACCTACTCCTGCGTCCGCGTGCCGTTCTCGGGCCGCAACCTGGTCCGGACACTGACCGACGACGAATCCGCTTTGATCGTTGGCTACGCGTTCGCCGCTCCCCAACCAGAGTTCGTCGGACCACTCAACTTCTACGAGTCCGGCGATCAGAACCTGGCCGACGTCGACAAGCTGTATGCAGCGGGCGATCGCATCGAGGCGCGCAACCCGTCCTTTATCCTGAGGACCAACGAGGTGCTCCCGGTTCCGCGCCGCGCGGCCGAACGACGGACAGCCACAGCGCCTGACGACCAGGCCCCTCCGAGGAGATGAAGGGCCGTCTCACACGCTGCGCTCTGTGGGGAGGGTGGGGCTCGAACCCACGACCCAAGGATTATGAGTCCTCTGCTCTGACCGACTGAGCTACCTCCCCGGAGGCGGCGAGCCTACCGGGAGCGTCAGGCGTCCTTGCGCTGCATCTCGAGCAGCCGCTCGGCGGCGGCGTAGCCGAAGCCGAGGTTGGTGCGGTACATCGCGTGGTTCTCCGGGTCGGTCCACGTGTGCACCACCTCGCGGTCCGGGTGGTCGCGCTGGACCAGGTCGAGCGTGGCCAGCTTGAGGAGCGTGCCGAGCCGGCGGCCGCGGTGCTCGGGCATGACCAGGGTGTCGTCCTGGATGACGTCGGTCTCGCCGTGCGGGAGGTAGAGGAGCGTGTAGCCACCGAAGGTGCCGTCGGCCTGGCGGGCGGCGGCGACGAGCTGGTGGTGCGAGCGGGCGGTCCGCTCCTCCTGGGTGCGGAGCCGCGCCTCGTCGTACACGATCGGCTCATAGTCGATCTCCCCGATCGGGACGTCGTTGCTCATCTGGGTCTTCATCGCGCAGTAGCCCGCGGCGTACTCGTCGGGGCAGCGGTCGCCCCACGTCACCACGTCGTACCCCTCGGCGCGGCCCGCGGCCGACGTGCGCAGCTCGTCGTGCCGGGCGGCATCGACCGGCAGCCGCAGCACGAGGTGGTCCTCGCGGTGCACGGTCTCGAAGCCCAGCGCCGTCGCGAAGGCGTACGCCGCGGAGTCCGGGTCGGCGACGGCGGACGGGACGTGCACCTCGCCGCAGACCGTCGACCGGCCGTCGGCGCGGGCGCGGGCCATCGCCTCGTCGTGCAATGCGCGGCCGATCCCATGTCGACGACTGCCCGGCAGCACGGTGACCTCGAGATCGGCTAGGTGCTCGTTGTCGCCCATCGAGCCGGCGATCTCGGCCGATCCGACCGGTCGGTCGCCGTCGAGGGCGAGCAGGAGCGTGCGGCGGTAGTACGCGTTCGGCTGCTGCACGCTGTTGCGCAGCGCGTCCCAGGTCCGGAGCAGCGCGTCCGGCCGGTCGGCGAGCATCGCGGCCCGCTCGGTGTCGAAGTAGGCCCGGAGGAGGGCGTCGTCGTGCGGGTCCACCTCGATGATCCGGGTCATGGGCGCCAGCGTGCCGGGCCGGGGGTCCGCGCGGCAATCGCATTACGCCGGCGCTCACGCGGTGCCATGCTCGACCCATGGAACCCGAACCGTTCATCCCGCTCCCCGAGGACTGGTCCCGAGCGCTCGCCGTGGTGGCGCATCCCGACGACATGGAGTTCGGCGCCGCAGCAGCCGTGGCGCGCTGGACCGGACAGGGCAAGAGCGTCGCCTACTGCATGGTGACCAGCGGGGAGGCCGGGATCGACGGGATGGCCCCGGACGAGTGCCGCGCGGTCCGAGAGGCCGAGCAGATCGCGTCGGCCAACATCGTCGGCGTCAACCTGGTCGACTTCCTCGGCTTCCAGGACGGCGTCATCGAGTACGGCGTGCCCCTGCGCCGCGCGATCGCCGAGGTGGTGCGGGGCTACAAGCCGGAGATCGTGATCACCGGCAACTTCCGCGACACCTGGGGCGGCCGGAACCTCAACCAGGCCGACCACATCGCCGTCGGCCGGGCTGTTGTCGACGCGGTCCGCGACGCGGGCAACCGCTGGATCTTCAACGATCAGCTGACCGGGGACCTCGAGCCCTGGGGTGGCGTGAAGGAGGTCTGGGCCTTCGGCTCCCCCGAGGCCACGCACGCCGTCGACACCACCGAGACCTTCGACGCCGGCGTGGAGTCGCTCCGGGCGCACGCGGCGTACATCGAGGGTCTCGGCTGGGAGAACTTCGACCCGCGCGAGATGCTCGAGGGCTTCGGTCGGCAGGCAGGCCAGCGGCTCGGGGTGGCGTTCGCCGCGCCGTTCGAGGTGTTCCCCATGGGCTGGGGCGAGTGACGGTGCCGGGCTAGCCGCACTCCCCACACGGTGCCGGCGAGCCGGTCCAGCCGCGGCGCTGCATGACCAGCCCGAGCTTGTACGCCGTGCGGCAGCCGCGTCCGAACACCTGGCCGTAGCCGATGCGGACCGTCTCCCGCTCGCCGCCCAGGGCTGCCGCGTCGAGGTCACGGTCCAGATCTCGCTCGCGTGCGCCTGCCGAGCTGTGGAAGAGGCGGCCGTCGAGCTCCACGACGAGGCGAAGCGTGTCGTAGTCCACGTCGCGCAGCACCGTCACCCCGTCACCCAGAGCCGACGCCTGTCGGCGCCCGCGTGGGAGTCCGTGCGGACGTTCGACCCTCGTGAGATAGCCGTGCTCGAGCACCGAGCAGGTGCCGCTGGCCACGTCGGTGAGGACGCCGCGCAGCCAGTTCCGCCTGGCGATGCGGTCTCGCTCGCCGAGTGTGGCGAGGAGCCTGGCCGGCGTTGTCCGTCGAGTCCCGCAGGCGTCCGCGAGCTGGGCGACGGCGTCCAGGTCGCTCGCTGCCGCGGCGGCAACATCGAGCAGAGCATCGTCGTATCCGATCCGGGGCGGGTGCTTGCCCCACTCCACCCGGCAGTCGAAGCGGGCCGTGCGATGCAGCACAACACCAGATGGAGGAACCAGGTGGCGGTCACGGTCGATTGCGACGTGGATGGTCGAGTGCGGCGGTTGCGCCCGCCACCGCCCTTCGGCCGCGACGAGTGCCGACTCGTGGCTGAGCGCGGCCGGCGCCGAGAACAGGACCCCTGCCCACGCCCGCTGCAGCCAGGTCGGTGGGCCGGTGTGGTGAACGTAGACGCCATGATGGAGCTGTGCCCACTCGCGCCGGTGCACAAGGTGCCTGATCTGCGAGGGCGTGAGTCCGTGGGCGAGCGCCTGTCGCCGGGCGATGACGCCGTCCTGCTCCCGGAGTATGAAGTCGATCTCGGACACCCGACGATGGTCCAGGTTCCGCCATGCGCGCGCCAGCGGCTCGAACGAGCCTGTGGAGAACCGGCTATGCGGTTGATCCAGGCGCGTATCGCGCCCGGATCAACCGCACAAAGGCGGCTAGGGCTCCCAGATGTCCAGCGTGACGGCGACGACCTCGCCGTCCTCGTTCACGAACAGGTCGACGGTGAACCACATCAGGCAGCTGTCGATCGAGCGCCTCCGCCGGCTGGAACGAGACCCGGCGCAGACCTGCGACGAGCTCGGGGGCGGGCTGCGGCGACGCGGCGCAGTGCGGGTGTGGGCCGACCGACACCTCGACGTCATCGCGGACTTCCGGATGCCGCTCCACAGTGACGAGCGCCGAGAACGGCGGGACATAGGCGCGCAAGACCTTCGGCTCGAGCACCCAGCTGTCCGGGTCCGCGATCCGCTCCCGCGGCACGTGAGTCATCAGCTGCGGACCGAGGCCGAGGCTGACGCCATCGGGCGAGAACGGCACCTCGGCCGCCGTCGTGGAGCTCGGGTCGACAGCGAACTCCACGAAGTCCCTGACCAGCTGGCTGTCTGCTGCGCTCGGCAGGGCGGGCAGCGCCAGAGTCGCCAACAGCGCCGCGACAGCGCGGCGGATCGCGTCCAGCATCGTTCACCTCCGTCGTCACGTTGACGCGGAGGCCGGACAGCGGGTTGTCACGAAATGCCGGACGGGCGCACCCGAAGGTGCGCCCGTCTGTGCTGGCTCCCCCGGTTGGACTCGAACCACTATTCCCAACTGTTGGACCGAGGTGGACGCGAGCGGCCAAAAGTGGCCCTGACCTGCGGAAACATGCCGCAGCCGATGCGATCCAACGGGTCCCATCTGGACCGAAAATGACGTACGATCCTATGCATAGCCGATGCAAAGGTAAGGACGTCAAAGCATGGCAACGAAGGATTCCCGGCGCCGGTTCGGGCAAATCAACAAGATGCGGTCCGGCCGCTGGCAGGCGCGGTTCACGGTGCCGCTCGGCCATCCGTCCGGCCGTGGCGGGCAACTCGTCGCGGCGCCCCATACGTTCGAGGCGAACACCTACGGTCGAGAGGCCGCCGGGGACTGGCTCCGGGCCGAGGAGCTGCGGCTGAACGCGGAGGGCGCGTCGTGGCGCACGCTGGTCGAGCACGCCGAGGACGATCGGGTGCGGGCAGCCGCCCAGACTGTTCCGACCTTCGCTGAGTACGCCACCATCTGGCTGCGCGCTCGCAAGGTGAAGGGGCAGCCGCTTCAGGAGTCCACCAAGAGGGGCTACTTCATCTGGCTGGGCAAGTACCTCTTGCCCACGTTCGGCGAGATGCCGCTGAACATGATCACCGCGGCCGACGTCGTGCGGTGGTACGAAGGACTCCCCCACGACAAGGGGAAGACCGTGCGCGAGTGCTACGCGCTGGCCAAGGCGATCATGAAGTCTGCGACTGCCGCGGACGGGGTGCTCCCCGGCGCCGTCAACCCGTTCGCCATCGACGGCGCCGGCACCATCGGCAAACGATCGGACAAGCGAACTGAGGTGATCGAGGACGCCGACCTCGGTCTCATCCTCGCCACGATCCGCCCCGAGTGGCGGGCCATGATCGCCCTGGCCCTCGGCTGCGGCCTTCGGTTCGGGGAGATCGTGGCGCTCCGACGCTCCGACGTCGACCTTCGCGCGAAGCCACCCGTGGTGCGTGTCCGACGGGCGATCGGCACAGGCCCAGGCGGCAAGCGATACGAGAAGGAACCGAAGTCGCGGGCCGGCGTCCGCGACCAGCGTGTCCCCGCAAGCGTCGGCACGGCCTTGACGGAGCACCTGCGGACCTACCTCACCGGCCGTGACGGGCTGCTCTTCCCGGGGCCGTCCGGCGACTGGCTACAGCCCACGCGATTCCGCGACGCAGCCGGCGGGTGGCTCGATGTGCGCGAGGCCGTGGGCCGGCCGATCAACTTCCACGACCTCCGGGCGACCGGTGCCACCCGATTGGCACAGAACGGCGCACATGTCGCCGAGGTGCAGGCGTTCCTCGGCGACTCCTCGTCCCAGGCCGCCGAGCGGTACGTCCGCGCGACGCAGAGCAGGATGGACGACCTAACGACCGCCGCCTTCGCCGGCCTCGACTTCGGGACGATCAGGGCCTGAGACCGCGCGGGCGAGCGGACGAGTCAGCTGATGCTGGGTCCGTGTGATGGCAGCTCATCGGTCTTCCGCATCACCATCGCGCTGAGGGGATCTGCCGAGGGGCGGCTTCCAGGTCCTCGAGCTTGATCCGGATGGCGCGCTTGCCACAGCGGTACGCCGGGAGCGTGCCGGCTGCGATCCAGCGTCGGATGGTCTTGACCGAGACCGACATGGCCCCGGCCGCCTCCTCAAGGCTCAGGTAGACCGGGATGGCGCGTCGCTCAGCCATCGGACCTCCCCTCCGCTCGCGTGACGGTGGCGGAGGCGAGGAAGCGTCGGGCCTCGGCGACGGTGATGTAGAGCCGCCCGACTCCTTTGAAGCGCCTCCATCGCGGCCCGACGCCGCGGCGGCGCCAGTCACGGACGGTGCGCTGCGGTGTCCGGATGAGTTCGCAGAACTCCTCGAACAGGATCAGGTTGTTCTCGTCCCAGTCGTCCGGGATGCCGATGGGTGTCACCATCACGTCGCCGTTCGTCGTGGCCGCCGACGGGTTCGGCGACTCCTGCCAGGAGAAGCAACATCTCGCTGTGCGGATCGGACGTTCCTGTGGCCGTTCCTGTCGAGATCGGCGCCTCCTTGGTCACCTATGTCATCCGGACCATCCCGGGCGATCACCTGACGCGAGGAACTTGGTCAGCGACCGATCCCGTGGGAGGTCGGCCGGGAGGTCGGGATCGGCTGTGGTCGGCGCCGGGCACCATCGCGCAACATCGCAGCCTGCAGTCCGACGGGTGGTGGCGGCGCACTGGGTCCGTGTCGGTCGATGTCGTCCGCGGCCCTCTGTGCGGCGTGCCGTGGTCCGAGGTCGGCCCGGTCACGGCTGAAGACCTCGACCCATTGGCTGCGAGCGTCGTCGACGGAACTCGGCGACGAGGTGAGCGATGTTGTGGTGACGCCGCGAGTCATGGCGACGTACGCGGAGGCGGCGCCGGTGGTCTCACCGAGCGCGAAGTGGGCGGAGTCGACGGTCTCGCCCTGGGCTCCGTAGGCGGTGGTGGTGAACGCGAGCTCGACGTGCTCGCGCACGTACTCGGCCGGCAGACCGCGTTGGCCGGCGCGGCCGGTGACGAAGCAGGCTGCCGTCCTCGCCGATGCCGGCCACGGTCCAGGTGTCACGGTTGGCCACTTCAAGGTCGCGGTCGTTGCGTCGGGTGGCGACCCGATCACCGAGACCGATCCGCTCTCCACGACGCGTGACGGGCTCACCAGACTGCTCACCAGATTGATCACCGGGGTGTACGTCAACGCGATGGCGGCGGTCGCGGATGGCGGCGTTGAGCGCACCGACGTGGTCCCGGGTGTCGGCGATGACGAGCTGGTCACCGTCGAGGGCGCCAATGGTGGCTAGGGCTGCCGTGCGTTCGACCTCGCTGGCATGGAGGACGATCTGGCCGCGCTCGAGGAGGGCATCGAAGACCTCACCGGGCCGCTCACCAGCTGCGCATGACCAGGCTGAGGTCGGCGTACACGGGATCGCTGAACCGGTGCACCGACTCCAGCTGGTGGTGTCCTGCTGGTGACACCCAGCGTGCGGCGAGGTCGAGGACACCGCCGCGGCCAACGGCCGGCAGCTGGTGGCGGTCGCCCAGGAGCGCGACGGTCGCGTGCGCCCGGTCGGCGATGGCGAACAGCGCGCGGGCGGTGTCCTGGTCGAGCATGCCGGCCTCGTCCACCAGGAGGACGTCGCCGGGCAGCAGACGTGCCCTGGCAACAGGTCCGGCCTCGGGTCCGGCCTCGACGCGAGGTCGACTCGTGACCAGTGGCCGTCCTCATCCCAGCGGTAGCCGTACTGATGGATCAGCCAGGCGGCGGAGAAGGCGTCGGCGCCCACCTGCTGACGTGCTGCCTGGGCGGCCTTGAGGGTCGGGGTGACGACCACGAGTCGGCGATCGGCGGCCTTCGAGTACCTGGCGTGCTGCCGCAAGGGTGGTGGTCTTGCCGGTGCCGGCGGCGCCCTCGATCACCAGCAGACCGGCGTCACCGGCCAGGGCCGCGACGACGCGTCGTTGCGCCGGGTCGAGGTGGTCGATTCCACGGAGCCGGACCGCGCCGGTCACCGGCCGGGCGGAGCGGGCAGCGAAGGTTTCGACCAGCTCGGCTTCGACGGCGAGAACCCGCTCGGACGTCAGACTGCGGACGTGCTCGGGCACGTCGCCTCGATCCATCAGCGGCACGCACCGGGTCTGGGCGCGGTCGGCGATGTCCTCGACCAACTCATAGCGGACGGGTCGCTGGGCGACGACCCCGACGGAGGCGATCAGTCGCTCGACCTCGCCACGGATGTCGGCTGCGTTCCATGCCGACCGCTTGCCGCCGAGCCGGGTCAGCACCAGGTCCGCGGCGACGTCGCGGTTGAGCCGACCGATCTGCACGCCCGGCCCCGTCGCCAAGTGTGTCGCCGAGTGGGTCGGAGGGGTCGGTGGGGTGAAACCGAGGACGCGCAACTCGTCGTTCCAGGCGGCGACCAGGTCGACGCCGCTGCGGGGCACCACCTTGTCCGGCCGCGCGTCCGCCCACGCGCGCCGGTCCCAGGTACGGCGCAATCCCGGCCCCGGCTCCTGGCCGGGATGCTCGGCGCGCCAGTCGGCTTCGTATCGGTCGACGTTGCGGTTGATCTGTGCCGCGCGCTGGCTGAACCCACCGGCATACGGCGCGAGCTGATGGATCTCGCCGTCCTGGTCGAGCGTGTAGCCCCGCGCGGCAAGCGCGGTCCGGAACTGCGGGTCGCACATCACGGCCGCGTGCCCGATCCCGTTGAGCGCCTCGATGCTGTCCACGACACCGACCGAGTGCAGTCCACGCCACGCCCCGCCCGCGAAGACGCGTGCGTTGATCTGCACGTGGAGGTGGCGGTGCGGGTCACCGGCCCGCGAGGTGTAGTGCCGCACGACGGCCGCCTCGAGCTTCTCCACCGGCACCTGCACCTGCCGACCACGTGGCCCGACCCGGGTGGTGGCGTGCTCGGCCACCCAACCGATCACCTCACCAGCGGCCCGATCCATCGCCGCGTCGTACGCCGATCGCGATGTCCGGATGCAGTGCGGCGGCGAGCGACCAGGACTTCGGCCCGTTCACGACGACCTCGACGAACCGCAGCGCGCGGGCGTCGTCACGCAGCCGGCCCTTGGCCGCGCCGGTCAGCACGTCGTAGCCGGCGACCCACCGCTCGTAGGCGTCGCCATCCAGCGTCCCCCCGTGCTGAACTGCGGAAACACCGCGTCCCCCCACCGCCGGGAGAGTCGTGGCGACGTATCGCTCGGCCACCCCGGTGCCCTCGGCGAGGTAGTAGTCGTCGGCGCGCGAGCGGTCGGCCTCGACGTAGGAGCGCGCGGCGGCCGCAGAGCCCCGGTAGAACTTCACTCCACCGTGCATCGGCCTCGTCACCGCCCGTCAGCACTCGTCACCTAGCCTTGAAATGACGCTCGGCCCGCCCCGAGGGGCGGACCGATCTACGGACCTTCGTAGCATGCGTGCCGCTCGGTTTGAAGGCTCTGGATGGGCCTCCGGCCAGGCCTCTTTCGCGACTCGTGGTCCCTCGTCACAGGACGTCATCGGAGATCGTGTCGAGTTGTGTGACCTGGCCTGCGTTGAAGACAGTCGAAGGAAAGAAGCCACACGAGGATCCTGCCGGTCAGCTACAGCCCATCGAGCCCGCTCGCGGAGGCCCGTCGGTGGTCCGGGCGAGGCTCAGGATGTGCCCGATGCGTGACAGTCCATCAATTGGGACCGGGGGGACTCTGGGCTTTCCGTCCAGAAACCCTCCCGCGGCAGCCGGCACGACAGTCAACCGCTGGCGCTATTGGTTCCGCTATCCCGCCGCTTGTCATCTACCGGATCCGACTCCTGGAACGGGCAGTGGTGTCGTCGTCCAGCCGAATCGGCGGAATGTGCGCCGTCCCCCGCTGACCGTCAACGCCACCACAAAGGCCGCAAAACCAAGAATCAGTGTTCCAACGACAATGAAGACGCCGAGCGTGACGTTCATGTCGAAAGGCCTAAGCGACTCACGGGCGGGCCTTGAACCGACGCTGCACTCGGAGACTGATCACCAGAGCAGCGCCCGCACCAGCAATGATCATCCCAATGCTGAGCCAGCCTCGTTCACCTCCGACGATCAAAGCGGCGCCGGCGACGCAGGCCACGAGGCCAATCGACGCCACTGCGAGCTCAAGCTTGCTGAGGGATGGGCCACCATTTCAGTATGCATACTCCACCACTCCCAACTCCAGCTCTCCGAGCAGCGCCAAGGAACTTCACCCACCATGCCGTACGTAGCTGCGGTCCCAAGCTCCACACCGCCGGCAAGCGCTGTCATTCCACCCAAACCTGCCAACCCAATCATCGACACCCCAGCGATGCCGGTACCCACAAGGACTGCGCCAACACCGATGGCGACCCAGGTCTCCTCATCCCATGAAGTCGGGTCCCACCAGTCGCGGCCGTTGCGATCGGTCGTATTTGTGGGGTTGCCGCCGGCGTACCCGTACCGGTTGAGGCTGATCGGGTTGTTGATGGAGCCGCTCTTCGGATCGGGCTGGGTCCAGTTGACCAGTTGCGGCATGTAGTAACGGGTGCCGAACTTGAGGAAACCCGTGTTCTTCTCGAGATAGCCCGAGGCGTAGCGCCAAGGGTTGTAGTCGGTCGCCGGTGGTGGTGACGCAGTTTGGCTGCCGATTGTGGTTGAGGTACCCGCGTTGGGGTCGACCCAGGAGCGGATCTGCTGGCCGTACGGTTCGTAGAGGTAGCGAACCACGTCTCCACCGGTGTCGTCGGTGGTGGCGATGATCGACTGCTGCTCGTCGCTCAGGTAGTACCGGGCAGAGCCGGTGGCGGGGTCGATCATCGTGAGCAGCTTCCCGGCCGGGTCCCGGACGAACAGCTCGGAGTGTGCGCCGGTGCCGCTGGTGGACTGCCCGGTCAGGCCGGCGTATCCGTAGGACATCGTGGTGTTGCCGGCCTGGGTGCGCCGGTCCTGCATGACGCCGTCGTAGGCCATCGTGTCGGCCGGAGTCGAGCCCGGGGGGTCGACCGAGGTGGTCTGCCCGGGCAGATTGTAGTCCAGGGTCAGCCCGGACATTGCGCCGTCGCCGCCGGCGCCGGTCAGGTTCCCGTCATCGTCGTGGCTGTAGCTGGTGGTCCCGGTCTGGCCGGTGGTGCAGGTGATGTTGGGGTCGGTCCCGGTCTGCTTCTTCGAAGCGCACAGCTCGTCGCCGGTGTTGTATGCGAGCCACAGGGTGCCGGTCTCCAGGCCGGGGGTCGGGGTGGTGTCATTCTGAGAGACGAGTTCCTTGACCAGATTGGAGTGCCGGTCGTAGGCGTAGTCGAAGGTCCGGATCGGCGTCGAGGACGCGGTGGCGTCAGGTCGAGTGTTGACCTCCTCCAACCGCTTGATGCCGTCGTAGTCGAACTTGGAAACGTTCCCTCCGAGATCGGTGACCGCGTACTTCGTGCCGGTGGTCCGTTCGTCCACGTTCGGGGTGTCCGGATCGTTGGTCAGGCTCGGGTTCTTATAGTCATAGCCCTGGAAGGAAAGCAGCCCTGAGAACGTGGCCGAGGGACAGGAGCTGGCGCCGTTGGTAGGTCCGCTGCCGGCCCGGTAGGCGTAGGTGCAGGTCATCTTCCCGTCATTGTTGTAGCGGGCTTCCTGCACCACGTTGACGCCCGGAGCGTCGACCGGGAAGACGGTCTTGGTGCGCTTGTCGTGGTTGTCGTACTCAAAGGTGAACTGCTTGTTGCGCTGGTCGGTCAGCGTCACCAGCCGGTTGACCTTGTCGTAGGTGTAGCGCGTGGCCCGGTGAACCCCGTTGACGGTCTGCCCGGCGACGTCGACGGTGATCACGTTCCCGGCTGGGTCGTAGACGTAGCTGGTGGCGACGCCTTGGGAGGTCTCTTCGGTACGGCGGTTGAGCTCGTCGTAGCCGAAGGTGTTGGGGCCGTTGAGGTCGTCGATCTGGGTCAGGTTCCCGGCCAGGTCGTAGGTGTAGTCCACGACCTGGTTGGACTGGCCGGTCTTCGCGTGGGTGACCTTCACGACGTGGTCCAGGGCGTCGTAGACGTAGCTGGTGGTGACCCCACGGCCGGTGGTGACGGTCGCAATCCGGGAGAGATTGTCGTAGGTGTAGCTGGTGTCCCCGCCGGCGGGCCGGTTCACGTTGGTCAACTGGTCCGCGCTGTTGTAGGTGAGCAGCGTGTCGTCGCCCTGAGCGGCGTCGCAGTTCTCGGCCTGGCCGTCGGGCTTGGTGCCGTTGGCGGCGGTGCCGGTCGCGGTCACCGGGTCAATCCGGGTGACGTGGCCGTTGCGCCAGCAGTAGCGGAACTTGATGCCCAGGCCGCCGCCAGAAGTGGCCTCAGTGATGTTGCCGTTGCCGTTGTAGGCATACGACCAGCTGGTGCTGTTGCCATGGCTGTCGTCACCGCGGGTCGAGGTGGCCATGTGCGGGTGGTTGCTGTCGGAGTAGGACGCGGCCGTGCGAGCGCCCTCGGGTGAGGTCGCAGAGGTGGGGTTGTTGTTGGTGTACGTCGCCGAGTGCTGGGCCTGCCCGTCCCCGAGTCCTGCCATGTCCGCTGCGATCACGTTGGAGTTGGCGGTGAAGGTCTTGGACCTCTTGACCCCGGCAGGGTCGGTGGTGCGCACCACCCGACCCCGATTGTCCACGCAGTACTTGCTGGAGTCCGCGTCGTTGGTGGCCAGCGGGTCATTGGGGTTACCGGCCCCGTCGGCGGAGCTGGTGCGTTCCCCGTCGACGGTGGTCCGTGAGGTCGCGTCCTTGTCGTTGATGTCCTTGCTGGTGCACACGTCTCCTGCCGTGCCGACACTCCCGGTGTAGGAGAAGCTGGTCACCGAGTCGGGGAGGCCGGCGCTGTCGGTCTCGCGGGTGATCGTCGCCACCTTGGCGCCGGAGCCCGCGTAGGCGACCGTGGTGGTCCCGCCGTCGCCGGTGCTGCTGTCGGTCTCCCGGGCGTCACGGATCTCGGTCAGCCGGTTGTCGGCGTCGTACGCGAAAGTGGTGAGGACGTCCTCGTTCGGATCGGCGCCGTCGGCCATCGCGGTCCCTCCGATCGCCCCCTCGCCGATGCTCTCCAGCCGGACGCTCTCCAGCAGCGCCGGCGTGGTGTTGTTGTAGCTGTAGGTCCACTCCATCATCATCTGATTGTTGCTGTTCTCGACCGTCACCGTGCCCAGGAGCCCATCGGTCCGGTAGAGCAGGCGGGCCTGGGTACCGCGGGTGTCGAAAACGGTCTGAAGCCGGTTGTTGGTGTCGTCCCAGACGAAGTCGATGTCGTTGTCGTTCTTGTCGCGGGTCTCAAGCAGCCGGCCGTCGCCGTCGAAGGCGTACGTCGACTCGTCGAACCAGGTCAGAGTGAACCGGTCGTCGGCGGTCCCGGTGCCGTTGGCGTCGAAGTCCAGGTCGGCGGTGATTCCCGCACCCTGCCGCTGGTAGGCGCCACCCTCGGTCTTGTCGAAGACGGCCCGGTAGGCAGACGGTCCGAAGAAGAACATGCGGTTGCGGTTGCTGGAGTCGGCCCGCTCCAGGCGCACCGACTCGGCGAGCGAGGTGGACCAGCCCATGCCCATGTTCGCCCCGCCAACAGTGGCGTTGTCGGAGTTGTAGTACCGCGTCAACGCCAGGTCCCAGCCGGCCACACCGGCGATGTTCGCGTCGTCGGCTTGGACCAGCAGGTTGCCGTTGCCGACGTTGACCTTGGCGGTGATCTTGTCGGTCAGCTGCCGGGTCTCATAGGTCCAGAAGCTGCGGTCGCCGGCGTCGTCGGTGTGGTTGGGCTCGGTCGGCGGCGTGTACTCGACCGTCAACTTCGGCAGGCTGGACGGGCCGGTCGATGACCGGAACGCGAGCACCTTGGTCGAGTCGTCGTCGACCTGCTTGAGGACCATGCCGTTGTGGTCCCAGGTGCCGTCCAGCCAGTTCTCGATCAGAGTCTTGACCCCGAACGTCTTCCAGTCGTTGCTGCCGCCGCCGAGATTGAGCTTGTTGGAGCCGATCGCAGAGCAGGTGCATCCGCCGGTCCAGGAGCCGTTAGCCCCGGAGCTGTTCCAGGTGGCGCTGCTGTCGAACTTCTTCGATGCGTTGTACACGCCGTAGTCGGTGGCCGCGCCCGTGCCGGTGGTCTGGGAGCTGTCCAGGTACAGGTCCAGGGTCGCGGTGTCGACCGTGGCCTCGTTCGGGATGCTGGAGATGTTGAAGTCCAGCAATCCGCGGCGGCGCTGGCTCGGGCCCGCTTTGCCGACCCGGATGAAGTCAGTGTTCCCGCACCGCGATGCCGTCGGGCTCTCCTCCTGCACCCAGCAGTCGGTGGCCGCTCCGGTCGCGAGCGTGGGGTCGATCACGACCGGGTAGACCCGGGACGGGTCGGCCAGCCAGGCCTGGTCCGGGGTGACTGTCAGCTGCCAAGCCCCACTCATCCCGACGAGGTCGTAGGCCACCCGGTTGGAGTACGCGGGCTCCGGCATGGCGGAGTCGCTCATGTTCCCCACTGGGATGCTCACCGGCACGGCTCCCCCGGCGGTACGGAACTCGATCGCCCCGGCCGAAGTGAGCGTCGGCGTGAGGCCGGCACTGGTGTCCAGGATGTAGGTGTACTCCACCGGCCCCGTCTGCGCGCTGGGCGGCTCCTGCAGCGTGATCGACTCCTTCAGGCCGGAGCCGACGGCCTCGTAGGTGACGCTCTCCGCGCCCTCGACGTCCTCGAAGGTCGCTGAGGAGCCCTCGACGGCCGGTGCGGCATCCGCACCGTCCATCTTCATCGTCACCCAGGCCCCGTCGGCCTCGAACCGGATCGGGGCCGCGGACGCGTCCGCGGGAATGGATGCCGTGTACTCGTTCGCGGCGTTTGCCACCGCGTATGTCGCACCCGGAGCGTCTACCAGGGTGTTGTCGATGGCGTGCCAGTCGCCGGCGTCGTCGCGGTAGTTGACCGGTTCGGGCGCTGCCTCCAGCCGGTACGAACCATTCGGCATCCGGAACGTGCTCGTCGTTTCGGTCGACAGTTCGGGGAGCTGGATCGGCTCGACGAGCTCGTCCTCGCTCACCTCGGCCACCTCGTCCGCTGTCTCGAGGTCGCTGGCCAATACGATCCCTGGCCCGGCGACGGCTTGGCCCGGCCAAACGGCCATCCCCGCCGCCAGGAGAGTGCAGGCGACGGCTGCGGCGCCAAGCCGGCGCACCCAAAATTGGTCATCGCCGTCGTTGGCGGAGCGGGGGTTGAATGAGGACAGACGAGCGCGCATGGGTGCGGCCTCCACCGAGGAAATGGCCCACCGCGCATCGGCAGGCACCGAGGTCGAACCCGGCAGACCGTACGGCCAAAGGTTGCCCCCACACCCCCAAACACGGCCAACCCGGCCTGAACCATCCGAACGGGTCACGCGAACTACCACACGTGCCAGCCCGTCGGGGTGAGCCAGCAGACATCGACGCAATGCCGGTGACGCAAAGACGGGGTCGCAACTACAAGCAGGCGTGGAGCAGGGCTTACCCGGGGCGGACAGCAGCGAGCGCGAACGATGCATAGACGATGCACACGGCAAAGCGAAACGGCCCGCGATCTGCGTTTGCGCAGGTCACGGGCCGTTTTCTCTGGCTCCCCCGGTTGGACTCGAACCAACAACCCTCCGGTTAACAGCCGAATGCTCTGCCAGTTGAGCTACAGGGGATCGTGCGACGGAAACCTTAGCAAGGCGGTCTCCAGCGGGTGAAATCGAGATGTCACCGAGCTGTCACTCCACCCCGACCTCGTCGCGGGCGGCGGCCAGCGCATCCTCGGCGGCCAGCCGGACGACGGGATCGTCGGGGTCGATGCCCTCGTCGTACTCGTAGAACCACGCCAGCGGCTGGTCGCCGCGGGGTGCGCGGCGGGCGATGACGCGCAGGCCGCTGCGGCCGGACGATCGGCACGTGCCGCTGGAGGACGACGCTGGCGGTGACCCGTTCGCGGATCAGCTCCGCGAGGCGTCGCGGCTCGTCGATCGTGTACGCGTGCTCGACCCGCTGCTCGCCCCACGAGCCGACCTCGCTGACCCGGAGCACGGAGGTGTCGCGGTCCCAGTCGGCGGCCTCGACCTGCTCCCAGGGCACCCGTCGGTCGGCGAGGTAGAGCGCGTCGCGGGTGCCGGCGACGACCTCGCCGGCCTCGGCGGTGGCCCAGGCGAGCACCTTCTCCCCCGCGCCGACGGCCACGGAGGGCGTCGTACGCCGTCTCACGTGGCGCCGACCGCGAGCTCGCGGAGGTTGCGGCGGTGCTGCTCGAGGGCGACGAGCTCGCCGAACATCCGGTTGTAGTCGGTGGGGTGCTCGACCGGGTTGGTGCGCTGGAGCCGCGACTTCAGGTCGGCGATCCGGCGCATGGCGGTGAGCTCCAGCAGGCGGAACACGTGCGCCTGGACGTAGGCGTGGTCGGGCTCCTTCGCGGTCAGCAGCGGCTCGACACCGAGCGCGCTGATCGCCGACGAGACGGCCGGGTCGGGTGCCTCGTCGCGCAGCCGCGACCCCCAGCCCGGGTCGTCGGTGCCGGCAGCCGGGCCGCCGGCCGAGGAGACCAGCTCCCAGACCGCGCGGTAGGTCGGGTGCAGGAAGTCGTTGGGGCCGACGTCGGAGGCGGTGCGGCCGACGGCCGACGGGTGCTGGATCACCAGCTTGAGCGTCTCCCGCTCGAGCTGGAACCGCGGGTCGCGGAGGTCGGGCAGCTGCTGGCGCGGCGGCTCCGGCCGCGCTTCCTGTACCTGACCGGCTGGCTGGGGACGGCCGTAACCACGGACGTCGGAGCGGGTTCGTTGAGCGGCCCTTCGTACCTCGGTCCGGGCCTGCTCGATGTCGACGCCGACCATGCCGGCCAGCTCGCGCGCGAACGCGTCGACCTTCGACTTGTCGCGGATGCTCGACACCAGCCGGGCGGCCTCGCGGACGGCGTCGACCCGGCCGTCGGCGCGGTCGAGGTCGTACTTGCCGACGACGTTGCTGAGCACGAAGCGGTAGAGCGGCACCCGCCTGGCCACGAGCTCGCGCACCGCCGCGTCGCCCTTCTCGATCCGCACGTCGCACGGGTCGAGGCCGTCGGGCTCGATGGCGACGTAGGTCTGGGAGACGAAGTTCTGGTCGCCCTCGAAGGCCCGCAGCGCGGCCTTCTGCCCGGCGGCGTCGCCGTCGAAGGTGAAGATCACCTCGCCGCGGAACTCCTCGTGGTCGTGCAGGAACCGGCGCAGCACCTTGGCGTGCTCGTCGCCGAAGGCGGTGCCGCAGGTCGCGATCGCGGTGGTGACGCCGGCGAGGTGGCAGGCCATCACGTCGGTGTAGCCCTCGACCACGACCGCCTGGGACGACCGCGCCATGTCCTTGCGGGCCAGGTCGATGCCGTAGAGGACCTGGCTCTTCTTGTAGAGCTTGGTCTCTGAGGTGTTGAGGTACTTCGCCTCGATCTTGTCGTCGTCGAAGATCCGGCGCGCCCCGAAGCCGATGGTGTCGCCGCTGGCGTCGCGGATCGGCCAGAGCAGGCGCCCGCGGAAGCGGTCGTACGCCGACCGGCCGACGGCGACCAGCCCGGCCTCGACCGTCTCCTCCTGGCTGAACCCCTTCTGGCGCAGGTGCTTGAACAGCGCCTCGCCCTCGCGCGGGGCGAAGCCGATGCCGAACCGGTCGGCCGCGTCCTGGTCGAAGCCGCGCTCGTGCAGGAACTGGCGGGCCACCACGGCGTCGGCCGAGCCGAGCTGGTCGGCGTAGAACTCCTGGGCGACCCGGTTGGCCTCGATCAGCTTGCCGCGCTGCGGCCCCTTGGGCCGGTCGTCGCGGACGTCGCCCTCCTCGCGCCGCAGCTGCACGCCGTACTTCTCGGCGAGCCGCTCGACCGCCTCGACGAAGCTCAGCCCGTCGATCTTCATCAGGAAGTTGAAGACGTCGCCGCCCTCCCCGCAGCCGAAGCAGTGCCAGAACTGCCGCTGCGGGTTGACGTTGAACGACGGCGACTTCTCGTCGTGGAACGGGCACAGCCCCTTCTGGGAGCCGCCGCCGGCGTTGCGCAGGGTGACGTACTGCGACACCACCTCGTCGATCCGAGCCTTGTCGCGCACCTCGGCGATGTCGTCATCGCGAATCCGGCCGGCCACGGGGCGATCCTACGGTCCGGCGCGTGAGGTCAGTAGTCGCCGGACATGACGTTCCACAGCTGACTCACCGGCGGCGAACCGGTGCAGCTGGTCGCGGACCAGGCGGTTGGCGCGCGGCCACATCGCGCTGCTGGCGCCGCCGACGTGCGGCGAGATCAGCAGGTTGGGGGCGGTCCACAGCGGGCTGTCGGCGGGCAGCGGCTCCTGCTCGGCGACGTCGATGGCCGCGCCGATCCGGCGGGTCTCGAGCGCCGCGACCAGGTCGTCGGTGACCACGACCGCGCCGCGGGAGACGTTGACCAGGAGCGCGTCGTCCTTCATCCGGGCCAGGAACTCCGTGTCGACCATCCCGCGGGTGGCGTCGGTCAGCGGCACGAGCAGCACCACGACGTCGGCGGTGGGCAGCAGGTCGGGCAGCTCATCGATCGCGTGTACGCCGTCGCGCGCGGCGCGGGCCACGCGGACCACCTCGACCTCGAACGGCCGCAGCCGAGCCTCGACGGCCTCGCCGATCGCGCCGTACCCGACGAGCAGCACCCGCCGGTCCGCGAGCGCGGGATGCCAGCCGAACTCCCACTCGCGCCGGTCCTGCGCCCGCACGAACCCGGGAACACCGCGCAGCGACGACAGGATCAGCGTGAGCGCCAGCTCGGCGGTGGACGTGTCGTGGATGCCGCGGCCGTTGCAGAGGGTCACGCCTTCGGGCACCGCCGAGCGGATGTTGTCCACGCCCGCGGTGAGCGTCTGCACCACCTGGAGGCTGGTCATCCGTGGCAGCACCTCGGCGCCGGCGGGGCCGACGGCATAGGGCGGGACGTAGAAGACCACGTCTCCCACGGAGTCGGGGACGTGCTCCGTGGGGTCGACCGTCTCGTAGCGCAGGCCGGGCGGCGGGTCGCCGAGGCGGTCCGGTTCGAACGGCAGCCACACGAGCGGGTCAGCCACGATGTGCTCCTCGGGTCAGCAGGGCGTGCCGGTCGACGGCACTGGCGTCGGTCAGCGAGGCGACCTGGTCGACCACCACGCGGCGCCGGCCCGCGTCGTCCGCGGCCGCGTGCCAGTCGTCGGCGAACGGCCGGTCCAGCGCCTCCGCGCCGCGCTTGTCGAGCTCCTCGACCAGCTCGGCGATCAGGTCACGCTGGTGCAGCATCGCGGCCACCCGGTCGTCGGCGCGCATGACGTAGTGGGCGGCGATGCCCTTCAGCACGGCCATCTCCAGCTTCGACGACTCGGGCACGACCAGCTCGGCGGCGTACCGGACGAACGGGCCTTCCGACGCCGCGAACGTCGCCGCCTGGGCCGCGCCGCAGAACCGTCCGATCAGGTCGCTGGTGAGGTTCTTCAGCGCCGCATGGCTCCGCCGGCTCCGGTCGTACGGCGTCTGCGGCCAGCTGCCGATCCGCTGCATCCCGGTCAGGACCTCGTCGAGCTCGTCGTCGCCGGCGTCGGGGAGGTACCAGTCGCGGACCGTGGCCCAGACCGCCGCTCGATCGAGGGCCGTGAGGTCGATCCGCCCGGCCACGATGCCGTCCTCGACGTCGTGCACGGAGTAGGCCACGTCGTCGGCCAGGTCCATCACCTGCGCCTCGAAGCAGCGCCGCCGGCCGTCGACTCCCGCCCGCAGCCAGGCGAACACCGGCAGGTCGTCGTCGTAGACGCCGAACTTGCGCACCAGCCGGGGCGACCCGTCGGCGTGCACGCCCTGGGGCTCGTCGGCCTCGGCGCGGGACCAGGGGTACTTCGTGCAGGCGTCCAGCGTGGCCCGGGTCAGGTTGAGCCCGGCCGAGCGGCCGTGCTCGTCGAACGTCTTCGCCTCCAGCCGGGTCAGCAGCCGCAGGGTCTGGGCGTTGCCCTCGAACCCGCCGCAGCCCTCGCTCAGCTCGGCCAGCACCCGCTCGCCGTTGTGGCCGAACGGCGGGTGCCCGAGGTCGTGCGCCAGCGCCGCGGTCTCGGTGATGTCGGGGTGGCAGCCCAGCGCCCGGGCCAGGTCACGGGCGACCTGCGCCACCTCGAGGCTGTGGGTGAGCCGGTTGCGGACGAAGTCGTCGGTCCGCGGGCCGACCACCTGGGTCTTGGCGGCGAGCCGCCGGAACGACGCGGCGTGCACCACGCGCGCCCGGTCGCGCTCGAAGGGCGTGCGCACCGGGGCCGCCACCCGCTTGGGCGGCTCGTCGACGACCCGCTGCCGCGCGGCGGCGTCGTACTGCTCCGGTGACTCCATCGGGGCGACCCTACTGGCCGCCTCCGACTGGTTTCGAGACGGTTGCTGCGGCAACCTCCTCAACCGCCGAGCACGGTCGGTGGTTGAGGAAGGCGTGCAACGCCTGTCTCGAAACCTCCGACCGCTACGTCAGTACGTCGTGACGTGCACGTGGTCGTAGTGGTTGGCGGTGGTGGACCCACGGTCCTCCATGCCACGCCATCCCTCGGACGGAGCGCTCCACCGACCAGATCTGCTGGCTGTAGATGATGTAGCTGACGCCGAGCTCCTCGTAGTGGGCACGGACGAACTCCGCGACCTCGTAGCCGCGCTCGCCGCTGACCATGATGTCGATCGCGATGCCCTGGGCGTGCTCGCCGTCGCCGCGGAACGTGCCGTAGCTGGTGATCTCCGGGAAGTTGGCGCAGACGGCCTGGTGCACGGCCACGATGTTCGGGCTGACGCCCGAGGGCACGGCGCTGCCGTTGGTGCAGGCCGGCGTCGACGTCACCGGACACGGCGGGGTCGGGCTTCTCCTCGGAGAGGTAGCCGGCGGTCACCCACCGGGACTTGCCGTTGAGGACGAGCTCGACCCGCTCCGGCGTCTTGCGCCCGGTCATCACGACCTTCTCGCCGGACTCGAGGAGACCGATGTTCTCGGCCTTCTTGGCCGGGGACGGTCCAGATGTTGAGGTCGACGGTGGTCCACATCTTCGTGTCCGCGCCCTTGATCGCCTTGCGGACGGCGGCCTTCGACATGTCGACGCCGAACTGCCGCTGCAGGTGGCTGGCGTCCACGCGGGAGGACGAACGCGAGATCACGACGCCGCTCCGGTTGGCGGAGGAGTCGGAGGCGTTCGACAGGCTGGACGAACTGCTGGCCACGAGGCTGTCGCGGAGGTCGGGGCTGGTGGCCACCACGCCCAGACCGACGGTCGAGGCGGTCGCCAGGACTGCAATCGGGCCGGCTATGAAGTGAGCCTTGGGAAAACGGCGGGCATTGGTGTCCCGCTTGTGGCGATGATCTGCCACAGCGCTGATCCTTTGCTGTTGCGTACGGGGGACGCCCAGTCGCTTGTGGCGAGCTGGGCGCGAACGACGACTAAACCACAAGGAAACCGGTCCCCCGCAATCGGGGGAAGGGTTTTGCCGGGTGTTCCCGGTCACCCCGCCGCAATCTTTACGTGACCGCTCCGTTATCCGCCCGTGACCTCGGAGGTTGCCTCGTGGACGTGGGTGCCGCTTCCGTCGGTGTCGTCGAGCCATCCCTCGGGCAGCGCGATCCGGCTGCGCGCGGACCCCTGGCGACCCCGGGGAGTGCCCAGCTCCTGCACCGGGAACGGCTCGTCCGGGTCCAGCTCCGCGAGCAGTACGTCGAGCGCGGCGAGCGAGTCGACCAGCGCCAGCGAGTGCCGGAGCCGGCCGCCGGCGGCGAAGCCCTTGAGGTACCACGAGACGTGCTTGCGGAACTCCTTGCAGCCCCGCTCCTCCCCCATGTGCTCGCTGAGCAGCTCGGCGTGGCGGCGCATCATCGCGCTCACCTCGCCCAGCGTCGGGAGGGTGCTCACGGGCGTGCCGGAGAACGCGGCGGCCAGGTCGCGGAACAGCCACGGCCGGCCCAGGCAGCCCCGGCCCACGACCACACCGGCCACGCCGGTCTGCTCGACCATCCGGACCGCGTCGGCGGCCTCCCAGATGTCGCCGTTGCCGAGGACGGGGATCTCCACGTGGTCGACGAGGGTGGCGATGGCGTCCCAGTCGGCCTCGCCGGAGTAGGACTGCGCGACGGTCCGCCCGTGCAGCGCGATCGCGGCGATCCCGGAGTCCTCGGCGATCCGGCCCGCGTCGAGGTAGGTCAGGTGGTCGTCGTCGAGGCCCTTGCGGGTCTTCATCGTCACCGGCACGTCGTACGGCGTGGCCGCCGCGACCGCGGCGGCCAGGATCTCGGCGAGCAGCCCGCGCTTCCAGGGCAGGGCGCCGCCGCCGCCCTTCCGGGTCACCTTCGGCACCGGGCAGCCGAAGTTCAGGTCGACGTGACGGACGCCGTACTCGGCGCAGAGGATCTCGGTGGCCTTGCCGACGTAGCTGGGGTCGGTGCCGTAGAGCTGCACCGAGCGGACCGACTCGAGCTCGTCGAAGACCAGCATCTTCTGCGTGGTCTCGTCGCGCTCGACCAGCCCGCGCGAGGTGATCATCTCGCAGACGTACAGGCCCGCGCCCTGCTCGGCGCACAGCCGTCGGTAGGCGGCGTTGGTGATGCCCGCCATCGGCGCGAGCACGACGGGCGTGTCGACGCGCAGCGACCCGAGGGTCAGCGAGGTGGGCAGGGCGGGCATGTCGTCCATTGTCCCGATCCGGGCGACCGGGACCCAATCGGCCGCGGCTCAGCCCTGGTTGTTGTCGCCGCCGCCGTTCTTGTTGCCCTTGTCGCCCTTCTTGTCCTTGTCGCCCTTCTTGTCACCCTTCTTGTCGCCGCTGTCCTTGGGCGGCTCCGGGGTGGTCAGCTCGCCGAGCCAGATGATCGGGTCGAAGTCCTCGACCGGGCGGAAGCTCACCGCCTCCAGCGATCCCTTGTCGGGCGCGAGGTAGACCAGGCAGCTCTCCACGACGTCGCCGGTCTTGAACTTCTTCGGGAACGCCTCGCTCGGGCAGGGCTTGAAGGCGCTGGAGAACGTGGAGGACTCGATCAGCTTGTTCTCGCCGTCCACGGCGTACAGCGGAGGACGCCGGCCACCGAGGTCGGTGGCGCCCACGTTGCGGATCTTGGCGTGCACGAAGTACGGCTGGGTCGACTTGGTCTGCTCGTCGAGCTTCCAGCCGGTGAACAGGCTGAACGACGCCTTGTCCATCCGGGTCACGGTGATGTCGAGTGCGGCGACCTCGCCCTGCCGGGGCTCGTAGGCGACCGTGGCCGTCTCGTCGAGACCGAGCTCGGTGCCCTGCGTGGTCAGCTCGACCCCGTCGGGCACGGGCAGGTAGGGCTTCACGGGCGTCCCGCCCTCGCCGCTGGCGGCCGTCGTCTCGCCGTCGCCGGCGTCGCCGGACGATCCGCCGTCGTCGGAGCAGCCGGACAGCAGGAGGGCGGCGGCGAGCGACGCGCCGAGCAGGGCGCGCCAGCCGCGCGCGGCGAGTCTGGGGGTCATCCGGTCATTGTGCATGTGCGTCCCCACTCAGCAGCCCACGAAACGCTCGGCGAAGTACGCCGTGATCTGGTCGAGACCGATCCGTTCCTGCTTCATCGTGTCCCGTTCGCGCACCGTGACGGCGTGGTCGTCGAGGGTGTCGAAGTCGACGGTGACGCAGTACGGCGTGCCGATCTCGTCCTGGCGGCGGTAGCGGCGGCCGATCGCGCCGGAGTCGTCGAAGTCGACGTTCCAGTTGCGGCGCAGCTCGGCGGCGAGGTCTCGGGCCTTCGGCGACAGGTCGGCGTTGCGCGACAGCGGCAGCACCGCGACCTTGACCGGGGCCAGCCGCGGGTCGAGCCGGAGCACGGTGCGCTTGTCGACGCCGCCCTTGGTGTTGGGCGCCTCGTCCTCGGTCCAGGCGTCGATCAGGAACGCCATCAGGCTGCGGGTCAGGCCCGCCGCCGGCTCGATGACGTACGGGACGTAGCGCTCGTTGGCGGCCTGGTCGAAGTAGCTGAGGTCCTGGCCGGAGAACTTGCTGTGCTGGGTGAGGTCGAAGTCGGTGCGGTTCGCGATGCCCTCGAGCTCCTCGAAGTCGCGGCCGGAGAAGCCGAAGCGGTACTCGATGTCGACGGTCCGCTTGGCGTAGTGGCTCAGCTTCTCCTGCGGGTGCTCGTAGTGGCGCAGGTTGTCGGGGTTGATGCCGAGGTCGACGTACCAGCGGGTGCGCTCGTCGATCCAGTACTGGTGGAGCTCCTCGTCCTCGCCCGGCTTGACGAAGTACTCCATCTCCATCTGCTCGAACTCGCGGGTCCGGAAGATGAAGTTGCCCGGGGTGATCTCGTTGCGGAAGCTCTTGCCCTGCTGGGCGATGCCGAACGGCGGCTTCTTCCGGCTGGTGGTCACCACGTTGGCGAAGTTGAGGAAGATGCCCTGCGCGGTCTCGGGGCGCAGGTAGTGCAGGCCGGACTCGTCCTCGATCACGCCGAGGTAGGTCTTGAGCATCATGTTGAACTGGCGCGGCTCGGTCCACGCGCCGCGGGTGCCGCAGTTGGGGCAGGCCAGCTCGTTGATGTCGACCGTGTCCGGGTCGTCGATGCCCTTCTTGGACGCGTAGTCCTCCTGCATGTGGTCCGCGCGGTACCGCTTGTGGCAGGACTGGCACTCGGTCAGCGGGTCGGTGAACGTGCTCAGGTGGCCGCTGGCCTCCCACGTGCGGGTCGGCAGGATCACGCTGGAGTCGAGGCCGACGATGTCCTCCCGGCCGGTCACCATCGCCTTCCACCACTGGCGCTTGATGTTCTCCTTCAGCTCCACGCCGAGCGGGCCGTAGTCCCACGCCGAGCGGGTGCCGCCGTAGATCTCGCCGCAGGGGTAGACGAAGCCCCGGCGCTTGCAGAGGGAGACGACGTGGTCGAGGGTCGATGCAGGTGGCTTGGCCACGGGGTGGTGCTCCTAACGCTGGCCGGCTGGCTGCCGGTCTCGGTGCGACCGACGATGCCGGTCCGGGGGTGTTCAGCCTAACGACCGGGCATCGGGCACATTGAGGTCGCCTCCGGGCTCGACCAGCTCGTAGGCGCTGGGCTCGTCGAGCGCCCGGCCCAGCAGGGGCACCGCGTGCAGCTTCACGTCGTACGCCGAGAGCGCGCGGCGGTAGGCGCCCACGTGCTCCCAGGTGGTCACCAAGCGTCCACAGCGACGGGTCGTCGACGTTGCGCCCGACCTGGCCGCCGAGGTAGCCGGGCCGCTCGGCGAGTGCCTCGACCGCGCGCTCGACGTCCGCGCGGAACGCCTCGGCGTCGGAAGCCGCGACCCGGAACCTGTTCACCACCAGCACCTTGGCAGCGTACGGGTCTCGACACGCTTGCTGCGCAACCTACTCGACCACCGACCCGAGTTGACAACGATTCTCATCTAACTGAGAATCGTTCTCATGCGGATCGCCCTGGCCTGTGCGCTCGTCGCCACCTCCCTCTCGGGCTGCGCGGCGCTGGGCGTCACGGACGGGGACGACGGCGACCTCGAGATCGCCGCGGCCTTCTACCCGCTGGCCTACGTCGCCGAGCGGGTGTCCGGCGAGGACGTCGACCTGCTGACCACGCCCGGCGCCGAGCCGCACGACTTCGAGCTGACCATCAAGGAGACCGCGCAGGTCGCGGGCGCCGACCTGGTCGTCTACGAGCGCGACTTCCAGCCGGCCGTCGACGCGGCCGTGGACGAGACCGCCGAGGGGGTCGCCATCGACGCGGCCGACGTCGTGGGCCTGCTCGAGGGCGGAGGAAGGCACGCCGACGACGGCGAGCGCACGAGCACGAGGGCGGCATCGACCCGCACTTCTGGCTCGACCCGCTGCGGATGGCCGACCTGGGCGACGAGGTCGCCCTGAAGCTGACCGACATCGACCCCGACCACCGGCAGGACTACCGCGACAACGCCGCCGACCTGCGGACCGACATGGAGCGCCTCGACCGCGAGTACGTCGACGGGCTGGCCGGCTGCCGGCTGCACACGGTCGTCGTCAGCCACGACGCCTTCGGCTACCTGGAGAAGTACGGCCTGCACTTCGATCCGATCGCCGGCCTCTCCCCCGACGCCGAGCCGACGCCGGCCCACCTCGCCGAGCTGCAGGACCTCGCCCAGGAGGAGGGGGTCACGACGGTGTTCACCGAGACCCTCGGCAGCCGCAAGATGGCGGACACACTGGCCAACGACCTGGGCCTGCGGACGGCCACGCTCGACCCGCTCGAAGGGCCTCGCGCGAGGGCAGCTCCGACGACTACCTCTCGGTGATGCGCCGCAACCTCGCCAACCTGCAAGAGGCCAACGAGTGCTGACCCCGACGACATCCGAGGTGCCGGTGCGGCTCACCGGCGGAGCGGTCGCGATCGGCGGCCGGCCGGTGCTGCGCGGCATCGACCTCGTGGTCCGGCCCGGAGAGTTCCTGGCGCTGATGGGCGCCAACGGCTCCGGGAAGTCGACCCTGGTCCGGGCGCTGACCGGCCTCCGGCCGCTGACGGCGGGCTCGCTGGAGCTGTTCGGGATCCCGCTCGACGACTTCCACGCCTGGCAGCGGATCGGCTTCGTCCCCCAGCGCACCAGCGCCGGCTCCGGCGTACCGGCATCGGTGTGGGAGGTCGTCGCGTCGGGCGCCCTGACCCGGCGCCGGCTGCTGCGGCCGCTCACCCGCGACGACCGCGCGGCCATCGACGAGGCGATCCGGGTGGTGGGCCTCGGCGACCACGCCAAGTCCGGGGTCTCCCAGCTCTCCGGCGGCCAGCAGCAGCGGGCCCTCATCGCGCGGGCGCTCGTCGGCTCCCCCGACCTCTTCTTCCTCGACGAGCCGACCGCGGGCGTCGACCTGCCCAACCAGCAGGCGCTGGCCGGATCGCTGCGGCAGCTCAAGGAGCGCGGCAGCACGATCGTCCTGGTCGCCCACGAGCTCGGCGCGATGGCACCCCTGGTCGACCGGGCGGTCGTGATGCGCGACGGCCGCGTGGCCTACGACGGCGCGCCGCTGTCCGACCACGAGGTGCACCACCCCGACTTCGGCGAGGCGCACACCCACCACCACCGCACCGAGGGCTGGCGCGACCACGTGCCGCGCGTCGAGTCGCCCCTGGACGGAGGCGCGCGATGATCGAGCTCTTCAGCCTGGAGTTCATGCAGCGGGCCCTGCTCGCCGCCCTCTTCACCGGCCTCGCCGCCCCGGCGGTCGGCACCTACCTCGTCCAGCGGCGGCTCGCCCTGATGGGCGATGGCATCGGCCACGTCGCCGTCACCGGCGTCGCGATCGGCCTGCTCACCGGCACCGCCCCGATCTGGACGGCGGTCGTCGTCGCGATCCTCGGCGCGGTCCTGATCGAGCTGATCCGCGAGAGCGGCAGCACCAACGGCGACGTGGCGCTGGCATTGCTGTTCTACGGCGGGCTGGCCGGCGGCGTGCTCGTGACCGGGCTGGCGGGGCAGAGCGCGAACAGCCTCCAGGGCTACCTCTTCGGGTCGATCACCACCATCTCGGTCACCGACGTCTGGGTGACGATGGCCCTGGCTGCGGTGGTGATCGCGATCTGCGTCGGCCTGTCGCCCCAGCTGTTCGCGGTCGCCCAGGACCAGGAGTTCGCCCGGGTCGCCGGGCTGAACGTGCGGTTCTACAACCTGATGGTCGCGGTCCTGGCCGCGGTCAGCGTCACCGTTGCGATGCGGACGGTCGGGCTGCTGCTGGTCTCGGCCCTCATGGTGGTGCCGGTGGCGACCGCGCAGCAGCTCACCCGGTCCTTCCGGACCACGCTGCTGGCCGCGATGGCCCTCGGCACGCTGTCGTCGGTCGGCGGCCTGGTGCTGTCGGCGTACGCGTCCTTCTATGCCCGGGTCGCGCCCGGCCCGACGATCGTGCTGCTGGCGCTGGCCGGGTTCGCGGTCACCTGGCCGGTGGGCGCGTTCCTGCGGGCGCGGCGGCGGGTGCGCGCGCCGTTCCCCGAGCTGGAGTCCCAGGAGCACGAGGTCACCGACACGCACCCGCACGAGCACGGCCCGGACTGCGGCCACGTCGCGGTCCCGCACGGCGACCACGTCGACTACGTCCACGACGGCCACCGGCACGCGGCGCACGGGAGGCACTATGACGAACACTGACGAGTCAAACGTGGGCGCCACTCCCCCGACGCTCAGCGGCGCCCGCCCCACCCGGCAGCGGCGCGCGGTCGCCGAGGCGCTGGCGTCGTTCGCGGACTTCCGGTCGGCCCAGGAGATCCACGAGCTGCTCGGGAAGCGCGGCGAGCGGGTCGGCCTGGCGACGGTCTACCGGACCCTGCAGCGGCTGGCCGACGCCGGCGAGGTCGACATGCTGCGGACCGAGGACGGCGAGGCGATCTATCGGCGCTGCTCCGACGCCCATCACCACCACCTGGTGTGCCGCGACTGCGGCGCCACCGTCGAGGTCGAGGGGCCGGCGGTCGAGCGGTGGACACGGGCGATCGCCAGCGAGCACGGGTACGCCGACGTCAGCCACACCCTGGAGATCTTCGGGACCTGCCCCGGCTGTGCGTGAGCGAGCGGGTCAGCTGGCCCGCGGACGCGCCACGGCCTGCGGTACGTCGATCGGCAGCCGCACCCGGAACGTGCTGCCCCGGCCCGGCTCGCTCTCGACCTCGATCCGCCCGCCGTGGCTCTCGACGATCGACTTGGTGATGCTCAGCCCCAGGCCGACGCCCTGGATGGAGCGCTCCTCGGCCGCGCCGGCGCGGAAGAACCGCGTGAACAGGCGGGTCAGGTCCGGAGCGTCGATGCCGATGCCGGTGTCGGTGACGGCCAGCTCGACCCGGCCCCCGTCGACGGCGAGCGCGACCCGGACGCGGCCGCCCTCCGGCGTGTACTTGATGGCGTTCGAGATCAGGTTGTCGACGACCTGCGACATCCGCTGCCCGTCCACGAGGACCGGCAGCGACGTCCGGCACGTCCCACTCCAGGGTGAGCCCGCCGGCCTTCGCGACCGGGGCGGCCGTGAGCAGCGACTGGTGCACGATCGTGCTGAGGTCCGCCGGCGTGCGGACCACGTGCATCGGCCCCTCGTCGATCTGGGCGGAGTGCAGCAGGTCGGCCACGAGCCGCCGGAGCCGGTCGCTGTTGCGCGAGACGACCTCGAGGTGGGCCGCCTGCTCCGGGACGAGGTCGGACCGCTCGAGCAGCAGGTCGACGTACCCCATGATCGAGGTGAGCGGGGTGCGCAGCTCGTGGGAGACCGAGGCGACGAACTCGTCCTTCACCTGGAGCGCGCGCATGAACTCGGTGACGTCCTTGTAGGCCAGCGCGGCGCCGGCGAAGGTGCCGTCCTGGCCACGGACGGAGCGCGCCGAGACCGACAGCGCCCGGCGTGAGAGCGGGTCGGCGCCGACCCAGATCCGGCAGTCGTCGAACTCCTCGCCGTGCGAGGCGCGGTACGTCGGCATCTCCTCGCGGGACAGCCTGGTCACGCCGTCGGGTGCATAGACGTGGCCGAGCTGGCCGGCGCGGCCGGCGTGCCCGTCCGGGTAGGCCAGCCCCATGAAGTCGACGTGCCTCTTGTTCAGGGTCCGGTAGGCGCCCGTGTGGTCGAGCAGCACCAGGCCGACGTCGACGGTGTCGAGGATCGCCTCGGCGAAGCGGCGCTGCTCGTCGATGGTGTGCAGGGCCAGGGCGAGCTCGGCCCGCCTCTCTGCGGCCTCGGCGTACCCGGCGTTGATCTTCTCGATGCCGCTGGCCAGCGCGAGGGCGATCCAGGCGGCGACGAGCGGCACCATCAGCGAGCGGGACAGGTTGACCCCGCCGGTGCCGAGGTAGAGGACCGACGGCACGCCCATCAGGACCAGGCCCGCGACGCAGGTGACCACGGCGCCGCGCTTGCCGAACTGGCGACCCAGCCACAGGGCGGGTACGACGATCACGGCGGCCGCGGCGCTGCCCCGGTCGTCGAGCCGGGCCAGGCTGATCGCGAGGATGTCGAGCACGGGGATGACGGCGATGGCCGCGCGCGGCAGCCGGTGCCAGGGCACCAGGAACGTGGCGGCGGTGAGGACGAGCGCCAGCGCGAACCCGGCGGCCGGCCAGGACCGCAGCGGGATCGGCGAGCCGTCGACGGAGCGGAGCAGGAAGTCGAGGCCCAGGAGGCCGATGAAGACCGCTTGGAGCACGCGCGGATCCGGGTCGTCGGCGAACAGCAGCCGACGACCGACCTCTGTTGCATGCTCGCGCACGCGGTCAGCCCGCATGAAGTGTCTCCCCCACATGGAGTCCATCCCCGAGCCACAGGATGGCACGGCGGTCGCGGCCGTGTGGGCGAAATCGCGGGTTCGGTCCTGGCCGGTCGACCGGCCGTCCCACCCGTATCCTGCACGCGTGAAGCGAACCGTGCGGCCGCCGACGCCGCACCCGTCCGGTGCGCGGCCGCCGCAGGTCCCGTCGGAGCTGGTGCCCCGCCACGTCGCCATCGTGATGGACGGCAACGGGCGCTGGGCCAAGGAGCGCGGGCTCCCCCGGACCGCCGGCCACGAGCAGGGCGAGCACTCCCTGTTCGACGTGGTCGAGGGCGCCATCGAGATCGGCGTGAAGGCCATCTCGGCGTACGCCTTCTCGACCGAGAACTGGTCCCGCTCCGCCGACGAGGTGAAGTTCCTGATGGGCTTCAACCGCGACGTGATCCGGCGCCGTCGCGACGAGATGCACGAGCTCGGCGTCCGGGTCCGGTGGGCCGGCCGGACTCCGCGGCTGTGGAAGTCGGTGATCAAGGAGCTCCAGGTCGCCGAGGAGCTGACCCGCGACAACGACGTGCTCACGCTGACGATGTGCGTCAACTACGGCGGGCGGGCGGAGCTCGCCGACACCGCCCGCTCGATCGCCCGCGAGGCCGCTGCCGGCCGGCTCAACCCGGACAAGGTCGACGAGAAGACCTTCGCCAAGCACCTCTACGTCCCCGAGGTCTCCGACGCCGACCTGGTCTGGCGGACCTCCGGCGAGCAGCGGCTGTCGAACTTCATGCTCTGGCAGGCGGCGTACTCGGAGTTCGTGTTCTCCGACGTGCTGTGGCCCGACGTGGACCGCCGCGACCTGTGGGCGGCCGTGGAGACCTACGCCAGGCGCGACCGGAGGTACGGCTCGGCCTGAGCGGGATAGTCCACGACGAATGTGTCGTCGATCGGCCTGACCGACGACACATTCGTCGTGGACTATCGGGAAGTCAGCGCTCGAGGTAGGCGAAGGAGCGCAGGCCGCGCTCGAGGTGCCAGGAGAGGAAGGCGGCGACGATCCCGCTGGCCTCCTTGAGGTGGCGGGGGTCGGCCGCCTCGACGACCGGCCAGTCGCCGGCGAGCAGGGCACCGAGCACGGAGATCGATTCGGGCGCGGGGTTGGCGGCGCCGGGCACCCGGCAGGTCACGCACAGCACGCCGCCGGCGGCGGGGCTGAACCAGCGGTGCGGTCCCTCGTCGCCGCAGCGCGCGCAGTGGTCGAACGACGGCGCGTAGCCCGCGACGGCGAGCGAGCGCAGGAGGTAGGAGTCGAGCACCTGGCTCGGCCCGCGCTCCCCCGACGACATGGCGCGCAGCCCGCCGACGAGCAGCAGGAACTGCTGGAGCGAGGGCTGCTTCTCCTCCGAGACCAGCCGGTCGGCGGTCTCGAGCATCACCGTGCCGGCCGTGTAGCGGTCGTAGTCGAGGCCGATCTCACCGGAGAACGGCGTGAGCGTCTCGGCCTGGGTGATGGTGTCCAGGTTCCGTCCCTCGGCCAGCTGCAGGTCGACGTGGGTGAACGGCTCGAGCCGGGAGCCCCACCGCGAGGTCGTCCGGCGTACCCCCCGCGCGACCGCGCGCACCCGGCCGTGGTGGCGGGTCAGCATGGTGATGATGCGGTCGGCTTCGCCCAGCTTGTGGGTGCGCAGCACGATCGCCTCGTCGCGGTAGAGAGGCACCGTCCCATTCTGCCGTGCGACCGGGCGTCAGTTGCCCGTACGCCGCCGGCGGCGCGGCGTTTTCCAGCAGCCGAGGGCGAACTCGGCCGCGGCCCGGTTCAGCCGAGCCGGCGTGGCCCGCCACTCGAGGATGCTGCGGGCCCGCACGAAGGTCGCGTTCGGCAGCTCGTCGGCCAGCATCGCGGCGTCGGCCGCGGGGTGGATCGGGTCGGCCGGGTGGCCGACCACGAGCGCCGGCGCCGTGATCGCGCGCCGCTCCCGCGAGGACGGCGCGACCCGGCCGAAGAACATGCCGTGCACGATCGCGGCCACGGAGTCGGGCCGCTGGTCGCAGGTGTCGAGGACGATCCCGGCCCAGAACGGCACCAGCCCGCGCGGCACCGGGCGGGTCAGCAGCCGCACCCCGGTGATGGTGAACGGCAGGAACCGGGCGGCGAACATCAGCGGGGCGAAGGCCAGGATCCCGGCCTCGACGGCGTTGTTGAGCACCGGCATCTCGACGATCAGGCCCCGGACCCGCTCGGGAGCGAGCACGGCGACCTCGAGCGACACGTTCGCGCCGAGCGAGGTGCCGCCGACCACCGCCTGCGGCGCCCCGAGGTGGTCGAGGAGCGCCACGACCTGCTCGGCGAAGGCGGGCATGGAGTACGCGTGCGGGTCGCCGGGCCGGTCGGAGCGACCGTGGCCGAGCAGGTCGAGGGTGACGACGTGCAGCCCCTCGGCGGCCAGCGCCCGGGCGAGCGGCTGGTGCATCCGGCGCGGCATCAGCTGGCCGTGGAGCAGGACCACCCAGGCGTCGCCGCTGCCGTACTCGGTGTACTCGAGCCGGTCCCGTGAGCCCTCCTGATGAACGAAGAACTGACCGATCCGCTCCGAGACCAACATGCCCGCAATGTAGCCCCTGGCCGTGTCGCGGCCGGATACCGGACACCCGGGGGCACTCCGGCGAAGATCGACGCGCCTCTCACACTGGAAACGGTCCCAAAAGGTCGTTCTTTACTTAACAATGGCCGCATGACCGTCTCGGGCCGATGGGGCAAGCCTGCCGCGCTTGCCACCCTCGTGGCCATCTATGCCGCCGGCACCGGCGCGGTCGTCCTCGCTCCCGCCCACGGATCGGTGGCCTCGTGGTGGCCCGCGGCAGGTCTCGCGGTCTCCCTGATCGCCCTCGCACCCCGCTCGTGGTGCCCCGTGCTGGCGGCCGGCATCGTCGTCTTCAGCGGCGCCGCCAACCTCACCGGTGGGCGCGACCTCGACGTGTCGCTCCTGTTCGGTCTCGCCAACGCCGCCGAGGCGGTCGTGGCCGGGCTCCTCCTGAAGAGCCCGCCCGACGACCGGCCGAGGTTGGAGTCCCTCGACGACTTCCTGCGCCTGGTCAAGGCGTCGCTGGCCGGCGGACTCACGATCGCCACCGGTGCTGCGCTGACCGTGGCCGTGTTCGACGGCGGCGAGTTCCTGTCCACCTGGCCGCAGGTGTTCGCCTCGCACGCCGCGTCGACCCTCGTGATCGTGCCGGTCGCGATGTCGTTGCGCGGCGGTACGGCGCGCCGCCGGCCGCTCGAGCTGCTCGTCCAGACGCTGCTCCTGTTCGCGGTCACGCTGCTCGTGTTCGCTCCGGAGCAGACGCTGCCGCTCGCCTTCGCCCCGCTGCCCCTGCTGGTCTGGGCGGCGCTGCGGCACGACGTACGCGTCGTCGCGTGGCAGCTGCTGGGCGTCAGCATCATGTGCACGGCCCTGACGGCGGCGGGTCTCGGGCCGTTCGGTGCCTCGGTCGCGGCCGGCGACACCTCGGAGCTGACCGCCGGGACCATGGTCCAGATCTGGCTGCTCAGCGCCGCGCTGATGTCCCTGCCGCTGACCGTCGCGGTCGAGCAGCGCCGGCAGCTGCTGGCCACGGTCACCGCACGCGAGGAGCTCTTCCGGCGCAACTTCACCGAGTCCGTGGCCGGGATGCTGCTGATGCGGCCGCGCGGCGACCGGCTCGAGATCCGGGACGCGAACGAGGCGGCGGTGCGGCCTGCTCGGCGGGGACCACGAGCCGCTCGTCGGCCGCTACCTCGACCGGGTGCTGGCGAACCCGTCGATGGTCCGCGCGAGCATCGCCGCGATCCTCGCGGGCGAGAGCGACGGCTGGCACGCGGAGACCGGCCTGGCCCAGCGCGCCGACACCCGGCTGAGCATCGCGGTGTCGCTGCTGTCGAGCGAGCCGGAGCCGGTGTTCGCGGCCCAGCTGCTCGACGTCACCGCCGAGCACCACGCCCGGGTCCGGATCGAGGCTGCCGAGAAGCTCACCAGCGCCACCCTGGACACCACCCCGTGCATCATCCTCGTCACCGACCTCGCGGGCACGGTGATCCGGGTCAACGCGGCGGCCACCCGGCTGACCGGCTTCACCGAGGACGAGCTGGTCGGGCAGCCGGCCTGGACCCACCTCGCGCTGCCGCAGCGCCGGCACCTGGTCCCCGACCTGATCCGCGACGGCGCCCTTCTTTCCGAGGCGTCGTGGGAGATCGACGTGGGGACCAAGCACGGCGACCCGCTCCGGATGGTGTGGAACTCCAAGACCGTCCCCGACGACGACGGCGACCCGGCGTACGTCGTGCTCACCGGCATCGACGTGACCGCCGAGCGCAACGCGGCCGGGCTGGTCACCCACCTGCTGCAGGCGTCGATCACGACGGCGCTGGTCGGGATCGACGCGCTGCGGCCGGATCACGCTCTTCAACTCCGGCGCCCAGCAGCTGCTCGGCCACGACGACGCCGACCTGATCGGGACGCCGTTCATCGACCTCCTCGACCCCGAGGAGCTGGCCGTCGCACACCGCCCGCACAGCCCAGCCGAGCAGCTTCGCGGCGCTGGTCGCCGACATCGGTGCGCACGGCGAGAGCCAGCCCCGCGACTGGACCTGGCTCGGCAGCGACGGCAGCCGGCACACCGTCTCGATGACGCTGAGCATCGCGTCGGAGGGGCCGACCGCGCACCGGGGCTTCCTCTGCGTCGGCCGCGACGTGACCGAGCAGCGACACAGCCAGGAGATGCTGGCGTCGGCGCTGGAGACCGAGCGCACGGCGGTCGAGCGACTACGCCGGCTCGACGCCGCCAAGAACGAGTTCGTGTCCACCGTGAGCCACGAGCTGCGCACGCCGGTGACCAGCATCATCGGCTACACCGAGATGCTCCAGGACGGCTCGATCGTCGAGCCGCTCGAGCACCAGCTGCCGATGCTGGAGACGATCGCGCGCAACGGCGAGCGGCTGATCACACTCTGCAACGACCTGCTGCTGCTCGGCGACCTCGAGTCGGGCGCCACCCAGCGGGAACGCGAGCAGGTCGACCTCAACTCGATGCTCGAGCACGTCGAGGGCTCGGTCCGGACGCTGGTCAACGGGCGCCGTCTCGACCTGGCCTTCCAGCGTCCACTCGGACCGGTCGAGGTGCTCGGCGACCGGATCCAGCTCGAGCGCGCGCTCACCAACCTGCTCAGCAACGCCGTCAAGTTCACCGAGGACGGCGGGCAGGTCCACTGCCGGCTGGAACGACACCCGGGCGAGGCCCTGGTCGTGGTCCAGGACACCGGCATCGGGATCCCCGTGGACGAGCAGCAGGGCCTGTTCGAGAAGTTCTTCCGCTCCTCGACCGCGCAGGAGCGGGCGATCCAGGGCACCGGGCTCGGCCTGTCCATCGTGGCCGGGATCGTGGCGGCGCACAGCGGCCGGATCGGCGTCGAGTCGGCGCACCTCGAAGGCTCGACGTTCACGG
>CAWDLL010000004.1:0-92159 GCA_963803235.1 uncultured Actinomycetota bacterium
CTCAACGGCAGGCAGGATGGCATCCGCGTGCCCGACGCAACTCGGGAACGCGTCCGACGGGCCGCCGCAGAGCTCGACTACCGGCCGAACCAGACGGCGCGGAACCTGCGCCAGAGTTCGAGCCGGACGATCGGTTTCGTCTCTGACGAGGTCACGACCACGCCTTTCGCCGTGTCCATGCTCTCGGCAGCGCAGCAGGCCGCAGCCAAGAACGGGTACCTGCTGTTCGTGGTCAACCTGGGTCACGTCGTGCGCGCGGATGTGCAACGCGAGGCCATCGAGACGTTGCTGCAGCACCAGGTGACGGGGATGGTCTTCGCCTGCATGTACCACCAGGAGATCGAGCCTCCCGCCACGTTGCCGGACTCGACCGTCTTCTTGAACTGCAGGGCGCTCAGTGGGCCGTTCCGCTCGATCGTCCCGGCCGAGCAGGACGCCGCGGCAGCGGCCGTGCGCGTGCTGCTCGAGGCTGGGCATCGTCGGATCGGGTACCTCGATGACACGGACGCGATCGTGGCGTCCAGGCTCCGGCTGAAGGGCTACCTCAGCGCGTTGCGAGAGTACGACGTCACTCCCGACCCTCGCCTGCACCTGGTCATCCAGGGCACCGTCCTCGGCGGGGTGGAGGGCGGGGCCCTGCTCGACCTGCCCACCGACGTCCGCCCGACAGCGATCTTCTGCTTCAACGACCGGACGGCGATGGGGCTCTACCGAGCCGCCCGACACCGCGGACTGAGCGTCCCGCGGGACCTGTCGATCGTCGGGTTCGACGACCAGGAGTACATCGCCTCCGAGCTGGACCCGCCGCTGACGACCATGCGCCTCCCCCACGCCGAGATGGGTAGGCTGGCGATCGAGGCCGCCCTCGACCTTGACACCGAGTACGTCGAGTGGAAGCGCGGCCGGACGACGGGATCGAGCGTCGCGATGCTCGACTGTCCGGTCGTGAAGCGTGAGTCGGTAGCGCCGCCCCCGTCCTAGCGTGAGAGCCAGGCCGCTCGGGTCGACGTGTCACGGCTGCCGGAGCTCTCCGGCACCATGACCACCGACTCGCCCGCGACGCCGCCCCGCCGTGGCGCTGGCGCACCGTCCGGCTCGGCGCGGCCGGACGAGACGCAGCACCCACATCGACCGGACAGGTCCTCATCGCCGCGGACGGCACACCGTGCTCGCCTCGCCGGCAACTACCTACGCCACCCGGACCTCGACCCCAGCGTCCTGGACCACCTCGCCCGCGCCTGGGTGCTCGCCCAGCTCCCCAACCTCGACGAGCTCTGGACGTGGCTCCGGGAAGCCACCACCCCACTCGATCTGATCAGACCCACCACCACGAGGAGAACCACCATGCCCGACCTCATCCCCCCGACGGCCCAGCTCTCCCCCACGGGGCACGCTCCGCGCCGTCATCAACCTGGGCAACCCGGTCCTTGCCCGAGGCACGTCAGCCGAACCCCGCGGCGTGACCGTCGCGATCGCGCGCGAGTTGGCGCGCTGGCTTGGCGTGCCCCTCCAGCTCGAATGCGGCTCCGCCTGCGACGCAGGCGGAGCCGACTTTTGTGCGAACCAGGTGTCCGGAATAGTGCGAACACCCCTCGGTGGAGCTGGCGTGCATCGAACCCGCGTCCCTAGTGCCAGCCGAGGCCCTCTCCAGAGCCCCTCGACGAAGGCAGTTCCACTTCGCGAACGGAGCATTGCCACGCCGACATCAGGAGACAGTCCGCCGACCCGTTCGACCACCTCATCAGACCACACACCTCTTGCACTGTCGGGCTGGTGATCCGTCCGTACGAAAGGTTCCGGCGGCTGTGGAGGACGGCTCAGCGCTGGAAACGAGAGCGAGACGGGTCACGCTGGACGACCGCATCGGCGAACCGCCGCACAGCGTCAAGCGCTGGCTCCCATCTCGGGTCACCTACTAGGTCCCTTTTCCGAGCGAGCTTGGTCATTGCCTGGAGGACACGTCGACACGCCGTCGGCGAGGCAGCCACGCGCGAGACGCACTCCGAGAGGTCGTGCTCCTTGGCAGTCGTGACCGGCCGCACGAGCTCGATCGCGAGCACTCCCCTCGGCCGCCGCGCGCCGTTCCTCATACGCAGCCCGCCGGCATCGTTGCGAGCACCACTTCGCCGGACGGCCGGTGCCGTGCGTCGGCAATGCGGCGCCGCATCTCGGACACTCGCCCGCAGGCACCTGTCGGGTCTTGTTCTCGATATCGCTCATACCCCGAGAAGCAACGTTTCGTACGGACGTATGGACGGGCTGGCTCCGTGACTCATGGATGGGAGCCGCCGCCACACCCCTACGCAGGCCGCGGGGTCTCGATCTCTTTCGTACGGACGGTTCACCAGTCCGACAATGCATGAGGTGTGTGGTCTGGTGAGGCCGTGTTTCAAGCGGCCTTAGAGCTCGGCAAGGATTGCTGAGGCTCCTACGGTCGCGGTGCGGGATCGCCTGCGGCGTGTGTCGATGGCGGCGGAAGACCTACTTATCGTCTACTCGCGACTGCGATCTGGTAACTCGCTGGGATCCTCGACTTGTGGTGGCGCGGCCAATCGCTCGGCGTCAACGGCCCGTACGGGTCCCCTGAGGCTCGGGCACACCGGGCGGTCCCCGAACAGCCCGCAGGCCGCCTAGGGTCGGCGGCGTGGAACGGAGGGGCCGGCAGGACGCCCATGTGAATGGCGTGAACCCACGGGCGTGGGCCGGGGGAACCTCAAGGCAGCGCCGAGTTCCGGCGCCCGGCACGCCTGCAGGTAGGCACCGTCGACCAGGGCTCTCGCGTCGATAGATGCTCCCTACCAGTCGGACACCCAGGGGTTCCACTGGTGCGAGCGCCGTGCGATCCCCGGATGGTTCGAGTATGACGAATCATGGAGTGCGCTGGTACCGGCACAGGACTCTGCCCGTCGTGATGCTGGTGGTCATCGTGGTCTTCATCCTGACGCTTTCACCGTGGCCCTAGTCCGCCACGATCGTTGCCGGGCGAACTGTGTTCGGGGACCGACCGTCCGGCATCCACCAGTTACGGCGTACAGACTTCGTCACGCCAGGGTTGGGCGGTCCGATGCCGCGGATGCACGGCGTCGGTGAGCTGACCGACGGCCGGCTCGGCCGACGGGTGGCCAGTAAGCCCAGTGCCCGGTCTCCGGCGTCGTCTCGCGGACTTGGCGGCACCCCGAGAGTGGCGCCGCTGCTACGCCGGGGTGACTGTCCGCTCGCTGGGCGAGAGGACGGCCGCTAGTTGGTGCCGGGACCCGATGTCGAGCTTCCTGAACACCTTGCGCAGATGCCATTCGACCGTGCGGGCGCTGAGGAAGAGCTGGGCACCGATCTCGATGTTCGACAGGCCGTCGCGAGCGAGCCGGGCGATGTGGGCCTCTTGGGGGGTCATCGCTTCCTCTGCGGCGACCTTGCGTTTGCGCACTTTCGCGCCGGTGGCCAACAGTTCGCCGCGTGCCCGTTCGGCGAACGCCCCCATGCGCATGGCGGTAAACGACTCGTGGGCGGTGGTCAGCTCGTTGCGGGCGTCCACGCGCCTGTTGGCTCGTCGCAGCCACTCACCGTAGAGCAGGTGGGTGCGGGCCAGCTCGGACCGGACACTGGTCCGATCAAGGTGCGCGATCGCCTGGCGGTACGAGTCCTCGGCGCGATCGCCGTCGCCGGTCAAGGCGCGTGCCCGGGCCTCGAGGCCGAGCGCCCAGTTGGTGCCACTGGCCTGCGCCTTGCGGGCCAACCGGCGATAAGCCTGCGTCGCGAGGTCCGCTCGGTCGCTGCGCACGGCTGCCTCGACGAGCTCGGTCAGGCTCCAGTTGTGGGCCACCAGCTCGCGGGAGTCCTCGGTGGCGTGCAGGGCTGCGGTCAGGGCCTCCTCGTACTGGCCCAGGCTGTTGCACAGCACCGCATGTGCGTACTCGGCGACCGCGACACCAATCCCTTCGCCGCGGCTGGTTGCCTCGCGGACGGTGGCGGCGGCGAGGTCCTTGGTCTCGCGCTCGAGGCCGTGCCACGCAAGGACCATCAGGGCGCCGTACGGTGCGGTCTGGATGCCGGTGACCTCCTGGACCGACTCGGCCTCCGCCACGGCGAAGTCACCGGCCGAGAGGCCGCCACGGAACACGAGCACCGGGGTGTGTGCACTGAGGGCCAGCGCCAGCTGGCTCAGTGCCCCGCATGTCCGAGCCATCCGCGTGTGATGCTCCGAGAGGTGGTAGGCGCTCTCGTCGTCCCACAGCTCCAGGGCGAGGACCGCGCCGTGCCAGAACCAGCGCAGCTCCGCCTCCGGGGAGCGCCGGTCCAGCTGCAGCCGGCGCACGGCGGCCTGGCACACCGGAACCGCCTGCTCGTAGTCCCCGGTGATCGCCGTGAACGCATCCAACAGCAGGTCGACCGAGCTCGGGTCGTCGGCTCGCGAACGGGGCGCAGCCCGGGCCGCCGCCGCCACGTCGCGGACGTCGACGAGCTCGTTGAGCCTGGCTCCGAACAGGGATGCGGTGAATGCGTCCATGTATGTCTCGCGGGCCAGGTCGATGTTCATGGTCTCCAGGCGTCGTGCCGCCGTCAGGAGCGGGCCTGCCGCGTCGTTGCCGCGGGTGGCCACGAGGATCAGCTGGGCGCCGAGGAGCTCGCTCTTGGCCCGTTGACCGTCTTCGATCGGGCCGCGGTTCGCGATCGCCAGCAGCCGGCGGGCGGTCTCGAATGCGCCAGCCTGGACGTTCGCGAAGGCGGCATCCAGCGCGCGTCGGCTGCGGTCCACCAGGTCCGGCGTCAGTTCCATCGCGCGGGTCAAGAACGCCGCGGCTGCGGCAATGCCCCCGCGTGCCTGCGCCCGGTCGGCCGAGCGCTCGAGCTCTGCAGCGACGTCCTCGTCCGGCCCGACCGTCGCGCGCGCCAGGTGCCAGGCCCGACGGTCCGGGTCGGTCTCGGCGTCGGTGGCGGTGGCCAGGGCGTGGTGCACCTGATGGCGATGCTGGCTGCTGCCGTGGTGGTAGGCCGCGGAACGGGCCAGCGGGTGGGCGAAGCTGACCCGGTCACCGACCTCGAGCAGGCCGACGTCGACGGCCGGGTGGGCGACGGTGAGGTCGGTGCCGAGGAGGCCGGCAGCCCGGGACAGCAGCATCGGGTCGCCGAGAGGTTCGGCGGCAGCGGCCAGCACGAGCAGCCGGGTTTCAGGGGGAAGTACGTCGAGGCGGCGCACGTAGCTGCGTTCGATCTTGTGGGCGGTCGTGGCGGTGTCGGGCAGGCCGAAGCCGCCGGCGAGGTCGCTGGCCTTCCATGCCCGCGGCAGCTCCAGAAGCGCGAGCGGGTTGCCGTGGCTCTCGGTGACGATCTGGTCGACGACCGCGGAGTCGACGGGTCCGTGGACGTTGTTCAGCAGCAGCGTGCGGGCGTCGGGGTCGCTCAACCCGTGCACCGCCAGTTCGGGCAGCCCGACCAGGATTTCCACCTCCTGGCCGGTGCGTGTGGCGCACACCATCGCGATTCGCTCGGCCAGGAGGCGCCGGGCGACGAAGGAGAGGACCTGGATCGAGGCTTGGTCGAGCCACTGCCCGTCGTCGATCAGACAGGCCAGGGGCTGCTGCTCGGCGGCGTCGGCCAGGAGCGAGAGGGTCGCGAGCCCGACGAGGAATGGGTCGGGCGGCGAACCGGGGGCCACGCCCAATGCGGTGGCGAGCGCGTCGCGTTGTGGGGCGGGCAGCCGGTCCAGGTGCTTGTCGATCAGTGGCGTCAGCAGCTGGTGCAGGCCGCTGTAGGCCAGGTCGGTCTCTGTCTCCACGCCTGATGCGGACAGGACACACCAGTCCGCCAGCTCGTCTCGCAGGTACTCCAACAGGGCGCTCTTGCCGGCGCCGGGGTCGCCTCGCAGCACCAGTACCTGGCTCGCACCATCGGCGACGCCAACCTTGATGCGGCCCAGCGCCGCACACTCCCTGTCCCGGCCGAGCAGGCTCATGGAGCCGGCAAGTCCGAAATCCCGAGATAGTCGTGGCAGGTTGGCGGGTCCGGGCGGTGGCGAGATCGCGCCATGGAGACCCTTTTCCCTTACCCCCTGATGCGCCGACCGCGGACTAGGGCCTCGCGCTTCAATGCTAGAGAGAGTACCTCTCAGCAAAGAGCCATGTCACTGGCAGCCGGCTAGAAAAGACGCGACCGGAACGTCTCGAACGTGTCGTCGGTCAAGGTTCGCAACGAGGCGTCCCGCTCGTAGCGCCACGCAATGAGCGCGAGTCGTACGACGACCATGCACACCGCTGCGTCTACCAGCGTTCCGGTGGAGGGTTCGGGTTCTCGTCGTACGCTGGCGAGACCTTCGGCGAGGATGCTCTCGAACCTGCGCTCGATGCCGTACGTGCGCTGGAGGAGCCCCGGGTTGGCCAGGACGATCTCGTCACGCACGGCCCTGATCTCGCTCTGCGCTTCGAAGAACTCCGCGCAGTGGCACACGAGGTAGCGCACCTGTTCCACGTTGGACAGCTCCGGATCTACGGACTTGCCGATCTCTGCGGCGATGCCCAGGAAGCCCGTCGCGTAGTGGAAGATGACGCCTTCCTTGGAGCCGAAGTACCGGTAGAAGGTGGCCGGGGCGATGCCTGCCTCGGCGCAGATCTGTTCGACGGTGACTCCGTCGAAGCCGTGCTGCTTGAACGCTCTGAGCGCGATCTTCTCGACCCGCCGACGCGCTCGCTCGCGCTTCTCGGCCCGGGCCAGCACGTACCGCGGAGCCTTCGGAGTTGTGGAGGCCGGAGCCGGACGTTCGAGCGATTCAGAACCGTTGGCGGTCAACACAACGCACCTGGCAGCCTGCAGCGCCAGAGGTCGAGCCGACATCCTGCGGGAGTGAGAGTGCGCATCAGGGGCTCCTTCCTACCCGACTCCGCGCCGGTTTGGCCGACGGGCCGTGGCCGTGGCCTAGCACCCGGTCCGGCCGCGGTTCTTGGGGTCAGTGGTGGTCTCCTATCCGAACGTGAACGCGTACGCCTCGACACCGGGTTCGCCGAAGGTGATCTGCAGTCTGCGTTCGCGGACGATGTCGTGCTCGCGAACCAGCTGGTACATGCGGCCGCCGTGCAGCACGCCGGTCCCGTCTGCGTCGACGTCGACACCGTGGGAGGGGCCCGGCGGTTCCCCATCGAGGAGGACCTGGAACGCGATCGGGTCCCGGGTCCTCGAGGCCAACACCAGGTGCGCGTCGCGCGCATGGAACCGGAACGCGATCGACCCCCCGGCCTGGTCGAGGACGGCCCGCTCGCTGCCGACCGTCCACCTGCCGTCCAGTGCCCAGTGGTTGAGCGGCAGCCACGCGGGCTGCGCGTACACCTTGCCCCGGTCGTGGGAGCCATTGACTGAGGCGAAGTTCTGGCTACGGCCGTGCCCGAGGTAGGTCTCGGGTGTGAGCAGGTGTGCCCAGTCGGCCGCCGCCTCGACGCCGGACCCCTGGACCGTGACGAGGTCGCGCGAGATGCCGAGCAGCCGCTGGAGGATCTGTTCCGAGCGCTCGTAGCTTCCTTCTCCGAAGTGCTGGCCGCGGACGACGCCGTCGGCGTCGATGAAGTACAGCGCCGGCCAGTAGTGGTTGTCGAAGGCGTTCCAGACCTCATAGTCGTTGTCGGCCGCGACCGGGTACTCGACCGTCCGGTCCCTCACGGCGTGCTGGACCAGCTCGAGGTCGTGCTCGAAGGAGAACTCCGGGGTGTGGATCCCCACGACCACCAGTCCGTCGTCGCGGTAGGCATCTGCCCAGGCCCGGACATAGGGAAGCTGGCGCAGCCAGTTGATGCAGGTCAGGGTCCAGAAGTTCACCAGGACGACGTGGCCGCGCAGCTCGGCGGGGCCGAGTGGCTCGGAGTTGAGCCACCCGGTCGCCCCGCCGAGCGACGGTGTTGCCTGGCGGGTGGGCATGGTCAGCCGGTGACGCTGGGCACGGGCGCGTCGGAGGCGGCCAGGAACGCGGTCAGCGCGGTCAGCACTTCTTCGGGGGCCTCTTCGGCGACCCAGTGCGAGCCGCCCGGGATGACGACGGTCTGCACGTCCTTCGCGATGCCGGACATGGCGCCCCCGACGGCGGGACCCCAGCTTTCCTCGCCGCCGATGGCCAGCACCGGCATCGTCAGCGGCGTTGCCGCACGGTCCCCGTTCTGCGCCATGGTGGCGTCCCACTCCCGGTAGAACGCGAAGCTGCCGGGCAGGGCACCGGGCTCGGAGACCCGGTCGACGTAGTAGTCGACGAGCTCCTCGGGCAGGTGGCCGCCCTGGATGGTGAACTCGTAGCCGTAGAAGATCTTCTCCCGGCCCTCGACGAGCTGCTCGGCGATCTCGCCCCCAGCGCGGTTGAACGGGATGTGCCAGAGCCTGTTGTTGACCGGCGCCGGCACGAACAGGGGCGGCGAGTGGTCCGGCAGCGGGGGTCCGGGGATCTCGGCGACGGCCAGCCGGTCGACCCGGTCTGGGTAGTCGGCGGCCAGCGCGTAGCTGACCACCACGCCGGTGTCGTGGCCGACCACGGCGAACCGCTGGTGGCCGAGCTCGTCCATCAGCGCGACCAGGTCGGTGGCCAGGGTGCCGGCGTCGTACCCGTCGGACGGCTTCTCGGTCAGACCGATGCCGCGCTGGTCGACGGCGACGACCGTGTGGGTCTGCGCCAGAGTCGGCATCAGCAGCCGCCAGGCGTACCAGGTCTCGGGCCACCCGTGGACCAGCAGCAGCGCCGGTCCCTCGCCGCCGACCACCGCGTGCTGGCGGATGCCGTTGGCCTGGACGTACCGGCTGGTGAAGGTGTCGGTGAACCCGGAGGGGAGGTTCGGCGCCTGCGACGTCGAGCCGGGGCCCGTGGGGTCGGTCTGTGTCGACATGGAGGTCATGGGAGCGTCCTTTCCTGAACACTGCGAGAGGGCCGGCACCGGATCGCTGCCGGTCCATCCACCTTGGCGCCGTCGGGCACTGGTCGAACCCGCGGCATCACTGGTCTGATCACTGGCCCGTGCCCCCGTATCCCGTGGCCGAGTGGGCTCTCAGGCGTGAGCGTGGCGGGCCGTTCGACGGGACAGCCATCGGGCGCAGTCGCGGAGGGTGCCGGCGAGGATCGCCAGGATTCCGGCCGTACAGACCGCGAGCACCGTCCAGGCGACGGCCTCCCAGCCGGTGAACCCCAGGCCGGCCGCCCAGCGGATCCCGATGTTGCCGAGCACGGCCAGCGGGAACGTGAAGACCCAGTGCTGGGAGCTGAACGGAAGTCGCAGGTAGGCGGGGAGGAAGAACAACTGGGACAGCAAGGTGAACAAGGTGATGCCCCCGACGGCCGCCTGGAGCTGGTCGATCTGTCCGCCCATGACGGCGAACCAGGCGAGGCTCGCGACCGCCGGTGGTGAGAGCAGGATGGACAGCACCGGGATGAAGGGCTGCGGCAACGGCGACCCGAAGAACAGCCGGCCGGTGATGATGGCGCCCAACAGCAGCCAGTAGTAGACGCCCACCCCGAACACCGCGACCGCCGCCATCCGGTCGCCGACGCTCGCCAGGCCGATGCTGGCGACGAACGGGCCCGCGACCAGCGGCAGGAAGTACCCAGGATGCAGAGCGTCCTGGTCCAGCGGTGCCGTCAGCCAGCGCGCCAGCAGCGCGGCCGCGTTGACGGCCAGCGCGGCTGTGGCGGCCCAGCACAGCCAGCGGCCGGCGTCCCCAAGGTCGGGTGCGTAGTGCGCGACCAGCAGGATCGCGATCACCGGGACGTAGGCGGTCAGAGGCCCGAACAGCGGATGCCGCAGGTGGAGGTGGAACCCGCCACGCTCGTGGCGAACCGTGCCGACGACGTACACCGTGGTGAACACGACGTACACGACCGTCGCGGCGGCGTACGCGACGTCGGCGGGGACCTCGGACGCTCCGAGCAGCTGTGCTGCGGCTGCCCAGGCGCCGCCGAGGCCGGCCAGGCCCAACGGGATCGAGAAGAGGGCGACCGGCATCGCCCGCTTCGAGGGTGCGGCATTCTCCGGGGCGGCCGTCGCGGGCGCGGCCGGGGTGATGTCCGTGGTGCTCATGGCGTCCTCACTCGGGTTCGGCGGTCAGACCACCCTCGCGGCGTACGCGCGCTGGTCGCGCCAGGGACGGCACGGGCGAACCACTGGTGGACACGCCACGGAGGTCGGCTGAGCCACGCGCGCGCGGTGCCGACCGCCGGGAGTGGCTCCGCCCCAACGTGGACTCCCGCGTCCGATCCAGGCTCCGGCCAGTGCCGGGGCCCGGGTTGGACCAGTGCTCGACCAGTACCGGACCCGTGCCCTCCGGGGCGCGAACGGATGACGCCTGCGCAGAGGCTCAGAGCGACGGCAGACAACGTGGTCTGTCCCAATCCGAAGGAGCTGTCACATGAACGCCTCACCCGCCGCCTCTCCGCCCGAGCCGGGCCACGATGCTTCACAGAAGGGACGGTTCCGGCTCTCCCGACGGGGCTTCGTCGGCACCGCGAGCGCGGCGACCGGCGCCACGCTGCTCGGCGGCCTGACCTCCGGCGCAGCCTCGGGCCTCCCCGCCGCAGCCGCTGGAGGGCCGGACGGCTTCGGGTCCGTCTCCACGGCCCCGCGACTGCCGGCAGGGTTCACCCGGACCTTCAAGAGCCGCTACGTGCAGGCCAACGGCATCCGGCAGCACATCGTCACCGGCGGTACCGGCCCCGCCTTGCTGCTGATCCACGGCTGGCCGGAGAACTGGTACGCCTGGCGCTTCCTGATGCCGACCCTGGCCAAGAACTACACGGTCGTCGCCGTCGACCAGCGCGGCATCGGGCTGTCCGAGAAGACGACCGGCGGCTACGACTCCGCCACCCTCGCCACCGACCTCGCCGCCCTGATGACCCAGCTCGGCCACGAGCAGTTCGCCGTCGTCGGCCACGACACCGGGATGGTGATCGCCTACGCGCTCGCCGCCGACCATCGCGACCGGGTCGCAAGCCTGGCCGTCGCCGAGGTCCCGGGACCTCCCGGAGTGCTGCCGGACCCCACGGAGCCCCCGCCGCCGCCGATGTTCGTCCCCGAGGGCTTGAACAACAAGCTCTGGCACATCCCCTTCAACCGGGTCAACGACGAGCTCGTGATCGACATGGTCAAGAGCAACGCCAACGCCTACTACCGCTACGAGTACCAGGTCCAGGGCGGCGGGGCGACGCTGCCGGACTACGCGATCGAGTACTACATCAAGCTGTACACCCGCGACCGGAACACGCTGCGCGCCAGCTTCGGGCTGTACCGCGCCTGGGACTTCCACATGGCGCAGAACGGGGCGCGTCAGGCGACCGCGTTGACCATCCCGGTTCTCGGGATCGGCGGCGTGAACAGCTGGGGCACGCACGTCGCCGAGGGCATGGTGCCCGCCGCGCCCGGCGTGCAGACCGCCGTCATCCCCGGCGCGGGTCACTGGGTCGCCGAGCAGAACCCCACGGCTCTGCTCGACTCGCTGGCCGGGTTCCTGGCGCCCTACCGTGCGGCCGCCTGACCCGAGGCAACCGACAGATCCCCTCGCACCAACCGAGCGGGCCCGTTCGGCGGGGCCCGGTGACCACACCCCGGTCACCGGGCCCGGCCGGGCCGCGATGTCGCACAACCACCCACAACCGACTGAGAGGAAGCCATGAGCATCGGCCCCACCGAGATCACCCTGATCGTCCTGGTCATCATCCTGCTGTTCGGCGCCTCGAAACTCCCCGAGCTTGCCCGAGGAACCGGCAGCGCCCTGCGCATCTTCAAGACCGAGACCAAAGGCCTCCTGGACGACGACACCGACACGACGGCGCCCCACACGGCAGCACCCACCGCGAGCGATCACCCAGTACGGGGCGCCCTCTCGCCCGGTCCAGCAGCGTCGACCGTCGACGGCGTTGCTACGCATCCGCGGCAGGCGACCGACCGCTGAACCGCACGCTCCCACGATCCGTCCGCACCGACCGAAGGGCAGCAAGGCCATGCACACGCCAACCGAAAACTGGCCCTCGCTCGGGCAACCGGTGCTGGTCGCCGTCGACGGCGGAAACGAGAGTCTTGAGGCAGTCGCCTGGGGCGTCGCCGAGGCAGCGGCTCGGCAGACATCCTTGCTCCTGCTGCACGTCTACCACTGGCCCTACTTCTGGGTCCCGCTCTCAGAGGTCTACCCAGTGATCGACACCTGCGGCGTCCTCGACGACGCCCGGAACGTCTTCGAGACCGCCACGGAGCAAGCACACCAGGTCGCTCCCGGCGTCATGGTCAACACCCTGCTCCGCACCGGGGACCCAGCCCGCCTCATCAGCGACGAAGGCAAGCACGCCTGCTTGGTCGTGCTGGGCCGCCGCGAAGACAGCAACCCAACACGACCGCGACGCCGATCAGTAACGCGGCACGTCATCGCCCGATCCCACTGCCCCGTCACCCTGGTGGGCTCCAACCGACTCCCACTCCCCGGTCCTGCCGCGGGCCGGGTAGTCACCGCACTACCGTCCGGCCACGACGCCCGATCGGCCACACCAGTCCTGGATGCCGCCTTCACGGCGGCGCAACGTCGCGGGATCGGGGTCACGGTGCTGGCACGCCGCTCGGCTCATCCCGGCCTCGTGGACTCGCCCGGCGCGGAGGCACCCACAACGTCAGCGAACGTGCAGACGTACGCGCGAGCCTTCGACGAGATCGACGTCCGACAGATATACGACAGCCAGGAAGAACCCCTCCTGAGGCGAGAGTCCCCATCGGCAGCCCTGCTGGTTCTCACCACTCCCGGACACCGATTCCGCCGCACTCCGTCCAGTTCAACCCTCGGACGCCTCCTCGCGATCACCTCGGCCCCGATCACCTTCGTTCGCGCCGACCCCAGGCAGTGCGCGCACGACACGCGGGGCACGGGGCTTGCAACTGATGCTGCCTGACACCGATCCCCGTTCAGCAGACCTGCGAGCGGACCGAGAAGAACCCACATCCACCTGGAGGACACATGTCGACCATCACTGAGCACGATGCGGCACCCGCCGTACCCGTCTTCTCCCTCGATGCCCAGCAGCGCCGAAGCCGACCCACTGCGCCGGTGCCCGAAGCCGCGAAAGGCCCCGAGGTCCCGGAGGCCGGATACGTCCTCGACGAGCTTGCCGACGGCATCTTCTGGCTCGGCGACGGCAGCTACCAGACCATGTTCGTGGTGACCGACGAAGGGGTCATTGCAGTCGACGCGCCGCCCACCCTCGGACACAACATCCTGCGCGCCATCGACCGGGTGACCACGAAGCCCATCACCCACGTGGTCTACAGCCATCACCACTCCGACCACTGCGGCGCCATGTCCATCTACCCCGAGACCGCGACGCGCTACGCCCACCGCGCAGCAGCCCACCGGCTGGAGCTGCTGAACGACCCTGATCGGCCACTGCCGACCGAAGTGTTCGACGACACCCTGACCATCGAGGCCGGCGACCACAGCCTGCAGCTGACCTACCCCGGCCCCAACCACAGCGAGGGCAACAGCTTCATCTACGCGCCCAACTCGGCATCGGCCCGGTTACTGTCGCGGTCCTGTACGCCGCTTGGTCTCACGCCGGCCGGGTGCGATACGAAGCCGCGTTCGCCGCCTTAGCGGGAGTCAGTCCGATCCCCGCCTCCTCGGGAAACACCATCCGACACCGACTCAACCGCGGCGGCGACAGACGACTCAACCGCGCCCTGCACATGGCCGTCATCACCCGCATGACCCACGACCCCGACACCCGGGCCTACGTGGAACGACGCCGAGCGGAGGGACGCACGACCAAAGAGATCCGACGCTGCCTCAAGCGCTACCTCGCCCGCCAGCTCTACCGAAACCTGCGAGACTTCACGCCGAGCCCGATACCGTCCGCAGGTCGCTTGACAAACATAGAAGAGTCCACGGAGCCCACTCGGCCATAGGGAAACGTTCACCCATCACCACGCTGGACGGCGCGGCTGGACATCACATCTAGGTGTAGCGCCGGGCGCAGATCTGCCGCTTGCCCCCTGCCCCACCAAGCAGAAGCGGCCCTCACAGATGACTGTGAAGGCCGCTTCTGTATGCGCAATCTTGTGGGCACGTGGTCCGCGCAGTACGCCGCACCCGCGTGCGCTACGGGAACCTGACGGCGCTGACGGTGCGGGACCCGTAGTTGGCGACGTAGACAGTGCCGTGGGGTCCGGCCGCGACACCCACCGGTTCGGTCCCGGTCCCAACGCTCGCGCCGATGCCGTATCCACGGGTGTCGATGACGCGTAGGGAGCCGCGGGCCGGTGCGTCGGGGAAGGTCGAGTTCACGATGTACGCCCGGGTCCCGGCGCGGTTGAGCGCCAGCGGTCCGAGGTTCAGGTCCTGGGAGCGGGGGAAGAGCCGGGGTGCCGGGAAGAACTTCAGGACCGTGCCGCGACCGGACGTTGACGACCGAGACGCCGCCCAGGCCGCTGACCCAGGCGCGGGTGCCGTGTCGGGCGAAGGCGACCGAGTTGACCGGCCCGCCTCGCCCCACCCGAACCGTGCGCAGGATCTTGTTGTCGGACGTACGGACGACCCAGATCGCGCCGCTGTTCGAGCTCCCGACCCAGACCGTCCGGCCACCGGGCGGCGGTGGTCACCGACTGCGGTCCATGGGGGAGCGCGAGGTAGTCGGTGATCTGCCGGGTGCGGGTGTCGAGCACGCCCAGCCGCGAGTACTGGAGCTGCGCGAGATACGCGCGCGGCCCCGCCGCTGTGCGGGCGGTGGCAATGGCCACGGTGCCGTTGCCGACGAGCACGTTGTTGTCGGCGACCTTGCGGTGCTGCGTGTCGACGACGCTCAGGTACGGGCTGTCCGGGGCACCGACGTACGCCCGCCGGCCGCCGTTGGCCAGGGCGATGGTGACCTGCGGGTCACCGTGCCCGGTGGGGATGGTGGCCACGGTGCGCCGGGAGCCGAGCCCGCACGACAGAGACGCTGCCGCGGTTTACGACGAACGCCCTGTGGAGCTTGCGCGAGACGGCGACCTGGTAGGGGTTGTTGCCGACCGGGATCTGCCTGATCGAGGGCGAGGGTGCGGCGTGTCGGTGCGCGGCGCTGCGGCCGGGCGCCGCCATCGCGGCGATGACGCGCGAGCAGCGGCAACGACGCGAGCTTGGATCGAGACGTGACTTCATGGGAGATGTCCTCCTTGATGGGGTTGTGGTGTGGTGGTCGGCGGTCGTCGGTCGCGAGCCGGGTCGTGTCGTCGACGAGGTCGGCTGTCCTGGGCCGGACGGTCACCGGGGTGCAGCAGCGCGACGAGGAAGGCCAGGGCGAGGGCGGCTGCCATGCCGATGAGCACGGCCTGCATGCCGACCGCGAAGTCGTGCGCGGCGGCGTGCTCCACGGCCGCTCGCATGCGTCGCCGGCAGCCCGGACAGCGACCCGGACGCCGCGCCGGCGCCGCTGGAGGCGTGCGACGGCGAGCTGTTCGGCGGTGCCCCGTCGGGGTGCCGAGGTCGACCAGCGACTGGGTGAACCGGCTGGTGAAGACGTGGGCGAGGACCGTGCCGAGGACGGCGAACCCGAGGGCGGAGCCGTAGTTCCGCACGGTCTGGTTGACGCCGGTGACCTCGCCGTACGACGCGTCGTGCGCCCGGCTGACGGCGTCCGAGCTGGACGGGCCGAGCAGCAGGCCGATGCCGGCGCCCGCGACGAGCAGCGGGAGGCGCTGCGCGGAGGCGTCGAGGTGGGTGACCTGGGTGGCCCACCACGCGAACCCGGCCGCCGCGATGGCGCAGCCGAGCAGAATCGTCGGCTTCGCGCCCCGGGTGTCAAAGATCCGGCCGCCGAGCTGGGCGGCGACGAAGTAGCCGACGAAGAACATGAGCAGCAGGTGGGTGGCATCGGTGGCGTCCATGCCGAGCGAGATGTTGCGCGTACATGCTCAGGAAGTAGCTGACCGGGACGAAGCCGATCATCGCGAGGAACAGCACGCCCGAGTCGACCCGGAAGCCGCGTGCCCGGAAGATGCTCAGCCGGACCAGCGGCTCGGCGGTCCGCAGCTCGACGACGACGAAGACGGCCAGGAGACGGCGCCGCCCAGGACCAGGCAGGACCAGGTCCGGGAGCTGTCCCAGCCCCAGGTGGCGGACTGCGAGAACCCGAGGACGCTCAGCGCCATGCCGGCGGCGACCAGGACGGCTCCGCGCCAGTCGATGCGCGCCGGGCGGCGGGTCTCGGGGATCCGGGCGGCCAGCACGACGATGACGGCGGCCGCGGCGACCGGGAGGTTGACCCAGAAGATCGCGCGCCAGGAGTAGTCGAGGAGGTAGTCGCCCAGGATCGGGCCCAGAGCGGTGAAGGCGCCGGTCAGCCCGAAGAACATCGCCATGCGAGCGTCCGCGCTTCGCGGGCGGCGCGCTCGAGTAGACGATGGCGATCGCCGCGGGCATCAGCAGCGCCGCGAACACGCCCTGGCCCGCGCGGGCCGCGATCAGCCACGACTCGGCCCAGCCGCCGTCGGGAGTGGCACCGCAGAGCGCGGACGTCGCGGCGAACCCGACGACGCCGACCAGCAGCATCCGGCGGCGTCCCCAGACGTCGGCCAGCCGCCCGCCGAGCGCGAACGTCGCCGCCAGCGCGACCAGGTAGGCGTTGATCACCCATTGGCCCTGGCCGCGGTCAGGTGCAGGTCGCGCTGGATGGTCGGCGAGGCGATGGCGACGATCGTCTGGTCGATGAAGGTCATGGAGACCGCGAGGATCATCGCGGTCATCACCAGCCGGGAGCCGGTGCTCTGCGTGCGCGGGCTTCTGGTGGCCCGTGAAGGTCTGGGTGATGGAACATGGCGATATGTCTAGTCGGCCGCGCGGGCCGGGCACCCCCCGCGAAATCACCAGTCCCGGCTGGCAGGCAACCTGCACATTTCTCACAGGGCGCCGAACCCGGCCCGCCCCTAGCCTCGGATCATGCACACCAGCGAAATTCTGGCATCGGGCACAGCGACGGGCAGGCCGACGACCGGTCGCCTCGCGCGGGTCGTGGTCGTCGACGACCACGAGTTCTTCCGTGACGGCCTGGTCCGTGGGCTCGCCCAGAGCGGCTACCTCCAGGTGGTCGGCGAGGCCGCGACCGGTCGCGAGGCGCTGGACCTGATCCGCCTTGAGCAGCCCGACGTCGCAGTCGTGGACTACCAGATGCCCGACCTGGACGGGCTCGACGTCGTCCACGCCGTCGTTCGGGACGGACTCGACAGCCGCATCCTCCTGCTGTCGGCCGTCGCCGACGGTGCCGTCGTGTTCCGTGCCCTCGAGGAGGGGGCCTGCGGCTTCCTGTCCAAGGGTGCCAAGCGTTCCGAGGTCGTCGACGCGGTACGCCGGGTCAGCCGCGGCGAGACCGTGGTCCCGGCGGATCTGGCGGCCGGCCTGGCCCGGCATATCCGCGAGAACGCCCGGGTGCCGACCACGGTCCTCAGCACACGTGAGCTCGAGGTGCTCTCGGGCTTCTCCCACGGCCTGTCGATCCCGACTCTGGCCGACGAGCTCTTCCTGGGGGCCAGCACGGTCAAGACTCACGCACAGCGGCTGTACCAGAAGCTGGGGGTCTCGGACCGCGCAGCGGCAGTGGCCGAGGGCATGCGGCGCGGGCTGGTGGAGTGAAGCCCGTCCGGCTGCACCCCGTGCCGGTCCCGGCCGCCGGCAACCATGAGGTCGCCGACGCGCTGGTCGACCACTTCTACCGGGGCGCCCGCGTGCAACGTGCGCTCCGCCTGGTCCTGGTGGCCTTCTTCGCCTTCGTCCTGGTCTGTCAGCCGCCCTCGGGGAACGGTCCGCTGTGCTGGACGGTCGTCGGCTGCTACGCCGTCTGGGCCGCGCTCGTCGGCGGGGTGGTCCGCGCGGGCGGGCCGCGGCTGATCCCCGTGGTGTGGGCGTCGATGTTCGTCGACGTGCTCGTGACCGGGACCCTGGCCCTGCTGGCGGACATGGCGGCGGGTCAGCCCTGGACGGCGTACCTGCTCGTGAGCGGCTTCTTCCTGGTGCCCGTCATCGCCGCGGCCCAGCTGGATCCCTGGGCCTCCGCCGTGACCGTGCCGCCCGCAGTCCTGGTGTACCTCCTGGTCAGCGCCGCGACCCGCGACGCCGACACCGAGCCGTGGTCACCGGTGCTGCTGTGCGCCGGTCTGCTCGCCGCCGTCGGCATCGGATGCGTCCTGCTGTCCCGCCTCCAACGCTCGCGGGTGCTGACGATCGCCCGGCTGGTCGACGAGAGGTCGGGGCTGCTGCAGGAGCTGGTGGACGTGGAGGAACGTGAGCGCACACAGTTGGCCGAGTCGTTGCACGACGGTGCACTGCAGTACGTCCTTGCCGCGCGACAGGACCTGGAGGACGTCACCGGCCCGGGCGCGGCGCGTGTCGACCATGCCCTGACCGAGGCCGGCCGGCTGCTGCGGTCGACGCTGGCCCAGCTGCACCCGGCGGTGGTGCACGAAGCCGGGCTGGCCACAGCCCTGCGCGATGTCGTGGCGACCACCGAGGCGCGGGGTCGGTTGCAGGTAGGTCTCGTGGCCGAGGGCTGGCCCGACGACCTCCGGACGCCGGTCGACGAGCTGCTGCTCACGTCTGTGAGCGAGCTGTTGTCGAACGTCGTGCGGCACGCCAGCGCGACCACAGCCGTCGTCGCACTCCGGCTGCGGGACGAGCGGGCCTTGCTCACGGTCGAGGACGACGGGATCGGCATGGCCGACGTGAACGTGCGTGCCCGTCTGCGTGCGGGCCACCTCGGCCTCGCGTCGCGCAGGATCCGCATCGAAGCGGCGGGTGGACGGGTCAGCATCCTGCCCGTCCACCCGCACGGCACCCGCGTGGTGCTCGAGGTGCCGGTCATCCGGCCATCTGGTTGTTCCCATGCACCAGCATGTACTGGAGTGCCTGTCGGGTCGCCGGCGTGAGCTGACCGGACTGCGGCAGCTGGGCATCGCGCTGCAGGTACTGGATCGCCTGAATGTACTGGGCGTTGGGGTAACCCGAGATCGGCCCCTCGTAGTAGTTCAGCTGGGCCAGCTGCCGCTGCACCTGCTGGATCGCCGACGACGGTGGCGTATTGGGCGGCACCGGGGCCGGGGTCGGGGCCGGGGCGGGGGCGGGGGCAGGGGCAGGTGTCGGTTCTGGGGCCGGAGTGTTCGCGGGCACGTTGGCCGGGTCCTGGCTCGCGTGGTGCGGCGCAGGCGCCGCGGCGTGGTCCGCGTGGGCGGTGCCGCCGCTGAGCCCGACGACCAGCGCCGCGACGATGCCGACAATCGCCAGAGCGGCGGCGCCGATCGAGGTGTAGAGGGCTGCCCGACTGCGGTCGCGGCGGCCTGCGGGGGCGGGGTAGGTGCCCTGCGGGTTGCTGGTTCCGGGGCGGTCGTCGCCGTGCGGGTGGAACGGGGTCTCGTCGGTGTGCATGGTGTTTCTCCTCTTGTTCTCCGGGGCGGGCCATCCGTCCCGATGCCCCAATCTGCCGCCGGCCGGGGAGCTGCGCAGTCCGCCAACCGGTGGACGTCACGGAGGAGACCGGGTCCCCCGATCGGGGGACCCCGTCGTCGGATGCGGGTGAGGTCAGCCATCCCGACGCCATGGACACGGCGCATGCTGCTGTTCTGGCGGCAGGATCTCGTTCCTCGACGACCTGACCGACCGGGCCACGGGCCTCGCGGTGCTCGACGCAGGCGGCTTCAAGACTGCGGTCGAGCACCCGTTCGGGTCCTCGAGCAGCGGGGTACCGTGGATGGGGGATGGTGACGCCGGCTGGGAGTTGGTCGAGGCACTCACCTGGGAACTGCAGCGCGCGTCGGGCGACCGGCTCCTCGCCGGGTCGCCAGCCGGCCGCTCCCGTCGACGGTCCACTCCACCTCGCAGGGCTGGTCGGCCGGACCGGACCGGGTGATGCCCGTACAGCCTGCCCGGAACCCGTCCTACTTCACGGCCGTGCTGGCCGAGCACGACGACGAGTCCTCCACACAGCTGCTGCCGGGATCGTGCCGCGGACCGACGACGAGCTCGAACCGGATCGCCGCGGTCGAGCGGTACGACGACGAGCCGGCGCTGGAGATCGATTGCCTGGGCGTCGTACCTTCACGAGGTCTCGCTGCACCGTCTCGCGGCCCGACGACCTGTGGGCGGCGGCGTGGGCTACGCCGGGAGCGTGTGGTCCTCGTCGGGGATCGCCAGGGGTCGGGGGAAGGACACGCTCGCGCCCGCGCGATGGTCCCGTAGCCATCGTCCTCAGCAGTTCGCCTCAAGGAGGTCGTCACTCATCAATCCATTCATCGAATCTCTCCTCGACCCGGCGAGTCGGGCACGAGCGTGATGACCAGCGTCATCAGGAACCCGAGCCCGAGCAGCTCTCGGAACGGGCTCTCAGACGGGTAGGCGATGAAGAACTCGGTGCCGGCGATGAACGCGAACCAGACCGCGATGTTCCACGCAAGAGCCTGGTAGGCCTCGGAGACGCCGGTGTCGCCACCGCGATAGCGGAGCAGCGCGCGGACGAACAGCAGGGCACCGATGCCCTCGATCGTGGCCGCGCCAAGCACGGCGAGATCGTCGAACCAGCCCGGCATCGAGTAGACCTTCACGATGGACGCGATGTAGTCGGCGTTCTCCGAGTTCAGGAACTTCCCTTCCGTCCCCAGGACGGCGTTGGCGAAGTTGGCCAGGTTGGTCACGCAGACCATGCCGACGTACGTCGCGCCGAAGGCGAGGACGAGTCGCTTCAGCACGAGGCCGGCGGCTCTTTCGGTGACCCGGCTGCTGGCAAAGGTGGCGTTCATTGACGAGCTCCCTCAATCCGGGCACGCGGGGAGGGCCCCGACCGCTGGACGGCGGAGACCCTCCCGACGTGCGGTCTGCACGACGTCAGTGGACCGTCACGGTGAGCGGGTGGATGGCGTTCGGCTGAGCGCCGGTGCCGACTCCGACGACCCGCAGGTCGCGCTGGCCCCTGGCGTTCAGGATGACTTCGAGGTCATAGGCACCCTTGGTGGTGGTGCGCTCCTTCGCGCCGGTCAGGGTCTTCCAGGTGCCGTTCGCCTGCTGGGCCCGGACCTTGACGACCTGGCCCGCGGCCGCCTTGCCGCTCTCGGTGAACGTGCCGGAGACGGTGAACGCCTTGCCGGACGCGGGCGTCACGTCGGACACCTTCGCGGAGATCTTCGCCTGCGGCGCGCTCGTGGCCTCGGCGACGCCCGCCGTGACGCCGATCGCGGCGAGCGGCAGGACGGCGAGCAGGGCGACAGCACCGAACTTCTTGGTGAACATGGTGGTTCCTCTTTCGTTTCTACGAGTTGGCTGAGCCGGACTTCTGTACCGACGGCAGATGTCTATCCGCCCTTGCGGCCCAGCACCCCCTGCGAAGTCCGCAGTTCTGACGTGGGAGGCACCTGTGAGTTCTGGACAGGTGCATGCCCCTTGTCCTCCGATCGGAGGACGGGCCCGGAGATCGCTACGCTGCTACCGGTACAACGGGAGGCGTCCACGTGGAGCAATCACAAGGCGCCCGGCTCCGGGAGGCAGGAGCAGGACGAGCGACGACCAGCCCTCTCTCACGCGTCGCCGTGGTTGACGACCACGAGTTCCTCCGAGACGGGCTGACCGCGGCCTGCAGCAGAGCGGCTACCTCATCGTCGCCGGCGAGGGCGGCACCGGTCGCGAAGGGCTGGCGCTCATCCGGGAGGAGCGGCCCGACGTCGCGGGCGTCGACTACCAGATGCCAGACCAGATGCCAGACCTCGACGGCCTCGACTCGTGCACGCGGTCGTCCGCGGCGGACGTCAATGTGCCCGATCGGGGGACTCGGACGCCGTCTCGAAGGGAAGGTGCCCGCCCGTGTCCTTCTCAGCTTGTTGCACGTGAGGTGTCGCCGTCACGACTCACCGTGGCAAACTGAAGCATGCTGCACTGGCAGCTGGAGCAGCTCGGGACCATCGACAGGGCCATCCACTCTGCCGCTGCCGGTACCCCGACCGTGTTCCTGGTGGAGGGAGATCCGGGCACCGGCAAGTCGTCGGCGCTCGACGAGTTGAGCCTGCGCGCGACCGGCTTCACCACGCTCGAGGCTGGCGCGTTCGAGAGCACGTCCGACTACCCGTTCGGCGTGCTCGAGCAGTGGGGGGTCCGGCACCAGCCGGGCGGCCCGACCGCTCCGTACGTCGGCGCGCAGCTGATCAACGAGCTGCTCGACGAGAGGTCGGAGAACCCCTTGCTGCTGCGGCTCGACGACCTGCAGTGGGCCGACACCGAGTCGATCGAGGCGCTGGTCTGGGTGCTCCAGCGCGCACACGGCGACCGCGTGCTGGTAGCCCTCTCCAGCCGGCCGCTTGCCGTCGACCTTCTCCCCGGGTGGCAGCGTTGGGCGGCCGTGCGCGGACATGTCAATCGGCTTCCCCTGACCGGCCTCGACTTCCAGCAGGCAATCAAGCTCGTCCACGAGCTCCAGCCCGAGCTCGCGGAGTCAACCGTGCGCGACCTGTGGGAACACACCGACGGGAACCCCTCCTACCTCACCGCGATGCTCGCCGAGTATGACGCCGCCGAGCTCCTCCGGCTGCGGCTGCTGCCGGCGCCCCGCGCGTTCAGCGAGCGCGTCCGCGTCCGGCTCGCACGCGTGCCGGGCGACGCCCTCGCGCTGCTGCGGGCGACCGCCGTGCTGGGCCGCGACTGGAGTTCGCTCATCGACGTCGGCCAGCTCGCCGGGACACCGCACCCCGGTGACGTCGCTCAGCCGCTGATCGACGACGGCCTGCTGCGAAAGCGCGATCTCGACGCCGGCACCGCCGTGCGCCTGGCGCAGCCAATGCTGCGCGCCGTTGTCTACGACCAGACGCCACTCGCGGAGCGACGCCGCCTGCACGCCCGGGCGGCCACCCTGGTGAGCGACCGGGACGAGGTCCTCACCCATCGGATCGCCTCAGTCGAGCAGTACGATGACACCCTCGCGACCGAGCTCGACGCGTGGGCAGCCGACCTCCACGAGTTCCGCCTGCACCGCGCCGCCGCGCGTTGCCTGCGCTCGGCAAGCTGGCTGAGCAGCGACACCGTCGACCGGGAGCGCCGCTGGCTGGAGTCGCTCTACGAGAGCGTCCTCGCGCAGGACACGGCCGCGGTGCGCGCCGTCGCGGCGGAGGTGGAGGATGCGCGGGACCTGGCCCGCCGGGACCTGGTCCTCGGCGCCTTGGCGACGTTCGAGGACGACAACCACCAGGCGATCTACTGGTTCACCAAGCAGCTCTCCGCCGACGAGTCCCAGGGCCACGCCGAGCCCGCCACTCAATACCGCATCGAGGTGCTCCTGGCCTGGGCCCGCATCCAGGCAGGCGAGCCGACCGAGCTAGTGGCCCGCGGCCTCGCCCGCGCCGCCGCCATGGACACCGTCGACAACGCCCTGCAGGGTTGGCGACTGGCAGCCAACGGGCTGGTCGCGCTCCGCACGCGACCGACCCAGGAACTGCTGGACCAGCTCGCGGACCTCCAGGACAATCCGGTCTCGGTGCCGTGGCAGGACCGCTTCCGCCTCTCGTGGCGCGGCGACCTGCGGGCCACCCTCGGCCTGGTCCGCGGCGCCATCGGCGACCTCGACCACGTCCTGAGCATGGTCGACGAGGGCGGCATGGAGGCCGCCGCTCCGCACCACCAGGCGCTGCTCGGCCTGTCGTACTGGCTGAACGGCGACTGGGGCCGCGCGGCCGTGCACCTCCGGCTCGCGCAGGAGCTCGGGCCGTCACTGTCCCCGGTCGCCGTGGCTCTCGCACCGCTCATCGAGATCGGCGCCGGCTCGCTGGCCGCGGCGGATGAGCTCATCGCCCGTGCCGAGGGCCTCCTGGCGCCGAACCCATGGATCGAGTGCGTCGAACACCTCCAGGTCGCGCGTGTTGCCCGGCGGCACGCCGACCCGAGCTCAGCCGCCCGTTCCTCGGAGTACGACGGCATGCGCCACCGCGTGCCCGCCCTGGCGAGCGGCGGGGAGTCCACCAACCCCGTCTGGCTGGCGCACGCTGCCCTCGCCGCCTGCTGGGCCGAGGAGCTCGAGGACGCCGAGGCTCTCGTGCTGCTGATGACGACGACCGCCTCGAGCGGTGCGCCGTGGATCCCCGCCATGGCGCAGTGGGTCCGGGGCCTGGTCGCGGAGCAGCGCGGTCACGGCCACCTCGCCCTCGACCACCTCGCCGCGGCCACGAGTGACAGCACCAACGACCTGCCGTTCTACCGGGCGCACATGCTGACCGACCACGCGCGCGTCGCACTTGCAGGCGGCGAGCCGGCCGTGGCCGACCAGTGCCGCGGCCAGGCGCTCGACCTCTACACGCGCCTTGGCGCCGAGGGGTACGCCGACCGGGTGGGCACCGCCCACCAGGCTTCGCAGCCTCGACCGAAGGGGGTCCTGCTGCACCTCGGGCTGACGGAGCGCGAGCAGGACGTGCTCAGTCTCCTCGCCTCCGGGTTGAGCTACGCGCAGATCGCCCGGGACCTGTTCGTCAGCCAGAGCACCGTGAGCTATCACCTCTCCAACATCTACCGGAAGGCGCAGGTCAGCTCGCGTCACCAGCTCACCGAGCTGGTCCGCGGCGACCCGATCGGCTTCGGTACCGATCCCGCCTGACCACGTGTCGCCAAGCCCTGGGAGAAATCCACAGGTCTGTCAGGTTGGGCAGGACTGCACATTTCGCAGGGGGTGCCGACCCCTCCCGAGACCGTAGAACTTCCTCTGGAGCGCTCCACCAGCGAGCGCCCGAGCAGAGGAAATCCGCATGGACACCCAGCCGCCACGCCCGCGTCGCACACCGCCGTACTGCGCCGCGGTCGGGTTTGTCGCCCTCACCCTCGCCGTCGTCTGCACGTTGCTGACGGCCCCCGCCCACGTAGCCCACGCCACCAAGCGGTCCGCGCGGCCGACCGCCGCGTCGTTCGTGGTCGCCTGACGGGGCGGAGCAGCCATCATGTCCGTCAGCTCGCTCGACCGCGGTCGTCTCATCTTCCCGGCGATGATCCTCGCAGGCCTGACGGCGACCCGATGAGGCACACACACCACTGGTCAATCGTCGACCTCAGCGTGGTTGGCCAGCCCGACGGCACCGGCCACGGCGAGGGCGAAGCCCACCGCACCCACCCAGCCCCAGCCCGGTCGCGGCTGGTCACCCAGCAACAGCACGCCGACGAGGGCGGGCCCCACCGTCTCGCCCACGACGACCGGAGCGGTGGCCTGCATGACCGATCCGCGCTGGAGGGCGATGGAGTAGGTGAGCACCGCAACGACGCCGGCCAGACCCAGAGCCCAGGTCGCGGGACTGCGCAGCAGGGTCTCGACCGACAGGTCGTCGGGCAGCATGCGGGCGGCAACGGCCGTGGCGCCGTAGCCGAGCCCGGCGACGAGTCCCGAGCACCGCTGCGCTGCGGACGCCCGACAGCCGGGCGGCGGGCAGGGCCGCCAGGGCCAGCAGGACCGCGATGAGGAGGACGCCGCGAGTCTCGGCGCTGCTGACCTCGACCGACCGGTCCTCGGTGGCGGACGCGGCGACCAGGACCAGACCGAGGATCACGACCGCCACGGCGATCCGGTCCTTGCGGTCGAGCGGCATGCGGAGGAAGACGGCGCCGAGCACTGCCGTGATGGCGAGGAAGCTGGCCACCACGGCCTGCACGACGAAGAGGGGCAGCGAGCGAACGGCGACCAGCGACAGGCCGAAGCCCACGACGTCGAGCCCCAGGCCGACGACGTACAGCCACGACCCGAGCAGCTTGGCGAGGAACCGCACGTCCAGGCCCTCGACGCGATGGGCGCGCCGCGCAGCGATCGCCTGCAGCACCGACCCCACGCCGTAGCAGAGGGCGGCCGCGAACGCGGTGAGCAGCCCGGGCAGCACGCGTCGACGCTAGCGGACCGGCTCGATGCCGGTTTCTTCGCGCTCTCGGGGCTCCTCGCCGTCTGGTACGCGATCGCTCTGCTCCGCGACGGTGTCCGGCCGGGCTGGCCGGCCCTGCTGCTGGTGGTGTTCTGGGTCTACTTCACCTACCTCCTCCTGCCGCGCCTGCACCGGATCCTGACCCGCCTCTACCTCCCCGACTACTTCATCGGCCGCACGCGCACCAGCGACGGCCTGCTGGGCGACCCCGTGAACGTCGCGCTGCGCGGGACGGAGGCCCAGCTGCATGCGGCGATGACGGCTGCGCGGTGGACGCGCGCGGACCGGCTCGACCTGCGCAGCGGGCTGGCCATCGTGCGGAGCACGCTGCGCCGTCGGAGCTATCCCTCCGCACCGGTGAGCCCGTTGCACCTCTTCGACAGGCGCCAGGACTTCGCCTACGAGCGCCAGGTCGCCGGCACGCCGGCACGTCGCCACCACGTGCGCTTCTGGCGCTGCCCCGAAGGCTGGCTGCTGCCGGGTGGCTTCGCCGTCGACTGGCTGGCCGCCGCGACGTACGACCGCAGCGTCGGCCTCTCGCTCTTCACGCTGCAGGTCACCCACAAGATCGAGGAGGACATCGACGTCGAGCGGGACTTCGTCGTGGCGTCGGTGACGACGGCGGAGCCGCGGGCGGGGGTCCACGTGCTCGAGCAGTTCTCGTCCGGCTACCACACCCGCAACGGCGGCGGGGACCGCATCCGCACCGACGGCGACCTGCCGGTGCTCGACCTGCGAGCCGTCCCCACACCGAGCCCGGCGCCGGAGCCGGCGCAGCCCCGCTCGTTCCGCCCGACGACCACGGTCGCCGGTGCGACGATCGCCCTCGTTCGGGCCGTGGCATACGCCGCCCTGTTCGTCGTGCTGTTCGCGGCGCCGGGCCACACGACCTTCTTCGCGGACTTCGGACTCTCCAGGGACGACCTGGCCCAGGTCACGGTGGTGCTCGCGGCGGGGCTGGCCGTGGCGGCCTTCGTCGACGCGGCCCTGGCGCTCGCCGTCCTCGCTGGTCGCAACTCGGCGCGGATCGGCCTGATGTCGGTCTGCGCGGTCACCGCCCTCGCTGCGTTCGTCGCGAGCATGGGCCGCACCGGCCATCCGGTCGGGCTGGGCTCCCTGCCCAGCCTGGGCGCCAGCGTGCTGGTGCTCCTCGTCCTGTCGACCCCGAGCGCACGAGCCTGGGCAGCGGAGGACCGGTCATGAGGCGGCCGGCCGACCTCGGCTCCGCCGCGCTGCTCGCCTGCGGCGCAGTCGCGGCACTCCTCTACTCCAACTTCCTGCTGGACTGGACGCGGCGCGGGTTCGTCGGGATGGACGACATCGTCAGCCGTCTCGAGGCCTCGGGCGAGCCGCACGCGATGCTCCTGCGGACCACCGATGTCGTGTGCGCAGTCCTCGTCGTTGCCCTGCTCCCCTGGGTGCGGGCGGCACTTCCGCGCGGACCGTGGCGCGAGGTCACCGTGTGGGCGACCATCGTGTTCGCGCTCGGCGCGACCGCGGCGGCGCTCGTCCCCCCGCCCTGCGGACCCGACGTCGTGTGCGCGGTTCGCAGGCGCAGGTGCGTCCACGACAGCAGCAGCATCGCCTCCGACGCCGCGTTGTACGTCGGTGTCGCGGCCGCCTGGTTCGCGACCCGGCGCTCCGGCCCGACCTGGTTCCGCCGCGTCGCCGCATGGGTCTTCTGGCTGGGCGGCGTCGTCAGCAGTGCGCTCTTCGCGTACTTCAACTCCACCGGGGACCCCGCCTGGGCCCCTGGACTGAGTCAACGCGCCCACATCGTGTGCATCAGCGCCTGGGTCCTGTGCCTGACCTTCCTCGCGGCCCGCAACCGCAACCCAACCGATCGCGACACCTCTGAGGAGCACCACCATGTCCATACTCACTGAGCTCGACGACGTCACGCCGGCCGCCGCAGTGCGTGCCGAACTCGTCGTACGACCGAGGCAAAGCCGACTGGGTCCGAGTCGACCGCCGAGCGCTGGCCGGACCGGATCGCAAGAGCACTCTTCCTGGCCGCGACGTTCGTCGCCGTGGTCGCGGTCGTACCCGCCTGGCGCGACTTCTTCCTTGCGCCGGACGACCCGCTGTCCCTGCTCACGATCCCGGTCGTGCCCAGCCTCGTGTACGCCGCCGTGCTGTTCGTCGTGGGCGTGGCCGTGCGGCGAAGGCTGCGCGCGGCGTGGTGGATCGTGATCGTGTGGTGGCTCGTCGTACCGGAGCTCGGGCGGGTGGCGACGATCATCTCGGGAGAGCACGTCGTCCTGGCGTCGATCGGCCTGGTCCTCGGTGCGGCCGCTCTCGTCCTCATCGTGCGCGCCCGGCCGGCGTTCGTCGCCAGGCACGTGGCCGTCAACGTCGGCGTCGCCGCGGCCGTGCTCGTGCTGGGCGGCGCGGCGGTGCTCCTCGGCGGTGCCGCGTTGATCAGCGCCCTCGGCACGTCGCCCGGGCTCGACAGCTCGGCGGCGTACGTCTGGGGCACGATCCTCGCCGACGTCGGACGGATCGACCCCCACCACGGCGTCCACGTCCCGTGGGCGGTGCGGATCGTGGTCGACCTCGCCGGTGCCGCCGTCGTGCTCACTGCCGCGGTGCTCCTCTTCCGCGCGCCCAAGGACACCCGGACGCTCGAGGTCGCCGACGAGGCGCAGGTGCGGACATTGCTCCGGGACTTCGGTGACCTCGACTCCCTGGGCTACTTCGCGACCCGGCGGGACAAGTCGGTCGTCTGGGACACGGACTCCGCGACGACCGCCCGGGCCGGCGTCTCCTACCGGGTGATCGGCTCGGTCAGCCTGGCCAGCGGCAATCCGGTCGGTGACCCTGACCGCTGGGCCGCGGCGATCGAGCGGTGGCGGGACGACGCCCGCTCCCACGGCTGGTCGCTCGCGGCGATCGGCGCCGGCCCTGCCGGGGCGCACGCGTTCGCCGACGCCGGCCTCACGATGCTCGAGATCGGCGACGAGGCCGTCATCGACACGCGCACCTTCACCCTCAACGGCCCGGGCATGAAGCCGGTGCGCCAGTCGGTCACCCGCCTGCGGCGCCGTGGCTACACCACCTCCGTCGTACGGCACGCGACGCTGAGCGACGCCGACTTCGCTGCGCTCGACGAGGCCGCGAGCCACTGGCGTGGGGACGGCGGCGACGAGCGCGGCTTCTCGATGGCGCTCGGCCGCCTCGCGGACCCGCTGGACGGCGCGTGCGTGCTGGTCGAGGCGCACGACGCCGAGGGCCGGCTGCGCGGCTTCCTCAGCTTCGTCCCGTGGGGACGGACGGGGCTGTCGCTGGACCTGATGCGACGGGACCCGAGTGCCGACAACGGTCTCGTCGAACTGATGGTCGCGAGCCTGGCGGCCCAGGCGTCCACGCTCGGCGTCGGCCCGGTCTCCCTGAACTTCGCGATGTTCCGCGAGGCGTTCGAGCGCGGCGCCGAGATCGGGGCCGGGCCGGTCGCGCGGCTCTGGCGCCGCGGGTTGCTGCTCGCCAGCCGGAACTGGCAGCTCGAGTCGCTCTACCGCTCCAACGCGAAGTACCTGCCCGACTGGCGGCCGCGCTACCTCGGCTTCGAGCACGCCTCCGACCTGCCGCGGGTCGGCGCCGCCGCCGGGTCGGCGGAGGGCTTCCTGACCCTGCCGGACCTGCGGCCGGTCGCGCGGCGACGACGCCGGGTTCGACCGGGCGGGCGCCGAGCACGCCGCGGCGGTGCTCTCGCTGGTGGTGCCTCCGCGCGACGTCGTCGCCGAGGCGGTGTCGGCCGAGCACCTGCCGCAGCAGATCCGGGTGCGTCGCCGCAAGGTCGACCTGCTCCGGGAGCGGGGCATCGACCCCTACCCCGCGACCGCGCCGCGCACCCACACCCTGGCCGAGGTGCGGGCCGAGTTCCCTGACCTGGCGCCGGACACCGAGACGGGCGCGACGGTCTCGGTCGTCGGCCGAGTGCTGCTCAAGCGGGACATGGGCGGGCTCGGGTTCGCCACCCTGCGCGACGGCAGCGGCGACCTCCAGGTCATGGTCGACGCGCAGCACCTCGACGCGGACGCCCTGTCCTTCTGGGAGCACGACATCGACCTCGGCGACCACGTCGCCGTGACCGGCGAGGTGATCGCGACCCACAAGGGTGAGCTGTCCGTCCGGGCCACGTCGGTGCTGCCTGACCAGCAAGGCGCTGCGGCCGCTGCCCGACAAGCACAAGGGGCTGTCCGACCCCGACGCGCGTGTCCGGGCGCGGTACGTCGACCTGATCGTGCGTCCCGACGCGCGCACCACGGCGTACCAGCGGGCGACGGTCGTGCGCAGCGTGCGCGACTCCTTGCACGCCCGGGGCTTCACCGAGGTGGAGACGCCGATCCTCCAGACGATCCACGGTGGCGCCAACGCGCGGCCGTTCGAGACCCACATCAACGCCTACGACCTCGACCTCTACCTCCGGATCGCGACCGAGCTGCACCTGAAGCGGCTCGTCGTCGGCGGCATGGAGAAGGTGTTCGAGATCGGCCGCCAGTTCCGCAACGAAGGCGCGGACTTCAAGCACAACCCCGAGTTCACGTCCCTGGAGGTCTACGAGACGTACGGCGACTACGAGACGATGCGGGTGCTCACCCAGGAGGTGATCCAGGAGGCGGCGACGGCCGTGTACGGCGCGCCCGTGGCCCGCCGACGGGACGCCTCGGGGACGCTCGTCGAGCACGACCTCTCCGGCGACTGGCCGGTGAAGACGATCTGCCAGGCAGTGTCCGAGGCATTGGGCGAGGAGGTCACCGCCGACACCCCGCTGCGCGAGCTCGTCCGGCACGCGGAGCGGATCGGGCTCGAGCTCGACCTCGAGCCGTCCTGGGGCTTCGTGCTCGAGGAGATCTACGGCGAGCTGTGCGAGGGGCAGACCACCACGCCTGTCTTCTACACCGACTTCCCGAAGGCGAACGCGCCGCTCACGCGGTCGCACCGTCGCGACCCCCGCCTCGCCGAGAAGTGGGACCTGGTGATGTTCGGGGCCGAGCAGGGCACGGCGTACTCCGAGCTCGTCGACCCCGTCGACCAGCGGGAGCGGCTCGTCGCCCAGTCGCTGCTCGCGGCCGCCGGTGACGCCGAGGCGATGCAGGTGGACGAGGACTTCCTGGAGGCCCTCGAGTACGGCATGCCGCCCACCGGCGGCATGGGTCTCGGCATCGACCGGCTGGTGATGAACCTGACCGGGCTGAGCATCCGGGACACCATCCTCTTCCCGTTGGTGAAGCCCCGATGACCGCCGTGGTCCGCGGCCGACACCCGTCGCGCGCCCTCGGTGGGAGGGACCGTCTCGGTCCTGACCCTGACCGGGCTCGTGGTCGGGTCGATGGTGGGCGGTGGGGTGTTCACGCTGCCGTCCAGCTTCGGCGCGTCCACGGGGGTGGCGGGCGCCCTGGTGGCCTGGGTCATCACGGGCGTCGGGATGCTGACGCTCGCCCTGGTCTTCCAGCGCCTCGCCGTGCTCCGTCCCGACCTCGACAACGGCATCTACTCCTACGCGGAGGCCGGGTTCGGCCGCTACGCCGGCTTCTCGGCCGCATGGGGCTACTGGGCCAGCAACGTCGTCGGCAACGTCTTCTTCCTGACGTTCGCGATGGCGGCACTGGGCGCGTTCCTGCCCGGCCTGGGCGAGGGCAACACCGTCCTGGCCGTCGCCGGTGCCTCCGCGTGCATCTGGGGGTGCCACCTGCTCATCGCCCGCGGGGTCCGCCAGGCCACCGCCGTGAACCGAGTCGTCACAGTCGCGAAGCTCGTCCCGATCGTGGTCTTCGTCCTCGTCACGCTGACCTCGTTCGACGCCGGGGTCTTCGTCGCACAACTTCTGGGGTACGGGATCGCACTCAGCCGGCTCGCTGTTCGACCAGGTACGCGGCACCATGCTGGTCACGACGTTCGTCTTCCTCGGCATCGAGGGCGCGAGCGTCTACTCCCGCCTCGCGCGCCGGCGGGAGGACGTCGGCGGGGCCACCGTGCTCGGCTTCGTCAGCACCCTGGCGCTGTTCGCCTCCGTCACCATGGTCTCGTACGGCGTGCTCCCCCAGTCGGAGCTCGCCGACGCCCGCGAACCCGCCATGGGCACCGTCCTCGGCTCGGTCGTCGGCCCGTGGGGCTCGACGCTCGTCGATGTCGGGGTCGTCGTCTCCGTGCTCGGTGCCTACCTGGCCTGGACGCTGCTCAACACCGAGGCGATGTTCACGCCCGCTGCAGCGCGCGTGATGCCCGGGGTGCTCGCGCGGACCAGCGCCGACGGGACTCCACGCACCGCGCTGCTCGTCACAAACCTGTCCGTGCAGGCCTTCCTGCTGCTGGTGCTGGTCGTCCACGACGCGCTCGACTTCATGCTGTCCCTCGACGCGGCGCTCACGCTCATCCCCTACTTGCTCGCCGCCGGTTACGCGCTCAAGCTCGCGGTCGCCGAGGACCGCGGTGCCCTCCTCGTCCCCCTGGTCGCCGTCTGCTTCTCTGTCTTCCTGCTCTACGCCGCAGGCCCGCAGTACCTGCTCCTGGGCTGCCTCATCTACGCCCCGGGCTCATTGCTCTACGTCCGTGCCCGGCGCGAGCAGGGACAGCGCCCCGGTCGCGCGGAGACATGGGTCGTCGCAGGCTTGTGGCTGCTCGCGGCCCTTGAGGTGGTCCTGATCGTCACCGGCACCGTCGGCGTGTAGTCCGACCCGAACTCACATGCTGGCTGGCCGGCTCACGGGATGACGGGGAGGAGCAGGTGAGCCGGGTGGTCCCTAGTGCAGCGTGCAGCTGCCGCGACGGTTGGTCCGGTGGGCGGCCGGGACTGGCCGCCGCGTGCCGGGGGTGATGTGCGCCAGGAACTGCCGCCTTTCCTGGATGACCGGGCAGGGAACCGGGCCTTTGCCGTCACCTGCGCCGCAGCCGAACCCGAACCCCGGGCGAGTCGACCACGATGCGGATGATCCTTGGACAAGTCCCGCACGGGGCACGGCGCGATGGGCGACGACTCTCGGGCTGGCCGTGGGGTCCCGGTCCGCCCTATCTGGAGAGAAGGTCGATGCCGACCAGCTGACGGCGTGAGGCGACGCCGGTCTTGGTGTAGACCTTGGCGAGGTGGTACTCGACGGTCCGTCGGCTGAGGAAGAGCTTGGATGCGATCTCGGCGTTGCTGTCGCCCTCGGCGGCGTACTGCGCGATCTGGAGCTCCTGCGGGGTGAGGTGCTCGCGGTCCGAGTGGTCTCGATGGGTGGTGCTCTCGCCGGACGCGCGGAGCTCGCTGCGCGCCCGGTCCGCCCACGGGGTCGCGCCCAGCCGCTCGAAGGTCTCCATGGCTCCGCGCAGGTGTGGCCGCGAACTCCGCGCGCTGGCGGGAGCGCCGCAGCGTCTCGCCGAGCAGGAGCTGGATCCGGGCCCGCTCCAGGGGTCGGCTGTCGCGGTCATCGGCGCTCAGGGCGTCCTCGAAATGGCCGATCGCCTCCTTGCCCGACGTCAACAGTCCCCGGCACCGCGCGAGGGCCGCTTCCGGGATGGGCAGGCCGCTGGCCTCGACCCATGCCTGGAGCCGGGCCACCGCTGCTGCTGCTGCCTCGGGCCGTCCCGACCGGGCGGCGGCCTCCACCAGATCGGGCGTGGCCCAGCGCAGGATCCCGGGATGACCAGTAGCCTCCGAGGCGACCGACTCCAGCGCCACCAGTGCTTCTGTCGGCCGCCCGGCACCGAGCTCGAGCAGCCCGATGGCCCACTGGGCTCCGGCGCTGACCATCTTCAGCTGCCGGGTGGCCGCGACCTCCATGGCGAGGGCGGCCTGGGCGAGGCAGTCCTCCCGCTCCCCCCGGTAGGCGTGCAGCGTCGCCATGCTCGCCAGCGCTACGCCGGCGTCGAGACCCAGGTCGCCGGCCAGCCGCAGTCCTTCGAGCCCGTGCATCTCGGCGTCCGGCAGTCGACCGAGCAGCAGCTCGATGTAGGCAAGACGGTCGAGCAGCGGCGGCAGCTGTCCGGCGATGGCGTGGCTGCGGGCATGGGCCACCGCCCGCGCGTACAGAGCGCGGGCGTCCTCGAGCCGGCCCAGGTACATCGCCGCCCGCCCCGATCGCAGCACGTTGTCGTAGTCGGCGCTGGCGACGGACTGATCGACGACACCGGCCAGGATGCGCGAACCCTCCGACCAGTTGCCGTCGAAGAGCCTCCCGAGTCCGACGAGGAGGTCGACCATCGAGTCGTCGACCTCGGCGCCGCTGTCTCGCAGGGCGGTGGCGAGGCCGCTCACCTCCAGCGTCAGCCGTGGGTCGCCGAGGAACGTCGCGGCCTCACCGGCCAGCACCAACGAGTCGAGCGCCGCCGCCGGGTCTTCGGCCGCCAGGTCGCGCGCCGACTCCAGGAGCAGGTGGTAGGCGGCCTCGGGCGAGCCGTGCCGCATCTCGATGGCGCCGAGCAGCGCCTGCGGCAGTGCCCGACCGGGCGCACCCGACGGCAGCGGAGATCCCGAGGCGAGCAGCTGTCTGGCACGCCCTGGCTGACCCGCCTGTACGGCGACCTCGGCGGCACGGAGCAGCCGCCGGGCGCGATCGGTGGCGGAAGTGCTGAACTCGGCCGCCCACTGCCAGCGGTCGACGGCCGACGCCGGTCCGCCGCGGGCCAGCGCACGACCAGCGGAGGCCTCGAGCAGGTCCGCCAGCTCGTCGTCCGGTCCGGTGGCGGCACGGACGAGGTGCCACGCGCGTCGGTCGGCATTCGCCTCGGTGTTGAGGAGGCCGGCCATGGCCACATGCCCACGCCGCCGTTCCAGGAAGGTCGACTTCTGGTAGATCGCCGAGCGCACCAGCGGGTGCTTGAACGCGGCCACCCCGTGTCCAGCAGTGATCAGCCCGCTCGCCTCGGCCTCCTGCAGGCTCGCGGCGTCGATGCCGAGCGCCGCGCTGGCGCCGAGGAGCAGGTCGAGATCTGCCGTGTCGGCGGTGGCGGCCAGGAGCAGGAGCTGCTGGGCACCGGCGGTCAGGTCGGCTGCACGAGCGGCGTACAGGCGTTCGACCTCGCCGCCCATGGGCAGCGGGTCGGGCAGCGCCTCCTGTCCCGACAGCTGACCGTCGCTCAGCAGTGGCGCGAGCTCGATGATCGCCAGCGGGTTGCCCGCGTGGTGCTCGACCAGCCGTGCCTTCACCTCGACCGAGATCATCGGTGCCCGGTCGAGGAGCAGCGCCGACGAGGCCTGCTCGTCGAGCCCCCGCAACCGGTGCTCCGGCATCCCAGGCGCTTCGAAGGTCGCCTCGTCGGGGTCGCGGACGGTGAAGACCACCAGCACGCCCTCCGCGTCGAGGCGCCGCGACACGAACCTCAGCACGTCGGCCGTCGATGGGTCGAGCCACTGGGCGTCGTCCACCAGGCAGGTGAGGGCGGTGTCACCGGCAAGCTCCCCGAGGAGCGAGAGCGCGGCCACCCCGACCAGGAACGGGTCCACTCCCCGGCGGCCGGACAGTCCGAGCGCCCCGTTCAGGGCCTCCTGGTGCAGACGGGCGAGGGCCGGCATCGCCTGGATCGCGGGCCGGAGGAGCTGGTGCAGGCCGGCGAACGGGAGGTGGGACTCCGAAGCGACCCCGGCGCACCGCAGCACCTCGGCTTCGCGCTGGGCCGCCTCGTGGTGGAACCAGTCCATCAGCGCCGTCTTGCCGACCCCCGCCTCGCCGCGCACCACGAGCGCCGCGCTGGTCCCACCCTCGGCCGCTGTGAGCAGCCTCGTCAGCGCGGCGCAGTCGTCACTGCGCCCATAGAGCATGCTCGGCACGCTAGTGGACCTGTCTCCCGGCCACCATGGCGTGGGCGGGGCGGTCACCGACGCCACCAGGGCCTGGTCAGGCGGTGCCGACGTCCGCACGGCGTACCGCTCGTCGAGTCCATCGCGGGACCAGCACGTGGTGCGGCACCTTCACGAACGCGAAGTAGAGGCGGCCGAACCGGTTGTGACGGCGTACGGCCGTGGTCACGATCAGGATCTCGCTTCGACCCGGGCGCACCGACAGCCCGACCCGGAAGTCGAGGTGGCGGTCGTCCATGCCCACGACCACCTCGCCGGCGTCCTGGGCGAGCACGGGATAGGCGACACCGTTGCCGGTGGCGGCGTTCTTGAGCCCGACGCGTCGGGCCAGGAGGTCACGCACCCGCATCAGGCCGGAGGGACGGCGGGTGTCTCGCGCGCCGAACAGCATCTCGCTCCAGTAGAGCGGGGCGTCCGGGGTGTCGCGCGGTAGCTGGACCCAGAACGCGTCGCACCAGTCGACCCGGTCCATCGTGGATCCCATCAGGCTGCTCACCCGCGGGACCAACCGCCCGTGCCGCACCGCGGTGGTGCCACGCCGATCATGCAGCGCTCATCAAGCAGGTGCAGCCACCGATGGCGATCTCGCGCCCCGAGTCATCGGTGATCCGGGCCTCGACGACCATGCTCCTGCGGCCGGGCTTGACCACCTCACCGGTGCAGACGAGCGCGCCGGTGGCCACCGCGGCGGGCCGCAGGTAGCGGACGTTCAGCTCGGAGGTGACGTACCCGACCCCGACGGGAAGCAGGGAGTGGACGGCGCATCCCATCGCCGTGTCGATGAGCGCGGCCAGCACTCCGCCGTGGACCAAGCCGAAGGGGTTCAGGTGGAACTCGGACGGTACGAGGGAGAAGGAGACCCGGCCCGGCTCGGCCTGGACCGGACTGATGTCGAGAGTCCGGAGCGCCGGCGGCAGCGGCAGCTCCTCTCGTCCGATGGCCTGCAGGATGGCCAGCCCGTCGTGGGTGCCACATGCGGTGACCGTGGGCGACTGGTCCTCCCACGCGTATGCGCGGTGGCGCGTCGTGGATGACATGGAACCTCCAAGGAATCCGCCGGGCAGGTCACCCGGCTGGGTTGCCAGCCTCCGGCGCAACCGCGCGTTCCCGCATCCGTGTGCCCACCAGTCCGCGTCCGTGGAGAACCCGCGGTCCCGGGCCCGAGGCCCTGCTGGCAGCCGCACCACGGTCCGGTGCGGCTACGGATGCCGTCGACCCCGGGTCGAGGCGATGGTCGAGGTCCGTCAGCAGAGAGGCCCCCGTCATGTCCACGATCCTGTTCAAGCTCGGCCGGCTCGCAAGTCGTCACCCGTGGCGCGTCATCGGGGCCTGGCTCGTGATCGCCTGTGCGACCTTCGCGCTGAACTCCCAGCTGGGCGGTGAGGCGAACGACGAGTTCCGCCTGCCCGGCGCCGAGTCCCAGCGGGCGGTCGACCTCCTCGAGGAGAAGTTCCCCGCGCAGAACCCGTACACGAGCCAGGTCGTCTTCAGCGACAGCGAAGGACGTGTCCCGAGCGCAGACCCGGGCGCTGGTCGCCTCAGCGCTCGACGAGCTGGCCGCACTGCCGCACGTCGTCGAGGTCAGCGACCCGTACGACGCCCGGTCACCCATGCTCAGCCCGGACGGGCTGATGGGCTTCGCCACGGTCACCTTCGACACCAGCGACGTCGAGCGGGTGCCGCTCGAGGGAGCCGAGGACGCGGTCGCCGCGATGCGCGACGCCGGGCTCACCGTCGAGTACAGCGGGCTCCTGGGGGCCGCGGACGCGCCCGCCGAGCCCAAGAGCGAGCTGATCGGCATGGGCGTCGCCGTCGTCGTTCTGGTCCTGGCCTTCGGGTCGTTGGTGGCGATGAGCCTGCCTCTCGGGGTGGCGCTGATCAGCCTGTTGATCGGCACCGGCACGATCGGCCTGATCTCGGGGATGGTCCCGATCCCGAGCGCCGCGACGCTGGTCGGGTCGATGCTCGGCCTGGGGGTCGGCATCGACTACGCACTCTTCGTCCTGGCCCGACACCGCGAGAACCTCGGCACCGACGTGGCGCTGCACGACTCCGTGGGCAGGGCGAACGCCACCGCCGGCCTCTCCGTGTTGTTCGCCGGAAGCACCGTGGTGCTGGCGATCGCAGGCCTGCAGCTGGCCGGCGTGCCGATGATCGCGGCGATGGGCTGGACGTCCGCGCTGATGGTCGCCGTGACGATGGTCGCCGCGCTGACTCTGCTGCCGGCTCTGCTCGGCCTCGCCGGCAAGCGCATCGACAGCCTCCGGGTGGTCCGAACCCGGTCGCGCGACCGGAGTCGGCCCACGTGGTCGGGCCGCTGGGCCAACCACGTCGCGGACCGCCCCGTGCGCTACCTCGTCGCCGCGGTGGCGCTGCTCGGACTGGTCGCCACCCCCGCGGCGGCGCTGCGGATCGGCTTCCCCGACGACGGCAACGCCGGCGCGGACAGCACCTTGCGCCAGTCCTACGACATGCTCGCCGAAGGATTCGGCCCCGGCTTCAACGGCCCGCTCCAGGTCGTGGTCGACCTCGAGGGGTCCGCCGACCCCGAGGGGTACGTCGCGACGGTGGCTCGCGAGCTCGAGGCGACGCCGGGCATCAGCTCGGTCACCCCACCGGCCCTCAGCCCCGACGGCGACCTCGTCGTGCTGACGGCCCTGCCGGACACCTCGCCGCAGGACGAGAAGACTGCCGACCTTGTCGACAACCTGCGATCGAACGTGCTGCCACCCGTCGCCGACTCGTACGGCGGTGCGGTGATGGTCACCGGCAACGCGGCTCTCCAGGTGGACCTGTCCGGCAAGCTGCAGTCGCGCATGCCGTGGTTCATCGCAGCGGTGCTCCTGCTGTCCCTGCTCGTGCTCGTCCCGGTGTTCCGGTCGGTGTGGGTCCCCCTCAAGGCGGCCGCGCTGAACCTCGTCAGCATCGCTGCGTCGTACGGGGTTCTCGTGGCGATCTTCCAGTGGGGATGGGGTGCGGAGCTGTTCGGCATCCACGAGACGATGCCGATCAACCCGCTCGCGCCGATGCTGATGTTCGCGATCCTCTTCGGGTTGTCCATGGACTACGAGGTCTTCCTGCTCGGCCGGGTCCGCGAGGAGTACCGGCTCAGCCGGGACCCCCGGGGCAGCCTGATCGCCGGGGTCACGAGCACGGCGCCGGTCATCACCAGCGCAGCCCTGATCATGATCAGCGTCTTCTACGCGTTCGTGCTGAGCCCGGACATCACGAGCAAGCTGTTCGGGCTCGGTCTCGGCACCGCCGTTCTGCTCGACGTGACCCTGGTGCGGATGGTGCTGGTACCTGCGGCGATGAGCCTGCTCGGGCACCGCGCCTGGCACCTCCCCGCGTGGCTGGACCGGATCCTGCCCGACATCGACCTCGACGGCCACCGTGACTCGGGCGAGCAGGCAGGCGCCGAGACCGAAACCAGGGTCGAGCCTGTGGGTGCCCGATGATCGGCCGTCACGAGGGACGAGCCGCGCGGGTGGTCCGGATGCTGTCCCTGGCGTCTCTGGTCGCCGTCGGGGTCCGGGTCGTCGACGACGCGTTCCTCCAGCGAGCGCACGGTGTCCAGGTCGACGACCACCTTCTGAGCGGCCTGGTCCCGCTCACGTGTCTGGCGGTGGCCGCGCTGGGCGGTCTGCCACGCGAGGGGAACGCTGCGCGGGCTGGTGCTCCTGGTGACCGGCCTGTTCGGACTGGTTGGCGGCATGGAGCTGTTCGTGGAGGCCGGGCCCGTCGCGGGCGGCGTACAGGCGGACGACCTGAGTGGCTTCCTGTCCATCGCGGGCGGGGTCGTGCTGGTCGCAGCCTCGTTCCACTCCATCTGGACGGCGCCCCGGCGACGACGCTCCGCCGCCGCCCACGCCGCCGGCCGCGGCGTCGCCAGCCTCGGGGTGTGGACGGCCGCCGTCGTGCTCGTCTTCCCGGTCGGGCTGGGCTACTTCGCCACGCATGCGAGCGGCCCCGGCCTCACCAGCCCGCCGGACATCGGGGTGTCCGTAACGAAGGTGGGTCTCGAGTCCAGCGACGGTCTGCACCTCACCGCGTGGTACGCCGCATCGCGCAACGGCGCCGCCGTGATCGTCGTACCGGGAAGGTCGGGAGTTGACCACGCAAGGCTGTTGGCGGAGCACGGCTACGGCGTCCTGCTCCTGAATCGTCGTGGCGAAGCCGACAGCCAGGGTGATCCCAATCTGTTCGGCTGGGGTGGCCAGGGCGACATCGACGGGGCGGTCGACTTCCTGGCCGCCCAGCCCGACGTGGTCCCGGGAGCCGTCGGAGCGCTCGGTCTGTCGGTGGGTGGCGAGGTGCTCCTCGAGCACGCCGCCACCTCCCGCGGGTTGGCGGCCGTGGTGTCCGAAGGCGCCGGCTCCCGGTCGATCCGGGAGAGCATGGAGCTCTCCGGCGGGATCCGCGTCGCCGAGCTGACGACCGCACCACTGCTCACCGGCTCACTCGTCGTCTGGGCCGACCGGGCACCCCCGCCCAACCTGGCCGACGCGCTCGTCGGGCTGGCGCCTACGCCTGCGCTCGTCGTCTGGGGCGGCGAGGGGCAGCCGGCGGAGATCGACCTCGGGCGCCGGTACGCCGAGGCCGCGGGCCTCGCTGCCTCGGGCTGGGAGGTGCCGGGAGCCGGGCACACGCGTGGGCTCGACACCGCCCCCGGCGAGTACGAGCGCGTGGTCGTCGGCTTCCTGGACCGCCACCTGCTGGACGAGGGGCCGAGCCGTGGTTGACGTGCTGATGGCGCAACACCTCGGACACGGCGCCCTCGACCTCGCGGCGCTCGGCGTCGCCGTGGCCACGTTTGTCATGGCGGTCATCGTCGCCCTCGCCCTGGACCGCAGAGCGGCCACGGGCACCACACCGCACACCACTTCGAAGGAAAGGACAGACTCATGATCGTCCACGACAAGGCGAGCCGGCGCTGGTTCATGGTGGGCACGCCGCTGGCGTTCGCCGTCCTCACCGCTGTCCATCCCATGGTCGACCCCTGGACAGGCGACGCACTCCACCGCTGGATGCTGGTGCACACCGCCCAGCTCGGGATGACCGTCCTGCTCGCGTACGTCGTGTGGCTGATGGTCGACGGTCTCTGCAGCAGGAGCGCCACGGTGGTCCGCGTCGCCCTCCCCGTCTTCCTGGTCGCCCTCTCGGCGTTCGACGCGGTGGCCGGGCTCGCCACCGGGCTCCTGGTCGGACGAGCCGAGGAGCAGTCGGGAGCAGCACGCGAGGCGACTCTGGCCGCCGCGGATCATCTGTTCTACGACAACTGGCTGGCCGGGAACCTGTCGGTGCTCGGTGGGGTGACAGCGATCTCGTGGACCGTGATCGCCGTCGCCCTGGCCCTGGCGCTGCGCGGGTCGGGAGCCGACCGGGTCACGGTCGCGTGGCTCGGCGGGGCAGTGCTCTTCGCCCAGCACGCCGCGCCGTTCGGGACGATCGGCCTCCTCGCCCTGACCGTCGCCGTCTGGCGGTCCACCGACGTCACGCGGAACAGCACCCCTAGCAACCCCGTAGTCGCTGTCCCGGAAGGAAACCGCTCATGACCAGACAGTCCCGGCGCGCTCCCTGAGGCGGGATGTCTCACGACCCCGCCGGCCGCAGGTCGGCAGATCAGATCCCGTCGTTGTGGACCGGGCCCCACATGCGGCGGAAGCACGCAGGTCGCGGGCGTCGCTGGTGGGCTCGGTAGTCGGGACCTGGTATCGGGTTGATGTCAGTCGGCAATGATGAGTGGACGCGTCCACGCGTTGTCGTCTGCATCGACGTTTGCAACTCGGGACGGCCTTCTTTGCCCAGACCGTGACCAGAGTGCGGCGGCCGAGTCCGCCGCACTGCAATGCCTGGGTCTCAGGCGAGCACGGCGACTGCCGTGGTTGCGGTGACGATGGTGTTGACGAGCAGGTGGGTGGTGATGGCGACGTCGACACTGCGGGACTTCCACGCGTGGATGGAGATCGCGACCTGGGCGACGACCACGAGCAAGAAGTCGGCCGGCTGCCAGAAGTGCTCGGTGGCGAAGAGCAGGCCCAGCAGGATCGGCTGCAGGATGCCCGAGACCGGGAGTCGGGTCATCAGGTGACCCTTCCAGTACAGCTCCTCGACGATCGGATTGACTACGGCGTCGATGGTCCAGTTCGCCAGTAGAGCGAGGATGATCGCCAAGTGTCCGTAGGTGGCTACGTCTCCGGATTCGAGGCCCGGTGAGAGGTTGTCGGGCAACCACGTGGTCGCGTCCGCGACAGCGTTCATGAGCGGTGCGAGCACGGCGGCAAGCGCCGCGGTCATGGCGACGAACCCGAGTGAGTAGATGGCGACGCGCTTTTTCGGCATCCGTCTGCGCAGGGAGAGGGCGCCGGAAAGTTTGCTGCTGCCCGTGGTTCGTCGCGCGTACCGTCGCAGGTAGGCAACTTCGAAGACCGTGACGAGTGCGATCGCAATCGTGTAGCCCACGATCGGCGGCCAGCCGAGCATCTTGAGCATGGGGGCGATCGAGAGGGTGGCGGCCACGGTGAAGATGCCCGGCGCGAAGTTCACGACCAGGGTCCGTCGCCAGCCGTACTTCGGCGGCGTCGGCTCCTCGAGCTGCTTGATGGTGCGGGTGGCGAGGTGAGTTTGCATGACGTTTTCCTTTGATGTGTCGATGGATGGGTACATCGCGTGGAGGTGGCCAACTGGCCGGTTCTGCTGCGTGATCGACGATGCCGAATTGCGGTCGTCAGATCCTCCGCCTGAGCGCCGCATTCGCCGCCCGGCCTGGGCTGGTGGGATGACCACCGATTCATCCCCGGGGACCAAGACAGCAAGCCAGCCGCCGCCGTAGCGTCGGGTGGATGAGGGCCATCAACGAACTGCGGCGACTGGCCGCGAGTCACCCACGATGGGGAGACTCCCTGGTGGCCGCGGTGCTGGCGGCCACGTGGTTGGTGGCGCTGGACCGGTCATCCTCGGTCGAGGCATGGGGCTACGTGCTCGCGTTGGGTGCGACACTGCCCGTCGCGTATCGACGCAGCCTGCCGCTCACGGCCTTCGCGGTCAGCTCCGCCTGCGTGCTGATCGCGCTGCTCGCAGGTCCAATTCCAGGTACGACGGCCGTCGCGGTCGCGTTCATCGTCTATACGATCGCGTCGCAGGCCCCGACCCACACCAGCGTGATCGTGATGGCCTTGGCGGTGGCCCTCGTGCTCCTGTCCTTTGTCAGCACCCCGGGCTCGGACCTTCAGTCCCTCGCCCTGGACCTGCTCATCCTCTTCGTCGTGGTGGTCGCGGCCCAGGCGAACGGCGTACGCCGCGAGAACATCGCCTTACTGGAGGAGCGGGCGCAGGCGATCGAGCGCGACCGCGAGCAACACGCCCAGAAGGCGGTCGCAGGGGAACGCGCCCGCATCGCACGCGAGTTGCACGACATCGTGGCCCACTCGATGAGCCAAATCAGCGTGCAGGCAGGCATGGGTCGCATGCTGTCCGAGAGCCAGCCTCGCCGAGCCACCGAGTCCCTTGCGGCGATCGAGGAACTCAGCCGAGGCACCTTGGCCGAGATGCGCCGGTTGACTGGCGCCCTCCGACTTACACAGGGTGAAGGTGAAGCTGGTCTTCGCCCTGCGCACTCGATGTCCGACGTCGAACAACTCGCCACGTCATTGCGACCGGCGGGCATCGAGGTCGAGGTGGTGTGGACTGGCAGCGTCAGGGCCCTGCCCCAGGGGATCGAACTCGCGGCCTACCGGATTGTGCAAGAGTCGCTGACCAACATCGTGAACCACGTCGGGCCGAGCCGAGCTCGGATCACTCTCGACTATGGTCGCGATCACCTGACGATGAGCATCCTCGACACAGGTCCGCAGGGCATGGCCCCCGCCGGGACCAGGGACCCTGCACGCTCCGCGGGTTTCGGACTACTGGGAATGACTGAGCGCGCTCGGGGCCTCGGAGGACAACTCGTCGCCTCGCCCAGCGGCCACGGGTTTCTCATCGAAGCGACCCTCCCCCTTGAGGACCCGTCATGACCGTGCGAGTGGTAGTCGTGGACGACCAGGTGCTGGTGCGCATCGGCCTGAGCGCCATCATCTCCGCTCAGGAGGACCTTGAAGTCGTAGGCGAAGCCGTAGACGGGGCGGACGCTGTCAGCGTGGTCAGGAACAAACGACCGGACGTGGTGCTGATGGACATCCGCATGCCGCGACTGGATGGGATCGAAGCGACCCGTCAGATCGTCGGCGGGCTCTCACCTGCACCCGCAGTGCTCATTCTCACTACGTTCGATCTCGACGAGCACGTCTTCGCCGCCCTCCGGGCCGGGGCAGCGGGATTCCTGGTCAAGGACACAAGGCCGGAGGACCTGCTGGGTGCGATCCGCGTTCTGGCAACCGGCGACTCCCTCCTGGGGCCCTCGGTGACCCGTCGGCTCATCGCAGAGTTCATCAAGAAGCCGTCGCCATCTCAGGCGACAACCGTCAGCCTTGAGCAGGTAACCCCGCGTGAGCGGGACGTGCTAACGCTGGTGGGTCGTGGCCTGTCCAACCAAGAGATCGCGGCGGAGCTGTTCCTGAGCGTCGCCACCGTGAAGTCCCACCTCGGTCGCGCCACCACGAAACTCGACCTGGCCAGCAGGGCTCAAGCCGTCGTCTTCGCCTACGACAGCGGTCTCGCGACCACGCGGGCCCCCGACGACGGGCAGTAGACGTCCGAGAGACCTCGAATCATCTCCGCCAACCTCCACGAGCCCTGGTACCGGGCCACACGAAGACACGCGAACCACCGGCTCGACCCCACCCGTGGAGTGCACGCTTGATCGTCTGCCCCGGGTTGAGGCAAAGCGCCCGACACCCGCTGATACAGCGGGTGAGCGACGATGCCGGCATCCCAGTCCGTCTCCTCCCCCATGCAGGGATGCTGGCACGCCTCTCTTCGCTCGCGTCCCCACTCAGACGAAGCGTCTTTGTGGGCTAAAGGCAGCACCCTCCGTGCCGGTGTCAGTCGGTCGGCTCGCCGCGGGTTTGGTCACCGACCTTCGAACTGCTCGTTGATCCAGTCGACGACGTCACGTTCCCGGTAGACCACCCGGCGCCCCAGCCTCGTGGACCGAGGCCGCGGTGCCTTGGTGGCGCCAGAAGCGAAGTGTGTTCTCGGGCAACCCGGTCAGTTCCGCAACCTCGGGCAGTCGCAGCAGCTTCTCCATAACGGCTTCCTCTCGCTGACGACGATTCTTGATTGTCGTCTCGGCTGAAGAGGCGCATCGCGGACGGCGTCCTTCAGACACGCCCTCAACGACAAGTGGCCATGAGCCGGCTGGTGAGCGCCGTGGTGAGGCGCATCTGCTAGGCGGCCCGTGGACAGTCGGCCTCGCTTGAATGAGGTCATCGGCAGGGCGAATCGACCCTCTGCGCGGTCCGCACAGAGTCCGCAAGAGGACCAAGAACGGCCACCATCGACCGTCGACGAGAATCACTGTTTCCGCAGGTCAGAGGGCAATTTTCGTCAATTGCCAATCACCATCGTTTAAGCGAGAACAGGACCCGGCCTACAGGCCAGCCCATCCGCTTCACCCCTCTGCCCGCTGCGATGCGGCGCTCGCGCAGGGCCTTGGCCCGCCGGTCTGGGCGTTCTCGCCCGCATCAAGCATGATGAAACGTGCTCCACAGGTGGCGACGACGGCTCAGCCGCAACGTGACTCGGCTGCGCAACGACGGCCGCGCCGGCCTCCTGTGGTCCCTGCGGATCACGATCGCCGCGGTCGCGAGCTACGTCGTGGCGACGCTGTTGTTCCCGGGCACGCAGCCACTGCTCGCACCGCTGACCGCGATGCTCGTCGTACAGGTGACGCCGGTCTCGCTGCTCGCCAGCGGTCTCGACCGGGTGGTGGCTGTGGTGACCGGCGTGTCCCTCGCAGTGGCCTTCGCTGCCGTCCTCCCGCTCGAGTGGTGGAGCCTCGGCCTGCTGATCTTCGTCTCCATAGCGATCGGCCAAGCGCTCCGCCTGCGTGCGAATCTCATCGAGGTCGCGATCAGCGGCATGCTCGTGCTTGGCGTCGGCTCGTTGACCGCCGAGTCCGCCGGCTGGCAGCGGATCGCGGAGACGCTGGTGGGTGCCGCCGTCGGCATCGCGGCAAACCTGCTGTTCCCTCCCAAGATCGCCAGTGCCGACGCAGCGCGGGCCATCGACGGGCTTTCGGACTCGATCAGCGAACTGCTCAACCGGGCCGCTGAGGAGCTGGCAGTGCTGGTGGCAAAAGGCCGTGACGTCGGGTCGGCTGCGAGGACATGGCTGGACGAGGCCCGCCGGATCACCCACGACGACATCCCCCGGGTTGGTTCTGCCCTCCTCCACGCCGAGCAGGGCCGCCGGCTCAACGTTCGCGCCGTCGGTACGCCCGACGTGGGGCCGGGTCTGCGCCAAGGGTTCGAGGCGTTGGAGCACTCCGCGGTCGCCATCCGCTCCATGTTCCGTGCGCTGGTGGACGCGACCTCCGAACCGAGCTGGCTGGACGAGGAGAGCGCCGACGACGTGCTCCTCGGGCTCGCCCAAACCATGCGAGAACTGGCCGCCGGCATCCACGCGTTCGGGCACCTTGTCCGCAACGAAGCAGTGCCCGTCACCAGCCTGGGCTCCGACGACGTGCAAGCTCTCCGCGACGCCCTCGACGGCATGCAGGAGGCCCGAGCCCGGCTCAACGAAATGGCCATGACCGAGAGCGCGCCCCAGCTCCGCGAACTGCACGCAATAGCGCTGTCGACGGTCAAACGGCTGCTGCGCGAGATGGATCTCGAGCAGCGGGTCCGACGCCAGGTTCAGCTGAACCGCCCGATCCGGCCGCGGCCGACCTACCTCGGTCGGCCCTCCTCCCGACGGCTGCCCACCCCACCGGAGCCCACACCGGACGCAGAGACCCAACCACTACCGAGGCTCCCAGGCGACCATCGGCACCATCCGCACCCCTGAGCGATTGACAGGTCAGCACCCTTCGGGCCTTCGGACGAAGCGAGCACCCAGGCTTCTGTCCGCTGCATGTCCGAGTGGTCGTCCACGTTTCAATTCGGGCCGCGGGGGAACGTAGGGCACGGGTCGTGGCGGTGCCCTCATGGCGATCCTGCGGTCGCTGGTGAGCACTGACCCGACACGTCACACCATCAACCGGACGGAGAATTCTCCATGCTGTGGACCATCCTCATCATCGTGGCCATCGTTGCGCTCGTGCTGTTCATCCTGGGCCGGCTGCGCGGAGGCCGTTCTCGCGTGTGAACGAGCAGCGCTGTAGGTACCAGCAGGCAATGAAGCCGCTCCGCGTCGGCCTGGTGGCCGACCCAGCCTCCCCAACCGAGGTCGCGCGCCGGATGGACAACCGTCGATCCGCAGGGCGATGAGGATCGCGCCGCCTGGGACATCGAGGTGGTGAGCCAGCCGTTCACCACTGGTTGCGAGGACGTCGACACCGCGTTGGGGCGGCTACGGGACGAGGCTCGCCAGCATGACTGGGACCTTGTTGTCGGCCTGACAGAGCTGCCCCTGCGCGACGATGACGGACGGTACCTCCTGTGGGCGCTGTTCGTCCTCGATCCCGCCGTCATGGGCGGCTACCTCAACGCGTCGCTGGGCTACGGCGACCTGCTCGTGCTGGCCTGGTTCGTCGCGTCGGCCGCCACCGTCGGTGGGGGCCTCGGCACCGGCCTGGAGTCGGACGAGGCGATCCGCGCGGCCGCCTACTCCAAGCGGGAAGAGGAGCGCCGCAACCGGCTCGCGAGCGAACGGACCTAGAGTACCTGGTCGCCGACCTTTCCGAGTTCACGCCCAATCCTGTCGGGCGGCGTACCAGCCGAGCTGCATCCGGCTGTTCACACCGGCCAGGTCCTGGAGGTGGCGCAGTCGCCGCTGGACGGTGCGCAGCGACAGGTCGAGCTGGGTTGCGACCGCCTGGTCGGTGAGGCCGGCCAGCATCAGGCTGAGGATCTGACGGTCGAGCGGGGTCGGGCGGTCCGTCGCGGCATCGTCGGCGAGGTCGCCGCCCTCGAGCCTGGAGAGTTCGAGCGGGTAGGCACGGCGCCAGGTCGACTCGAAGAGCGCGTCGAGGGCCGCCAGCAACCCGCTGCGCTGCAGGAGGACCGCGCCCGGCTCGCCGCCGGGTGCGACGGCGAGCGGAACCAGCGCGAGGTCGGCGTCGGCGATCACCAGCTTCATCGGGAGCTCCTCGACGACCCGTAGCTGGAGCCCGCGCCGCAAGGAGTCGACGGTCTCCTCCGTGGAGCCGGGCTCGGTGAGCACGGCGTTCTCCAGCACGGCCCGGATGGCGACACCGCGATCCGCAGCGGCCGGTTCGGCCGCGTTCTCCCCCGGCGGGACGGCGACGAACGGCGCCGTGACGAACATGCGCAGCTCGCGTGTGGCCGCCTGCTGGACCTGACGGTAGCGGTGCCTGATCGAGTCGACCCCGGTCACGACCTCGATCAGGTCGCTGATGCTCCGCCCGGCGACTGCCGCACGATGCTCCTCGGCGAGCGTGGCCAGAGCCTGTTCCGCGAGACGCAGCCCGTCGCGCCGCTCGGTGAGCATGGAGCCCAGGGCCACGGCCGGCGGGGCCGCCGCGAACAGCTGGTCGTCCGAGCGGATGGCCAGTCCGGCGTCGATCAGGACGGCCAGCGCCGTCCCGACGTCGGGCTCGGGTCTCTCCAGCACCTCGGCCAGGGCCGTCGCGGTCGTGTTGGGTCGCGCCAGCAGGGCGCGGTAGACCACCTCGACGTCAGGCGCTATGCCCAGCGCCTCCAGCATCGGCACGCCTCCCCGCCTCAACTTCCGCGGCGGAGAGAGTATGCGCCACCCCGGCGGAGGGTGAACAGTGCCGAGCGGCACGCGGACGGGGACGGGCCCCGGGAGATGGTCCTCCCGGGGCCCGTCGGCGGACAGCCTCATCGCAGGCCGTAGGCCCGGATGATCTTCTGCCGGATGCTGTAGCCGCTGTTCATCTCGGCGCTCGCCCGCACCGACACGAAGGCCGAGGCCTTCTTGGGCGCCGTGAGGGAGCCCCGGAACCAGCCTTCGGCGTCCTTGGTGAGGACGACCTTGCGCCAGGACCCGCCGTCGTCGTACGAGACGGCCAGCTTCACCTCGGTGAGCCTGCCGGGCAGCTTGCCGGAGTTGGTGGCCACCGGGTGGAGCGCGATCCGGTGCTTCTTGCCAGCCTTCACGTCGCCGCGCAGGTCGGTGTCGAGCCGGTAGTCGAGCTGCATCACCGAGAACGGCTTGAAGTTGTCCGCATCGACAGTGCCGGACCTGAACGTCCACTCGGTGTGGGTGCGCGTCGACAGCCCGAAGACGTTGCCGGGACGCGAGGCGTCGAGGACGACCCGGTACGGCTTGGTGCCGGCGGGCACCTCCTTCCACTGCATGTCGGCGCTGTACGGGTTGTCGTGGATCTTCCTGGCACCCTGGAACACCTGCAGGTGGCTCGGCGGGTCGCCCCAGGGCAGGTACCCACCGAGGTGCATCACGTCGCTGTTGGAGCTCCACGCCTGGACGTTCCAGGTCATGAAGTCCTGCCACCGGGAGTTCTCCACGGCGAACGCCGGGCTGAACCCGGGGCGGATCCCCGGACGGAACCAGTCGAGACGCGTGGTCCTGCCCTTCGGGTACGTGTTCTCGCTGGAGACCATGTCCCACGGGAGCGCGCCGTTGATGTTCTGGGCATGCCCTTCCACCCACACCTGTCCCGGCGTGACCCACTCGTCCCGGGTCCCCGGGTGCAGCTCGCGCTCGCGGAAGCCCATGGTCGGGCTGAGAGTCAGGTCGTACCGGTACCCGGAGGCCTCGCCGGGCCGGGCGCTGTAGTAGCGCGCGTCGATCTTCGCCAGGTCGTGGTGGCGCGGCTCGTACACCAGCTCGTGGTCCGGCACCTGGCCCGGGTAGTCGCGGGTCAGGTCGTAGACGTAGTCGGCGTAGGCGTCGAGGTCCACCTTCAGCTCGGAGCCGGCCTCGGCCAGCGCGATCAGCTCCTGGCCCTCGTCGCGGTGCACGGTGGCCACCGGGATCGAGGACTCACCGACGTACTCCATGAGTCCGCCGACGCCGTCGTTGACGACGACCAGCGCCATCGCCCCGGCCTGGACCGCCGCGTCGGTCCGCGCCTCGGGCGTGACGTCGTCGCTGCGCTCGACGACCACGAGCTTGCCCGTCGCATCGAGGCCCGCGTAGTCGGCCGCTGCGCCGGTGCCCGCGAACACCGTCGAGACCGTGTCCGACTTCGTCTTCAGGGCTGTGCCGCCCTGAAGGAGCGTGGCGAACGAGTGGGCGCCGTCGGGCGTGCTCAGGTCGAACATCGGCTCACCCTTGCGCCAACGGGTGGTGAGCATGAACTCGCCCTCGGTCATCGGGTCCGTCGGCGACACGTACACGTCGTCGTACGACGGGGGGACGGCGTACGCGCTGCGGTACTCCACGCCGGTGCTGTCCACGATGCTGAAGTCCACCTTGCGCTGCCGGTCCTCGGAGCGCTGCGGCGCTTCTGTCTGCAGCAGTCGGGTGTCCCGCGCGTCGAGCACGACCTCGGCCGGCTGGTCGAGCACCGTCTCCGGGTCGACCAGCACGGCCAGGCCGGATCGGTCGGCCGCCTCACCGGCGACGTCGAGGTACGTCGCCACCTGGTAGCTGCCGGGCGGGAGCCGCAGGGTGGTCTCCCCGTCGACGTACTCGGACCACGGCCACGAGTCGCCGGCCATACCGATGCCGACCCACCCGTCGGCGGGATTGCCGTCGCGGTCGACGAGCCTGATGGTGAGGTCGTAGCGCTCGGCCTCCTTGACCATCGCCAGGGCGGTGCGGGTCACCGGCGTGCCGGAGTCGGCGTCCGTGCCCACGACGTAGCCGTCGTTGCGGCCGGGGTCCACGGCGGCCGGGTCACCGGTGACCGAGACGGTCTCCTTGCCGCCGGCGGGGATGGTGACGGTGCTCGCGCCCAACGTGTAGGCGGCACCGGTCTGGGTCATCGTCAGGTCCAGGGTGACGTCCGTGTCGCCGTCGTTGGTGAGCACGAGGTCCTTGGTCACGGCCGTGTCGCTCGGCTCGTGCGGCCAGTCGTAGTTGCCGAAGAACAGGGAGCCGGTGCCCCGCACGGTGTTGCGTACGGCGGCCGCCACGTCGAGGCGACCCGTTCCGACCTCGTACGGCGAGTAGCTGTCGGCCAGTCCCTTCGCGCTGCTCATCAGCTGCTCCTTGAGCTGCTGGCCGGTCCAGCCCGGATGCTGCTGCGCGAGGATCGCAGCCGCACCCGAGACGTGCGGCGTGGCCATGGACGTGCCGCTCATGGTCTGGTACATGCCCTCGCCGCTCGTCATCTCCTGCGAGCGCGCCGCGGTGATGTCGACGCCGGGCGCGGAGATGTCCGGCTTGATCGCGCCGGACACCGCGAGCGGGCCGGTGCTCGAGAACCACGCCAGCTCGTCCTGCTTGTCGACCGCGCCGACGGTCAGCGCCGAGGCCGCCGCGGCGGGCGACGAGATCGTCTCGGGGCCTGCGTTGCCGGCGGCGATCACGAACAACGAGCCGTACTGCTCCGAGAGCGAGTCGACCGCCTGCGACATCGGGTCGCTGCCGTCGGTCGGGTACGAGTCGCCGAGACTCATGCTGACCACCTCGGCTCCGGACTCGGCAGCCCATTCCATGCCGGCCATGACCCACGAGTCCTGGCCGGAGCCCTCGGCTCCCCCGAGCACCTTGCCCACGATCAGGTCGGCTCCGGGGGCGACACCCTTGTAGTCACCACCGGATGCTTCGCCGGTGCCGAGCACGGTGGACGCGACGTGGGTGCCGTGTCCGTGGATGTCGGTGACGGCCTCCCCCGGCACGAAGCTCTGTGACCCGTCGACCTGGCCGGCCAGGTCGGGGTGGTGCAGGTCGATGCCGGTGTCCAGGACGGCGACGGTGACACCGGCGCCGTCGTACCCCGCCGCCCAGGCCTCGGGCGCACCGACCTGCGGCACGCTCTCCTTCAGCGCGGCCTCGACACGGCCGTCCAGCCACAGCTTCTGGACACCCGCGTCGAGCGTCGGGGTCGGGTCGGTGGGGTCGGCGTCGGGCGCGACGGAAGTCCAGAACGTGCGGGTCTGGGACTTCTTGGTGGACAGGGCTGCGCCCTTGATGGACGGCAGCGTGCGGACCACCGAGCTGCCCTCGGGCGCGGCCGACACGGCGGCACGGGCCTTGCCGGCGTACTCGACGATCGTGGGCACCGTTCGGGTGTTCGCGTCGTCGTACCCCATCTCGATCAGGTCGGTGACGTCGAACAGCCGCGGGTCGAGCCGGTCGGCGCCGAGCAGCGCGACGGCCTCGTCGGGGATGACGTACAGGTCGCCTCCCGACTCCTGCATCCGGACGCCGCCGACGGCGTCCTCCGGACGGTCGACGTCGGCCACCTGCTGGCCGTCGGCCAGGGTGGTGACGGTGACGACGTCACCGGTGACCAGGGTGACCCGGTGCGTCGAGGACGCGTCCTCGGGGACGACGGGGCGATCCGGGGCAGCCTGCGCCGGGGCCTGGACGACGACGAGTCCTGCCGCCAGGAGCGGGGTCAGGGCGGCGGCTGCGACCGTGGGCAACACGTGCCTTCGACGGGCGCGGGGTGTGGGGGGATGCGGGAACATGAGCGGTGTCTATCGGGCCCCGGTCACCGGGAGGAAGTGCTTCCGCTGACGTGGTTCCGCCTTGACGGAACTCCGCCACGGTCGAGCGCGATCTGAGATGCGCCCGGCGCGTCGGGATCGGGTTCTCCGTACCCATCCGCTTCGCCTGGGCGCGGCGGCATCCGACATGCTGGCTCCGTGCGATTCACCGAGCATGAACTCACCGCGGCGCTCACGGGAGCCGCCAAGGTGGTCGTGGCAACCCAACGCAAGGACGTTCGCAAGGGCCGCGCCGACATCGACGCGGTCTGGGACGAGATGGATCGCCTCCAGCGGTTCCAGCTCCTCGATCGGCTCGGTTCTCAGATCCTGCCCGTGCTGGTGGCACTCCCCGACGTCGAGGTCGCACCCGGCACCCGCCCGACCTTCACCGACCGCGAGGTGAGCGCAGCCGTGGAAGCCACGGTCGGCGACGGCGGCGGCAAGCTGCGTCGGGCGGTGATCGTGAAGTCGCGCACCGCGCTGGTGCAGGCGGCGCTCGGCCAGGTGCCGCCGCGCAGCGACCCCGACGCCCTGACCGTGCCCGACCATCTGTAGGAGGAGGGACAGGTGACCGGACGCGAGACCGTCGTCGTGGGCGGCGGGGCGATGGGGTCGGCGACCGCGTGGCACCTTGCCCGTCGGGGCCGGGAGGTCACGCTGCTGGAGCGGTACGGCGAGCGCCACACGATGGGCGCCTCACACGGGCGCACGCGCAACTTCAACGTCGCGTACGACGATCCGACCTACCAGGCGATGGTGCAGGAGGCAGCGGGCCTGTGGCGCGAGCTCGAGGACGAGTCCGGCGCGACGCTGCTGGACCTCGTCGGGCAGACCAACCACGGGGCGGGCGTGGCCGCCGACGCCGATCTGGTCCTGGGCGCGCTCGGCGTGCGAGCCGAAATGCTGCCGGTCGACGCGGCGCGAGAGCGCTGGCCGGGCATCCGCTACGACACCCGCGTCCTGCACCTGCCCGAGGCGGGCCGGGTGTACGCCGAAGAGGCGGTCCTCGCGCTCCAACGCCGGTCCGCCGCGCACGGCGCCGAGGTGCTGCTGGACACGCCGGTGGAGGCGATCCGGGTGCGCGCGGACGGGAAGACCGAGGTGGCCACCGCCGACACGACGTACGTCGCCGACACCGTCGTGGTCACCGCCGGCGCCTGGACCGAGAAGCTGCTCGGCAGCCAGGTCGCGCTGCCGCGGCTGGTGGTCACCCAGGAGCAGCCGGCGCACTTCGCGGTCACCGATCCCGACGTCACCTGGCCCAGCTGGAACCACCTCCCCGCGGTGGGCGACCCGCGCTACGGACACTGGTACTCCCTCGTGTACGGGATGCTCACCCCCGGGCAGGGCGTCAAGGCCGGCTGGCACGGGGTCGGTCCGGTCAGCGACCCGGACCACCGCACCTTCGAGCCGGAGCCCGTCCAGCTCGCCGCCCTGCAGCAGTACGCGCGCGACTGGCTCCCCGGCGTCGATCCGGACTCGTTCGAGCCGATCAGCTGCACCTACACGAGCACCCGTGACGAGCACTTCGTCCTCGACCGGGCCGGACCGATCGTGGTCGGCGCCGGGTTCTCCGGCCACGGGTTCAAGTTCGTGCCGACGGTGGGCCGGATCCTCGCGGACCTGGCCCAGGGGACGGGTGCAGCCCCTGCCATGTTCCGGCTCACCCGCCGCTTAGTCGAGTCGGTAGGCGATCACCAGACCGTCTCCTGACGTTGAGCCACTCCCAGGACTCTCGGCCCCGGTGACGATCGCGCGGTTCGAGTCGATGCGGACGGCGTTTCCGCTGGCCTCAGCCCCGAACTCCGGGCTCGACGGTCCGAGCACGATGCCGTCCCCACCCCCGAACGCCGGGTCCAGTGCCCCACCGGGGTTGATCCGGGCGAGGAGGACCGCGCCGTCCGAGGTGCCGGTGACCACCAGCCTCCCGTTCGCCTGCAGCGCGATTCCGTGCGCCTGGGTCGTGGCGCCGGCGTTGATGAACGAAAGAGCGTCTGCGCTGAAGGTCAGGTCGGGTGCGCCACCCGCATTCATCCGGGCCACGACCGCTCGGGCACCGGCCCCGGCGACGCTGTCCCCGGCCAGCACGAGCCTGCCCGCGGCGTCGGTCAGCAGCGCCCTGACCCGATCGGTGCCGCCCGCGTCGAGAGTGGCGAAGCCGTCCTGGCCGAACGAGCCGACCCGGGTCCCGGTCGCGGTGAGCTTCAGGACCGCCAGGTCTCCGGAGCGGGAGCCCGCGACCAGGATCGAGCCGTCCGGCAGCAGCTTGACGGCGCTGGTCTGCAGCAGGGCAGGGAACACCGCGATGCCGTCGCCGCTGAAGCTGGGGTCCGGCGCGCCGGAGGCCAGCAGCCGGACGATCACCGATGCTCCGTCGCTGCCGCGGGTCCCGACCGCGACGATCCGCCCGTCGCCGCGGACCGCTACGCCAGTGGCGGCGCTGGGCACGCCCGAGCCGGAACGCGTTGGCGCCGGCGCCGGTGGTGGCGAAGCCCTGGTCCGGTGTCCCGTCGGCGTTCAGCCGGGCGACCGTGAGGAACTCGTCGGCGCCGTCGTACTCCTCGCTGAACCCGGCGAGGACCAGCCTGCCGTCGGACTGGCGCGCAATCCCGGCAACCCGCTGCAGCGAAGGATGCTCGGCGAACCCGCCGCTGCCGAATGACCGGACGATCCGGCCCGTGGCGGAGTGCCGCACCACGAGTGAGTTGGAGGGATAGTTGAACGCCTGAGCCTGGGGTTCCCAGCGCCAGCCCGCGGAGAACGTGCCGCCGGCGCCGTCGGCGACGTTGGCGACCAGGGTCTCCTCGGACTCGGTCTCGAGCTCGCTGGCGACCCCGTCGAGCCCGAACGCCGTGTCCAGGGCGCCGGTCGTGGTGAACCGGGTGACAGCGGCGTCGAGTGTCTCGTGGTCGAGAGAGACCACCACCTTGCCGTCCGGCTGGACGCCGAGACCCGTGACCGCCGGAGACCCGTAGACCGTGGTCGTCGCGATGCCGTCTCCGGAGAACGTCGGGTCGAGCGTCCCGTTGGCCCCGAATCGGGCGACCGTGACCGGACCGGAGCCGGCCTGCGCGCCCGCCGTCGCGATCCGCCCCTGACCGAGCAGGGCCAGGTCGGAGGGGGCGGGGAGGGATGGGGTCCGGACCCGCCCGTTCGTCCCGAACTGCGGGTCCGGGACGCCCGCGGCGGTCAGCTGCACCAGGACGTGCTGGCCGCTGGAGGATGCGGCGACCACGAGCCGGTTGTTGCCGCGCAGCACCGCACCTGCGGCGTGGTCGACGCCGCCCAGGTCGACCCGGCGCACCCCGCCGTTGCCGTACGTCGGATCTGGCTGCCCGGCGGCCGTGAACCGGGCCAGCAGGAGGTTGGTGTTGGCGTTGATGGTGGTGGAGCCCACCCAGACCGTCTTGCCGTCCGGCTGCGACAGCACCTGGGTGACGGCTTCCTGGCCGCCGCCGTCGACGGTGGCCACCCCGTCGACACCGAAACCGGTGTCGGTGCTGCCGTCGGCGTTGAGGCGCATCACCGTCGCGTCCCCGCTGCTGCTCGACAGCCCGAGCAGGAACTTCAGGTTCGCCTGGGCAGCGATCGCCCCGATGGAGGCGTCGCCGGGAAGGACCGGGTAGACCACGCCTCCGGAGTCGCTGCCGAAGCCGGTCTCGACGCCGCCGTACCGGTCGGTGCGGCTCACGCCGAACCCGTCGGTGAGGACCACTGCGTCCTGGCCCACGCGACTGATGTCCACGTAGGAGACCATGCCGGGAGGGAAGTTGGGCGAGCGCGGTGAGATGGCGGTTCCGGTGCTGTCGAAGAAGTGCCAGTCGGTCGTGTCGCAGCACTGGATCGAGCCGTTGCCGGGCAGGGCGAGGGTCCCGTCCTGGTAGGCGAAGACATCGAGGGCGTGGAAGCCGCACGAGCTGCACGGCACCTCCACGACGGCGACTCCTGCGCGTCCGAAGCTGGCGTCCCGATCACCCGGTGCCGCCGCGGCGGGCGGCCCGCTCGCGGCCACCAGCGCGACCACTGCGGCGACTGCCGCCGAGATCCGGCGCGGGCGCGACCCACGTGATGAGTGCATGACTCCTCCGCTCCACCCCCCGTGACCGGCTGCGGCCGGTCGCGACCAGCACACACCGGGCTCGGGCGGGGCGCAATGGCGCGAACGTGCCATCCCCGGCCTACGAGCCGGCCCATCTGCGTCACCCCGGTGCCAGAATGACGAGATGGCCGAGGTACCCGAGATCTCACCGGCCGATCTGGCCGAGCTCATCGAGCGCATGGACGAGGCAGCGGCTGCCTACATCCGTGGCGACATCCGCCACTACCTCTCGTTGTTCGACCATCCCGAGGACTACACGCTGATGCCGCCGTACGGCGGCGAGACGGCGCGCGGCTACGCGCCGACCGACGAGGAGATCGCGGAGACGAGCCGCTTCTTCGCCTCCGGCGAGGCGCGGCTCGACGTCGTTGAGTCCTACGTGTCCGGCAATCTGGCGGTCCTGGTGGCCGTGGAGCGGCAGCACGGCGTGGTCGGCGGATCGGAGGATCAGGACTGGTCGCTGCGGGTCACGCTCGTGTTCAGGCGTTCCGGCGATCGGTGGCAACTGGTTCACCGGCACGCCGACGCGCTCGTCCGCGAGATGCCCTGGGATCTCTTCACCCAGATTGCGCGGGGGGACTTCCCGTCCTGAGGCATCGCCGGCTCGGCTGCCCTACCATCGCTGAGTGCTTCGCTTCTCGGTAGCAGTCCTCACCGCCCTGGCCGCGGTCGGCGCGACGCCGACGTGGTCGCCGGCGGCTTCGCAGTACGGCGATCGGCAGAGTCGGGTCGCCACGTCCGCGGTGCGGATGGTGGGGGACGGGTCGAGCGCGAGCTGCACATCCGCCGCGGTGGTGCGAGCCGTCCGCCGCGGGGGCGTGATCCGGTTCGACTGCGGCCCAGAGCCGGTGACGATCGAGATGCGGCGGACCGCGAAGGTGGTCAACACCTCCCGTCGCGTGGTGATCGACGGCGGCGGACTGGTGACCCTGAGCGGGATGGGCAAGCGCCGGATCCTCTACCAGAACACGTGCGACCCGGACCAGATCTGGACCACGTCCCACTGCGACGACCAGGCCCACCCTCGACTCGTCCTCCGCAACCTGGGGTTCGCTCGGGGCAACTCCACCGGCCAGAAGTACGACGGGGGCGGTGGCGGCGCGGTCTTCGCTCGGGGCGGGCAGCTGGAGATCGACAACGCGACGTTCGTCGGCAACCGCTGCGACCGGCGCGGGCCCGATCTGGGCGGCGCCGCGGTCCGCGTGCTCGACCAGTACCGCGACCGACCCGTGTCCGTCGTCGGCAGCACCTTCACGAACGGACGGTGCAGCAACGGCGGCGCGATCAGCAGCATCGGCGTGTCCTGGAAGGTCGAGGACAGCACCTTCGCCGGCAACCGCGCGATCGGGCGCGGTGCCAATCCCGCCCGTCCCGGGACCCGAGGTGGTGGCAGTGGCGGCGCGATCTACCTGGACGGCAACAGGTTCACGCTCTCGCTCGTCCGGACGACCGTGCGCGACAACGTGGCCAACGAGGGCGGCGGCGCGGTCTTCTTCGTGAGCAACGACCGGACGGGCACGATGCGGATCGCTCACTCACGGCTGGTCCACAATCCGAGCCGGCGCTTCGAGACCCGCGGCCTGCCCGGGATCTTCTTCCTCGGCGCCCGCCGCCCGACGATCGTTGACTCCGTGCTGCGCTGAGAGGATCTCGTGGCCCTGGGCTCAGGGGTTGCGCGAGTGCGTCCAGCGCGCCAGCAGCTCTGCCTCGCGCGCGGCCGTGAGCCCGACACCGTCCACGAGGTGGTCGTCACTGGCCCAGGCGACGGTGTCGCGAACGATCTCGGACAGCGGTCGGTGCCGCAGTCCCGCCCGTTCGGCCCGCGCCGGGGACATCGCGGACTGCCAGTCCACGACGCCCTCGCTCCACAGCGGAAGGTCCGCACCGGTCACGCCCTGCTCGGTGAGCCACTCCCCGTCCACCCAGGTGAGGGTGGTGCCGGCGGGGGCGACTGCTGCGGTGGCGTCGAGCAGCTCGGACCACGGCAGGGCGGGCCGGACCGCGTTGAACTCACCGGCGACCTGGCCGGTCGCCAGGCCGAGCTCGAAGTCGGCCAGGTCGCGCACGTCGACAACCTGGGCCGGGTCATCCGGTGCGCCTGGGGCCAGGACCTGGCCTCCGCGGGACATCCGCCGGACCCACCAGGGATACCTGCCCGTGGGGTCGTTCGGACCCACCACGTAGGTCGGGCGCACCACGGCCAGCCGATCGCCGTACGACTCCTTCGCGGCGCGCTCGCACGCCACCTTGAGCGGCCCGTACGTCGTGTCGGTGATCTCCTCGACATCGTCGCCCGCGACCGGCAGCAGTGCGCTGTCCTCGTCGCCGTCCGGCCCGGGCGGGTCGGCGTACACCGAGACACTCGAGACGAGCACGTGATGGCCGCCGCGGCCGCCCAGGGCAGCGGCCAGGGATCGTACCTGCCCCGGCAGGTACGCACACACGTCCACGGTCGCGTCCCACTCGCCGTCGGCCAGCGCTGACAGGTCGCCGTTCCGGTCGGCGAGCACGTGTCGGGCCGACGGGAACAGGTCCGTGGCCGAGCGGTGCACCAGGGTCACGTCATGGCCCGACGCCAGCGCCGCCTCGACCAGGTGCCTGCCGACGAAACGAGTGCCACCGATGACCAGGAGTCGCATCCCGCCATCCAAGCAGCATCCCCCGGTCGACGCGTCGGCTGCGACCGGTCCGACCGTTCACCTCGGTGTGCTGAACTGGACGGGTGCCCGTCACCCACCTGTCCGGCCGCAAGGCTCGGATCGACATCTCGCTCGACGGTGTCACCTTCAACCGGTCCGAGCCCGACGCGGTGCGACAGGGCAGCGCCCAACGCATCCATGTCGAGTGGAACGACGTGACCGGCGCCGAGGTGGAGTCCACGAGCAAGGGGCGGTTGGTCATCCGAGTCGGCGTGGCCGGCGAACGCGCCGCCGCCCATCACCGCGACGACCCGCACGCCGTCAAGGTGCCGCGACGGCAGGAAGCTGCAGCCCACGACCTGGTGACGCAGATCAACCACGAGGTCGCGGCACGTCGTCGTTGGCGCCAGCACGCACAAACCGACTGAGGTGGTCCCATGCGCACGATCGGCAACATCCTGTGGCTGGTACTCGCCGGATTCTGGCTGGCTCTCGGCTACGCCATCGCCGGCCTGCTGGCGTTCGTGCTCATCGTGACGATCCCCTTCGGCATCGCCTCCTTCCGCCTGGCGAGCTTCGTCATCTGGCCCTTCGGCCGGACGACGACCTGGCGACGCGACGCCGGCATCTGGTCGGTGATCGGCAACGTCGTCTGGATCCTCGTCTTCGGCTGGGAGCTGGCCCTGATGCACCTCGTCGCGGGTGCGCTGCTGATGATCACCATCATCGGGATCCCGTTCGGGATCGCCTGCTGGAAGATGATCCCACTGTCCCTGGTGCCCCTCGGACGCGAGATCGTCCCGATCTCCAGCGTCGACGTCGACCCGTACGGCGTACCCGGCTGATGCGACCGAGACGAGGACTGATTCAGCCGCGGAGGTCGAGCCGCCGGTAGAGGTGCAGCTCGTCACGCAGCCGGTACGGCACCGGCCGGCCGCACTTGTCGAGCGCGTCGGCGTACTGCTCCAGCGCGGCGAGCAGCTTGCGCTGGGCGCCGGCCGACGAGGTGTGCCTCCCGGACGGGGTGGCGCGGGCGGTCTCGAGCGCCGAACGGGCGTCGGCGACAGCGGCGAGCAGCATCCTCAGATCCGGCGCCGGCGGTGACCCACCGGGGTTCGGAATCGACATTCGGGAGGCGCCTTTCGCGGCCGACACAAGCCGTGTCCTTGGATGAGCACGTCCCGGGCGGGTCCGTCCACAGTAGCCCAGCCCGGTTACTCGAGGGTGAACTCCACCTTCCTCCGCGCGACGTCCGCGGTCGTCAGCCGCACCGACACGTCGTGGCCCAGCGGCAGCGGGCGGGTCGAGACGACACGGGCCTCCACGCCGTCGTCGCGCAGCGTCACGACCCCGCGGGTGGCGCCGTTCTTCTCCGACACGTCGACCACCACCGCGTCGAAGGTCTCCCCCACCCGAGCCTGGAGCACGCCTGCCTCGACCAGGTCGACGACGGCCCGGGTGTAGCGGCCGGAGCGAGTGGCGGACTCGCGCAACGTCTTCGGCAGCTCGGGCAGCTTCTCGAGCACCCAGTCCGGTACGTCGGTGCCGGCGCAGACCGCCAGGCAGACCTCGCCGGCGTACCGGTCGCCGAGCCGGCGCAGCGGCGCGGTGACGTGGGCGTACTCCGAGGCCAGCGCGGAGTGCCGCGCCTGCTCGGGCAGCTCGCCGTCGAAGCCGGCGTACCCGCTCCCCCGCAGCAGCCGGGTGCAGGCCACCACCATCGCCGCGTGCCGCGGCTTCGCGGGGTCGAGCGAGCGGATGAAGTCGGGGTACGTCGCGCCGTCGGGCCAGGCGATCCCGAGCGCGTGCGCGGTGCGGTGCAGCCGCTCGACGTCGCGCGGGTCGGGCGGCGGCAGGGTCCGGAGCAGGCCCGACCCGGGCGCGCATCATCAGCGACGCGGCGGCGCAGCCGGTGAGCAGCGAGATCTGCGCGTTCCACTCCTCGGCGGGGAGCAGCGACCGGAACTCCAGGTGCCACCGGTCGCCGTCGATGTCGATCTCCTGCTCGGGCAGCGGCAGCGACACCCCGCCGCGGGCCGCCTCGCGGCGCAGCGCGCAGCTGGCCGACCTCCCGCAGCAGCATGAGGGACTCGTCGGCGGTGCCCGGCGTCGATCGCGGCCTGCACGCCCTCGTAGTCGAGCTGGGCCGCGCGACCGCACCAGCGGCGCGCTCGACGGTGACGTCGGTGCCCTCGCCCGAGCCGTCGAGCCGGATCGTCCACAGCAGCGCCGGCCGGACCTGGTCGGGCAGCAGCGACGCGGCGCCCTCGGAGAGCGACTTCGGGTGCAGCGGCACCTTCGAGTCGGCGCCGTAGAGCGTCTCGCCGCGCCGGTTCGCCTCCAGGTCGACCGGGTCGCCGGGCGTCACGAAGGCGGCCACGTCGGCGATCGCGTAGTGGACGAGGTAGCCGTCGCCGGCCCGCTCGATGTGCACCGCCTGGTCGAGGTCGCGCGACGACGGCGGGTCGATCGTGACGAACGGGATGTCGGTCCGGTCCAGCTCGGGCAGCCTCGGCGCCGCGGCCGCGCGTGCCGCTGCCTCCTCGACCTCGTCCGGGAACTCGGCAGTCACGCCGAGCTCCGACCGGATTCCTGCGATGCCCTCGCGCAGGCTCCGGGCGGCCACGCCGTCGCCGGCCTTCCGGACCCGTACGACCCGCCCGCTCGCCATGCGGTCACCCTAACCACGGGCGAGCAACGCCTTCCGCCTACGATCGGCCCGTGCTGATCCTGCTGCCGCCCAGCGAGGGCAAGAGCCGCCGCCGCGCCGGGGCAAGCCCCTCGACCTCGCCGACCTCAGCTTCCCCGGCCTGACCGAGGCCCGCGAGCGGGTGCTCGCCGCCCTCGTCGACCTGTGCGCCGCCGACCCGGCCCGCGCCGCCGAGATCCTCGGCATCGGCCACACCCAGCACGACCTGGTCGCGCCTCAACGCAGCTGCTGCACACGGCGCCCGGCCGCCCGCGCGGACAAGGTCTACACCGGGGTCCTCTACGACGCCCTCGACGCCGGCATCGCTCTCCGCGGCCGGCAAGCGCCGCGCCGGCACCCGGGCTCGCGGTCACCTCGTCGCTGTTCGGTCTGGTCCGCCCGGCCGACCGGATCCCGGCGTACCGGCTCTCCGGCGACACCACCCTGCCCGGCCTCGGCCCGGTCGCGGGGCTCTGGCGCGAGACCCTCGGTCCGGCGGTCGAGGAGGCCGTCGGCGGCGGGCTGCTGGTCGACCTCCGGTCCACGACGTACGCCGCGTTCTGGCGGCCGCCGGCCGACGCTCGCGCGGCGGGTGGCCACGGTCCGGGTGCTGCACGAGACCAACGGCAAGCGGCAGGTGGTCAGCCACTTCAACAAGGCCACCAAGGGCCGGCTGGTCCGCGCGCTGCTCGAGGACGGCGGCAACCCGCGCACCCCGGCGGCGCTCGCCGACCTGCTGCGCGACCTCGGCTGGAAGGTCGAGGAGGGCGAGCCGGGCCGCAAGGGCACCCAGCTCGACGTCGTCGTCAGCGAGATCTGAGCCGCTAGACGCCGGTCGCGGTCGAACGGGTCGCGGCCGGGCGGCAGCGCGTTGTAGAGCCGCATCGAGGCGCGCGGCTCGCTGCCGGTCGTCGCCCCCGCCGTAGAACGCGAGCACCGAGACCGACGCCGGGCTGAGCTCCATCCGGAACACCGCGTCGAGCGGCGCCGTCGACCGCGTGGGCGACCATCGTCTTGATCGGCGTCACGTGGCTGACCACGACCACGGTCTTGCCGGTGTGCTGCGTCCAGCAGCCGCTGCAGCCCGTCGAGCACCCGCTTCTCGACCACCCGGAACGACTCGCCGCCGCCGGGCGCCACGTCGAGCGAGCCGAGCCAGGAGTCGAGCTCCTCCTTGTGCTGCTCGGCCACCTCCATGAACGTCATGCCGTCCCAGGTGCCGAACTCCATCTCGGCGAACCCGGGCTCGACGTCGACCGTCTTGCCGAGCACCTCGGCGAGGATCTCCGCGGACTCCAGGGTGCGGCGTACCGGGCGAGGCGATCACCGCGTCGACCTGCTCGGCCAGCGGCGCCAGCCAGTCGGCGGTGGCCCGGATCTGGTCGCGGCCCTCGTCGGAGAGGCCGGGGTTGGCGCTGGCCAGGCCGCCGGAGAACCGCTTCTCGACCGTGTGCGGCGGTGACGCCGTGCCGGACCAGGACCACCGTGGTGGGCGGACCGCCGGGCGGCGACCAGCCGCGGTCGGGCTTCGACGGCGGCTCGGCCTCGGGGCTCTCGATCTCCTCGATCAGCGACTCCGGCCGGCTCCTGGCGCGACGCCGTCGACGCCCGGACCCGCTCGGCCGTCGAGCGCCTCGTTGGCGAGCCGGTCGGCGTGCTTGTTCTGCTCGCGCGGGATCCAGGTGTACGTCGTGCCGGCCGGCGCGAGCCGGTTGGCCTCCGCCGCCAGCGGCTGCATGTCCGGGTGCTTGATCTTCCAGCGGCCGGACATCTGCTCGACGACGAGCTTGGAGTCCATCCGGACCTCGATGTCGGCGCCCGGCGCGAACTCCTCGGCCAGCCGGAGGCCGGCGATCAGCCCGGAGTACTCCGCCACGTTGTTGGTGGCGACGCCGATCGTCGAGCCGTCCTCGGCGATCACCTCGCCGGTGTCGGCGTCCTTGAGCACCGCGCCGTACGCCGCTGGGCCGGGGTTGCCGCGCGACCCGCCGTCGGCCTCGATCAGGACCGACCGGTGCGCCACCGGGCACTACAGGCCGCTCTCGTGCGTGCGGACCAGGATCCGCTGGCACTCCTCGCAGCGGATGACCTCGTCGGCGGGCGCGGTGCCGGATCACGGCGAGCTCGGCGTTGTCGAGGGTGAGCCGGCAGCCGCTCGCACTCGCGGGCGCGCAGCGCGGCCGCGCCGACGCCGCCCTTCTGGTCGCGGAGCCGGTCGTAGAGCGCGAGCAGGTCGGCCGGCAGGCCGTCGACGGCGGGCGCGCGCTCGCGGTCGATCTGGGCGAGCTGCTCGTCGATCCCGGCGGCCTTCTCGTCGCGCGTCTTGGCGAGCTCGGCCAGCCTGCTCGTCGGCGGCGGCCAGCTGGGCGGTGAGCGAGTCGAAGGCCTTCTGCGCGTCCTCGAGCCGCTCCATCACCTCGAGCTCGTCGTCCTCGAGGCTGGAGATCCGGCGCTCGAGCGACGTCGAGCTCGTGCTGCATCCGCTCGAGGTCCTTGGGGTTGGTGATCAGGCCCTGGTCCATCCGGTCCCGGTCGCGGGCGCGCCGGGTCTTGACCTGCTCGACGTCGGCGTCGACCTTCGTCTGCTCGGCGGTCAGGTCGTCGACCTGGATCTGGGCGTCGCGGACCTGGTTGTCCAGCGAGGAGCGGCTCTTCTCGAGCTCCGCGATCTCGGCCAGCTCGGGCAGGGTGGCCCGCTGGTGCCGGAGCTGGGCGGCCCGGGAGTCGAGCTCCTGGACGTCGAGCAGCTTCAGTTGGACGAACGGGTCGGCTTTCAGCGTCGGCTCCTTCAGAGGCGGAACTGCCAGGGGTCGGTGCGCAGCGTGCTCACGCGGGTCTCCACCGTATCGCCCAGGGCCTCGGCCACCCGCGCCCGGACCACCGGCAGCCAGGTCCACTCGGCGGCCCAGTGCGCCACGTCCACCAGCGCCGGCCCGTCCTGCTCGAGGAACTCGGCCGCCGGGTGGTGCCGCAGGTCGCTGGTCACGTAGACGTCGGCCCCGCTGCCGAGCACCCGCGCCGAGCAGGAAGTCGCCCGCTCCGCCGCACACCGCCACGCGGCGTACGGGCCGGTCCGGGTCGCCGGCGACCCGGACGCCGTGGGCGGTCTCCGGCAGCGCCTCGGCGACGGTCTTCGCGAAGGCGGCCAGCGTCGTCTCGGCCACGTCGCCGATCCGGCCGGCACCGGTCGCCGACGTGCCCGGGTCGGCCAGCTCGACCACGTCGTACGCCGGCTCCTCGTACGGATGTGCCGCCAGCAGCGCGGCCAGCACGCGGCCCCGCCGCGACCGCGGGACGAGCACCTCGACCCGTTCCTCCGTCGACCTCCTCGACCCGGCCGACCGACGCCGATGGCCGGGTTGGCGCCCTCGAGCGGCCGGAACCTGCCCTGGCCCGGCGACGAGAACGAGGCGTGGTCGTAGTCGCCGATCCGGCCGGCGCCGGCGTCGGCCAGGGCGGCCCGGACGGCGTCGGCGTCGGCGACGGGCACGAAGACGACCAGCTTGTCGTGCGCCTCGTCGTCCGACGCCAGCAGCGGCCGCACGTCGGTCAGGCCGAGCGCGTGCGCCATCGCCTCGGAGACCCCGCCGACGGCGCGGTCGGCGTTGGTGTGTGCGGTCAGCAGCGCGCACCCCGCGCCGGCCAGCGTGGCCAGGGTCCGGCCCTTCGGCGTGGTGGCCGGGAACCCGTGCACCGGCTTGAGGAACAGCGGGTGGTGGACGACCAGCAGGTCGGCGCCCCACTCGGCCGCCTCGCGCGCCACCTCGGGCGCCGGGTCGACCGCGAACAGCACCTTCGAGACGTCCGCGTCCGGGTCGCCGTACACCAGGCCGACGGCGTCCCAGTCGTCGGCGGAGGCGGGCGGGTACCAGCCGTGGAGCAGGTCGACGAGGTCGCTGAGTGTGCGGCACGAGGGTGACTGTCTCCGCCGATCGCACCTAGGCTCGACCCATGTCCGTCGTGAAGATCAACGCCATCTCCGTCCCGCCCGAGGCGCACGAGGAGCTGGAGAAGCGGTTCAGCAACCGCGCCCACACCGTCGACGGGACGCCGGGGTTCCTCGGCTTCCAGCTGCTGCGGCCGGTGAAGGGCGAGGAGCGCTACTTCGTGGTGACCCAGTGGGCCGACGAGGAGTCCTTCCAGGCCTGGCGCGACGGCCCCGCCATCGAGGCACACGCCGGCCAGCGCGCGAAGCCGGTCGGCACCGGCGCCGACCTCCTGGAGTTCGAGGTCGTGATGGACGTGAAGCCGACGGCCTGACGCTGACCCATCCGTAAACTTATCGGACGGGTGAGCGTGCGCTCAGTTGACCTGGCGGTCGTAGCCCTCCCAGTACGGCGCCCGCAGCTTGAACTTCTGCAGCTTGCCGGTGGCGGTGCGGGCGAGCTCGTCGCGGAACTCGACGGACGTCGGAGCCTTGTAGCCGGCGGCCTTCTCCTTGCACCACGTGATCAGCTCGTCCTCGGTGACCTGCTGGCCCTCGGCGAGCACGACCAGCGCCTTGATCGTCTCGCCCCACTTCTCGCTGGGGACGCCGATCACGGCGACCTCGGCGACAGCGGGGTGGGAGAAGAGGACGTCCTCGACCTCGATGCTCGACACGTTCTCGCCGCCGGTGATGATCACGTCCTTCTTGCGGTCCTGGATCGTGAGGTAGCCGTCGTCGCCGATCACGCCGCCGTCGCCGGTGTGGAACCAGCCGCCCGCGAGCGACCGCTCGGACTCCTCGGGCTGGTCCCAGTAGCCCTCCAGCACGACGTTGGACCGGGCCAGCACCTCGCCGGCCGTCTCCTCGTCCTCCGAGACCGACAGGCGTACGCCGAGCGCCGGGGCGCCGGCGCGGACCAGCTTGTGGGCCCGCTCCTCGGCGGACAGGTCGTCCCACTCCTCCCGGGTCCGGTTGATGGTGAGCAGCGGGGAGGTCTCGGTCAGGCCGTAGATCTGGATGAACTCCCAGCCGAGCTCCTCCTCGACCCGGGCGACCGTCTTCGTCGGCGGCGGGGCGCCGGCCATGATGATCCGGACCTTGTCGCGGCCGGGGATCTCGCCCTCCCAGTCCTGGGCCGCCTCCAGCACCGCCGCGGCGACCGCGGGGGCCGCGCACAGCACGGTGACGCCGTACTTCTCGATCCGGCGGAGGATCTCCGCGCCGTCCACCTTGCGCAGCACGATCTGGGGCACGCCCAGGCCGGTCATCGTGAACGGCATCCCCCACCCGTTGGCGTGGAACATCGGCAGCGTGTGCAGGTAGACGTCGCGGTCGGTGACGCCGGCGTGCAGCCCGAACGTGACCGCGTTGACCCAGATGTTGCGGTGCGTGATCTGCACGCCCTTGGGGCGCGCGGTGGTGCCGGACGTGTAGTTGATGCAGGCGGTGGCGTTCTCGTCGGGCTCCCACGGCTGCGGCTCGACGCCCTCGGCGGCGAAGAGGTCGTCGTCCTCGCCCCAGCACGAAGCGGAACTCCGCCTTGATGTCGCCCAGCGCCTCGTCGAGCTCCGGGTCGACCAGCAGCACGCGCGCGCCGGAGTGCTCGACGATGTAGGCCACCTCGTCCGGCCGGAGCCGGAAGTTCACGGGCACCAGGACGCGGCCGGAGCCGGCCACGCCGAAGAAGGAGGTGAGCAGCCGGGCGCTGTTGTGGCTGACGATCGCGACCCGGTCGCCCACGCCGATGCCGAGCTCGTCGAGCTTCGCGGCCTGGCGCTTGGCGAGCGCGGCGATCTCCGCATAGGTCAGGGTCCCGAGCGACGGCGCAGGCTGGTCCGGCTCGTCGACGACGCCGGTGCGGTCGCCGTACGCCGTGACGGCTCGGTCGATGAAGTCGCTGATGCTGAACGGGACGATCATGGGGCAGGCCTCCTCGTCGTGACCCTTGCCACTGTAGTAACGAACGGATGAGAGTCCTCTCATGGGACTCTCACGGGTACCCCACGATCGGGCAGGATCGTTCCTGTCATGAGCATCGTGTGGAAGATCCTGCTGAGCTTCGGCATCGCCCTGCCGATCACGGCGTACGTGCTGGGGTCGCTGGTGGCGACCGCCGACGAGCCGACGCCGCGCGCCCCGATCGTGATCAGGGACTCGAGCACGACCGGGCCGTCCGGCTCGCCCAGCCCGTCGAGCTCGCCCAGCGACGGACCCCGCCACGACCGGGGCGACGACCACGGTGGCGAAGGACGCAACGATGACGACGTGGACGTGGTGACCCCCTCGCCCGACGACGTCGACGACAGCGGCGACGACCGGGGCCGCGACCACGACGACGGTGACGACAACTCCGGCCACGGCAGCGGTGACGATGACGACGACGATGACAGCTCGGGACACGGCAGCGGCGGCGATGACGACTGAATGACCCCACGCCCCCACACGGTCAGCCCCGGTCCAGGAGGCCGGGGCTGTCCGTGCGCGTGCGGATCACGGCCACGCTCGCCCTGCTCGTCGCCATCGCGCTGGCCGGCGCCGGGCTGATCGTCTACGCCATCCAGTCCGCGCGGATCTCCGACCAGAGCGCCAGCGAGGTGGACCAGGAGCTGGCCGAGCTCGCCAAGCTGTCGCAGAACGGGAACAACCCGGACACCGGGCAGCCCTACCGCAGCGTGGCCCAGATGATCCAGCTCTTCCTGGAGCGCAACGTGCCCGACGACGACGAGCTGCTGGTCGGCTGGTGGAACGACGGGCCACGGCTGCGCTCCCCCGCCAACGCCCTGGCTGACGACCCGGCCTTCGAGGATCTGGTCCGGCCGCTCGTGGATACGGGCGGCGCGGAGGAGATGGACACCCCCGACGGGCCGGCGCAGGTGACGGTGCAGCCGGTCAGCAACGGCTCGGAGACCGGCGCGCTGGTCGTGGTCACCTTCCTCGACGAGACCCGGGGTGACCTGTACGCCACGATGCGGACCTACGCGATCGTGTCGCTGCTCGCGCTGGTCACGATCACCGGGCTGGCCTGGTCTCAGTCCGGACGCCTGCTGCGGCCGCTGCGGACCCTGCGGGAGACGGCGGAGGAGATCAGCGAGACCGACCTGGCCCGCCGGCTCCCGGAGACCGGCAACGACGACATCACCGCGCTCACCCGCACCTTCAACGGGATGCTGGCCCGGCTCGAGTCCGCGTTCGTCGGCCAGCGCCAGTTCCTCGACGACGTCGGGCACGAGCTGAAGACGCCGCTGACCGTGCTGCGCGGTCACCTCGAGCTGCTCGACCCCGACGACCCGGTGGAGGTGGCCCAGACCCGGGCGCTGCTGCTCGACGAGATCGACCGGATGTCCCGGCTCGTGGGCGACCTGATCCTGCTCGCGAAGTCGGGCCGGCCCGACTTCCTGGCGCCGCAGCCGGTCAGCCTCGAGCGGCTCACGCACACGCTGCTGGCGAAGGCCCGCGGGCTGGCCGACCGGGACTGGCGGCTCGACGGGGCCGGAGAGGCGATCGTCGCGATGGACGAGCAGCGGATCACCCAGGCGGTGCTCCAGCTCGCCGACAACGCGGTCAAGCACACCCGGGACGGCGACGAGGTGGCCGTCGGGTCGTCGTACGACGGCGCGGGCGTGCGGCTGTGGGTGCGCGACACCGGCGCGGGTGTGCCGCCCGAGGACCAGCGAGCGGATCTTCGAGCGGTTCGGCCGCAGCGAGGTGCACGCCGGGCGACGAGGGCTTCGGGCTGGGCCTGTCGATCGTGCACGCCATCGCCGAGGCGCACGGGGGTACGGTCACCGTCGAGGACGCCGAGCCGAGCGGCGCCCGGTTCGTGCTCACCGTGCCTCCGGTGCCGAGCGCGGCCGACGGGATCGACGTGGACGACGGGGAGGGCGAGGACGCGTGGCCCGGATCCTGATCGTCGAGGACGAGGAGCGGATCGCGTCGTTCGTGGCCAAGGGGCTGCGCGCCGACGGGCACCGCACCACCACGGTCGCCGACGGGCTGGAGGGCCTGGACCTCGCCCTCACCGGCAGCTTCGACCTGGTCGATCCTCGACATCGGGCTGCCCGGCCTCGACGGGTACGGCGTCCTCGAGCGGCTGCGCGACGCAGGGCTCGCGGATCCCGGTCATCGTGCTCACCGCCCGCGACTCGGTCACCGACACGGTCTCGGCGCTGGAGGGCGGCGCCGACGACTACATGCCGAAGCCGTTCCGGTTCGCCGAGCTGCTCGCCCGGGTCCGGCTGCGGCTGCGCCAGGCCGCCGAACCGAAGTCGGACAGCCCGGACGCCCTCGACGTCGGCGGGATCCACCTCGACCTGCGCACCCGCAAGGCGACCGTGTCCGGCAAGGAGGTGGAGCTCTCCGCGCGTGAGTTCGCGCTGGCCGAGATCTTCATGCGCAACGCCGGCCAGGTGCTCTCCCGCGAGCAGCTGCTCGACCAGGTGTGGGGCTACGACTTCGACCCCGGCTCGAACGTCGTGGACGTGTACGTCGGCTACCTGCGGCGCAAGTTCGGCGCCGGCGCGATCGCCACGGTCCGCGGCATGGGCTACCGGTTCAGCCCCTGACCTTGAAGGTCAGCTTGGCGGCCGGCTGGCGGGCCAGCACCGGCTCGAGGGCGCCCGCGATCTCGTGCGGCAGCGGCCGGTTGGCCGGGTCGCGCTCGAGGGCGGCGTACAGGATCTTCTCGACCTCGTCGGGCACCCGGTCGGGCAGCTCGTAGGGCTCCTCGACCAGCTGCGGGTAGCGGTCCTCGATGTGCGCGGCGTCGCGGGTCGCCTTCGTCGAAGGCGCGGTAGCCCGCGACCGCCTCGAACAGCGTGGCCCCGAGACCCCAGACGTCGCTGGCCGGCCCGGGCACGCCGCAGCGCGCCGGGGTCGGCCTGCTCGGGCGCGAGGTAGGCGTCGGTGCCGACGATGTGCGTCAGGCTCGGCGGCCGCGCGCCCGGCTGCGGGCGACCGACAGGTCGATCAGCCGGGCCGGCGCGCCCATGATGATGTTGCTCGGCTTGATGTCGAGGTGCACCACGTCGACGTGCCGCAGGTAGTGCAGCGCCGAGGCGATGTCGATCGCCAGCGGGAGGTACTGCTGCTCCTGGCAGCGGCCCGTGGCGGCGGATCAGCGACGACAGCCGCGGCCCGTCGATGTGCTCGAGGACGACGTGCGGGCGGTCCCCCTCGAGCTCGTGCCGCAGCTCCCGCACCACCACCGGGTGGTTGACCTCGGCCAGCGTCGCGACCTCGCGACGCAGGCCGCGCAGGCTCGAGCTCGTCGGACGCCTGGTCCGGGCGGAGCACCTTCACCACGACGGGGGCGTACGTGATCTCGTCGAAGGCCAGGTAGGCCTCGTACGCCGTGCCCCCGCCGAGCAGCCGCATCGCGGTCAGCTCGTCGGTGAGGGTGTCCCCCTCCTTCAGGTGCCAGCGTCTCCAGCTTGCTCATTGGTCAACCTCCTCGGTGATGGTGCGGTCGACGTCAGCCGCGCGTGTTGTGGCGCGAGCGGTCGTTGGTGTGGCCGCGCGAGTGGTCGCGGTTGCCGCTGCCCGGCCCGTCGCTCGTGTGGTCGCGGACCTTCGCGCCCCGGCTGTGGTCGCGGTCCGCGGCTGTGAGCGCTGTTCGTGCCGGTCCGGGTGCGGCGTGCCGGTGTCGGTGTTCGTGTTGGTGTGGCCGCCGCGGCGTTGGTGTCGTCGTCATCGTCGTCGGCGACGCAGCACCACGTCCGGGGTGTCGTCGTCGCGCTTGTAGACCGTTCCGCGTCGTCCTGCCCGGCGAACGCCGACGCCACCGGAAAGCGAGCATCCCCATGGTGACCAGGCCGGCCAGCCCCATCGTTCCGATCGTGAGGGTCTTGGTCCTCATCACTGCGTCCTCTCCTCGGTTGAACTGTCGAGAGGAGCCTGCCGACGCCCGGTGAGGCATCCATGAGCCGCCGATGAGAGCGCTCTTAGGCGGTCCCGCCGTGGTTCGGGCGCGAGGTGCGCCGGACGCTGCGCCGTCGCGACCCCATGAGGTGGGGTCGAAGGCGACGACGGTGCGTCGGCCGACGCCTGTCGGGCCTCAGGCGGTCGCTTCGGCGACCGTGCTCGAAACGCCACGCGAGAGCGCGGGCGCGCGAATGGCCCCGCTCTGTGGCGGGGTCCGGGGCGGGGTAGTCAGTCGGGTGGCTCGCGGCGGTCGCGGGACACGTCGAGGGTGCCGTCGGGGTCGCGGAGGTACTGGTAGCCGTGCTTCGACGTCCAGAGATAGACGCCGGGTTCGAGGGTACGTGTAGGTCCAGCCGCCGTGGGTCTTGATCCGGTGGTGTCGCCGACAGAACGGCGCGAGATTGCACGGACAGGTCGGACCGCCACGAGCGTGCGGGGACGGAGTGGTCCTTGTCGCACCGTCTGCGCTGGCCTGGTGCACCAGGGGAAGACGCAGGTCTTGTCGCGGACGGCGACGATCTCGGCGTGCCGGTCCGGCACCACCGGTGATCGACCGGGTCGTGGGCCTCGAGGTCGATCACCGGCTTCACGACCACGTTGCCGGCGGTGCCGCACCAGTCGCGGACCTGACCGGCGGTGACCTGGCTGCGTTGCCCCGCTCCAAGCCGCGCGGTGCCCGCCGCGCCGGCGAGGGCCTGCTGGGAAGGTGGACGTAGAGGACCACCTGCCTACGTGTGGTCTCGACGGGCGCGGACCGACGTTCGACCGCCGTTGGTGGTCAGGTTGAGGGTGGGTTGGTGGCGGGCGAGCTCACCGACGGCGAGCGCCCGGCGCACGTCCAGCGAATCATCCGAGCCGAGGTCCTTCAGCTGGGCGGCGAGCCCGGCGACGGCGTGTCTCGAGGTCCTGGGCGTCGGCCAGGTCGAGCTCGCCGTGCACGCTCGCGGTGCCGTCGTAGGAGATCTGCTGCTGCTCGATGGTGAAGTACCGGCCGTCCGCCTTCGCCAACCGGCGTTCCTCGGCCAGGTCGGGCATGAGGTCGGCGATCGCCTGCTCGACCAGCGCGTGCAGCTGGTACGGGGCCGATCTTGTGCGCCGTCGGCGCGACGTGGCGCGTCCACGAACCGAGCCGCGTCCGATCGACAGCAGCAGGGTCTGGTCGGCGATCCGACGGGCCTGCCACGCCTTCAGGTCACCCTTGACCACCCGCCGCCACACCCGCGGGAGGCGGTGGCGCAGCTCGAGGGCCTGCCCGACGTACGACTTGCCCGCGTCGGTGGAGAGGCCGATGGCGGCGGCGAACTCGGTGACCGCGAACTCCGCCACCAACGGCGCGCCCGCACCGGCCAGCGGCATGCCCTGGTCGCCGTACCCGACCAGCATCTCCGCCTCGTCGATCGAGTCGGTCGAGTGCATCGCCGCCCACTGCACCGCGTGCTGCAACAACCGCGCCTCGGCGGCGTCCGCGATCGCCCGATCCGCACGCGCGGCAGCGAGCACCGCACCTGCGGTGTCGAGCTCGATCGCGTCTGCTGGCATAGAAGAATCCAAGCACCGACCACCGACACTCAGAGCCCGAAAACCCCTTGTTTGACAGGGATGTGGACAACCATTTCGAGAAATCTTGAGACAGCGACCACAGCGGTCGACCCGAGCAGACCGCGAGTCGGAAAGCAGGCGGAAGTAGTGCGACGACCACCGCGGCGAGCAACCCCGTAACCCAGAAAATCAAACCCGGCGACCGCGGTGAGGGGCCTCGACAAGCTCGGCCGACGTACCTCGCCGCCCTGCCTTCCCTCACGGGGTTTCGAGGCTCGTCGCTGGCGCTCCTCGCACCTCAACCACCGAGTACGTCACAGGTGCTTGAGGGCCTCGCGGCGGCTGAGGCCGCTCAGGCGGGGGCCGAGGCGGTCGACCTCGGCGCGGACCCAGGCGGGGTCGGTCTTGGCGTACTCGCGCAGGGACCAGCCGATCGCCTTGCGCAGCCAGAAGCTGGTGTCGTCGACGTTGGCCTCGATGGCGTAGCGCAGCAGGTCGGTGTCGGTGTCGGCCTTGTGGCGGAGCTGCGAGAGCACGGCGGTACGCCGGAGCCACAGGTCGTCGTCCGTCGCCCAGGCCCGCATCACGGGCGTGACGGCAGCGCGGTGCCCGGCCAGCACGTCGCCGACCAGGTGGCTGGCGATCTCGTCGACGAGGTCCCACCAGGCGCCGGTGACGACCAGATGGCGGTGCAGGCCGAGCGCGTCGGGATCCAGCCATGGCCTGGCCAGTCGGTGCTTGGCGAACGCGATGACGGCGTACCGCTCCTCGCGGTGGGTGGCGCCGTCCCACAGCGCCAGCAGCGTGGCCTCGTGGGCGGCCCGGTCCGGCGGGCGAGTACGCCTTCAGGAACGGCCGGAGCACGACCTTGAGCCGCGGCGAGGTGATGCCGAAGTAGGGCATCGAGGACTTCATGTACGCCTGCTGGCCCGGAGCCACCGCCGGGTCACCCGACGCGGCCAGGGCCGAACGCACGGCGGCTACGAGAGCAGTGTCGGCGGGCACGCGCGGAGAATACGCGCGCCCGCCGACCTCCCCATGCCCCGCGCTCAGGCAGGCCACTCGGCGGTGGCCACCTCACCCCCCGGCACATCCACGACCAGGACGACGTCCCGGCTGCCCTTCAGGCAGAGCCCGTAGCGCCCCGCGACGAGCTCCGGGAACACCAGGCTCGGGACGTGCCCGTCCCCCACCGGCCGGTTCACGACCGCGACGTGCGGGCGATGCCCCCCGTGGGCATGGCCTGCAGCGCGGTCCAGCTCGATCTCGACACCGACCATCGCGGCCGGCATGGTCACGACCAGCGCGCCCACGTCTCCCCCGATGTCGAGCAGGACCGAGCCCTGCCCGGCGTACGGGTTCTCCACCTCGGCGAGCGTGCTCATGACGCCTGGGTGGTGCCGGGCACCGTCTGGTAGCCGCCACCGGGCAGGCCGAGGTACGGGAACGTGCCCGTGACCGCCGCGTTGGTGTTCGTCGTCCCGTCGGTGATGGCGCTGGCCGCGCCGTCCGGCGTGAACGACGGGTCCACCAGCGGGATGGTCAGGCCGCCGATGGCGCGCAGCTCGATCGTCACCACGTCGTCGTCGAGCCGCCGGCCGTTGGGGAAGCCGGCCGCGTCACCGGCCACCAGCCCCAGGTTGTTCGGCGACGACGCCGGCGGGATGGCGACGTTGAGCCGCAGCAGGTCGGCCTGCACGGGTCCCGTGAAGTTCTGGAACCCGGGCACCACGCCCTCCGGGATGCCGGTCATCAAGATGGCGTTCAGGTCCGCCCGCGGCTTGTCGTACGCCGCCAGGTTGGGGAAGACGCCCGGGTAGAGCGCGGGCAGCAGCCCCGCGAGCTCGGGCCGGTTGACGTACTTCGTGTACCTCGCGTCGCCCTTCGGCGACCGGGCGTTCCACTGGTCCTTCTCCGCCATCGGCACGATCACCTCGTTGAACAGCGGGTTCGCGAGCCGCGAGACCTGCTCCCAGGGACCGTGCGCGACGTACGTGCCGGAGTCCTTGTCCCACATCCGCGACTTGCGGCGCGACGCGGTCGCCCAGACACCGATCACGGCGTTGGGCGAGAGCGGGTTGCTCGGCGCCCGGCCGTTGCGGGTCAGCTGGGTGATCGGCACCTGGATCGCGATCGTGTGCACGTTGAACGCCTGGACGGCGTTCACCCCGCCCATGTTCGGCATCGAGATCAGGTGCGCCTCGTTGAAGGGCCGCAGCGCCCCGAGGTCGAAGATGCTGCCGAGGTCGACGTGGAACGCGTCGGCCCGCTGGCCGGCGAAGACCATGCGGCCGCCACCGATGCGAGTGCACCGCCTGTGCCGACAGCGACGCGTAGTCGGGCGTGCTCCGCTTGCCGACGTTGACCGGCGGGCAGGCCAGCCCCTCGGCGATCTTCTTGGTCTGGCCGCGCCAGATCCGGGTCACGCTGTAGAACTGCGGACGGTTCCAGGTCGGGTCGGAGATGTCGTTGATCGGCCCGGTGTTGTAGAGGAACGTCTTCTTGTTCCGCACCTTGGTGTGGAACCGGAACTGGTAGGTCAGGTCCGGCTCGGCCTGGCCCCGGTTCGCGACGTGGATCTCGTAGAGCACGTCGTCGCCGAACTCGTAGAAGTTCGGGCCGCCGTCCGGGGCCTGGAGCGGGATGAAGTTGGCGATCAGGGTGACCGTGTCCGGCCGGTCCGGGCTGACGAACGCGTAGACGTCGGTGCCGTCGGCCACCGGGTCCTTGCTGATCTCGGGTGCTTCGCGGTGGGAGGACATCTCACTTGCCTCCCGCCGCGTTGAGGATCCGGGTGACCAGGTCCTTGTCGTGGACGACGACCTCGCGCTCGCCGACCATCACCCGGAGCTCGCCGGTCCGGTGGTTGCGCACGTAGGCGACCACCGACTCCTTGGCGGCGTCGGGGCTCCGCGTGGCCGCGGCGGACCGGCCGGCCGTCAGCGCGACCGTCCCCGCCGCCGCGCCCGCCCCGGTCACTGCGAGGAACTTCCTTCTGCTGGTGTCACTCATCGTTCTGCCTCCGATGTCAGGTCGCGCCTCGGTGTGAGGCGCGCCACGGGGCGTTCGGAGTGGCGGCGATGGCCGGATGTGCCGGTGCAGACCAGTGGAGGGGCTCCGCTTTCGCGTGCTCGCGCCCGGCTCCCGTAGTCTGTCGCCGGTTTCAGCCAGGGCGTATAGCTCAGCGGTAGAGCGCTTCCCTTACAAGGAAGATGTCGGGGGTTCGATCCCCTCTGCGCCCACGGATCCGTGGCCGATGGCCCGAATCGGTGCCGAAATGGAAGAGTCGAGCCGCTGGCGTCTCGGGTCACCAGCGGCTCGACATGAGAAATATAGACAGGCCGTTCAAGCGCTGTCGCGCGTTTACGGAAAGTTCTCCCGAGCGGTCTAGGCCAGTGCCCGCAACTGGGCTAGGTGCTCGTCGAGGTCGCGGCCGTCCGGGTTCGCGTTGTGCACCGCCCAGCGGAGCATCCCGTCCTTGTCGATGACGTAGGACGAACGCCGGGGAGAGCCCTTCCGCTCGTCGAAGACGTCGTAGGCGCGGGAGACCTCGCCGTGCGGCCAGAAGTCGGAGAGCAGCGGGAAGTTGAGGCCGTCCTGGTCGGCGAAGGCGCGGAGCGAGTAGACCGGGTCGCAGGAGATCGCGAGCACCTCGGTGTCGAAGGTCAGGAACTCGGCGAGCCGGTCGCGGATGCCGGCCATCTCGCCGGTGCAGACGCCCGAGAAGGCGTAGGGGTAGAAGAAGATCGCCACCGCCTTGCGGCCGCGGTAGGACGACAGGGTGACGTCCTGCCCGAACTGGTCGCGCAGGGTGAAGTCGGGGGCGGGTCCGCCGAGGGCGAGGCCGCCGGAGCTGAGGTCCGAGGAAGTTCTGCTCATGGTGGACCCATCCTCCCACCCGGCACCGACACGGCCGGACGCGGTCCGACGTACGCCGTCACATCGCGGAGGTCAGTCGTCCTCGGTCAGCTCGCGCTTGAGCACCTTGCCGGTGGCGTTGCGGGGCAGCTCGTCGAGGAAGACGATCTCGCGGGGCACCTTGTAGCGGGCGAGGTTCTCCTTGACCCAGCCCTTGAGGTCGTCCTCGGAGACGTCTCCCGACACCACCACGAACGCCTTGAGCCGCTTGCCGAAGTCGTCGTCGTCGACCCCGATCGCCGCGACCTCGACCACGCTCGTCGTGGCGGGCCAGGCAGTCCTCGACCTCCTTGGGGAAGACGTTCTCCCCGCCGGAGACGATCATCTCGTCGTCGCGGCCCTCGACGTAGAGCCGGCCGTCGTCGCCGAACCGGCCCACGTCGCCGGACGACATCAGGCCGTCGACGATCTCCTTGCTCGCCGCCGCCGCTGTAGCCCTCGAACAGCAGGGAGTTGCCGACGAAGATCCGCCCCGACTCCCCGTCGGGGACGGGCTTGCCGTTCTCGTCGAGGATCTTCACGATCGTGGCGTGCGGCGGCTTTCCGGCCGACGACGGCGCCTCCCGCAGGTCGACCGGCGTGGCGATCGAGGCGTACGCGATCTCGGTGGAGCCGTAGATGTTGTAGAGGTTGTCGCCGAACCGGTCCATCCACTCCAGCGCCAGGTCGCCGGGCAGCGCCGAGCCGGACGCCGCGACCACCTTGAGCCGGGGCAGGTCGATGGAGTCGAGCGTCTCGTCGGGCAGCGCGAGCATCCGCTGCAGCATCACCGGGATCACGACGAGGGAGTCGCAGCGCTCGTCCTGGGTGGTCCGCAGGCACTCCTCGGGGTCGAACCTGCGGCGCAGCACGACCGTCGAGCCCAGCAGCATGCCGAGCGCGAGGTGGGCGAAGCCCCAGGTGTGGAACAGCGGGGCGGCGATGTGGCAGCGCCAGCCGTGCCGCAGCGGCATCCGCGAGAGCAGCGAGACGGCCGCCTCGATGCCGGCCTCCTTGCGCGGCGCACCCTTGGGCGTGCCGGTGGTGCCGGAGGTCAGGATCACGATCCGCGCGTGCTTCTCGGGCGGCGCCAGGTCGCCGGTCGGGGTACGACGCGATCAGGTGCTCGATCGTCCCCTCGACGGCGTCGCCGTCGGTCCACGCGATCAGCCGCTGCTCGACGTCGGCGCTTGGCGATCAGGTCGGTGAACTCCTCGTCGTGGATCACCACCGTCGGCTGCTCGCGCTCCAGCACCTCGACGAGCTGCGGGCCGGCGAAGGCGGTGTTGAGGTAGAGGATGTCCGCGCCGAGCTTGGCGGCGGCGACCGAGGCGTCGACGAAGCCGCGGTGGTTGCGGCACATGACGGCGACCGAGCCGCCCTCCTCGACGCCGCGCTCGGCCAGGGCGTGCGCGAGTGCGTTGGAGCGCTGGTGCAGCTCGCCGAAGGTGAGCGGCCCGAGCTCGTCGATGATGCCGACCCGGTCGGGCGAGCGGAGGGCGAGCGCGGCGAAGCCGCCCGGCCGGCCCGGTCCCCCACGACCGCAAGCGTCCCGACCATCCGGGCCAGCGCGACCGGGGAGTACGGCCGGATGATCCCGGACCCGGCGAGCACCTTCAGGCCGGTCCCGACCGCGGCGGCGCGCGTCATCAACGAGGGGTTCACAGCGGGGTGACCTCCGAGGTCAGGCAGGCGTCTTGGGTGCGACCAGTCGGGTCGCGGACCAGTCCTTGCTGACGGCGGCGGTCGTCGTCTGGGAGAGACCCGCGATCGGCGCGGCCTCGGCGATGTCGGCGGGGGCGACCGCGTTGGGCCGGCCGACCTTGGGGGTGAGCAGCCAGATGGCGCCGCCGCCGACCAGGTCGGTCAGCGAGTCGACCAGGCCGTCGACCAGGTCGCCGTCCTCGTCGCGCCACCACAGCAGGACGGCGTCGACGACGTTGCCGTAGTCGCCGTCGACCATGTCGGCGTCGATGGCGTCCTCGATCGCGACGCGGAGCTCGTCGTCGGTGTCGGAGTCCCAGCCGAGCTCCTGCACGACCATCCCCGACTTGAGTCCCATTCGGTCCGCGGGCCCAGGGCCAGGTCCGTCACTCTGCAGGGAACCGCTTCCCGCGGTCGAGCTCAACTGACTCCTCCAGACACTTCAAGGGCCGCCCGGACAGGGCGGTGGGTGGGCAGTAGTCCACCCGAGTTGGCCGACGCGCGCAACCCCGTCCACGCCTCGGCACCGTTTGGGACTACCCACGGGTAAATTTCCCCGGCCCCTCGTGCGTGCAACGATGGCGAGGTGAGTCCCGACACGCCCAGCACCCCGGACACCGCACGCGCGACCCCCGCCGTCATCCACGAGGGCCTGCCCACGCAGCTCCCGGACATCGACCCGGACGAGACCAGCGACTGGATCGAGTCGTTCGACAGCCTCGTCGACGAGCGCGGCCGCGAGCGCGCCCGCTACGTCATGCTGCGTCTGCTCGAGCGCGCCCGCGAGACCCAGGTCGGCGTCCCCGCCCTGCGCAGCACCGACTACATCAACACGATCCCGCCGGAGCGCGAGCCGTGGTTCCCGGGCGACGAGGAGATCGAGCGCCGGATCCGCGCGTTCATCCGGTGGAACGCCGCGGTCATGGTCTCCAGCGCCAACCGCAAGGGCCTCGAGGTCGGCGGCCACATCGCGACGTACCAGTCCTCGGCCAGCCTCTACGAGGTCGGCTTCAACCACTTCTTCCGCGGCAAGGACCACCCGGGCGGCGGCGACCAGATCTTCATCCAGGGCCACGCCTCCCCCGGCATCTACGCCCGGGCGTTCCTCGAGGGCCGGCTCGAGCGAGGAGCAGCTCTACCGCTTCCGCCAGGAGGTCCAGCACGGAGTCGGCAAGGGGCTGTCGTCGTACCCCCACCCGCGGCTGATGCCGGAGTTCTGGGAGTTCCCCACCGTCTCGATGGGGCTCACCGGGATCAACTCGATCTACCAGGCGCGGTTCAACCGCTACCTGCAGAACCGCGGCGTCAAGGACACCAGCCAGCAGCACGTCTGGGCGTTCCTGGGCGACGGCGAGATGGCCGAGCCCGAGTCGCTGGGCGCGATCCGGATCGCCGCCCGCGAGGAGCTCGACAACCTCACCTGGGTGATCAACTGCAACCTGCAGCAGCTCGACGGACCGGTGACCGGCAACGGCAAGATCATCCAGGAGCTGGAGGCCAACTTCCGCGGCGCCGGCTGGAACGTGATCAAGGTCGTCTGGGGCCGCGAGTGGGACCCGCTGCTCGCGCAGGACGTCGACGGCGTGCTGGTCAACCGGATGAACAACACCCCGGACGGCCAGTACCAGACCTACTCCACGGAGAAGGGCGAGTACATCCGCGAGCACTTCTTCGGGAACGACCCGCGGCTGCGCAAGATGGTCGCGCACATGAGCGACGACCAGATCGTCAAGCTCCCCCGCGGTGGCCACGACTACCGCAAGGTGTACGCCGCGTTCGACGCGGCCAGCAAGCACGCCGGCCAGCCGACCGTGATCCTCGCGAAGACGATCAAGGGCTGGACGATCGACGCGCTGGAGGGCAAGAACGCCACCCACCAGATGAAGAAGCTGACCCAGGACGACCTCAAGAAGTTCCGGGACCGGCTCTACCTCCCGATCTCCGACCGCGACCTCGAGCAGGCCTACGAGGAGACCGGCGCCGCGCCGTTCTTCCACCCCGGCAAGGAGGCGCCCGAGATCGAGTACATGATGGAGCGCCGCAAGCAGCTCGGCGGGTCACTGCCGAAGCGCGTGCTCCGCGCCGACAACCTCAAGCTGCCCGGCGACGAGATGTACGCCGAGCTCAAGCAGGGCTCGGGCAAGAACTCCATCGCCACCACGATGGCCGTCGTCCGCCTGCTCAAGGACTGGATGAAGGATCCGGAGATCGGCAAGCGGATCGTCCCGATCGCGCCGGACGAGTACCGCACGTTCGGCATGGACGCCATGTTCCCGAGCGCGAAGGTCTACAACCCGGCCGGCCAGCAGTACGAGTCGGTCGACCGCAATATGTTGCTGTCCTACAAGGAATCCACGCAGGGCCAGATGCTGCACGAGGGCATCTCCGAGGCCGGCGCGATGGCCTCGGCGACGGCCGCCGGCTCGGCGTACTCCACGCACGGCGAGCACATGATCCCGTTCTACATCTTCTACTCGATGTTCGGCTTCCAGCGGACCGGCGACTCGATCTGGGCGATGGCCGACCAGCTGGCCCGCGGGTTCCTGATCGGGGCCACGGCCGGACGCACCACCCTGACCGGCGAGGGCCTCCAGCACGCCGACGGGCACTCGCCGCTGCTGGCGAGCACCAACCCGGCGGTCGTGCACTACGACCCGGGCTACGCCTACGAGGTCAGCCACATCATGCAGTCCGGGCTCGAGCGGATGTACGGCCCGGACGCCGAGGACGTCATCTTCTACATCACCGTCTACAACGAGCCGGTCCAGCACCCGAAGGAGCCCGACGGCGTCGACGCCGAGGGCATCCTGCGCGGCATCCACCGGGTCGGGACGGCCGACGGCGACGGCCCGCGGGTCCAGCTGCTCGCCTCCGGCGTCGGGCTCCCCTGGATCACCGAGGCCGCGCGGCTGCTGCGCGAGGACTGGGGCGTCCAGGCCGACCTGTGGTCGGTCACGTCCTGGAACGAGCTGGCCCGCGACGCGAGCCACGCCGAGGAGTGGAACCTCCTGCATCCCGACGAGTCCCCGCGATCGGCGTACGTCACCGACAAGCTGACCGGCGCGCGCGGCCCGTTCGTGGCCGTGTCGGACTACATGCGCGCGGTGCCGCTGCAGATCGCCCGCTGGGTGCCCGGCGACTACCGCGTGCTCGGTGCCGACGGGTTCGGCTTCGCCGACACCCGTCCGGCCGCCCGGAGGTTCTTCCACATCGACGCCGAGTCGGTGGTCGTGCAGACCCTCCAGGCGCTCGCCGACGCCGGCGAGGTCGACCGCGACAAGGTGCAGCAGGCGTTCACGACGTACCGCATCGACGACCCGACGGCCGTCGCCGGCCGGAAGCAGGAGGGCGGCGACGCCGTAGGCCTCGAGGCGCCGCTGCGTCATCTCGATCGACGCGCTGATCGAGGTGACCGACGCGATCTGGTCACCGGGGTTCGCGCCGGCGCCCTTGAGCAGGCTGCGCCAGCGAGCGCGGGAGTACTGCGCGGGCTGGGTGGACCGGATGAACTCGTGCACGATCTTGGCGAACCGCTGCGGGTGGTCCTTGTGCGGGAAGTGTCCGGCGTTCGGGATCACCTCGATCCGCGCCTTGGGCGCGAGCCGGGCCGCGTTGTTGGCGTGCTCGACGGGGATGACCCGGTCGTCGCGACCCCAGATGACGCACATCGGCATGGCCTCGGTGAGGTAGGCGCGGTCGGCCATGGTCACGATCTGGCCGCGCCAGTCGACGACGGCGCGGACGACGTGCCGGATCGCGTGCCGGGCGGACGGGTCCTTGAACGAGTCGTAGATGACCGCGACCTCGTCGAAGTCGCGGGCCACCTTGATCGGGCTCCTGGACAGGGCGCGCAGGCCGGCCATGCCGGCGTGCCGGACGCCGGGCAGCGTGAGCACGCTCATCACCTGGTGGAAGCCGGGCGTGGTGATCGCCCGGATGCTCGGGCTCACCTCGGGGCCGAGGCCGCCGGACGCGACGAGCAGCATCCGCTCGGTGCGCTCGGGGAACTGGTAGGCGAACTGCATCGCGACGCCGCCGCCGAAGCTGTGCCCGACGACGGTGACCTTGTCGATCCCGAGCACGGTCAGCAGGTCGCGCATCCCGTTGGCGTAGCCGCCGACGCTGTAGTCGGCGCGGGGCTTGTCCGACTTGCCGTGGCCGAGGAGGTCGGGGGCGATGACGGTGTAGCGCCGGGCCAGGGTGTCGATGATCGGCTCCCACGTCCTGTGGTCGCAGCCGAGGCCATGCAGGAGGAGTACGACGGGGCCGCTCCCCACCTTCACGAACGCGCGGCGATGGCCGTGGATCGTGACGTACTGGACCTCGTGCGACGAACGGGACACCGAGCCTCCTGAAGGCCTCAACGATTGAGCCCTGAAGTACCGAGTACATCAGAACTCGTTTCAGTTCGGGACCCGGAACCCCTTGCTTCATGGGTGATTTGCCCAAATTGAGACCTGGACTAACCTCAATCCGTGTCTCGACGCGCCGCGGCCGTACCCCGCACCCGGGCGGCCAATGCGCTCCAGCGCTCGACCGGCGCCCTGAGCACCACCGCGATGGCCCGCATGGAGACGGACATGCCGTGGTTCCGGGAGCTCAGCGCCGAGGACCGGTCGTGGGTCGGCATGATCGTCCAGGCCGGTATCCGCGGCTTCGTGGACTGGTACCGCGACCCCGGCGAGGAGACCAGCGGATCGGCGCTGGCCGCCGCGGTCTTCGGCGCAGCCCCCCGGGCGCTGGCCGGGGTGATCAACCTCCAGCAGACCGTCGACCTGGTCCGGCTCTCGATCGAGGTGGTCGAGAGCAACATCGACGAGATCATGGACCCCGCCGACGCGCCCGAGGTGCACGCCGCCGTCCTCCGCTACGCCCGCGAGGTCGCGTTCGCCACGGCCGAGGTCTACGCCCGCGCAGCCGAGGTCCGCGGCGCCTGGGACGCCCGGCTCGAGGCGCTGGTGGTCGACGCCGTGCTCCGCTCGGACACCGACGAGGCCGTCCTGTCCCGGGCCAGCGCGCTCGGCTGGTCCGCGACCGGCGACGTGGCCGTCGTGCTGGGCGCGGTGCCCGCGCAGCGGACCGAGACCGACGTCTTCGACGAGGTACGCCGCGTGGCGCGGGAGGCGGGCATGGACGCCCTGTGCGCCACCCAGGGCGAGCGCCTGGTCGTGGTGCTCGGCGGCGTCGACGACTCGCGCAAGGCCGCCGAGGTGGTGGCCGACCTGTTCGGCGAGGGTCCGGTCGTGGTCGGCCCGGCCGCCGAGGGCCTGAGCCGGGCCTACGTGTCGGCGCGGGCCGCCCTGTCGGCACACCGCTCGGCGGCGGGCTGGCCGGACGCTCCCCGACCGGTCCGCAGCGACGAGCTGCTGCCCGAGCGCGCGCTGGCCGGCGACGGCCATGCGCGGCGGCACCTCGTCGACGACCTCTACCTCCCACTGCTCCGGGCGCGGGGCACGCTGATCGAGACCCTGTCGGCGTACTTCGACCACGGCAGCTCCGTCGAGGGCACCGGCCGGGCCCTCTTCGTGCACCCGAACACCGTCCGTTACCGTCTGCGACAGGTGGGCGAGCTCACGGGGTACACGCCCTCCGTGCCACGTCACGCGTTCACCCTCGAGATCGCGCTCGTCCTGGGTCGCCAGTCCGGCCGGACCGACGACACGCTTCGTTGTAGGAACCCGACAAAGAAGTCGCGTAGAGTTTCGTCCATGCCCGAGGCGAGGATCTTCCGCACGACACGGCAGAGTTGATGTCGTGCTCGTTATCGTCGCTCCCGGTCAAGGCGCCCAGACGCCTGGCTTCCTCCAGCCGTGGCTCGAGATCCCCACGTTCCGGTCGCGGTTCGGCTGGCTCTCGACCGTGGCCGGCATCGACCTGGTCCACTACGGCACCGAGGCCGACGCGGACACCATCCGCGACACCCAGATCGCCCAGCCGCTGCTGGTCGCGACCGGGCTGGCGACGGCGGCCGAGCTGCTGCCCGAGCCGGACGCCGTACACGCCGTGGCGGCCGTCGCCGGCCACAGCGTCGGCGAGCTGACCGCGGCCGGCGCCGTCGGTGCGATCACCGGTGAGCAGGCGATGGTCCTGGTCCGCGAGCGCGGCAACGCGATGGCCGAGGCGTCCGCCGTGACCCCGACCGGCATGACCGCCGTCCTCGGCGGCGACCGCGACGAGGTGCTCGCCACCCTCGACAAGCACGGGCTCACCCCCGCCAACGACAACGGCCCCGGCCAGATCGTGGCCGCCGGCACCCTCGAGCAGCTCGAGGCGTTCGCCGCCGAGCCGCCCGCCAAGGCCCGGCTGATCCCGCTGAGCGTCGCCGGCGCCTTCCACACCGAGCACATGGCGCCCGCGGTGGGCCACCTCGAGGCGCTGGCCGCGTCGGTCACGACGGGTGACCCCGCGACCACCGTGTTCTCCAACAAGGACGGCTCCGGCCTGCGTGACGGCCGCGAGGTGCTGGACCGGATCGTCGGCCAGATCGCCAACCCGGTCCGGTGGGACCTCTGCATGGAGGCGATGCTCGAGCTCGGCGTCACCGGGATGCTCGAGCTGCCGCCCGCCGGCACCCTCACCGGCATCGCCCGGCGAGCCATGAAGGGCGTCGAGACCTTCGCGCTCAAGACGCCCGACCAGCTCGACGACGCCCGCGCGTTCGTCGCGCAGCACGGCGGCGCCTCCCCCGCCGACACCGCCGGCAGCGAGGAGATGGTGGTCGCCCCCAGCGCGGGCACCTTCCACCTCGACACCGCTGCCGCCGGAGCCGACGAGCTCGACCCCGGCCGGCCGATCGGCGAGGTCGCCGGCGCGCACGACAAGACCAGCGTCGTCGTCCCCCACGGGGGACAGGTCGTCGAGTGGCTGGTCCAGGACGGCGACTCGGTGTCGCCCGGTCAGCCCCTTCTCCGTCTCCAGCCCGCAGGGAGCTTCATGATGGCCCCGATCAGCGACAGCACCGGCACCTCCCACGCCGCCATCCTCGGGATCGGCGCCTACCGCCCGTCCCGCGTGATCCCGAACTCCGAGGTGGTCGAGGCGATCGACTCCAGCGACGAGTGGATCCAGCAGCGCTCCGGCATCAAGCAGCGCCGGTGGGCCGCCCCCGACGAGACGATCCAGCTGATGAGCGTCGCCGCGTCTCGCGCGGCGCTCGACCAGGCCGGGATCGCGCCGGAGCAGATCGACTGCGTGATCGTCGCGACCGTCAGCCACATGCTCCAGACCCCCGCCATCGCCACCGCCATCGCCCACGAGCTCGGCACCAACCAGGCCGCCGCCTTCGACATCTCGGCCGCCTGCGCGGGCTTCTGCCACGGCATCGCCATGGCCTCCGACATGGTCCGTGCCGGCAGCGCCGGCCACGCCCTCGTGATCGGCGTCGAGCGGCTCAGCGACCTGACCGACCTCTACGACCGCGGTACGGCGTTCATCTTCGCCGACGGCGCGGGTGCGGCGGTCGTGGGCCCGAGCGACACCCCCGGCATCGGCCCGGTCGTGTGGGGCTCCGACGGTGAGCAGTTCGACCTGATCCGGCAGAAGGAGGACTGGCGCAACGTGGTCGGCACTCCCGCCGTCCCGGGGAGCGGCGTGATGCCGCACCTGACGATGCAGGGCAACCCGGTGTTCCGGTGGGCGTCGTTCGCCATGGCGAAGATCGGCCAGCAGGCGCTCGACCGCGCGGGCATCACCACCAACGAGCTCGACGTCTTCGTCCCCCACCAGGCCAACATGCGGATCATCGACGCGATGGCCCGCGCCATGAAGCTGCCCGACACGGTGCGGATCGCGCGCGACATCGCCGAGCAGGGCAACACGTCGGCCGCCTCGATCCCGCTCGCCCTCGACCGGATGCTCGCCGACGGCGAGGCCAAGAGCGGCGACATCGCCCTGCTGATCGCCTTCGGTGCCGGGCTGGCGTACGCCGCCCAGGTCGTCACCGTCCCCTGAGTTCCCACAAACGCACGACCCAACCACCCCACGAAAGAGAAGGAAGCCAGATGGCCACCACCGAAGAGATCCGTGCCGACCTCGCCGACATCGTCAACGAGGTCGCCGGAATCGACGCTGATGACGTCCAGCTCGACAAGTCGTTCGTCGACGACCTCGACGTCGACTCGCTGTCCATGGTCGAGGTCGTCGTCGCCGCCGAGGAGAAGTTCGGCGTTTCCATCCCCGACGACGAGGTGAAGAACCTCAAGACCGTGGGCGACGCCGTCGCCTTCATCGAGCGCGCCCAGGGCTGACGCCCGGGCCGTCCCCCAGCACGCCGAAGTCACCTAGCACCCGAGGATCCACATGTCTGCGAAGCGAGTCGTCATCACCGGCCTGGGCGCCACGTCGCCCGTGGGCGGTGACGTGGCCAGCACCTGGTCCGCCCTGCTCGAGGGTCGGAGCGGGGTGTACCCTGCTGACGGAGGAGTGGGCGGAGCCGCTCGCGGCCAGGATCGCGGCCACGGTCGCGGTCGAGCCGCTGGAGGTGCTCGACCGGGTGAAGGCCCGGCGGCTGGACCGGTCCGGCCAGTTCGCGCTGATCGCGGCCACCGAGGCGTGGGCCGACTCCGGGCTCGCCGACGCCGAGGTGGACTCCGAGCGCCTCGGCGTGGCCATGGCGTCCGGCATCGGTGGCGTGCAGACGCTGCTGAGCAACTACGACACGCTGCTGGCGAAGGGCCCGCGCCGGGTCTCGCCGCTGGCGATCCCGATGCTGATGCCCAACTCCCCCGCCGCGAACGTCGGGCTGGCCATCGGCGCCAAGGCCGGCGTGCACACGCCGGTCTCGGCGTGCGCCTCCGGCAACGAGGCGATCGCGCTCGGCATCGACATGATCCGGCTCGGTCGCGCGGACGTCGTGGTGTGCGGCGGCACCGAGGCAGCCGTGCACGTGCTGCCGATGGCCGCCTTCGCCAACATGATGGCGCTGTCCAAGCGCAACGACGATCCCGAAGCCGCGTCGCGGCCCTGGGACAAGGGCCGGGACGGGTTCGTCCTCGGCGAGGGCGCCGCGGCCGTCGTCCTGGAGTCGGCGGAGCACGCCGAGGCTCGCGGAGCCCGGATCTACGCCGAGGCGGCGGGCGCCGGGGTCACGGCCGACTCGCACGACATCGCTCAGCCCGACCCGGCCGGCCGGGGCGCCACCCGGGCGATGAAGATCGCGCTGAAGGAGGCCGACCTCTCGGCCTCGGACATCCGGCACATCAACGCCCACGCCACCTCGACCCCGCAGGGCGACGTCGCCGAGGCCGGTGCCATCCGGGCCGCGCTGGGTGATGCCGCGTCCGGCAACGTCATCCTGACCTCCACGAAGTCCATGACCGGACACCTGCTGGGCGCCGCCGGCGCGCTGGAGTCCGTCGCCACCGTGCTGGCCATCTACGAGCGCAGCGTCCCGCCCACGATCAACCTCGAGGACCCCGAGGACGTCGGGCTCGACCTGGCCGACAAGCGCCGCGACCTGCCGGCCGGCGACGTGGCCGCCCTGAACAACTCGTTCGGGTTCGGCGGGCACAACGTGGCGCTCGCGTTCAAGAGCGTCTGAGCACCTCGGCGTAACCCACCTCACACCTTCGGCGTTGAACCGAAGGAGGAGATGAGGGATACGCATGAGAAAGCTAGCGACCGTCACCGCCGTGGCCGCCCTGCTGTGCGGCGGGCTCGCCGCACCGGCCGACGCCGGCAACCCGCGTCTGGGGCGCCTGTGGTCGGGCGACAAGGTGCTGAAGTCGGGCTGCCACAACTACCGCTACCAGTACAAGGTCACCTCGGGGGCCGAGGAGTGGGCGCTGGAGGCTCTCCCTGCGCGACCCGAGCGGGGAGACCATCGCCAGCAACACCAAGGACTCGATGATCGACCCGAAGCGGGGCCACGGGAAGTTCCGGTTCTGCCGCTACAACACCGAGCCCGGGCGGTTCAAGATCAAGGGCAAGCTCACGCGGTACGACGGCTACGACCAGCACGTGGGCTGGGTCAAGCCGGGCTACTTCCGGATGCGGCTGGGCTGAGGGCTCACACCACCTGGTGCAGCCAGCGCACCGGAGCGCCCTCGCCGGCGTGCCGGAAGGTCTCCAGCTCGTCGTCCCACGGCTTGCCGAGCAGCTTGTCGATCTCGAGCAGCAGCGTGGTGTCGCCGAGCGCCGCCTTCACGACCGCGGCCTTGAGCCGGTCCTCGGGGATCATGATGTCGCCGTGCAGGCCGGTGACGGCGTGGAAGACGCCCAGCACCGGCGTGTAGGAGTAGCGGGCGCCCTCGCTGGACGCGGTCGGCTCCTCGGTGATCTCGAAGCGCAGGTGGTTCCAGCCGCGCAGCGCCGAGGCGACGGCCGCCGCGGAGCCGGCGTCGCCGGACCAGGAGAGCTCGGCGCGGTAGCTGCCGGACTGGGCCGGCTGCGGCGTCCAGTCCAGGCTCACGGCAACGCCGAGTACACCGCCGACGGCCCACTCGATGTGCGGGCACAGTGCCGACGGCGCTGAGTGGACGTACAGGACGCCCCTCGTCGCGGTGCGAGTTGCAGTGCGTGCGGTCACCGTGGACCCCCTTCTTCTCCGGCGTTGAGATACGCCTTCCCCAGCGGTCTCGTCGGAGCGAAGAGTCAATCCAAGTGACACGTGTGTAGTTGTGACACCCATTGTGGCAAATGGGACCCGTGAATACCAGTGATACGGCGTTTCTCAGGAACGCGCCGTCCGCGGGCGTGTCGTGCGCCGCGGTCCGAGGTCCATCAGGGTCGTGATCACGCGCTCGGCGATGCCGAGGCCGCCGAGGTGGCTCTCGCCGTCGATCACGCTCATCGTGGCGTCGGGCAGCCGGTCCACCATGTGCTGGCCGTGGGCGAACGGCACGATGTGGTCGGCGTCGCCGTGCCACCAGCGCACCGGGACGCTGACGTCGGCTGCGCTGAAGCCCCAGTCGCGGGTGAACAGCACCAGGTCGTTGAGCGGCGCCGAGGTCTGGAAGCGGCTGCCGTTGAGCAGGTCGTCGAGGAACATCGCCTTGAACTCCGGGCGCGCGAGCAGGTTCTTGTCCCCCGGCGGCTGCACCGCGGCGTACAGGTCGAGGCCGGGGCCGGCCAGCGGCCGGACCAGCCGGATCGCCTGGGTGAGGGCGATCCCGAGCGGCACCCGCGCGATCGAGAGCAGGGGCGCCAGCCGCACGGCGAGCTGGATGATCCCGCCGTCGACCGCGTCCACGCCCTGGGTGGGCGCGAGCCCGCCGAGAACGCCGACTCCGTGCACGCGGTCGGGCATCGCCACGCCCGCGGCCAGGGCATACGGGCCGCCGCCGGACAGCCCGATCAACCGGACGGTGTCCACGCCCAGGGTGTCGAGCATGATCTCGAGGTCCTGTGCCCAGTCCAGGACGTTCGGGTAGAGGTACGGCGAGGACGACCCGATGCCGGGCCGGTCGACCCCGATGATCCGCAGCCCCTCCTTCTCCGCGATGGCGCGCGCCTCGAGCGGGATCTGCCGCCGGGCTCCCGGCGTTCCGTGCATCCACACGATCGCGGGGCCGTGCACCGAGCCGTACTCGGCGAAGCTGAGCCGCCGGTCGCCGCGCACCGCGACCGTGCCCTCGAGCGCGGGCCGCTTGATGTTGCTCATGGGCGGCAGTGTGTCAGTCAGACGCGATGGAAGTAGCCGGGGTCCACGATGTTGGCCAGGTCCATGACCGCGCCGAGCAGCCGCCCGTCCCCGACCACGACAGGGCCGTCGACGACGTCGACGACCACGCAGGTGACGTTGTCGTGGCCGCCGGCCTCCAGCGCGGCCTGCGTGAGCACCGCAGCCGCGGAGTGCGGGTCCTTCAGCCGCAGCACCTCGGCGATCCGGTCGTCGCCGACCATGTCCGTCAGACCGTCGCTGCAGAGCAGGAGCCGGTCGCCGGGACGGGTGGTGACCTCGAGCAGGTCGACGTCGCTGAGCTCGGCCTCGGGCGTTGCCTGGAGAGAGCGGAGGACGACGCTGCGCCAGGGGTGCACGGCGATCTCCTCTCGCTGGAGCATGCCCGCTTCCAGGAGGGACTGGACGTAGGTGTGGTCGCGGGAGAGCTGCACCAGGTGGCCGCCGCGGTAGCGGTAGGCCCGGGAGTCGCCGACGTGCCCGAGCAGGATGCGAGCTCCGTCGCTGACCAGCATCGTGAGCGTGGTCGCCATGCCGTCCCGGCTGGGGTCGTCCTCGACCCCGCGGCGGAGGTTGACCAGGGCGGCCGCGACGGCATCGCGGATCACGTCCTCGGGCTCGGTCACCGAACCGGGACAGGGCAACGGAGGACGCGACGTAGGCGGCGGTTGCCGAGGCGACCTCACCTGCCGCCGCTCCCCCGACACCGTCGGCCACCAGCGCGACGTACGGCGCGACGAACGCCGAGTCCTCGTTGTGCTCACGCACGGACCCGACATCACTGACTCCTGCGCCCGAGAAACGCAACATCGGCCAGTCCCTCCTCACGGATGCAGGCAGTAGACCCGCAAGACAGCCGAACGGTCAAGACCCGTCGGCCTCAGCCGAGCTTCTTCTCCAGCGCGTCGGCCCGGTCGGCGGCGTCGGTCAGCTGCTCGCTGTCGATCCCGTGGGTGCGGTGGAACCACGCCAGGGCGTCGTTCTCCCGGCCGGCGGCCTCGAGGGTGTCGGCGTACGCGTAACGGAGCCGGACCACCCAGGCGGCGCGGCTCTTGGAGGTGAGCGGTGCGAGCTCGAGCGTGCGCAGAGCGGCGTCGAGCTGACCCATGTCCCGGCGGGCGCCGGCCTCCACGAGCGTCATCTCGGCCTTCGCCTCGGGGGCGAAGTTCGCGACGGCCGGGCTCTTGGCGAGCTTGAGCGCCTGCTCGGGCTGGCCGAGGGCGCGGTGGCAGTCCGCCATCATGGGCAGGTACGCCGTGGCGCCGTTCATGCGCTTGGCTGCCCGCAGCTCCGAGAGCGCCTCGGCGTAGTGACCGGAGGCGTAGGCGGCCTCGCCGGTCGCCTCGCGGACCACGGCCAGCCGGGAGGCGCGCGCCCGCGCGGCGAGCGTGTGCTGGTAGGCGGTCTCGGGGTCCTCGTCGATCAGCAGGCCGGCAGCTGCCAGGTGCCGGGCCACCCGGGCGGCCAGCTTCTCCGGCAGGCCCTTGAGCTGGGCGGCCACCGATCGGTCGAGCTCGCGCCCGGTGATCTCCTCGGGCAGGTCCGGACCGTCGTACTTGGCCTGCTCCGACGTCCGGGCCGCCTGGTCGGCTCCCGGACGCTTCCAGTCGCCCTTGCGCGCCGGCCGGTCGCCGGCACGCTGCGGCCTGCCACCGTGCGGCTTGCCGCCCTGGGACCGGCCCCCCTGGGGCTTGCCACCCCGGGACGAACCGGAGGGCTTGCCGCCCCGCGCGGGACGCTGGCTTCGACGATCCTCGGCCACGACCTCACTACTCCTCGAACGTGCGTGAAATGGCGTAGAGGCCACCCAGCTGGGTGGCCTCTACGGAGTGTATG
>CAWDLL010000005.1:0-339013 GCA_963803235.1 uncultured Actinomycetota bacterium
CCATCGCGATGGGCTGGATGAGCTCCACCGACATCTCGGTGTTGTCACCCGGCATGACCATCTCGGTGCCCTCGGGCAGCGTCACGACGCCGGTCACGTCCGTGGTCCGGAAGTAGAACTGCGGACGGTAGTTGTTGAAGAACGGCGTGTGACGGCCGCCCTCCTCCTTCGACAGGATGTAGACCGACGCGTCGAAGTTGGTGTGCGGGGTCGTGGTGCCCGGCTTGATGACGACCATGCCGCGCTCGACGTCCTCGCGCTTGGTGCCACGAAGCAGCAGACCGACGTTCTCGCCAGCCTGGCCCTCGTCGAGCAGCTTGCGGAACATCTCGACGCCGGTGACCGTCGACTTCTGCGAGCCCTCGCGGATGCCGATGATCTCGACCTCCTCGTTGACCTTGACGATGCCGCGCTCGATACGACCGGTGATGACGGTGCCACGACCGGTGATCGTGAAGACGTCCTCGACGGGCATCAGGAACGGCTTGTCGGTCTCGCGCTCCGGGGTCGGGATGTAGTCATCCACGGCCTGCATGAGCTCGGCGACCGAGTCGCCCCACTTCTCGTCGCCGTTGAGCGCCGGGAAGGCGGCAACCTTGATGACCGGGATGTCGTCGCCATCGAACTCGTACTCGGAGAGGAGCTCGCGCACCTCCATCTCGACGAGCTCGACGAGCTCCTCGTCGTCGACCATGTCGCACTTGTTCAGCGCGACGACCAGGGCGGGGACGCCGACCTGGCGGGCGAGCAGGACGTGCTCGCGGGTCTGCGGCATCGGGCCGTCGGTGGCGGCGACCACGAGGATCGCGCCGTCCATCTGAGCCGCACCGGTGATCATGTTCTTGATGTAGTCGGCGTGACCCGGGCAGTCGACGTGCGCGTAGTGGCGCGCCTCGGTCTGGTACTCGACGTGCGCGATCGAGATCGTGATGCCGCGCTGCCGCTCCTCGGGAGCCTTGTCGATCTGGTCGAAGGCCGAGGCCTCGTTCAGCGTCGGAAACTTGTCGTGCAGCACCTTGGTGATAGCTGCCGTCAACGTCGTCTTGCCGTGGTCGATGTGACCAATGGTGCCGATGTTGATGTGCGGCTTGGTCCGCTCGAACTTCGCCTTAGCCACTGTGGGCTCCTCCTGGTGTGGTTGTTACTTGACTCGTACTTGCAGTTGTGATGCCGAGGATCCGGACGAACCTACTCGCCGCGGACCTTCTTGATGATCTCGTCGGCGATGTTCGAAGGAACCTCGGCGTACGAGTCGAACTCCATCGAGTACGACGCCTGGCCGGAGGTCTTGGACCTCAGGTCGCCAACGTACCCGAACATCTCTGAGAGCGGCACGAGGGCATTGATGACCATGTCACCGTGACGCTCCTCCTGTGCCTGGATCTGGCCGCGCCGGCTGTTGATGTCGCCGATCACCGTGCCGAGGAACGACTCGGGCGTGATGACCTCGACAGCGAACATCGGCTCGAGCAGGACCGGCTTGGCCATGCGGGCGGCCTCCTTGAAGGCCTGGTTCCCGGCGATCTTGAACGCGAGCTCCGACGAGTCGACGTCGTGGTAGGCGCCGTCCTCGAGGGTGAACCTCACGTCGACCATGGGGTAGCCGGCGAGGACGCCGAACTCCATGGCCTCCTGGCCGCCCTGGTCGACCGAGGGGATGTACTCGCGCGGCACGCGGCCACCGGACACGTTGTTGGTGAACTCGTAGCCCGCACCGGCACCCGTCTCGGGGTCGATGTTGGGGCCGAGCGAGATGATGACCTTCGCGAACTGGCCCGAGCCACCGGTCTGCTTCTTGTGCGTGTAGCTGTGCTTCACGACCTCCTTGCGGAGGGTCTCGCGGTAGGCGACCTGCGGCTTGCCGACGGTGGCCTCGACGCGGAACTCGCGCTTCATCCGGTCGACCAGGATCTCCAGGTGGAGCTCGCCCATGCCGGCGATGATCGTCTGGCCCGTCTCCTCGTCGGCCTTGACCGTGAAGGTCGGGTCCTCGTCGGAGAGGCGCTGGATCGCCATGCCGAGCTTCTCCTGGTCGCCCTTGGTCTTGGGCTCGATCGCGACCTCGATCACCGGGGCCGGGAACGTCATCGACTCGAGCACGACCTGGTTCTGCGGGTCGGAGAGCGTGTGGCCGGTCTTGGTGTCCTTCAGACCCATGACGGCGACGATCTGGCCGGCGCCGACCGACGCGATCTCCTCACGCTTGTTGGCGTGCATCTGGTAGACCTTGCCGATCCGCTCCTTGCGGCCGTTGACCGAGTTGACCACGGTCGAGCCGGCCTCGAGCTTGCCGGAGTAGACCCGGACGTAGATCAGCTTGCCGAGGTGCGGGTCCGACGCGATCTTGTAGGCGAGACCGGAGAACGGCTCGCTGTCGCTCGGCTTGCGCTCGATCTTCTCGTCCTCGTCCTTCGGCGAGTGGCCGATGATCGCCTCGATGTCGAGCGGCGAGGGAAGGAACTTCACGACCGCGTCGAGCAGGGGCTGGACGCCCTTGTTCTTGAACGCGGTGCCGCAGAGGACCGGGTTGAGCTTGTCGGCCAGGGTGGCGCGACGGATCGCGGCCTCGAGCTCCTCGACGGAGAGCTCCTCGCCCTCGAGGTACTTCTCCATGACGTCGTCGTCGGCCTCGGCCAGCGTCTCGAGGAACTTCTCGCGGTACTCGGCGGCCTGCTCGGCCATGTCCGCGGGGATCTCCTCGACTTCGTAGTCCTCGCCGATCGTGGTCTCGCCGCGCCAGGTGAGCGCGCGCATGCCGACCAGGTCGACGACGCCGATGAAGTCGCTCTCGGCGCCGATCGGGAGCTGGAGGACCAGCGGGGTGGAGTTCAGGCGGTCGACCATCATGTCGACGCAGCGGAAGAAGTCCGCGCCGGTGCGGTCCAGCTTGTTGACGAAGCACATCCGCGGGACGGCGTACTTGTTCGCCTGGCGCCACACGGTCATGGTCTGCGGCTCGACGCCGGCCACGCCGTCGAAGACGGCGACGGCACCGTCGAGGACGCGCAGCGAGCGCTCGACCTCGGCGGTGAAGTCCACGTGACCGGGGGTGTCGATGATGTTGATCTGGTGGTCCTTCCACCAGCAGGTCGTCGCGGCGGACGTGATCGTGATGCCGCGCTCCTGCTCCTGCTCCATCCAGTCCATCGTGGCAGCGCCCTCGTGGACCTCACCGATCTTGTAGGTGATGCCGGTGTAGAACAGGATCCGCTCGGTCGTCGTCGTCTTGCCGGCGTCGATGTGCGCCATGATGCCGATGTTGCGGACCTTGTTGAGGTCAGTGGTGATGTCAACGGCCACTTTGGTCGTGATCCCCTCGGAAGAAGTGTGTGAGAGGTGAATGCGGGGCGGTGTCTCGCACCGCCCCCGCGATCACCAGCGGTAGTGGGCGAAGGCCTTGTTGGACTCGGCCATCTTGTGGGTGTCCTCGCGCTTCTTCACAGCGGCACCGAGGCCGTTGGAGGCGTCGAGGATCTCGTTCATGAGCCGCTCGTGCATGGACTTCTCGCGGCGGTCGGCGGCGTACCCGACGAGCCAGCGCAGCGCGAGCGTGGTGCCGCGCGTGCCCTTGACCTCGATCGGGACCTGGTAGGTCGCACCACCGACGCGGCGGGACTTGACCTCGATGGCCGGCTTCACGTTGTCCAGCGCGCGCTTCAGGGTGACGACCGGGTCGGTGCCCGTCTTGTCACGGCAGCCCTCGAGGGCGCTGTAGACGATGCGCTGCGCGACCTGCTTCTTGCCGTCCTGCAGGACCTTGGAGACCAGCTGGCTCACCAGCTGCGACCCGTAGACCGGGTCCATGTCGATCGGCCGCTTAGGTGCGGGGCCCTTGCGCGGCATATCAGCTCTTCTCCTTCTTCGCGCCGTACCGGCTGCGAGCCTGCTTGCGGTTCTTCACGCCCTGGGTGTCGAGCGTGCCGCGAATGATCTTGTAGCGGACACCGGGGAGGTCCTTCACCCGGCCGCCGCGGACGAGCACGATCGAGTGCTCCTGGAGGTTGTGGCCCACACCCGGGATGTACGCCGTGACCTCGACGCCGCTCGACAGACGCACGCGGGCGACCTTGCGGAGGGCGGAGTTCGGCTTCTTCGGGGTGGTGGTGTAGACGCGGGTGCACACACCGCGTCGCTGGGGCGAACCCTTCAGGGCAGGCGTCTTGTTCTTCGACACCTTGTCCTGGCGGCCCTTGCGGACCAACTGATTAATGGTGGGCACCGAGTGGTTCCCTTCCTGTCTGACTCTCAGTACGCGGCGACCTGCCGGCACGATTGATGCTGCTGCGTGTGTCTGGGTGGTGCTGGTGCAACCCTCTCGCTGCACCTCGCCCCCGAGGTCGGGCGTGTCGCCCTTCCTCGCTCACCGGCAGGGTGGAAGCCCTGCTCCGGGAGGCGGGTTGCGCCGGAGGATCACCCCGTCTGGCTGGGGCGACTATTTCCGAGCACGCGCAACGGTCTGGTTGTCCCAGACACGAGGAACGAGATTACTCGGTCGCCCAACGGGGGTCAAAACGCCTCGGACCCACGCGAACCACAGGCTGGCGAGGCTCACCCCGATCGCCGTCGCGAGGCCGCCGACGATCAGCGTCCAGCGGGCGCCGAACTCCTCGCCGATCCACCCGATCAGCGGCGCGCCCAGAGGCGTCCCGCCGATGAAGATCATCATGTACAGCGCCATCACGCGCCCGCGCATTCCCTCGTCGGTGTGCAGCTGCATGAAGGCGTTGGCGGCGGTGATCATGGTCAGCGCGGCCAGGCCGAGCAGCGGCGTCATCAGCGCGAACGTGAGGTACGACGGCATCAGCCCGGACGCGATCTCGATCATCGCGAAGGCGAGCGCTGCGCCGATCACCAGCCGGTGCCGGACCTGCTTGCGGCCGGCCGCGACCAGCGAGCCGGTGAGCGAGCCGACTGCCATGAACGTGCCGAGCAGGCCGTACTCCGAGACCCCCTTGTCGAACACCTGGGTCGCCATCAGCGCGGAGGTGATCTGGAAGTTGAGGCCGAAGGTGCCGGTGAAGAAGACGATCGCGAGGATGAGCAGCAGGTCGGGTCGCCGCCGGACATAGCCGACGCCCGCGAGGATCTGGCCGGGCTCGCGCCCCATCGGCTTCGGCGACCGGAGGGCCGACTCGTCGAGGCTGCGCAGGGTCATGATCGGCGCGGCGTAGCTGACCGCGTTGAACAGGATCACCCAGCCGGTGGCGACGGCGCCGCCCCCGAGCGCGGCGATCAGGACGCCGGCCACGGCCGGCCCGACGATGCGGGCCGCGTTGAAGCTGGCGGAGTTGAGGCCGACGGCGTTGGTGAGGTCGTCCTTGTCGACGATCTCGGAGACGAACGACTGGCGGGCGGGCGCGTCGAACGCGGCGGCCGTGCCGAGCACGAACGCCAGGACGTAGACGTGCCAGATCTCGGCCGTGCCGGTGACGGCCAGCAGACCGAGGATCAGGGCCGGCACGGCCATGCCGAGGTTGGTCATCTGGAGCAGCCGGCGCTTGGGGATCCGGTCGGCGACCACGCCGGCGAACGGCGAGAGCAGGAGGAACGGCAGGAACTGGAGGCCGGTGGTGATGCCGATGGCCGCGCCGCTGAAGCCGGTGAGCTGCAGGACGAGCCAGTCCTGGGCGACCCGCTGCATCCAGGTGCCGACGTTGGACACGACGCCGCCGGCGGCGTACCGGCGGTAGTTCGGGTTGGCGAGGGAGCGGAACGTGGGGCTCAAGTTGTGGGGATCAGTCCTTCTGGGCGAGTCGTTCGAGGATGGGGGCGGCCTTGCGGAGGAGTGCCCGCTCGTCGGCGGTCAGCTCCCGCAGCCGCTGGGCGAGCCAGGCGTCGCGGCGCGCCCGGTCGGCGAGCACGGTCTCGCGGCCACGGTCGGAGAGCACGACCACGACCTGACGGCCGTCGGTGTCGTGCGGGCGGCGGGCGACGTACCCGCCCTCCTCCAGGCAGTTGACGGTGCGGGTCATGCTCGGCGGCCGCACCAGCTCGTGGGTCGCGAGCTCGCCCACGGTCAGCTCCCCCTGGCGGTAGAGGCAGCCCAGCACGGCCATGGCGGACAGGCTGAGCTCGTTGTCGGGGTGGCGCTCGGTGGCGAGCCGGCGGCGCAGCCGCATCACGGAGAGCCGGAGCTCGGCGGCGAGACCGGCGTCGGTGCGGGCGGCCTGCTGGACGGTGGGCATGTCCTTAGTCTAGGTCATTACCCTTGCTAACTAAAGTCGGGTTCGCTCGCGCGGGCGCCCACCGCGGGGGTTGGGGGTGCGGGCGGTGCTGCGCCTCCTCCGGCTGCGCCCCGGAACGCCGGGAGCTCCTACCAGCCGCTCGCTCGTTCCTCGCTCACGGGTGCCAGACCCAACCACGTCGCTCCCGGCGCCCCGCGGCTCCGCCTGCGGGCGCAGCACCGCCCGCACCGCTTCCACCTCACGGTGGGATGGGGACAAACCGTGGTTGCTGCCGCTGGTCGTGTCGCCGCCCGCGCGAGCGGATTTCTCAGGTGAGCCAGTCGGTGAGCGGGTTGATCGCGAAGTAGACGATGAAGAGGGCGGACACGAGCCACATCAGCGGGTGCACCTCGGCCGCCTTGCCGCGGACCGTCTTGAGGATCGCGTAGGCGAGGAATCCGGCGCCGATGCCGGCGGAGATCGAGTACGTGAACGGCATCAGCACGATCGTCAGGAAGGCCGGGATCGCGATCTCGAGGTCGTCCCAGTCGATCCCGCGGACCTGCTGCATCATCAGGAAGCCGACCAGCACCAGTGCCGGCACGGCTGCCTCGTTCGGGACGATGGCGACCACCGGGAGCGATGAACATCGCGAGCAGGAACAGCACCCCGGTGACGACGCTGGCGAGTCCGGTGCGGGCACCGTCCGCGACGCCCGACGCGGACTCGATGTAGGACGTGTTGCTCGAGACGCTGCCGGCGCCTCCGGCCACGGCGGCGAGCGAGTCGACGATGAGGATCCGCTGGGTGTTCTCGGGCATCCCGTCCTCGTCGAGGAGCCCGGCCTCGGCGCCGATGGCCGTCATCGTTCCGAGCGTGTCGAAGAAGTCCGACAGGAGCAGGGTGAACACGAACAGGGCCGAGATGACGATGCCGGCGTTCTCCCACGACCCGAGGAGGTTGAACTCGCCGAGCAGCTGGAGGTCGGGGGTCTCGAAGATGTTGTCAGGCCAGGCCGGGACGTTCAGGTTCCAGCCCAGCGCGTTGAACTCCTCACCGGCCACCGTGGGGCCGATGTCGGCGATCGTCTCGACGATGATCGCGACGACGGTCATCACCACGATCGAGATCAGGATCGCGCCCTTCACCCGCAGCACGTAGAGCGAGAAGATCAGCGCCAGGCCGAGGCAGAACACCCCCACCGGCCAGCCCTGGAGCTGGCCCCCGATCCCGAGCTCAACCGGCACCGGGCCGACGCCCGTACGCCGCACGAAGCCGGCGTCGACGAAGGCGATGAGGGTGAGGAACAGGCCGATGCCGACCGGGATCGCGATCCTGAGCGGGCTCGGGACCGCCTTGAAGACGGCCTCCCGGAAGCCGGTGAGCACCAGGATCAGGATGATCAGTCCCTCGATCACGACCAGGCCCATGGCATCGGCCCAGGTCATCTGGCTGGCGATCGAGAACGTGACGAAGGCGTTGAGACCGAGGCCGGCCGCGAGTGCCAGCGGGAAGTTGGCCACGAGTCCCATGAGGATGGTGACCACACCGGCCACGAGCGCCGTGGCGGCTGCCACCGCCGCGAAGTCACCTCCCGCGAGCTGGTCCCCGTTCATGTCGGCGCCACTGAGCAGGATGATCGGGTTGAGGACGATGATGTAGCCCATCGTCAGGAAGGTGACGACCCCGCCACGGATCTCGCGGGACACGGTGGATCCGCGCTGCGTGATCTTGAAGAAACCGTCCAGCCCGCCCGAGGGGGGCTGGGTGCCCGTACCGGCACCGGTGGTGGTGTTCTCGCTCACGAGCGCAGCATGGCAGAGCGCGACGCGCAGTTGTGTGACCTCGATGTTTCGCCGGTGTGAGTCGTCGGGATAGCGTTCACGCGTGGAGCTCCGCGACGACCAGCCGAAGAAGCACGAGATCGGCAACCGCACCTACATCGTGGCCGACGTCGAGCCGCTGGACGTGGACGGCGTGCGCACGGTCGAGGTCGGGACCGGTCTCTGGCTGCTGGGGTTCCTCGCCCTGCTTCCCTTCTACGGCCGGCTCGAGGACAACGGCACCGTGTGGTGGCTGTGGACCTGCCTGGCCGGCTTCGGCCTCGGGCTGTTCGGGCTGGAGTACTGCCGTCGGCGGCGCAAGGCGCGGGTGCTGTCCCGAGAGGCCCACGAGGACTGACCGGCCGACCCGGCCGACCGGGTCAGAACGACTCGAAGTCGTCCGAGGCGACCGTGTCGAACACGTGGTCGGGCAGTGGCTGCGGCTCGTGCTTCTTCGCGAGCTGCACCTCGGAGTGGGCACCGCAGCCGTGGTCGAGCGAGACCACGCGACCGTCGTCGTTGGCGTTGCCGTTCGCGCAGACACCGAACATCTCCGACAGCGGCCCCGCGATCCGGACCAGGAAGCCGCAGTTGCTGCACACGTCCGGCGCCGACTGCGCGACCGGCGCCTGCGGACCGCCGTCGCCGTCGTACCACCGCTCCGCGGCGAGGTCGCGGCCCTCGAGCGAGAGGGTGCGGACCCGGCCCAGGCCGAGGTCCTTCGCGACGTTGCGGATCTGCGCCTTGTCGTCGTCGGTGAGCGGGTCGTCGCCGAAGAGGTACGTCGGGACCAGCCGCGGGTCGTCCTCCTCGACGGGGAGCAGGTCGCCCGGGGACAGGTCGCCGGGCTGGATCCGCTCCCGGTAGGGCACCCACTGCGGGGCGACGATCGCTCCCTCGCCCGGGATCAGCACGACCTCGTCGACGGTGACCGTCTTCTGGCGGGTGGCGCGGACCAGGGTGACCGACCAGCGCCACCCCGCGTAGCCCGCGCGGGTGCACGCGAAGAGGTGGGTGACGACGCGCTCGCCCTCGACCTCGTGGCCGAGGTGCTCGCCCACGTCGTCGGCACCGACGTCCTCGACGAGGGCGGCTCGCGCCTGGTCCACCGCCGCCACGGTGGCGGAGTCGGCCTTGCTGCGCAGCTTGGTCATCACGGGCGAAATCATGGCCCATCGGGTGGGGGCGTGTCAGGTCGGGGCGGGATCCGTGTCCCGTTCGTGTCGTGCGGACGTGACCGGGCAGGATGGAGGGCATGAGCCAGACCGGTCCGGAGTCACCCACCGAGGAGTCGCCCTCGGCCCCTTCGGGGACCGACGCGCCGGCCTCGGCCGGGCCGGGCCGCGCCAAGGCGGTCGGGCGGGGGCTGGGCGGGGTCTTCAGGGCGACCGGCCGGGCCGGGCGCTTCGTCGGCCGGCAGGCGCGCCGCGCCTCGCGGGCCGAGGGTGCCGGCGACTCCGGCCTGTCCCGGCTGATCGAGATGCACACGTTCAACACCGCCGGCGACGCCGCGGTCGCGATCTCGCTGGCCGGCACGCTGTTCTTCCAGGTGCCGACCGGCGAGGCCCGCGGCCAGGTGGCGCTGTTCCTCGGGCTGACGATGCTCCCGTTCGCGATCGTGGCGCCGCTGATCGGCCCGTTCCTGGACCGGTTCAGCCACGGCCGCCGCTGGGCGATCGGGTCGACGATGGCGATCCGGGCCTTCCTCTGCTGGGTGCTCGGCACCGCCGTGGTCACCGACTCGAAGTGGCTCTTCCCCGCCGCGCTCGGCGTACTCATCGCGTCGAAGGCGTACGGCGTGACCCGGGCCGCCGCCGTACCCCGCCTGCTGCCGGAGCGGCTCACCCTGGTCAAGGCCAACGCCCGGGTGTCGCTGTCCGGCGTGGTCGGCGCGACCGTCTCGGCCCCGATCGCGGGCCTGGCGTCGATCGCCGGGCCCGGAGTGGTCGCTGCGCTACGCGTTCGTGCTGTTCGTGATCGCCACCATCGGGGCGATCCGGCTGCCGACGGTGGTCGACTCCAGCCGCGGCGAGGGCACGCTCGTGCTGCGGGGCGACTCGGCGGAGGGGCCGGAGCGCAGGCGGATGCGGATCCCGCCGGCCGTCGCCTTCGCGCTGCGCGCCAACTGCGGGCCGCGCTGGCTGACCGGCTTCCTCACGATGTTCATGGCGTTCCTGCTCCGCGAGGAGCCGATCGGCGACTGGGAGCCGGCGTTCCTGCTCGGGGTCGTGATCGGCACCGCCGGGCTCGGCAACACCCTCGGCATCGCGACGGCGTCCATGCTCAAGAACGTCAACCCGAAGCTCACCGTCGTCCTCGCGCTGGTGGCCATCACCCTGGCCACGCTCGTGGCCGCGCTGTTCTACGGCGTCCCGTCGCTGGCGCTGCTCGCGCTGGTCGCCGGGCTCGGCCAGTCCCTGGCGAAGGTGTCCCTCGACGCGACCATCCAGCGCGACGTCCACGAACGGATCCAGGCGAGCGCGTTCGCCCGCAGCGACACGACCCTCCAGCTGGCCTGGGTGATCGGCGGCTTCGTCGGCATCGCGATGCCGCTCAACCCGCAGGTGGGGCTCGGCGCGGCCTGCGCCGTCCTGGCCGCGTGGGCGGTGTTCGTGCTGGTCACCCGGCCGGACAAGCCGGCGCCGAGGCCGGCGCCACAGCAGGCCTGAGCGGCCTCCGCGTCAGAGCTCGAGCTCGTCCGCGAGCGCGCGCAGGAGCTTGGCCGCGGGCTTCGCGGTCTTGCCCTCGGGGTGCCGTCCGCGCCGGTAGGTCTCACCGACGTTGTCGAGCAGGCGGATCAGGTCCTCCACGATCGGGGCCATCTCCTCGGGACTCTTGCGCCGGGCCTGCGACTGGTTGCGCGAGACCGACGCGGGCGCGTCGAGGACCCGGACCTGAAGGGCCTGGTCGCCGCGCCGGCCCTGGGCGATGCCGAACTCGACCCGGGTGCCGTTCTTGATGGTCGTCATGCCCTCGGGGAGCGCTTCGGAGCGCACGTAGACGTCGGGTCCGTCCTCCTGCGACAGGAAGCCGAAGCCCTTCTCCGCGTCGAACCACTTCACCTTGCCAGTGGGCACGGCCGCTGTCCCCTCCACTGCACCCGCGACCCGATGTCGCGGCGACGGCAAAGCCTATGTGGCCGCGCCGGGGAACTCCAACGCGATTGCGGTCGACGGGACTAGAGCAGGTCGTTCATCGAGCCGGACCGGAAGCCGCGCGGGTCCAGCGCGGCGTCGTCGAAGCCGGCGGCGAGGACGGCCTCGCGCAGCCGGTCGGCCAGCTCGGTGCCGTCGGCGAGGGGGCCGTCCAGCAGGGCGGCGTCGACCTCGACCGATGCGCGGTCGCCGAGGTCGCGGACCCGCAGGTCCCGCACGGGTACGCCGGCGCTCGCGAGCAGGTCGCGGACGGCGACCTCGGCCCGCTCGACCCGGGCCAGCCGGTGCGGCGTGACCTCGACGCCGTACGCGACCCGGGACGAGAGGCAGGCCGCGGCCGGCTTGTCCCACGTGGGGAGGCCCCAGCGGCGGGACGCCTCGCGCACCTGGTCCTTGGTCAGGCCGGCGTCGCGCAGCGGCGTGATCGCGCCCCGCTCGGCGGCGGCGCGGATGCCGGGCCGGAAGCCGGCGACGGCGTCGTCGGCGTTGGTGCCGGTGGCCACGAAGCCGAGTCCGCGGTCGGCGGCGAGCGGGGTGAGCACGTCGATCAGCTCGGCCTTGCAGAAGAAGCAGCGCTCGCCGTCGTTGGCGCGGTAGCCCTCGCGCTCCATCTCGTGCGTCTCCGGCGTGACCACGGTGACGCCGAGGGACTCCGCGAACTCGCGAGCGGGGTCGCGCTCGGAGGCGGGGAGCGAGTGGGAGTAGCCGGTGGCGGCGACCACCCGGTCGGGGCCGAGCGCCCGGACGGCGGCGGCGAGCAGGAACGCGCTGTCGGCTCCCCCGCTGTAGGCGACCATCACCGAGCCCCGGCCACGCAGGTCCTCCTCGAGAGCGGCGAGCCGGGTGGTGAGGAGGTGCTCGTCGAGCCAGCCGGGGAACTCGCCGAGGTCGTCGAGCACGACGTGGGTGCCGGCCTCGAGCAGCTCCTCGCGGGTGCAGCCTCCGGTGAGCACCGAGACGCTGGTGGCGCCGGCGGCCAGGGCGCCCTCGACGTCGTGGATGTGGTCGCCGACGTAGATCGACACGCCCTCGCGGCGGAGCACGTCGGCCTTGCCGATCCCCCACACCTCGCCCTCGAGGTGGTCGAGGTCGAGCCCGAGGTGGTCGACGTGCAGCCGGGCGTTGGGGGCGAACTTCCCGGTGACGACGACGACCCGGCCGCGGTGCCGGCGTACGTCGGCGACGGCCTCGGCGGCGCCCGCCAGCAGCGGCACGGACGCGATCGCGTGGTCGGGGTAGAGCGCCCGGAAGCGGTCGACCGCCGGACCGATCTGCTCCGGCGGCAGGAACGGGGCCAGCATCAGGTCGAGCGGCGGGCCGAGGCGGGACGGTCATCGCCTCCACCTCGAACTCCACGCCGAGCTCCTCACCCAACCGGGTGAGGGTCGCGCCGAACCCCGGAGTGGTGTCGATCAGGGTCATGTCGAGGTCGAAGCCGACGACGAGCGGGGCGTCGGTCGGGGTCGGCTGCATGCGTCCCAGCGTAGGCACCCCTTTGATCAGGGACGAATTGCCTGCGACCATGGGTGGCTTGTGCAGGATTTCATCGGATGAGGTGCATGGGGCGGATGGGTTTCGGCAGAGGTGACGTGCGTGCCCGTGGGGCGCGCGGCGTCGGCCTGTCGCGCCGTCTGACCGGCCTCGGCTCCGGCCTCCTGCTCGTCGTCGGCCTGCTGGCCTTCGCCGTCCCGGCCACGTCGGCGACGTCCGCCGAGCCCCGGGACCGGTCGATCTACCTGGTCACGCTGGACGGCCCGGGACAGGCGGGCTACCGCGGCCCGCTGCCCGGCTGGATCTACCGGTCGGTGCTGCTCGAGAACCAGGCCGCCGTGCTCGACCTGGTCGGCGTCGACGACCCCGTCTACCAGTGGACGACCGCGCTGAGCGGGTTCGCCGCCGAGCTCACGCCCGGGCAGGCCGAGCAGCTGCGCGGCGACGAGCGCGTCGTGCTGGTGGAGAAGAACAGCGTCCGCCCGCTGGCGGGTGCCCCCGGTGCGGGAGCGGGCCTCGGCCGGACGCACGCGGAGCGAGGCGGCGCCGGCGCGGTGGTCGGACTGGTCGACACCGGCATCTGGCCCGACAGCCCGCTGTTCGGCGCGGTCCAGGGGCTCGGGCGCTCGGCGGCCGACTTCGACGGCGAGTGCGCCGTCGGCGAACGGCTGGGCGCGCGACAACTGCAACCGCAAGCTCGTGGGCGCGCGCTGGTTCGTCGCCGGCTTCGGCGAGGACAACGTGCGCAGCTCCTCGTCCCTCTCGCCGCTCGACGACAGCGGGCACGGCACCCAGATGGCGTCCATCGCCGCGGGCAACGCCGGGGTGTCCGTGCAGGTGCCGGGCCAGCGCCTGGGCAGGTACGGCGGCATCGCGCCGCAGGCCCGGATCGCGGTCTACAAGGCCTGCTGGAGCGCGCCCGACCCCGACGACGACGGCTGCGCCACCGCCGACCTGGTCACCGCCATCGACCGGGCGACCGGCGACGGCGTCGACGTGCTCAACCTCTCGGTCGGAGGCCCACCGACGATCGACACCGTCGAGCGGGCGCTGCTCGGCGCGGCGGAGGACGACGTCGTCGTGGTGGCGGCCGCCGGCAACCGCGGCCGGTCGGCGTACGCCGCGCACCCGTCGCCGTGGGTGACGTCGGTCGGCGGCACGACCGGAGACCTCCGTCTCGGCAGCGTCGACCTGCCCAGCGGCAAGGAGCTCACCGGAGCGATGACCTCGGCCCGCGGAGCGGGCCCAGCCAACCTCGTGATCGGCGCCAAGGTGCCGGCCGCCGGAGCGTCGCGGGCAGCGGCCCGGATCTGCTCGCCGGGATCGCTCGACGCGTCCCGCACCGAGGGCAGGATCGTGCTCTGCGAGCGCGGCGGCCTCGGCAGGGTCGTGAAGTCCGAGGCCGTCGAGCAGGCCGACGGCGTGGGCATGGTCCTCGCGAACGTCGCCCGCGGGCGGGTGGAGTCCGACCTGCACAGCGTCCCGACGGTGCACCTGCAGCGCGACCAGGCCGCGCAGCTGCGACGGTGGCGGGCCGGCCACCCCGGCGGGAAGGTCACGCTCTCGCCGGCCGGGCTCCGTACTCCCAACCCGAAGGTCACACCGTGGTCCAGCGCGGGCGACCCGACCGCCGGCATCGTGAAGCCCGACGTCGTGGGTCCCGCCGTGGGCGTCCTGGGCGCGGTCCCGCCGAGCGTCCGCGACACGCGGTGGGACTTCGTGACCGGCACCTCCGCCGCGACGGCGTGGACCAGCGGCCTCGCGCTGCGACTCCTCGCCGGACACCACTGGACCGCTGACGAGGTTCGCTCGGCGCTGGTCACGACGGCCGACTCGGTCGCTGGCTCGCCCTCGGCACTGGTCGAGGGCGCGGGCCGGCCGCAGCCGGACGCCGCCGACCGGCCGGGTCTGGCCTACCTGGTCGAGCCTGGCGCCTACCGGGCCTGGCTCGACGGCGACCTCGCCGGCGACCTGAATGCGTCCTCCGTCCTGCTGTCCGGCGACCGCACACGGGCCACGCGCAGCGTCACCAACGTCGGTCACCGGCCCGCGATCTTCACCGCGTCCGTCACCGGCCTCGACAGCCACACCATGAGCGTGACCCCGAGCCGGGTCCGGCTGAAGCCGGGCCAGAGCGCGACGTTCCGGGTGCGTGTCGCGCGGTCGGGACGCGCCGTACCTCTCGACGACGGGTGGCTGACCTGGGTGTCGCCCAGCGGCACGATCGCGCGGATCCCGGTCGTCCTGACCCGGTAGCGAAGCGCGTCAGCGGAGAGGGAGGGAAAGCCGCGACCGGCGTGTCGAGAGCATCGCGTCGTCCGGCAGCGACTGCGGGATCACCGGCAGCACGATGCCCTGGTCGATGGGCGCGGCGCGAGGCATGAGCTTCCCCGCGTCGGCGAGCGCCACCAGGTCGACGAGCTCGTAGGGGTCTGCCCGGTCGAGGTCCACGTCGTAGCCCATGTCCGCGAGACTGCCCGCGGTGACCCGGCTGAGCGGGTTCCCGGGATCGGCGATGAAGCCCGACATGAGCTCGTTGCGGAACACCGTCTCGCGCCAGTGACCGCCACGGGTCCCGGGACCGCCGGTGTTCTCGACCGGGACCCCGTCGGCCTGCTCTGACCCGCGCAGCGCGGAGTACTCCGTCGTCGCGAGCGGGCCGATGAAACGCGGGTTGTCGGTGTCGAGACCCTCGACCAACGCCTTGGAGCTCCACATGGTGCCGATGCCGAGAACGTGCCCCATCTCGTGGGTGATCACGTCGCCGAGCGTGCCGTCGGCCTCCATGGCCTCGAGGTCGGCGGTGTCGAACGTCATGATGCCCTTCGCCGGCAGCAACGCGAAGGCGCCGGCGCTCTCCGGGCGGACGTGCGTCGGCCCCGCCTGCCCGAGGATCTGCCCGACCCCGTCGATCGGGGATCCCTGGGCCAGGATGAGGATGTCGTCGATCTCCTCCCCGTCCACGATCACCCCGGGGAGGTCACCGACGATGACCGTCGTCCACCGGTCGGCCGCCGCCTCGAACGCGGCCTCCTGCGTCGCCGAGAGGCCACCCAGGAAACGGACGTCGATCCGGAAGGGCGACTCGATGTCCTCGGCCTTGGCCACCGCGCTGTAGGTCCTGTACGTCGTCATGGTTCCGCTCTCCTCCGTGGGCGCCGAGTCTGTGGTCGCCCTTCCTTCGGACGTTCCTCGCAGGGCGGGGTCGCGTCAATCGCCCTCCGTGGCTATTGACGTCGAGCGCGCTCAGGACAGGCCGAGCTCCGCGGCGGACTTCTCGCGCATCTCGATCTTGCGGATCTTGCCGGTGACGGTCATCGGGAACTCGTCGACCACCATCACGTAGCGCGGGATCTTGTAGTGGGCGAGCTTGCCGGTGGCGAAGGCGCGGACGGCGTCGGCGTCGAGCGGCTCCGCGCCGGCCTTCAGCTTGACCCAGGCGCACAGCTCCTCGCCGTACTTCTCGTCGGGGACGCCGATCACCTGGACGTCCTCGATGTCGGGGTGCTGGTAGAGGAACTCCTCGATCTCGCGGGGGTACACGTTCTCCCCGCCGCGGATCACCATGTCCTTGATCCGGCCGACGATGTTGCAGTAGCCGTCGTCGCGCATCTCGGCCAGGTCGCCGGTGTGCATCCAGCCCTCGTCATCGATGGCGTCGAGGGTCTTCTCCTGGTCGTCCCAGTAGCCGAGCATCACGGAGTAGCCGCGGGTGCAGAACTCGCCGGTGGCGCCGCGCTCGACGGTCTCGCCGGTGGCCGGGTCGACCACCTTGATCTCCACGTGCGGGTGCACCCGACCGATGGTGCTGGTACGCCGGTCGAGGTCGTCGTCGGCGCGGGTCTGCGTGGAGACCGGCGACGTCTCGGTCATGCCGTAGCAGATCGACACCTCGGCCATGTGCATCTCCTCGATGCACCGCTTCATCACCTCGACCGGGCAGATCGAGCCGGCCATGACGCCGGTCCGCAGGGTCGACAGGTCGTGGTCGGCGAAGGTCGGGTGGTTCTGCATCGCGATGAACATCGTCGGGACGCCGTACACGCCGGTGCAGCGCTCCTCGGCGATGGTGCGGAGGGTGATCTCCGGGTCGAAGCCGGGCGCCGGGATCACCATCGTGGCGCCGTGGGTGGTGCAGCCGAGGTTGCCCATCACCATGCCGAAGCAGTGGTAGAAGGGCACCGGGATGCAGAGCCGGTCCTGCTCGGTGAAGTTGATCAGCTCGGTGGTGAAGAACCCGTTGTTGAGGATGTTGCGGTGGCTCAGGGTCGCGCCCTTGGGGTGGCCCGTGGTGCCGGACGTGTACTGGATGTTGATCGGGTCCGACGGGTCCAAGGTGGCCAGCCGCTCGGCGACCGCGCCCTCCGGGACGGCCTCGCCCTCGGCCAGCAGCATTCCCCAGTCCTCGGTGTCGAGGTAGACGACCCGGTCCAGGTTGGGGCAGCGGTCGCGCACCTCGTCGACCATGCCGCGGTAGTCGCTGGTCTTGAAGCTGGTGGCCGCGACCAGCAGCTGGAGCCCGCTCTGGTTGACGGCGTAGCTGAACTCGTGGGTGCGGTAGGCCGGGTTGACGTTGACGAGGATCGCGCCGATCTTCGCGGCGGCGTACTGGGTGAGAGTCCACTCCGCGCAGTTCGGCGACCAGATGCCGACCCGGTCGCCCTTGTCCACGCCGGCGGCGATCAGCCCGCGCGCCAGCCGGTTCACGTCGGCGTCGAACTCGGCCCAGGTCCAGCGTCGGCCGCTGGCGACCTCGACCAGCGCCTCCCGGTCGGCATGGGCCGCCACGGTGCGCTCGAGGTTCGCGCCGATCGTCTCCTCCAGCAGTGCCGGCTCGGTCTCGCCCTTCGCGTACGCCTCCATGCTCTGCACGGTAGTCACTAGGGTCGCCGTGTGGACAGCGACGAGGTGCTCAGGTTGATGCGCGACGTCGCCGACGAGGTGATCAACCCCCGGTTCCGGTCGCTCGCCGACCATGAGGTCGGGGAGAAGAACCCCGGCGACCTGGTCACCATCGCGGACCACGAGGCGGAGGAGCTGCTCACGGCGGCGCTGCTGGCGGCGTACCCGGACGCCGTGGTGCTGGGCGAGGAGGCGTACGCCGGCGACAAGGACCTGCTGGCCCGCTATGCGGCCGCCGATCACGCGTTCACGGTCGACCCGGTCGACGGGACCAAGAACTTCGTGAACGGGTCGCCCGACCACGCGGTGATGGTCGCCGAGACCCGCGGCGGCGAGGTGGTGCGGGCCTGGATCTGGCAGCCCCAGCACGAGCGGTCGTACGTCGCGGCGCGCGGCGAGGGCGCCCTGCTCAACGGCATGCCCCTCTTCTCGGCGGCCCGCCCGGACGACCCCGCCGCGTGGCGGGGCGTCACCTCACGCCGGTCCTGGATCGGCCGCGAGCTCCCCGGCCTGCGGCCACTCGAGCTGACCTGGATCTGCTGCGGCATCGACTACCCGAAGCTGCTCGAGGGCGAGGCCGAGTTCATCCTCTACGGCGCGGGCATGCCCTGGGACCACGCCCCGGCCTCGCTGATCGTGAGCGAGGCCGGCGGGCACCTGGGCACCACCGACGGCGAGGCCTACGACCCGCGGGTCGTGCCAGGCGGTCTGGTCGCCGCGGCCGACAAGGCGACGTACGACACGGTGCTCGCCGCGCTCAACGTGGTTGAGGTGCGAAGGCCGCCTGACAGCCTGAGCCTCGAAACCCGTGAGGTCCAGGCGTGACCACGGTCCCGCCAAGCTTCCGGGGTTCGGGTCAGCCGCCCTGCCTCCTCGAGGCCAGTCAGACGTGGGCGTCCTCGACCACCCGGTCGTGGCGGAGCGAGGTCGCGCGGGTCTCGTGCGCGACCAGCACCGAGATCACGGTGATGACCGAGGCGATCGCGACGTAGATGCCGACCGCGGTCGTGTTGCCGTCGTCGACGTCACCGAGCAGCTTGAGCGCCAGGATCGGGGCGAGCGCGCCGGCGAAGATCGACGCGAGCTGGTAGCCCACCGAGGCACCGGTGTAGCGCACCGAGGTCCCGAACAGCTCGGAGAAGAACGCCGCCTGCGGGGCGTACATCAGCGAGTGGAAGAGCAGGCCGACGACCGCGGCGAGCAGGATCTTCGACGGACTGCCCGTGTCGAGCAGGTCGAAGAACACGAACGTCCAGACACCGACGCCGATCGCCCCGGCGAGGTACAACGGACGGCGTCCGACCCGGTCGGAGAGGGCGCCGATGGTCGGCACGGCCACGAACTGGATCGCGGCGCCGATCAGCAGCGCGCGGAGCATGACGTCCTTGTCCAGGCCGACGTAGTCGACGGCGTACGTGAGCGAGATGACCGTGAAGATGTAGTAGCTGATGTTCTCGGCCATCCGCATGCCCATGGCGATCAGCACCTCGCGCGGGTACTCCTTGATCACCTCGATGAGCGGCATGTGCGCGCGCTCCTGGACGTTGGCGTGCGCCTCCTTGAACACCGGCGACTCCTCGATGGTGAGCCGCACCCACAGGCCGATCACGACGAGCACGGCGCTGAGCAGGAACGGGATCCGCCAGCCCCAGTCGAGGAAGGCCTGCTCGCTCTGGACGGCGGCGAGCACCCACAGCACGCCGGTCGCGAACAGGTTGCCGAGCGGCACGCCGGCCTGCGGCCACGAGGTCCAGAAGCCGCGCCGGTCGTCGTCGCCGTGCTCGGCGGCCATCAGGACGGCGCCGCCCCACTCGCCGCCGACCGCGAAGCCCTGGAGCAGGCGGCAGAAGATCAGCAGCATCGGCGCCACGATGCCGATCGAGGCGTACGTCGGCAGCAGGCCGATCGCGAACGTGCCGATCCCCATCAGCAGCAGGGAGACCACCAGCATCTTCTTGCGGCCGACCCGGTCACCGAAGTGGCCGAACACGATCCCGCCGAGCGGGCGGGCCGCGAAGCCCAGCGCGTAGGTCATGAAGGCGTAGAGCGTGCCGTCGGTGCCGCCGATCTCGCCGAAGAAGACCTCGCCGAAGACCAGTGCGGCGGCGGAACCGAAGAGGAAGAAGTCGTACCACTCGGTGGCGGTGCCGATCAGGCTGGCGAAGACGACCTTGACGATCGACCGTCGCTCGGGGCTGTTGCCCGTCTGGGCGAGCGGGGACGGAGTGGGTGGTCATGCGTGCTTCCTTTCGGTGGTGCCGGTGCGGTGGTCAGGGTCGGGGGTCATGCGGCGGCCCAGCCGCCGTCGAGGAAGAACGCGGAGCCGGTGATCGAGGCCGCGCTCGGGCCGCAGAGGTAGGCGACCAGGTCGGCCACCTCGTCCGGCTCGACCAGCCGCTTGACGGCGGTCCGGGCGAGCAGGACGTCGTCGACGACCTCGCTCTCGGGGATGCCGTGGGTGCTGGCCTGGGCCGCGATCTGGCCCTCGACGAGCGGGGTGCGGACGTAGCCGGGGCAGACGGTGTTGGAGGTGACGCCCTTCGCGGCGCCCTCGAGCGCGATCACCTTGGACAGCCCCTCGAGCCCGTGCTTGGCGCTGACGTACGCCGACTTGTACGGCGACGCGCGGTGGCCGTGCACGCTCGAGACGTGCACGATCCGGCCGAAGCCGCGCTCGTACATCGCGGGCAGCAGCCGGCGGGTGAGCCGGAACGGCGCCTCGAGCATCAGCCGGTGGATCCGGGCGAACTGCTCGGGGTCGAAGTCCTCGACCGGCGCCACGTGCTGGATGCCGGCGCCGTTGACGAGGAGGTCGGCGTCGAGGTCGAGCGCGTCGATGGCGGCGCCGTCGGTGAGGTCGATCTCGCGGTGGTCGCCGCCGATGTCGGCCGCGACCTTGGCGGCGGCCTCGCCGTCGCGGTCGAGCACGGTGACGTGGGCGCCGAGGTCGGCGAGGCGGGTCGGCGATGGCGGCTCCGATGCCGCTGGCGCCGCCGGTGACGACGGCGCGACGACCCGAGAGTCCCGAGACAGGGTGGGGCATGTCCAGCACGCTAGGTCGACCTCCGTGCGCCAGACCATGTGTGCGAGAGCCACAATTTCACCCGAGACATGTGGTGAGCGCCCTAGGTCGGCCCGCGGAGGCGGTGGACGCGGAGGGCGAGCTGGAGGTCGAGGCCCGGGCCGGGTCGCGCCAGTCGGCACCGAGCAGGTCGCCGACCCGGTCGAGTCGCTGGGCGACGGTGTTCGGGTGGACGTGCAGCCGAGCGGCGGTGTCCTTGAGCCGGCCCCCGGTGGCGAACCACGCCTCGAGGGTCTCCAGCAGGGTGGTGCCGCGCGCCGCGTCGTACGCCGTGACGGGGCCGAGGGTCGCGTCGACGAAGTCGGCGAGCTGCTCGGGGCCGTTCTCGCCGAGCAGCAGCCGGCTGGAGCCGAGCCCGGCCGGGTCGCTGACCTCGCCGGCACGGCCCAGCCGGAGCAGGGTGTCGAGGCAGCGCCGCGCCTCGGGGTACCCGCCCGCGAGGTCGTCCGGCGCCGCGGCGACGCCGACGGTGGCCGTCGCACCGGCGGGCTCGAGCGCGGCCTGCACCCGGGCACCGACGGCCAGCGGGTCGTCGCCGGGGACGAGGAGGACGGCCCCGCCGCGGTACTCGCCGGCCAGCCCGCGCTCGCCGACCGCCAGCCGGCCGAGCACCCGCACCGCGGCGTGCCGGTCCAGGCCGTCGGGCACGACGGCGGCGACGACCAGCGGCGGGTCGAGCACGACGTGCTGGCGCCGCGCGCGCTCGCGGAGGCCGAGGTCGGCGGCGTCGCCGTCGAACAGGTCCCCGAGCAGCGCCGCCCCGAGCCGGTCCTCGGTCTCGGCGACGGAGCGGGCGAACAGCAGCACGAGCGCGGTGACGATCGCACCCCGCTCGAGGGTGCGCCGCTCGGCGAGGGCGAGCGGCCGGGTCGTGCCGTGGAGGACGAGGGTGGCGACGTGCTCGGTGCCGGCGAGCGCGGCGACGACGTACTCCGTCACCCACGTGGACCGACCGGCCGGAGGCGACGGACTCGGCGACCGCGTCCTGCCACTCCCCCGTCCGCCGGCTCGCCCGCGAGCGGCTGCCCGGCCGGGTCGTGCACCGCGAGGGTCGCCGCCGAGCACCTCGGTCAGCACCCGCGCCACCTCGTCGACGCCGCCGCCGTGCAGCAGCAGGTCGGTCAGCCGGTCGTGCGCGACGGCGGCGCTCTCCACGGCGCTGGCGTGCTCGGTCACGGCGCGGTTGGCGTGGTCGAGCTCGGCGAACAGGCGGGCGTTCTCCAGCGCGACCGCGGCGTGCGCCGCGAACGACGTCAGCAGGTTGACCTCGGCCGGAGGGAACGGGCGCACCGAGCGGTGCACCGCCAGCAGGGTGCCGATCACCCGGCCGTCGACGAGCAGCGGGACGCCGAGGATGGCGCGGATCCGCTCGCCGGCCACCGCGTCGTCGATGTAGCCGCGGTGCACGAACCGCTCGTCGGACTGGTAGTCCTCGGTGAAGTACGGCGCCCCGGTCTGCGCGACCAGCCCGAGCAGGCCGGTGCCGAGCGGGAGCCGCAGCGACCGGAACTCCGGGGTGAGCGCGCCGTCGGTGACCTTCATGTACGACGCGCCCTCGGTCTCGTCGTTCAGCGACAGGTAGGTCATGTCGGCGTTGAGCAGCTGCCGCGCCCGGCGGACGATGGCGGCCAGGATCGCGTCCACGTCGCGGATCGCGGTCAGGTCGCCCGCGGTGTCGTAGAGCGCGCTCAGCTCGGCCTCCCGGGCTCGCTGCCGGGCGATCAGCTCGCGCAGCCGGGTGGCGACGTCGTACTCGCGCCGCAGCTCGACGAGCTCGGCGCCCGCGAGGCCCGTCGCGCTCGGCCGCGGCGACGACCTCGTCGAACGCGGCGAGCGGGGCCTGGTCGTAGAGGAGGTCGAGGAACGAGGTCGATCAGCTCTCCCGAGAGACGGTCATGGTCCGGTCGCCGAACCGGACCAGGTCGCCGGCGACCAGGGTGGCCGGCTTGCCGGCGGACAGCTCGCGGGACATGCCCTGGCGGACCAGGATCGACCCGTTCGTGGAGCCGCGGTCCATCACGACCAGCTCCCCGCCGGGCGCGACCTGGACCTGGGCGTGGGTCTTGGAGAGCGACATGTCGCCGGACTGGAGCGGCACCACGTGGTGCACCGGCTCGCCGGGCCGGGGCTCGGGCCGGCGGCCGACCAGGGCCAGGCCCTCGACGACGAAGGTCTCGCCGTTGTCGAAGGTCACCCGCCAGCGCGGGAGGCCGGCTCCGTCCTCGCGGGACTTGGTGCGCTCGTCTGCGTGGGCGGGGACGGGCGTGGGCTGGGGCTGGGGCTCGGGTGGGGCCGTGCTCGGCGCGGCGGCAGCGTCTCCTGGACCTCGCTCGGCCAGCCGGCCCGCGCGGCTCGCTGGGCTCGGCCGCGTGGGTCGGACGCGGGGTGCGCGCGGGTGCGGCCACCTGGGGAGGCTGCTGCGCCGGGACCAGCCGCATGGCGGTGAGGTTGACGATGTGCCGCGGCCCCTGGTCGACCTCCTCGACCTCCAGGGGCGCCGGTCGGACGTCGACGACGATCGCGTGCGTCACGTGTCGTGCCAGCCGCGACGCTGGTGGCCCGGGTCCATCACCGCGGTCCAGGCCAGGGTGGCGGCGCCGAGCCCGAAGGTGGGCAGGCCCGCGACACCGAGGATGAGGGACCGGAGCAGCGCGGGCAGGATGCCGATCGGCGTACCGGACCCGAGGTGGACCACCCGCAGCCCGACCAGCGCCTTGCCGGGCGAGATCCCGCGCATGCCGAGCAGGACCGAGAAGACCAACCCACGAGCACGACGATCGCCCCGGCGATGAGCGCGACGCCGGCCCAGACCCGGTCGTCGGAGAAGTAGAGCTGGTACGCCGCGTAGGCGGCCAGGCCGATCAGCGGCCAGGCGATCAGCCGGTCGATCGCGAACGCGTAGAAGCGCCGGTCGAGCTCCGCGGCCGGGAACGTCGGCGCCTCGGTGGCGGTGGCCTGGGCGGTCATGCGCGGGTCTCCGGACGGACTCAAGGGTTGATGACCTGGATGGTCACGCCGTCGCCGAGGTCGAGGATCGCCCCCGGGATCAGCTGCACGGTGATGCCGGGCTGGAGGTCCTCGGGCGGGAGGCCCGGCTGGACCAGCACGGTGCCGTTGGTCGAGCCCGAGGTCGGTGACCACCGCGGTGCCGTGGTCGGCGCCGGACCCGGGTCGCACCTCGAGGTGGGTGGAGGAGATCTCGTGGTGGGGGCTGGGCACGCTGACCAGGTGGGGCTGCTCGGCCGAGGGGAACCGGCGGGCCTCGGGGGCGCGGCCGATCAGGATCACCCGGTCGACCTCGACGCCCTGGCCGCTGGAGAAGACCAGCTTGGCCACGGGGCGGGTGATGCTCGGCGCGGGCGGCTGCCCGGGGATCCCGGGCTGCGGCCGCTCGAACTGGTCGGGGTCGTGGCTGCCGGCGCGGGTCATGCCGTCGTGGTCGGTGGTCGGCGGGGCGGGGGCGGCCGGGATCGGCGGTTCCGGCGTCGGCTGGCCCAGCCCGAAGAACGCGTGCGCGGCGGTCTCCTCGGCAGCGGCGTCCGCCCAGTCCTCCTCGGTCCGGGGGTCTTCCTCGACGCTCGGGCTCGTCGTCGAACGGCGGGTCGGCCGCGACGGTCGCCATCTCGGCGGGCTCGGCCGGCGGCTCGGCGTGGATCTCGGGGACCACGGGCGGGGGCGCGTTCTCGGGGGCGGGTGCGAACGGAGGCGCGTCGACCCGGCCCACCCGGACCAGGCCGCTGTCGATGGGGAGGTCGCCGTCGTCGGTGTCGGGGTCGCCGACCTCGATCACCATCCCGGTGACCCCGGTCAGCGAGTGCTCCACCCAGGTCGTGGCCGAGGAGCCCTCGAGGTCGACGGTCTCGGTCTCGGAGGTGAACGTCGCCCGGGCGGCGCCCCGGATGACGACCTTGGTGTCGGCCTCGGACTCGCTGACCAGCACGAAGCCGGGCAGCTCGCGCAGCCCGCCGGAGATCAGGGCGTCCAGCACCTCGTCGAAGCCGGCGCCGTCGTCGACCAGCTCCCACAGCGCGGCCACCCGCGCCTTCTCGGTCGGCGGCAGGAGCACGGTCGCGTGCTCGCCGAAGATCCCGAACCAGGCACCGGCTCGGTAGGACCGCGTGGTCGCGTTGCTCACGTCGGGTGGTCCCCGCGGAAAGGCGAGTGCAGCGAGCGTCTACGTGCGGGTGATTTCACGGCAAGGCCCCCAGCTTCTGTTCGAGACTCTCCATCTGGCGTGCAGAGTCGTAGTCGTTCTCCGCGACCAATCCCACCACATCGACGACCACCGCGGTGGCGTTGTCGCGGCCACCGGCGGCGACGGCGGCCGCGACCACCCGGTCGGCGGCGTCCCGCGGGTCGTCGGTCTCGCGCAGGATGGCCGCGATCGCGGCGTCGTCGATCATGCCGCTGACCCCGTCCGAGCACAGGACCAGCCGCTCGACGGACGGCAGCGGCAGCAGGAAGTAGTCGGCCTCGGCCGCCTCGGGCCCGCCCAGGGCGCGGGTGATCACGTTGCGCTCGGGATGGGTGGCGGCGTCGTCGCTGGTGATCTGCCCGGCCTCCATCAGCTCCTGGACGACGCTGTGGTCGACGCTCACCTGCTCGAGCGTGTCGTCGGCGAAGCGGTAGATCCGGGAGTCACCGAGGTTCGCGAGCAGCCAGGTCGGACCGTCACCGTCCTCGACCAGCAGGGCCACGACCACGGTCGTGCCGGCGTACCACTGGTGGCGGCCGCTGCTGACCTGCTGCTCGCCGTACGCCGCGATCCGGCGCTGGCAGGCCTCGAGCGTGGCAGCGACGGCGTCGGCGCCGCGGCGGGGGTCGTAGCCCTCGTCGGCCAGGCGGCCGAACTCCTCGACCACGATCGCGCTGGCCACGTCGCCGCCGTCGTGCCCGCCCATCCCGTCGGCCACCACGAAGACGGGCGGCGAGGCGAGGAAGGCGTCCTCGTTGACCTCGCGGACCAGGCCGACGTCGGTGGCGGCCCCGTGGTGCAGCTCGACCTGCCTCATCCCAGCCCCCGAACGGGACAGACGGGCCAGGCAGCAGGACGGGACATGCCCGGTAGCGTGGCAGGGATGTCCGCGAGTATCGACGGCGCAGGGTTCCGAACCCTGGCCGACCAGCTGCGAGGGTGGTCCGACGACCGGCTCTCCCGCCTGCTCCGCGAGCGTCCCGATCTCGGCACTCCAGCCCCTCATGACTCCAGCCAGCTGGCGTCGCGTGCCGCCACCCGGTCGTCGGTTGTCCGTGCGCTCGACCAGCTGACCCGGCTCGAGCTCTCTGTCCTTGATGCCCTCGTCGTCGCTGGTCAAACCCCGCCGTCGGAAGTCGCGCCGATCGTCAACGCCGCTCCCGAGGCGGTCGCCGGCGCGCTCGAGCGGCTGCTCGACCTGGCCCTGGTGTGGCAGGCACCGGGCGGGCTGCGCGCTCTCAGCGGCGTGGCCGAAGGGCTCGCCGCCGGCGCTGCCGCCGGGGTGAGCGGCCTGCACCCGGTGTCTCCCGAGGCGGCGTCCCAGGACGAGATCGAGCAGCGGCTGTCCGAGCTCAGCCCCGCCGCGCGGGCGATGCTGGACCACGTCGACGAGAACGGCGGCCAGGCCACGGCCGGGTCGGCCCGGCAGACCGTGCTCCCGGAGGACGCCGGCACTCCGGCGGAGGAGCTGCTGTCCCGACGGCTGCTGGTGCCGCGTGGCGGTGGCGTCGTCCAGGTGCCCGGCGAGGTCGGGCTGGCGGTCCGCGGAGGCCGCACCACGCGTACGCCGGTCGACGTCGCCCCCGAGGTCGCGACGTCCGAACGCGACCAGGCGATGGTCGACCGGGCCGCGGCCGGCGCCGCCTTCGAGGCGGTACGCCGGGTGGAGCTGCTGCTGGACCACTGGGGCACGGAGCCGCCCGCGGCCCTGCGCAGCGGCGGCCTCGGGGTCCGGGAGCTCAAGGCGACGGCCGCGCTGCTGCACGTGGACGAGCCGACGGCCGGCCTGCTGGTGGAGGTGGCCACGGCGTCCGGGCTGCTCGCCGCCGGCGCCGACGCGGGTCGCAACCCGGCCTGGCTGCCCACCGACGCCTTCGACGTCTGGATCGCCCGCGACGTCGCCGACCGCTGGGCGACGCTGGCCCGCGCCTGGCTGGAGACGAGCCGGGTGCCCGGCCTGGTCGGCGTACGCGACGCCGCAGGGAAGACCCAGAACGCACTCGCGCCCGAGCTGTCGAGCGTGTTCGCGGCCGAGAGCCGGCGGATGGCGCTCGACGTGCTGGCCGGACTGCCGCCGGGCGAGCTGCCGGCGACCGGCACCGGCACCCCGTCCGTCGTCGCCCGGGTGGAGTGGCTGCGGCCGCGCCGCCCGCGGTCCCGCGCCGACCAGGTGGTCTGGGCGCTGGCCGAGGCCGCGGCCCTCGGCGTCACCGGCCTCGGCGGGCTCTCGACCGCCGGCCGCTCGCTGCTGGCCGGCGAGGACGCGAAGGCCACCGAGACGCTCGCCCCGCTGCTGCCGCAGCCGGTCGACCACGTCCTCATCCAGGCCGACCTGACGGCGGTCGCGCCCGGTCCGCTGGAGTCGTCGATGGCCCGTCGGCTGCAGCTGGTCGCGGACGTCGAGTCCCGCGGCGGCGCCACGGTCTACCGGTTCACGCCGGGCTCGGTCCGCCGGGCGCTCGACGTCGGGTGGACGGCCGTCGAGGTGCACGAGTTCGTCGCGTCGGTGTCGCGGACGCCGGTGCCGCAGCCGCTGACCTACCTGGTCGACGACACCGCCCGGACGTTCGGCACGGTCCGGGTCGGCCACGCCGAGGCGTTCCTGCGCGCCGACGACGAGACGGCGCTGAGCGAGCTGCTGCACAACCCGAAGGCGGCCACGCTCGGGCTGCGCCGGATCGCCCCGACCGTGCTGGTGACCTCGACCCCGATCGACGTACTCCTGCCGCGGCTGCGCGACCTCGGCGCGGCACCCGTGGTGGAGGCCGAGGACGGCACCGTCCACGTCGCGCGGCCCGACCAGCTGCGGGCGCGCACCCCGCGCGACCGCCGGGGCACGAACCTGCGCTCCGCCCGCGAGAGCGCCCACGTCGCGCAGGTGGTCACGGCGATCCGGGCCGGCGACCGGGCGACCTCGTCCCGCCCGGCCTCCCCTGCCGAGTCGCTGACCCCGAGCGGCTCCCTGGCGGCGCTCCGGGAGGCGATCGAGGGTGGGGCCACGGTGCTGATCGGGTACGTCGACAACCACGGCACCAGCAGCGAACGGGTCGTGGACCCGGTGCGCGTCGAGGGCGGCTGGCTGACCGCGCACGACCACCGCAGCGACGACACCCGCACCTTCGCCGTGCACCGGATCACGACCGTCCGGCCGATCCCCGACTGAGCGGACAGGTATGGAGCACCCCCGGCGGATGCTCAGCACGGCCGTATGCTCGGTGTGTGGACTTCGTCAGGTACGCCGAGGCGTCCGCGAGCCTGCTCAACGCAGACCTCGCCGACCGCGAGGGCCTCGTCCGGCACCTCACCGGGCGGGCGTGGCTCCACGACCAGTGCACCGAGCGCGACGCCACCGTGCTGCGGAAGTTCGCGCGTGAGCTGCGCCCGGTGTTCGAGGCCTCGAACGTCGGCGACACCAGCGCGGTCATCGACGGCCTCAACGAGCTGATGGAGCGGCACCCGATCACGCCGCGGATCTCCGACCACGACCCGGACGACCTCCACCTGCACGTCGCCACCAAGGCCGCCAGCGTCTCCGACCTGCTGATCGGCGAGTCGCTGCTCGGGCTGGCCACGCTGGTCTGCGACCTCGAGCCGACCCGGCTCGGCGTGTGCAAGGCGACGCCCTGCACGAACGTCTACGTCGACACCTCACCCAACCAGTCGCGCCGCTACTGCTCGGAACGCTGCTCGTCCCGGGCCAACGTGGCGGCCTACCGCGCCCGGCAGAAGCAGGAACGCTCGGCGGCCCCGGCCGACGAGCCGGCGCGGGCCGAGACCACTGCCTGACGCCGATCCGACCGCCGCCGTGACGGCACGGCTGCGCGCCGCCGGCTCGGTGTTCGCCGAGGACGAGGCCGCGCTCCTCGTCGCCGGCGCCTCGACCCCCGCCGACCTCGAGTCGCTCGTCGCCCGCCGCTGTGCCGGCGTACCCCTGGAGCACCTGCTCGGCTGGGCGGAGTTCTGTGGCCTGCGGATCGCCGTCACCCCCGGCGTCTTCGTCCCGCGGCGGCGTACCGAGCTGCTGGTCGCGATAGTCCGAGACGTTTTGGTTGCCGATCGACCGGAGGGACAGCCAGAACGTCTCGGACTATCGGGCAGGGCCGTGGTGGTCGACCTGTGCTGCGGGTCGGGTGCGGTGGCGACGGCGGTGCTGGACCAGGTGCCGGAGGTCGAGGTGTACGCCGCGGACCTGGATCCGGTCTGCGTGGCGTGTGCCCGGACCAACCTCACCCCACATCACGTCTTCGAGGGCGACCTGTACGACGCGCTGCCCACCGAGCTGCGCGGACGCGTGGACGTGCTCGTCGCCAACGCGCCGTACGTGCCGACCGACGCGATCGCCACGATGCCGCCCGAGGCCCGCGACCACGAGCCCCACCTGGCCCTGGACGGTGGCGGCGACGGCCTCGACGTGCAGCGCCGGATCATCGCGGACGCCACGACCTGGCTGGCCCCGGCCGGACACCTGCTGATCGAGACCGGCCGCAGCCAGGCCGCCCACACCATCGCCGCGTGCGCGGCCGCCGGGCTGGACGCCCGGGTCGTCACCGACGACGACCTCGACGCGACCGCGGTCGTCGCCACCCCCCTCCGTAGGCTGGGCCAGTTATGACTGATCACCCCACGAAACCGCTCGCTGCGCTCACGCTTTCGCGGGGACCCCGAAATGCTTGACGGCCCCCTCATCGTCCAGAGCGACAAGACGCTGCTCCTCGAGATCGACCACGAGCGCGCAGCCGACTGCCGCAAGGCGATCGCCCCCTTCGCGGAGCTCGAGCGCTCCCCCGAGCACGTGCACACCTACCGGCTCACCCCGCTCGGTCTCTGGAACGCCCGCGCCGCCGGCCACGACGCCGAGCAGGTCGTCGACACGCTGCTGGAGTACAGCCGGTACGCCGTCCCGCACGCGCTGCTCGTCGACGTCGCGGAGACGATGGCCCGCTACGGACGGCTCCGCCTGGAGAAGCACCCGACGGACGGCCTGGTCCTGGTCTCCAACGACCGCCCGGTCCTCGAGGAGGTGCTCCGCGCCAAGAAGATCGCCGGGATGCTCGGCGCCCGGATCGACGACGACACCGTCGCCGTGCACGCGTCCGAGCGCGGCAACCTCAAGCAGGCGCTGCTCAAGCTGGGCTGGCCGGCCGAGGACTTCGCGGGGTACGTCGACGGCGAGGCGCACCCGATCGCGCTCGACGAGACCGAGTGGCACCTGCGCGACTACCAGCGCGACGCCGCCGAGTCGTTCTGGCACGGCGGGTCCGGTGTGGTCGTGCTCCCCTGCGGGGCGGGCAAGACGCTGGTCGGCGCGGCCGCGATGGCCCACGCCCAGGCGACCACGCTGATCCTGGTCACCAACACCGTGTCCGCGCGGCAGTGGAAGGACGAGCTGATCCGCCGCACGTCGCTGACCGCGGAGGAGATCGGCGAGTACTCCGGCGCGGTCAAGGAGGTCCGGCCGGTGACCATCGCGACGTACCAGGTGATGACCACCCGGCGGAAGGGCGTCTACCCGCACCTCGAGCTGCTCGACGCCCGCGACTGGGGGCTGATCGTCTACGACGAGGTGCACCTGCTGCCCGCGCCGATCTTCCGGATGACCGCGAACCTCCAGGCCCGCCGCCGGATCGGGCTGACCGCGACCCTGGTCCGCGAGGACGGCCGCGAGGGCGACGTGTTCTCGCTGATCGGCCCGAAGCGGTACGACGCCCCCTGGAAGGACATCGAGTCCCAGGGCTGGATCGCGCCGGCCGACTGCGTCGAGGTCCGGGTCACCCTGCCCTCCTCGGAGCGGCTGCTCTACGCGACCGCGGAGCCCGAGGAGAGGTACCGCCTCGCCTCCTGCACCCACCACAAGATCGACGTCGTCCGCGACCTGGTCGCCGCCCATCCCGACCAGCCCACGTTGGTGATCGGGCAGTACATCGACCAGCTCGACGAGATCGCCGCGGCGCTGGACGCCCCGGTGATCAAGGGCGAGACGACGGTCAAGGAGCGGCAACGGCTCTTCGAGGCGTTCCGGCACGGCGAGGTCGGCCTGCTGGTGGTCTCGAAGGTCGCCAACTTCTCGATCGACCTGCCGTCGGCGGAGGTGGCGATCCAGGTGTCCGGCTCGTTCGGGTCACGCCAGGAGGAGGCACAGCGGCTCGGCCGGCTGCTGCGGCCGAAGGAGGAGGGCAAGACCGCCCACTTCTACACGATCGTCTCCCGCGACACCGTCGACGCCGAGTTCGCCCAGAACCGCCAGCGGTTCCTCGCCGAGCAGGGGTACTCCTACCGGATCGTGGATGCGGAGGACCTGCCGGCCTGACCCGCCCGGATCAGGTGCAGGGTCCAGACCGAACCGGCGAGCGCGGCGGACGCGGCCACGACGAACGCCCACGGGATGCCGTACGCGTTGGCGACCAGGCCCATCAGGATCGGCCCCAGGCCCAGCCCGAGGTCGATCGAGATGCTCGCGGTCGCGGCCGCCGCTCCGCGCTCGGAGGGCAGCGCGGTCTCGAACAGCGCCGCGAAGAACGCCGGCGTCGCGAAGGTGACGCCGACCGCCATCACCACGGTGCCGACCAGCAGCCCGGCGGGCTGCTGCCAGGTCGCCATCACCAGCAGGCCGGCCGCCATCACCACCAGGGTGACGGCGCCGAGGGCCAGGGACGGCACCCGGTCGGGCAGCCGCGCGAAGGCGATCCGGCAGACGACCACGACCGCGCCGTACACGAACAAGGCCAGGCTGGTGTTGCGCATGTCGATCTCCTCGGCGTAGAGCGCGACGAACGCGAGGAAGCCGCTGACCGCGATCAGGGAGGCGAGGAAGCCGAGGGTCAGCGGGATCCCGGGCCGGTGGATCAGCCGGCCGTGCCCGCCGCCGGATTCGGTGCGCGGGGGTTCGCGCAGGAGGAACACGAGGACGACGGCCACCAGCGCGAGCAGCGCGCCGCCGTACCACGCCGCCTCGAACCCACCGCGCTCCAGCAACAGCTCGCCGAGCGGCGGGCCGAGTGCGATGCCGAGATAGAGCCCCAGCGAGTTGTAGCTGAGTGCCTCGCCCATCCGCTCGGCCGGCGCGAGGTCCGCCAGCAGGGCGAAGCCCGCGACGAAGAACGCCGCCTCGCCCACCCCGAGCACGAGCCGCAGGCCGACCACTCCCGCGAGCGTGCCGACGTGCGGCATCAGGGCCATGCCGATCGCGGCCAGACCGGCACCGACGGCCATCACCGGACGCCGGCCGAACCGGTCGGAGTAGCGACCGGCGAACGGCCGGCACACCAGGGACGTGGCGACGAACGAGCCGAAGGCCAGCCCCGCTCCGGCCTCGTCGGAGCCGATCGGCCCGGTGACGTAGATCGGCAGGGCGAGCAGGGAGACGCCGACGCAGGTGAAGTAGCCGAGGTCGGCCACCGCGAGCAGCACGAAGGCACGCGTGAGCAGCGGCTGCCTCGACATCGTTCGACGGTAGTGGGACCCGACCCTGGCTCGACCCTGAAATGGGCGTCTCGGGGCTGAAATCACAGGCGCCGCGAGGGAACCTTGTGCCATGACCAACCAGCTCGTCCGTCCCCGCAACCGGATCATTGCCGGCGTCTGCTCCGGCCTGGCCCGGCGGTTCGGGATGTCCCCGAACACCGTCCGCCTGATCTTCGTGCTCAGCTGCCTGCTGCCCGGCCCGCAGTTCCTGATCTACATCGCGCTCTGGATCCTGGTCCCGAACGAGGACTGACGCTCGTCCGAGGCCGGCACCAGGTCGGTGGTCCGAAGTGCGGCCACGGCCATCAGCACCAGGCCCAGCCCGAGCAGCGCGCCGTGGGCGATCCGGACCTCCGGCGTACCGAAGAACTGCGGGAGGTACGTCGCCAGGCCGAGGCCGGCGAGGATCCCCGCGGTCCGGCCGAGCCGACCGCTCCGCCACAGTCCGTGTGCCAGCCGGGCGCCGACGAGCACCAGGGCGAGCAGCCCGAGCGTGAAGGTGGTCATCTCGAACGGCGCGTAGCGGAACGCGTCGGCGACATCGAGCACGCCGGCGTCACCGTGCTCGGTGGCATAGCGCCCGAGCTCGTTGAGCCCGTAGGCCTCCGCGCCGTAGTAGGGCAGGAGCAGCGCGACGGCGAGCCACATCCGGGTCTCCGCCTTGCGGACCGGGTGGCCGGTCCATCGCCAGGGCGGCCCGTCGGCCGCAGCCCGCAGGGCGAAGGCCAGCGAGACGAAGCCGACCATGCCGAACACGTGGGCGGCCAGCCAAGCCGTCGAGCCGAAGTCGGCGGCGCCGGCCATCCCAGTCTCGGGACCGTAGGGACGAAGCGCCGGGTAGGCGGCGAACGAGACGCCGGCGACGAGCAGACCGGCGACGGTGGTGGTGCGGGTGGTGACGGACATCTGATCCTCCAGGTCATTGAGAGAGCGGTGCTCTCTGTTTGACCACGAGTGTGCACCCTGCGGTCGAAGAAAGCAAGAGCACTGCTCTCTTTCGTGATAAATGCTCTCTGTTGTGCCAGAGTGGACGCATGCCGAAGGGACCCACGCCGCGCCAGCTCGCCCGCGAGCAGAACATCGAGCGGATCAAGGCGCTCGCCCTCACCCAGCTCGCCGAGACCGGCGCGGGGTCGCTCTCCCTGCGGGCCATCGCGCGCGAGCTCAACCTCGTCTCCAGCGCGATCTACCGCTACTACGCCAGCCGCGACGACCTGCTCACGGCGCTGATCGTCGACGCGTACGGCGACCTCGCCGACCGCCTCGAGGAAGCCGGCGGCAGCTCCCGGCGCGGACCGCGCCGGCGCTGGTTGGACACCTGCCACGCGATGCGGGCGTGGGCCGTGGCCGAGCCGCACCGGTGGGCGCTGATCTACGGCTCCACGATCCCGGGGTACGCCGCCCCGCCGGAGACGATCGCCCCGGCCGGGCGGGTGGTGCGCGCGCTCTGCCTGCCGGCGGTCGAGGCCGGGGCGACTGCGCGGCCGGCCCGCCTCGGACGCACCCTCACCGCGCAGCTCGACGTCACCCGGGAGGCGCTCGGGATCGACGTCGACCGGGACGGGACGCTCGGCCTGGTCGCGGCGTTCTCGCGGGTCGTCGGCCTGCTGACGCTGGAGCTCAACGGCCAGTTCGTGGGTGGCTTCGAACCGGCCGACGACCTGTTCGACGCCGTCGTGGAGCGGGAGGCCGACGACCTCGGCCTGTGACGCTCAGGCGTGCTGCTCGTAGCGGTCCACGTAGAGACCGGTCAGCCAGGCCAGGCGCGCCGCCGCGCACACGAAGGCGAACAGCGACAGCCGAAACACCGAGAGCCCGAACAGCGGCGCGACCAGGCGGTCGGAGTCGCCGAACTCTCCCGACACGTAGAAGCCCAGCCACCACGAGAAGACGAACAGGAGCAGGCCCAGACCGGTCGCCACCTCGGCGAGCCGGCGCTGCCGCGGCCCCGGCCCCGCCAGGCAGGCCAGGAACGGCAGCGCTCCGACGGCCAGCACCATCGGGATCACCGCGAACACGTCCAGCGGCACGTGGTCGTCCGCCCTGCTCTCCCCCGCCAGCCCCCATCCCGACCACTGGTGGCTCAGCTGGGTGACGGCCTCGTAGCCGCCGTACTGCGCGAACCACGGCATCGCCAGCGACACGACCGCGACCAAGGACGACGCGATCAACAGCATGCGGGCCGAGGCCGGCCCGAAACCCCCGTTGTCAGACATGGCTCGTGACCCTACTCGACACCGACCCGCGCAACGCCGACGTACGCTCGCGCCATGGGGACCGTGCGCGACCGGCTGGGCGAGGCGCTCTTCCTGCGCGTCGCCGGCCCGGACGGTGAGCGGCACCGCGACCGAATCCACCTGACGCCCGGCCCGCGCTGGTTCGACCCGGCCAGCCCGATCGGCCGCGTGCACGGCGACGCCTCCATGTTCGTCGGCGGGATCCGCGCGGTCCTGCTGCAGACCCTGCACCCGGCCGCGATGACGGCGGTCGCGGAGCACAGTGGCTACCGCGGCGACATGTGGGGACGGCTGGCGCGGACCAGCCGGTTCATCGCGGTGACCACGTTCGGCACGGCCGACGACGCACAACGGGCGGTGGACGCGGTCCGGGCCATCCACGAGCGGGTCACGGGCACGCTCGAGGACGGGACGCCGTACGCCGCCTCCGACCCGCACCTGCTGCTGTGGGTGCACGTCGCCGAGGTCGACAGCTTCCTGCTCGCCCACCAGACCTACGGCCGGCGGCCGCTCGACCAGGCCGGCCGCGACGAGTACGTCGCCCAGGCCGCCGAGATCGCCCGCCGGCTCGGCGTCGTGGACCCGCCGACCACGGAGGCCGAGCTGGCCGCAGCACTGGCGGAGTTCCGCCCCGAGCTGCGGGCCACCGGCCACGCCCGCGACGCGGTCGGCTACCTGCTCTGGCGGCCGCCGCTCCCGCTCCCGCTCCGCCCGGCGTACGGCGTCCTGATGGCCGCCGCGATCGGGCTGATGCCGCGCTGGACCAGGCTCCCGCTCCGGCTGCCGTCCACGCCGGTGACCGACGCGACGGTGGTGCGTGCCCTCGGCGTGGTCGCCACCCGCACCATCCGGTGGGCGATGGCGCCCGGACGCGCGGCGCTCGCCGAACGTTCGTCCGCCTAGGGGCGCCGTTACCCGGATTCGGGCATGAACGACCAGTCAGTCACCGGGACAGTTGACCGGGTCAAGCAATCACCGCGGGGAGCACACCACCCTGCTCCGACGCCCTGAGGGCGACCCTGACCGCCCTCGCCCCGGTCCTCACGCCCGACCGGGGCGAGGGCTACCCATGTCACCGGCTGCGAGGGCTGACGCCCCTTACCCGGGTTTGGGCATGACCCCGCACACTGCCCCCGGGGACAGTGGTGGGGCTGCACCAACGGGAGGACGATGCTTGCTCACGCACAAGAACCGACGCCTGACCCAGCTCACCCTCGGCGCCACGATGGCCGCCCTCGCCCTGGTGGCCACGCCCACCGCGGCCGACGCGACGCCCGCGCCGAACACCACCGAGCGGGTCAGCGTCGGCCCCACCGGCGGCGACATCTCCGGCTGGAGTCTGCGGCCGCACATCAGCGCCGACGGCAACGTCGTGCTCTTCGACAGCAACGCGCCCGAGCTGGCGGCGGGGCAGTTCGGCTCGACGTACGTCCGCAACCTGTCCACGGGCGTGACCACGCTCGTCCCGCCGGCGACCAACATGACCAACCCGCCTGAGCTGACCGGTGACGGCGGCAAGGTCGTGTTCGACAGCTGGCGCACCGACCTCGTTCCGGGCGACACGAACGGCAAGACCGACGTGTTCATGTACGACGTCGCCGCCGGGACCACGACCCGCGTGAGTGTCGACAGCAACGGCGCCCAGTACCCGTCCGGGGACAGCAGGGTCGCCGGTGTGAGCGACGACGGCCGCTACGTCGCCTTCGTGACCTCGACCGTGCAGACCGCCAACTGCCAGAACAACCGGGTCTCGGTGCGCGACCTGGTCACCGGCAAGACCAAGATCATCCAGCGCTGCGTCATGAACGCGAAGATCAGCGGCGACGGCACCGCCGTCCTCGCCATGACCGAGGTCGGGATCCCGGGCTGCGGTTACAGCTTCACGCACGTCGAGCTGGCGACCGGTGTCGCGACGAACGTCGGGTGCGGCATCGAGTCGGCGATCAGCGGCAACGGTGACGTCGTCGCGTTCCAGGCGTACGGCTGGAACGGGCTCGACGGCTTCCAGGCCTTCGACGTCGCCTCGAAGACCTACGAGCGGATCGACGTCGCCGACGACGGGTCGCCGGGCAACGGAGAGCTGGCGCTCGTCGACGACGGCCCCGCGCTCAGCCACGACGGCCGCCTGGTCGTCTTCGCCTCCGGCGCCATGAACCTGGTGCCGGGAGACGGCTCGACCGTCGACGTGTTCATTCGGGACCGGGCCGCCGGCACCACCCGGATCGTCAGCGTGGCCACCGACGGCAGCCCCGGCTCCAAGGGCAGCCTGTCGCCCGACATCAGCGCCGACGGCACGATGGTCGCCTTCCACTCCAGTGCGACCAACCTGGTCGCCGGGCCGGACGCGAACAACGGGCAGGACGTGTTCGTCCGCAAGGTCGTCCCGACCGCGCCCACCTGCGGCGGGCTGACCCCGACCGTCACCGGGACGCCCGGCGATGACGTGCTGACCGGCACTCCCGGCAACGACGTCATCGACGGTCTCGGCGGCAATGACACGATCCGCGGGCAGGGTGGCAACGACGTGATCTGCGGCGGCGCCGGCTCCGACACCGCGTCGTTCGCCGGTTCGGCGGCACTCATCGACGCCGACCTGGCACTCGGTACCGCCACCGGCCAGGGCAGCGACACGCTGTACGGCATCGAGAACCTCGAGGGCTCGGCGTACTCCGACAAGCTGAAGGGCGACGCCGGACCCAACCGGTTCATCGGTCTCGCCGGCGCGGACGCCATCAGCGGCTTCGGTGGTGCCGACTGGATGGACGGCGGTCAGGGCAGCGACAAGCTCTACGGACACGCCGACAAGGACACCCTGCTCGGCGGCGCCGCGAACGACCTCCTCAGCGGTGGCGCCGACATCGACTCGCTCGACGGCGGCGACGGCACCGACACCTGCGGGGGCGACGCCACCGACACCCCGGTCACAGCCTGCGAGGGATGACTCCGGTCGGCCGGTGCCCGTGAAATCGGGTGACGGCCGGCCGGAGGGGCGAGTAGCGTCACGCTTCCCCATTCCCACCCGCGACCGCGGAGGCGCCCGCATGCCCGCACCTGCCCCCGACACCGACACCGAGCTGGCCGCGGAGCAGGCGCACCTGGCCCAGTCGCGAGCCCAGCTGGCCCGGATGCGGGAGCGGACGGCGTCGATGGACTCGGCGGCGGCCGGCGACTGGGTGAGCCGGGAGTACCTCGAGTCGACCTTCGCGCTGCGGATGAAGCAGCTCGCCGACGACCCGACGATCCCCCTGTTCTTCGGGCGGGTGGACTACTCCGACGGCGAGGACTTCCACATCGGCCGGCGGCACATCTCCGACCCGACCGGCGAGCCGATGGTCATCGACTGGCGGGCGCCGGTCAGCCTGCCGTTCTACCGGGCCAGCAAGACCGAGCCGATGGGCGTCGGCCTGCGCCGGCGGTACGGCTTCCAGCAGGGCCGGCTCACGGCCTTCGAGGACGAGGACCTGGCCGCCGGCGAGGTCGAGGAGCACTCCGCGATCCTCGAGGCCGAGATCGAGCGGCCCCGCGTCGGGCCGATGCGCGACATCGTCGCCACCATCCAGCCCGAGCAGGACGTGATCGTCCGCTCCGACCTGTCGCAGAGCGATCTGCGTCCAGGGCGCCCCCGGGACCGGCAAGACGGCCGTCGGCCTGCACCGCGCGGCGTACCTGCTCTATGCGCACCGCGAGCAGCTCACCCGCCAGGGCGTGCTCGTGGTCGGGCCGAACGCCAGCTTCCTGCGCTACATCCGCGACGTGCTGCCGGCCCTCGGCGAGATCGACGCCAGCCAGACCACGATCGAGGAGCTCGTCGCGAAGACGCTGACCGGGCTCCAGCCGAAGAGCGCGATCCGCGGCGAGGACCCCGCTGACGTCGCCACGCTCAAGGGCGACGCCCGGATGGCTGCGGTGCTCGAGCGCGCGCTGTGGGCCCACCTCATCGACGCCAACCGAAGGACTGGTCGTGCCTCGCGGGGCGCGGCGCTGGCGGGTCGCGGCCTACGAGGCCGAGGAGCTGGTCGAGTCGCTGCGCTCGCGCGGGGTCCGGTACGGCGCGGCCCGGGCGATGCTGCCGCAGTCGCTGGCGCACCGGATCCTGGTGAAGATGGAGCTCGCCGGCGACTCCCCCGACGACCGGGTGCAGGACGCGGTCGCGCGCAGCAAGCCGGTCAAGGACTACGCGAAGGAGCTGTGGCCGGCGGTCGACCCGGCCCGCCTGCTCTGGCGGCTGCTCGCCGAGCCGGACTTCCTGGCGGCCGCGGCCGACGGGATCCTCGAGCCGGAGGAGCAGGCGGCGCTGCTCTGGGCGAAGCCGCCGCGCTCCCCCGGCGCGGCGCGGTGGTCGCTGCCGGACGCCGTACTCCTCGACGAGGCGGCGGACCTGGTCGAGCGCACGCCCTCGCTGGCGCACATCGTGGTCGACGAGGCGCAGGACCTCTCGCCGATGATGCTCCGCGCGCTGGCCCGTCGGTCCTCGACCGGCTCGCTCACCGTGCTCGGCGACCTGGCCCAGGCCACCACGCCGTGGGCGACGCGGACCTGGGCCGAGGCGCTCGCGCACCTCGGCAAGCCGGACGCCCACGTCGAGGAGCTGACCCTCGGCTTCCGGGTGCCCGGCGACGTGATCGAGTACGCCGCGCGGCTGCTGCCGGTGATCGCGCCCGGGCTGACCCCGCCGACGTCGGTGCGACGAGCCCGCGGCGACCTGTCCCTCGTCACCGTGCCCGGGGATCTCGCCGACGCGGTGGTGGCCCAGGTGCGGGCGGTGATCCCGCGCGAGGGCTCGATCGGCCTGATCGCGCCGGACGCCCTGATCCCCGCCCTGGGCGAGGCCCTGACGGCTGCCGGGATCGGCTACGCGCTGCTCGGCGCCGAGGAGACGGCCGAGACCGAGTTCGAGCAGCACCTCGACCTGGTGCCGGCATCGCTGGCGAAGGGGCTCGAGTTCGACCACGTCGTCCTGGCCGAGCCGGCCGCGATCGTGGCCGGCGAGCCGGACCGGGTGACCGGGCTGCGGCGGCTCTACGTCTGCCTGACCCGCGCGGTCACGTCCCTGGTCGTCCTGCACAAAGCGCCACTTCCGGTGGAGCTCGCTGGTTGAATGGAGCCGTGGACCTGGGGGACAGATGGCCACTGGCGGGGTGTGACGGCCTGCGCGACGAGCTCGTCTCGGCGTATGCCGCTCCGACGCGCGGCTACCACGACACGCGGCACCTGACCGAGGTGCTGGACCGGCTCGACGAGCTCTCCGCCGCCGGCGTCGCCTACGACGAGGTGACCGTGCGGCTGGCGGCGTGGTTCCACGACGGCGTCTACGACGGCCAGCCCTGGGCCGAGGAGCGGAGCGCGGTCTGGGCCGAGCGCGCGCTGCCCGGCGCCGGGCTCGAGGCCGATGCGGTCGCCGAGGTGGCCCGGCTGGTCCGGCTCACCGAGACCCACCGGCCGGCGGACCGCGACGTCGCCGGCTGCGTGCTCTCCGACGCCGACCTCGCCATCCTCGCGGCCCCGGACGGACCGCTATGCCGAGTACGTCGCCGCGGTCCGCCGCGAGTACTCCCACGTCCCCGACGCGCGTTCCGCGAGGGCCGGGCCGACATCCTCCGCGACCTGCTCGCCAAGCCCCACCTGTTCCACACGGCGTACGCCCGCGAGCACTGGGAGGAAGCCGCCCGCGCCAACGTCCACCGCGAGCTCTCGCGATAGTCCGAGACGTTGCTGGTCGTGAGCGGGCCGCCGAACACAGCCAAAACGTCTCGGACTATCCGCCTGGGCGCTTGCGGCGGCGGAGTCCGGCGGCGTGCGAGGCGGCGGATCAGCTCGCGGGAGGACACCTCCTCGACACCGAGGGCGACCACCTGGTCGTACCACTCGGACGGGACGTCGTAGTGGTCGCGGTCGAAGCCCCGCTCGGGGATGCCGAGGTCGCGGGCGAACGCGTGCAGCTCGTCGTACGACGAGTCGCTGGCGAGGTGGGACCACATCCGGCCGCGCGACGGGACCTGGGGTGGGTCGATCATCAGCCCCATCGGGTCAGCCGGCGACCGGGCCGGCCGTACGCCCGACCGCGCTGTCGAGCAGCAGCCGCCACGAGCGGACGTGGCCGGCGTCGACGTAGGACTTGTACGTCGCGCCCGGCCGGGCCTGGGTGTCGAGCTGGAACTGCCGGACGCCTGCCCGCACGAACCAGGGCACGTGCTCGGCGAGCAGCCCGCCGGCCGGCATGAGCAGCGCCGCGACCCTCGGGTCCGACTCGGCGGTCGCGAGGAGGTCGTCGTACCCGACCGCGAGCCCCTGCGGCGACCCGGCGGACTGGACGCAGTCCAGCCCGGGCAGCCCGAGCAGCCGCCGCCAGGAGCGGCGGGGGTCGAGGGAGGCATCGATCGCGCGGTGGAAGGTCCACGGCACGCCCGGGAGCGAGGTGGCGAGGTGCTCGCAGACCGCGGAGTCGACCTCGAGGTCGGCGTCGAGGAAGCCGAAGGCCACACCCGGCCGCACCGCAGGAGAGGTAGGTCTCGGCCAGCCCGACCAGGCGGGTCAGCTCGCCGCCGGTGGTGGTCCAGGAGTCGTTGAGCCGGAGCACGACGGACACCGGGAGCTCGGTCTCGCGGCAGGTCGCGGAGACCAGGCTGGGCTCCGGGGACAGGCCGTCGTCCCCGACCAGGTGGAGTCGGTCGGCCCCGCCCTCGTCGGCACCCGCGACGTCACGCGGGCCGAGGACGGTCACCTCGAGGTGCGCCGTACCCATGCCAGCACTGTAGGGCGGCCGCCCGTCCCGACCGGGGAGCCGAGCCGCGTCGCCGGGGCCGGGTTTGCGCCCCGGGCATGATGGGGGCATGGACACGGCTCGGCTGTTCGAAGCCCGCTCCCGGGTCCTCGCCGACCTCCTGGCCCGTCACCACGCCAGTGCGGTCGCCGTGGACGCCCTCGAGGACGCCGTGGCCGACCGCAAGTGGTGGGCCGAGCAGTGGCCCGAGGGCGAGGTGTACGTCGCCGGGCTGGTCGCCCAGGACGTGCAGGACGCGCTCTTCGAGACGGTCGGCCGCTGGCCGGTGTGCCTCAGCTGCGAGGACGCGCCGCGTGCACGCGCTGCACATCCAGCCGGACCTCGGCGGGCCCGATCCGGTCTGGGTCTGCGAGGAGTCGGGGCGCGAGATCGCACCCCTCGGGAGGCTCAGCCCTCCTTGGCCGAGCTGGACCCACATCGTGAACCGGTCGGCGCGGTAGACCGAGCGCGACACCTCGACGACCTTCTCGCCCGCGAGCCCGCGGCGCGACTGCCGGAGCACGGCGGCGCCGGCGTCGATCTCGAGCATCGAGGCCTCCTCGCTGTTGGCCAGGTCGGCGGTGATCGAGTCCTCGGCCCAGGTCGGGCGGAGACCGCGCGACTCGAGGGCGTCGTAGAGGCTGGTGGGCATCCCGCTCTGCAGGAAGCCGGGGATCAGGACCTCGTTGAGGTAGGCGTCCTCGATGCACATCGGCACACCGTCGGCGCGGCGCAGCCGCTTCCAGTGGATGACCGCGTCACCCTCGGTGATGCTCAGCGCCCGAGCGACACCCGGTCCGGCCTGCTCGCGGCGGGCCAGCAGCGTCTGCGACTCACCGAGCAGCCCGCGGCGGGACATCTCCTCGGTGTAGCCGATCAGCCGCCCGACCTCGCGGCGCGGGTGCGCGACGAACGTGCCGCGGCCGGGGATCCGCTCGAGCAGACCCTCCACGACCAGCGCGTCCATCGCCTGGCGAACCGTCATCCGTGCCACACCGAAGTGGTGCACGAGCTCGCGCTCGGACGGCGCCGGCGATCCCGGCGCTGCGTCCTTGACTAGACCTCGGACGTACTCGCGCACCTGAACGTGCTTGAGTGTCCGGCCCTCACCGACCAACAAACCCTCCACACCCGAACTGTAAGGCTGGTCTATACCTCCCGTCCCCGAACTGCAGACTTCTTACCCAATCCGGGTCACCCCCTCATTCCGTCGCGATCGCGCGGAGTACGTCGAGGCGCGCGGCGCGGCGGGCCGGGAAGAACGGCCGCCAGCAGCCCGATCACCACGGACAGCGACCAGGAAGACCACCAGCTGAGCCACGGGACGATGATCACCTCGAGCCCCTCGTCGCGCAGGGCGTAGATCAGCACCGACCCCGAAGAAGATGCCGAGCACCACCCCGAGCAGCGCGCCGAGGACCGCGATCACGCACCGACTCGAGCGCGATCATCCGGCGCAGCTGCCGGCGGCTGAGCCCGATCGCACGCAGCAGGCCGACCTCGCGGGTGCGCTCGATGACCGACAGGCCAGCGTGTTCACGATGCCCGAGCACGGCGATGACCAGAGCCAGCGCCGAGCAGGCCGTAGATGATCAGCACCAGCTGGTCGATCGGCTCGCGCTGCTGCTGGGCGAACTCCTCCTGGTCCTTGACGGTGACGACCGGGATGTCGGCCATGACGTCTCGAGCCGGTCCTGGACTCCCGCCGAGCCGTCGGTGTGATGATCAGCGCTGGTTGTCCGGTTCGGGAAGCCGGCGGCGCGCGTGCGTGTCGATGGTGGTCAGGACCCCGGTGCCGACGACCGGGTTGTCGCTCGAAGACGCCCGCGACGGTCACCGCTCGTCGTCGCCGGCGGGCATCTCGAACGTCAGCTCGTCGCCGACGCCGACCGTCGTGGTCCTCGGCCCAGCTCTCGGAGAGCAGGACCGTCCCGTCCCCGAGGTCGCCGGCGTCGCCCTCGAGCATGTCGAGCTCGAGCAGCCCGTTCAGCGGACGCGGGTCGATGGCCGAGACGTACTCGATGTCGCCGTCGAGCTGGTCGGCGACGATAGCGCGACCGCACCAGCGCCTCGACGCCGTCGATCTCGCGCATCTCGTCGGCGATCGCGGCCGAGAAGCCCTGGCCGACCACGTTGCCGACGATGTAGTCGCCGACGAAGTTGTCCTCGATCAGCTTGTCGACGCTGGCCTTGGCCGACGAGCCGAGGATCGACATCGTGCAGGCCAGGGCCAGCCCGATCATCAGCGCGGAGGCGGTGGCCGTGGTCCGGCGCGGGTTGCGCAGCGCGTTCTGGCCGGCGAGGTTGCCGACCGGTCCCGAAGAGGCGGGCGTAGGCGGCCCGGACCGCCGATCAGGAACGGCCGCCCGATCACGGGGCTCGCGGCCGCGGCGCCGAGCAGCACGCAGAGGACGCCGCCGCCGACGAACCAGCCGGGGCGTGGCACGTCGAGCGAACAGCCCGGCGACCAGAGGCTGGCGACGCCGACGACGACAGCACGACGCCGACGCACCAGCCGGCGGCGCGATCGCGGCCTCGGGCAGCGCGACGTCGTCGCGCAGCGCCTGGACCGGCGCGATCCGCGCGGTACGCCGCGCGGGCAGCTAGGCCGCCGCCATGGTGACGACGCACGCCCACGACGTACGACCGCCAGGACCGTGCGCGGCGGCGAGGACGAGCGACTGGCCCGGCGAGGTCGAGCCCGATCAGGCGAAGAGCGCCTTGATGCCCGAGCGCCAGCAGCATCCCGAGGCCGAGCCCGATGGTCGAGCCGACCATGCCGACCACGAAGGCCTCCATCAGCACCGACCCGGGTGACCTGCCGGCGCGAGGCGCCCAGGGCCCGCAGCAGGGCGAGCTCGCGGCTGCGCTGGGCGACCAGGATCGAGAACGTGTTGACGATCAGGAAGGCGCCGACGACCAGCGCGATGCCGGCGAAGATCAGCAGGAACGTCGGTGATGAACCGAGATCGCCTCGAGCAGCTCGCTTGCCGCTCTCGTCGGCGGCGTCGTCGCCGGTGACCGCCTCGACCCCGTCGGGCAGCTCCGCCGCGACGGCGTCGCGCGAGCTCCTCCTGGGAGACGCCGTCCTCGGCGGTCACCCACAGGTCGGTGTAGACGTCCTCGACCGTCGAGGAAGTAGGTCCTGCGTGAGTCGCGGTGTCGAAGACCGTGAGCGAGGCGCCGTTGAGCGAGCCGCCGTCGCGCGAAGTCGACGATGCCCGACCAGCGTCGGCCTCGATCGTGGGTGCTCGCGCCGGCGTCGTCGACTCGGGACCTGTCGCCGACCTCGTAGCCGGCCTTGTCGGCGGTGCCGGCGTCGAGCGCGACCTCGTCGGGCCCTCCGGCATCCTGCCCTCGATCGATCGAGAGCCCCTCGATGCCGGTCCGGCGGGCGCGTCGGTCCAGTTGATGCCGAAGCCGGGGGCGCCGGTGCCGCCGATCACCTTGCCGTCCTCGCCGACGACGAAGACGTCCGCACGGCCTGACGTTGCCGTCGACCCGGGCCGCGCCGTCGACCGGCTCGAGGTCGTCGACCAGCTGGCCGGGATGGTGAGCGAGGACGGCAGCCGTCGCGGTCGGTGCCGCCCTCGGGCGCGACCACGACGTCGCCGACGGTCGAGGCGAAGATCGCGGTGAAGCTGCGGTTGAGCATGTCGGAGAAGATCAGCGAGCCCGCGACGAAGGCGACGCCGAGCACGATCGCGAACGTGCTCAGCAGCAGGCGCACCTTGCGCGCCGAGCAGGCTCTTCCAGGCGACCTTGAACACGCTCAGTCCCTCGCCTCGACCGCGGTCGTCATCCGGGTCATCACCTCGAGGACCTGCTCGCGGTCTGGGTTGCGCATCTCGTCGACGACCTTGCCGTCGGCGAGGAACACGACGCGGTCGGTGTACGCCGCCGCGACCGGGTCGTGGGTGACCATCACGATGGTCTGGCCGTGCTCGTCGACGCTGCGGCGCAGCAGCTCGAGGACCTCCGCGCCCGAACGCGAGTCGAGGTTGCCGGTCGGCTCGTCGGCGAAGACGATCCGCGGCCGGCTGACCAGCGCGCGAGCCACGGCGACCCGCTGCTGCTGGCCACCGCTGAGCTCGTTGGGCTTGTGCTTGAGCCGGTCCGCGAGCTGCACGGTCGCGATCACGCCGTCGTACCACTCCGGGTCGGGCTTGCGGCCCGCGATCGCCAGCGGCAGCAGGATGTTCTCCTCGGCGGTCAGCGTCGGGACCAGGTTGTAGGACTGGAAGACGAAGCCGATCTCGTCCCTGCGGAGCCGGGTCAGCCCCTTGTCCTTCAGCGACGAGAGGTCCTGCTCGCCGATGAAGACCGACCCGGAGTCGGCGGTGTCGAGGGCCGCGCAGCAGTGCATGAGCGTCGACTTGCCCGACCCGCTCGGTCCCATCACGGCCGTGAACTGGCCCGCGGCCAGGTCGAGGGTGATGTCGTCCAGCGCGGTGACCATGGCCGGTCCGGAACCATAGGTCTTGGTGAGGTGGACGACGCGCGCCGCCGCGCTCGTCGGAGCGTAGGTCTCGGGCATGGGAGCAAGGATTCCTGCCGGGACAACGCACCGCTACCGGGATTCGGACACCGACGGCCCTGACTCGCCCCCGAGACGTCCCCTAGCCCGCCGCTGCCGCCCGGGCATCGCCGGTCCGTAATGTCTCGGACCATGCACGTCGAACGCACCTTCACCGTCGCCCCGGCCCCGTCGAGACGGTGTTTGACTACCTCGCGGACTTCACGAACACCAACGAGTGGGACCCGGGCACCGTCGAGACCACCCGGACGTCGGGCGACGGCGGCGTCGGCACGACGTACGCGAACACCTCGGAGTTCAATGGGCCGCCGAGACCGACCTGGTCTACGAGACGCTGGTCCACGAGCGGCCCGACCGGGTGCAGTTCCAGCGGGAAGAACGAGACGGCGACGACGCGTCGACACGATGAGCTTCCGTCGCGACCGGCGACGGCTGCGAGCACGGAGATGACCTACCGGGCGGACTTCGATGTTCAGCCTTCCCGATCAACCTGGTCGCCCCGTTCCTCCTGCGCGGCAAGCTCGACAAGCTGGCCGACGAGATCGTCGAGCAGCTCCGCGAGACGCTGGCAGCGCGCGTCTGAGGCGATGGACGTGGTCGAGCGCCCGGGATGTCACACATCGGCGCCCCATCCCGTCCTCCCGTCATGAACCAGCCAGAGACCAACCGCCTCGCCGAGGCGGCAGCCGCGGAGTTCGAGGAGCTGCGACCGCGCCTCGATCGGCGTCGCCTACGCGCTGCTCGGCACCCTCGCCGAGGCCGAGGACGCCGTCCAGGAGGCCTGGATCAGGCTCCAGGGCAGCGACCTCGAGGCGATCCGCGACCTGACCGGCTGGCTGGTCACCACGACCTCGCGGATCGCGCTGGACACGCTCCGCTCCGCCCGGACCCGGCGCGAGAAGTACGTCGGGCCGTGGCTGCCGGAGCCGGTCGAGACCGCGCCGGACCCCGCGGACTCGGTCAGCCTCGCCGACACGGTGTCGTGGGCGATGCTGGTGGTCCTGGAGACGCTGAGCCCCGCCGAGCGGGCTGCGTTCGTGCTGCACGACGTGTTCGGGCTGACGTTCGACGAGGTCGGCCAGGCCCTCGGCCGGTCACCGGCGGCCTGCCGCAAGCTCGCCTCCCGGGCGCGGGAGCACGTCGAGGCGCGGCAGCCGCGGTTCGACGTCGACCCGGAGGCCCACCGCGAGATCGTTGCGGCATTCGGCCGCGCCACCGCGTCCGGCGACCTCGAAGGGCCTGCTCACCCTGCTCGACCCGGACGCGGTCCTCGTCACCGACGGAGGTGGCGTGGCGCACGCCGTTCCGAAGCCGATCCGCGGCGCGGCTGGAGATCGCGGCGTTCCTCGCCGGAATCAGCGCGAGCGGGCATCGCCTGACCCTGCAGCCGACCGTGGTCAACGGCAGTCCGGCGCTGCTGGCCTTCGAGCACGACCAGGTCACCACGGTCCTGGCCCTCGGCATCCGCGACGGTCGGATCACCACGATCGACGCGGTCCGCAACCCGCACAAGTTCCACGGCCTGCGACACCTGAGCGCAGGCGACTGACGAAAGGAGAAGCCCATGGAGACCCGCTTCGACCTGTTCGGCTCCGAGCTGATGACCCACGTCTTCCGCAGGTTCGCCGGTGTGTCCCAGGTGACGACCGAGTCCTCGCTCCCGACGAGCGTGCAGGAGCTGGTACCGCTCCGCGCCAGCCAGATCAACGGCTGCGGCTACTGCACCGACATGCACACCAAGGACGCCCTGGCCGCCGGCGAGACCCAGCAGCGGCTGAGCCTCGTCGCCGCGTGGAGGGACGCGACGGTGTTCACCGAGGCCGAGCGCGCCGCCCTCGCTCTCACCGAGGAGGGGACCCGCCTGGCGGACGCCGACAGCGGCGTCAGCGACGACGTCTGGGCAGGCCGCTCCAAGCACTACGACGACGAGCAGCTGGCCGCGCTGATGACCACGATCGCCGCGATCAACGCCTGGAACCGGTTCAACGTCATCTCCGGAACCCCCGCCGGCGACGACCAGCCCGGCCAGTCCGGCTGACCAGGCGGCCGGGCCGGATTGCACTAGAACATCTGTTCGAATCTGGCGTAGACTGGGCGCCGTGGACTTCCAGGGCACCCTCTTCGACACCGGCCCGGCCACGGTGCCGGCCCTCCGACGGCGTCGAGCGACCGCCGCTGACCCGCGGCGCGTGGGTCGACGTACGCCGCAACTGGCTGCCCGGCCGACGAGGTGTTCGCGACGCTGGTGCGCGACGTGCCGTGGCGGGCCGAGCGCCGGCAGATGTACGACCGGGTGGTCGACGTACCCCGGCTGGTGCACACCTACGGCGTCGGCGAGCCGCTGCCCCACCCGCTGCTCGACGAGGCCCGCGAGGCGCTGTCGCGCGCACTACCTCCCGAGCTGGGCGAGCCGTTCGTGACCGCCGGGTGCTGCTACTACCGCGACGGCCGCGACTGCGTGGCCTGGCACGGCGACACCATCGGCCGCGGCAAGACGAGGACACGATGGTCGCGATCGTCTCGTTCGGCGACCCGCGCCGGCTGCTCTGCGGCCGCGCGGCGGCGGCGAGTCGATCCGGTCGCGATGGGCCACGGCGACCTGGTCGTCATGGGCGGCTCCTGCCAGCGCACCTGGGAGCACGCCGTCCCCAAGACCGCCCACGCCGGCCCGCGGATCTCCGTGCAGTTCCGCCCCTCAACGTCTTCTGACCGCCTCGTCCGCTGAGCGAGCCGAACCGTGCGTTGTTGCGTGCCCGGCCGTGCGCTGTTGCGCCAAGAACACACGGTTCGAGCCGCCACAACGCACGGTTCGGCAAGGTGCGGTCTGCACCCCGAGGTGCGGTTCTTGCGACGGGAACGCAAGAAGTCACACCTCGGAGGACAAGAACTCACACCTCGTCGCGCGGCGCATGCGACGGGCGCGAGATGATGAAGCCGATCAGCGCGACGAGGGCGGCCGCACCCTGCTTCCAGTAGGACTTGACCAGGATCGGCAGCACGGTGCTGCCCAGGTTCAGGGCGTCGTCCGACTGGGCGGGCGGGGCCGCGCTGTGCCGCGGTGCCGGCGGGGGCTCGGGAGACGGCTCGGGTGCCGCGGGAGCCGCAGACGCCTCGGCGGGTGCCGCGAGGCGGCCGCCGGAGCCGGCTCGTCGGGGACCTCGGGGGCACCCCCGGCGAGCCGAGACTCCAGGCAGGCCACGAACTGGCCCAGCAGCTTGTCGGACACGTCCTGCATCACGCCCCGGCCGAACTGCGCCGGCTTGCCGGTGATCGCGAGGTCGGTCAGCACCTCGACGTCGGTCCCGTCCGCGCCCGCGTCCATGGAGAGCGTCACCTTGGCGCCCGCCGTACCGTTCCCGCGCTTGTCCTTGCCCTTCGCGTCGACGACGAAGCGGTGCGCCGCGTCGTCCTTCTCGACGAAGGTGCCCGAGCCGTTGTAGACCAGCGCGATCGGCCCGAGCTTCACCTTGCAGGAGCCCTGGAAGGTGTCGCCCTCGACCGACGGTCACGGTCGCGCCCGGGAAGCACTCCGCGACGGACGCGATGTCCTGGAAGTGCGCCCAGGTGTCGTCGACCGAGGTCGGGACGGTGAACCGGTGGGTGAGCTCCATAGGCTCAGGCCCCCGCAGCCGCGAGCACGGCCCGTCGGGTGAGCACCGTCGCGAGGTGGCGCCGGTAGTCCGCGTCGCCGTTGAGGTCCGACGGCGGGTTGGCGCCCTCGGCGGCCCGTGCAGCGGCGGCGCGTACGGCCTCGTCGGTCGCCGGCTGGCCCGCCAGCGCCTCCTCGACACCGCGCGCCCGGATCGGCGTCGAGCCCATGTTGGCGAGCCCGACCCGGGCCTCGGCGATCGTGCCGCCGTCGACGCGTACGGCGGCCGCGACCGCCACGATCGGCCACTGGTGCGCGATCCGGACGAACTTCTCGTGGTGCGCACCCCAGCCGGTGTGCTTGGGGATCCGCACCTCCGTCAGCAGCTCGTCGTCGCCGAGCGCGGTCTCGAACAGGTCGACGAAGAAGTCGTCGGCCGACGACCGTGCGGGTGCCGCTCTGGCCCGGCGATCACGAACTCCGCGCCCAGCGCCACCGCCGGCGGGCCGAGGTCGCCGGCCGGGTCGGCGTGCGCGAGCGCGCCACCGAACGTGCCGCGGTGCCGGATCTGCGCGTCGGCGAGGTGGCCGATCGCCTTGGCGATCAGGGCCGCGTGCTCGGTCACCAGCGGGTCGGAGCCGACGTCGGCGTGCGTGGTCATGGCGCCGACGACGATGGCGTCGCCGTCGTCGCGTACGCCGCGCAGCGCGTCGATCCGGCCGAGGTCGATGACGACCTCCGGCGCGTTCAGCCGCATCCGCAGCACCGGCAGCAGGCTCTGCCCGCCGGCGATCACCTTGGCGTCGTCACCGTGCTGGGCCAGCGCCGCGAGCGCCTCCTCGACCGAGGTCGGGGCCAGGTAGTCGAACTGCGTGGGGATCACTGTGCCGCTCCTTCCGTGCCCTCGGCCGCGTCGAAGTGCGGGGCCGCCGCACCGGTGGTCGGGTCTGCCCCGCCACCTCCGGAGTCGTTGATCGCCCGCCACACCCGCTCGGGGGTGCACGGCATCACGATGTCGTTGACCCCGAGGTGCCGGACCGCGTCGACGATCGCGTTGACGACCGCCGGCGTCGAGGCGATGGTGCCGGCCTCGCCGACGCCCTTGGTGCCGAGCGTGTTGGTGGTCGACGGCGACGTCGTGTGGTCGATGTCGAAGCTGATCGTGTCGGCCGAGGTCGGCAGCAGGTAGTCCACGAACGAGCCGGACACCAGCGTCCCGGCGTCGTCGTACACCGCCTCCTCCCACAGCGCCTGCGCGATGCCCTGCACCAGGCCGCCGTGCACCTGCCCGGCCGACGATCAGCGGGTTGACGATGTTGCCGATGTCGTCGCAGCAGACGTACTTGCGCATCAGCACGCCGCCGGTCTCGGTGTCGACCTCCATCGCGCACAGGTGGGTGCCGTGCGGGAAGCTGAAGCTCTCCGGGTCGAAGTTCGCGTCGGAGTCCAGGCTCGCCTCGACCCCCTCGGGCATGTTGTGCGCGGTGAAGACGGCGATGGCGAGCTCGGCGAACCCCAGCCCCTGGTCCGTGCCACGCACCGTGAACCTCCCGCCGGCGTACTCCAGGTCGTCGACGGACGCCTCGAGCAGGTGGGCGGCGATCGGCTTGGCCTTCTCGACCACCTTGTCGGCGGCCCTGACGACCGCCTCGCCCGCCGACCACCAGGGACCGGGAGCCGTAGGTGTCCATGCCCTTGGCTGAGATCTGGGTGTCGCCGTGCAGCACCTCGACGTCCTCGAACGGCACCCCGAGCCGGTCGGCCACGATCTGGCTGAACGCCGTCTCGTGCCCCTGACCGTGCGCCGAGGCGCCGGTGAGCACCTCGACCTTGCCGGTCGCCGTCACCCGGACGGTGGCGTGATCCCAGCCGCCGGCGCCGTAGTCGAGGGAGCCCAGCACCCGGCTCGGCGCGAGGCCGCACATCTCGGTGAACGTCGAGACGCCGAGCCCGAGCTGGACCGGGTCGTTCTCGTCGCGGCGCCGCTTCTGCTCGGCGCGCAGCTCGTCGTACCCGAACATCTCCTTGGCCCGGGCGGTCGCCGCCTCGTAGTTGCCGGAGTCGTACTCCAGCCCGCACACGGTCGTGAACGGGAACTCCTCGTGCTTGATCCAGTTCTTCTCGCGGATCTCGAGCGGATCCACCCCGACCTCGGCGGCGAGCTCGTCCATGATCCGCTCGATGGCGTACGTCGCCTCGGGCCGGCCGGCGCCCCGATAGGCGTCGGTCCAGGTCTTGTTGGTGAGCACCGTCTGCACCTGGAAGTGGTACGCCGGGAACTTGTAGATCGCGTTGAACATGAACGCGCCGAGCACCGGAATGCCGCCTCCGACGAGCGAGACGTACGCGCCGAGGTCGGCGAGCAGCTCGACCTTGAACCCGGTGACCGTGCCGTCCTTCTCCGCCGACAGCGTGAGCTTCTGCCACTGGTCGCGGCCGTGGTGGCCGGACACGAGCGACTCGGAGCGGGTCTCGGTGTACTTCACCGGCTTCTGCAGCCGGCGCGCGACGGCCCAGGTGATCCACTCCTCCGGGCGTGGTCTGGAGCTTGCCGCCGAACCCGCCGCCGACGTCGGGCGCGATCACCCGGATCTTCGACTCCGGCACCCCGGTCGTCGCGGCGAGCGCGAACCGCAGGATGTGCGGGACCTGCGTGGCCGACCACATCGTCATCTGCTCGGACGTCGGGTCGACGACCACGGAGCGGGGCTCCATGAAGGCGGGGATCAGCCGCTGCTGGCGGTACTCGCGCTCGATGACGATGCCGTCGCCGCGCGCCTTCTCGATCGCCTCGTCGACGTTGCCGCCGGTGCCGGCCTCGGCCGGAGTTGAACACCCACAGCGCCGACTTGTTGGTGCCGAGGTCGGGGTGCGCGAGCACCTCGTCGTTGGCCGCGGCCTTGAGCTCGAGCGCGGCCGGCAGCTCTTCGTACTCGACGTCGACCAGCTCGGCCGCGTCCCGCGCCTCGGCCGGCGTACGCGCGATGACGCAGGCGACGATCTCGCCGGCGAAGGCGACCCGGTCGCTGGGCATCGGCAGGTGCGTCGGGGCGACCTGGTCGGGCGTGATCGGCCAGGCGTTGATGTTGACGCCCTGGCTCTCGCCGAGGTCGGCGCCGGTGAGCACGTCGACCACGTTGGGCGCCGCCTTGGCGGCGCTGGTGTCGATGCTGGTGATCGTCGCGTGCGCGAACGGGCTGCGCACCATGGCCATGTGCAGCATCCCGGGCAGCGTGATGTTGTCGGTCCACCGGGTCCGCCCGGTGATCAGCCGCTGGTCCTCCTTGCGGCGTCGGTCGCGGCCGATCTCGGTCTGCCGCTTCTCCTGGGTGGCGGTCATGCCGGCGCCCCCTCGGTGCTCCCGGCGGCGTGCTGAACCGCGCGCACGATGTTGTGGTAGCCGGTGCAGCGGCACAGGTTGCCCTCGAGGCCCTCGCGGATCTCGGCCTCCGACGGGTGCGGGTTCTCGTTCAGCAGGTCGATGCTCTGCATGATCATCCCCGGCGTGCAGAAGCCGCACTGGAGGCCGTGACACTCGCGGAACGCCTCCTGCACGGGGTGCAGGGTGCCGTTGCTCGCGACGCCCTCGATCGTGGTCACCTCGCGCCCGTCGGCCTGGACCGCGAGCACGTTGCAGGACTTCACGCTCTTCCCGTCGAGGTGGACCGTGCAGGCACCGCAGTTGCTGGTGTCGCAGCCGATGACGGTGCCGGTCTTGCCGAGCTTCTCGCGCAGGTACTGCACGAGCAGCATGCGGGGTTCGACGTCGTCGGAGACGAGCGCTCCGTCGACGGTGACGTTGATCCGGGCCATGAAGACTCCTCGCAGGGTGAAAGGACCTGTGACCCGGCTCACGCTAGGCCGCGAGGGTTGGGGAAAGGTTGGCCCGTGGACGCGCTGGTCCAGCCCGGTCAGCGCCTATCGACGAGCGACGGCCAGACGGCCCTTGAGCAGGGGTTTCACCGGGTGCTCCATCGCGCCCAGGGTGGCCAGGCAGACCTCGATCACCTCGATGTCGTACGGCGCCAGCTCGGTGTAGCGCAGCACCGCATTCGGGTCCGGATCGGCGAGCAGCGCCTCGCGGACGCTGACCGCGAGGTACTCGGCGAGCTCGACCAGCGCCGGGGCGTTCGTGCCGGGCAGCAGGTCGCCGTCGTACGCCGCCAGCGCGGCGCGCACGTCTCCGCGACGCAGCAGCCCGAGCACCTCGTCGACGTCGGTGCTGCACCGGCAGCGTGAGCCGGTAGGGACGCGACGCCAGCTGGCCCCCGAGGGCGTGCCGCAGGTGCGAGACCTCGGCCTTGAGGGTGCTGAGGGTGACCGACTGGTCGCCGTACACGAGGGCGTGCAGGTGCTCGAGCGAGAGCCCCTCGGGGTGCATGGTCAGCAGCGCCAGGACCTCGGTCTGGCGGCGGTTGAGCAGCAGCCGCTCGCCGTCCAGCCAGGCCTCGGCGGTGCCGAGCAGGGACAGGCTCAGGCCGGGCTCGTCGTGGATGGCGTGCGACCGCGGCGTGCCCCAACGCTGCGAGCTCGGCAACGCCGTCTCGATCAGCCGGGCCATCACCCGCGCGGTGGCGAGGCCGATCGGGTGGGTGCGGTCCCAGGTGGTGGAGAGGTCGATGACGCCGATCTGCTGGCCGGTGACGGGATCGTGCAGCGGCGCCGCCCAGCAGACCCAGTTGTGCACCATCGACGCGTAGTGCTCGGCGCTGAACACCATCGACGTGTCGCCGGTGCGGTTGGCGATCGCGAGGGCGTTGGTGCCGACGCTGGCCTCGTCCCAGCGGCCGGCCGGCACGAAGTTCACGGTCTCGGCCTTGCGCCGCATCACGCGGCCGCCGTACGTCCACAGGATCCGGGTCTCGGCGTCGGTCACCGCGATCACCAGGTCGCCGTCCTCGGCGGTCCGGCGCAGCTCCGGCTCCACCCGCTCGACGGCCGTCTGCAGCGGCGAGTCGCGCCAGTACGCCGTGGTGTCGCCCTCGTCGGCCAGCGGCGCCTCGACCACGTCGGGCGTGATCGCGGCGCCGGACAGCTCCCAGCTGCGCAGGATCTCCGGGCGCACCAGCGGGGTCGCCTCGTCGCCGAGCTCCACGAAGCTCGTCCACGCGCGCACGGCATCGAGCCTGCGTGCCTGCAGCTCCTCGCGCACCTTCGTCATCGTCGTCCCGTCGCCGGATCTGCCGCCAACCTAGCCCGCAACCGGTGACGGGGGAACCGGATCGCGCGAGGTCGTCAGCTCATCTGCCGGCGCAGGAACTGGACGGTCCTGATGATCGAGTCCTGCCACCGCGGGACGAAGGCGTGCATCTCCCCCGGGTAGACCTCCAGCTGGGCGTCGACGCCGGCGTCCTGGAGCAGCCGATGGGTCGTCGTCGCCCACGGGAACGGGCAGGACTCGTCGTTGGTGCCGTGGTGCATGAGCACCGGCTCGGTGATCCGGTCGAAGTAGGTGCGCGACGACAGCTCGCGGTAGAAGCGCGGCTCCTGGTCCGGGGTGCCGAACCGGGTGTAGAGCGCCTGGACCGCCTCGGGACGGTTCGGGACCGTGAAGTGGCGCAGGTTGTCGAGGTAGCGGGAGCTCACCGACGCGTAGACCACCGCGGCGTCGACCAGGCCGGGCCGGGTGACGAGGGCGTTGAGGGTGACGCCACCGCCCATCGACCGGCCGAGCATGGCCATCTGGTCGGGATCGACGTACGGCTCCTTGCGCAGGGCGCGGACGGCGTTGATCGCGTCCTCGGTGTAGCCGAGCCGGGCCTCGCGGTCGAGGTCGGGCGCGGGGTCGGAGCCGGCGTGCCCGCGGTAGTCGGTGTGCAGCACGGCGAACCCGGCGCGGGCGAGCCAGTCCTGCTCGCGGGCGAGGCCCTGGCCGGTGACGTAGATCGAGGGCTCGATGTAGCCGTGGTTGAGCACGATCCCCGGGAACGGCCCCTTGCCCGTGGGGACGAGCAGCACGCCGGAGATGGTCAGGTCGCCGCTGCGGTAGGTGACGGCGTGCCGGGTGTAGGCGTCGGCGGTGCCGAGCAGCCCCTGGCGCACGATCCGGGTCGGGCCCGAGGTCCTTGCGCATCAGGGCGGGGAGCGAGACGCGGTGGTGGACCGGCGGGAGCGCGTCGTCGGGTTCGGGCTCCGGCTCCTCGGTGGGACTCGGCGTACTCGTCGGACTCGGTTCGGCGGTTGCCGACGATTCCGGCGTGCTCGGCTCGGGGTCGTTCTCCGCGGAGGGCGCGGCGTCGGTGCAGGCGGCCAGCAGCGCGAGCACGGCGACCGGCCAGACGGCCCGCAGCTTCCGCGCCCCCGACATCGGTCAGCCGATCCCGGACCGCTCGTGGTGGATCCGGCCCTCGGTGCCGGCGAGCCGCTCGCCGGAGCCACCCCAGCGCCCCGCGATGATCTCAGCGGCGATGCTGATCGCCGTCTCCTCCGGCGTGCGGGCGCCGAGGTCCAGGCCGATCGGGCTGGACAGGCGGGCGATCTCCTCGTCCCCGAGGCCCGCCTCCTGCAGCCGCTCCAGCCGGTCGTCGTGGGTACGCCGGGATCCCATGGCGCCGATGTAGGCGACCTCGGGCAGCCGCAGCGCCACCTCGAGCAGGGGTACGTCGAACTTCGGGTCGTGGGTGAGCACGGCGATCACGGTGCGCCGGTCGACCCGGCCCTCCTCGACCTCGGACGCGAGGTAGCGGTGCGGCCAGTCGACGACCACGTCGTCGGCCTCCGGGAAGCGGGTGTTGGTCGCGAACACGGGCCGCGCGTCGCAGACCGTGACGTGGTAGCCGAGGAACGACCCGACCCGGGCCACCGCCGCCGCGAAGTCGATCGCCCCGAACACCAGCATCCGCGGCTTCGGCGCGAACGCCCACACGAAGACCCGCATCCCCTCGCCCCGGCGCTCCCCGTCCGGGCCGTAGGTCAGGGTCGCGTTGTGCCCGGATGCCAGCAGCCCGAGGGTGTCGTCGCGGACGGCGTCGTCGGCCCGCTGGGATCCGAGTGACGCCGATAGTCCACGACGTATGTGTCGTCCATCGGCGTCCCCGTCGACAGAATCGTCGTGGACTATCGCGTCCGGGCGGACGATCAGCCGCCGGCCGAGCCAGGTCGGGTCGGGGTGCTCGATGACGGTGGCGACGGCGACGGGACGGCCGGACTCGATGTCCTCGGCGATCTCCTCGAGCTCGGGGAAGGTCTCCTGGCTCACCTTCTCCACGAAGACGTCGAGGATGCCGCCGCAGGTGAGGCCGACGGCGAACGCCTCGTCGTCGGAGACGCCGTACCGCTCGAGGACGGGGGTGCCGTCGCCGACGACCTCCTGGGCCAGCTCGTAGACGGCGCCCTCGACACAGCCGCCGGACACCGACCCGACCGCCGAGCCGTCCGGACCGACCAGCATCGACGCGCCGGCGGGCCGGGGCGCGGACTGGAACGTCGCGACCACGGTGCCGACCCCGATCGTCTGGCCGTCGCGCCACCACTTCATCAGCTCGGGAAGGACCTCACGCACGGGACACCAGCTCCGACAGCTCGGCAAAGGTCGCGAGCGAGTGCCCGGCGACGAAGTCGTCGACGTACGGCAGGGCGGCGACCACGCCCTGCTGGACGGGTTCGTACCCGGTCTTGCCGCGGTGCGGGTTCACCCACACGACGCGGTGCGCGATCCGGTGCAGCCGCGCCATCTGCGTCGCCAGCAGCTGCGGGTCGCCGCGCTCCCAGCCGTCGCTGAACACCACGACCACCGCGCCGCGGGCCAGGCCGCGCTGGCCCCACCGGTCCAGGAAGAACCGCAGCGTCTCGCCGAGCCGGGTCCCGCCGGACCAGTCGGGGACCGTCGACCCGGCCGCCACCAGTGCCCGCTCGGGGTCGCGGACCCGCATCGCCCGAGTGAGGTGCGTGAGCCGGGTGCCGAGCGTGAACGTCTCGACCCGGCCCCGGGTGGCGCCGGCCGACACGGCCTGGGTGAACCGGTGCGCCAGCCGCAGCAGCGCGTCGGCGTACCCGCTCATCGAGCCGGACACGTCGATCAGCAGTACGACGCGGCGCGGCCGGGTGCCGCGGCGTCGCCAGGCGATGTCGCCCGGCTCGCCCATCCGGCGCAGGCTGCCGCGCAGGGTGCGGGAGGCGTCGATGTCGCCGCGGTGCCACGGCTGGTGGCGGGCGGTACGCCGCATCGGCGGCCGCGGGCGGAGGGTCGCGAACATCGCGGCCAGCCGCTGCTTCTCCGCCGCGTTCAGCCCGGCGACGTCGCGGTGCCGGAGCACCTCGGCCGCGCTGGCCATCGCCCGCACGACGTCGTCGGGCTCGTCGCCGGCGCCGCTGCCGTCCTCGGACGTCGGCAGCCCACTTCCGAGCTGGCTCGACGTGGACGGCACCGACCGCGGGCGGGGCAGCCCGTCGCGGCCGTTGAAGTAGGCCTCGAAGACCTGGTCGTAGCGCTCGAGGTCGTCCGGCCCGGCGCAGAGCGTGGCCCGGCCGGCGACGTACGTCGCCCGCTGGTCGTCGAGCCCGAGCATGGCGACCGCCTCGAGGAAGCCGTGGGCGCGGTCCTGCGTGACCGGGACGCCGGCCGCGCGCAACGCGCGGCCGAACCCGAGCAGGATCTCGTCGGGGGCGCGGGTCATGTGGCGAGCATCCGGTCCAGGGCCTGCTTCACGCGGTCGCTGTCCTCGCGGTACTTCACCAGCGCACCCAGCGTCGCCGAGGCCGCGGCGAGGTCGATCTCGTCGTTCCCGAGGTGGTTGAGCGCGCGCGCCCAGTCGAGGGTCTCGGCCACGCCGGGTGGCTTGAGCAGGTCGTCGCGCCCGCGCAGCTGCTGCACCAGCCCGACCACCTGCCGGCCCAGCGCCTCGCTCACCTCGGGCGCGCGGGAGCGCACGATCTGCACCTCGCGCTCGAGCCCGGGGTGGTCGATCCAGTGGTAGAGGCAGCGCCGCTTCAGCGCGTCGTGCAGCTCGCGGGTGCGGTTGGAGGTGAGCACCACGACCGGCGGTACGGCGGCGCGCACCGTGCCGAGCTCCGGGATCGTCACCTGGTAGGTCGACAGCACCTCGAGCAGGAACGCCTCGAACTCGTCGTCGGCCCGGTCGACCTCGTCGACGAGCAGCACCGCCGGCGCCTCCTGGAGCGCCCGCAGCACCGGCCGCGCCAGCAGGAAGCGGGCGTCGTACAGGCTCTTCTCCGCCTCCTCGACCGTGCTCCCGGGGCCGCCGGCCACCGCCTCGAGCGCCCGCAGGTGCAGGATCTGGCGGGGGAAGTCCCAGTCGTAGAGCGCCTGGGTGGCGTCGATGCCCTCGTAGCACTGCAGCCGCACCAGCGGCAGCTCCATCGCCTCGGCGATCGCCTCGGCGAGGGCGGTCTTGCCGGTGCCCGGCTCGCCTTCGAGCAGCAGCGGCCGCTGCATGGTCAGCGCGAGGTAGGTGACCGTGGCCAGCGCGTCGTCGCAGAGGTAGCCGGTCGCTCCCAGGCGCTGCTCGATCGCGGCCACGGAGTCCATGCCGTCAAGGCTACTCAGCGATCCGTTGGTTCAAGGTTGGACCAGTCAGGTGGGGTGGTCCCGATCCCGCCCGGTCGCGAGGTCGCCGCACTCGACCAGGCGGACCGGGTTGGCGGCGAGGTAGTCGCGGGCGCCGCGGTCGCCGGTGGCGGATTCCGCGACGGCTGCCCAGTGGTGGCGGCCGAGGAGGACGGGGTGCCCCGGCTCCCCGTCGTACGCCGCGCGGGCCAGGACGTCCGGGTCGGCTCCGGCCTCCGCGACCCGGCGGATGACCTGACCAGTGACGTCCGGGAGGTCGACCAGCGACACCACGACCGCCTCCGCGTCACTGGGGGCCTCGGCCGCGAGCCCCGCCCGAAGGGACTCACCCATCCCCTCGGCCCAGCGGTCGGCCACGACGACCCGGACCCCGCTGCCCTCCAGCAGGGCCGCGGCCCGGGTGGCCTCGGCGCCGAGCACGACCGTGACGCCGGCGCAGCCGCCGTCGCGCAGCACCGCGACCGAGCGCAGCAGCCAGGACGTGCCGTCGTCGTCTCGCACCAGCGCCTTGGGCGTGCCCATCCGGGTGCCGGCGCCGGCCGCGAGCAGGAGTCCGTGCAGGGTCACCGGACCAGCCTCGCAGAGCCGGCCGGCACCGTCAGCGGGCGAACGCCTCCGCGTAGACGCGGGCCAGCCGCTCGGAGTAGGTGTCGCTGAAGCCGCAGACCATCACCGAGCCGTCGTCGTTCGCGGCCACGAGGTAGCGCCCGCCGTCCTCGAACCTCACGGCGACCAGCAGCGCCCGGATCTCGTCGCTCGGGGCCTCGACGGTCACCAGGTCGGTGGGGTCGCCGGCGTACCACTCGGAGGGCTCGAGGGTCACGAGCCCGTCGTCGATCCCGGTGACCGTGCCCTCGAAGGCCACGTCGGCGCTGGCCGACAGCGGCGCAGCGGTCGGCACCATGCACCGCGCCGCGTAGGCCTCCTGGCCGGGCGCGTGCAGCTCGGTGACCGTCGGCTCCGACCCCCCGGCCGCGGGCGGGGACGAGGGGTCCTCGGTCCCGATGTCGTTGGTCACCGCGAAGATCCCGACGCCGGCGATGATCACCGCCGCCGCGGCCGCCACCAGCCAGGTGAGCGGGCCGCGGTTGTGGGTGCCGCTCTCGCGGGACTCGGTCAGCACGTCGTTGCTCATGGTGTCCTCCAGGAGTCGGGCCACCGACGCGGGGTCGGCAGCCGGCACGGAGGAGGCCGGGTCGGCCGCACGCAGGCGCGCCAGGAGCTCGTCGTCGTCGTACGAGTTCGTCACCGGTTCCTCCCCTCTCTCGACTCTTCATGTCCGGCGGGCTGCTCGACCTTTCGCAGCTCCTCGCGGAGTCGCTCGCGGGCCCGGTGCAGCCGGATGCTCGCGGCGTTCGAGGTGATGTCCAGGACGGTCGCGATCTCGCCCGGCGTCAGCTGCTCCCACGCCCACAGGCGGAGCAGCTCGGCGTCGTCGGGTCGCAGCGAGTCGAGGGCCTCGGCGAGCGCGTCGTCGCCCTCCCCCGGCCCGGGCGCGGTCTCGGCCGGCGGGTCGACGACGGCGATCTTCGCGGCGAGCCGCTCCTGCCGGCGGCCGCTGCGCTGGGCGTTCGCCAGGCAGTTGCGGGCCACGCCGTACGCCCACGGCAGCGCCGCGTCGGGTACGTCGTCGAGCCGGCGCCAGCAGACCAGCAGCGTGTCGGCCAGGACGTCGTCGGCCGTGGCCGCGTCGGTACGCCGCGCCAGGAAGCGCCGCAAGGGGTCGATCAGCCCCGGCGCGAGGGCCTCGAACCTGGCCTGCCGCTCCTCGATGGACACAGTCCTCACGTAACCACATGTCCACCAGCCACCCCGACCTTTCGCCGCTGGGCGGGCACCTGCAGGGCCACCGGTGTGTCGGGCGCCGCTCGGAGGGCACAATCTCGCCCGTGGGTGAGGTCTTCGCGGGGCGCTACGAGCTGGTCGACCTGCTCGGCACGGGCGGGATGGGCTCGGTCTGGCGCGCCTGGGACCACCGTGAGCACCGGTACGTCGCGGCCAAGGTGCTCGGCCAGTCCGACGCTGCGTCGCTGCTGCGATTCCTGCGCGAGCAGTCGCACCGCGTGCAGCATCCACACGTCGTGACCCCGTTCTCGTGGGCCGGCGAGGACGACCGTGTCCTCTTCACGATGCCGCTGGTCCGTGGCGGCTCCGTCGCCACCTTGCTCGGCGACCACGGCGCCCTTCCGCCCGCGTGGGCGTGGACGCTGCTCGACCAGCTCCTCGATGCGCTGGCCGCCGTGCACGCTGCGGGGCTGGTGCACCGCGACGTCAAGCCGTCCAACCTCCTGCTCGAGCCCACCGGGAACCGCCGGCCGCACCTGCGGCTCTCCGACTTCGGCATCGCCACGGCCGCGCACCTGGACCGGCTGACCCTGACCGGCCAGGTGGTGGGCACGCCGGGCTACCTGGCGCCGGAGCTGCTCAGCGGCGCGGCGCCCGATCCCCGTCAGGACCTGTACGCCGCCGGGCTGGTCGCCGCGACCATGCTCGCCGGAGGCCCGTCGCCACCGGGCACCGCGCTGCCGGTCGAGCCGCCCCCGGGCTGTCCCGAATCCCTCTGGCGGGTGACGCGGACGCTCGCCGACCCGGACCCCGACCTGCGGCCGGCCAGCGCCCCGGCGGCCCGCGCCGCGCTGCACTCAGCCACCCCGACCTGGGCGGCCACGCACGACATCGAGGTGTTCGACCAGGTGCCGGTCCTCCCGGACGGCTGGGGCGAGAACGGACCGGCGGCGCGCGGACCGGCGGCCGCTCCGACGCGACCACCGTCCACGGCGCCGGGCCGCAGCGGGCTCGTGCCCGCCGTGCTGCTCGGCGTCGTGGGACTCGTCCTGCTCGTCGCGGCGATCGTGCTCCTGACCGGCTGAGTCACGGCCTCCGGCGCCGCGCCAGCAGCAGGAAGGCCGCGAACCCCAGGGCCACCACGCCCAGCCCGGCGGCGGCCACGCCGGCCACCAGGCGCACCGAGCCGAGCCCGTCGTCGTCGGAATCCTGCGCGGCCTTCTCCGCGTCCTCATCGGGGTCGGGCTCGGCGGACTGGCTCGCGGTCGCCGGCTCCGGGGTGGTCGCGTCGGTGCCCTCGTAGTCGGGCTCGCCGGAATCCGTTCCGGCCGGGAGGTCCACCCGCATCGTGTACGGCAACACGTAGCTCTCGCCCTCGCTGTCCGGCGAGGCCTCCACCGTGAGGTAGTACGTGCCCGGCACCGAGGCCGACGCGGTCGAGGAAGCCGGGGAATCACGGTTCAGGTAGCGGATCTCCGGACCGGCGGCGCCGATCCGCTCGGCGTTCTCCTGGTCCATCGCGACGCTCGGGTCCGGACCTCCGAGAAACGCGCTGTAGTCGAACTGGCCGCGCACCGGTGTGAACAGCCGCGTCCGCACCTTGATGTCGTAGGCCCCCACCGCGTCGGCAAGCGCGCCCCGCCTGCGCGGGAAGACCACGTCGAAGACCGGCTGCTCTCCCCAGTCGACGTCGAGCGCGAAGACCTGGGTCTCGCCGGGCACGATGTCGCCGGTGTAGTTGCCGGGCTCGATCGGCTGGGCGTCGGCGAACGACGTGCCTCCCAGCACCCGCGTGGCGGGCCCGGTCGGGGCCGGGTCGACCCACGCGTTGTCGGTCAGCCCCGGCGGCAGCGCGTTCGTGTTCGCCACGGGCGGCTCCTCGGTGACGAGAAGCTCGATGTCGACCGGCACGGAGGCGCCCTCCTCTCCCCGCCGCACGAGAACGAGCACGTCGTCGTCGGTGCAGGCGGGGTCGGTCGAGCTGAAACCGCGCGGATCCACCACTCGCGCGATCCCGAACAGCGTGTCGCCGCCGGTCCCGGCGTCGTACCAGGTCTCGCTGCCGCACTCGACGGCACCCGCCAAGCCTGCCGCGAAGGTGGAGAGCTCGACCTCGTCGGTGCTCGCCGAGGTCTTGCCGGCCACGCCCACATGCAACGAGCTGCCGGGGATCTGCCGCTCGACGAGGTACCACTTCTCGGTGCCCACGCCACCGCCGAGGGTGTCGATGTACTGACCGGCGCTGACCGGTGCGGCGCTGGCCTCGGTGTCGCCGCCGTCGACCCGCTCGCCGGTCACCTGGAACGGACGAAGCGCCCGCGTCGACAGCCGGTCGAGTGCCCGGACCAGGTCATCGGCGTCGTCGGCGTCGTAGTACTGCCCGCGACCGGCGTCGGCGATGCACGCGAGCTGCTCGCGGGCCTTGCCGGACACGTCGAGGCCGACCACGTCGATCCGCAGGTCGATGCCGTCCTGGGCGAGCTGTCGGGCCACCACGCAGGGAGACGGTGGGCAGGTTGCCTCGCCGTCGGAGACCAGCACGATCGTGCGGTGTCCCTCGCTGCCGAGGTCCTTGCCGGCCTCGCGGAGCGCGTGCGCGATCGGGGTCTCGCCGTACGGCTTGTAGCTCGCGATCGCGTCCCGCAGCTCGTCCCGGTTGTCCGTGCCCGGAGCAACGACCTCCTGGGAGTCGGTGCACGCGCCCGGGTCGCTGCGGGAGAAGACCGTGGCTCCGTAGACCCGCAGCCCGACCTGCGCCTCCTCGGGCAGCCCGTCGACGACGGTGTTCAAGGCGGCCTTCGCGGCCTGGATCTTGGACTGCCCGCCCGCCGCCGGCTCGCTCATCGAGCCCGACGAGTCGAGGACCAGCTGCATCCGGCCGGTCTCCTCCTCCGCGGGCGCTGCCACCGCTGGGGATGCGGGCGCAACCCCGGCGAGAGTCGACAGGGCGATCACGGCCAGCACTGTCGTGACCGTGAGGTGGCGAGAGCGGGTCATCGGGTCCTCCTTCGTTCGCTATCGCAAATAGAAGTGTTTGCAATCGCGAATGTCAAGGCTTGTGTCCGCCCAATTTTCTCTGCCATGCTGTTCTCGACTGCAAACAGGAGGGTCATGGACGACGCGGACATCCAACGCAACCGCGCGCAGCAGGCACAGCTGTACGGCGCTCCGCTGGCCGTGCTCTGCCGGCGGGTGCATGACGTCCTCGGGCTGAACCAGGCGCGCACCGCCGAGGTCCTCGGGCTGTCCCGCCCGATGATGTCGCAGCTGATCAGCGCCCAGCGGGTGAAGATCGGCAACCCCGGTGTCCTGCACCGGCTCCAGATCCTCGGGGACCTCTGCGACGAGGTGGACCAGGGCCGCATCGACAGCGACGCGCTGCCTCGGCGCCTCGAGGAGATCGCCGGCACCGCCGCCAACCTCGCCCGCTCGACCCAGACCACGCTGCTGACCGACCCGGTCGCGAGCGCGCGCGTGGTCCAGGACCTGCTGCGGGCCACCGACTCCGCCGGGGAGATCCTGCACGCGGCTGCGCTGCTCGAGACCCGGCACCCACGCATCGCCGAGCTGCTGCGCGTGTACGGCGCAGGGCGCACCGACGAGGCGGTCGAGCACATGCGGCTCGTCCTGGCCGCCGGGCCGCCGACCGCGACGTCCCCGAAATGACGCTGACCCGCCCGAAACTTTCGGGCGGGTCAGCGCTTGTGGTTCAGCGGGCGAACGGACTCAGAAGTCCATGCCGCCCATGCCGCCGGACGGGTCGCCCATCGGCGGACCGGCCTTCTCGGGCTTGTCCGCGACGACCGCCTCGGTGGTGAGGAACAGCGCCGCGATGGACGCAGCGTTCTGCAGCGCGGAGCGGGTCACCTTGGCGGGGTCGAGGATGCCGGCGTCGATCATGTCGACGTACTCGCCCGTGGCCGCGTTGAGACCGTGACCGGCCTTCAGGCCGCGGACCTTCTCCGCCACGACGCCACCCTCGAGACCGGCGTTGATCGCGATCTGCTTGAGCGGGGCCTCGGTGGCCGCGCGGACGATGTTGGCACCAGTGGCCTCGTCGCCCACGAGCTCGAGCTTCTCGAACGCCGCGAGTGCAGCCTGCACCAGGGCCACGCCGCCGCCGGCGACGATGCCCTCCTCGACGGCCGCCTTCGCGTTGCGAACGGCGTCCTCGATGCGGTGCTTGCGCTCCTTCAGCTCGACCTCGGTGGCCGCGCCGACCTTGATCACCGCAACACCGCCGGCCAGCTTGGCCAGGCGCTCCTGCAGCTTCTCGCGGTCGTAGTCGGAGTCCGACTTCTCGATCTCGGCACGGATCTGGTTGACCCGACCCTCGATCTGGGCGGTGTCGCCCGCACCCTCGACGATGGTGGTCTCGTCCTTGGTGATGACGACCTTGCGGGCCTGGCCGAGCAGCTCGACGCCGGCGTTCTCGAGCTTGAGGCCGACCTCCTCGCTGATGACCTGGCCACCGGTCAGGATCGCGATGTCCTGGAGCATGGCCTTGCGGCGGTCACCGAAGCCCGGGGCCTTGACGGCGACGGACTTGAAGGTGCCGCGGATCTTGTTGACGACCAGCGTGGACAGGGCCTCGCCGTCGACGTCCTCGGCGATGATGACCAGCGGCTTGCCGGACTGCATGACCTTCTCCAGCAGCGGCAGCAGGTCCTTGACCGAGGAGACCTTGGAGTTGGCGATGAGGACGTAGGGGTCCTCGAGCACCGTCTCCATGCGCTCCGGGTCGGTCACGAAGTACGCCGAGATGTAGCCCTTGTCGAAGCGCATGCCCTCGGTGAGCTCCAGGTCGAGGCCGAACGTGTTCGACTCCTCGACCGTGATGACGCCTTCCTTGCCGACCTTGTCCATCGCCTCGGCGATGATCTCGCCGACGGTGGCGTCGGCAGCGGAGATCGACGCGGTCGCGGCGATCTGCTCCTTGGTCTCGACGTCCTTGGCCATCGCGAGCAGCTGCTCGGACACGGCGGCCACGGCGGCCTCGATGCCACGCTTCAGGCCCATCGGGTTCGCACCCGCGGCCACGTTGCGCAGACCTTCCTTGACCATCGCCTGGGCGAGGACGGTCGCCGTCGTGGTGCCGTCACCGGCCACGTCGTCGGTCTTCTTGGCAACTTCCTTGACGAGCTCGGCCCCGATCTTCTCGTACGGGTCCTCGAGCTCGATCTCCTTGGCGATCGACACACCATCGTTGGTGATGGTGGGCGCGCCCCACTTCTTCTCGAGGACGACGTTGCGACCCTTGGGGCCCAGCGTCACCTTGACCGCGTCGGCGAGCGTGTTCATGCCACGCTCGAGACCGCGGCGGGCCTCCTCGTTGAAAGCAATCAGCTTCGGCATTTCCTGCCATTCCTCACGCTGTACGAGTTGTGGACGGACTCGGCGGGTTGCCCGCGACGGACGATCCGGCTGACCCGGCGGACCCTTCCCGCCGGCGCTGGTGGACCTCAACCAACCGATCCGGTTTCTGTCACTCTCATGCTACGAGTGCCAGCGTCATGTTTAGCACTCGGGGTGGTCGAGTGCAAACAACTCGTGTGGTCGAGTCGACGTCCGGCAGACCGGTCAGCTGCTGTCGCGGACCACCAGGTGGGTGGGCAGGATCCGCGGCAGCGGGGGCTCGTCGGGGTGCGCCATCGCGTCCAGCAGCAGCGACACCATCTCCTGGCCCATCCGCTCCGGTGACTGGTGCACGGTCGTCAGCGGGGGGTGCGTGGACTGCGCCAGCGGCGCGTCGTCGAAGCCGACCACGGACACCTCGGCGGGCACCTTCCGGCCGGCCTCGCGCAGGACCCGGAGCGCACCCGCGGCCATCAGGTCGTTGGCGCAGAAGACACCGTCGACCTCGGGCGCGCGCACGAGCAGGTTGCGCATGCCGGCCTCGCCGCTGTCCTGGCCGAAGTCGCCGTGGACGACGAGCCGGTCGTCGGGTTCGAGGCCGGCGGCGGCCAGCCCCGCGCGGTAGCCCTCGAGCCGGGTGCGGCCGGCCACCATGTCCTGCGGCCCGGCGATGGTGGCGATGTGCTGGCGGCCGCGGTGCACCATGTGGTCCACGGCCAGGCGGGCGCCGAGCGTGTTGTCCACGTCGACGAACGCCGTGTCCTCGCCGTTCGGCACCCGTCCGCCGAGCACCACCGGGAGGCCGCGCGACCGGATCCGCTCCGGGAGCCGGTCGTCGTCGTGCAGCGAGATCAGCAGTACGCCGTCGACGTGCTGGCGGGTGAGGTAGTCGTCGAGGTGTCCCCGACGCTGGGCCTGGGCGAGCATCAGCACGAGCTGGAGGTTGCTCTCCGAGAGCGCCGCCCCGATCCCGCGGATCACGCCGGCGAAGAACGGCTCCCCGAAGACCCGCTCCTCGGACTCGGCGATCACCAGCGCCACCGCGTCGGTGCGCTGGGTGACCAGGGCGCGCGCGGCCGGGTTCGGGACGTAGCCGAGCTGGGCGATCGCCTCCTCGACGGCCGTCCGCGCCTTGTCCGACACCTTCGCCCCGCCGTTGATCACGCGCGAGGCGGTGCCGCGGCCGACGCCGGCCAGCGCTGCGACCTCCTCGAGCGTCGGCCGGGTGCGAGGTGGCCGGGTCATGGGCTCAGTATGCCGTCGCGATGAGCCCGGATCAGGCCGCGGTACCAGTGCCCGCTCGCCTTCGTCGTACGCCGTTGCGATGCGAAGTCGACGTGCACCAGGCCGAAGCGCATGGCGTAGCCCTCGGCCCACTCGAAGTTGTCGAGCAGCGACCAGGCGAAGTAGCCCGCGACGTTCGCGCCCTCGTGGATCGCCCGTGACGACGCGGCCAGGTGGTCGGAGAGGAAGGCCACCCGCTCCGGGTCGTCCACCGACCCGTCGGCCGCGACCTCGTCGAACCACGCCGAGCCGTTCTCGGTGACGTAGATCGGCAGCGGGGTGTAGTCGCGGGTGACCCGGGTGAGCACCTCGACCAGGCCGTCGGGGTCGACCTCCCAGCCGGTGGCGGTGGTCGGCAGCCCGCGACCGACGAACTCGGCGCCGTTGGTGCCGGGGTAGGCCGAGCCGCGCACGGTGTGCCGCGTGTAGTAGTTGATGCCGACGAAGTCGAGGGGCACCGAGATCGTGGCCAGGTCGCCGTCGCGGACCAGGTCGTCCTCGAGCAGCGGCCCGAGGTCGTCGACCACGTCGGCCGGGTAGGAGCCGCGGAAGACCGGGTCGAGGAACCACCGGTTCTGCAGTCCGTCCACGCGGCGGGCCGCCTCGACCGAGGCAGGGCGCTCGTCGGCAGGCGTGACCGGGTAGAGGTTGAGCGTGATGCCGACCTGGGCAGCAGGCGCGGCCGCGCGCACGGCCTCGACCGCCATGCCGTGGCCGAGCAGCAGGTGGTGGGAGGCGCGCACCGCGGCGAGGCCGTCCGACACTCCCGGGGCGTGGATCCCGGAGCCGTAGCCCAGGAACGCCGAGCACCACGGCTCGTTGAGCGTGATCCAGTGCTGCACCCGGTCGCCGAGCCTGCCGGCCGCGACCTCGGCCAGCTCGGCGAACCGCTCGGCGGTCCCCCGGGCCGGCCAGCCGCCGGCGTTCTCGAGCGGCTGCGGCAGGTCCCAGTGGTAGAGCGTGGCCCAGGGAGTGATGCCCGCAGCGAGCAGCTCGTCGACGAGGCGGTCGTAGAAGTCGAGTCCGGCCCGGCTGGGGCGGCTGCGTCCGTGCGGCAGGATCCGCGGCCACGACAGCGAGAAGCGGTACGCCGCGAGGCCGAGCTCGCGCATCAGCTCGACGTCCTCCTGGTAGCGACGGACGTGGTCGCAGGCCATCAGCCCGGTGTCGCCGTTGCGCACCCGGCCGGGGATGCCGGAGAAGGTGTCCCAGATCGACGGCGTACGGCCGTGGGCGTCGACGGCGCCCTCGATCTGGTACGCCGCGGTGGCGGCGCCCCAGACGAAGTCGGCCGGGAACTCCTGGGCCAGCGGCAGCGCGCTGTCGGCAGGAGCGAGCTGGGGCGCAGAGGTCATGACTTCAGACCACCTTCCATGATGCCGCCGACGATCTGCCGGCCGAAGAGGAGGAACACGATGAGCAGCGGCACCACGCCGAGCAGGGTGCCGGCCATGACCAGGGCCTGGTCGGTGTAGTAGCCGCTGGAGAGCCGCGACAGGGCCACCTGCACCGTGGGGTGGTCGATGTCGAGCACGAGGTAGGGCCACAGGAAGTCGTTCCAGCGCTCCATGAACGTGAGCAGGGCCAGCACCGCGAGCACGGGTCGGAGCAGCGGCAGGACCACGAACCAGAAGGTGCGCGGGATCGAGGCGCCGTCGAGCTTGGCGGCCTCGAGCAGCTCGTCGGGAACGGCCTGGATGACGTACTGCCGGACCATGAAGATGCCGAAGCCCGAGACGAGGAACGGCAGGGTGACCGCGGGCAGGGTGCCGGCCAGGTGGATCTTCGACATCAGCATGTAGAGCGGGATCAGCCCCAGCTGGATCGGGACCATCATCGTGGCCAGCACGAACGCCAGCAGCGGCTGGCGGCCGATGAACCGGAGCTTGGCGAACGCGAAGCCGGCCAGCGCGGAGAAGAGCACGACGCTCACGGTCGCGACCACCGAGACCAGCAGGCTGTTGACGATCGCCTGCCCGAACATGACGTCCTCGTTGTCCATGACCCGCTGCACGTTGACCCACAGCTCGTCGCCCAGGGTCAGCGGCGGCGGGACCGAGGTGATGTCCGAGTTCGGCCGGGACGCCATCACGACCATGAAGTAGAGGGGGAACGCCGAGATGGCGGTGACGAAGAGGAGGATCACGACGCGCGGGCTGAGCCACCGGCGGGGACGACGGGTACGCCGCTTGGTGGCGCGCGGCGTGCCGGGTCTCGTCGGTGACCGGGGGGACCAGCGCTGGCTCGATGCTGGTGGTCATCTCACACCGCCGTCCGGACTCGGCGCAGCATGAGTGCGTTGATCCCGGCCACGACCGCGATCACCAGGAACATCACCCAGGCGACCGTGGAGGCGTAGCCGAACTCCTGGCCGACGAACGCCTGCTCGTACAGGTACATCGTGAGGGTCTGGAACTGGTGGGTGTTCCCGCCGCTGATCGCGTTGGTCCCGCTGGCGAACAGCAGGGGCTCGGTGAAGAGCTGGATCCCGCCGATCGTGGAGATCAGGGTGACGAAGATGATCGTGGGCCGCAGCATCGGGATCGTGATGCTGAAGAACTGGCGGGTCTGGTTGGCGCCGTCGATCGCGGCCGCCTCGTAGAGGTCCTTCGGGACCGCCTGCAGCGCGGCCAGGAAGATCAGTGCGTTGTAGCCGGTCCAGCGCCAGTCGACCATGAGCGAGATCGCCAGCCAGGACGACCACCGGTGCTCCTGCCAGTCGATGTTCTCGACCCCGAACTGGCCCAGCACGTAGTTGACGAGCCCGAAGTCGCGGGCGAACAGCAGCGTGAAGATGATCCCGACCGCCGCGACCGAGGTGACGTTGGGGAGCAGCACGCCCATCCGCCAGAACGTGCGTGCCCGGAGCCGCTGGTTGAGCAGCTGCGCCAGCGCCAGCGCCGTCACCAGCTGGGGCACGGTGGCGACCACGAAGATGCCCAGCGTGTTGACCAGGGCGGTCCAGAAGCGGTCGTCCGCGAACAGGGCCGTGTAGTTGTCCAGCCCGATCCAGCTGCGGTCGCCCAACAGGCTCCAGTCGTGCAGGGAGACCCAGAAGGTGAACAGGATCGGGAACAGTCCGAAGGCGGCGAAGACGATGAAGAACGGGGCGATGAAGGTGTAGCCGGCGGCGTTCTCGGCGGTGCGTCCGCGGGCAGCGCGGGACGTGCGCGAGCGGTCCATGCTGTCGGTCTCCTCGCTGGCGGGCAGACGGTCGGACGAATGGAAGCCGACGGGGGCCGGGGCCCGGAGGTGACCCTGGCCCCCGTCGGAACTCAGTCGGGACTCAGCCTGCCGCTGTCTGGGCGTCGGCGACAGCCGTGTCCCAGCCCTCATCGGAGGACTTCTCGCCGCTCTCGACACTGCGCAGTGCGTTCTCGACGGCGTCACGCACCGGCTGGTTCTTGGCGCCGAGGTAGACGGGCTCGAGGCTGCTGGCGCCGGCCACGAAGATCTCGCCGACCGGGGCGTCGCTGAAGTACTCGTTCGTCTTGCCCTTCACCGCCGGGTCTTCGTACAGGGTCGGGTTCGAGGGCAGGTTGCCCACGGCCTCGAACGCACCGAGCTGGCCGTCTGCGCTGGACAGGAACTGCGCCAGCTTGATCGCCATCTCCTGGTGGTCGCTGTCGGCCGGGACCGCCAGGAACGAGCCGCCCCAGTTGCCGCCGCCGCCGGGCACGGACGCGATGTCCCACTTGCCCGCGTTGTCCGCGCCGGCCTGCTCCTCGATGTAGCCGGTCATCCAGGCCGGGCAGGCCACGGTGGCGAAGGTGCCGTTCTTGAAGCCGGCGTTCCACTCGTTCGAGAAGGACTGGAGCTGCGCCGAGATGCCCGCGTCGATCATGTCGACCGAGAGGTCCCAGGCCTCCTTGACCGCCGGGTTGCTGTCGATGACCAGCGTGTCCTCGGTGTCGAAGTAGGTGTACTCGCCGCTCTGCATGAGGATCGAGTTGTACATGTTGGTGGCCGCGTCGACGAAGTGGACGTCGTCGCTGCCGATGCCCTCCTGGAACTGCTCACCGGTGGCGATGTAGTCCTCCCAGGTCGGCCACAGCGCGCTGACCTCCTCGCGGTCGGTCGGGAGGCCGGCCTTCTCGAACAGGTCGCGCCGGTAGCACATGGCCAGGCCGCCGACGTCGGTGCCGAGCCCGATGGTGGTGGCGCCGTCCGCGGTGGTGGCCTGCTTGTACTTCCAGTCGAGCCACTGGTCGGTCTGGTCGTTGGACCCGTGGTCCTGGAAGTTCACGAACTTGTCGGGGCTCTGGAGGAAGTTGACGACCTGCCCCTCCTCGATGGCGACCACGTCGCCGGCGCCGCTCCCGGCGGCGATCTTCTGGGTGAGCTGGGTGTTGTAGACCCCGAGGTCGCCCTCGGCGGACTCGATGATCTTGACGCCGGGGTTGTCGGCCTCGAACTGCTTGTACAGCTCTTCGTACCCGAAGTTGCCGAAGACGTTGACGCGCAGCGTCTGGTCGCTGGCGCCTTCGGCGTCATCGCCCCCACACGCCGCGAGGGAGGATCCGGCAAGGATCAGGCCCCCGAGCAGGGCCGTGAGGCGGGTCCGGTTGAGGTGTGTGTTCATCCTGGTCACCTTCGAAACTCGACGAATGGGAGCGTTCCCACGACACTGTGGCGACCGCCACACGTCGATGTCAAGAGGCAAAGTGGGATCGCTCCCACTGGTATGGACCGATCCCGGCGCGCGTCACTCCGGCAGCGGCGCGTGGTGCCCGAACGGCACCTCGTCCTGGACGCCGATGGCCGCGAGCACCGACGGCAGCATCGCCTTCGCGGTCCGTTTGTAGCCGTGCGCGCTGGGGTGGAACCGGTCCAGGCTGAACATCTCGTCGGGGTTGGTGATGAAGAACGGGCCGACCACGTGCGCCAGCGAGACGGCCCGGGCACCGCGCTGGAGGGCGGCCTCGCGCTGCGCGTTCGCGAGCTGCCGGGACGCCCGTGAGCCGAGCGCGCGCAGCGGCTGTGGGACCGGGCGCAGCGCCCCCAGGTCCGGGCAGGTGCCGACCACGACGGAGCACCCGAGCTCCTGCATCGCGTCGATGCAGGCGACGAGATGCCGGATCGACTCCCCGACCGGCACCCGGTGCGTGACGTCGTTGCCACCGACCACGATCACGGCCACCTCGGGTTGCACCGACGCGGGCAGCATCGCCAGCTGGTCGCCCAGGCTGCTGGTCTCCGAGCCGACCCGGGCCAGGGTGGTCAGCCGCACCGAGCGGTGCGCCCGCTTGGCGACGCCCTTCGCGAGCCTGGCGCCCAGGGTCTTGTCCGGCAGCTCGGCGCCCAGGCCGGCGGCGATGGAGTCGCCGAGCACGACCAGGTCCACACGGTCGCCGTAGCTCTTCTTGAACACGCGGTCCGCGTCCGGGGCGTCGTCGCCGAGTGGGTGGCCGATCAGCCGGCGGGCGGCGGCGGCCTGCCGGTGCAGCACGGCCCGGGCGCCGATGCCGAGGGCGCCGCCGAGCACCGCGGCACCACCGATCACGGTGCCGGTCCCGACGAGGAGCTTGCGGTTCGTGGCCATTGCCTTCGTTTGAAGCAGGGCCCGGGGTCTCAGCGGCCACGCCGACATGACCTGCGGGCGACGAGAACGAGAACGGCGGCCACGGTCTGTCGATTCGGGCCTCCCCCGTCCGTCATCTGGGTGTCAGACTCACCACTGAAGACCGAGAGGACCCGACCATGACCGAGTACATCGTGCTGCTCCCCGGCAACGAGACCGAGTGGGCGAAGGCAGACGAGGCCGAGCGCGCCCGCGTGTACGGCAAGCACCAGGAGTTCGCGGCGGCGCTCGCCGAGCGTGGACACAAGGTCACCGGCGGCGCCGAGCTGGCCAAGTCCGAGGAGGCCCGCACCGTCCGGCGTACCGGCGGCTCCATCGCCATCACCGACGGCCCGTACGCCGAGACCGTCGAGCAGCTGACCGGCTACTACACGGTCCAGAGCGACGACCTCGACGACCTGCTCCAGTGCGTCGGCATCCTCGCCGAGGGCGAGAGCGCGCTCGAGGTCCGGCGCTGCCTCGAGATGTAGCGGGCCGATCGTGCGGTTCCTGGTCCTCCTCTCGGAGGAGGACCCCTCGGCCTGGGACGACGCCACGGCGGAGCAGCGCCAGGCCGTGCTCGACGGCCACGCGGAGTTCGACCGCGCCGTCCGCGACCGGGGCGGCACGGTCGTCGCCGGCGAGGCGCTCGCGGCGCCCGGGCACGGCGCGCGCGTCCGCTGGGGGCGGCTGGTCACGGAGGGGCCGTTCGCCGAGAGCGTCGAGCACCTCACCGGCTTCTACGTGCTGGACCTCCCGTCGACGGACGTCCGTTGTCGAGCTCTGCCGGCTGCTGACCTGGGACTACGTGGTCGAGGTGCTCCCCGCGATCGCGATCGAGAAGGAACAGCCATAGCCGGCCTCGAGGAGCTGTGGCGCGACGAGTGGGGCCGCCTGCTGGCCCTGCTCGTCGCGCAGTACCGGCGCCTCGACCTCGCCGAGGACGGGCTCGGGGACGCCTTCGAGGCGGCCGCTCGGACCTGGCCACGCGACGGCGTACCTGCCAATCCACCGGCCTGGCTGCTGACCGCGGCCCGGCGCCGGATCCTCGACCGGCTGCGAGCCGAGGCGCTGGCGGCACGCAAGCTGCCGCTGCTCGTCGTCGACGCCGATCTCCAGGAGGAGGCGCAACGCGTGATGGCCGATGCCGGCGAGGTGGTGCGCGACGCGCGGCTGCGGCTGGTGCTGCTGTGCGCGCACCCGTCCCTGGCTCCCGAGGCAGCGGCGGCGCTGACCCTGCGCCTCGTGCTCGGCGTCTCCACGGCCGACATCGCCCGCCTGTTCCTGGTCAGTACGCCGACGATGGCCGCCCGGCTGACCCGGGCGCGCAAGAGCCTGGCCCACGAGCGGTTCGAGGTCCCGCAGGGGCCGGCCCTCGAGGAGCGCGTCGGTCTGGCCGCCGACATCGCCTACCTCGCGTTCACCGCGGGCTACGCCCCCGCGTCCGGCGCCGAGGTGCTCCGGCCCGAGCTCAGCGGCGAGGCGATCCGGCTGGTCAGGGTGCTGCGCGAGCTGCTGCCTGGCCACTCCGAGCTGGACGCGCTGCTCGCGCTGGTCCTGCTCCAGCACTCGCGCCGCGACGCCCGGGTCCGGGACGGCGAGCTGGTGCTGCTCGGCGAGCAGGACCGGACGCGGTGGCACGTCGACGAGGTCGACGAGGCGATGACGCTGCTGCGCCCGATGACCACGGCGCCGGCCGCGCCGTACCTGCTCCAGGCGCTGATCGCCGCCGAGCACGCCGTCGTCCGGTCGCCGGCCGACACCGACTGGTCACGGATCGCGGACCGCTACCGCGAGCTGGAGGAGCTGACCGGCTCGCCGGTGGTCCGTCTCAACCGGGCGGTCGCGGTGGCCGAGGCCGACGGCCCGCTCGCCGGCCTGCGGATGCTCGACGGGCTGGAGCTGCCGGGGCACCGGCTGCCCGGGGTCCGGGCCGAGCTGCTCCGCCGCGCCGGCCGGTACGCCGAGGCGCGCGACGAGCTGGATCGCGCGCTCGCGGCCTGCGACAACGAGCCGGAGCGCCGCCACCTCGAGCTGCGGCGGGCGTCGCTGGAAGCCTGACCTCAGCCGCCGGCGACCGCCGGGATCACGGAGATCTGGGTGCCGTCGGGCGTGGCCGTCTCGAGGTTCTCGAGGAAGCGGACGTCGTCGTTGCCGACGTAGACGTTCACGAACCGGCGCAGCTCCCCGCCCTCGTCGAGGATCCGGCCCTTGATGCCGGAGTAGTTCGAGTCGAGGTCGTCGAGGACGGCCGCGAGCGTGCCGCCCTCCGCGGACACCTCGGACTCGCCACCCGTGTAGGTGCGCAGGATGGTGGGGATGCGGACGGAAACGCTCACGGTTCTCCTCTGCTCGCTGCTCTGCCTAGATGCCGGTGGCCGTGAAGGCACCGTACGTCGGGTCGATGGTCGCCGCAGGGCCGACCTCGTCGGCGATGGCGTCCAGGGTCTTCAGGCCCATGCCGGTGTTGATGACGACGGTCTCGAGGGTCGGGTCGAGCTGGCCGGTCTCGACGAGCTTCTTCAGGACGCCGACGGTGGTGCCGCCAGCGGTCTCGGTGAAGATGCCCTCGTTCCGGGCCAGCAGCAGGATCCCCGCGCGGACCTCGTCGTCGGTGATGTCCTCGACCGCGCCACCGGTGCGGCGGCAGATGTCGAGCACGTAGACGCCGTCGGCGGGGTTGCCGATGGCCAGGCTCTTGGCGATCGTGTCCGGCTTGACCGGGCGGATGATCTGCTGCCCGTCCTTGAACGCGACCGACACCGGCGAGCAGCCGGTCGCCTGGGCGCCGTACACCTTGTAGGGCTTCTCCTCGACCAGGCCGAGCTTGATCAGCTCCTGGAACGCCTTGTCCACCTTGGTCAGCTGGGAGCCCGAGGCCACCGGGATCACGATCTGGTCGGGCAGCCGCCAGCCGAGCTGCTCGGCGATCTCGTAGCCGAGCGTCTTGGAGCCCTCGGCGTAGTAGGGGCGGACGTTGACGTTCACGAACGCCCAGCCCTCCTCCTCGCCGGCGATCTCGGAGGCGAGCCGGTTGACGTCGTCGTAGTTGCCGTTCACCGCGACCAGCGAGTCGGTGTAGACGGCGGAGTTGACCTGCTTGGGCTTCTCGAGGTCGGCCGGGATGAAGACCACGGTCTTGATGCCGGCCCGGGCGCCCGCGGCGGCGACGGCGTTCGCGAGGTTGCCGGTGCTCGGACAGGCGAACACCTTGCTGTGGAACTCGCGGGCCGCGCTCAGCGCGCAGGCGACGACGCGGTCCTTGAAGGAGTTGGTGGGGTTGGTCGAGTCGTCCTTGACCCACAGGTTGTCGATGCCGAGCTCGCGGCCGAGGTTGTGCGCCTTGAGCAGGCGGGTGAACCCGGGCTCGGTGTTGGGGCTCTGCTCGATGTCGTCGGGGACCGGCAGCAGCGCCTTGTAGCGCCAGATGTTGCGCGGCCCGGCCTCGATCTGCTCGCGGGTGACCGCGGGGAAGTCGTAGGCGATCTCGAGCGGCCCGAAGCACTCCGGACACGCGTAGTTGGGGCCGAGCTCGACCTCGTGTCCGCACTCGCGGCAGGAGAGCGCCCGGGCGTTCCCGAAAGCGCCGTCACGGATCCCGGTCGAAGCCGTGTCGGCAACGAGGGTGCTCATGGAGTGACCTCCTTCTCATCTTCCCCGCGGCGTACCTCGCCGTGGGCCGGAATTAGCACCTTTTCCACGACTGCCGGAGCAGGAGGCACGTGGCGGTTGCCGGGACTTCGCAGGGCCGTTCCCTCAGTCCCTCTCGATGAGCTGATGGAAACTCTACGCAGGGCGTCTCACGATGTGCACATCAGGTCCACATGCTGGCGCGGGGATAGTCCGCGACGTTCTGGCTGCCGTTCGGCCGTTCTCGACGACCAGAACGTCTCGGACTATCAGCCTCGGGCGTCGCGGGTGAGGCGGCGGAGCAGCTCGAGGACGCCGTCGGGACCCCGGACGGACACGTCGGCGAGCTCGAGCAGGGCGCTCTCCTCGGTGGAGAGGGAGCAGACCAGGAGGGTGGGCATGCCCTCGTCGCGGAGGGCGGCGAGCTGCTCGAACGCCTCGAGGTCGCCGAGGTCGTCGCCGGCGAAGAGGAAGCCGCCGGCCGAGGTCTCCTCGACCAGGGTCCGCACCACCTGGCCCTTGTCCATCCCGGGCGAGCGGACCTCGATCACGTGCCGGCCGGGCTCGACCTTGAGGTCGTACTCCGCGGCCAGGTCCTCGATCACCGGCAGCAGACGGTCGAAGGCGCCCTGCGGGTCCGTCAGCCGCCGCGTGTGTACGGCGACCGCGAGGCCCTTGTCCTCGACGAACGCGTCACCGGCGTCCTCGCGCCGCAGCACGCCGGGGAGCCGACCGATGAAGGTCGACAGGCCGTGCGGCGGCCGGGGCGAGACGATCCGGCGATGGGTGGAGGACCAGCGCTCGAAGCCGTACTGGCCGAAGATGTGCAGCTCCTTGCCGGTCTCGCCGATGGCGTTCCCGACCTCGTCCAGCCCGCCGAGCGCCAGCGCCTGCCGGGCCGGGCGGCCGGTGATCACCGCGACCGCGGCCACCACGTCGGCGAGCTCGGTCAGCACCTCCCCCGCCTCCGGGTGGATGTGCGCCGCCTCCGGGTCGTCGACGATCGGGGACAGGGTCCCGTCGAAGTCGAGCCCCACCACGGACTTCGCCGCCACCCCGACCAGGGCGGCGTACCGGTCCTCGGCGTCGGCAGAGCGGAACTCCATGCCCCTAAGCCAACCATGAAGGCCGCCCGGCAGGATCCCCGAGTCGGGGAGGCGGGCCTGGGGCCGGGGCTAGGCCGCGTCGGAGTTGAGGACGACGGTGAGCCGGTCGAACTTCATCGGCCCCTCGATCGCCGGCATCACCCGCGAGATGCCGAGGTCGAGCGCGAGCACCTTGCCGGCCGCCCGGAGCCGGGGCGGGAAGTAGACGGTCGAGGCGGGGATCGTGCCGACCCAGTTGTCGGCGCCGACGACCTGCCAGCCGGCGGCGGTCGCCTGCTCGGCGACGTCGGCGGCGAGCCCGGTGATGCCGGAGTTGTTGAAGACCTCGACGTAGACCTGGCCGCGCTTGACGACCGGCTCGAGCTTCTGGGGCTTCTTCGTCGGCATCGGCTGGGTGGGCTTCGCCTCGGGCTCGGCCGCACCCGAGACCTGGGTGACCTCGCGCTCGGTGGGCTTCTGGTCCTGGGTCGCGACGTAGGCGACGCCCGCCATGGCGACCGCGATCACGCTCAGCATCACCACGGGCGACGGGAAGGCCACCCCGCGCTGGTTGCGGCGGCGTACTGCTCTGGCCACGGCTGGGTCAGACCTCGAAGCCGAGGCGGCGGGCCGAGCGCTGACGCTGCCGGGCGGCGCGCAGGCGGCGCAGCCGGCGGACGAGCAGCGGGTCGGCCTCGAGCGCCTCCGGGCGGTCGATCAGCGCGTTCAGGACCTGGTAGTAGCGGGTCGACGACATGTCGAACTTCTCGCGGACCGCGGTCTCCTTGGCGCCGGCGTACTTCCACCACTGCCGCTCGAACTCCAGGATCTCGCGGTCGCGGTCGCTGAGGCTCGGCGTCGCCTCGGCATCGTGGCCGTGGAGGGCGTTCGCGGCATCCATGCGCAGTCTCTCCCCGATGTAGTGCTCAAGCTGGTCTGCCCCACTGTAGGCGACGAACCACAACGATGTCATTCGCTGGCCGCGAGTCGCGGCAACTGGTCCCTCGACGGGGTCCGCACGGGTCCGTCCGTGGCCGCACCACCGTGGCACGCCCTAGGTTTGGGGCCGTTCACCCACCCCCAGGGAAAGGGCAGGCATGGCGGAGACGACGGGCTGGGGAATCCTGGCCACCGGCAACGATCGCGAGCGCCTTCGCGGACAACCTGCGGTCGGTCCCGGCGGCGCGGCTGGCCGCCGTCGGTTCGCGCACGGCAGGCTCGGCCGAGGCCTTCGCCCAGGAGTACGGCGGTCCCGACTGCCGTGCGCACGGGTCGTACGAGGCGCTGGTGGCCGACCCGGACGTCGACGTCGTCTACATCGCGACCCCGCACGCCCTGCACCTCCCCAACGCCCGGCTGGCGCTGGAGGCCGGCAAGCACGTGCTCTGCGAGAAGCCGCTCACGCTCAACACCGCCGAGGCCGAGGAGATGGTCCGGCTGGCCGGCGAGCACGACCGGTTCCTCATGGAGGCGATGTGGATGGCCATCCACCCGGTGATCCGGGCGGTGCGCGACGGCCTCGAGTCCGGCCGGTTCGGCACTCCCCGCGTCGTCCACGCGGAGATCGGCTTCGTCGTCGACCGGCCGGCGACCGACCGGCTGCTCGACCCCGGCCTCGGCGGCGGCGCGCTGCTCGACATGGGCGTCTACCCGATCACCTTCGCCGACCTGGTGCTCGGCCCGGCGGAGGAGCTGCGCGGCACCGCCCTGCTCAGCGACTCCGGCATCGACCTCGACATCGCCATCGCCGGCCGGTACGCCGGCGGTGCGGTGGCCGCGCTGACGGCGACCATGTCGTCGTACTCGAGCGTCACCGCCACCATCTCCACCGACACCGGCCGAGTGGACGTCCGCAGCGGCTTCTTCAACCCGCCCGGCGCGGTCTGGGTGCCGCACGAGGGCGAGCCGCACGAGATCCACGGGGTCGAGCCACTGCTCGGCAACGGGCTCGGCAACGAGGCGGCCGAGGTGCAGCGCTGCATCGCGGCGGGACTCCGGGAGAGCCCGCTGATCCCCCACGAGCAGACCCTCCGGATCCTGCGCCAGATGGACGACCTGCGGCGCCAGGTCGGCCTCGTCTACCCGGGCGAGAGCTGACCGCGAGCCACTAGAACCTGTTCCAGTTCCGTGCGACGATGACCGCGTGCTGACCCTGATCGACGTCGACGGCTCGGAGCACGCGCTCGCCGTCGAGGGCGGCACGGTCGCCGCCGCCGACCTGGCCGCGGCCACCGGCTGGGAGCTCAAGCCCGAGGGACTGTGCCGCGGCGACACCTGTGTGCCGCTGCTCGGTCGCACCATCGCCGCGACCGACGATCCTGACCGGATCGACCTGGCGGCCTGGGCCAGCCGCCCTGGGGCTGCTGCTGGTGGACGCCGCCGAGGACGAGGTCGTCGCCCTGGTGCCGTCGGCCGCCGCCCACGAGGGCGCGCGGGACGGCCGCGCGCCGTCGCTGACCCTGCCCGACGTGGACGGCAACCCGCTCAGCTTCGACGACCTGTCCGGCCACAAGCGGGTGCTGGTCACCTGGGCGTCCTGGTGCGGCTGCCGGCACGAGCTCGGCGGGTGGGAGCGGCTCCAGCAGGAGCTCGCCGGCTCCGGGCTCAAGCTGTTCTCGGTGGCGCTGGACGCCGACCCCGAGGACGCCCGCCCGTGGATCGAGGCCGCCGCCCCGTCGTTCCCGGTCGCGGTCGACACCGCCCACGTCACCGCGGAGAGGTACGACATCACCAACGTGCCCTCGGTGGTCTGGGTCGACGAGGACGACCGGATCGTGAAGCCGCCGACGATCGCTCCCGGCGACGACCAGTTCGCCGAGTTCACGCAGATCGACAGCGCCCAGCACCACGACGCGCTCCGGGCCTGGGTCGCCACCGGCACCCTCCCGGACAGCGCCACCCGGCCCCCGCAGACGCGGACCGACGACGGCCAGCGCGCCCTCGGCGAGCGACGGGTGGCGGCGTACCTCGTCCGGCACGGCCAGCCGGACCGGGCCCGCGCGCACCTGGCCGCCGCCCAGGAGCTGGCGCCCTGGGACTGGACGGTGCGCCGCAGCGGGATCGCGATGACCGGCGGCGATCCCTTCCTGGGCGAGGAGTTCGTCGCGTTCTGGGAGGAATGGGACGGCGCCGGACGCCCCGGGTACGCCGCGACCTGAGCCACATAGGGTGGGGAGCGTGACCCTCTCCGCGAAGCTCGTGATCGTGGCCAACCGGCTGCCGGTCGACCGGGTCACCCTCCCCGACGGGAGCACCGAGTGGCGCCGCTCGCCCGGTGGCCTGGTGAGCGCGCTCGAGCCGGTGATGCGCGCCAACGACGGCGTCTGGATCGGCTGGCCGGGCGGCACCGAGACCGACCTCGAGCCGTTCGAGGACGACGGGCTGTCGCTGGTCCCGATGACGATGACCGCCGAGGAGATCGAGGAGTTCTACGAGGGCTTCTCGAACGGCACCCTGTGGCCGATCTACCACGACCTCGTGGCCAAGCCGGAGTTCCACCGCGAGTGGTGGGACTCCTACGTCACGGTCAACCAGCGGTTCGCCGAGCGCGCGGCCGAGGTCGCCGCGAAGGGCGCCACCGTCTGGGTGCACGACTACCAGCTCCAGCTGGTCCCGCAGATGCTGCGCGAGCTCCGTCCCGACCTGCGGATCGGCTTCTACCTGCACATCCCGTTCCCGCCCAACGAGCTCTTCCAGCAGCTCCCGTGGCGCCGGCAGATCCTCGAGGGGCTGCTCGGCGCCGACCTGGTCGGCTTCCAGATGTCCGGCGGCGCCGCCAACTTCGTGCGCCTGGTCCGCCAGCGGGTCGGCCACAAGACCCACCGCGACCTCGTCTACCTGCCGGACGGGCGGACCGTCCGGGCCGCGGCGTTCCCGATCTCGATCGATGTCGCCGGGTTCGAGGAGCTGGCCCGCTCCGAGTCGGTGACCGAGCGCTGCAAGGAGATCCGCGAGGCGCTCGGTGGCCCCAAGAAGATCTTCCTGGGCGTGGACCGGCTCGACTACACGAAGGGCATCTACGCCCGGCTGCGCGCCTTCGCCGAGCTGATCGAGGACGGGCACCTCGACGTCGACGACGCGGTGTTCGTGCAGGTGGCCACGCCGTCGCGCGAGCGGGTCGAGCAGTACCGCATCCTCCGCGACGAGATCGACCGCCTGGTCGGCCGGATCAACGGCGACCTCGGCAAGATCGGCAGCCCCGCGATCTCCTACATGCACTCCTCCCACCCGCGCGAGGAGATGGCCGCGCTCTACCGGGCCGCCGACATCATGGTGGTCACGCCGTACCGCGACGGCATGAACCTCGTCGCCAAGGAGTACGTCGCGTGCCGCTACGACGACGACGGGGCACTGGTGCTCTCGGAGTTCGCGGGCGCCGCCGACGAGCTGCGCCAGGCCTGGCTGGTCAACCCCTACGACATCAACGGCATGAAGGCCGCGCTGCTGGAGGCCTACCGCGCCCAGGGCCGCGAGCGGACCCGCCGGATGCGGGCGATGCGCAAGACGATCATCCAGCACGACGTGGCCGCCTGGGCCCGCGGCTTCCTGGACGGGCTCGCCGACACCGTTCCCGCGCACGGCAAGCAGGTGCGCCCGCCGAAGAAGTCCTGAGCCGAGGTCAGGGCATGGGCGAGACGTGCCCCTCGGACTCCTGGACCGGCGGCTGGTCCTCCTTCGTCGGCGGGCCGCTCTCGGTCTCGCTGGCGACGATCTCGGCCATGATCGCCTCGATCTCCGTGCGGAGCTCGGGTCCGGGCGTCCCCCAGCCCTCGTCGTACCCGTAGACGCTGCGCACCGACCGGCCGTCGCGCACCCCGCTCATCACGTCGACGTCGTCCGGACTGATCAGCGCCGGGTGGGACACCCCGACCGCCTCGGACACCTTGAGCAGGTCGCGGCGCAGCGTCTTGATGTAGTTGGCCGCGCGCTCGCTCTTGAGGGTCGGGTCGAGACCCCGGGTGTAGCGCGGGTTCTGGGTGGCGACCCCGACCGGGCAGTGGTCGGTGTGGCACTTCTGGGCCTGGATGCAGCCGATCGACAGCATCGCCTCGCGCCCGACGTTGACCATGTCCACGCCCATCGCGAAGGCGACGATGGCGTTCTCGGGGATGCCGAGCTTGCCGCCACCCTCGAAGACCACGTCGTCGCTGAGGCCCGCGGCGGCGAAGCGCTTGTAGACGTGGGCGAAGCCGACGCGGAAGGGGTAGGACACCGCGTCCGCGAAGATCATCGGCGCCGCGCCCGTGCCACCCTCGCCGCCGTCGATGTTGACGAAGTCGACGCCGCGCTGGCCGTCCGCCATCCGCTCCACCAGGTCGTCCCAGAAGTGCAGGTTGCCCACCGCGGACTTGATGCCGACCGGCAGCCCGGTCTCGTCGGCGACCAGCTCGGCGAAGTCGAGCATGGCGTCGACGTCCGTGAAGGCCGTGTGCCGGCTCGGTGACGCACAGTCCACGCCCGGCCGGATCCCGCGGATCTCCGCGATCTCGTCGCTCACCTTGGCCCCGGGCAGCATCCCGCCGAGGCCGGGCTTGGCGCCCTGGGAGAGCTTGATCTCGATGGCGCGGACCGGCGCGGACTCCACGAGGTCCTTCAGCCGGGCCAGGTCGAAGCGGCCGTGCTCGTCGCGGCAGCCGAAGTAGGACGTCCCGATCTGGAAGACCAGGTCACCGCCGCTGCGGTGGTACGACGAGATGGCGCCCTCGCCGGTGTTCTGGAAGCACCCCGCCGCCGCGGCCCCCCGGTTGAGGGCCTCGATCGCGTTGCCGGACAGGGCACCGAAGCTCATGCCGGAGACGTTCACGACGGAGCCGGGGCGGAACGCGTGCCGACGGCCACGTGCCGCGCCCATCACCTTGGCCGCGGGCAGCGGGCTCTGCTCATGGGCGTGGGCAGCGGTCGCCGCTCCTGGCCCGCGGAACGTGCGGTGCTTGATGACGACGTACCCCTCGACGTTCTCGACGTCGTTGTCGGTGCCGAAGCCGAAGTAGTTGTTGTCGAGCTTCGACGAGGCGTACACCCAGCGCCGTTGGTCGCGGCTGAACGGCCGCTCCTCGTCGTTGGAGGTGACGATGTACTGCCGCAGCTCCGGCCCGAACCGCTCCAGCTGGAACCGGAGGTGGCCGACCACGGGAAAGTTGCGGAGGATCGCGTGCTTCCTCTGTGTCAGGTCGTGGGCAGCCACGGCACCGAGGGCCGCGGCGCCGAGCGCGGTCGCACGCATCCACTTCATGAGTTGTTTGTACCCCGTTGCCGCCGTGCTGCTCGATGCGACGCTCGGGTAATTTTCTCTGCATGGATCTCGTCCCGAAACCCGATCAGCTGGTCTCGGCGGCGAGCAACGTCGCTCACAAGGTGCTGTACGGCGGTCTGGCCGACCTCCGCCCGATGCCGCGGACCCTGATCGACGAGGGCACGCTGCGCGAGGTCTACCACTACCGGCCCGCCGCGAAGGTCCGCGAGCAGGGCGACCCGGTGCTGCTGGTGACCCCGCTCGCCGCGCCCGCGCTCTGCTTCGACCTCCGTCGCGGCTGCTCGCTGGTCGAGCACTTCGTGGACGCCGGCCGGCCGACGTACCTCGTGGAGTACGGCCAGGTCTCCTTCCGCGACCGGAACCTCGGCATGGAGCACTGGATCTCGGAGGTGGTGCCGACCGCGATCCGGGAGGTGTCCGCGCACGCCGGGCGGGCGGCCGGTGCACGTGGTCGGCTGGAGCCTCGGCGGGATCTTCGCGCTGCTGACGGCTGCCGACTCCCCCGAGCTGCCGATCGCGTCGCTGAGCGTCGTCGGCTCGCCGGTCGACGTGAAGAAGGTGCCGCTGGTGGCGCCGATGCGCCCGCTGCTCAACTTCACCGACGGCCGCGGCGCGATCACCCGCGCCTACCAGGCGATGGGCGGCGCCCCGAAACCCCTGGTGCGGTGGGCCTTCCAGCTGTCGTCGTTCCAGAAGCTGGTCACCAAGCCGCTGGCGATCGCGACCCATCTCGACGACCAGGACTTCCTCGCCCAGCTCGAGGCCGTGGACCGGTTCACCGACAACATGATCGCCTACCCCGGCCGGACGTTCGGGCAGCTCTACCACCGGTTCGTGAAGGGCAACGCGCTGGTGCGGCGGCAGCGTCGACTTCGGCGACCGGGTGATCGAGCTGGCCGACGTGAAGGCCCCGGTGCTGGTGTTCGGCGGCGCCACCGACGGGATCGCCCCGATCCCCGCCGTGAAGGCGGTCGTGCCACTGCTGACCGGCGCCGCCGACGTCCGCTTCGAGATCGTCCCCGGCGGGCACCTCGGGATGCTCACCGGCCGCGGTGCCCGCGGCACCACCTGGCGGGTCCTCGACGAGTGGATCGAGCAGTGGTCCTCGCCGGAGAAGCCGGCGAAGAAGGCCGCGCCGGAAGAAGGCCGCCGGCCGGAAGAAGGCTCCCGCCAAGAAGGCGCCGGCGAAGAAGACCGCTGCCAAGAAGACCGCTGCGAAGAAGGCGGCGCCCAAGACGGCCGCCAGCCGCGAGTCGATCGGCTCCAACCCGACCCGCCGCTACGGCTCGGCCGGGTCGCGCTCGCTCTCCCGCTGAGTCCGGGTCGCGCCGACGCTAGAGTCCGCGCATGCCCGGCGACACCCTGCCCCGCGCGGACACCCTGCCCCGGAGCGTGCGGATCGGCTACGGCTCGGGATCGGTGGCGACCGGCGCGTTCGGCACGGTGCCCGGACTCATGCTGCTGCCGTTCCTCACCGACAGCCTCGGCATCGCGGCGGTCTGGGCGGGGCTGATCGTCTTCCTGCCGAAGGCGTGGGACGTGATCCTCAACCCGATCGCGGGCCGGATCAGCGACCGCAGCGTCGACCCGCGCGGGCCGCGCCGGCCGTGGCTGCTGCGGGCCGGACTGGCCCTCGCCGTGGCGTTCGCGCTGATCTTCGCGGTGCCGACCATGGACTCCACGACGCTGGAGGCCGGCTGGGTGCTGGTGTTCTTCCTGGCCGCCGCGACGGCGTACGCCTTCTTCCAGGTGCCGTACGTCGCGATGCCCGCCGAGATCACCGGCTCCTACGACGAGCGCACCCGGCTGATGACCTGGCGGGTCGCGATCCTGGCGTTCACGATCATGCTGGCCGGCGCCACCGCGCCGCTGATCCGGGACGCGGTCGGCGGCCGGGACGGCTACCGGGTGATGGGCGTCGTGATGGCGCTGCTGATCGTGACCGGCGTCCTCAGCGCGTACGCCGGCACTCGTCGCGCGCCGACCGGCACGGTGCTGCCCGGGCCGGGCAGCCTGCGCGACCAGCTCCGGATCGTCGCGACCGCGCGCGACTTCCGGCTGCTGCTGACCACGTTCGTGCTGCAGGCGCTGGCCACCGGCTGCATGCTCGCCGGCGTCGACTACCTCGCGACCGACGTGCTCGAGCGCGAGGGCGCGGGCACCATCCTGTTCATCTGCTTCGTCGGCCCGGCGCTCGTGCTGACCCCGGCGTGGGCGGCGCTCGGCACCCGGATCGGCAAGAAGCGTGGCTACCTGCTCTCCTCGCTCGTCCTCGCCGCCGGTGCCGCGCTCGCGGTCCTCGCCCAGACGGCGCCGACCGCGGTGCTCTTCGCAGCAGTGTTCCTGGTCGGCCTCGGGTACGCCGGCTGCCAGGTGTTCCCGATGGCGATGCTCCCGGACGCGGCCGCGGTCGACGCCCGGCGGACCGGGTCGAACCGGGCCGGCGTCTACACCGGGGTCTGGACGGCGGGCGAGACGCTCGGGCTGGCCCTCGGGCCGGGCGTGTTCGCGCTGGTGCTCGCGCTGGGCGGCTACCGGTCCTCGACCTCCGGCGACGTGGCCCAGCCCGACTCCGCGCTCACCGCGATCGTGCTCGGCTTCTCGTTGCTGCCGGCCGTGCTGACCCTGGTCAGCCTGGTCTGGCTGTCCCGCTACTCCCTCGACGCCGAGGAGGTCGACCGATGATCGATCCGCTCGCCCGCCTGCGCGAGATGCAGGCCGCCGACCTGCCGGTGCACGGTGGCCGCACGCTCGCCTACGTCTACGACTCCGGCCTGCCCGACGTGGACCGGGTCGGCCGCGAGGCGGTGGCGGCGTACGCCGGCTCGAACGGGTTGGACCCGACGGCGTTCCCGTCGCTGCTCGCGATGGAGAACGACCTGGTCGGCTTCGCCTGCGACCTGCTCGACGCACCGGCCGACGCCGTCGGCAGCGTGACGTCCGGCGGCACCGAGTCGGTCCTGCTGGCGGTGCAGGGTGCGCGGGACAGCCGGCCCGACGTGGCGCGGCCGACGATGGTGCTGCCCTCGACCGTGCACGCGGCGTTCCGCAAGGCCGCGCACTACTTCGGGGTCGAGCCGGTCGTGGTGCCGGTCGGTCCGGACTTCCGCGCCGACGCGGCCGCCATGGCCGCCGCGATCGACGACAGCACCGTGCTCGTGGTCGCGTCGGCGCCGTCGTACGCGCACGGCGTCGTCGACCCGGTGCCGGAGATCGCGGCCGCGGCCGCCGCGCGCGGGGTGCGCTGCCACGTCGACGCGTGCATCGGCGGCTGGGTGCTGCCGTACGCCGCGCGGCTGGGGCGCGCCGTACCTCCGTGGACGTTCGCGGTCGACGGGCGTCACCTCGATCTCGGTGGACACCCACAAGTACGCCTACGCCCCGAAGGGCACGTCGCTGCTGCTGCACCGGGACTCGGCGCTGCGTCGGCCGCAGTTCTTCGCGTCCGCGGAGTGGCCGGGCTACACGATGCTCAACGCGACGATGCAGTCGACGAAGTCCGGCGGGCCGCTGGCCGGGGCCTGGGCCGTGCTGCAGTCGCTCGGCGACGACGGCTACCTCGCGCTGACCCGGGACGTGTTCGCGGCGGTGGACCGGATCGTCGCGGGTGTGGCCGACCTGCCCGGGCTCGACGTCGTCGTACCGCCCGACTCGACGCTGGTCGCCCTCGCGACCGACGGCACCTGCGACGCGTTCACGGTCTGCGACGAGATGGCCGCGCGCGGGTGGTACGTCCAGCCGCAGATGTCCTTCGCCGGGCAGCCGCCGACGATCCACCTCTCGGTCAGCGCCGGGACGCTGCCGCACGTCGAGGAGTTCCTGGCCGCGCTCGGCGAGGCCGTGGCCGCCGCGGTGGCGGCCGGCCCGGTCGCGGTCGACCCGGGCGTCGTGGAGTTCATCGCGGCGCTCGACCCGAAGGCGCTGTCCGACGAGGACTTCGACGGCCTGCTCGCGGCGTCCGGGCTCGTGGGTGAGTCGGCGTCGGGAGAGCTGGCGCTGCCGTCGCGGATGGCCGAGGTGAACGCGATGCTCGACCTCGCCTCGCCCGCGATGCGCGAGGCGCTGCTGGTGGCGTTCCTCGACCGGTTGTCACGTCCCGTTCGCCGCTGAGGGGTTTCCTTCGTGGTTGCCCGCGGGGCAGGGTGGCGGGCGTAGCGGACGCATCGGGTGTCCGCTCCACCGGAAGGACAGCACCATGTCTCGACTGCGTGCCGCGCTCGCGGCACTCCTGGTCACCCTCACCAGCCTCGTGGCTCTCACCCTCGCACCGGCCCCGGCGTTCGCCGACGAGTGCTACACGTGGAACCGCACCCTCTCCGCCGGTGCCAGCGGCGCCGACGTGAGCGAGCTGCAGGTCCGGGTCGCCGGCTGGGCCGGCTACGGCGTCAACATGGCGCATCGACGGCTCGTACGGCGGCCAGACGACGACCGCGGTCCGCAACTTCCAGTCGGCGTACGGCCTGCCGGCCGACGGCGTCGCCGGATCCCAGACGTTCGCGAAGATCTACGAGCTGCAGGACGCCGACTGCACGCCCGCGCACTTCAGCTGGTCCGAGGTCGACGGGGGCTGCGGCGCCGGCGGCTACAGCGGCGGCTCGGTCGGCGCGGCGACCGTGCAGTCCAACCTGCTGCGCGCGATGTGGCGGGCCGAGGCGCTGCGGCACCGGATGGGCGACACGCCCCTGACCGTCACGTCCGGCTTCCGGTCGCAGGCCTGCGACCAGTCCGTCGGCGGCTCCGGCACCGGCCAGCACACCTACGGCACCGCCATCGACCTGGTCGGCGCCGGCGGATCGCCGTCGCTGTGCACGATCGCGTCGAACGCCCGGTACGCCGGCTTCGGCGGCATCTTCGGCCCGGGCTACCCGGACCACGACGACCACGTGCACGTCGACGTACGTGCCGGACAGACCTGGAGCGCGCCCACCTGCGGCATCTGACGCCCCACCCCTCGAGGTTCGTGACCGTTACTGACCGTTTGTGCCGGTTGCAACGCCCACAAACGTCCGGGATCCCCGGTCAGCCGGGGATCCCGACCGGTCACGTCAGTCCGCGCTCGGCCAGCCAGGAAGCCGCCAGCCGCTTGGGCGCCCGCGCCAGCCACGCGTCGTACACGACCTCGGCGAGCTCGTCGCGATTCAGCTCGCCGATCCGGCAGCCGCGGAGCAGCACCGACGGGTGCCCGTTGAAGTGCGGCGTGGTGAAGAACGGCGTCGACGGGTCCTCGAGCAGCGCGGTCTTGTCCGCGTCGGAGGCGACCCAGAACACGATCACGTCGTCGTACCGCTCGCCCGTCTCGGGGTCGAACGCGTCCGGGCGCGGGTTCCGGAAGAAGACGAAGCTCTTGCCGCGCACCTGGTAGACGACGGTCTTCCCCTCCGCGCGGCCGGCGCCGGGCATGCCCGAGGCCAGCGCGTGCACGTCGTCGACTGTGGCGCGGGTCATGCGGCCGAGCGTAGGCACAACCCCTAACTCCCGCAGCCCCCTCGCGTTGAGACCACATGGGCGACCCGAACCTCACCCGCCGTTCCCTGCTGGGCGGAGCCGGCCTGTCCTTGGGCGGCCTCGCACTCGGCGGCCTCGCGGACGCGGCCACCGCCGGCACCCTCCAGGGCTCGCTGCCGGCGAAGGTGGACGTCGTCGTGGTGGGCGGCGGCATCTCCGGCCTGGTCGCCGCCCGCAAGGTGGCCCGGCGCGGCCGGTCGGTGCTGCTGGTCGAGGCCCGCGGACGGGTCGGCGGCCGGGTGCTCAACCACCGGCTCCAGGACGGCGCGACCATCGAGTCCGGTGGCGCGTTCGTCGGCCCCACGCAGAACCACATCCTGCGGCTGGCCAAGCGAGCTCGACGTCCGCACCTTCGACGAGTACGTCGACGGCAACAGCGTCTACATCTCCTCGACCACCGGGCGGCTGGAGTACCAGGGCACCATCCCGCCCGACCCGACGATCCTGCCGGACGCGGCCGTGCTGCTGACCCAGATCGACCAGTACGCCGCCGAGATCCCGGTCGACGCCCCGTGGACGCACCCGCGCGCGGCCGAGTGGGACGCGCTGACCCTCGGCGAGTGGATCCGCGACAACGCCGTCAACGCCGACGGCGTCGAGAACCTGATCCGCTGCTGGACCCAGCCCGGCTTCGGCGCCGACCCGAGCGAGCTGTCGTTCCTCTACGTGCTCTGGTACGTCGCGTGCTCGGGCAACGAGCGCAACGTCGGCACCTTCGCCCGCAACTCCGAGACCACGAACGCCGCGCAGGAGAAGCGCTTCGTCGGCGGCTCGCAGCTGATCCCGCTCCGGCTGGCCAAGAAGCTCGGCGACGTCGTCGCGCTGGCTGCTCCGGTGCGCCGGATCACCCAGGGCGACGGCCACGCCGTCGTGCACACCGGCCGCGGCAAGGTGCAGGCCAAGCGGGTGATCGTGGCCGCTCCCCCGCCGACCGTGCTCGACATCGACTGGCACCCGCAGCTCCCGCACCGGCGGCACGAGCTGCTCCGCCACCTCGACATGGGCCAGCTGATGAAGTGCGACGCGGTCTACGAGACGCCGTTCTGGCGCGACGCCGGGCTGAACGGGTTCGGCATCAGCGACTCCGGCGCCGTCCGGGCGGCGTTCGACAACTGCCCGAAGAACGGCGAGCCGGGCGTCCTGCTGGCCTTCGTCGGCGGCTCCACCTGGCGGCAGTACGGCGTCCAGACCAAGGCGCAGCGGCGGCGGGCCGTGCTCGCCGGCTTCGCCGAGATGTTCGGCGACCAGGCGCTGCACCCGATCGACTACGTCGAGCACGACTGGACCCGCGAGCAGTGGACCGGCGGTGGCCCGGTCGCCAACTACGCGCCGGGCACGATGGTCCGCTTCGGCAAGGAGATCCGGAAGCCGCACGGCCGGGTGCACTGGGCCGGCACCGAGACCTCGACGTACTGGACCGGCTACATGGACGGCGCCGTGCGCGCCGGCGAGCGGGCCGCGGTCGAGGTCCTGGAGAAGCTGGCGTGAGGCGGACTCCTGGTCGCGCTCCTCGCGGCGCTGGCGCTGGTCGCGCCGCTCCGCTTCGTCAGCGGCCGCACCGGCCCGGGAGCGGTGGGACACGCGGGTGTTCGCGTCCGTGCCCGAGCCGGGCTACCCGGCGTACGCCTTCGCGCACCGGAACGGCCGGGTGTACGCCGGCACCTACACCAACCCGCAGGGCGACTCCCAGCGGTCGCGGGTCTTCGAGTGGACCAGGGGCGGGACGCTGCTGCGCTCCTGGACCGTGCCCGGCCAGGACCTCGGCGCGGACCGCGGGGTGCAGGTCGCCAACGCGGACGCCCGCGGCCGGCTGGTGCTGCTGGAGAAGTCGCGCTCGGCAGTGATGACGCTGGACGTGGAGACCGGGAAGTTCCGCCGCTGGGCGACCCTTCCCGACCTGCCCACCTGCGCCGGCGGCGAGACGCCCTGCTCGCCGAACGTCGTGGACGCCCCGGCGATCCCGAACTACGCGACGTGGGGGCCGCGCGGCGAGCTCTACGTCACCGACTACGGGCAGGCCGTGATCTGGAAGATCCCGCGCGGCACCCACCAGCCGCGGGTGTGGTTCTCCTCGGCACAGCTCGACGGGACCGAGTTCGGCACCACCGGGATCGCCTACCGGCCGGGCCGCAAGGATCTGCTGATCACCCAGCAGTCGACCGCGCTGGACGGCTCGGTGCCGGTGGACGGCAAGCTGTACCGGCTGCCGGTCAAGGCCTCCGGGAGGCCCGGCACGCTGGAGACGCTGTGGACGTCGCTGCCCGGCGACCTGCCCGACGGCTTCGGCATCGCGCGGTCGGGTCGGATCTACGTCGCGAACGCCGGCCTGTCCCAGCAGCTCGTCGTGCTGTCGGCGTCGGGCGAGGAGGTCGAACGCTTCCCCGAGGTGCCGGGTCCGGGCGACAACGGCTCGCCGATCCCGTTCGACACCCCTCCAACGCCACCTTCCTCGGCTCGCGGGTGCTGGTGGCCAACCAGTCCTTCACCGGCGACAGCACCCACCACGCGATCCTCGACGTGTACGTCGGCGAGCGCGGCCGGGCGCCGTACCTCCCGACGTCGGCGTACTGGCGCTGACCTGACTCTAGTCCGCGCCCTGGTGGTCCAGCCAGCGCAGCGCTGCCTCGACGACCGTGTCCTTCCCGGCCGCGACGTCGCGGGGTCGCAGCCAGACTCGCTCGTCCACGGGGAACTCGTCGTGGGTCAGGTAGCGGCCGGGTGAGCCCACCCGGAAGGCGTTGGTCTCGGCCACCCGTGCGTACCAGCCCGGGCCCAGGTCGAGCTCCGTACCCAGGAACTCCTGGGTCGGCAGCCCGACCGACATCTTCGTCGACTTGCCGAACGAACGGACCCGAGGCAGGTACTCCGTCACGAGCGCCGCGATGTCCCCGGCGCTGGCGGCACCGGGTCCGACGAGCAGGGCCACCGGCCCGGCGAACGAGCCGGGGACCCGTGCCTTGGTGCCCGCCTCCTCGTCGTAGGCGTAGTCGAGCAGGAACTCGCTCGAGGGGATGACCGGTCGCATCGCGAAGTGTCGACGTCGTTCGCCCGACCGTCCATGGCGATGGTCGCGCCTGGGGTGCGCGGCCAGCTCGCCCAGGGCGTCGAACGGCGCGTGCATGAACCCGCCTTCGTTGAAGCGCAGGTCGATGATCAGGCCGTCCACCTGGTCGACCTGGGTGAGCTGGTGGACGACGGCGGCGAAGTCCTCGCGGGCGTCACCATGGAAGCTCCAGTCGTAGACGTACCCGACGTTCGTGCCCTCGACGATCCCCCCGGTCGCGAAGTCGCCCGAGAAGAACGCGGGTTGCGGCACTCCTGGGATGGCGAGCTGCTCGGCGCAGAAGCCCCAGAAGAGCGGGCCGGGCATCAGGCTGGTCGGCTGGTGCACGATCCCGCCGTGGTCGTGCTTCGCGATGTCCATCGTCTCGAAGAGGTGCCAGTTCAGGCCGGCCGACATGGCGAACGTGTGCTTGAAGGCGCTCCTCGAGGAGCCCCACGTGATGCGGCCACAACGGCAGCTCCCAGCGCAGCAGTCGCCGGTAGAGCACCCGCCACGGCACCCCGTCGTACCCGAGGACCCGGTCGCCCGGCTCGAGACCCAGTGGATGGTCCGGCATCGCCGAGTACACCAACGACGACCCGTCCGCCTGCGCTGTCATGCACGCGCCGGACGGGTCGACGACCCAGGCGCTCGTACCGAAGAGCGGGACACCACGGTCGGGGACCGTGTCGACGTTCACGGGCGTGTCCAGGGCCAGAGAGTGGGAGTCGCGGAGTGCCAGCGAGAGCTGGTTCATGATCGCGGCGAACCGGCCACGACTGACCCCGGCGGCGACCTCGTCGCGATAGCGCCGACGCTCGGCGCGCCAGTCGACCCGGATGCCCTGGAAGGCCGCGTAGTGGGCATCCGCGTAGCTCCAGAACTTGTCGAAGATCGCCAGCTTCTCCGCGGTCGGAACGCCCTCACCCCAGTACGAGTCGATCAGCGCGTCGAGCTCGCTCCTGCTCATCCGCGCCACGCTCGTGAAGCCGGACGTCAGCCGTCGTGCCGGCGGAGGGTCGGTGAGCAGCTGAGCGCGGGCCGTGAGCTGCGGACCGAGGTCCGCCACCGGACCCGGCTCGGCTGCCCGGGCACCCGCAACTGCGGCTTCGGGCTCCGCGGTCAGGCCGGCCACACCGACGGACGCGATCACCAGGGTGATCGCTGCTGCGGTTCTTCCACGACGGACGGGAGTGGACCATCCCATGTCTTGTCGCCACCTCGGGCCACAGGGACTTCGAATCAATCGACAGTAGGACTGGCCCCGCGACGTGGCAAGAATGCAGGCCGAAGTGGCGATTTTCTCCGGGATGCGAGGCGATAGCCTCGCGCCCATGAGTGCGCTCGCCGGCCTGGTGGACAAGGGACTCGTCGCCCCCGACTGGGCGGAGGCGCTGGCGCCGGTGGACGACCGGATCGCGGCGATGGGCCGGTTCCTGCGCGACGAGCTGGCGGCCGGGCGGCCCTACCTGCCCGACGGAGACCGGATCTTCGCCGCCTTCCAGCGGCCGCTCGCCGACGTACGAGTGCTCATCGTCGGGCAGGACCCGTACCCGACGCCCGGGCACCCGATCGGGCTGTGCTTCGCCGTCGCGCCCGACGTGTGGCCGCTGCCGCCCAGCCTGCGCAACATCTACGTCGAGCTGCGCGACGAGCTCGGCGAGATCCCGCCGCGGCACGGCGACCTGACCGCGTGGGCCGACCGGGGCGTCATGCTGCTCAACCGGAGCCTGACCGTGCAGACCGCACGCGGCCGGCTCCCACAGCGGGAAGGGCTGGGAGGAGGTCACCGAGTGCGCGATCACGGCGCTGGCCGCGCGCGGTGGACCGATGGCGGCCATCCTGTGGGGGCGCCACGCGCAGACCCTCGAGCCGCTGCTCGCACCGATCCCCTGCGTCGAGTCGGCGCACCCGAGCCCGCTGAGTGCCCGCAAGGGCTTCTTCGGGTCCCGCCCGTTCTCGCGGGTGAACCGGCTGCTGACCGAACAGGGTGGCGAACCGCTGGACTGGTCGCTGCCGGTGGAATAAAGTTTAATCCTCAACCATTGAGGTGGACATGACCGACTCCCGCATGCCGGCGCTCTACATCGGCCACGGCGCTCCCCCGCTCCTCGACGACCCCGTGTGGTCCGGCCAGCTCGCGGCCTGGGCGCAGGACCTGCCGCGCCCGAAGGCGATCCTGATCGTCAGCGCCCACTGGGAGTCCGCCCCCGTCAGCCTGTCGGCGAACGGCGCCCCGCTGGTCTACGACTTCGGCGGCTTCGACGCGAAGTACTACCGGATGACCTACGAGACCCCGGACGCCACCGCCCTCGCCCAGCGGATCGCCGGCCTGATGCCGGCCACCGAGCCGGTGCACCAGCACAACAGCCGCGGCCTCGACCACGGCGCGTGGGTGCCGCTGAAGATCATGTACCCCGACGCGGACATCCCCGTGCTCCAGATGTCGCTGCCGACCCAGGACCCGGCCCGGCTGCTCAAGCTGGGCGAGCGGCTCCGGCCGCTGCGCGACGAGGGCGTGCTGATCGTCGGCTCCGGCTTCCTCACCCACGGCCTGCCGTTCCTGACCGAGTTTCGGATCGACGCGGCCGCGCCCGGCTGGTCGAAGGACTTCGACGCCTGGGCCGGCGAGGCGCTGGCCCGCGGCGACGTGGACGCCCTGGCCGACTACCGCCACCAGGCGCCGGGCATGCCGTACGCCCACCCGACCGTCGAGCACTACACGCCGCTCTTCGTCACCCTCGGCGCCGCCACGAACCCGGAGGACGCCGGCCTCCAGGTCATCGACGGCTTCTGGATGGGCCTCTCCAAGCGGTCCCTCCAGGTTGCCTGACGCCAAACCACTGACCCGCCCGAAAGTTTCGGGCGGGTCAGCTTCGGGGGATCGTGGGTCAGCGGATGCGCGTCTTCCGCATGATCTTCAGCGACATCAGCATCTGCTTCACGTAGGCGTTGTAGTCCTGGCCGGGCTGCGCGCCCATCACCTGCTTCTTCAGCACGGCGAGGTTCTGGACGTCGGTGTACTTCAGCAGGCCGTTGTCGCCGTGCCGGGTGCCGACGCCGGACTGCTTGACGCCGCCGGACGGCGTGCCCTTCGAGGCGTACGCCGCGGCGAGGCTGTCGTTGACGTTCACGTTGCCGGACTCGATCCGTCGCGCCACGGCCTCGGCGGCCTTGAGGTCGGTGCCCCAGACCGAGGCGTTCAGCCCGTAGTCGGTGTCGTTCGCGAGCTCGACCGCCTCGTCGACGCGTGCGGTACCTGTGCAGGGCGACCACCGGCCCGAACGTCTCGCACGACCCCGCGAGCATGTCCTGGGTGACGCCCTCGAGGACCGTCGGCTCGTAGAACGCCGGCCCGATGTCGGGCCGCGCGCCGGCCCCCGGTCACGACCGTCGCGCCCTTGGCGACGGCGTCGTCGACGTGCGAGGCCACCCGGTCGCGGTGGTCGACGGAGACCAGCGAGCCGAGCTCCGGCCCGAAGTCGTACGACGCCGAGAGGTTCAGCCCCTCGGCGGCCGCGACGAACTTGGCCTTGAACTCGTCGTAGAGCGCGTCGGGCAGGTAGATCCGCTCGATGTGCATGCAGATCTGGCCGGTGTTGCCGAAGACGCCGAACAGCGCGCCCTGCACCACCTCGTCGACCTTGGCGTCCGGCATCACGATCATCGGGTTCTTGCCGCCGAGCTCGAGGCAGACGCCGATCAGGTTCCGGCCGGCCCGCTCGCCGATGGTGCGGCCGGTCGCGGTGGAGCCGGTGAACATGACGTAGTTGGCGTTGTCGATCAGGGTCGGCCCGATGTCGGGACCCTCGCCGCAGACGACCTGGAACAGCCCCTTCGGCAGCCCCGCCTGCTCGAGCAGCGAGATGCCGTAGAGCGGCGACAGCGCGGTCTTGTTGTCGGGCTTGAGCACGATCCCGTTGCCGGCCATCAGCGCGGGGATCGCGTCGGAGAGGCCGGTCGCGAACGGGAAGTTCCAGGGCGCGATGATCCCGACCACGCCCTTGGGCTGCCGGATCTCGGTCGACGTGGACACCACCGGGACCGGGCCGCCGCGCTTCGTCGACGCGAGCAGCTTCGGCGCCCGCTTGAGGTAGTGGCTGATCACCATCGGCGGGTCGCAGGTCTCCTCGATCGCCATCCGCCGGTTCTTGCCGCTCTCGGCCTGGATCAGGTCGGCGGTGGTGTGTGCGTTGTCGATGAGGAGGGTGTGCGCCTTCTTGAACACCTTCAGCCGCTTCGCCAGCGGCCAGGTCGCCCACTCGGCCTGGGCCTCGCGCGCCGCGGCGTACGCCTGCTCGATGTCGGCGGGGGTCGACTGCGGCAGCTCGACGAGGACGTCGCCGGTGTAGACCTCGGTCAGCTTCCAGGTGCCGCCGGAGGTCGACGGCACGCGTGCGACCAGCGACTCCAGGAGCTCGTCGGTGATGGACTCGGGTCGCTTGAGGGTCATGACAACACCAGCTCCGATGCCTTGTCGCCGATCATGATCGAGGGTGCGTTCGTGTTGCCGCCGGTGATCGACGGCATGATCGAGGCGTCGGCGACGCGGAGGCCCTCGATGCCGCGGACCTTGAGGTCGGGGCCGACCACGGCCCGCTCGTCGACGCCCATCCGGCAGGTGCCGACGCCGTGGTAGACGGTGGTCGCGCGGTTGCGGACCTCGTCGCGCAGCGAGGCGCCGGTGAAGCCGGTGCCCATGTGCACCTCGCTCTTGACGGCTCCGCCGAACGCCGCGCTGGCCATGATCTCGCGGATCATCTCGCAGCCCTCGGCGAGCACCTCGACGTCGCCCTGCTCGGCGAGGTACTGGAAGTCGATCAGCGGCGCGGCGGTCGGGTCGCCGTTCGCGAGCCGGAGCGTGCCGCGGCTGCGCGGGTAGATCAGCGTCGACAGCAGGGTGACGCAGGCCCGCGGGTCGACCTTGTGCCGGATCGGCGCGTCCTGGTTGGGCGACGGGTAGGACCACGGCAGCAGGTGGATCTGCAGGTCGGGTACGTCGGTCGCCTGCGAGGTGCGCACGAAGGCGACGGACTCGAAGACGGAGTTCGCGAGGAACGAGTTGCCGCGGGTGACCTCCTTGGCCAGGCCGCGGGCGAAGTGCCACGGCGTGCCCCGGTGCTTGGCGGTCGGCACGTGGAAGGTCAGCGGCACGAACAGGTGGTCGTGCATGTTGTCGCCGACCGGCAGGTCGGCCAGGACCGGGATGCCGTGCTGGGCGAGGTGGTCGGCGGGGCCGATGCCGGAGAGCATCAGGAGCTGCGGCGAGCCGAAGACACCGGCGGCGAGGATGACCTCCTTGCCGGCGCGGATGGTGCGCAGCGAGCCGTCCGGGTCGATGACCTGGACGCCGGTGGCGCGGCCGTTGTCGATGACGACCTTGGCGACGTGCACCTCGGTCTGGAGGCTGAGCGAGGGCAGCGCCCGGCCGTGGATGTAGCCGCGCGAGGCGCTGTAGCGCAGGCCGCCGGAGGCGTTCTGCTGCATCATGCTCGCGCCCTCCTGCGACTCGGCGTTGTAGTCCTGGAGGACCTTCACGCCGAGCGTGTCGGCGGTCGCCTGCACGAACTGGCTGGACGGCTCGACCGGCACCGAGTGGCGGGTGACCTTGATCGGCCCGCCGGCGCCGCGGTAGTCGTTCTCGCCGTCGACCCAGTCCTCCATCCGCTTGTAGACCGTGTTCACCTCGTCGGCGGACCAGCCGGTGTTGCCCTCGGCGGCCCAGGAGTCGAAGTTGGCGCGGTTGCCGCGGACGTAGACCATGCCGTTGACCGAGCTCGAGCCCCCGACCACCTTGCCCCGCGTCTGCGGGATCTTCCGGTCGAGCGCGTGCTCCTGCGGGGTCGTGTAGTAGCCCCAGTCGACCTTCTTCTTGATCTCGGGGACCGAGTGCATCGGGCCGATCATCCCGGGCTTCTTGACGAGGAACTGCTCGTCGCTCTTGCCGGCCTCGAGCAGGATCACGCTCTGCCCGGCCTCGGCAAGACGGGCGGCGAGCGCGCTGCCCGCGCTGCCCGATCCCACGACGACGTAGTCGGCCTCGTTGACCTGGGGACTGGCCTTGGGCATGCCTCACCTCGGAGCTCTCGCGTCGTTCCGGGCGTGGCGGGGCCCACACCCGGCGATAACTGTAACGCGTTCTAGTTTGCTCGTACAGGGTCCGCTTCGCGAGGATCACCGGGTGAAGATCCTGTCGGTCCAGTCCTCCGTCGCCTACGGCCACGTCGGCAACTCCGCCGCCGTCTTCCCGCTCCAGCGGCTCGGGCACGAGGTCTGGCCGGTGCTCACCGTGCACTTCTCCAACCACACCGGGTACGGCGAGTGGCGCGGCCCGCTGCTCGCCGCCGACGACGTGGCGGACGTGATCTCCGGCATCCAGGACCGCGGGGTGCTCGGCCAGGCCGACGCCGTGCTGTCCGGCTACCAGGGCGACCCGGCCGTCGGTGCGGTCATCCTGGACGCGGTCGCGCGGGTGAAGGAGCTCAACCCGGACGCCGTCTACTGCTGCGACCCGGTGATGGGCGACGTCGGGCGCGGCATGTTCGTGCGGCCCGGCATCCCCGAGTTCATGCGCGACTCCGTGGTGCCGAAGGCCGACATCCTCACCCCGAACCACTTCGAGCTCGACTTCCTCGCCGGCCGGGAGACCCGCAGCCTGCCCGACCTGCTCGAGGCCGTGGACGTCGTCCGCGACCGCGGCCCGCGCGACGTACTCGTGACCAGCGTGCTGCACGGCGACCTCGCCCCCGACTCGCTCGACGTGGTCGCCGTCTCGGACGCCGGCGCCTGGGCGGTGACCACGCCGTTGCTGCCGATCTCGCCGAACGGCTGCGGCGACGTCACCGCCGCGCTCTACCTCGCCCACCTGCGCACGTCGGGCTCCCCGGCGACCGCGCTCGCCGCCACGACGTCGTCGGTGTTCGCCGTCCTCGAGGCCACGATCGCCGCCGGCACCCGCGAGATCCAGCTGGTCGCCGCGCAGGACGCGATCGCGGAACCGCCGATGAACTTCGAGGTGCGTCAGCTCCGATGAGGAACTTCTGCTCGCCTGATGCTCATCGGAGTTGTGGTTACTCGCGGGTTGCGGCAGTGCGTCCGAGCCCGCGACAGCGCCGAGGCCGACACCGACGCAGCGTTCGCGACCGAGCTGATGCACCGCGACGCGGCGCTGCTCAACCTGCTCGACACCGGGCTCGGTCGCGACCTCGACCCACGCGTCGCCGCGACCGGCGAGCAGCTGCGGTTCGACGCGAACGACCGGATGGCCACCGCGGCCGAGCTCCTCGAGGAGTGGGGCGAGAAGGTGCCCGTCACCTCGCGCCACCACAGCGCGGAGCACAGCAGCGACAACGACGTGCCCGACCTCGACGGCGCGCCCACGGGGGACGACCTACGGCGACTCGGGAAGCTCGACGGGCAGGAGTTCGCCGACGCGTACGTCGCCTTGCTGACCACGGCTCTCGAGGCCACCCGGGAGTTCGCGGACGCCCACGAGCCGACGGAGGACCAGGCGGACAAGCTGGCCCAGGCTGCGGTGATGTCCTCGAGCACCGCGCTCGACGCGCTCTGACCGACTCAGAGGGTCTCGCTGGCCCGGTCGCGCAGCGCCGACAGCGAGCGGCGGGTGCGGGCGGAGTCCGGCAGCACCGCCAGCAGGACCGACCCCGGTTCGCCGCCCCCGGTGAGCAGGGCGCGGATCCAGTCCATCCCCGCCTCCAGCTCGGCGACGGCGTCGGTCTGCCCTCCGCTGCGGGCCCAGTTCCCCAGGGCGGAGCGGTGCGTCGCGTCGATCAGGGCGGCCAGCGCCATGGACTCGTAGGGACCCGCGCTCGCCGGCAGTCGCTCGCGCAGGTAGCCACGCGTCACCGCGACGTACCGCTCGTGCTCGACGACCTCCCGGTCGCGCAGCTCGGGCACGATCCGGGTGAGCTGGTAGCGCTGGAGCACGAGCTCGGGCCAGCTGAGGAAGTCGTGCATCGACGCCTCGGTCGCCGCGATCACCGCCTCGACCGGGTCGGCGTCGGGGCCGGCGTCGACCAGGTGCCGCTCGACCAGCGCGACCCGCTCGGAGTGGTCGGGGAAGGGGAGCTCCTTCTTGCCCGCGTAGTAGCGGAAGACCGTCCGCCGCGAGACCTCGGAGGCGTCGGCCACGGCCTCGACCGTGACGCTCTCGTAGCCCTGCTCGAGGAAGAGCTGCATGGCCGTCTCGGCGATGCGGTACTTCGTCTCCAGCGCTCGCGTGGCGGCCACCGACTCCCCTTGCTCCCGACTGGCTGACGGGCAAAGTCTAGGGGCGCCCCGTCGACTCGGGCTCGACCGCGGTGCCCGGTCGCGCGGTCGCGTGACGGCGGGAGGCGTCGAGCACCATGCTCCGCGGCCACTGCTCCCACCGGGCGCCGAGGCCGGCGTGCTGGGGCGTGCCGGTATGCACGAAGCGAGCGACGCTGCGGACCATCAGGTCGGACAGCTCCATCCGGCCCGGCCGGTTCGCGCGACTGAAGGCGAAGGAGAACACGCTCCTGCCGAAGTTGTGGAACACGAACGGCAGGTCCATCGCGTGCACCGCGCCGTACACGTCGTCGAACGGCGCGGGCTCCTCGTTCCAGCCGAACTGGTAGTAGTACAGCCGGTCGTTCCCAGCCGCGGCCAGGCTGTCCATCGACTCGTGGGTGAGTCGGGTGAAGATGCTGGCGGTGATCGCCGCCGACGCGTCGTTCCAGCCGCCGGGACGGTCCACGGGCAGGTACTCGTCGGCGATCAGGTCCTCGACCGCCAGGTCGCCGGGCCGGTCGGGGTCGAAGCGGTACTGCCAGGTGAAGCGGTCGTAGTCGTGGGGACGGTAGGCCCCGATCAGCGACCCGAACAGCTTGCCCTCCTCGAAGGTGTTCCCGGCCAGCACCGGCACCTCGCGGTAGTCGCCGGCGGCGATCGCGGCGTGTGGATCGGTCGGGACGACCGATGCCGTCGGCAATCACGGCGGGGGTGGCGTCGAGGCCCTCGTCCAGGGCCAGTCGGACCAGGTCGTCGGCGGACATCGACCTCAGCGCCGTTGCCGACTGCGGATCGGGAGTCTCGCCCGCTCGGGTCTGCGCCGCGGCCGCGAGTCGCTCGGCGTACGCCTGGGCGTCGGGGCGGCTGGTGGTCTGGAGCCCACCGCTGAGCGGGATCGCCTTGTGCATGAGCCCCTGGGTCAGCGGCGAGACCATGAGCGCCCACACGTTCACGGCGCCGGCGGACTCGCCCATGACGCTGATGTTGCCGGGGTCGCCCCCGAAGGTCCGGGCGTTGGCCTTCACGAACCGCAGGGCCTCGACCTGGTCGAGCAGGCCGAAGTTGCCGGAGTCGTCCTGCGGGTCGCCGGTCTTGAGGCCCGGGTGGTCCAGCCACCCGAAGAGGCCCAGGCGGTAGTTCACCGTGACGACCACGGCCTGTGCCCGGCGGGCCAGCTCCCGCCCGTCGTACATGGGGTCCGCCGAGTAGCCGACCACGTTGCTGCCGCCGTGCACGAACACCACCACCGGGAGGTCGCGTCGCTCGGTGGCCGGACGGAACACGTTGAGGGTCAGGCAGTCCTCCTCGCCCACCGGCGTCCGCAGGCCCTCGCGGACGTCGAGGTCGTAGTGCGGGCCGTTGGGCGACGGGGAGAAGAAGCGACCGGGCTGGATGCAGCCCGCGCCGTACTCCTCGGTGCGGCGCACGGTCCGCCAGGGCTCGTGCGTCACCGGCGCCCGCCAGCGCAGCCGGCCCACCGGCGGTTCGGCGTACGGGATCCCCAGCCAGGAGTAGGTGCCGGTCGACCGGGTCCCGTCGATGCCGTGCACCGGGCCGAGGGTGGTGTGCCGGACGACGCCGCCGGCGGCGCGATCGGGCGTCGCGCCGGCAGCGGCGGGGGTCACGGGGATCATCGGAAGGGTGAGTGCCGCGCCGGTGAGAAGTGCGATCGCAAGGCCGGGTGCCCGTCGCCTCACAGCCGCGCCCCGAGCGGCTCGCGAGATCGGGTGGCAGCCTTCGCGTCCTCGCGGTCAACCGTCCGCCTCAACAGCGGGAGCAACAGCACGCCGACGACCGAGAAGGCCACGAAGCTGACGTAGCCGGCCGCGGTGTCGCCCATCGACTCCTCGGCCCAGCCGTAGAGGTACGGGCCGACGAAGCCGCCGAGCAGCCCGACGGTGTTGATGAAGGCCAGCCCGGCCGCGGCCATCAGTCCGGACATCCGGGCCATGGCCAGCGACCAGTAGAGGGGCAGCACCCCGATCAGGAACGCCGAGGCGAGGACGATCAGCGCGACCCTGAGCTCCGGGCCGGACGCGAGCACGTAGGCGATCGCCACCGCGGTCCCGGCGACCGAGCAGACGGCGATCACGCGGACCTCGTTGCGCACGCGGCGCTGCACGGCCGGGACGATGAGCACACCGGCCAGCGCCCCGAGCCCGACGCTGCCGCTCACGAGGCCCACCATGAAGGGTCCGTCGAGGTCGAGGTTCTCGACGATGGACGGGAAGTTGTACTGGATGGCCACGCTCGTGACCTGGTTGGCGAAGTAGACCGCCGAGAGGGCCAGGATGAACGGCCGGGCGAAGGCGACCCGGGCGTTGCCGCGCAGGGTCGTGTGCGCGGGCGCGTTCTGGACGGCGGCCCGCTCCTCGAGGATCGCGGCCTCGTCCGACGTGAGCCAGGGGGCGTCCGCCGGCTTGTCGGGCAGCCACCTCAGGATGCCGAAGCCGAGGAGGACGGTCACGCTGCCCTCGACCAGGAACATCCACTGCCAGCCGTGCATGTCGCCGGCGCCGGCGAGCTCCATCAGGGCACCGCCGATCGGCCCGCCGAGAACGAGCGCCACGCACACGGCGAGGTAGATGACGCCCACCATCGTCACCCGCTGCGACTGCGCGAACCAGACGGTCACGATGTACATCAGCGCGGGATAGAGGCCGGCCTCGGCCGCGCCGAGCAGGAAGCGCAGCACGTAGAACGAGGTCTCGCCCTGCACGAACATCATCGCGGCGCACAGCGCGCCCCAGGTGACGGCGATCCGCGCGATCCACCGGCGCGGCCCGACCTTGTGCATGACCAGGTTGCTCGGCACCTCGAGCAGCGCGTAGCTGAGGAAGAAGATCCCGGCGCCCAGGCCGTACGCCGCGGCGCCGATCCCGACGTCGGCCTCGAGGGACGTCTTGGCCAGCCCGACGTTGGTGCGGTCGATGAAGGCCATGAAGTAGATCAGCATCAGCACCGGCATCAGGTGCAGCGCTGCCTTGCGGCTGGCGATGGCGTGGAGCCGGTCGCCGGCATGGCTGGTCGGCATGTTCATGGAGGACCTCCCGAGATTGGTCACTGAGTGCCGCATTGGTGCAGTCGTGAAGACACTCAGTGCCACACTGTGCCACGGGTCACACGCGCTCGCAAGGTGCGCGATACTCGGCGTCATGGACGGCTGCTGCGACTCCAGCGGGTACGGCGCGCTGTTCGGCGCAGCGGTTCTCGCGCCACCTCGCGCGGCGGTACCGCCGCCGCGGCCTGGACCGGACGGCGTCCCGGATGCTCGACTTCCTCACGGCCACAGGGCGTCGAGGGCGCCAGCGTGCTGGAGATCGGCGGCGGGGTCGGCGCGCTCCAGCTCGAGCTGCTGCAACGCGGTGCCGGCCGGACCACCAACCTCGAGCTCGTCGACTCCTACGAGGCCGATGCCGCCGCGCTGGCGAACGAGGCCGGAGTGGCCGACCGGATGACCCGTCGCCAGCTCGACCTGGCCGCAAGCCCGGACGCGGTCGAGCCGCACGACATCGTGCTGCTGCACCGGGTCGTGTGCTGCTACCCCGACTACGAGCGCCTGCTCGGCACGGCGGCGGCGCACGCGAACCGCCTGCTCGTCTACTCCCACCCGCCGCGCAACCCGGTCAGCCGCTTCCTCATGGCCAGCGAGAACCTGCTCTTCCGGATCCGCGGCAACACGTTCCGCACGTTCATCCATGACCCGAAGGCCATGACCGAGGCCGCGAGTGCCGGCGGGCTCGAGGTCGGCTACCGCCATCGCGGCCGGGCCTGGCACGTCGTGGGGCTGACGGCGCCGGCGGCCGCTGCCTGATCGAGCGACGGGCGCCGGTGTACCTTCGACCGTATCGACCACGAGGCCGTCTCCGGCCGGAGACCTTGAGGTCGCCCGAGAGGCGGACGTCTTGCCGACGTCGAACGTTCCCACCCTTCCCACGCGCAGCCCGTTGCGGCTTCTGATGGCCGACCCAACGGGCCGGACGCGGCTCGACGGTGGGTGGTGGCCACAGAGTCGCGACCTCACCGTCGAGCTGGCCGACCTGGTGGACCACTTCCCGCCGGAGGTGGGCAGGGTCTCGCGCGCGCTGGTGTCCCCGCCCGACTGGGACGAGCCCCCTGACCGGGTCCGGGCGGCGACCGGCCACGTGGTGGTCAAGGCGTTCCCGCACGACGACAGGCACGTGGTCGACCTCACCCTGACCGACCACCGGTTGCTACGCCTGCTCGTGGTCCCGGCGGACCTGTCGGCCGGCCAGGGCGAGGAGGCCCTCTTGGCGGCGGCCACGCCGGGCAACGCCCACTCGGCCGCATCGATCCTGGAGACCGTGCATGAATCCGAGGACGTCGACCCCCATGACCAGTGGAACGACGAGGGCGGCTCGTGGTGGGGCCCGCACCCGGTCGCGCCGTCGTTCAGGACCGAGAGATAGCCCGGAGCCGGTGACAGGAGTCGAACCCGCGACATTTCGCTTACAAGGCGAACGCTCTACCAACTGAGCTACACCGGCCTCGCCCCGGCGGACCGGAGCGCGGCCACATGCTAGTTGGCGAGCAGCGCCGGCGAGGAATCACGCACCCGCCGCACGGGTCTCGACAAGCTCGACCGACGTCGGTCGAGCTTGTCGAGACCTCACGCGGCAGCGGCGAGGAACCCGTCCAGCGAGCGGCGGAGGCCGGCGGCGTCGAGGCCGTGGGCGCGGACGTGGTCGGCCGGGGAGCCGTAGCGGCGCAGCTCCTCGCGACCGACACCGAGCGACAGCAGCCGGTGGGGTACGTCGCGCAGGGCGTCGGCGACCACGTGCGCGGAGGTGCCGGCCAGCCAGGGCTCGACGAGCACGACGTCCGGCGTCGCGAGCACCTCACGCAGGCCGCGGGCGTCGAACGGCCGGACCGTGTGGGCGTAGAGGACGGTCACGTCCAGCCCCTCGGTCGCCGCCAGGACCGCGTCGAGCACCGGCCCGAGCGCGAGGACCGTGGCGCCCGCGCCGCGGCGTACGACGTGGAAGCCGGTGCCGGGGAAGGACGCGGAGTTGGTCTGGCCGACCACGCGCACGTAGTGCAGCCCGTCGGCCGCGACCGTGCGCCGCAGCACGGCATCGACCTCGGTGGACGTGGACGGCGCATGGATCTGCGCGCCGGGGATGGTGTCCAGCAGAGCGACGTCGCCGGTCGTCTGGTGGGTGCGGCCCATGCCGGCGCTGTCGAACGACCCGAGCCCGCCCACCAGGACTCCCCCGACGTCCTGGTGGCCGAAGCCGAGCTTGACCTGCTCGAAGGCGCGCTCGACGAGGAACGAGCCGAAGGTGTGCACGATCGGGCGCATCCCGGTCAGCGCCATCCCCGCGCCGACGTTGACGAGCAGCTGCTCGCGGATGCCGACGTTGACCACCCGGTCCGGGTGCTGCCGCTCGATCTCGCCGAAGAACTGGCCGGAGATCTCGGCGTACACGAGCGCCACGGAGAGGTCGGTCTCGACCAGGTCGACGGCGGTGCGGGCGAACTGGATCCTGGGGTTCATCGGGCCTCCACCTCCGCGACGACGACGTTCGGCCGGCCGACCGGCCGGTGCGTCAGGGCCTTCTCGAGCTGGTCGTGGTCGCGGCCGTCGACCGCGACGGCGTCCCAGCCCTCGACCAGGAACCGCTGCTCGATCCGGCCGGGCACGGCGTACGACGACGACCGGTTGTCGACGACGACCACGGTCAGCGCGTCGAGGGCGAGTGCCGCCGCCAGCTCGAGCGCCTCGTGGTTGCTGCCCTCGTCGAGCTCGGCGTCGCCCACCAGGACGACGACCCGAGCGTCGATCCCCTGCGCACGCAGGCCGAGCGCGGTGCCGACCGCGAGCGGCAGGCCGTGGCCGAGCGACCCCGAGGAGATCTCGACGCCCGGGACCAGGTTGCGGTCCGGGTGGAAGCCGAGCGGCGAGTCCCACGCCGTCCAGTCGGCCAGCCAGGCCTCCGGGAAGAAGCCCCGGTCGGCGAGCACGGCGTAGTAGGCCATCGGCCCGTGCCCCTTGGACAGGTAGAACCGGTCGCGCCGCGGGTCCCCGATGGTCTCGGGGGACACGTCGAGAACGCCTTCGTAGAGGACGCGGATCACGTCGAGCGTCGACGTGGCCGCGGCGTCGTGCTTCTCGTCGCCGGTCATCAGGCGCATCAGGCGTTGGATCTGGCTCATGCCCACGATGCTCCAACTTGAAGTTCACTTGAAGTCAAGGGATGCTGGGTGGCGTGCCCCAGCTGACCATCGGCCAGCTCGCCGAGCGCGCGGGCGTGGCCACCTCCGCCATCCGCTTCTACGAGTCCCGCGGCCTGGTCCGTTCGCGGCGTACGACGGGCAACCAGCGCCGCTACGAGCAGGCCGAGCTGCGGCGGATCGCGTTCATCCGCACCGCCCAGCGGGTCGGCCTCAGCCTCGACGAGGTCGCCGAGGCGCATGGCCACCCTGCCCGAGGGGCGCACCCCGACGAAGGCCGACTGGACCCGCCTCAGCCGGACCTGGCGGCCGCGGCTGGACGACCAGATCCGCCGGATCGAGCTGCTGCGCGACCAGCTCGACAGCTGCATCGGCTGCGGCTGCCTCAGCCTGCGCACCTGCGCCCTGCGCAACCCCGGCGACGTCGCGGCGGTCGCCGGCCCGGGTCCGGTCTACCTGGAGCCGTGACGCCAGGATCCGTCCGGACCACTAGCCTCTAGTCATGGCCCTGCGGATCGTGGCGAGCCGCCCGGATCCGGCGATCGTGTCGCTGCCCTGGGACACTCCGCTGGAGGAGTGGACCGACGACTACGTCGTCCCCCTGCCGCGCGGGCTCTCCCGGCACGTGGTGCGGATCATCCGGCTCCACGAGCGCACGTACGCCGTGAAGGAGACCGTCGAGGAGATCGCTTTCCGCGAGTACCGCCTGCTCCGCGACCTGCACCGGATGGGGCTGCCCGGCTGTCGTGCCGCAGGGCGTGGTCACCGGCCGGGTCGACGACGACGGCGAGGAGCTGCCGGCCGCGCTGATGACCGAGCACCTGCGGTTCTCGCTGCCCTACCGCAGCCTGTTCTCGCACGGGCTCAAGGCCGAGAACCTGCCGTCGCTGATCGACGCGCTCGTCGTGCTGCTCGTCCGGCTGCACCTGGCCGACTTCTACTGGGGCGACGTGTCCCTGTCGAACGTGCTGTTCCGCCGCAGCGCGGGCGGCTTCGCGGCGTACCTCGTCGACGCGGAGACCGGCGAGCTCAAGCCCAACCTGTCGGCCAGCATGCGGGAGTACGACATCACCGTCGGCTGCGAGAACGTCTTCGCCGAGCTGCTCGACCTCCAGGCCAGCGACTCGCTCGACGACCAGGTGCAGGCGCACGAGTTCATCGAGCTGCTGGCCGAGCGGTACGACGCGCTGTGGTCCGAGCTGACCGCCGAGGAGGAGTTCTCGGCGGCCGAGATGTGGCGGATCGAGCAGCGGATCGAGCGGCTCAACGACCTCGGCTTCGACGTCGACGAGCTCGACATCGTCACCGACTTCGACGGCGACCAGGTGCGGATCCAGCCCAAGGTGGTCGAGCTCGGCCACCACCAGCGCGAGCTGCAGGCGCTGACCGGGCTGCACGTCGAGGACGCCCAGGCCCGGCGGCTGCTCAACGACATCGCGGCGTACACCGCCCACAACGACCTCGGCCGCGAGGACCGGTCGCTGGTCGCGAACCGGTGGCTGACGGAGTTCTACGAGCCGATCATGGCCATGGTGCCGCCGGAGGCGCGGGGCAAGCTGGAGCCGGCCGAGATCTACCACGAGATCCTGACCCACCGGTGGTACCTCTCCGAGCGGGCCGGCCACGAGGTCGACATCTTCGACACCGCCCGCGACTACTTCGCGTTCGAGCTCAGCCAGAAGCCCGAGGAGGCGGTCGCGGCCATCCCCGAGACCGGGGCGGTGCTCGGCGAGGAGGTCTAGCCGTCGGAGCGATCCCCCGCGGCAGCGGAGGCGGCCGTGGCGTACCCTCGGCGCCTGGCAGCACCTGCCGGCGTTCTTCGCGGTACCGATCCTGCTCTGGTTCCTCATGGCGGGCCCGGGCTGGGCACTCCTGTCCGGTCTCGGCATGGTCGTCCTGTGCCTGGCGCTGTCCGTCGCCGCCGCACGATCGAACGACCGGAACCCCTGACCGGCGGACTACCACCGCCACCCGTTTCACAGGTTGAACAAACGTTCGTTCAACGCAAACAGCCACCGCCTGGGGGCTTACCCCAGTGGGTGGCTGTGCGTCGTGCTCGCCGGCCCATCAGCCGCCTCTCGGCGAAGCGCCGCTCTCAGCGGCTAAAGGTGAGGCCCGGGGGCATGATCCGAACCGGCTGCCGATCCCAACGGACAGCGGGCCCCGGGTATTCCGTCAGGGCCGGCACACCCGGCACGGAGTGAGGTGGGCGTTGTTCTCGCCGACCGCGCGCAGGTCGTCGCGCTGGGCGACGAGCGGGCAGTCGCGGCGGTGCAGGGTGGTGCCCTCGCCGGCGGTCACCGGGATGGCGGAGACGTCGACCTGGCCGGCGCGGTGTCGCGGATGGACGCGGACCGCGAGGTGACGTCGGCGAGCACGAGCAGGGTGTCGGCCAGCCGCTTGGCGGACTCCCGCTGGTCGGAGGCGATCCGGGCCAGCCAGGCCCCGAAGTACAGGAAACCGCCGCAGAAGGTCAGCCCGAGGCCGAGCAGGCCGCCGGAGACGAGGTAGGAGAGCTGGTCGTACTGGTACGGCGTGTTGGCGGCGCCGTACCAGCCCAGGATGATCACGACCAGGCCGAGCGGCAGCAGCACAGCGCCCGCCCAGAACAGCACGAGCTGGAGGATCCGGAAGTAGTTGTCCTTGAGCGGCGCGGCCCCGGACGACGTGCGTGACGCCGCCCGGGGAAGCCCAGCGCCGGAGGTGGTGCTGACGGTGGTCATGGTCAGGCCTTTCGGAGGTCGGGCAGGCCGCTGTCGAGGCCGTGCGGGCAGGAGCCGGTGCCGCCGAGGGCGACCAGGCCGATCTTGCGGAGCCAGGTGCCGGCGGCGGCCGCCAGGGCGATGCCGCCGACGGTGAGCGCGCCGGGGACGCTGTTCAGCGGAGGCAGGCCGGAGCCCATCGGCGCGGCGCCGGTGAGGTCGCCGTCGGCCGCGGGCGCCGTGCCGGGGTCGGCAGGAGCGCCGGGCGCCTCGGCCGGAGGTACGTCGCCCGCCGCCCCCGCGCCACCGCCCGCGGCGCCGGTGTCGGATCCGCCGTCGTCGCTGGGCACGACCGGGGTGTCCGGGATCTCGATGGCCTGGACCGTGTCGATGGCGGTGCCGGAGTTGCCGAGGGTGACCACGATCCGCGGGGACAGGCCCGTGGCGGCGCTGAGCAGGTTCTTCAGCTCCTTGGCCTCGTCGGGGATGCGCGCCGATGATGTCGCCGAGCGGGAGCGCGCCGAGCTCGCTGTGCAGCCGGTCGGTGTCGATGTCGATCCGCAGTCCCTGCACCAGGCCGCTGGACGCGTCGCCGCTCCGGTCGAGCTGCGCCTTCGGCACGGTCAGCTGGATGCCGAGCTCGGCCGAGCGCCTTGGCCGGGTCGTCGGGGAGACCGGGGATCGGGTGCCTGCTGGCCGGCGGCCTCGATGCCGTCCGGGCCGATGCTGAACGCGTTGCCGGCGATGGTCATCGTGCCGAGCTGGCTGGCTGCCCTTCGCGGTCGCCGTCGTGCCGTCGCTCGCGGTGACCATCCGGGTGTGCACGCCCTGGATCGTGACCACGCCGCCGGCGATCGACACGTCGCCCACGGCCGAGCGGGAGGTCGTCGTGACCAGGTCGGCGCCGGTCTCGGCGGCGCTGGTCGAGGTGTAGCCGGTGAAGTCGACCAGGGCGGCGAGCTCCTCCGGCATGCCCGGCGCCCCGCCGGACGGGTCGGGCTCGGGCTCCTCGGCGGCGGTCGCCGAGCCGGTGATCGCGTCGCCGAAGTCCTCGAGCTGGTCGGTCGGCAGGCCGGGCACCTCGGGCAGGCCGGGGGCGCCCGGCGTCACCGCCGCCGTCGCCGCCCTCGCCGGGCTCCTGCGCCTTGCCGTCCGGGGAGAAGCCGACCTGCGCGACGATCTCCTCCGCGTCGGCAGACGGTCCGCATGATCGTGCCGGGGAACGGCTCGTCGGCCTGGGACTCCGGCCCGGTCGGGTACGTCGAGTTCACCTGCACCGGGTAGCCGCGCTCGCCGAGCTCCTCCGGCAGCCCGAGCTGCTCGACGAAGGTCTTCGCGCCCTCGCCGACCGGGTCGCCCGGCCACAGCCAGCTGCCGCGGCCGCGACCGAGGCCGGTCTCGGCCTCGACCCGGGTGTAGGCCATCTCGACCTCGAGCTGCGGGTCGGCCGGGATCGGGATCGTCGGCTCGTAGAACTCGATCTTCACCGGCGCCGCCCACGCGGAGCTGTTGTAGCCGCTGAACGCCGGCTCCTCCCCCGCGCTGGCGCTCGACCAGGGGAGCACCAGCGCCGGTGAGGCCCGGCGGCGAGAACGGGGATGACAATGCGCTTCATGCGGCTCCTCCGAGGATGACGTCGGACATGGTGGCCAGGATCTCGGCGGGCTCTCCGGTGGCCACGACCCGGCCACCGTCCATCACCGCCGCGTAGTCGGCGACCCGGAGCGCGGTCCGGGCGAACTGCTCGATGCACAGGATCGTCACGCCGCTGGCGGCGATCTCGGCGACGGTCTCGTAGAGCTCGTCGACGATCAGCGGCGCCAGCCCCATGGAGAGCTCGTCGAGGAGCAGCAGTGCCGGGTCGGACGCGAGCGCGCGCGACATCGCCAGCATCTGCTGCTCCCCGCCCGAGAGCGTGCCGGCGAGCTGGGTCCGCCGCTGGTGCAGCTTCGGGAAGTAGGAGAAGGCGGTGTCCAGGACCGCCGACGCCGGGACCCCGGCGTACGACATGAGCGTGAGGTTCTCCTGGACGGTGAGGTTCGGGAACACCGACCGGCCCTCCGGCACCGTGCACAGCCCGAGCCGGGCCAGCGCCTCGGGGTCGGCGCCCTGCACGTGCACGCCGCCGAGGTGGACGTCGCCGGCGGTCTGCTTCTTCTGCCCCGAGATGACCTTGACCAGGGTGCTCTTGCCGGCGCCGTTCGGGCCGAGCAGCGCCATCACCGCGCCCTTCGGGACGCTGAGGGTGACGCCGCGGAGCACCTCGATCCGGCCGTACGCCGCGTGCACGTCGACCACGTCGAGCATCGGGACGCTCATCGCGCGCCTCCCTCGACCAGGGGCGCGAACTCCTGGGTGAGGTCGGCGTCGACCCGGGGCAGGTCGGTCCGGGTCTCGTCCTCGTCGGCGGCGTAGCCGAGGTAGGCCTTCTGCACCCGCGCATCGGCCCGCACGTCCGGCGGGCTGCCCGAGGCGATCACCTCGCCGAAGTCGAGCACGTGGATGCTGTCGCACACGGTCATCACCAGGTCCATGTCGTGCTCGACCATCAGGATCCCGCGGCCCTCGCTGGCCAGGCGCGCCAGCAGCTCGCCGAAGGAGTCGGTCTCGGACTCGTCCAGCCCGGAGGACGGCTCGTCGAGCAGCAGCAGCTTCGGGTCGCCGGCCAGGCAGCGGGCCAGCTCGAGCAGCCGGGCGGTGCCGGTGGGGATCGAGTCGGCGCGCTCGTCGGCGTACGCCGCGATCCCGACCTGGTCGAGCAGGAGGTCGATGTTGGCGGCGACCGGCCGCACCAGCCCGGCGATCCCGCGGTGGATGTCGAGGGCGACCCGGACGTTCTCGCGCACCGTCAGCGACCCGAACGCCTCCAGCCGCTGGAACGTGCGCGCCATCCCGCGTCGGGACCGCCGGTGCACCGGGGTGCGGGTGATGTCGCGGCCGTCGAACCGGACCCGGCCCCGGGTGGGCTTCTGGAGCCCGGAGATCACGTTGAAGCAGGTGGTCTTGCCGGCGCCGTTCGGCCCGATCAGGCCGGTGATCTTGCCCGCGTCGGCGGCGAACCGGGCGTGGTTGACGGCGGTCACGCCACCGAACTGGACGACGACGTCGTCGACCTCAAGAAGCGGCATGCGCGGGCACCTCCCCCGGCTCGTCGTACGCCGAGTCCTCGCGGCGCAGCGGCAGCTGGTCCGGGGAGCCTGGGCGCGAACTGGGTCCAGCTCCGCCGGCCCAGCCCGAACAGCAGGTTGGACAGCCCGTTGGGGTCGCGGCCGAGCGCGACCGCGCCGAACCCGATGCACCGCGAACATCAGGCCGGCCAGCTCGGGCCGGTAGCTCTGGAGCACCGGGAGCAGCATCAGCCCGACGCCGCCGAGCGCGGCACCGGTCACCGAGGTGACGCCGAAGACGACCGCGAGCAGGAGGAGCGGGAGGCTGGCGAGCAGCTGGAAGTCGGTCGCGCCGATGGTGCCGCGGAGGCCCGCGAAGAGCGCGCCGGCGAGCCCGGCCATGCCGGCGGTGAGCCCGAACAGCCCGACCCGGAACCAGCGCATGTCCAGTCCGAGCGTGCCGCAGGCCGCCGGGCTGTCGCGCATGGCGATCAGCACGCGGCCGAGCACGCCACCGCGCAGCAGGAGCAGCGCGAAGCCCATCAGCACGAAGAACCCGCACATCACCAGCACGTAGGCACCGGTCGAGTCGACCGAGATCCCCAGCAGCGGACAGGCGTTCGGCCTGCAACGTGCCGTTGAACCCGAAGCCGAACGACGACTGGAAGACCATCTGGTCCATCAGCAGCCCGAAGGCCAGCGTGGACAGCGCGAGGTAGAGCCCGGTCAGCCGCAGCACGGGCAGCGCTACCAACGCGCCGGCGACGGCGGCGACGAGGGCCGCGATGCAAAGCCCGTAGAGGTTGGGCTGGTCGAGCTTGGCGTAGGTCAGAGCGCCGACGCCGGCGAACGTGAACTGCGCCAGCGAGACGTGCCCGCCGTAGCCGGTCAGCAGCACCAGCGACAGCATCACCATGGCGTACGTCGCGGCGGTGCCGACGAGCAGCAGGTTGGCGTTGGAGAACGAGATCGACATCAGCAGGACCAGGAACAGCAGCCCGCCGCCCCAGCCCAGCGACGCCCGGATCGACGGCAGCGGCGCGGAGACGATGCCCTTGACCTGCCCGACGCGCAGCTGCGCCTGCGGCATCAGCACGATCACGGCGAACAGGAACAGCGCCGGGACGACCGCCCGGATCCCGGCCAGGTTGCCGTCGGTCGGCAGGTAGGCCACGGCGTACGACTGGAGGATGCCGAGGCCCATCGCGCCGGCGAAGGTCAGCGGCAGGCTCTTGAGCCGGCCGAGCATCGCGGCGGCGTACGCGTTGATGACCAGCAGGGTGAGGTTGAAGTAGTCGAGACCGATGACCGGCGTGAGCAGGATGCCGGCCAGCGCGCCGAGCGCGATGCCGATCGCCCAGGAGAGGGCGGCCACCTGCGACGGCTTGCCGCCGAACAGGCGGAGCAGGTCGGGGTTGTCGACCGACGCGCGCATCGCGGTGCCCATCCGGGTCCGGTTGAGCAGGGCGTAGAGGCCGACCGCGACCACGGCCGACAGGGCGATCGTGATCAGCTGGTGGGCCGGGACGTAGGTGCCGCCGATCTCCAGACCGCTGTCGGGCATGAAGAACGGGATGGTGCGCGGCGCCGGCGGCCAGATCTGCTGCGCGAGCCCGATCAGTCCGACGAACAGGCCGACGGTGACGACGAGCGAGACGCTGACCGGTCCCTCACCGAGGCCGCGGGTGACGTAGCGCTGCACCAGCCAGCCGGTGCCCGGGCGCGACGACGCCGAGCACCAGGATCAGGGACAGCCACATCGGCAGGCCCTGGCGCTGGCTGAAGTCCCAGAACACGAAGGCCATCACCATGCCGAAGGCGCCGTGGGCGATGTTGAAGACGCGGGTGGTCGTGTAGGTCAGGACCAGGCCGCTGGCCGCGATGGCGTACGCCGCCCCGGTGAAGAGGCCGAGGATGGTGAACGACAGCAGCGAGGTCACAGGGTCACTCCGTCGCCGTCGTGGGTCCGCAGGTGAACGAGCTGCCCGGGGACTTCTGGCTCCACTTGCCGTTGTTGAGCTGGATGATCATCGTGCACTCGGCGGTCTCCTTGGGGCCGACGTGCATCGGGGCATGCAGCCCGTTGCCGGTCCAGTTGTTGACCTTGCTCATGGCCGCGACCAGGGTCTTGCGGTCGAGCCTGCCGCCGAGCGCGACCGCCTGCTCGACGAAGAGCCGGGTCGCCGACCAGGCGTAGAGGCCGAAGAACGTGGGCGTGGCGCCGGGCTTCACCTGCTGCAACCAGGACTGGTAGAGCGCCATCTCCTCGATGTTGGTGCGCTCGAACATCTGGTTGTTCATGTAGACGTAGCTGCCGTCGCCCTCCTCGCCGGCCTGCTCGACGTACCGGCTGTCGTAGATCGTGGCGTCCTGCAGGTAGACCTCCGGGTCGAAGCCCTGCTGCTGCATGGCCTGCTGGATCTTGACCGAGTTCTGGTAGGGGCCGACGTACTGGACCAGCTCGACGCCCTCCTCCTTCATCTCCTGGACGTACGGCGCGTAGTTGAACTCCGAGACGGCGATGCCCTCGACGTAGATCTCGTTCCAGCCGTTCTTCTCGGCGGCCTCGGCGAACGCCTTGGCGTTGACCGGTGCGGCGCCCGCGTTGATGTAGAGCATCGCGGCCTTCTGGGTGGCGTCGTGCTCGTTCTTGAGGAAGTACTTGTGCACCGCGCTCGGGATGTCGCCCGGGTCGATCGCCTGCGCGGCGAAGCAGGTCGAGCAGTCGTTGCGCTCGGGGTTGACCGCGGTCGAGCGGATGTCGGGGATCCCGCACTGCTCGGCCGTGGCTGCGCCGCCGGCGTCGAACGCCGACATCGAGCCGACTGCGGCGAACGCCTCGTCGCAGGCCTTCGTGTAGGCCTGCTGGTCGGCGCCGGAGTCGGCCCGGGAGTCGAGCAGCACCACGTCGAGCTTGCGGCCGCAGAGGTCGTTGCTCGAGTTGAAGTACGCCGCGTAGGCGCGGGTCGCCTCCTGCGCGGACTCGAAGATGCCGGGCACCGGGCCGGAGATGTCGGAGATGTTGGCCAGCGTGATCTTCGAGTCGGTGATGCCGGTCTGGTTCTTGAAGCCCGCGCAGCTGCCCGCCTTGGTGCCGCCGGTGGCGGAGTTGCCCCCCGTCCCCTGGGTGCCTCCGCCACCGGTGCCGCCCCCACTGTCGGTCGTGGTCCCACCTTCGCCGGTGCTGTCGCCCGTGCCCGCTCCGGCGCCGCCCGCCGCCGCGCCCGGGTCGGTGCCACCGGCGACCGTGCCGTCCGGCGCCAGGGAGCCGTCGGTGCCCTGCGCAGCCGCCACCGTGTCGGGGTCCAGCTGCGAGCCGCACGCGGCGAGCGCGAGTGCGAGCGTGGCCGCCATGGCGGCCAGCGCGAGCGCGCGGAGCCTCCCGTTGGCAGGCCGTTTCGGACGTACCTGAGCCATGGTTCCCTCCGCGGAACTAGAACACGTACTAGTTCACAACGAAGCAACCGGCCGAAGGTGACGCATGTAACACGGCGGATTTCGACCGCAGCAGGTCGCGCCCGATCACCATCCGCTGGATCTGGTTGGTGCCCTCGAAGATCTGGGTCACCTTGGCGTCGCGGAACAGCCGCTCGACGGGGTACTCGCGGGTGTAGCCGTTGCCGCCCAGCACCTGCACGGCGTCCGTCGTCACCCGCATGGCGGCGTCGGTCGCGGTGAGCTTGGCGATGCTGGCCTGGCGCGAGAACGGGCGGCCGGAGTCCTTGAGCCGGGCGGCGTGCAGGTACGTCGCCCGCGCCCGCTCGACGTCCGCGCCCATGTCGGCGAGCAGGAACTGGAGGCCCTGGAAGTCGCCGATCTTCTGGCCGAACTGCTCCCGCTCGCCGGCGTACTCGACCGCGTGCGCGAGCGCGGCCTGGGCGATCCCGGTGGCGACGGCTGCGATCCCGAGCCGGCCGGCGTCCAGGGCGGAGAGCGCGACCTTCATGCCCGCGCCCTCGTCACTGATCCGCTGGGCGGCGGGGATCCGGGCGCCGTCGAAGATGACCTGGGTGGTGACGTCGCAGGCCAGGCCCATCTTCTTCTCCGGCGCTCCGAAGCTCATGCCCTCGGTGTCGGCCGGGACGATGAACGCGGACAGACCGCGGCGGGGGTCCTCGGACGTCCGGGCGAACAGGATGTAGTAGTCGGCGCACGAGCCGTTGCTGATCCACTGCTTGGTGCCGGTGACGACGTACTCCTCACCGTCGGCGACCGCCTTGGTGCGGATCGCGCTGACGTCGGAGCCGGCCTGCGGCTCGGACAGGCAGTAGGCGCCGAGCCAGTCGCCGGCGAGCATCTTCGGCAGCCATTCGGCGCACTGCTCCTCGGTGGCGTTGGCGGCGACCACGTTGGCGGTGAGCGAGTGGACGCTGGTGCCGACCGCCACGCTCGGCCACGCGGTCGCGATCTCCTCGACGACCTGGAGGTAGACCTCGTAGGGCTGCGCACCGCCGCCGTACTCCTCCGCGAACGGCAGGCTGAGCAGTCCGGACCTCCCGAGCAGCCGGTAGGCCTCCTCGGGGAACGCCGCCTTCTCCTCCATCTCCGCCACCTGCGGCGCCAGCTCCTTGGCGGCGATGTCGCGGGTCAGCCCGAGCAGCGCCTCGGCGTCCTCGGTGGGCAGCAGTCGGTCGACGGTCGTGGGCACATCGTCACTGTAGGTCGTTCGACGCCCTGCCTCTCTTCCGGGGTTTCGAGGCTCGTCGCTGGCGCTCCTCGCACCTCAACCACCGGTGGTTGAGGTGCGAAGGCGTGCAACGCCTGAGCCTCGAAACCCCCGTGAGATGTGCAGGGCGCTCTCCGGGTGATCCCCGATGCGCCGAGCGGCACCATGGGCGCAGGGTGGTGCCATGACTCGGGAGATGCGGAAGTTCGTGCTGCTGACCCACGTGCTCAGCTCGGTGAGCTGGATCGGGGTCGACCTGGTGATGGGGGTGCTGTCGTTCCGTGGGCTGGCCTCGGACGACCCGCAGACCGTCGCCACGACGTACGGCGCGCTGGCGATGTTCTGCGTGCCCCTGCTGCTGACCCTCGGGCTGCTGTCCCTGGCAACGGGCGTGACCCTGGGCCTGGGCACGCGGTTCGGGCTGGTGCGCTACTGGTGGGTGGCGACGAAGCTGGTGATCAGCCTGGTGCTGACCACGCTGGTGCTGGTGGCGCTGCGGCCCACCCTCGGCGACGCCGCGACCGAGGTCGCGACGGTCGACCCGACGCTGCCCGACCGGCTCTCGGAGGTCAGCACGAACATGATCTTCCCGCCGATCGTGTCGACCGCGCTGCTGCTGTTCGCGGCCTGGCTGTCGGTGTACAAGCCCTGGGGTCCGACGCGGTACGGCCGTCGCTTCCTGCGGGTGCCGGCGCGGCCCGCCGAGCGCGAGGGCGTCACTCGCTGAGCAGCAGCTCCTGGTACTCCTCGACCTCGAACACCCCGTCGGTCTGCAGCACCACCGGCTGCAGGCCGACCGGTCGGCCGTCGCGGTAGGTCAGCAGGGTCACCGTCGCCTCGCGGCGGGGCTTGCTGCCGATCGCGATGGCGTACGCCGCCCCGCCGGTCGTGCCGGTCGTGTAGGAGTAGCCGGCCTGGCCGTTCTCGCCGGTGACCCGGGTCGGCCCCTCCTGGACGTGCAGGTGGCCGCCGACGACGAGGTCGACGCAGCCACGCTCCAGCGCCTCGTCGGCGAGGTTCGCGTCGTGGACCAGGATCGTCGAGACCCGCTCCTCGGACTCGCAGGCGACGTCGGCAAGCCGGGTGCCGACCTCGTCGAAGGACAGGCCGCTCTCGTCCCGCCAGTTGCCGAGCCCGCTCGAGCGCGGGTCGTCGACGCCGAGCAGGGTGCTGCCGCCCGGACCCTCGACCACCTCGCCGTCGAGCATGGTCCAGCCGAGGTCGGAGAGGTAGTCGGCCACGAACGGGCCGTGGTCGTGGTTGCCGGCCACGCCCCACCGGTCGTACTCCTCGAACGCCTTGGCCACGGAGTCCAGGCTGAACGCCTCCCAGCGCTCGCCGGTCGAGGTGTCGTCGCCGGCGTCGAAGACGGCGGTCGCGCCGCCCGCGTCGGCGATCGCCCGGGCCACCTCGTCCATGCCGATGTTGTCGTGCCGGTCGGAGACCAGCGCGACGACGGTCTCGCCCTCCTCGGGCTCGTGCAGGACGAGCCCGGCCGCGGCGTCGCGGGCGGTGTCGTAGAACTCCCGGCTCTTGTCGTAGGTGTCCACGGCGCTCTGGATCAGCCGCCGGCTGCCGGACGTGGTCACGTCGGTCCGGACCTGGAGGTCCTCGGCCTGCTCGGGCACCGGCACCCCGGGGCCGAGGAAGGCGGCGAGCGACGTCCACGCGGCCGCGCCGGCGACGGTGGGCTCCCGGCCGCGCCAGGGCTGCCACACCGCGACGGCGAGCAGCACCAGCACCACCCCGACGACGATGGCGCCCCTGCCGCGGACGCGGCCGGCCAGCTCCCGTCGCCGTGCCGCGCCCCAGCGCCAGCCAGATCGCGACGGGGACCAGGCCGATCGCCGCACCCCGCAGCGCCGCCGCGGCGGCCATGCCGAAGATCGAGCGCTCGACCTTGGCGATCTGGCCCTCGGGCTGGCTGGCGATGTAGGCGTACCGCTGGACCAGCTCCTCGGTGCTGGTCGCGTTCGTCTTGCCGAGGGTCGACGTCGACGCCGATCGGGGCGCCGCTGTCCAGGCGGAGGTCGGGGAGGACCGGGCCGGTGTGCAGGACGACGTAGCCGTCGAGCGTCGGCCGGAGCTTCGCGTCGTGGCTGGCCAGCACGACGGTGCGGCTGCTGTTCAGGAACAGCGCCAGGGCGACGGCGACCGACACGACGGCCCAGACGACGACCAGGGCCAGCACCCGCAGCACGCGGCCGCGGGTGATCACCCCGGCACGCCGGGGCTTCGGGGACTCGAGGTCAGGCGCGGGCTCGGGCGATGGCATAGAGGGTGACGCTGGCGGCGACGCCGGCGTTGAGCGACTCGACCTGGTTGGCCATCGGGATCGAGACGAGCTGGTCGCAGGTCTCGGCGACCAGGCGGGACAGGCCCTTGCCCTCGGAGCCGACGACGACCACGAGCGGGCCGTCGGCGAGGTCGAGGTCGGGCAGCTCGATGTCGCCGTCGGCAGCGAGTCCGATCACCATGCAGCCGGCGTCCTGGTACGTCTTGAGCTGGCGGACCAGGTTGACCGTCTGCGCGACCGGGATCCGGGCGGCCGCACCGGCGCTGGTCTTCCAGGCCGAGGCGGTCATGCCGGCCGCGCGGCGCTCGGGGATGACCACGCCGTGCGCGCCGAACCCGGCGGCGCTGCGGACGACGGCGCCGAGGTTGCGCGGGTCGGTGACCGAGTCGAGGACGACGATCAGGGGCTTCTCACCCTGCTCAGCGGCACGGTCGAGCAGGTCGTCGGCATGGGCGTACTCGTACGACGGGATCCGCGCGGCGAGCCCCTGGTGCACGGCGCCGGAGGTCATCCGGTCCAGCTCGTTCTTGGTCACCTCGAGCAGGCTGATCCCCTGCTCGGCGGCCAGCTTGAACGCCTCACGCAGCCGGCCGTCGCGCTCGGCACCCTCGGCGACGTAGACGCCGTTGACGGGGATGCCCGCCCGGAGCGCCTCGACGACGGAGTTGCGGCCGGCCACCCACTCGGCGTCGGTCGAGCCGGTACGCCGCTTCGGCCGGGAGGCCGCGGCGCGCTCCTCCTTCTGCCGCTGCTTGTAGACCTTGTGGTTGGGGCGGTCCTTGGCCTTCGGCGTCGGACCCTTGCCCTCGAGGCCGCGCTTGACCCGGCCCCCGGAGCCCACGGTCGGGCCCTTGGAGGACTTGCGGATGGCGCCCTTGCGTTGCGAATTGCCTGGCACGACAGCTTCCTTCTCCGATGGACCACTTCGGGCCCGTCGGGGTGTCTTCGATCTCGATGCCGGCCGCCTTCAGGCGGTCGCGGATGGCGTCGGCGGCGGCGAAGTCCTTGGCCGCGCGCGCCTCGGTGCGCTGCTCGAGCAGGCCGGAGACGAGTGCGTCGACGACCCCGCGTCAGCCGCTGGTCGTCGCCGCTGCCGCCCCAGGCCGGGTCGTAGGGCGAGAGCCCGAGGATGTCGAGCATCGCCAGCACGTGCGACGCTCTGCTCGCGGGCCGCGTCGGTGTCGCCGGAGTCGAGCAGCCGGTTGCCCTCGCGGACCGCGTCGTAGATGACCGCGACCGCGGCCGGCGTACCGAGGTCGTCGTCCATGGCGTCGGAGAACGCCTTCGGGAGGGTCTCGACAGGCTCGACCGACGCGCAGGTCGCCCACGCGGTCGAGGAAGGTCTCGATCCGGCGGAACCCGGCCGCCGCCTCGTCGAGCGCCTCGAAGCTGAACTCGACGTGCGAGCGGTAGTGGGCGGCCACGATGTAGAAGCGCAGCTCGATCCCGCGCACCCGCTCGAGCACGGCCGGGATCAGCAACGAGTTGCCGAGCGACTTGCTCATCTTCTCGCCGGCGGTGGTGATCCAGGCGTTGTGCATCCAGTACGACGCGAACGGGTGCCCGGCCGCGCGGGACTGGGCCTGCTCGTTCTCGTGGTGCGGGAAGCGCAGGTCGACGCCGCCGCCGTGGATGTCGAAGGCCGCGCCGAGGTACTTCTGCGCCATCGCCGAGCACTCGATGTGCCAGCCCGGGCGACCGGGACCCCAGGGCGACGGCCAGGCCGCGCTCTCCGGCTCCGACTCCTTCTTCCAGCCCTTCCAGAGCGCGAAGTCGCGCGGGTCCCGCTTGCCCCGCGGGTCGGCGTCGCCGGCCGCCTCCATGTCGTCGATCTTCTGGTGCGTGAGCTCGCCGTACTGCGGCCACGAGCGCACGTCGAAGTAGACGTCGCCGGAGCCGTCCTCGGCGGCGTACGCGTGCCCGCGGGTGATCAGCTGGGAGATCAGCTCGACCATCTCGGGCGTGTGGCCGGTGGCGCCGGGCTCGTAGGTCGGCGGCAGCACGTTGATCGCCGCCAGCGCCTTGTCGAGCTCGCGGTGCATGTCGTAGGCGAGGTTGAACCAGGGCCGGCCCTGCTCGGCGGCCTTGGCCAGGATCTTGTCGTCGATGTCGGTGACGTTGCGGATGAACGTGACGTCGTAGCCGGTGAAGGTGAGCCAGCGGCGCAGCACGTCGAAGTTGACCGCGGACCGGACGTGGCCGACGTGCGGCTCCGACTGGACCGTCAGACCGCAGACGTAGATGCCCGCCTTCCCCTCCTCGAGGGGAGCGAAGTCACGGACTTCGCGGGTCGCGGTGTCGTACAGCCGGAAGGTCACCCGCCCAAGTCTAGGGTCGCGGCGGGTGCCGACCCTCATCGCCGGGTGCTGTGACTCCTGTGACAGAAGTGAAGTCGGCGGTTACCCTCGTTCGGTGCGCAAGCCCTGCTCCCTCCTGCTTGCGGCGACTGTCGCCGCGACCTCCCTGCTCGCCGTCGCCTCCCCGGCGTCGGCCGCGCCCGCGCGGAAGATCTCGTACGCCGCGTGGGACAGCGGCGCCCAGCTCAAGGGCGGCACCCTGAGCGGCGCGCAGGTCCGGCAGGGCCGGGTGCGCGTGGCCGAGGAGGCCGCCGGCACCCGCACGATCGGCGGCACGCGCTACGAGACCGGTTCCTGGACCTCGCCCTGGCGCAGCGCCGGGTTCGGCCTGACCGAGCTGATCCCGTCCTGGGACGCCACCACCCCGGGCAACAGCCTGGTCGAGATCTCCGTCCGCGGCCGCACCGACGGGCGCCGCTCGAGCTGGGACGTCGTCGGCCGCTGGGCCGCCGGCGACCGCTACTTCAAGCGGACCTCCGTGCCCGGCCAGGGCGACGACCTGGCCGACGTCGCCGTGGACACCTGGCGCGTGGACGCCGCCTCCGGACTGGCGCAGTGGCAGGTGCGGGTCACCCTGCTCCGCCGTCCGGGCGCGACCGGACCGGCGCTCGACAGCGTCGGCGCCGTCGCCTCGCGGCTGCCCGACACCGACGGCGTCGCCACCTCGGCCGCCGGCCCCGGGTCGGGCATCCGGCTGGCGGTCCCCCGCTACTCGCAGATGATCCACCAGGGCCACTACCCCCAGTGGGGCAGCGGCGGCGAGGCCTGGTGCTCCCCGACATCGACCTCGATGGTGCTCGGCTACTACGACGCGCTGCCGCGCGCCGCGGCGTACGACTGGGTGCCGGACGGCCACCCGAACCCGTGGGTCGACTTCGGCGCCCGGTCGACGTACGACCACTCCTACGACGGCACCGGCAACTGGCCGTTCAACACGGCGTACGCCGCCACCCGCACCGGCCATGCCTTCGTCACCCGGCTGCGCAACCTCCGCGAGGCGGGGCGGTTCATCGAGGCCGGCATCCCGCTGGTCGCGTCGATCGCGTTCGGGAGCGGCGAGCTCGACGGCGCGCCGATCTCCTCGTCCAACGGCCACCTGGTCGTGATCGCCGGCTTCACCGACGACGGCGACGTGGTCGTCAACGACCCGGCCGCCCCGAGGAACCGGGGCGTGCGTCGGGTCTACGACCGCGGCCAGTTCGAGGACGCGTGGGTCCCGAAGTCCGGCGGCACGGTCTACGTCATCACCGACGACGAGCACCCGCTGCCGGGCGGCAACCACTCCAACTGGTGACGGTCGCCAGGCCTGAGTCGCAGCACGGCCGGTCAGCCGCCGGTCGACGTCCAGCTTCTGCCCGGAGATGAACCCGGCCCGGTCGGACGCGAGGAAGCAGACCGCCTCGGCGACGTCGGTGGCGGTGCCGAAGCGGCGCAGCGGGATGTTGCCGCGGGCCACGTCGAGGGCCTCGGTCGACAGGTCGCCGGAGGAGATCAGCCGGGCGGCCATGCCGTCGGTGAGCATCCCGGGGCCGACCGCGTTGACGCGTACGCCGAACCGGCCCTCCTCGGCCGCCAGCGCCCGGACCAGGGCCTCGACCGCGCCCTTGGGTCCGGCGGACAGGCCGTCGCGGACGGGGTAGCGCGCGGTCGCGGCCGTGGTCACCGCGACGATGCCGCCCTGCACGTGCCGCAGGTGCGGCAGCGCGGGGTGCACCACGTTGAAGAAGCCGGCCGCGTCGGCGTTCAGCTGGGCCGCCATCGTGGGCGGGGCGACGTTGGACAGGTGCACCATCGGCACGTGCGGGCCGGCGGCGTAGACGAGCAGGTGCAGCCCGCCGTACTCCTCGACGACGGAGTCGACGACCTGGGCCGCGGCCTCGTCGTCGGTGAGGTCGAGCTGGTACGCCGAGGAGCGGGCGCCCCAGTCACGCGCAGCGGAGACCGCCGCAGCACCGGCGGCCGCATCGGAGCGGTAGGTCACCGCCACGTGCGAGCCGCGCTTGGCCAGCATCCGCGCGATCGGCAGCCCCAGGCCGCCGCTGCCGCCGACCACGAGGGCCGCCCCGGTCCGTCCGGTGAAGTCGTTCATGAACGCGTCGTCCCCCCATGGGTCATCGTGCGCTTCAGTCCGTGGCCGAGAAGTCGATGGTGTGCCAGCCGGTGGCGCCGTCGGGGACCACGTCCCGCTCGACGCCGGTCTGGATGTCGCCGTTGCTGTCGATCGCGCGGACCTTGGCCTGGTGGTCACCGGGCTCGACGTCGACGGTCGCCGACCACTGGACCCAGGTGTCCTCGTTGGGCACGCGGGCCAGCTGTGCGGCCTGCCACTCCCCGCCGTCGATCGCGACCTCCACCCCTTCGATGCCGGTGTGCTGCGCCCAGGCCACTCCGCCCAGACTGACCTCGCCCGACTCGACCTCGTCGCCGGACCCGGGCACGTCGATCCGGGACGCGATCTTGACCGGCCCCTGCTCGGCCCAGCCCTTGTCGGTCCAGTAGGCCGTGAAGTCCTCGAACCTCGTGACCTCCATGTCCACGACCCACTTGCACGCCGAGACGTACCCGTAGAGGCCGGGGACGATGGTCCGCACCGGGAAGCCGTGGTCGATCGGCAGCGGCTCCCCGTTCATCGCCACCGCCAGCATCGCATTGCGGTCGTCCATCAGGACGGACAGGGGGGTGCCGCACGTCCAGCCGTCCTCGGACTTCTGGCGGACGGCGTCCGCGCCCTCCTGGACGCCGGCCATCGTGAGCAGGTCCCTGAGGCGTACGCCGCTCCACCAGGCGTTGCCGATCAGGTCGCCACCGACCTGGTTGGAGACGCAGTTGAGGGTGATCCAGTCCTCGGTGCGCTCGTAGGCGAGGAGCTGGTCGTAGGTCAGCACCACCTCGTGGTCGACCATGCCGTGGATGCGCAGCTTCCAGTCGCGCGGCTCGATGGTCGGGACCACGATCGCGGTGTGGATCAGGTAGAAGTCGTCGTTCGGGGTCAGCCAGGGCGAGACGCCCTTCACCCCGACGCGGACGCCGTTCGGCACCGTCGGCGCGGTGACGCCGGTCAGCCGGAGCAGCCGCCGCGTCTCCTCGACCTTCCGGCGGCCACTCCCGACCACCCGGCCGACACCGGCGAGGAACACCGACGCCAGGGCCATGACTCCGGCGCCGATCAGGAAACCGCGCCGGTTCGGGACCCGCTCCTCCGCCCCGGCATCGGCCGCCTCGGCCGCGCGGGCCTCGGCCAGCTCGGCGCGGCGCAGCGGCTCGGTCAACAGCGACAGGCAGATCAGCCAGGTGGCGAACCCGACGGCCAGCGGCAGGTAGCCCAGGGCGGTGGTGCCGGTCTGCACGGTCACCGCGACCACGCCCACGGCCGTGAGGGCGACGTACACGACGGCGGGCAGCCACCACGAGCGGCGGGCCAGCCGACCGGCGTACGCGAAGACCGCGCCCAGGATCAGCAGGATGACGAGGAGCAGGACCGGCTTGTCCAGGTGGCCGAGGAAGCGGATGGCGCGCTCGGCCACCGGCCCCGGCGTCAGCCGGATGACCAGCTCGGCGACCGCCACGACCGGGGACTCGCGGATCGTCATCGCCATCGCGACGAAGTAGCTCGTGGCGAGACCGGCCAGACCGGCCACAAGACCGGCCAGCGACCACGCGCGACGAGATGTCTTCACGTGTTCGATTCTCGCTCAGGCATGATCACCATGTGACACCAACCCCACGAGCCCCACGTGTCGGCATCGGCACCGACGTGCACCGACTCGTCGACGGCGTACCCCTCTTTCTCGCCGGTCTCGCCTGGCCGGACGAGCCCCGGGGCCTCGAGGGACATTCCGACGCGGACGTCGCCGCACATGCGGCGTGCGACGCGCTGCTCTCGGCAGCGGGGCTGGGCGACCTCGGCAGCAACTACGGTACGTCGGATCCCGCGTGGGCGGGCGCGTCCGGGGCGAGCCTGCTCGAGGAGACCGCCCGCCGGGTCCGCGACGCCGGCTTCGAGATCGGCAACGTGGCGATCCAGGTGATCGGCAACCAGCCGCGGCTCGGCCCCCGTCGCGCCGAGGCCGAGACCGTCCTCTCGGCCGCCGTCGGCGCCCCCGTCTCGGTGTCGGCGACCACCACCGACGGGCTCGGGCTCACCGGGCGGGGCGAGGGCGTGGCGGCGATCGCGACCGCCCTGGTGCTCGCACCAGGTGCCTGAAGCGCCCGCATTGTGCATTGGTGCACCCCACGTGTCGCCTCTTTGAAAGAACTTCCACGGCTTTCGCCAAGTCCGTTGACAGCCCCCTCCGCGCACCAACAAACTCAGCTGTTGTCTGCCTCCGGGCTCGCTGACAGGAACCGACAACTGGGCTCGCCGTTCGACTCGCTTCGGGTCGACGGCACGTCGGGACCACTGGCACTCGGGGAGAAGGAACGCCGCCGACCGGCGTCCCCCAACCCCGCAGCGTGCCGTCGACGAGCGCCGGAGGACCACCACCAGGTGGGTCGGCCGTCCAACGACCGGCCCACCTGTTGTCTGGTCTAGCGCTGTCTGGACCGTCAAAGGTTCCCTGACGGCGCCTCGTTGGTCGAGCGGTTGCCGAGGACCTCGACGCGGTAGCTACGGGCATGGGAGTGGCCCCGCCCGTGGGCGGGGTGTGGGGCGGGGTAGCCAGTCGGGTGGCCGGGGCCGGTCGCGGCTGACGTCGAGGGTGCCGCTGGTGTCGCGGAGGTACTGGTAGCCGTGCTTCGACGTCCACAGGTAGGTGCCGGGCTCGATCGACCGGTACGTCCACGCGCCGTGGGTCTTGATCCGGTGGTGCCGCCGACACAACGGCGCCAAATTGCACGGGCACGTCGGGCCGCCACTTGCTGTGCGGGATCGGAGTGGTCCTTGTCGCAACGACGGGCTGGTCTGCTGCACCAGGGGAAGACGCAGGTCTTGTCGCGGAGGGCGACGAGTTCGGCGTGCCGGTCCGGCACCACCGGTGACTCGACCGGGTCGTGGGCCTCGAGGTCGATCACCGGCTTCACCGTGATCTGCCCGGCGGTCTGGCACCAGTCGCGGACCTGCCCGGCGGTGACCTGCGCGTTGCCGCGCTCGAGCCGGGCCGTGCCCGCCGCGCCCTGCAGGGCGGCGTCGGTGAGGTGGACGTAGAGGACGACCTGCCGGCGCGAGGTCTCGACAGGCCGACCGACGTTGGTCAGGTCGAGGGTCGGTCTGACGGCGGGCGAGCTCGCCGACCGCGAGCGCGCGGCGCACGTCGAGTGACTCCTCGGAGCCGAGGTCCTTCAGCTGTGCGGCGAGGCCGGCGACGGCGGTCTCGAGGTCGTGGGCATCCGCGACGTCGAGCTCGCCGTGCACGCTGGCGGTGCCGTCGTAGGAGTCCTGCTGGGCCTCGATGGTGAAGTAGCGGCCGTCGGCCTTCGCGAGCCGTCGTTCTTCGGCGAGGTCGGGCATGAACTGGGCGATGGCCTGCTCGACCAGGGCGTGCAGCTGGTAGGGGCCGATCTTGTGCGCGGTCGGCGCGACGTGGGCGTCCACGAACGCGGCTGCCTCCCGGGACAGCAGCAGGGTGCGCTCGGCGATCCGACGGGCCTGCCACGCCTTCAGGTCACCGCGGACGACCCGCCGCCACACCCGGGGGAGGCGGTGGCGCAGCTCGAGGGCCTGCCCGACGTACGACTTCCCCGCGTCGGTGGACAGGCCGATCGCGGCGGCGAACTCGGTGACCGCGAACTCCGCCACCAACGGAGCGCCCTCACCGGCCAGCGGCATCCCCTGGTCGCCGTACCCGACCAGCATCTCCGCCTCGTCGATCGAGTCGGTCGAGTGCATCGCCGCCCACTGCCACCGCGTGCTGCAACAACCGGGCCTCGGCGGCGTCCGCGATCGCCCGATCTTCACGCGCAGCAGCCAACACCGACGCTGCGGTGTCGAGCTCGATCGCGTCTGCTGCCATATGAGAATCCAAGCATCGACCACCGACACTCAGACCCCGAAAACCCCTTGTTCTACAGGGATGTGGACAACTTCTTCGAGAAATCTTGAGACAGCGACCACAGCGGTCGACCCGAGCAGACCGCGAGCCGGGAAGCAGGCGGAAGTAGTGCGACGACCGAAGCGGCGAGCAACCACGTAACCCAGAAAATCCGGGAGACCTCGACAGGCTCGACCGACGTGACGGCCTCGGCAAGCTCGGCCGCGCGCCTCGCACGTACCACCGATGGGCGGCCCTACGACACGAGCCGATAGCCCGCGCTTCACGACGGTCTGCACCAGCGCAGACCCCACTGCCGCCCGCAGCCGCGCAACCGCAACCTCGACGGCGTGCTCCGACCTCGGCCTCGCCAGTCGGCAGCGCGCAACATCAGCTCGGCGCGCGAGACGACGTGGCCGGGGCGCGCAGCGAGGGTCTCGAGTACGGCGCGTGGTGCGGGCGAGACGTCGACCTCGCGTCCGTCGACGAGCACCCGCCCGGCGCGGAAGCAGAGCTCGTGGCCGGCGAGCGGGATCGTGCGATCGGCAGTCCGGGCGGAGAGCTCGCGCTCCATCCGGTGCACCATCGCGGCGAGCCGAGAGCGGGTGGGGCTGATCGTGGGCAGCTGCCACTGGTCGAAGGCGGCGGCGGTCACCGGGCCGACGCAGGTGGCGACCACGCGCTCCCGGAAGGCCGACACCACGTCAGCCTCGCTGCCCACCGAACACGCAGCCTCCATCAGCGCGATCACGGCGGGCGCGGAGGTGAACGTGACGGCGTCGAGCTCGCGGTCGGCGACCAGCCCGGCGAGCCGACGCAACGGCTCCTGGTCCTCGGCGACGAAGACCCGGTAGATCGCCACGACCTCCACCTCGGCGCCCCGGCGGCGCAGCTCCGCGGCCGCCGACGCCAACGGCTGCCCGTGCTCCTGGAGCACCACCCGGAGCCCGTTGAGGTCGCGGGCGAGCAGCTCGGTCATCACGTCGTCGAAGCACTCCGACTCCGGCGCCCAGCGCTCGCGGAGGCCCTGCCGGCGCAGGGCGCCGACGCTCTTCGGCCCGCGCGCCAGGATCTCGGCGCGGCCGATCGACGAGAGCAGGTCAGGCAGCAGCCCCCACCGGTCGGCGGCCTCGAACCACGCCCGCATGCCGACGCCCGTGGTCGCCAGGAAGACGTCGACCGGGCCGGCGATGACGGCCTTCGTGGCCGCGAGCAGTGCGTCCTCGTCGACCCGGTGCGGGTCCAGCGACAGCGCCGGACCCCACTCCACCTGGGCTCCGCGTCGTTCGAGCAGGACGATCTGCTCCTCGGCCTTGCGAGCCGCCGTGACCCCGATCCGGAGCCCGGCCAGGGTCACGGGTCACTGGGTCTGCGGTGTCCGACCAGCACGACCCCCTCGACGATGCGCACCTCGTAGACCGGGACCGACACGTGCTCGTCGTCGAGGCAGCGTCCGGTGCGCAGGTCGAAGGCGTGCTTGTGCATGGGCGAGGCGACGAACGGTACGTCGCCACGGGTGCCCACGATCCCCCGCGCCAGCACGGACGCGTGGGCGAACGGGTCGTGGTTGCCGAGCGCGTACACCTGGTCGTCGTGGGTGCGGAACACCGCGACCGCCTGGCCGTGGACGAGGGCCGTCGCGCCGCGCTCGACCTCGAGCTCGACGACCCGGCAGACCGGCTGCCAGTCCTCCTGCGGCGCGTTCCGCGGGGCCGGCACCGCCTCCTGCGGGGCGCTCACGGCGCACCCACCGGGATCGTGCTGCCCAGGACGACGGGTTCCTGGCTGTCGGCCGGCTTGATCTGGCCGCGCTCCTCGCTGAAGGAGATGTTCGGGTCCGGGGTGTCCGGCGCGTTCACGAACGAGACGAAGCGGGCCAGCTTCTCCGGGTCCTGGAGGGTGGCCTGCCACTCGTCGGCGTACGACCCGACGTGCTTGGCCATCGCCGCCTCGAGCTCGCCGCCCAGGCCGAGCGAGTCCTCGACGACGACCTCGCGGACCCGGTCCAGCCCGCCGTCGAGGGCGTCGATCCAGGCGGCGGTGCGCTGCAGCCGGTCGGCGGTGCGGACGTAGTACATGAGGAACCGGTCGAGGTAGCTCACCAGCGTCTCGGTGTCGAGGTCGCCGGCCAGCAGCTGCGCGTGCGCGGGGTTGGCGCCACCGTTGCCGCCGACGTACAGGTTCCAGCCCTTCTCGGTGGCGATCACGCCGAAGTCCTTGGCCCGCGCCTCGGCGCACTCCCGGGCGCAGCCGCTGACGCCGCCCTTGAGCTTGTGCGGCGAGCGGAGGCCGCGGTAGCGCAGCTCCAGCTCGATCGCCAGGCCCACCGAGTCCTGTACGCCGTACCGGCACCAGGTCGAGCCGACGCACGACTTCACGGTGCGCAGCGCCTTGCCGTAGGCGTGCCCGGACTCGAAGCCGGCGTCGACCAGCCGCCGCCAGATGTCGGGCAGCTGCTCCATCCGCGCGCCGAACAGGTCGATCCGCTGGCCGCCGGTGATCTTCGTGTAGAGCCCGAAGTCCTTGGCCACCTCGCCGATCACGATCAGCTTCTCGGGGGTGATCTCGCCGCCGGGGATGCGCGGGACGACCGAGTAGGTGCCGTTGCGCTGGATGTTCGCGAGGTAGGCGTCGTTGGTGTCCTGGAGCGCGCCGGTGTCCGGGCCGAGCACGTGCGCGTTCCACTGGCTGGCCAGGATCGACGCGATCGCGGGCTTGCAGACGTCGCAGCCGCGGCCGCGACCGTGCGCCTCGACGATGTCGTCGAACCGCTGGTAGCCGTGCACGGCCACCAGGTCGAACAGCTCCTGCCGGGTCAGCGAGAAGTGCTCGCAGAGCCCCTTGTCGACGACGCCGGCCCTGGCTGGCGTAGTAGTTCTCGATCAGCGTCTTGACGATCGGCTTGCAGGAGCCGCACGTCGTACCCGCTCGGGTCGGTCTCGTCCTCGGCGGCCGCAGCGAGCACGTCTCCCTTGCAGACGTTGTTGCACGAGCAGACGACGGCCTCGTCCGGCATGCCGGCCACTCCGGGAGCCGACCCCGCCCGCGCCATGGGCAGGATCAGCTCCTCGGGGTTGTCGGGCAGGGCGATGCCGGAGGCCACCATCGGCCGCAGCACGCCGTACGCCGACGCGTCGCCGACGAGGATCCCGCCCAGGAGGCGGGTCCCGGTCTCGTCGACGACGAGCTTCTTGTAGATGCCGGCCACCGCGTCCGCGAAGACCAGCTCGAGGGCGCCGTCGGTGGCCGCGAACGCGTCGCCGAACGACGCGACGTCGACCCCGAGCAGCTTGAGCTTGGTGGACATGTCCGCGCCCTCGAAGGTGCCCGGCCCGTCCAGCAGCGCGTCCGCCACGACCTCGGCCATGGAGTAGCCGGGGGCGACCAGGCCGTACATCCGGCCGCCGGGCGCCGCGCACTCCCCGATCGCGAAGACGTGCGGGTCGGAGGTGCGGCACTGCTCGTCGACGAGTACGCCGCCGCGCGCGGCGAGGTCGAGGCCGGCGTCGCGGGCGAGCTGGTCGCGCGGGCGGATCCCGGCGGAGAACACGACGATCTCGGCGTCGATCGAGTCCTCGCCGACCTCCACGGACTCGACCCGGCCGTCGCCGGTGATGGCGCCGGTGGCGGCACCGGCGTGCACGGTGACGCCGAGCTTCTCGATGTGCCGGACCAGCGTGGTGCCGCCGGCGTCGTCGAGCTGCACCGGCATCAGCCGCGGCGCCATCTCCACGACGTGGGTCTCCAGGCCGAGCTGGACCAGCGCGTTCGCGGCCTCGAGCCCGAGCAGGCCGCCGCCGATCACGACGCCACGGCGTCGCGGTGGCCGAGGCCTCCCGGATCGCCTCCAGGTCCTCGATCGTCCGGTAGACGAAGCAGCCGTCCAGGTCCCGGCCCTCGACGGGCGGCACGAACGGCGCCGCACCGGTCGCCAGCACCATCGCGTCGTAGACGATCGTCTGGCCGTCGGACAGGGCAACGGCCCGGGCCTCCGGGTCGAACCCGGTCACCTCGGTGCCCAGCAGCAGCCGCACCCGCGGGTCGTCGTACCGGCCCTCGGGGAGCAGGGACAGCTCGTCGGCACTCTCCGCGGAGAAGAACGAGGTCAGCGCGACCCGGTCGTAGGCCGGACGCGGCTCCTCGCCGACGACCACGACGTCGTAGGTCTCGGTGAGCCCGCGCTCGATGGCGGCCTGGACGAAGCGGTGACCGACCATGCCGTGGCCGACCACGACCAGGGTCTTGCGGAGGTGCGTCATCGAGGATCCCTTCCTGGGTGCTGCTTGAAGTACACCTGTCGAGTGTTGACGGGCCGTTTCGCCATGTAACAGCGGTGAAAACGCGCGCTCACACGGACGCCGGCGCGGCGTCCAGCAGGGCGCGCACGGCGTCGCCGCAGCCGCCGCAGCCGGTGGTGGCCCGGGTCGTGCGGCGCACCTCGGCCAGGTCCGAGCAGGCCCGGATCGCGCCGGCACTCACCCCGGCGCAGGCGCAGACCTCGGCGTCGTCGGTGAGCTCGACGGCCTCGGCGGTCGCACTCTCCGGCGCCAGCAGCTGGCCGGGCTCGTGCGGGCCGAGCACCGTCCGCCGGTCGTAGAGCTGGGTGATCAGCCCGACCCGGGAGAGGTCGCCGACCAGGGCGGCGGCGACGATGACGCCGCCCTGGACGACGAGCTTGCGGTGGGAGCCCGTGATCGGGTTGGTCATCTCGACCACCTGCCCGGCCGCGTGCTCCGGGTCGCCGAGGACGGCGACGTCGAGGCCCGTGGCCCGCAGCCGCGCGACGGTGCGGCTCCCGGCGTACGGCTCGGGCTCGCTGGTCAGGTTGCGGGCGAGCAGCCCCGCCTGCTCCCAGGCGGGCGGCACGAAGCCGGTGATCACGCCGCGGTGCTCGGCGCAGTCGCCGATCGCGTGGATCCGCTCGTCGGTCACCGAGCGCAGCCGGCCGTCGACCACCACGCCACGGCGCACCATCAGCCCGGCCCGGCGAGCGAGCGCGGTCGACGGTCGTCCGCCCGCGGCGAGCACGACGAGGTCGGTCTCGAGCACGAAGCCGTTGTCGAGCCGGAGGCCTTCGTCGGTCAGGCGGACGGCGCGGGTGCCGGTGTAGACCTCGGTGCCGAGCCGGCGCAGGTCCCGCGCCAGGATCCCGCCGCCGGCGGCGCCGACCTGGGCGGAGAGCAGGTGCTCGGTGCCCTCGACCACCTCGGTGGCGAGTCCGCGCAGGGTGAGGGCGCGGGCGACCTGGAGCCCCAGCAGCCCGCCGCCGACCACGACCGCGCGCTCCGCCGCCGGCAGCGCGTCGGACAACCGGTCGCAGTCGGCGGCGCTGCGGAACGCGTGCACCTTCGGGTGCAGCCGCCCGTCCATCCGGACCAGGCCGCGGATCGGGGGCAGCGTCGGGATGCTGCCGGTCGCGAGCACCAGCCGGTCGAACGGGAGCCGCGGTGCCGTCGACCAGCATCACCTCGGCCGTTCGCGGTCGATGTCCAGCACCCGGCTGCCCAGTCGCAGGTCGATGCCGTGCGCGGCGTACCACTCGGGCTGCTTGAGCGTGGTCCCGCTCGCCGGGTGGCTGCCCTCGAGCACGGCACTGAGCAGGATCCGGTTGTACGCCGGCACCGGCTCGTCGCCGAGCACGGTCACGGCCAACTGCTCGTGACCGCCGGCCGCAACCAGCCCCTCCAGCAGACGGGTGGTGGCCATCCCGTTGCCGACCACGACCAGCCGCTCGCGCGAGCTCATCCGCTCACCGCCACGGCGCAGACCTTGAACTCGGGCATCCGGCTCGACGGGTCGAGCGCGTCGTTGGTCAGCCGGTTGGCGCCGACCCAGTGGAACGGCACGAACACGGTGTCCGGCCGGATGGTCGTGACCACCCGCGCGGGCGCGGACATCTCGCCGCGCCGGGTCGCCAGGCGCACGGGATCCCCGTCGTTGACACCGATGCTCCCCGCCAGCATCGGGTGCAGCTCCACGAACGGGCCGTCGTCGCCGAGTGCTCGGACCCGCCGGGTCTGCGCACCGGACTGGTACTGCGCGAGCACCCGCCCGGTCGTCAGGTGCACCGGGAAGTCGCCGCACACCGGCTCGGCCGGACCGCGGTGCTCGACCGCGTGGAAGCGGGCGCGGCCGTCGGGGGTCGCGAACCCGTCGAGGAACATCCGCGGCGTCCCCTCCGACCCCTCCGGGCACGGCCAGAAGACGCCGTGCTCGTCGCGGATCCGCTGGTAGCTGATGCCGGAGTAGTCCGCCGGCCCCCCGGCCGACGCGCGGCCCAGCTCGGCGAAGACCGTCTCGGGGTCGGTCTCGAACACCACCGGCGAGGCCAGCCGCTCGGCCAGGCCGGCGATCACGTCGAGGTCGCTGCGCACCCCGGACGGCGGCGCGATCGCCCGCTGCCGCAGCATCACCCGCCCCTCGAGGTTGGTCATCGTGCCGGTCTCCTCGGCCCACTGCGTGACCGGCAGGACCACGTCGGCCAGAGCGGCGGTCTCGGACAGCACGATGTCGGCGACGACGAGCAGGTCGAGCGACTCCAGCCGCTCGGTGACGTGGCTGGCGTTGGGTGCCGAGACCACGATGTTGGTGCCGAAGACCAGCAGCGCACGCGGCCCGGTCTCGGTGCCGAGCGACTCCAGCAGCTCGTACGCCGAGCGGCCCTTCCCGGGCAGCGACTCCGCGGGCACACCCCACACGCCGGCGACGTGCTCGCGAGCCGCCGGGTCGTCGATCATCCGGTAGCCCGGGCAGCTGGTCGGCCTTCTGCCCGTGCTCACGCCCGCCCTGCCCGTTGCCCTGGCCGGTCAGGCAGCCATAGCCCCCGTACGGCGTCCCGCACTGCCCGAGCGCGAGCGCCACGTTGATCCACGCGAGCACCGTGTCCGAGCCCTGGGCGTGCTGCTCGGCACCGCGCGCCGTCAGCACCATCACCTTGTCCGCGCCGCCGAGCAGCCGGGCCAGCGCGACCACCTCGGTCGCCGGCACGCCGGTCACCCGCTCGACCCGCTCCGGCCACCAGGCGGCGACCGACCGGCGTACCTCGTCGAAGCCGGTGGTGCGCGCGGCGACGTACTCCTCGTCGACGTCGCCGCTCGCGACCAGCACGTGCAGCACGCCCAGGGCGAGCGCGAGGTCGGTGCCGGGCACGGGCTGCACGAACACGTCGGCCCGGTCCGCGGTCGGCGTCCGCCGCGGGTCGATCACGACGACCTTGCCGCCGCGCGCGCGCAGCGCGTCGAGGTGGCGCGCGGCGGGCGGCATGGTCTCGGCGAGGTTCGACCCGACCAGCACGAGCACGTCGGTCTGCTCGACGTCGGCGAGCGGGAACGGCAGCCCGCGGTCGACGCCGAAGGCGCGGTTGCCGGCGGACGCGGCCGACGACATGCACCAGCGGCCGTTGTAGTCGATCTGGCTGGTCCCGAGCGCGACCCGGGCGAACTTGCCGAGCTGGTAGGCCTTCTCGTTGGTCAGCCCGCCGCCGCCGAAGACGGCGACCGCGTCCGGCCCGCTCTCGTCGCGGATCGCGGTCAACCGCGCCGCGATCAGGTCGAGCGCCTCGTCCCAGTCGACGGCCCGGAACTCACCGGTCTCGCGGTCCCGCAGCAGCGGCGTGGTGAGCCGCTCCCGGTGTCCGATCAGGCCGGCCGCGCTCCAGCCCTTGCGGCACATCGCCCCTTCGTTGACCGGGAACTCCTCCCACGCCGCGACCTCCGGCGAGCGGCGCCCGACCAGCCGCATCCCGCACTGCAGCGAGCAGTAGGGGCAGTGGGTCCGGACGCCGCCCTCCCCGACGAGGTGGTCGTCAAGCTCAGATCCTCGCCTCGGCCAGCCCCGCGACCTTGGCCACCGACGCCTTGCGCACGTAGACCGCCCAGGTCACGGTCAGGCACGCAACGTAGAACAGGGTGAACGCGATGAACGCCGTCTTCACCGACGACACCGGGTCGTCGATCCACGGGGCGCCGAAGGCCAGCGGGATCGCGAAGCCGCCGATCGCGCCGACGGCCGAGGCGATCCCGATCACGGCGGACGACTGCTTGGGGTCGCGCTTGAAGATCGCCGGGATCATCCGGAACGTCGAGCCGTTGCCGATGCCGGTGGCCGCGAAGACGAAGAGGAACGCGACCAGGAACCACGGGAACATCGAGGTGTTGTCGAGCGCGATCTCCGGGCTGGCGGACGGGTTCGGTGTGAGCCGGGACAGGGTCCACAGCACACCGAGCGTGCCGACGATCATCGCGCCGAACGTCGCCAGCGTGACCCGCGCGCCGCCGTACTTGTCGGCCAGCCAGCCGCCGAAGGGGCGCGTGATCGACCCGACCAGCGCGCCCAGGAACGCGTAGTAGGCGAAGTTGATCCCGGTGCCCTCGGGCGCCGGCGTCGGCACGTAGAAGTTGAGCTTGATGAGCAGCGGCAGCGCGGCGGAGTAGCCGATGAACGAGCCGAAGGTGCCGATGTAGAGGAACGACATCACCCAGGTGTGCTTGTACTTCACGACCGAGGCCGTGTCCCGCGCGGTGGACCGCGCCGAGGACAGGTTGTCCATGAAGAGGTAGGCCATCACCGCGGCGACCACGGCCAGCGCGGCGTACAGGTAGCCGGCGCGCTCGAGGTGGATGCCGCCCGTGCTCGCGGCCACCAGCCCGAACAGGCCGGCCCCGCCGACGACGATCGGGAGGCCCAGCTGCAGGACGGCGACGCCGATGTTGCCGCCGGCGGCGTTCAGCCCGAGCGCCAGGCCCTTGCGCTTGGCGGGGTAGAAGAAGTTGATGTTCGCCATCGAGCGAGGCGAAGTTGCCGCCGCCGACGCCCGCGGTCGCGGAGATCAGCACGAACACCCAGTACGGCGTGCCCGGGTTCTGCACCGCGACGGCGAACAGCAGCGTCGGGATCAGCAGGAGCAGGGCGCTCACGACCGTCCAGTTGCGGCCGCCGAACCTCGGCACCGCGAACGTGTACGGCAGCCGGAGCAGGGAGCCGATCAGGTTCGGCACGGCCACGAGCAGGAAGAGCTGCGAGACCGAGAAGTCGAAGCCCATCTTGGCGAGCATCGCGGCGCTGACGCTCCAGAAGAGCCAGACCGAGAAGCCGAGGTGCTCGGCCAGGATCGACCAGATCAGGTTGCGTCGGGCGACCGGGGCGCCGGTCGAGTCCCAGAACTCCGGGTCCTCGGGCCGCCAGTCGTCGATCCACCGGCCCGATCGCCGAGTGGGGGTTGCGGTGGCTGTGCTCACGGTTCCTCCTGCTGAGGGGGCATCGAGTGAAGGAACGTAGGCAGCGCAGATTTCGCGGAGTCGCCGTCGTGTAACACCCGGATGACAGGGTTCTCTCAGCCCGCTCGCTAGCCTCAGCACCATGCCCGCAGCCGTTGTGATCCTCGCCGCAGGGGCCGGTTCGCGGGTCGGGGCGGACGTCAACAAGGTGCTGCTGCCCGCTGGGCGACGCACCGGTCCTGGTGTGGTCGCTCCGGGCGGCCTGGACCCTGCCGGACGTACGGCGAGTGCTGCTGGTGGCCCGTCCCGGGGAGCTCGACGAGCTGACCCGCGCGGTGACGCCCGCACCTGGGCGACCACGAGGTCGCGGTCGTGGCGGGTGGCGAGACCCGGCACGCGTCGGAGTGGAGCGCCCTGCGCGCGCTGGCGCCCGAGATCGCGTCCGGCGCGATCGACGTGGTGGCGATCCACGACGGGGCGCGACCGCTGGCCGGCGGCGACCTGTTCGCCTCCACCATCGCCGCGGCGCGCGAGCACGGCGGCGCGCTGCCCGTCGTACGCCGCACGCACCTGGTGGACGCCGCAGGCGCCAGGGCAGCGGGCGAGCTCGTGGGAGTGCAGACCCCTCAGGCGTTCCGGGCCGCCGAGCTGCTCGAGGCGCACCGGCGCGCCGACGCGGAGGGGTTCGAGGGCACCGACACCGCGAGCTGCCTCGAGCGGTACGCCGACGTCCGGATCGCGGCGGTGCCCTCGACCTCGCTGAACCTGAAGATCACCTTCCCGGAGGACGTCGCCCTCGCGAACGCCCTGCGACGGACCGGGTCCTAGGGCCGGGTCAGCGCCTCGAGCAGCCGGATGTCCTCGGGCCCGGAGACCCGGCGGGCGGCCGGTGGCGCGTCGACGAGCTCGACCTCGTGCGCGGCGCGCAGCCACTCCAGCAGCGTCGCGAAGTCGGTGGTCGGGCAGACCGGGCACCGCCGAGACCACCGACGGCGGGGAGCACGACCGGCGACACCAGCGCGCGCAGGTCTGCCCGGTCGAGGGTGTCGTCGACGAAGCCGTCGACGACCGTCTTCACGGTGTCGGTCACCGGCTGGACGCCGACCACGATCCGGTCGAGCTCGACGGCCCGGGTCACGCAGGAGGCGATGAACTCGGCCGGCGTCATCGGGCACAGCGGGTCGTGCAGGACGAACGGCTCACCGGACTCGGCGATGTCGGCCCAGGAGGTGCCGACGTCGACGGCGGTCACACCGGCCTCGCCCAGCGCCCACGACGCGCACGCCACCAGGGCCTCGCCGTGGATCAGCTGGAACGGCAGGGTCCCCCGGTCCTCCTCGACGACGGATCCGAGCGCGGACGGAGCGGTCATGATGCGCACCTAGGCTATCGGCGGTGGGGCGGGTACGAGACGACCGAGGCCCCCGGGGTCACCCGGGGGCCTCGGCCGATGCTTCGAACAGCTCAGGAAGCGAGAACCTCGTCGAGGATCGCCTCTGCCTTGTCCTCGTTGGTGTGCTCGGCCAGGGCCAGCTCGGAGACGAGGATCTGGCGCGCCTTGGCCAGCATCCGCTTCTCACCGGCCGACAGGCCACGGTCACGCTCGCGGCGCCAGAGGTCGCGAACGACCTCAGCCACCTTCATCACGTCTCCGCTGTGCAGCTTCTCGAGATTGGCCTTGTAACGGCGCGACCAGTTGGTCGGCTCCTCGACGTGAGCGGCACGAAGGACGTCGAACACGCGGTCGAGGCCCTCCTTGTCGACGACGTCTCGGACCCCTACCAGGTCGAGGTTGCACGCCGGGACCCTCACGACCAGGTCCTGCTGGGCGACAATGCGGAGAACGAGGTACTCCCGGTCCTCCCCCTTGATGGTGCGCGTCTCGATGTCCTCGATGATCGCGGCCCCGTGATTCGGATAAACAACCGTTTCGCCGACGGTGAAGGTCATGTGTCAAGTACCCCTTTCCAGGTGACTAGTCTAACACGTCGTGGAACCGGTCCCCGCGACGTTTGCGCAGGTCAGAGCCGCAATGCGGGCTTGACAGAACCCGCATGCATGTGGTGGGCGACGCGCGCGGAGCGCAAAGCGCTGCCCCTGGGGGCCGCCGTGGTCGATACTTCGGGGCATGTCGACGAGGAGGCGCCCGCGCCGCAGGAAGGCCCCGCCGGTGCCCGCCACCGAGGCCGCGAAGGAGCCCGCGCCGGAGCCGGCAGCGGAGCCCGCATCGGAGCCCGCCGACGAGCCCGCCGACGAGGCCGCCACCGCCCCGTCCCGCCGCTCCCTCGGCCAGCTCGAGCCCCTGCTCCTGCTCCGTGCCGCGCACCCGCGACAGGCGCTGCTGACCGCAGCGGCGCTCGCCGGGGTCGCCGCCGTCGACGGGCGCGCCGGACGCGAGGTCGCCGTCGTGTTCGCGACCGTTCTCGTCGGGCAGGCGATGCTGGGCTGGCACAACGACCTCGTCGACCGGAAGCGCGACCTCGAGGACGAGCGCCCGCGCAAGCCGGTGGCCGACGGGTCGCTCGACCCGGGCACGGTCTGGTTCGTGATCGCCTGCGCGACCCTGCTCGTCGTACCCCTCTCGATCACCAGCGGCCTGGTCGCGGGAGCCACCTACCTGATCGCGCTCGCCGTGGGGCTCCTCGGCAACGTGCTGTTCCGCAAGGGCTGGCTGTCGTGGCTGACCTGGGCGGTCTCGTTCGGCCTCTACCCCGCCTACCTGTCGTACGGCGGCTGGGGCGGCGAGTACGACGGCGACCCGCCCACCATCGCCGTGACGGCGCTCGCCGGCCGGCCTCGGCGTCTGCGTCCACTTCCTGCGGGCCCTGCCCGGCCTGGTGACCGACAACCGGCACGGCTTCCGGCACCTGCCGCTGCGGGTGGCCCTGCGGATCGGGGCGCCCCGGCTGATGTACCTCTCGATCGTCGTCACCGTGCTGGTGGTCGCCGGCCTGGTCGTGACCACCGCGCGGGTCGGGCTGGCCCAATAGGCGGGCGCGGTGGCCGCTAGGCTGTGGAGCGCACCAAGCCGACCGCCGACCTGAAGGCCTTCAACGATGCACCTGCGACGCACCATCGCGCTGGCGACCGGCGCTCTCGCCCTGTCCGCGCTCACCTCGTGCGGCTTCAACTACGCGACCGACCGCCCGTACACCCCGGCCAACGGGGTGAACAACCACGACACGACGGTCGACATCCTCAACGCGGTCGTCGTCTCCGCCGAGGAGGGCTCCGGCACCTTCGTCGCGTCGTTCTCCAACAGCGACACGGAGAACCCCGCGACCGTCGACGCGCTGGCGCCCGTGGAGGCGGACACGCTGACGTTCGACGAGTTCGAGCCGATCGAGATCCCGGCCGCCGGGCTGGTCAACCTGGCCAACGACGGTGGCATCGGCGTCACCGGCGACTTCGCGGCGGGCGACTTCGTCGGCATGCTCGTGACGGTCAACGGCGAGCAGGTCGAGATGGACGTGAACGTGGTCGCGAACTGCGGCGACTTCGAGGGCCTGGACGGCGCGTCCGACCCGGAGCAGTGCGAGCCCGAGGAGCCCGCGGAACACTGATCGGCCCGCACACCCCACGGAGGCGTCCATGACCCACACCCTGATCCTGCTCCGCCACGGCGAGAGCGACTGGAACGCCAAGAACCTCTTCACCGGCTGGGTCGACGTCGCGCTCACCGACAAGGGCCGCGCCGAGGCCGAGCGCGGCGGCGTACTCATGAAGGACGCGGGCCTGCTGCCCGACGTCGTGCACACCTCCGTGCAGCGGCGGGCGATCAACACCGCGTGCATCGCGCTCGACGCGGCCGACCGGCACTGGATCCCGGTCCGCCGGTCGTGGCGGCTCAACGAGCGCCACTACGGCGCGCTCCAGGGCAAGGACAAGAAGCAGACGCTGGAGCAGTACGGCGAGGAGCAGTTCATGCTCTGGCGCCGCTCGTTCGACGTGCCCCCGCCGCCGCTGGACGACGACAGCGAGTTCTCCCAGGTCGGCGACCCGCGGTACGCCGACCTCGGCGACGAGATGCCGCGCACCGAGTGCCTCAAGGACGTCATCGCACGGTTCCTGCCCTACTGGGAGTCCGACGTCGTCCCGGACCTCCGGTCCGGCCTCACCGTGCTGATCGCTGCCCACGGCAACAGCCTGCGGGCCCTGGTCAAGCACCTCGACGGGATCAGCGACGAGGACATCGCCGGGCTGAACATCCCGACCGGCATGCCGCTGGTCTACCGGCTCGACGACGACATGGCGCCGACCGTCAGTGGTGGGGAGTACCTCGACCCCGAGGCCGCCGCCGCTGCCGCCGCGGCCGTCGCCAACCAGGGGCGCTAGGCCTCCGACGGGCAGGTCGCCGGTGACCACGTAGATGATCCGGTTGGCGACCGAGACCGCGTGGTCGGCGATCCGCTCGTAGTAGCGGCCGAGCAGGGCGATGTCGACGGCCGCCTCGACGCCGTGCGCCCAGTCGTCCGACAGCAGCAGCGTGAAGCTCTTGCGACGCAGGCGGTCCATCACCTCGTCGTCGCGGCCGAGCTCGATGGCGGCCTCGACGTCGCGGCCGGTGATGATCTCGGCGACCCGCGCCACCATGTCCTCCGCGACCCGCGCCATCTCCTCCATCGTCGGCCGGATCTGGTCGGGTACGGCGATGTCGGGGACCCGCAGTCGCGCGATCTTGGCGACGTGCACGGAGAGGTCGCCCATCCGCTCCAGCTCGGTGACCATCCGCAGCGCCGACACGACGACCCGCAGGTCGCCGGCGACCGGCTGCTGCAGGGAGAGCAGCGAGAAGCAGGTGTCCTCGACCTTCTCCCGCGCCCGGTCGACCTCGGCGTCGCTGCTGATGACCGACTCCGCGATCTCGGCGTCGCCCGTGAGCAGCGCCTCGGTGGCGCGCCGAGCGGCGGACTCGACCATCCGGCAGATGCCGGCAAGGTCGAGGTAGACGGAATCGAGCTGGTCGTGGAAGGCCTCGCGCATGGCGCCCACCCTAGGTAGGCCGGGTGACGGCGGAGGGCGAAAGCGTGAACTGGCGGTGAACATCCGGAAGCCGGTCCGATCGTGGTGAAACGGCCGATGAAACCCTGCCTAAGATCAAGCACGTGATGCAGCGAGGGACCTCCTAGCCGTGGATCCGACGACGCAGGCGTTCCTCGCTGCGCTCCTCGGGGCCGTGGTCACGGGCGGCGCGGTCTTCGCCTGGCACGTCAGCGAGCGGCAGCAGCACGGCGAGACCCACCATCGAGGAACCCCTGGTACCGCCGGCCGTGGGCACGGTGCTGTCCGTCCTGCGCAGCAGCGCGGTGGTGGTCGGCGAGGACGACGTGGTGCTCAAGGCGTCGGCGCCGGCGTACGCGTTCGGGCTCGTGCGCGGCAACGCGCTGGTCTCCGAGGAGCTCGCCGAGCTGGTCCGGCAGGTACGCCGCGACGGGCAGATCCGCGAGACGGAGCTGCTCATGTCGCGCAGCAGCCTCCCCTCCCGCCACGTCACCGCCCGGGTGGCGCCGCTCAGCTCCCGGCTCGTGCTGGCGCTGGTCGAGGACCGCACCCGCGAGCGCCAGGTGGAGGCGATCCGCCGCGACTTCGTCGCCAACGTGAGCCACGAGCTGAAGACGCCGGTCGGGGCGATCCGGCTGCTCGCCGAGGCGGTCAGCGACGCGGCCGACGACCCCGAGGCGGTCAAGCGGTTCGCGGGCCGGATGCTGACCGAGAGCGACCGGCTCACCCGGCTGGTGCAGCAGATCATCGAGCTGTCGCGGCTCCAGGGCGACGACCCGCTCGAGACCCCCGCGGTGGTCGCGATCGACGACGTACTGAAGACGGCGGTGGACACCAGCGCGATCGACGCCGAGCAGCGGCGGATCAAGGTGGTCACCGGCGGTGTGCCCGGGCTCGAGGTCTTCGGCAACGGCGAGCAGGTGACCGCAGCGGTCGCCAACCTGGTCGCGAACGCGGTCGCCTACTCCGGGGACGACTCGACGGTGCTGGTCTCGGCCAAGGCGCACGGCTCGGACGTCGAGATCTCGGTGGTCGATCAGGGCATCGGCATACCCTCGGGTGAGATGGACCGGATCTTCGAACGCTTCTACCGGGTCGACCCGGCCCGCCACCGTTCCACCGGCGGCACCGGGCTCGGCCTGTCCATCGTCAAGCACGTCGCCGCCACCCACGGCGGCGACGTACGGGTGTGGTCGGTGGAGGGGCAGGGCTCGACCTTCACCCTCACCCTCCCGAGAAGGAACCAGGAGATCAGCCGGTGACACGGGTACTCGTAGTCGAGGACGAAGAGAGCTACAGCGACGCCCTCGCGTACATGCTGCGCAAGGAGGGCTACGAGGTCGCGATCGCGGCGACCGGCAACGACGCGCTCGACGGAGTTCGACAGGAACGGCGCCGACATCGTGCTGCTCGACCTGATGCTCCCCGGCCTCCCCGGCACCGAGGTGTGCCGGCAGATCCGGCAGACGTCGAACGTGCCCGTGATCATGGTCAGCGCCAAGGACGACGAGGTCGACAAGGTCGTCGGGCTGGAGCTCGGCGCGGACGACTACGTCACCAAGCCCTACTCCCCCCGCGAGCTGGTCGCGCGGATCCGCGCGGTCCTGCGGCGCGGGGCCGAGCCCGACCTGGCGCCGATGACGCTCGAGGCCGGCCCGGTCCGGATGGACGTCGAGCGGCACGTCGTCACCGTCGACGGGCAGGAGCAGCGGCTGCCGCTCAAGGAGTTCGAGCTGCTCGAGATGTTCCTGCGCAACCCCGGCCGCGTGCTCACCCGGGGCCAGCTGATCGACCGGGTGTGGGGCTCCGACTACGTCGGCGACACCAAGACCCTCGACGTCCACGTGAAGCGGCTGCGGGCCAAGCTCGAGCCCGACCCGAGCGAGCCGAAGTACCTCGTCACCGTGCGTGGGCTGGGGTACAAGCTCGACCTGTGAGGCTGGGCCGGTCGCGATCCCCGGCTGACCGGCGATCCCGGACGTTCGTGCCCGTTGCAACCGGCACGAACGTCTCGGAACGCTCGCACAGTGTGGCGGATGTGACTGGCGGGATCTCGCGCAACGACGTCCGATAACCGCGTGTCAGGTGTCGGCGGCCGTCCCTAGGCTGACGGAGTGACGACCGGTACGACGCCCACGGCGCCCACCAAGGCCTGGCTGCCCCTGGCTGCGGTGGGGTGCACGCTGGTGTTCTGGGCGTCGGCGTTCGTGGCGATCCGCCACCTCGGGCACGACTTCTCCCCCGGCGCCCTCTCGCTCGGCCGCCTGGTGGTCGGCGCGGCCTGTCTCGCGGTCGTGGCGCTGGCCCGCGGGATTCCGCGGCCGCGCCGGGGCGACTGGGTGGCGATCGTGCTGATCGGCGTCCTCTGGTTCGGCGTCTACAACGTCGCGCTCAACGAGGGCGAGCAGCGGGTGGACGCCGGCACCGCCGCGATGCTGATCCAGGTCTCGCCGGTGCTGATCGCGCTGCTGGCGGCGATGTTCCTCGGCGAGCGGTTCACCGTGAACCTCGGCGTCGGGCTGGCGCTGGCGTTCGCCGGCGTCGGCGTGATCGCGTTCTCGAGCTCCCCGGGCGGCAACAGCGACGTCGTCGGCGTGCTGCTCTGCCTGCTGTCGGCGGTGTCCTACGCGATCAGCCTGGTCCTCCAGAAGCCGCTCGTCGGCCGCGCTGCCCGCCGTGCAGGTGACCTGGCTGGCCTGCAGCATCGGCGCCGTCGCCTGCCTGCCGTTCGCCGGTCAGCTGGTCAACGAGATGGCCGACGCCCCCGCGTCGTCGATCTGGTGGCTGGTCTACCTCGGCGTGTTCCCGACCGCGATCGCGTTCACGACGTACGCCTTCGCGCTCAAGCACATGACGCGCGAGCAGCCTCGGCGTCACGACCTACCTCGTCCCGCCGATCACGATCGTGATGGGCCTGGTGTTCCTCGACGAGGTGCCGCCCACGATGGCGTACGTCGGTGGCGCGCTCGCCCTGGTCGGCGTCGCGGTCGCGCGCCGCAAGCCGCGCACTCGGCCGGAAGCCACCACCGACCCCTCCGAGGCTGCCATCATCAACGGGTGAACGTCGTCGCCGCCTTCCTGGTCGGGCTGGTCGCCGCCCTGCACGCCTACTTCCTGGTGCTCGAGATGTTCCTCTGGACCACGCCGACGGGCCGCCGGGTCTTCGGCACCGACGCCGACTTCGCCGAGAAGACCAAGGCGCTCGCGGCCAACCAGGGTCTCTACAACGGGTTCCTCGTCGCCGGCCTGGTCTGGGGGCTGGTCTCGGAGGAGACCGACGTGCAGCTGTTCTTCCTCGGCTGCGTCGTCGTCGCCGGCGTCTACGGCGCCTTCACGGTCAACCGGCGGATCCTGCTGGTGCAGGCGGTGCCGGCGGCCGTCGCGATCGGCGCGGTGCTGGCGGCCCGCTGAGGCTCACTCCGGCGCGGGCTCGTCGCCGGACTCGAGCCAGCCGCGGAACGCCTCGAGGTTCTGCGTCGGCTCGCCGCGCAGCTTGCGCCACTCCCACTCCTTGCGGATCGAGGAGGCGAAGCCGAGCTCGAGGATCGAGTTGAACGACTCGTCGGCCTGGCTGAGCACCGAGCCGAGCAACCGGTCCAGCCCCTCGGCCGTCACGCCCTCCAGGGGCAGCCGGGCGTCGAGGTAGATGTCGCCGTGCCGGTCGACGGCGAACGCGACGGCGTACATCTTGAGGTTCCGCTCGAGCAGCCAGCGGTAGACCCGCTCGTGGTTCTCGTCGGGGTTGCGGCACACGAACGCGTGCACGCCCAGCGCGTGCGGCCCGACGTCGAGCCGGACCGGCGTCTGCAGCTTCTTCTCACCCGGGAGGCTGAAGGAGAACACGCCCTCAGCGAGCTCCTTGAACTCGATCTCGTTGTCGTCGAGGTAGGAGCGGACGATCGTCGGCCGTCACGAAACGGCCTCGAGCATGGCGGCTCGGGCCTGGCGGTAGACCTCGAGCGTGCGCTCGGCGGTGCGCTCCCAGGCGAACTGCCGCGCCTGCTCCACGGCGCCGACGCTCAGCCGCTCCCGGAGGCCGTCGTCCTCGACCACCCGCCGGATCGCGGCCGCCCAGTCGCGCGGCTCGTGGCTGTCGACGAGCAGCCCGCTGTGTCCGTCGCGGACGACCGTGGTCAGCCCGCCGACCGCCGCGGCGACGACGGGCGTACCGGTGGCCTGGGCCTCGATGGCGACCAGGCCGAACGACTCGTTGTAGGACGGTACGGCGACCAGGGTCGCGGCCGCGCACCACCGGGCCAGCTCGTGCTGCGCGACCGGGGGCACGAAGCGCACGACGTCGTCGAGCCCGAGCTCGCCGGCGAGCTGGGCCAGCGACTCGGGGTGCTCGAGGCCGGTGCCGGACGGTCCGCCGACCACGGGGACGACCAGCCGCGAGCGGAGGTCCGGGGTCTCCTCGAGCAGCACGGCGACCGCGCGCAGCAGCACGTCGGGAGCCTTGAGCGGCTGGATCCGGCCGGCGAAGAGGAGCACGTGCGCGTCGGCCGGGATGTCGAGGGCGGCCCGCGCCGCGGCCCGGTCGACCGGGCGGAACACCGACAGGTCGACGCCGGGGTGCACGACCTCGACCCGGCCGGGGTCGGCGTCGTACAGGTTGATCAGCTGCTTGGCCTCGAGGTCGGTGTTGGCGATCAGCATGTCGGCGGCCTCGACCACCTGCTCCTCGCCGATGATCCGCGCCACCGGCTCGGGGGTGTCCCCGGCGGCGAGCGCGTCGTTCTTCACCTTCGCCATCGTGTGCATGGTGTGCACCAGCGGCACGCCCCACCGGTCGCGCGCCAGCGCACCGACCTGGCCGCTGAGCCAGTAGTGGGAGTGCACGATGTCGTAGTGGCCGACCGGCTGCGCCGCCTCGGCCCGCAGCACGTCGCGCGCGAACACGCACAGCTGTCCGGGGAGCTCGCTCTTGGTCAGCCCCTCGAACGGGCCGGCGGTGATGTGCCGGACCCGGACGCCGTCGCCCGCGTCCACGACCGGCGGGAGCGCGGACGTCGTGGCGCGGGTGAAGATGTCGACCTCGATGCCACGCTCGGCCAGCTGCCGCGCCAGCTCGATGACGTAGACGTTCATGCCGCCGGCGTCGCCCGTCCCCGGTTGGTCGAGTGGGGAGGTGTGCAGGCTGATCATCGCCACACGACCGAGCGGCTGGTCCAACGTCCACCTCCGGGAAAGGGTCCTCGTGCTGGAACCCCGGAGCAGTCTGCCGCATTCCCGCGGCGGTGCGAGACGGCGCTAGCGCGAGTGCGCGCCGCCGTGGGTACGCCGCGGGGGCACGGCCTCCTTGGGCTCGCGGCGACGGGCGAGACCGATGACCGACAGCAGCGCGACGACACCGCCGAAGATGCCGTCGATCGTCTCGGGGTCACCCGCGGGGTGGATCGTCTCGAGGACCGACCAGACCAGGGCGGGGAAGGCGATGCCGACGATCGCGCGGAGCCACACGGCGCTCCGGCTGACCAGGCTCGCGCCGAAGCCGACCATGGCCAGCCCCAGCAGCACGAGGCCGCCCCAGTGGAGGAGGTCGTGGACTCCCGTTCCGCCGGAGTCCATCCGGTCGAGGACGAGCAGGGCAAGCCAGCAGAGACCCCCTGCAACTCCGGACACCAGGGCCACGGCGCGCAGACTCATGTACTTCCCACACCTCGCTGATCGCTCAGGACGACAGGCCAGTCTGCCACCGGTCGTCGGCGGCCGACCATGGGCCTGCACAATCAAGGCATGAACGAGTCACGTACTGCTCTGGTCACGGGTGCCAGCAGCGGCATCGGCGCGGCCACCGCGCGGGCGCTCGCCGCCGCGGGGTTCCGCGTCGATCTGCGCCGCCCGGCGTACCGACCGGATCGAGGCCCTGGCCAAGGAGATCGACGGCGACGCCGTCGCCTGCGACGTCACCTCCGTGGAGTCGGTGCGCGGGCTCGCCGAGGCCGTCGGCGAGACGCTGCACGTCCTGGTGAACAACGCCGGCGGCGCCTTCGGCTCCGACCCGGTCGAGACCGCGGACCCCGACGACTGGCGCGCGATGTACGAGGTCAACGTGATCGGGCTGCTCCAGGTCACCCAGGCGCTGCTGCCGGCGCTGCGCGCCAGCGGTGACGGGGTGATCGTCAACATGGGGTCGACCGCCGGCCGGATCGCCTACGAGGGCGGTGGCGGCTACACCGCGGCCAAGCACGGCACCCAGGTGGTGACCGAGACGCTGCGCCTGGAGCTGGTCGGTGAGCCGATCCGGATCTGCGAGATCGCGCCGGGCCTGGTCCGCACCGACGAGTTCGCGCTGGTCCGGTTCGACGGCGACCGCGAGAAGGCGGAGGCGGTGTACGCCGGCGTACCCGACCCCCTCGTCGCCGAGGACATCGCCGACGCCGTCGCGTGGGTCGCAACCCGGCCCAGCCACGTGAACATCGACGAGATGGTGATGAGGCCCCGTGCCCAGGCGGCGCAGCACAAGCTGCACCGGATCCAGGAGGACTGACGCGCGATGGCTCGGGTCCAGCACTAGGACCGGCTGCAGCGCCGGACCGCCCGCCGGTGGCAGACTGCCGACGTGCAGACCATCGGACTGATCGGCGGCATGAGCTGGGAGAGCAGCTCCGTCTACTACCAGGACCTGAACATCGGCGTGCAGCAACGGCTCGGCGGCCTCTCGTCGCCGAAGGTGGTGCTCAGCACCGTCGACTTCGCCGAGGTCACGCACCTCGAGGACGAGGAGCGCTGGCAGCAGATCGGCGAGCTGCTCGCCGAGGCCGCCCGCGGCGTCGAGCGCGCGGGCGCGGACTTCCTGCTCCTGTGCACGACCACGTTCCACAAGGTCGCCGACCAGGTGGAGGCGGCGGTCGGGATCCCGCTCGTCCACCTCGCCGACGTGGTCGCGGACGCGTGCGTCGCCCAGGGCGTCACCACCGTCGGCTTCATCGGCACCAAGGTCGCGATGCAGGACGGGTTCTTCACGAACCGGATGGCCGACCGCGGGGTCAAGACCGTGCTGCCCGGCCGAGGAGCACCACGAGTGGCTCAACACCGCCATCTACGAGGAGCTCGTGCACGGCCACGTGCTGCCCCGCACCCGCCGCCGCGTGGTCGACATCATCGACCAGCTCTGGGATGCCGGCGCCGGCGGCGTCCTGCTCGGCTGCACCGAGCTCGAGCTGCTGATCAAGCAGCCCGACGTCGACATCCCGCTCTTCCCGTGCACGTCCCTGCACGTCGAGGCCGCCCTCGACCGCGCGCTCGCCTGACCGGGGTTTCGCGATAGTCCGCGACGATTTGGCTGTTGATCGGCTGATCGGGAGCCAGAATCGTCTCGGACTATCGGGACTGGTCCAGGAGGAGCTCGGCCAGGAGGCGCAGGTCGGGGGTCAGCAGGTGCTCGGGGACCAGGACGAGGCGCTCGTCGTCGAGCTCGAACTCGTAGACGTACATGTCGGGCCAGGGCATGCCGTGCGGGATGGCCGCGAAGTCGACGGCGTCGAGCAGGCGGCGTGCCTCCGGCACGCGCTCGTCGGTGCCGGACAGGTCGAGCTCGACGTCGAGGACACGGCCCATGAAGCCGCCCATCCGCCGGACCCGGAGCACCGCCATCGGCTCAGCCCTGCGGCGCTCGGTCGGGCGGGAACCCGCCGGTGGCGATCGGACCCCAGGAGTCGATGGTGATCCGGATCAGCGACTTGCCCTGGCGGCGCATCGCCGCGCGGTAGTCGTCCCAGTCGGGGTGCTCGCCGGAGATGCAGCGGAAGTACTCGACCAGCCCGTCCTCGGCCTCCGACGAGGGCATGTCGAGCACCTCGGCGGTGCCGGTGACCTGCACCCATGGCCCGTCCCACTCGTCGGAGTGCACGAGTACGGCGGCCGCCGGGTCGCGGCGCAGGTTCACCGCCTTCGCGCGGTCGGGGTACGTCGAGATGACGATCCGGCCGTCTGCGTCCACGCCTCCCGTCACCGGCGAGACCTGCGGACGGCCGTCGCGGCGGGTCGTGACCAGGGTCAGGTGGTGCCGGGTGCGGGCGAAGTCGAGCAGCCGCTCGCGGTCGACCTTCTCGTTCGTGGCGATCGTGACCATGCGCCCAGCGTAGGACTGCGGCGATGCGGGTCGCGCCGTACGCCCCCACTACACTCGACAAGGCCCTTCGGGCCTCTCATCCCCACGCGAAAGCGAGCCCTGCTCCGCCATGTCTGTCTCCCGCAGCGACCTGCGCAACGTCGCGATCGTCGCCCACGTCGACCACGGCAAGACCACCCTGGTCGACGCGATGCTCCGCCAGGGCGGCGCCTTCACCGAGCACCAGGCCGAAGGCGTGGCCGACCGCGTGATGGACTCCGGCGACCTGGAGCGCGAGAAGGGCATCACGATCCTCGCGAAGAACACCGCGATCCACTACGCCGGCCCCGCGGGTGGCGGGAAGCCGATGACGATCAACATCATCGACACCCCCGGCCACGCCGACTTCGGCGGCGAGGTCGAGCGCGGCCTGTCCATGGTCGACGGCATCGTGCTGCTGGTCGACGCCTCCGAGGGTCCGCTGCCGCAGACGCGGTTCGTGCTGCGCAAGGCGCTCAACGCCGACATGCCCGTCGTCCTCGTGGTCAACAAGGTGGACCGCGGCGACGCCCGGATCGCCGAGGTCGTCGACGAGACCTACGAGCTGTTCATGGACCTGCTGGACGAGCACCACAGCCAGGACGCGCTCGACTTCCCGGTCGTCTACGCCTCGGCGAAGGCCGGCCGCGCGAGCATGGAGACGCCGGAGAACGGCGGGCTGCCGAACTCCCCCGACCTCGAGCCGCTGTTCAAGACCATCCTGGAGACCATCCCCGCTCCCGTGTACGACGAGGGCGCGCCGCTGCAGGCCCACGTCACCAACCTCGACGCGTCGCCGTTCCTCGGCCGGCTCGCACTGGTCCGGGTCCACCAGGGCACGCTGAAGAAGGGCCAGACCGTGGCCTGGATGCGCCGCAACGGCGACGTGAAGAACGTCCGGGTCACCGAGCTGCTGGTCACCGAGGGCCTCGAGCGCAAGCCCGGCGAGTCGGCCGGCCCGGGCGACATCGTCGCCGTCGCCGGCATCCCCGAGATCACGATCGGCGAGACCCTCGCCGACCCGGACACCCCGGTCGCGCTTCCGCTGATCCACGTCGACGAGCCGGCGATCTCGATGACCATCGGCACCAACACCTCACCGCTGGTCGGCAGGGTCAAGGGATCGAAGGTCACCGCCCGGCTGGTCAAGGACCGCCTGGACGCGGAGCTGGTCGGCAACGTCTCGCTGCGGATCCTCCCGACCGAGCGCCCCGACGCCTGGGAGGTGCAGGGCCGCGGCGAGCTGGCGCTGGCGATCCTGGTCGAGCAGATGCGCCGCGAGGGCTTCGAGCTGACCGTCGGCAAGCCCCAGGTCGTCACCAAGGAGGTCGACGGCAAGATCCACGAGCCGATGGAGCGCCTCACCATCGACGCCCCCGAGGAGTACCTCGGCACGATCACCGAGCTCCTCGCGTCCCGGAAGGGCCGGATGGAGCAGATGACCAACCACGGCACCGGCTGGGTGCGGATGGAGTTCCTGGTCCCCGCCCGTGGCTTGATCGGCTTCCGCACGGAGTTCCTCACCGACACCCGCGGCACCGGCATCGCCCACCACATCTCGGAGGGCTACGAGCAGTGGGCCGGCGAGATCCGCTCGCGCAACAACGGCTCGCTGGTGGCCGACCGCAAGGGCGCGGCCACGGCGTACGCGATGACGAACCTGCAGGAGCGCGGGATCCTGTTCGTCGACCCCACCACCGAGGTCTACGAGGGCATGATCGTCGGCGAGAACTCCCGCGCCGACGACATGGACGTCAACATCACCAAGGAGAAGCAGCAGACCAACATCCGGTCCGCCACCTCCGACAACTTCGAGAAGCTGATCCCGCCGAAGAAGCTCTCGCTCGAGCAGTGCCTGGAGTTCTGCCGCGAGGACGAGTGCGTCGAGGTCACGCCCGACTCGGTGCGGATCCGCAAGCTGGTCCTGGACGCCAACGAGCGCGCCAAGACCGCGAGCCGAGCGCGTAAGGCGAACAAGTAACCCGTCGCAAGGACACTCGCCGGACTGAACGAATCAGACGGGCTGCTTGTGCGTCTTCTGCGAGGCGAGCGATCGCGCGACGAAGGAGCGCCGACCGCGAGCCGAGCGCGTAAGGCGAACAAGTAGCCCGTCGCAGGACGACGTCCTAGACGGACACCTTCGCCGCGTGCTGGTTGGCGGTGATGCCGACCCCGCAGAGTGCGATGGTGATCAGCAGCGAGGTCATCGACTGGATCTCCGCCGGCAGGAACGACGACACCGGGAACAGCGCCACGTGGAGGAGCAGCACGCCCGGGATCCATCTGGCGGTGGTGCCGGCGCGGAGCAGCGCGATGGCGAGCAGCAGCTCTCCGAGGTAGAACGCACCGATCCAGCCGAACAGCACGGCGGCCAGGCCGGTCTCGTTGCCGACCGCGTCGATGGAGGCGGGGTCGATGGCGTCGGTGACCACGAGTGCGCGGAAGAACACCAGCAGCATGGCGAAGCCGGCAATGCCGACGCAGCCGACCGTGAACACCCCGACGGCGGTGAGCCCGGTCTTGAAACCCTTCCGGTCGAACAGGGTCAGGATGCACGGCAGCCCGATCACCAGCGCGACCGAGGCGGCGAAGTACAGCAGCGAGACCGCCATCCAGCGGCCGCCCTCCTGCTCGGCGAGGCGCAGCATGTCCGAGGCCTCCTCGGCCTGCGGCATCAGCAGTGAGCTGACCGACAGCGCGGTGGCTCCGGCCACCAGCCCCGACGCCGAGAACGGCACCCAGTCGACCCGCACGATCCTCACTCCGTTCACTCCAGTCCCTCGGCGGGGAAGTCTAGGGGTCTGCGCGTGGCGGTGGACAGGCAATGCTCAATTGTTACGCCGCACGAACCAGCGCCCGAGCAGCGTGTGCTGCTCCTCCAGAAGCAGCGCGATCTCGAGGGGTACGTCGACGGGCGGGCCGTTCGTGATCCGCGGGTGCAGGCCCCCGACCATGCGGGGGACGCAGGTGGCGTCCAGCTCGTCGACCGCGCCCTGGTCGAGCAGGTCCCGCAGCAGGTGCGGGCCGCCCTCGCACAGCAGCTGGGGGTACCCGCGCTCGGCCAGCTCCCGCTTGAGCGCGGCCAGGTCGACCCGGTGGCCTCCGAGCACGATCACGTGGTCGTCACCGAGCACGGTGCGCGCCTCCGCGAGCGCGGTGGCGGCCCGGCAGGTCGCCATCAGCACCCGCCCCGGCTCCGCGTCACGGAGCCGCTCGGGCACCCGACCGGAGCGGCTGACCACGACGGTGGGCAGGTCGGCGGGCCGGTACCCCTCGACCCGGGCGGTCCCGGCCCCGACCACGACGGCATCGGCGAGCTCGCGGAGCAGGTCGAAGACCCGCTTGTCGACGTCGTTGTTGATCGACCCGCTCGTGCCCGACTCCCCAGCGGCGGCGCCGTCCAGTGTGGTGACCATGTTGGCGCGCAGCCACGGTCCTCCCGGGGCGGCGTACAGCCTCCGGAGGTCGTCGTCCGACACGTCCGCCGCCGGCCCGTCGGGGCCTGTCAGGATCCGCATGCGGGCCAGTCTCTCGTGCCCGCCGACGCGGGCCGGCGGCGGGCGCTCTCAATTCGGCGCCGTCGCGAGCGGGATTTCGCGCCGCATCTGGCAAGGCGGAGGTGCGAAGGCGGGACGGAGTCCCGTCGAGTCGCCGACAACGCCGCCAGATCGGATGCGAAAGTCCGCGCAGCAGGCGCTCCGAATTGAGAGACGTGCCCTAGAGGAGCCCGGGCTCCAGCGCGCGCACGCGGCGCAGCTCCGGCAGCAGGGCCACCAGCCCGAGCAGCGGGAGTACGGCGAGCACGGCCAGGCTGGTCGGTACGCCGACGACGTGGCCAAGACCGGCGACCACGGCCGAGCCGACGCTGCCGCCCACGAGGAACAGCAGGGTGGCCACGCCGAGCGCGACACCCCGGACCTCCGGGTCGACGGCGCTGCCGACGGCGGCGCTCATCGCGGGCTGGCCGAGCCCGAAGGCAACGGTCACCAGCACGACCGTGAACGCCAGCAGCGGCGCCGAGAGCAGCGCCGTGCCGAACGCCGCCAGCACCAGGGCGCCCGACGCGATCGTCCCGGCGATCGCGAGGGCGTCGACCGGCCCGATCCGGGACATCAGCGGGCCCGCGACCCGCGGCACGAACAGGGCCACGACCGCACTGGGCACGAGCAGCAGCCCGATCTCCCAGGCCTCCCAGCCCTCGGCCGCGAGCACGGCAGGGACGGCGATCAACAGCGCGAACCAGGCGGCGGGCACCGCAGCCGCAGCGAGCGCCGACCGGACGACGGTGGGGTTGCGGACCACGGAGAGCGGCAGGAAGCCGTGCGGCCGTCGCCGCACCCGCATGGCGACGGCGGGAGCGCCCAGCGCGAGCAGCAGCGCGCCGGCCACGGCGACTGTCGCCCCGGTGGACGGGGACTGGACCAGCAGCACGAGCCCCGCGGCCGTGCCCGCGACGAGCACCGCACCGAGGAGGTCGAGCCTGGCGCCGGTCCCCTCACCCGCGAGCGCGCGCCAGACGAACGGCAGTACCAGCAGGCCGAGGATCGGGAGCGCCATCACGGCGCGCCAGCCGAACGCGTGCTCGATGGCCCCGCCGAGGAGGGGTCCGAGACAGCTCACAGCGGCGGCCATCCCGGCCAGCCGGCCGAGGGCCAGCCCGCGCACCTCGCCGTCGTACCGCGCGCTGAGGACGGCGACACCGAGGGTCGGCACCGCGGCCACGCCCGCGCCCTGGAACATGCGGGCCACCAGGAGGGTGCCGAAGTTGGGGGCGAGCGCCGCAGCCAGTGCCCCGGCGGTCATCAGGCCGATGCCGAAGACCAGCGGCAGGCGTACGCCGATCAGGTCGGACACCCGGCCGTAGACCGCGGTCGTGACCGCGAGCATCAGGACGTAGAGGCTGATCGACCAGGCCGCGACTCCGACGCTGACGCCGAGGTCCTCACTCATCACCGGCAGCACGAGCGCCGCCGACGACGACCCCATGCCCGCGAGGCCGAAGAGCAGGCCCAGCAGGAGGGACACGCGGCGGGAGTCGTCCATGGTTCGCCCAACCGTGCCAGCCGGGCTCGCATTCCGCGAGCGGTCGAATCGTCCGAAGCGGGTGAGGCGGCTCACGGTCCCGCGCAGCGACACTGCGCCTGCCGGTCCCCCGGAGAAAGGGTGCTGCCCATGTCGCGTCTGCCCCAGCTTCCGTTCGTGCTTCCCAGGAACGTCCCGATCCTCGGCCCGCTGGCCGCGGCCGCCGTCCGGACCGCCGACCGCCTGCTCGACCTGGTGATCGCCGACGTCGTACGCCGCGTGGATGTCGACGCGGTGGCCAGCCGGCTCGACATCGCCGCTGTCCTGGACCGGCTCAACCTGACCGACGTCGTCCTGGAGCGGGTGGACCTCCAGCGCGTCGTGCGCGAGGTGCTGACCCGGCTCGACGAGGAGACCCTGGCGGAGGTGCTGGTGCTGGTCGACGTGGACGCCGTGGCCGCCCGGCTCGACGTCAACCAGGTGATCGACCGGGTCGACCTGACCGCGCGTGGTGCTGGAGCGCGTCGACCTCGGAGCGGTCGTGGACGCCGCGCTCGCCAAGGTGGACCTGGTCGGCCTCGCCGAGCAGGTGATCGACGGCGTGGACCTGCCCGAGCTGATCCGGGAGTCCACCGGGTCGATGGCCTCGGAGACGGTCCGCGGCGTCCGGATGCGCGGCATCGAGGCCGACCAGAGCATCACCAACGCGATGGACCGGCTGCTGCGCCACCGCCGGGCCGTCGAACGGACCACGTGAGTCCGGTGGCAGTCGACGTGGCCGGCGAGCCCTCGAGCGGGGGCGGCGTCTCGCCGCTGCCCCGGGAGGCCCGGCCCTACCAGGGGCATGCGGCCGGCCTGGTCACCCGGATGGGTCGCCGCCGTGATCGACGCACTCGTGGTCGGAGCCATCCTGCTCGGCCGGCTACTTCGGGCTGGCCGGCGTGATGTTCCTGATCGACCCGCGCAGCTTCTCGTTCCCCCAGGGCGGCGTGATCCTCAGCGTCGTCATGGCCTGCTTCATCGCCGAGGTGTACCTCGCGCTGTCGTGGTGGATCGCCGGCCGCACCTACGGCTACCTGGTGATGGGGCTGCGCCTCCTGCGCCGCGGCCGGCATCCGGGCTTCGTCGTGTCGGTCGTCCGCGCGGTCTTCTGCGTGTTCTTCCCGATCGGCGTGCTCTGGGTGGCGGTGAGCCCGCGCCAGCGGTCGATCCAGGACCTGGTGCTCGGCACGTCGGTCGTCTACGACTGGCAGCCGCGGTCGCCCTCGCACCACCGCATCACCCAGTACTGAACGCCGAACGGGTCGTCGTCGTAGTCGACCTGCGCGCGCCCGAGGTCCGGGCAGCGACCCGGCCTCGACGATCGCGTCCGACGCTGGCCCACAGGTCGCGCGCCAGGTCGAGGTCGATCGCGCGGACCGACTCCCACAGCCCGTCCTTGAGGCAGCGGCCGAGGCCGGCGTCGAACGCCTCCGCCCGCTCGTCGAGGTGGCCGGGCGCCTTCTCGGTGCGTCGAGCGCTGCCGTTGCCGACGACGAGGTACGACGAGTCGTCGCCCGCGCGGGTGGTCACGCGAGCAGGTGCTCGGCGACGCGAGTCCCCTGGGCGTCCGCGAGCACGGTCACGTCGGCGCCCAGCCAGCCGACCGCCTCCACGCACGCGGCCCGGAGGTCGGCGACCGGGTCCTCGATCCCGGCGTACTCCGGCAGCAGCGCGAGCGCGCCGGGCACCAGCACCACCGCTCGGTGATGAGGAGGTGCGAAGCAACGTCTCGAAATCACTGGAGCCCCCGGATCGCCCGCTGCGGCGGCCGGCGGCCGGCGATCGTCCACACCATGTCGACGGTCTGCCGGGTCTCGACCACCTCGTGCACGCGGTAGACCCGCGCCCCGGCGAGCGCGCACACGGCGGTGGCGGCCAGGGTTCCGGTGAGCCGCTCGCCGACGGGCAGGTCGAGCGTCTCGCCGACGAAGTCCTTGTTGCTGAGCGAGACCAGCACCGGCCAGCCGGTGTCGACCATCTCGCCGAGCCGGCGGGTCAGCTCGAGGGAGTGGAAGGTGTTCTTGCCGAAGTCGTGGGCCGGGTCGATCACGACGCTCGCCGGGTCCACGCCGGCGGCGACGGCGCGCTCGGCGTAGGCGACGGTGTCGGCGATCGCGGCCGCGACCACGTCGTCGTACTCGATCCGGAAGGGCCTGGTGCGCGGGGTCACCCCGCCGGTGTGGGTGCACACGATCGCGGCGCCGTGCTCGGCTGCGACGTCGACCAGCTCCGGGTCGTCGCCGCCCCAGGCGTCGTTGAGGAGGTCGGCCCCGGCCCGGCAGGCGGCGTCGCCGACCTCGGCCCGCCAGGTGTCGACGGAGATCACGACGTCGGGGAACGACTCCCGGACGCGCGCGACGAAGTCGACCACGCGGCCCTTCTCCTCGGCCGCGTCGATCTCGGCGCCGGGCGCGGCCTTGATCCCGCCGATGTCGACGATCTCCGCGCCCTGGCCCACGACCAGCCCGACCCGCTCGAACGCCTTGTCCTCGGCCCAGGTGGCGCCCTTGTCGTAGAACGAGTCGGGGGTGCGGTTGACGATCGCCATCATCAGCGTCCGGTCGTCGGCGAACGCCCGGCTCCCGAGCTTCAGGGTCACCGGAGCGTCACCGCCGGTGGCCGCTCGTCGACGCCGGGGCCGGCGCCGGTGCGGGCGAGCGCCGCGGCGAGGATCTGGGTGGCCATGCCGGACAGGTCGCGCAGCGCCTGGTGCCGGTGGGCGCGGGTGCCGAGGTCGACCTGCGCGATCGCATCCAGGCCATGGGCGCGCTCGGTGTCGACGAGCGCGGCCAGCTCGACGGCGTACCCGTGCGGGACGGCGAGCGTCTCGAACAGCGCGCGACGGATCGCCCACTCCCCCGCCAGCGGCTGGTGCAGCCCGCCGAGCTCCGGGAACAGCAGCCGGATCAGCGGCCGGGCGACGAGCTCGGTGACCCGACCGCCCTCGAACGGGACGGCGGTGTCGCCGCTGACCATCGGGCGCTCGTAGAAGCCCTTCACCAGCGACACGTCGGGCCGGGTGAGCAGCGGCCCGAGGAGGCCGGGCACGAAGTGGGTGTCCCAGTCGAGGAGGTCGGCGTCCATGAACACCAGCACGTCGCCGGTCGTCACGAACTGCGACTTCCACATCGCCTCGCCCTTGCCGGGCATCCGACCCGAGGTCCGGGCGGATCTCGGCGGAGCGGTGCACGATCGCGCCGGCGTCCTCGGCCACGGCGTACGTCTCGTCGGTCGAGTCGGAGTCGATGACGACGATCTCGTCGAGCAGCTTCACCGTGTCGACCAGCGCCTCGCGGACCCGCGTCACCACGTCGCCGACGGTGGCGGCCTCGTTGCGGGCGGGTACGACGAGGCTCACCGGCGTCGCGCCCTTGGCCGCGAGCAGGTCGTCGAGCGTCCAGTCGTCCCAGTGGTGGGTGTTCCGCTCGAACCAGTCGGCGGGTCCGGTCATCCGAGATGGCCCCGCACGCTGGCATGGCCGGACAGGAGGTTGCGGGCGATGGTGCGCCGCTGGATCTCGTCGGTGCCCTCGTAGATGCGGAGCACCCGCAGCTCGCGGTACCACCGCTCCACCGGCAGCTCGCGGGTGTAGCCCATGCCGCCGTGGATCTGGAGCACCCGGTCGACGATCTCGTTGGCCTTCACGCCGCCGTAGAGCTTGGCCATCGACTGCGACTGGCGCGAGTCGATCCCGCCGTCGACCTGCCAGGCAGCCGTGAGCACCAGCCAGCGCAGCGCCTCGATCTCGACGGCCGAGTCGGCGACCATCCACTGGATCGCCTGCCGCTCGGCGATCGGCTGGCCGAAGGTCACCCGGTTGCGGGCGTGGTCCATCGCCATCTCCACCAGCCGCTCGCACGCGCCGAGCGCGCGGGCGGGAAGCATGTAGCGGCCCTTGCCGATCCAGCGCATCGCGAGCTCGAAGCCGCGGCCCTCGTCGCCCAGGATCGCGGAGTGCGGCACCCGCACGTCGTCGAAGTGGATCGACGCCGGACCCCACTCGCCCATGGTCGGGATCGTGCGCGGAGGTCCAGCCGGCCTCGCGGTCGACCAGGAAGCAGGTGACGCCGCCGTCGGCGCCGAGCTCCTTGTCCGTCACCGCGAACACCATGCAGAAGTCGGCCACGTCGCCACCGGTGATGAACGTCTTCTCGCCGTTGATCACCCACTCGTCCCCGTCGCGGACGGCGGTCGTGCGGATGTTGCGGGCGTCGGAGCCGGCGCCGGGCTCGGTGATCGCGAAGCAGCTGATCTTCTCGCCGCTGATCGTCGGCAGCAGGTACGCCGCCTTCTGCTCCTCGTTGGCGTGGAACAGGATGTTGTCGGCGTCGCCGCCGAACCTGAACTGCACGAACGACCGGCCCAGCTCGATCTCGATCAGCGCGTTCTCCACCGCGCCGAGACCCATCCCGCCGTACTCCTCGGGGGTCTGGATGCCGAAGAAGCCGGCCGTCTTCGCCTTGTCCTGCAGGGACCGCAGCTCGTCGTGCGGGAGGCCAGGCTCGTTGCGCCGCTCGCGGTCGAGGACGGTGGACTCGAGCGGCATGATCTCGCGGGTCACGAAGGTGCGCACCCAGTCCCGGATCTCGCGCTGCTCGTCGGTCAGGCTCAGGTCCATGACGGCGACAGTAGCCGGGGTCAGGAAGGTGGGCGGCCCGAGGTCCGCAGCGTGCCGGCGCCGGGTTTCGTGTCGGACCAGCTGCCGGGCAGGTCGACCACCGCGAGCGCGGACGTCACCATCTCCACCCACGCGTCGGTGAGCAGGTGGACGAAGCCCTCCATGCCCGGGTTGTGCCCGACCAGGACGACGTTGCGGTGCTCGTCGTCGAGCCCGCGCACCACGTCGAGGAGCTCGCCGGAGGAGGCGGCGTACACCCGGTCGTCGACGACGGTGGGCGGCGCGACCTCCAGCTCGGCCGCCGCCAGCTCCCAGGTGCTGCCCGCCCGGACGGCCGGCGAGACCACCGCGAGGTCGATCCGATCGAGATTCGCCGCCAGCCAGCGACCCGCCTCGGGTGCCTGCCGGTGACCGCGCCTGGCCAGCGGCCGGTGCTCGTCGGGCTCGTTGCCGGACCAGTCCGACTTGGCGTGCCGCAGCAGGATCAGGGTGTGCTCGGCCATGCCCCATTGTCTACGGTGATCGGATGCCTGACGCGACCGACCCGACCGGCGCCGAGTTCACGTTCGCTCCCCTGACGCCGTCCGCCTTCCTCGACCGGTCGGCCGCGGTGTTCGCGGAGCGGACGGCGGTCGTGGACGGCGACGTACGCCTGACCTATGCCGACCTCTCAGACCGGTCCGCGCGGCTGGTGAGCGCGCTCGCCCGGGCCGGCGTCGGCGTGGGCGACCGGGTGGCGGCGCTGTGCGCGAACAGCCACGTGATGCTCGAGCTGCACAACGCCGTGCCGGCGCGCGGCGCGGTGCTGGTCTCGATCAACATCCGGCTGTCGCCGTCCGAGATGGCCTACATCGTCGAGCACTCCGGCGCGCAGGTCCTGGTGGCGACCCGCGAGTTCGCGGACGCTGCCCGCACCCTCGCCGACGATGCCGGCATCGCGCTGGTCCTCGAGGACGAGGAGTACGCCGCGTGGCTGGCCGAGCCGGCCGACCCCGCCGACCGCGTGCGACGTCGACGAGCGCTCGCTGCTCGCCATCAACTACACGAGCGGGACGACCGGGAAGCCCAAGGGCGTGATGTACCACCACCGCGGCGCCACCCTGCAGGCGACGGCGATGGCCTACCACGCGCGGCTCGGGCCGGAGGCGCGCTACCTGTGGACGCTGCCGATGTTCCACTGCAACGGCTGGTGCTTCACCTGGGCGGTCACCGCGGCCGGCGGCACCCACGTGTGCCTGCGCGCCGTCGACGCGAGCGAGACCTGGCGGCTGCTGCGCGCCGAGGGGATCAGCCACTTCAGCGCCGCACCGACCGTGCTGACGATGATCGCCGAGGACCCGTCAGCCGAGCCGCTCGAGCGACGGGTGCACGTCGACACCGGTGGAGCACCGCCGTCGCCCGCACTGCTGGCGCGGCTGGACCCGCTCGGCCTGGACGTGACCCACCTCTACGGGCTGACCGAGACGTTCGGACCGATCGCCGTCAACGAGTGGCAGCCCGAGTGGGACGAGCTCGACGCCGACGAGCGGTCGCGGCTGCGCGCCCGGCAGGGGGTGGGCAACCTGATCGCCCTACCACTGCGAGTGCTCGACGCCGACGGGAACGACGTGCCGGCCGACGGCGAGACGATCGGCGAGCTGGCCGCCAGCGGCAACGACGTGATGCTCGGCTACTACCGCGACGAGGAGGCGACCGCGGCGGTCACCCGGTCGGGGTGCTTCCTCACCGGCGACCTCGGGGTCATGCACCCGGACGGATACGTCGAGATCCGTGACCGCAGCAAGGACGTGATCATCTCGGGCGGCGAGAACATCGCGTCGGTCGAGGTCGAGCAGGTCCTCGACTCCCACCCGGCGGTCGTGGAGAGCGCGGTGGTGGCGATGCCGGACGAGAAGTGGGGCGAGGTGCCGGTCGCCTACGTCACCGTGCGGTCCGGCCACGAGCTCGACGAGGACGAGCTGACGGCGTACCTCCGCGAGCGGCTGGCGCACTTCAAGGTGCCGCACCGGTACGTCGTGGGCGAGCTGCCGCGGACGTCGACCGGGAAGATCCGGAAGAACGTGCTGCGCGAGCGCGCCCGCTCGGAGTGAGGGTCAGACGTCGGTGACGCGCAGGCCGGAGTGGGCCTTGTAACGCCGGTTGATGCTGATCAGGTTGGCGGTCAGCGCCTCGACCTGGTGGGCGTTGCGCAACCGACCGGCGTACACGCCGCGGACGCCGGGGATGGCTGTCGGCCAGCGCGCGGATCAGGTCGGTGGCCTCGCGGACGTCGCCGAGGACCAGGACGTCGGTGTCGACGGACTCGACCTCGGGGTCGTCGAGCAGCACGGCGCTGACGTTGTGGAAGGCGCCGACGACCGTCGACTCCGGCAGCAGCGCGGCCGCCTGCTCGGCCGCCGAGCCCTCCTCGACGTGGAGGGCGTAGGCGCCCTGCTTGTCGAAGCCGAGCGGGTTGACGCAGTCGACGACGACCTTGCCGGCGAGGGTCGGCGCGAGCTCCTTGAGCAGCTCGCCGTGGCCGTCCCAGGGCACCGCCACGATCACGATGTCGCCCGCCTGCGCCGCGCCGGCGTTGTCCGCGCCGGTGACGTCGCCACCGGTGGCGGCGGCGAGCTCGGCTGCGGCGGCCTCGGCCCGCTCGGCGCTGCGGCTGCCGATCACGACGCTCAGGCCGGCGGCGGCCCAGCGGCGGGCCAGGCCGCGTCCCTGCGGGCCGGTGCCGCCCAGGACGGCGACGGTCGTGCCGGTCAGGGACTCAGGCGTGGTCATGGGGTCACCCTCTCAGGCCGTCGGCGGGGGCCGGTGCGCGTTTCAGGTCCCGGACCGCGGGCGAGAGCAGGGTCGAGAGCGCGACCGCGACGTACACGACCCCGCTGATGATGAGGACGTCGTGGTAGCCGAACGCGGCGCCGAGCGGGCCGTAGGCGAGCTGTCCCACGGGGATGGCCACGAACGAGCCGAGCATGTCGTAGGAGTAGGCGCGCGACAGCAACCGCTCCTCGATGTTCTCCTGCATGGCGAGGTTCCAGCCGAGGCTGAACACCTCCGTGCCGGCCCCGGCCAGGAACGCCACGACGAGCAGGGGCAGCAGCCGTGGCTCGGCGCCGAGCAGGATGAGCGGCGCACCGAACACCGCCATTCCGAGCATGCCGTAGAGCAGCGGCCGCTCGAGCCGGCGGCGGAGCAGGATCGCGGTCATCGCCAGCAGACCCACCGCCTCGGCCGAGAGCACGAGCCCCCAGCCCTGCTCGCCGATCGAGTCCTTGGCCAAGGGTGGTCCGAGGGTGAACCAGGCACCGGCGTGGATCGCGTTCAGGAGACCGAAGGCGAGCACGATCACCCACAGCCACGTCGTACCGACGAACAGCGACCAGCCCTCCCGCAGCTCCGATCGCATCGAGGGCTGCTCCGCTCCACGGTCGCGAGGTGGGATCGCGACCGGCAGGAGCAGGATCGAGGCCACCAGCCACGTCATGGCGTCGACCGCGACCGCCCAGCCCGGTCCGACGGACACCACGAGCAACGCGCCGATCGTCGGGCCGATGATGCGCAGGGCGCCGCGCATCATCGACGTCAGGACGTTGGCCTGCTGCAGCATCTCCCGCGGCACCAGCTGCGGCATCAGCCCGGCGAGGGCCGGGAAGGACAGCGCGAGGGTGAACCCGTTGCATCGCCTCCAGGACGATCAGCATCCACAGCTCGGCGGTGTCGGTGATCACGAGGAACGCCACGGCGCCCTGGGTTCCGGCGAGGACGAGGTTGCCGACCTGGAGCACCAGCACCCGCGGCAGCCGGTCGGCGATCACCCCGCCGAACAGCAGGAACAGCACCAGCGGGATCGAGTTGGCGGCCAGCACCGCCCCGAGCGCAGTCGGCGAGTCGGAGACCTCGAGCACCGCGAACGCCACCGCAACGGGCGCCATCGTGGACCCGCCGGTGTTCACGGTCTGGGAGAAGAAGTACCACCGGAAGTTCTGCTGGCGCAGCGGCGCCAGCGTCGTCCCCCGATCCATGCCGGTCAACCTAACCGGTGAGCTGCCGGGATAGTCCACGACGGTTGTGTCGTCCGAAGACCGGCTGGACGACACATTCGTCGTGGACTATCGGGTCAAGGCCATCAGCCCAGGTAGGCGCGGACGGCGTCGGCCAGGGCGCGGGCGTACGTCGCCCGGCCGCGGGCCGTGGTCATCCGGTGGGCGTCGCGGGGGTTGCGCATGTTGCCGAGCTCGACCATCGCGGTCGGGATGTCGGAGAGGTTGAGGGTGCCGAGGTCGGAGCGGAAGTCGAGGCCGTCCCGCCCGGCGGTGTAGTTGGCGACCGGGATGCCGGCCGCGCGGAGGGACGCCCGCGTCTGGAGCGCCAGCCGGCGGGAGGTCGCGAAGATGTCGTGGGTCCAGGGCCGGCGGTCGGTCGGGGCGATGACGTGGAACCCGCGGGCGCCGCGGATGGTCGAGCCGTCGCCGTGCAGGCTCAGCTTGAGGTCGGCGCCGCGGTTGCCGCGTCGCCCGCGGGCGTCGACGCAGGGACCCCACCGGTCCGCGCGGTTGCTCTGCCGGGTGAGCACCACCGTGGCGTCCAGCCGCTCGAGGCGTACCCGCAGCAGCCGCGCCACCCGCCACGCGAACGTCGCCTCGTCGAAGCCGCGCCGCGTGGACGTCCCCACCGTGTTGCACGGCTTGCGGAAGCCACCGGCCGGCACCGACCGGCTGACCCGCGCAGCGAAGCGGGAGTTGCCGAGCTGATGGCCCGGGTCGATCACGATCGTCCGGCCCGCGAGCTCCCCGGACGCACCTCCGCCCCGCGGGACGTAGGCCGACGACGCACCGGCCGGAACGAGCACGAGAAGCACCGCGGCGAGGACGAGAGCCGGGGCGCGCATCCGGCCAATCTAGGACCCGGTTGTCCGGAGCCGACACCCCCGGTGCCCATATGCTGAACTGCCGCAGACGACGAGAGACTCAGGAGCGCGCTGACATGACCTGGCTGGTGACTGGCGGAGCTGGATACATCGGTTCCCACGTGGTGAAGGCGCTGGGCGAGGCGGGCATCCCGGCCGTCGTGCTCGACGACCTGTCCTCCGGCTTCGAGCAGTTCGTGCCGGACGGCGTGCCGTTCGTGAAGCAGACCCTCCTCGACCAGGTCGCCGTCGAGCAGGCGATCCGCGACCACGAGGTCACCGGGGTCATCCACATCGCCGGCTTCAAGTACGCCGGGGTCTCGGTGACCCGCCCGCTGCACACGTACGAGCAGAACGTCACCGCCACGATCTCGCTGCTCCGGGCCATGAAGAACGCCGGCGTCGACAAGCTCGTCTTCTCCAGCAGCGCCGCGACGTACGGCACCCCCGACACCGACCTGGTGACCGAGGCGACCGCGACCGGCCCGGAGTCGCCGTACGGCGAGACGAAGCTGATCGGCGAGTGGCTGCTGGCCGACGCCGCGAAGGCCTACGGCCTCCAGCACACGTCGCTGCGCTACTTCAACGTGGTCGGGTCCGGCTCCGACGAGCTCTACGACACCAGCCCGCACAACCTGTTCCCGAAGGTCTTCGACATGCTGTTCAAGGGGAAGACGCCGCTGATCAACGGCGACGACTACCCGACGCCCGACGGGACCTGCGTGCGCGACTACATCCACGTCAGCGACCTCGCGGTGTCCCACGTCGAGGCTGCCCGGCGGCTCGAGAGCGGCGACCCGCTCGAGCCGGTCTACAACCTGGGCAGCGGCTCCGGGAGCTCGGTGCGCCAGATCATGGACACCATCCGCGACGTGACCGGGATCGACTTCGAGCCCGAGATCCACCCGCGCCGGCCGGGCGACCCCGCGCAGATCGTGGCCAGCGGAGAGCTCGCCTCCCGCGACATCGGCTGGGAGATGCGGCACGACCTGCACGACATGGTGAAAAGTGCCTGGACCGCCCGCCAGGCGGCCGGTTCGGCGTACCCTGCCTGAGCCACAGATCGCATCACCACGGGGGAACCAGCTCATGCACCGACGCACGATCCTGTCCATCGTCCTGCCCACCGTCGCCGCCACGGCCCTGTCCGTCGGCCTGTCCGGCGCCGGCACCGCTGCGGAAGCCCGGGTCGTCGCCGCGGACGCGAAGGCCGCCGGCAACAACTGGGGCATCGTCACCGAGTTCCGTGGTGCGCGGACCCTGATGTGCCGCGACGCCGACGCCGACTTCCGCTACCTGTACTACCGGCACGACGGCCGGTACGCCCAGAAGAAGTCGCGCAGCATCGTCAACGACAAGGCCAGCGGCGACTGGCACGACCCGGTGCGCCTCCCGTGGGTGGAGCCCGGCGACCTCGGGCAGATGTGGATGACGGCGTTCGGCAAGGACCTCGACTGGCCGGTCGTGCAGAGCGAGATCGTGGTCGGGCGCAAGCACAAGACCCGGCGGGTCGAGTCGACCGACCTGCCGCGCTGCTGACGTCGGTCAGAGCGGGTTGCGGCCGATGAAGGCCAGCATCCTGGTCTGCACGTCGGAGTCCGCTGGGACGTCGACCTTCGGGCCGTACTGACCGCTCTGTCGCAGCACCTCGTCGATCGGCTCCATGCCGGCCAGCAGGACCGCGCACTTCTCCGGGTCCAGCCGCTCGTCCTGCCCGGTCGCCCGGGCCAGGTCCCAGGTGTGCATGAAGACATCGGATGTGTAGAACTGGTCGACCGCCTGGTCGAGCGGTACGTCGCCGATGTGCGGGTTGCTGAGCACCTTCGACGGCGTCGCCGGGTCGTCGAGCAGCGCCTGGACGGCGTCCGCGTGCACCTGCCAGGCCGCGACCGGGTCCTCGTCGACGGACGGACCGTGCGCCAGCTCCACGCCGGCGCCCGCCTTCAGGAACGACGGGAACCACTCCACCAGATGGCGTACGACGTCGCGCGCGGCCCAGCCCTCGACCGGGGCGGGCGCGTCCCAGTCGGACGCACCCTTCACCCGGTCGGTGAAACCGGCCGCCACCCAGCGGTGCTCGTCGGCGGGGGTCATGCGCGTCCGGCCTCGAGCAGCTCGTCGAGCTTCTCGTAGCCCTCGTTGATGCCGACCTCCATGCCGCTGGCCATCATCCCGGCCTGCGCCTCCATCGAGTCGACGACGCTGGTCGCGACGATCCGGCAACGCCCACCCTCGAGCGGCTCGAACGTCATCGTCTCCAGGCAGACCCCGTCCGGGAAGCCCTCGTAGGTGAACGTCTGCACGAGCCGCTCCCCGGGCCGGGCCTCGTGGAACGACCCGTAGAAGCGGGCGATCTCCTCGCCGTCGCGCAACGCGGCGTACCGGTAGCTGCCGCCGGTCCTGCAGTCCCAGGTCGCGATGTCCATGTCGACCGAGCGGGGACCCATCCACAGCTTGACCAGCTCGGGGTCCTCCCAGGCGCGGTAGACCCGCTCCGGCGGCGCGTCGAACTCGCGGGTGATGGTGATGACGGGGATGTCCGGGTCGGCCACGATCTGGGCCTCGCGGTTCTTGGTGGTGGTCATGATGCTCCTCGCTTCTGGTCGTTGTCTGCGTCGTCTCTGAGGTTCCCGTCCTCGTCCATCCGGGCGAGCACGGCGTCGAGGCGCTGGAACCGCTCCTCGGCCTGTCGTTGGTACCGCTCGATCCACTTCGTCATCAGGTCGAACACCTTCGCCTCGAGGTGGACCGGCCGGCGCTGGGCGTCGCGGCTCCGCGTGACCAGCCCCGCGTCCTCGAGCACCTTGAGGTGCTTCGAGACCGCCTGGACGGTCACGTCGTACGGCGCCGCCAGCTCGCCCACCGTCGCGTCGTCCTCGGTGAGCCGGGCGACCATGTCGCGCCGGGTGGGGTCGGCCAGTGCGGCGAACACCCGCGAGAGCTGGTCCTCGGCCATCGATCCGCCCTTTCTTCAACCGATTGGTTGAGGACGACGCTAGCCCCGCCTCGCACCTGTTGTCAACCATCTGGTTGAAGAGGTTCGCGGTCGTTCCTGCCCGTTCGTGCCGGTTGCAACCCCCACGAACGTCCGGGATCCCCGGTCAGCCGGGGATCCCGGCCGGCCGCCTGACACAATCCCGCCATGCCCACCGCACTGATCACCGGCATCACCGGACAGGACGGCCTCTACCTGTCCGAGCTGCTGCTGGCGAAGGGGTACGACGTGCACGGGGTGATCCGCGGGCAGAACAACCCCAAGCGCGACCTGGTCAGCCGGCTGCTCCCCGACGTGACCCTGCACAACGGCGACCTCACCGACATGTCGAGCCTGATCCGCGCGCTGCGCGAGTCCCAGCCGGACGAGGTCTACAACCTCGGCGCCGTCTCGTTCGTGGCGTACTCCTGGGAGAACGCCCACCTCACCACCGACGTGACCGGCAAGGGCGTGCTCAACATGCTCGAGGCGATCCGGCTGCACACCGGCGACGACCCGAGCGGCGTCCGGTTCTACCAGGCGTCGAGCTCGGAGATGTTCGGCAAGGTGGCCGAGACGCCGCAGCACGAGCGCACCCTGCTCTGGCCGCGCTCGCCGTACGGCGTGAGCAAGGTGTTCGGCCACCACATGACCATCAACTACCGCGAGTCCTACGGCATGCACGCCTCGTCGGGGATCCTCTTCAACCACGAGTCCCCGCGCCGCGGCCAGGAGTTCGTGACCCGCAAGGTGAGCCAGGCCGTCGCCCGGATCTCGCTGGGCCTGCAGGAGGACCTGGTGCTCGGCAACCTCGACGCCGAGCGCGACTGGGGCTTCGCGGGCGACTACGTCGAGGCGATGTGGCTGATGCTGCAGCAGCCGGTCGGCGACGACTACGTGGTCGCCACCGGCGAGACGCACTCGATCCGCGAGCTGGTCGACGTGGCGTTCCGCCGGATCGGCGTCGACGACTGGACGCCGTACGTCCGGCAGGACAAGCGGTTCATGCGTCCCGCCGAGGTGGACCGGCTGGTCGGCGACGCGAGCAAGGCGCGCGACGTGCTCGGCTGGACGCCGAAGGTCGGCTTCGAGGAGCTCGTGCACATGATGGTCGACGCCGACATCGCCGCACAGAAGGCCGGCTGGTGACGCTCGCGTTCGTCACCGGGATCGGCGGCCAGGACGGCAGCTACCTGGTGGAGCGGCTGGTCGACGACGGCGTCGAGGTGCATGCCCTCGCCCACGAGGCCGAGCCCGCTGCCGGACGCGCCCGGCGTGGTCCTGCACACCGGCGACCTCACCCGCACCGACGAGGTCCGCGCGCTCCTGCTCGACCTCGCGCCCGACGAGGTCTACAACCTCGCCGCCATGAGCTCCGTCGCCCAGTCGTGGGCCGAGCCGGACCTGACCGCCCTCGTCAACGGCACCGCCGCCGTCGCCCTGCTCGAGTCGGCCCGCCAGGTCCAGGAGCACACCGGCCGCCGGGTGCGGTTCGTCCAGGCCTCCAGCGCCGAGATCTTCGGCGAGCCCACCCGCAGCCCGCAGGACGAGTCGACGCCGATCCGGCCCGTGAACCCGTACGGCGCCGCGAAGGCCTACGCGCACCTCATGGTCGACGTCCACCGCCGTCGCGGCCTGCACGCCGTCAGCGCGATCCTCTACAACCACGAGTCGCCGCGCCGGCCGGAGCGGTTCGTGACCCGCAAGATCACCTCCACCGTCGCCGCCATCGCCCAGGGTCGGGCGGACGCGGCTCACGCTCGGCAACCTCGACGCGCGCCGCGACTGGGGCTGGGCGCCCGACTACGTCGACGCGATGCTGCGCGCCGCCCGGGCCGACGAGCCGCGCGACTACGTGATCGCCACGGGCGTCGGGCACACGGTCCGCGACTTCGTCGCGGCGGCGTTCCGGCGCGCCGGCATCGACGACTGGGAGCCGCTGGTCGCCACCGACCCCGCCCTGGTCCGCCCGGCAGACCCGACCGACCTGACCGGCGACGCCACCCGCGCGCGACAGGACCTCGGCTGGGCGCCGACCGTGGAGTTCGACGAGCGTGGTCGGGCGGATGGTCGACGCCGACCTCAAGGGTGACCTCACGGACGCTTGAGCAGGTCCTTGAGGTACGCGCCGTACCCGCTCTTCAGCAGCCGGTCGGCGTGCGCGTCGAGCTGCTCGTCGGTGATGAAGCCCTTGCGCCACGCCACCTCCTCGGGAGCGCCGATCTTGTTGCCCTGCCGGGCCTCGACCGCGCGCACGTAGTTGCTGGCGTCGTTGAGCGAGTCGAACGTCCCGGTGTCGAGCCACGCGGTGCCCCGCGGGAACACCTCGACCCGCAGCTTGCCGGCGTCGAGGTAGAGCCGGTTCAGGTCGGTGATCTCCAGCTCGCCGCGCGCCGACGGCTCGAGCGTGCCGGCGAGCCGGACCACGTCGTTGTCGTAGAAGTACAGGCCGGGGACGGCGTAGCTGCTGCGCGGGTGCTCCGGCTTCTCCTCCAGCGACACGGCGCGGAAGTCGCTGGTCGAACTCGACCACGCCGTACTCCGACGGGTTGCCGACCCGGTAGCCGAAGACGACCGCACCGTCGATGTCCTTGAAGCGGTCCAGCGAGAGGCCGACGCCGGCGCCGTAGAAGATGTTGTCGCCGAGCACCAGCGCCACCGACTCGTCGCCGATGTGCTCCGCCCCGATCAGGAACGCCTGGGCCAGGCCGTCGGGGCTGGGTTGCACGGCGTAGTCGATCTGCAGCCCGAGCTCGGACCCGTCGCCGAGCAGCCGCTCGAACTGGTCGGCCTCGTGCGGGGTGGTGATCACGAGGATCTCGCGGATCCCGGCCAGCATCAGCGTGGAGAGCGGGTAGTAGATCATCGGCTTGTCGTAGACCGGCATCAGCTGCTTGCTGAGGGCCTGGGTGATCGGGAAGAGCCGCGACCCCGTTCCACCGGCCAGGATGATTCCACGCATGGCGCGCATCCTAGGGTGTCGCGTTGTGCAACGCATCCTCGTCACTGGCGGCGCCGGGTTCATCGGCGCGAACTTCGTGCACCACCTCGTCGGGCACACCGACGCCGAGGTGACGGTGCTCGACAAGCTGACCTACGCCGCCAGCCCGGCCGCCCTCGAGGCGCTGCCGTCGGACCGCGTGCGGCTGGTCGTCGGCGACGTGGCGGACGCCGCCGTGGTCGAGCCACTGGTCGACGAGCACGACGCCGTGGTCCACTTCGCGGCCGAGTCGCACAACGACAACTCGCTCGACGACCCCGCGCCGTTCGTCCGCACCAACCTGGTCGGCACGTTCACGATCCTGGAAGCCGTACGCCGATCCGGCACCCGGCTGCACCACGTCTCCACCGACGAGGTCTACGGCGACCTCGAGCTCGACGACCCGGCCCGCTTCACCGAGGACTCGGCGTACCGGCCGAGCAGCCCGTACTCCGCCAGCAAGGCCGGCTCGGACCACCTGGTCCGGGCCTGGGTGCGCAGCTTCGGGGTCCGCGCGACGATCTCGAACTGCTCGAACAACTACGGCCCGTGGCAGCACGTCGAGAAGTTCATCCCGCGCCAGGTGACCACCGTGATCGACGGCGGCCGCCCGCGGGTCTACGGCGCCGGCCACAACGTGCGCGACTGGATCCACGTCGACGACCACTCGGCCGCGGTCTGGGAGATCCTGACCCGCGGCCGCCTCGGCGAGACCTACCTGGTCGGCGCCGACGGCGAGCAGGACAACCTGGCCGTCGCCCGGATGATCCTGGAGCACTTCGGCCGCCCCGCCGACGACATCGACATGGTCACCGACCGCGCCGGCCACGACATGCGCTACGCCATCGACCCGACCAAGCTCCGCACCGAGCTCGGCTGGGAGCCGCGGTACGCCGACTTCCGGGCCGGGCTGGCGCAGACGATCGAGTGGTACCAGTCGCACCAGGAGTGGTGGCGCCCGGACAAGGCGGGCACCGAGGCGGCGTACGCCGCCCGCGGGCAGTAGTCGGCCGGGGCGTCAGGCGCGCGGGGCGGCTTCCTCGACCCCGGGCAGGCACAGCTCGGCCAGCGCCCGCTTGATCGCGATCGGGTCCCCCGACGGCCGGCAGCGCGTCGATGTCGCTCTCCGCCACCATCGGGCACGGGGACGTGGGAGATGAGCGGGTGCTCGCGGCCGGATGTGCCGCGGCTCCTGGGTCCCGAAGAGCTCCTCGTGGAGCTTCTCGCCCTGGCGCAGGCCGGTGTACTCGATCTGGACCGGTGCCCCCGACTGCTGGATCAGCTGCCGGGCGACGTCGGCGATCCGCACCGGCTCGCCCATCTCGAGCACCAGCGCCTCGCCCGGGCTGCCGATGGCGGCGGCCTGGATCACGAGCTGGCACGCCTCCTCGATGGTCATGAAGTAGCGGGTGACGTCGGGGTCGGTGACCGTGAGCGGCCCGCCGGCCGCGATCTGCTGGGCGAACGACTCGAGCACCGAGCCGCGCGACCCCAGGACGTTGCCGAAGCGCACCGACAGGAAGGTCCCGGTCGACCCCACCGCCCGGGTGGCCGTGAGCCGCTCGGCGATCCGCTTGGAGTAGCCCAGGACGCTGGACGGGTTCGCCGCCTTGTCGGTCGAGATGTTGACGAACCGGTCGACTCCGACCAGGTCGGCGGCGTCGAGCACGATGCGGGTGCCGATGCACGTTGGTCTTGACGGCCTCGGCGGGGTACTGCTCGAGCATCGGGAGGTGCTTGAGGGCCGCGGCGTGGAAGACCACCTGCGGGCGGTGCGTCGCGAAGACCGTGTTCACGGCGTGTGCGTCGCGGATGTCGCAGAGGATGACGTCCTTCGAGTCGAGCAGCGCCCGCCCGCTGATCGAGAGCTGGACGGCGTGCAGCGCGGACTCGTCGCGGTCCAGCATGAGCAGCTCGGCCGGCTCGAAGTGCATGATCTGGCGGCACAGCTCGGCGCCGATCGAGCCACCGGCTCCGGTGACCAGCACTCGCTTGCCCGTGAGGCAGCCCGCGATCGCCTTGACGTCCGTGTCGAGCTGGTTGCGGCCCAGGACGTCGGACAGGTTGATGTCGCGCAGGTCGCGGATGCCGACCTTGTCGGTGAGCAGCTGGGTCGTCGCCGGGAGCACCTTGACCTGGACGTTCGCCTCGATGGCGGCCAGCCGCAGGCGGGCGATCACCTGCTTCGAGGCGCTGGGGATCGCGATGATCACGGCCTCGGCGCGGGTCGCCTGGACCTTCTCGATCAGCTGGTCGGTGGTGCCGATGACCTGGACGTGCCGGAGCCGCCGGTGCCGCTTGTGGGGGTCGTCGTCGAGCAGCCCGACCGGGCGCCAGGTCCGTTTGGGGTCGCGCAGCATCGAGCCCAGCAGCTCGCGGCCGGCCTCGCCGGCACCGACCACGATGACCCGGGTGGCCCCCTCGAACTGCCCGCCCTCGTCCTCGCGCTCGCGGAGCCGGCGCCAGGTCGCGCGCGCCCAGGCGGCCATCACCAGCGTGGCCAGGGTGGCGCCGGCGGGCACGCTGCGCGGCACCCACTGGGTGACCAGGTTGACGACGAAGACCAGGAAGCCGCTGCCCATGGCGACCGCGCCGAGCAGCACCATCTCCTCGAGGCTGGCCGTGTAGGCCCGGCCCTGGTGCAGCCGGAGGAAGCTGCCGGCGACCAGGTAGACGACGGCGGTGCCGATCCCGACCGCCGTGACCTCGAGCCAGGGCACGCTGCTGGCGTTGCCCTCGAGGCGCAGCCACGCGAAGGCGAGGTAGGCGACGACCCAGGCGGACACGTCGAACGTGATCGCCAGGGGCGCGCGGTACCGCCGGAGCAGCGGCACGAGGTCGCTCACGAGCATCCCCCCGAGCTGGGTCTGAGGCTGGGCCTAGGGCTGGGTCTGAGAAAGTGTTGGCACTTTACTTTGTCCAATATGAACCTCGCGGGTCGGGTTTGCCAACATCCGAACGGAGGGTTCGGGATGCGACGCACGACACGTCTAGCCCGGCTGGGGAATCCGCCCGTAGTCGTCCTCGAGCCGGACGATGTCGTCCTCGCCCGTGTAGGGGCCGCGCTGCAGCTCGACGATGACCAGGTCGGTCTCGTGCTGGTTGGTGATCCGGTGCGCCACGCCGAGCCCGATCTCGACGCAGTCGCCCGTGTGCGCGACGATCGTGCGGCCCTCCACCAGGCAGGTCGCGACGCCGGCCACGACGATCCACAGCTCGGCGCGGTAGGTGTGCGTCTGGTAGGACAGCCGCTTGCCGGGCTTCACCTCCAGCCGCTTGAGCTTGTAGCCCTCGCCCTCGTCGAGCACGTGCCACGAGCCCCACGGGCGTTCCTCGAATGAGTGCGCCACTTCGTCCCCCATGCCGATACGCTGATCTGTCCCCCCGGACACGTGCTTCTTCTGCACCTCATCAGCGTAGCGAGCCGAGCACCAACCGACCCGCGAATCCCACAACGGCCCGGCGGGGAGCGGGCACGGGGCGGTAGTTAGAGTGTGTCCGCCTTTGCCGTCGAGGCTGCCAACTACTCGGAACGGACCCCCGTGGAGCTCAAGGACTACTGGATCACCATCCGCCGCCGCTGGCGGGTCGTGGTCCTGTGCCTCGTGGCCGCGCTCGCGGCCGCGGCGTTCCTGACCTGGCAGGCGACCCCCCAGTACGCCTCCTCGGCCCGGATCTTCGTGTCCACCAGCGAGTCGGACACGTCCGCCGCCTACCAGGGCGGCCTGTTCGCGACCCAGCGCGTGGCGTCGTACGCCGACCTGGTGAAGAGCCGTCAGCTCGCGGCGCGGGTGAACGACGACCTCGGCGGCGAGCTGGACCCGGACACGCTGACCGGTCAGGTCAGCGCCGAGGTGGTGCCGGAGACGGTCATCCTCGAGATCACCGCCACCGACCCGGACCCGGTCGTGGCCCGCGACATCGCCCAGGCGTACGCCGAGGGGCTGCGCGAGCTGGTGGCCGACCTGGAGACGCCGTCCGGGTCGTCCAACGCCCTGATCAAGGCGTCCATCGTCGACAACGCGTCGGTCTCCACCGACCCCGGTGTCCCCGCAGCCCCTGCGCAACCTGGGCCTGGCCGCCGTGCTCGGCCTCCTCCTCGGGGTCGGCCTGGCCGTGGCCCGCGAGCTGCTGGACACGTCCGTGTCGTCGGCGGAGGACGTCGCCGCCGTGACCACCGCCCCGATCCTCGGCCACATCAACAACGACGCGACCGGCGTACGCCAGGCGATGACGGTCTCCCTCAACGAGGCGGCGCCCTGGGGCGAGGCGTTCCGGGTGCTGCGCACCAACATGCAGTACGTCGAGGTCGACCACGACCAGAAGGTCTTCGTGGTCACCAGCTCGCTCCCCGGCGAGGGCAAGTCGACCACCGCGCTCAACCTCGCGGTGACCATGGCCGTGGCCAAGAACAACGTGGTCCTGGTCGAGGCGGACCTGCGGCGGCCGCAGATCGCCGCACCGGCTCGGCCTGGACGACGGCGTGGGCACCACCAGCGTGCTGATCGGCAAGGTGGCGCTGTCCGACGCGCTCCAGGAGTTCGAGGGCACCGGACTGAAGGTGCTGACCTGCGGACCGCTGCCGCCGAACCCGTCCGAGCTGCTCCAGTCGGTCGCGATGGAGAAGCTGCTGCACGACCTGCGTGGTCAGTTCGACATGGTCATCATCGACGCCCCGCCGCTGCTGCCGGTCACCGACTCGGCGCTGCTCTCGGCCCAGGCGGACGGCGCGCTGGTCGTCGTCAAGCACGGCAAGACCACGCGCGACCAGCTGAGCCACTCGATCGAGCGGCTGGCCGCCGTGGACGCCAAGCCGATCGGCGTCGTCATCAACATGGCCCCGACCAAGAAGTCGAGCAGCCCCTACGGCTACGGGTACGGCTATGGCTACGGCGGCTATGCGCCGGACGTCACCGCCGGCTCAACGAAGCGAGCGCGGGGCGCACGTCGGCAAGGTAGACAAAAGCGGCGATCGTGAAGGCCAGGTTGATCAGGCCGAGCGGTGAGCCGACGAAGACCAGTGCCGCGGCCATCCCGACGCCGAGGATGGCGCACCAGGCGGGCTTGGTCAGCTTGTTCGCCGCCTCGTAGGACTCCGCGGAGTACATCAGCGAGCTGACGAAGGCGAAGATCTTCACGCCCAGCATCACGACGATGGCGACGAGCAGGACCGCTCCCTGGATATCGAACACGTTCGGCACGTCCACAAGGGTACCTGTCCTCCACCGATGGTTGAGCATGACGAAACCCCCGGAGCTCATACCTCCGGGGGCCTCGTTCAGGTCAGAACAGCGCGAGCTGCTCCTGGTCTCTTCAGTCGCCGACCTTCGACGCCGCGTCGCTGGTGGCGGCAGCGGCGTTGCTCGCGGTCTTCTTCGCAGCGGTGGCCGTGGCCTTCGCGCTGGAGGAGGCCGGGGACTTCTTCGCGGTCTTCTTCGCCGTCGACGTGGTCTTCTTGGCGGTCTTCTTCGCCTGCGTCGTGGTGGTCTTCGCCTTGGCGGAGGTGGTCTTGGCCGAGGAAGCGGTGCGCTTCGTCGACTCCTGGCCGCGGATCCGGCCGACCAGGACCTCGCCGCGCTTGACCAGGTCACCGTAGGTGCCGGTCGCGGTCGAGACGTTGTCGTTCAGCAGCGCCTGGACCTTGGCGGGGTACGCCTTGGCCTCGTTCTGGAGCTCCGCGACGCGGGCCTCGATCGCCGTACGGCGGGCCTTGGCGTCCTTGGCCAGCGCGTCCACGCGGGCGTTGACGACGGTCACGGCCTGGTCGCGCAGCGCCTTGGGCTCGAAGTCGAAGTCGTTGACGGACTTCGACACGTCCTTCTGGACGCCCGCGAACTTCTTCTGCACGTCGGCGACGTACTCACGCACGGCGGCGACGGCGAGGTCGGTCACGCCCACGGTGGCGTAGAACGGCCGGGTGGCCTCGGTCTTGATGTCGAACTTGGCCTTCGCCATGTTCACTCCTTCTGGTTGGTGGCCCGGTCCGCCCGGGCCGGTGATGGTTCAGGTCTCGTCGTCCTCGGGTCGCTCCCCCGACGCCGTGGCGTTCAGGGCGAGGAACGACGAGTAGACGTCCAGCAGTGACTGCTTCTGCCGCTCGGTGAGGCCGACGTCGTTGAGCACGGCCAGCTCGACCGACCCTCCGACACCGTCCTCCGGGCTGACGATCCCGGCGCGGATGTAGAGCTGTTCCGCGGAGATGCGCAGCGCCTTGGCGATCTGCTGCAGTACGTCGGCCGAGGGCTTGCGCAGACCACGCTCGATCTGGCTCAGGTAGGGATTGGAGACACCGGCCTGCTCGGCGAGCTGGCGCAGCGAGAGCCGTGCGGCAACTCTCTGCTCCTTGAGGTACTCGCCGAGAGACTCAACTGTCTTCCCGACCTTGCTCTTGGCCATGCCCCCACTGTGCTAACTCCAGTTAGCGAAATGCAAGCTGGACACACGTGACCCGGGCCACACCGGTGGATAATTCCCTTATTTCACTGGATGTTTCGTCACTGTTACCTGCTAGCACACCGACCGGTGGTCGAGGTGCGAGCGTCCACGGTCGAGCCTCGAAACCCCGGCTCAGAAGCAGGCGCGGATCTCGCCCACGGGCTCGCCGCCGCCGAGCAGCGGGACGTGGCCGGTCCGGCGTACCGCCTCGGTGTCGACGCCCTCCTCGACGTCGACCCCGCTGCGGCGCAGCGCCTCGGCCATCAGCACCGGTCGCACCCGGGGTGCACCGTCGTCGGTCTTGGCCGCGAACGAGCGGCCGTCGGCCAGGGCGACCGCGTAGCAGGACTCGGCCCCGGCCTTGCCGATCGCGCCGGGGACGGCGGTGAGCAGGGTGAGCTCGTCGCGCGTCGTGCCCGAGACGTACGCCGGGTGGGCGCGGATGGCCTCTGCCACGCGGGCCGAGCGCGGGTCGGACGCATCCGACCCGTCGAGTCCGAGCGCCAGCCGCCGGAACGCGCGGGCCAGCCCGGTGAGCGAGGTCGACAGCAGCGGCGCCCCGCATCCATCCACAGCGACGACCTCGACCGGCTCACCGGTCATCTCCGCGAAGGTCTCGAGGATCGCCTGCTGGAGCGGGTGGTCCGGCTCGCGGTAGGTGGCGGTGTCCCAGCCGTTCAGCACGCAGGTGGCGAGCATCGAGGCGTGCTTGCCCGAGCAGTTCATCAGGACCGGCGCCTTGCTCCCGCCATCGCGGATCACCTGCTCGCGGGCGGCGTCGTCGAGCGGGTAGTCGGGCGGGGTCTGCAGCGCGGACTCGTCCAGGCCGGCCGACGCCAGGATCTTCCGCACCCCCACGATGTGGAACGCCTCGCCGGAGTGGGACGCACAGGTCAGGGCCAGCAGCGCCGGGGGCAGGTCCAGCCCGAGCCGGACCATCCCGAGCGCCTGGAGCGGCTTGTTGCAGGACCGCGGCAGGATCGGCTCGTCCACCAGACCGACCGACCAGTCCACCGCGCCGTCGGCGCCCAGCGCGACGACCGAGCCGTAGTGGCGCCCCTCCACGAACCCGGAGCGGACGATCTCGGCGACGACGGGGGCGACCATGGCCCGCAGGCTACTGGCGGACCATCAGCGACCGAGCGGCCGGGCGGGCACCCCCACGACCGTTTCCCGGGCGGATACGTCGCGCACAACGGCTCCACCGGCGCCCACCACGGCCTCCTCGCCGACGCGCAGTCCCTGGTTCAGGCTGCTGCCGGTGCCCAGGAACGCTGCCTCACCCACCGCCACGCCGCCAGACACCGCAACGAGCGGGCTGACGGTGACGAAGTCCGCGAGTGCGGAGTCGTGGCCGATCGTGGAGTTCTGGTTGACGTGCACGTGCCGTCCGAGCGTCACGTTGTTCTCGATGCTGACGTGCGAGCAGATCACCGCTCCAGCCCCGAGCGTGACGCCGTGCCCGAGATGCACGTTCGGGTGCACGAGCACCGGTGAGGGGCGTCCGGCCGCGCCGGCGAAAGCGTCGATCTTCCGGCGTACGCCGCCGTCCCCGATCCCGATCACGTAGCCGACGTCGGCCGGCAGGTCCTCGAGGGCAGCAACGCCTCCGAGCAGGCGCACTCCACGAGCTTCGAGCAGGGCGCCGGACGGAGTGGAGTCGTCCAGCACTCCGACGACCTCGATCGTCCCGGCAGCGACCGCATTGATCACGTCGATCACATCGAGGACGCACCTGCCCATGCCTCCCGCTCCGATGATGACCAGCGGCTGACCCATGGACGCAGGCTAGCGAGAAGCCCAGTGGCAGGATGACCCCCGTGCCGAACTCCCCCGCCCCCCAGCACTGCCCGACCCCGCGGGAGCTCGACGACCTCGAGCTGCTGTCCACGGGGGCGCTGGCGCCGACGACGGCGTTCAACGAGCCCGGCAGCCCGGTCACGCTGGGCCTCCCGGACGCGCTGGCGCAGGCCGGGACGGTCGAGCTCGTGGACCCCGAGGGGCTGCCGCTGGCCCTGGTCTCGGCCGGCTCGACCGGCGAATGGGCCGTCAAGCCGCTGACCCACGCCCAGTTCGGCCCCTACCGGCGGCTGTACCTCACCCCCGAGCAGGCCCGCCAGCAGTACGCCGGCCGCACCTTCGTCCCGGTCGCCGAGCCGCTCACGGAGGTCCAGATCGACCGGGTGCGCGACGCCGGACCGGTCGTCCTGCTCGCCCTGGTGGGCGCCGGGAACCCCGTCCCTGTCCCCGGTCGGCCTGATCCGGGCCACCCTCGCCGCCGCGACGCACCTGGACGCCGCGGTCGTCGCCGTACCCCTCGCTGCGCACGACGACCCGGAGGCCGACCACGCGCTGGGGGTCCAGGTGGTCGCCAACTACGCCGGACCGGACCCGGTCGTCGGCGTCGCCGACGCCCCGGAGACGCCTGACGAGGCCGTGGAGACCTACCCGCCCGAGATCCGCGCCATCGTCGACTTCGACCGCCCACCGGTCGACCAGCAGGGACTGGTCCTGTTCTTCACCGGCCTCTCCGGCAGCGGCAAGTCCACGCTGGCGCGGGCGCTCATGGACCGGATCCTCGAGGCCGGCGAGCGCACGGTCACCAGCCTGGACGGCGACGTCGTACGCCGGAACCTGTCCGCGGGCCTGACCTTCTCCAAGGCGGACCGGGAGACGAACATCCGCCGGATCGGCTGGGTGGCCGCGGAGATCTCCCGGCACGGCGGCATCGCCGTCTGCAGCCCGATCGCGCCGTTCGACGAGACCCGGCAGCAGGTCCGGGCGATGGTCGACGACGCGGGCGGCGCCTTCTTCCTCGTGCACGTCGCCACCCCGCTGGAGGAGTGCGAGCGACGGGACCGCAAGGGCCTCTACGCCAAGGCCCGCCGGGGCGAGATCCCCGAGTTCACGGGCATCTCCTCGCCGTACGAGGAGCCGGATGATGCCTCAGTCCGGGTGGACACCACCGGCAGAACCATCGAGGAATGCCTCGATGAGGTGATCGTTTCCCTGAACGGGCACGGATACCTCGATCTGTTTGCATAATCGCAACGTCATGACTTCCCCGTTTCGGATCCTCTTCGTGTGCACGGCCAACATCTGCCGTTCGCCGTTCCTCGAGCTGTACGCACGCGCCCGGCTCGGATCGCCGGCCGTCGCGTTCTCCAGCGCCGGCACGCACGGCTTCGTGGACCAGCCGATCAGCGACGAGATGGGTGTCGAGGCGGCGGCCCACTGGGGGCTGGAGGTCGGCGACTTCCGCAGCCGCCGCCTCACCGGCGACCTCCTCGACCGGGCTGACCTGGTCCTGACGGCCGAGCGGCGGCACCGCCAGTTCATCCTCGACGACCACGCGGACGCCTTCCGCAAGGTGCTCACCCTCGGCCAGGTGGTGCGCGCGGCGGCGGTGGCCACCCCGCACCAGGACGCCGCCGGCCTGCTGGCAGAGTTGGGGCGCCACCGGGGGTTGGCCGAGCCGGCCGACGACATCGCGGACCCCTACCGTCTCGGTCCCGCCGCACAGGCGACCGCGGCCCGGCAGATGAGTGCGATGCTGGACGCCTTGCGACCACTGCTCGAACCACTGGACCGTTCCCCAGCAGGAAAGCCCGCACATGGATGACCTGATCACGACCACGTTCTTCGCGATCCTGGCCGCGGGCTTCCTCGTGGGCACCGTCGTGGGCCTGACCGGCATGGGCGGCGGAGCGCTGATGACGCCCGCGCTGATCTTCCTGGGCGTCGGCGAGGCGGCCACCGTGGTCACGGCCGACCTCACGGCGGCCGCGGTCTACAAGACCGGCGGCGCCGTCGTGCACCACCGGGAGGGGTCACCGAACCTCAGGCTCGCGATGTGGCTGATCATCGGCTCGGTGCCGATGGCCTTGCTCGGGCCCTATCTGATCAACGGCGTCACCGACAGTCCCGACGAGCTCGACCACCTGCTGAAGATGTGCATCGGCTTCGCGCTGCTGCTGGCCGCGTCGACGTACGCCCTGCGCCTGTACGTCGGGCTGCGGATGCGCGTGAAGGGCACGGGCAAGCAGGCGCCCGAGGACCCGCACATCCGTCCGGTCCCGACCCTGCTGGTGGGCGCCCTCGGCGGCCTGCTGGTCGGCATCACCAGCGTCGGCTCCGGCTCGGTGATCATGATCGCGCTGCTGATGCTCTACCCCGGCCTGACCGCGGTGAAGCTGGTCGGCACCGACCTGGTCCAGGCGGTGCCGCTCGTGCATGGCCGCCGCCATCTCGAACATCGCGCATCCACGGGCTGGACTGGGAGCATCCTGATCCCGCTCGTCATCGGCTCCGTGCCCGGCACCATCATCGGCGCCAAGATCGCCCCGCGGGTGCCGCAGTCGATCATCCGGCGCGGCATCGTGATCGTGCTGACCATGTCCGGCGTGGCCCTGCTCGACAAGGCCGGCTGGGCGCCACTCGGCGCCGGCGAGGACGAGACCTACCCCGGGCTGATCGCCGGGATCGGCCTGGCGATGCTGTTCCTGGTCCCGCTGGTCTGGGGCCTGCTCCGCCGCTACCACGGCCTGCCGATGTTCGGCCCACCGTCGGTCGCCCAGCTCGAGGACCCGTCGTACAAAGCGGGGATCTTCGGCATGAGGAAGGTCGACAAGCCCGTCGAAGAAAGGTCGGGTACGCCGCCACCGGCACCGTGACCCCCACTACATCCGCGGACCACGATTTGAGCTCGGGTAATGGTCCGCGACTAGCATGGCACCGCTTACCCGAGGAGAGGCCCAACACCTGATGAGCGCACCCCCGACCCATGTCGACTACCAGCTGAGTCAGCTCGACCAGCTGGAGGCGGAGTCGATCCACATCTTCCGCGAGGTCGCCGCCGAGTTCGAGAAGCCCGTTCTCATGTTCTCGGGCGGCAAGGACTCGATCGTCATGCTCCGCCTCGCGGAGAAGGCGTTCTACCCCGCCAAGATCCCCTTCCCCGTGCTCCAGGTCGACACCGGCTACGACTTCCCCGAGGTCCTCGCCTGCCGCGACTCCTGGGTGAACCGGCTCGGCGTACGCCTCGTGGTGGCCAGCGTCGAGGAGGCGATCGCCAACGGCGTCGTCGTCGACGACGGCAAGACCAGCCGCAACCGCCTCCAGATCGGCACCCTGCTGAACGCCCTCGAGGAGGAGGGCTTCACCGCCGCGTTCGGTGGCGGCCGCCGCGACGAGGAGAAGGCCCGCGCCAAGGAGCGCGTCTACTCCCACCGCGACGAGTTCGGCCAGTGGGACCCGAAGATGCAGCGCCCCGAGCTGTGGAGCCTCTTCAACGGCCGGATCCACGAGGGCGAGCACATGCGGATCTTCCCGCTGTCCAACTGGACCGAGCTCGACATCTGGCACTACCTCGGCCAGGAGGACATCGAGATCCCGCAGATCTACTTCTCCCACCAGCGCCGGGTCTTCAAGCGCGACGGCATGCTGCTGACCGAGAGCGAGTTCAACCCGCTCCGCAAGGGCGAAGAGGTCGAGGAGCGCACCGTGCGCTTCCGCACCGTCGGCGACCTGACGCTGACCGGCTGCGTGGAGTCCGACGCGGACACGATCCCCAAGATCATCGACGAGATCGCCATCGCCAAGCTCACCGAGCGCGGCGCCACCCGTGGCGACGACCGGTTCTCCGAAGCCGCCATGGAGGACCGGAAGAAGGAAGGCTACTTCTGATGCCCTCAACCGACTACACCAAGCCGGACCGGCCCACCATGGACCTGCTCCGCTTCGCCACCGCCGGCTCCGTCGACGACGGCAAGTCGACCCTGATCGGCCGGCTGCTGCTCGACTCGAAGGCGATCTTCGAGGACCAGATGGAGGCCGTCGAGGCCACCAGCGCGTCCAAGGGCTACGACTACACCGACCTCGCGCTGCTCACCGACGGCCTGCGCTCCGAGCGGGAGCAGGGCATCACCATCGATGTCGCCTACCGCTACTTCGCGACGCCGAACCGCAAGTTCATCATCGCGGACACCCCGGGCCACGTGCAGTACACCCGCAACATGGTCACCGGCGCCTCCACCGCCGACCTCGGCCTGGTGCTCGTCGACGCCCGCCAGGGCCTGACCGAGCAGTCCCGCCGGCACGCCGTCATCCTGTCGCTGCTGCGGGTCCCCCACCTGGTGCTCGCGGTGAACAAGATGGACCTCGTCGACTTCTCCGAGGAGGTCTACGACCGGATCCACCGGGAGTTCACCCAGTTCGCGACCAAGCTGAACATCCCGGACCTCGAGGTCATCCCGATCTCGGCGCTCCAGGGCGACAACGTCGTGACCCGGTCCGAGAAGATGTCGTGGTACTCCGGCCCGACCCTGATGCACCACCTCGAGCACATCCACGTCGCGTCCGACCGCGACCTGGTCGACGTCCGGTTCCCGGTCCAGTACGTCGTCCGGCCCAAGTCCGACGACCACCACGACTACCGCGGGTACGGCGGCAGGTCGCCGGCGGCGTGCTCAAGCCCGGGCGACGAGGTCGTCGTGCTGCCCAGCGGCATGACCTCCACGATCCAGGGCATCGACCTGTTCGACCAGGAGCTCGACGAGGCGTTCCCGCCGATGTCGGTGACGGTCCGGCTCGAGGACGACGTCGACGTCTCCCGCGGCGACATGATCGCCCGCGTCAAGAACGCCCCGCAGCCCAGCCAGGACATCGACGCGATGGTCTGCTGGATGACCAACGCGCCGCTGAAGCCCCGGCAGAAGCTGGCGATCAAGCACACCACCCGCACCGCGCGGGCGCTGGTGAAGGACGTCCAGTACCGCCTCGACGTCAACACCCTGCACCGCGACCAGGACACCAAGGAGCTCGGCCTCAACGAGATCGGCCGCATCCAGCTGCGCACCACCGTGCCGCTGCTGTGCGACCCGTACTCCAAGAACCGCACCACCGGCTCGTTCATCCTGATCGACGAGGCGACCGGCGTGACCGTCGGCGCGGGCATGATCAACAGCGGTTCCTGACCGCTGCCGCACGGCTCCCAGAGGGGGCGCGACCCACGTGGTCGCGCCCCCTCTGCCCTGTCCGGGCGCCGACACCCCGGCTCCGCAAGAGGCCCGTCGATGGGGCATGCTTCACCTTTGGGAACGACCGGCTGCCAAACGGTCTGTGAGGGGTGCGGATGGCCACGAGGATCGTGGAGAGCGCTGACGTCGACGCCAGCGCCACCGTCGGCGACGGCTCCTCGGTCTGGCACCTCGCGCAGGTGCGCGAGAACGCCACGCTGGGCCGCAACTGCGTGGTCGGCCGCGGCGCGTACGTCGGCACCGGCGTGGTCGTCGGCGACAACTGCAAGATCCAGAACTACGCCCTGGTCTACGAGCCGGCCCGCCTGGGCGACGGCGTCTTCGTCGGCCCGGCCGTGGTGCTCACCAACGACACCTACCCCCGTGCGATCACCCCCGACGGCGCCCTCAAGTCCGCCTCCGACTGGGATGCGGTCGGGGTCACGGTCGAGGAGGGTGCCTCCATCGGCGCCCGCGCCGTCTGCGTCGCCCCGGTCACCGTGGGCGCCTGGTCGCTCGTGGCGGCCGGCGCCGTGGTGACCTCCGACGTGCCGGCACACGCCCTGGTCGCCGGCGTGCCTGCCCGCCGGATCGGCTGGGTCGGGCGCGACGGCGTACGCCTGGTCGAGCAGGGCGACGGCACCTGGTCGTCGCCGGGCTCCGGCGAGCGCTACCGGCAGACCGGTCCCGACACCCTGGCCACCGAGCAGGACTGAGACACCAGTGAACGACTTCATCCCCCCGGCCCGGCCCCTCATCGGGGACGAGGAGCGCGCGGCCGTCGACCGGGTGCTGCGCAGCGGCATGCTCGCGCAGGGTCCGGAGGTCGCCGCGTTCGAGCGGGAGTTCGCCGAGCACTTCCGGCTCGGCCGAGCCTGCGTCGCCGTGAACTCCGGCACCTCCGGGCTGCACCTGGGCCTGCTCGCCGCAGGAGTCGGGGCGGGTGACGAGGTGATCGTCCCGTCGTTCACGTTCGCCGCCACGGCCAACTCGGTGGCGCTCACCGGGGCCACCCCGGTCTTCGCCGACATCGACCCGGCGTCGTTCTGCCTGGACCCCGCCGCGGTCGAGGCCGCTGTCACCGAGCGGACCGTGGGCGTGATGCCGGTCCACCTCTACGGCCACCCGGCCGACATGGGCGCGCTGTCCGAGGTCGCCTCGCGGCACGGCCTCCAGGTCTTCGAGGACGCCGCGCAGGCCCACGGCGCCTCTCTGCACGGCGAGCCGGTCGGTGCCTTCGGTGCGTTCGCGATGTTCTCGCTCTACCCGACCAAGAACATGACCTCCGGCGAGGGCGGCATGGTCTCGGTCGCCTCCGACGAGCTGGAGCGGCTGATCCGGCTCTACCGCAACCAGGGCATGCAGCGGCAGTACGAGAACGAGGTCGTCGGCTTCAACAACCGGATGACCGACATCCACGCCGCGATCGGCCGGGTCCAGCTGACCAAGGTCAACGGCTGGACGAAGCAGCGGCAGGAGAACGCCGCCTTCCTCACCGAGCACCTCCGGGGCGTCACGCCGCCTCCGGTCGCCGACGGCGCCGTGCACGTCTACCACCAGTACACCGTCCGGGTCCCCGAGGACCGCGACGGCTTCGCGGCGCGCCCTGCGCGAGGAGCACCAGGTCGGGTCCGGGCATGTTCTACCCGATCCCCAACCACCGGCTGGCGCCGTTCCAGGCCGACGTCGACCTGCCGGTCACCGAGGCGGCCGCCCGCGAGTGCCTCTCGCTGCCCGTCCACCCGTCGCTCAGCGCCGGCGACCTCGAGCGGATCGTGGCCGCCGTCAACACCCTCGCGAAGGCAGGTGCCTGACATGACCGACCTCCGTGCCGGCCTCGTCGGGCTCGGGATGATGGGCCGCAACCACGCCCGGGTGCTGCAGCTCGATCGACGGCGTCGACCTGGTCGGCGTCGCCGACCCCGCCGGCGACGTGCACGGCGTCGCCGGCGGTCGATCCCGGTGGTCGACAACGTCGAGGAGCTGATCGACCTCGGCATCGACATGGCCGTGGTCGCCGTCCCGACGGCCTACCACCTCGCCGCGGGGCTCGAGCTGGCCGCCGCCGGGGTCCCGACGCTGATCGAGAAGCCGCTGGCCACCGACGCGGCCGAGGCGACGCAGCTCGTCGAGGCCTTCGAGAGCGCCGGGCTGGTGAACGCGGTCGGCCACATCGAGCGCTGCAACCCGGCGCTGCTCGCCCTGCGCACCCGGCTCGAGGCCGGCGAGCTGGGCGAGGTCTACCAGGTGGCCACCCGCCGCCAGGGCCCGTTCCCGAACCGGATCGCCGACGTCGGCGTGGTCAAGGACCTCGCCACCCACGACATCGACCTCACGGCCTGGGTGCATCCGGTCGCCGTACGCCACGCGTGTCCGCGCACACCGCAGCACAAGAGCGGGCGGCCAGCACGAGGACCTGATCTCGATCACCGCGCAGATGGCCGACGGCACCGTCGTCAACCACCTCGTCAACTGGCTGTCGCCGCTCAAGGAGCGGTGCACCGTGGTGACCGGCGAGCGGGGCGCCTTCGTCGCCGACACCCTGCACGGCGACCTGACGTTCCACGAGAACGGCCTGGTGGCCACCGAGTGGGAGCGGGTGTCGTCGTTCCGCGGCGTCACCGAGGGCAACAGCGTCCGCTACGCCATCCCCAAGCCGGAGCCGCTGCGCGTCCAGCACGAGCGCTTCCGCGACGCCGTGCTCGGCAAGTCCGAGGAGATCGTGACCATGCGCGAGGGCCTGGCGACCGTCCGGGTGGCCGACGCCTGCATCCTCGCGGCGCGCGAGGGCCGCACCGTCGAGCTCGGCGACGAGGAGCCGGGCCGGTGAAGATCGCCGTCATCGGCCTGGGCAAGATCGGTCTCCCGCTGGCCGCGCAGTTCGCCGTCGCGCGGCCACACCGTCATCGGCGTCGACATCAACGCCGAGACGGTCGCGACGGTCAACGCCGGACGGGAGCCGTTCCCCGGCGAGGCCCACCTCGCCGAGCACCTGGCCGAGCTCGTCCCTGCCGGGCAGCTGACGCGCGACGACGGACTACGCCGACGCCGTCCCGGACGGCGGACGTCGTCGTGGTCGTCGTGCCGCTCTTCGTCGACAGCGACGGGCAGCCCGACTTCGGCTGGATGGACGCGGCCACCAAGGACATCGCGACCAACCTGACCGCCGGCACGCTCGTCGTCTACGAGACGACGCTGCCGGTCGGCACCACCCGGACCCGCTGGAAGCCGGCGCTCGAGGCCGGCAGCGGGCTGGTCGAGGGCACCGACTTCCACGTCGTCTTCTCGCCCGAGCGGGTGCTCACCGGGCGGGTCTTCGCCGACCTGCGCAAGTACCCCAAGCTGGTCGGCGGGCTCACCCCGGCCGGCGCCGAGCGCGCCCGCGACTTCTACGAGGCCGTCCTCGAGTTCGACGAGCGCCCGGACCTCGCGCGCGGCAACGGCGTCTGGGACCTCGGCTCGGCCGAGGCCGCCGAGATGGCCAAGCTCGCCGAGACGACGTACCGCGACGTCAACATCGGGCTCGCCAACCAGTTCGCGGTCTTCGCCGAGGGCGCCGGCATCGACGTGCACCAGGTGATCGAGGCCGCGAACTCGCAGCCCTACAGCCACATCCACCGGCCGGGCATCTCCGTCGGCGGCCACTGCATCCCCGTCTACCCGCGGCTCTACCTCTCCAACGACCCCGACGCGACCATCGTCCGCGCCGCCCGCGAGGCCAACGCCGCGATGCCCGCGGCACGCCGTCGACCTCCTCGAGCGCGAGTACGGCGACCTCGCCGGCGCCCGCGTCGTCGTCCTCGGCGCCGCCTACCGCGGTGGCGTGAAGGAGACCGCGTTCAGCGGCGTCTTCGCGACGGTCGACGCGCTCGACGCCCGGGGCGCGGTCGTCACCGTCCACGACCCGCTGTACGACGACGCCGAGCTGGCCGCGCTCGGCCTCGAGCCGCACGCTGCCGGCTCGCCCGTGGACGCAGCAGTCGTGCACACCGACCACGCCCCGTATCGACAACTCTCCGATCAACGACCTCCCCGACGTCTCCGTCGTGGTCGACGGTCGCGGGGTGGTCGATCCCTCGAGGTTCGCCGGCGCCCGTGTCGTCGTGCTCGGGGAGGGTGACCGCGCGTGAAGGTGCTCAGTGTCGTGGGCGCGCGCCCACAATTCGTCAAGCTTGCGCCCGTGGCCGAGGCGGCCGCCCGGCAGGGGGTCGAGCACGTGGTCGTCCACACCGGGCAGCACTACGACGAGAACATGTCGCAGAGCTTCTTCGACGAGCTCGCCATCCCCGCGCCCGACGTGAACCTCGGCGGTGGGGTTCGGGCTCGCACGGCGAGCAGACCGGGGCGATGATGGCCGCCCTCGACCCCATCCTGCTGGAGCATCGACCCGATTGGGTTCTGGTCTACGGCGACACCAACTCCACGCTGGCTGCCGCCGTCTGTGCCACCAAGCTGCACCTCCCCCTGGCGCACCTCGAGGCAGGGCTTCGCTCGTTCAACCGACGGATGCCGGAGGAGCACAACCGTGTCCTCACCGACCACGCTGCGGACCTTGCCTTGCCCCGACCGAGGTGGCGGTGGGCAATCTCGAGGCGGAGGGCCTCGGCGACCGGACGCGGCTGGTGGGCGACGTCATGACCGACGTCCTGCTTCGAACCGCGGAACGAGTCCGTCGGGATCCCGTCGCGTCTCCGGTGTCCGACGATGAGCCGTACGTGCTCGCGACGATCCACCGCGCTGACAACACCGACGATCCGGACCGGCTGCGCGCGATCATCGACGCCCTGGCCGGGTGCGACGACGCGGTGTATCTACCAGTACATCCTCGGTTGCGTGCCCGCTGCATCGAGTTCGGCATCGAGCCGAGCCTGGGCTCGATTCGTGCTGTCGAGCCGATGGGCTACCCACAGCTCGTCCAGGCGCTGGCAACGGCGCGCGGCGTCGTGACCGACTCGGGCGGACTCCAGAAGGAGGCGTTCCTGCTGGGCGTGCCCGTCCACGGTCCGCACCGAAACAGAGTGGGTGGAGACACTCGAAACGGCTGGAACGTGCTCGTGGCAGATCCGAAGGACCTGCCGGAGGCTCTGGCTCGAACGCGGCCGAGCGTCAAGCGTGGCAGCCCTTACGGCGACGGGCATGCGGCCGACCACGTCATCGACGCGCTGAGCACCTGGCGGTGACGAGATTGCACGTGCTGGTGCTCAACCACTACGCCCTTCCCCGCGACGCGAGCGGCGGTACCCGTCACATCGAGCTGTTCGAGCGCTTGCCAGAACCGTGGACGTTCCAGATTGTCGCCGCGGACCGGATCGCTCACACCCGCGCCCGGCTGACCGCACAGGACAGCCGGTTCCGCTTCCTGTCGATCCCGGCCTACGACTCCAACGGCGCCCGCCGGATACTCGGTTGGATCGTGTTTGCCGTCAAGGCAGTGCTGTACGGCGTCCGCTCCCGCCGCCCGGATGTCGTATATGGGTCATCCCCCCACCTGTTGAGCGCGCTCGCCGGCGTGATGATCGCTCGGATTCGCAGGGTGCCCTTCGTGCTGGAGGTGCGGGACATCTGGCCTGAGTCGCTGGTGGAGTTCGGCTACCTGAAGTCCGGGAGCATGGTGCACCGCGTCCTGACCTGGCTGGAGAGGCTCCTCTATCGGTCCGCCGACCACGTCGTGGTCGTCGCGGCAGGCTGGCGCGACTACTTCGACTCGATGGGCGTGGGTGACGATCGTCTCTCCGTCGTCACCAACGGTGCCGAGCCCAGCGACTTCGACCCGCAGCCCGGCACCACGCCCCTCGCGAGCCGCCTCGGCGTCGACGGTCCGGTGGCGGTCTACGCGGGCGCGCACGGCCCACCCAACGGACTCGACCACATCCTGAACGCTGCGCACGACCGCCCGGATGTCACCTTCGCCCTGTTCGGCGACGGTGCCCTGAAGACCACACTGGTGGAGCGCGCCGCGCGCGAGAAACTGACCAACGTTCGCTTTTGCGATCCCGTTCCAAAGACAGAACTGGCGAGCTTCCTGTGGACCGCCGACATCGGCATCCACACGCTGGCGGACATGGAGCTCTTCAAGCTCGGGATGAGCCCCAACAAGCTCTACGACTACATGGCTGCCGGTCTGCCCATAGTGACCAACGCAGGCGGTCTCGCAGCGTCGATCCTGTCCGAGTCCGGCGCCGGTGTCGGGGTGGGTCCTGATGACGTCGCGCAGGGCGTCGCCGACATCCTGGACCGTCCACCCGAAGATCGGGCGCGGATGGGCGTCCTCGGGCGAGAGTGGCTCGCCGGCAACGCATCCCGCGAGGCGATGGCGAGCCCGGCTCGCCGAGACCCTGGACCACGTGGTCGCCCGACGGAAGGCAGGTGCCCGGTGACCGCAGTGAGGGTCGTGCACGTCTCCTCTGTGCACAAGGCGACCGATCGCGCGGATCTTCGAGAAGGAGTGCACCACGTTGTCCCGGGCAGGCTACGACGTGACCCTCGTCGCCACCGGCGAGGGACCGACGTCACCGCCGTTTCCCGTGGTTGGCATGACGCGCTCCCCTCGACGGATCACCCGGATGCTCACCGGTTCCGGCCGCGCCGTCCTGCACGCTATCCGGCTGCGCCCGGCCATCGTGCACCTGCACGACCCGGAGCTGATCCCCTGGGTGCCGGTCCTCCGCGTGCTGCGGATCCGGGTCGTGTTCGACTCGCACGAGGACATCGCCGCCACCATGCTCCACAAGCCCTATCTCGGCCGACTCGCACGACGGCTGGCGGCGGTACTGGGCACGTTCTCGTGCGCTTCGTGGACCGCACGGCCAGCGGCATCGTTGCGGCCACCCCCAACATCGCCGAGCGCCTACCGCAACCCGCACAGGTGCGTCGTCCAGAACTTCCCGATCCTCGACGACTGGCGAGACGGCCACCGGCGATCCGGGGGGCGCGCAACCGCCTCGTCTACGTCGGCGGTCTCACGGAGGAGCGCGGCGCATGGCAGATGACTGGACGCGCTCAGCCAGCTGCACGCATCCCACGGCGCGACCCTGGCCCTCGCAGGTCCGATCCCCGAGTCACTGCACCGCCGCCTCGAGGAGCACCCCGCCTGGGCGTACGTCGACTATCGCGGCGTGGTGTCCCGCTCCGGGGTCGCCGCCCTGCTCAGCGAGAGCACGCTCGGTGGGTGCTGTTCCAGCCCCTGCCCAACCATGTGAACAGCCAGCCCACCAAGATGTTCGAGTACATGGCGGCCGGACTCCCGGTCCTGGCCAGCGACTACCCGCTCTGGCGCCGGCTGGTCAGTGAGCCGGGATCGGTGTCGCAGCTCCCCCGACGGATGCAGACGCCATCGCGGCTGCGGCGCGGACGATCCTCGACGATCCGGCCCGCGGCCGTCGGATGGGGCTCCAGGGACGTCGAGATCGTGGAGCAGGAGCGCAATTGGCGGCACGAGGGCGAGGCGCTGGTGGACTTCTACCAGCGGCTGCTCAGGGCCTGACGGTGGTCGTCGTCCTCCACGAGCTCCATGATCGAGGCGATCTCCGTCACGAGCCGGATAGGTGATCAGCACCGCGCGGTGCTTGCCGTGGAAGACGAACATGCTCCCGGCCGCGACTGCCGACGCTCCGGCCCGCAGCGCCTCCTCGAGGTCGCGCAGGCCGCCGGCGCCACCGCAGGCAAGCAGCGGCACGGGCACGGCCGCGGACACCTGCTGGATCAGTCGCGAGGTCGAAGCCCGCCATGGTGCCGTCGCGGTCGATGCTGTTGAGGAAGATCTCGCCGGCGCCGGCGCCGCACCAGGCTGCGGCGGCCTCGACCGCGCTCAGGCCGCTCGAACGCCGACCGCCATGCGTGAACGCCACCTCGGCTCGCCGTCTTGCGCCCGACGTCGACGCCGCCCACGACCGCCTGCGAACCCAGGGTTCCGGACAGCGCCGGCACCAGGTCCGGCGTGGTGGCCCAGGCGCTGTTGACGACGACCTTCTCGATTCCGAGGCCGACCAGCCCCCGGCGCCTTGTCGAGGCTGTCGACACCGCCGCCGTACGCGACCGGCATGAAGGCCTCGCTGGCGATCTCCTCCAGCAACGCCATCCGGATCGGCGCGCCGGCGCGGCAGGGATCCATGTCGAGGACGACGAGCTCGTCGACCTCCTTCTCGTTGAAGATCCGGACGGCGTTGACCGGGTCGCCGACGTAGCGCGGTTTCTTGAACTTCTCGGTCTTCACCAACAGCCCGTCGTGGAGGAGCAGGACGGGGACGACCCGGTTCATCAGCACTACGCCGCTCCGACGAAGGCGCGCAGCAGCGCCATGCCGAACCGGTGGCTCTTCTCGGGGTGGAACTGGTAGCCGATCACGCCCGTGCCCGAGTCGACGGCCGAGCAGAAGCGGCCGATCGTACGGCGTCGTGCCGGCGACGTGCTCGGGGCGGTCGGGCGCGGCGTAGAAGCTGTGCACGAAGTAGTACCGACTGTCCGGCGAGCTGGCCAGCCAGCGCGCCCGTAGCTCCCGACGGCGTGACGACGTTCCAGCCCATGTGCGGGACCTTGCGCCGGCTGGCGCCCGGGTCGAACCTCCGGCATTGCCCCGGGATCAGGCCGAGCCCGGCGCCGTGCCCTCCTCGCTCCCGTCCATGAGCAGCTGCATGCCCAGGCAGATGCCCAGCAACGGCTGGGCCGTGCGCGTCGTGGGCGCTGCAGCCGGTCGTAGAGACCCTGCTCCTTCAGCTGGGCGACGCCGTGGTCGAAGTGCCCGACGCCCGGCAGGATGACCCGGTCCACGGCGTCGAGCTCGGCCGGGGTGGACACCACGGTCGCCTCCGCGCCGATCGCGTCAGCATGTTGACGATGGAGCCGATGTTGCCGGCGCGGTAGTTGACGACCCCGGTGCGACCGCTCATCGACGCCGGACCAAGTCCCTCGCCTTGAACCCGAGCCGGTAGGCCGTCTCGTTCGTCGGGTAATCGACGGATCTGGTCGAGCGGAGCTTCGATCAGCGTCGACGAGCTCGGCCTCGGAGATCCCGAGTTTCTTCGCGACGAACTTGCGGTCCGAGGCCTGGAGGTCGGGGTCGTAGGTCGGCTCGGTCTCGAGGACGTGCATCGCTTCGTCCTGGTCGAGCTGGCCGGCCAGGATGAGGGAGGAGAGGTGGGCGAGGCGTTTGTCGAAGCCGAACCGTGCGGGCAGGTAGTAGCCCTGGAAGAAGCGGGTGAAGACGGACTCGTAGTGCTTGCCGCCGTAGTCGCGCCAGCCGAGCTCCTCGGTGATCTCGGCCTTGGCATCGGCCTTGACGTAGGGCAGGTAGTTGAGCGGCTTCACGGTCCGGACTCCGCGCAGGTAGCGGTACCAGACTCCTTCTTCACCAGGCCGAGCGTCGGGTAGGTCCGCAGCTTGACCGTGCCGTGCGCCCGGTGGATCGCCTTCAGGTAGCGCAGGTCGGCGGAGTTGTGGCCCCAGGCCTCGGCAGGACCGACTCGGTCGCGAGGTTGCTGCCGCTGAGGACGTACTTCGCGCCGTACTCGACCGCGTTCTGGAGGGCGACAGCAGGGAAGGCGTGGTCGGTGGGGATGTCGCAGTTCGCGACCCCGGCCCTGAAGAAGGCGAGCTGGAGGTCGCGCATCTCGACCCAGTCGACGACGTCGGTCTTGAGGTCGACGCCGAGCTTGGTCGACGAGGCGCTCGATGTTGCTGACGGCCAGCTCGGAGTTCCATCCACTGTCGAAGTGCACGGCGAGCGGCCGGAGACCCAGCTCCACGGCCTTGAGCAGCACGTAGGTGCTGTCGACGCCTCCGCTGACGCCGACGATGCAGTCGTAGTCGCGCTTGCCTCCGTCAGCCTTGATCCGCTCGGCGAGCGCCCGCAGCTGCAGGCAACCGATCACCGCGCGTCGCCGCCTCGACCGTCGCCCGGAAGCTGGCGTCGTACGTCCGGCAGTGCGAGCACACCCCGTCCTCGTCGAACGAGATGTCAGGGTCGGTGGTGTCCATCACGCACCGCACGCATCGCTGGTACGCGGACGAATGATTCACCACGCCTCGAGTCCTCGGTTCTACCTACACCTGAGTGTCGGAGTTGCTGCTCACGAAGACGGCCAGCGCCTCGGCTGAGGCCCGTCCCCCATGCCAGCGCTCACAGTACCCAACGCCCCGCTCCGCGAGTTGACGGTGTCGGTCGCGATCATCGAGCAGCTCCTCCATGACCCGGGGAAGGTCGCTGGTGTGGCGTCCACGATCGGCGGGGCCTCGGACATGAGCGCCCGTACATCGTCTGCCACGCCACCGATGACGAGGCGCCCCGCCGCCATCGCCTCGACCGCAGCCACTCCGTAGGAACCGGTCAGGATCTGATCGACCACAACGTCCGCCCTGCCGACGAGTTCGCGCATCTGGCCGTGGGGTACCGACTCCGGACTGAGGTACTCAATCGCCCCAGACCCCGCCAGTGATCGCATGATCTCGTCGACGTACTGCGTGCCCTTGATCGGCGGGTCACGCCGACTTGGCAGGTGGAGGACCACGGGCTTCTTCCCGACAAGGGCCGGCCGAGGCGCACGCCAGGAGCGGACATCGATGGCAAGGGGCACCCAGCGGGCATCGGGTGCATCCAGCAGAAGGTCCGGCGTCGTCACAAACGTGGGGTGCTGCCGGGCAAGCTCACGGTTGCGTGCGGACAGGACCCGCAGGCGCTCGACCCACTCGTCACTGGCCACGCGGAAGTACGAGTGCTCGATGCGCGACATGTGCGCGTCGGGGTCGCGCAGCTCGCTCCCGTGCGCCACGTAGCCGAGAACGTGTTCGCCCGGAAGCGGCTGAAACGACTCGGACAGCACGTGGGTGGCAGGAGCGAGGACGCGCCGCAGGCGATGCTGCCGGTACCAGGACGGCGACAGCCGGCGGTGAGGGATCGAGCGCTCGGCGGGGCCTTGAAAGTTGGCTCCCGGGAACCTGCGGGCCAGCGGCCCTGCCGGTGCGAAGGAGAAGGCGCGGATCCCCAGATTGCTGCGCACCGCGCCTGCCCAGAAGTACGCCTGACCACATTGGTTGATCGGCCCGATGGCGAGAGTGGTGCCCTTGGCCTGGGCGGTCACGTGTTCGCTCCGTCGGGTGGCCGAGACTCCGACAGCGCCACCGCACACAGGTAGAGGCACGCGACCAGCGCCCACACGACTGATGGCTGGAGGAACGTGCTGTTCATCATCGACAGCAGGGGCATACCGATCCCAAGGCCGGCAATCAACAGGCCGAAGTCACCGTCGCCACCGCGCCGGCGCAGCCCATCACGGCGGAAGGCACCCCAACCTGTCGAGACGATCCTGGCAAGGAAGAGACCGATGAGGATGAAGATCACGAGGCCGTACTCCACGAGAACCTCGGTCCACCCACTGTGTGGGTTGACGATTCCGGCCGTGGGGTAGTCGCCCTCGCCCTCGGACATCAGCCGTTCGAACGAGCCCGGGCCGGCGCCGAGGAGGGCGGAATCGAGCGCGAAGTCCCACCCGTTGCGCACGAGGTTGAGACGGACTCCTGCCGAGAGCGCACCGTTGCTGCGCAGCTCGTACAACAGGCCTTCTCCCCCGCCCCCGAAGGTCGCCTCCACCTGTTCCGTCACCTGGTCCGTGGTGCTTTCGAACACGTCCGGCGCTCCCACTCGGACAAGCGCGATCAACAGGACGCCGAGCAGCACCATGGCCAGCTTCCGGAGCAGGCCAGAGGCCAGGAAGATGACGACCACCTGGAGCACGAGGATTCCGGTGCCGAGTCTGCTGCCAGTCACGAAGACCAACGCGAAGGCGAGCATCGCCGCAGCTGCAAAGACCACTCTCGTCGATGTGCGTCGGGCGCGGTAGGCGCCGACGAGCAGGAAGGGAAACGCGCTACAGAGGAAGAACGCGTAGTTGTTCGGGTTACCGAAGGTACTGGCGACATAGTTCGACGCCTCGAAGCGCTGGAGCTCTGCATCGTCGAGGTAGTAGTTCGAGAAGTGCTGGCCGGTGAAGAACTCCCGGACAGCAATAGCGCCGGTCACGGTGAACGCGATCAGCCAAGCTGCCGGGAGCAGGGCCATCAGCCGTCGAGGCTCAGGGAGGGTCCCCATCGCCCAGATCAGGACCATCCCCGTGGAGATGGAGACGACCTCGGTCCGTGCGCTACCCGCGAGCGGCACGAAGATTGACAGGGCGACCAGGACGACGCCCCACCCGCAGATCAATGCGACCAACCTGCTCTTCAGCTCGGACCGCTGCCGGTTGGACCGCGTCAGGAATGCGTATCCCCCCAGGACCAGACAGGCAACCCGGAAGCCCCACATCGGGCCGACCACCGCTACCAGGGGTCCCAGGGATGCCAACAGCGGGAGCACCAGGACCATGGCAATGGTGAACTTGTTGGCCTTGGCCTCCAGCTGGCCGGTCTCGGCGCCGTTGCGCGAAGTCCGCGCCGATGCAGTCAGTGACACGCGGATCCTCCCCCCAAGTCGTTGCTGGCGACGACGATCATCGCCGAACCCCTCGCACGGCCGCCACGAGGTCCCGCCGGCACAACAGCAGCCAAGCCAACAAATAGACGCAAGCCAGACTCAGGGACGCCATCGCCGAGGCGTCGGCGCCGACTCTGCCACACCAGTCCCGCGATCAGCGCGGCGAGCCCCGCAATGAACCGTCCCCACATGCGCAACCAGGAGTGCCCGTCCCTTCGCCAGATGATCGCGACAGGGACCGCCGAAATGACCACCACACCGCTCAGGTAGCCGGCCGGAACGCCAACCTCGGACGACACCGGCACCATGAGCGCCCAGGATGCACATCCGATCAGCAGCCCCACGACGCTGGTGGTCGCTGAGATGGCCATGCCTCTGTTGGATCCGCTGGTCAGTGCGTTGACGCACGGGATCGAGACCGTATTGAGCAGGACTGCCACGAAGAGGAACGGGACGATGTCTCCTGCGACGTCGAATGCATCCCCCCAGATCAGAGTGACGACCTGATCCCCGGCCAGGGCGACCGGACCGACCAGGCACACCATGATCGCGATCAACGCAGACGTGGCCTTGGTCGTCTGGGCCTTCACGCCGATCAGGTCGCCGCGTGACGTCGCCTCCGCGAGCATCGGGAACAGGGAGAGGCTGACCGACGCACCCAAAATTGACAGGGGTGTCGCGAGCGCCAGGGCGGCGGCGTATTGGCCGGCGAAGGCCCGACCGTCCGCAAGACGTGCAATCAGGACAGACGCCTGGAGGAACCCTGCGCTCGCGATGGTCCCGAGCACGCCCAGCCAGATGAAGATAACGATCTGGCGCTTGTCTCCACGACCAAGCCGAGCCGCGGTCCGCGGCGGACGTGTGAACACCGAGTACAGCAAGTAGGACACTGCGATCGGTGCCAGCAACATCATGCTGCGCACCCCGAATGCCAGAAGCGCGGCGACGCCGACGACCCCGACAGACGCGCTGGCCACGTCCAGCCATGCAGAGCGGCGCACCTGACCGGCCCCGAGCTGGACCCCGCGCGCAAGGCTGTACGAGGCATAGGCCACGGTCAACGCAGCGACGATGCCGCCGCCGGCCAGCGCCCCGAAGTCGAGCATCCACCACAGGCCGGCTCCGACGACTCCGAGCCCGAGGCAGACCGCCAAGTTCCGGCGCAGGAGGTACGACGCCACTGCTGCCGCACCTTCGAGGTCCCCTCGCCCCCGCGCTCCGGCGACGAACCGCGAGGCTGCACTACCCGCGGAGGTCGGCCACAGGAGAGCAAGGATCTGCGCCAATGAGATGGCACTCTGGGTGACGCCCAGCAGCGCGGGGCCACCCAGCCTGCCGATCAGGGCAGCAGTCACGAACCGCGAGGATCCGTTGGCCGCGATCCCGATCATGCTGAGGCCAGCACGTCGTGCCATTCCCTGGTCTGTTGGTTCATCTAGGCGCAACCGCCCAGGCAGGGAAATCTGCGTGCGGGTCTCGCGGACGCTCATGCCTCGCCTGCCGGCGCGATCATCGACGTCACGACTGCGAGCCGTTCGACCCGCGGAACTCCGTCATCGTGACGCCACCGGCGTCGGTGATGCCCTCGCGTCGCACCACGCGCGCGACGTGCCGGCGCAGGATCTGCAGGTCCAGGCGCAGCGAGCGGCGGTCGACGTACTCGACGTCGAGGGCGAACTTCTCCTCCCAGGAGAGCGCGTTGCGCCGCTGCACCTGGGCCAGGCCGGTGATGCCGGGGCGCACCTCGTGGCGGCGCCGCTGCTCCGGCGTGTAGCGCTCGAGGTAGCTGCACCAGCAGCGGCCGCGGGCCGACCAGGCTCATGTCGCCCTGCAGGACGTTCCACAGCGTGGGCAGCTCGTCCAGGCTGGTGGAGCGGAGAGCCGGCCGAACGCGGGTCAGCCGCTCGGCGTCGGTGTCCGGCGCATGCGCTCCGGCGTCGACCGGCCATGGTGCGGAACTTCACAGCTCGAAGATCCGCTCGTCCCGGCCCGGCCGCTGCTGGCGGAAGAGCACCGGCGAGCCAAGCTTCACGCGGACGGCGACCGCGACCGCGAGCTGCACGGGCGCGGTCAGGACGAGCCCGAGCGCCGCGACCACGACGTCGATGCCGCGCTTGACGGGGTCGTACGGCCGTCGCGGCTCACCGGAGGTCCCGGATCGCGCGCTCGACCCTGGCGAAGTCTCCGTCGGTCATGCCGGAGCCGGACGGCAGGGTCAGCCCGCGCTCGAAGAGCCGGTCGGCGGTGCCGTCGAGGGTCGCGGCGACCCGGCGAAGACCGGTTGCAGGTGCATCGGCTTCCAGATCGGCCGGGTCTCGATGCCGGCCGCGGCCAGTGGGCGCCGAGCGCCGGCCGCGACGTCCAGCCGCGACTGCTCGGGGTCCACGAGGAACGCGGTCAGCCAGCAGTTGTCCTCGGCGTCGTCCGCGCCGCCGAGGATCTCGACGCCCGGGAGGTCGGCGAAGAGCGCGCGGTAGCGCTCGCGCCACGCGGCGGCGCTTGATCATCTCGTCGAGCCGGGCCAGCTGGGCGCGGCCGAGCGCGGCGAGGATGTTGGACAGCCGGTAGTTGTAGCCGACCTCGGTGTGCTCGTAGTGCGGCACCGGCTCCCGGGCCTGGGTCGACAGCTTGCGCACGTGCGCGGCCAGGTCGCGTCGTCGGTGAGCAGCATGCCGCCGCCCGAGGTGGTCATGATCTTGTTGCCGTTGAAGGACAGCACCGCGGCGTCGCCGAACGAGCCGGCCGGCCGGCCCTGATAGCGTGGCGCCGAACGACTCGGCGGCGTCGCTGAGCACCGGGATGCCACGCGCGCGACCGTCGGCGAGCGGCGTCGTAGTCGGCGCACTTGCCGAACAGGTCGACCGGGATGACCGCCGGGACCCGCCGACCCTGCCGGCGCAGGTCGACGAGGGCCTCGCGCCAGGAGCGCCGGGTTGATGTTGCCGGTCACCGGTCGCAGTCGACGAAGTGCGGCTCGGCGCCGACGTAGCGGATGGCGTTGACGGTGGCGGCGAAGGTCAACGTCGACACCGGGACGACGTCGCCCGGGCCGACGCCCCAGGAGACCAGGGCCAGGTGCAGCGCGGCCGTGCCGGAGGACGAGCCCGACGGCGTGCGGGACCCCGACCCGTTCGGCGACCTCGTGCTCGAAGGCGGCGAGGTCGGGGCCGGCCGGCGCGACCCAGCCCGACCGCATGGCGCGGCGACGTACTGCTCCTCGAGCGCGCCGACGTCGGGGGGCGACAGCAGGATCGCGCGGTCTGTCCGAATCCATGTGACTCCCCTTCAAATGCGTCCGCGTCACAGCGTGAAGTCGGAGGAACATCGCGCGGTCAGCAGGCGCTGCGGCACGCGCGTCGTTGTTGCCCGGGACGACGCTCGGCGTCATCGCCGAGCTCGATGTCGCCGGTCTGGCCCTCGGCGGTGTCCATCGACCAGTTGATCACGACGTCGTCGGTGGACGAGAGCTCGACCACAGCGTGACCACGGGGCGGCCGTCGAGGTCGTCCGGCTCGACCTGGATCGCCTTGCCGTCCATCCGGATCGTCGTCGAGGGTGCCCCCGTAGGGTCCGTAGATCCGGACGAAGACCAGCTGGTTGCCAGGCTTGATCTCGTAGACCCCACCGCCGGTCACGGAGTCGGGCAGCTCGGCCGCCTCGTCCGGCGGGATCGACTGGCTCAGGCTCATGGTGCCGTCAAGCGACTGCGCCTCCCCTGTGAAGCAGCTGCTGGCTCGGACCTCCGCGTTGTAGCGCAGGTAGTAGGACATCTTCGAGCCGGTGCCGTCGTTGAGGCCGATGTCGACGTGCGGGGTGGCTCCGTCGTCGCCGGAGAGCGCTCCGCGGACGCGGGTGCCGACCAGCGCCTGGTCCTCGGCCTCGTCGAACGACGCCACCAGGAAGCGGCCCTCGTCGGCCGCGCGGCCGAGACCCTTGCACGAACGCGACCGGGTCGGCGAGGTCGCCGGTCGCGGCCTCGAAGATGGCGCTGGCCGCCTCCCGGAAGACCGCGTCCTGCTGCACCGGGTCGAGCTCGAGGTACGGGCGGCTGAGCAGCTCCTCGACCACGTTCTCCGAGGTGAGCTCCTGGTCGGCGACCGTCACCGGGCCGGTGCCCTCGAGGAGGTAGGACATCGCGACCGGGTCGAGCGAGATGACGCCGTCGAGCTCGGGACCCGGGATGACCTCCTCCCAGCGAGCCGCCATCAGCTCGGCCGCGCGCGGGAAGTCGGGAGTGAAGCCGGCGTCCTGGAAGTAGGTGCCGAGCAGGTGTGTCGTAGACCGCCCGCTCACCATCCGGAGCAGGGGCAGGACCGGCGTCTTCCGCATCGGGAAGTCGGCGGCGGTGCCCTGCTGACCATCTCGAGCTCGCCGTCCTCGGCGTGCACCAGCGCCCAGGAGCCGGGGAGACCGCCCGTCGCGCGGATCTCGGCGTTGTTCTGGAAGACCAGGAGGTAGTCGCGCGGGCCGTCGGCGCCGACCATCCCGGGCAGCACCTCGGTGGCCTTCTCCGCGGATCGCAGCACCCGGTTGGCGTCGGTGACCACGTCGACGTACTCGTCGAAGCGGGTCTTCACCGGTCCGGCGTAGCCCGAGCTGTCGAGGTCCTGCGACGTCGGCCGCGGCCGCCTGGAACGCGGCGTGCGCCTCGCGGACCGGCGGGGTCAGCTGCTCGAGCACGTCGACGTCGACCCTGCCGTCGGCGCTGAGGTCGTCGAGCAGGTCCACGGTGTCGCTGAGGGGGGCGGCGCCGACCCGGGCGACCGTGTCGAGGGAGGTGCTGAGCGCGCGCACGCCCGCGGCGTCGTCGCCGACGATCGGCAGGTGGGTCATGGCCGACCACCAGATCCCGTCGGTGTGGTCTGCCGCGTCGGCAGTCGGCGTCCTGGAAGTCGCCCAGCGCCGCCTCACGCGCGGCCTCGTCGTCGTCCTCGAGCGCCGTCTGGAGCTGGTCGGCAGAGCTCTGCGCGTCGGTCAGGTCGGAGCGGACCTGGAAGACCAGCCAGGCCGTGTACGCGAGCGCGGCGACCACCAGCACCACGAGGAGGGCGATGATCCGAGAACGCGTCAGCACGGCCATGAGGATGTCAGACACAGGCAACGCCCCTGCCATGGACCCATGGCAGGGGCGTCGACGCTAGACGGTTGATCTGGGAGATTCAGGGGCGCTTGACCTTGAAGGTGGTGGTCTCGGACGAGCTGTTCCAGCGCGATCCGTCCTTCTTCTTGAAGATCGCGGTGACGAGGTACTTGCCCTTCGGCCGCAGGTTGGTCGCCTTGAAGGTGACCTTGCCGCCGGAGTACTTCTTGGAGTCGATGAACGAGTAGCCGCCGTTGCGGCGCTGCACCTTGACCGTCACGCGGCCCTTCGGCTCGGCGTTGCCGGCCGAGGTGACACGGACGCCGATCTTGGCCGTCTTGCCTACCTTGACCGAGTCGGGCGCGCTGATCTTGGTGTTGGTGTCGATGCAGCCGGTGTACGGGCAGGCGGCCTGGGCGGGCGAGCCTACGAAGGCAGCAAGGCCGGCGGAAATCAGGACGGCAGCGAACAGTACGCTGAGCATTTTGCGCATGTCTGGGGATCCCCCTGGGGATTGAGGATAGGTGTTGGCTTTACCCACCCAACCACACTCTTTACCTAAGCGCGCAGGCGGGTCCGTGTGTCGGGCTTTTCTGCGCCGACTTTCCCGAACTTGTCAGGCCGCCACTGGCGCCGTACCGAGAAGGGATCGGGCCTCTGACGTGGTCATGGGCGTCCGCTGGGCGAGACGTCCGAGCTCCACCGCGCGCTCCACGAGCTGGGCGTTCGACTCCACCGGAACTCCCCGGCTCAGGGTCAGCACGTCCTCCATCCCCACCCGCAGGTGGCCGCCCTTCGACAGCGACGCCAGGGCGACTGCCAGGGTGGACCGGCCGATGCCGGTCGCTGACCAGCTCGTCACCTCCGGCGGCATGCGCGGCGACGGCGGCCACCAGGGCGTCGGCCGTCCCGTTCATGCCGCCGGGGACGCCCATCACGAGGTCGCAGTGCACCTTGCCGCCGTACGGCGCGCCGTACTTGTCCAGGAGCCGCTGCAGGGCATGCACCTGCCCGAGGTCGAACAGCTCGAACTCCGGCACCACCTGGCGCTCCTGGCTGAGCTGGTAGAGCTCGCACACGAACGGCCACGGGTTGGAGAAGACGTCGTCGCCGAAGTTCGTCGTGCCCATGGTCAGGCTGCACGAGTCCGGCTCTGCGTCGAGCACCTTGAGCCGGTCGTCGAGCGGATCGTGCACCGAGCCGCCGGTGGAGAGCTGCACGACGAGGCTGGTGTTCTCGCGCAGCGCGGTCACCGTGTCCTTCAACCGGCCGAGGTCGAGCGTGGGCCGGTGCTCGTCGTCGCGGATGTGCACGTGGATCATCGCCGCCCCGGCCGCCTCGCACTCGCGGGCGGTGGCGACCAGCTCGTCGAGCGTCGTGGGGAGCTGCGGGCAGGATTCCTTGGTGGTCTCCGCGCCGGTCGGCGCGACGGTGATCAGGAGGCGGTCGGCGGGCACGTCAGGCATGGGCACATGCTGTCAGAGCGAGGCCCTTGGAGGATCCCCGCATGCGTGCGGTCATCCAGCGGGTCCTCGAGGCGCGGGTCGTGGTCGACGGCGCGGTGGTCGGCGAGATCGCCGAGCCGGGGCTGCTCGTCTACCTCGGGGTCACCCACGGCGACGGACCCGACGAGATCGCCTGGACCGCGCGGAAGATCTGGGAGCTGCGGCTGCTGCGCGACGAGAAGTCCGCCTCCGACGTCGGCGCCCCGGTGCTGGTGGTCAGCCAGTTCACGCTGTACGGCGACGCGCGCAAGGGCCGGCGGCCCACCTGGCAGGCGGCGGCACCCGGCGACGTCAGCGAGCCGGCGTACGACGCCGTGTGCGCGGAGCTGGAGCGGCTCGGGGCGCACGTCGAGCGAGGGGTGTTCGGCGCGGACATGCGGGTGGAGTCCGTCAACGACGGACCGATCACCCTGATCCTCGAGAAGTAGGGCGCCTCAGCGGGCCGGGGCGTCCTCGGGCTCCTCGGCCGGCGCCTGCTCCACCTCGTCCTCGGCGGCAGCCTCTGGCGCTTCGGCCTCGGCCGCCTCGTCGGCGGGTGCCTCGACCTCCTCGATGTCCTCGTCCACGTCGAGGGCAGCCGCCGGGACCACGCCCGTGAGCGCGCTCAGCATCTGCCGCACGTTGGACAGCTGCTGGTTGATCGCGTCGCGCCGCTGGCTGGCGGCGGCGAGCTCGCGGTCGGAGTCCGCGCGGACCCGGGCCGCGGTGGCCTTCGCCTCCGCGACCATCGCCTCGGCCTGCTCCTGGGCCTCGGTGAGCAGGCGCCGCGTCTCGCGGGTCGCCTCGGCCCGCTCGGCCTCCGCCTCGGCGCGCGTCTGGGAGATCTTGGCCTCCAGGTCCGCGAGCAGGTCGCGGGTCTCCTCCATCGAGGCGTTGAACTCGGCCTCGGCCGCCTGCCGGCGGCGGGCCAGCGTGGTCTCGAAGTCGGCCGACGCCTTGGCGGCCTTGGCGCGCTGGTCCTCGTAGACCGTCTCCGCCTCGTGCAGGCGGGTCGCGGCGTCTCGCTCGGCCGCGTCGAGCCGGTCGTCGGCGGCGCGACGGGCTTCCTCGACGATGCGCAGCGCCTCGGCGTCGGCCTCGGAGCGGCGCTGCCCGGCGTACCGGTCGGCCTCGTCGCGGGTCTCCTGGGACATCTTGGCGGTCTCCGCGTGCCTGGCCTCCGCCTCGGCGCGGGCCTGGTCGCGCAGCTCCTCGGCCTCCTCCTCGGCGAGGGACAGGATCTGCCCGACCCGCTCACCGAGGTGGGAGAAGGAGATGGGCTCGGTGGGCGACTCGTCGAGGGCGGGCCCCTCCGCCTCGAGGTCGCGGACCCGGGCCTCGAGCCCGTCGGCCCTCCGGCGCGCCTGTTCTGCCGCGGAGATGAGCTCGGCCACGGCACGGTCGACCTCGGCCGGCTCGTAGCCGCGCAGGGTGGTGCGGAAGGTTCGCTGGGGGTCGGTCATCGGAGATCCTCTGTCTCGGTGGATTCTGCCTGGGGAACGGCCAACGCGGAGATGACCCCGGAGAGGTCACTCAGCTCGGCGGCGATCTCGTCGCGACGTTTGGCGAGTACGGCGACCTCGGTGCGCGCGTCCTCGAGGAGGGCGCGGGCCTGGGCGCGCATCTGGTCGGCGTCGGCGCGGGCCGAGGACAGCTCCTCGGCGGCCGTACGGCGCGCGGTCTGGAGCTCTTCCTGGGCGGTGGTCTGGAGACGGATCGCCTCCTGGGCGGCGCGCTCGCGCAGGATCTTGGCGCCGGACCCGGCCTCGTCGAGGCGGCGCTGGCCCCGCTCCTCGACCTGGGTCGCGTGCTCGTCGGCCTCGGCCCGGATCCGGTCGGCCACCTGCTGGGCCTCGACGCGGATCCGGTCCGCGTCGGAGCGGGCGGTCTCGAGGACCTGGCGGCCGGTCTCGCTCAGCTCCTCGGCCTGCGCGTTGGCGCCGGCCAGGAGCTCGTCCATCCGCTCGCGGAGCCGGGCCAGCACGCCCTCCACGTCACGGCGTACCTCGCGCAGGTGGGCGCCGGCGTCGGCGTGGCCGGCCTCGCGGGTGCGCTGCGCCTCCAGCTCGGCGGCCCCGAGCACGGAGTCCATCGTCTTCTGGGTCCAGGCGGTCTGCTCGGCGGCCTTGGCCAGCTGCTGCTCGGCCTCGGCGCGGGCCTCGTCGAGGATCTTCTGTGCCCTGGCGCGCGCCGTCTCGTCCTGCTCGCGGGCCGCCGCCAGCAGGCCGCTGCTCTCCTTCTCGGCGTCGCGGCGCACCTGCTCGGCCTCCGCGTCGGCCTCGGCGGTCACCCGCTCGGCGTGCTCGCGGGCCTCGGCCTGGAGGCGCTCCGCCTCGGCCGCGGCCTCGCGCAGCCGCTCCTCGGCGCCGGCCTCGGACGCGGCCGTGCGCTCGTCGGCGTCGCGGCGGGCGCCCTCGAGCAGGGCCTCCGCCTCGGCGCGGGCCTCGGCGCGCATCGCCTCGGCCTGCTCCTGCGCCTGCGCCAGATGCTGGTCGGACTCCTCGCGCTGCCGGGTGACCCGGCCGCGGACCTCCAGGAGGGCGTCCTCGCGCTGCTGCTCCACCATCTGCATGACGACGGTGGACTGCTCCGCGGCGTCGGCCACCAGCTGGTGCGCCTCGTCGGTCGCCTCCTCGAGGCGGGCCCGGGCCTGCTCGACGGCGCGACGGGACTCCTCACGCTCGGCGGTGGCCGCGTCGAGCTCGCGCTGGGCCTCGGCGCGGAGCTCCTCGGCAACCTGCTCGGCGCGCGTGAGCAGCAGTTCTGCGCGGTGGTCTTGTGTTGACATGGCGAATCGGTGTTCCGGACGGTCGTCGGCTGACCCGTCCGAATCTACTCGACGCCCCCGAGGGGAGAACAGCGCAGGGCGATGACCGGTGGTCACCGCCCTGCGTCACTTCCGGGGTTTCGAGGCTCGCTTCGCTCGCACCTCAACCACCGGAGGGGGTCAGATCGGGGATGGTCACCTCGGCGATCGACCCGACCGAGGCGGTGACCTTCTGGTCCACGATCTCGGCCTGGGGGGCCAGCGTGCGCAGCGTCCACTCGCCATCGCCCGCGAAGAACCGGAAGTGACCGGTCGCCGACGTCGGCACCTCGGCGGTGAACTCACCGGTCTTGTCGAGCAGCCGCACGTAGGCGTTGCCGACCGGCTCACCGTCGCGGAGCACCTGGCCCTGGACGATCGCCTCCTTGGCGACGTTCACCCCGTCGAGCGAGAGCCCGCCCTCGGTCGCGCCGCACATCAGGCTTCACCCGCCTCGTCACCCAGCGCCACCGGAACGCCGACGAGGGAGCCGTACTCGGTCCACGAGCCGTCGTAGTTCTTGACGTTCTGCTGGCCGAGCAGCTCCTTGAGCACGAACCAGGTGTGCGAGGAGCGCTCACCGATCCGGCAGTAGGCGATGGTGTCCTTCTCCCAGTCGACGCCGGCCTCGGTGTAGATCTCCTTCAGCTCGTCGTCGGAGCGGAAGGTGCCGTCGTCGTTGGCCGCCTTGCTCCACGGCACGTTGGCCGCGGTCGGGATGTGGCCGGCGCGCTGGGCCTGCTCCTGCGGGAGGTGGGCCGGGGCGAGCAACCGACCGGCGTACTCGTCGGGGCTGCGCACGTCGACCAGGTTCTTCACGCCGATCGCCTCGACGGTCTCGTCGCGGAAGGCGCGGATGCTGGCGTCCTGCTCCTTGGCGGTGTACGACGTGCCGGCGCGGGAGGGCGCCTCGTCGGTCAGTTCGCGGGAGTCGAGCTCCCACTTCTTGCGGCCGCCGTCGAGCAGCTTGACGTCGTCGTGGCCGTAGAGCTTGAAGTACCAGTAGGCGTAGGCGGCGAACCAGTTGTTGTTGCCGCCGTACAGCACCACGGTGTCGTCGTTGGCCACGCCACGCTCGGACAGCAGCGCCTCGAACTGCGACTTGTTCACGAAGTCGCGACGCACCTGGTCCTGGAGGTCCGTGGTCCAGTCGAGCTTGATGGCCCCCCGGATGTGGCCCTTGTCGTACGCGGTCGTGTCCTCGTCGACCTCGATCAGGACGATCTTGTCGTCGTCGAGATGGTCTTCCACCCACTGGGCGGTGACGAGCGAGTTGTCGCGGCTCATGTCGGTTCTCTTTCTGTTGCGGGGTCTGGGTTGTCAGCCGGCTACGCGGCGGATCAGCAGGTACATCTCGCAGCCCAGGCAGAAGCCGAAGACCGCGTTGAGCAGGGCGGCGACGAGCGCGAACCCGGTCGCGACCAGGCCGACGAGGGTGGCGCCGGCCAGGAATGCGGCCAGGCCGACCAGCGCGAAGGTCAGGCCCACCGCCTGTGCGAACCGCGGCGGAGCGGCGTCCTCGAGCTCGGCGGGAGCTCCCAGCCGGGGCCGGACCAGCGCCTTGAACACCCATGCGTGAGGGGTGTGCTGGACGCCGAGCCCGGCTCCGACCGCGAACAGGACCGCCTGGATCGCGAGCAGGCCGATCGCGATCGGGGACGGGGCGAGCAGCAGGACGATCGCCAACACGACGGACGTGACCGCCGCGGCGAACTGCTGGCCGCGCGGATCGATCCTGGGACCCGCGCCGACCTGTGGCCGGGTGGCGGTCTGTGCGGACATGTCGGAACTCCTGCGGGTCGAGTGGTATCGGTGGCCTGCCATCAGGGCACGGGCGCGTCGGGAGCCGCCGTACGGCGAAGGTGCCAACTCGGGCCGAGTTTAGTCCACTAAATCAGTAGAACTAAAGGAGTTGGCGGACGCGTCCGTCAGGACATTCGACACAGGGAGGAGCGGACGTGGCAGTGGTCCACTGCGCGCCGCTTCGTCAGCCAGGTCGAGGACATGACTGGAAGAGTAGGCGGGCGGTCGACGCCGGAGGTATCCGGCGTCTCGCTCCGTGGGACGATAGTCCATATTCCGGACATCAGGTCAGCGCCCCCAGCTGCGCGAGCACCTGGTCGCGCGTCGGCGCGCCCGATGCGCGGGCGAGCTCGGCCCCCCGCGGGTCGACGATGATCGTGGTCGGGGTCCGCAGGATCCCGAGCGCGCGCACGAGCTCGAGGTGCGACTCGGCGTCCACCTCGACGTGGGTGACGCCGGGCACCAGGCCGGCGACCTCGCCCAGCGTGCGGCGGGCTGCCCGGCACGGCGCGCAGAAGGCGGTCGAGAACTGGACCAGCGTGGCCCGCTCGCCGAGCGGGACGCCGAGAGCGTTGGTGAGGGTCTCGACGAGCTCGACCGACGTCGGTCGAGCTTGTCGAGACCCGTCTGCCGCCTCATCGGCGACCCCGTGGACACGGTGCGTGCCGCGGAACCGGCCGTCGGCGTACGCCCGATAGAGGCCGAAGGTCAGGGCGAGCAGTACGGCGCCGAGCAGCACCCACGTCCCCGAGGTCATGTGCCGCTCAACGCGCGCGCAGTCGGCGGCATTCCGCGCGCAGCCGGGCGACCTCGTCCTCGAGCGCGAGCACCTGGGCGATGCCCGCGAGGTTGAGGCCGTCGGCCAGGAGGTCGCGGATCCGGCCCAGGCGCTCGACGTCGTCGCTGCTGTAGAGGCGGGTGCCGCCGGGGGTGCGGTCGGGTTCGACCAGGCCGCGCCGCTCGTAGACGCGGAGGTTCTGGATCTGCATGGAGACCATCTCGGCGGCGACCGAGATGGCGTAGACGCCCTGCCTGCTGGTCGGCACCGCGGGTCACCCCTTGACTTGACTTGGATCTATGGCTATAAGAAATATGCAACAGCGGATACAGGTTATCCGACTTGAGCATCAGACGACAAGAGACCGAGGAGGACCGTGATGTTGCTGCGTACCACCGACCCGTTCCGTGACTTCGACCGCCTGACCCAGCAGATCTTCGGCACCACGAACCGCCCCGCGGTGATGCCGATGGACGCCTGGCGCGAGGGTGACGCCTTCGTGATCGAGTTCGACCTGCCGGGCGTGGCGAAGGAGAGCATCGACCTCGATGTCGAGCGCAACGTGCTGACCGTCCGCGCCGAGCGGGTCCCCCGCAACGGCGACTGGGAGATGCTCGCGTCCGAGCGTCCGCGCGGCGTCTTCAGCCGTCAGCTCGTGCTGGGCGACAACCTCGACCTCGAGCGGATCGAGGCGAGCTATGACGGCGGCGTGCTGCGCCTGACCGTGCCGGTCGCCGAGAAGGCCAAGCCGCGCAAGATCGAGGTCGGCGGCGCCCGCGAGGACCGGGCCGCGATCGAGGCCTGAGCCGCGCCGTACCCGATGAAGGGCCGTCCCCGGAGGGCGGCCCTTCGTCCTGTCCGGAGACTGTCGGTGGTGGCGTCTAGCGTGAGCCCATGACGAACTCACCGATCATCCTGGTCCCCGGCTTCTGGCTCGGCGCCTGGGCGTGGGACGGCGTGGCCGACACCCTGCGCGCCGACGGCCACGACGTCACCGCGCTGACCCTTCCGGGGCTCGAGCCCGACCATCCCGACCGCGCGTCGGTCGGCCTCGCCGACCAGGCAGAGGCCATCGCCGCGGCCGTGCGCGCCGCCGGCCGCCCGGTCGTGCTGGCCGTCCACTCGGGCGCCGGCGCCCCGGGGTACGCCGCCTCCGACCTGGTGCCCGAGGGGATCGCCGCGATGGTCTACGTCGACACCGGCCCGGCCAACGGCCCGCTCGACGCCGACTTCGAGGGCGCCGACCACCCGCTCCCCGCGTGGGACGACCTCGACGAGAACCTCGACGGCATCAGCGAGGAGCAGCTCGCCGAGTTCCGCGAGCGCGCGGTGCCCGAGCCGGGCAACGTCATGCGCGAGGCGCACACGTTCACCAACGACGCGCGGAAGTCGATCCCGACGACGGCGGTGTGCACGGCCTTCAGCTCCCAGGAGTACAAGGAGGCGCTGGAGGCGGGCTACTCCTTCCTCGGCGGCTACGCCGAGCTCGACGACATCACCTGGATCGACCTGCCGACGTCCCACTGGCCGATGTGGTCCAAGCCCCAGGAGCTGGCCGAGATCCTGGGCTCGGTCGCGGCGAAGAGCGAGGGCTAGCCTCCGGCGAAGGGCGGGAGGAACTCCACACTGGCGCCCGGCTCGACCACGACCTGGGCCGGATCGCCTGTCCCCGCAGGGCGGTCGCCGATCAGCACGGAGCAGGCGGCGATCACGCTCTCGAGGCGGGATCCGCGGTGCAGGGCGAGCACCTGCTGGGTCACCTCGGCCAGCGAGACCGGTCCTGTGACGGCCAGCTGGTCCGACTCCACGCCGGCTGCAGAGCGCGCCGCGGCCCAGTAGCGGACGGTGATGGCCTTCGTCTCATCACCGGCGGAGGCCTCCGAAATCGCGCTCATGCTCGGATATCCTTCCCTATCGGCCCAACCGGGAGGAGGCGCCTTGAGCTCCTTGTTGCTGCTCACGAGTGCCCTGCAGCCCTCCGCCGAGGTGCTCCCGGGGCTGGCTCTCCTCAGTCATCAGATCAAGATCCTGCCCGCCGAGGGCAGCGCCCTGATCGACGCCCCCGACCCGGACCTGGTCCTGGTCGACGGCCGCCAGGAGCTCGCCCACGCCCGTGACCTGTGCCGCCTCATCCGCACCACCGGCACCGACGTCCCCGTGCTGCTGATCGTCACCGAAGGCGGCCTGGCCGTCGTCACGCACGACTGGGGGATGGACGACGTCGTCCTGCACACCTGCGGCCCGGCCGAGCTCGAGGCGCGGATCAAGCTGGCCCTGGGCCGCCTCGCCGCCCAGCGCGAGGCCGACGACCCCGAGTCGCACGTGATCCGCAGCGGCGAGGTCGTCGTCGACGACGCGACGTACACCGCGAAGCTCGGCGGCCGCCACCTCGACCTGACGTTCAAGGAGTTCGAGCTCCTCAAGTTCCTGGCCCAGCACCCCGGCCGCGTCTTCAGCCGCCAGCAGCTGCTGCAGGAGGTGTGGGGCTACGACTACTTCGGCGGCACCCGCACCGTCGACGTCCACGTCCGCCGCCTCCGCGCCAAGCTCGGCCCCGAGAACGAGACCCTGATCGGCACCGTCCGCAACGTCGGCTACCGGTTCGTCCTCCCCGCCAAGGACAAGGCCAAGGCGAAGTCCGAGGAGCAGGACCAGCAGCAGGAGGCCTGAGGGCGGAAGATCGGGCGCGCGTGCTGCGCCGGATCCTCCGCGATGAGCGTTCTCCCCAGGCCCGCCACGCATCGACGCGTTGCCCGCGTGCCGGGGAATGGTCCCGCTGTGGATCTCTCCGACGTGCATGAACTGCTCGGCCGCCAGGCAGGCGTCGTGTCGCGCCAGCAGCTCATGGGGGCGGGCGGTCGCAAGAGCGATCTCGACCGGATGGTCCGGCGCCGTGAGCTGGCCCGGGTGCATCCCGGCGTCTACGTCGACCACACCGGTCCGCTGACCTGGGAACAACGGGCGTGGGCGGCCGTCCTTTACGCAGCGCCGGCGGCACTCCACCTCGAGTCTGCCCTCGGCGGCGATCCGGAGGCACCGATCGACATTGCCATCGACGACAACCGCCGCATCTGCGCTCCGCAGGGAGTTCGAGTTCACCGCGTGCGTGACCTGGCACCTCAGGTGTTGTGGAACATGAGCCCACCCAGGGTCAGGGTCGACGACGTCGTACTGGAACTCGCCCACCGGGCTGGATCGGACCTGGACGTCATCCGCATCCTCACCCAAGCGATCGGCCGGCGCGGCACGACGGCGGCTCGGCTGCGGACGGCACTCGCTGATCGTGCCCGTATGTGTCGTCGACGTTGGATCGAGCGCGTCCTCGACGACCTGGCCACGGGCGCGTGCTCCGTCCTCGAACACCGATACCTCACTCATGTCGAACGGGCGCACGGACTTCCACGCTCGGACCGGCAACGGCAGCGCTCCCTGCCGAGCGGGAGCGAGTACCGCGACGTGGAGTACGACGAGTTCGGCCTCGTCGTGGAGCTGGACGGCCGGGCCGCGCACGACTCGTGGGACGCCCTCGGGCGGGACGCCGACCGGGACCTCGACGACCAGGCCAACGGCAAGGAAGCGGTCCGACTGCGCTTTCCGCAGGTGTTCGGGCGTCCGTGCCGCACGGCGAACCGGCTGGAACGGATCCTGCGCCGGCGTGGCTGGACCGGGCGCGCCCGCGCCTGCGGACCCACATGCCGCCTGCGCACCGCCTGAGGGCGGAAGATCGGGCGCACCTGATGCGCCCGATCTTCCACGCTGACGCTCCGGCCCTAGGGTGACATCCATGACCTCCCTGGACCGGATCGCCGCCATCGCCGCGGCCGCGGAGGAGACGGACGGCGCGGCGCCGCTGGACGAGGCGACGTGGTTCGCGCTGCGGCATCCGGACCGACACGACGTACGCCAGTGGGCGGAAGAGGACGGGTTCGCAGCCGTCTCCGACCACTCGCTCACCCTGGTCGTCCACCCCGACGCCCGCGGCCGCGGGCTCGGCGGATCACTCCTCGAGAAGGCGCTGTCCGCGACCGACCAGCAGGCCCTCGAGGCGTGGTCGCACGCCGACCACCCCGCAGCGCGGCGCCTGGCCGAGACGCACGGTTTCGAGCGGGTGCGCGAGCTGTGGGTGATGCGGCGGTCGGTGGCCGAGCCGCTCCCCGAGTACGACGTGCCCGCGGACGTGGTCGTGCGCGGCTACCGCGACTCCGACGAAGAGGCGTTCCTCCGGCTCAACGCCCTGGCCTTCGCGGACCACCCCGAGCAGGGCGCGATGGACGCCGCCAACCTGGCCGAGCGGATGGCCGAGCCGTGGTTCGACCCCGCGGGACTGCTGCTCGCGGAGCGGGACAGCCGGCTGATCGGCTTCCACTGGACCAAGCAGCACTCGGACCGGCTGGGCGAGGTGTACGTCGTCGGCGTCGACCCCGGCGTCCAGGGCATCGGGCTCGGCCGGATCGTCACCATCGCCGGCCTCGAGCACCTGCGTGACAAAGGCGTCGAGGACGTCCTGCTCTACGTCGAGTCTGACAACGGGCCGGCGATCAACATCTACCGCGACAAGCTCGGGTTCACGCACGCCGCCCGGGACACGCACGTGATGTACCGGCGGGGCTGACCTCAGCGCAGCTTGGGCCGGACGTGCAGGCCGACCTCGGGGTCGACCAGGACCTCCTGCGCGGCGGGCAGACCGTCGGCGTCGAGCTGGGCGTCGAGGGAGACGTTGCGCTTGACCATGGCCAGCGCGATCGGCCCGAGCTCGTGGTGCCGAGCCGAGCTACCGACGAAGCCGACCACCTTGTCGCCCAGCTTGAGGTCGCTGCCCGCTGCGGGGAGCCGGTTCTCCGACCCGTCGAGGTGCAGCAGGGTCAGCCTGCGCGGCGGGCGACCCAAGGTGTGCACCCGCGCGACCGTCTCCTGGCCGCGGTAGCAGCCCTTGTCCAGGTGCACGGCCGGGCCGATCCAGCCCGCCTCGTTGGGGATCGTCCGGTGGTCGGTGTCGATCCCGAGCCGCGGCTCGCCCCGGGCGATCCGCAGCGCCTCGAACGCCCACAGGCCGCAGGCCGGGCCGGCCGCCTCGGCGTACGCCGTGAGCCGGTCGCGGGGCACGAACTCGTAGCCGGCGTACGGCGTCGTGTCGTCGCGGGCGGACGGCCGCCAGGTGACGGCCAGATCGGCGGTCACGTCGGTGACCTCGACCCGCATCATGAACTTCATCTTCTCGAGGAAGTCGATGAGCGCCGCCGCCTGACCGGGCTCGGTGTGGGCGACCACGGCCTCGCCGTCGTCGTACCCGAAGAAAGCGTGCTCGACGTGCCCGTTCGGGCTGAGCACCAGGGCGCCGGTCCACTGCTTCGGCTGAAGGTCGGTGAGGTGCTGGCTGGTCAGCGAGTGCAGCCAGGTGAGCCGGTCCGGACCCTCGACCCGGATCACGTCGCGGTGGGAGAGGTCGACGAACCCCTCGCCGGACTCGAGCGTGCGCTGCTCGGCGTTGAAGGAGCCGTAGTGCGCGGCCACGGCGGCGTCGATGCCGTTGCCGGCCACCGCACCCGGCAGGTCGAGGAGCGGGCTGGTCACTGCTTCGTCTCACATCCTCCGACGCAGGTCCCGAAGACGGTCAGGTGACCGACGTCCACTGCGAAGTCGTTGTCCGCGCGCAGCCGCTCCACGAGTGGCTGCACCACATCTGGCCCAACAGACTGGACCCGCCCGCAATTCCTGCACTTGAGGTGGAAGTGCTCGTGGCCGCCCACCGAGTGGTACGTCGGCGCCCGGTCGCTGAGGTGCGCGTGCCGGATCAGCCCGAGCTCCTGGAGCACTTCGAGCGTGCGGTAGACGGTGGACACGTTCACCGCCGAGGAGTGGTGCCGTACCTCCGCCAGCACCTCGTCGGGCGTCGCGTGGCCGAGCCGGTTGACGGCGTCGAGGATCAGCTCGCGCTGCGGGGTCAGCCGGTAGCCGCTTCCGCGGAGCTTCTCGCGCCAGTCCTCGCTCATGGTGGTCACCTCAGACACGCTGCAGCCGCGCCCACAGGTGCGGCTGGAGGGCCTGGCCCATGGCGGCCATGTCGTAGGCGTAGAGCAGGTCGCCCTCGACGTTGCCGTAGAGCCGCTTGCCGGCGGTGACCTCCTTGGCGCTCTCGGTCCGGACGATCGCGTCGGTCACGATGTCGAGCTTCCCGCCCTCGGCCGCGCCGTACCAGACCTCGGCGAAGCCGGTGTGGTGCGCCAGCAGCAGCTCGACCTTGCCCTCGGGCCGGCAACGGAGGAAGCCGGTCTCGATCGCGGCGTCGCGGACCTTCTCGCCGCTCTCGTCGATGATCCACGCCCGCGCCATGTAGTGGAAGAACGGCCGACCGTCGTGGGTGAAGATCAGCTCCTGCCCGAACTGGAACGCGTCGATCGTGGGGTAGTCGCCGTGGCCGTTGCCGCGCCAGGTGCCGAGCATCCAGGCGACGGGACCGCAGTCGGGATGGAGGTTCTCGGGCAGTTCGAAGGGCATGGTGGGCAGTCTAGGCAGGTGCGGACAGGCCCGAGCCCCGGCCGCTACCGTGAACTCATGACTCGATCCCTCGTGGTGAAGGTGACCTGCGGGACGGAGGACTCCGAGCGCTGCAACCAGGCGTTCACGGTGGCGACCACCGCGCTGGCGTCCGGCGCCTCGGTGTCCTTCTGGATGACGGGCGAGGCGGCGTGGTTCTCGCTGCCCGGGCCGTGCGGAGGAGTTCTGGCTCCCGAAGGCGACCCCACTGGCGGAGCTGCTGTCGTCCCTGGTGGAGAACGGATCCGTGACGGTCTGCTCGCAGTGCGCCAACCGGCGCGAGATCGGCGAGGAGGACGTCATCGACGGCATCAGGATCGCCGGGGCGTCCGTCTTCGCCGAGGAGATCCTCCAGGACGGCGTCCAGGCCCTCGTCTACTGACCCGGCAGTGACGGGCCCAGTGCCGCGCGCAGCTTGGCGGCGATCTCCGCGCATGCGGCGCGCGCCGTCCGGCCGGCCCCGACCACGTTGAAGAACCCGTGGATCTGGCCGGGGAACCGCTCCAGCTCGACCTGCACCCCCGCGTCGGCCAGCCGGCGGGCGTAGGCCTCGCCCTCGTCGCGGAGCGGGTCGAAGCCCGCGGTGACGACGTACGCCGGCGCGAGGCCGGGCGGGATGTCGGCGTACAGCGGGGAGACGCGCGGGTCGCTGCACAGCGCCGGGTCCTCGATGTAGGACACGCGGGCGAGGTCCATGAACTTCTTGGTCAGGTAGAAGCCGTCCGAGAACAGCGCGCGGCTCTCGCTGCCGCCACGCATGTCCGTGCCGGGGTAGATGAGCAGCTGGAAGGCCAGCGGGAGTCCCTCCTCGGCCGCCGCGATGGCGGTGGTCGCGGCCAGGCAGCCACCGGCCGAGTCGCCACCGACGGCGAGCCGCTCCGGGTCGGCGCCGATCGACTCGGCGTTCTTGACCACCCAGCGGTAGGCCTCCAGCGCGTCCTCGTACGCCGCGGGGAACGGGTGCTCGGGCGCCAGCCGGTAGTCGACGGCCAGCACCCGGACCCCCGAGCGCTCGGCGAGGAACCGGCAGGCGGCGTCGTGCGAGTCGAGGTCGCCGTACATCCAGCCGCCGCCGTGGAAGAACAGCAGCAGCGGGCCGGCGGCCGTCAGGTCGGCCGAGCCGCCCTCCTGCTCGTCCGTGGGGACGTAGAGCCGGCCGGGCAGGTCGCCGACGGGCAGGTCCCGGACGGCGCCGATCGGCTGGTCGCCGCCCACCAGCGCGGACTGCCGGCCGATGACCCGGCGGCCCTCCGGGATCGGCATCGTCTCGGCGGCCGGCTCGCGGACGACCCGCTTGAGCAGGAGCATCAGCTGGGTGTCCGTGGCGAGGGTCTGGCCGTCGCGGACCACGCGCCGCCCGGCGAGCATCCGCTGCACCGGCTCGGGCAGGCCCAGCGCGCCCTTGAGGGTCATCCGCTCGAGTCGGTGCTGGACGGCGGCGATCCGGGGCCTCTGGGTCACGACGGCAACCTACCGGCGGCCGAGCGCAGAGGACACCTGCTGTTCACCCATCGGTGCCACACTGCACTCGCATGGCTCTCGAAAGCGTGCCCCCTCCCAGCGCGCCCGATTCTGTGGTCGACGAGTCCTTCGACGTGGAGCCGCCGTACCGTCCCGACGACGCGGCGCTCGCCGCGGTCGAGAAGTACGACGACCGGTTCCTCGACCGCGAGATCTCCTGGCTGCACTTCAACCAGCGGGTGCTCGAGCTCGCCGAGGACCGCGACCTGCCGCTGCTGGAGCGGACCCGGTTCCTGGCGATCTTCGCGAGCAACCTCGACGAGTTCTTCATGGTCCGCGTGGCCGGCCTCAAGCGCCGGATCGCGGCCGGGGTCGCGGTCCGCGCGGCGTCCGGCCTGCTGCCGCGCGAGGTGCTGGAGCGGATCCTGGTCGGCACCCGCGAGCTGATGGAGCGGCACTCCCGGCTGTTCCGCGACGAGATCGTCCCCGCCCTCGAGAGCGAGGGCATCGAGCTGCTCCGCTGGGAGGACCTCGACCGCGAGGAGCAGAAGGCCAGCAAGCGGCTCTTCCGCGACCGGGTGTTCCCGGTGCTGACGCCGCTGGCCGTCGACCCGGCGCACCCGTTCCCCTACATCTCGGGGCTGTCGCTCAACCTGGCCGTCCTGGTGCGCAACCCGAAGACCGGCAAGGAGCGGTTCGCGCGGGTGAAGGTGCCGCCGATCTTCAGCCGGTTCGTCCCGCTCGGCAACCAGCGGTTCGTGCCGCTCGAGGACGTCATCGGCGAGCACCTCAAGCGGCTGTTCCCGGGCATGGAGGTGCTCGAGGTGCACACGTTCCGGGTGACCCGCAACGAGGACCTCGACGTCGAGGAGGACGACGCCGAGAACCTCCTCGCCGCGCTCGAGAAGGAGCTGCTGCGGCGCCGGTTCGGTCCGCCGGTGCGGCTCGAGGTCGAGGAGGACATCTCGCCGGCGGTGCTCGAGCTGCTGGTGTCCGAGCTGGGCGTCTCCGACGACGAGGTCTTCAAGCTGCGCGGCCCGCTCGACCTGACCGGGCTGCACGGCATCGCCGACCTCGCCCGCGAGGACCTGCGCTACCCCACGTTCATCCCGACCACGCATCCGCAGCTGGCGGAGGTCGAGTCCGCGGCACCCGTGGACGTGTTCAAGGCGACCGCGCGCCACGACGTACTGCTGCACCATCCGTACGACTCGTTCTCCACCAGCGTGCAGCGGTTCATCGAGCAGGCCGCCGCCGACCCGCACGTGCTGGCGATCAAGCAGACGCTCTACCGCACCTCCGGTGACTCGCCGATCATCGACGCCCTGGTCGACGCCGCGGAGTCCGGCAAGCAGGTGCTGGTGATCGTCGAGATCAAGGCGCGGTTCGACGAGCAGGCCAACATCCGCTGGGCACGCAAGCTGGAGCAGGCCGGCTGCCACGTCGTCTACGGCCTGGTCGGGCTGAAGACCCACTGCAAGCTGGCGATGGTGGTGCGCGACGAGCCCGAGGGCATCCGCCGCTACACCCACATCGGCACCGGCAACTACAACCCCAAGACCTCACGCATCTACGAGGACCTCGGGATCATCACGACCGACGTCGCGATCGGCGAGGACGTCGCCCACCTGTTCAACAACCTGAGCGGCTACTCCCGCAACGCGGAGTACGAGCAGCTCCTGGTCGCGCCGGACTCGGTGCGCAGCGGGCTGCTCGACCAGATCCACGACGAGATCGGCCACCACCGCGCGGGACGGCCGGCGGGGATCCGGATCAAGGCGAACTCGGTCGTGGACGAGGCGGTCATCGACGCGCTCTACCTCGCCTCCCAGGAGGGCGTGCCGGTCCAGCTGCTGATCCGCGGGATCTGCGCGCTGCGACCCGGCGTACCCGGGCTGTCCGAGACGATCGAGGTGCGGTCGATCCTGGGCCGCTTCCTCGAGCACAGCCGGGTGTTCTGGTTCGAGAACGGCGGCGAGCAGGTCGCGTGGATCGGGTCCGCGGACATGATGCACCGCAACCTGGACCGCCGGGTCGAGGTGCTGGTGAAGGTGCCCGGCGAGGACAACGTCGGCGAGATCGGTGCGCTGCTGGAGCTCGCCTTCGACGAGAACACGGCCGCCTGGGCGCTGGACATCAAGGGCGACTGGCACCGCAACGACGGCGAGGTCCACCTCCAGGAGGCGCTGATCGAACGGCAGCGGAAACGGCGGAGCAGCCCCTGAGTTGTGGTGCTCACTGAACGACCCCCTAGCATGTGGCCGTTCTGCTCCTCCTCACCAGGAGTTCTCCGTGGGTTTGAAGTTCCGCCCGGTCGACAACTCGTTCTACGACCTCTTCAGCGAGGCCGCTGCGCACCTGGTCGTGGGGGCAGGCCTGCTCGCCGAGATGATGGGCGAGGGCGCCGACCACGAGGACGTGGCCCGCCGGATGCGCGAGGCCGAGCACGCCGCTGACGAGACCACCCACGCGATCGTCCGGCGGGTGAACAGCACCTTCGTCACGCCGTTCGACCGCGAGGACATCTACAACCTCGCCTCCGGCCTCGACGACGTCATGGACATGATGGACGAGGTCGTCGACCTGATCCTGCTCTACGAGGTCAAGGTGCTGCCCGCGGAGCTGTCCAACCAGGTCGAGGTGATCCAGCGCTGCGCGGAGATCACCGCGGACGCGATGCCGGGGCTCAAGGCGCATGGACGACCTCGACGAGTACTGGATCGAGATCAACCGGCTCGAGAACGTCGGCGACAAGAACCACCGCCGGATGCTCGCCCAGCTCTTCAGCGGCGAGTTCAAGGCGATGGAGGTGCTCAAGCTCAAGGACATCGTGGAGTCGCTCGAAGGTGCCATCGACGCCTTCGAGAAGGTCGCCAACATCGTGGAGCAGATCGCGGTCAAGGAGTCCTGAGCACGTGACTGCGGAACTCGCGATCGTCATCGCGGTCGTCGTCGTCGCCCTCGTCTTCGACTACACCAACGGCTTCCACGATGCAGCGAACGCCATCGCCACCTCGGTCTCCACCCGGGCACTGACGCCGCGCGTCGCGCTCGTCACTGGCCGCGGTCATGAACTTCGTCGGCGCGTTCCTCGGCCAGAAGGTCGCGCACACCGGTCAGCGAGGTGATCGCGCCGCCGGACGGCAACGCCGGACTGGTGATCGTGATGGCCGGGCTGCTCGGCGCGATCACCTGGAACCTGATCACCTGGTACTACGGCCTGCCCTCGTCGTCCTCGCACGCCCTGATCGGCGGCCTGGTCGGCGCGGCCCTCGCGGCCGGCGTCACGGTGTCGTGGAGCACGGTGCTCGACAAGGTCGCTCATCCCGATGGTGCTGTCGCCGCTGTTCGGCGTTCTGCGCTCGCCTTCGCTGGTGATGCTCGCGATCATGTGGATCTTCCGGCGAGCGAACCCGCATCGAAGGTGAGCCGCGGCTTCCGCGCTGCCCAGACCGTGTCCGCCGCCGCGATGGCGCTCGGCCACGGCCTCCAGGACGCCCAGAAGACGATGGGCGTGATCTTCCTGGCGCTGCTCACCGGTGGGTACGTCCGCCGCCGGCGACGACCTCCCGCTCTGGGTGATCTTCTCTGCCGCCGCCGCGATCTCGCTCGGCACCTGGTCCGGTGGCTGGCGGATCATGCGCACCCTCGGCCGCCGCATCATCCACCTCGACCCGGCCCGCGGCTTCGCCGCCGAGTCGGTCGGCCGCCACGGTGCTGTACACCACGGCGTACGTCTTCGAGGCGCCGATCTCGACCACCCACACGATCACCTCCGCGGTGATGGGCGTCGGCGCCACCAAGCGCCTCTCCGCCGTCCGCTGGGGCGTCGCCCGCTCGATCCTCATCGCCTGGGTCCTCACCTTCCCCATGGCCGGCCTCGCCGCCGCGATCTGCTACTGGGTCTCCCACTTCTTCATCGAGGTCGTGCTTCTGAGCGGGCTTCGCCCCGATAGTCCGAGACGATTTGGTCGTGATTTCGGCGCGATCGTGAGCCAAAACGTCTCGGACTATCCCGATGCCCGCGCCTCAGTCGATCCGACGGCGCAGCCGCAGGAGACGCGCACGCTGCTGGTCGTCCAGGTTGCGGCGCTGCTCGACGGTGAAGGTCGGCGTCCAGGAGGGCGGAAGATCGATGGTCCATTCACGTCGGGCGGTCGATGACCACCGTGACCGCCTTCTCGCATCGGCCAGCCGCTCAGCCAGCACGTAGCGGTTGGCGAAGTCACCTCGCATGATCGTGAGGTACTCGAGCCCGACACCCCGGAACGCCTGCTCGCGGTCCCGGTCGCGCCGACGCTGGCCGTGCTCCTGATGATGGGCACCGTCGTACTCGATGGCCAGACCCGCTTCCTCGTCGAGCAGATCCGGTGTCCCGAGATGGCAGCCGTACCGGTCGAAGACCGGGCAGTTCGTCCACGGCCTCGGAAAGCCGCCGTCGACGACCCACACGATGCGCAGCCTCGACTCCCAGGGCGACCAGCTGTTCTCATCGGCCAGCGACAACGCGTCTCGACACTGCGGGATCCCGGTCCAGCCTGGGTGCGCCAGCGCATAGATCGCCGCCTCTTCGATGCTGACCAGATCGGAGTACGCCGCCATGTCGAGCAGGACGGCAGCCTCGCGCTTGTCGCTGGCATATCGCATCTCGAAGCAGAGGGAGCGGACCAACGTCGTGACACGCATGCCGTCCAGCTCTTCGATCTCGCCGGGTCCCAGCCGCTCTTGCGAGATGACGATCCCGGCCTGCGAGCGGACATCGCTGTAGCCCGTGGCTAGTGTCACGGGAAGCAACGCCTGACCACCGACCGTCGTGCCGTCGAACCAGACTCCTCCGGCCCAGCGAAGACTTGCCCAGCCGGTGGCGCCGCCGAAGTCGGGCAGGACCGCGGCGGCTTCGACGATCCTCTGCTCGGGCACGGCTCCGTCAACGCTGACCGGCACGTAGAGACCACTGCTGGAGCGACGATAAGCAGGACCTCGGGCCTGGCCGTACGTCGGACCGCTCCGCCCGGTGGGGTCCACCCTGACCGGGCGGACGACAGCTGAACGGGCAGCCCGTGATGGTTCGCGTGCTTCGGACATGGGCGGATGCTGCCCATGCTCCGGCGGTCAGAATTTCGTCATCCACAGCCGTCGGCATAGTCCGAGACGTTTTGGTCGCGCGCTCGTGCTCCAGACGACCAAAACGTCTCGGACTATCGCGAAAAGCTCAGCCGAACCGACCCGAGATGTAGTCCTCGGTGCGGGGGTCGTGGGGGTTGGCGAAGATGCGGCTGGTGAGGTCGTACTCGACCAGGAGACCGGTGCGGTTGCCGGTGGTCTCGTCGGGGCGGGCGGTGAAGAACGCCGTCCGGTCGGAGACGCGGGCTGCCTGCTGCATGTTGTGCGTGACGATGATGATCGTGTAACTGGTCTCGCATCTCCAGCATCAGGTCCTCGATGCGGGCGGTGGCGATCGGATCGAGGGCCGAGCACGGCTCGTCCATCAGGATGACATCCGGCTTGGTGGCGATCGTGCGCGCGATGCAGAGGCGCTGCTGCTGGCCTCCGGAGAGTCCGTACGCCGACTGCTTGAGCTTGTCCTTCACCTCGTCCCAGAGCGCAGCGCCGCGCAGCGCCTCCTCCACCAGGTCGTCCATGTTCTCGACCTTCATGCCGATGACCCGCGGGCCGTAGGCGATGTTGTCGTAGATCGACTTCGGGAACGGGTTCGGCTTCTGGAAGACCATGCCGATGTTGGTCCGCACCGCGATCGGGTCGACGCCCTTCCCGTAGACGTTCTGCCCGTGGTACGTCACCTCGCCCTCGACCCGGGCGCCCGGGACCAGGTCGTTCATCCTGTTCAGGCAGCGCAGCACGGTCGACTTACCGCAGCCGGACGGCCCGATCAGCGCCGTGATCTCGTTCAGGCCGAACGACAGGTTGACGTCGTGTACGGCGTGGAAGTCGCCGTAGAAGACATTCAGCCCAAAGGCCTCCATCACCGGGTTCGGGGGTACCTCTGGCAGCTCTCGCTCGACCTCGTCGTGCGCGTGAGCGAGCGTGCCGACACCATCGGCACCGGACGTGTTGTCCTTGCCGACGGTGTACGTGCGGGGATGCGTGGACATGGTCTCCCTCACCAGGTTCGCTGGAACTTGTTGCGGATGAAGATTGCGAGTGCGTTGAGGCCGAGGATCATGACGAGAAGCACGATGATGGCGGCCGAGGCAGCCTGCTGGAACTCCTCCTGGGACCGTGAGGTCAGGCCGTAGATCTGGATGGGCAGCGCGGTCACCGGGCTGAGCAGGCCGTCTGGGTCGAAACGCACCGAGCTGGCGATGCCGATGATCAGCAGCGGTGCCGCTTCGCCGATCGCGCGTGAGAGCCCGAGGATGGTGCCGGTGGCGATGCCCGGCACGGCTGACGGCAGCGTCTGCCGCCAGGTCGTCTGCCACACGGTGGCCCCGAGCGCGAGCGAGCCCTGCCGGATCTCGCGGGGCACGGCCCGGACCGCCTCGCGCGTCGTGATGATGATGACCGGCAGGATCAGCAGCCCCAACGCGACGGCGCCACCGATCACGACACCGGTGTCGGTGAAGCCGACCAGCGCGAGCGCGGCGACCGCCAGCAGGCCGTAGACGATCGAGGGCACGGCGGCGAGGTTCTGGATGTTGACCTCGATGAAGCGGTTGTACCAGGTCAGCGGGTCCGCGAACTCCTCGAGGTAGATCGCGGCAGCGATGCCCAGCGGGATCGCCAGCACCGCGGTGGTGATCATCAGCCACACAGAACCGAGGATGCCGGCTCGGAAGCCGGTCTCCTCGGGACGCAGGACCGAGTCGTACTGGGTGAACAGGTTGCTGTCGAAGCGTGGCGCGCCGTCGAGGGCGGTGCTGATGATCAGCACCAGCAGCACCATCACGCCGAAGAAGAGCGAGAACCACAGCGCGACCAGGAACACGAGGGACTTGACGCTGCGGTCCTTGCTCTTGCCGGTGGCGATGGTGCTCTCGGTGACGTCGCGGGCCGTCCGGTGGCGATGCTCATGTCAGTACACCTGCCTGAACCGACGGACGAACGAGATGCTGATGACGTTGATGACCAGCGTGATCACGAAGAGCAGCAGGCCAACGGCGAAGAGCGCGTTGTAGGAGGTCGAGCCCACGGCGTTCTCACCGCCCGCGGTCTGTGCCATGAAGCCGGTCATGGTCTGCATGCCCTCGCGCGGGTCGAGAGACAGGTTCTTCTGGGCGCCGGCTGCGAGGGCGACGATCATGGTCTCGCCGATGGCTCGCGACATGCCGAGCACGACCGCGGCCGCGATGCCGGAGAGGGCGGCGGGGAAGACCACCCGGAGGGTTGTCTGCATCCGGTTCGCCCCCATCGCGAGCGAGCCCTGCCGCATCGCAAGCGGTACTGCGGTGAGCGCGTCCTCGGCCAGGGACGCCACCGTCGGGACGATCATCACGCCGAGCACGAGTCCCGCGGAGAGCGCGTTGGTGAAGCCGACGCCGATGTTCAGGATGTCCTGCAGCAGGGTGGGCGTCACGAACGAGAGGGCGAAGAAGCCGTAGACCACCGAGGGCACGCCGGCCAGCAGCTCCACGGTCGGCTTGAGCACCTTCCGTACTCGCGGCGAGGCGTACTCACTGAGGTACATCGCGGCGCCGAGCCCGAGGGGTACGGCGACGATCAGTGCGACGACCGTGACCACGAACGTGGCCGTGACCAGTGGGATCACGGCGTAGGTGCCGTCGGTGGCGAAGAAGTCGCCGAACGGGATCTCCTGGAAGAAGTCGATCACCGGCCGGATGAGGGCGATCACGATCCCGAAGGAGATGGCGATCGACAGGAGGCCGGACACCAGCAGTAGGGCTTTGATCACCGCTTCGCCGGGTCGGGACTTGGCCCGGAGGTCGATCTTGCCCGCGGGCAGGCCCGCCCCGGAGGGCGGGCCTGCACTCGAGTCAGCTGTGTTGCTCATGTGTGAGGGGTGTCTTCGCGATCAGGCCGAGATGCCTTCGAGTGCGGACTGGGTCTCGGCGTACTGGTCGTCATTGAGCGGGATGAACAGCGCCGCCTCGGCGATCGTCGCGAGGTTTTCGATGTAGAAGTCCGTGAACTCCTTGACCGCCTCGTTGTCGTTGTAGCTGGCGTTGTTGATGTAGATGAACAACGGACGGGCGAGCGGGGTGTACTCGCCGGCAGACGCGGTCTCGGCGGAGGGCTCGATGCAGCCGTTGCCGCTGTCGACCGACAGCGCCTTCAACGAGTCCGTGTTCTGCTCGTAGTAGGTGTAACCGAAGTAACCGGTGGCACCCTCGGTGCCCGCGACACCCTGGACGAGAACGTTGTCGTCCTCGGAGGCCTCGTAGTCGTCACGCGTGGTCTCCTCCTCGGAGCCGATGACGTCGTTGGCCATGTAGTCGTAGGTGCCCGAGTCGGTGCCGGGGCCGAACAGCGAGATCTCCTGGTCGGGGAAGCTCGGGTCCAGGTCGCTCCAGTTGTTGATCTTGGAGCCCGGCTCCCACAGCTTGATGACCTGGTCGATGGTCAGGCAGTCGACGGCGAGGTCGGGGTGCACCACGAGCGTGAGGGCGTCGGTGGCCACCTGGAGCTCGGTGTACTCGATGCCCTCCTTCTCGCAGGCCGCGATCTCCTCGTCCTCGATCGGACGTGAGGCGTCGGAGATGTCGGTCTCGCCGGCACAGAAGCGCTCGAAGCCGCCGCCCGTGCCCGCCTCACCGATGGTCGCGTCGATGTTCGGATTTTCCTCGCTCAGCAGCTCGTTGGCCGCCTGGGTCATCGGGAAGACCGTGGACGAACCGTCAACGGTCACCGAGCCGCTGGCGCCGCCGCCATCCCCTCCGGCCTCTGCGGCGTTGCCGCCGCCGCACGCGGACAGGGCGAGGGCCAGGGCGGCGAAGCCGGGAACGAGTGCCCGGCGGATGGAAGTGCGCTTCACTTCGTGTCTCCTGATGGATTGTCGTGTCTGACATCAGGAACGTAGGGAGCGGAGGTGACCGGATGCGTCGGCGTGGGTGAACGAGCGGTGAACTCGAATTGCCCAGTCGTCCACAGAAGTCCACCGAGGAGACGGCCATCGCGTGAACAACGCGTCAGGCCCTTTACTCAGGGCCGAGAATGATGTTCGGTAGCCAGGATCTTGCCCTTGCGGTGGTGCACCACGAGCAGGCCACCGGGTTCGAGGTGGATCTCGTCGATTCCCAGCGCGTCGAACACCGACGGCAGCACCGGCCGATGGGTGCAGAGCACCGATCCCTCGCCCGCATGGAGGAGCTCGTCGACGATCTCGACGATCGCCTTCGGGGTGGCGTCCTCCTCGCTGAGGCCGTCACTGTCCTCGAGCTTCCAGCCGGTCGTGTCGGCGTACGGCTGGAGCGTCTGCACGCACCGCGTGCTGCTCGACGACAGGATCCGGGTGACGTCGTACGCCGCCAGCAGCGGCACCAGCCGCTGCGACTGCAGCTCGCCGGACCGCAGCAGCGGCCGGAGCCGGTCGTCGCGACGCCGCCACGACTTCCGTGACCGCGCACTCGCGTGGCGCAGGAGGACCAGGGGACGGGTCTTCTTCGGCCGCTTGCGCGACTCGACCAGCGTCTCGCGGTCGCGGGGGTAGGTGAGCATCTCCATCGCCTTCTCGAACGAGACCCACACGACCTCGTCGATCTCCTGGTTGACCAGGTAGCCGCTCACGTCGTCGTCGCCGACGGCCCAGCCCGCCCAGTAGAAGACGTGCTTCATCCGCCGCGAGCCGTTGGGGTAGCGCTGGCCGGACAGCGGCCGACCCAGCCGGACGTGGACGCCGGTCTCCTCGGCCACCTCCCGGACCGCGGCCACGGCGGCATGCTCCCCGCGGTCGAGCTTGCCCTTGGGGAAGGACCAGTCGTCGTACGTCGGGCGGTGCACGAGCAGCACCTGCTTGCCCTTCCGGGTGACAACCGCGCCAGCAGCGAGCACGTCCCTCGGTTGCGGCGGCGGCATGGGGCTAGTGTCACACCACTTCGTGTCCGAGAGGAGAACAGGTGACCAAGCGATGGTCCGCCGTCACTGCGGCGGTCGTCGTGCTCGCCCTCCTCGCTGCCGGGGCCCTCTGGTGGCGGGCCTCCCGGACCACCGAGCTCGAACGAGCTGTCGAGCTCGCCCCCGGTCCAGCAGAGCGGCTCTCCTGGACCGACTGGCAGGGCATCCGCACCGAGCTCGGCACCGACCTGTCGGCCTCGTCGTCGACCGACGAGCTGACGGGCTTCCTCGACGAGGGATACGACGCCGACCTGACGTCGAGCTCCGCCCTGCTGGAGTCGGCGACACTGCTCCACGAGCGGTTCGGCTTCTCGCCGGCGAACATCGACTGGGAGCTGCTCAGCCAGTCCACCCAGGGCGCCGAGATCACCCTCCAGCTCCCCGAGTCGGTCGACTTCGACGAGCTCGCCGACACCCTGGAGGACCTCGGCTACGAACGGCCCGACGATGACGACGGGGTCTGGCGTGGCGGTTCCAGTCTGCTGCCGGACATCGGCCCCGACCTGACCCCGGAGCTCCAGTACATCGCCCTCGACGCCGACGAGCGCCTGGTCCGGGCGTCGGACCGTGCGGTCTTCCTCGAGCAGACGCTCGACGAGGACGGAGAACAGGAGGAGGGCGTCGACGAGGTGGTCGCCGCATCGGGCGAACCACTGTCGGCAGTGGTCTACAGCGGGGACCACGTGTGCCGGGAGCTGGCGATGTCGGGGGCCGGCGCGGCCGACCAGGCCCAGGCGGACGAGCTGATCGACGAGGCGGGCGAGGTCAACCCGCTGACCGGGTTCGCGATGTCCGCGCAGCCCGGGGGCGACGTACGGGTGGCGCTGGCGTTCGAGAACGACGACCAGGCCCGGACCAACGCCGACTCCCGTTCGGTGCTGGCCAGCGGGCCGGCACCGGGTCAGGGCGGAGACTTCACCGACCGCTTCCACCTCGGCCACGTGACGGCCGATGGCACGGTGGTGACGATGCCGATGGCTCCCCGGGACGGGCAGTACGTCCTGTCGGACCTGAGCACCGGGCCGGTGCTGTTCGCGACCTGCTGAGCGGTCAGCGAGAGAGATGGTCAGGACTCGGAGCGCGGCGAGATGCCGAGGATCTTGTCGATCTCATCGAGGGTCAGAGGCTCGTCAGACTCGCTCGCGGCGATGATCAGGTTCGTCGTGAGCTCCACCTCGCCGAGGAGGTCCGAGTCCTCCAGCGTGACGTCGAACTGGTCGTGCAACGCGCTCCCTCTCACAAGAACTTCCTGACAGCAGACAACCTCCGCCGCATCCAAGACTGCCCTATGGCTGCCAGGAACAAACGCCCCAGGATGAAATTGACCCGTTCGGGTGATCGACCTCTCACCCAAACGGTAACGGGGCCCCACCCAGATGGGTGGAGCCCCGTCGAAGCGTCTTCAGGGGCAGGTGCCCCAGCTTCGTCCGCTGATCAGAGCGGGCGAACGTTCTCCGCCTGCGGGCCCTTCGGACCCTGGGTGACGTCGAACTCGACCTTCTGGTTCTCGTCGAGGGACTTGTAGCCCTGCGACTGGATCGCCGAGTAGTGCACGAAGACGTCGTCGCCGCCGTCCTCCTGCGCAATGAAGCCGAAACCCTTCTCGGCGTTGAACCACTTCACGGTGCCCTGAGCCATTGCTCTGTACTCCTATATCGGTGCGATGAGGCCGTCACTTCGACGACCGCGCATCAGATGCGGTGACACGTCGCTTCCGACTTGCGTGACTGGAGGACACACACGAAAACGCCGTTGGATCACAAACTCCGCGGGCGTCAGACCTGCTGGAACTTGCACCTGCTGCAAGCACGACCCTACCAAGGTGAGGCCGGAACGTAACCTCCTGCACCCGGATTCTCTCCGGCAGGGCGAAAACCTTCGCGTTGCCGGCCGGTGACACGGGGATGACGTCACTGGAGGGCGGCGGTCAACCGCATCACGTTGTCGACGTACTTCGCGCCCCAGCTGCGGGTCCGCCACACCTCGGCGGTCAGCTCGGTCGACAGGCTCCGGTAGGTGTCCTCGACCCGGCGCAGCCGGTCGACGACCTCGGTGCCCGTCAGCATCAGGACCACCTCGTAGTTGAGGGCGAACGAGCGCATGTCCATGTTGCTGGACCCGATGACGGCCAGCGAGTCGTCGACCGAGAAGTGCTTGGCGTGCAGCACGTAGGGCTCCGGGTAGAGCCAGATCCGCACCCCGGCCTCGAGCAGCGCGTCGTAGTAGGAGCGCTGCGCGTGGTGGACCATGAACTGGTCGGCCGTGGCGCTGACGAACAGCTCGACGTCGACGCCGCGCTGCGCGGCCGTCGTGACGGCGTACAGCAGCGACTCGTCGGGCACGAAGTAGGGACTGGTCAGCGACAGCCGGCGCTCGGCGGCGTAGAGCATGCTGTTGAACAGCCGCAGGTTGTTCTCGGTCACGAACCCCGGTCCGCTCGGCACCACCTGGGCGCCGACCCCGGCCACCGCGGCGCCGGTCGGAGCGGCCGGCGTGACCGTCGCACGCTCCAGCGTCTCCCGCAGGTCCTCGCGGGTCTCGCTGTACCAGTCGGTGACGAAGACCAGGTTGAGCTGGCGTACGACGTCGCCCTCGACCCGGGTCATCAGCTCGACCCACTCGCGGCCGAGCTTGTGGTTCTTCGGCTTGTTGTAGCCGGGCTCGGTCAGGTTCTGCGAGCCGGCGAAGCCGACCCGGCCGTCGACCACCAGGATCTTCCGGTGGTTGCGCAGGTCCGGCCGTCGGAACTCGCCCTTGAGCGGCCGGATCGGGAGCATCGGCGTCCACCGGATCCGGGTCGCCTCCAGCTTCTTGACGAACTCCTTGTAGCCGGGGATGCCCCGCGACCCGAGATGGTCGAACAGGAACCGTACGTCGACGCCACGGTCCGCAGCCGCCCGCAGCGACTCGAAGAACGGAGCCGTCATCTCGTCCCACGCGGAGATGTAGAACTGGACGTGCACGAACCGCTCCGCCTGGTCGACCTCGCGTCGCATCGCCTCGAAGCAGCCCGCGTAGTCGGTCGTGATCTCGACCGTGTTGTCGGCGGTGAGCGGCAGCGCCCCGAGGTTCTGGTTCAGGTGCGCCAGCCCCTGCGCGTCGCCCGGAGCGGTCACCTCGGTCCGGCCGGACGCCTCCAGCGCCAGGGTGGCGACGACCTCACGGTTCACCGCCAGCTGCCACTCGCGTCGCTTGCTGCCCACCGACGTGCGGCCGAACAGGAGGAACACCAGGAAGCCGAAGTAGGGCACGGCCAGGACGAGGATCAGCCAGGCCATCGCGGTCGACGGCTTCCGGCTGCCCGGGAAGACCCCGAGCGCCAGCACGCAGACGACGACGTGCAGGGCGGTCAGCAATGCCGTCAGCACTGCGGGCAGGGACGTCACCCAGTCGGGCATCGCAGCCCCTCCTCACACCAGCGGCCCGGCCGACCGGGCGATCCGCACGCTAGGAGGGTGACCGGTGCAGAGGGTCACCTGCAACGGGTGAGCCGCCGCTGTCCGCCCGGTGGTGGGGTCGTCGCGTGGCCCGACCCGAGGAGACGTGCCGATGAGCGAGCCGGCCGAGGTGGTCGTCGTCCGCGGGTCGCTCCCCCGCGGTCTGCTGATCCTGCTCGGGCTGGCGTCGGCGGTGATCGTGACGTTCGGGCTGCGCACCCTGCAGGACCTGATCGGGCCGGTGTTCCTGGCGCTGGTCCTCACCATCGTCACCCAGCCGTTGCGCTACTGGCTGCAGCGGAAGATGCCGTCCTGGGCCGCCTCGGTGATCTGCCTGGTCGCGATGTACGCCATCCTCCTGGGGCTGGCCCTCGCGCTCGTGATCTCCGCGGCGCGGTTCGCGACCAGCTGCTGCCGACGTACCAGGAGGAGTTCGCGAACCTCGTCGACGACGCGACCGGCTGGCTCAAGAGCCTGGGCGTCGACTCCTCCGAGCTGAAGAAGCTCACCAGCGGGTTCGACCTGTCCTCGCTGACCGGCATCGTGACCGGTCTGCTCGAAGGGGTCCTGGGCCTCGTGTCCAACCTCGCCTTCATCATCGCGCTCGGCCTCTTCATGACGATCGACGGCAGCACGTTCCCCGCACCAGATGGCCGCCGCGGCCGAGGACCGGCCGCACCTGATCGGCGCGCTGACCCGGTTCGCCTGGGGCACCCGCCGCTACCTGTGGGTCTCCACGGTGTTCGGCTTCATCGTCGCCGTGCTGGACACGATCGCGCTGTACCTGCTGGACATCCCGGCGCCGCTGCTGTGGGGGCTGCTCGCGTTCCTGACGAACTACATCCCGAACGTCGGCTTCATCATCGGTCTGATCCCGCCGGCCATCCTGGGCCTGCTCGAGGGCGGGCCCAGCAAGATGCTCGCGGTGATCGCGGTCTACAGCGTCCTCAACGTGATCATCCAGTCGGGCATCCAGCCCAAGGTCGTCGGCGATGCGGTCGGACTGTCCACCACCCTGACCTTCGTGTCGCTCGTGTTCTGGGCCTGGGTGCTCGGACCGCTGGGCGCCCTGCTCGCGATCCCGCTGAGCCTGCTGGTCAAGGCGCTGCTCGTCGACTCCGACCCGGACAGCCGGTGGATGCTGCCCCTGGTGTCCAACACTCCCGCTGTGCCGCTGCCGTCCGAAGGCGAAACGGAGAAGTGACCAGCGGCCCGGACGAGAGCGGGCTCGCCGGGTTCTACCGGAGGCGGATCGAACGCAGCCAGCAGGCGATGTCGGCCTGGATCGGAGAGGTCAGGCCGCGCAAGCGGCACTTCCGGACCGACCTGGTCGCCGGTCTCCCCGGGGCGATCAGCAGCGTGCCCGACGGGATGGCCGCGAGCGTGCTGGCCGGCGTCAACCCGGCGCACGGCCTCTACGCCTCCTTCGCCGGGCCGATCGCCGGCGGGCTGACCAGCAGCACCCGCCTGATGGTGATCACCACGACCAGCGCGGCGGCGCTCGCGGCAGGGTCCGCGATCTCCTCGGTCCCGGCCGACCAGCGCTCCGACGCGATCCTGTGGCTGACCCTGCTGGCCGGCGGCATGATGATCCTGGCTGCGCTGGTGCGGCTCAGCCGCTACATCCGTTTCGTCTCCTACTCGGTGATGCTCGGCTTCCTCACCGGCATCGCCGTGAACATGGTGTTGGGACAGCTGCCCGACCTCCTCGGCGTGGACGCGTCCGGCCTGGCCGTGCAGAAGGCATGGGAGGTCCTCACCCACCCGGGCGACATCGACGTCGCGTCGGCCATCGCCGGCTGCACTGCGCTGGCGATCCTCGCCCTGCTCGGGTTGACCCGGATGGCGGTGTTCAGCTCGCTGGTCGCACTGCTCGTCCCCACGATCGCGGTCGTCCTGCTGGGCGCGGACACCGTGATCCGGGTCAAGGACTCCGGCGCGATCCCGACCGGGCTGCCGCTCCCCCAGCTCCCGGCCTTCGCGGCCCTGGAGCCCGCCGTGATCGCGGGGGCGGCCGCCGTCGCGGCGCTGGTGCTGATCCAGGGCGCGGGTGTCGCCGAGGCGGTGCCGAACCCGGACGGCTCGACGTCCTCGACCCGGCGGGACTTCACCGCCCAGGGCGTCGGCAACCTGGCCTCGGGGTTCTTCGGCGGGCAGCCGGTGGGCGGCTCGGTCGGGCAGACGGCGCTCAACGTCACGGCCGGGGCACGGACGCGATGGGCGGCGATCTGGAGCGGCCTCTGGATGGTGGCCATCCTGCTCGCGTTCTCCCGACTGGTCGGCGAGGTGGCGATGCCGACGCTGGCCGCAGTGCTCGTGTACGCCGGGTGGGGCACGATCCGCCCGGCCGAGATCCTGTCGGTGGCCCGCGCAGGCCCGATCCCCGGCATCGCGATGGCGGCGACGTTCGCGTCCGTGCTGGTGCTGCCCGTTGCCCAGGCGGTCGCCGTCGGCGTGGTGGCCTCGCTGCTGCTCCAGCTCAACCAGGAGGCCCTCGACCTGCGGGTGGTCAGGATGCAGCGCACGGACGACGGCCTGGTCCGGGAGTCGCCTGCCCCGCGGACGGTCGGCCCGGGCGACCTGGTCGTGCTCAACGTCTACGGATCGTTGTTCTTCGCGGGCGCCCGGACCCTGCAACGCCTGCTGCCCGAGGTCCAGGCGGACGGCGACGGTGCCGGCCCGGTCGTCGTACTGCGGCTGCGCGGGCGGACCACCCTGGGCGCGACCTTCCTCAAGGTCGTCGGCGGCTACGCCCACGCACTGGCCACCGTGAACGGACAGCTCTACCTGTCCGGCATCGACCCGGAGCTCGCAGCGAAGTGGACCCGGGAACAGGTCGCGGCGCGGCTGGCCGAGGTCGCGATCGTGCCCGCCACACCGGTTCTCGGAGAGTCGACCGAGCGAGCCATCGAGCTGGCCGAGGCGCACGTGGTGCGGCCCGTCGACCCGGGTGACGGGGAGACGGTCAGTCCGGGATCGTGACGATCTCGACGATGTCGATGCCCAGCGAGCTCAACAGGTTGAGCACGCCCTGGAGCTCCTCCTGGTCGGCCAGGTCTCCGGTCAGCGTGCTCTGGGCCGGGAGCCTCCGGGACGTGAGGTGCGGGAAGGCGCTGGACAGCTCGTCCGAGATCTCGCCGTCGACACGGATGACGACCTTCGTCATGGGTTTCACCGCCCTCTCACCAGAGCCCCGCCAGGCCCTTGCCGATGATGGCGACGCCGATCACGAGCAGCAGGACCGCCATCACGGTGGCGTTGTTCGCCGTCAGCCAGTCCTTCAGCTCGTCGAGCGGCTGGACCAGCCGGCGTTGTGCCACCAGGTAGCCGATGACCGGAACGGCCACGGACGACGACGCGATCACCACGAACACCACGACCGCCACTGCCGCGTCGCCGCCGGACAGGCCGGCGCCCCCGATCAGCAGGCCACCCGTCAGGCACAACGTGAGGTTCTTGGGGTTCACGGCCGACAACAGCGCCCCGAGGCCGAGTGCCTTCACCGGGGTCACCGAGTCGATCGCCGACATCCACTTCGGCAGCTCCGCCACCTCACCGGGGCGAGGGCGCTTCCGCCACTGCTGCACCGCCAGCAGGACGGCGGCCGCGCCCAGCAAGAGCTTGAGCACCGACGTCCAGGTCGCGGGGTCGGCCGCGTCCGAGTCGTCGACCGGACCGACCAGGAGCGTCACGAGACCGACGACCAGGGTGATGCCCACGACCCAGCCGACCAGGAAGGCAACACTGGCGGCCTTCGCGTTCGGCGCCAGCAGCATCAGGATCACCGCGATGATCGGCACCGGAGAGATCGCGACCCCCAAGGCGATCGGGAGGAGGTCGCCGATCACGGTGCCCATTCCCGCTCCTGTCGCCCGCCGCCGGTGTGCCCGCGGCGGTCCCTCGAACCTAGGCGGCCGCGCGTTAGGGCCGCCTCACTGAAAACGGGCGAGGCAGGAGGGCTCCGGGCTGCGGAAGGTGGGACCCGTCAGCCAGCGGCGCAACCGGACCGGGAGGGATCGGATGTCGGAGTGGGTGCTCGTCCTCATCGGCGCACTGCTGTGCTTCGCGGGCGCGTGGTCGACCCGGATCGTCGTGCTCGCCTGCGGGTTCGCGGCATCCTGGCTGGTCGCGGACGCGTTCGGCGCGACCACCGCCATGACATTCCTGGTCGCCGCCATCGGAGCGGCGGCCACGTTCGTGATCACCCTGCTGGTCTCGAAGTTCCTGCTCTTCATCACCGGTCTGGTGATCGGCGCGGTCGTCGGGGCACGGCTGTTCGTGCTGCTCGACAGCGGCAACGACCCGAACTGGCTGCTCGCCGCCGTGTTCGTCCCCGCCGTGGCCCTGGTCTGCGGGTTCCTCGCCCAGCGATTCCAGCGCCGGTTCGTGATGTGGGGCACCGCCATCGCGGGCGCGGGCCTGATCCTGTCCGGGCTGGGACGGCTGTACGACGCCACCGAGTTCCTCCGCGGGCCGGACAACGCCGGGGAGACCACGGTGTACACCGCGCTCTGGATCGTGCTCGCGGTGGTCGGCCAGCGGGTCCAGCTGCGCGGGCCGGCCGGCAGGGACTCCTGAGCAGTGGCACTGGCGCCCTCGTTCGCCGGCTTCGACCGTCGCTGGATCCGGGGCGACATCGTCGCCGGGCTGACCGTGTGGGCGGTGCTCGTCCCCGAGTCACTCGCCTACGCCACCATCGCCGGCGTCCCTCCCGTCGTCGGCCTGTACGCCGCCGTCCCGGCCCTGGCGCTCTACGCGCTGCTCGGCAGCTCCCGACACCTCGTGGTGTCGCCGATGTCGGCGACGGCCGCCCTCTCCCTGAGCGTGGTCGCCGCCGTCGCGACCGACACCACCGACCCGGCGGAGATGGTGGCGCTCACCACCGCCCTCGCCCTGGCGACCGGGATGGTCGCGCTGATCGCGGGCGGGCTGCGCCTCGGCTTCCTGGCGGCGTTCATCTCCGAACCGGTGCTCAAGGGCTTCATCATCGGGCTCGCCTTGACCATCATGATCGGCCAGCTGCCGTCGCTGATCGGCGTCCCGAAAGGCAGCGGTGACTTCTTCGAGAAGACCTGGGACCTGCTCCAGAGCCTCGGCGACGCCGAGCTGCTGGCCACGACGGTCGGCGTCGGCAGCCTGGTCCTGCTGCTCGTCCTGCGCCGCTGGCTGCCGATCGTGCCGGGCTCGCTCGTCGTCGCCCTCGGCAGCATCGCGCTGGTGTCGCTGCTCGACCTCGACGACCGCGGCCTGGACATCGTCGGGCACATCGACGCCGGCCTCCCCTCGCTCGGCCTTCCCGACGTCTCCGGCCGCGACTTCCTGAACCTGCTGGGTGGTGCGGTCGGCGTCATGCTGATCGGCTTCGCCGAAGGCCTGGGCGCCGCCAAGACGTACGCCGCCAAGGAGGGCTACGACATCGACGCCAACCGGGAGCTGCTCGGCCTGGGCACGGCCAACATCGGCGCCGGGCTGGCCAGCGGGATGGTCGTCAACGGCAGCCTGTCCAAGACGGCGGTCAACGGCTCGGCCGGCGCGAAGTCCCAGCTCTCCCCGCTGACCGCGGCGGTGCTGACCCTGGTCACCCTGCTGTTCCTGACCGGCCTCTTCGAGAAGCTGCCCGAGGCGACGCTCGCAGCGATCGTCGTCGCCGCCGTCATCGAACTGGTCGACATCGCCTCGCTGCGCCGGCTGTGGCGGGTGCGGACGGGTCGACTGGCGAAGATCTACCACGTCACGAGTCGCGCGGACTTCGTCGGCGCGGTCACGGCGATGCTCGGTGTCCTGATCTTCGACACCCTGCCCGGACTGGTCATCGGGATCTCCGTCTCGTTGATCCTGTTGCTGGCCCGCACCTCCCGGCCGCACCTGGCGGTGCTCGCGCCGGTGTCCAAGACCGAGCCCGGCGCATCCGGGACGGCGTGGGTCGACACCGAACGCCACCCGGACGTCCACGCCCTGCCCGGCGTGCTCGTCGTACGCGTGGAGGCGTCGCTGCTCTTCAGCAACGCGGAGTACGTGCGAGACCAGGTGCGGGCACTGGTCGCCGGCATGGACCCGGTCCCTCGTCTGGTCGTCCTCGACGGCAAGACCAGCCCGTCGATCGACGTCACCGCCGCCGCCATGCTGGCGCAGCTGCGTGCCGACCTCCGACGAGACGGTTCGGACCTGGCCCTCGCCGACAACATCGGTCAGGTGCGCGACGTCCTCGGATCCGCCGGCGAGGAGGGCGAGCCGCCCATCTACGCCTCCATCGAGGACGCGCTGTCGGCGGCGCCGCGGCCACCCGTTCACGAATAACGGGTGAGCCTCCGGGCGTCGCTCATCGCAGAGCCTGTGGGCATCGAGACCGATTCCGAGGAGCACCCAAATGGCGACGCTGACCGTGTGGAAGTTCGAGACCACCACGGGCGCGGAAGACGCGTCCAAGACCCTCCAGGAACTGGCGCGGCAGAACATCGTGGTGCTCCACGACGCCGCGACCGTCGTGTGGGAGGAGGGGAAGAAGAAGCCGAAGACCAAGCAGCTCGCCAGCACCACGGGTGCCGGTGCCCTGGGTGGATCCTTCTGGGGACTGCTGTTCGGCATGATCTTCTTCGTCCCGCTGCTCGGTGCCGCGATCGGCGCGGCCACCGGCGCCCTGGCCGGATCCCTGACCGACGTGGGGATCGACGACACCTTCATCAACAAGGTCCGCGACCAGGTCACCCCCGGGACCTCCGCGCTCTTCGTGATGACGTCGGAGGCGGTCATCGACAAGGTGCACGCGGCCTTCGCCGGCCACCAACCGGGTGAGCTGATCTTCACCAACCTGAGCAACGAGCAGGAAGCCGCCCTCCGCGAGGTCTTCACGGACTGACGGACGGTGCGGACCAGACGGGACGGACGAGGTTGCCCAGCCTGACAGTGTGGCGCTACCCCACACCCCTCGGAGTGGACGCCGGCGAGCTCCGGCTCAAGAGCCTCCAGGAACGCGGGGCACTGACGGTCCACGACGCGGCGGCGGTCATCTGGATGCCCGGCGCCGAGGCGCCCAAGATCCGGCGGCTCCGGCACGACACCAGCAAGGCGGCGGCCGGCGGGTCGATCCTGGGCGGGCTGGTCGGCCTCGTCGTGCTGGGCCCGATCGCCGGCGCGGCCGCGGGCGCGGCGGTGGGTGCTGTGCAGCACCGGCTCCGGTCGGTCGGGATCAACGACGAGCTGGTGGAGGAGATGCGCAAGGAGCTGCGGCCGGGCACGTCGGCCCTGCTGGTGCTCAGCAGCGACGCCGATGTCGAGCAGCTCCGGCCTCTGCTGGCCCGCGCCGAGGCCACGCTCGTCCACGCCCGGCTGAGCGATGACGCGCCCCAGGAGCTGCGCGAGCTCCTCGCGGAGAACGACGAGCAGGACGAGTAGGACGAAAACGCTTGCCCGGCTGGCAAGACCAGTCAACACTCGGGAAAAGGGACCGTTGACCGCCGGAGCAAGGCCCGGTCGAACGGCTGGAGGGAGCCGCCGATGGGATCCGCGACCGACGGAGTGGGGTACGACGACGTACCGCCGTCGCACGAGCACGCGCCGCCGCGCGCGTTCGTCGAGCGCGCCCGACTGGCCGCCTTCTTCGACGCCGTACCGCGGACGCCCGTCAGCACGATCGTCGCCCCCGCCGGTTGCGGGAAGACGGCGTCAGCCACCTCCTGGGCCGCCACGGTGCGCGGGGTCGAGGTGCGATGGCCCGCGGCGCATGACGTCGACGCAGTTCGCGCGTGCCTGGCTGCACCCGGATCTCCACGTTCGGTGGTGATTCTCGATAACGTCCACCTGCTGCCGGCGTCGGTGACCGACCTGTTGCGGACGCACATCGCGGCGGCAGCCGACTCGACGCGGCTGCTGCTGATCAGCCGCCGCGAGCTCCCGTTCGTCCCCGTGTCTCTCGAGCTGGGCCAGCGGGCGCAGCGGATGCACGCCGCCGACCTCAGGTTCGACGACGACGAGGCCGAGGCACTCGTGCTCGCCCACCATCCCGACGTCGACCCCACCGACCTCGCCCTCGTCGTGGAGCAGAGTGGCGGCTGGGCGGCGGCGCTCGTGCTCGCAGCACACACCCTGCGCACCACGTCCCTCGCGGGGGCCGACGCGACCGGCACCGACACGAGGGTGGCTCTCACGGCCGTCACCCACTCGACCTTGGGCTACCTGGCTGACGAGGTCTTCGACGACTACTCGCCGGCGCTCCAGCAGGTGCTGCTGGCGACCTGCCAGCAGGCAGTGGTCACGACCGACGACGCGATAGTCATGTCGGGGCTCCCGTCGGCCGCCGACCTGCTCGAGCAGGCCAGCGAGGGCGGGCTGCTGGTCACCCGCCGGCGAGGACCGGACAGGTCGCCGTCCTGGCGCTACCACCCGCTGCTGGTCGAGCTGCTGCGACGGCGTACGGCGCCCTCGGGTCCGCACTGGCCGGTGGTCGCGCAGGCCCACGAGCGTGCGGCCCGGCACCACCGGCGGCACGGGGACGCCGCGGCTGCCGTGCACCACGCGGGCATGAGCGGCGACGTGAACCTCCAGCTGCTGATGCTGCGCGAGTTCAGCCCCGAGCTCCTCGCCACCGGCCGCGGCCAGCTGGTCGCGGACTCGCTGCGCCTGATCCCGGACGTGGTGCGCGACCATCTCCCGGCGGTGTCGGCCCTCGACGCCCTGGCGCTGCGCAGCCAACGTCGGTACGACGCCGCGAAGGCTGCGGCCGACCGCGCACTCGCCCAGCGGCCAGCGCGCGGCGACCGGGAGCCGGATCGGGACCTGGAGGCGGACCTGGCCATCCTGGAGGCATGGCTGGCCCGACGAGGCTGGCGGCCGGCATCGGCCGCCACCGCGCGCGCCGCGAGTGTCCTCGACTGCAGCCACGACGTCGACGACCCGGCGGCCGAGCACGACACGACCGGGATCTCGCCGCTGCGCAGCGCCTGGCTGATGCTCGACCTCGCCGCACTCCAGCTGTGGGCGGGAGACCTCGCCGGCGCGACCGTGCACGCGCACGCCGCCGACCGGGACGCGCACCAGCTCGAGCTGCCCCGGCTCACCGCGGCCGTCCTCTCGCTGCGCGCGTCGATCGAGCTCGCGCACTCGGCGTACCAGAGCGCGGCCGACTCGGCCCAGGCGTGTCTGGAAGTGCAGGCGGACGCGGGGATCACTCCCGACCCGACCGGCACCCGGGCGCTGCTGGTGCGCGGCTGGGCCCGGTTCCACGCTCTGCAGCTGGACGCCGCAGGGGAGGACCTTGCGGAGGCCGAGCGGCGTCACCACGACTCGTTGGACCCCTTCGACCTGGTCTACACGCGGCTGCTCAAGGCAAACCTGCTGACCGCTGCGGGAGCCGCCGGCGAGGCCCGAAGGCTCCTGGACACCCGGGGTGAGGTGCCGGACCGACTGCCTCCGTTCGCGGACCGGCACACCCGGCTGGCCCGGCTCCAGGCAGCGGGCCGGCTCGGCGACCTGACCGCCGTCGAGATCGAGGGAAACGGGCTGCGCGCCGCGGGCTTCGCGGGGGACGCGGCACTCGTGCGCGCCCTCGCCGTCGGGATCGGGGGCAGCGAGCGGACCGCGATCCACGCGCTCGAGACCCTCCTGGCCAACCCCGACCTGCCGGAGATCACCGCGGCGTCCGCCGCCGTGGGCCAGGTCGGGCTGCTGCACCGGCTGGGCACCGCGCCCGACGTGCACCGCGCCCAGCAGCTCGTGCCCGACCTGCTCTCACGCATCGCCCCCCAGAAGCTGCTCTGGGTGCTCGCGACCGGGGCGCTGGTCTCGCCGCGGTTCACGGACCTGCTGTCCGCGGAGGCGACCCTCCCGGACGCCCACCCGTTCGCCGCAGAGGCGCTCGAAGCGTTGGAGGCCCTTCCCCACGGCCGGTCAGTGTTGACCGTGCGCGGTGTGAGCGCCTCGGGCAATCCGGTGACCGGCGAGAAGTGGCCGAACGGCCTCACGGACCGCGAGGTCGACGTACTCCGCGAGCTCGCGCTCGGCGGCAGCAACGCGACCATCGGCCATGCGCTGTTCGTCAGCGAGAACACGGTGAAGACGCATCTGGCCTCGATCTACCGGAAGCTCGAGGTCGACGGCCGCGCCGGCGCCCTCACCGCCGCGCGCCGGCTCCAGGTGCTCTGACCCGTCGCGATCCAGATGGCCCGTTCCGGGTGAACCGATCGATGCGCGCGGGTTCCTAGAGTCCGGCCGGGCGGACCCCGAGGACGCCCCCGTCCTCGGGCTCGACGTCCCCCCGTACCAGGGGCACGCAGAGAGGAAACGCACATGAGCACCACGTCATCGCCTCGCTCCGCCAGAGAGGGCAGCGCCGGGGCCTACGGTGTGGCCGTTTTCGCGGGGGTCATGCTCGTCACCGTCGCCGTCTTCCAGATCATCGAGGGCATCGCCGCCATCGCCGAGGACGAGATCCTCGTCACCGGGCAGAAGTACGCCTTCCAGTTCGACGTGACCACTTGGGGCTGGATCCACCTGATCCTGGGGATCATCGGTGTGGCTGTCGGCCTCGGGCTGCTGGCCGGACAGACCTGGGCGCGGATCGTCGGCATCTCGCTCGCCGTCATCGCGGCCCTCGCCAACTTCGCCTTCCTGCCCTACTACCCGCTGTGGACGCTGCTCATCATCGCGTTCTACGTGCTCGTCATCTGGGCGCTGACCACGCAGCTCGGCGAGGGCTGAGTCTGGCAGGTCGTCAGGGCCTCCCGTACCCTCACGAGTATCACCCGCGGGTCACCCGCTGCGGGTGACGCGGGTGACTCACCCGCGCATTTACTTTCCTCGTGGGAGACGAACGATGGGGCCTCGTCTCCGTGCGTGTGCAATTCCCGGCTCGGCGGGACTTACGGACACCTGAGCGGTCCAGATCCCGCCGCTGGGAGTGAACCAGCGGAAGGGGCCCCCGATGGCGACGACCGACCTGCATGGACCCGAGCCTGGGCAGCGCGCGCAAACCGCGGTGCCAGCACTGCCTCACGACCTCCACGCCCCGACCAGCGCGGTCCCCCGGCTGCCCCGGGTGTACGTGCCCCGAGCCCGGCTCTGGCAGCGGCTGGACCTGGCCACCCAGGGCGCGCTGACCCTGCTGGTGGCCCCCGTCGGCGCCGGCAAGACGCTCGGCGTGAGCGGGTGGCTGCGCCGCACCGGTCTGGCCGACGACACCGTCTGGGTGCACGCCGACCCGACCTGGGTGCCCGAGCGGCTCCAGGAGCTCCTCGACGCGTGCGCGCCGGGCGAGGACCCGGCTGCCCAGCCGTTCCCGAGCTTGGTCGTCATCGACGATGCCCACGCGCTCCCCCAGTCGACGCTGCGCCTGCTCGACGCCCTGCTCAACGACGCACCGCACCGGATGCGGCTGCTGCTGCTGTCCCGCTGGGACCTGCCCCTGACCCGGCTGGTGCCGGAGCTGCTCGGCCACTTCACCGTGCTGCGCGGCGAGCTGCTGAGGATGGCGCCGGCCGAGTCGGCCACCCTGATCATCGAGCACGCCCGCACCGATGACCCCGAGGTGCTCAAGGCGGTGACCGACCGCGCGCAGGGCTGGTGCGCCGCCGTGGTGCTCACCGCTCGGGCCATCGCCACGGCGCCGGACCCGGTGGCAGCCGCACACCGCTACACGACGGGAGCCGCAACGGTGGCCGACCGGGTGGCGACCGAGGTCTTCGCCGCCCTCCAGCCCCGCGAGCGGCACCTCCTGCTCTGCCTGTCCGCCGAGGAGGTCGTGACGACGCCCACCGCGGCCCACCTCTCTCATGACGCACGCGCCGACGAGATCCTCGCCGACCTGGAGACCACCGGACTCCTGGTCAGCAGGCTCCCGGACGCGCTTCCCCCGGGTCCGGACGACCCGCTCGAGGACCCGCCCGTGGCGCGCTACCGGCTCCACCCGCTCCTCACCGAGGTGACCCGGCGTCGCCTCGTGGTCGGCGGCGTCGACGTCTCCCGGGCGCGTGCGACGGTCGTGCGCGCCGTACGCCTGGACCTCGCGCGGGGCGACACGGCCAGGGCGTTCGCCCGGCTGGTCGCCGTGAACGAGCCCGACGAGGCCGCGCTGGTGCTCGCCGACGAGGGAGTCGGCATGGTGATGCGCGGGCGCGGCGCCACCATCTCGGACTTCGCGGCCCGGCATCCGGCGGCCGTCGAGTCCCACCCCGACGTGTGGTTCGCGATCGCGATCGAGCGCTGGTTCGACAACGATGTGCAGGCCGCCGTGCACTGGATGGACCGGACCCTCGCGGTCGACGAGGGCGGGGACGCGACGTCCGGCCGCATCGCCTGCATCCGGCTGATGCGCGCGAGGCTGGGCCTGGAGCCGGTCTTCGCCGCCGTCGGCCACGCCCAGCGGGTGGTGCTGCTCGCGCACCGTCGGACCGCGCCGATGCCGGAGCTCCCGCTGCTGCTCAGTGAGCTCGCGATCACCCAGAACTGGCTCGGCGATCTCGCCGAGGCCGAGGTCAACCTGACCACGACCATCGGTCTCTGCCGCACCCGCAACCTGCCGGCGCTGTCGATCAGCGCGATGACCCACCTGGCGTTCACCCAGTACATGCAGGGCCGCGAGCGAGCCTGCGCCGAGGTCGCGGCGGAAGCGATCGAGCTGTTGGCCGGCGACGTCAGCTGGCGTGCGTACTTCGCACCCACCCGGGCCCAGGCCGCCCTCGACCTGGCGACCTGGTGCGACATCCCGTGGACGGCCGTACCGCCGGTCGGGACCATCCCGGGCTCGGACGCGGTGCACCCGGCCGACCTCTGCACCAGGTTCTGGCTGCGGATGCGCGCCTGCCGGCAGGCGCTGATGTCGGGGTCCGTCAGCAGCGCCGAGCGAGCGCTGGAGGCCCCGCTGGACCTGCCTCCGCTTCCGGACCACTTCCAGGTCGTCGTCCTGCTCGAGCGCGCCTTCCTGGCCAGCCTGTCCGGCGACCAGGCGGCCCTGAAGATCCTCCCCGACCAGCTGGCGGGACTCGGGGCGCTCGGCGAGGCGGCGCTCGTGCACGGCCTGCACGACGATCTGGTCGGCGACCGGCGGAGCGCAGCGGTCCAGTTCGCGTCGGCGGCCGCCGACGTGTCCTTCTCCCAGCCCGCGACGAGGGCGCTCGCACTCACGTGCGAGGCGCAGCTGCGCGACGCGCTGGGGGACGGCGCGAGCGCGCTGGACCGCCTGCGCGAGGCCGCGCTGGTGACGGAGGTACGCCGCAACGCAGTGCCGTTCCTCGGCTGGAGCCGGCAGGGCACACCGGTGGAGACGCTGTTGGCGCAGCTGGACGCGGTCGCGCCGACGCCGTGGGTGCACGAGCTGTCGATGGCCGCGGCCGGCCGTCCGGACATCGCCACGATCTTCGCGCCGTCGACCGCGACCGCCCGCGAGCGGCTGGCGAACCTCGAACCGGTCGTCCGGCCGACGCTGAGCCCACGCGAGCGCGAGGTCCTCGGCGAGCTGGCCCGCGGGTCGACGTACGCCGACATCGCGGCGAACCTGTTCGTCTCCGAGAACACGATCAAGACCCACGTGTCGAGTCTCTACGGGAAGCTGTCGGTCGGGCGGCGCAGCGAGGCGCTCGCGGTCGCCCGCAACCTGCACCTGCTCTAGAAGAAGAACGTCCTCAGCAGCTGGACGACCGCCCACGCGCCCAGCCCGAAGAGGGTCGCGGCGAGCGCGACCAGGGTGAACAGCGCGAACAGGCCCTCCCACACCGTCCTGGTGCGGCTCGGGCCCAACGCGGCGACGTGATGGTCTGGGTGACGGATCGACATCCCGAACCTCCTTCGACAGGTGCGTGGGGTGGGTCCTCGTAGATAGGACGCTCCTCGGGGCCGATCGGTTGCCGCCTCACCCGTTCTCGGTGATCCGACCACACCCCGCTCGGCGCACTGTGTGTGCGCACACGCCCCTGCCCAGGAGGTTCCGATGAGCGAAGACCGAACCACTACGGCGGGGCCGCTTTCGTCGCCCGTCGGCTCCCCGGCCGTGCGCATGCTCGCCGACTCGTGGGGTCTGCTGCTCGCGTACGGCCTGTTGACGATCGGGTTCGGTGTCGTGCTGGCCGCCTGGCCGGACGAGACGCTGAAGGTGTGCGCCATCCTGATCGGCATCCAGCTGATCATCACCGGCATCTTCCGGATCGTGCTGGCGTTTGCGTCCTCGTCGCTGGACGGCGGCGCCCGGGTCCTGGTCGGCCTGTTCGGCGCCCTGGCCCTCATCGTCGGTCTGCTGTGCCTGCGGTCGCCGATGCAGACCCTGCTCGCGATCACGATGATCCTGGGCGTCTGGTGGTTCGCGGCGGGGGTCGTCGACATCATCGGCGCGATCATGTCGTCGGGATCGGCCGGGCGCGGCTGGGACATCGCCATGGGGATCATCAGCGTCCTCGCCGGCGGCTTCCTGCTGGTCAACCCCGAGCTGTCGCTGGGCGTGCTGGTGTTCGTGATCTGCCTCTGGCTGTTCGCCTACGGCCTGATCGCGGTCGTGGGGGCGTTCAAGCTACGGGGGCTGTCGAAGGCGGGAGCGGCGACACCCTGACCGACGGCGCCGCCGACCAGCGCGCGTCAGCCACCCGGCCTGCGTACCCGGGCAGGAAGGACCCGCTGCGCCGACGTCCGCACCAGGGTCGCCAGCCGGACGACGTCCTCGTCCTCGACGAGCGCGCGCCCGACGACCGAGGCGACGACCAGCACGCCGGCGAACCCCACCAGCCAGGTGGTCACCGCCAGGATCAGCCCGAGGCTGCCCGAGCGACGCGGCGCTGGACGCGACGTACGTGGGCATCACCAAGCCTGATCCCCAGCTGTAGAGGACGAGCGAGAACCCGGTGAGCAGCGCTCCGACCGACAGCTGGCCCCAGCTCACCCGGCCGAAGAGCAGCATCCGGCTGGTCCACGCCCAGATCAGGCTGCTGGTCAGCGCCTGGAGCAGGAAGCGCAGGGCGTCGAACGCGTCGACCTGGCTCAGCAGGAAGCCGAGGGCCGAGATCGCCTGGATGGTCATCAGCCAGCCGATCAGCCAGAACAGGCTGCGCCGCAGCCCGGAGACGCCGCCGATGTGCGGCTGCTCCCAGACCCGCTCGTACATCCGCTGCACCGCGCGGGCGAAGCTGGTCGCGGAGAAGATGGTGATCAGGATCCCGATGATGCCGGTGTGCGCCCGGATCTGGTCCGCGGTGACGTTGGTGTCGACGATGTCCGAGGCCTGGTTGCCGACGCCGGTCGCGTCCCGGAACCGATCCATCGCGACGTCGGTCACCTCCGGGAAGAACGCCGCCAGCACGGCCAACATGGGCACCAGGGCCAGCATCGCCTGGGCGGCGATCGCCATCGACCGGTCGATCAGCTCGATCCGGACCATGCCGGCCAGGATGCTGCGCACCAGCGGCACGGTCGCGAGCACGCGGCGGACCAGCGCAGACCCCCGCGCGTAGGTCGCCCGGAGTCGAGCGAAGGCCATGCCGCGCCGCCTCCCGGGTGCGGGCTGCCGACCGGATCGGCAGCGTGTGTCCCAGCGTCGCCGCGCGTCCTGCCGCGTCCCTCACCCTTAGTGGGTGAACCCGTGGGACCGTGGGAGTGCGACGTTCGTCCCGCTGGTGAGGAGGTGGGTCATGGTCGGCTGGCGGCGCTGGGTGCACCTGGGCGGCACCCTGGCGATGATCGTCGTCGTCTACTTCGTCGTCCCGGTGTCGGCGAACCTCCACCGGACGACGATCGCCCGCGGCGCGGTGACCGTGGTCGCGCTCGGCCTGCTCGCGCTCGGCGTGGTCCGTCAGCTCAAGCTGCACGTCGACGACACGAGCCGCCGGCTCGACGGGCTGATCGTGATCATCGTGATCGTGATGATCGTCTTCGCGTTCGGCTTCTACTCCCTCCAGCAGAAGGACCCGACCCAGTTCGCGGGCATGGAGACCCGGCTGGACTCGCTCTACTTCACCATGGCCTCCGCGGCGACGGTCGGCTTCGGTGACGTGCACGCGGCCGGCCAGTACGCACGCGGCCTCGTGCTCGCGCAGATGGTGTTCAACGTGGTGTTCGTCGGAACCGCGGTGGCGCTGTTGTCGACCCGGGTCAAGGCGGTGGCATCGGCCCGGGCTCAGGCACGCACCACGCAGCGGAACCCCAAGTGAGACGTGGTGTCCCGGATCCCGTGGCCCTGCCGCGCCGCCGGTCGGTAGCGGCGGCAGTAGTACGGCGAGCACAGGTGTGACCCGCCCTTCATCACCATCCGGTCAGTCTCCTTGAGCTCCGGTTGCTCGCGCATGGAGCCGCCGCAGCACGGCATCGGCGGGGACGACCGCTGCGGCTCGGGCAGCTCGGCGTGTGACGGGGTCCAGGGCGTCGCGGTCCACTCCCAGACGTTGCCGATCATGTCGTAGAGGCCGTAGCCGTTCGGCGCGTAGCTGCAGATCGGGGAGGTCCGGTGGTAGCCCGTCGGGATCCTCGCTGCGCCAGGGGAACGGCCCCTGCCAGGTGTTCGCAAGTACGGCGCCCCCGGGTGACAGCTCGTCACCCCACGCGTAGTCGGCGCCGGCCAGCCCGCCCCGGGCGGCGTGCTCCCACTCCACCTCGGTCGGCAGCGACCTGCCGGACCACGCGGCGTACGCCTGCGCGTCCTCCCAGCCGACGTGCACGACCGGGTGGTCGGGGATCGTCGGTCCACGAGCTCGCCGGGCCGTCGGGGTGCCGCCAGTCCGCGCCCGGCTGCCAGCGCCACCACTGGGTCCAGTCGCCGAGGTGCACCGGACCGCGGGTCTGCGTGAACACCTGGGAGCCCGGCACCAGCAGCTCGGGGTCGGCCCCAGGGAAGTCGGCCGCGTCGAGCTCCTTCTCCGGCACGGTCACGTGGTCGGTGTCCGCGACGAAGCGGGCGAACTCCGCGTTGGTGACGGGGTGCAGGTCGAACCAGACGCCGCGCGACCTCGACCTCGCGGACCGGCGTCTCCTCGGGGTAGTAGCCGGCGCACCCGATCGTGTCCGTACCGCCGGGCACGAACACCATCGAGTCCCGCGCGATCGTCAGCGCCGACTGGTCCGCACCCTCGTGCACGAGCTCAGTCCCTGGCCAGGCCAGCGTGGAACTCGCGCTCGAGATCGAGGTAGAGGTCGTCACCGACGTTGATCTCGACGAACCGGATCCGGCCGCCGGTGAAGGCGAACGGCGAGCCGTACTCCTTCGAGACCGGGTCCGCCGAGTCGCGCCCGACGGTCAACCCCTCGCCGCAGAGCGCGAAGTGGCCGGGCTGGGTCTTCCACTCGCCCTTGGCCACCGCCAGGTCGTCGACGTACAGCGTCGCGGTCCCGGTGGCCTCGCCGTGCTCGCCGTGGCCCTCCTTCGTGAACTCCACCCCGAGCACGTGGTCGCCGGCGCCGACCTCGTCCGGCGAGACGAGCTGCTGCTCGGGCGGGATGCCGAGGAAGTTGTAGACGTACCAGAGCTTGCGGTCCTTGACGAAGAGCGAGTGGCCGCCGAAGCGCGCGCCGTTGGCGAGCAGCACGCCTGCGGCGTCGGCGTCGGCGAGCTCGACCTGGGCGAGGATCTTGAACGACCGGCCCCGGATCTCCGCCGCCGTGAACTCGGGCACCGGCAGGTGTCTCGGGTAGTAGCGGTAGATGCCGCCCTCCGGGATGTCGGCCACCGGCATCGTCTTCGACGAGGTCGGCGATCGAACGGTTGTCGAGCGGCAGCACGTCGTACTTGCCGGCCTCGACGTACCAGAGGTTGACCAGCTCCTTGACCTTGTCGGGGTGCTCGGCGGCGAGGTCGTGAGCCTCGGACCGGTCCTCCTCGGTGTGGTAGAGCTCCCAGGTGTCGTTGACGAGGTCGGCCGCCGTGCCGCCCTGCTGCGGTGCGCGCTGGGCGACCACGTGCCAGCCCTGCGTGCCACAGCGCGCGGGTGCCCATCATCTCGTAGTACTGGACCACCTTCTGGGTCGGGCCGTCCGCGTCGAAGCTGTACTTCATCGAGACGCCCGGCAGCTCGGTCTGCGCGTAGCCCAGGACCTCGTCGGGGAAGTCGAGCCCGATGCACTCCAGGATCGTCGGCACGATGTCGACGGCGTGGTGGTACTGGTTGCGCACCTCGCCGCGCGCGGCGATGCCGCTGCGGCCACGAGATCACCAGCGGGTCGGCGACGCCGCCCTGGTAGGTGTAGCGCTTGAACATCTTGAACGGCGTCGAGAACGCCGTCGCCCACCCGGTCGGGTAGTGGTTGTAGGTGTCCGGGCGCGCCGAGCTGGTCGAGCATCGAGAGGTTCTGCTCGAGGTCCTCGGGGTAGGCGTTGAAGAACTTGTTCTCGTTGACCGTGCCGACCGGGCTGCCCTCGCCCGACGCGCCGTTGTCGGCGCAGTACATGACGATCGTGTTGTCGAGCTGGCCGGTCTCCTCGAGGTAGTCGATGATCCGTCCGACCTGGGCGTCGGTGTACTCCGAGAAGCCGGCGTACACCTCGGCGAACCGCGCGAAGAGGCGCTTCTCGTCGTCGGTGAGCGAGTCCCACGGCTTGACGTGGTCGATCGGCATCGCGGCCTCGCCCGGCAGCGGGTTGATGTCGGTGAGCTCGGTGCCCTCGGGGAGGATGCCGCGCTCGACCATCCGCGGGAGCACCCACTCGCGGTAGGCCTCGTAGCCGTCGTCGAACTGGCCGGCGTACTTGGCGATGTACTCCTGCGGCGCGTGGTGCGGGGCGTGGTTGGCGCCCGGGCAGAACCACAGGTACCACGGCTTCTGCGGCGCGGACGTCTTGCTGTCCGCGATGAACGAGATCGCCTTGTCGGCCAGGTCCTTCGAGAGGTGGTAGCCCTCCTCGGGGAGGGAGGGCTGGTCGACGTAGTGGTTGTCCTCGACCAGGGTCGGGTACCAGTTGTTGGTCTCGCCGCCGAGGAACCCGTAGTAGCGGTCGAAGCCGCGGGCCAGGGGCCAGTTCCGCTTGGTGGCGCCCATCGCCCACTCGTCGAGCGGGACGTTGTGGTTCTTGCCGACCCAGAAGGTGTTGTAGCCGTTCTCGCGGAGCACCTCGCCGATCGTGGCGTTCTCCATCGGGATGTGGCCGGTGTGGCCGGGGAAGCCCTGGGCGCCCTCGGCGATCTGCGCGAAGCCGTTCTGGTGGTGGTTGCGGCCCGTGAGCAGGCAGGAGCGGGTCGGCGAGCAGAGCGCGGTGGTGTGCCACTGGGTGTAGGTCAGCCCGTTGTCCGCCAGCTTCTGCATGGTCGGCATGTTGATCCGGCCGCCGTACGGCGACCACGCGGCCAGGCCGGTGTCGTCGTACAGGACGAGCAGCACGTTGGGCGCGCCCTCCGGCGGGGGCTGCTCGCGGAACGGCGTCCAGTCAGGGACCGAGTCGCGTACGTCGATGTTGACGACGCCCTTGAACTGGCTCGGCATTGCGCGCCTCCCACCGTCCGGCCGCGGGCCGGCCCCGCGGCGGTCGTCGCCAGACTTCGCGGGGGCGGAAGGGGTCACATCACCCGGACAGGGTGAGGTTGGCTCCGAGGGCTGCGCGTGAGGGTGAGTCGTGTCCGAGACCGCCCCGGCCCGCGCCCGGTTGCTGCCGTCCCTGCAGGGATACCAGCGCTCGTGGCTGCCGCGGGACGTGCTCGCCGGCGTGGCTGCGGGCACGGTGGTCATCCCCCAGGCGATGGCGTACGCCACCATCGCCGGCATGCCGGTCGAGGTCGGCCTCTACACGTGCATGCTGCCGGTGCTGGCCTACGCGCTGCTGGGCGGTTCGCGGTCGCTCAGCATCACCACCACCTCGACCATCGCGATCCTGACCGCGTCCGCGCTGACTGCCCTGCCGTCGGACCGGACGTCCGGCGAGGTGCTGCGAGACGCGTTCACCCTGACGACGCTGGTCGGCCTGTGCCTGCTGGGGATGCGGCTGTTCCGGCTGGGCACGCTCGTCGAGCAGATCAGCCCCGCGACGATGACCGGGATCAAGGTGGGAGTCGGGCTCACGGTCGCGGCCGACCAGCTGCCGACGCTGCTGGGGGTGAGCGGCGATCCCGACAGCGACGGCTTCTTCGGCAAGGTGGCCGACACGATCTCGAAGCTGGACGACGTCAACGGCGCGACGATGGCGATCTCGGCCGCGGCGATCGTGACGATGATCGTGCTGCGTCGGGTGGCGCCGCAGGTGCCCGGCCCGCTGGTGGCGTCGGCCGGCGGGATCCTGCTCGTCGCGCTGACCGACGTCGAGGACCGGGGCGTCGCCATCATCGGCAACGTGCCCAGCGGGCTGCCGACGCCGACCATGCCGATGTTCGAGGACGTCGGAGTGCTCCTCCCCGGAGCGCTCGCGATCTCGATCATGGCGTTCATGGAGACCGTGCTCGTTGCGCGGACCCAGCGGGAACGGTCCGAGCCGCCGATCAACAGCGACCAGGAGCTGCTGGCGAACGGCATCGCGGCGCTGGCCGGTGGCCTGTCCCAGAGCCTCCCTCCCGCGGGCGGCTTCTCGCAGAGCGCGGTCAACAAGCGCGCCGGCGCGCGGACGCAGCTGGCCGGCATCGTCATGGCGGTGCTGGCGGTGCTGGTCGCGCTCTTCCTCGGCCCGGTCCTCGAGGACCTCCCGAACGCCATTCTCGCGTCGATGGTGATGATGGCGGTGCTCGGCCTGATCGCCCCCGACGAGTTCCGGCGGTTGGCGCGGATCGACCGTGCGGAGCTCTGGGTGGCCGTGATCACCGCCGCCCTCGGTCTGACGGCCGGGCTGCTCACCGCCGTCGGGGTCGGCGTCATCCTCACCCTCGTGCTGGTGCTGCGCGCGGTGAGCAGCTCCCAGGTCAGGCCGCTCCACCCGCGCGCGGCCGGCGGCTGGAGCACCAACCCACCGGCGCCGGGTGACGTGGTCCCGACGTACGACGATCTCCTGCTGCTGAACCTCGACACCTCCCTCTACACCGGCAACGCCCGGCCGACCCAGGACGCCGTCCTCGCCGCCGCCCTGGCCGCGCGGCCCCGCGCCGTCGTGATCCGCGCGAGCGCCGTCCAGCGAGTCACCCTGCCCCTCCTCGACGCGCTCGAGGCGCTGCAGGTCGACCTCGCCGCGGAGGGCATCGACCTGGTGCTCGCCGAGATCCCGCCCGACGTGCTCGACGTCCTGCGCCGGTCGCGGTGGTTCGTCGACGCGGAGTCCAAGGGCCTGGTGGCGGCGACGGTCGACGAGGCGGTGGCGAAGGTCCGCGGGCGAGGCTAAGCCGGTGGTTGAGGTGCGAGGAGCGTCAGCGACGAGCCTCGAAACCCGGTGAATGAAGGCAGGGCGACGAGGTACGTCGGCCGAGCTTGTCGAGGCCTCACGCGGTCGCCTCGGGCATGAAGCGGGCCCCGCCCGTCGGCGGGGTGTGGGGCGGGGTAGTCAGTCAGGTGGCCGGGGTCGATCGCGAGGTGACGTCGAGGGTGCCTGCAGTGTCGCGGAGGTACTGGTAGCCGTGATGGTGGTCCACAGGTAGGTGCCGGGCTCGATGGTCCGGTAGGACCAGGGGCCGTGGGTCTTGATCCGATGGTGTCGGCGGCACAGAGGCGCCAAGTTGCACGGACAGGTCGGACCGCCCTCGTTGTGGCGGGATCGAGTGGTCCTTGTCGCACCGCCGTGCTGGCCGGGTGCACCAGGGGAAGACGCAGGTCTTGTCGCGGAGTATGACGATCTCGGCGTGCCGGTCCGGCACCACCGGCGCGTCGACCGGGTCGTGGGCTTCCAGGTCGATCACCGGCTTCACGACCACGCTGCCGGCGGTGCCGCACCAGTCGCGGACCTGGCCGGCGGTGACCTGGCCGTTGCCTCGCTCGAGGCGGGCGTCCCGGCTGCGCCGGCGAGTGCTTGGTCGGAGAGGTGGACGTAGAGGACCACTTGCCTGGGTGCGTCGAGGTCTCGACAGGCTCGACCGACGTTGGGTTCAGGTCGAGGGTCGGTTGCGCGCGCGCTAGTTCGCCGACCGCGAAGGCACGCCGCACGTCGAACGATCGCCGAACCCGAGGTGCTTGAGCTGGCCTGCCAAGCCGGCGACGGCGGTCTCGAGGTCGTGGGCATCGGCGAGGTCCAGGGTGCCATGGACGGCGGCGGTGCCGTCGTAGGAGTCCTGCTGGGCCTCGATAGTGAAGTAGCGGCCATCCGCTTTCGCCGACGGGCGTTCCTCGGCGAGGTCGGGCATGAACAGGGCGATCGCCTGCTCGACCAGGGCGTGCAGCTGGTACGGGCCGATCTTGTGCGCCGTCAGCGCGACATGCGCGTCGACGAACCGGCGGCGTCCAGTCGACAACAACAGGGTGCGTTCCGCGATCCGGCGAGCCTGCCACGCCTTCAAGTCACCCTTGACGACCGCCGCCAGACCCGGGGGAGGCGGTGCCGAGCTCGAGAGCCTGCCCGACGTACGACTTCCCGGCATCGGTGGAGAGGCCGATGGCGGCGGCGAACTCGGTGACCGCGAACTCCGCCACCAACGGAGCGCCCTCGCCGGCCAGCGGCATGCCTTGGTCGCCGTACCCGACCAGCATCTCCGCCTCATCGATCGAGTCCACGGAATGCATCGCCGCCCACTCCACCGCAGCCTGCAGCAGGTTCGCTTCCGCCTGGTCGGCGATGGCGCGTTGTTCACGCGCAGCAGCGAGCACCGCACCTGCGGTGTCGAGCTCGATCGCGTCTGCTGCCATCGAAGAATCCAAGCATCGACCACCGACACTCAGACCCGAAAACCCCTTGTTCTACAGGGATGTGGACAACTTCTTCGAAGATACTCCGACAGTGACCACAGCGGCGGCCAACCACGTAACCCAACAAAATCGAGAACCCCAGGCGACCGCGTGAGGCCTCGACAAGCTCGGCGACGTACCTCGCCGCCCTGCCTCCCCTGCTGGGGTTTCGAGGCCTCAACCACCGGTGCCGATGTACCTCGCCGCCCGCCGAACTACTCGCGGGCCAGGGCTGCTGCTGCTGCGCGCTCGAGGTCGACGTACGCCTCCTCGCTGACGTCGACGCCGACACCGAGGATCTCGCCGCCGGTGAACGCGAACGGGCTGCGGTACTCGCGGCTGACGTTGTCGGCGCTGTCGTAGCCGACGCAGAGGCCGTCGCCGCAGAGCGTGAACGGGCCGACCTGCGCGCGCATCGGACCCTCGGCGACGACCTTCTCGTTGACGTACAGCTTCGTGGTGCCGATGGACTCGTGGTGGTCGCCCGCGCTCTCGCGGGTGAACTCCATGCCAAGCGCGTACCTGCCCGGCTCCAGCTCGGGCGAGACGAAGGTCTGCTCGGGTGGGATGCCGAGGAAGTTGTAGACGTAGTGCAGCTTCCTGTCCTTGAGGAACAGCGCGTGGCCACCGAACCGCGAGCCGTGCGCGAAGATCACGCCTTGGGCGCCCTCCTCGAAGCCGATGTCGGCGAGGATCTTGTACGACCGGCCACGGACGTTGACCGCGGCGGCCTCGGGGACCGGCGCCGAGTCCGGGTAGTAGATGTAGCTGGTGCGCGGCGGCTCGGGCTGTGGACGCTCGATGGTGATGATCTCGAGCGCGGTCCGGTCGTCGAGGGGCAGCACGTTGTTGGCGTCCGCCTCCTCGAACCAGGCGGCGATCATCTCCTTCAGCTTCTCCGGCTGCTCGTCGGCGAGGTTCTTCGCCTCCGCCCGGTCCTCGTCGACGTGGTAGAGCTCCCAGCGGTCCTCGTCGAAGTGGCCCTTGCCGCTGATCGGCGCGTGCAGGGCGGCGGCCTTCCAGCCGTCCTGCCAGATGCCGCGCGTGCCGAGCATCGCGTAGTACTGCCGCTTCTTGGTCGTCGGCGCGTCACCCTGGTCGAAGCTGTAGCGCATCGAGACGCCGTTGAGCGGGTACTGCTCGACGCCGCGGTACACCGCCGGCATCTCGAGGCCGCAGACGTCCAGGATCGTCGGGCACGATGTCGGTGCGTGGTGGTACTGGTGCCGGACCTCGCCCCGGGCCTTGATGCCCTCCGGCCAGCTCATGACCATCGGGTCGCACGTGCCGCCGGCGAACTGGGCGTACCGCTTGAACATCTGGTACGGCGTGCTGAAGGCCACCGCCCAGCCGGTCGGGTAGTGGTTGTAGGTGTCCGGGCCGCCCAGGGTGTTGAGAGCGCCAGGTTCTCCGCGAGGTCGTCGGGGAAGCCGTTGAAGAACTTGTTCTCGTTGACCGACCCGTTGGGCGTGCCCTCACCCGACGCCCCGTTGTCGGCGCAGTAGAAGACCAGCGTGTTGTCGAGCTGGCCGGTCTGCTCGAGGTAGTCGACGATCCGGCCGACCTGGGCGTCGGTGTACTCGGAGAAGCCCGCGAACACCTCGGCCATCCGCGCGAACAGCCGCTTCTCGTCGTCGTTGAGCGTGTCCCAGGGACGGACCTCGTCGGCCGCGTTGGCCACGTCGTCGGGCAGCGGGTTGATCGGGGTGAGCTGCGTGCCCTCCGGCAGGACGCCCTTCTCGATCATCCGCGCCAGCACCCACTCGCGGTAGGCCTCGTAGCCGTCGTCGAACATGCCCTTGTACTTGTCGATGTACTCCTGCGGCGAGTGGTGCGGCGCATGGTTGGCGCCCGGGCAGAACCACATGAACCACGGCTTCGAGGGGTTCGCCGCCTTCTGGTCGCGCAGCATCCGGATCGCCTGGTCGGCGAGGTCCTTCGACAGGTGGTAGCCCTCCTCCGGCGTGTAGGGCTGGTCGATGTACTTGTTGTCGTCGACCAGGTCGGGATACCACTGGTTGGTCTCGCCGCCGAGGAAGCCGTAGAACCGGTCGAACCCCTTGCAGCGGCCACTCCGACTTGCTGGCGCCGCTGGCGATGTCCTCCGTCGGCACGTTGTGGTTCTTGCCGAGCCAGAAGGTGCTGTAGCCGTTGTCCTGAAGGACCTGGCCGACGGTGGCGCACTCGGCGGGCAGCCGGCCGGCCGCGCCGGGGAAACCGTCGGTGCCCTCGATGATGCAGGCGATGCGGTTCACGTGGTGGTTGCGACCGGTCAGGAACGTCGACCGCGTCGGCGAGCACAGCGCGGTCGTGTGCCACTGGGAGTAGGTGAGGCCGTCCTCGGCCAGCCGGTCCATCGTCGGCATGTTGATCCGCCCGCCGTACGGCGACCACGCGGCCAGGCCGGTGTCGTCGTACAGCACGATCAGGACGTTCGGCGCACCCTCGGGCGCGCGCTTGAGCTGGTACGGCGTCCAGTCCGCGACCGAGTCCCGGACGTCGAGCTGGATGACTCCCTTGAACTCTTCAGACATGACTGGACCTTTCTGATGGAAGGGGTGCGGTCAGGATGTCTCCGAGGCCGGAGCGGGCTCATCCCCCGGACCGGGTGACCGGATGTCGCGGCGATGGCCGAGGTGCTCGAGCCAGGAGACGAGCTGCCGGTGCATGGCGTCGGCGCCGACGACCATCCCGGTGGGAGCGGGCAGCTCGGTCGGCCAGACCACCATCGCCCGGTCCTGCCAACCGCCGAGCCCGCCGTGGCAGCCGACCAGGCCCTCGAACGCGGCCACTTCGTCGAGGTCATCGAGCAGGCTGTTGACGTAGATGTCGGGTGCCTCGGGCATGGTCGCCGCCCGCAGCACGAACTCCGGCGCCTCCGGCCCGAACCGGGCGAGCGGGTCCTCGCCGACGACCACCCCGTCGCGCACCCGGTGCTCGCCCCGCGCGCCGAGCACGACCGGCCCGAAGTCGACCGTGTCCACCACGGCGAAGGCGATGCCCTCGTGGGCGACCAGGCCGGGCACCAGTGCCGGGAACCGCTCGGCCAGCTCGGCGAGGTTGAGCCGCCTGGGCTCGCCCGCGACGTAGATCAGGCCGAGGTTGCCGGAGCCGAACACGAGGAACCGGTCCGGCTCGGTGCTGGCCGCCTCGCTCTGGGTGCGCTCGGCCTCGGCCGCGAGCGTCGCCGTACCGAACGTCTGCTGGGAGAGCCGCTCGGACGCCTTGCCCAGGGCGCGGCCCAGCACCGTGTCGGTCGAGCTGGACGCCGCGATCATCGAGTTCAGTGTGCCGCTGCCCTCGGCGTTGTACTCCGCGGCCAGCACCTCCGCGTCGGACAGCCGCCGGACCAGCGTCGACAGGTCCTCGCCGTACCGGTCGACGAAGATCTCCCCCTGCGACTGCCCATGGTCGGACAGCACGACGAAGTGGTAGTGCCGCGGCGCGACCGCGGCGACCGCCTCGAGCTGCGCAAGGACAGCGTCGATGCCCTCGAGCGCGGCCAGCGACTCCGGCTGCATGATCCCCGCGTGGTGCGCCACTGCGTCGTAGTCGACGTAGTCCACGTAGACCGAGCGCCGGCCGCGGAGCATCGCGTCGGCGACCAGCGTGGTGTTCAGGTCGCGCATCACGCCGCTGAGGGCGGCCCGCTCACCGGCGAATCCCCAGCCCCGGTGCACGCGAGGGCGTACGTCGCGCCGCTTCGATCGCGACGCCTGGAACCGTTCGCGGGCGAGCTCGCTGAAGGTGCGGGACATGCTGCGCGCCATGCCACCGGCTGGGCGAGGAACCGGGACAGGGTGAGCCGCGCCTGCCGGGTCTCCTGCGTGCGGTGCACCGCGCTCATCGTCGCGTACGCCGTGGGGGCGTCGCCGGTGAACAGGTTGCTGACCGAGACCCCGTCGTCGACGAGCAGTCCGCGGCCGTCGGAGTGCTTCTCCTCGATGGCGGCGGCGTCGGCCGGCTTGTTAGCGACGTACACCCGGCCTTCGGCGCGGTCGACCCAGCGGAACGCGGGGATCCCCTCGATGGTGCCGTGCAGGATGCCCATCTGGCTGGCCGGTGTGGTTGCCGGCAGCTTGGGCCGCCACTCGGCCATGCGGTGCGAGCCGCTCCGGATCCACCGGGCGAGCGTGGGCAGCGTGCCCGCGCGCACACCCCACTCGAGCACCGGGAACGGCACTCCGTCGGCCTGGACGAACACCACACCCGGGATGTCGGCGTCCGCCAGGTCCGGGGGCCGCTTGCGGCGGGCGCCGCGCAGGAGGCTGGACGTCACGGCGTCGTCGGTACCCGCGGTGGCGACCCAGACGAAGAGCGTGGACACGCCCGCGACGACCCAGGACGCGATGAAGGAGGCCCAGACCGTCGTGCTGTCGTCAGGGGTGGCGGCGAGGACGACCCAGATCACCAGGGTCTGGCCGAACAGGCCGAGCAGGACCGCGCCGACCCAGCCCAGCAGCGCGGCGATGGCCACCAGCACCGGGCGCAGCAGCCCGCCGCACACGAAGATCAGCACCGCGACCAGCAGCGACTGCCAGAAGCTCCCGATGTCGAAGTCCGGGACGACCCAGGACGCGACCGTGAGGCCGAGCGACGCACCGAGCAGGCCGAGCAGGGCGCGACCGAGGTCCCCCCAACGCAGCGCCCATCTGCCGGGCACACGCGCGCTCGCCATGGGTCGAAGCATGGCGGCGACGGCTCCGGCGGCTGCTCCCCCGAACAGGGTGACTAGGAGGAGCGCCGGTGCTCGACGTCCGTCAGGACGTCGAGCCTGGTCAGCTGGCCTGCGGGTGCTCCGCGTGCTCGGCGGCCAGGGTGTCGGCGACCGTGGGCCGGCCGAGCACCTCCAGCTGCTCGCTGAAGTACGAGACGAGCTCCGAGCGGTAGCGGCTCTCGTGGTCGGAGAGCTCGTTCACCCGCGCGTCCAGCTCGGCGCGGCGACCCTCGAGGTCACGCAGCGTCTCGGCGCGCATCCGGTCGAGCTCGGCGCGCTGCTCCGCAGCCATGGCGTCGAGCGCCTCCTCGCGGGCGTGCACCTTGCCGAGCGCGGTCTGGATGATCTCCGCGGCCTCGGCGCGCGCCGTTGCGATCGACTGGTCCGCCTCGTCGCGGGCCTCGACGACCAGCGCCTCGGCGTCGCGGGTGGCGATCTCCAGCAGCCGAGTGGCCGAGTGGGACGCGGCCTTGACCGTGTCCTCGACGACCACGATCGGCGCCGGCGCGGGCGCCGGCGGCGCTCGGCCGCGGCCTGCGCCTCCTGCACCGCCCGGCTCAGCTCGTCCTCGAGCACGCGGACGCGCTCGTTGGCGTTCACCAGCGCGGCACGCATCAGCGTGTTGGCCTCTTCGACGCCGGCCAGCTTGGCGGTCAGATCACGAACGGTCTGCTCGACGTCGTCCAGGTGCCGGTCGACGATCCCCGCGTCGTACCCGTCCCGACGAACCGTGGCGAACCGCTTGCCCTTCACCTGTTCCGTGGTCACAGTCATGTCCCCTTGTCCCCCCTTGAACACAAATCAAGGACTCCACGGTGCACCCTGCGCGGCTGTCGCGTGGGCGGAATGGGGAATTTGGTCCGCAGGGGCTACTGCGCGGAGTACGCCAGGAGCGCCGGCAGCCAGTCGGCCACGAACCACAGCCCGAGCGCCAGCAGCCCGACCAGGACCATCGCTCCGCGCCAGTCGAAACCGTCGACAGCCCCCGTGGACACTGGGGTCTGGGGCACGACGCGAGGGGTGGGAGCGACCGGCTCCACGAACCTGGTGAGCGTCCGGTCGACGCTGCGGAGCGTCTCGCGGGTCGACTCGAGGTTTCCCAGTGCGAGCTGGTACGCCGAGCACAGCTGCGTGAACGCCTCGTGCGCCGCCTGCGGCGAACGACCCGACGCGTCCCGGTGGAGGTCGGGGTGGAGCAGCCGCGACCGGGCGCGGTACGCCGCCTTCACCTCGTCCGCACCTGCGGACGGCGCGACACCCAGCACCGAGTAGGGGTCCATGGGCGTCATGTAGGCAAGGGGACCATCCGCGAGGCACCCGGCGCCGCCCTCAAATCGGGTATCCGGGCCCCGCCCTCGAGGGGACGATCTCGATCGCGGACCCACGCCGCACCGACGGGCGGCTCTGTGCCCGTTGACACCGAAAGGGAGCAAGCGCACAATCCGAGCACAACATCGGGAATACGGGGGTAACAATGCGGCGGATTGCGGTTATTTTGGCGTCGGCAGTGGTTCTTGTCGTCGCATCCTTGGCAGGAAGCGCGGACGCGGATTCCGGAAGCAGCAACAATTCCGGCAATGGCATCACCCAGCACTTCACGGTGTTCTGGAACGTGCAGGACGGGGAGTACTGCGACATCTACCGCGGGCACACGGCGTACAAGATGACCAAGGCGACGGTGAAGTGGACGCGGAGCAACTCTGACGTCATCCTCACCGATCCGGACGGCGGACACCGACCGAAGGGGAAGGTGGGACAGGTCGGGGAGGCGTGTGACGACTCCACCTACTCACGCACCGTTGCGCTCACGATGAACTCCGGTCAGAGCCTTTGTTTCGGATGCGGGTCGCTGCCGGCCAACTCGACCACGAAGTTCACGTACAACGGCTTCGGTTTCAAGTTCTCGTCCGGCTACTTCCCCGAGCGTGACTCGATCGGCGGCTGGCACCAGTCGTATTCGTTCCGCCGGGGGTCGGGTTCAGGGACCAAGATCTGTTCGGTGGTGCCCATCGAGGGCATTGCACCCGGGTGCGACCCCCGAAGCTGAGCCGGATCTACGGGCGCGAGGTGCGCCAGCCGGGTCGACGTCGAGTCGCGCCCCTGCGGGCGTGGAGTTGCCTGCTCGCGTTGACGCTTGCCTTGGGAGCCTGCTCGTCTGACGCCAGGCCGGGATCAGGAAGCCCGGAGACCGACCGCGTTTCCTGCCAGGCCACGAGCCCCCTCCGTGGCAGCGACGTCGAGCCGCTCAACCTGACGCCTGGCGACGCGGGTGTCGTTGCCTATGCGGACTCGACCGCGATCATGGTGGGCGTGTGTGGGGACCCGGCGTCGATGCCGCGACTGATGGACCATGCCGAACTCGTCGACTCCCGCGGTGGCCACGGTCCCGCAGGAGCGGTTCAGCAGCAGGATGGCGATCGCACAACAAACTGGCTGATCTTCCCCGTCAATCCCGACGGGAACCCTGTGAAGTTCACGGCGTCGGACGTCGATGTCGAACTGACGTGGGACGGTACGCCGGGTCAGCAGGTCTGCGCCGTCGCTGCGGCGCCCGGAGTGTCGGTCCGCGACTGCGGCGTGCTCACCTACGTGACCTGGAAGACGGGTTTCGGCATCGGCAGCGCCAAGCCGGCCGTGATCGACGGCTCGGCCACGGCCGGTACAGACCTGGGGTTCTATTTGGTGCGCGGCTGGCGGCATGACGGGAAGCTCAACGTCAGGTTCGCCTACCGATCAACCCGCCACCATCAAGTGACCCTGCGCCTGGCCTCGGTGTACCTCAAGAGAGCGGGTCAGGTGGTCGAGCGCCAGCCCATGATCAGAACCGTCGTCCCCTTGACCGGGTGACGGGTTCGGTCCGAGCAGGCTCTCTGGGAAGGCGCGACGTCGGTACCACCATCGGCGGCGTACGTTCAGGAGCCCGGCCCGCCGACCGCCTCGCGCTCCAGCGGAACGCGCAGCGCGGCCATCCCGCTGAGGTCGAGCCAGACCGCGTCCGGCGTACGGACCAGCCGCAGGAGGACGTCGGCGCAGCCCGGGCACCGGCCGACCAGTCCGGGGTCGGGTCCGTAGACGGTGAGCGTGGCGACCGGTGAGGAGCGGCCGCAGCCGGCGCAGCGTGCGATCGCCGCTGTCACCTCGACCGCGAACACGTCCGACAGCGGTCCGGCCAGCACGTTCCCGTCGTACTCGCCGCCGCCTCCCTGTGCCTGCGTTCCCATGGCGCGCTCCTCTCTGTCAGACGATTCAGGCGCTCCCGAACCGTTCGGTCCGGATGCGTTCGGGCGCGTGGCCCGAGGCGACGAGCAGACCGGCCACCGTCTCCACGAAGGCGGTCGGCCCGCACACGTAGCAGGTCGGCTCGAAGTCGGGTGGCCAGCCGTGCGCGGCCAGGTCCTCGGCCCGGATCCGGCCAGGTCCCCGGGGATCGGCCTCCGGCGCTTCCCGGGTGTAGACGTAGGCGACGTCGAGGCCGCCGTCCTCGGCCGCTCGCCGCCTGAGCTCGTCGGCGTAGATCCGGTCGTCCGGGGCGCGGACCGAGTAGACCAGCCGGAACGGCGCCCGGCTGACACCGGCCCGCGCGCGCACCATCGCCATGAGGGGGACCACGCCGGAGCCACCGGCGACCAGGAGGACCGGCCCGACCGCGTCCGGGCGCCACACGAACCAGCCGCCGAGCGGGCCGCGCACCTCGACCTGGTCACCCGTCCCGAGCTGGTCCGTCAGGAACGGCGACACCTCCCCGCCCGCCGTGCGTTGGACGGTGATCTCGAGACGGTCGCCGTCGGTGGGCGCGGCCAGCGAGTAGCTGCGGGCGGTCTGGTAGCCGTCCTCGGCGGTCAGGCGTACGTCGACGTGCTGGCCGGGCAGGTGGCCCGGCCACCCGTCGACCTCGAGCACGAGGGTGCGCGCGCTCGACGACTCGGTCCGGCGCTCCACGAGGACCGCCGACCGCCAGGTGCGGCGGGCCTTCAGTCCCCCTGGTACCGCTGCTCGCGCCATGGGTCTCCGTAGTCGTGGTAGCCGAGCTGCTCCCAGAACCCGGGCTCGTCCTGGAGGATCAGGTCGATGCCGGTGACCCACTTGGCCGACTTCCAGAAGTAGAGGTGCGGGACCAGCAGGCGGGCGGGACCTCCGTGCTCGGCGGCGAGCTCGTCGCCGTCGTACTCGAACGCGACCCAGGCCTGGCCGTCGAGCAGGTCCTCGAGCGGCAGGTTGGTGGTGTACCCGCCGTAGCTGTGCACGAGGGCGAAGTCGGCTGCGGTCTCGACGTCCTCGAGCAGGGTGTCCACGGAGACGCCGCGCCAGTCGGTGTCGAGCTTGGTCCAGCCCGTGACGCAGTGGATGTCGACGGTGACGGTCTCCGTGGGCAACGCGGTCAGCTCGGCCCAGGACCAGCGATGCTGCTGCTCGGCCTCGGTGCGGACGGTGAAGGTCCAGTCGTCGAGGGGGACCTGCGGGGTCGGCCCTGCCGACAGCACGGGGAAGTCGCCGGTGAGGTACTGGCCGGGCGGCAGCCTGCCGTCGTCCCCGTCCCTCCGTCCGCGGAAGCCTCTGGTGATGACGCTCATGGGCACCTCCTCCCCGTCATCCTGCACCCACCGGGGCGGCGGTGGTGACCGGTCCGGACAGCTCGCGACGGTCGAAAGATTCCGCGGGGACCCCCTCGCCGTACGGCCTTCGGCGGCGTTAGAAGGGTGAGGATGTCCTGGAACGGCCACGGGGAGACGGCATGACCACGTTGCAGGAGCGGCTGGCGTCGCTGGCCGACACCGCTCCGCCCCCGACGCGCGATCCCGACCTGTGGGAGCGCGGGCGCAGGTACGGCCGCCGGCGGCGTACGGGCACGCTGGTGATCGTCGCGACGGCGATCCTCGCGATCGTCGCGGTCGCGACGTTCGGCTGGATCCGCTCGGACACCGACATCCCGCCCGCCGACTCCCGGTCGGAGCTCCGGCTGCCGGACCGGCTCTACACGCCGAGCCCCGACCTGGCGGGCACCGACGAGACCGGGCCGATCGGGCCACTGACGGCCGTGCTGCAGACCAGGCGGAACCCCGCGTCCGGGCGCGGAGCTCGGGATCGCCGGCGTCTCGGGCGGTGGCGACTACGCGTTCCTCGATCTCCCGGGCTGGGAGGCCTCGGCGGCCTGCTGCTACTCGGGCGGAGAGGTCGAGCTGTCACCGGACGGACGGAAGCTCGCGTACTGGTACCGCGGCGAGACCAGCGGCACGCCGGATCGCAGCACCGGCAAGCGGCCCATCGTGGGAGTGGCGGTCTACGACACCGTGACCGGAGAGCTGTGGCGCCAGCCGTTCCCCAGCGAGCACGGGCTCCAGGACGGGTGGTTGCGGTGGGGTGGGGGCGCGCTGTGGTTCCACTACTCCGAGCTCGACGGGACCACGACCGGAGCCTCGATCCAGGGCACCGACGGTTCGTTCATCTGGCACCCCGAGACAGGCGAGCTGGTCAAGCGTCCCGACCTGCCGCCGATCTACTTCGAGGAAACCGTCGCCTGGAGCGGCGGGCTGCTCGACCGGGTCGGCGAGAAGCTCAGGCTCTGGTCCGTCGACCGGCGGGGCCACAGCGACCTGCCGTACCTGGCCACGAACAGCGAGTCCGAGTTCGCCATCAGCCCGTCCGAGCGGCTCCTGGCCAGCAGACGGCACGACCCCGTCCTGGAGGCGGACTCTCCCCTGCCCGGGCGGATCACGGTCGACGACGTGCAGCTCACCGGCGGCACTGCCGCCGTCGAGCCCCAGGTGATCCCCGGTGACGACCGCTACGACCTGGTGTTCGGGTGGCGCGGCGAGGACCATGTCGTGGCCGGCAACATCGACAATCGTTCCCGGATCTGGAGCGTCGACATCCACACGGGTGAGCGAGACCTCCTCCTGCAGTTCCCCTGGACGATCTGGGACCGGGACACGCACATCGCCACCGACGCCTGGTCGGGTCCGCGGTACGACGCCGCCCGGCCGCCCGCCCCAGCCGACACGCGTCTGCTGGCCGCGCTGCAGGTGCCGATCGTGCTGGTCGCCGGGATCGCGCTCGTCCTGTGGAGGCGACGTGTCCGGCCTTGATCCCGGCAGGGCCGGCTTCGACGAGTACGTCGTCGCGCGCCGCGCGGCCCTGCTCCGCACGGCGTACCTCCTGGTCGGCAACGCCGAGGACGCCGAGGACCTGGTGCAGCTGGCACTGGTGAAGGCGGTGCCGCACTGGCCCAAGATCGCCGGCAACCCGGAGCCCTACATCCGCCGGATCCTGACCCGCGAGGTGCTCACCCGCTGGCGCCGTCGCCGGTGGCGCGAGCTGAGCACCGACACCGTCCCCGACCGGGCCGCGCCGACGCCCGACCTCGACGAGCGCGAGGTGCTGCGCCGCGCCCTCCTCCAGCTGTCGCCGCGGCAGCGAGCGGTGGTCGTGCTGCGCTACTACGAGGACCTCTCCGAGCGGGACACGGCGGACGCCCTCGGCATCTCGACCGGCACCGTGAAGTCACACGCCCGCGACGGACTGGCCAGGCTCCGGCAGCTGGTGCCCGACCTCGACTCGCCGCTGGCCCCGGTCGACCCCTGAGTTCTGACACGCTCGGTGGGTGCTGATCTACGTCACCTCCGCGCCGACCCCCGACTGGCGGCTCGCCGTCGTGCTCGTGCTGCTGGTCGTCCTGGCCATGGCGGCGTCGTACCTCGGCGGACTCGGCGTCGGCCGCGACCACCCGACCGCGGCCGTGCGCGCCGTCGTCCAGCTGGCGGCCGTCTCGGCGGTCATCTCGGCCACACTGCTGTCGCTGTGGGGCGCGCTGCTCTTCGTCCTGCTGATGTACGTCGTGGCCACCGCGACGGCGGCCCGCCGTCTCGAGCTTGCCGCACGCCAGGTGCCGTGGGTGGGACTGGCCATCGCCGCGGGCGCGCTGCCCGTGCTCGGGCTCAGCCTGGGGTCGGGCGTGATCCCGTTCAACGGGGCCGGGATCATCCCCATGGCCGGGATCGTGATCGGCAACACGATGACCGCCGCCACCCTCACGGGTCGACGGGCAAGCGACGAGCTGAAGGCGCAACGCGGCGCGTACGAGGCCGCACTCGCCCTGGGATTCGGGTCCTCGGACGCGGCCCTGCTGGTGATCCAGCCCTCGGCCCGCGAGGCACTGGTCCCGGGACTCGACCCGACCCGCACCGTCGGCCTGGTCACCCTCCCCGGCGCCTTCGTCGGCGTACTCCTCGGAGGCGGCACGCCCCTCGAGGCCGGGGCCGCCCAGGTGCTGGTGCTGATCGGGCTGATGGCCGGACAGGCCGTGACCTGCGCGGTGCTGCTCCGGATGGTCGCGTCCGGACGGGTGCTGCGGCGCGACCTGCGCGCGGCCCTGCCGCGCTGAACGGCCGCCCACCACCTAGGCTGTCTGCCCGAGACGGACCGCCCGACGGGTGCTCCCGATCCCCAGGGGCCCCTAGCTCAATTGGCAGAGCAGGAGACTTTTAATCTCTTGGTTGTGGGTTCGAGTCCCACGGGGCCCACCGCTTCGAAATTTCTCAGGGCCGCGGGTCAGCCGGTCGGGATCCTCCGCGACAGGGTGTCGCCGAGCGTGGGGTTGATGTCATCGCGCAGCGGGTCGTCCCAGAAGTTCTGCCAGCCGTTGCGGACGCCGGTCGACACCAGGCCGGCCTGGACCCAGCGTGGGTCCGAGAGGCAGCCCCGCGGGATCCGCAGCTCGATGACGTCCTTCTTGACGTCGACGTGCTGCCGAGCGGGCCGACAGCCGCCGCCACCGGACACCGAGAACATCCACCGGCCGTCTTCCCTCTGCTGGGACTCGAAGAAGTACTTCCGCCCCGGCGTCTTGATCCGCCCGTAGGTGTCGCGGCCGTTCGTGGCGCGCAGGTTGTCGTAGGTGAGCCGGATGGTCACCGCCTGCGGGCCGTTGACCACCACGAAACGCAGGATGTCGGGGTCACGGGTGTTCGGGCTGTCGAGCAGGCCGCCGTCGCGGGCGAGGTACATGACGTCGCCGGTCGGGTCGGTGCGGACCAGTCGGTCGGCTGCCGCCGGAGGCGCTGCGACGAGCGCCCCGACCACGGCCGAGGACGCCACAACGGCGACGAGACGAAGACGCGACATCTGCACTCCTGACACATGGCCCCGTCGTGCAGTGTGGTGCGGCTGCCGACCGCGCGTCAGGGTGGACCAGACATTTCCTGTGAGATGCGTAACGACGGGCGGTTGCCGCAGTTTTCATGGCATGAGCACGATCCCGGCAAGCCCGATCAACGAGTCGGCGTACCAGCTGTTCGATCGCTGGCTGGAGCACTGGCAGCGGGAAGCACACCCGCAGCCGTCCGCCGGAGTGGAGCCAGCAGCGGCGGCCGCGCCCCCAACCCAGGAGGTCGGCATCTCACCAGTGCCGGCTTCGCCGGTCGCCGCTGCGCCACTCCCCCGGCGGGCTCCGTCGGGCGAGGAGAGCGGGCTCGCGGTCCTGCAGACGCTCACCGAGCACCTCGTCCGCACCAGCGACCCCTTCGGTCCGGCCCCCTCCACCGGCGCCCCCACGTCGGTCCGCACCCCGCGGGTCGACAACGAGCGCCAGGCCGGCGGCGCCATCCTCCGGTTCCCCGGACGCGTCCTCCCCACGAGCCGACCGTCCCTCACCGCGCCCTGGGCGATCCCGCCGCGGGCGGTGCCGGGTGAGGAGCGGCTGGCAGCGCTCGCGAGTGCCGCCGCCCCCACGCCGGGGCTGGTCCTGTTCTCACCGCTGCCGGGGATCCGGCCGGTCCTGACGGCCGGCTTCACGGTCACCGCCGCCTGCACCGCGGTCTCCGTCGCCGTCGCCTGGCTCACGCCCACGAACACCACCCTCGCCGTCACGGCCGCGCTGGCCATCCTCACCGGACTGCTCTGGTCGGCACGGACCCGAGCGACCGGCACGGCCGTGACGATCGAGGACGGCGTCCTCAAGATCTCCCAGGGCGACAACCAGCACCAGTTCCCGCTGACCGGGATCCACCCGCCGATCGACGTGATCGGCGAGCCTGGCCACCGCGGCTGGCGGGTGCTGATCCAGCGCCGCGGCATGAAGCCGTACGTCGTGAACGCCACGATGGTCGACCCGGTCGAGTTCACCGACGCGATCCACCGGTTCCGCCCGAGGGCCTAGGCGGGCGGCTCGATCCACCACGGGCTCGTGTAGGCGATCCCGAGCTCGTTCCCGGGGTGTCCCTCCGGCCCCGGGGTCGCGTTCGGCTCGGCCGGGTCGGCGATCCGCAGCAGCACCCAGTCGCCCTCCGACAGGTCGAGCGGGACCGTCACGGTGACCACGTCGCCGACCACGAAGGCGTGCACCAGCGGCACGGACGGTACGTCGCCCCCGGGCCGCAGCACCTGCAACGTCAGCGGCCGGCCGACCCACGACTCGTCCCGCTCGAGGTCGAGGGTGAAGGTCACCTCGCCCCGGCTCATCCGCAGCACCGACCCCATCGGGACCGGCTGCCCGCCGGCGACGGCCGCGGTCGCGTCGACCCGCAGGCCCGAGGTCCGGGTCGCGAAGAAGCGGCGGGCCTGCATCGCGGCCTTCACCCCGGCCCGCGAGTGCTCGGCCACCCACAGCCCGGTCCGGCCCTTGCCCTCGGGGTGGCCCCAGTCGGTGCCGTGCTCGTCGGTCACGCCGGTGATGCCGGTGCGCCAGCCGGCGTCGAGGCACGCGGACAGCGGCGAGGAGCGGCCGTCGGCGTACCCCTCGAACAGGAAGTCGTCGCGCCGGTTGAACATCTCCAGCGACACCATCTGGTCACGGACCCGCGGGTCGAACCGGAACTCCTCGAACCGGCCGTGCTCGCGGCCCGGGTGGTTGAAGCCGGCGATCCCGTCGGCGCCGCCGTCCAGGACCAGGCCGGGCGTACGGCGCAGCCACTCGAGCAGCGGCGCCATCACGCCCGCCTGGAGCACGTCGACGTAGTGCTCGGTGAACCACACGTTGACGTGCCCGAGCAGCGGCTCGGTCCACTCGAAGCCCCGGATGGCGGTGAACGCGCCGTCGACGTCGGCGGCGTCGGCGTACTGCTTGGTGCGCGCCCAGCCGCCCGGCGTCAGGCCGGCGAACTGCTGGTACTCCGGCGGCATCAGGTCGGCCAGCACGTCGCCGAGCACGTGGTCCGAGAGCGTGGAGTGGTCGGTCAGCGCCGCCACGTCGAGACCGGCGCTGCGCATCGAGTCGAACGCCAGGGCCGGGTCGCCGTCGCCGTCCGAGAGCAGCGTGTGGTTGTGCAGGTCGGCGTGCACGAGCGTCGTCCCGAGCGTGATCCGTGACGCCCGCGCGGCACCGGTCGCGGGCACGGATCCGACGTCGGCGATGGCCGGCGCGTGCCGAGACGTCAGCCCCGCGAGCAGCAGGCCGGCTCCGGCAGACGCCATCGCGCTACGCCGGGACAGCGAGATCGGCGGCCGGGCGGTGGAGGCGTGGTCGTCGCACATACCGAGTCAACGGCGCACTCGCCTCTGCGTCACTCCCGCGTGGGTGAACTCTCGACGTCGATCCAGTAGCGGAGCTTGCGCTTGCGCTGGTCCTCGAAGACGCCACCGCATGCCTCGATCGTCCGTCGGGACCCTTCGTTGTCGTCGTCGCAGGTGACCAGCACCCGGTCCAGGCCGAGCGCCTTGGCCTCGATCAGCGACAGGGCGAGCGCCCGCCGGGCGTGGCCCTGACGGCGGCGCGAGGGACGCACCGAGAAGCCGATGTGGCCGCCCTCCTCGAGCAGCCACGGTGTGAGGGAGTGCCGCAGCGCGAGGTAGCCGACGAACTCGCCGTCCTCGGTGATCCAGAAGTAGCTGCAGTGCACCATCTTCTCGGGCAGCTCGGTGGCGTGGTCCTCCTGCGCGAGCAGGTGGGCGACCACGGTGGCGCAGCCGTCCTCGGTGGTGTCGAGGTTGTCGAACTCCCAGAGACCCGACCCGTGCATGAACTCCTCGCCGTACTCGGCCACCGCCTCGGCCCACGAGCGGCGCAGGTCCAGCGAAGGTCGGCTCAGCTCGGTCATGGGGAAATGTCACCACGTGACCGCCGATCCGGGCGACCGGATTTTCGCAAGTGGAACACGTTCTAGACTTCCCGCATGGCCGGCTACGTGCACGAAGACCTGTCCCTCGAGGAGCTCGACCGCCAGCGCGCGCTCTACGGCCCGCTCGCCCAGAGCGTGCGCGAGCTGACCGACGCGGTGATCCGCACCGAGGTGGACGACGAGGAGATCCGTACGGCGCGGGCCGAGATCGAGGCGATCACCGAACGGCTGCGGAAGCGGCAGCTGGACGGGGCGTTCGGCGTCCGGTTCAACCCCAACGGCAGGAGCCGGGCCTGGGGCAACGCCGTCGTCGGCCTGCGCAACGCGGTCGCGCCGCCGCTCGACATCCTGCGCGACCCGGCCGGACGGGCGTCGGCGGACTTCCACCTCGGCGCGGCCTACGAAGGTCCGCCCGGGCTGGTGCACGGCGGGGTGGCCGCGCTGGTCCTCGACCAGATCCTCGGCGAGGCCGCCAGCGCGGGCGGGAAGCCGGGCATGACCGGGACGCTGACCCTGCGCTACCTGCGGGGCACGCCGCTGGGTGACCTGCGCTGCGAGGGCTGGGTCGACCGGGCCGAGGGGAGCAAGACGTTCGCCCAGGCCACCCTGGGCGACGCCGAGGGGGTCACCGTCGAGGCTGAAGGCGTCTTCATCCTGCCCACGTGGGCGCGCGAGGCATTCGACAACCGGTCGGGCACGCCCGACCGCTTCGAGTAGGCGTCGCTAGCCGGCCTGCTCGGCGAGGTGGCTGCCGCGCTCGCCGGAGTCGGTGAGGCGCGCCTCCTCGAGTGCCCGGGCCTCGAGCTCCGCCCTCCGGGTGGTCTCCAGCATCTCCCGCGCGGCGTCGTAAGCCCCGGGGTCGGAGACCAGGTCGGCGGCACCGTGCCTGAGCCGGGCCAGGGCCGAGCGCGCGAAGATCTGCTGCTCGGTGGTGGTGCGCTCGGATCGGCCGCGGCCGATGAACGAGACGGCCCAGCGGATGAGCGCCGTGACCCGGCTCTTGAAGCCGGTGATGTAGATGAGGTGCAGGCCCAACCACATCAGCCAGGCCAGGACGCCGCTGATCCGCAGCTTGCCGACCATGGCGACCGCCCGGAACCGGCTGATGATGGCCATCGAACCCTTGTCGAAGTACTTGAACGGCGGCTGCGGCGCCTTGCCGCGCAGCCGGCCGTCGATCTCCTTGGCGGCGTACTTCGCACCCTGGATGGCCACCTGGGCGACACCGGGCAGGTTGTCGAGGCTGATCATGTCGCCGACGACGAACACCTCGGGGTGGCCCAGCAGCGTGAGGTCGGGGTTGACCCCGATCCGGCCGGCCCGGTCGAGCGGGGCACCGGACTGCTCCGACAGTGTCCGGCCCAGCGCGCTCGCCTGGACGCCGGCCGCCCAGATCTTGGTGACGGTGTCGATCCGCTCGGTGCGACCGTCCTTGAACTTCATCTCGATGCCGCGCTCGTCGACGTCGGTCACCATCGCGCCGAGGATCACCTCGACACCGAGCTTCTCCAGCTCCTCATGGGCCTTGGCGCCGAGCTTGTGTCCGAACGGCGGCAGCACCTGGGGAGCGGCGTCGAGCAGGATCACCCGGGCGGTGCGGGTGTTGATCGCCCGGAAGTCACGGCGCAGGGTGCGGTGCGCGAGCTCGGCGATCTGGCCGGCCATCTCGACGCCGGTCGGGCCGGCGCCGACCACGACGAACGTGAGCAGGTGGTCGACCGACTCGCCGCGGGTGGCGCCGAGCTCGGCCATCTCGAAGGCGCCGAAGATCCGGCCGCGCAGCTCGAGCGCGTCGTCGATCGACTTCATGCCCGGCGCGTGCTCGGAGAAGTGGTCGTTGCCGAAGTAGGACTGGGTGGCGCCGGCGGCCACGATCAGGGAGTCGTACGGCGTCACGGTCGGGCGGCCGAGCACCTGCGAGGTGACCAGCCGCTTCTCCAGGTCGATGGCGGTGACCTCGCCGAGCAGCACCTTGGCGTTCTTCTGCCGCTCAGGACCTCGCGGGTCGGCGGAGCGATCTCGCCCTCGGACAGGATCCCGGTCGCGACCTGGTAGAGCAGGGGCTGGAACAGGTGGTGGGTGGTCTTGGCGACCATGGTGACGTCGGTGTCCGTGCGGCGGAGCGCCTTGGTCCCGAAGAGCCCCCCGAATCCCGATCCGACCACCACGACGCGGTGCCGGTTGCCTGCTGCCTGCGTGGCTGCCATGGTCCCATTCTGCTGGCGGACCCCCGCGGACCGCCAATCGGTCCCACGGACAGGACGACCGATCAGGAATCAGTTGTCGAACTGGCCTCTGACCAGCGACTTCGCCTGTCGACTAGACCAGTTGCAGCGAAAATCGGCGCCGGGTTTGCGGGGTGACGACAGCGGGTAGGCGAGCCGCGACTGGCTTGTGCTCAAACGACCGCTTGGAGACAGACCGTGCCGCTCAATCGGCCTGCCCTCACCTTGGGCTCGGGACCGAGTGGTGTGCAGCAAGCGCGACAGTGGGTGATCGACGCCTGCCATGACATCGACCGCCCCGAACTGGTCGAATGCGCGGAGTTCGGTGTCTCGGAGCTGGTCACCAATGCGGTCCTCCATGGCGAGCCCCGCCGATCAAGGTGCGGGTCCGGGGGACCCGGGATCACCCGCGCGTGGAGGTGAGCGACGGGTCACCCGAGCCCCCGATCATGCCGGGCACCGAGACCCTCGGGGAGGAGGACGACCTACTGCTGACGTTCGGGCGCGGCCTTGGCATCGTCGCCCGCTGCTCCACCGCCTGGGGCGTGGAGATCGAGGACGACGGCAAGGTGGTCTGGTTCGTGCCCGCCCAGGAACCCGCGAGGGCGACGGCGTCAAGGGTGTGATCACTGGCCTCGCGGAGTCCAACACCGGCAACGGATGCCACTCGATTCTCTGACCCATGTCGAGGTCCGGGGCGTCCCGCTCGCCCAGTTCCAGGATTCCAGGTGCACTACCGGGAGCTGCGCCGCGAGGTCCGGCTGTTGGCGCTCGCCCACGAGTCCGACTACCCGCTGGCCAAGACGTTGTCCGACCTGTTCGGCTCCCTGGACCACGACCTCCGCCATGGCATCAACAACGAGGACCTCGAGTCGGCCCAGGCGGAGGGAGAGTCCGCCGCCGACCTGCGCGTCAACATGCCGCGGCAGACCGCCGAGTCGATCGGCCGCTTCCTCGAGCTGCTGGACCTCGCCGACGCCTTCTGCCGGGAGGAGCGCCTGCTGTCGCTGGCGCGCACGCCCGAGCAGCGGCGCTTCCAGCAGTGGTTTCTCGGCGAGTTCGTGCGCCAGGTACAGGGCGAAGCCCCCCTGGCGTGGCCAGACGCACCCGAGCCGGGCCAGTCCAGCGTCGGGTGAGCCGCCCGTCAGCCCCACCGAGAGCGGTCGCGGTGGTGGCTGCGGGCGGCGTTCTGGGCGCCCTGCTGCGCTGGCTGCTGGGTGAGGTCGTCCCCGACGGGGCCGGCTTCCCGTGGACGACGTTCGGCATCAATGTCACCGGCTCGTTCGCGCTCGCACTGCTGCCCGCGCTGGCCGCGGTCCGCGTCCGTCCGCTCGTCGCACTTTCCCTCGGCCCCGGCTTCCTCGGCGGTTACACCACCCTGTCCGCGTACGCCGAGCAGGGACGCGGCCTCCTTGCCGACGGCCGCCCGGCCCTCGCCGCGGCGTACCTGATCGGGACGCTGGCGGCCTGCCTGGCCGCCGTGTCGGTGGCGCACCGGCTGTCCACACCCACGGAGCAGTGGGAGTTCGACGACGAGGAGGGCAACGAGTGACCGGCCTCCTGGTCGCGCTCGGCGCCGGCGTGGGCGCTGCGCTCCGGTTCCTGACCGCCCACCACCTCGACGCTCGCGTGCCCTGGGGGACGCTCGCGGTGAACGTGCTCGCCTCGTTCGTGCTCGGCCTCTGCAGCGGGTTGTCCGTGGAGGGGCACACCCTGGCGCTGGTCGGGGTCGGCTTCTGCGGCGGCCTGTCGACGTACTCCGCGTTCGCCGTGCAGACGCACGGCCGCGGGCCGGTGCACGGCACGGCGTACGCCGCCGCGACGATCGTGCTCGCGCTCGCGGCCTGCGCGGCCGGTTTCTGGATCGGGTAGGGCGCGGCGTTCGGTGCGGCGCCGTCGCGAGCGGAGTTTCGCGCCGTATCTGGCAAGGCGGAGGTGCGAAGGCGGGACGGAGTCCCGTCGAGTCGCCGACAACGCCGCCAGATCGGATGCGAGGCTCCGCGCAGCAGGCGTGCGGACCGAGCGCCGCGCCCCTAGGCGTAGCCGAGGTCGTGCAGCCGGTCGTCGTCGATGCCGAAGTGGTGGGCGACCTCGTGCACGACGGTGATCCGGACCTCGTCGACCAGCTCCTCCTCGCTCTCGCACATGTCGAGCAGCGGGTTGCGGAAGATGAAGATCCGGTCGGGCAGCTCCATGCCGTAGTCGCCGTACCGCTCGGTCAGCGCGACCCCGTCGTAGAGCCCGAGCAGGGTCGGGTCGTCCGGCGGCGGGTCGTCCTCGACCAGCACGACCACGTTGCGGACCAGGTCGGCGAGCTCGTCGGGGATGCCGTCGAGGGCCTGGTCGACCAGGACCTCGAAGGCGGCACGCTCCATCTCGACGGGCATGCGGCCATTGTCGGGGGTGCGGGCAAGGCCGGAAATGCACAACGCTCCGGATCGGATGATCCGGAGCGTTTGTCGGCGACCCCGACGGGACTCGAACCCGCGGCCTCCGCCGTGACAGGGCGGCGCGCTAACCAACTGCGCTACGGGGCCAGGTGCCTCACTGGTGAAGCGGGTGGAACTCTAACTCATCTGCGGGACGGTCTCCCAATCGGGAGAACCGGTGCCCGAAGGGCTGGTGAGACTGGCACCCCCAACGGGATTCGAACCCGTGCTACCGCCGTGAAAGGGCGACGTCCTAGGCCGCTAGACGATGGGGGCCGGACTGCCCGGACAGCATAGGGGCGCGCGCGAGCACCCTCCAAAACAGATCGCCGGTCGCGCCCGGTTCCCGAATTCGTGGCGCCCCGGATGGTCCGGTATGGTCTGCCTCGCTCGGGCAGGTAGCTCAGTTGGTACGAGCGTCCGCCTGAAAAGTGGAAGGTCGGCGGTTCGACCCCGCCCCTGCCCACGAGCGAGAGGCCGCGTTCCCGTTACGGGACGCGGCCTCTGTCGTCCACCGAACGGATGCGGTTTCCCAATTTCTGGTCATGATTCGCGATTTCGCGTGATTCCTCACCACCCCCGAGGCAGACTTGTCCATGTAGCCCGAGGTGACCCGAGACGCCTCGGGCTACGTCTATTTCCGCAGCAGGCGAATCACGGCAGGATCGCGTCGACGTACCCGCCGTCCACGCGGACCGCGCCACCGGTGGTGGCCGACGCCAGGGGCGAGCTGAGGTAGGCCACCATCGCCGCGATCTCCTCCGGCTCGATCAGCCGCTGGATCAGCGACTGCGGCCGGTGCTCGCGCATGAACGTCCGCTGCGCCTCGTCCCAGGGCAGGTCGTCGCCGACGAGCTGGCGTACGAACTCCTCGACGCCACCGGTGTGGGTGGGGCCGGCGATCACCGAGTTGACCGTCACCCCGCTGCCCGCAGCCGCCTTGGCGAAGCCGCGCGACGCCGCCAGCAGCGCCGTCTTGGACAGGCCGTAGTGGATCATCTCGGCCGGGATCACGACGGCCGAGTCACTCGCGACGAACAGGACCCTGCCCCAGCCGCGCTCCATCATCGCCGGGAGCAGCATCCGGGTCAGCCGTACGCCGGCGAGCACGTTCACCTCGAAGTAGCGACGCCACTCGCTGTCGTCGATCTCGAGCGCGGGCCGGGGCTCGAAGATCCCGAGGTTGTTGACCAGCACGTCGACCTCGCCGAGCGCGTCGACCGCTGCCTGCGCGCCCTCGGCCGTGGTCACGTCGGCGGGTACGGCGACCAGGTCGGCGCCGTCGACCTCCGCTGCCACCGCCGCGATCGCGTCGGCCACCGACTCCTCGGTGCGCCCGTTGATGCCCACCCGCGCACCCGCCGAGGCCAGCCCGGTCGCGATCGCCCGGCCGATCCCCTGGGTCGATCCGGTGACGAACGCCGTCCGTCCGGTCAGGTCGATCCGCATGCTCTGCTCCCTCTCGTGACGACGCCGAGTTCTCGACGACAGGCAAGCACAGAGTCCGCGGCCATGGCGCCCCGAGGGGCGAGCCACTAGCGTGGCGAACGAGGTCTGCCCGTCCGCGGAGGTGCCGGATGCAGCTGCTCATCGCCGACTCGCTACCCGAGCACGCCGTCGCCGAGCTCGAATCACGGGGCCATGACGTCGTCATGGAGCCGGGTCTCGGTGCCGACGACCTGGCCGACCGGATCGCCGGGTTCGACGCCCTGGTGGTGCGCAGCACCAAGGTGAGGACGGCCGTCTTCGAGGCCGCGGACCGGCTGGCGCTGGTCATCCGGGCCGGGGCGGGCACCAACACCATCGACACCGACACGGCGGCCACGCGCGGGGTGCTGGTCGCCAACGTCCCCGGACGGAACGCGGCTGCTGTCGCGGAGCTGACCATGGGGCTGCTGCTCGCGGTGGACCGGCGGATCGCGGACAACGTCGCCGACCTGCGCAACGGCCGGTGGGAGAAGAAGACCTACAGCAAGGCCAACGGGCTGCTCGGCTCGACGATGGGCGTCATCGGCCTCGGCTCGATCGGGCTCGCGGTCGCGGAGCGCGCGGTGGCGTTCGGGATCGAGGTGCACGCGCTGGCCAAGCCCGACCGATCGGCGTACGCCGCGGAGCGCGTGGAGGAGCTCGGCATCGTCCTGCACGACTCGCTCGAGGACCTGCTGTCCTCCTCCGACATCGTGTCCCTGCACGTGCCGTCGTCGAAGGACACCAAGCACCTGGTCGACGACGAGTTCCTGCACCACCTGAAGGAAGGCGCGATCCTGCTGAACACCTCGCGCGGCGACGTGGTCGACGAGGCGGCGCTGCTGAAGGCGCTGGACGCCGGCGCGGTCCGGGCGGGACTCGACGTGTTCGCCGACGAGCCGGGCAAGGGCAGCGCGGCCTGGCAGTCGACGCTGGCCCAGCATCCTCAGGTCGTCGCGACCCACCACATCGGCGCGTCCACCCAGCAGGCGCAGCGGGCGATCGCCGCCGGCGTGGTCGAGATCATCGATGCGTTCGTGGCGGGTGAGGCGCGCAACTGCGTCAACCTCGCCCCCGAGCGGCTCGGCGCGGTCACCCTCACGGTGCGTCACCTCGACCGGGTCGGCGTGCTGGCCCGGATCCTCGACCTGCTCAGCCAGGAAGGCCTCAACGTCGAGCACATGGAGAACCGCGTCTTCCGCGGCGGCGAGGCCGCGGTCGCCTCGATCGACGTCGCCGGGCCGGCGCCCGACTCGCTGCTGGCCGACATCGGCGCGATCCCCGACGTCCTCGGCGTCGCGCGGGCAACGCTCGACGACAGCTGACCCCGGACACACGAGCGCCCCGGACAGGGTCCGGGGCGCTCGGCACTCTCAGCGTCGTGGTTACGGGGTACTTGTCCTGAATCTCGCCCAGACCGACTTGCCCCCGTCGGTCTTGACGGTCACCCCCCACGTGACGCTGAGCGCGTCCACGAGCATCAGCCCGTGACCCCCGGTCGCCATCAGCGCCGGGACCGCGGCCACCGGCACCTCAGCCGACCAGTCTCGGACGCTGATCGTCAGGTCGCCGTTGCTGCGCTCGACCGTGATGACGAACGGCGTCCGCGCATGGCGTACGGCGTTCGTCGCGAGCTCGCTGGCGACCAGCCGGGCCTCGTCGACGAGGCTCGGGAGCAGGTTGGCCTCGAGGTGCATGGCCACGAACTCGCGGGCCAGGGACACGCTCTCGGGCGTGCCGGGCCACGAGCCCTCGCACGACCACTGGTCTTCCACGTCGCACCCCGCCTGCCAACCCCGATCGGATGGATCGGTCACGCGGGGTCTCGGGCGCAACGATGCTTCACTCGCATGCTAACCCCGTCCGCGCGTGCTGGTACCCGATCGGAGGACTAAGGTTTCAGGTGGATCCACGGCCCTCGTCGCGCTGGCCGTCCTGAGCGCGATCAAGGGCAGGTGACGCCGTGAACGGTGCTGGGCGGGGTGTGAACCGGGACCACATGGGTATCGGAAAGTTGTGCTCGGCCTGCGTGGAAAGGACGGGTGTCGACGGAGGAGGTGTCTCCGTGATCTCCAGCAACGGCACGTCCGTCTTCCTGCATGCCACCGACGACACTGCGCGGGTCATCGAGGAACTGCAGTTCACGCTCGGTGAAGGTCCGTGCGTCGACGCAGCCTCGAGCGGGGCCCCGGTGCTCGTTCCCGATCTGGCCGCGGCCGAGGACGAACTGGCCGATCGCTGGCCGGCGTTCCTCTCCGAGGTCGTCGGCACCGACGCGCGGGCCCTGTTCGCCTTCCCGATCCGGGTGGGCGACGTCGGGCTCGGCATCGTGGACCTCTACCGGCGCACCCCCGGAGCGCTCGACGCCGACCAGCTCGCCATCGGGCTCTCCGGCGTGGAGGCGATGGGCAACCGCATGGTCACGCCCGTCGACGTGGCGCCCCGACGACACCTACCCGCTGACCGTCCACCGGGCCGCCGGGATGGTGATGGTCCAGCTCGACAGCAGCATCGAGGAAGCGCTGGTGCGACTGCGCGCCACGGCGTACCTCGATGGCCTGCCTGTCACCGCGCTCGCCCTCGACGTGATCGAGGGCCGGCGCCGCTTCACGAAGGAGGAAAGGTGAGCGACAGAGGAATGGCAGAACCGGCCAACGAGCGAGACGCCCGGCTGGCGCAGCGCTTCGTGTCCCTCGCAGACACCCTCGTCGACGACTTCGACCTGGTCGAGCTCCTCGACCGACTGGTGCAGAGCTGTGTCGACCTGCTCGGGGTGACCGCGGCCGGTCTGCTGATCATCGACCAGCACGGCACGCTGCACCCCGTGGCCGCGTCGACCGAGGCCACCCGGGTCCTCGAGCTGTTCCAGCTCCAGAACGACGAGGGCCCGTGCCTCGACTGCGTGCGCACCGGAGCAGGTGATCAACGTCCCCGACATCGCGGTGGTGGGCGGCCGCTGGCCGCGCTTCGCGCCCGCCGTCATCGAGAGCGGCTTCACGTCCGTGCACGCCCTGCCGATGCGGCTGCGCGGCGAGTCGATCGGCAGCCTCAACCTCTTCACCGACGGCGTCACCCCTGGCGAAGAACGAACAACAGATCGCGCAGGCGCTCGCCGACGTCGCCACGATCGGCATCCTGCAGCAGCGCTCGATTGATCGCGCGTCCCAGCTGGCGGAGCAGCTCCAGATCGCGCTGGACACCCGGATCGTGATCGAGCAGGCGAAGGGGGTGCTCGCCGAGTACGGCGGGGTGGACATGGACGTGGCCTTCGACGCCCTGCGCGGCCACGCCCGGAGCAACAACCTCAAGCTCGGCGAGCTGGCCGGCTCGCTCGTCCGGGGCCGCATCGAACCCGGCGTGGTCATCGCGCGCCGTCGCCCCTGAACAAGACGAAGGCCGCGCCCCCCATGAGGCGCGGCCCCCGCCGTTCGGTGACAGCGGTCAGCGAGGCGTCAGAACGTGCTCGCGTCCAGCAGTCGCTCCTTGACCCCGTCCGGGTCGTCGGCGTTGCTCCAGTCGGTGCGTGCCGGCAGCCTGGAGGGCGGCCTTCACGGCCGCGGGGTCGCGGTCGGGTGGGTGGCCTTGTAGAGCGCTGCCCCGCCGGCGACGTGCGGGCTCGCCATCGACGTACCCGAGATCGTGTTGTAGCCGCCGAGCATCCAGGTCGAGTTGATGCACACACCCGGCGCGATGATGTCGACGTCCGCACCGAAGTTGGAGAAGCTCGCGAACGTGTCGTCCACGTCGGACCGGCAGGTCGACGCCGCTCCCCCGCCGGGCAGGCCGTTGAAGTCGGCCAGGGCGCTGACCGTGACCACCTCGTCGTACGCCGCCGGGGTGGAGGTCGACGCGTTGGCCGAGTCGTTGCCGGCGGCGACGACGTAGGTGATGCCGGCGGCGACCGAGGCGCAGATCGCCCGGTGCATGGCGTCGTTGTTGGTGTTGCCGCAGTTGCCGTCGTCCGCGCCGCTGCCGCCGAGGCTCATGTTCGCGACCTCGATCGAGGCGGCGTTGGCGGTCACGTAGTCGATGCCGCAGATGACGTCGGAGTTGAGGCCGGAGCCGGCGTCCGTGAGCACCTTGACCGGCCAGATGCGGGCACCGGGCGCCATGCCGACGACGCCGGCGCCGTTGTCGAGCGCGCCGATGGTGCCGGAGACGTGGGTGCCGTGGCCGTTGAGGTCGTTGGCGTTCACCGCGCCGGTGGAGCAGTTCTTCGCGCCCGCGCGGTTGATGTTCAGGTCCGGGTGGGTGAGGTCGGCGCCGGTGTCGATGACGGCGACGTCGACGTTGACGCGCTCGTCGGCGCCGTTGATCTTCGCGGTCGGGCTGGCGTCGGCGTTCGCCCGGTTGACGCCGGTCGGCGTGGTCTGGGCGTCGATGGCGACGGGGCGGTCGGGCTGGACCCAGCGCACGCCGGGCAGGTCGGCCAGGGCGTCGGCGGCCGCCGCGGGCATGGAGGCGGAGTAGCCCTGCAGCGCCGAGTGGTAGACGTGGCCGAGGTCGAAGCCGAGCTGCTTCGCCTGGAGCGGCGCCACGGTCCGGGCGTCGACGGCGTCGTCGAGGACGACGATGTACGGCGCGAGGGCGGGCGTGGCGGGCGCCGGTGCGGCGACCACGGGGGCGGACAGGGTCGTCGTGCCGAGGGCGACGACGACGGCGGCGAGGCTCGCCGCAACGGTGGACGGGCGCATGTGTGTGTTCCCTGGGGTTCCCGAGATGAGCCGCCGAGCAGCGGCCTGACGAACCAAGAACGAGCCGGTGCGGCGCGACGTCACGCCGGGCCCACGGGGCGCGGGAGCGTGCGGGTGCGATAACGCCGGTGTCGCGGGGCGTTCACCGCGGATCCCGCGGCGGAACGGCCCACTCCAGTAGGATCCCGTCGTCTCCACGGCATACCGCCGTTTCGGAGCACCAGCGCTTGCTGCGCGGCACAATGGGAGACACCTGTGCCTCGCCATCCCCTCGTGAGGAGCCCCCCACATGCAGGGACATGTCGATGAGCTCCAGCTCGTCCACGCCCTCAATCTCGCGGTCGTCGCTGCCGACCGGGAGGGACGGCTCACGTTCGCCAACGAGGCGGCACTCACCCTCTACGGGGGCGCCCGCGACGACCTGGTCGGTCGTCCGCTGAGCGACTTCGTGGTCGACACCCGGACCCCCGACGGCCAGGTCGACGCGCTGACCCAGGTCCTCGGCGGGCAGCTGTGGCGCGGCGACCTCCGGGTGCACCGCGCCGACGGGACCAGCTTCGTGGGGGCGGTCATCGCCACCCCGCTGCTCGCTCCGGGTGGCGAGGTCGCCGGGCTGGTCGTCTTCTGCGAGGACATCACCGACCAGCGGCACGCCACGGCCGACGCCGACGCCAACACGCAGCGGTTGCGGCTCGCCCACGAGGCCGCGCAGCTCGGGACCTGGCAGTGGGAGATCGCCACGGGTGACGTGGTCTGGGACGAGAAGCTCGAGGCGATCTTCGGCTACCGGCCGGGCACCTTCCCGCGCACCTTCGAGGCGTGGCTGGGCGGGATCCACCCCGACGACGTGCCCGAGGTGCTCGAGATCGTCAACAAGGCGATGGACGAGCGCTCCTCCTACGTCCTGCGCACCCGCGTGGTCTGGCCCGACGGGAAGACCGTGCGGTCGATCGAGTCGTGGGGCCAGGTCACGACGGACGCCGACGGCAACCCGACCGGGACCATCGGCTGCCTGCGCGACGTCACCGAGGAGCGGGAGATCGAGCGCGCACTCGAGGCGGCGCACACCGCGCAGCACCTCGCCACGCGGCGTACGGAGCTGCTGCTCGACGTGACCGCCGACTTCTCCGGCGCCGCCACGATGCGTCAGGTGGAGGAGGCACTGGTCTCGCACCTGCGCGAGTTCAGCCTCCTGCTCGGCAAGCAGGCCGCGCTGGCCGTGCCCGAGCAGCTCACCGAGGTGCGCAGCGGCCGCGACCTCGCGCTCGAGGACTACGACCAGCTGCCGCTGCCCGACCAGGTCCTGCTCGACGGGCTGGCCGCGCAGTGCCGAGCGGCGGCCCAGCGGGCGCACCTGATGGCGCGGACCGCCGACATCGCCGAGCACCTCCAGCTCAGTCTGGCGGCGAGCCCGCTGCCGTTCAGCGAGGCCTTCGAGATGGCCGTCCACTACGCGCCGGGCGGCGACGAGCTCGAGCACGTGGGCGGCGACTGGTACGACGCCGTGACCACACCCGGCGGACAGCTGGCGATGATCGTCGGCGACGTCATGGGCCGAGGGGTCCGGGCGGCGACCACGATGATCCGGGTCCGCGCCGGCCTGCGCGGCCTGATCACGGTGGACCCGTGGCCCGGCAACCTGCTCGCGTTCGCCGACGAGCTGCTGGTGCGCGACGCACCCGACCAGTTCGTCACCGCGGTCGCGGCGCTGTTCGAGCCCGTCACGGGCGACCTCCACCTGTGCGTCGCGGGACACGTGCCGGCGATCGTCGTGCACCCCGACGGCACCACCGAGACCCTCGGCACCGGCACCGGGATCCCGCTCGGGATCGAGCCCGGCGTCACCCGCGGCACCGGCACGACGCAGACCCAGAAGGGCTCGATCGTGCTGCTGGTGACCGACGGCGTCGTGGAGACCCGCGGTGCGGACCTCGACGAGGGCATCGCCGCGCTCCGGGACCGCGCGGTCGAGCTCCGCGACCGTCCGCTCACCGAGCTCGTCACCGGCCTGGCCACCCTCGCCGACACCTCCCTCCACGACGACGTCACGGTGCTCGCCGTACGCCGTCGCTGAGCCGCGGCGCCCCGCGGCGGAACATCCGCGCCTCCCAGCCGTTTACGGTGGAGGATGTGGAAAGAGGAGGAGGTGGCATGCAGGAGTCCGACGTCTATCGTCGCGTGGTCGAGTCGACCCGCGACGGGCTGTGGATGTTCGACTCGGACGGGGTCACCACCTTCGCGAACCGACGCATGGCCGAGATCCTGGGGCGCGAACCCGAGGACGTGGTCGGCTTCTCCGCCTTCGACAGTCTCGACGAGGCCGGTCGTGCGCAGTTCCGGCGAGCATCTCGCCGAGCTCGACGCGGCGCCGGAGGACGACGAGGGCGGCGACGACGCCGAGTCCCTGCTCCACCGGCCCGACGGCACCAGCATCTGGGTGGTGATCAGCCACAGCCCGGTGCGCGACGACGACGGCCGCCGGATCGGCTGGCTGCATCGGGTCTCCGAGCACACCTCTCAGAAGGCGGTCCTCGACACGCTCCGCGGACGCGAGCAGCTGCTGGCCACCGCCCAGGCCATCGCGCAGATCGGCAGCTGGGAGTGGGACGTCACCACCGACACCGTGATCTGGTCCGACCAGCTCTACCGCATCTACGACGTCGACCCCGACAAGTTCGAGGCGACCTACGCGGCGTTCCTCGAGTTCATCCACCCCGAGGACCGGCCCACGGTCGAGGCCGCCGTCGCGTCGATCTTCGCGGGCGAGGACGAGTTCGCCTGGGACGGCCGGATCGTCCGCGCCAGCGGCGAGGTCCGCTGGGTGCGGGGGCTGGGCCGGGTCGTGCGGGCGCCGGACGGCGCCCCGCTGACGATGGGCGGCACCGCGCAGGACATCACCGACCGGGTCCTCTCCGACCAGAACGCGTCGGAGGCCACCCGCCGGCTGTTCCTGCTGCAGACGATGGCCACCGCCGCCAACCAGACCAACAGCCTCGACGAGGCCGTCCAGCTGGCCGCGATCGGCGTACCCGAGTTCACGACCTGGCAGCCGATGTGCATCTACCGCACGGATGCCGGCGGCGTGGGCGAGCCGGTCGAGCTCCGGCACCCGTCGGCCACGTGGCTTCCCGACCCCGACCCCGAGGTCGCCGAGCGGGCGCGGCGGTCCAAGCAGGTCGAGCTGGCCTCGCCACCCGGGCACGAGGACACCCACACGATCCTCGCGATGCCGGTGCTGCTGGACGGCGAGACGACGTGCGTGGTCGAGCTGCTGGCCGACGAGGTCCCGCCCGACGAGAACTCCCGCACGCTCATCGAGCAGATCGCCGGCCAGCTCGGGCAGGTCGCGCAGCGCGAGGCGAGCGCCGCCCAGCTGGCCATCGCCCGCGACCAGGCGATGGAGGCGTCCCGGCTGAAGTCGGAGTTCCTGGCGACGATGAGCCACGAGATCCGCACGCCCATGAACGGCGTCATCGGCCTCAACGACCTGCTCCTCCGCACCGAGCTCGACAGCCACCAGCGCCGGCTGGCCGAAGGGCTCCAGGGGGCCGGGCTCACCCTGCTCGGCATCATCAACGACATCCTCGACCTGTCCAAGATCGAGGCCGGCAAGCTCGAGCTCGAGGCCGTCGACTTCGACGTCCGCTCGGTGTTCGACAAGACCGCCGACGTGCTCAGCGGCCCCGCCCACGACAAGGGTCTCGAGCTCCTCGTCGCCTGCCACCCCGACGTCCCCGACTACCTCCGTGGCGACCCCGGCCGGCTCGGTCAGGTGCTCACCAACCTCGGCTCCAACGCGGTCAAGTTCACGGAGACCGGCGAGGTGTCGATCCGGGCCAGGGTGCAGGACGAGACCGACGAGACCGTCGTGCTGATCGTCGACGTCGCCGACACCGGGGTCGGGATCGAGCCGGAGCACCAGCCGCGACTCTTCGATGCGTTCACCCAGGCCGACCCGTCCACCACCCGCGAGCACGGCGGCACGGGCCTCGGCCTGGCCATCTCCCGACAGCTGGTGACCGCCCTGGGCGGCGACATCGCCGTGACCAGCGAGCTCGGCAAGGGGAGCACGTTCACCTTCACCGCCACCTTCGCCCGGGCCACCAGCGCACCGCCGCGCCGCGTCGACCACGCCGACCCCGGCATCCTGCGCGGCCGTCGCGTGCTGGTCGTCGACGACAACGCCACCAACCGGCTGATCCTCGACGAGCAGCTGTCGGCGTGGGACATGGAACCGGTCTCGGTCGCCTCCGCCGACGAGGCGATGACCGCCCTGCGCACCGCGGCGGCGGACGGAGACCCGTTCGAGGTGGCGGTGCTCGACATGCTGCTGCCCGACATCGACGGGCTGGCCCTGGCCCGCGCCATCCGGGCCGGGACGGCCGACCGCCGCCTGCACCTGCTGCTGCTCTCGTCCAGCCACCACGTCGACCAGGACGCGGCGCGCGCGGCCGGGGTTGCCCAGTGCCTGACCAAGCCGGTGCGCCACTCCGAGCTGTTCGACAGCCTGGTCGACGCGATCGCCACCGACGAGCTGGTCGAGCAGGCCGCGCCGGGCAACGCACCGGCGTCGGGCTCCGGGCCGAAGGTCCTCGTCGTCGAGGACAACCACGTCAACCAGATGGTGGCCACCGGCCTGCTCGAGAGTGCCGGCTACGCCGCCGACGTCGTCGCCGACGGGATCGGCGCGGTCGACGCGCTCGCCGGCGACCACGGGTACGCCGCGGTGCTGATGGACTGCCGGATGCCCCGGCTCGACGGGTTCGACGCCACCCGCGCGATCCGGGCCCGCGAGAGGGACGGCGCGCACGTCCCGATCATCGCCATGACCGCCTCGGCGCTGGAGGGCGAGAAGGAACGCTGCCTCGCCGCCGGGATGGACGACTTCCTCACCAAGCCTGTCGACCCGGCCCGCCTGTTCCGGGCGCTCCGCCAATGGATCGACGAGGACCGACACCCACCTGCCCACACCTCACCTGCTCGGGAGCCGAACATGAACGACATCGTGGACCTGGAGCGGATGCGCATGCTCGACTCGATGCGCCGCGACGGGACCAGCCTCTTCGACCGCGCGTCGGCCAACTTCACCGCGCACGCCCCGGAGCAGCTCGGGGAGATCCGGGCGGCCGTCGAGGCGGCCGACGCCACCGCACTGGTCGCCACCGCCCACAAGCTCAAGGGCAGCGCCGCCAACCTGGGCCTGCCGCTCATCGGCGAGGCGGCCTTCGCGCTGGAGAACCTCGGCGACACCGGCACCACCGACGGCGCGGACGACCTGCTCGCGACCCTGCAGGCCGAGCTCGACCGCGGGCTGGCGGCGCTCGGCGAGCTGCGCGACGGCGGGCTCTGACCCGCCCATCCGCGCTCAGTCGGTGACGGTCAGCAACGGCCGGACCGCGTTGCGGGCGGCGTGGATCCGCGACTTCACCGTGCCGAGCGGGATGTCCAGCAGGCCCGCGATGTCGGCGTACTCCAGCTCCTGGACGTCGCGCAGCACCAGCGGCTCGACCAGCTCGGGGTGCCGCGCACCGATCGTGTCGAGGGCCTCGAGCAGGTCGAGGCGGCTGCCGGCGATGACGCTCGTGGTCCGCGGGTCGGCCTGGGTCGCCGGGAGCAGGTCGGTGGTCTGCTCGGCGGAGCGACGCTTCAGTGACCGGTACGTCGACCGGGCGCTGTTGGAGGCCACCGCGTGCAGCCAGGTGGTGAACCGGCTGCGCCCCTCGAACCGGTCGATCTTGGTCGCCACCGACATCAGGGCGTCCTGGGTCGCCTCCTCGGCGTCCTCGGGGTAGAGCAGCATCCGCCCGCAGATCCGGCGGACCCGCGGCTGGATCGCGGCGAGCAGCTCGTCGAGGGCGGACTGGTCCCCGTCGGCAGCGCGGCGGGCGAGGGCCTCGACGTCCGGCTCGTCTGCCACTGTTCCTCCCGAGGCTGGTGTGTCTCGTGCGGCACAATACCGAGGGTGTCCCTCCCCGAGCGTCTCGGTCGCCTGCAGCGCGTGGACCGGATCGGGGCGGGTGGGTTCGCGACCGTCTGGCTCTACCACGACGGCGAGCTGCGCTCCGACGTCGCGGTCAAGGCCCTCGCGGAGAACTGGGCGCAGCGGCTCGACGTCCGGGAGCGGTTCCTGGAGGAGGCGCGGATCCTGCGCCGGGCCGACTCCGACCACATCGTGCGGGTCTACGACATCGGCGAGGCCGACGGCACGCCGTACTTCGTGATGACCTACGCCGACCGCGGCTCGCTCGCCACCCTGCTCCAGCCGGACCGGCCGCTCCCCGTCGCCCGGGCCGTCAACCTCGCCTGGCAGGCGGCGCAGGGCCTGGCGGTGCTGCACGCCCAGGGTGTCGTGCACCGCGACATCAAGCCGCAGAACCTCCTGCTCCGCGGGGACACCGGCGAGCACGAGCGGGTGCTGGTCGCCGACCTCGGCGTCGCCAAGGCGATGCTGCACGCGAGCGGGCTGACCCAGGTCGTCGGTACGCCCGCGTACATGGCGCCCGAGCAGGCGCGCGGCACCGGCATCGACGCCCGCGCCGACGTGCACGCGCTGGGGGCGGTGACCTACCAGATGGTCACCGGCCGGCTGGTCCGCGACGGCGGGATCTCCGAGCTGGCGACGGCGGGGCTGCCGCCGCGCGCCGCGTCGCTGGCCGACGTCCCGGCCGAGCTCGACGACGTGCTGATGCGCGCGCTCGCGCCCGACCCGGCCGACCGGTGGCCGGACATCGAGTCCTTTGCGCGGGCGCTCCGACAGGCCGTCCCGGAGGCCGGCATCCGGAGCACGTCGATGGAGCCGGAGACGCTGTACATCAGGGACGGTCAGGCCACCCCGGCGCCGGCCCGCCGGATGTCGGCGTGGGCCTGGGCGCTGATCTGCCTGGCCGCCTGTGCGGCGGCCTTCGGTGCGTCGTACGCCGCCGCGACACAGCTCCGCTGACTTCTGAGTAACCACCCGGGCGCCCTACGCTGGAGGTCCGGGCGCGCGCCACCCCTGCGCGTCCGGGAACCGCCACCCACCCCGTGGCACGACAGAACAGAAAGTGGGCACCCCATGTCTGGCACCTCCGCGGACGTGTTCGAGCTCGGAGCCGAGCACGAACAGGTCGTCTTCGCCAACGACCCCGCCACCGGCCTGCGGGCCATCGTGGCGATCCACTCCACCGCGCTGGGCCCGGCCCTCGGCGGCACCCGCTTCTACCCGTACTCCTCCACCGCCGACGCGGTCCAGGACGTCCTCAACCTCTCGCGCGGCATGTCCTACAAGGCCGCGCTCGCCGGGCTCGACCTCGGCGGCGGCAAGGCCGTCATCATCGGCGACCCGGCCACGCTGAAGTCCGAGGCGCTGCTCCGGGCCTACGGCCGGTTCGTGCAGTCCCTGAACGGGCGCTACTACACCGCCTGCGACGTGGGCACCTTCTCGGAGGACATGGACCACATCGCCCGCGAGTGCGACTACGTCACCGGGCGCACCGTCGCCCACGGCGGCGCGGGCGACAGCTCGGTGCTCACGGCGTACGGCGTGTTCCAGGGCATGCGCGCCGCGGCACAGCACGCGTGGGGTGCTCCCACCGTGGCCGGCCGGACCGTCGGCGTGGCCGGCATCGGCAAGGTCGGCCGGCACCTGGTGCGGCACCTGGTCGAGGACGGCGCGGCCGTCGTCGTCACCGACGTCTTCCAGCCCTCGATCGACCGGATCCGCGCAGGAGTTCCCGCAGGTCGCCGTGGTCGGCTCGACCGACGAGCTGGTGGCCTCGGAGCTCGACGTCTACGCCCCGTGCGCGCTCGGCTCGGCGCTGACCGACGACGTGGTCGAGGTGCTGTCGGCGAAGATCGTCTGCGGCGCGGCCAACAACCAGCTCGCCCACCCCGGCGTCGAGAAGATGCTCGAGGAGAAGGGCGTGCTCTACGCCCCCGACTACTGCGTGAACTCCGGCGGCCTGATCCAGGTCGCCGACGAGCTCGAGGGCTTCTCCTTCGACCGCGCCCAGCAGCGGGCGAGCGGCATCTTCGAGACCACCCTGGGGGTCTTCGAGCTGGCCGCTGCCGAGGGCGTGCCCCCGGCCGTCGCCGCCGACCGGCTCGCCGAGCGGCGGATGCGCGACGTGGGTCGCCTGCGCGGCATCTGGCTCAAGGGCTGAGCGCGCCCAAATCCCTGGTTAACCAGGGAAACTGTCACTTGGCCAAGGAAGTTTCCCAAGCCAAGAGCGCATTTCCCTGGTTAACCAGGGAAATGCGCGGTCACTGCCGCAGGAGTCAGTCGCGACGAGGTTCGGCGTAGTCCGACCAGTCGTCGTACTCGTCCGGCGAGTCGGCCTGGTCGGTGTCTGTCTTCTTCTCGCCGTGCAGCTCGCTGGCCAGCGCCCCGAAGTCCGTCTCATGAGTGCGGTACTTCAGGTCGCGGGCGACCTTCGTCTGCTTGGCTTTCGCTCGGCCGCGCCCCATAGGGTCAGCCCCCTCGCACGCTCGGCCGGGACCCAGACCCATCGGCGGGGTCCCGGACTTCTCAACAGTTATCTCGTGGGGCCAACGCTACCTGCTGCCCGGCTGTTCCCGCACACCCATACCGAAAAGTTCGCGTGGCGGGACCGAAATCACGGCCCAGCAGCCCCAGGGGTCACCAACCGGGGTGCTGACCCACCAGCTCGACCCGGCCACCCCGCTCGGCATCGACCCGGACCTCGCCGGCCACCCAGGCCCGGACTCCGTGCGCCGCGAGCACCTCGACGGCGGTGTCGGCGTCGTCGGGAGGGGTCAGCGCGACCATCCCGACGCCGCAGTTGAGGGTCGCCTCCAGGTCCGGCTGGGGTACGTCGCCCACGCGGCGCACCAGGTCGAACACCGGCTGGGGGGTCCAGGTGCCGCGGTCGATGGTGACCGCCAGCTCGACCGGGAGCACCCGCTCGAGGTTGGCCGCGAGCCCGCCACCGGTGACGTGTGACATGGCGTGGGTGTCGGTGCGGTCGGCCAGGTCGAGGCAGGCCTTGGCGTAGATCCGGGTCGGGACGAGCAGCTCCTCGCCGAGCGGCCGGCCGAGCTCGGGCACGTCGCGGTCCAGCGCCCAGCCGGCGCCCCCACGATCGGACGGAGCGAGCAGCACGTGGCGGACCAGGGAGTAGCCGTTGGAGTGGAGGCCGCTCGCCTCCATCGCGATCACGACGTCACCGGGACGGACCCGGCCCGGGCCGAGCAGCCGGTCGGCCTCGACCACCCCGGTCGTCGCGCCGGCCACGTCGTACTCGTCGGGGCCGAGCAGGCCGGGGTGCTCCGCGGTCTCGCCGCCGACCAGGGCGCAGCCGGCCTCGACACAGGCCTCGGCGATGCCCTTCACGATCGCGGCGATCCGCTCGGGCACGACCCGCCCGGTGGCGATGTAGTCGGTCATGAACAGCGGCTCCGCGCCGCACACCACGAGGTCGTCGACGACCATCCCGACCAGGTCGAACCCGATCGTGTCGTGCACGTCCATCGCCTGGGCGATGGCCACCTTGGTGCCGACCCCGTCGGTCGAGGTGGCGAGCAGCGGCCGGTCGTAGCGCTTGAGCACGGAGGCGTCGAACAACCCGGCGAACCCGCCCAGGCCGCCGATCATCTCCGGGCGGCGGGCCTTGTCCACCCAGACCTTCATCAGCTCGATGGCCTTGTCGGCGGCCTCGATCGACACGCCGGCAGCGGCGTAGGCGCCCTCGGAGGTGCGGTCGGCGGGATCGGTCACGGACGCTCCTGGGGCTGGGGTTGTTGAGGTCAGGGGTTGTTGAGGAGGGGCAGCGACTCGGACACCAGCGACGCCTCGAGCAGGTGCTTGCCCAGCAGGCTCTCGTCGGGCAGGTCGATGGGGTACTGGCCGGTGAAGCAGGCCTGGCAGAGCCGCTCGGAGGTCTGCCCGGTCGCCTCGACCATGCCCTCCAGCGAGATGTAGCCGAGGCTGTCCGCGCCGACGCTCGAGGCGATCTCGTCGACGTCGAGCCCGTTGGCGATCAGCTCGGCGCGGGTGGCGAAGTCGATGCCGTAGAAGCACGGCCACTTCACCGGGGGGCTGGAGATCCGGACGTGCACCTCGAGCGCACCGGCCTCACGCAGCATCCGGACCTGGGCGCGCTGGGTGTTGCCGCGGACGATCGAGTCGTCGACCACGACGATCTTCTTGCCGCGGATCATGTGCTCCAGCGCGTTGAGCTTCAGCCGGATGCCGAGCTGGCGCAGCGTCTGGCTGGGCTGGATGAAGGTGCGGCCGACGTACGCGTTCTTGACGAAGCCCTGCCCGAACGGGATGCCGCTCTCCTCGGCGTACCCGGCCGCGGCGGGCGTGCCCGACTCCGGGACCGGCATGACGAGGTCGGCCTCGACGGGGAACTGGCGGGCCAGCTCGCGACCCATCTCGACCCGCGCCTCGTGCACGCTGCGGCCGCTGATCGTGGCGTCGGGGCGGGCGAGGTAGACGTACTCGAACACGCAGCCCTTCGGCTGCGGCTCGGCGAAGCGGTGCGAGCGGAGGCCGTTCTCGTCGATCACGATCATCTCGCCCGGCTCGACCTCGCGGACGACGCTGGCGCCGATGGTGGCCAGCGCGGCGTCCTCGCTCGCGACGACCCAGCCGCGGTCGAGCCGGCCCAGCACGAGCGGGCGGATGCCCTGCGGGTCGCGGGCGGCGTAGAGGGAGTCCTCGTTCATCCAGACGAAGCAGAAGGCGCCGCGCAGCGCCGGCAGCACCTCGAGCGCCCGCTGCTCCAGCGAGGTGTCGGGGTGGTGCGCGAGCAGCGCGGTGACCAGGCTGGTGTCGTTGGTGGTCTCCTGCCGAGGGCGGGTGTGCAGGTCCAGCTCGTCGGCGGGCCCGGGCAGGTCGACCACGAGCTTGGACAGCTCGGCGGTGTTGATCAGGTTGCCGTTGTGGCCGAGCGCGATCGAGCCGTCGGCGGTCGGGCGGAAGGTCGGCTGGGCGTTCTCCCAGGTGCTGGCCCCGGTGGTGGAGTAGCGGCAGTGGCCGATCGCGAGGTGGCCGTTGAGCGAGGCGAGGGTGGTCTCGTCGAAGACCTGCGAGACCAGGCCCATGTCCTTGTAGACCAGGATCTGCCGGCCGTTGCTCACCGCGATCCCGGCGGACTCCTGGCCGCGGTGCTGCAGCGCGTACAGGCCGAAGTAGGTCAGCTTGGCGACGTCCTCGCCCGGAGCCCAGACGCCGAAGACGCCGCAGGCGTCCTGCGGGCCACTGTCCTGGGGGTCGAGCGCTGCGGTCAGACGACCGTCGCCACGGGTGCGCGTCCTGGGGGGCTGGTGCACGGGTGCGAGTCTACGGGCCCGCGGCGGTCTGGCAGATTCGCCGTCCCGGTCTTCCCGAACCTGTCCCGGAAACCGGCCGGATCAGTAACATGGGTGCCGCCACGGGGAGGTGCCACAACTCATGTCTCGGGAAGCCGACGACCACACGCCTGCCGTCCGACCCATCTGGTCGGAGGGTCCCTCGCGCGACGCCTTGCAGCTGATCGCCGAGGGTGTGACCGACCTCGCCGGCTTCGGCGTCGCCGCGATCAGCGTCGCCCGCGAGGACGGCAAGCTCGAGGTGATGGCGGTCGCGGGCAGCGACGAGGCCCGGATCGAGCTCCAGGGGCGCCGTACTCCCGTCGACCAGCTGATGACCGAGATCGAGAAGGCCGACGAGTGGGGCCTGCTCCGGTTCGTCCCGCACGAGCGGCTCGACCCGACGGCCGGCGAGACCTGGGGCTGGGTCCCCGACGTCGACGCCGATCGACGACCCCGACGCGTGGCACCCGCTCGACCTCCTGATCGCGCCGCTGCGCGACAAGGAGGGCGTGCTCCGCGGGACGCTCGCCATCGACCTGCCCGTCGAACGGCAAGCGCCCCGACGCGGCCCAGCGCCGCGTCCTCCAGACGTACGCCGAGCAGGCCGGCCGCGCCGTGGTCACCACCCTCGAGCGGGAGTCGCTCGCGGAGAAGGTCCGGCTCGCCGAGGCGGCCCGGAGGATCGTCCGCACCGCCAGTGCCCAGCTCAGCCTCGACAGCGTGCTCGCCGACTGCCAGCAGGCGCTGGTCGAGGGCTTCCAGGCCCACGGCATGTGGATCCAGACCTTCGACGAGGACGGCCACGGCACCGGCGCCATCTACTCCTCCGACGGCAGCTGGATCTCGCTGCCGGACGAGCTGGTCGGGATCGCCGAGTCGGCCGCCCGTCGCGCCTGGGCGATCCAGCAGGTCGAGATCGTCACCCGCGACCAGCCGTTCGGCGACACCATCACCGAGGCGCAGGGCGAGCTGATCCTGGCCTTCCTCGCCAGCATCGGCATCTCCTCGATCCTGTTCGCGCCGCTGGGCGCCGGCCCGGAGTGCCTGGGCAACCTGGTGCTGACCCGGGCGCCCGGCCAGCCCGACTGGACCGAGGACGAGGCGGCGGCCGCCGCCGACATCGGCCACGACCTCGGCCGCGCGATCCTCAACGCCCGCACCTTCGAGCGCGAGCACCGGCTGGTCGAGGAGCTGCAGGCCCTCGACACCTACAAGAGCCAGCTGATCGCGACCGTCGTCGCACGAGCTCAAGAACCCGCTCACCGCCATCACGGGCCACCTCGAGATCCTCGAGAGCGCGCCCGGGCTGACCGAGCAGATGCTGGGCTCGCTCAACGCCATGGACCGCGGCGCGGTGCGGCTCGGCCGGGTCATCGACGACCTGCTGCTGCTGTCGAAGGTCGGCGACCCGAACTACCCGATGATCCCGGTGCCGGTCGACCTGCACCGCGTCCTCGACGAGGTCCTCGACCTGTCCTCGGTCGCGGCGCAGCGCAAGGCGCTGGAGATCCGCGTGGAGGCCCCCGACCGGCCGCTGCTGGCGATGGGCGACCCCGAGGAGCTCGACCGGATCTGCGCGAACCTGGTCAGCAACGCGATCAAGTACACCCCCGACGGCCGGTCGATCACGGTCTCGCTGTCGAGCGAGGACGACCAGGTCGTGCTGCGGTCACCGACCAGGGCATCGGCATCTCGCAGGCCGACCAGCAGCACCTGTTCAGCGAGTTCTTCCGCTCGACCAACCCGGAGGCCGTCGCCGAGCCCGGCACCGGCCTGGGGCTGACCATCGTGCAGCGGATCGTCGAGCGGCACGGCGGCCGGATCGACGTCCGCTCCGACCTGGGCCGGGGCAGCACGTTCACCGTCCACCTGCCCGCCGCCGCCTGACCTCGGCTGATCACATCCGGCTGCTCGCCCTGCCAGGATCGCCTCGCGGATCCGGGTGTAGGTGCCGCAGCGGCAGATGTTGCGGATGCCGTCGAGGTCGGCGTCGGTGATCGAGCGGCCCTCGCGGCGGGCCTTCCGCACCAGCGCGACCGCGGCCATGATCTGGCCGGGCTGGCAGTAGCCGCACTGCGCGACGTCGCGGTCCAGCCAGGCCTCCTGCATCGGGTGCAGGTCGCTGGCCGACGGTGTCGGGCAGGCCCTCGATGGTGGTCACCTCGTCGTCCGGCGTCGAGGTCGCCGACCCGGCACCGAGCAGGGGTTGAACGCCTCGCCGTTGACGTGCGACGTGCACGCCTTGCAGACGTTGATGCCGCAGCCGTACTTGGGGCCGGTGACGCCGAGCAGGTCGCGGAGCACCCAGAGCACGCGGACGTCGTCGGCGACGTCGACGGTCACCGGCTCGCCGTTGAGGATGAAGGTCTGTCGGGGCATGGGCTGGCTCCTCAGTAGCGTCAGCTTGAGGCCGTTGGTCGGCGACGGCGGGATCGGCGGGACGATACGGCTTGGGCGTGAACGCGAGCGGGTCGCGGTGGTTGATCGGGAAGTACGTCGGCACCTGTGCCGGTCGCCCGGGCGTAGGCGCAGGCGACGGCCGCGAACGTCGCCGCGACACCGGCCTCGCCGGCGCCGCCCGGGCTGCGCCGCTGTCGGACGGCATCACGATCACCTCGACGTCGGGCGGGGCGTTCCACTGCCGCGTGTAGAAGTAGTTGTCCCAGCTGGCCTCGAGGAAGTGCCCGTCGCGCAGGTGCATGCTCGAGGTGAGGGCGAGCGCGATGCCGTCGTTGATCCCGCCCTGCATCTGGGCCTCGAGGCCGCGCGGGTTGACTGACGAGCCCGACGTCGATCGCGAACACCACCTTCGTCACCCGGGGTCCGGTGACGCCGTCGCGGACCTGCCGGTCGACCGTCTCGGGCCGGCAGTCGATCTCGACCAGGCAGGCGCTGGCGCCCTTGTACTCCTTGTGGATCGCGATGCCCTGCGCGGTGCGCGGCTGGCATCGACCGGCCCCAGTCGCCGGCCTCGGCGACGGCGTCGAGGACGGCGCGGACCCGGTCGTTGCGCAGGTGGCTCCGCCGGAACTGGTAGGGGTCCTTGCCCATCTTCTTCGGCGAGCAGGTCGACGACCAGCTCGCCGGCGGCGCGGACGTCGGGCGAGTAGATGTTGCGCATGCTGCCGGTGTTGAACCGGTCGTCGGTCTCGACCAGGGTCTGGCCGACGACACCGAAGTCGTAGGGGACCTCCTGGGTCAGCGCGAAGATCGTCTCGGCGAAGCCGAGGTTGCCGAGCCCGGTCGGCAGGTCGGCGGCCTTGGCGGAGATCAGCTCGCCGAGGCCGTGCCGGAAGTCGGTCTCGATGCTGGTGTGCGCCTGCTGGAAGGCGAGCACCTCGTTGCCGAGCGTACGTCGCCGCGATCCGCGACGTGCACATCGGGTGGCCGCGGCCGACCCGGGCGTCGTCGGCGCGGTGCCACATCAGCTTGACCGGCTTGCCCATCGCCTGCGAGATCTTCGCGGCCTCGAGCGCGGCGTCGAAGAACAGCCGGCGGCCGAACGATCCGCCGCCGTCGACGACGTGGACGGTGACCTGGTCCGGGCGTCAGGCCGAGCTCGGCGGCGATGGTCTCCTGGGCGGTGATCGGCGACTTGAGCCCGGCCCAGATCGTGGCACCGTCGGCGCGCACGTCGGCGATCGCGGAGTTGGTGTCCATGGCGGAGTTGCTGCGGAAGTAGAACGTGAAGTCGGCGGTGACCGTCCGCGCGAGCGGGTTGTCGGGCGGCGCCAGCAGCGGGAGCTCGGCGGCCTTCAGCCCGGCCAGGATGTCGGCGTCGGACTGCCCGGCGACCGGGCCGTCCGCCCACTCGACGTCGAGCGCACGGACGGCGTCGATGCACTGGCCGAAGGTCTTCGGCGCGGACGGCGACGCCGGTGTCGACGATGGCGACGTCGGTGACGCCGGGCATCGCGCAGCACCTGGCGCGGTTGCGGACCTGCGACCGGCGTGCCGTTGAGCGTCGGCGGCCGGCACACCATCGTCGGGAGCGCGCCCGGGACGTCGCAGGTCGGTGGCGAACTGTCTTGCGCCCGGTCACGGCTGCCGAGCGCGTCGACGCGGCTCTGCGGCGTGCCGACGACGTCGAAGTCGCGTGCGGTCCTTGAGCTCGACCTCGACCGCCGCGCGTCGTCGCGCTGGCGGCGCGCGTCGGCCAGCTCGCCGTACGTCACGCTCGAGCCGTCGGGCGCGGAGATCACGCCGCCCTTGGCGCCTCAGGCTCTCGACGGTGTCACCGAGCTGGATCGCGGCGGCGTCGAGCAGCGCGCCCATGGCGACGGCGGCGGCGACCCGGATCGGGGTGTAGGTGGAGATGGTGGTGTTGGAGCCGCCGGTGAGCTGGTTCCAGACGCAGCTCGGGGCGGGCGTCGGCCAGCGTGACGTGCACCCGGTCGACCGGGAGGCCGAGCTCCTCGGCGATCAGCATGGCGGTGGAGGTGGTGATGCCCTGCCCGACCTCGGCCCGGGGCAGGGCGAAGGACGCGGTGCCGTCCTCGTTGATGGTCACCGTGACCAGGTTGGCGGTCGGCCGGCGTGGCGTCGGTGAGGAAGTCGTTGAGGTCGTAGAGCTCGGCCGGCTGCGGGACGCGTGGGGACTCGCGGCCGTGGCGTGGGGCGCGACGAGCAGGTCGGCGGCCGGCGATGAGCGTGGCGCCGCCGATGACGTACCCCAGGAAGCTGCGTCGCCCGACGGCGAGCGGTGTTTCTGGCATTGAGTTGTCCTCCGAGAGCTCTGGCCCCGAGACGAGGCGCCGGGCTCCCTCCCGCAGCCGAGCCTGTCATGCGCGCGCGTGACGGCGGAAGGGCGTTCGCAGAGTGATTCGGAGCGGTCCGCCCCGGGGTCAGCGGCTGCCGAGCTTGTCGAGCAGCAGCGCCTCGGCCAGCACGACCCGCTCGAACTCGGCGAGGTGCAGGCCCTCGTTGGCGCCGTGGGCGCGGGTGTCGGGGTCCTCGACCCCGGTGACCAGGACGCTGGCCTGGGGGAACGCCTCCAGGAACTCGGCGATGAAGGGGATCGACCCGCCCACGCCCATGTCGACCGGCTCGGTGCCGTCCCAGGCCTCGGCGAACGCGGCGCGTGCGGCGTCGTACGCCGGACCGGTGGCGTCGATGGCGGTCGGCTCGCCGGTGTCGACGACCGTGACGGTGAGCTCGGCGCCCCAGGAGACGTTGTGCCTCGAGGTGGCGGCGCAGGCAGTCGACGGCGTTCGCGGTGGTGTCGCCGGGCGCGATCCGCATCGAGATCTTGGCTCGGGCCGCGGGGACCAGCGTGTTGCTGGCGCCGTCGACCTTGGGGGCGTCGAGTCCGGTGATGCTGAGCGAGGGGCGGGTCCAGAGCCGCTCCACGACCGGGTCCGTCGCCGATCCACTCGACGCCCGGGTTGGCGCCGGACTCGGCGCGGAGCCGGTCCTCGGGGTACTCGACGTCGGCGGCGGGGCCGTGGTGCAGGCCCGCGACCGCGACGTTCCCGGCGTCGTCGTGCAGGGTCGCGATCAGCCGGCTCAGCGTGATCAGGGAGTCCGGGACCAGTCCGCCCCACATGCCGGAGTGGACGGCGTGGGTGAGGGTGCGCACCTCGACGTCGACCCGGACCAGGCCGCGCAGGCTGGTGGTGAGGGCGGGCTCGCCGATGTCCCAGTTGCCGGAGTCGGCGATCACGATCACGTCGGCGGCGAGCCGCTCCTGGTGCTCCTTCAGCAGGGCCGGCAGGGTGTCGGAGCCGACCTCCTCCTCGCCCTCGATGAACATGGTGACGCTCACCGGCAGGTCGTCGCCGAAGACCCGGAGCGCGCCGAGGTGGGCCGCGATGCCGGCCTTGTCGTCGGCGGCGCCGCGGGCGTAGAGCCGCCCGTCGCGCTCGGTCGGCTCGAACGGCGGGGAGTCCCAGTCGGCGTGGTCGTTCTCGGGCTGGACGTCGTGGTGGGCGTAGAGCAGCACCGTCGGTGAGCCCTCCGGCCCGGCCTTGTGCCCGATCACGGCCGGCGCGCCGCCCTCGGCGCTGACGATCTCGACCCAGTCGAACTTCTCCGCGCGCAGCAGGTCGGCGACCGCCTCCGCGCTCCGCTGCACCTCGCCCGCCCGCGCCGGGTCGGCACTGACCGACTCGATCCGGACCAGGTCCTCGAGGTCCTGCCGGATCCCCGGCAGCACGGACTGGACCTTGGCGCGGATCTCATCGCTCATGGTCGCCAACCTAGCGACCGCCTCAACCGTCACGTCCCAGCGGGAGGTGGGGAGACAGGTCCGCCCGCTCGCCGCTGGCGCGGACCCGGCCGGACGACTCCGCCTCGGTCCAGGTGAGGTCGCCGGTGGCGAGGGCGATCCAGGTGTCGGCGTCGGTCTCGACGACGGCGGGTGGGGTGCCGCGGGTGTGGCGTACGCCGGCGACCACCTGCGCGGCGGCGTACGGCGGGACCCGCACCTCGACCGAGTTCCCGGGCGCGCGCTGGGTCAGCAGGGCGAGGAAGTGCTTGGTCAGCAGCTTCCGGTCGGCGGAGGTCCGCTCCTCGCGGGCGAGGGCCTCGGCGACCGCGGCCGGGTCGGCGGGGCGGAGGCGGGCGGGCATGGCGTCAACCTATCCGCGGCGACTTCGCCGACCGGGAGAGCCGGCGGCCGGCGGCCGCGGCGAGGGTGACCAGCTCGGGCGGGTCCTCGATCGTGAAGTCGGCGTCGACCCCGGCCAGGGTCATCAGGGGCCAGTCGAGGGTGTCGGTGTTCATGGTCATCACGCAGCCGTCCTCGGTGGGCTCGGTCGTGGCCCAGTTGCCGACCAGCGCGTGGATCGCCTCGGGCGGCGCGGCGAACCGCACGCGCACGGCGTACCGCATGGGCATCGAGGCGATGCCGGACCTGACGAACGCCAGCGCGTCCTCGGCGGGCAGCTCGCGGGGGCGGTATCGGGCTCCGGTCAGCGCGGGCTCGCGGATCCGGTCGACCCGGAAGCTGCGCCAGTCCTGCCGGTCGCGGTCGTAGCCGACGAGGTACCACCGGCGACCCATCGAGACCAGTCGGTGCGGTTCGACGTGCCGCTTCGTCTCCTCGGCGCCGCGCGCCGTGTAGGCGAACCGGACCGGCTCGTCGTCCCGGCAGCCCTGCGCCAGCGTGGTCAGGGTCCCGGCGTCGACGGTCGGGCCGCGCATCGGCGCCGGCACGGTCTGCGACTGCAGCGCGTCCATCCGGCGGCGAAGCCGCGGCGGCATCAGCGAGAGCACCTTGGTCAGCGCCTGGATCGACGACTCCTCCATGCCGTGTACGGCGCCGGCGGCCGAGGACCGCAGGCCGACCGCGATCGCCACCGCCTCCTCGTCCTCGAGCAGCAGCGGCGGCAGCGACCCGCCCGCGCGCAGCTGGTAGCCGCCGGCGACCCCGCGTACGGCGTCGACCTGGTAGCCGAGCTCCCGCAGCCGGTCGACGTCGCGGCGCAGGGTGCGCGCGCTGACCTCGAGCCGGTCGGCGAGCTCGCCCCCGGGCCAGTAGCGGTGGGTCTGCAGCAGGGACAGCAGCCGCAGCATCCGCCCGCTCGTGTTCGCCATGCGGCCCAGACTAGGTCCGATTGCGGACGGAAAGTGACCTGAAGGTTCGGGCCGACCCGTCAGAAAGTTTCTGACGGGTCAGCGCGCTCGGGGTAGGGCTGGAGGATCGAGAACAGCAGATAGGTACGCCGCGCGTCGTCCCGGCCGCGGGTCTTGTCGCCCCACTTCTCGAGCACCCGATCAGCTCCGCGGAGAGCTGGCCCGCCTCGGCCTTGGTCAGCCGGATCGAGTGCTCGCTGACCGTCTGGAGGGTGTCCTTCTCGTGGTGCGGCGCGTAGGCGCGGTCGACGACCTCGTGCGCCCAGGCGGAGGCGTTGCGGCGGTACACCGACACCGCCGCCTTGCCGCCGGGTGCCTTCTCGAGCTCGGCCATCTCCAGGTTCAGGCCGTCCTCGTCGACCACCTTCCAGACCCGGTCGCGCTTGTCGCGGCCGGCGCCGACCGCCTCCTCGACCAGGCCGTACTTCGCCAGCTGGCGCAGGTGGAAGCTCGCCTGGTTGGCGGGGATCCCGAGGTCGCGGGCCAGGTCGGCTGCGCGGGTCGGCCCGGTCGCCGACATCTCGCCGAGGATCCGGTTCCGCATCGGGTGGGCGATGGCGCGGAGCACCGTCGGGTCGTGGACGGGCGTCTCCTTGCGGGGGGAACGAGGCATGCCACGAATCCTAGCAAAATTGCGCACCACTTATTGCGCACGTTTACTTGCGCAATGTATGTTGCGCATATGACCGGTCACCGCACCCTCGCCAGGAACAAGGACTTCACCACCCTCTGGGTCGGAGAAGCAGTGAGCCAGCTCGGCAGCCAGATGAGCATGTTCGTCTTCCCGCTCGTCGGCTACGCGCTGACCGGATCGGCGATCCTGGCCGGCCTGCCGGTGGCGGCGTTCACGCTGGGCATGGTGCTCGTGCTGCTGCCGGCGGGCGTGGTCGTGGACCGCTCGGACCGCAAGCGCGTGATGCTGTGGGCGAGCGGGTCGGGCGTCGTCCTCTACGCGTCGCTGGCCGCCGCGGCCCTCGCCGGCGCGCTGACCATGCCGCACCTCGTGGTCGTCGCCCTCCTGACCGGCGTCGGCGCCGGCGTCTTCGGCCCCGCCGAGGCCTCGGCCGTGCGCAGCGTCGTCAGCCGCGACGAGCTCCCGACCGCGATCAGCCAGACCCAGGCCCGCCAGCACATCGCCGCCCTCCTCGGCGGCCCCCTCGGCGGCCTGCTGTACGGCGCCTCGCGGGCGCTGCCGTTCGTCGCCGACGCCGTCACGTTCGCGATCTCCTTCGTGACCCTGTCCCGGCTGCGCACCGACCTCTCCCCGGCCAACCGCGAGCCCAGCCGGATGCGCCGCGACCTCGCCGACGGGCTGCGCTACGTGCTGGCACGCCCCTACTTCCGGGCGATGATGGCGTTCAGCGCCACCAGCAACCTCGTGGTCAACGCGGTGTTCTTCGTGGCGATCCTGCGCCTGGTCGAGCAGGGCGTGCATCCCGCCGCGATCGGGGTCATCGACGCGCTGGCCGGCCTCGGCGGCATCCTCGGCGCGATCGCGGCGCCGTACGTCATCAACCGGCTGCGGACCGGCCGCCTCACCCTCGCGGTCGCCTGGAGCTGGGTGCCGCTGCTGGTGCCGCTGGTCTTCTGGTCCTCGCCGGCGCTCGTCGGCGCGATGCTCTGCCTCGGCCTGCTGCTCAACCCGGCCGGCAACGCCGGCTCGCAGTCCTACCGGGTCGCGATCACCCCGGTCGAGCTGCAGGGCCGGATCGGGTCGTCGATGCAGTTCGTCAGCATGTCGGTGATGCCGCTGGCGCCGCTCCTCGGCGGCTACCTCCTCGAGCGGTACGGCGGGGCCACCGCGACGGTCGGCCTGCTGGTGGCCGCGGTGGTCACCGCCCTGATCCCGACCCTGTGCCGCTCGGTGCGCAGCGTGCCGCGCCCCCGCGACTGGCCGACCGACGATTCCGCTACATGCCTTGACAGGCATATTCCTCAAGAGGCATATTCGGCGGCATGAGCGAGACCTGGACCGCCCTCGTGGACCCGACCCGGCGGGCCGTGCTCGACGTACTCCTCGAGGGCGAGCAGCCCGTCGGCGAGATCGTGGACCGGCTCCGCCTCTCCCAGCCGCAGGCCTCGAAACACCTGCGGGTGCTGCGGCAGGCGGGCCTGGTCACCGTTCGCAAGGACGCCCAGCGGCGGGTCTACTCACTCGACCCGCGCCCGATCGCGGACCTCGACGCCTGGCTCTCGCCCTACCGCCGGCTGTGGAACGACAGCCTCGACCGTCTCGAGCAGCACCTGGAGGACCAGCCATGACCGACCGCGGCACGCACATCCAGCACGACGGCCGCCCCGCCGTCCGTTTCGAGCGCACCTTCCGCCATCCCGTCGAGCGGGTCTGGCGGGCGATCTCCGACCCGGCCGAGCTGCCGGCGTGGTTCCCGTCGAAGGTGGAGTACGAACAGCGGGTCGGCGCCTCGATCCGGTTCGCCGACGACCCGTACGCCCCCGGTCTCGAGGGCGGCACCGTGCTGGCCTGGGACCCGCCCCGCCACCTGGCGTTCACCTGGGGCGAGGACGAGCTGCACTTCACCCTCGAGGAGGTCGAGGGCGGCTGCCGCTTCGAGCTGGTCAACGTCCTCGCGGACCCCGGCAAGTCCGCCATGAACGCCGCCGGCTGGCACGTCTGCCTCGACGAGCTCGCCAAGCTGGTGCGGGGAGCGCCGACCGACGGACCGCACGCCGACGCGGCGACCCCATGGCGGCCCTTGTACGACGGGTATGTCGCCGACGGCTTCGACCACAGCGCGCCGCTGCCCGGACGGGGTGTGACGGTCAGGCCATCTGCTCGAGGAGTTCCAGCTGGCGGGCCCAGACCTCGGACCCGGGCTCGATGACGACGAAGTGGTCGCCGTCGAACTCCACGATCCCGGCCTCGGCGCCGGCGGCCTTCGCGGCGGCCACGTAGTCGACGGACTGGCTGATCGGGACGGTGTCGTCGGCGCGGCCGTGCTCGCACCAGACCGGTACGTCGAGGGGGATCTGCCGGATCGGGTCGTACCGGTCGTCGGCCGGGCCGGGCGGATGGCCGAGCAACGCCTCGACCGCACCGCCGCCGAGGAGGTCGCGGTGCGCGGCGCGCAGGTCCAGCACCCCGGCCTGTGAGATCACGCCGGTGAGCGGGACCCGTTCCGGCTGCCACTGCTCGGACCGGCCGCGCGACGCCGCCCAGACCGCGAGGTGTCCGCCGGCCGAGTGGCCGAGCGCGATCACGGTCGCCAGGTCGAGGTCGTCGACGTCGGCCAGGGCGTCGATCCCGGCCGCGACGTCGTCGAACGTCTCGGGCGCGCCGCCGCCGTTGCCGACCCGGCGGTACTCGAGGTTCCAGGCAGTCCAGCCCCGCTCCGCCAGCGACGCCGCGAGCGGCCGGCCGAGCGACGCGTCGTACTCCGCCTTCCAGAAGCCGCCGTGGATGATCACCACGACGCCGCGCGAGTCGACCTCCGGCCGGGTGAGCTCGGCGTACTGCTCCGGCCCGTCGCCGTAGGCGATCGTCCGCGTCGACCGCCTCACCGGCGAGTCGCTCGCCACAGGCGGCGAGCAGACCGAGCGCACCCAGTCCGCCGAGCAGCGTCCGCCGGTGCACGCGCTCACGCGAACGCGGCGGGGAGGGTGGCGGTCCAGGCCGCGCGCAGCTCGTCGACCGGGACCGAGAAGAGCTCGTCCACGACCAGGGATTCGCCGCCGGTCCGGCCGATGGATTGGAGAGGTACGCCGTGGCGCGCGGCGAGGTCGGTGAACGCAGCCAGGTTGTCGGCGGTCACGGTCACGATGGTGCGCGCAGCGGACTCGGCGAAGAGAGCGACGAACGGGTCGCCCTCGACGGACACCGAGACCCCGACCCCGTTGCGGAAGGAGGCCTCCGCCAGGGCCTGGGCCAGTCCACCGTCGGACAGGTCGTGGGCACTGGTGACAACTGAATCGCGCGCCGCCTCGACCAGCAGCGAGGCCAGCGCCCGCTCGGCCGCGAGGTCCACCTGCGGGGGACGGCCGCCGAGGTGGCCGTGCACGACGTGCGCCCACTCGGAGCCGGACAGCTCGTCGCGGGTCTCGCCGAGGAGCAGGACGGTCTCGTCGGCAGCCACGAAGCCGGACGGCGTCCGCCTGGTGACGTCCTCGATCACGCCGAGGACGGCGACGACGGGCGTCGGCAGGATCGCGGTCTCGCCGGTCTGGTTGTAGAGGCTGACGTTGCCACCGGTGACCGGGATGCCGAGCTCGGCGCAGGCGTCCTTGAGCCCGCGGCAGGCCTCGGCGAACTGCCACATCACCGCCGGGTCCTCCGGCGAGCCGAAGTTGAGGCAGTCGCTGATCGCCAGCGGGGTGGCGCCGCCGGTCGCGACGTTGCGGTAGGACTCGGCGAGCGCGAGCTGCGCGCCGGCGTACGGGTCGAGCTTGGCGAACCGGCCGTTGCAGTCGGTGGAGACGGCGACGCCGAGGTTGGTCTCGTCGTCGACCCGGATCATGCCGCTGTCGCTGGGCTGCGCGAGCACGGTGTTGCCGCGGACGTAGCGGTCGTACTGGTCGGTGATCCACGACTTGTCGCACAGGTTGGGCGAGGCGACCAGCCGGAGCAGCGTGTCGCGGAGCTCGTCGCCGGTCGCGGGACGCGCCAGGGACTCGGCGCCGTCGGCCTGGAGCGCGTCCTGCCAGTCGGGGCGGGCGAACGGCCGGTGGTAGGTCGGCCCGTCGTGGGCGACCGAGCGCGGCGGCACGTCGACGACGCGCTCGCCGTGCCAGTCGATCTGGAGCCGGCCGGTGTCGGTGACCTCGCCGATGACGGTGGCGTCGACGTCCCACTTCTCGCAGATCGCGAGGAACGCCTTGACGTCGTCGGGCTCGACGACCGCCATCATCCGCTCCTGCGACTCGCTCATCAGGATCTCCTCGGGAGCGAGGGTCGAGTCGCGCAGCGGCACCAGGTCGAGCTCGACGTGCATGCCGCCGTCGCCGGCCGACGCGAGCTCGGACGTCGCGCAGGACAGCCCGGCGCCGCCGAGGTCCTGGATGCCCGCGACCAGCCCCGCCGCGAAGATCTCCAGCGTGCACTCGATCAGGAGCTTCTCCATGAACGGGTCGCCGACCTGGACGCTCGGCCGCTTGGCCGGACCGCCCTCGTCGAACGTCTCCGACGCGAGCACCGAGACGCCGCCGATGCCGTCGCCGCCGGTCTTGGCGCCGTACAGGATCACCTGGTTGCCGACGCCGGACGCCTTCGCGAGGTGGAGGTCCTCGTGCCGGAGCACCCCGACGCAGAGCGCGTTCACGAGCGGGTTGCCGAGGTAGGTCTCGTCGAAGACCGCCTCGCCGCCGATGTTGGGCAGGCCGAGGCAGTTGCCGTAGCCGCCGACCCCGGCGACGATCCCCGGCAGCACGCGGTGCGTGTCGGGCGCGTCCAGCGGGCCGAACCGGAGCGGGTCCATCACCGCGACCGGCCGCGCGCCCATCGCGAGGATGTCGCGGACGATGCCGCCGACACCGGTCGCGGCGCCCTGGTAGGGCTCGACGTACGACGGGTGGTTGTGCGACTCGACCTTGAACGTGACGGCGTAGCCCTGGCCGATGTCGATGACGCCGGCGTTCTCGCCGATGCCGGCCAGCATCTTGCCGACCGGCGTCTCCTGCGGGATCTCGGAGAACTGCTTGAGGTGCACCTTGGACGACTTGTAGGAGCAGTGCTCGCTCCACATCACCGAGTACATCGCCAGCTCCGAGCTGGTCGGCCGGCGGCCGAGGATCTCGCGGATCTGCTGGTACTCGTCCGGCTTCAGGCCGAGCTCGGCCCACGGTTGCTCGTGGGAGGGGTCCTCGGCGGCGACGGTGACGGTGTCCAGCACGGTTCGGGTCGGCAGCGGCACGGGCGCCAATCTACCGGCGCACCAGCACCCCGTCGGCGACCACCTCGAGCAACGGTCGTACGGCGGCGTCGTCGAGCTCGCCCTGGTCGGCCACCGTGGCGACGCCGCCGACCAGGCGGGCGATCTGCAGGGTGTCGACGTCGTCCCGGAGGGCGTCCTCCGCACGGAGCCGCTCGACCACCCGGTCGCCGGCGGCACGCAGCGCCTCGCACTTGTGCTGGATCGGCGAGTCGGGGTCGCCCATGGCGGAGGTGATCTTGGCCGGGCCGCCCTTGTGCAGGCTGATCAGCCGGACGTACTCCTCGAACCAGGTGAGCAGGAGATCGCGGGGCGAGCCCTCGGAGGCCAGGGCCTTCTCGGCGGCCTCGTCGACCGAGTCCACCCACGACTGCATGATCGCGTCGAGGAGGTTCTCCCGCTTCGGGAAGTGGCGGTAGAGGGTGCCGGGGCCGACGCCGGCGCGCTTGGCGACCTCGTCGAGCGACGCGTCGTAGCCCTGCTCACGGAAGACCGTGCGAGCGACCTCGACGATGCGGTCGCGATTGCGCTGCGCATCGGCGCGCATCCGGACCCCCCTTGCCAAACGGAGACAGTCTCCGTATAGTTGCAGACCTAACCGGAGATATTCTCCACTAAGTCTACGTCGGTCCACAAGACCAGAACAGGACGCCATCCTCATGCCTGTTTCCCAGTCCTCCCCTGCCCAGACCCGGGCGCACACGGACCTCCCCACCGAGCTGCCCCCGAACGCCGGGCGCGCGGCCACCGGGGTCGCGATCGTCCTGGTCGCCCAGCTGATGCTCGTGCTCGACGCGACGGTCGTGAACGTCGCCCTCCCCCGCATCGACGCCGACCTGGGCTTCGGCCCGGCGTCCCTGTCGTGGGTGCTCAACGCCTACACGCTCGCCTTCGGCGGCCTGCTGCTGCTCGGCGGCCGGCTCGGCGACGTGTTCGGCCGGCTCAAGACCTTCGAGGCCGGCCTCGCGATCTTCACCGTCGCCTCCGCCCTGGGCGGTCTCGCCCAGACCCCCGGCCAGCTCGTCGCCGCCCGCACCCTCCAGGGCGTCGGTGCCGCGCTGGCCGCGCCGAGCGTGCTCGCCCTGCTCACCACGAGCGCTCCCGACGAGGCCGCGCGCAACCGTGCGCTCGCCCTCTTCGGCGCCGTCTCGTCCGGCGGCGCGTCCATCGGCCTGCTGCTCGGCGGCCTGCTGACCGATGTCGGCTCGTGGCGCTGGACGCTGTTCATCAACGTCCCGATCGGCATCGCCGTCCTCGTCCTCGCGCCCCGCTTCGTCGCCGAGACCCAGCGCCGCCCCGGACGCTTCGACGTGGTCGGCGCCGTCAGCGCCACCTTCGGTGCGGTCTCGCTCGTCTGGGCGCTGATCGGCACCCCCGAGCACGGCTGGACCTCGGCCCGCACGCTCGGCGGCTTCGCCCTCGGCCTGGCGCTGCTCGCGGTCCTCGCCCGGACCGAGCTGCGCCACCCGCACCCGATGGTGCAGCCGGCGCTGGTGCGCAACCGCCGCCGGGTCGCCGCGCTCGCCGTGATGGCCCTGGTCATCGGCGCGAACCTGTCGATGTTCTTCCTGGTCGTGCAGTACGTCCAGCGGGTCCTCGGGTTCGGGCCGCTCGCCGCCGGCGTGGCGTTCCTGCCGTTCAGCCTCGGCATCTTCGCGATGTCGCGGGTGACGCCGCGGCTGCTCGGCCCGGCTCGGCGCGCGGACGATGATCATGGTCGGCTCCGGCGCCCTGGCCGCGGGCTACGCCTGGCTCAGCTCCATCGGCACGACCGACACCTACTTCGGTGCGGTCTTCGGGCCGATGGTGATCGCCGGCCTGGCCACCGGGCTGGTGTTCATGCCGGTCACCGCGACCGTGCTGAGCGGAGTCGAGCCCGAGCACGCCGGCGCCGCGTCCGGCCTGCTGCAGACCACGCAGCAGCTCGGCGCCGCAGTCGGCGTGGCCGCGATCGTCTCGGTGTACGCCGCCGGCGCGGTGCCCGGCGAGTTCGTCCCGGGCGCCCGCGAAGCGTTCCTCACCTCGGCCGCGTTCGCGCCTGGCCGCCTTCTTCGTGGCGACCGCCGTGCTGCGCCCGCAGCGGCAGCCGGTGGCCGTCCCCGAAGAAGCGGAGGCGCTGGCCGAGGCAGCCTGACGCACGGGCCGCGGGACTCAGTCGTCCCGCGGCTCGTAGCGGCAGGCGGCTCCCGTCGTGACGCTGCGGTCGAGGTGCCGGCCCAGCTCGGGCAGCGCCTCCTCGATCCGGCCGATGGCGTCCCGGATGCGCGCGCTGACCGCCTTGCGCGCCCGCTCCGCGTCGCCGCCGAACGTCCGGGCCGTGCCGGCCGGGCGTGTGCTGCGGCGCAGCTCCGCGAGCAGCTGCTCGCGCTCGTCGGTGGCGCGCTCCACCCGAGCCAGGTCCGCGGCATCCCGGGCGTCGGCCAGGTCCTCGTCGAGCTCGTCCAGCCGGCGGCGGTACGCCGACAGCGCGGCGCGGTCGAGCACCGGGTCGGTCGCCGCGTCGGGAGCCACCGCCGTACCGCCGGCCAGCTCGATCGCCGGGACCTCGACCCCCGGCCGGCCCACGAGGACGGCCAGGTCCCGGACTCCCTTGCTGTCTCGCACCGTCGCGGTCCGTCCCCGGAAGCCGATCTCCCACACACCCCCGGCCTTCCGGAGCGCGATGCCTCCCTCGTCCAGCCGGGCCAGTGCCGCGGCGCTCTCGGCCGCCCAGACCGCAGCGCCCAGCCGTTCGTGAACGGCGCGGGCCTCGGTGAGCAGGAGGCGCGCCTGCTCCCGATCCCCGAGTGCCGCGTGGAGGATGCCCAGCCGGTGGGCGTGGGCGCCCATGAAGCAGACCAGCGCGCCGTTGACGGCGCAGGCGTCGCCCACCGGGCGCAGGTCGTCCAGCAGCCCTCGGCACAGGTCGTGGTCGCCGACGGCGATCGCGGCGGTGACGAGCTCGCCGACGAACACCGACCACAGGTAGGACCGGTCGGTCCGCCAGTCCGGAAGGGACACGACGGTGGCCAGCTCACGCCGGGCGGCGTCGAGGTCGCCGGCCCTGGCCAGGAAGCCGGCAGCGATCGCGTGGGCGTGCGCGGGCGCCCCGACCCACCACTCGATCGCGAGGGCCGCCATCTGGCGCAGCTCGTCGGGGTCGTCCCGGGCGCGTGCGATCTCGAGCCGCTGTGACATCCGCACGTTCCCGGTGTCGCTGTCGCCGACCGCCTCGCCGAGCTCGACCGCCTCGGCACTCAGCCGGTCGCCCAGCTCGATGTCTCCGTCCAGCAGCGCGAGGGCCGCCTCGCGGGTCCGCAGCAGGTAGTCGTGCCGGGGCTGCCGCAGGCTCCGGGTCACGTCGCGATAGCCCTCGAAGGTCGCGCGGAACTCGGGCGAGCCGCTCTCCAGCTGGGCGTTCGCTGTGAGCAGCAGCCCCTGCGCCAGCGCCTCCCGGTCCCCCGTCGCCCGCGTGAGTGCCGTGATCTCACGGGCGATCTCGACCCGGCGTACGGCGGTCCCGGGGGTCCACAGGCTGTCGTGCAGGGCCAGCAGGCAGCTGGCCAGCGTGGCGACGTCGTCGAGCTCGCGGGCGAGCGCCACCGCCTCCTCGGCGAGTGGCCGAGCTCGCGGACGGTCGGCGGGCACCGAGTGCTGGAGCTGCCGGGCCAACGCGGCGGTCACGCGGGCCGCGACCGGCCCGCGCACGTCCGCCAGTGCGGTCCGGGCCGCCTCCAGCGCCCCGACCAGCCGCTCCCGCGGCATCGCGAACCTGGCACCGCAGCGGTCGAGGCCGAGCGCCACGGCACCCATCTGCTCGCCGTCACCGCGGGCGCTGGCCTCGGTCCAGGACGACTCGAGGAGCTCGCGCGCGGCTCGCCCGTCGCCCGCCTTGAGCAGCAGGTCGGCCTCGGACACCGCCAGCCCGACCAGCCCGTCGCCCTCCGGGTCCTGCCCGCCCTCGGCGAACCTGCGGCGCACCCGGCCGAGGTGCCGGGCCGCCTCCGCGAAGGCGAAGCGGGCCTCCTCGCCCGCCGCAGCCTCACGGGCCAGGGCGAGAGCGTCACCGGCTGCGACCGCCGGCAGCCCGGCCACCGCGTGCCGGGCGAGATCGCCCGCCTGGACCGGGATCCCGCGTCCGCGGCGGCCGGCGAGCACCTCGGCCAGACGGGCATGCAGCTCGACCCGGACCCCGGCGGGCACTGCGTCCAGGGCCGCCTCGCGGTAGAGGTCGTGGGCGAAGCGCACGCCGCCCTCATCGAGCAGCACGCCGGCGTCGATCGCCTCGGCGAGCAGCTCCCGGACCTCGGCCGGCGGCCGATCCGTCACGGCGGCCAGGACGTCCGGCGAGAGCGGTGGAACCGGCGACCGCGGCCACGCCGACCAGCGACGCGCTGCCCTCCGACAACGCGTCGAGCCGGCGCCGGATGACGTCGCGGACCGCGGCGGGGACGCTGTCGGGGTCCTCGCCGGCCGCGAGCGCGCGGCACAGCTCGCGGGCGAAGAAGGGGTGCCCGCCGCTGCGGCCGTGCACGGCTCCGCCCCAGCGCGCAGCGGCATCCGCGCCGGCCACCGCGTCCACGAGCGCGGTCACGTCGTGTCTCGGTGAGGCCCTGCAGCGGCACCAGCTCGGCGGTCATGCGCCAGCTCGGCGAGGACAGCCGCGACCTCGGGTCCCGCGTCGGCCGGCCGGTAGGCGCCGACCAGCAGCAGCCGGGGCTGACCGGGGCGGCGCACCAGGAACCGGACCAGGTCGAGCGTCGAGGGGTCGCTCCAGTGCAGGTCGTCGAGGATCACGACGACGCTGCGCCCGCCGGCCGCCCGAGCGAGCAGGGTCGCCGCGGCGTCGAGGAGCCGGATCCGCCCGGCGGAGTCGGCCGGCGCGTCCGCAGGCTCTGGCGCTCCTCCGGCCGCGAGCAGCGGGCTCGAGCTCGGCGGGCGCGTCGACGCTCCGGCAGACGCTCGAGCAGCCCGCGCAGCGCCTCGGTCCACGGCCACCAGGCCGGTGCCTGGTGCCGGTCCCAGCAGGTCCCCCAGGCCACCGCTCCGCCGGCCCGCTCGACCTCGCCGGCGAACCTGCGCAACAGCGAGGTCTTGCCGATGCCCGCCTCACCCGTGACCAGGACCAGCGCCGGCCGCAGCCGCCGCGGCACCGGCGCTCGCACCGGCAACGGCCCGGTGAGCGGCGACCAGCCTGGCCAGCGGCTCGGATCGCCCGACGAACTCCGTCACCGCGACATTGTCGCGGCTGACCGGCCCGCGCGGCAGGTGCCAGACGGCTTCTGGCGCAGGCACGGCGATTTCTGGCGCGTACCGGGTATCGGCAACCACCACGTCCACAGGAGGACACCATGACCGTCACCTTCGACGCCGCGGCGTACAAGCGGACCACGCGCAACCAGTGGGAGGAGGCCGCGGAGGCCTGGCACCGCTGGGGGCCCGCCATCGAGGACTGGCTCGGGGACGCGACGCAGACCATGCTCGACCGGGCCGGCGTGGTCGAGGGCGCCCGCGTGCTCGACGTCGCCGCCGGCGCGGGCGGGCAGACGCTGCTCGCCGCACAACGGGTGGGTCCGCGAGGCCACGTGCTGGCGACCGACATCTCGCCCGCCATCCTCGAGTACGCCGCCGCCACGGCCGCCGCTGCCGGGCTCCGGAACGTCTCCACGCAGGAGCTCGACGGCGAGCACCTCGACGTCGAGGCCGGTGCGTTCGACGCGGTGCTGTCCCGGGTGGGCCTGATCTACTTCCCGGACCAGCAGGCCGCCCTGCGCGGCATGCACGCCGCGTTGCGCCCGGGGGGCCGCCTGTCGTCGGTGGTGTACTCGACGGCCGACCGCAACGGGTTCTTCTCGGTCCCCGTCGGCATCATCCGGCGGCGCGCGCAGCTGCCCCCGCCGCTGCCCGGCCAGCCGGGGCCGTTCAGCCTCGGCGGGCCCGGGGTCGTCGAGGACGCCCTCGCGACCGCAGGGTTCAGCGACATCACCGTGGACGTCGTCGAGTCGCCGGTGCGGATGGCGTCCGCCGCCGACTGCGTCCGGTTCGAGAAGGAGTCGTTCGGCGCGCTGCACCAGATGCTGTCGGGGCTGCCCGAGGACCAGCGCGAGGAGGCATGGGCCGAGATCGGCGAGGCGCTCGCGCAGTTCGAGGGACCGGACGGGTTCACCGGCCCCTGCGAGATGCTCGTGGTGACGGGGACGAAGTAGCGCGCAGGCGGGGACGGGTGAACTACCAGCGTGTAGTTCACCCGGTTCCCTGTTACGGGTGTGATTGGTGAGGCTATGGTGACTCGGCCAACACGCTTCACCGCCGCTTCCCCTGGAGATCCGCCATGTCTCGCCCGGCCACTCGGACTGCCCGCGCTGCCGTCGCGGCCGCTGCTGCTGACCCTCGTCTCGACCGTCCTCGTCGCCGGCGCGCCGGCGCGGGCCGCCAACGTGGCCACTCCCGGCAACTTCACCGGCTACGGGTTCGACCAGTGCGTCGCCCCGACCCAGAAGGACATGAACGCCTGGCTGAAGAGCTCGCCGTTCCTGGCCGTCGGCATCTACATCTCCGGCGACTCGCGCGGCTGCCGCAGCCAGCCCAACCTGACCCCGTCCTGGGTGTCCACCCAGCTCAAGCGCGGCTGGCGCCTCCTGCCGATCACGCTCGGCCCGCAGGCGTCCTGCAACCCCAGCTTCCCGCGGTACGGCAACGACGAGCGGATCAAGGCCAAGCCCGGCCGGAGCGGCAACTACCGCCAGGCCCGCACCCAGGGCTCGGCGGAGGCGACCGACGCGGTCGCGGCGGCGAAGGCGCTCGGCATCGTCGAGAAGAGCACGCTCTGGTACGACATCGAGGCCTACGACCACACCAACCGGCACTGCCGCGAGTCGGCGCTGTCGTTCCTCACGGCGTGGACCAACCGGCTGCACAAGCTCGACTACGTCTCCGGCGTCTACTCCAGCGCCGGCTCCGGCATCAAGGCCCTCGACGACGCGCGCGTCAACCGGCCGGACAAGTACGTCATGCCGGACCGGATCTGGCTGGCCCGCTGGGACGAGGTCGCCAACACCAGCACGTCGTACATCCGCTCGGACGGCTGGCTCCCCGGCGGCCGGGTCAAGCAGTACATGGGCGGCCACTACGAGACCTGGGGTGGCGTGCGGATCAACATCGACCGCAACTTCCTCGACCTCGGCAAGGGCTCCTTCGCCGCGCCGCAGACCCACTGCGGCGGGGTGCGCGTCGACTTCCCGGACTACGTGACGCTGAACGCGAACACCGACTACCCCGACCGGATCAAGGGCCTGCAGTGCCTGCTCAAGGAGCAGGACGCGTACGCCGGCAAGGTCAACGGCAACTACACGAAGGCCACGATCGCGGCGGTCCGCGCCTGGCAGACCGGGCACGGCTTCACCGCCAGCGACAGCTGGTCACGGCCGAACTGGATGAGCCTGGCCGTCGCCGGTCAGCGCGAGATCCTCAAGTTCGGCTCCGCCGGCCCCGACGTACGCCGCATCCAGCGCGCGCTGAACGCCTACAGCGGCAAGAGCAGGCTGACCGTGAGCGGGGTGTTCGACGGCGCGACCGACCGGGCGCTGCGGGCCTACCAGAAGAAGGTCGGCGTCACCGTGTCCGGCGTGACCGCGAAGTCAACCTGGCAGCGGCTCCGCGCCGGCGAGCGCTGACGCACCGCTCGGGCTGGTCGTCGGGCTCCCACCGCAGCAGGTCGCCGGGCTGGCACTCGAGCACCTCGCACAACGCCTCGAGCGTGGTGAAGCGGACCGCCTTGGCCCGCCCGTTCTTGAGCACGGCCAGGTTCGCCGGCGTGATGCCGACGCGCTCGCGAGAGCGTGCCGACGGCCATCTTGCGCCGGGCCAGCATCACGTCGATGTCGACGACGATCGGCATCAGATCACCTCGTCCAGCTCGGCCTGGAGGTGGTGCGTCCGCACGTCCAGGGCGACCGCCTGGGTGAGCAGCATCCGCAGCACCAGGACGATCAGCGCGATCCCCGCGACGAGCACGCCCAGCCCGCCGACCAGCAGCACCACGCCCGGAGCCACCGCGTCGCCCGGGGCCAGGACCACTCCGAACGCGAACGTCATCAGCGAGGCCGCCGCGATCGCGCCGATCACGATGTCGACGTAGCGGAACGCGCCGTGGGAGAACACCGTGCCCCGCCGGACCATCGTCAGCAGCCGCCAGACGCAGACCATCGTGACCTGGACGGCCAGGATGCCGAGGACCGCGAAGACGACGACCGAGACGCGCAGGTAGGCGTAGTCGTCCGCCAGCCCGTCGAGGTCGATGGCGACCAGCGGGCACCATCACCACCTGCACGAACAGCGAACCGGCGAGGATCATCGCGATCACGATCCGCAGCGCGCGGACGGTCAGGGTTCCCATGGAGCACTCCTTCTATCGAGTCACGATGAGAATATATCGATAATCGACAGATCGCCGCAAGAGAATCGGCGGAGTGGTCGTCAGGAGAGGCCCAGGATGGTCCCGTCGTCGGCCAGGTCGATCCGCGCGGCGGACGGCTCCCGCGGCAGCCCGGGCATGGTCATCATGTCGCCGCACACCACGACCACGAAGCCCGCGCCCGCCGACAGCCGGACCTCGCGGACGTGCAGCTCGTGGCCGCTCGGCGCCCCGAGCGAGGTGGGGTCGGTCGAGAAGGAGTACTGCGTCTTCGCCACGCACACCGGCAGCGCGCCGTACCCGTCCTTCTCGACGCGCATCAGCCGCCGCCGGGCCCGGGCGTCCCACGTCACCAGGGACGCGCCGTACAGCCGGGTCGCGATCGCCTCGACCTTCTCGATCAGGGGCAGGTCGTCCTCGTAGGTGTAGGAGAAGGAGTACGGCGAGGGCTCGTCGAGGGCCTGCAGCACGCCCTTCGCGAGGTCGTGCGCGCCGAGCCCGCCGTCGGCGAAGTGGGTCGCCGGGAACGCCTGCACGCCCTCGGCCGCCACCAGGTCGACGACCTTCGCGACCTCGGCGTCGGTGTCGGTCGGGAACCGGTTGACCGCGACCACGCACGGGATGCCGTACACGTTGCGGATGTTGTCCAGGTGCCGGCGCAGGTTCACCATCCCGGCCTCGACCGCCGCCAGGTCCTCGCCGCCGAGGTCGGCCAGCGGGACGCCGCCGTGGTACTTCAGCGCGCGCACCGTCGCCACGACCACCGCGACGTCGGGACGCAGCCCGGACTTGCGGCACTTGATGTCGACGAACTTCTCGGCCCCGAGGTCCGCACCGAACCCGGCCTCGGTGACGACGAGGTCGGCGAGCCGCAGGCCGGCCCGGGTCGCCATCACCGAGCTGCACCCGTGGGCGATGTTGGCGAACGGCCCGCCGTGCACGAACGCCGGCGCCCCCTCGAGGGTCTGCACCAGGTTCGGCGCGAGCGCGTCGCGGAGCAGGGCCGCCATCGCGCCCTCGGCGCCGAGCTCGCGCGCGGTCACCGGCTTCATGGCGCGCGTGTAGCCGATGACGATGTCGCCGATCCGCCGCTTCAGGTCGGCCCAGGACTCGGTGAGGCAGAAGATCGCCATCAGCTCGGAGGCGACGACGATGTCGAACCCGTCCTCGCGCGGGAAGCCGTTCACGTGCCCGCCCATGCCGACGACGACCTCGCGGAGCGCGCGGTCGTTCATGTCGAGCACCCGCTTCCAGGTGACGCTCCGGACGTCGATCTCGAGCTCGTTGCCGTGGTGGACGTGGTTGTCGATCAGCGCGGCGAGCAGGTTGTTCGCCGCGGCGAGCGCGGCGAAGTCGCCGGTGAAGTGCAGGTTGATCTCGGTCATCGGCACGACCTGGCTGTAGCCGCCGCCGGCCGCGCCGCCCTTCATGCCGAACACCGGTCCCATCGACGGCTCGCGCAGGCACGCGACCGTCCGGTGCCCCAGCCCGTGCAGGGCGTCGGTCAGCCCGACGGTCGTCGTGGTCTTGCCCTCGCCGGGCGGGGTCGGCGACAGCGCGGTCACCAGGACCAGCCGGCCCAGCGGCCGGTCGGCCAGGGAGGCGAGGTAGGTCGGGTCGACCTTGGCCTTGTAGTGGCCGTACGGCACGAGATGCCGCTCCTCGATCCCCAGGGTCTCGGCGGCCACGTCCCTGATCGGGCGCAGCACGGCAGCGTTGGCGATCTCGATGTCCGACAGCACGGTCGACGGTCCTCCCTCGGTAACCCCCGCCAGCACGGTAGTGGAACTCGTCGACCCGCGGCCGCAGTTGCCCAGACGCACCCGGTTGAGCCTCGAGACCGTCTCGCCGTACGGCGTTCGGCGGTGCGGACTGCGCGCTCGGGCGCCGACCTCGTAGACTGGCCGTAGTCCCGTCCAAGCGCGCGGGCGACTAGCGTGCCGTCCCAGTGCAGACGAGCGCGATCGCCGCCCGTCTCGGTGAGCCGCAGGGCACCCGTCCTGCGAGGGCCGATTGGTCGCCGGTCTCCGACCGGCAGTCCGATGGCGGGACGTCGAGGCGAGCATGGCTCGCCATGGCGGCGTACCCGCGCACGATCGAAAGAGTTGTTTGTGGCCACAAGGCGTGAGCAGCGGTCCGGCAGCGGCCGACGTACTCGGCGTACCCCTGCCCGGAGGCAGGACAACGACGGTCTGATCCCGGTCCTCGCGCAAGGCGGTCCGGGCGATCGAGATCGCCGTCGAGCGCAAGCAGCTGACCGCGGGGCAGCGCTCCCGCTTCCAGGCATCGGCGATGCTGGCCCGCGAGGAGCGCGCGCGGATCCAGGCCGACACCGAGATCACCGAGGCACAGCGGGAGAACCTGCTCAAGCGCCTCGATGGCGTGGCCACGATCCTGGCGCACACCGCGGCCCGCGAGCCCTCGCTGTTCTCGCTGCTCCAGGAGGACGCGGAGATCAGCGACGGCACCCGCAGGCTGCAGCGGGAGATGCAGGCCGCGGCCGGCCTCGACCCCGTCCCGGAGGCGGAGGTCGCCACCCCCACGGAGACCACGGGGCGCACCGAGCGCCGGGCGCTCCCCCAGTCCGTCGTCTCGGCCCAGCTGGCCAACCCGTTCCTGACCCCCGACTTCAGCCAGTCCGTCCCGAAGACCCAGGGGCGACTGGCCGGGTGGGAGCTGATCGGGCCGGTGCTCAACGCGTTCGAGCACCCCGCTCCCGGCGCCACCGCGTGCATGGACCTCCCGGAGCCCAAGGCGATGCCGGCGCTCAAGGGGCTGGACCTGATGGCGCACCAGGCGCGGCTGCTGGCGGCGGTCGCGGAGGGGCACCGGACCTTCCTCCTGGCCGACGAGCCCGGGCTCGGCAAGACGGCGCAGGCGCTGCTGGCCGCCGAGGTCGCGAACGCCTACCCGCTCATCGCCGTCGTCCCCAACGTGGTCAAGACCAACTGGGCGCGCGAGGCACAGCTCTGGACCCCGGGTCGGTCGGTGACGGTGATCCACGGCGACGGCGAGGCGATCGACGGGTTCGCCGACATCGTGGTGGTCAACTACGAGGTGCTCGACCGGCACGTCGACTGGATCGGCGACCACGGCTTCCGCGGCATGGTGGTCGACGAGGCGCACTACATCAAGAACAAGAAGTCGCAGCGCTCGCAGCACGTCAGCGAGGTCTCGGAGCGGATCCGGCGACGGACCGCGCGGCCGCTGCTGATGGCGCTCACCGGTACCCCGCTGATCAACGACATCGAGGACTTCCGGGCGATCTGGCAGTTCCTCGGCTGGATCGAGGAGCGCAAGCCCGGGCGCGCGCTGATGGCGGCGCTCGAGGACACGGGCCTGACTCCCGCCGACCACGCGTTCTACCCGAAGGCTCGCAACGCGGTCGTCGACCTCGGCATCGTGCGCCGGCGCAAGGTCGACGTCGCTGCCGACATCCCGGCCCGCCGGGTCGCCGACCTGCCGGTCGAGCTCGAGGGCGCTGCCGGCCGCTCGATCGCCCAGGCCGAGCAGCAGCTGGCCAAGCGCCTCGTCGGTCGCTACCGGGCGGCGCTGGAGCACCGGCGTACCGGCTCGGTGACCGAGGGCATCGACCACGTCCTGGTACGCCGCGTGGCCGAGCGCGAGGTCGCCGAGGGCGCCGACGAGGGCACCGGCGACAACGTGTTCGCGATGGTGCGCAGGATCGGGCAGGCCAAGGCAGACCTGGCCGCCGACTACGCCGCGCAGCTCGCGCGCAGCGCCGGCAAGGTCGTCTTCTTCGCCAAGCACCTCGACGTGATGGACGCCGCCCAGGAGGTCTTCGCGAAGCGCGACATCCGCTACACGACGATCCGCGGCGACCAGACCTCGAAGGCCCGCACCCAGGCCATCGACTCGTTCGTGAACGACCCAGACGTCGCGGTCATCATCTGCTCGCTGAGCGCCGCCGGCGTCGGGATCAACCTCCAGGTCTCCTCGAACGTCGTGCTCGCCGAGCTCTCCTGGACCAACGCCGAGCAGACCCAGGCGATCGACCGGGTGCACCGGATCGGCCAGCGCGAGCCCGTCACCGCGTGGCGGATCATCGCCGCCCAGACCATCGACGCCAAGATCGCGGAGCTGATCGACAGCAAGGCCGGCCTCGCCGCCCGCGCCCTCGACGGTGCGAGCGAGGAGGCCACCTCGTCGGCCGACATCCAGGTCGAGACCCTAGTCGCGCTGCTCACCGCCGCGCTGTCCGAGGGCGCTGACGACGACTGACACACGGCGGCGCCGTGATTGCGATCCATTGGTCACAAACCGCACGCGCTCGACCCGATGACGTGCGGTCTGTGACCAATCGACGGCCTAGCCGCCGAACTGGCGGAACCAGGTGGCCTGGCTGTTCGGGTGGGCGACGTCGAACGTGACGCCGGTCAGGTTGCCCGACCCGTCGTACTGGCCGATGTACTGGCCGATCGCGCCGCCGTTGGGCCACTTGACCTTGAACGACAACCCGACGCCGTTGAAGCTGAGGTCGTCGGCGGTGGCGATCATGTGCGGACCGCCGCCCACGACCTCCGCGTTGCCGAGGTACCCCCCGTTGTCCTGCGGGAAGATGGTCATCTTGACCGTGTATCCGTTGCTCTGGGCGAGGGTCCACTCGCCCGCGATGCTGTTCGACATTGCTCTCTCCTCGTTCTGTGAGTGGGTGTCCCCACAGGGCGGAGGCGGAAGGTGTGGTTCCGGATACGTCGAGAAGGTGAGCGCAGCACGCGCGGCTAGCTGGTCGGCGGGCCGACCAGCAGCGCGACGCCGGTGAGGGCGAGGACGCCGACCACGCCGGTGATCGCGCCGCGGACGGGGTGGCGGAGCAGCCAGGCGACGGGGCGCTCGACCAGGCGCTGCGGGTCGGCGGTCACGAGTCGCCAGGTCGAGTCGAGGGCGCCGCGGCGCTCGGCGTACCGGTCGAACCAGACGGTGAAGAACGGCGGGACCGAAGCGGCCAGGCCGAGGAGGGTGCGGCCGCGCGACCAGCGCTGGTCGACGGCGACGACCAGGGTGGTCAGGCAGTAGGCGATGAAGACGACGCCGTGCGCCATGCCGAAGATCCGGACGCCGAGCTCGGTGGTGTGGGTGACGTACTTGAGGAACATGCCGGTCAGGAGCAGCGCCCAGGTCACCGCCTCGGCGATCGCGACCCGGCGGAAGAGGGTCAGCGGGGTCACGTCAGCGCGGCCTCCGCGAGCGAGGTGAAGAAGCCGAGCCCGTCGGTGCCGGCGCCGGTGAGGTCCTCGACGGCGTGCTCGGGGTGCGGCATCAGGCCGACCACGTTGCCGCGCTCGTTGGTGATGCCGGCGATGTCGCGCAGCGAGCCGTTCGGGTTGTCCTCGAGGTAGCGGGCGACGACCCGCCCCTCCCCCTCGAGCCGATCGAGGGTGTCGGCGTCGGCGACGAACCCGCCCTCGCCGTTCTTCAGGACGATCGTGACCTCGGCGTTCTCGGCGTACGCCGACGTCCACGAGGTGCGGTTGTTCTCGATCCGCAGCCGCTGGTCGCGGCAGACGAACTTGCGGTGGTCGTTGCGGATCAGCGCGCCGGGCAACAGGTGGGACTCGCAGAGGATCTGGAAGCCGTTGCAGATGCCGAGCACCGGCATCCCGCGGCCGGCCGCCTCGATGACCTCGGACATGACCGGCGCGAAGCGGGAGATGGCGCCGCAGCGCAGGTAGTCGCCGTACGAGAAGCCGCCCGGCAGGACCACGGCGTCGACCCCCTGGAGGTCGTGGTCGCCGTGCCAGAGCGCGACCGCCTCGTGCCCGCCGACGCGTACGGCGCGCTGGGCGTCGACGTCGTCGAGGGAGCCGGGGAAGGTGACGACCCCGACCTTCATGCTCGGCCCTCGCCCGCGGCCACCTCGGACACCGAGTGGTCCTCGACGTGCACCTCGAAGTCCTCGATCACCGGGTTGGACAGCAGGGTCTCGGCCATCTGCGCGACCTCGGCGAGCAGCGCGTCGGTGATCTCGCCGTCGATCTCGAGCTCGAAGCGCTTGCCCTGGCGGACGTCGGTCACGCCCTGGAAGCCGAGGCGGGGCAGGGCTCCGAGCACGGCCTTGCCCTGCGGGTCGAGGATCTCTGGCTTGGGCATGACGTCGACGACGACACGGGCCACGGGGACTCCTTGGCTGCGGTGGGATTCCGCGCCGAGTCTATCCGTGGCCCGTGTCGCATCGGGGTGTGGGTTCAGCGGGTGATGGTGGTCTTCTTCGAGAAGAACAGGCCGATCCCGGTGACGAGCAGCCACATGGGGGCCAGGAGCGCCGGGACGCCCGGGACACCGAGGCCGGCGACCATCAGCGTGGTCTGCAGCACCGGCAGCACCGAGACGACGCCGATCCACTTGGCGACGGTCCGCTCCCGGAACGCCATGTAGGCGACAGCGCCGGCGGCGATCACGACGCCGAGCCAGCCGATCCAGGCACCGAAGTCGTTCAGCAGGTAGTAGACGTACAGGCCCTGGTCGTCGTACAGCGTGTCCTCCATGCCGCCGGGCATGTAGTTCCCGAGCGCGCCCTTCCAGCCGTAGCCGTAGGTCAGGCCTGCGGCGGAGGCGACGAAGCCGAGCGGCACGAGGTGCGCGGCGGTCGATCCGGGTACTCGCGGCTCGACGCGCCGGCGCCAGTTGGCGGCGTACACGAGCAGCAGGACGACGACGGCGTACCCGATGACCATGCTCATCCGGTAGACCATCGGGTTCAGGTCGACGAAGAGGTCGTGGGTCAGGGTGACGTCCGAGGCGCCGGTGGTGCGACCGTCGAGGACGATCGTGGCGACGTAGCCGAGCAGACCGGCCGCGGCGCCGACCAGCGGCCAGCGCGGACGGCGGGTCGAGACCTCGGGGTGGAGTGCTCGAGGTGGGTCTTGATCTGGGTCATGACTTGCTCCTTGCGAGCGGGTTTGTTCGGGTGAGAGGACGGTGCCGCGCCCGGTGTCCCGGGGACGAGGGACACGAACCCCCTGAATCCGGGACGTTCCGTCGGGCACGATGACGCCGTGAACGACATGCCTGCGGTCGCCGACCGGCGCCGGTTCCTGTTCGCGGCGGTGATCGCGACGGTGTCGACCGTGTGCTGCCTGGCGGCGATCCCGCTCACCTCCGCGCTGGGCGAGGGCAAGACGCTGGGCACGGCCGAGCCGTCGGACGTGCTGCTCGGCATCGCCTGGCCGGTGGTCGGCGCAGCCGTGGTCCGCGCCCAGCCGCGCAACCCGGTCGGGTGGTTGATGCTGGTGCCGGCCCTGGTGGGTCCCTACCAGCTGGCCGCGTTGTACGCCGCGCACACCGACGGGGCCGGCTGGCTCGGCGCCGTCGCGGCCTGGGTGGCGATCTGGGGGTTCGCGCCGCCGTACTTCTTCACGCTGCCGGTGATCCCGCAGCTGTTCCCGGACGGGCGCCCGCTGTCGCGCCGCTGGGGCCGGGTCCTGGTCGCCGTGCTGGTGGTGGCCACCCTCACGACCATGACCCGGATGGTCTCCGACGTGCACGCCGACCTCGCGCCGCAGGTGATGAACCCGCTCGGCATCGAGGGCGCCATGTGGCCCAAGTACGCCACCCTGGTCGGCTCGGCCGTGCTGTTCCTGGTCGCCATCCCGCTCGGGGTGCTCTCCCTGTTCCTCAGGATGCGGCGGGCCCGCGACGTCGAGCGCACGCAGCTCCAGTGGCTGTTCCTCGGCGGCATCGTCCTGATCGCCGGCATCGCTGATCGAGTTCGGCGGCGCGGTCGACCAGTGGGGGTTCGCGATCGGCCTCTGCGGCGTGCCCGTCGCGATCGGCGTGGCCATGCTGCGGCACGGCCTCTTCGACGTCGAGCTCACGCTGAACCGGACCGTCGTCTTCGGCCTGCTCACCGGCTTCGTGGTCGCCGCCTACGTCCTGGCGGTGTACGTCGTCGACGCCTTCGCCCCGGGCTCGACGTGGGGGGTGCTGGTCGTGGCGGCGGCGGCACTGGCCGCGGCCGCAGCGCGGGACCGGGTCCAGGAGATCGTGGACCGGCGGCTGTTCGGGCACCGGCACAACCCGTACGCCGTCGTGGCCCACGTGGGCCGCGGGGTCGCGGCCGCCTCGCAGCCGGTCGAAGGCCTGCAGCGACTGGTGGACGGGCTGCGCGAGGCGCTGCGCCTGCCGTACGCCGCGTTCACCGGCGGCGGCCTCAGCCTCACCTCGGGCACGCCGGACCACGGCAGCCGCGTGGTGACCGTGACCGCGCTGGGCGAGTCGGTCGGCGAGCTGCACGTGGGTCTCCGCACGCCCGGCGAGCGGTGGACGGCCGACCAGGAGGCCGCGGTCGAGGAGGTGGCGGCCCGGGCCGGCACCCTCGCCTACGCCGCCGGGCTGGTCACCGACATCGCCCGGAGTCGCGGCCGGATCGTGGTCGCCCGCGAGGAGGAGCGCCGGCGACTGCGTGCCGACCTCCACGACGGCGTGGCCCCTGCCCTTGCCGGGACGGCCCTCCAGCTCGAGTCGCTGGCGCGGAAGCTCGACAAGGCCGGTCAGCCGGAGCTCTCCGGGCGGGCGCTCGACCTGCGCGACGGGCTCCGGTCCAGCGTCGCCGAGCTCCGGGCGCTCGTGCACGGGCTGCGGCCGCCGGTGCTGGACCAGCGCGGCCTCGCCGGAGCCCTGCGGCAGCTGGCCGCCGGGCACGAGTCCCCGCGAGTGCACCACCCGGATCGCCGACCTCGCCGAGCCGCACGCGGCGGTCGAGGTGGCGGCGTACGCGATCGCGGCGGAGGCGTTCGGGAACGCCCTGCGACACAGCTCCGCGAGCCGGGTCGTGATCGCTGCCACCGAGTTGGACGGTGAGATCGTGGTCTCCGTCAGCGACAACGGAGTCGGCATGCCCGCGCGGCCGCGGGCGGGAGTGGGCATGGTGAGCATGAAGGAACGCGCGTCCGAGGTCGGCGGCCGACTGGACGTCGAGCGCACCCCCGGCGGCGGAACCACCGTCGTGGCCACGCTCCCCCTGGAGATCGGATGACGCACCCGGGTCCTGATCGCCGACGACCACCCGGTGTTCCGGGCCGGGATGGTGACCGTCCTCCAGGACCTCGACGGCATCGACGTGGTCGGGCAGGCGGCGGACGGCGAGGAGGCGGTCGCCGGCGTGGCCGAGCACCGGCCGGACGTGGTGCTGATGGACCTGCGGATGCCCGGCGTCGGCGGGCTCGAGGCGACCGCCCGGATCCGGGTCGAGCACCCGGACACCGCCGTGATCGTGCTGACCATGGACTCCGACGACGACTCGATCTTCGCGGCGCTGCGGGCCGGCGCCCGCGGCTACCTGCTCAAGGAGGCCGACGGCCTCGACATCGAGCGCGCGATCGACGGTGTCGCCCGGGGCGAGGCGGTGTTCGGCGCCGGGATCGCCGAGCGGGTCCTCGCGTTCTTCGCGAGCGGCCGGCGCCCGGCAGCCAGCCCGTTCCCGCAGCTCTCCCCGCGCGAGCACGAGGTGCTGGAGCTGATCGCGCAGGGCCTCGACAACGGCCAGATCGCCCGCCGGCTGGTGCTCAGCGACAAGACCGTGCGCAACCGGGTCAGCGACATCCTCGCCAAGCTGCACGCCCGCAACCGGGCCGAGATGGTGGCGTTGGCGCGCGACGCCGGCCTCGGCGGCTGAGGCGACCCGGCACACTGGGCGCATGAGTTTCTCGACACCCGGTGGCCCCGGACGGCCGACCTCGCCGCTCCGCCTCGAGTTCCCGCAGTCCCTGGCGGTCTACGACGAGTACGCCGCGGCCCAGAAGGCCGTGGACTTCCTGGCGGACAACAAGTTCCCGGTCGAGCAGTGCATGATCGTCGGCACCGACCTGAAGCGGATCGAGCGGATCACCGGCCGGCTGAGCTACGGACGGGTCGCCGCCGGCGGCGCGCTCTCGGGCCTGTGGCTCGGACTCTTCGTCGGCCTGATCTTTGCGCTCTTCGCCGACGCCAACGTCGTGTCCGTGGTCATCTCGACCGTCCTGTTCGGCGCGGTCTTCGGGCTGGTCTGGGCGATCGCGGGGTACGCCGCCACCCGCGGCCAGCGCGACTTCTCCTCGACGACCCAGGTGGTGGCGACCCGCTACGAGGTGCTCGTCGAGCACAAGGTCGCCGCCCAGGCGCGCGAGCTGCTCGCGCAGCTGCCCGGAGGGCTGCCGGACCCGTTCGCCGAGTGACCTACCGTCAGTGGCGCTTGGGGAACAGCTCCCGCTTCGGCTCGCAGACGGTGCCGGCCGCGGGCAGGGTGCCGTCGACGAGGTAGTCGCGGTAGGCGTTGCCGATGCACGGGCCGGTGCCGATCGCGCCGTGTCCCCAGCCGTCCATCACCAGCAGCCGTGATCCGTCGAGCAGCCGGTTGGCGGCGCGGGCGCCGTGCAGCGGGGTCGCCGGGTCGTAGCTGTTGCCGACGACGAGCACCGGCGAGTCGGTGGTCACGTCGTAGGGGCCGGTGAACCGGTCGGCCTTGGTGCTGGCCGGCCAGCCGGCGCAGCCGCTGGACGCCCAGGTCCAGGCCGCCCCGAACCACGGCGAGCGACGGTCGGCGCGCTTGCCCGCAGCCACCCAGGCCCGCGGGTTGGCGGGGTTGTCCGAGTCGGCGCAGGCCACCCCGAGGAACGGGTCCCAGACGCGACCGTAGGAGGAGGTGCTGGTGCCCGGGAACGCGGCGTACGGGCCCGGGAATGACGCCGTCGGCGCGCTCGCGCGCTGCTCGCGGGTCGAACGCGTCGGACCGCAGGAGGTTCTTCTTCTTGTCGAACAGCTGCTTGTGCAGGGCTCCGAGGTTGCGCATCAGGTAGCCGATCGACCGCGCGTCGTAGAGCGAGCCCAGGGCAGTGCCGACGACGTCCTGGTAGGTGGGGTACTGGTCGCCCTTGCGGTTGCGCAGCTTGTGCACGACCTCGTGCCAGATCTCGGGCGCGTGCCCGGCGATCGGGCAGCGCTTCTTCCCGACCCGGTCGCACTCGGCCAGCGCGGCGGTCAGGCTCTGCCACGCGCCGTACCCGCTGCCGATCCGCTCCGAGAACGGGCGGTCGGCGTCGCCGGCGCCACCGGTGGACCACGCCACCGGGTCGAGCACGCCGTCGATGATGATCGCGCGGACCTGCTCGGGGAACATCGCGGCGTACGTCGCGCCGAGCTGGGTGCCGTAGGAGATGCCGTAGTAGGTGAGCTGCGTGTCACCGACCGCCTGCCGGATCAGGTCCATGTCGCGGGCGGTGTCGGCAGTGCTCATGTGGTCGACGATCCGGTTGCCACCGTCGCGGCAGGCCAGCCGCTGCCACTTGTTGTAGGCGAGCTGCCGCTTGACCTCGGCGTTGGTCGTCGGGAAGAAGGCCATCGGGTAGCCCGGCCGCTTCTTGTCGGTCCGGCAGATCATCGGCGCGCTCGGCCCGACGCCGCGCGGGTCGATGCCGACGATGTCGAACTTCGCCGAGACCTCGTTCGGGACGAGCTCGCCGAAGAACCACGCGAAGTAGCGCGACGAGCCGCCCGGACCGCCCGGGTTCACGAAGAGGGTGCCGATCCGGTCGGCCGGGTCGCCGGTGGCCGGAACCCGCAGGAGGTCGAGGTCGACCGTCGGGCCGGTCGGGTCGTCGTAGTCGAGCGGGACCGCGGCCGTGGTGCACTCGACGTCGCCCTCGGTCGGGCCCTCGTCCTCGGAGCACTGGTCCCACGCGAGGACCGGCACCGGCGCGACGACCGGGTCGGCAGCGGCGGTCTCCACCGTGAGCGGGGCGATGACGGACAGGCCGAGGGCCAGCGAGAGCAGGGCGACAGAACCCGAGAGACGAGACATGCGGCGAAGTCTAGGTAGCGGCTCCGACGTTGTCCGGGGGTTCGGTGAACTAGGAGAGCTCGCGCTTGAGGATCTTGCCGGTGGCGGTCATCGGGAGGTTGTCGACGAACTCCACGACGCGGGGGTACTTGAAGGACGCCATCTGCTCCTTGGCCCAGGCGACCAGCTCGTCCTCGGTGATCTCGGCGCCCTCGTTGCGGATCACGACGGCCTTGACCTCCTCGCCGTGGCTCTCGTGCGGGATGCCGATGACGGCGGCCAGCGAGACGGCCTCGTGGGTCATCAGCACCTCCTCGATCTCACGCGGGTACACGTTGTAGCCGCCGCGGATGATCATGTCCTTGGACCGGTCCACGATGTAGTAGAAGCCGTCCTCGTCGCGGCGGCCGAGGTCACCGGAGCGGAACCACCCGTCCTTCATCACCTCGGCGGTCGCCTCGGGCCGGTTGTAGTAGCCCTTCATGATGTTGTGGCCCTTGATCGCGATCTCGCCGACCTCGTCGCTGCCCTCGATCTCGTTCCACTCGTCGTCGATCAGCTTGCACTGGATGCCCCAGACCGGTACGCCGATCGAGCCGGGCCGCGGGTCCCGGTCGGGGTCGCTGAAGGTCGCGACCGGCGACGTCTCCGAGAGGCCGTAGCCCTCGAGGATCTGCACGTGGAAGCGCTCCTTGACCTGCTTGATGATCTCGACCGGCAGGCTGGCGCCGCCGGAGACGCCGATCCGCAGGTTGCGGGCGATCCGGTCCACGTCGACGTCGTCGGTCAGCGCGCCGAGCAGCCCCCACCACATGGTCGGGACGCCGGCGAAGAAGGTGATGTCCTCCTGCTGCATCACCGCGACCGCCTGCTGGGCGTCGAAGCGCGGCAGCAGGATCAGGGTCGCGGCCATCGAGAACCCGGCGTTCATCTGCACGACCGAGCCGAACGAGTGGAACAGCGGGAGCGTCAGCAGGTGGGTGTCGGACGCGGGCTCCGAGCCGAACAGCCGGTTGCACGTCAGCGCGTTCATCGCGATGTTCGAGTGGCTGAGCTCCGCGCCCTTGGCCTGGCCGGTGGTGCCGGACGTGTAGAGGATGACGGCGGTGTCGGTGGCCGCGGTGACCACGCTGTCGAACGTGGCCGGCTGGTCCTTCAGCGCCGCACCCATCGTCTCGGCGCCCTCGATCGGCGAGTCCGCTGCGGGGTCGGCGGTGACCAGGAAGAACTGCTCGCACGCGTCGGTGGCCTCGTAGCCGGCGTACCCCTCCTGCCCGATCGGCAGCTCGGCGGTGCCCTGGAAGCAGAAGTAGGCGACCGCCTCGGAGTCGGCGAGGTGGTAGGCGACCTCGCGGCCCTTGAGCAGCACGTTGAGCGGGACCACGACCGCGCCGGCCTTGAGGATGCCGTAGTAGACGATCGGGAAGTAGGGCAGGTTCGGGCAGCTCAGCGCCACCTTGTCGCCCGGCTTGATGCCGCGCTCGACCAGCAGGTTGGCCACCTGGTTCGCGGCGCCGTTGATCTGGGCGTAGGTGAGGCGGCTGTCGCCGAGGACCACGGCCTCGCGGGACGGGTAGCGGCGGGCGGAGTCCTCGAGCAGGGTCGACAGGTTCAACATGGCGCCAACCTAGTGCGCGGGATCGGGGTCAGGAACCCCTCCGCGTGACGGCCACCCAGGTCAGGGCGACGCCGAGGCCCGCGACGGCTGGGCCGATCACCGCCCACTGGTCCTCGCCGGTCATCGAGCTGCCCTCGACGTACCCCAGGCCCTGCAGCGTCCACAGCACGCCGACGCCGATCATCAGCAGGCCGAGGACGAGGCCGATCACCTTCCCCATGCTCACGAACCTACCGCTCGCGCCGCCCGCCGGAGGTCGCCCCGGACGGCGCCCGGCGCGAGCAGGCGCAGCACCACCCCGACCGGCGCCAGCAGGGATCGGGTGCGTACGTCGACCGTCGCCGTGACCCGGGTCCCCGTTGACCCGCCGTTAATTGACGGCGGGTCAACGGGTATCGGCTCGAAGTCGAGGCGCAGGTCGGCCTCGACTCCGCGCCAGGTGCCGCGCTCGGCCCAGCTCCGGCCGGGCGTCACCTCGGTGACCTGCATCCGCGGCCGGGCACCGACGGCCGTGACGTCGGTCCAGGTGGTGCCGACGGAGCCGTCGCCGACGAGGTCCGCCGTACGGCGCAGGCTGCCCTGCCACTGGGGGCGGTTGGCCGGGCTCGACGAGGTAGGCGAAGACGACGTCGACCGGAGCAGCGAAGTCGACGCTGACCGGCCTCATCCGGCGCTCATCGGCCGGCGCTCATCGGAAGGTGTCGCCGGTGAGCCGCTCGTAGGCCTCGACGTACCGGGCCCGGGTCAGGTCGACCACGTGCGACGGCAGCGGGGGCGGCGGCTCGCCCGACGACCGGTCCCAGCCGCTCTCGTCGGAGAGCAGCCAGTTCCGGACGATCTGCTTGTCGTACGACGGCTGCGTGCGGCCGGGCTGCCACTCGTCGGCCGGCCAGAAGCGGGACGAGTCCGGGGTCAGCACCTCGTCGCCGAGCACGATCGCACCGTCGCTCCCCCGGCCGAACTCGAGCTTGGTGTCGGCCAGGATGATCCCGCGGCTCGCGGGCGATCTCCTCGGCGCGCGCGTAGACCGCGAGCGTGAGGTCGCGCAGCGCGGCGGCGTCGTCGGCGCCGACCTCGGCGACGACCGCGTCGTACGAGACGTTCTCGTCGTGGTCGCCCAGCGCGGCCTTGGTGGCGGGCGTGAAGATCGGCTCGGGAAGTCGCGACCCGTCCTCGAGGCCGTCGGGGAGCGCGATGCCGCAGACCTCGCCGGTCGCGCGGTAGTCGATCAGGCCCGGAGCCGGTGAGGTAGCCGCGGGCCACGCACTCGACCGGGAACATGTCCAGGCTGGCGCACACCACCGCCCGGCCGCGGACGGCGTCCGGGACGTCGGTGGAGACGACGTGGTTGGGGACCAGCTCGGCGAGCTGGTCGAACCACCACAGCGACATCCGGGTCAGCACCGCGCCCTTGTCGGGGATGGCGGTGTCGAGGACGAAGTCGAACGCGGAGATCCGGTCGCTGGCGACCATCAGCAGGTCGCCGGAGGGCAGTCGGTAGAGGTCGCGCACCTTGCCGGAGTGGAGGTGCGTCGCGCCCTCGATCGGTGGGGCGTCGGGGATGTTGAGGTCGGCCACGGAGTCACCCTAGGGGGTCTCCGTGGCCGACCGGAGGTCAGCAGCCGCAGGTGTAGTAGAGGACGTCCCAGTGGTTGCCCTCGTCGGCGTAGACGTTGCCGGACGCGGCCTCGTACATCGGCGCGCCGTCGCTACGGGTGCCGATGTAGGTGTAGGTGTTGTGGACCCACGAGGTCAGGCACGAGGTCCGCGAGAAGTCGAGCTTGTAGCCGTTGGCGTGGCTGTAGGTGCCGCCGGCGTGGCCGGTCTCGGTGCCGCCGGTGATCAGCAGGCTGCAGCCGCTGGCGTTCTTCAGCGTGATCGCGCCGTCGATGGTGGCCTGGCGGATGCCCTCGAACGACGTACAGGTGGAGTTGTTCGGGTCGCTACAGCCGCCGGACGACGTCCAGCTGATGCCGGCCGAGGTGAACTGCGACGCCGCGCTCGAGTGGCTCACCGCGGAGGCGGAGCCGGAGAGGCCGACCAGGCCGGTGAGCGCGAGCGCCAGGGCAGCGATCAGCGTGACCAGGCGGGGGCGGGCAGGGGTCATGGACTTTTCCGAGATGTGTTCCATGTCACGTCCCCTGCCCAGCGACCGGTGCCTCAAACATGAACGTCTCAGAAGCGGACGTCGAACGAGGTGCTCCCGAGCAGGCTCGCCGGGCGTACGGCGACGTTCCGGACCCGCGCCATCGGCGGGCCGGAGCGACACCACTCGACCAGGGCGTCGACGGCCTCGTCGTCCCCCTCGAAGTGGCCGGCCACGTCTCCGTCGGGCTCGTTGCGGATCCACCCGGCGACGCCGAGCCGTTGGGCCTGCGCTTCCGCGTAGTAGCGGAAGGAGACGCCCTGGACGCGCCCGGTCACGGTGATGTCGACGGCCTTGGCCACCCGCCCATGATGCCCCGGCCGTGGACGTCGCAGCGTCCTGGGTTGCCGGGCGGGGCATGCTGTCGTCGTGACCGAGGAGAGGGTGGAGCCGGCGCGCGACGACGCGGAGCCGGAGACGTACACCCCCGACCCGCACCGGTGGCGGATCCTCGGGGTCACCCTGTCCATCGGCTTCATGTCGCTGCTCGACGTCACCATCGTCAACGTCGCCCTGCCCTCGATGCGCTCCGGGCTCGACACCTCCTCGGGCACGATCCAGTGGGTCGTCTCCGGCTATGCGTTGGCGTTCGGTCTGACCCTGGTCGCGGGCGGCCGGCTCGGCGACGCCCACGGCCGGCGCCGGCTGATGCTGATCGGGCTGACCGGCTTCATCGTCTCCAGCGCTGCCGTCGGGCTCGCGCCGACAGCCGAGCTCGTGGTGATCGCCCGCCTGGTGCAGGGAGCCACGGCGGGGCTGCTGACCCCGCAGAACTCCGGGCTGATCCAGCAGCTGTTCCGCGGTGCCGAACGCGGGCGGGCGTTCGGGTTCTTCGGCCTGACGGTGTCGGTCTCGGCCGGCATCGGCCCGGTCCTCGGCGGGGCGATCATCGCGCTGGCCGGCGAGGAGAACGGCTGGCGCTGGTTGTTCCTGGTCAACGTCCCGATCGGGCTGGTCGCGCTGGTGGCGATCGCCCGTCTGGTGCCCGGCCAGTCGGTGGCGGACGCGGAGCGAGACTCCCGGGTCGACGTACCGGGCGCGCTGCTGCTCGGCGCGGGCGTCCTGTGCCTGCTCTACCCGCTGGTGAGCCTCGAGGGCGGAGCCCGGCTCCCGTTGCTGCTGCTCGCCGCGGCACCTCTGTTCCTGTGGGCGTTCGTGCGCTGGGAGGCACGGCTCCGGCGCCGCGGGCACCCGCCCCTGCTGGACGTCGCGCTGCTGCGCGAGCTGCCCGGCTACGGCAACGGGCTCGCGGTGGGCGCTCTCTACTTCACCGGGTTCACCGGCGTCTTCCTGGTCCTCTCGGTCTTCCTGCAGGAGGCTCTGGACCTGTCGCCCCTGCACACCGGGCTGCTGCTGACGCCGTTCGCACTGGGTTCGGCCGTCACCGCACCCATTGCCGGCCGGATCGTGTCGGCGATCGGCCGCCGGGTCACCGTCATCGCGCTGAGCGTGATGATGTCCGGGATCCTGCTGGTTGCGCTCGCTGGTCCCGGGCCAGGACGTCGGCACGATCGGCTGGTTCCTGGTCCCTGCCCTGCTGATCGCCGGCCTCGGTGGCGGCGGCGTCGTGAACCCGAACTTCACCCTCAGCCTGGCCGAGGTCCCGCCGCACATGGGTGGCGCGGCCGGCGCCGCACTGCAGACCGGTCAGCGGATCGGGTCGTCGATCGGCGCCGCGCTGCTGATGACGGTCTACGGCCTGACCGCGTCGGCGACGTCGACCGGACGCGCCCTCCAGACCGCCCTGCTCGCCGCGCTGGTCGTGCTCGCCCTCGCACTGGTGATGGCGGTCCGGGCGTTGCGCGACCAGGTTCGCTGACTCGTTGCCCCACAATGCGGGGCGTGGACACGACTGCGCGGAACCGAACAGCGCTGTGCCGACTCGAGCTGTGCCGGCTCGCGTCCGACCGCGCGCGCCTGGTCGAGCGCGAGCTGCTGGCGCGCGTGCTAGAGGATCGCGCCCGGGGTGTACGCCGCAGCGGCTGGGTGCCGCTCGACGACCTCGGCCACTCGCCGGCAGACGGCCTGCGTCTGCTGGACGGCGGCTCCGGTGAAGGTGATCGGATCCGCGACGAGTGAGTCGAGCTGCTCGGCGGAAAGGCCGAGCCGCTCGTCGGCCGCCAGCCGGTCCAGCACGTCGTTCTCGGCCTGGCCCTGCCGCATGTCGAGGGCGACGCCGACCGCCGCCTCCTTGATCGCCTCGTGCGCGGTCTCCCGGCCGACGCCGTTGCGGACCGCGGCCATCAGCACCTTGGTGGTGGCGAGGAACGGGAGGTAGCGGTCGAGCTCGCGCTGGATCACGGCCGGGAACGCCCCGAACTCGTCGAGCACGGTGAGGAACGTCTGGAACAGCCCGTCGGCGGCGAAGAACGCGTCGGGCAGCGCGACCCGGCGTACGACCGAGCAGGACACGTCGCCCTCGTTCCACTGGTCGCCGGCGAGCTCACCGACCATCGAGAGGTAGCCGCGCAGCACGACCGCGAGGCCGTTGACCCGCTCGCAGGACCGGGTGTTCATCTTGTGCGGCATCGCCGACGAGCCGACCTGGCCCTCCTGGAAGCCCTCGGTGACCAGCTCGTTGCCCGCCATCAGCCGGATCGTGGTCGCCAGGTTGGACGGGCCGGCGACCAGCTGCACCAGCGCGGAGAGGACGTCGAAGTCGAGGCTGCGCGGGTAGACCTGACCGACGCTCGTGAGCACCCGCTCGAAGCCGAGGTGGGCGGCGACCCGCTGCTCGAGGTCGGCCAGCTTGTCGGCGTCGCCGTCCAGCAGGTCGAGCATGTCCTGGGCGGTGCCCATCGGGCCCTTGATGCCCCGCAGCGGGTAGCGCGCGAGCAGGTCCTCGACCCGCTCCAGGGCCACCAGCATCTCGTCGGCGATGGTCGCGAACCGCTTGCCGAGCGTCGTCGCCTGCGCGGCGACGTTGTGCGAGCGGCCGGCCATCACCGTGGTCTCGTGCTCGGCCGCCAGCCGTGCGAGGCGGGCCAGGGTGGCGACGGTGCGGTCGCGCAGCAGGGTCAGCGACTGCCGGACCTGGAGCTGCTCGACGTTCTCGGTCAGGTCGCGGGAGGTCATCCCCTTGTGGATGTGCTCGTGGCCGGCGAGGGCGGAGAACTCCTCGATCCGCGCCTTCACGTCGTGCCGGGTGACCCGCTCGCGCGCGGCGATCGACTCCAGGTCGACCTTGTCCACGACGTCCTCGTAGGCCTCGACCACGCCGTCGGGTACGTCGATGCCGAGGTCGCGCTGGGCCTTGAGGACCGCGATCCACAGCTGCCGCTCGAGCACGATCTTGTGCTCCGGCGACCAGATCCGGGCGAGGTCGGCCCCGGCGTACCGGGTGGCGAGGACGTTGGGCACGGTCACCCCGCCAGTTTCCCACGCCGGAAGCCGAGCAGGACCCACGGCCGACCCCTGCCCGCCAACACCCGTCGCCCCCGGAACGCGTCGAACCACTCCCCCGCATCTTGGAACTGCAGGCCATACCCTCCGCCGCGGACCGGGATGACGCCGGTGATCTCCGCGCCGCGGGTCACGAAGCCACACAGAGTGGCCACGAACGGTAGGTGCCCATGTCGCTCGACCCGCGACCGGATCCAGACCGCCGTGAGAGGCGAGAAGTTCCACACGTCACGGTCGTGACGCGTGATGAACATTCCCCAACTGGCACGTCTCCTCGACCATCTCGTCCGATACGGCGACCACGATGTCAAGGCATCGACTGCCGCCTGCTCGTAGAGGGACGCGGCGCTCGTGGCGATCGGCGCGCCAGCGAGGCCTGCCCCCAGCACCTGGCGAGCCTGTCGATACGTGACTCCGGCCGCGACAAGTCGCGACGCGGCCCGGCGTTCGCTGATCAGCATCGCGAAAGGGAGGACGATTCGGAGTCCGCTCGGAGTGTCGAGGCGTCCAAGCCGGACACTTCCGCAGCTGCGACTACCTCGGCTTCTGGGCTCGACACTCCGCGGAAGTGGCGTTCTGACCCGGACACTCGCCCGGGTTCGCGCCCGGCGTTGTGACCGGGGTGGTCATTTCGGGTCTCAGGGGCGAGCCGGTGCGGGCCGCTGCGATGACCTCGCTGATGGCGCGAACCGACTCGGCCGCCGGGCCGGCGTCTTCGAGCACCCCCGCGTGTGTGGACTCGATGTTGCGGTGCACGCTGTTGGTGGAGAGCGCGGCGAGCTGGTCCTGGGCGCCGTCCCATCCGGCGCCGTTCAGACTCTCGGAGGCGGTGAGGACCGCGAGCGGTCGGTCGTCGAGGGTGGTGAGTGCCTGGGCTTGGGCGAAGACGTCGAGGACGACCGACAGCTCGTCGCGGCCGTTCCGGGCGGCCCGTGCGGTCGAGGTGAGTGCCTGGACCTGGTCGGCTGCCGGTGCGGGCAGGCTGGCGGCGGGGAACGCGCGGCCCAGGCCGAGCCGGCTCAGGGTGGGTAGCAGCGCGAGCCCGCGGCGCATCACGGCGTACTGGCCGGCGTAGGCCGGGATCTTGGTGTACTGCTCGGGGCTGGAGCTGTCCAGCAGCACCATCCCGGCGACCTGCTCGGGGTAGCGGGCGGCGTAGTTCATCGCGTAGGTGCCGCCGGTGGAGTGCCCGGCCAGCACGTAGGGGCCGGTCTCGCCGGCCGCGGTCAGCAGAGTGTGCAGGTCCTCGGGCGGCTTCGATGCCGTCTTGGGGGTGGTCGGCGTCGTCGCTCCAGCCCTGTCCGGCGCGGTCGTAGGCGCACACCCGGGTGGTCTCAGCGAGCGGGCCGTCGATCCGGGCCCAGTGCGCAGAGATCTCGCCCATGCCGTTGAAGAGGACGACGGTGGGACTGCCGTGGCCGTGGCAGTCCAGGTGCAGCCGGTGGTCGCCGACGTCGTAGAGCGTGCCGGGGGCGGCGTAGGTGTCCCGGTCGCGGACCAGGGTGATGTTCTCGTAGGTGGCGCCGAGCGACGCGAGGGCCAGGACACCGGCGACCGAGGTGAGCAGCCACCGGCCCCGCCCCGGCAACGTGCGACGCATCCGGGCGGACATCCACACCGCGAGCGCCGCCATGACCGGGGGCCACACCCAGTTCAGCCGGGTTATGGCGTCGTTGTCGGGGGTGAACGCCAGCAGCGCGAGGCCGGTACCGGCCATGAGGGCCGCGGGGACGGCTGCCCACCGCTGGGGGCGGTTTGTGTAGCGGCCGGTGAGGGCTGCGAGGAGCGCCCACCCGAACCCGAAGCCGACCAGGACCGACCCGGTGATGCGGCCTTCGGTGCCGCCAGGGAACACGACCAGGGTGAGGACCAGGGCGGCTGCCGCGCCGGCGGCCAGGGAGCCTGCGACGATGCGGGCCACCGGCCCGGTCGTCGGCATCACGTCTACGGTGCCGGACGCCTGGGTGGCAGTGGGGTGGGTGTGGACGGTCATGACGGTCTCGCTTTCGGGGGTCGGTGGTCTGCTGTTGAGCGTGGCCGCGAACGCGTTTGCTCACCCCGGTCAGATGGCCGGGATCGGTCCTCCGCGAGGGGCCCGCAGTCCGGCTAGCGCGAGCTGTTGCTGCGCCAGACCAGCCTGGGTCGGGTGTCGTCGGAGGAGACCAGGAACGTTCCGAGGAGCCCCGGACGCCGAACCCAGACCTGACGGGAGGTGTGGCCGTGGCGGCTGGTGTGGACGCGGCTGAAGGCGCCGCGCGTCGTGAGGGGGTGCAGTTCTGTGGACATCTCAGGCACCGCCCGTCTGGATGCTCGAGTGGCGCCGCATGCCCAGATGGGGCAGCGCCTGAGCCGGGTTGAAGGTGGTTGCGCCACCGGTTGCCCTCGGCCCGGTGAAGTCGCCGGCGTAGTAGCCGTTGTGGGGGTGCACCCAGCCTCGGCTGGTGCCGGACTCCTGCTCGATGAAGATCGTTGCCGCCATCTCGTTCACTTCCCTTGGGTGTGGCCGGGCCGGTGAGCTGGTCTCGCCGGCCGGGGTTCTCGATGGGGCGAATCTGCGCCCGTGCGCTGGCCGTGCCCTGTCCGTCGTCTGTCCGTGCCGGCCCGGGCGGACAGACGACGGTTCGGCCGTCCTGGTGCGGTGGGACAGCGACCGGACAGCGCGCGCTCGCACGCTGGGCCCACCGGATCCTCTCCCAGAGGGACCCGGAGGAGGTGAGCGCGCATGAAACACATCGAGCTGACGGTCGCCGGCATGTCCTGCCGACGGTGCGTACGTGAGGTCACCGCGCGACTGCGGGACGTTCCCGGGGTCGCGCAGGTCACCGCCGACGGCGCCCGTTCGGTGGTCCGGGTCTCTGGCTCGATGAACGAGTCCGACGTGCTCGCCGCGTTCGCCGGCACCACCTATGCCGCGCGGGTCCAGGTCGGCGCGACCGCCGAATGGGACCTGTGACGCCCCGACCCGACCTGGCTTGGCCGGGGTCGACAGCGGCGGGACAGAACGCGGACAGCGACCCCGATGACGCTGCGGTCCCAGCCACAAACGGCTGTCACTTCGTCAGAAAGGACACATCATGTCTTCCACGGCTTCGCCCGCGCAGGCCCCGAGCAGTCGACGTTGGCTGGCTCTCGGGCTCATCGCGGCGGCCCAGTTCATGGTCATCATGGACACCTCCATCATCGGGGTCGCGCTGCCGGAGATGCAGGCCGACCTCGGGTTCAGCCCCGAAGGTCTGAGCTGGGTCTTCAACGCCTACGTCGTCGCGTTCGGCGGCCTGCTGCTCCTCGGCGGCCGCCTCTCCGACCTCTTCGGTGCCCGCCGGATCTTCGGCATCGGCTGGGTCGTCCTCGCCGTGGGGTCGCTCACTGCGGGCCTCGCCGGAAACGAGGCCGTCGAGCTGACCGGCCGCGCCATCCAGGGCGCCGGCTCCGCGCTGATCGCGCCGGCCGCGCTGACCCTGCTGTTCACGATCTTCGGCGCGACGCCGAAGGAGCTGACCAAGGCGCTCGCACTGTACGGCGCCGCCGCGCCCGCCGGCGGCACCGCCGGCGTGTTCCTCGGCGGAGTCCTCACCGAGTACGCCAGCTGGCCGTGGGTGTTCTTCATCAACCTCCCACTCGCCGCCCTCGTGCTGGCCACGATGAACTCGGTGATGCCGGCCGGCATGACCCGACCCGGGTCGCTCGACATCGCCGGGGCCATCACCGTCACCGCGGGACTCGGCACCCTGGTGTTCGCCGTCGTCCGGGCACCGCAGGAGGGCTGGACATCGGCGTCCACGCTGCTCATCGGTGCTGCCGGCATTGCCCTGCTCGGCATGTTCCTGGTCCTCCAGGCGCGTCGCCGGGAGCCGCTGATGCGGCTGGGCATCTTCAAGACGCCGAACCTGGCGGCCTCGAACTTCGCCCAGTTCATGCTCGGCGCCGCCTGGATCCCGATGTTCTTCTTCGTCAACCTCTACCTGCAGCAGGTCCTCGGCCTCGGCGCGTTCGCCAGCGGTGCGGCACTGCTGCCGTTGACGGTGACGATCATGATCGGGATGGTCGCGGTCGCGCCGCGGCTGATCGGCCGGTTCGGCCCGAAGGTGATGACTGTGGCCGGGCTGGCCACCCTCGCGGGCGGTCTGGTGTGGCTGTCGTTCATCGGCGCTGAGGGCAGCTTCGCCGCCGACATCCTGCCCGCCTCCCTCGTGACGGCGGCCGGGATGGCGATGGCGTTCATCCCCTCCCTCGGGATGGCGCTGTCCTCGGTCGCCCCGCACGAAGGCGGACTGGCGTCGGGCATCGTCAGCACCAACTACCAGGTCGGCTCCGCACTCGGGCTGGCCGCGATGACCGCCCTGGCCTCGGCGTTCGGTGCCGACAAGGTCGGCGACGCGGTCGCCCAGACCGACGGGTTCTCCGCCGGACTGCTCGGCGCCGCCGGTATCGCCGCGGTCGGTGCCCTGGTCGCCGGCGCCTGGCTCCGGTCGCCCAGCACCCCGGCGAGCGAGGAGCAGCCCGAGGAGGCCATGGCCGCCTGACAAGCCGACCAACTCTGACGGCAACACCACCACAAGCAGGTCGGCCGCCCCGCCCCACCGGGGCGGCCGGCCGCCCGCCGGCGCGCCCGGCGGACCAACCCACACATCAACCAGCAAGGAGAAACACCCATGTGCACTGAGACCTACGACGTCGTCGGCATGACCTGCGACCACTGCGTCCGATCCGTCACCGCCGAGGTGAGCGCCCTCGACGGCGTCTCCGAGGTTCAGGTCGACCTGCCCACCGGCAAGGTCCACGTCACCTCCCAGCAGCCACTGGCCGCCGCGCAGCTGCGGGAGGCCATCGAGGAGGCCGGCTACGCGCTGGCCAGCTGAGCCGCCGCGCTCCGGAGGAGGTAGCCCCCGAACCCCTCCGGAGCGCGGCCCTGCATCTCCCCGGTGGACACCGCCGGGACAGGCCCAGGACAGCACCACGACCGACCCTCGACTCGTTCACTCACGCATCCTTCTTGCACTTCCAGGAGCAACCCATGACCACCACCGCCTCTCCGACGGCGACCGAGGCCGCCATCGAGACCAGCACGTTCGACATCGGCGGGATGACGTGTGCCGCGTGCGTGATCCGCGTCGAGAAGTCCCTACTCAAGCTCGACGGCGTCGCCGACGCCCGGGTCAACCTCGCCACCGAGGTCGCCTCGGTCACTTTCTCGGTCGAGGCGCTCGGCCTCGAGGACCTGACCGCCGCCGTCTCCAAGGCCGGGTACACCGCCACCCCACGCCGTACCAGCCAGACAACCGGGACAGCCGGCGCCACCGTCGACGAGCGGGGCGGCGGCAGGATGGCGGGCTCGACGAGCGCGACCGCGCGCTGCAGAAGATGAAGCGCAAGTGGCAGGTCGCGCTGGCCACCGGCCTCGGCCTGATGGCGCTGATGTACATGCCGATGTACATCGACACCATGGACTGGCTGATGCCGGCGATCTTCGTCGTCGCGACGGTCGTCCAGTTCTGGGCCGGACGCGACATCTACGCCGCGGCCTGGGCGGCCGCCAAGCACCGCAGCACCAACATGAACACCCTCGTCGCGCTCGGCACCGGCGTCGCCTACGGGTACAGCACCTTCGTCACGCTGTGGCCCGGCCTCGCCGAACGCTGGGGACTGCCGCTGCACGTGTACTTCGAGACGTCGCTGATCATCGTGGCGCTGGTGCTGGCCGGAAAGTGGATGGAAGGCAAGGCCAAGAAGCGCACCGCCGCCGCCATCACCGCGCTCGTCGGCCTGGCCCCCAAGACCGCCCGCGTGGTCCGCGACGGCATCGAGCTCGACATCCCGATCGAGGAGGTCGTCGTCGGTGACCTCGTCCGGGTCCGGCCCGGCGAGAAGATCCCGGTCGACGGCATCGTGGTCGACGGCTCCTCCACCGTCGACGAGAGCATGCTGACCGGCGAGAGCTGCCCGTGGACAAGAGGGCCGGCGACCCGGTCATCGGCGCCACCCTGAACCGCACCGGGACCTTCTCTCGGGGCGACCACCGTCGGCGCGGACACCGCGCTGGCCCAGATCATCAGCCTGGTCGAGGACGCCCAGGGCTCCAAGGTCCCGATGCAGCGGCTGGCCGACAAGGTCTCCGCGATCTTCGTGCCCGCCGTCATCCTCGGCGCCGCCGCCACGTTCTGCTCTGGGTGGTCTTCGGGCCGGCCACCGGACTTCACCCTGGCCATCACCACCGCGGTCGCCGTGCTGATCATCGCCTGCCCCTGCGCCCTCGGCCTGGCCACCCCGACCGCCGTCATGGTCGGCACCGGCCGCGCCGCCGAGCTCGGCATCCTGATCGGCAACGGCGAGGCGCTCGAACGGCACGCCGGCTGACCGCCGTCGTCCTCGACAAGACCGGCACCATCACCCAAGGCCGCCCGCACTCGACCGGCGTCACCACGCGCCGGCGACTGGAACGAACGACGAGCGTGCTGACCCTGGTCGCCGCGGCCGAGATCGGCAGCGAGCACCCGGTCGCCGAAGCCATCGTGGCCGCCGCCCGCGACGCTGGCCTCACCTGCCCGCCCTTGAGTCTTCGAAGCCGTCGCCGGCCACGGCCTCGACGCCCGCGTCGACGGCCGCGGGTGCGGTCGGGAACCAGGCGCTGATGGACCAGGCCGGCGTCGACATCACCGACCTCCAGCCGGCAGCGGACGCCGCGGCCGCTGCACGGTGGCGACCCCGATGTACGTCGCGATCGACGGCACGCGGCCGGGTGGTCGCCGTGGCCGACACCGTCAAGCCGGAGTCCGCCGAGGCCATCGCCCAGCTGAAGGCGCTCGGGCTCGAGGTCTGGATGCTCACCGGCGACAACACCGCGACCGCACACGCCATCGCCGCCCAGGTCGGCATCGACCACGTCCTGGCCGAGGTGCTGCCCGCCGAGAAGGCCGCGAAGGTCACCGCGCTGCAGCAGGCAGGGCACGTCGTCGCGTTCGTCGGCGACGGCATCAACGACGCCCCGGCCCTCGCCCAGGCCGACCTCGGCATCGCGATCGGCACCGGCACCGACGTCGCCATCGCCGCCTCCGACATCACCCTGGTCGGCGGCGACCTGCGCGACATCATCGCCGCCATCGCCCTCTCGCGGCGGACCGTCACCACCATCAAGCAGGGCTCGCTGGGCCTTCGCGTACAACATCCTGCTGATCCCGGTCGCAGCCGGCGCCCTGTACGCGTGGGACGGGCTCCTGCTCGACCCGGTGCTGGCCTCGGCCGCGATGGCGATGAGCTCGGTCAGCGTGCTCAGCAACGCGCTGCGGCTGCGCCGGTTCAAGCGCCCGGCACCGTGGAGGAGATCCTGCACCCGCCGGTCCGCGCCCGGGTCGGTCAGTACGCCTTCCTGACCGCGATCGCGGTCGTCGCGCTCGCAATCGGTGGCACGTTGACCGCAGTCAGCCGGATGGACTTCGCCGAACGCGGCATGAACGGAAACCTGGCCTGGATCAGGGCACCGGGATGCCGATGCGACCGGCCATGAGCACGATGATGACCGCCGACGTC
>CAWDLL010000006.1:0-1159120 GCA_963803235.1 uncultured Actinomycetota bacterium
GCTTCGGCGGTGCGCCGATACTCGCTGACGTTCTCCTCGCTGATGCCGACGTACTCCCCCAGCAGCAGAGGCGGAAACGCTCGACCTGCTCGTCGTGCGGGAGGTACCACGCGACGTACTCGGCACTGTGCTCGCTGGACTCGGTCGGGAAGCGGCCGACGCGTCCGTGACATGTCGACCCGCACGCGCCTGCGCAGCTCGGGGTCAGCAGCGATGCGCTCATCGAGGAGGGGGTAGAGGTGGGTTGCCGTTGTTCTTCTCCCACGTCAGCACCCAGGCCTGGTGATTGACGCCTGCGGCGGTGAACCGCATCTCGGCGAGAGGGACGTCGACCATGCTGCTCAGCGTGTCCATGGTCCAGTGCACCGAGTGACACAGACCGAGGACGTTCAGCTCAGGAGCGATTCGGTCCAGCAGGCCGACGTTGTATCGCCATCGGGTTGGTGTAGTTGAGGATCCAGGCGTCCGGGCACAAGCGACGTACGTCGGCGGCAAGGTCGGCGTAGAAGCCAGCGGTCCGCAGGCCACGGAAGATGCCGCCGACGCCGAGAGTGTCCCCGATCGTGCTGGCGAAGTCCGTGCCGCAGCGGTATCTCCAGGTCTGCGCGGGTGGCTTCCAGACCGCCCACCATGACCGTGACCCACGACAGCGTCGGCTCCGTCGAGGGCGGTCGAGCGGTCGGGGTGAGCCTCGACCGCGGCCTTCAATCCTCGCTCGGCGCGTAGCCGCTGCGCGACTCCGACGGCCACCTCAAGCCGCTCCGGGTCGATGTCGTGCAGACGCCAGGTCATGGCCATCTCGTCGTCCCACGAGGCCAGGTCGGTGAGGAGATGCTGGGTGAACTCCACGCTTCCCGCACCCAGGAACGCGATCACCGTGGCCGGGGTCATGGGTCAATCAAGCATCAGGTTGCACTCTTTGTGCCTCAAACGCGCAATATCCATGCGCACTTTGCGCGTGTTAGCGTGCGCGCATAGAGACGAGGCCGCTCCAGTCTGGTCTCGCAGTTCCGTCCCTCGCTCGTGGCAAGCGCCTGGCGGCGATCTTGGACGTACTGGCCTTCCGCGGCGAGTGTTCGGTCAGCGCGCTGTCGCGAGATCTCGGTGTGTCGGCGTCGACCCTGCGCCGCGATCTCGCACTCCTGGAGGCCCAGGACCTGATCACCCGCACGCACGGGGGCGCGGTCGATGCCCGCCAGTCGGTCGAGGAGCTGCCGCTCCGCTACCGCGACGGGCAGGCCGACGGCCAGAAAGAAGCCATCGCCCAAGCCGTGGCCGCGATGATCCCGCCGGGCTCGCACGTGGTTGGCCTGACCGGCGGGACGACCACGAGTGCAGTCGCCCGAGCTCGGGGTCACGCGACGACCTGACCGTGGTGACGAACGCCGTCAACATCGCCAGCGACATGGCCGTCAGGGCACGGGCGCGGTATTCGTGGCCGGAGGGTTCCTGCGACCCAGTCCTATGAGGTGGTGGGACCATCCACGATCCAGGCGTTGTCCCGGGTGACGTTGGGCTATGCGTTCATCGGCGTCGACGGCATCTCGGCCGCTGCTGGGTTGACTACCCACGACGAAGTCGAGGCACAGACCAACCTTGCGATGCTTCGGCGAGCGCACCGGGTGATCGTGGTAGCCGACGGCCGTAAGGTCGGCCGCCAGTTGATGGCGCAGATCGCGAGCGCGGAGTCGGCCCACGACCTCATTACGACGTCGAACGCCGACCCCACACAGCTGCAGCAACTGCGCTCGGTCGGTGTCACCGTGACCGTCGTGCCCGCCTGACTCGAAGCTGCGTCACGCGATCGCGCAGACCTGAAAGGAACCAATTGGCGGCCGCGCGATGGCCGAGGAGATCGTGCGCCGCTGCGATACGTGTGGCCCCCGAACCACGCGCTTCACCCCCTGACGCGGCCCCGCCCGCCCAGTCCGCGCGACGACCGACACCCCCGGACTAGACGATCCCCCACCCGCCGCCCGTCACCCCTAGATTGACCGCGGGCGGGTGCGCCCTGCGCCCGTGGGGGGTTGATGGGTGGTCCACCATGTCCCGACGTCGCCGTTGCCTTCTCACCGCACTCGCTCTGGTCGCCGCCAGCCTGTCCGTCGTCCTGCCCGCCGGCAGCGCCGCGGCCGACCCGGTCACCGTCTCCGGCACCCTGACCACCACCCTCGGCTCCCCGTTCAACCACGGCCACGTGTGGGTGTTCGACGCGGACCGGAACGAGGTCGCCCAGGAGGGCATCGACCCAGGCCGGCGCGTACACCCTCCAGGTGGAGCCCGGCACCTATCGGTTCGAGTTCTTCGGCTCCCTCGACGAGGACGAGACCAAGTACGTCAGCTTCGCCATGACCGATGTCGAGGTAACCGGGCCGATGACCCTGAACGCCAGCACGCCGGAGAGCCCGGTGACCGTTCACGTCGAGGATCCAGACGGGGCACCGGTGTCGGCGCCGGTCAACCTGCGCTGCGCGGACTACGACAACGACACCGAACTCCTCGGCACCGACGTGAGCTCGTGGTCGAACGGCCCGACCGCCACCGTGTACGGCTTCCCGGCCGAGTTCGAGGACCGGTTCGACACCAACCGGGACGACGGCTGCTGGTTGGTCGTCCACCCCGCCGGCCAGGCCGCGATCCTCACCTACCTGTTCTCCGACCCGGACTTCCCCACCGAGGTGACCGTCGTGGTCCCCGACCCGGTCACCGTCTCCGGACGGGTCACCGTCGGCGGCGGCCCGGCCACCGCTGGCCGAGTCACCGTGTACGACAGCCGTCACCAGATCGAGCTCCTCGAGCAGAACTTCGTGGGTGGCGAGTACGACGTGGACGTCACACCCGGGGCGTCCTACCGGCTCGAGTTCGACTTCGACGGCGGTGGTGGTTCGCTGCGGCTGCCGACCGACTCGATCCAGGTCCTCGAGGACATGACCTACGACGTCGACCCGGGCGCGGTCCCGGTGACCGTCCATCTCGCCGAGCCCGACGGCTCACCGGTGCCGGACGGCGAGGTCCTCACGATGTTCTGTTCGTGGCAGCCGCGGCCGTTCACGGACGAGTACCTGTTCGGCAACATGCGCACGTTCGGCGAAGGCCCCTCCCCGATGCTCGTGTACGCGGTGCCGAGCGAGGGCGAGCTGGACGACTGGGTCTGCAGCCTCCAGAGCGACACCTACGGCACCGCCACCTCCGCGATTCTGATCTCCGAGACCGGACCGAACGAGGTCACCTTCGTACCCAGCACCGGTGCCCTCATCCAGGGCGATCCGGATGCCAGCGTCGACGAGGACGGCGTCCCCGACCTGACCGAGACCGGTGCCCCGAACAACGGCGACGGGAACTTCGACGGCATCCCCGACCACCAGCAGGCCCACGTGTCCTCACTGCCCGCGAACGGCGCCGCCACCGGAGACCCGGAGGAGTACCTCACCGTGGCCGGCCCCGAGGGCGCCACCCTCACCGACGTCACCACCACCGACCCGAGCACTCTTCCCACTCCCCCGCCGGCGGGGGTCACCCTGCCGTCCGGGTTGGTCGGGTTCACCCTCGAGGACGTCCCGCCAGGATCCGACCAGACCGTCGTCGTCTACGCGAACTCCACCGACGGCGTCACCGGGTACGCCAAGTACGACCCCGACACCGAGACCTGGTCGCTGCTGCCCGCCGGCCGGGTGACGGTGCAACCGAACGCGGTCGTCATCCAGCTCACCGACGGCGGCGTCGGTGACGCGGACGGTGCCGCGGACGGCCGGATCGTCGACCCCGGCGGCCTCGCCCAGGTCACCCCGACCGGAGACACCACCCCCCCGGTCGTGACCGGCAACGCGACCCGGGCCCCGAACGCCAACGGCTGGTACAACTCCAACGTCCGGGTCCGCTGGACCGCCACCGACGCCGAGTCCGGTGTCGCCGGCGGCAACCCGCCGGACACCACCGTCACCGGGGAAGGCGCCAACCTGGTCGCCCAGTCGGCGCTGGTCTGCGACCGGGCACCCACCCCGAACTGCACCCGCGGGCAGCTCTCCGGCATCCGGATCGACCGGACCGCCCCGGCGGTGTCCGTCGCGGGTGTGAGCAACGGTGCGACGTACACACTCGGCGCTGCTCCCGTTCCGAGCTGCGCCGCCACCGACCCCCTGTCCGGGGTCGCGTCCTGCACCGGGAACCGGACCGGCGGGAACTCGGCCGGCGTCGGGGAGTTCACCTACACCGCGGCGGCGACCGACCGGGCCGGCAACCGCCGCACCACCACCGTGCGGTACCGGGTCGTGTACCGGTTCGACGGGTTCCTGCAGCCGATCAACGACCCGGCGGCGGGACCCGGACCGCTCAGCGTGTTCCGGGCCGGGAGCACCATCCCGGTCGCGTTCGTGTTGCGCCGCGCCGACGGGACGACAGTCACCCCGGCCACCGCGCCGCGATGGGTGGACCCGCTGCGCGGTGTGCGGACCAGCGCCGCTGTCAACGAGACCGCCGGCACCGGGGCCGCCTCGTCCGGCAGCGTGTACACGTTGCGGTCCGGCCGCTGGCAGTACGACTGGTCGACCCGCCGGGTGGCCGCCGGGTGGGTGTACCGGATCGGGGTCCGGCTCGATGACGGCACCACCCGGTACGTGTCGGTCGGCGTCCGCTGAAGACAGCTCGACCCCCGCGCCGCTGAGCGGTGCGGGGGTCGAACAGCTGGTACGGGAAACCGGTCAGGCGGCCTCGGCCTCGACCTCGGCCCTGCGGGCCAGAATCATCTCCGAGAGCTAGACCCAGACCTCATGGTGTGACGACCCTCGACCCGGGCGCGGAGGTGTTGCCTTTCACGTCCACGGCGATCCACCGGAGGGTGGTCGTCTGGGAGATCGTGAGGGGTTGGCGGGGAGCGCCGGGGGCGGGGGAAGCCCACACGGTGGAGGCCAGGGTCGGGGCCGAGCCGTCGGTCGTGTAGTAGACGTCGGTGGCGTCGTCGGCGGTGAAGGTGGCGCTACTGGCCGTCGTACCCGCGGATCGGCTGGGTCGTGACGCCGACCGTCGGGAGCGGTGACGTCGTTCGCGTAGTCGAGGGCGGCCCGGAACAGGGCGTAGGCGCCGCTGGCGAACTCGATCGACTCGTTGTAGCCCTCGTTGACCAGGGCGCCGTCGCGGGGCAGGCGCCCTGGCCGCCGCCGGTGCCGACCCCGGCGAAGCACGGCTGGAAGCCGGTGGAGATGGTGCGTCCGATGCCGTGCTGGTGTTGACGGGCACGCCGGTGCCGAGGTCGAAGGCGAAGACCCCGTGGGCGTAGTAGGCGTTGTCGGTGAAGTTGCCGGCCTCGGAGCCTTGTACGTCGACACCGACGTCCGCGCGATCCGCGCCGATGGTGGTGCCGCGGTAGGCGTTCACTCCCCCGGCGACCGCCTGGGCGACCTGGCGGAAGAAGCCCTGCGTGCCGAAGCCGGGCAGCGGCAACGGGATCCGGCCCGTCTCCGTGTAGGCGCTCGGCGACCAGGTCAGCGATCCACCCGTCGAGACGTTGGCGGCGAACCTGATGTTCGGGAACGTCGACAGCACCCACTCGAGGTTGCGCGTCTCGGGCTCCGAGACCTCGAAGGGTCCGGCGAAGCTCTCATCGGTGCAGGTGGTGGAGGCGCCGGCGAACCCGTCGAAGATCGACCCGACCGCTGAAGTTCCGGGCGATCGCGACGCCCCAGCTGTTGCGGGCCGCAGGGTCGTCGGCGAGGGGGCAGTAGCTCGTCATGTTCCGGGACTGGGCGCTGGAGTCGTACATGGAGTACAGCGCACCGTCGGGGTTGGCGCTCGGCACGATGAAGATCTCCAGGTCGTTCAGCAGGGCTGTCGTCTCCGGGTCAGTGCCGTAGTTGCGCAGCAGCCGCTCGGCGGTCTCGACACACACCAGGGGCGTGACCCATTCGCGCCCGCTCTCCTGGCAGTAGAGGAAGACACCGAGCTTCGCTCCCGATTGTGTCGACCCCGATCCGGTAGACCCGCTGCTGGAAGGGCTCGCGCGGGACCGAGGCGGGCGCGCTCAGGAAGTCGCTGAGCTGTGATGGCGCCGGCGCGGTCAGCGGGACACCGTCGCCGGCGTTGCCGCGGAAGGTCGTCGCCGAGACAAGGGTGCGAGGCCGTCGGGTGCGCGTTGATGGCGGCCACGACCTGCGCGGCGGTGCTGACGACCGCCCCCGACGCGTCGGTGGCGAGGAGGACCTCGATGCCGCTGCTGATCGCGATCACGGTCGAGCGGTGCGTTGGCGGCACCGGGGTCGGCCAGCCAGGCGGTGAGCTGGTTGCCGCCGTCCTGGCCGTACGCGCGAGAGGTGATCACCACAGCGCCTCGCCTGCTCGGCCGCGGCGGGCAGCGCTCCGATCCCTGTCGAGACGCCGAGGATCGCCTGCGACCGGCGCTGGTAGCCGTTGGTCCGCTGCGGCAGGTTCGTGGTGATGACGAGGGTCGGGAACTCAGTGGCCAGGCCGTCGAAGCGCTGACGAACGTCGACCGGGTCGGCGTACCTGGTGTTGAAACCGAACCGGAAGCCTGGGGGGAACGACGACCCGGCCCCGATCCAGCGCCGCACCGGGATCGTGGAGGTCTGCACCCGCAGCAGTGACCCGCACCGAGGCTGGCATCGCGCCGGTCCCCAGCGAGCCGAGGCGGAACCGCGTCCGGTGGCGCACGTAGGTGGACTGGTCGAGGTACGGCGTCAGGGTGCCGGAGCCCAGCACGGCGCCGCTGGCGTTCCGCCACTGGGCGACAGCGCGGGACCGGTGTAGGCGCCGCTCGCCGTGCCGCCCCTTGGAGGTGAACGCCTGGACGGCGAGATAGCGGCCGCTGGTGTTCTCCCAGTAGTCGGCGCGCGAAGCGAACAGCGTCTGCGGTGCGGCGACGGTGAAGTGCCGTCTGGCGACGGCCTGTTGCCGTCGGTGAGCCTGACCTTGGCGATGAAGGTGTAGCTGCCGTCTGGCCAGGCCGGCATAGCTGCACGCCCGACGTCGACCCGCCTGCCGCCGCGGTCGGGGCGGAGCACGGGGCCGGTGGACGGGGTGGGCCCCCGGAGCCGGCACTTGACCCTGCGGGTCTGCGCCGGGGTGCGGTTGTAGGTGAACGCCACGCTGACGGCGTCGGTCGTGACCGTGCTGCCGGCCGCCGGGGTCGGCGACACGAACGTGATGGTCGGGGGCGCGGCGGTGGCCGGCGAGACGGCTGTGCCGACGAGCAGGAGCGCCATTCCAGCGATGAATGCGAGCCCGGCGCGGGAGCTGATGTGCTTGGACATGACGCCCTCCTCGTCCGAGAAGGGCGAGCAGGGGACGCTCTCCCCAACTCGTCAAAGTAGCAGCGGCCGAGCCGCGACCACCATGGCCCGGATGGTGGGTTCCTCCCGGCCCCAGGCGAGACACACGGTTGAGATACGGCGCCCGAGAATGATGACGAAGGCCCAGGTCAGCGACCTGGGCCTCTCGGTGGAGCTGAGGGGATTCGAACCCCTGACCTTCTCATTGCGAATCAGCGCAGTGCGCTACCAACCGCACCCAACCGACCGCGTCCCTTGGTGGAGCTGAGGGGATTCGAACCCCTGACCTTCTCATTGCGAATCAGCGCAGTGCGCTACCAACCGCACCCAACCGACCGCGTCCCTTGGTGGAGCTGAGGGGATTCGAACCCCCGACCTTCTCATTGCGAAAGAGTCCGGGCGCCCGCTACCGCGTGATTCACGCCTGGAATGCAACCGAAGCAAGCCAAGAAATGGCCCCTTTTCGCCGCGGGGGTACGCCGGGGGTACGCGATCGGCGGGGCTCAGACAGCCCGTTGGGCACCCGCGAAGCGTCCGCTCATGCCGGCGCTCTCAATGAGTCATCGCAACACTTCCTGAATGTCGATGGGAGTGGTCGTGGTGGCGAGGCGGTTGAAGTTGTCGCCCGTGGAGGTCGATGAGGTCTGGGCGCGGTGGCGTTCAGGTCAGGCGGTGAAAGTCCTGGCCCGGGAGATGCGGGTCAATCCCTCGACGGTGCGCGACCTGTTGCACCGCACTGGTGGGATCGGACCGGTGCCGAAGCGGCGGTGGGAGGTTCGGTTGTCGCTGGCTGAGCGGAGGAGATCTCTCGTGGGCTGGCAGCCGGGATGTCGTTGCGGGCGATCGCGCAGCATCTGGGGCGGGCGCCGTCGACGATCAGCCGTGAGGTACTGGCCAACGGGGGTCGGGGCTCGTATCGGGCCGAGTCGCGGACCGGGCGGCGTGGGCTCGGGCGGCTCGTCCGAAGGCCACCAAACTCGCCTCATCGCCGGCGCTGGCTGCGCTGGTGAGTGCCAGCCTGGGGGCAACTCGACCGAGTCTCGGTGCCCCCAGGCGATCACGAGCCGTTTGGGCGGACGACACTCGATGATGTGGCCGCGCACGAGCACTCCGTTGATGTCGAGCTCGTAGGCGCCACCGTCGACCGCCTCCACCCGCGCCCGATCCCCCATCCATCTCACGAGCTGCGACGACTCGACCAGATACGGGAACACGGCAGCCGGCGATGCCGGGATGCTGACTAGGTGACGGAGCTCAGTCGGCATCGGCCGACCCTTGCTGGTCCAGATCGGCGATCACCAGATCGCGGAGAGCGTCGAGGCGCGTCGGCCACAGCACCCGCAGGAAGTCGTCGACCGGCTGCAGGCCCTTGGTACGCACGCTGTAGAGACGGCGCGTCCCATCGGCGCGGACGTCGACGACACCCGCCGCTCGCATCTGTGCGAGGTGTCGGGACACCACCGGCTGCGGCAGCCCGACGAGTTCGTGCAGGTCGGTCACCGACCGCTCCGTGGTGCTGACCGCCCGAAGGATCCGTCGCCTGACCGGTTGGGCCAGCACGTCGAAGACCTCGTCGAGACCATCGTCTCGTTCGTCGCTGATGCGCTTGGCTGGGCTCGTCATCGGTCGATCGTCCGAGCGAGATTCTCGAAGGCGGCACCGATTCCGTCGCGCAGCATCGGCACCATCACCGCGGCAGCCTGGTCGTCGACGAACTCGATCTGGGCCGACCAGCGCACCGTGCTGCCACCCTCGGGGCGCTCCGCCACCGTCATCGATCCACTGTTGGTAGCCATGGGGCTCCCGGCGACATCGACCGAATAGTCGAACTCGCAGGCGGCGTGGGTCGCGATCGCGAACTGCTCGCGCTGCACCGGGCCGTCTGCGAATCGGCAGGTCCGCGTGGAGCCGTCGACATCGACGCTCTCGACTCCGGGCACCCAGCTCGCGATACCGGCCGGGTCCCCCACCACCGTCCACGCCCGATCGGGCGAGGTCCAGGTGATCAGCGTGTAGTCGAACGTGGTGGTGTGCATGGGAACTCCCGGTGGGCGCTGGACTGAATATGACTGTACGTGCAATATAGCACAATGTGTCATATTGCAACTCGCCTACGCCGGCGACCCCGTGTGCCGTCGACACCAATCAAAGTGCCCGCGGCATCCGCTCAAGGCGCGAAGATCTGCCCGTCGGTCTGCGGCTGCCGCAGACGAGATCTCACTCTCATGATTTGGTGCTTGTCGTCGGCTAGCTGACGGGCTCGACTTCGGGGTCGTCGGAGACGACGCCCGGCGTGAGGGTGACCGTGCGGGTGTTCGGGGCGAGGAAGCCGATGACGCCGCGACGGCCACGAACACCGCGCCCCCGACCAGGGCTCGGGAGTAGCCCGCGGTCAACGCCTCGGGCGTGGCAGTCCCGGCTGCGAGGAGGCTGTCAGTACGGCTGGTCGCCAGAGCGGAGAACACCGCGATGGCCAGCGCGGTCCCGATCTGCTGGGAGGTGTTCATCAGGCCAGCAGCGGCTCCTGCCTTGTCCGGCGGGACACCGGCGTTCGCGGCGCTGGTGACGGTCACCAGCAAGGCGCCGAGTCCGACCCCCATCACCAGGAGTCCGGGGAGCAGGTCGGACGCGTAGGTCCCGTCGACGGGAATTCGCGACAGTAGGAACATGCCCGCGGAGGCGACGAGCGCGCTGGCCACGATGATCGGCCGCGTCCCGGTCCGGCCGACGAGCACCGAGCAGACACCTGCGGTGATCATGATGACGACGGTCACGGGCAAGTACGCCGAGCCGCCCTGGATGGGCGAGAAGCCGAGCACGTTCTGCATGTAGAGCGTCAGGAAGAAGAAGCTTCCGGTGAATCCTCCGAACGCGGCGAGCTGGATCAGGTCGGCGGCCGCGATCCCGCGGAGTCGCAGCAGACCTAACGGGAACAAGGGCTCGGCGACCCTGGTCTCGTTCAGGATGAAGGCACCGAGGAGCAGGCCGGCGGTGACCAGTTCTCCGATGGTGCGTGCCGTGGCCCAGCCATGGTCGGGGGCCTCGATCAGGGCGTGCAGGCCGAGCAGCATCCCCGCGGTGACCAGGACCGCCCCGGGCAGGTCGAACCTCCCGCCGCGGCGCTCTCCGTGGTCGCTGTCCAGCAGCCTGACCGCCGCAGCGATCAGGCCGATACAGATCGGGACGTTTACAAGCAACACCCAACGCCAGCCGGGCCCTGCGGAGAGCACGCCCCCGAAGAAGATCCCCGACGCGGCGCCGAGGGCACTCATCGCCCCCCAGGCACCCAGCGCCTTGTTGCGAGCGGCACCGTGAAAGGTCGTCATCAGGATCGACAGGCCGGCCGGGGCCATGAAGGCGGCGCCGATCCCCTGGAGGACCCGGGCGACCACCAGCGTCTCGCTGTTGGGAGCCAGTGCCCCGGCCAAGGAGAACACGGCGAACGTCGCGGTCCCGGCGACCAGGACCCGCCGCCGGCCGAGGAGGTCCCCGGCACGCCCGCCGAGCATCAGGAAGCCTCCGTACCCGATCAGGTAGCCGCTGACGACCCACTGCAGGCCCTGCTGGCTGAAGCCCAGGTCCTGCTGGATGCTCGGCAGGGCGACGTTGAGGATGGCCGTGTCGACGACATCCATGAACTGGACGACGCAGACGAGGAGCAGGATCGCGGTGGCGCGGCGTGGTGCCGCGGGGGAGTCGTGCATGGTGGCCTCCAAGGTCGACTGGACCAACTGGTCCAATACCTGTCGAGGCTAAGCGATACTGGACTAACTAGTCCAGTCTGGGGCGCAACGTTTCCAGATAGGCCAATGCGCTGCCCAGCGCGACTTGGAGCGGGCGAGCGGTGCCGCGCACCTGGCTCAGGAACATCCCGCCCTCCAGACCTGCTAGCACCGCCAGCGCCAGCTCTTCGGCGTCGAGCTCGGATCGCAGCTGCCCGGAGGACTGGATGCGTTCCAGCGCCGCTACCACGTAGCCCTCCCATGCACCGAAGGCCGCGATCACCGTCTGTCGTGCTGGTTCGGGCCCGGCGGTCAGCTCGCTGGCCAAGGTGCCGATCGGGCAGCCGTTCAGACGAGTGGCGTAGTCCGACGCAAAGCGGTCGAGCACCATGGCAAGGCCGTCCAGGGTCGTGACGGCAGCGAAGGCCTGGTCCAACAGCACCAGGAACTCCTCGCAGCGCTGCGCGACGACGGCGTCGATGAGGGCGTCTCGATCCGAGAAGTAGTGGTACATCTGACTCTTGCTCGAGTCAGCCGCCACGAGCACCTCGTCGACGCGAAGCTGCTTGATGCCATGATCGGCGACCGCCGCCACGGCCGCATTGACCAGGCGTTCCCGGCTGGCCTGGCCACGACGTGTCTTCGGCCCCGCCGTCGACGCCGGGGCTGATCGCTGTGACACATCGCCTGCCATGGGGACAGCCTAGGGACACTGGACCAACCAGTCCTGTCTCGTACTGATGGCACGAGTCGGCATCGTCTCGGTCGAACGATCCCTGCTCCGCCGGGTTCCCGGATGGTTCGCTGCACGAGGCCAGCGCAGCGGCGTCATAGGTGCTCGCCAGGCGGTCGATAACACTCGCCCGCTGGTCCCTCCCGGCCGCGCCGCCGTAGGGCCATGGGCCGGTGTCGACTCGGCTCTACTCGGCTAGCCCTTTCCGGGCGAAGTCGACCGCCTCGGCGAGCACCGTCTGCCACAGGCTCCCGGTCGACGGTCGGGATCGACACCCACTCGCGGAAGACCTTGCCGGCCGGGGCGAACGGTTCGCCGCTCGCCGGTCGTCGACGAGTGTCGGCGACCCGGTCGCGGGGCAGCTTCACGACGAGGCACCCGGCCTTTCGTCGTAGGACGCCAAGAACTTCCCGGCGAGCCGCACGCACGGGTAGCCCATCATCGTGGCCCGGCCGATGGCCGGGTCGTAGAGCAGGTCATCGGTGAGCTCGTCGTAGAGGTCGCGGGCGTCGTCCCCGCCGTCAGCTCCGGCGGGGACGACTCGCGTCGCGTCTCGTGCCATCAGGCCGCCGGCGGGGCGAAGACGCCGAACTGGTTGCCTGACGGGTCACGCAGGTAGGCGAACGTCGGGTGCGCCCGGGGCCGGCTCGAGATGCTTGCTCACCACCGAGCCGCCGAGCTGCTCGGCGTCGGCGCAGGTCGCCTCGACGTCGGCGACCAGGATGTAGAACACGGCGTGGTTGGGCACCTGCCCGCCGGTGTCGAAGAGGCCGCCCATCGGGGCGTCGGCGCCCGAGGCGGTGATGTTGCGGTAGTCCATGCCGCCGGACGCGGCCGGTCCGTCAGCCTGGAAGCTCCAGTCGAACAGGTTTCCGTAGAACTTCTCGGCGGTGTCGGGGTCGGTGGTGGCGACCTCGAACCAAGCCAGGGTGCCGGGTGCGGGGTTGCGTCATCGGAGTCTCCTTCTGCGGTCGGATCACCCGCCGGGACGGCGGGCTACACCAACCGTGTCCTGGCCACGCGACACCCCTATGTCGGTGTTTCGCGGGCGGTCTTCATGCCGCAGTGCCGACGCCGGCAGCCTCGTCTGGTGGCCGTAGACGACCGGTTCTGGGGCGACCCGCTGCGGGCGAGGCGGGGACGGTACCGGTTCGGCCCGGGTGATCCGGTCCAGGCGGAACACCCGGTCGTCCTCCCTCAGGTGGCACCAGGCGGTGAGGTAGGAGCCGTTGGGACCGACCACGATGTGGAGGGGTTCGACCTCGCGGTGGTCTCCATGCCGCCGACATCGGTGTAGCGGACCATGAGCGTTCGGTTGTCGCGCACGGCCCGCCAGATGGTCTGGGCGATCTCGGCGTCCGGGTCAGGAGCCGGCTGAACGAGGAGCCTGACCTTGTCCGCGGTCGCGCGTGCCTCCTCCAGGGCTCGCTCGGGCATGGCAGCCACGATCTTCTGCAGCGCGCTGCGGGCGTCGCGCGCGAAGAGCACGTGCTCGTTGCGGCTGAGCGCCACCGCGACCGCCGCCGCCTCACCCGGCGTGAAGTTCAGCGGCGGCAGGCTCATCGAGCGGTCAACGGTGTAGCCCCCGGTCCGGCCCTGCCTCGTCGCCAGCGGGACGCCGGCCTGCCCCAGCGCGCTCAGGTCGCGCTCGACGGTCCTGACGCTGACTTCGAAGTGCTCGGCCAGCTGACGCGCCGAACGCCCCCGGGCTCCGGCCGCCCGCAACTCCTCGACCAGCGCATACAACCGGTCAATGCGGTTCATACTCCAGAGCGTAGAGGCGGGTAGGGACGTTCCCGGGAGCACGTTGCACGGTCCTGTCGCAGGCTTCGGCCCGGGTGTCCTGATCGCACCGATGCCGTTCGTCAGTAGGTCGGAGCGGGATGGTCCCGTAGAAGCGAGGGGTTCGGATGAACCAGTACCTGCTGTCGGTGTACGAGGTCGAGGGCCAGGGCGCGGCAGCGCCGGCCACGGCCGAGGAGATGCACGCCTTCATGGGCCGGGTGATCGCACTCGAGGAGGAGATGGACCGGGCGGGCGCGTTCGCGTTCGGGGGAGCGCTTCACGGTTCGGACACGGCCACCGTGGTCCGGGGCGGCACCGGGCTGGACAAGGTGACCACCGACGGACCCTTCGTGGAGGCGAAGGAGCACATCGGCGGGTTCTACATCGTCAACGCCGAAGACCTCGACGAAGCGCTGACGTGGGCGGAGAAGGTCGTCGAGGCCATCAACCATGACATCGAGGTGCGGCCGTTCCGGGCCACCGGACGAGTGCAGGTCGGGCGCCGGCCACTGACGGGATGGTGGATGGACGACGTCGAGCGCGCGTTCCGCGAGGTGCACGGCCAGGCCGTGGCGACCCTGACCCGAGTCTTCGGTGACCTCACGCTCGCCGAGGACGCGGTTCAGGACGCGTTCGCGACCGCCGTCGACCGGTGGCCGAAGCGACGGCGTCCCGGACAACCCGGCCGGCTGGATCGTCACGACCGCACGGAACCGGGCCGTCGACGTCGTCCGACGGGACCGTCGAGGACGCCAGCTCGCCGAGCAGGTCGCGACCGATCGGCTGCAGCGCCGAACCCACCACCGGCCCCGAGATGTGGACGCCAGTCCCCGACGACCAGCTGCGGCTCATCTTCACCTGCTGCCACCCGGCCCTCCGGGTCGAGCACCAGGTGGCGCTGACCCTGCGCCTGATCGCGGGGCTCACCCCAGCAGAGGTGGCAGCTGCGTTCCTGGTCGAGCAAGGACACCATGGCCAAGCGCCTGGTGCGCGCGAAGTACAAGATCAAGGCGGCGAACATCCCGTACCGCGTGCCTGACGATGCCGACCTGTCCCGACGTCTGCGCGCCGTGCTCGCGGTGCTGTACCTGATCTACAACGCCGGCGCCGACGACGTCCGGCGCCGCGACCTGAGGGCCGAGGCGATCTGGCTCACCCGGATGCTGGTGGACGCTGATGCCCGACGAACCGGAGGTCGCGGGCCTGCTGGCTCTCATGCTGCTCAGCGACGCCCGGATGCCGGCCCGCGGCGACGCAGCCGAGGTCGTGCTGCTCAAGGACCAGGACCGGTCGCTGTGGGACCACTCCCTGATCGCCGAGGGACAGGCGCTGGTGCTGGCCTGCCTGCGCCGTCGCCAGCTCGGCCCGTTCCAGCTCCAGGCGGCGATCCAGGCGCTGCACTGCGCGGCACCCCGCTACGAGGAGACGGACTGGGCAGCGATCGTCCGGTTCTACGACCGACTGGTCGCGCTCATGCCGACGCCGGTGGTGGCGCATGAACAGGGCCGTCGCTGTCGCCGAGACCGAAGGTCCGGCGGTCGGCCTGGCGCTGCTCGACAGCTGTCGCGGCGACCTGGACGGCTACCACCTGCTGCACGCCTCCCGCGGGTCGATGCTGGAGCGGCTGGGACGACGCAGCGAGGCCGCGGAAGCGTACGGACCGCGCGCGGCGCTGGCGCGCACCGACGCCGAGATCTCGTTCTTGAGCATGCGCCGCGAAGAACTTGCCTCATCCGATCCCGGGAGCGCTGGAAATCTAGGTCCTCGCCTGGTGAGTCCGCGGCTGTGGTCTGGCTGGCCGCCGCAGAAGGCCGAGCCATGAACGCATTGCAGGAGGGAGATGTTAGTGACTAACATTATTGAGTGACAGCTAGCAAAGCCGCCAGGACCCGCGCTCTGCTCCAAGAGACAGCGACGCGGCTGTTCTCCGAGCAGGGGTACGACGCGACGACCGTCGAGCAGATCGTTCGGAGGCGGGGGTCAGCCACATGACGTTCTTCCGTCACTTCCCGACCAAGGATGCCGTCGTCCTTGACGACGGCTTCGACCCGGCGATCGCGGCGGCCGTGGCCGCCGCGCCGCCTCGCTTCCGCCGCTGGCCCGGGTATGCACGGGTCTGCGCGCCGCGCTCTCCCACGTGGACCTGCCAGGGCAGGAGGAGGTCCGGCCGGCGGGTCAGGATCGCCGCGGAACATCCGGCGCTCCGCGATCGGGATGTACGCCGCGACCGAAGCGACCCAGGAGGCGATCGCTCGAGGTCCTGGTCGCGGACGGTGTCAGCGCGTTCGAGGCGCGCGTCGTCGCGGCGGCTGCGGTCTTGGCCGCACTCACCGTCGCCCTGCTCGAGTGGTGCCTCGGCGACCAGAACGCCCGATGAGCCGGCTTGAGCGCCGCACTCGACGGTGCTCGACGGACGGCGAGGCATGAGCGCGCTGCAGATCCGCGGGTTGGCGCACCGCTACGACGACACTGCCCGTGCTGCACGACGTCGACCTCACGTTGCTCCGGGCGAGGTGCATGCGCTGGTCGGCTTCAACGGGGCCGGGAAGTCGACCCTGATGCGCGCCGCGCTGGGGATGATCCGGCCCGAGGCCGGTGTCGGTCCGCACCGTTCGGTGTCGAGGATTGCGCGACCCGACAGCGCGGGCTGGCGCCGCGTGGGCCACCTGATCGACACGCCGTTCGTCTACCCCGAGCTGACGGTCCGGGAGAACCTCTGGGCGGCGGCGCGGCTGCACGGTGTGCCCGCCTCCGCGAGGTCACCGCGACGGTGGACCGTATCGCTGGCCGACCTCGAGCTCGGGCCGTGGGCGGACCGCCGTGCACGGCAGCTCTCCCAGGGCAACCGGCAGCGCGTCGGCTTGGCCAGCGCGCTCGTGCACGAGCCGCGGCTGCTCGTCCTGGACGAACCCACCAACGCCCTCGACCCGGCCGGGGTGCTGCTGCTGCGCGAGCTGCTGCTGGCGCGCGCCGCCGCCGGGGTGGCCGCGCTGGTCTCCAGTCACCACCTGGACGAGGTGGCTCGGATCGCTGACCGGGTCAGCGTCATCCATGCCGGCACCATCGTGGGCGAGCTGGACCCGCACGGCGTCGACCTGGAGCGGGCGTTCTTCGCGATGGTGCACGCCGCCGACGAGGCGGCCCGGCGCGTGGAGCGGCGGTCCGATGACCGCGGCGTACGCCGTCGAGGCGCTCAAGCTGCGCCGATCCCGCGTGGTCGCCGTAGCGACCGTCGCCCTGCTCCTGGTGCCAGCCACTGCTCGCCCGGGCTTTCCTGATCGCCGCCGAACAGCGGCGGCGCTGACCCGATGAGCGCCAAGGCCGCCCTGCTGCTGCCGGGCGTCGGCTGGGCCGGCTACCTCGGCGGCCTGATCCAGATCTACGCCACCGCCGGCGTGGTCGGCTCCGGCATCGTGGTCGGTTGGTGCTTCGGACGGGAGTACGCCGACCGCACGGTTGTCTCGCTCTACGCCTCCGCGACCCCCCGCACAGCCGTCGCAGGGCCAAGCTGGTGCTCCTCGCCGTCTGGTCCGCCGCGGTCGGCATCGGCGTGGTGCTCGCCGCCTGCTGATCGGGATCGCCTCCGGCCTCGGGCTTCCCGACGCGGCGACGGGCGGTCCTCGGCGCGGCTCGCGGCTCTGGCGGTCCTGTCCGGACTGCTCGCGCTTCCCGTCGCTCGGCCGCCAGCATCGGGCGCGGCTATCTCCCTGCCGTCGGTGGCCTGATGGTGCTCGTCGTCGCCGCCCAAGTCGCCATGGTGGCCGGCGCGGGCGCCTGGTGGCCCTGGTCGGTGGCCGCAGTTTGGGCCATGGGCACCGACGCGGGGATGCCGGTGATCGCGGGGGCCCGCCTACTCCTGGTGCCCGCCATCGCCCTCGCCGGCGCCGTGTTCACCGTGCGGTGGTGGCGTCACGCCGAGGTCGTCTGAGGTCACTCGCCGCACGACCGGTGGATGACAAGGTCCGTCCTTGCGGCCGCGCAAGCTTTGCCGGCGTACTGAGTCCGAGTCGGTGATGACGAGGACGCTCCCGGATTTCACAGCCGCCACTCGACCGGGGCGTCCGGGTCGGGCTGGTAGCAGCACCGCAGTCCCGTTCGTACATGGGTGGTGAGGTGGCGGGCGACCACGGGGTCGGCGCTGTGGATCGCGTCGAGCGCGGTCGCGATGGCCTTGCGGACCGTGACCCTGGCCCGTTCGGCGCCGCTGCCGGACGTCCGCGGCCGGCCGCCGAGCCCGGTGGCGGCGGACACCTCCGCCAGCAGCGCGTCGCGCTCGGCCGTCAAGCTGCTCGCCGCGCGCCGGCGTTGCCCGACGCATCGGCCTCGTCGAGCTCGGTGTCGATCTCGGCGAGTCGGCGGCGGTACGCCGCGAGCGCCTGGGCGTCGACCACCTCACCGAGCCCGGCCTGTTCCACGGTCTCGGCTCCCCCGGCCAGTCGCAGCGCGGCCACCTCGGTCCCGGGTCGGGAGAGCAGCGCGTGCAGGTGCTCGAGGCCGCGGCGGGCCGGGATCGCGGTCTCCTCCGTCACCCCGGCCGACCAACCAGACGCCGGCCGGTCCTGGCCGCAGGGTCATCGCGGTCGACGGCTCGGGCTCGACTGGTGGTCGGCGCGTCCGCCTCGAGGCGCTCGCGCCACCAGGTCGCGCCGATCCGGCGGTAGGTCGTCGAGCGCCTTCTCCCGCAGCGCCGCCGCGCGCTCGGCGTCGCCGAGCCGCTCGCAGGCGCGGGCCAGCGTGTCGTCGGTGACGCCGTGGAACATCACGGCGCCGGCGTTGATCACGGCCCGGCCGGCGTACGGCAGCAGCAGCGGCGTGATCGTCTCGACCATCTCGTCGAGCCCGGTCGCCAGGGCGACGTCGAGCAGCAGCTGCAGGATGAGCAGGTAGTTGTGGTCGCGCGGCAGGTTGGACAGCACCCGCTCGTCGAACGTCGCCGCGAGCCGGCGCGCGTCGTCGGGCAGCCCGATCCCGAGGTAGATCCAGGCGATCTCGGCGGACACCTCGCGGATGCCCTCCTGCTCGGCGAGCGCCTCGACCTCCCGCGCCGCGCGTCGACGACGCGTCGCTGCGGTCCCCGGCCTGTACGGCGCCGTAGCCGATCATCGCGCTGACCACCATCTAGCCGTCGGGCAGTTCGTCTGCCGTCTCCTCGGGCGAGCGCCACGAGTGGCGCGACGGTGTCGGTCCGGCCCCGCATCAGGTCGAGCATCAGCCGGCGCGAGGCAGCGAAGAACGAGCGCCTTCCTCGACTCCTCGCCCAGCCGCTCGAGGGCACGCATCTGCCGGTTGAGCTCGGACACGTCGAGGGTCTCCGCGGCGACGGTCAGCAGCCACAGGTGCGCCTGCAGTGCGCGCGTCGGCGTCACCGAGGTGCGCAGCGACGTCGGCGAGCTTGCCGGCGAGGTCGACCCGCACCTCGAGCTCGTCCGGCCCCCAGTGGGTGGCCAGTGCGGCGTCGAGAGCATCGGCGAGGACGGCCGGATCACCGGTGGCCTCCGCGTGCTTCACCGCGGCGACGGCGAACGGCGCGGCGCGGTTGCGCTCGCCGGCGTAGGCCCAGCAGCGGGCGAGCGCGGCGCCGAGCAGCGCGCGATCGCAGATCGGCGGTGCTGGCGTCGTACGCCTCGAAGAGCACGGCGGGGATCCGGCCCGGCTCGGTGCCGAAGACATAGGTCCCGGCGAGGTCGAGCGCCGCCTGCGTGCGCGGGTCGACCTCGCCGGTGTCCATGTCGGTCATCGTGACATCAGGGCCGCAGCAGCGTCACTGCCTCTGCGTGCCGGGCGACGGCTGCCTCGTCCCAGTCGCCGGTGCAGTAGGCGCTGAGCTCGGTGATCTGGCCGTCGTCGTCGAGGTCGCAGAGGAACACCTCGCGGCAGTACCAGCGCTGCCCGGAGTCCTCCCACCGCTCCTCGACCTTGAGGGTGTAGCCGCGCCCGGCGGGCAGCACCTTCTCGACCCGGGTCCGGCCAGCCGGCGGGTGGAGGCCGTTCTTCGCGGCGATCGTCTCCTCGGCGCCCTGGACCTGCACGCCGCCATTGCGGCAGGGTGATGTCGGCGAAGACGTCCGGAGCGAACAGGCCCTCGGTCGCTCCGGTCTCGAGGAAGGCCACGAACCGGTCGACGCTCGCTTGGACGATGGCAGGGACCTCGGTCGTCGGTACGTGGTCATGACGCGTCACCCGCCGTCGCCAGGTTGGCCTCGATCACGGCCATCGTCTGCTGGAGGCTCGTCACTCGGGCTGAACTCGACCAGGCTGGTCCCGGCCGTGATCAGCGGCAGGTGGCCCGGCGCGGCGTAGTAGGCGTCGCCGGCGCCGTACGTCTCCTCGTGGTCGGCCCACCGGAAGGTGATCTGGCCGCTCTGGACGACGCCCCAGTGCGGGCACTGGCACCGGTCGTCCGGCAGGCCCCGGAAGAGCGGGGCCGGGTCGACGTCCTCCGGGTAGGACTCGAAGCCGACGGTGTAGCCGTCGAGCTCGGCGTACCGGCCCTGGATCTCCGGCAGGTCCACGCGCGACCGGGGTGGTCATCTTGTTGGCGCTGGGCATTGCTACCTCCTGATGTTGAGTTGCTCTCAACCAGGAGGCGTGACTTCTCGGGTCACACCGTGACCCCGCGAGGAACCCCCCGGACGAAGCCCGGCAGGCGCTCGGCAACCAGACGGGCGGGGTCTGCGGCCGGGGATCCTGAACATCTCCGAACGCCCGGCCGAAGCCACCGACCGGGCCGTACCGGGCCACTGGGAAGGCGATCTGGTCTTCGGGCGCGGGATGAGCCCGGTGGCCACGCTGGTGGAGAGGTCCACCCGGTTCGTGATGCTGGTCGCGCTGCCTGATGGACATCGAGCTGACCTGGTCGCTGAAGCGTTGGCCACGAAGATCACCACGCTGCCCACCGCCTTGACCCGCACCCTGACCTGGGACCAGGGCCACGAGATGGCCGCGCATGCTCCGGTTCACCGAGGCCACCGGGATCGCGGTCTACTTCTGTGATCCGAAGAGCCCGTGGCAGCGCGGCAGCAACGAGAACACCAACGGTCTGCTGCGTCAGTACCTGCCAAGACGCCTGGACTTCCGCACCCTCACCCAAGCCGACTTCGACGCCATCGCCGACCAGCTCAACGGCCGCCCTCGACAGACCCTCGGCTTCAAGACACCATCACAAGCACTGGCCGAGGTGTTGCACTGACCGCCTGAGCCCGCACCGATGAGCGGATGGCTCAGACGTCCTGCGCGGATACGTCCAGCCGGAACCGACCCGCATCGCCGTAGTCCAGCAGCAAGGTTCCTGGACCGGCTCGATGGAAGTGGAAGGAGTCAACGGTCTGCCCGAGTTCGCCCATGGCCAACTCGTCGATGATCGCTTCGATGATGTCATCGGGGGTGAGTGGGGGCACGCCGACAGTGTCGCGCAGAGACGCACTCACATACCGCGATCCGCCCGGAGAGACCCATCCGACATCCCAGCCGAACAGAGGCGGTAGCGCAGCCGAGGCCACGCCGCCCGATCACCGCCCGAACAGCACCTCACCAGACCACACACCTCTTGCACTGTCGGGCTGACGATCCGTCCGTACGAAAGGTTCCGGCGGCTGGAGAGAACGGCTCAGCGCTGAAAACGAGAGCGAGACGGGTGACGCTGGACGACCGCGTCAGCAAACCGCCACACAGCGTCAAGCGCTGGCTCCCATCTCGGGTCACCTACTAAGTCCCTGCTCCGAGCGAGCTTGGTCAGTGCCTGAAGTAGGCGCCGACACGCCGTCGGCGAGGCTGCCACGCGCGAGACACACTCCGAGAGGTCGTGCTCCTGGGTGGTCGTGACCGGCCGCACGAGCTCGATCGCCAGAACTCCATTGGCCGCCGCGCGACGTTCCTCATACGCAGCCCGCCGACATCTCTGAGAGCACCACTTCGGCGGTCGACCGGTGGCCCGCTTCGGGAGGGCGTCGCCGCATCTGGGGCACTCGCCTACTGGGATCTGTCGGGTCTCGTGCTCGTTATCGCTCATGCTCCGAGAAGCATCGTTTCGTACGGACGTATGGACGGGCTGGCTCCATGGCACTCGGAGATGGGAGCCGCCGCCTCGCACACACCCAGGCCGCGGGGCCTTCAACCTCTTTCGTACGGACGGTTCACCAGTCCGACAATGCATGAGGTGTGTGGTCTCGTGAGGTCGCGATTCAGAGGAAAGTCGCGGGCATGGCTGGGACGGTTGGAGTGACGGCGGTGGTTGCGAGTAGCCGGTCGCAGGGGGCGGTGCGCGGCGCGTCAAAAGGCGGCTATTAGACGATTCCTGTAGGACCGTCGCCACCCACGATCGCGGCAGATCCGGCATTCGGAGTCTGGCCCGGCCCGCGGCGCATCTCAGGCCTTGATATCGGTTCGACCGGCGAGCACATCGAGGAGACCGTCGACGTCATCGAGAAGCGTTTCCAGCCAGTGGCCGGTGTCGAGAGCCAGGTCGAGTACGTGAACGCGTAGACCGAGGGACGCTTTCGCCGTGCCCGTCATGCGACCGATGCGTGCGCTCGCCAACCCCGTTCCCACCACGGCGTGCTCAGGCAACCCCGTGGTCAGGGTCGCGTCCTCGCTCCAGTCGAACGCGAGGTCGAGAGGTTCGCCTGCGGCTGACCAGGCGCGTAGGTCCCACTCGATGGTGTCCGCGCTGGCTCGCAGATCGAAGGAGAGCCGGTGCTTGTCGGCGTTGTCGAGTTCGAAGAGCAACGGAATCCGGTTGTGCCGCACGATGTCGCCCTCATGCGGCAGGTCGAACCAGCGCATGTTGTCCAGTACGCGGGACCGCAGCGGTTCTGGGAGCCCGGCAACCTTAGGGCCGATTGTCTCGCGCACCTTCCTCGACTGGTCCTCGAGTCGGTTCGACGGCTCGGGCTCTGTCATCTCTTCTTCGTCAGTCAGGGTGGGGAGCAGGGGATAGGCGGCTCTGCCACGGTCGGCTCGAGGTAGCTCGGTCGAATTCATCCAGACGAACACGTCGAGCGCCGTGCGGGCGTTGTGAACGCAGTCGCCGATGACGAGTGACCACTCGTGTACCGGAGGAGGATTGGACAGGTCGAGGACGAGGCGGACCTCCCGCTGGTTCTCGGACAGCTCGACCCGCAGCGGGTGCTCCGCGGGTCTACCCAGCCAGCGGTCAGTTGTTGGAGATCGGCCAGATGCGCTCGAGCGCGGGCGAGCTTTCGCCTCGCCCAGGCGTCGTCGTAAGGAGCGGTCATCGGTCCTCACCTCAGAGTCAGCCGGTCGCGTCGGCGCTCATCTTGCGCTGACTGCGGCCAGCAGCGCGGCTCATCCCGACTTTGTCGCGCTGGCGCAGCGCCGAGCCACCAGTTACTGGGCCAGCTAGACCGTCGTCCTCACCCATATCGGACACGTACCCCACTCTGCTGGCTCATAACTCTGCTCGCTCATAGGACGATGGTCGACCCTTCGACCTGAGCGACCGCTCATCGGCTGCCAGATCGCGCGTCCGACAGGCGGCGGGAATGGCACGAACTCAAGGAGCAGGTGTCGGAGGTTCCTTCCAACAACCTCTGATGACTCAAGGGCAGAAGGAACCGCGGGGGTGGCGGCGCTGTACTCGTGACACCGCTAGCCACGTCAGTCATTTGTATTGGTGTAGCTCGGACGGCAACACCGCTTCTCCAGCAAACTCGCAGGACCGCGAACCGTCAATCGCAAAGCGGAAACCCGCATTCGGTTGGTTGGATGGGGTCGTGAGCGAGACCGAACCCAAAGAGGCCGCGGACGAAGCGACAGCTAGCGCCGACAGCGAGGATGCTGCGCCCCTGTCGGCCAGAGCCCGAAGGCGTCATCGATTCGACGCTGTTCCAGTTGACGATGAACGTCGTGTCGCACATGGATGTCCTGGCTGTCTCCCACTTGGCCAAGGACGGCTATAAGTGGGTTCCGCAGCGTTCGACATACTCCGTTACCACCCGAAAAGACGTCGGCTGGCCGACCGTCGGGCCGAAGGTCAAGGACGAAGGAACCATCGGCTGGGAGGCTGCTCGCGGCGAACGCTTCGGGCCTCGAACCATTCCAGTACGACCAGATTCCGTCGATGAACGCCCTCGAGGATTACGTCAGAAGGTCCGAGGCGCTGCTCGCCAGGCTCCACGACGAGTTGGAGGAACAGATCGGCAACGGCACCGAGTTCGCCCAAATGATGGTCCGGCATCGCATCTCCAACTTGCCGGCGAGCATCTACGACCGCGCGATGGCGCTCGGACTGGAAGTGGACGATCCGGCCGTCGGCGACTTGTACTTGCAGCGTGAACGGTCGTGGCTGGCGCCGGAAGCTCCGTATCAGTACGTAGTGCCGTTGGTGGTGACGCACATCGACGTCGACCACGACACCGGCCTCGTCATTGACGACCGCACCCGGGTGGTACGGCTGACCGAGGACGATTTGCGCCGGATGGCGCAGGCGTACGAGACCGCGAGCGTGCCGAGCAACTTGGCTGATGCTGCATGGTGGGCACTGGTCATCGACATGCCGCCGCTGCCAAACCCAGGCGAGGGACCCCGGATGTACGTGGCCGACCCGGTCGACACAGCGGTCATCGACGCTGCGTGCGACGCGTTGCGTGTTGTGTCGAACGTGAAGACCGGGTGGGCGCGTGTGTTCCGACGTCCGTTGGGTTGGGCATCCATCTGGCATCACGCGCTGCCGAACTTGCAGCATCTATACACCGCACGGCGCTATCCCGCAGAGTTCGACGATCGGGCGTGGTTGAAGGTGAGCCGTCCCATCACGGTGGAGGAGGCCGCACTCGTCCCTGCTGCTGCGCAGGCGTTGAAGGAAGCGAACCCGCAGACGCTCCTGGCGATGCGCCGCCTGTCACTGGCCCTTGTCCGCGACGCTCCGGATGACCAAGCTCATCGACGCATGCATCGGCCTGGAGGCGCTCCTGGGGCAGGTGAATGCGGAGCTGTCGTATCGCATCGCTCTGAGGGCGTCTGCGTTGCTGGCAACGAAGGCCACCGAGCCGCGTGACCCCGAGGCGATTTTCAGGATGGCTCGCAGCGTCTACAACCGCCGCTCCGAACTCGTTCACGGGAGCACGAAAGACAAAAACGTCTACATTCGCACCGAAGACGGTAGGGCGTTCTCGATGAACTTCATTGCGACGTTCCTGCTGCGAGAGGTACTGCACGAGCGGCTCCTGCGTCCCGAGTGGAAGGTCGAGGACCTCGACCGCCAGGTCCTGACCTCGCTCGCTCCAGCGAGTCCGAGGAACCGCCGGCCGAGGACAAGGCTGTGGGCGACGCCCAGGAACCAACACCCGGCGATTAGCTTGGGCACGAAGTGGGACCGCGCCAGCGGCTGGGGCTAGACATGCGCCAGAACTCGGCCGCAGGAACGTTACGGCCGGAGGTCTTGCCGGACCTGACCTCTAACCAGTACAACCAGGTCAACGCCATCAAGTTCCTAGTGCTGACCACCGCGATGCTCGTCGAGGTGAAGTACGACGGCTAGTCACGATCTTCGCTGCGTCCGCCGCTTGACCTACATCGGGTACGGCTGAGCCGGCGGTTCCTGCGCCGCACCCCGGCAGAACTGGCGGAACGTCCCCAGCGGGCCGTGGATGCGGCCCGTCTCGTCATCCACCCGCAGAAAGGTCATCACGTTCTCGGCTGCCGCATCGACGCGAGCGAACACGTCCAAGACGTCCTGAGGGACCACGGCATCCCACTTCTCCGGGATGTCGACGACCTGGAGGTCCGCCAACCCAGCCTCCGCTGCCTCGACATATGACGACAGGTCCTTGGACGCATCGAACCCCTCGGGGGCGGCCAAGTAGTTGAGTGTGGCGTTCGGCAAGCGACGCCGAACCCTTCGCGGCCCTCGCGTCCTCGGTCGGGTAGTTCGGCCGACTGTTCGGGTTCACCATGGGCCGACCCTAGCGATGAACAGGTACCGGTCGAGGGCAGTGACCCGAACCTCCGGTTGAACCGGCGCAAAGACCCAGCCTGACCAGAGGGCTCGGCAGCCTCCTTGGTGAGCCGGATGGTGAGCGCCGTGGTGAGATCAGGTGTGGCTACAGGACCCATCCACAGTCGGTCGTGCGGCTGAGTTATCCACAGCGAGCCTGGCCAGTGACTGCATCGCGCGTCGTCCTCGGCTAGCCCTGAACCATGGGTCGCCTTCCGACACAAGTTGAGCACGCGCCTGATGTCCGGTTCCCTCCCGAGCCGGTGGCCTTTCACGTCATGGAATGCATGACTCCGCTGTCCTACGTGCTCGGGCTCGTCGCGTCCGAGTCCTGACGGCACGGAGACGTTCCCCAGATTGGACGTGCCATGACTGAACTCCTCACCAGCAGCGAGGTCGCGACCTGGATCCGCGTCTCGCAGTCGACGCTGTGCCGGTGGCGCCAGCAGCACGTCGGACCACCGGTCACCTGGCTGACGCCGACCTGCCCGCGGTACCGCCGGGACGACGTCGAGACCTGGCTGAACAAGGGCGTCGCGTGACCATCGTCAAGACCAGCAGCGGCCGCTTCACGGCCAAGCTCAAGAGTGGGCGGCAGTTCGTGGCGAGCAGGACGTTCGACACCAAGCGGGAGGCGACCGAGTGGCTGGCCCGGGAGCGTGCCGCGCTCGCCGGCGGGGTCGATCCGCGGACCGGCCGCCAGCGGGTAGGGACCCTGCTCGAGCACTGGCTGACGATCAGGAAGGTCACCGTCGCGACCAAGACCTTCCGGGCCGACCAGTCGCTCCAGCGGCTCGTGCCCACGGGCATGCAGGCACTGCAGGTCGGCGGCGGTGACCAGCCGCGAGGTGGCCCGGTCCTTCGACCTCCTGCTCGGCTCGGGACTCGCGGAGCGCTCGGTGGTCCGCTACCGGGCCAGCCTGTCGAGCTTCTTCGGCTGGTGCGTGCGGGAACGGATCATCGGAGCCAACCCCGTGACCGGGGTGCCCGTGCCCCGGTCCTCGGAGGAGCAGGTCGAGATGCGGCCGTGGACCGAGAGCGAGCTCGAGGCCGCGCACCAGCGGTGGCAGCTGGAGGAGCCGCACCTCGCCGACGTCCTGCTCCTCCTGGGGTGGACCGGTCTGCGCTGGGGCGAGGCCCGAGCACTGCTGGTGGAGGACCTGGTCGAGGTGCCCACGTCGGGGCTGCTGGTCCGCCGGTCGGCGCCCGAGGGCGTCGGCACCAAGGCGACCAAGGGGCGTCGGTCGCGTCGGGTCCCGCTCGCCAACCGCGTGCTGCCGATCGCGAACCGGCTCGCCGACGGCAAGGCCGCGAGCGACCTCCTGGTGACCACCGCCGGCGGTGCCCGGCTGCACCGGTCCGCGACCCTCCGCACCTTGCGCTGGTCCGAGACCGGTCAGGGCCGCCGCCTGCACGACCTGCGGCACACCGCCGCCTGCCTCTGGCTCGCCCGCGGCGTGGACCCGGGCACGGTGCAGGCCTGGATGGGCCACGAGTCGATCGCGACGACGAACCGGTACCTGCACTTCCTGGGCTCCTCGGCCGACAAGGCCGGCCTCGACCGGCTCAACGAGCCAAGCACTCGAAGCACCCGCCGATCCAGCCGGGACCCCGGTCCGGGAGACCTCACCCTGTGGTGATGTCGGCACCCGTTGCAGCGCGGGGGTACGCCGGGGGTACGCGAACCGGAGAACGCCGCGGATCACACCGTTGAGATACGGCACCCGAGAATGACAAAGGCCCAGGTCAGCGACCTGGGCCTCGTCGGTGGAGCTGAGGGGATTCGAACCCCTGACCTTCTCATTGCGAACGAGACGCGCTACCAACTGCGCCACAGCCCCAAGCGGTGGGAAACGTTAGCACCAGCCCGGAGCCGACTTGAAATCGCTACGGGTCAGGAACCGACGGCGCGGTGGCCGTCGCCCTGCTGCCGCTTCGCGCGGGCGGCCTCGTCGGCCTCGCGGGCGATCTGGGCGTCGGCGTCGGTGCGGCCGGAGGTCCAGACGCCGGTCGAGTCGAGGTCGATGGTGCGGACACTGCGGGGCGCGGCGGCCGGCTTGGTGACGTACGTCGGGAGGGTCACCGGCATCGGGTCCCACATGCTCGGGTCGGTGACGGCGGGGATCTGGCCGGTCTCGGCGTCGTCGAGGTGCGCGGCAGCCGCGGTCTCGGCGTCGAGGCGGGCGGCGTCGGTGGCGGGGTCCTCGTCCTCGTGCTCGCCGGGCACCCGGGCGCTCGGTGCCCACGCCTGCTCGCGGCGGACCATCAGCCGGCAGGCGACCAGCCAGGCGACGAGCAGCCCGGCCGGGATGGCGGCGTACCAGGAGTCGATGTAGCCGAGGGCGGCGACGGTGCCGGTGGCGATGTTGGCCAGCAGGATCAGGCCGAGCACGCGGCGACGGCGGCGGGTGGCCTGCTTGGTGGACTCGCGGTGGACCTCGGTCGGGTCGGGTGCGGCGCCCTTCGTGGTGACGACGGGGGCGGACGCGGCGCGACCGGGCGCGACGACCAGCCGGGCGTCGCGGCGGTTCACCGGCTCGCGGCGCGCCAGCACGCGCATGGTGTGGGAGAAGCGGTCGACCGACCGGCTGCGCACCACGTCGTCGTGATGCTTGAGCGCCTTCGGGATCAGGTAGACGGCCCATGCCACGGCAAGGGCGACGAAGATCAACGCGCTGAGGTCCACGGGTCTGAGGTTAGGTTCGCCGACCGATACCGGGGCGGATGTCCGCAGGTGTGTCGCAAAACAACTCGTGTGACTGATGTGGTCACAGACGGGAGAGCATGCCCTCCGGGCACTCCTCCACGGTGATCGCGTAGATCCGGTGGTCGCGCCAGGCGCCGTCGATGTGCAGGAACTTCGGGGCGAAACCGACCTCGTGGATGCCGAGCTTCTCGACCACGCGCAGGGAGTTGGAGTTCTCCGGGCGGATCGCGATCTCGACCCGGTGCAGGCCGGCCGTGAAGAAGCAGTGGTCGATGGCGAGCGCGACGGCGCACGGCATCACCCCGCGGCCCGCGAAGTCCTTGTCGATCCAGTAGCCCAGCGACGCGAACTGCGCCGACCCGCGCACCACGTTGTTGACGGTGAGCTGGCCGGCGAACCCGCCGGAGACGTCGATCGCGAAGGGGTACGTCGTGCCGGCGCGCGCCATCTTGTGCAGCCGCCGGACCAGCTGGCGGAACGTCGCCGGCCGGGCATCACCTCCGGGCGGGACGGTCGCGTCCCACGGGGTCAGCCACGCGGCGTTGCGCTGCCGGGCCGAGCGCCACGCGGCCTGGTCCGACAGCTCGATCGGTCGGAGGGTGACCTCGCCGGCTGTCAGCCGCGCGGGCCAGCCCTTCAATGGTCGCTCCCGGCGATCTGGTCGACGGCGTGCTCCAGGATCGGCTCGAGCACCGCCAGCCCGTCCTTCACACCCCCGCGCGAGCCGGGCAGGTTGATCACCAGGCAGCTACCGGCGACCCCGGCGAGCCCGCGCGACAGCGCCGCCGTCGGGACGCCCTTGGCGACACCGGCGGAGCGGATCAGCTCGGCGATGCCGGGCACCTCGAAGTCGAGCAGTGGCTTGGTCACCTCAGGGGTGCGGTCGGTCGGGGTCAGGCCGGTGCCGCCGGTGGTGATCACCAGCCGCGCGCCACCCGTGACCGCCGCCGAGATGGCGGCGCCCACCGGCTCGCCGTCGGGCACGACGACGGGGTCCTCGACGGCGAAGCCCAGCACCCGCAGGGATTCCACGATCAGCGGTCCGGTCTCGTCGGCGTACACGCCCGCGGCCGCGCGGTTGGACGCGACGACGACCTCCGCGCGCAGACTCATCGAGAACTCACCGCGCCCAGTCGCCGGACTTGCCGCCGGTCTTGGTCTCCACCCGGATGTCGGTGATCACCGCCGCCTTGTCGACCGCCTTGACCATGTCGACCACGGTCAGTGCCGCGACCGAGACCGCGGTCAGGGCCTCCATCTCGACGCCGGTGCGGTCGGTGGTGCGCACGGTGGCCCGGATGTCGACCGACTCGTCGCCGACGCTCAGGTCGACGGTCACACCGGAGATCGACAGCGGGTGGCAGAGCGGGATCAGCGACGGCGTCTGCTTGGCGCCCATGATCCCGGCGAGCCGGGCGACGGCCAGCGTGTCCCCCTTGGGTACGCCGCTTCCGCGCAGCAGGCCGACCACCTCGGCCGAGACCAGGACGCGACCCGACGCGGTGGCGGTCCGGTCGGTGACGTCCTTGCCGGACACGTCGACCATCCGCGCCGCGCCGGACGCGTCGACGTGGGTCAGCCCGCTCGTCTCCGGCGCCTCGCGCCATCAGAACTCCTCGTCGAGAAGGAGCACCTGGACCTGCTCCCCCGCAGTCACCGAGGTGACGTCCTCGGGCACGATGATCAGCGCGTTCGACGAGGCCAGGTCGCCGATCAGGTGCGAGCCGGCGCCGCCCACCGGGGAGACGTGCGGTCCGCCGCGGTCGACCTCGTAGCTGCCGCGCATGAACTGGCGCCGGCCGGCGGGTGAGGACAGCCCGTGGGTGAGCCGGGCCCGCGTGCTCGACCTGGAGTACGGCGTCTTGCCCATCAGCTTGCGCAGCGCGGGCAGCACGAACGTCTCGAAGGAGATGTACGACGACACCGGGTTGCCCGGCAGCGTGAAGATCGGCGTCTTGTCCTCGCCGACCAGTCCGAAGCCCTGCGGCTTGCCCGGCTGCATCATCACGCCACCGAACCACACCGCACCCGACGGCAGCAGTGCCTCCTTGACGACGTCGAAGTCGCCCTGCGAGACGCCGCCGCTGGTGACGACCACGTCGGCGCGGACCAGCTGGTCGCTGAGCGCGTCGAGGAACGCGCGCGGCTCGTCCGGGACGATGCCGACCCGGTAGGCGATCGCGCCGGCGCGGCGCGCGGAGGCCGCGAGCAGGAACGAGTTGCCGTCGTAGACGGAGTCGTGACCCAGCGGCGTGCCCGGCTCGCGGAGCTCGGACCCGGTGGACAGGATCACCACTCGCGGCCGTGGGCGGGACAGCACCGTGCCGCGGCCGACCGCGGCCAGCAGCCCGAGGTGGCGGGGGCCGAGCACGGTCCCCTCCTCGACGAGCACGTCGCCCTCGGTGACGTCCTCGCCCGCCCGCCGGATGTGCTGGCCCTCCGACGGTGCCTGGGTGATCCGGACGTGGGCGACGCCGCGGTCGGTCCACTCGTAGGGCACCACCGCGTCGGCGCCGGCGGGAAGCGGGGCTCCGGTCATGATCTTGACGGCGGTCCCGGGGGACATCGCCATCAGCTGGGCCTGGCCGGCGCCGATCTCGCCGACCACGGGCAGGTGCACGGGCGACTCGTCGGACGCGGTCACGACGTCGGCGTGGGCGACGGCGTACCCGTCCATCCCGGAGTTGTCGAAGGTCGGCAGCGAGATCGGCGCGGCGACGCTCTCGGCCGCGGACAGGCCGAGGGCCTCCATGAGTGGCTGCGGGTAGGCGCCCAGCGGCTCGATCGCGTCGAGGATCCGGGCGAGATGGTCCTCGACGGAGACGAGGGGGTCAGCCATCCTTGAGCACCGTCCCGGCGTCCACCCGCTGGGCGGAGCCGGACTCCAGGGTCACCTCGCCGACCACCTGGACGCCGTGTCCGAACGTGAAGTCGCCCTCGACCCGGAACGAGGTCGCCTCCTTCATCGAGGGCGCGCCCTCGGGGAACCGCTTGTCGAACTCGCCGACGGTCTTGTAGACCGAGCCGTCGAGCTCGACGAAGGGCACCGACTCGGCGGTCTGGTCGAGCACGAAGTCCTGGCCGAGGTCGTAGACGTCGGAGCGCAGCACCAGCAGGTCGTTCGTCGTCTTGACCGGCACGAAGCGGTCGCGGCCGACCTCGATCGTCCGGGCGCCGTCGAAGATCTCGATCGCCGCGCCCATGGCGGTCTCGATCTGGATCACCTCGGCGGACTTGGGGTCCGCAGGATCGACGTGCTTGACGTTGCGGATCAGCGGCAGGCCGAGGATGCCGCCACGACGGTCGAGCTCGCGCTGCATCGCCTTGAGGTCGAACCAGAGGTTGTTGGTCGAGGTGAACTGGTGGCGCTTCAGGTCCGCCAGCGCGTTGCGGTCGCCGTCGAGGGTCTGCGCGCTCTCGCGGAGCACGATCCGGCCGTCGATCTTGCGGCGCGCGAAGTGCCCGCCCTTGCGGTCGGACGGCGTACGCCGGACCGCCTCGATCGCGAACGGCGCACCGGAGGTGGCGAACCAGCCGGCGACCCGCGCGTCCGGGACCGCGCCGAGGTTGTCGGAGTTGGAGACGAAGACCCGCTCGTAGCCGGCGTCGATCAGCCGGTTGAGCAGGCCGGTGCCGCGCAGGGCGGTGTAGAGGTCGCCGTGCCCGGGCGGACACCACTCGAGGTCGGGGTCCTTGGGGTAGCTGACCGGGGCGAGGTCCTTGGTCAGGAGCTTAGGCTCCTTGTTCTGCAGGAACTCGAGAGGAAGGCCGTCGACCGGCAGGTCCTGGTAGCGGGCCAGGGCGGCCATGGTGTCGCCCGAGGTGCGGAAGCTGTTCATGAAGATCAGCGGCAGGGTGGCGTCGTACTCGCTGCGCATGTGCAGCACCTGCCGCGCGATGATGTCGAGGAAAGACAGGCCCCGGCGCACGCACAGCAGCGACTTCGCGCGGTCCATGCCCATGGACGTGCCGAGACCGCCGTTGAGCTTGATCACGGCGGTCGTGCGGATCGCGGCGGTGGCGTCCTCCTCGGACACCTCGACCTCGGTGAGGGACTCCATGTCGAGCGGCTCGATGGACGATTCGGGGATCATCCCGGTCTCGCCGTGCTCGAGCAGCCGGAAGTAGTGCGCGAACGTCTCGATCGCGACTTCGTCGACCCCGGCGGAGGCCATCTTGTCGCGCGCCCGGTTCAAGGCAGAGCTACCCATGTCTCGATCGTAGGCTGGCAGGGTGGCCCCACCGCAATTGCCCCGTGAGCACGATCCGGCAGCGCCCGGCCCCGGCCCCGGGTCGGGTGCCGCGAAGCTGGCGCTGCGCGACCAGCTGACGACCGCGCGGAACCGCCGCTCGCTGGCCGAGGTGGGCGACGCCGGGGTGGCGATCGCCCAGCACCTGCTGGCGAATCCCCAGGTACGGCGTGCGGCGACGGTGGCGGCGTACGTCTCCGTCGGGACCGAGCCCGGCACCGGACTGCTGCTCGACGCGCTCCTCGACGCGGGCAAGAGAGTCCTGCTCCCGGTGGTGCTCCCCGACCTCGACCTGGACTGGTCCGCCTACTCCGGGGCGGGATCGCTGGTCCCCGCACGCCGCGGGCTGCTCGAGCCCGTCGGTCCGCGGCTCGGCGTCGACGCGGTCGCGACCGCCGACGTCGTGCTGGTGCCCGGCCTGGCCGTGTCGCGGTCCGGGCTGCGCCTCGGGCAGGGCGGCGGCTGCTACGACCGGGCGCTGACCCGGGTGCCGGTCGGCACCTTCACCTGCGTGCTGCTCTACGACGACGAGGTGGGCGTGGACGTGCCGGCCGAGCCGCACGACCGGACGGTCCTGGCCGCCGCGAGCCCGGCCGGGATCACTGGTCTGGGGCCGGCTGCAGGGTGAGCGTGTCCTCGCCGGCGTCTTCGACCGCCTCGGCCGAGAAAACCCAGGGCAGCGTCTCCCCCTCGGCCCAGAGGTCGGTCTGGTCGGTGTAGTGGTCGCTGAACGGGTGCCCGGAGACACCGGTCAGGTTGACCCAGCGGGACTTGTCGAAGTCGGCCATCGACACCACCATCCGCATCGACGGGGCGGCCGTCACGCCGAACCCCTCGGCGGCGTCCCACGACGTCGCGTCGACCGTGGCTCCGCCGCCGGCCGACTGCCACGGGCCGCGGTTGACCAGCAACTCGACCGGCGCGACGCCGGAGCGGCCCAGGGTCGGGTTCTCCAGGTCGAGCCGGTGCAGCCGACCCCACGACCACTTGTCGTCGTCCAGTGCCTGCAGCCGGGTGAGGTCGTCGCGGGCGTCGTGGAGGGCGGTCCGGAGCACGTCGTCGCGGGTCTCCACCTCGCCGTCGGTGGTCTTGTCGTCCCACCACGGGTCGGCCGGCCGGGTCAGCAGCTCCGACATCACCGCCACCCAGCGCTGTCCGCCGTCCGGCCAGATGTCCTCGGGGAGGTCGTCGTGGAAGGTGAGCTCGAGGACGTTGCGCCAGACCACGTTGAAGTACGCCGCGGCCGCGCTGTCGGCCGGCTGCGAGTAGTCCCAGGTGCGCAGCTTCTCCTGGCCCGCGCGGTAGTAGGTCCCGTCGATCTCGACCTCGAGGAGGTACGGCGTCAGCACCGGCGCGATCGGACTGCGGTCGTCGAGCTGGAGCTCAGCCATCTCGGCGACGGACAGCTCGCCCTCCTCCTCCAGTGCGTCGCGGATCCGCTGGGCGCGGTAGCCGCGGTCCCAGTCGTCGGTGAGGTGGAAGGGGTAGTCCTCGTCGATGACCGCCTGGTTGGCGGTGACGACGAAACCCTCCTCCGGGTCGAGGACGCTCGGCAGCGCAGAGAAGGGCACGTAGTCGCCGGTCCAGTCGTCGTCGGCGCGCCAGCCCTCGGCCGGGAGGTAGCCGTCGTTGCCGGACTGGCGGATCGGGATCCGGCCCGGCGCCTGGTAGCCGATGTGGCCCTCCCGGTCGGCGTAGACCATGTTCTGTGCGGGCACCGCGAACTCGGAGGCCGCGGCTCGGAAGGAGCCCCAGTCGCTGGCCGTGTTCAGGTCGAGCACGGCGTCCGCGGTCGCGGACGGCTCCAGCGCCGTCCACGCCAGGGACACGGCGTACCCCTCGTCGCGGGGCACGGGATGGTCCGCCGGCGCCTTCTCGCCGATGTCGGCGAGGTCGTCGGACACGTCGGACAGCAGCGGGCCGTGCGCGGTCGACCGGACGGTCAGCTCGACGTCGTCGCCGCCGCGGACCTCGATCGTCTCCTCGCGGGTCATCAGCGGCCGGAGCCGGCCGTCGTGCTTCCACTGGTCGCCGACCACCCGCTCGAGGTAGAGGTCGCTGACGTCGGGCCCGAGGTTGGTGAAGCCCCAGGCGATGTCGGCGTTGTGGCCGATGATCACGCCCGGGACGCCGGAGAACGAGAAGCCCGCGACGTCGAGGGGGCAGTCGGTCGACACGGTCCGGCAGTGCAGCCCGACCTGCATCCACACGCCGGGCATGGTGACGCCGAGGTGCGGGTCGTTGGCGAGCAGCGGCTCGCCCGTCGAGGAGTGCTGGCCATCGACCGCCCAGGCGTTGCTGCCGATCCCGTCGCCGCGGCCGAGCAGGGCGGGCAGCCGTTCGACGCCCGCCCGCAGCCGACGCAGGGTGCCGCGCGCCTCGGCGTACGCCGGCCGCTGCGGGAGCCGGGTCGCCTCCTCGGTGGCGTCCTGCTCGAAGACGCCGTCGACGACCGCGCCCTGCTGCACGATCGGCGTGTTCTGGTCGTAGGGGTACGACGGGTAGAGCTGCTCGACCTGGGCCGGGGTGTGGTCCTCCAGTGCCAGCACGCGGTCGATCTCGTCGGTCATGTTGCCGCGCAGGTCCCAGGCCATCGCCTTGAGCCAGGCCAGGGAGTCGACCGGTGTCCACGGCTCCGGCCGGTAGTCGAGTCCGCTCGCGCGCAGGACGGTGTACTCGACGGCGAGCTGGGACGGGCTGCGGGAGTCGAGGTAGGCGTTCACCCCGTCGGCGTACGCCTCCAGCGCCGCACGGGTGTCCGGCCGGATCAGCGCGAGCTCCTGCTCGGCGACCCGGCGCCAGCCCATGGTCCGGACGAACTCGTCGGTCTCGACCGCGTCCTCGCCGAACAGCTCGGCGAGCCGGCCCGAGGTGACGTGCCGGCGGACGTCCATCTCGAAGAACCGCTCCTGCGCGTGCACGAACCCCTGCGCGCGCATCAGGTCCTCGACGGAGTCGCCGTACAGCTGGGGGATGCCGTGGTCGTCCCGCACCACCGTCACCGAGCTCTGCAGCCCGGGGAGCTCCAGCTCGCCGTCGGTCTGCGGGAGCGGCCGGCGGGCCAGGACGACGCCGGTCACCAGGCCGGCGACCAGGACGAGCACGAGTCCGACGGCGACGTACACCGGGACCCGCGCCCAGGCGGGCCAGGAGCGGAAGATCTGCCACCACGAGCGGTCGGTGGGCTCGGGAGCGCCGGGACTGACGAGCGACTGGTCGGTCATGGTGTGCGCCATTGTGCCGTACCATTGGCAGTCGTCAGGGTCGAGTGCCAGCTCCTCGGCCCGGTCCAGCAGCAGTCCGGAGGATGAACACCGTGCCGACCTACCAGTACGCCTGCACCGAGTGCTCGCACACCTTCGAGCAGTTCCAGAGCTTCACCGACGACGCGCTGACCGAGTGCCCCGAGTGCGGCGGCCGGCTGCGCAAGCTCTTCAACGCCGTCGGTGTCGTCTTCAAGGGCTCCGGCTTCTACCGCACCGACAGCCGCGCGAAGGAGTCGACCTCCGGCTCGTCCGGCACGAAGTCCGAGGGCGCGAAGGCGGACTCCGGCCCGGCCACCAAGACCGAGAGCAAGCCCGCGCCCGCCGCGAGCAGCAGCTCCTCGAGCTCCTCCGACTGATCACTGGTTTCGAGACAGGCGCAAAGCGCCTTCCTCAACCAGCGAGAGTCTCGGTGGTTGAGGAGGTTGCGCAGCAACCGTCTCGAACCACCTGTGGATAGCGGACCCGGCCGGCATCGATCTCGCCTACCGTCACGGGATGCTCCGTGACCGCCTCACCCGACCGCTGCGCGCGGTCCGCCGCGCCGTCCTCGTCCGGCGCCGGCTGCTGGCCGCGGTCCTGACCGCGGTCGCGGTGGCCGGCGGGCTGCACGCGGCCGCCGCTCCTCCGCCGGCGAGCGTGCGGGTGCTCACCGCCGCCCGCGACCTGCCGGCCGGCACCGTCCTCTCCGGCGCGGACCTGGCCGAGGACGAGTTCGCCCCCGACTCGGTGCCCGCAGGGCTGACCACTGATGCCGTCGGGCGCACGCTCGCCTCGCCGCTGCGCAGCGGCGAGCCGGTGACCGACGTACGCCTGGTCGGCGCGGCACTCGCCGGCAGCCATCCCGACCGGACCGCGCTCCCGGTGCGGCTGCCGGACTCGGCCATGGTCGACCTGCTGCGGGTCGGCGACGTCATCGACCTGATCGCCACGGACCCGCAGGGATCGGGCGCGACCGTGGTCGCGGCCGCCGTGCCGGTGCTCGCGATCCCGCCCGCCGACGAGGACGTCGGCGGGGACGGGCAGGCCGGGGCACTGGTCGTCGTCGGCGCTGCGCCGGAGGAGGTGACCAGGCTGGCGGACGCCGGGGTGCGCCTGTTCCTGACCTACGCCTACGCCCGCTAGCGTGGCAGCCATGAGCGGATTCAAGAACTTCCTGTTGCGCGGCAACCTCGTTGACCTCGCGGTCGCCGTGATCATGGGCGTCGCGTTCGGCGCCGTGGTGACGGCGTTCACCGCCTGGCTGACCTCCAACCTTCCCGGCGCCGAAGGGACATTCAAGGACGCCAAGCTCGGTGAGTTCGGCTTCTTCATGAACGCGGCGATCTCGTTCGTGATCCTGGCCGCGGTCGTCTACTTCCTGGTCGTCATGCCGTACACGAAGGCCAAGGAGCGCTATTTCCCGAGCCCCGAGCCCGGGACCCCCGCGGACATCCAGCTCCTCTCGGAGATCCGCGACATCCTCGCCGCCGGCACCAAGGCGCCCTGATCGGTGACCCGTCGTTAATTAACGACGGGTCAGCCGTGGTGGGGAGGGACCTGGGCGCGCAGCCACTCCTCGCCCGGGTCGCTGTCACCGCGGGTGGGCGGGGTGTCGTCGTCGCGGTCGTCGCTCGTGGTCTCGGGCAGTACGTCGCCGAAGACGGCCGCGAGCCGCTTGCGCCGCTCCCAGGCGGTCTCTGCCTTCTCGGGACGTTGGGCCATGGTCAGGCGCAGAGTCCGAGGTTGTCGGCCTCGGCCTGCTCCTCCTCGGTGGGTCCGGGGTTGGGCGAGGACGGGGAGCCGTTCGGAGACCCGTTCCCGGAGCCGGAGGGATCCTCCGAGCCCGGCGGCTGGGCCGCGTTGATCGCGTCGCTGGTGAGGTCCTTGGTGAGCGGCTCGTCGGCGGCGATCTTCTTCCAGAGCTCGTCGGCCTTCGGCAGCCAGGAGACCCGGCCGGCGTACTCCGGGCGCTGGTCGTACTCCCACGGGACGGTGAGGAACTTGATCTTGTCCAGCCCGGTGTCCTGGAACTGCAGGGCCAGGTCGGCGATCTTCGCGATGCTCGCGAGGTCCTTGTCGAGCGTGAGCGACTTGGTGGCGGCCTCGAGGAACCGGACCAGCCGGTCCGGCCGGGCCAGCACGTCGGCGGACTTGACCTTGTTCACCATGGAGGCGATGAACGCCTGCTGGCGCGAGATCCGGCCGATGTCGGAGCCGTCGCCCAGCGTGTAGCGGGCGCGGACGTAGTTGAGGGCCTCGCGGCCCGCGATCTCGCGGGTGCCGGCCGGGATGTTGATGCCGTGCGCCGGGTCGGAGATGTCCTCGGGGATGCAGACCTCGACGCCGCCGATGGCGTCGACCATGTCCTCGAACCCGGCGAAGTCGACGACGACGTAGTGGTCGACGTAGACGCCGGTGATCTGCTCGAACTGCTGGATCGTGCAGGCCGGGCCGCCGACGGAGAACGCCTCGTTCCACATCACGTCGGTGCCGCCCGGGATCGGCTCGCCGTCCTTGGTCTTGCACTCCGGCCGGGTGACCAGGGAGTCACGCGGGATGCTGATGCCGTACGCCCGCTGCCGGTCCGCCGAGACGTGCAGCAGGATCGTGGTGTCGGAGCGCTGGCCGCCGCCGGTCAGGTTGTCGATGTTGTTGCCCTCGCCCTCGCGGGTGTCGGACCCCATCACCAGGACGTTGAGCGGCTCCTTGGGTCCCTCGACCTTCTTCTTGTCCGGCCGGTTCTCCAGCTGGCCGGTCACGTCGATGGCGTTGAGGTTGCCCTCGAGGTGACGGTAGAGGTAGGCGACGCCGAGCCCGGTGACCAGGGCGAGCGCGAGCGAGACGACGATCAGGGCCTTGCCGACCGTGTGCTTCTTCTTGACCTTGCCCCGGCGTTTGGGCATGGCCGACCGCGCGGGCTCATTGCTCGCGTCGGGCTCGGACATGCAGGACCTTCGGAATCGGGGGACGGAACGCAGGTCGAACCTACGCGTAAGGATCCAATATCTCCCGAGACGGTCCGTCCGGACAAATGGGCGAGCATACCGCCGGCATGCCTGCGCCTGCGCCCCGGTGGCGGTGTGCTGCGCGTCACGCCAGGGGTCCCGATGGGGCTCAGACGTCGGCGGTGGACCGAGGGAACGTCGTCGGGGTGAAGTGCAGCGCCCCGGCTGGAAGCATCCACGGCATCGCGACCAGCTCGAAGACGCCGGCCTGGACGGCCGGGTCCTCGCCCTTGAGCCGCAGCGCCTCGTCGGGCTCGCAGCGCAGGATCGACAGGCCGCGGTAGTAGCGCCGGCCGCCCGGGTCGCCGACCGGGCCGGCGGCGAGCAGTACGCCGCTGTCGTGCAGCTCGGCCAGGTGGCTCAGGTGCGCGTCCTGGAGCCGGCCGGCCTCCTCCTCGGACAGCTCCGGAGGGTTGTCCGGGGTGACCAGCAGTACGACGGTGTAGCGGTCGAAGTCCATGCCGCCGATCGTAGGCCGCTGATGCGGCTGCAATGGGCCCGACTACCATTCCGAATCGTTGCCCCAGTAGCTCAGCGGATAGAGCAGCCGCCTCCTAAGCGAAAGGTCGCAGGTTCGACTCCTGCCTGGGGCACCAGTCCCAACGACACCCGCGAGCCCAGCTGAGAGCAGCCGGCTCCCCCGATGGCGAAAGGCCCGCAGGTTCGACTCCTGCCTGGGGCACCACCCTCCCGGACCGGCCAATTTCCGGTCCCCATCGCCCGACGGCCACGCGGGACAGCGGGCAGACCCCGTTTTGATACCAGCTCTTCGGGTCATCTATTGCCGCTGGTTCGCCTCCAGCATCAGTCGCCAGAGCCCCGGCTTTCCGGCGGCGATGACCAGGAGGAAACGAGCATGCGAACGACCAACCCATTCAGGAAGGCCGCGGCGCCGGGCGTGGGGCTGCTGGCTGCAGCAACCCTCACGATCAGTGCCCTCGGCGCCGTACCGGCCGCGTCCAGCGCGGCCAGTGCCGCACAGTCAGGGTCGAGCTCGGTCGACAGCCAGGCGGCCGGCGACGGCACCGAGTTCCCCGGCTACAACGGCGTCGTGGACCCGGCGAAGTCCGCGAGCCTCGCGGCCTCGGGCGTCAAGGACACCAAGAAGAAGCCCGCGGACCCGACTCTCGGGGACCCGAGCGAGTCGCGCGGGCAGGACGTGCCTGGCGTCGACGGCGGCATCCCAGCCCGACTCCGCACAGGCATTCCAGCTTCCGTCGGCACCCGACGCCGCCCGTGTGGCCGAGGTGACCGACGCCCTCAACGAGGACGGTCGCGCCCGCGTGATCGTGATGACCGACGTCAAGGTGCGGCCCGAGGCCAAGCTCGGCACGTCCGCCCTGCAGGCCCAGCGCGCCGACATCGACGACTCGCTCTCCGCGCTCCAGAGTGAGCTCGCGGGCACCGGGACCCGGACGATCGACGAGTTCACGTCCACCCCGGCCGCCGTCTACTCCGTCACCGACGACGGGCTCGACGTGCTGCTCGACGACCCGGACGTCGTCTCGGTCGTCCTCGACGGCGAGGTCGAGTCCACGCTGGCCTCCAGCACCGGCGTCATCGACTCCGACCTCCTCAACACGGCCGGCGTCCTCGGCAACAACTTCGACGGCAGCACCGGCGGCGCCTTCCAGGTCGCGATCATCGACTCCGGTGTCGACAACCAGCACAACGCCTTCACCGGCCGGATCGTCTCCCAGGCCTGCTACGTCACGGACTCCTCCTGCCTCGGCGGGGTGAACGCCTCGACCGCGGCCGGCAGCGCCGACGAGTGCACGCACTCGACGGACTGCGACCACGGCACGCACGTCGGTGGCATCGCGGCCGGCAGCACCTTCACCGGAGGTCACGAGGGTGTGGCCCGCGGGGCGGGCATCGTGGCGATCAAGGTCGCCCAGGACAACCCGTCGTCGTCCCGGTGGACGGCGCAGTTCTCCTCGATCGACAACGCGCTCTCGCGGGTCTTGACCCTCAAGGCCGGACCCAACCCGAACATCGCGTCCGTGAACCTCAGCATCGGCACGGCCTCGGTCTTCACGGCCGGCAACCCTGCCTGCAACGCGGTGAACCCGAACACGGCCATGCTGTTCCAGCAGCTGCAGGCCGCGGGCGTGGCCGTCGTCGTGGCGGCCGGCAACGAGTCGTCGAACACCGCGATGAGCTTCCCCGGTTGCGCGACCAACGCGTTCGCGATCGGCGCGACCAACGACAGCGACGTCCCGGCGGGCTTCTCGAACTCCAGCGCCGACCTGCGTTGGTGGGCGCCGGGCGTCTCGATCGACGCTCCGATCACGGGCGGCGCCGACAACCACGGCCTCAAGGACGGTACGTCGATGGCGGCGCCGCACGTGGCGGGCTCCTTCGCCCTGCTCCGTGAGTGCGTGGACGGCAACGGCGTCCCGATCACCAACGCGGCCGCCGCCGCACGGCTGGACGCCACCGGTGTCAACGTCACCAGGAACGGGGTCACCCGCAAGCGGATCAACATCCTCGACGCCGCGACCAGCACCGTGAACAACAACGACTTCGCGAACGCGGAGAGCCTGCCCTCGACCAACGGTCCGATCAACGACTTCGACTTCACCGTCTGCTCCGACGCAGAGGCGGGCGAGCCGGGACCGTTCAGCGTGGACAACGGCGTCTGGTGGAACTGGACCGTGCCGAACACCGGCACGGCGACGATCTCGACCGAGGACAACGGGTCGAACCTCACCACGTTCGACACGACCCTGTCGGTCTACACCGGCAACTCCCTGGGCTCGCTGGCCCTCGTGGCGTCCGACGACGACGCGGCACCGGCAACCGGAGCTCGGTCACGTTCCCGGTCAACGGGGGCACGACGCTCCGGATCAAGGTGGACGGCTTCGGCGCGGCCAACGGCCTGCTCAACCTGCACGCCGAGAACGGCCCGCCGCCGACCTGCACCGGTGTCGCGGCGACCATCGTCGGCACCGCCGGCAACGACGTGATCCCCGGCACCACCGGTGACGACGTCATCGTCGCGGGAGACGGCAACGACACCATCACCGGCATGAGCGGCAACGACCGGATCTGCGGCGACGCGGGTGCGGACACCATCAACGGTGGCAGCGGCGACGACTCCGTGTGGGGCGGCTCGGCGGCCGACACCATCAACGGACAGGGTGGCGACGACCTGCTCGTCGGTAACCCCGGCTTCGGGAGCACCGACGACGAGGGCGACACCATCGACGGCGGCGCCGACGACGACACCATCGACGGGTGGGTCGGCGACGACACCCTGATCGGTGGCAGCGGCGACGACACGCCTGCGGTGGCGCGGCTGGCACCGACCTGGTGACCTACGTCGACTCGCCCAACGCCATCACCGCCAGCCTGACGACGAACACGGCGACCGGTGACGGCAACGACACCTTCAGCGCAGGTCGAGAACCTGACCGGGTCGGACGAGAACGACAAGCTCACCGGTGACGCTGGGCGAACGTGCTGACCGGCTGGGGTGGCAACGACAAGGTCGACGGCCAGGCCGGCGACGACACGGTCCGAGGCGGCTCCGGCAACGACATGCTGTTCGGTCGCGCCGGCAACGACACCATCGCCGGCCTCCAGGGCACGGACACGGTGGCGTTCGACGCGGCTCTGGGAGCGGTGACGGTCCACCTGACGACCGGCACGGCCTCGGGCGACGGCAACGACCACCTCGGCACCGTCGAGAACGTCCGCGGATCCGGGCTGAACGACAAGATCCTGGGCGACAACGGTCCGAACAAGCTCTACGGTCTGGCCGGCGACGACGACCTCAGGAGCTCCGGCGGCAAGGACCTGCTGGTCGGCGCGGCCGGCAAGGACAAGATGAACGGCGGGTCCGGACCGGACAAGTGCCAGGGCGGCTCCGGGAACGACTCGGCGACCAACTGCGAGGTGACGACCAGCGTGCCGTGACCTGCTGACTGAACAGAACGGGCGCGGCCGGCACCGACTTGGTGCCGGCCGCGTCCGTCGGGTTACCGCTCAGACCGGGGGCGGGGGCGTGTCACAGCCCTCCACCCAGAACACCTTGTGCTTGACGTCGGCGCCCTGGCTGCCGTCGGCGTTGATGGTGAGCTTCACGTGGAAGCCCTGCTGCGGGTGCGCCTCGAACCCCGTGAGGTCCAGGGTGTACGTCACCGAGGCGTCCAGGCCGGCCTCGGACCCGCCGCCGCTGTTGTCGTCCTCCCCGATGGCAACGACGTCGGTGAGCAGCACCTGGCCGACCCCCGTCGGCGGGTGCGCCCGGAACGTGACGTCCGCGAACAGGTCGCCGGCGTCGTAGCCGTAGAAGTCGACCTGGAACTCGCAGCCCACGTGCGGCTCGTTGTTCGGAGCGTCGTCGAACGGCGTCGGCGTCGATCTTGATGGTGCCGTTGTTGCCGGGCGGGTTGGGCGCCGCGGATGCGGGTCCCGCCATCATCATGGTGCCGGCCGTGGCGGCTGCCACGCCCAGGGCGGCGACTGCGCGCAAGGCGCGCGCGGCCTGAAGTGTCGCGATCATCTACTTCTCCCTCGGGTCCTGGGCACTTGCCATCACTGCGCAGTACGCGCCAAAGCGCCCGATGGTTTGTTCGCCCGAGACTCTGCAAGCACCGCGACGACCGCCTGAGCGATAGGGCGCCCCCATTCCCAAATTCGTAAGGTGAAGGCGGCAGGGTCAGCCGCGGACCTCGAACCCGATCCCGGCCTTCTGCAGCCGCGCGATCAGGTTGTCGCCCATCGCCTGGGCGGTGGTGACCTGGCCGGAGGTGGCCGGGTTGTCGTCGAGGGCCAGGCACAGCGCGGACTCGGCGAGCATCTTGGAGGTCTCGCCGTAGCCGGGGTCGCCGCCCGAGACGCGGGTGCGGATGGTGGTGTCGCCGGCCTCGCCGACGAAGTCGACCTTGAACCACGACTTCTCGCGGCGGCTCTCGTCCGGGCCGTCGCCCGGCTTGATCCGCGACAGCAGCAGGTTGCGCAGCGGCTTGACCTGCGCGGCCAGGCCCATGCGCGGTGACAGCGGCCGCGCCGCCCGGCGGCGAAGCGCAGGGTCTTGGTGCCGGCGTAGTGGGAGTAGCGGAACTTCGGCCCGTACGCCGGGAGGGCCGCGCCGCTCCGGGCGACGACGATCGGGTCGATGGTGGGCAGCGGGAGCAGCCAGTAGCCGAGCACCTTGTCGCGGTGCGGCTTGCCGGCGACCGCCCGCGAGGACCGGCCCTCGGGGCGCTGCTCGATCCGGCGACGGGCCGAGGACGCCTCCTTCATCTGCCGGGCGCGGGACATCGCGGTCATCGCCGAGTGGAAGGTGCCGCCGGAGAACATGGCGCCGGCCCGGACCACGCCGCGCACGGTCACCGGCTGGTCGGTGGGCAGGTGCTGGACGGTGAAGTAGGCGCCCAGGTCGTGCGGGATCGAGTCGAAGCCGCAGGCGTGCACGATCCGGGCGCCGGTGCGCTGCGCGGTCTCGTGGTGCGCGACGTACATCCGGTCGACGAACTCCGGCTCGCCGGTGAGGTCGACGTAGTCGGTGCCGGCCTCGGCGCACGCGGCGACGAGCGGCTCGCCGTACGTGAGGTAGGGGCCGACGGTGGTGATCACGACGCGGGCGCGGCGGGCGACGTCGGCGAGCGAGGCCGGGTCGGACACCTCGGCGTGCAGCAGCTCGAGCTGCGCGAGGGCCGGGTCGATGGCGGCCAGGTCGGCGCGGGCGTTCTCCAGCTTCTCGGGGCTGCGGCCGGCGAGCGCCCAGCGGAGGCCGGCAGGGGCGTTGCGGGCGAGGTACTCGGCGGTCAGCGCGCCGGTGAAGCCGGTCGCCCCGAAGAGCACGATGTCGAGATCACGGTCGTCAGGCATGCCGCCATGCTCGCACCCGCGGAACCGAGGCGACAGGGCGCCCGTCACATCCTCGTCACGCCAGCAAGACAAGGGGATTCGAGATGGCCGTCAGCACCTCCGCCGCGATCGGGACCATCGCCGCCACCCTGGGCGGCGCCCTCACGGTGGCCGTCCTCGCCGTGGGCTCCGGCCCCGCCGGCTCGGCCCCGGGGCCGGCACCCGTCCCCACGACGGACCCGGACGACCCCACCTGCGAGGCGCTCCTCGACCGCTACGTCGAGCTGGGCCTGCAGCGGGTGACGCCGTACGGGTGGGAGTACCCCTACGTCTACGAGGAGAGCTTCGCCGACGGCGGCATGACGGCGGCCCAGGGAGACGCCCGCGCCGCCGCCCCAGCCGCTCCGCTGCCGGCCACCGAGCGGGTGACCCAGAGCGGCAGCGGCACCAACGTGCAGGAGACCGGCGTGGACGAGCCGGACGTCGTGAAGACCGACGGTGCCCTGCTGGTCCGGCTCGACGACGGCGACCTGGTGACCTACGACGTGACCGGCGAGGAGCCCGAGCAGCTGGCCGAGCTCGAGCTCCCGAGCCTGGACGACCCCGAGATCCTCCTCGTCGACGACCGCGTGGTGGTGACCGGTGGGGAGCCGACCGGCTGACGACGACGAGCAGGTGACCCGGGTGCTGGTCGTCGACCTCGCGGACCCCGAGACGCCCACCGTCGTCGACGACGCGACGTACGACGCCGGGCTGGTCACCGCGCGCCTGCACGGCGAGACCGTGCGGCTGGTGCTCGACAGCGGCCTGCCGGACCTGCCGTTCACCCACCCCCGCTGGTGGCGGGACGAGGACTCGGCGCTCGACCACAACCGCAAGATCGTGGCGCACAGCTCGCTCGAGGACTGGCTGCCCGAGCGTGACCCGCGACGACGAGGACGCGCCGCTCCTGGACTGCGCCGACGTCGCCGTGCCCGACGACGAGGCCGGCCTCGGGACGCTCGCGGTCGTGGGCTTCGACCCGGCCGAGCCGGACGCCTGGTCGGGCTCCGGGGTCGTCACCGACTCGCAGACGACGTACTTCTCGACGGACCGGATGTACCTCGCCGCCACGGCAGCGCCCCAGCTCTGGGGCGGCCCCTGCTGCTTCGACGGGACCGGATCGGACTCGTTCTACGACGGCACGACGGAGCTGATGGCGTTCGAGCTCGACGGTGCGGACACCGACGTACATCGCGTCCGGCGAGGTCGCCGGCTCGATCGCGGACCGCTGGTCGATGGACGAGTACGGCGGCGTGCTGCGCGTGGCGGTCGGGCCGAGCTCCGACACCGGCAACTTCAACTCGATCGTGACCCTGCGCGAGGAGGGCGACGACCTGGTCGAGGTCGGGCGGGTGGACGAGCTCGGGGTGGACGAGACGATCGAGTCGATGCGCTGGTTCGACGGGCTGGCGATCATGGTGACCTTCCGTCAGGTGGACCCGCTGTACGCGATCGACCTCACCGACCCCGAGTCCCCGCAGCTGCTCGGCTCGCTCAAGATCCCCGGCTTCTCGGAGTACCTCCACCCGCTCGGCTCCCAGCGCCTGGTCGGGATCGGCCAGGGCGCGGGTGAGTCCGGCGGCTGGGGTGCGCAGGCGGCGCTGTTCAACGTCTCCGACCTGACCGACCCGCGGCAGCTCGACGTCGTGACCTACGGCTCCGGGAGCGAGGCGGGCGCGGCCACCGACCCGCGGCAGTTCACCTGGCTGCCGGATGAGCGGACCGTGCTCACCGTGGTCACGAAGGGTGGCGTCGGATCGGTGTCGGTGCTGACCCTCGAGGACGGCAGGATGCAGGACCGGACGGTCGAGGTGGAGTACGGCGACGAGGTCGCGGAGGTGCGGCTGGTGCCGCTGCCGGACGGGCGGGTGGTGCTGGTGACCGGCGACGAGGTGTCCAACTTCCCCCTGTGACGTATTTTCGTGGCATGTGCCGCAACATCCGTCCACTCAACAACTTCGAGCCGCCGGCCACGAACGACGAGGTGGCCGCCGCCGCGCTGCAGTTCGTGCGCAAGGTCAGCGGCACCACCAAGCCGTCGGCCGCCAACCAGGAGGTGTTCGACCAGGCCGTGCACGAGATCGCGCACATCACCCGACACCTCCTCGACGACCTGGTCACCACCGCTCCCCCGAAGAACCGCGAGACCGAGGCCGAGAAGCGGAAGGGCGCGCGCGGAGCTCCGGTACGCCCGGTGACGCTCGACCTGGCCGAGGCGCCGTACGCCGAGGCGCTGGCGCTGCTGTCGGGCCGGCCGCTGGTCGTGCTGACCGGGGCCGGGCTGTCCACGGACTCCGGCATCCCGGACTACCGCGGCCCGAACTCGCCGGCGCGGATGCCGATGACCTACCAGGAGTTCGTGTCCGGACCCGACGCGCAGCAGCGGTACTGGGCGCGCAGCCACCTGGGCTGGGGCCGGATGCGGCACGCCGAGCCGAACGCCGGCCACCGCGCCCTGGCGCGGCTCGATCCGGAGCTGCTGATCACCCAGAACGTCGACGGGCTGCACGAGGAGGCGGGGTCGCGGCGGCTGGTCGCGCTCCATGGGCGGATCGCCGACGTGGTCTGCCTGTCCTGCCGGTGCACGTCGCCGCGGGCCGCCCTGCAGGCGCGCCTGGCCGAGCTGAACCCGGGGTACGCCGAGCGGCACGCGGCGGCCGAGGTCCGGCCGGACGGCGACGTGGACCTCGACGACACCGACGGCTTCGTGGTGCCTGGATGTTCGTCGTGCGGAGGGGTGCTCAAGCCGGACGTGGTCTTCTTCGGCGAGAACGTCCCGGCGCCGCGGGTGGAGCGCTGCTACGCCGCGGTCGACGGGCTGGTCTCTGGGGCCGGTGCGCTGCTGGTGGCCGGGTCGTCGCTGACCGTGATGAGCGGCTTCCGGTTCGTCCGCCGGGCCGCCCGCGCCGGCACGCCGGTGGTGATCGTCAACCGGGGAGCCACCCGCGGCGACGACCTCGCGACGTACAAGCTCGAGGTGGGGTGCAGCGAGTTCCTGGGCGCCCTGGCGGGCTGACTTGGACCAGCCCGGAGGTCGACTGGGCCAGGGTTTCCTGCGGTTGGCCAGGGATATTTCCCAAGCCGTGTGCGCAATTCCCTGGTTAACCAGGGAATTGGCCGGACCTAGAGCTTCCGCACGAAGATGTGGTCGGCCGCCTCGGGGACGATCTCGGCGGTCTCGCCACCGGAGCCGACCAGCACGCCCTCGGACGTCGCGGCGACGGTGACCGTCTTGTCCGGCAGCGCACCGACCCGCCGCAGCGCGCTCATCAGGTGCTCGTCCTTCTGCATCTCCTCGGAGATCCGGCGGATGTGCACGCGGGACTCCTCGGCGCCGGCCGCCTGCGACAGCGACTCGACGCCCTCCATGAACTCCTCGCCGAGCTCGGACTCGCCCAGCTCGTCGAGGCCCGGGATCGGGTTGCCGTACGGCGACTCGGTCGGGTGGTCGAGCAGCTCGACCAGGCGCCGCTCGACGGTCTCCGACATGACGTGCTCCCAGCGGCAGGCCTCGGCGTGCACGAGCTCCCACTCGAGCCCGATCACGTCGGTCAGCAGCACCTCGGCGAGCCGGTGCTTGCGCATCACCCTCGTGGCCAGGCGCAGCCCCTCGTCGGTCAGCTCGAGGTGGCGGTCGCCCTCGACGGTGAGCAGGCCGTCGCGCTCCATCCGGGCGACGGTCTGGGACACGGTGGGGCCGCTCTGGTGGAGCCGCTCCGCGATCCGCGCACGCAACGGGACGATGCCCTCCTCGACCAGCTCGTAGATGGTGCGGAGGTACATCTCGGTGGTGTCGATCAGATCGCTCACCGGCTCATTCTTACCCATGGGGGAAGGGGCTGGCAGGGTGGTCGCCGATGCCCGCCGTGATGTGGTTCCGCCGCGACCTCCGCCTGGGGGACAACCCGGCCCTCGTCGAGGCCTGTGCCGACGGTGACGTGCTGCCGCTCTTCGTGCTCGATCCGGCGCTCTGGGGGCCGGCGGGAGCCGTCCGCCGCGCCTACCTCGCCGCCTCGCTGCGGTCCCTCGACGCCGCGCTGCGACAGCGGCACAGCCGGCTCTCGGTGGTCCGCGGCGACCCGGTCCGTCAGGTCGCGCTGGCCGCGCGCGAGGTCGGGGCCGACCGGGTCCACGTCGCGGCCGACTTCGGCCCCTACGGCGTGGCCCGCGACGAGGGGGTCGAGCGGGCGCTGGCCGAGCACGGCATCGGGCTCGTCCGCACCGGTTCGCCGTACGCCGTGTCCCCGGGGCGGGTGACCAAGGGCTCGGGCGAGCCGTACCAGGTGTTCACGCCGTTCTCGAAGGCGTGGGCCGAGCACGGCTGGCGGGGTCCGATCGAGGCGCCGACCGGCGCGAGCTGGCTGGAGCTCACAGGACACCGTGGAGATCCCCGACCCGACACCGCCCGACGGGGTCGACGCTGCCCGAGGCCGGTGAGGCGGCGGCCGCCCGGCGGTGGCGGGAGTTCCTGGACGAGCGGGTCGCCGGCTACGACACCGACCGCGACCGGCCCGGGGTGGCCGGCACCTCGCAGATGTCGCCCCACCTCAAGTGGGGCGAGATCCATCCGCGCACGATGCTGGCGGACCTCGCTCCGCTGCGCAGTGCCGGCGCGGCGACGTACCGCAAGGAGCTGGCCTGGCGCGAGTTCTACGCCGACGTGCTGTTCCACCGGCCGGAGACGGCGCGCGAGTACCTCCGGCCCGAGTTCGCGCGGATGGCCTACGACGACCCCGCCGATCACCTGGACGCGTGGCGGCGCGGCCGGACCGGCTTCCCGATCGTCGACGCCGGGATGCGCCAGCTGCGGGCGACCGGCTGGATGCACAACCGGGTCCGGATGATCGTGGCCAGCTTCCTGGTCAAGGACCTGCACGTCGAGTGGCAGCACGGCGCGCGGCACTTCATGCGCTGGCTGGTCGACGGCGACCTCGCCTCGAACCAGCACGGCTGGCAGTGGGTGGCCGGCTGCGGGACCGACGCGGCGCCGTACTTCCGGGTCTTCAACCCGACCGCGCAGGGCCGCAAGTTCGACCCCGACGGCAGCTACGTCCGGCGCTGGGTGCCGGAGCTGGCCGACGCCGCCGACCCGCACGAGCCGGGCGAGGTCGACGGCTACCCGCCGCCGATCGTCGACCACGCCGAGGAGCGTCGCGAGGCGCTGGCCCGGTGGGAGAGGATCAGGAGATGAACGAGATGGTCATCCCCCGCCGGTTCTGCGGACCAGCGTCCTCCGGCAACGGCGGCTGGACGTCGGGCGCGCTGGCCGGGCTGGTCGAGCACGACCGTCCCGACAACCGGGCCGAGCCGTGGCCGACGATCCGGGTCTCGCTGCGGAGGCCGCCGCCGCTGGACACCCCGCTCGCGGTGGCCGAGGCCGACGGCGTCACCGCCGCGACCCAGGACGACGGCGGGACCGTGGCCGAGGCCCGGCTGGCCGACACCGACCCCGACCCCGTCGAGCCGGTCGCACCCGACGAGGCCCGGGCCGCGATGGCGACGTACCCCGGCCTGACCTCGCACCCCTTCCCCACCTGCTTCGCGTGCGGCACCGCCCGCGAGGAGGGCGACGGGCTGCGGATCTTCCCGGGCCGGGTCGATGACGTGGACGGCGCGACCCGGATCGCGGCCACCTGGACGCCGCACCCGAGCGTCGCGGAGGACTGGCACACGTACGTCGACGACACCCGCCACGCCTCCCTCGCCGTGACCTGGGCGGCGCTCGACTGCGTGGGCGGCTGGGCCGGCGACCTCGAGGAGCGGCTGATGGTGCTCGGCGGGATGACCGCCCGGATCGACTCGCTGCCGGTCGTCGGCGACGAGCACGTCGTCGTCGGCCAGGCCCGCGGCCAGGACGGCCGGAAGACCTTCACCGCGTCCACCCTCTACGACCCCGACGGCCGGATCGTCGCCGTCGCCGAGCACGTCTGGATCGCGGTCGACCCCGCCGCCTTCGGCTGACCCGTCGAAACTCGCGCTGACCCGCAAAGTTTCGGGCGGGTCAGCGAATTGACGGGTGCTCGCCGGGCCGGGAGGATTGCGCCCATGTCTTGGAACGATCCAAACACCCTCTGGTGGCGGCACGCGGTCTGCTACCAGGTCTACGTCCGCAGCTTCGCCGACAGCGACGGCGACGGGGTCGGCGACCTGCCGGGGATCACCTCGCGGCTCCCCTACCTGCGCGACCTCGGGGTGGACGCGCTGTGGATCACGCCGTTCTTCACCTCGCCGCAGAAGGACCACGGGTACGACGTGGCCGACTACTGCGACGTCGACCCGCTGTTCGGGTCGCTCCAGGACGCCGACGACCTGCTCGCGCGCGCCCACGAGCTCGGGCTGCGGGTGATCGTGGACATCGTCCCGAACCACACCTCCGACCAGCACCCGTGGTTCCAGGCGGCGCTCGCCGCCGGCCCCGGCAGCCCGGAGCGCGAGCGCTACCTCTTCCGCGACCCGGACCCGATCGACCCCGAGATGCCGCCCAACAACTGGAAGTCGGTCTTCGGCGGCCCGGCGTGGAGCAAGTCGCCGGACGGCCAGTGGTACCTCCACATCTTCGACGCCACCCAGCCCGACCTGAACTGGCGCAACCCCGAGGTCGGCGACCTGTTCGAGGACGTCCTCCGCTTCTGGCTCGACCGCGGGGTCGACGGCATCCGGATCGACGTCGCCCACGGCCTCTACAAGGAGGCCAACCTGCGCGACCAGATCCTCCCCAAGGTCAAGCCGACCCGCACCGGCGAGGGCAGCATGGTCGAGCGGCACCAGGGCGGCGACGAGCCGATGTGGGACCAGCCCGAGGTGCACGAGGTCTACCGCCGCTGGCGCAAGATCCTCGAGCAGTACGACGGCGACCGGATGGCCGTGGCCGAGGCCTGGACCTCGACCCCGGAGTCGATGGCGGCCTTCGTGCGCCCCGACGAGCTGCACCAGGCGTTCAACTTCTCCTGGCTCCAGGCCGAGTGGTCGGCGACGGAGTTCGCGGAGGTCATCACCGGCACCCTCGAGGCGGTCACGCCGGTCGGCGCCACCCCCACCTGGGTGCTGAGCAACCACGACGTCATCCGGCACGTGACCCGGTACGGCGGCGGCAAGCGCGGGCTGGCCCGGGCCCGCGCGGCCACGCTGGCGATGCTCGCGCTGCCGGGCTCGGCGTACCTCTACGAGGGCGAGGAGCTCGGCCTCGAGCAGGCCGACGTCGCGCCGGAGCACCGGCAGGACCCGTCCTGGTTCCGGACCGGCGAGGAGGGCCGCGACGGCTGCCGGGTGCCGGTCCCGTGGGGCGGTTCGGAGCCGCCGTACGGCTTCGGCCCGGGCAGCGGACAGCCCTGGATCCCGCAGCCCGACGACTGGGCGCCGCTCACGGTCGAGGCCCAGCTGGCCGACCCGAAGTCGACGCTGGCGTTCTACCAGGAGGCGCTGGCCGCGCGCCGTCCGTACGCCGACACGGCGGGCGAGACGGTGACCATCCTCGAGTCGGCCCCGGACGTGCTCGCGTTCGAGCGCGGCCCGCTCCGGGTGCTGGTCAACTGCGGCAAGAAGTCCGTGCCGCTGCCCGAGGGCAAGGTGCTGATCGCCAGCGGCCCGCTCACTCGCGGGGGCAAGCTCCCCCGCGACACCGCGGTCTGGCTGGCCTGAGCGTCAGTTCTCGAGCGCGGCGTTGTAGCGCGCCAGCGAGGTGACGAACGACGCCAGGTCCTCGTCGGACCAGTCGCCGAGCCGCTCGTCGAGGTACTTCCGGCGGTGCCGGTTGACCTCGCCGAGCCGCACGCGGGCGTCCTCGCTCGCGGAGAGCAGGGTGGCCCGGCCGTCGGCAGGGTCGGGCGTGCGCTCGATCAGGCCGAGATCGACGAGGTGCTGGACCTGCCGGCTGATGGCGCCCTTGTCGATCCCGAACCGCTCCGCAATGGCCGACGACCGGATCGGCCCCTTCTGGTCGAGATAGCTGAGCAGGAGGTACGACGCCGGCTGGAGGTCGGGGTGCAGGAGCCGGGAGCGCTCGTGGATGACGCGGCGGATCCGCCGGACCAGGACCCCGACCTCCTGCTCGAGGGACCCGAGCAGCTCTGCACGTGGCATGACGCTCACCTTGCCTGGAGCTCGGGCGTGACCTCGGGAGAGATCTCGTCCTCGCGGAGGATCGTGGTGCGCAGCGGCACCTCGCGGATGAACAACACGCAGACTAGCGCCAGGACGGCGAACGGGACCGCGACCAGGAACAGGTGGCCGGTGGCCTCGCCGAAGGCGTGCTCGAACACGGCCCGCACCGGCTCCGGCAGCGTCGCCAGGTCGGGGATCGAGCCCTGCTCGTGGGAGCCCATCTGGATCCCGAGCCTGGTCAGGCCCTCGGTGACGCTCGCGGCCACCTGGTGGCTGAGCACCGCGCCGAGCGCCGAGACGCCGATGGTGCCGCCGATCGACCGGAAGAACGCGACCACCGAGCTGGCGGCGCCGAGATCCGACTGGGCGACGCTGTTCTGGACGGCGAGGATCAGGTTCTGCATCGTGGCGCCGAGGCCCAGGCCGAGCACGGCCATGTAGGCACCGACGACCCACAGGTTGGTCGTCTCGTCGATCATGGCCAGCAGGCCCAGCCCGACGATCACGGCCACCATGCCGCCGACGAGGTAGCGCTTCCAGAGACCCGTCGCGGTGATGATCCGGCCGGTGACGATGCTGGAGACCAGCAGGCCGCCGACCATCGCGACCGACATCAGGCCGGCCCTGGTCGGGCTCATCCCGCGGGCGAGCTGGAAGTACTGGCTCAGGTAGACCGTCGACCCGAACATCGCCAGGCCGACCAGCACCGACGCGCCGGTGGCCAGGCTCGTGGTCCGGTCGCGGAAGAGGCGCAGCGGGATCATCGGCTCGACCGCGACCCGCGCCTCGACGTAGATCGCGGCGGCGACGATCGCCAGCCCGGCGAGGACCAGCAGGGCGCTGGCCGGCGAGACCCAGTCGAACTGGCTGCCGGCGAGGGACACCCAGACCAGGATCACCGAGACGCCGGCGACGAGCAGGGTGGCGCCGAGGTAGTCGACCTTGACCTCACGGCGTACGACGGGCAGGTGCAGCGTCTTCTGGAGGACCGCGAAGGCGAGCATGGCGACCGGGATCCCGACGTAGAAGCACCAGCGCCAGCCGAGGCCGGGCGCGTCCACGATGACGCCGCCGATGAGCGGACCGCTGACCGTCGCGAGCGCGAACGTGGCGCCGATGTAGCCGGCGTACCGACCCCGCTCGCGCGGGCTGACCATCGACGCGATCACGACCTGGACGAGGGCGGTCAGGCCGCCGACGCCGAGGCCCTGGATCGCGCGGGCGCCGATCAGCACCTCCATGCTGGGCGCGAAGCCGGCGAGCAGCGAGCCGGCGGAGAAGATGACGAGCGCCGACTGGACCAGCAGCTTCTTGCTGAACAGGTCGGCGAGCTTGCCCCAGATCGGGGTGGTCGCGGTCATCGTCAGCAGCGTCGCCACGACGACCCAGGTGTAGCCGGTCTGGCTGCCGTCGAGGTCGGTGACGATGCGCGGCAGGGCGTTGGTGACGACGGTGCTCGAGAGCATCGCGACGAACATCGCGAGGAGGAGGCCACTGAGGGCCTCGAGCACCTCGCGGTGTGTCATCGGGGCGGGCTGGGTACTGATCACAGAAGAACTCACGTCGTTAGAAGGTTGACAGCGGCAACTATATTCCCGAGGCGCGTCCCGCGCCAATCGAGGGCTCCGCGACATAGGCTCTCGGTCGGAGGAGGGGGAAACATGACCGCACCGACACCGATCCGGGTCTTCCTGCTCGACGACCACGAGATCGTCCGCCGCGGGCTGCGCACGCTGCTCGAGGCCGAGGACGACATCGAGGTGGTCGGCGAGGCGGGCCGGGTCGCCGAGGCGATCCCCAAGATCCTCGAGCTCCGGCCCGACGTCGCGATCCTCGACGGCCGCCTGCCCGACGGGTCCGGCATCGAGGTGTGCCGCGAGGTGCGCGCGGTCGACCCCTCCATCAAGGGCCTGATCCTCACCAGCTACGACGACGACGACGCGATGTTCACCGCGATCCTCGCGGGGGCCGCCGGCTACGTGCTCAAGCAGATCGACGGCACGACCCTGCTCACCGGCATCCGGGCGGTCGTCCAGGGGCACTCCCTGATCGACCCGTCGGTCGCGGTCCGGGTGATCGACCGGATGCGCAACGGCCAAGCGGCCGGTCCGGTCGAGCTCGCGTCACTGACTCCCGCAGGAGAAGAAGATCCTCTCGCTGATCGCGGAGGGGCTGACCAACCGTCAGATCGGCGAGCGGATGTTCCTCGCCGAGAAGACCGTCAAGAACCACGTCACCAACGTGCTCGCCAAGCTCGGGGTCGAGCGGCGCACCCAGGCAGCCGTCCTGGCCTCGAAGCTCCGGCACCAGTGACCCACCCCGCGGGGTGGGGCGGCGGTCCTACTCCTTGCGGCCCTTCAGCGCCCGGCTGAGCGACGCGACCGCGTCCTCGCTGGGCGAGGCAGCCTCGCGGTTGGTGCTCTCGAGCTGCTGCAGCAGCTCGGCGCGGTGCACGGCGACCGAGCGGGGAGCGGAGATGCCGACGCGGACGACGTCGCCGCGCACTTCCAGGATGGAGATCGTCACGTCGTCGCCGACGACGACGCTCTCCCCGGGGCGGCGGCTCAGGACCAGCATGGCGCCCAACCTACCGTCCCGGACCCCGAATCCGGCGCGGAAGGGCCGACGACGCGGCGGTCAGGCGACGAGCGGCGTGGCGATCGCGAGGTCCGGGTCGTCCAGGATCACCTGGGCGGCACGCCGGGTCACGGTGTTCACCAGGACCGGCGCGATCAGGTTCGCGGTGGTGTTGGTGAGCGAGTCGCCGGCGGTCAGCACCAGCAGGATCATGACGTCCTCGGCGGACGTGATTCCCAGGTCGGCCACGGTCTGGTCGTCGACGACCGGCTCGTAGTCGGGGAAGAACGGGACCGGCGACACGACCAGGAACCGCAGGTCGGGGTCGTCGAGCGACCGCAGCGCGCAGAGCACGCCGTCGTCGTCGAGCTGGACCAGGGTGAAGCGGGTCTGGTCCGGGAAGCCGGGCATCGGCTGCACCAGCTCGATCACCGGGATCTCGAGCATGACTCTCCTGGGTGGCGTGGCGGTCGGCCGGGTCAGTTCAGCGATCATCTCAGAAAGTCCACCAAGCTGGGTTGAATGACCCGCGCGGTCGCGGCGAGGGCCGCCTGGTAGGCGACCTCCTGCATCTGCAGCTCGACCATCGCCTTGGGCAGGTCGGTGTTCTCCACCTCGGACAGGGAGCTCGTCAGGCTGAGCTCGGCGTCGCCGGCGCTCACCGAGGCCTTCTCGAGGCGGTTGAAGCGGGCACCGATGTCGGAGACCTGCGACTGGATCCGGTCCATGCCCGCGTTCAGCGCAGTGGCGCCGGCGGTCATCCCGCTGGTGTCGCCGGCGCGCAGCGCCGCGGACAGGTCGGCCAGGTCGTCGAACAGGTTGCTGCCGTTGGCGCCGAAGGCGGTCTGGCCGTCGACCTGCACGTCGACGGTCACGCCGTCGGCGACGGTGCGGTTCACGGCGCCGGCGGTGCCGACGTACGTCCCGCTGGCGTCGTACGCCTGGGAGCCGCCGGTGATGCCGCCGAAGACCGGGCGACCGAGGTACGTCGTGTTCGCGGAGGCGATCAGGCCCTCGCGGATCTTGTCGACCTCGACCGCGAGCGACTCGCGGGCGGCCGGGCCGAGCGAGCCGTTGACGCCCTCGAGCGCGAGGTCGCGGGCGCGCCGCACCTCGGAGTTCATCGCGGTCAGCGTGGTCTCGGTCTGGCCGAGCCGGCCGAGGCCGTCCTCCGCGTTGCGGGCGTACTGCTTCTGGTCGGAGATCGACGAGCGCATCCGCATCGCCGACATGGTGTCGCTCGGCGAGTCGGACGGCCGGTTCAGGATCCGCCCGGTGGAGAGCTGCTCCTGGATCTCGGCCAGCTTCGAGAGGCTGGACTGGAGACCACCGACGGAGCGCTGGGTCATCATCGACTGGGTCACGCGCGAGATCGCCATCAGCGCACCAGCCCGGTCCGGTTGATGAGGGTGTCGAGCACCGAGTCCACGGTGGTCATCACCCGGGCGGCGGCCTCGTAGGCGCGCTGGGCCTGGAGCATGGACACCATCTCCTCGTCGAGGTTGACGCCCGCGAGCTGCTCGCGGGAGCTGTCGACCTGGGCGGTGAGGGTCTGCTGGTTCGCGGCCAGGCGGCCGACGGAGGCGACCTCCGAGCCGAAGCTGTTCACGAGCCGCTGGTAGTCGTCCGCGACCGAGATGCCGTTCGCCATCGAGGTGGCGTTCTCGCCCTGGACCACGCCGCCGCCCACGCTGGAGGCGGCCACCTGGTCCACGTCGGTGAAGGCGACCTGGAGCGAGCCGGCCGGGTCCGCGGCGTCGTACGTGAAGAGCGCGCCGCCGGCGGTGCCGTCGGCGTCGAAGCCGGCGCCGTGCTGGGCGTTCATCTCGTCCGCGAGCGTGCGGGCGATCTCGCCGAGACCCGCGCGGTACGCCGGGAGCGTGACGTTGAGCAGCTCGGCGGTGGCGCCGATCTGGCCGCGCAGCGCGCCGGTGACGCGGCGTGCCCGGCTGATCGCGAAGGAGACCGGGCTGCCGTCGGGGGTCCCGTCGGGGTTGACCCCGCCGGCGATCTCGAAGCTGCCGGCGGTCCCGCCGGTGACCAGGGGCACGTTGTTGACGGACATGTCGAAGCCGCCGTCGGGGCGGGACGTGGCCACGGCGCCGGTCAGCTCGGACAGGCGCAGCGCGAGCGCGTCGCGCTTGTCGAGCAGGGTGCCGGCGTCGGTGCCGTTGAGCTGGGCGGTGGCGATGCTGCGGTTCGTCGCGGCGAGGTCACCGGCGAGGGTGTTCACCTCGCCGACGTCGGTCAGCACGCGGAAGCGCTGGTCGCTCTCCTCGGTGCTGACGTTGCGCGACTGGGCGCGCACTGCGTCGGCCAGCGTGTTCGCGCGCGACAGCACCTGGCTGCGCGCGGCGTCGGAATCCGGGTTGTTGGCGAGGTCGTGCCACCCCTGCCGGAAGTCGTCCAGGGCGGCGGCGACGCCGTTCGGCCCGGGCTCGCCGAGGCCGGCCTCGACCCGCTCCAGCGTGGCCTGGCGGGTGTCGAGGTAGGCCTGGTTGCCGTGCTCGCGACGCGCGCGGGCGTCGAGGAAGGGGTCGACCATCCGGTCGAGGCTGCCGACGCGGACGCCGTCGCCGGACCCGTCGTACCGGCTCCACATCGCCGGCACGGCCGGCGCGCCGACGGTCTCGCCCACGGCGCGGCGGCGGGCGTAGCCCTCCGTCGACACGTTGGCGATGTTGCCGCTGGCCGTGTCCATGAGGACCTGGTTGTAGCGCAGCGCGCTCAGGGCCGTGTTGAACGAGGCGAAGGTGGCGGACATGTCAGAGGCTCCGGTCCACCAGACGGTGGCGGGTGGTCTCGACGAGGGCGGAGCCGTCGTTGCTGTAGCCGTCGGCGGGCTCGCCGAGGGACAGCAGGGTCTCGCGGGCCGAGCGGTAGCCGGCCGAGATCAGGTCCCGGTTGGCGTCGGCCAGCTCGGTGATCTCGCGGGTGACGCTGATGAACGCGTCACGGTGCTCGGTGAGGATGGTGCTCCAGGGCTCGCCGGCCGCCTCGGCCAGCGCGCTCAGGCTCGGGTTGCTGGTCATGCCGATGGACGCCGCGGCCTCGTCGGCGGCGACAGCGCGCAGCACCTCGGTCTCGCGGATCGTCTCCAGGACGGCCTCGACCTCACGGGCAGCCCGCATCAGCCAGCGCGAACGACCGCTGGCGAGCACGAGCTGTTCGACCTCGAGCTTGAACTGCAGCATGTCCAGCAGTTCCCGCTCGCGCCACAGCACGAGAGACAGCCTCTCCATGGGGCCACCTCCTTTCCACAGGGGGATACGACGTGCTCATCGGGCACGCCGTAGAGGAACTGAGGGATTTGGCGAAGGAGTTTTCGCGCTTACTCAGCCGACCGGGTGCTCCGAAGTTCAACCATGGCCCCCTCGCGATGACCCGGGGGGATGGGGGCCGTCGGGACGTTGGTCCCGACTTCGTGTTCCGACGGTCCGGATGCACGGGTTTTTACCCCAAACAGGGTATGGCCCGGTCCACGATCCTCCCGTGCCGAGCGAAACGAACCCCACCAGTGACGAGCTGATCGAGAGCCACATGGCCCTGGTCGGCCACATCGTCCGCGAGACGATGGTGCGCATCCCTGCGCACGTCAACCGTGACGACCTCACCTCCGCGGGCCTCGCCGCCCTCGTGCAGGCGGGTCAGGGGTTCGACGCCGAGCGCGGCGTCCCCTTCGCCCGGTACGCCGCCACCCGCATCCGCGGTGCCATCCTCGACGAGCTCCGCAGCATCGACTGGGCCTCGCGCTCCGTCCGCCGCCGCGCCCGTGACCTCGACGAGACCCGCTCGCGCCTCGCCGGCGCCCTCGGCCGGGTCCCGAGCGACGCCGAGGTCGCCAGCGCCCTCGGTATGACGGTCGAGGAGGTCGCGGCCAACCACGACGACATCGCCCGCGCCCAGGTCCTCTCTCTGGACGGCTCGCAGGACAACACGTACGCCGAGACCCTGGCCAGCACCTCGCCGAGCCCGGAGCAGCTGGTGGAGCACCGCGAGGAGCTCACCTACATGGTGGAGGCCGTCGCCGAGCTCCCCGAGCGGCTGCGGGTCGTCGTCCAGGAGTACTTCCTGGCCGAGCGCCCGATGGCCGAGATCGCCGAGCAGCTCGGAGTCTCGGAGTCCCGCGTCTCCCAGATGCGCGCCGAGGCGCTCGTCCTCCTCAAGGACGCGATCAACGCCCAGCTGGCGCCCGAGATGGTCACGGCGCCGGCCCGCCCCGACGGCTGCGCCGCCCGCCGTCGCGAGGCCTACTTCGCCGCCGTTGCCGCCCGGCACGCCGTCGGCGCCCGTCAGGCCCAGCCGCACGCCCGCGGCTTCCAGGCCACCGCCTGATCTTGCCTGCTCCCATCCGAGAGAACTCCGCGACCGAAGTCGCGTCATGGGTGCAGTAGTACTGCGTCAGAAGAAGAGACACGGGATTTCGGACGGGCCGCCCCGTCGCCCGTGAAAAAACACGAAAAACTTCTCGCACTTTTCTCAACCGGCCGAAACCACGGCCGATCAGCACGTCAACGGAGTCCACGGATGGACTCCAGCACGTGACCTAACTTTCAAGGAGGAATTATCATGGGTCTTCGAATCAACCAGAACATCGACGCCTTCAACGCGTACCGCAACCTGTCGGTCACCCAGGGCCAGGCGTCCAAGTCGCTGGAGAAGCTGTCCAGCGGTTTCCGCATCAACCGCGCCGCGGACGACGCTGCCGGTCTCGCGATCTCCGAGGGCCTGCGCTCGCAGGTCGGCGGTCTCAAGGTCGGTGTCCGCAACGCTCAGGACGGTATCTCCGTCGTGCAGACCGCTGAAGGTGCGCTCACCGAGGTCCACTCCATGCTCCAGCGCATGAACGACCTGTCGGTGCAGTACGCCAACGGCACCCAGAACACGGACTCGCAGGCCGCCCTGTCGGCCGAGTTCGACCAGCTGCAGGAGGAGATCGTCCGGATCACGGACAACACCAAGTTCAACGGTGTTGCCCTGTTCAACGACGCCGACCTGGCCTTCCAGGTGGGTTCGGACGCTGCCGACGTGATCACCGTCACCGGTGCCGACGCGCTGGCCGCGGTCGACACCAGCGGCCGCCGTCATCACCGACAGCACCACGGTCCAGACCGCGATCACCGCGATCTCGACCCAGCGTGCCTCGCTCGGTGCGTTCCAGAACCGGTTCGAGCACACGATCAACTCGGTGAACGTGGCGATCGAGAACCTGTCCGCCTCCGAGAGCCGGATCCGCGACACCGACATGGCGTCCGAGATGGTGCAGTTCACCCGCTCGAACATCCTGTCGCAGGCCGGCACCGCCATGCTCGCTCAGGCGAACCAGGCGCCCCAGGGCGTCCTCTCCCTGCTCCGCTGATCACGACCTGATCAGTAGCAGCTAGAGAACAGCAGAACAGCAGTACAGCGCTCCGGCGGGGGGTGAGTCCCGACTCGCCCCCCGCCGGAGCACTTTCCAGCCCAGCCCGATCAGCCCAGCACCACAGCACGACGGACCGAGAGGAGGACCCGATGGCCACCGCCAGCGTCAGCGGCCTCGCCAGCGGCCTCGACACCGCCACGATCATCGACCAGCTCATGCAGCTGGAGGCGGCCTCGCAGACCCGGCTCAAGTCCCGGGTCACCACCGAGCAGTCCACTCTCAAGGTCCTCCAGAACCTCAACGCGAAGCTCGCCTCCCTGGCCACGCAGGCCACGGACCTCACCAAGGCGACCGCCTGGACGCCGCTCACGGCGACCAGCTCCAGTGACAAGGTCACGGTGGCGACCTCCTCGGGCACGTCCGCCGGCGCCCTGTCCTTCACCGTCGACACCACCGCCCGCGCGCACCGGCTGACCTTCGGCTCCGCCGCGGCCATGACCGACGTGGTCGTGCCCGTCGACGGCACCGGAAAGCACACCGTCACGCTCACCGTCGGCGGTACGCCGAAGACGGTCGACGCTGGTGACGGAACCCTCGCGTCGCTCGTCGGTGCCCTGAATGGGGGAGGCACCGGCGTGTCGGCCGCCGCGCTGAAGCTGGACGACGGGACCTACCGGCTCGCCGTCCAGTCGACGACGACCGGGGCCGCGTCCACCGTCTCTCTCACCGCCACCGACGGCAGCGACCTGCTCGGCGGCGCAGCCGTCGTGGCCGGACGGGACGCCGCGATCACCATCGGCGGCGACACGATCCACTCCGCGACGAACACCTTCGAGGACGTCCTGCCCGGCCTGGACATCACCGTCTCCGCCGCCGCGGTCGGGAGCACCGTCGAGGTCGACGTCGCTCGCGACAGCAGCAAGGCCAGCGCCCAGGCCAAGGCCTTCGTCGACGCCGTCAACGCGATCCTCACCGACGTCGAGACCCAGACGAAGTACAACGCCACCAGCAAGGTCTCCGGCGCGCTCGCCGGCGACGCCACGGTGCGGGACCTGAGCAGCGCCCTGCTCGACGCGGTCAACCCCGGCGACGGCACGACGCTGTCGAGCATCGGGATCCAGACCGACCGCTACGGCAAGCTCGTCTTCGACGCCGACAAGTTCGCCACGGCGTACGCCGCCGACGCGGCCTCCGTGAGCGAGAAGCTGTCCGGCACCACCGGCCTCGCCGCCCGGATCGGGGAGGTCGCCACCGGCGCCAGCGACAAGTACGAAGGCTCGATCACCACCTCGATCCAGAGCCGCACCACCGGGATCGACCGCCTCAACGACAGCATCGAGGCATGGGACGACCGGCTCGCGCTGCGGCGAGAGACGCTCACCCGGCAGTTCACCGCACTGGAGACCGCCCTGAGCCAGATGAACAGCCAGTCCAGCTGGCTGACCAGCCAGATCAGCAGTCTGCCCACGAATTCGTCGTCATAAGGGAAGCTAAGGAAGGCCACCCAATGAACCCCAGCGCACGCGCCGCATACATGGATGCATCGGTCGCGACCGCCAGCCCCGCCCGGCTGCTCGTCATGTTGTACGAGCGCCTGGTCCTCGACTGCCACCGGGCCCTCGACGCCCAGCGCGGCGGCGACCACCAGGAGGCGCACCGCCAACTGCTGCACGCCCAGGACATCGTCATGGAGCTGCGCAGCAGCCTGAAGACCGACGCCTGGGAGGGCGCACCCGCCCTCGCCTCGCTCTACGACTACCTGCACACCCGCCTGATCAACGCCAACGTCAAGCGCGACGCGACCATCACCGAGCACTGCCTCGGCCTGGTCCAGGACCTCGCCCAGACCTGGCGTGAGGCGGCCCTGCAGGCCACCGCGATCGGCGCCTGAGACCATGACCGACAACCAGCTCGCGTGGGAGGTCGCGCTCGACCGGCTCGAGCTCGACCTGGTCATGGCCGAGCGGCTGATCCGGACCGGCCAACCGCCGACCGAGACCCCGTGGGACGTCCCGGCCCTCGACGGGCCGCTCCCCACCGACCTGCTCCCTCGGGCGCTCGAGCTCCAGGCGCGGCAGACGGTCGTGGAGGCCTCGCTGCGCGAGGCGATGTCCGCGACCAGCAAGCACCGGTCGTTCGCCGACCGCGTGAACAGCAAGCCGGTCAACGGGCTGGTCTCCTCGGCGTACGTCGACCTCTCCGCCTGAGCCTCCCCGCCCCACCGCACTCCCCGCGCGCGCCCGAAGTCTCAGGCGCCGGCCGGCTGTCGGTCGTACTGCTCGACGGGGTGCCCGGGAGCCACTCGGCGTAGTCACCCCGGGTGGTCCACCCGGGACCTAGGGCCTGACCTGACCCGGCACGTACCACTTTTTGGGGAAAGTTCTCAGCCGCGACACGCCCACGCCGAAGAGACTCACTGAGCAAGGACCGCTCGCCCTCCGCCGATGGATCGGCACGCATCGCCCAGCCTGCCTTGGAGGCAAGCCGTGTCCTTCGCTACCGATCCGATCTCGAGCGTTCTGAACTCAGCGCTCGACGGACTCGCCCTGCGTCAACGCGTCATCGCCGACAACATCGCCAACGTCGACACGCCCGGCTTCCGCGCGACCACCGTCGACTTCGAGTCCTCGCTGCAGTCCGCCATCGCCGACGGGTCCATCGTCGACGGCCGGGTGACCCCGCAGAGCCTCCCGACCGACACCCCGGTCGGCATCAACGGCAACAACGTCGACCTCCGCAAGGAGACGTTGAGCGCGATGCAGTCCCAGTTCCAGTACCAGATGGTCAGCCGCGCGGTCTCCGACCGGTTCGACCTGGTCAAGACCGTGGTGACGGGCATCTGATGGGCGCCTTCGACATGCTGCGCATCGCCAACAGCAGCCTGGGCATGCACCAGACCTGGCTCGACTCGCTGGCCAACAACATCGCCAACGCCAACGACATCACCTCCACCGACCAGAGCGCCTTCCAGGCGCAGATGGTGGTCGCCGAGGCGACCCCCGGCGGCGGCGTCGAGGTGGCCGGCATCGAGCTCGGCAGCGCCGAGGGCATCCTCACCTACGCCCCGGACAACCCGCTGGCCGACGAGAACGGCATGGTCCGTGCGGCCGACGTCGACATGTCCAGCCAGATGAGCCAGCTGATCATGGCCCAGCGCGGCTTCCAGGCGTCCGTGCAGACCACCAAGACCGCACAGGACGTGTACTCCACCGCCCTCCAGATCGGACGTGCCTGATGAGTGTCTCGGGAGTCGAGGGCGTCGGCTTCACGCCGTACGTCGCCCCGCAGGTCGGCACGCAGAGCGCGCGCCCGTCCGCCCCGTCCGCCGCGAGCGGTGACTTCGGGAACATGGTGCTCGACGGCATCGAGCGGCTCGAGGGTGTGCAGGACCGCGCCGACGGGCTCGCCGTCCAGGCCGCGACCGGGAACCTGAGCAACCTTCACGACTACACGGTGGCCGCGACCGAGGCCTCCGTCACCACCCAGCTGACCGTCGCGGTGCGTAACAAGGCCGTCGAGGCGTTCAACGAGATCATGCGGATGCCGATCGGATGAAAGAGACACTGTCCCGCGGGTTCGGGCGCTACCAGCGCACGTTCGCGGCCTTCACGACCGGCCAGAAGGTCGTCGCTGTGCTCGGCACCGCGGCCCTGGTCCTCGCCGGCTTCATGGTGTTCAAGTGGGCGGCGACCCCGAACATGGCTCCGCTCTACAGCAACCTGTCGTCCGAGGACGCCGCTGCGGTCGTCGAGCAGCTCGACGCCGACGGCGTGCCCTACGAGCTCGGCAACAACGGCAGCTCGATCATGGTCCCGCAGGACCAGGTCTACTCGACCCGGATCTCCCTGAGCGGCGAGGGCCTCCCGAGCAACAGCGGCGACGGCGGCTACGCGATCCTCGACGAGCAGGACATCTCCACCTCGGAGGCCGCCGAGCAGACCAACTTCAAGCGGGCCATGGAGGGCGAGCTCTCCAACACCATCGAGGCCATCGACGGCGTCGACACCGCGATCGTGCACCTCGCCCTGCCGGAGAAGCAGATCTTCGCCGACGAGCAGGCACCGGCGACGGCGTCGGTCCTGGTGGACACCGCCCCGGGCGACGAGCTCGGCCCGGACCAGGTGCAGGCGATCGTCCACACCGTGGCCTCCAGCATCGACGGCCTCGACCCCGAGAAGGTCACCGTCGCCGACTCCAGCGGCCGGGTCCTCTCGTCCACCGACGGCGCCGACGGCGCCGGCCTCAGCGGCCACGCCCAGCAGATCGAGGAGTACCAGAACGAGCTGCAGGTGCGGGTCCAGGCCATGCTCGACCGGGTCCTCGGCCCCGGCAACGCCACCACGACCGCCACCGTCGAGATGGACTTCGACAAGGCCGTCACCGAGACCACGACCTACAGCGCGGACCCCGAGCTCCCGGCGATCTCCGAGAGCGAGAGCTCCGAGACCTACACCGGCACCGGCGGCGCGGCCGGCGGCGTCGGCGGCGTGGTCGGCACCGACGGACAGATGGACGGCGGGCTGACCGGCGGCGACGGCGGGGCCTACGAGAAGAACAGCGCGACCCGGAACAACCCCGTGAACAGCGTGGTCGAGCACCGCGAGAGCGCTCCCGGGACCGTCGTCGGTCTCAACATCGCGGCCATCGTGGACACCGAGGCCGCCCGGAACATCGACCCGGGCGAGCTGGAGAACATGATCTCGGCAGCCGCCGGCATCGACAAGAAGCGTGGCGACAAGATCGCGCTCACCACCATGCCGTTCGACCGCTCGACCGAGGCCACGACCACCGAGGAGCTCAAGGCCGCCGCGGCCGCCGACAAGAACGCCGAGCGGATGGACCTGATCCGCAAGGCCGGCCTGGGTCTGCTCGTCGGCGTCCTGCTCCTGGTCGTCTGGCTCAAGGGCCGCCGCCGGAACAAGGCGCGCAAGGAGGCCACGACGTACGTCGTCGAGCAGCTGCGCGCCGACCAGGCGACCCGCGTGGCCGACCGCTCAGCAGCAGTCCGCCCTGGAGGCGTCGCCCGCCACCATGGCGCTGCAGCGTGCCGAGCGCGACGGCAACGGTGAGATGCGCGACGAGCTCGCCGCCCTGGTCGAGCGCCAGCCCGAGGACGTCGCGGCCCTGCTGCGCGGATGGCTGGTGGAGCGATGATTCACCCAACCGAATGCTCGCTTCGCTCCGCTTCGGCCGATGACGACTCCCGCCATCGCGACGATGGGGGCTCGCAAGGCCGCCATCCTCCTGATCCAGCTCGGCAAGGACAAGGCCGCGTCCGTGCTGAGCCACCTCAACGAGAACGAGGTCGAGCTGGTGTCGGCGGAGATCGCCCGGCTCGAGGCGATCAGCGCCGACGAGACCGACAGCGTGCTGACCGAGTTCCGGGACCTGCTGACCGCGCGTGCCCACGTCGCCCAGGGCGGCCTGAGCTACGCCCAGCAGCTCCTCGAGACCTCGCTCGGCAGCGACCGCGCGTCCGAGATCGTGCAGCGGCTCAACGCCGCGGCGATCAAGATGCCGTTCCAGTTCCTGCACCGTGCCGACCCGGCCCAGCTGCGCTCGTTCATCGCCGACGAGCACCCGCAGATCATCGCGCTGGTGCTCGCGCACATGACCGCCGACAAGGCGTCGCTGCTGCTGTCCGGGCTGCCGCCGGAGCAGCAGGCCGAGGTCGCCCACCGGATCGCGGTGATGGACCGCACCTCGCCCGAGATCATCAAGAACGTCGAGGCCACGCTCGAGCGCAAGCTGTCGTCGGTGCTCCAGCCGGCCGAGATGTCGCGCGTCGGCGGCGTCGACCCGCTGGTCAGCATCATCAACCGGTCCGACCGCTCCACCGAGCGCCAGATCGTCGAGGGCCTGGAGTCGCTGGACGCCTCCCTCGCCGAGGAGGTCCGGAGCCGGATGTTCATGTTCGAGGACATCGTCCAGCTCGACGACAAGTCCGTGCAGCAGGTGCTGCGCCAGGTCGACAACGGCCAGCTCGCGCTCGCGCTCAAGGGCGTCAGCGAAGTGGTCCGCTCCAAGATCACCGGCAACATGTCCGAGCGCGCCGCCGAGAACCTGCTCGACGAGGTCGAGATGCTCGGCGCGGTCCGCCTGGCCCAGGTCGAGGAGGCCCAGCAGGGCGTCATCCGGACCATCCGCCAGCTCGAGGAGCAGGGCCAGATCATGGTCCGCCGAGGGAGCGACGATGAATTCGTCACCTGAGGTGCGGGTCGTGCGCGGGTCGTCGGCGAGCTCGGCGACCGGCCTGGCCACGCCCGAGCTGCGCTCCGGCAACTGGACCCGCCTCGGCGGCGCCACCGTGCTCGGCGACGCCGTCACCGAGCAGACCCTCTCCACCCTCGCCGAGAGCACCCGCGCCGCTGCCAGCTCGCAGGGGTACGCCGTGGGCTGGGCGCAGGGCCGCCGCGAGGCGGACGAGACCGCCCGCCTGGCCGCGGAGCAGACCACCCAGCAGGTCGCCGCTGCCGAGGCGCGCCGCGAGGCCGAGCACCGCGCGGCCATCACGGCCCTCGAGCAGGCAGCCGCCCGCCTCGACCAGACCCTGACCGAGCTGTCCGCCCGCGTCGACGAGCAGGCCTCCGAGCTCGCCTTCGAGCTCACCCGCGAGCTGGTCGGCCGCGAGCTGGCGCTCGCCACGGACCCCGGCGCCGACACCGTACGCCGCGTGCTCGCCGCCCTGCCCGGCCGCAGCGACGCCCGGATCCGGCTGCACCCGCAGGTGGCCCAGGCCGCCGCAGCGGCCGACCTGGCCGACCACGGCGTCGTGATCGTCCCCGACCACACGCTCGCCCCGACCGACGCCATGGTCGAGGCGGACGGACACGTGCTCGACCTGCGCGTCGAGACCGCGATCGACCGGCTCCGGGAGGTCCTCGGATGACCACCCTGACCCCCGTTCTCCGGGAGCGCGCCCTCGAGGCCGTGCGCCCGCTCCAGCTGGGCCGCGTGGCCGAGCTGCTCAGCCTGCACCTGCTCGTGACCGGCCTGCCCGCTGCGGTCGGCGACCTGGTCGAGGTGGCCGGCCCGACGCCGGTGCTCGCCGAGGTGGCCGCCAGCGGCCCCGCCGGCCTCGTCTGCCTGCCGCTGTCCGCGACCAACGGACTGCGGGTCGGCGACTCGGTCCGCCACACCGGCGGCCCGCTCCGCATCCGCGTCGGCGACTCGCTGCGCGGTCGGGTCCTGGACGGCCTGGGCCGGCCGGTCGACGGCGGTCCCGCCCTGGACGGCCTGGCCGAGGTGGTCGTCAACAACGACGCCCCCGGCGCCCTCAGCCGCCCGCGGATCGACCACCAGCTCGGCCTCGGCGTACGCGCCATGGACGCGCTCACCCCGTGCGGCCGCGGCCAGCGGATCGGCATCATGGCCGGCTCCGGCGTCGGCAAGTCCAGCCTCCTCTCGATGGTCGCCCGCGGCACCGACGCGGAGGTCTCCGTGATCGCCCTGGTCGGCGAGCGTGGGCGCGAGGTCCGCGAGTTCATCGAGAACGACCTCGGCCCCGAGGGACTGGCCAACTCCGTCGTGGTCGTCGCCACCTCCGACGCCCCGCCGGTCGAGCGCCTGCGCGCCGCGTTCGTGGCCACCCGGATCGCCGAGTGGTTCCGCGACGACGGCAAGCACGTCGTGCTGATGATGGACAGCCTCACCCGCGTGGCCATGGCCCAGCGCGAGATCGGCCTGTCCGCCGGCGAGCCCCCGGCCACCCGCGGCTACCCGCCCAGCGTGTTCACCCTGATGCCGCAGCTGCTCGAGCGGGCCGGCACCTCCCCCAGCGGGAGCATCACCGGCCTCTACACCGTGCTGGTCGAGGGCGACGACATGCAGGACCCGATCGGCGACAGCGCCCGCTCCATCCTGGACGGCCACATCGTGCTCTCCCGCCGGCTGGCGACGTCCGGCCACTTCCCGAGCATCGACGTGCTCGAGTCGATCTCCCGCGTCACCTCGGCGGTCACCACCCCCGAGCAGCGCGGCGACGCGACCCGGCTGCGCCGGATGCTGGCCGCGCACCGGTCGGTCCGCGAGCTGGTCGAGATCGGCGCCTACGTCAGCGGCGCCGACGCCGACGCCGACGCCGCCCTGGCCCTGCTGCCGCAGATCGACGAGTTCCTGCGCCAGCCGATGGACGAGTCCACCTCGCTGCCCGACACCTGGGCCCGACTCCGTGAGCTGGTGAACGCAGCATGAGCATCCACCCCGACGCAGGCATGCTGGCCGTCGCCCGGGTCCGCTCGGTCCGCGAGCAGGACAGCCGGCTCGGCCTCCAGCAGGCCATGACCGAGCAGCGCCGCTACGAGGACCACCTGGTCGAGCTCGGCCGCCGCCTGGACGAGGCGCTCCGCTTCGACGGCGGCACGGTGGCGACCTTCCTGCACGTCCGCGCCGGCTACAGCGCGCTCACCGAGCAGATCACCGCCGCGACCGCGGAGCTGGCGTCCGCCCGGACGATCACCGAGTCCGCCCGCGAGCACTGGCAGCGCGACAAGACCCGCCTGTCCGCCGTGGAGCTCCTGCTCGAGCGGCGTGCGGAGGAGCGGCGAGCCGAGCTGGCGCGCCGCGAGTCCCGCGAGCTCGACGACATCGCCGGCCAGCGCTGGCAGCGCCAGAACGGCGGTGACGCCGCCGATGAGCGTCGTCGACGTCACCTCCCGCATCCAGCAGATCCAGTCCCAGCTGGCGCTGCTGCAGCCGACCGGCTCGACCGGCGCGGCGGCCTTCAGCAGCGCGCTGTCGAAGGTCTCCTCGACCGGGTGCCGCCGGCCACCAGCGGTGGGCCGGGCGTCACCGGCGACGAGGTCGTCAACGAGGCCAAGAAGTACCTCGGCCTCCCCTACGTCTGGGGCGGCACCGACCCGCAGAAGGGCGTGGACTGCTCCGGCCTGGTCCAGTGCGTCTACAAGTCGCTCGGCTACGACCTGCCCCGCGTCTCCGCCGACCAGGCCCGGGCCGGCCGCCCGGTCGCCAGCATGGCCGAGGCCCAGCCCGGCGACCTGATCGCGTGGGACAACTCGAGCCGCAACAACGGCGTCGACCACATCGCGATCTACGTCGGCAACGGCAAGATGATCGAGGCGCCGCGCACCGGCCTCGACGTCCGCCTGGTCGATGTCCCGTCCACGCCCGACGTGATCCGCCGGATCATCCCGGACGCCGGGTCGGTCGCTCCCGCGAACGGGCGGGTCTCGCCGAGCACGCCGTACTCCAACCTGTTCAACGCCGCCTCCGCGAAGTACGGCGTCGACGCCGGCCTGCTGTCGGCGGTCGCCAAGCAGGAGTCGGGCTACAACCCGAAGGCCGTCAGCCCCGCCGGCGCGCAGGGCCTGATGCAGCTGATGCCGGCCACCGCCGCCGGGCTCGGCGTCAACAACTCGTTCGACCCGAACCAGGCCGTCGACGGCGCCGCGCGCCTGCTGCGGGACCTGCTCAACCGCTTCGACCGCACCGACCTCGCGCTCGCGGCGTACAACGCGGGCCCGGGTGCGGTGCTCCGCTACGACGGGATCCCGCCGTACCCGGAGACCCAGAACTATGTCCGCTCCGTGATGTCGATGATGGAGAACGCGCAGCATGACCTCGTGATGCCCCTGCCGCTCCCGGTGCCCGCGGGCCCCGGCTCCGTGCCGGCACCCATGGGCCCCGACGCCGAGGCGTCGGCGGAGACGTTCGCGGCGCTGGTGACCCAGCTGCTGTCGGGCCAGGCCCCCCAGCAGGGCCTGCCCCAGGGCACCCCCGTCATCGCCACCCCCGTTCCCGGCGCGCAGCCCGAGGCAGCGACGGACGCCGACGGCGTGCCCGCGACCCCGGAGACCGAGGCCCAGGCCGAGGGCGACCCGGAGGCCGTCGCGCAGCCGGTCGTCGTCCCCGCCCAGCCCGTGCTGCCGCTGGTCACCGGCTACCTCGCGGTGCTTCCGGTCGCGACCGCCACGGCGAACACCGCGGAGGCCACGCCCGACACCAGCGACACCGCCGTCGAGGGCGTCGAGGGCGTCACCGCGCACCCGGCGTCCACCACGAAGCAGGCGTCGGTCACCGAGCTCACCACCGCGACCACGGCGACCACCGCGGCAAGCACGGCCACCGCGGCCACCGCGGCCGGCACGGCCACCGCGGCCGGCACGGCCGCCCCGGCGGGCACCACCCCCGCCCCCACCAGCCCCGCGGCGTCGGCAGCCGTCGCCGCCGCCGCGGGCTCCACCGACCCCATCGCCGGTACGCCGGCGCCCGCGGCCCCCGGCCGGCAGCAGGAGACTCCCTCCGAGGATGCGCTGCCGACTGCTCCCGCGACGAGCGCCACGGCGACCGGTGTCACGCCGCCCTCCGGGGCGGAGTCCGTCGCGGGGCCCTCCCGCCTCGCGGCGGACACCCACAGCTGCCCCCGCCGCAGCCGTCACCCGGCCAGGTCTTCCCGGAGGTGACCCGCCTGGTCGCCGCCGGCAACGGCACGCACCGGATCCGGCTGCAGCTCGAGCCGGAGGCCCTCGGCGACGTCCGGGTCGTGCTGACGATCCGCAACGGCGAGGTGCACGTCCGGCTCGCGGCCGGCGAGGACGCCCAGCGCGCACTGCGCGACGGTGCCCCCGAGCTGCGCCGGCTTCTGGAGCTCGCGGGTGCGAGCGACACCAAGATCGTGGTGCGGGACCTCTCGTCGGGGTCCGCATCCGGGAACGCCACCAGCACGAACCTGACCAGCCAGGGGGGCGACGGCTTCGGCCGCGGCACCTCGGGTGACGTCGGGAACGGCGGTGACCGGTCCCACCACCAGCACGCAGGGACGCGTGGTGGAAGTAATGCCAGGGAGGGCATCAACGACGGAGCGGTCTCGCACCGTCATGTCCAACCGGACGCGCGCACCCACTCGGGTGTCGACGTGTCCATGTGAGGAGGAACCGTGTCCATCCCGGCCACGGAGGCCGTCACGTCCGGGGGCATGTACCCCGGTTCGACCGGCACCACGCAGACCTCAGCCCAGGAAGACAAGCAGATGTTCCTGGAGCTGATGGTGGCGCAGCTGCGCTACCAGGACCCGCTGAACCCGCAGGACTCGGGTGAGTTCCTCGCCCAGTCGGCGCAGTTCTCGGCCCTGGAGAAGATGCAGGACGTCGCCGACCGCACGTCCGAGCTGCTGGGGGCCCAGATGGCCTTCGGCGCGAGCGGCCTGGTCGGCAAGCACGTGTCCTGGCTCGCCGAGGACGGCGAGACGAAGCTGACCGGAACCGTCGACGGCGTCACGTTCGGCGCCGAGGGCCCGGTCTTCGACATCGACGGCACCGAGGTGCCGCTCGCCTCCATCCTCTCCGTCACCTCGGAGTCCTCCTCTTCTACTTCCACCACACCGGCGCCCTGACGCGCCCGAAAGGAAACCACCATGCTTCGCTCACTCTTCGCCGGCATCAGCGGCCTCCGCGCCAACCAGACCATGCTCGACGTGGTCGGCAACAACATCGCCAACGCCAACACCGCCGGCTTCAAGGCCAGCACCGTCGCTCTTCCAGGACACGATGAGCCAGATGCTGATCGGCGCCTCGGGCTCCAACGCCTCGCGGGCCGGCACCAACCCGATCCAGGTCGGCCTCGGCGTGCAGGTCGCCGCGACCCACACCAACTTCCTGCAGGGCTCGGCGCAGTACACCGGCCGGGCGACCGACCTGATGATCCAGGGCGACGGCTTCTTCGTGGTCCAGCGGGGCGGCGACACCCTGTACACCCGCGCGGGTGCCTTCACCTTCGACGAGGCCGGCGACCTGAGCACGACCAAGGGCGGCAACCGGGTCCAGGGCTACAACCTGGACGCCAACGGCGACCCGACCGGCGGCCTCGTGAACATCTCGCTGAGCACCCTCAACGCGGTCCCGGCCGTGCCGGCCGGCGTCGAGATGACGTCGTACACGATCGGCGCCGACGGCAAGGTCAGCGGCTCCTTCGACGACGGCATCCGTCGCGACCTGTGCCAGCTCGCGATCGCCGACTTCAACAACCCGATGGGTCTCGACAAGGTCGGCGAGACCGCCTTCCGCGAGTCCGCCAACTCCGGCACCCCGCAGCTCGGCATCGCCGGCGAGGGCCGCCGCGGCACCCTCATGGGCAACGCGCTGGAGATGTCGAACGTCGACCTCGCCGCCGAGTTCACCAACCTGATCCTCGCCCAGCGCGGGTTCCAGGCGAGCTCGCGCGTGATCACCACCAGCGACCAGGTGCTCGAGGACCTGGTCAACATCAAGCGCTGACCCAGTCGCTGACCCGGCCGGTGGCCCGCTTCCTCTCGGGGGAGCGGGCCACCGACGCGTTCGGCTCAAGGCTGGCGCGCGGGCGGCCGATACAACACACGGGGACGCACAAGCGGCCCGCTCCGACGCCAACTCGGAGCGGGTCGCCGCTTTCCCCTCAGGTCGGCAAGAGGCCGACCGATGTGAACCAGCGAAGGGCCATGGACGGCCCTTTTAGTCAACGGCACAGGGATGGTGCGCGCATGATCAGCCTTACGCGACTCTCGGGATCGGTGTTCGTCTTGAACGCCGACCTGATCGAGCGCCTCGACAGCACGCCCGACACGGTCATCACGCTGGTCGACGGCAAGAAGTACGTCGTCACCGAGACCATGGCCGAGGTCGTGGACGCCATCCGGGCCTACCGGAGTGCGGTGATCGCCTACAGCGCGGTCGCAGCCGCCCCCGAGGCGCCCCAGGCCCGTCCCCACCTCGCGCCGGTCACCCAGCTCCAGGCATCGCTCGAGGAGGTCGACTGATGGATCCGGCAACTCTGATCGGTGTCCTCCTCGGCCTGGTCGTCATCGTCGTCGCCAACATCATGGAGGGCGGCAACCCGATGAGCCTGCTGCTCATCGCCCCCCTCCTCCTCGTCTTCGGCACGACGCTCCTGGTGACCGTCGCCGGCGGCACGATGAGCGACGCCAAGGCCGCCATGAAGGCGTTCGTCTACGCGTTCACCGCCAAGGTCCGCCCGGCCGGCGAGGTCGTCCCGACCGTCGTCTCGCTCGCGGAGAAGGCCCGCAAGGAGGGCCTCCTGGCGCTGGAGGACCAGCTCAAGGACATCGACGACCCGTTCCTCGTCAAGGGCGTCACCATGGCCATCGACGGCACCGACCCCGAGGAGCTGCGCGACATCCTCGAGTCCGAGCTGTACGCGAAGAAGGCGCACGACAAGCACAGCGCCAAGTTCTTCGGCGACGCCGGCGCCTACGCGCCCACGATCGGCATCATCGGCACCGTCATGGGCCTGGTGCACGTGCTCGAGAACCTGGCCAAGCCCGAGGAGCTCGGTCACCTGATCGCCGCCGCGTTCATCGCCACCCTGTGGGGCGTCATGTCGGCCAACGTGATCTGGCTGCCCGTGGGCAACCGGCTCAAGCGCCTGGCCGAGCTCGAGGCCGCCCGGATGGAGCTGATCATCGAGGGCATCTCCGCCATCCAGTCCGGCTCGAACCCGCGGGTGATCGCGCAGAAGCTGCGCTCGTTGCTCCCTGCCGGCGAGCACGGCGACGAGGCCGAGGCGGCGTGACATGTCGGAGAGCACACCCCGGCGGAAGCGTCGTGAGGAGCACGAGGAGCACGAGAACCACGAGCGCTGGCTGGTCACGTACGCCGACATGGTCACGCTGCTCATGGTCCTGTTCATCGTCATGTTCGCGATGAGTGTCGTCGACGAGAAGAAGTTCAACGCGCTCAAGGAGGGTCTGGCCGCCGGCTTCGGCGACTCGACCGCGATCCTCGACGGGTCGGACAACCTGCTCGAGCAGGCCGGCGTCTCGGACGTCGACCTGATCGAGGCCAACGAGTACGTCCGGAAGATGCCGCCCGAGGAGCAGGCCAAGTTCAAGCAGGCCCTGGCGCGCGAGGAGCAGCTCAAGCAGCAGCGCGCGTACGCCGAGGCGGAGGCCGAGGTGGACCGGCTCGAGGAGCTGATGGCCGAGCTGGACGCCGCCCTGCGCGAGAAGGGCCTGCGCAACGACGTGCAGGCCGTGATCGACGAGCGGGGCCTGGTGCTCAGCCTGGTGTCGAAGCACGTCGTGTTCGAGCCCGACCTGGCCGAGCTCAGCGCGCGCGGCATCGAGGTCATCGACACGGTGGCGCCGGTGCTGCTGAAGGCCGACGACCCGCTGCAGATCGACGGGCACACCAACCAGGTCCCGGTGGCGCCGAAGTACTACCCGACCGACTGGGAGCTCTCCGCTGCCCGGGCGATCACGGTCCTGCGCCACCTCCACGACGTGGGCGGGATCCCGAACGAGCGGATGACCGCATCCGCGTTCGGCCACGAGAAGCCGCTGATCGACCCCTCCAAGCCGGGGTCGCAGCGCATCAACAAGCGAGTCGACATCGTCGTCGAGTCCGACCTGCCCGCCGAGACGCGGGCACTGCTGGACGACGTGGTCGCGAACCAGAAGAACGATTCGGAGGCATTCCAGTGAGCACGACGACGACAGCACCGCCCACCGAGGAGGTCGCCGAGGCGACCAAGGGTGGGGGCAAGCTCAAGAAGATCCTGATCCTGGTGGTCCTGCTGGCCGTGGTCGGCGGCGCCGTGTGGTTCTTCTTCCTCAAGCCGAAGCCCGTGGCGCCGCCGGAGCCGGGCGAGGTGGTGACCCTGGAGCCGATCCAGATCAACCTGGCCGCCGGCCACTACCTGCGGGTGGGGATCGCGCTCCAGCTGACCACCAAGGTGGCGCACGAGGCCGACGGCAGCAAGGCCCTCGACGCGACCATCGCGGTCTTCAGCGGCAAGGAGATGGAGGAGGTCCTGAACCCCAAGGAGCGCAAGCACCTCAAGGAGGAGCTGCTGACCGAGCTCGAGCACCTCTACCACGGCGACGTGATGGACGTGTACTTCACGGAGTACGTCACGCAGTAGCCGAGACGTGACCGAGGTCACGAACACTTTTTCTCTCAGGTTGTCTAGAGGGGCGCCGATACCCACTTCGTGACCCTCTTCGCGCCATCCACCGCAGCCCAGCGCCCGGGCTCCGCGGCGGTCCGCGCGCGCCGTCGTACCGCCCGCGCGGGAGAGCCGGTCGCCTACGACTTCCGGAAGCCGATCCAGCTGTCCCGCGAGCACTCGCGAATCCTGCAGCTGAGCCTCGACGGGTTCGCCCGCCAGGCCACGACGGTGTTCACCTCTGCCCTGCGCACGGTGTGCCAGGTGCAGCTGCTGTCGATCACCCAGGAGTCGTACGCGGAGTACGTCGACTCGCTCCAGGCGCCGACGTACCTGACGAAGTTCTCGGCCGAGCCGATGCCGGGCCACGGAGTGCTCGAGATCCCGCTGCCCGCGACCATGTCGTGCATCGACCACATGCTCGGCGGCCCGGGTGCTGCCGTGCAGCCGGTCCGCCCGCTGACGGAGATCGAGGGCGGCGTCGTCCGCGGCTTCGTCGAGCGTCTCCTCAGCGAGATGCGCTACAGCCTGACCGACATCGTCGAGATCTCCCCGACCGTCGCCGGCATCGAGTACAGCCCGCAGTTCGCCCAGGTCGCCGGTGCCGCCGACGTGATGGTGGTCGCCACCTTCGACCTGCGGATCAACGAGCGGTCCTACCGGATGACGATCTGCCTGCCGTTCAGCGGCCTGCAGCCGCACCTGCTCAAGGCCGCCGCGCCGGCCCCGGTCTCCGACCGCGAGCGCGCCCAGCGGGCGCACGCCGCCGACCTGGTGCAGCGCCGGTTCGAGGAGGTCCCGGTCGAGGTCACCGTCCGGTTCCGGACCACCCAGCTGGACCCCGACACGCTCAGCAGCCTCGCCACCGGCGACGTGCTGCGCCTGGCGCACCCCGCCTCCGCCCCGCTCGACGTCACCGTCGACGAGAAGACCTTCGCCCACGCCACCGCCGGTGCGCAGGGCCCCCGCCTCGCCGCCCTGATCGTGGGCACACCCAAGGAGAACCGATGACCACCGAGCAGATCACGTCCCGCAAGTCGGAGCTCGCCGTCGCCGCGGCAGCCGCCGCCGCGCAGGTGCTGCCGTCCGTGGAGCCGCTGACCACCGCCGAGGCCCAGCAGGGCACCGAGCACGTGACCAGCACCTTCGCGGGCGCCGCGATCGCCGACCTCGAGCCGGCCGGCCTCGGCCGCGTGGCCGTGCTGGTCGCCTCCGACCTGGTCGAGGCGCTGGCCTCCAGCCCGCTCGGCGGGCTCGACCTGGCGGCCGCCACCCAGCCCGCGATCGACGCCGTGGCCGCCTCGCTCGGCACCACCGCCGGCGCCGCCCGTGCGGTCGAGCTGAGCCTGGTCGTCGCCGACCTCGGCCCGTTCACCGCCGTCCCGCTGCTCGGCAGCGGCTTCGCCGCCGCCGTCCTGATCACCGACGCCGCGCTCGCGGTCGCCGAGGAGGTTGCCGCCGGCACCGCTCCGGCCGCCCCCGAGGCCAAGCCGTTCTCCACCACGGTCCCGATCGCCTCGGCCCCCGCGCCGGTGGTGGTGCCCTCGAGCCCGCGCGGCATCGAGATGCTGCACGGGGTCGACATGGAGGTCACCGTCGAGCTGGGCCGGACCCAGATGACCGTGCGCGACCTGCTCGCGCTCTCCCCCGGCGCCGTGCTCGAGCTCGACCGCGCGGCCGGCAGCCCGGCCGACCTGCTCGTCAACGGGCGCCTGATCGCCCGCGGCGAGGTCGTCGTCCTCGACGAGGACTTCGGCCTCCGGGTCACCGAGATCGTCGACGACGCGGCGGCCATCTGACCATGCTCGAACTGACGGTGCGACTGATCGCCTCCCTGGCGATCGTCGTTGGACTCCTGCTGCTCATCGCGAAGGTGGGCGGACGACGCATGCGCGGCCGCAGTGGCTCGCTCGTGCAGGTCGTCCACCGCCAGCCGCTGAGCCGTGGGTCCGCTGTCGCCGTCGTCACCGTCGGGTCGCGCGTACTGGTCCTGGGCACCACCGAGCAGCAGGTCAGCGTCCTCACCGAGCTCGACCCGGACGAGCTTGCCGCCGACCTGGTCCTGGTCCCGGGCGAGGCCGACGAGGACGGCGAGCCGACCACCGTTCCGGTCCTCCTGCCCTCCGCGCAGGTCGTCCAGCCCACCCCGGCCCGCCGCGCCGGCGCCCGCCGTGCGGCCCCCGCCCGGCGCGCCGTCGCCACGCGTGGCGGCGCCCGCCGTGCCTCCGCTCCCACCCGCGCCGCAGTCGCCCAGCCCGGCAACGGACCGCTGGTCGGCTCCGTCCTCTCGCCCCAGACCTGGAAGCAGGCCCTCGCGGCCGCGACGGGCAAGGCGTCATGACCCGTCTGCTCCGCCTTCTCGGGATTCTCCTCGCCGCCACGGCGATCTGGCTCGCGCTGCCCTCGGGCGCCGCGGAGGCCGCGCCGGCCACCACGGCCTCGTCCGTCGTGCTCACCACCGACCTCGCCACCGCCCGGCACCGTCGAGGCGACCCGAGGCGCCGACCCCGCCCGCCGAGACCGAGGGCACCGACGACGGCACCGTCTCCGTCGACCTGACCGGACTGTCGAACAAGCCCAGCACGTCGGTGACGATGCTGATCGGCCTGACCCTGCTGTCGCTGGCGCCGGCGATCCTGCTGACCTGCACCAGCTTCACCAAGATCCTGGTCGTCCTCGGCCTGACCCGGAACGCGCTCGGCCTCCAGCAGACCCCGCCCAACCAGGTGCTCGCCGGGCTGGCGCTGTTCCTCAGCCTGTTCATCATGGGTCCGGTCCTCGCTGAGATGAACGCCGAGGGCGTGCAGCCCTACATGAACGGCGACAAGGGCACGACGGAGGCGATGCAGGACGGTGGTGCGCCGCTCAAGGAGTTCATGCTCGAGCACACCAACGACGAGGAGCTGGACCTGCTGATCAACGTCGCCGACAAGGAGGCCCCGGAGAACCACGCCGACGTCGGCTGGTCGACGCTGGTGCCGGCGTTCGTGCTCAGCGAGCTCAAGGAAGCCTTCATCATCGGCTTCATCGTCTTCATCCCGTTCCTGGTCATCGACATCGTCGTGAGCGGGGCGCTGATGGCACTCGGCATGATGATGATGCCGCCGGTCATGGTGTCCCTGCCGTTCAAGCTGCTCCTGTTCGTCCTGGTGGACGGATGGGCGCTCGTCATCAAATCGCTCGTCGCGAGCTACGGATAGGTGGAGACCCGATGACCGACACCGCCATCATCGCGATCGCGCTGCAGACCATGGTGGTCGCGCTGAAGATCTCGGCCCCGATCCTGGTCACCTCCCTGGTGATCGGCTTCGCGATCTCGCTCTTCCAGTCGATGACCCAGATCCAGGAGTTCACGCTCAGCTTCGTGCCGAAGCTGATCGGCGTCGGCGTCGCCCTGCTCGTGTCCGGCAACTGGATGCTGAGCACGATGGTCGACTTCACCACGGAGCTGTTCGAGCGGCTCCCCGCCCTCCTGAGCTGACCGGGCGACTCCGTGACCGTCCTGGCCGTGCCCGGCGAGCCTCCTCGTCGCCTACCTGCTCGCCTCCGTGCGCATCGTCGCGTGGCTGGCGATCGTCCCGCCGTTCGCGGGCCGCTCGGTGCCGGTGATGGCCAAGGTCGTGCTCTCCCTCGGGCTCTCCTTCGCCGTGGCGCCGGAGCTGGCTGCGGGCTCGATCGGCATGTCGAACGGCGAGCTGCTCGTCAACGTGGTGACCCAGGTGCTGATCGGCACGGCCATGGGCTTCGTGACCTACCTGCTCTTCGCCGCCGTCGCCGCGGCCGGCAGCCTGGTCGACGTCTTCGGCGGCTTCTCGCTGGCCCAGGGCTTCGACCCGCTGTCGATGAACATGAACACCGTCTTCGGCAAGTTCCACCAGCTGCTGGCCACGATGCTGCTGTTCGCCACCGGCGGGCACCTGCTCGTGATCGGCGGCCTGCTCAAGACGTTCGACGTGCTGCCGCTCGGCGAGATGCCCGACGTCAGCGGGCTGCCCGACGTACTGATCAAGGCGTTCGGCGTCTTCTTCGTGACCGCCGTCCAGATCGCGCTGCCGATGATCGCCGTCCTCTTCGTCGCCGACCTCGGGCTGGCCCTCCTCACCAAGGTCGCCCCGCAGCTCCAGGCGATGAACTTCATGTTCCCGGTCAAGATCGGCCTCACCCTGCTGCTGCTCGGCCTGTCCTTCCCCGTCCTGCCCGAGGCGGTCCGCCGGCTCGCGGACCTCGCCACCCAGGCGATGGCGTCCATCGCGGGAGCGGGGTGACGACGTGAGCGGAGGTGGCGAGAAGACAGAGAAGCCGACACCGAAGAAGAAGAAGGACTCCCGCAAGGAGGGCCAGGTCCCGCGGACCCAGGAGCTCGGCGGGTGGGGTTCGCTGCTCGTCGTCGGGATGGCGCTGCCGGCCCTGATCGGGCGCGAGATGACCGCGCTGCGGGCCCTGATGTACGAGTCGTTCACGATGGCCGAGGACGGGGCGACCGTCGAGAAGGCGCTCGGCCTGTTCCGGGACGGTGCCGTGCACGCCCTGATCGCGCTGGTGGTGCTCGGGTACCGGGATCATGGTGGTCGGCGTGGCGTGCGCACTCGCCCAGGGCGGCTTCTACCTCGCGACCAAGAGCATGAAGCCGAAGCTCTCCAAGCTCGACCCGATCAAGGGTGCGAAGCGGATCTTCGGCCCCCAGGCGCTCTGGGAGGGCGCGAAGATGCTGCTCAAGAGCGCGGTGCTCGGCATCTTCGTCTACACGACGATCAAGGGCCTGATGCCGATCGTCGGCACCCTGGTCCCGGTCCCCGTCGTGATCTCGATGATCGCCGACAACGCGCTCGGCCTGATCCGCAACATCGCCGTCGCCGGACTGGTGATGGCCGCCGCCGACTACGCCATGCAGCGGCGCAAGGTCGGCAAGCAGACGCGGATGACCAAGGAAGAGGTCAAGCAGGAGCACAAGATGTCCGAGGGCGACCCGCTGGTGAAGAGCGCGATCCGCGCCCGCCAGCTCGCGGCCGCCCGGAACCGGATGATGTCCGACATCCCCGAGGCCGACGTCGTCCTCGTCAACCCGACCCACGTCGCCATCGCGCTGCGGTACGACGCCGAGCGCGGCGCGCCGCGGGTGGTGGCCCGCGGTGCCGGCGAGATCGCCCGCCGGATCCGCGAGAAGGCGGTGGAGAGCAACGTCCCGATGGTCCGGGACGTGCCGCTCGCCCGCGCCCTCTACTCCTCCACCGAGGTGGGCCACGAGATCCCGCAGGAGCTCTACAACGCGGTCGCCCAGGTGCTCGCGTTCGTCATCTCGCGGCGTACCCACGGCCAGAGCGGCGGCGAGCACCGCAGCCCCCGCACCGAGGCCGACCTGCCCGCCGTACCCGCCGCCGGACGCCGCCGCAGGACCGTCCCGGCAAATCCCTCAGGTCAGCTCGCGTAGAGCCGATCACACGGGAGACGCCAGGACGGCGTCTCCACGCTGCCACGGAGGGCGCGCCAACAGGTGACCCTTTGAAAGGCAGCCCATGGACCCGAAGCGCCTGACCCAGCTGGGCGTCCCGGTCGGCATCGTGCTGATCGTCGTCATGCTGGTCGTGCCGCTCCCGGCGATCGTGCTGGACCTGTTGATCGCGCTCAACATCACGGCCGGGCTGCTCATCCTGCTCACCGCGATGTTCGTCCACCGCCCGCTCGACTTCGCCGCGTTCCCGGCGGTCATCTTGGTGATGACCCTGTTCCGGCTCGCGCTCAACGTCAGCGCCACCCGGCTGGTCCTGCTCGACGGCTACGCCGGCAAGGTGATCGACACGTTCGGCCACTTCGTGGTCGGTGGCTCGCTCATCGTCGGCCTGATCGTGTTCGCGATCCTGCTGGTCATCCAGTTCGTGGTCATCACGAACGGTGCCGGCCGGGTCGCCGAGGTCGGCGCCCGGTTCACCCTGGACGCGATGCCCGGCAAGCAGATGGCGATCGACGCCGACCTGAACTCCGGCCTGATCGACGAGGACGAGGCCCGGCGCCGCCGCGCCGAGGTGCACGCCGAGGCCGACTTCTACGGCGCGATGGACGGTGCCTCGAAGTTCGTCAAGGGCGACGCCATCGCCGCGATCGTGATCACCCTGGTCAACCTGATCGGTGGCTTCGCGGTCGGCGTGGCGCAGAAGGGCATGCCGTTCGGCGACGCCATCTCGACGTACAGCCTGCTGTCGGTCGGTGACGGTCTCGTCTCCCAGATCCCGGCGCTGCTGCTCTCGGTCGCCACCGGTCTGATCGTGACCCGGTCGACCAGCGACGGCGACATGGGCACCGACATCCTCCAGCAGCTCGGCCGGACCCGGACGCCGCTCCGCGTGGCCGGCGGTGCCGCGCTCGCCATGTGCCTGATCCCGGGCCTGCCGAAGATCCCGTTCATCATCGCCGGCGGTCTGATGCTGCTGTGGTCCACCCGGGTCCCGGAAGAGGTCGAGACGGCCGAGGCCGCGGAGGCGGCCGCGATCGAGGCCGGCCCGTCGGCCGACTCCCCCGAGCTGCTCGCCGCCGAGATCCAGGTCGACCCGCTCGGCCTCGAGCTCTCCGCCGACATCATCGACCTGGTCGACCCGTCCGCCGGCGGCGACCTGCTCGAGCGGGTCAAGGCGCTGCGCCGGAAGGTGGCCGCCGACATCGGCATCGTGGTCCCGCCGGTCCGCACCCGCGACAACCTCGAGCTGCCCGCTGCGCACCTACGCCATCAAGCTCTTCGGCATCGAGGTGGCCCGCGGCGAGGCACCTCCGGGCACCGTCCTGGCCATCGGCGAGTTCCTCGGGTCGCTCCCGGGCGAGCCGACCACGGAGCCGGTCTTCGGGCTGGACGCCAAGTGGATCCCCGCCGAGCTGCGCAGCCAGGCGGAGCTCAGCGGCGCCACCGTCGTGGACCGCGCGTCGGTGATCACCACGCACCTGGCCGAGGTCGTCACCACCCACGCCGCCCGCCTGCTCGGCCGCGAGGACGTCAAGCTGCTGACCGACGTCGTCAAGCGCTCGCACCCCGTCGTCGTCGAGGAGCTCACGCCCACCCAGCTGAGCCTCGGCGAGGTGCAGCGGGTGCTCCAGTCGCTGCTCGACGAGGGCGTCTCGGTGCGCGACCTGGTCCGGATCTACGAGGCCCTGTCGCTCCGCGCGGCCGCCACGAAGGACCTCGACTCGCTGGTCGAGGCGGCTCGCACCGCGCTCGGCCCCGCGATCATCGCGCCCCATCTCGCCGAGGGGACCGTGCACGTGATCAGCTTCGAGCCGCAGCTCGAGCAGCGGATGCTCGAGGTCATGCGGCCCAGCGACCAGGGGCCGATGATCGCCATCGACCCGGTCACCGGCCAGCAGATGGTCACCCAGCTCGCCCAGATGACGACCGAGTCCGAGAACCGGAACATCCGGCCCGTGCTCGTCTGCGCTCCCCAGCTCCGCGCCGCCGTACGCCGGATGGTGCGGCCCGCGCTGCCGTCGCTGGCGGTCGTGTCCTACCCCGAGCTGCACGGCGCGAACCAGGTCCGGTCCGTCGGTGTGGTCTCCGGTGAGCGCGCGACGGTGACGGCATGATCCCGCTGTCGGGGGGCGTCCTGTTCGCGGCCGCACTCGTCGCGTCGCCCGCCCTGTGGCTGAGCCTGGTCGAGCAGACGATGCCGATCGACGTCGCGCTGACCCGCTACTTCATCGTGCTGGCGATCGCCTGGGTCGCGCTGTCGATCCTCGCCGACTTCGTGACGCCGACCCCTGGCACCTTGCCGCTCGACGCGGACCAGCAGGCGCAGGACGAGACCGACCCGGTCTCCTGACTCCTCGGGACGGGCTAGGCGCCGGTGGGCACCCGCCAGGACAGGCAGGTGCCGTGCGGTTCGATGCCCTCGAGGGACATCTCGCCACCGAGCTGCTCGGCACGGCGGCGGAGGTTGCTCAGCCCGCTCTCGCGGACGTGCTCGGCGACACCCTGACCGTTGTCGGTGACGCGGAGCAGCAGCCAGTCGCTGTCGACCTCGACCTCGACCAGGCAGGCGCGGGCCTGCGCGTGGCGGGCACAGTTCGAGAGCGCCTCGCGGGCGACTGCCAGCAGCTGGTCGGCGAGCTGGCGGTTGACGAGCGAGTCGAGCGCGCCGATCACCCGGATCTGCGGCGCGAAGCCGAGGGTGTCGACGTACTCCCGCATCAGGTTGTTCAGGTCGGCGCGGGGCGCGGAGTCGTTGACGTGCTGCAGCTCGTAGATGGTCGAGCGGATGTCGCGGATCGCCTGGTCGAGGTCCTGGACGGCGGTGTCGATGCGCTCGCGGCCCTCGGGCGTGGGGATCATCCCGCGGGCGCCCTGGAGCTGGAGGCCGGTGCCGAACAGGCGCTGGATGACCAGGTCGTGGAGGTCGCGGGCGATCCGGTCGCGGTCGTTGACGAGCAGCAGCTCGTGCCGGTCGACGATGGCCTGGGCGCGGTCCAGCGCGAGCGAGGCATGGGCGACGAACGAGCTGATCAGCTCGCGGTCCTCGGCCAGCAGCCGGCCCCGGCCGCGCTCGAGGATCGCGAGCATCACGCCCTGGTCGGTGAGCTGGGCGGTCAGCGGGAGGATCACCGCCGTGCCGTCGCTGTCGTAGAGGCAGGTGAGCAGCTCGCCGCTCTCCTGGACCGAGTCGATCTCTCCGGAGAAGAGGTCGAGCAGGACAGGGAGGGTGGAGGTGGGCTCGCCGGAGGAGGCCGGGACCTCGAAGCCGGTGTCGGTACGCCGCACCACGGCCACGAGCGATGCCCGCGACACGCGACGGGCGCCGTTGACGATCAGGGAGAGGGTCTCGTCCATCCGGGTCGCGTCGTGCAGCGACTCGGCGATCTCGGCCGAGGCCTCGACCCACTCGCGCCGGCGCTCGCTGACGGCGTACCGGCGGGCGTTGCGGATCATCAGGCCGGCCACCCGCGCCAGCGCGTCGACCCGGCCCTCGTCGCCGTTGGTGAAGTCGGCGGCGTCGGCCTTCTGGCTGAGGTAGAGGTTGCCGAGCACCGCGTCGCCGATCCGGACCGGCATGCTGAGGAAGCTCTCCTCGGCCGGGTGGTTGGCGGGGAAGCCGTAGGCCTCCGGGTTGTCGCCGAGGCCACGGAGACGCAGCGGGTGCGGGTTCGCGATCAGGCCCAGGCCGAACGGCTGGTCGCCCAGCGCCTTGACCTCGTCGTCGGAGAAGCCATGGGCGACGTGGTCGATCAGCTCGCCGTCCTCGCCGAGCACCCCGAGGAAACCGCGTCGCGCGTGGGTGACATCGCAGGCGGAGGTGACGATCTGGTTCAGGATGCTGTGCAGGTCCAGGTCGGAGCTGACGGCGAGGATGGCACGCAGCATGGCTTGCGTGCCGTTGCCGCTCTCAAGCGCGTCCCCCGAGAGATTCCACGAAGGCGAGGTTACCCAAAACCTTTACTTCGCATGCCGAAATCAGGGGATTGAATTGAAACAGGTTCTCGCAACGCAGCGACCCGCAGGCGTGGCCAGGATCTGGCCGCTCCGGCGGACGTGGTGCCGGATCACCTGCGGGTCGGGTAGCTGCAGTGGATTCGCCAGTGGTCCGGCTCAGCCACGCTGTGCTGGGCTGCTAGCGGGCAGCCACCTCACGCGTCCTCGAAGAATTCATCTGTCGGACCACCTCCTTTCCCGTGTGGGACAAAGGTAGGCGCGGGCTCCGGTCGACTCAAGGGATTAACCGGCCCGTGGTCACGGGGCCAGCCGGACGACCTGCCAGCCGTCCCCGCCCTCGCTGCGGCGGTAGACCAGCCGGTCGTGCATCCGGCCCGGTCGGCCCTGCCAGAACTCCACGGCGTCGGGCACCACGACGTACCCACCCCACTCGTCGGGCACCGGCACGTCCTCCGGGTAGCGAGCCTCCGCCTCGGCGAACGCGTCGGTCAGCTCCTGACGGCCCGACACCACCCGCGACTGGTGGGATGCCCAGGCGCCCAGCTGGGAGCCACGCGGCCGGGAGGAGAAGTACGCCGCCACGTCGGCGCGCGACAGGGGCTCGGCGGTGCCGTCGATGCGGACCTGCCGCTCGAGCGGGTGCCACGGGAACAGCAGCGAGCAGCGAGGGTTGGCCGCCAGGTCCTCGCCCTTGCGCGAGCCGGTGTTGGTGAAGAACCGGAAGCCGCGGTCGTCGAGGCCCTTGAGCAGCACCATCCGCGACGACGGGCGACCGGCGGCGTCCGCGGTCGACACGACCATGGCGTTGGGCTCGTGCAGGCCCGCCGCCGCGGCCTCGGCGAGCCAGCCGCGGAACATCGTGATCGGGTCCGCGTCGAGGTCGGACTCCTCGAGCCCGCCCCGGGCGTACTCCGCACGCAGCGCCGCAAGGTCCATGGCGTCGAGCCTAGGACAGGTGCAGAATGCGTCCGGCAGCCCAACCCGAAGGAGTCGCATTGAGCGAGGTCCACCACGGACTCGAGGGCGTCGTCGCCTTCGAGTCCGAGATCGCCGAGCCGGACAAGGAAGGGTCGGCACTTCGCTACCGCGGCGTCGACATCGAGGAGCTCGTCGGCAGGGTGCCGTTCGAGAAGGTGTGGGGACTGCTGATCGACGGCGCCTACGAGCCGGGGCTCCCGCCGGCCGAGGCCTACAACATCCCGGTCCACACGGGCGACATCCGGGTCGACGTGCAGGCGGCGATCGCGATGCTGGCGCCGGCGTTCGGCTTCCGGCAGAGCTACGACATCAGCGACGAGCAGGCCCGCGCGGACCTCAGCCGGGTGGCGGTCATGGTGCTCTCGTACGCCGCGCAGGCCGCCCGCGGGCTGCACCAGCCGATCGTGGCGCAGCGCGATGTCGACCAGGGCAAGACCCTCGCCGAGCGGTTCCTGATCCGGTGGAAGGGCGAGGCCGACCCGCAGCACGTCAAGGCGATCGACGCCTACTGGAGCTCTGCCGCCGAGCACGGCATGAACGCCTCCACGTTCACCGCCCGGGTGATCACGTCCACCGGCGCCGACGTGGCCGCCGCCTTCTCCGGGGCGATCGGGGCGATGAGCGGCCCGCTCCACGGCGGCGCACCGTCGCGGGTGCTGGGCATGATCGAGGAGGTCGAGCAGCGCGGCGACGCCACGGCGTACGTCAAGGAGCTGCTGGACAACGGCGAGCGGCTGATGGGCTTCGGCCACCGCGTCTACCGCGCCGAGGACCCCCGCGCCCGCGTGCTGCGCCGTACCGCCCGCGAGCTCGACGCCCCCCGCTACGAGGTCGCCGAGTCGCTCGAGCAGGCCGCCCTCGCCGAGCTCCGCGAGCGCCGCCCCGACCGGGTGCTCGAGACGAACGTCGAGTTCTGGGCCGCGATCGTCCTCGACTTCGCAGAGGTGCCCGCGAACATGTTCACCTCCATGTTCACCTGCGCCCGCACCGGCGGCTGGTCCGCGCACATCCTCGAGCAGAAGCGCACCGGCCGCCTGATCCGCCCCTCCGCCATCTACACCGGCCCGCCGTCCCGGAAGGCGAGCGAGGTCGACGGCTGGAGCGACGCCTGGGCGAAGTGACGCCGCCAACCGGTGGTTGAGGTGCGAGGAGCGCCAGCGACGAGCCTCGAAACCCCGGCAGTGAAGGCAGGGCGGCGAGGTACGTCGGCCGAGCTGGTCGAGGCCTCACGAGGTCGCTCGTGGTCGACTGGGTCTCGACACGCTCGCTGGCGCTCGCTACTCGACCACCGAGGTCTCGTCGGTCGGTCCGGGCATGCGAAATGGCCCCGCCCGTGGGCGGGGTGTGGGGCTTGGTAGCTAGTCGGGTGGCCGGGGCCGGTCGCGGGAGACGTCGCGGGTCCCGGTGGTGTCGCGGAGGTACTGGTAGCCGTGCTTCGAGGTCCACAGGTAGGTGCCGGGCTCGATCGACCGGTACGACCAGGCGCCGTGGGTCTTGATCCGGTGGTGTCGCCGACACAGCGGCGCCAAATTGCACGGACACGTCGGCCCGCCCTTGTTGTGCGGGACCGAGTGGTCCTTGTCGCAACGCCGCGCTGGTCGGCTGCACCACGGGAAGACGCAGGTCTTGTCGCGGAGGGTGACGATCTCGGCGTGCCGCTCCGGCACCACCGGTGACTCGACCGGGTCGTGGGCCTCGAGGTCGATCACCGGCTTCACCGTGATCTGTCCGGCGGTGTGGCACCAGTCGCGGACCTGGCCCGGCGGTGACCTGGCTGTTGCCCCGCTCCAGCCGGGCCGTGCCCGGCCGCGCCGGCGAGGGCTGCGTCGGATAGGTGGACGTAGAGGACCACCTGCCGGCGTCGTGGTCTCGACAGGCTCGACCGACGTTCGGTTCAGGTCGAGGGTCATCTGCGCGCGGGCCAGCTCGCCGACCGCGAGCGCCCGGCGCACGTCGAGCGACTCTTCGGAGCCGAGGTCCTTGAGCTGGGCGGCGAGTCCGGCGACGGCGTGTCTCGAGGTCGTGGGCGTCGGCGAGGTCCAGCTCGCCGTGCACGGCGCGCGGTGCCGTCGTAGGAGTCCTGCTGGGCCTCGATGGTGAAGTAGCGGCCGTCGGCCTTCGCGAGGCGTCGTTCCTCGGCGAGGTCGGGCATGTGGTCCGCGATCGCCTTCTCCACCAGAGCGTGCAGCTGGTAGGGGCCGATCTTGTGCGCGGTCGCAGCGACATGGGCGTCCACGAACGCCGGCCGCCTCCCGGGACAGCAGCAGGGTGCGTTCGGCGATCCGGCGGGCCTGCCACGCCTTCAGGTCACCCCGGACGACGCGGCGCCACACCCGCGGGAGGCGGTGCCGCAGCTCGAGGGCGTGCCCGACGTACGACTTCCCGGCGTCGGTGGACAGGCCGATGGCGGCGGCGAACTCGGTGACCGCGAACTCCGCCACCAACGGGGCGCCCTGCACCGGCCAGCGGCATCCCCTGGTCGCCGTACCCGACCAGCATCTCCGCCTCGTCGATCGAGTCGGTCGAGTGCATCGCCGCCCAGTCCACCGCGGCCTGCAGCAGATTGGCTTCGGCCCGGTCGGCGATGGCCCGTTGTTCACGCGCGAACGCGAGCACCGACGAAGCGGTGTCGAGCTCGATCGCGTCTGCTGCCATAGAAGAATCCAAGCATCGACCACCGACACTCAGACCCCGAAAACCCCTTGTTCTACAGGGATGTGGACAACTTCTTCGAGAAATCTTGAGACGGCGACCACAGCGGTCGACCCGAGCAGACCGCGAGCGAGGAAGCAGGCGGAAGTAGTGCGACGACCACAGCGGCGAGCGACCACGTAACCCGATAAATCGGTGACCACAGGCGACCGTGTGAGGCCTCGACAAGCTCGGCCGACGTCCCTCGCCGCCCTGCCTTCGGTCACCGGGTTTCGACGCGCTCGCGCGACTTCGTTCCTCAGTCGCGTCGCTTGCTCAACCTGGCTGGCCCCACGCGACGCGCTCGTACCTCGCGCGCCGCTGGCCAGCTCACCACATCGGCTGGATGTCCTCATCGATGGCGGGTGGGGCGTACTTCGGCTGGTACAGGGTCATCGTGCCGGCGCCGGGGACGACGAGCTGGACGGTGCTCCCCCACTGCTCCTCGGAGACCTCACCGTCGAACGTCGCGCCGCGCTCGCGCAGCTCGGCCATGGTCGCCGCGAGGTCGTCGCACATGAGGGAGACGTCGAAGCGCTGGTCGGTGCCGCCGGAGTGGCCTTCGTACTCCCATGACGACGGGTGTACGCCGAGCTCGCTCGGGCCGGTCTTGAAGATCAGCCAGCCGCCGCCGGTGTCGGCACCGGGGAGCTGGAGAACGTCGCGGAAGAAGGCCCGGGCGGCGTCCGGGTCCTCGGCGTACACGAGGGTATGAAGGGCCGTGATCATCGCCCCACGGTAGCCCCGCAACGCCGGTCAAGGCCCTGTCGGTGGCGCGTGCTTGGCTGTTCTCATGGCGGCGCGCGACACGATCGAGGTCTGGGACAACGCAGCAGCATCGTTCGACGAGGAGGCCGACCACGGCCTGCGCGACCCACGGGTGCGCGCGGCCTGGCGGGCGCTCCTGGTCTCCCTGCTGCCGCGACCGCCGGCGCGGGTCGTGGACCTCGGCTGCGGCACGGGCAGCCTGAGCCTGCTCCTCGCGGGCGAGGGGTACGCCGTCACCGGCGTCGACTTCTCGCACGCCATGGTGCGGCGCGCGCGGGCCAAGGCGGCGATCGACCCGGTCGGCCACGATGTCGGGTTCGTCGAGGCCGACGTCGCCGATCCGCCGCTGGCCGGCGCATCCTTCGACGTGGCGCTCTCGCGACACGTGCTCTGGGCGATGCCGGACCCCGCTGCCGCACTGAGACGCTGGGTCGACCTCGTGGCGCCCACCGGCTGCCTGGTCCTGGTCGAGGGGCACTGGTCGACCGGCGCCGGCCTGACCGCCGACGACACGCTCGGCCTGGTCGAGTCGGTCGGCCGCCGGGCCGAGCTCCGGGCACTGCCCGAGCCGGCCTACTGGGGTCGCGAGATCACCGACGAGAGGTACGCCGTCCTGGTCCGCTGAATCTTGTCCGTCTGCTTCGTCACTCTTGGTGCATCCGATCCGCATCGGCAGGTAGCATGACGCGCGCGTCAGGTGCATCCTGACGGCGGTCCGGTGAGCGGTGCGGGGGTCCCCTCACCGGGCCGCGCAACCCCAACGTGTCATCCCTTCCTTGACACATTGGGTACCGTCTTTGGTTGAGCAGGTGCCGACCCGGCCAGGGTCGGACCCGTCCTGGATGCAGCAGTCCATACTCGACCACAGGGACCGCGTCGAAAGGACCATCGATGGACTTCAGCCCCGTCGGGAGAGTGTGCTCGTTCTGTGGGGCGATCGGCACGCGGACGACCAAGTTCGCCGGTGGACTGGGGGCGATGATGTGTCAGGACTGCCTGGAGTACTACCACGACACCTTCGCCAGCAAGAAGCGGCTGAAGGCGGTCTCGCGGCCGCCCTGGGAGTCGATGACCGACGCCGAGATGCTGAGCAAGCTCCCCCTCATCGCCGCCACGTCGGAGCAGGTTGACGTCTTCCTCCGCGACTGGGTCAAGCTGATCAGGTCGCGCAAGATCTCGTGGGCCGAGATCGGCAAGGTCATGGGCATCTCGCGGCAGGCCGCCTGGGAGCGGTTCCGCGAGGTCGCGTCCGACGACGCCAGCGACGAGACCGCCTGAGCTCGAGCTAGGCCGTCAGCCGCGCGGACGATCCGGCGCGGCCAGGGCTCCTGCGCTCGAACGACATGGTCAGCCCCTGCGGCAGCAACGTGGTCCGTGGATCCGGCCGGACCGACCCGGGGCCGCGGGCGAACCGCCAGCCCGCCGTGACCGTCTGGAGCAGCGTCACCAACGTCATCACGGCGAGGTTGTTGCCGGGACAGGCGTGCCGCCCGTGCCCGAACGCCAGGAAGGTGCCGCTCGGTCGTCCCGGGCCGAGCCACCGCTCCGGCCGGAACGTCTCGGCGTCGGGGAACTCGCGCTCGTCGCGGTGCACGACGTACGGGCTGACCAGGAAGTGGTGGCCGGCGGGGAAGCCCAGGCCCGCGAGCTCGACGTCGACGAGCGCCGTCCGGCTGATCAGCCAGGTCGCCGGGTAGAGCCGCAGCGTCTCCAGCACCACCGCCATCGCGAAGGAGTACGCCGCGTCCCCGGCGAGGCGGGCCCGGGTCTCGGGATGGTCCGCGACCAGCATCAGCATCCACCCGGCCGCCGCGGCGGGGACCCGGTGCGCCGCGAGCATGGAGCCGACCACCAGGTGGGCGAGCCGTTCGAGCGACGTGGCTGCCGACCGGGCGGCGACCAGCTCACCCGCGAAGTCGTCGTAGGCCGACGGGGCGGAGGCCCGGCGCCGCAGCAGCGGCAGGGTCAGCTCCAGCACCTCCCCATGCCGCCGCCCGATCCGGCGGCGTACCGGCGACCACGGGTTGGGCGGGAGCGCGAACGGGTTGCCGATCACCAGCGGCGAGCGCGTCCAGCAGCCGCCCGAGCGGCTCGGGCAGCACGTCGCCCTCGGCGCCGAAGTAGTAGGCAGCCACCGCGCGGGACGTCACCCGCTCGAGGAACGGCACCGGGTCGACGAGCCCCGCGCCGCACGACCCCAGCGTCTCGTCGACCAGCGCGGCCACGCCGGGCGCAGCGGCCGCCACGGCCGTCCGGCGCAGGCCGGGGTTCAGCAGCCGGCGGACCCGGACGACGTCGTCGAGGGCCTCGACCGTGAGCCGCTCCTGGAGGAAGTTCTCCCGGATCGTCAGCCGGCGGTCCCGGTCCTGGAGCAGCTCGCGGGCGAGCGCTCCGTCGTTGACGATCGTGGTGCGGCGGTCGAACGCCACCAGCCCGCCGTACCGCTCACGCGCAGCGAGGAGGAACCCGAGCCGGTCCTCCTCGTAGTCCTGCAGGTTGCCGACCAGGCGCCGGCCGCGTGGACCGGGCAGGGACGGCGCCACTGCTGCGCGGGTCCCCGGCATGGTCGTCGCCCGACGCCCGGCCGGTCAGTCCGTCACGTCCAGACGTAGCCGGCGGCGGTGCTGCGACCCTGCGCCCGCTGGAGGATCCTGGCGACGGTGTACTTGATGCGGAGCATGCGATCACCTCGTGGACTCGGAGGAGTTCAAACGTGTCAAGTATTTCTTGACTGACGCCAAGGCTAACTTGACAGTTTGCGCGCGCGCATACCCTGATTCGGCGACAAGTTCCACCTGACGCGATCAGCCCCGGGTGGTGCGGCGGAGGTACTCCTCACCGCGCGGCGACAGCTCGTAGCCGACCTCCAGGCTGTGCGTCAGCCCGAGGTTCTTCAGCTTCCGGACGTCGATCTTGAACGGGTCCCGCTCGCGGCCGAACTCCTCGGCCGCCAGGTCCGCGGCCCGGGTGGCCGGCCGTCGCCTGATGACGTCGAGCACCGCCATGGTCCAGGGTCCGTGGCTGCTCGCGCGGTCCAGCCGCTCCAGCCGTACGTCGATCCCACGCACGTCGTCGTCGCTCAGCTCGGCGTCGGCCCGGAGCGCCACCCGCGGGTCGGGGCCGGCCCAGGACAGCTGGACCCGGTAGGTCGTCAGGCTCTCGTCGGGGCGCAGCCGCCGGCGGACCGTGTCCGCCTTCGCCACCCCGGACGCGCGGGCGTCCTCGTCGGTGATCGCCGCGGGGTCGACGGGCGTGACGGCGTCGACGCGGAGCACCCCCGCGGCCGTCCGGAACGTCGAGCCGACCCGCACCCGCGGCTCGGCCCAGCGCCGGAACGCCAGCGTCACCGACCCGTCCGCCACCCCGCGCGCGATCGCGGCCGGGATCAGCATGGTCGGAGTCTGTCAGCGGACGCGGGTGTCGTACCAGCTGGTGTCGCCGCGGCCGCCCGCGCGGCTCAGTGAGATGTGCATGTGGTTGCGGTGCCGCAGCGTGGCCGAGCAGTTCTTCCGGCGCTTGCAGCTCGAGCTGAGGTAGCCCTCCTTCTCGAAGCGATCCCCGGCGGAGTACATGTGGTCGTTCCAGATGATGTACATGATCCCCATCCGGCGGGCCTTCGCGTGCTCGTTGCCCTGGGCGTCGGTCGCGAACGCGTAGTCCAGGAACTCGTTCGCGAGCTGCCGGTCCTTCTTGCGCCGGGCGTCCAGCGTCCAGTCGAACGCACGCCCCTCCTTGTGCTCCGAGGTGCCACCGTCGCGACAGGGCCGCGCGATCGGACCCATGCCGCCACCGCGCTTGACCAGCCACCGGGCCAGCGCCTTGGTGCCGGGCTTCGCCTTCGGCCCGCATCTCTCCTGCGGCTGGTACTCCGCGTAGTCCTCGATCTGGGCGTTCGCGGCGCCCGGCGTCGCGAGCAGGACCGAGGCGGCCAGCAGCACGGCGGCCAGGCTCCGGGTGGTGCGCGGCATGGTTCCTCCCGAGTCGAACCAGTGGAAAAACAACCGTTCGAGGGTACGTGAGGACCCCGGCGATGTCAGGCGGGCGGGAGGACCAGGCGTTTGCCGTAGGAACGCGACAACGGGTGCTCGCGGTAGTGGCCGAACTTGGCGACGGGAACGTAGCCGGACGACTGGTAGAGCGCCATCGCCTCGGGCTGACCGGTCCCGGTCTCGAGGACGGTGACGACGGCACCGGCCGCGAGGGCGGTCGCCTCGAGCTGCGCGAGCATCGCCCGGGCGAGCCCGCGGCCGCGGGCGGAGGGCACGACGTACATGCGCTTGATCTCGGCGACCTCCGTGGTGCCGAAGGCCTCGACGTCGCCGCGCCGGCGCCACGCGCCGGAGACGACGGGGACGTCGTCGAGGTAGCCCACGAAGAAGGAGCCCAGCGGGGGCTCGAACATGACCGGGTCGAGCGGAGTCTCGTCCTCCCCGCCGTAGCGGGCGACGTACTCCTGCTGCACCTCGGTGATCAGGCGCATCGCGTCCGGGTGGCCGAATCCCACTGCGCTCGATCCGCAGGTCAGGCGAGGCCGGCACCGTGCCACAATAGGCCGCGCTGACAGCGTCGTCAGGAACACCGCCGAGACACCACGGAAGGTTGCCCAGATGAGCGACGCCCTCCAGATCCCCGCCGACCTGCTGCCCGCCGACGGGCGCTTCGGAGCCGGCCCCTCCAAGATCCAGACCGGCCACCTCGACGCGCTGGCCGCGACCGGCTCCTCGCTGCTCGGCACGTCCCACCGGCAGGCGCCGGTGAAGGACACCGTGGGCCGGGTCCGCGAGGGGCTCACCGCCCTGTTCGGACTGCCGGACGGCTACGAGGTCGTGCTCGGCAACGGCGGCGCGACCGCCTTCTGGGACGTCGCGACGTTCGGCCTGATCCGCGAGAAGAGCCAGCACCTGTCGTTCGGGGAGTTCTCCTCGAAGTTCGCCAAGGCCGCGAAGCAGGCGCCGTGGCTGGCCGACCCGTCGGTGATCGAGTCCGCGCCGGGCTCGCGTCCCGACCCGGTCGCCGAGGACGGCGTCGACGCCTACGCGTGGGCGCACAACGAGACCTCGACCGCCGTGATGGCTCCCGTACGCCGCCCCGCGGGCGCCGCCGACGACTCCCTGGTCCTGGTCGACGCCACGTCCGGCGCCGGCGGCCTGCCGGTCGACCTGGCCGAGGTCGACGCCTACTACTTCGCGCCGCAGAAGTGCTTCGCCTCCGACGGCGGCCTCTGGATCGCGCTGATGTCGCCGCGGGCGCTCGCCCGGGTCGACGAGATCGCGGCCACCGACCGGTTCGTGCCGGCGTTCTTCGACCTGCCGACCGCGATCGACAACTCGCGGAAGAACCAGACCTACAACACCCCGTCCGTCGCGACCCTGTTCCTGATGGCCGAGCAGCTGGACTGGATGAACGCCCAGGGTGGGCTCGCCGGCATGGTCGAGCGGACCACCGCCAGCTCGGACGCGCTCTACGGCTGGGCCGACAAGACGCCGTACACCACGCCGTACGTCGAGAACCCGGACCACCGCTCGCTGGTGATCGGCACCATCGACTTCGACGAGTCGATCGACGCCGCCGCGATCGCGAAGACCCTGCGGGCGAACGGGATCGTCGACACCGAGCCCTACCGCAAGCTCGGCCGCAACCAGCTGCGGATCGCGATGTACCCCGCGATCGACCCCTCCGACGTGGAGGCGCTGACCGCCTGCATCGACTACGTGGTCGACAGCCTCTGATCGATCGCGTCGTACGCCGACGCGTTGAACGCCACCATCCGGGCCTCCTCGACATCGGTCGAGGCGGCCCGGAGCGTCTCCAGGGCGGCGTTGACCGCGTCCTCGAAGGGCCATCCGTAGATGCCCGCGCTGACCAGCGGGAACGCGACCGACCTGGCCCCCAGCTCGTCGGCGACCTCGAGCGCCCGGGAGTAGCAGGACGTGAGCAGGCTCCGGTCGGTCTGCCCCGCCGCGTGGTTCGGGCCGACCACGTGGATCACCCACCGGGCGGGCATGTCTCCGGCCGTGGTCCAGCCGGCGTCTCCGGTCGCGAGGCCGTCCGGGAACCGGCGTACGCAGTCCTCCAGCACCGCGGGACCCCCGGCCCGGTGGATCGCCCCGTCGACGCCCCCGCCACCGCGCATCCCGTTGTTGGCGGCGTTCACCACCGCATCGACCACCTGCTGGGTGATGTCCCCCTGCACGACCGTGATGTCCATGTCCCCTGCCTACCGCAACAGCCGCAGGACCGCACGCTCGAGGGCGGCCTGACGCTGGTCGGCCTTCTCGTAGTGGCGGCGGGTGGTGCCGGCGATGGTGTCGCCGTGCTCGTAGGCGTCCACGACGCGAGGGTCGACGTACGCCGAGCGGGCCAGGGTCGGCGTGTTGCCGAGGAACTCGGCGACCTCCTTCATCGCCCCCGAGATCGCCCGCTTCCGGGACGCCTTCGACTCCCCCGGCTCGTCGGTCTCGGCCAGCGCGGCGGCCGCGAGCACGGTGGCGTGCCAGGTGCGGAAGTCCTTGGCCGTGGCGTCGAGCCCGGTGGTCTCGCGCACGTAGTCGTTGACCCGCGCCGCGTCGAGCGGCTTCCAGTGACGGCCGTCCTTCCAGGCCAGCAGCCGGTCGTCGCCACCGCGCCGCCGGCGCATGGTCTCCAGCGCCTCGACCGCGGCCGGGTCGTCGATCTCGACGTGGTGGTCGATGCCCGACTTGCCGGTGAACTCGAAGATCAGCCGGTCACCCTCCTTGTGCACGTGCTGTCGCTCCAGCGTGGTCAGCCCGAAGCTGCCGTACTTGTCGCTGTAGACGTCGTTGCCGATCCGGAAGTAGCCCAGGTCCAGGAGGCGTACGGCGACGGCGCAGGCCCGGGTGACCTCCATCCCCTCGTTGCCCAGGTCGGTCAGCACCCGCTCCCGCGCACGGGACAGCGCCCTGCCGAACTGCAGCACCCGGTCGAACTTCTCGGCGTCCCGCCGGCTGCGCCAGTCCGGGTGGTAGAGGTACTGACGCCGGCCGGCCTCGTCGGTGCCGACCGCCTGCAGGTGGCCGTTCTCGTACGGCGTGACCCAGACGTCCTGCCACGCCGGCGGGATCACCAGGTCGCGCACCCGCTGCGCCTCGGCGTCGGTGAGCCGCTCGCCGTACTGGTCGAGGTAGACGAACCCCTTCCCGGCCCGCCTCCTGGTCCAGCCCGGGTCGTCGGGCGAGGTCCTCCGGAGGCGCGGCACGGAGCCCAGCCTGATGCTGGGGCGGAGCGCTGTCGAGCACCCGGAAGGGTGAGTTCCTAGCGCGGGCGGACGGCGCGCAGCACCACGGCGACGGCAGCGACGAACAGCGCCGTGCCGAGGAGCCACTGCCACGGCTCGCGGCTGCTCTGCGGCTCCGCCTCCGGCAGCTCCTTGCCCTCCCGCGAGCCGGCCGGCGGCGACGGCTCGGTGGACGGCGAGGTGCTCGGCTCGGGCTCCGGCGCGACGACGGCGCGCAGGTCGTCGGGCAGCGACACCTCGAGCACCGGGGCCTGGACCCCCTCGGAGCTCACGTAGACCCGCGCCTCCTCGTCGACGGCGATCGCCTCGCCCTGCTGCTGCTCGGGCAGGTCGAGGTCGGCGACCTCGTCGAGACCCGGGTAGGTGTAGACGACGGCCCGGCCGTAGTCGCGCAGCACGAGGTGTCTGCCGTCGGGGAAGAACGCCCCGTCGGTGGCGATCGGCAGGATCCCGCCGAGCTCGCGCATCGTGTTCGGGCCGTCGGCGCTCAGTGGCGTGGGTGCGGCGTACAGGGAACCGCCGAGCAGGCTCTTGCTGGCCACCAGCAGGCGCCCGGTCCGTGGGTCGGCCAGCAGCGACTCGGCGTCCACGGCGGAGTCGGGGAAGGCCAGCTCGTAGGTCTCCCCCGCCACCTCCTGGTCCGTGGCGCCCACCGGCAGGCGAGTCACGCTGATCGACGGCCGGTCGTTGTCGTTGTCGCCGATGTCTGCGGCCCACACGTGCCCGCGTCCCGCGGGCGCCAGCGCCTCGACGTCCTCGGGGGCACCGGCCCAGCTGGTCACGCCGACAGTGCGTCCGTCGGCCGGGTCGACCACGAAGACCCGGCCGGTGTCGCCCGAGTCGTTGGTGGTGACGAACAGCCCGTCCTGCACGACCAGGCCGCTGGACTCCACGATGGCCGGGTCCTGGAAGCGGAAGACCACGTCCCCGTCGTCGGCCGGCGCGGCCGCAGCACCGAGCGCGAACGGCACGACGACCGCCACCGCGACGACCCGCTCACGCACGCGGCTGCTCCAGCAGCTCGGCCAGCCGCGGCCGAACCGCCCACGTCGCCACCAGCTCGTCGTACTCCTTGCGCACGCCGCCACCCTTCACCGGCGCACCGGTGCGGACCGCACGGAGCATGGTGTTGCGCGGCGTGTGCTTGCTCTCGACGAACTGCATCACGTCGACCCGGTACCCCTCGAGCCGCAGCAGCGACGCCCGCAGCGCGTCGGTGAGGGTGTCGGCGAACCGCTCGCGCAGGATGCCGTGCCGGGTGAGCATGGCGTACGGCGCGGGCGTGGGGTTGCGGCGCAGCTGCGCGGCGATGTCGTGGTGGCAGCAGGGCGCGGCCAGCACCAGCGCGGCCTGCCACTCGACCGCGCGGGCCAGCGCCTCGTCGGTGGCGGTGTCGCAGGCGTGCAGCGCCAGCACCACCTCGGGGTCGAGGTCGAGCTGCGCGTCGGCGATCGACCCGACCACGAAATCCGCGTCGACGCCGAGCTCGCCGGCCACCTCGCTGTTGTGGTCGCGGGACTGCTCGCGCACGTCCACGCCGGTCAGCCGCACGGGCAGCCCGCGCACCGCCGTCAGGAACCGGTGCGCCGCGAAGGTCAGGTAGGCGTTGCCGCAGCCCAGATCGACGATCCGCAGCGGCTCGTCGGCCGTCGGTCGGCGCAGGTGGCCCTTGGCGATCGCGTCGGTGATCGACCCGTCCAGCAGCCGGAGGAACTCCTCGACCTGGCGGTACTTCGCCTGCCGGCTCGGCTTCATCCGGCCGGACGCGTCGGAGAGGCCGAGCGCGACGAAGACCGGGTCGTCCTCCGGCAGCAGCCGGCCCTTGTCCTGGTCGTGCCCGCGGTCGACGTCGACCTGCTCGACCCGGTCCTGCGTGTGCACGACGGCCTCGAGCTTCTTGGTGACCCGCACCTGGTGGGTCTGCGTGGTCGTCTCGACGTGCCAGTTGCCGAACGGCTCGTCGAGCAGGTCGTCGACAGCCGTCTTGGCGGGGCTCTGTCCACCAATGGGGGCGGCGGCGTGGTTGGTCGTGTGCGCCTGGGTGTCGTCGTACGCCGTGACCTGGAGGTGGCGCCCGGCCTTGAGGTCGACGTACCGCAGCTCCACCCGCTTCCACCGCGGCTGGGTGCCCTTCTGCCGGCCGGACGCGACGGCGCGGACCAGGGTGTCGGGGTCGAGGAGGTGGCCGCGCATCCGGGCGAGCACCCGCAGGAGGGGCTCGCTCATTTCCTGGAAGACGGCGGCGACGAGGACGATGATCAGGAGCCCGGCCAGCGCCACGGGGATCACGAGGCGGCGGTGGCGGGGGTTCACGCCTCCAGCCTAGAGGCGAGGAGTTCGGCGAGGTGCATCGCCGAGACTCCTTCGAGGTCGGCGAGCTGGTGCCGGCAGGACAGCCCGTCGGCGAGCACCACCGCGCCGCTGTTGGCGCGGACGGCGGGCAGGAGCTGGGTCTCGGCGACGGCGACGGACACGTCGTAGTGGCCGCGCTCCATGCCGAAGTTGCCGGCCAGACCGCAGCAGCCGCCGACCCGGACCACGTCGGCGCCCGCGTCGCGCAGCAGCCGTTCGTCGGCGTCCCAGCCGAGCACGGACGCGTGGTGGCAGTGCGGCTGCGCGACCACGCGGACACCGGTGAGGTCGGGCGGCTGCCAGTCGAGGCCGGTCAGGACTTCCGCGAACGTGCGCATGGCCGCCGCCACCTCCACGGCGCGTGGGTCGTCGGTCAGCTCGACCGCGTCACTGCGCAGGGCGGCCAGGCAGGACGGCTCGAGCCCGATGATCGGCGCACCGCTGGCGGCGTACGGCGCGAGCGTGGCCACGGTCCGTTCGACGATGGCGCGTGCCCGGTCGAGCTGGCCGGTGGTGATCCAGGTGAGCGCGCAGCACGCGTCGTCCGGGATCACCGCCGCGGTCAGCCCCGCGGCAGCGAGCACCCTGATCGCGGCGGCCGCGTTCTGCGGGAGGAAGCGGTCGGTGAACGTGTCCGCCCAGATCCACACGTCGGGGCGGTTCGCCGGCCAACCGCGTCGGTCGACTTGGCCTGCCCTGAGGAGCCGAGGGACGAGGCGTCTCGAAGGGTCGAGACCCTTCCGGAGCGACACCGGAGCGATCTCCGGCAGCGACCGACGCGAGTCGACGCCCGCACCGGCCTTGACCATCCGGCCGAGCGGCCCGCGGGCCAGCCGGTTGAGGGTGCCGGCCATCGGCCCCGCCATGGCGACCCAGCGCGGGAGCCGGCCCAGCGTGTAGTGCGACCGCGGCCGTCGCCGGCCGGCGTACTGCTGGTGCAGCACCTCCGCCTTGTACGTCGCCATGTCCACGCCGGTGGGGCAGTCGCTGCACGCAGCCCTTGCAGGACAGGCAGAGGTCGAGCGCCTCGGTGACGGCGGGGTCGGCGAGGCCCTGGACGAGCGAGCCGTCGAGCGCCTCCTGGAGCACGCGGGCGCGGCCGCGGGTGGAGTCCTTCTCGTCCCGGGTGGCCAGGTGGGACGGGCACATCACCGCCGACCGTCGTGGGCGCCACGCACTTCCCGACACCCGTGCACCGGTGCACCGCCTCGCCGAGCGACCCGCCGTCGTGCGTCAGCCGGAGCGCGCTCGCGACCGTCGCCCGCGGCCGGGCCGGGCGCAGGTCGGCGTCCACCGGCGCCGGGTCGACCAGCACGCCGGGGTTGAGCAGGTTGTCCGGGTCGCAGATCGCCTTGACCGCGCCGAACAGCCGCAGCGACTCCTCGTCGTACATCAGCGGCAGCAGCTCCGAGCGCGCCCGCCCGTCGCCGTGCTCACCGGACAGCGAGCCGCCGTGCGCCCGGAGCGCGGTCGCACCGGCGACCAGGAACTCGCGGAACCGGCGCCGCCCGCCGTCGTCGTCGAAGTCGAAGTCGATCCGGACGTGCACGCAGCCGTCGCCGAAGTGGCCGTACGGCACGCCGCGCAACCCGTGCTCCTCCAGGAGGTCGTCGAACTCCCGCAGCCAGGCACCGAGCCGGTCCGGCGGGACGGCCGCGTCCTCCCAGCCGGAGTACGCCGGCCGGTCCAGGCTGCGGGCGGCGAGCCCGGCCCCGTCCTCGCGGATCCGCCACAGCGCGGCGGCCTCGGCGGGGTCGTCGATCGCACGGCGCTCGAGCTCGCCGGCGGCCGGGACCGTGCCGCCCTCGCCGACCTCGACGAAGAGCCACCCGGCGCCCTTCGGGAGCGGCGGCACCGCGCTTCCGGCCGCGCGGACCAGGTCGACGATCCGTGAGTCCAGCCCTTCGCAGGCGACCAGCCGCTGTCCCTCGGCCAGCAGCGTCGGCACCGCGTCGGCGGCCTCGGCCATCGACGGGTAGCCGAGCACCACCAGCCGCCGCGGCTCGTCGGGGACCAGCTCGACCGTCGCCTCGAGCACGACGCCGAGGGTGCCCTCCGAGCCGACCAGGAACCGGTCGAGCCGCCTGCCGTTCTCCGGCAGCAGGTGCTCGAGCGAGTAGCCGCTGACCTGCCGCGAGAACCGACCGAACGACTGCCGGACGTGCGCCAGGTGCCCGTCGACCAGACCCGTCAGCGCGTCGCGCACGTGCGGCTCGTCGCCGCTCCCGTACGCCACCCGCAGCCCGGCGACGTTGTCGGCGGTCCGCCCGTAGCCCAGCGCCCGCGACCCGCAGGCGTTGTTGCCGACCATGCCGCCGATGGTGCAGCGGGTGTGCGTCGACGGGTCCGGACCGAAGCGGAGCCCGTGCGGCGCGGCCTCCCGCTGGAGGGTGGCGTGCACGACCCCGGGCTGCACGACGGCCGTGCGCGCGTCCGGGTCGACCGAGACGACCCGGTTCAGGTGCCGGGCGGTGTCCACGACGATGCCCGGGCCGACCGCGTTGCCGGCGATCGACGTACCGGCGCCGCGCATGGTGACCGGCACCCGCACCGTCCGCGCCACGTCCAGGATCGCGAGCAGCTCGTCGGTGTGCCGCGGCCGCACGACCACCCGCGGCTCGACCCGGTAGAGCGACGCGTCGGAGGAGTAGAGCGCCCGGGCGAGCACCGAGTCGTCGACGTCGGAGACGCCCCGGCGGCGGAGCTCGGCGACCAGATCGACCGTGGGGTCGCCGGTCACCAGAGCTCCATCGACCCGCGGATCACGCCGGCCAGGTCCTCTCCGGTCACGTCCCGCGGGGCGGTGGCGAGCAGGCGCTGCTGCTTCAGCGCCCCCTCGACCAGGTCGTCGACGTCGCCGTCGGCGTACCCGACCTCGGCCAGGCCGTTCGGCAGGCCGATGTCGCGCATCAGCGCGAGCAGCACGCCCGGCAGCGCGTCCGGGCCGGTCTCGCGGCAGTCGGGGTCGAGCAGCCGGGCGGCGCGCAGGTGTCGCTCGGGAGCAGCGTCGAAGGTGAACCGGAACGCCTCGGCCGCGGTCAGCGACACCGCCATCCCGTGCGGCACGATCGGCTCGGCGTCCGGGTAGCCGGCGGGCCGGTAGTCGCGGACCCGCCCGGCGATCGGGTAGGCGTTCGCGTGCGGGATGTGCACGCCGGCGTTGCCGAAGCCGAGGCCGGCGAAGGTGGCCGCCATCGCCATCTGCTCGCGGGCCACCTCGTCCGACCCGTCCCGGACGCAGGCCCGGAACGCGCCCGCGAGCAGGGACATCGCCTTCTCCGACCACATGTCCGCGATCGGGTTGGCGCCGCAGTAGGGCACCCGCTGCTCGGGCTGCTTGGCGTCGAAGTCGGCGTACCAGCGCGCGGTCCAGCTCTCCAGCGCGTGGCAGAGGATGTCCATGCCCGCGGCGGCCGTGACCATCGCCGGCTGGGTGGCGGTCAGGGTCGGGTCGACCACCGCCAGGGTCGGCCGCAGCCGGGGGTGGCTGATGCCGGTCTTCACCTTCAGCGACAGCACGTCGAGGACGCAGATGGTGGTGCTCTCGCTGCCGGTGCCGGTGGTGGTCGGCACGGCCACCAGCGGCAGCAGCCGGTTGACCGGCGCGGTCGCCTTGCCGACCGGCGCGTTGATGTAGTCCATCAGCTCGCCGGGGTTGGTCAGCAGCAGGTTGACGGCCTTGCCCGTGTCGATGGCCGAGCCGCCGCCGACCGCCACCACCGCGTCGAACGGCCCGTGCTCGCGCGCGAACCCGATCGCGTCGGCCATGGAGTCGTCGGTGGGCTCGACGTGCACCCCGTCGTACGTCGTCACGTCGAGGCCGCGACCGGCCATCTGGTCGGCGATCCGGGCGGGGTGACCGGTGGCGGCGACGCCCGGGTCCGTCACGAGCAGCACGCGGCGGGCGGCGTACTCGAGCAGGTCGTGCCCGATCTCGGCGGAGGCCCCCGGTCCGAACTTCAGTGCCGGCGCGCCATAGGTGAACACGGACTCGCTCATCAGCGCACCCTAGGTCGCGCGTCGCTGTCGGCCGCTGCGAGCGCCTGCCGGACCACGTCGAGCACCGGCAGCCGCCCGGACGCCACGTCCTCGACGGACACCCAGGCGACGGCGTCGGTGGTGCCGTCGACCTCGGCCACCACCGGCTCCGCGTCGTCGGGGACGGTCGCCGAGAACACCAGGTGCACGCCGTGGAAGTCCTCGTACCGGCCGGTCGGCGCCGTACCGTCGAAGTGGTCGTCGTGCACCGCGACCAGCTCGCCGACCGTGCAGTCCACCCCGCACTCCTCGCGCACCTCCCGGACCACGGCCAGCCGCGGGCGACTCGCCGTGGCCGAGCCCGCCACCGGGGAGCGTCCACGAGCCGGGGTGCGCGCCGAGGCCGGAGATCCGGGTGAGCAGCACCGTGTCGTCGCGGCGGATCAGGGCGTACGCCGCGATCCGCTGCATCCGGAACGGCGTGTGGTCGGCCAGCGCCTCGAGCACCATCGGCACGACCGGGACGCTGCCGTTGAGCACGTCGGCGACGGACTGCCAGGCGGCCTCGACGGTCGACCCCTCGACCTCGAGCACGCGGGGCTCCGGCGAGTCCACCGGCACCCACCCGTCGTACACGATCCGCAGCGCGTGCGCGTCGACCCGCCTGCCCTCGCGCCAGACGCCGGGGAGGTGGGCGGAGTAGACCCGGGCGGTGTCGCCGACCATCGCCTCCAGCCCGGTCTCCTCGTGGACCTCGCGGAGCACGGCGTCGCGCGGGTCCTCGCCGTGGTCGAGGCCGCCGCCCGGCAGCGTCCACAGCTCGTCGGGGGAGATCCGCGGAGCGAGCCGGGAGAGCAGGATCCGGTCGTCGCGCAGGATCACGGCGTACGCCGCGACCCGCTGCCGCTTCGGAAGGCTCCGCCCCATGGCCCCAACCTAAGCCACGGATCAGCCCGTGCCCGGTAGGGCAGGCGGCCTCAGGAGAAGGGCGGGCGCGGGTCGCGGGCGAGCGACCGGCGCCCGGCCCAGCGCCAGACCCGCGCGGCCCGGTCGCGGTCCTCGTCGGTGACCAGGTTGCCCATCCAGCGGAGGGCGAGGGTCATCAGCCAGTCCGATCGCATGCCGGCCGGCCCGAGGGCGGGCAGCAGTCGGGGCACGGTCACCAGGCCCGCGAGCCGCCGGGCGATCGAGAACGACTCGCCGTAGTGCTCGCGCAGCAGGGCCGGCCAGGCCGTCGCCAGGTCGGCGTCCTCGGCCATCATCTCGGCGACCAGGCGGCCGGTCTCGAGGCCGTAGTCGATGCCCTCGCCGTTGAGCGGGTTCACGCAGGCGGCCGCGTCGCCGATCAGCGCCCAGTTGGGGCCGGCGACGTTGGACACCGCGCCACCCATCGGGAGCAGGGCCGAGGTCGGCATCCGCAGGTCGCCGTCGAGCTCGAACTCCTCGCGACGCTCGTCGGCGTAGAAGCGCATCAGCGGCTTGATCGCGACGTTGGCGGGGCGCTTGGCGGTGGCGAGGGTCCCGACGCCGATGTTCACCTCGCCGGTGCCGAGCGGGAAGATCCAGCCGTAGCCGGACAGGATCTCGCCACCCTCGCCGCGCAGCTCGAGGTGGGAGCTGATCCAGGGGTCGTCCGACATCCCGGAGGCGATGTACGAGCGGCCGGCGACGCCGTACACCGTGTCCCGGTGCCACTCGCGGCCGAGCACCTTGCCGAGCGGCGAGCGGACGCCGTCGGCCACCACCAGCCGGCGGCAGGCGATCTCGAACCGCTCCCCCGCGCGCTCGAACACGACGGCCGCGACCCGGCCGCCGTCACGACGCACGTCGACAGCGCGGACGCCGTCGAGCGCGGTCGCGCCGGCCTTGATCGCGGTGGTGCGGATGTGGTCGTCGAGCTCGGTCCGGGCCACCGCCGAGCCCCAGGCCGGGAGGGTGCCACCGGGCCACGGCAGCAGCAGGGTCTGCCCGAAGCCGTGCGCCCGCAGCCCCTGGTTGACGGTGTGCGCGCGCAGCCAGTCCTCGAGGCCCAGCCGCTGCAGCTCGGCCACGGCGCGCGGGGTGAGCCCGTCGCCGCACGTCTTGTCCCGCGGGAAGACCGCCGCGTCGGTCAGCAGCACCTCGAGCCCGGCCCGCGCCGCCCAGGCCGCCGCCGCCGACCCCGCAGGCCCGGCGCCGACGACGAGCACGTCGGTCTGCACGGGCACGGTCGCGGTCACCGGGCGATTCTCTCAGGACCCACCCGGGTCGCGTGAATCAGGCCGCGCCCGCAGGATGGACCTCGACCCGTCGGTCGATCCCCGTGCCGAGCGTCGGGTGTCCGCCGCTCACGAGCACCTCCCAGACGTCGACCGGCAGCAGGTAGAGGCGAAGGTCTGCCGCACCTGTCAGCTCCTCGGGTGCGAACGGCCGGCCACCGACGATGCCGCGGAAGGCCACCCGACACCTGTCCGACAGCTCGGTGTCCGGCACCCGCCGGGCTCGGCCGGTCAGGTAGACCGCCCGCGCCCGCCCCACCCGCACCGTCGAGTCGAACACCACTGCGCGCACCTGCGGCCGCTCCTCCACGTTCAGCGAGTGAACCGCGGCGGGCGAGGACACCCAGTAGAAGTCGCGGTAGCCGTCATGCCCGAAGAACACCGGCGACACCCGCGGCACTCCGCCCTCGTCCACCGTGCCGAGCACCAGGTAGGGGTTCGTGTCGATCACCGCCGCGCGCCATCGCGGCCAGGTCGGTCGTCTCGTCCAGGTCTTCCATGCCCCTGTCGACCCGCCACGGCGCCAGAACTCATCGGACGAAGCGGGCTCGCTCCTCCTCGGAGACCGCTGCCGCGATCCGGGCCAGCAGCTCCTCGCGCATCGGCGGCAGCCGGTCGAGGGGGTACCACCCGACGGCCACCGACTCGTCGTCGGCGACGTACGCCTCGCCGGCGAGCCAGGTGCAGGCGAAGACGTGGTCGAGGTACGTCGTCCGGTCACCGTTGGGGTACGTGAACGGCCCGACCACCCCCACGGACGCCAGCCGGTCCACCCGGATCTCGACGCCGGTCTCCTCGAGCGCCTCCCGCCGGGCGGCCACGGCCGGCTCCTCCCGCGGGTCGACGATCCCGGTCACCGGCGTCCACTGGTGGTTGTCGGACCGCTGCACGAGCAGCACCTCGTCGTCGCGGCGTACCACCGCGGTGACGCCCGGCAACCACAGCTCGGCGGTCCCCACCAGACGACGCAGCTCGACGATGAACTCGGGATCGGCATCCCCCGAGGCTACGGCGATAGTCCGAGACGTTGTGGCTCCGATCCGGCCTGGGGACGACCAGAACGTCTCGGACTATCCCGGTGGACCCCGAAATGACGGAGCCCCCGCCACCACAAGGGTGACGGGGGCTCCGAACGGGTTGATCAGTTCTGGTACGACCCGAAGTCGAAGTCGTCCAGGGCGACGGCCTGGCCGGTGCCGTTGCCGAACTCGTAGTCGTAGGAGTCGTAACCCGTGACGGAGTACGCCGCGGCGCGGGCCTCCTCGGTCGGCTCCACCCGGATGTTGCGGTACCGCTCGAGGCCGGTGCCAGCCGGGATCAGCTTGCCGATGATCACGTTCTCCTTCAGACCGCGCAGCGAGTCGCTGCGGCCGTGGATCGCCGCGTCGGTGAGCACCCGGGTGGTCTCCTGGAAGGAGGCCGCCGAGAGCCACGACTCGGTCGCGAGCGACGCCTTGGTGATGCCCATGAGGACCGGGCGACCCGAGGCCGGCTTGCCGCCCTCGGAGACCACGCGGCGGTTCTCCTCCTCGAACTTCACCCGGTCGACCAGGTCGGACGGGAGCAGGTTCGTCTCGCCGGACTCGATGACCGTGATCCGGCGCAGCATCTGCCGCACGATGATCTCGATGTGCTTGTCGTGGATGGACACGCCCTGCGAGCGGTACACCGCCTGCACCTCGTCCACCAGGTGCTCCTGCGCCTTCCGGACACCCAGGATCCGCAGCACGTCCTGCGGGTCGGGGGTACCGACGGTGAGCATCTGGCCGACCTCGATGTGGTCGCCGTCCGCCACCAGCAGGCGCGAGCGCTTGGAGACGGGGTACTCCTGGACCTCGGAGCCGTCGTCGGGGGTGACCAGGACCTTGCGGGCCTTGTCGGTCTCCTCGATCTCGATCCGACCGGCGGCCTCGGAGATCGGCGAGCGACCCTTGGGCGAGCGGGCCTCGAAGAGCTCGACCACACGGGGCAGACCCTGCGTGATGTCGTCCGCGGAGGCCACACCACCGGTGTGGAAGGTACGCATCGTCAGCTGCGTGCCGGGCTCACCGATCGACTGCGCCGCGATGATGCCGACGGCCTCGCCGATGTCGACGAGCTTGCCGGTGGCCAGCGAGCGGCCGTAGCACTTGGCGCAGGTACCGGTCTTGGCGTCACAGGTCAGCACGGAGCGGACCTTGACCTCCTCGATCCCGGCCGCGACCAGCTCACCGATCTTGACGTCGCCGAGGTCCTCGCCCGGGCCGGCGAGAACCTCGCCGGACTCCGGGTGGGTGACGCTCGTCGCCGACGTGCGGGCGTACGCCGCGGTCTCGGCGTTGTCGTCCTTGCGGACCACCCCGTCGTCGCCGCGAACACCGATCCGCTTCGGCAGGCCACGCTCGGTGCCGCAGTCGTCCTCGCGGATGATGACGTCCTGGGAGACGTCCACGAGACGACGGGTGAGGTAGCCCGAGTCGGCGGTGCGGAGCGCGGTGTCGGCGAGACCCTTGCGGGCACCGTGCGTGGAGATGAAGTACTCCAGCACCGACAGGCCCTCACGGAAGTTCGCCTTGATCGGCCGCGGGATGATGTCGCCCTTCGGGTTGGCCACCAGGCCACGCATGGCCGCGACCTGACGGATCTGCATCATGTTTCCGGAGGCGCCCGAGTCGACCATCATGTAGATCGGGTTACGCCGGTCGAAGTTGCTCTCCATCGCCTTGGCGACGTCGTTGGACGCCTGCGTCCAGATCTCGATGAGCTCCTGGCGGCGCTCCTCGTCGGTGACCAGACCGCGCTCGAACTGCTTCTGGACCTTCTCGGCCTGCTTCTCGTAGTCCTCGAGGATCTCGGCCTTGTTGTCCGGCGTGGTGACGTCGTCGATCGACACGGTGACACCGGAGCGGGTGGCCCAGTGGAAGCCGGCGTCCTTGAGGGCGTCCAGCGAGGCGGCCACCTCGACCTTGGTGTAGCGCTCGGCGAGGTCGTTGACGATCTGGCCCAGCACCTTCTTGCCCACCTCGTGGTTCACGAAGGGGTAGTCGGCGGGCAGGGTGTCGTTGAAGATCGTGCGACCCAGCGTCGTCTCGAGGGTCAGGGAACGACCCTCCTCCCAGTCCGGACCGAGCTCGAGCTCGAGCGGCGGCACGACGTCGTTCAGGCGGATCTTGACGGGCGTCTGCAGCGAGATCTCACCGTGGTCGAACGCCATGATCGCCTCGGCCGGCGAGGAGAACGCCCGAATCGGGTCGGGCCGCTCCTCACGGTCGGTCGTGAGGAAGAACAGGCCGATGATCATGTCCTGGGTCGGCATGGTCACGGGGCGACCGTCCGACGGCTTCAGGATGTTGTTCGTCGACAGCATCAGGATCCGGGCCTCGGCCTGCGCCTCCGCGGACAGCGGCAGGTGCACGGCCATCTGGTCACCGTCGAAGTCGGCGTTGAAGGCCGAGCAGACGAGCGGGTGGATCTGGATGGCCTTGCCCTCGATCAGCTGCGGCTCGAAGGCCTGGATGCCGAGGCGGTGCAGCGTGGGCGCACGGTTGAGCAGCACGGGGTGCTCGGTGATGACCTCTTCGAGGACGTCCCACACGACCGGCCGGGCGCGCTCGACCATCCGCTTGGCGGACTTGATGTTCTGCGCGTGCGACAGGTCGACCAGGCGCTTCATCACGAACGGCTTGAACAGCTCCAGCGCCATCTGCTTGGGCAGACCGCACTGGTGCAGCTTCAGCTGCGGGCCGGACACGATGACCGAACGACCGGAGTAGTCCACGCGCTTGCCGAGGAGGTTCTGACGGAAGCGGCCCTGCTTGCCCTTGAGCATGTCGGACAGCGACTTCAGCGGCCGGTTGCCCGGGCCGGTGACGGGGCGACCACGACGACCGTTGTCGAACAGCGAGTCGACGGCCTCCTGGAGCATCCGCTTCTCGTTGTTGACGATGATCTCGGGCGCACCGAGGTCGAGCAGTCGCTTGAGCCGGTTGTTCCGGTTGATCACGCGGCGGTACAGGTCGTTCAGGTCGGAGGTCGCGAAGCGGCCACCGTCGAGCTGCACCATCGGACGCAGGTCCGGCGGGATGACCGGGACGGCGTCGAGCACCATGCCGATCGGCTGGTTGCCGGTCTTGCGGAACGCGTCGACGACCTTGAGCCGCTTGAGCGCGCGCACCTTGCGCTGGCCCTTGCCGGTGGCGATGGTCTCGCGCAGGTTGTCGACCTCGGCGTCGATGTCGAAGTCCTGGAGGCGCTTCTGGATCGCCGTGGCGCCCATGTGGCCCTCGAAGTACTTGCCGAACCAGTTCTTCATCTCGCGGTAGAGCATCTCGTCGCCCATCAGGTCCTGGACCTGGAGCGTCTTGAAGGTGTTCCACACCTCGTCGAGGCGGTCGATCTCGCGCTGCGCACGGTCGCGCAGCTGCTTCATCTCGCGCTCGGCACCGTCACGCACCTTGCGGCGGGCGTCGGCCTTGGCGCCCTCGGCCTCGAGCGTGGCGAGGTCCTCCTCGAGCTTCTTGGTGCGGTCCTCGAGGGAGCCGTCGCGGCGCTTCTCGAGGCGCTCGCGCTCGAGCTGCACCTTGCCCTCGAGCGAGGACAGGTCGCGGTGGCGGGCGTCCTCGTCGACGGAGGTGATCATGTACGCCGCGAAGTAGATGACCTTCTCGAGGTCCTTCGGGGCGAGGTCCAGCAGGTAGCCGAGCCGGCTCGGCACGCCCTTGAAGTACCAGATGTGGGTCACCGGGGCGGCGAGCTCGATGTGGCCCATCCGCTCGCGGCGCACCTTGGAGCGGGTGACCTCGACGCCACACCGCTCGCAGATGATGCCCTTGAAGCGCACGCGCTTGTACTTGCCGCAGTAGCACTCCCAGTCCCGGGTGGGACCGAAGATCTTCTCGCAGAAGAGGCCGTCACGCTCGGGCTTGAGCGTGCGGTAGTTGATGGTCTCCGGCTTCTTGACCTCACCGTGGCTCCACGTACGGATGTCGTCCGCGGTGGCCAGGCCGATCTGAAGCTGGTCGAAGAAGTTCACGTCGAGCACGATGGCTGCAATCCTTCGTTAGAAATTCTGTGTGTGGCTGAGGACTGAGGTCGGCCGGCGCGCGCAGGACGCGCGCCGGCCACTGACTCAGACTTCTTCGACCGAGCTGGGCTCGCGACGGGACAGGTCGATGCCGAGCTCCTCGGCCGCCCTGAAGACGTCTTCCTCGGCGTCCTTCATCTCGATCGCTGTGCCGTCCTGCGACAGCACCTCGACGTTGAGGCAGAGCGACTGCATCTCCTTGACGAGAACCTTGAACGACTCGGGGATGCCGGAGTCGGGGATGTTCTCGCCCTTCACGATGGCCTCGTAGACCTTGACGCGTCCGGGGACGTCGTCGGACTTGATCGTCAGCAGCTCCTGCAGGGCGTAGGCGGCGCCGTACGCCTCCATCGCCCAGACCTCCATCTCGCCGAACCGCTGGCCGCCGAACTGGGCCTTACCGCCCAGGGGCTGCTGCGTGATCATGGAGTAGGGGCCGGTGCTGCGGGCGTGGATCTTGTCGTCCACGAGGTGGTGCAGCTTGAGGATGTACATGTAGCCGACCGAGACCGGGTCCGGGAACGGCTCGCCGGACCGACCGTCGAACAGGTCGGCCTTGCCCTTCTCGCCGATCATGCGTACGCCGTCACGGTTGGGCAGCGTCGACCCGAGCAGGCCGGTGATCTCGTCCTCGCGGGCACCGTCGAACACCGGCGTCGCCACCTTGGTGTCCGGGTCGGCCTTCTCCGCGTGGATCTTGATCAGCCGCTGCTTCCAGTCGGCGTCCTTCTTGTCGGCGTGCAGGTCGACGTCCCAGCCCTGCTTGGCCAGCCAGCCGAGGTGGAGCTCGAGGATCTGGCCGATGTTCATCCGGCGCGGGACACCGAGCGGGTTCAGCACGACGTCGACCGGGGTGCCGTCCTCCATGAACGGCATGTCCTCGATCGGCAGGATCTTCGCGATGACGCCCTTGTTGCCGTGCCGGCCGGCGAGCTTGTCACCCACGGAGATCTTGCGCTTCTGGGCGACGTAGACGCGAACCAGCTGGTTGACGCCCGGGGGCAGCTCGTCGCCGTCCTCGCGGTCGAACACGCGGACGCCGATGACCGTGCCGGACTCACCGTGCGGCACCTTCATCGAGGTGTCGCGGACCTCGCGCGCCTTCTCACCGAAGATCGCGCGGAGCAGCCGCTCCTCCGGGGTCAGCTCGGTCTCACCCTTGGGGGTGACCTTGCCGACCAGGATGTCGCCGGTGGTGACCTCGGCGCCGATGCGGATGATGCCGCGCTCGTCGAGGTCGGCCAGCATCTCCTCGGAGACGTTCGGGATGTCCCGGGTGATCTCCTCGGGGCCGAGCTTGGTGTCGCGGGCGTCGACCTCGTGCTCCTCGATGTGGATCGAGGTGAGGACGTCCTCCTGGACCAGGCGCTGGCTCAGGATGATGGCGTCCTCGTAGTTGTGGCCCTGCCACGGCATGAAGGCCACGAGGAGGTTGGTGCCCAGCGCCATCTCGGCCTGGTCGGTGCAGGGACCGTCGGCCAGCGGCGAGCCGGCCTCGAGCTTGTCACCCTCGGCGACCAGCGGGCGCTGGTTGATGCAGGTGCCCTGGTTCGAACGCCGGAACTTGGCCAGCTTGTACGTCGTGTAGGTGCCGTCGTCGTTCATCGTCTCGATGACCTCGGCGGACACCTCCTTGACGACACCGGCCTTCTCGGCGACCAGCACGTCACCGGCGTCGACCGCGGCGCGGTACTCGATGCCGGTGCCGACCAGGGGCGAGTCGCTCTTGATGAGCGGCACGGCCTGGCGCTGCATGTTGGCGCCCATCAGCGCGCGGTTCGCGTCGTCGTGCTCGAGGAACGGGATCAGGGCGGTCGCGACCGACACCATCTGGCGCGGCGAGACGTCCATGTAGTCGACCTCGTCGGCCAGGATCGCGTCGACCTCGCCGTGCTTCTGGCGGACCAGGACGCGCTCCTCCACGAAGCGGTTCTTGTCGTCCAGCGGCGCGTTGGCCTGCGCGATGACGAAGCGGTCCTCGTCGTCGGCGGTGAGGTAGTCGACCTGGTCGGTGACCTTGCCGTTCTTGACCTTGCGGTACGGCGTCTCGACGAACCCGAACGGGTTGATCCGGCCGTACGACGCGAGCGAGCCGATCAGACCGATGTTCGGGCCTTCCGGCGTCTCGATCGGGCACATCCGGCCGTAGTGCGACGGGTGGACGTCGCGGACCTCCATGCCGGCGCGGTCACGGGACAGACCACCGGGACCCAGCGCGGACAGGCGACGCTTGTGCGTCAGGCCCGCGATCGGGTTGGTCTGGTCCATGAACTGCGAGAGCTGCGAGGTGCCGAAGAACTCCTTCAGCGCCGCGACGACCGGGCGGATGTTGATCAGCGACTGCGGCGTGATCGCCTCGACGTCCTGGGTGGTCATCCGCTCGCGGACCACGCGCTCCATCCGGGCCAGGCCGGTGCGGAGCTGGTTCTGGATCAGCTCGCCGACGGTGCGCATCCGCCGGTTGCCGAAGTGGTCGATGTCGTCGGCCGAGATGTCGATGGTGCCCTGCGGGGCCTCCACCTGGCTGCGGCCGTCGTGCAGCGCGACGATGTACTTGATCGCGGCGACGATGTCGTCGACGGTCAGGGTCTGCTGGTCGAACGCCTCGGTCAGCCCCAGCTTCTTGTTGATCTTGTAGCGACCGACCTTGGCCAGGTCGTAGCGCTTGGGGTTGAAGTAGTAGTTGTTCAGCAGCGTCTGCGCGGCCTCACGCGTGGGCGGTTCGCCCGGGCGGAGCTTGCGGTAGATGTCGAGCAGCGCGTCGTCCTGGCCCTGGGTGTGGTCCTTCTCCAGGGTCAGCATCATCGACTCGTACTCGCCGAACTCCTCGCGGATCTGCTCGTTGGTCCAGCCGAGGGCCTTGAGCAGCACGGTGACGTTCTGCTTGCGCTTGCGGTCGAGGCGGACGCCGACCATGTCGCGCTTGTCGATCTCGAACTCCAGCCAGGCGCCCCGCGACGGGATCAGCTTGGCGGTGAAGATGTCCTTGTCGGACGTCTTGTCGGCGGACCGCTCGAAGTAGACGCCCGGGCGAGCGGACGAGCTGGGAGACGACCACGCGCTCGGTGCCGTTGATGACGAAGGTGCCCTTGGGGGTCATGAGCGGGAAGTCGCCCATGAAGACCGTCTGGCCCTTGATCTCACCGGTGTCGTTGTTCGTGAACTCCGCCGAGACGTAGAGCGGAGCGGAGTAGGTGAAGTCCTTCTCCTTGCACTCGTCGACGGTGTACTTCGGGTCGTAGAAGACCGGGTTCTCGAACGACAGCGACATCGTCTCGGAGAAGTCCTCGATCGGGGAGATCTCCTCGAAGATCTCCTGGAGGCCCGACTTGGAGGAGACGTCCTCGCCCTCGGCGCGACGGCGCTCGACGGCTGCGGTCCAGTCGTCGTTGCCGATCAGCCAGTCGAAGCTGTCGGTCTGGAGAGAGAGGAGCTTGGGAACCTCGAGCGGTTCGGTGATCTTTGCGAAAGAGATGCGGCGGGAGTTACCAGTGGTGCTGCGCGCGGCCAAGAGGTGTCCTTCGAAGGGTCGCTCTGGGGATCGTCGACCAACCACAAATTCGCCACCGGGCAGGCGAAAGAGCATTTGAGGGCAGACGCAAAGAAGAAGGGTAGCGCAGAAGAAGGCGCGCCACAAACCCGGTCAGCCAGAACGAGCTGTTCGTTGACGACGATGATGAACGGTGTGGCCCCCGAGGTCAAGCAGAACGCGCTTACTCGGGGAACGGCGGTCCCTTGATGTCGTCCACCAACCAGTCGCCGTCGACCTTTTCCATGGTCAGGACGGCGTACGCCGGCGCCCGCTGCTCGTCGGTGACCTGCTTGTTCGTGGTGAGCTGGTCGAAGACGACCATCACGTCGACCCGGTCGTCGGCATCCCCACCCCCGCCGGTCCGGACGATGCCCGAGGAGATGAAGTCGATCTTCTGGACGGTCTGGAACTCCGGGGCGTTCTTGTCGACCAGGCTGTCGAAGAGCTTGTCGTAGTCCTCGCGGAAGTCCGAGGTCAGGTAGGCGACCGCCTTGTCGCGGTCCTCGTCGAGGTGCCGGTAGTCGTAGGAGAAGATCACGGGAGCCGCGACCTCGGCGGTCCCCTCGGCCGTGCGCAGCGACCGGTCGACGCTGGCGTCCGACGGCTGGCTGTAGATCAGCCACGCGGCGGTGCCCGCGAACGCGACGGTGAGCGCCAGCAGCGTGGCCGGCAGCCAGTTCGAGGACAGCGCGCGGCCGAACCGACCCTGGGTCGTGCCCGCGGGAGCCACGGGAGGCGGGACGGTGCCCGTCTCGGCCCGGCGGCCTCGGCGGGCTCGTCCGCCGGCTCCGTCACGGGTGCCGGGGGCTCCTCGGCGGCCTCCTGCTCGGCGAGCTCGGCGTCGTACGCCGCCCGCCGGTCGGGGTCGAGCAGCACCTCGGCGGCCTCGTTGAACGCCCGGAACCGCCGGTCGCCCGGCTCCAGGTCGGCGATCGCGGACTTCCAGGCGTCCCGGACCTGCTGGTCCGTGGCGTCGCGGTCCACGTCCAGGACGTCGTACAGGCTCACGCTCATGGCTGCTCCGCCTCGGCCTCGTCGAGCTCGTCGACCAGCCAGGTGCCGTCGGAGAGCACGAGCGAGAGGTGGTAGCGGAACGGGGACACCTGGGGCTGGCCCTTCTGGAAGGTGAACGTGGTGTCACCGACGACCAGCACGTCGGCGGAGTCGGAGTCCATGCTCGTCACGGCCGTGTCGTAGACGTCGGCGGAGCTGGTCAGGCCGCCCTGCGCGACCAGCTTCTCGCCCTGCGCGGTCTCCTCGTCGAAGCTGGTCTGGAGCTTGGGGGTGATCAGCTCGTGGACCTGCTCGCGGTACTCCGGCATCGTGCCCTGCTCGTCGAGCAGGTCGGGGCCGAAGGTCTCCTTGCGGAGCATGAACTGCTCGCCGACCGACATGACCTCCTCGCGCTGCGGCCTGGAGCTCCTCGGCCTCCCCGCGGGAGGTGGTCGCCCAGACCAGCAGCGCGGCGGACGACAGCGTCGTCACCACGAGGACGGCCAACAGGACCGTGCGGAAGAGCGGCGAGCGCGGGCTCGCCTGGTGTTCGTCGGTCATCCGGCTATCGTGCCAGTGGCCGTAGAAGGAGCCACTGCCAGGACTCGCCGCCGAAGCCCTCGGGCGGCGTCCACGACACGGGCTCGCGGTAGGTCTCGCCCGGCTCGTCGAACCAGTCGACCCTGCCGTCGTCGTACGACGCCACGACCGGCGCGCGGTAGGCCGCACCGGCGCGCGGAGCGTGCTGCGAGCCACGGGCGTTGCTCTGCGCCGCCGGCTCGGTGCAGCGGGCGTTCATGTTCATCGGCGCGTTGCTGCCGTCCTGCGGCGGGCGCTGGTTGGTGCCCTCGTAGCCCTTGGTGCAGACGTGCGGCTCCTGGGTGAGGATCAGGCCGAAGTGGGCGTCGTACATGCCGGTCGTCCGGCGACTTGGAGACGACCGTGAAGCCGCCCTCGACGACGTAGGGGTAGATCGCCAGGACCTGCTCGATCCCGTCGAGGTGCTTGACCACGACCTCGCCGGTGGTGACCAGGTTGTTGATCAGCTGGCCCAGCTCGACCTCGTTGTCCTCGAGGAACGTGCGCAGCTCGATCGCGGTCGCCGAGCCGGAGTCGATGACCTGGCGCAGGTCCTCGTCCGAGCCGGCGAGGGTGCCGCTGAACAGCGCGAAGTTGCGCGCGAACTCGCGGATCGAGCTGGCCGAGGCGACCTGGCCCTTGAGCACGGTGTTGCTGTCCCTGATCAGGGCGGTCGTGATGTCGAAGTTGTCGTTGGCGGCCTGGATGAACCTGTTGCCGGAGTCGATCATCCGGCCGAGGTCCTCGCCGGTGCCGTCGAACGCCTTGCCCATCTCGGTGACGGTGGTGGACAGCGCTTCCTTGTCGACCGACTCCACCGTGTTGGACAGGTCGGTGAGCAGGGTCTCCGTGGCGATCGGCGTGCGGGTGTTCTCGGTCGGGATCTCCGAGTCGTCCTCGAGGAACGGCTCGGTGTCCGCCTGCGGCTGGAGCTCGACGTACTGCTCGCCGACCGCGGAGCCGTTCCCGACGACCGCGAGGGTGTCGGCCGGGATCGAGTCGTAGTCGTTCTCGATCGCGAGCTTCACGTCGACGCCGCCGTCGGTGAGGACGAGCTGCTCGACCCGTCCCACCGAGACGCCGCGGTAGGTCACCTCGCCGCCGGCGAAGATGCCGCCGGACTCGGAGAAGTGGGCGACGACGGTGTAGGCGTCGTCGAAGAGCAGCCGGTCCAGCCGGGCGTAGCGGGCACCGACGTAGCTCACGCCGAGCACGGTGATCAGCGCGAAGATCATCAGCTGGATCTTGGTGCGCCTGGTGATCATCGCGACATCACCAGCCCCGGGACGAACAGGGACACGAGGTCAGGGTCGTACATCTTCGTCAGCTGACGGATCGTCGGACCCTTCGCGGAGAACTGCCGGGAGGTCGGCCCGAAGCCGGCCCGGGGCAGACCCGGGATCGGCAGCCCGCCGCCGCCCGTGCTGGACGGGGTCGGCAGGCCGGGCACCAGGTTGATCTGCTTGCAGATGTCCTTGTCCTCGTTCCTCGGCTTGGCGCACTCCTCGCGCAGCTTCAGCAGGGCGTTCGCGTCTCTCAGCACCTTCTGGCAGGCGCGGCTGGCGGGGTTGCCGCTGCGCAGGCAGCGCTCCACCGCGTTGAGGACCTGGCCCGGGTCGAGGATCGTCGGCAGGTTCGTCGGCAGGGTCGGCTCGCCGTCGTCACTGACCTTCAGGTTCAGCTCGATCGCGAGGTTCGTGTAGTCACCCATGTGCAGGTTGCGGGCGACCTGCGGGTCGCGGCCGACCACCTCGTCCACGAACGGGTAGGTCAGGAACACGTGGAAGGCGTTGACGAAGTCGTCGCCGGAGTTGGCCAGCTCGGTGAGGACCGGGGACAGCTGGCGGAACGACTCGATGGTCGACTCCTTGGAGGCCTTGATCACCCGGACGCCGACGTCGCTGAGCTCGTTCAGCGCCTGGAGCATCTTGACCAGGTCGGCCCGCTGCCGGTCCAGCGAGGTCAGCGCGCTGGGCAGCTCCTCGAGCGCGGCGTCGATGGCGCCGGTCTGCTCGTTCACGGAGACCGAGAGCCGGTTGAGCGACTCGATCGCGTGGACGATGTCGCCCTTGTTCGCGTCGAGCTGGGTCATCAGCGTCTCGATCTGGCGCAGCACCGACTTCGCGGAGCTCTCACGCCCCTCGAGCGCGATGTTCAGCTCGCTGGCGATGGTCTTGAGCTGGGCCACGCCGCCACCGTTGAGGAGCAGGCTCAGTGCACCGAGCACCTCCTCGACCTCGGGGTTGCGGCCGGTGTCCTCGAGCTTGATCACGTCCCCGGTCTCGAGCTGGCCGTGCGCGGTGCCGTCCTCCGGCGGGGTCAGGGACACGAACTTCTCGCCGAGCAGGCTGGTCTGCCGCAGCTCAGCGAAGGTGTTGTCGGGGAGCTCGGTGCCCTCGCGGAGCTCCATGGTGACGACCGCGTGGTAGCCCTCGAGGTCGATGTCGGTCACCTGGCCGACGCTGACGTCGTTGAGCTTCACCGTCGACTTCGGCACCAGGTCGAGGACGTCGGCGAACTCCGCGGTGATCCGGATCGGGTTCTCGCCGGTGTCCGTGCCACCGGGGAGCGGCATCTTGTAGACGTCGAAGTCGCAGCCGGTCACCACCAGCGAGACGGCGAGTACGACGAGCAGGGAGCGCAGGCGCCTCATCGCTGCACCTCCAGGAGTCCGCCGAGCGTGGGGTCGAACGGCACGATCGTGCTGGACTGGCCGCCCTGGCCGAACGCACCGGCCCGCGGCAGCCCGGGGACGCCGCCGTTCTCGATCGCGTCGCAGATCTCGCCGGACGTGTCGGCCTGGTTGACGATGCCGCACAGGAACGCCGCGGGGTCGGCCTCGAGCTGGCTGGCGACCTCGCCCTGGTTCGAGCGGGTGTCGAGCGTCCCGGCCTGCGGGTTGTACGTCAGGTAGAGGTTGTTCAGGGCGAGCGGGGCGTTGGTCAGGATCTCGTCGAGCGCGCCGCGCTGCTTGACCAGCACCTTCGAGACCCGGTTCAGGCCCTCGATGTTGCGGCCGAGGATCTCGCGGTTCTCCTCCACGAACGTCGACACCTGGCCCATCGCGACCGCGAGGTTCTTCAGCGACGCCCTCAGCTCGCCGCGCTCCCCCTCCAGCATGGTGGCGACGTCGCCCAGCGACTGGTTGAAGTCGCGCACCGTCTGGTCGTTCTGGGCGAGGGTGCTGATGAAGCCCTCCAGCGCCTCGGCGGAGCCGAACAGCTCCTCCTTGTTGCGGTCCAGGGTCTGGGTGAACTTGCTGAAGTCCTGGATCGTCTGGTGGAACTGCTCGCCCTGGCCACCGAAGTTCTCGGCGGTGGTCTCGAGCAGGTCGGACAGCGCGCCGTTCTTGTTGGCGCCGGTCGGGCCGAGCGCCACGGTCAGCTGGTCCATGCTCGAGTAGATCTGGTCGAGCTCGAGCGGGACGGCCGTGCTGTCCTCGGTCAGGGTGGCGCCGTCGGCCAGCGTCTCGCCCTCCTCGTAGACCGGGGTCAGCTGCACGAACCGGTCGCCCACGATCGACGGAGCGATGATCACGGCCTCGGCGTCGGCGGGGATCTTGGTGTCGGCGTCGTAGGACATGGTGACGACCACGTCGGTGCCGGACGGCGTCACGGTGTCGACCGTGCCGACAGGAACACCCAGCACGCGCACGTCGCTGCCCTCGTAGATCGAGACCGTGCGCGGGAAGTGCGCGGTGATGGTCTTCATCTCGTCGCCGCGGAACATCACCACCGCGGCCGCCGCCAGCAGGGCGACGATCACGCCGGGGATGATCAGCCTCTTCGCACCGGTCATGTCAGCCACCCACCTGCGGTGCCGGCGGGAAGTTCTGGATGTAGGTGTCGAACCACGGTCCGGTCCCGAGCGTGTTGGCGAAGACGCGGTAGAACGGCGCCATCAGCCGCAGGCTGTTGTCGATGTTGTTCTCGTTCTTGTTCAGCACCTGGACGACGTTCTCGAGGTGGGTGAGGGCGGGCTTCAGGTCGGCGCGGCTCTGCTCGACCAGGGCGGTGAGCTCCTTGGAGAGGGTGGAGGTCGAGACCAGCAGCCGGTGCACCGCGTCGCGACGGGCCACGAGCGCGCGGAACAGCACGTCGCTGTCCTTCATCAGGCCGATGATGTCCTGGTCGCGGGCGTCGAGGACCTTCGAGACCTTCTCGAGGTTGCCGAGCAGCTGGTTGATCTGCTCGTCCTTCTCGGCGACGTTGGCCGAGAGCTTGGAGACGCCGTCGAGCGCCTCGCGGAACTCCTCGGGGGTGTTGCGGGTCAGGTCGGCCAGGGTGGTCAGGGCCTGCGCGAACTGGTCGGTGTCGATCTGCTCGGACGTCTCGGCGAGCCCGGAGAACGCCTCGACCACGTCGTACGGCGAGCTGGTCCGCTCGACGGGGATCTCCCCGCCCTCGTCCATCTGGCCGGAGCCCGCCGGCTGGAGGGCCAGGAACATCGCACCCAGCAGCGTCTTGACCTTGATCGCGGCCCCGGTCTCGGAGCCGAACTCGGCGTCCCCGTCGACCCGGAAGGTGACCCGCACGTGGTCGCCGGCCAGCTCGACCGTCTCGACCTTGCCGACGCGCACGCCGGCGATCCGGACCTCGTCGTTGGGCTTCAGGCCGCCGGCCTCGCTGAACGAGGCGTAGTAGGTGTCGCCGCCGCCGATCAGCGGCAGGTCCTGCGCCCGGAAGGCGGCCAGGACCAGCGCGGCCAGGACGGCAAGGCTGACCGCCCCGATGATGACGGGGTTGCGCTCGCGGAACGGAATGCTCATCCCAGCTCACACCTGTCGGCGACCTTGGTGCCCGGCAGCGGGTACCTGATCGCGGTGCTCTCGCCGGCGAACTCGACCTTGCCGGTGAACGAGCACAGGTAGAAGTTGAACCAGGAGCCGTAGATGGCGGTCCGGCCGACCTTGTTCAGCTTGATCGGCAGCACCTGGAGCGCCCGGTCGAGCTCGGCCTTGTTGCTGTCGATGTTGCCCGCGACGCGGCGCAGCTGCTTGATGTCCTCGACGAACGGCGAGCGGATCCCGGAGACGAGCTGCGCGGTCTCCGAGGAGAGCGTGGAGATCTGGTCGAGCGAGCCGAGGATGGCCTGCCGGTCGTCCTTGAGGCCACCGACGAAGGTGCGGAACGTCTTGATCAGCTCGGTGAGCTGGTCGTCGCGGTCGCCGATGTGGTCGAGCACCTCGTTGAGGTTGTCGATCAGGTCGCCGATCACCTGGTCGCGTGCGGCGAGGGTCTGGGTGACCGACGCGGTGTGCGCGAGCAGCCCCTCGAGGGTGCCGCCCTCACCCTGGAACACCTGGACGATCTCGTAGGAGAGCTTGTTCAGGTCGGCCGGGGAGAGCGCCTGGAACAGCGGCTTGAACCCGTTGAAGAGCACGGTCAGGTCGAGCGCCGGCGAGGTCTGGGACACCGGGATGGTGGCACCCTCCTCGAGGCGACCGGCGTCGCCGATCTCCTGGGTCAGGGTGATGTAGCGCTGGCCCACGAGGTTGCGGTAGCGGATCGCGGCGTTGGTCGCGCCGGTGATGGACGTCGTGTCGTCGACGGTGAAGCTGACCAGCGCGTGGGTGCGGTCGACGATCTCGACGTCCTTGACGACCCCGACCTTGACGCCGGCGATCCGGATGTCGTCGCCCTTGACGACGCCGGTGGCGTCGACGAACTCGGCCTTGTACTCGCGGCTGCCGGAGAACGAGACGTTGCCGATGGTGACGACCAGGACGCCGGTGGCGAGGGTGGTGATGATGATGAAGATCAGCAGCTTCGTCAGGTCGACCGCGGTCTTCTTGTCCAGGAGGCTCATCGCAGACTCACCTCCGCGCCACGGGCCATCGGACCGAGCAGGAGCACGCCGAGGTACGGGACGTCCTCGGGGCTGGTGCCCATGACCGGGCCGAGAACGACCGGAGGATGAGCGGCCTCCTTGTTGCTGCCGGGCAGTCCGACACCCTTGGCGAAGTAGTCGGGCGCGACCCGGCTGGTGCCCTTGCCGGTCGGCTCGTCCACCCCGTCGTCCATGTCCGGCTGGTGCCGGACCGGGTTCTCCTGCGACCAGGGCGGGTTCGGCAGGTTGAGGCAGTCGGGGCCGCGGGTCTCGCCGAAGCGGGGCGTGTCGTTGACGCCGTAGCCGCGGGGCTGGTTCGGCAGCGGCTCGAGGACGATGTGGAGGGTGAAGCCGCGGAACGCCTCGGCCTGGAGCTCACCGGCCTTGACGATGCCGCCGGTGAGGCAGGGGAACTCCGGGGCGTACTTCGCGAGCACGCGGAGCTGGGCGGCTCCGAGCTCGCCGAGGCGGACGATGTTGTCGCCGTTCTGGTCGAGGAACTCGCGGGTCGTGTCCGAGAACGCGGAGACGTCGTCGAACAGCTTGTTCAGCTTCTCCTCGCGACCCTCGAGCGTGGTCGTGGTGGTGATCGTGTTGTTCAGGATCGCCGCGATCTCGGGCATCACGTCGGCGTACACGTCGGAGACCTGAGCGGTGAGCCGGAGGTCCTCGACGATGTCGGGGATCTGCGGGTTGATCCGCTTGAGGTAGGCGTCGACGGTCTCGAGGTTCTCGCCGATCGCCTCGCCGCGGCCCTCCAGGGCGGTGGAGAGCGCGTTCAGGGTCTTGTTGATCTCGGCCGGCTGCACGGTGCGCAGCAGCGGGTAGAGGTCCGAGAGCACCTTCTCGACCTCGATCGAGACCTCGGTGCGGTCGATGGTGGCGCCGGCGTCGATGTGGTCGGCGGCTGCCTCCTCCGGGATCTCGAGCGAGACGTACTTCTCGCCGAAGAGCGTCTTCGGGACGATCGAGCCGGTGACGTTGGCCGGGATCGTGTCGAGCTCGTCGGGGTAGATGCCCAGGGTCAGCTCGGCGCCCTCGGCGGTCGAGTCGAAGTCGAGCACCTCGCCGACGATGACGCCGCGGATCTTGACGTCGGCGCGGCTCGGCAGCTGGAGGCCGATCTTGGAGGTCTGGAGGGTGACCTCGTCGTAGTCGGCGAACTTCTTGGTGAAGATGGCGTAGGTGCCGTAGACGCCGGCGACCAGGATCAGGATGAACACGATCCCGAGCAGCTTGTGGTTCTGGGCCATTCTCACGTCACGTCACCCCGCCAATCTGACGGTCGTGGTGGTGCCCCAGATCGCCATCGACAAGAACAGGTCGATGACGTTGATCGCCACGATGCTGGTGCGCACGGCGCGGCCCACGGCCACGCCGACCCCGGCGGGACCGCCGGAGGCGGTGTAGCCGTGGTAGCAGTGGATCAGGATGACGACGACGGCGAAGACCAGCACCTTGCCGAACGACCACAGCACGTCGCCGGGTGGCAGGAACTGGTTGAAGTACTTGTCGAACGTGCCGGTGGACTGCCCGAAGAAGCCGGTGACGGTCAGCCTGGTTGCGAAGTACGACGACAGCAGGCCGACGACGTACAGCGGGATGATGGCGATCAGGCCGCCGATGATCCGCGTGGTCACCAGGAAGGGCAGCGAGGGGATCGCCATCACCTCGAGGGCGTCGATCTCCTCGGAGATCCGCATCGCGCCGAGCTGGGCGGTGAAGCCGCAGCCGACGGTGGCGGCGAGCGCGATGGCCGCGACGAGTGGCGCGATCTCGCGGGTGTTGAAGTAGGCGGAGACGAAGCCGGAGAACGCCGCGGTGCCGAGCTGGTTCAGGGCGGCGTAGCCCTGGAGGCCGACCTCGGTGCCGGTGAAGAAGCACATCGCGGTGATGACGCCGACGGTCCCGCCGATCACGGCGAGCGCGCCCGAGCCGAGGGTCACCTCGGCCAGGATCCGCAGGATCTCCTTCTTGTAGCGGCGGACGGTGCGCGGGGTCCAGGCGAGAGCCTTGACGTAGAACGCCAGCTCCTCGCCGAGGTGGTCGAGACCGCGCACGGGGCGCTGGTAGATCGACCTGACGGAGCTCATGGAGGCCATGGCGTCAACCCGTCTTCGGTGGCACGAGCTGGAAGTAGATCGCGCTCATGACGAAGTTGACGAGGAACAGGAGCATGAAGGTGATGACGACGGACTCGTTCACGGCGTCGCCGACACCCTTCGGCCCACCCGCGGCGTTCATGCCCTTGTAGCAGGCGACGATCGCGGCGATCAGGCCGAAGACGAGGGCCTTGGCCATGCCTTGCCAGAGGTCCGGTAACTGGGCGAGCGCTGTGAAGCTCGCTAAATAGGCTCCTGGTGTGCCGTCTTGCAGCACGACGTTGAAGACGTAGCCGCCGGCCACACCGACGACGCTGACCAGGCCGTTGAGGAAGACCGCGACGAGCATGCAGGCGAGCACGCGAGGGACGACCAGGCGCTGGATCGGGTCGATCCCGAGCACCATCATCGCGTCGAGCTCCTCGCGGATCTTGCGGGCGCCGAGGTCGGCCGCGATCGCCGAGCCGCCGGCACCGGCGATGAGGAGCGAGGTCGCGATCGGTCCGGCCTCGCGGACGACGGCGAGGACCGAGGCGGAGCCGGTGAAGGACTGCGCGCCGAACTGCTTGATCAGGCCACCGACCTGGAGCGCGATCACCGCGCCGAACGGGATCGCCACCAGTGCCGTGGGAATGATCGTCACCGAGGCGATGAACCACGCCTGCTGGATGAACTCCCGGAACTGGAACGGTCGCCGGAACAGCCCGCGCCCGACGTCGAGACCGAAGGCGAAGAGCTTGCCCGCGGTGCCGATCGGGGCGAGTGCCCGGGATGCGGTCAGGGTGGCCACGGAGTCAGCGGCCGCCCGGAGCCATGGACAGGTTCTCCTCGAACGAGCCCGGAGGCGGCGTCACGCCGTTCTCCCGGCACCACGCGCCGGGCTCGCGCTGGCTGCGCCGGGCGATGCCGTTCGAGGGCTCGATCTGCATCGGGATCGGGGGCAGCGGCGGGAGCTCCTGGTCCTTCTCGGCCTCGAGCTCGTCGGCGTCCTTCTCCTCGGACATGCCGATCGGGCCGACCCGCTGGGCGTTGAGGAACTGACGGACCACGGGCTCCTCGGAGGAGAGCAGCATCTCGCGGGGACCGAACATCGCAAGGTGGCGGTGGTAGAGCAGGCCGATGTTGTCCGGGACGGTCCGGGCGGTGTTGATGTCGTGCGTGACGATCAGGAAGGTCGCGTCGATCTGCGCGTTCAGGTCGACGATCAGCTGGTTGAGGAACGCCGTACGAACCGGGTCGAGGCCGGAGTCGGGCTCGTCGAAGAGGACGATCTCGGGGTCGAGCACCAGGGCGCGGGCCAGGCCGGCGCGCTTGCGCATGCCGCCGGAGATCTCGCCGGGCAGCTTGTCCTCGGCGCCGATCAGACCGACCAGGTCCATCTTCTCCATGACGATGTCACGGACCTCGGACTCGCTCTTCTTGGTGTGCTCGCGGAGGGGGAAGGCGACGTTGTCGTAGAGGTTCATCGAGCCGAACATCGCGCCGTCCTGGAACAGGACTCCGAACAGCTTGCGGATCTCGTAGAGGTCCTTCTCGGAGCAGCTCGCGATGTCGGTGCCCTCGATGACGATGGAGCCCTTGTCGGGCTTGAGGAGGCCGATCAGGGTCTTGAGGAAGACGGACTTGCCGGTGCCGGAGGGGCCGAGCATCACGCAGATCTCGCCGGCCGGCACTGTCAGGGTCACGTCACCCCAGATCAGCTGCTTGCCGAACGACTTGCTCAGGTCATCGACCTTGATCTCCACGCCCACAGTCGTTCTCCCTCTTCGTCACACACGTTTTGCCGCTCGTCACTCCCCCGAGCGTGGGCGCACGAACACTCCCCTGTCGGGCCCACTCATGAGTAACAACGGTCTTCCCGCCGCGAGGTTACGCGTAAACCCGGGTAGGCCTACACCGGGTGAGACATGGCCCACGCGGGGTCGAAAGGGGCGCCGGGAGCGTGATAACGCGAAGGGGCGGCCACCCTCTCGGGTGACCGCCCCTTCGACGTGGGACTCAGCGAATCGTCACTTGACGGTGACGGTGGCACCGGCGCCCTCGAGCGCCTCCTTGGCCTTCTCGGCGGCAGCCTTGTCGACCTTCTCGAGGACCGGCTTCGGGGCGGCCTCCACCAGGTCCTTGGCCTCCTTGAGACCGAGGGAGGTGAGGGCGCGCACCTCCTTGATGACGTTGATCTTCTTGTCGCCGGCAGCCTCGAGGACGACGTCGAACTCGTCCTGCTCGGCAGCGTCCTCGCCCGCGGGGGCGGCGCCGCCCGCGGCCGGGGCAGCGGCAACGGCGACGGGGGCAGCGGCGGTGACGCCGAAGGTCTCCTCGAACTGCTTCACGAACTCGCTCAGCTCAATGAGGGTCATCTCCTTGAACGCGTCGAGCAGCTCGTCGGTGGTGAGCTTCGCCATGGTGGCGTTTCCTTCCATTCGGTGGTCCGCGGGTTCAACGCGGACCGGGTTTCAGGTGGTGTGTACGTCGGCCTGTGCTCAGGCCTCGGTGGCTTCGCCCTCTTCGGAAGCGGCCTCGGCAGCGGGGGTCTCCTCGGCGGGAGCCTCCTCTGCGGCGGGCGCCTCGTCAGCGGGGGCCTCGTCGGCGGCGGGAGCCGCCTCCGTGGCCTCCTCGGCGGCGGCCGGAGTGCCGGCACCACCTGCGAGGATCGAGGGGTCCTGCTCGGCCTTGGCCTGCAGGGCGCCGGCGAGCCGGGCAGCCTGCGAGATCGGGGCGTTGAGCAGGTAGACGGCCTGGCTGAGCGACGCGAGCATCGCGCCGGCCAGCTTGCCCATCAGCACCTCGCGCGACTCGAGGTCGGCGAGCTTGCTGACCTCCTTCGCGTCGAGGGGCTTGCCGTCCAGGACGCCGCCCTTGATGACAAGGGTGGGGTTCGCCTTGGCAAAGTCACGCAGACCCTTGGCCGCCTCGACCACGTCGCCGTTGATGAAGGCGATGGCGGTCGGGCCGGTCAGCAGGTCTTCGAAGCCTTCGATGCCCACCTCGGTGGCGGCGATCTTGGCCAGCGTGTTCTTGACCACGGCGTAGTTGGCGTTCGCACCGAGGGAGCGCCGCAGTTCCTGCAGCTGCTTCACGGTGAGACCGCGGTACTCGGTCAGCACAGCGCCCGCGGAACCGTTGAACGACTCAACGATCTCCGCGACGGCTGCTGCCTTCTCTGGCCGCGCCATGGGTCTCCTTCCGGACTGGGAGACCACCGCGCCGACCCCGGAGAAGACGAACGCCCCGAGCGCAGGCTCAGGGCGTGGAAATCGCTGCCGAAGCAACGTTCTTGCTCTGTCCCCTGCGCAGGTCGTCCGCTTCCGCGGAACCTTCGGTCGTGCTGCTGATGCGGCATGACAACCGGCGGTCTCTGGTTTCAGTCGTGAACTGTACGGCGTGCGGGCGGTGCCGACAAATCCACATCAGCGGGGACCTGCCCGCGTCCCGGGGTCGTCGTGCGCCTGGCTGTCCGCCGGGGGCAGGGCGACGTCGGCCGGGTCCCCCCACCCGTCGAAGACCGCTTCGGCCGTCGACCCGGACTCGAGCGTCCACACCAGTCGGCGCGGCAGGCCGTACCTGTCGATCCACAGCTCGTTGTCGGCGCTTCCGGCAGCCACTCCGAACGGAGCAGCGGAGGCCACCCGCAGGTGTCGGAGCTCCTCGCCGGCCACCCGCTCGAGGCCGAGCGACTCGAACCCCAGCCAGGGATCGAGGCCGGCCAGGACGTGGAGCGGGTCGTAGCCGTCGACCACGGACCGCATCATCGAGAGGTACCTCGACTCGCCGGTCACGCAGTTCCAGGGGAGGTCGGACGGCAGCGGCGACAGGAGCCCGGACTGGGTGAGCTTGTTCATCACGGAGTCGCTCACGCACAGGGTCGGGCCGAGCTCGACATACCCGTTGGGACCCGAGTGCGTCGACGTGGTGCGCAGTCGCCGTGCCGGTTCGTCGCCGATGACAGCCGTCCCGGTCGCGGCGTACCCGGCAGGTCGGTCGACCCGGAACCGGACCGTGCCGGCCCCGGCCAGGGCCGCGTCGAGGCGCTGCCGGAAGTCGACGTGGCTGTAGTTCGGGGGATGGACCCGGGGCCGGGGGGCCACGTCGGAGTCTCGGAGGGCTGCGGCAGGGCCACCGTGGGGGCCGGGTCCTCTGGCGGCGGGGCCGGTGGCGTCTCCTCCCTGCTGGTGCAACCGCCCAGGCACAGGGCGACGAGCAGCAGCAGGACCCTCACCCGTGACCACACACGAGAGAGACGTGCGGTGCACCCGAACGGATCCCTCGGGTCACGCCCTCAGCCACTCGGCGATCGCCCGGACAGCCTCCCCGTAGAACACCCGGTAGTTGCCCTCGGTCACGTAGCCGACGTGCGGTGTGGCCAGGACGTTGTCGAGCGCTCGCAGCCGGTCGCCCAGCGGCACCGGCTCCACGTCGTACACGTCGAGCCCGGCCCCGGCGATCCGGCCGGCCTCGAGCGCCTCGACCAGGGCGTCGGTGTCGACCAGCCCGGCCCGCGAGGTGTTGACGAGGTACGCCGACGGCTTCATCGCGGCGATCTCCTCGCGGCCCACGATGCCGCGCGTGCCGTCCGCGAGCACGAGGTGCACGCTGACCCAGTCGCTCTCGGCCATCAAGGTCCCGCAGGGACGGCGCGAGCCGGACGCCGGCCTCGGCGGCCCGCGCCGCGGTCAGGTGCGGGCTCCAGGCCACGACCTCCATCCCGAACGCCCGGGCCACGCGGGCGACGTGGGTGCCGATCCGGCCGAGGCCGACCAGGCCGAGCCGGGACCCGTGCAGGTCGCGGCCGACGGTCGACTGCCAGGGTCCGCCGGCGTGGAAGGCGGCGTCCTCGCGGGCGACGTGGCGGGCGAGGCCGAGGATCAGCGCCCAGGTGAGCTCGCCGGGCGGGGTGACCGTGCTGGAGGTGTTGGCGACCTCGATCCCGAGCTCCTCGGCGGCGGCCAGGTCGATCGACGGGTTGCGCCGCCCGGTGAACACCAGCAGCCGAAGGTCGGGCAGCCGCTCCAGCACCCTCCGGGGCAGCGGGGTGCGCTCGCGCATCGCCACCACGATCGCGGCCCCGGACAGGATCTCGACCAGGCGGTCCTCGTCTGAGACGTGCTCGTGGACCGCCTCGACGCTCACGCCCTCCAGCACCGACCAGTCGGCGTACGTCCGGGCGACGTCCTGGTAGTCGTCGAGGATCACGCAGCGCACGGCACCACCCTGCCAGACCCGGAAATGACGCTGACCCGTCGTCAATTGACGACGGGTCAGCGTTGGGAGCTGTCAGGCGGAGGCAGCCTCGTCCTCGCCCGCGACGTTCTTGGTGCGGTTCGGGTCGACCTGGACGCCGGGGCCCATGGTCGTCGAGAGCGTGACCTTCCGGATGTAGCGGCCCTTGGAGCTGGCCGGCTTGAGCCGCAGCACCTCCTCGAGCGCCGCGGCGTAGTTCTCCGCGAGCTGGACCTCGGAGAAGGAGGCCTTGCCGATGATGAAGTGCAGGTTGGCGTGGCGGTCGACGCGGAACTCGATCTTGCCGCCCTTGATGTCGGACACGGCCTTGGCCACGTCCGGGGTGACGGTGCCGGTCTTCGGGTTCGGCATCAGGCCGCGGGGACCGAGCACGCGGCCGAGGCGGCCGACCTTGCCCATCATGTCGGGGGTCGCGACGACGGCGTCGAAGTCGAGCCAGCCGCCGTTGACCTTCTCGATCAGCTCGTCGCCGCCGACGACGTCGGCGCCCGCCTCACGGGCGGCGTCGGCCTTCTCCGCGTTCGCGAAGACGAGGACCCGGGCGGTCTTGCCGGTGCCGTGCGGGAGGTTGACGGTGCCGCGGACCATCTGGTCCGCCTTGCGGGGGTCGACGCCGAGTCGCATGACGACGTCCACGGTCTCGTCGAACTTCTTCTTGCTGCCGGTCTTGGCCAGCTTGATCGCGGTCAGCGGGGCGTAGAGCTCGTCCTTGTCGATCTGCTCGGCCGCCGCGCGGTAGGTCTTGCTGCGCTGCATGTCTGGTTCTCTCGTTTCTTCCAGGTGTGGTCACGTTGGGCCAGCGCGGCCCTGCCACAAGTTGCTGAGTGGTGCTCGATCAGTCGGTGGTGACGCCCATGGAGCGGGCGGTGCCCTCGACGATCTTCATGGCGGCCTCGATGTCGTTGGCATTGAGGTCGGGGAGCTTGGTCGTGGCGATCTCGCGCACCTGGTCCTTGGTCAGCTTGCCGACCTTCTCCTTGTGCGGGACGCCCGAGCCCTTCGAGAGGCCGGCGGCCTTCTTGATCAGCTCCGCGGCAGGCGGGGTCTTGGTGATGAACGTGAACGAGCGGTCCTCGTAGATCGTGATCTCGACGGGGATGACGTTCCCGCGCATCGACTCGGTCTGCGCGTTGTAGGCCTTGCAGAAGTCCATGATGTTCACGCCGTGGGGACCGAGGGCGGTACCCACCGGCGGAGCCGGAGTTGCTGCGCCAGCCTGCAGCTGCACCTTGACCAGCGCAGCGATCTTCTTCTTGGGAGGCATTTCTCTTCTGGATCCTTTGTGGTTGTACGTCGTGGTCTTGTCGAGCTCGAGGTCGGTACGCCGGCCCTTGCTCTGCCACCTGGGTGTTGCTTCGCTGGGCTCCGGTCAGACCTTCTGGATCTGGCTGAAGCTCAGCTCGACCGGGGTCTCCCGGCCGAAGATCTCGACGAGGGCCTTGACCCTCTGCGACTCGGCGTTGATCTCCGTGATCGTCGCGTGCAGGGTCGCGAACGGCCCGTCCACCACCATCACCGAGTCGGACACGTCGAAGTCGGCGACCTCGACCGGCTTGCGGGCCGGTGCGGCGCCGCCGCCCGTCGACGGCGTACCGGCGGCGGCTGCGGCCGCCTCGGCGCTCGCCACCACGGCCGGGGCGAGCATGTTCTCGACCTCGGACATGCTCAGCGGGACCGGCTGGTGGCTGTGGCCGACGAAGCCGGTGACCGACGGGGTGTGCCGCACGGCGGCCCAGGACTCGTCGGTGAGGTCCATCCGGACCAGGACGTAGCCGGGGAGAACGGTGCGCTTGACCATCTTGCGCTGGCCGTTCTTGATCTCGGCGACCTCCTCGGTGGGGACCACGATCTCGTGGATGTAGTCCTCCATGTTCAAGGAGATGATGCGGTTCTCGAGGTTGGACTTCACCCGGTTCTCCATGCCGGAGTAGGTGTGCACCACGAACCAGTCGCCCGGCTTGGCCCACAGCTCGCGGCGGAACGCCTCGAGCGGGTCCTCGTCCTCGTCGTCGGCCTTGTCCTCGGCGGACTCCTCGACGTCGACGGGCTCCTCGGGGGCCTCGGCGCCTCGTCACGGGGGCCTCGCCTCGACGGTCTCGTCCACGGCGGCCTCGTCCTCTGCGGGCTGGTCCGCCTCGGCGGCCGGCTCCTCGGAGGGGGTCTCGGCGTCCGCGACGACGCCGTCGCTCGCGGGCTCCGTGACGAGCTCCTGCTCCGTCGCCTCGAGGTCGACCTCGGGGGTCGCCTCGGTGGTGGCGGTCTCCCCGGCCTCGACCGGGTCGTACTGCTCCGACACGTGTTGCTCCGTCACTTCGATTGCCTCTGGTTGCGTCTGTCAGGTCCGGCCGGGCCGGACAGGTGCCCCGGCGGAGGCCGGGGCCGATGGGTCTACTGGGTGCCCTCGCCGGTGAAGACCTCGAAGACGAGCTTTCCGAACCCGAGGTCGAGCAGCGAGACGAGCGCCATGAAGAACAGCACGAACACCATGGTCACCATGAAGTACGTGACCAGCTGCTCCTGGGTCGGCCAGACGACCTTGCGCAGCTCCGCCACGACCTGGCGGTAGAACACGGCAGGGGTCGTCCGCTTCTCGGGCTTGCTGTCGCGGCGTACCGCGCTGCCTTCCGACACGTCCTCACCTCTTCTTGTTCGACCGTAGACCAATGTCCTTGCAGGGCACGAGGGACTTGAACCCCCAACCTTCGGTTTTGGAGACCGATGCTCTGCCAGTTGAGCTAGTGCCCTAGGGGGCGACTCCGGCCCCGGCACCTGCCAGAGGGCAGGGCGAAGCATGTGGAGAAACCACCAATCGCGGAGTCTACGGGGTGCACCGAGGCGGAGTCCAAACCGCCCGGCCACCCCCGGAAACCCCTACCCGACGGGTCGCGGGCCACCCCTACGATGGTGGCCATGACCTCCAACCCCTCCCCCTCGCCCCGCGACCGCCGCGTCTCCGAGCGGATCGGCGGCATCGCCGAGTCCGCCACGCTCAAGGTCGATGCGAAGGCCAAGGCGCTGAAGGCGGAGGGCCGCCCGGTCATCGGGTTCGGAGCCGGGGAGCCCGACTTCCCCACGCCGGACTACATCGTCGAGGCGGCCGTCGAGGCCTGCCGCGACCCCAAGAACCACCGCTACACCCCCGCCGGCGGGCTGCCCGAGCTGAAGAAGGCGATCGCGGAGAAGACGCTGCGCGACAGCGGGCTCTCCGTCGAGCCGGCCCAGGTGCTGGTGACGAACGGCGGCAAGCAGGCGATCTACGCCGCGTTCGCCGCGATGCTCGACCCGGGCGACGAGGTGATCGTCCCCGCGCCGTACTGGACGACGTACCCGGAGTCGATCCAGCTCGCCGGCGGCGTCGCCGTGGAGGTGCTCGCGGACGAGACCCAGGACTACAAGGTCACCGTCGAGCAGCTCGAGGCCGCCCGCACCGACAAGACCAAGGTGCTGCTGTTCGTCTCGCCGTCGAACCCGACCGGCTCGGTCTACACCGCCGACGAGATCCGGGCGATCGGCCGGTGGGTCGAGGAGCACGGGCTGTGGGTGCTGACCGACGAGATCTACGAGCACCTGGTCTACGACGGCGTCGAGACCGGGTCGCTGCCGGTGCTGTGCCCGGAGATCGCCGACTACTGCGTGGTCGTCAACGGGGTGGCCAAGACCTACGCCATGACCGGCTGGCGGGTCGGCTGGATGATCGGCCCGAAGGACCTGGTCAAGGCCGCGACCAACCTGCAGTCCCACGCCACCTCCAACGTCTCCAACGTCGCGCAGCGGGCGGCGCTCGCCGCCGTGACCGGCGACCTGTCGGCGGTCGACGTGATGAAGGCGGCGTTCGACCGGCGGCGGACCACCATCGTGTCGATGCTGAACGAGATCGACGGCGTGGTCTGCCCGACCCCGCACGGCGCGTTCTACGCCTACCCGTCCGTCAAGGGCCTGCTCGGCAAGGAGTACGGCGGCCGGGTCATCGACTCGTCCACCGGGCTGGCCGAGTTCATCCTCGACGAGGCCGAGGTGGCGGTCGTGCCGGGTGAGGCGTTCGGCTCGCCGGGCTACCTCCGGCTCTCCTACGCGCTCGGCGACGACGACCTGGTCGAGGGGATCACCCGGCTCCAGAAGCTGTTCAGCTGACCCGGTCGGTGCGCGACCTGGCCGAGCTGCCCAAGGCGCACCTGCACCTGCACTTCACGGGGTCGATGCGGCACGAGACCCTGCTGGAGATGGCGGAGCGGGACGGGATCTCGCTGCCCGACTCCCTGGTCTCGGAGTGGCCGCCGGAGCTGTCGGCCGCCGACGAGAAGGGCTGGTTCCGCTTCCAGCGGCTCTACGACGTGGCCCGGTCGGTGCTCCGGACCGAGGACGACGTACGCCGGCTGGTGCGGGAGGCCGCGGAGGACGACGTACGCGACGGCGGGCGCTGGCTGGAGATCCAGGTCGACCCGAGCGGGTACGCCGCGCGGTTCGGCGGGATCACCGCGTTCACCGACCTGGTGCTGGACGCCGTGGCCGAGTCGTCGCGGGAGACCGGCCTGGGGATGGCGGTCGTGATCGCCGCAAACCGCACCCGGCACCCGCTCGACGCCCGCGCGCTCGCCCGGCTGGCGGCGCAGTACGCGGGCCGCGGCGTGGTCGGCTTCGGGCTGTCCAACGACGAGCGGCGCGGCTCCACCGCCGACTTCGGCCGCGCGTTCGACATCGCCCGGCGGGCCGGGCTGACGCTGGTGCCGCACGGCGGGGAGCTGCGCGGCCCGGACCACATCGCCCTCTGCCTCGACCACCTGCACGCCGACCGGCTCGGCCACGGCGTCCGGTCCGCCGAGGACCCGGCGCTGCTCGACCGGATCGTGGCGGCCGGGGTCGCGCTGGAGGTCTGCCCGGTCTCGAACGTGGCGCTCGGCGTCTACTCCGACCTGACGTCGGTGCCGCTGCCGGAGCTGATGGCGGCCGGGGCGACGATCGCGCTCGGCGCGGACGACCCGCTGCTGTTCGGGTCGCGGCTGGCCGGCCAGTACGCCACCATGCGCGCCGCCCACGACCTCACCGACGAGCAGCTGGCCGAGCTGGCCCGGATGTCGGTCCGGGCCTCTCGCGCGCCGGACGACGTGAAGACCGCCGTGCTCGCCGAGATCGACGGGTGGCTGGCCGCTCCCGTGCGGTGACTCAGAGCTCGCAGCCGACCAGCACCGGCTCGTTGACCAGCCGGATGCCGAACTTCTGCTCGACCCCGTCCCGGACCTCGCGGGCAAGCGCGAGCAGCTCCTCGGTGGTGGCGCTGCCGCGGTTGGTGAGCGCGAGCGTGTGCTTGGTGGAGAGCCCGACCCGGGCGCCGTCGCGGTCCAGGCCGTAGCCCTTCCCGAAGCCGGCGTGCTCGATCAGCCAGGCGGCGCTGGTCTTCACGCTGCCGTCCGGGTTGGGCCAGGCGGGTGCACCCTCGGGGACGGCAGCGGCGTCGACGATCGGGTTGGTGAAGAAGGAGCCCGCGCTCCAGGTGTCGTGGTCGTTCAGGTCGAGGACCATGCCCTTCCCGCGCCGCAGCTCGATCACTGCTGCGTGGACATCCCACAGGGGTGCTCGTTCGCCCTGCTCGATGCCGAGCCGGGCCGCGAGCTCGGCGTACCGGACCGGCGCGCTCAGGTCGCCCTGCTTGAACTGGAACGTGACGTCGAGGACGACGTGCCGGCCGGGGTCGGCCTTGAACCTGCTGGTCCGGTAGCCGAAGCCGCAGTCGGCGTTCGCGAAAGTGCGCACGCCCTTGAGCTTGCGGTCCCACACCCGCACCCGGGCGATGGTCTGCGAGACCTCCTGGCCGTAGGCGCCGACGTTCTGGATCGGGGTGGCACCGACGGAGCCCGGGATCCCGGACAGGGCCTCCACGCCGACCCAGCCGCTCTCGGCGGCTCCCTCGACGAAGCTTCTCCAGTTCTCGCCGGCGGCGACCGTGACGGTGACCCCGGAGCAGGAGGGGCCGGCGTCCGGCTCGTGGTCGGTGACCTGGCCCCGGGTGGCGAGCTTCACCACCGTGCCGGGGAATCCCTCGTCGGCGACGACGAGGTTGCTGCCACCGGCGAGGACGAGCAGCGGCGTCCCCGCGTCGTCCGCCGCAGTCACCGCATCGATCAGCTCCGCCTCGGTGCGCGCCTCGACCCACGTCTTCGCGGGTCCTCCGAGCCGGAGCGAGGTGTGCCAGCGGAGGAGCTCAACCACGCAGGACAGCCTTGGGCATGCCGAGGACCTTCGTTCCGTCACAGGTGACGGTGAGGACGACGGTCGTCTGGCCGTCGTCGCCCTCCTTGGTCTCCCCGGCCACCTCGATCTCGGTGCCGCCCTCGGCGGGCACGACGACCGGGTTGGTGAACTTGCAGCCGAAGCTGACCACCTCGGCGTCCGGGAACCAGGTCTGCACGGCCCGGGCGGCCAGCGCCATCGTGTACATGCCGTGCGCGATCACGCCGGGCAGGCCGACGCTGGTGGCGACCGACTCGTCCTGGTGGATGGGGTTGTGGTCGCCGCTGGCCTCGGCGTACGCCACGAGGTCGGCGCGGGTGATGCTGAAGGTCTGGGTCGGGAGGCTCATGCGTCCGCCCCCCGGTGGACGAGCGTGGCGGACGTCGAGCAGACGAGGGCGCCGGAGTCGTCGGTGATCTCGCTGCTGGTGCCGATGATGTCGTTGCCGGCGATCTGGCGCAGCGACGCGACGGTGAGGGTCGCGGTGAGCACGTCGCCGGGTTGCACAGGACGCTCGTAGGCGAACTTCTGCTCGCCGTGCACGATCCGGAACAGGTCGATCGCCTCGGCCTCGAGGAACGCGTTCATCGCGTCGAAGGCGAGCACGATCGGGAAGGTCGGCGGCGCGGCACCGCCGGCGTACTCGCCGCCGGTCGAGCTCACGAACGCGCGCACGTTCTCCTCGGTCACGGCGTACGGCCGGGTCGGCGGGAACACCCGGCCGACGAGCGACTGGTCGACTGGCATGCCGTTCAGACTAGTGGGAGGTGAGCGACTCGAACCCGTCGGCGTACGTCCTCGCGTCGACCTTGCCGAGCAGCAGCCCCTGGAGCACAAAACCCGGCATCAGGCCGATGAGCACCCGGGCCATGGCGTCGTTGCTCCCCGGGCCGCGCAGGTTGCCGTCGGCCTCGGCGCGCTCCAGCACCGCGACCCAGGCGGCATGGACGCGGTCGACGTTCTCGCCGACGATCTCGAGGATCTCGGGGTCCCGGGCGGCCTCGGACCAGGCGTGCATGACGACCTTCGGGAAGGCACCGTCCGACTCGGCGCCCAGGCGCTCGACCTCGTGCACCATCGCGCGCAAGCGCGCCGGCGACCGTGACCGGCGCGGACCCGCTCGCGATGTCGTGGAGCAGCTCGGAGAAGCCACCGAGGGCTCGACCCGCGATCGCCTTGATGATGTCCGGCTTGCCCTTGAAGTAGCCGTAGACGGCCCCGGAGGACAGCCCGGACTCCGCGATCACGTGGGCCATGGTCGTGCGGTGGAAGCCCTCGCGGCCGACGCAGCGGATCGCCGCGTCCAGGATCTGTTCGCGGCGGGCGGCACGGTGGGCGTCGGAGACCTTGGGCATGTCGCAAATAATAAAACGAACATTCGTTCTTGACAAATCGGGCGGCACTGGCTCACTCTGGAGACCCAAACCGAACGAACATTCCTTTTCTTTGGAGATCCTCATGAACCAGACCACCACCCCCACCAGCACCACCACCCCGTCCCGGGCACACCTGGCCGCGATGGTCCTCGGCGTCACCGCCCTGCTGACCCTGATCGTGACCGCGTTCGCCTGGCCGGCCAGCGAGATCGCGCCCCGGGAGCTCCCCGTCGCGGCCGTCGGCCCGGCCGAGGCCGTGGCCGGCTTCGAGAACGGCACCGCGGCGCTCGGCGACGACGCCCTCGACGTGATCCCGATGGACTCGCGCGCCGCAGCGGTCACCGCTATCGAGGAGCGGGACGTGTCGGCGGCCTTCGTCTTCACCCCCGAGGGCGCCGAGCTGCTGACCGCCTCGGCGGGCAGCCCGGCCGTGGCGCAGATGATGCAGCAGATCGCGGTCCAGCTCGCCGCAGCGCACCCCGAGCAGCCGCCCGTGACGACCACGGACGTCGTGCCGCTCCCCGCGGATGACCCGCGCGGCCTGGTCTTCAGCGCCGGCTCGCTCCCGATCGTCCTCGGCGGCCTGCTCGCCGGCCTGGTCGTGGCGCTGCGGGTGCGCGGCGGGCGGGACTCGGTCCTGGTGACCCTCGGCATCGCCGCCGGCGGCGGCCTGGCCGTCGTGGGCGTGCTCCAGGGCTGGCTCGGCGCCCTGGACGGCAGCTACTGGGCGAACGCGGGCGTCGTGTCGCTCGGGATCGCGGCGATCGGCCTCACCCTCGTCGGCCTGCGCCGCACGATCGGGATGGCCGGCCTGCCCCTGGGCGCGATGACCATCCTGCTGCTCGGCAACCCGCTCTCCGGCGTGACGTCGGCGCCCGAGCTGCTGCCGACCGGCTGGTCGACGCTGGGTCAGCTGCTGCCGCCGGGCGCCACGGGTACGGCGCTCCGGTCGACGGCGTTCTTCGACGGCGCGGGCGCCGGGGTGCCGCTGCTGGTCCTGAGCGTCTGGGTGCTCGCCGGGGCGGCACTCGCCCTCGTGCCGGGCCGGCGTACGCCGGAGCACGCGGCCGAGCAGGAGGCGGCCGAGCTCCAGCCCGCCTGAGCCGGGTCGGTTAATGGCGCGAGGGCGGCCACCCCGAGTGGGGTGACCGCCCTCGCGGCGTGTCTGGTCGACCGGTCAGCGGGTCTCGCGGTGCGCGGTGTGCTTGCGGCAGCGCGGGCAGAACTTCGACAGCTCCATGCGGTCGGGGTCGTTGCGCCGGTTCTTCTTGGTGATGTAGTTGCGCTCCTTGCAGTCCACGCAGGCGAGCGTGATCTTGGGGCGAACGTCTGAGCTCTTGCTGGCCACGGGAAGTCCTTCTGTCGGAGCGTGTCGAAACTTGAGTAGCGGGGGCGGGACTCGAACCCGCGACACCACGATTATGAGCCGTGTGCTCTAACCACCTGAGCTACCCCGCCACCGGGACGGGGCGCCCCGCCACCCCTCGGCAGCGGGACCCCTACCCAGAGCCCCTTTACGGAATCGAACCGTAGACCTTCTCCTTACCATGGAGACGCTCTACCGACTGAGCTAAAGGGGCAACGACGGAGAAGAATACACAGGGGTGCGCAGGAACGAGAAATCGCGTCCCCGAGCCCCCCGTCAGCCCTCGCATCCCGTCCTGGATCCGGGGCCAGGGAGCGGCCTCCTCGAGCTCGTAGGCGAGCTCGAGCAGCGTGGCCTCGCGGCCCGCTCCGGCGCCGAACATCATCCCGTGCGGCAGCCCGGCCGCGGTGGTCGCGAGCGGCAGGCAGATCGCCGGGTCGCCGGTCGCGTTCTGCAGCGGGGTGAAGGCCACCCAGTCGAGCAGCCGCTCCATGATCGTGTCGTAGTCCGAGGTCGGCGCGAGGTGGCCGAGCCGCGGGGTCTCGGTGGCCAGGGTCGGCGTGAGGACGACGTCGTACTGCTCGAAGAAGGTCCGCGACCAGCGGCTGCTGCGCCGCAGCCGGGCGATGGCGAGCGGGAGCCGGTGCAGGCTGCGGCGCGGAGTGCTCGGCCAGGCCCTGGGTGAGGTTGTCGAGCTGGCTCGGCGTCCCAGGAGCGGCCGAACGGTGCGCCGGCCGGTGCGGACCATGACCATCGCGAGCATCGACCAGTAGAGGAGGAAGTCGTCGGCGAAGGCGTCCGGCAGCGGGTGCTCGATCTCCTGCACCCGGTGGCCGAGCTCCTCGAGCAGGGCGGCGGTCTTCAGGGTCAGCTCGAGCACCTCCGGGCAGGCATCGCGACCGATGCCCTCGGTCACCACCGCGATGCCGCAGCCGCGCCTGGCCCGGGCGGGTGATGTCACCGATCGGCGGCAGCGCGAGGTTGCGGTAGACCTTCTCGGCCTCGCGGTAGAACGCCGCCGTGTCGCGCACCGAGCGGGTGAGCACGCCGTCGGCGACGATCCGGACCGGCATCTCGCGCATCATCTTGTCCTGCGCCAGCCGGTCGCGGGTCGGCTTGAGGCCGACCAGCCCGTTGACCGCGGCCGGGATCCGGATCGAGCCGCCCCCGTCGTTGGCGTGCGCGATCGGGTACGACGCCCGGCGGCGACCAACGCCGCCGACCCGGCCGACGAGGCGCCGGCGGTATGCTCGGGGTCCCACGGGCTGCGGACCGGCCCGAGCCGCGGGTGCTCGGCGGACGCGTTGAACCCGAACTCCGAGAGCTGGGTCTTGCCGAGCGGCAGCAGCCCGGTCGCCAGGAACATCCGGGCGAAGTCGCCGTCGCGCTGGCCGGGGCCGTGGCGCCCAGGCGTCGGTGCCCTGCCGGGTGGGCATGCCGGCCACGTCGACGTTGTCCTTGAGGAAGCTGGGGACGCCGGCGAAGAAGCCACCGCGCGGGTCCGCGCGCCTCTGCGCGGGCGCGGTCGAAGGCCGCGTACACGATCGCGTTGAGGTCGGGGTTGACCCGCTCGGCGCGGGCGATGGCCGCCTCGACCACGTCCGGCACCGTCACCTCGCCGGACTGGATGGCTGCCGGCCAGGCCGACGGCGTCGAGGTCACCGAGAGCGTCGTCTCCGAACGCATGCACCCGCGTCATGGGGAAAAGGCTATGCTGAGAAGTGGCAGCACATCCGCGACGGTGACACCCCACGAGATGGTCGTCGACGATGCCGATCGCCTCCATCAGCGCATACATCGTCGTCGGCCCCACGAACGCGAAGCCATGCTTCTTCAGGGCCTTCGACAGGGCGACAGACTCCGGCGAGGTGGCCACCATCTCCTCGGTCGTCTCCGGCGCCGGCGGCACCTCGGGCCGGAACGACTCGACGAACTCCTCGAGCCCGCCCCGCTCCCGCAGCCCGACCGTCGCCCGCGCGTTGGTGACGGCCGCCTCGACCTTCAGCCGGTTGCGGACGATCCGCGGCTCGGCCATCAGCCGCTCGACGTCGTCGGTGCCGAACGCCGCGATCGTGTCGGCGTCGAAGCCGTGGAACACCTCGCGGAACGCCTCACGCTTGTTCAGGATGGTCCGCCAGGAGAGCCCGGACTGGAACGCCTCGAGGGTCAGCCGCTCGAGGTAGGCCGCCTCGCCGCTGACCGGCATCCCCCACTCGGTGTCGTGGTAGGCCATGTTCACCGCATCGCCGGCACCCCACGGGCAGCGGGCGACGCCGTCCTCACCGATCACTGGTCCGGGCACGTCGGCGATCCTGCCAGAGCCCGCCGACACCCCGCGTGCCCTCAGCTGCGGTACTCCGGGTTCTCCCAGTCGAACCGGGTGCCGGCGTTCCACTCCGAGCGCTGGTTGCCGTACTCCGGCACGCCACCGGCGGCCTTCAGCATCTTGCGCCAGGTGCAGCAGGTTCCAGGTCATGAACGTCGTGTTCCGGTTGGTGAAGTCGTTCTCGGGACCGCCGCTGCCGGGGTCGAGGTACGACGGGCCGGGGCCGGCCTCGCCGATCCAGCCGGCGTCGGCATTGGGCGGGATCGTGTAGCCGACGTGCTGGAGGCTGTAGAGGATGTTCTGCGCGCAGTGCTTGATGCCGTCCTCGTTGCCGGTGATCAGGCAGCCGGCGACGCGGCCGTAGAAGAGGTACTGCCCCTTGTCGTTGAGCATCCCGCTCAGCGAGTAGATCCGCTCGATCAGCTGCTTGGTGACGCTGGCGTTGTCGCCCAGCCAGATCGGGCCGGCGACGACCAGGATGTCGCTGTCCAGGATCCCGGGGTAGAGGTCCGGCCAGGCGTCGTTCTCCCAGCCGTGCTCGCGCATGTCGGGGTAGACGCCGGTCGCCACGTCGTGGTCGACGAGCCGGATGACGTCCACCTCGACGCCGTGCTTGCGCATGATCGTCCGCGCTGGCGTCGACCAGGCCCTGGGTGTGGCTGGGCTCCGGGCTCCGCTTGAGGGTGCAGTTCACGAAGGTGGCCTTCAGGCCGCTGAAGTCATGGGGATCGCTCATGGAAGCCACTGTCTAGCCGCGGCGTGGCGTTACACACCCGACCAGACCAGCGGGCGGACCGGACGCTCAGACGAGCGAGCCCAGCAGGTCGAGAGCGCGGGCGATGTGCGGCCGCTCGTCACGGCCCGGAGCGCCACCGCCAGCTCGACGCCTGCGTCGGCCGGCGAGAGGGGGCGATAGGCGACACCGGGCACGCCGAGGGTGCCGACCGGCTCGGGAACGACGGCGACGCCGAGCCCGGCCGCCACGAAGGTGACCAGCGTCGACGTCTCCGCGACCTCGTGCCGGATCGCGCGGCTGGAAGCCGGCTTCCGGCAGAGGTCCTCGATCACGCCGTGCATCACCGAGCGACCGCCGCCGGGGTGCACGACGAGGTCCTCGCCGCGCAGGTCGGCGACCGCGGACTCGGCGTCGGTCGGCCAGGCGGTGACCGTCCGGGAGGGCCACGATCAGCCGGTCCCGCGCGCAGTGGCCGGACGTCCAGGCCCGGCTCGTCGACGGGTGGGCGGAGCAGGGCCAGGTCGATGCGTCCCGGCCAGCAGCGCCTCGACCTGGTCCGGGACCAGCATCTCGCCGCGGAACGAGAAGTCGACGCCCGGCAGCTCCTCGCGCAGGGTGCGGGCGAGCGCAGGCAGCAGGCTGTACGTCGCGGAGCCGACGCACCCGATCGTGAGCCGCCCGACCAGACCCGGCTCGACGCGCAGAGCCTCGGCCGCCGGCGTCGTCGACCTCGGCGAGGACGCCGCGCGCGCGCTCGAGGTAGGCCTCGCCCGCGCGGCGGTCAGCTCCACGCGACGCGTCGTGCGGTGCAGCAGGGTGACGCCGAGCTCGGTCTCGAGCTGGCGGATCTGCTGGGAGAGCGGCGGCTGCGCCATGTGCAGGCGCTCGGCCGCCCGGCCGAAGTGCCGCTCCTCGGCGACGGCGACGAAGTAGCGCAGGTGGCGCAGCTCCATCCATTCATACTCTCAGAGTCTCGATCGATCGCGAAATGAGATACTTCTCCATATGGCTCCGCGCGGCCTACCGTCGAGACCATGAGCGACGTCGTGATCTGCGAGCCGCTCCGCACCCCCGTCGGCCGCTTCGGCGGCGTGTTGGCCGCGCTGTCCGCGGTCGACCTCGCCTCCGCGGCCCTGCGCCGAGCTGGTCGCGCCGCACCGGCCTCGGCGAGGGCGACGTCGACGACGTCATCCTCGGCCAGTGCTACCCGAACGGCGAGGCCCCGGCGATCGGCCGGATCGCCGCGCTCGACGCCGGCCTCGGCACCGACGTGCCCGGCCTGCAGATCGACCGCCGCTGCGGCTCCGGCCTGCAGGCGGTCCTGTACGCCGCCGGGCAGGTCGCGACCGGCGCCGCCAGAGGTCGTCGTGGCCGGCGGCGCCGAGTCGATGTCCAAGGTCGAGCACTACGCGCTCGGCCTGCGCACCGGCGTCCGCGGCGAAGGCGTCGAGCTGAACGACCGGCTGGCCCGCGGCCGCGAGACCGCCGGCGGCAGGCACCACCCGGTCCCGGGCGGCATGCTGGAGACGGCGGAGAACCTGCGCCGCGAGTACGGCATCAGCCGCGAGGAGCAGGACGAGCTGGCGCTGCGCTCCCACCAGCGCGCCGGTGCCGCCCAGGAGGCGGGCCGCTTCGCCGACGAGATCATGCCGGTCGACGGTCCCGGGCGCCGCGGCGAGCCGGACGTCGTGGTCGACAGGGACGAGCACCCGCGCCCGGAGCACCACGCTCGAGAAGCTGGCCGCGCTGCGCCCGGTCCGGCTCGAAGATCGACCCCGAGGCCACGGTGACCGCCGGCAACGCCAGCGGGCAGAACGACGGCGCCGCGGTGTGCATCGTCACCACCCGCGAGCGAGGCCGAGCGGCGCGGGCTGCGACCGCTGCTCGCGCTGCGGTCCTGGGCGGTCGCCGGCGTCGGCCCCGAGATGATGGGCATCGGCCCGGTGCCGGCGACCGCCGCGGCCCTGGAGCGCGCCGGCCTGAAGCTCGCCGACATGGACCTGATCGAGCTCAACGAGGCCTTCGCCGCCCAGGTGCTCGCCGTGCCTGCGCGAGTGGGGGCTCGACGCCGACCGACGACCGGCTCAACCTCAACGGCTCCGGCATCTCCCTCGGCCACCCGGTCGGCGCCACCGGCGCCCGCATCCTCGCCACCGCTGGCCCACGAGATGCACCGCCGCGAGGCGCCGCTACGGCCTGGAGACGATGTGCATCGGCGGCGGCCAGGGCCTGGCCGCGGTCTTCGAGCGGTCCGATGACCGGCACGTCAGCGTCCAGCTTCGACACGAAGGCTGATGAGCTGGTCGGCTCGGCGCGCCGAGGCGGTGGCCGACATCGCCGACGGGGCGAGCCTCGCCGTCGGCGGCTTCGGCCTGGCCGGCATCCCGTGGTTCCTCATCGAGGCGCTGCTCGACCAGGGCGCCGAGCGACCTGACGGTCGTGTCGAACAACTGCGGCGTCGACGGCGCCGGGCCTCGGCCTGCTGCTCGAGCGCGGCCGGATCGGCCGCGTCGATCGCGCTCGTACGTCGGCGAGAACAAGGAGTTCGCCCGGCAGTACCTCGCCGGCGAGCTGGACCGTCGAGCTGACCCCGCAGGGCACGCTGGCCGAGCGGCTGCGCGCCGGCGGCGCCGGGATCGCCGCCTTCTACACCCCGACCGGCGTCGGCACGCTGGTCGCCGAGGGCGGGCTGCCCTGGCGCTACGACGCCGACGGCACGGTCGCGGTCGCCTCGCCGCCGAAGGAGGTGCGCGACGTTCCACGGCCGCGAGTTGGTGCTCGAGGAGGCGATCGTCACCGACTTCGCGCTGGTCCGCGCCGCGGTCGCCGACCGGCACGGCAACTGCGTGTTCCACGCGTCGCGCGCGCAACTTCAACCCGGCCGCCGCCATGGCCGGGCGGCTCACGATCGTCGAGGCCGAGCAGGTCGTCGAGGTCGGGCGAGATCGCTCCCGACGACGTCCACCTGCCCGGCGTCTTCGTGCAGCGGGTCGTCGCGCTGACGCCCGAGCAGGCGGCGCGCAAGGACATCGAGAAGCGCACCACCCGCGCACGCGAGGAGCCACTGACATGAGCCTGGACCCGCGACGAGATGGCCGCCCGCGCGGCCGCGCGAGCTGGACGACGGCGAGTACGTCAACCTCGGCATCGGGCTGCCGACGCTGATCCCCGACTACCTGCCCGGCGGGCTCGACCGTCGTCCTGCACGCCGAGAACGGCATCCTCGGCGTCGGCCCGTTCCCGTACGACGACGAGGTCGACCCCGACCTGATCAACGCCGGCAAGGAGACGGTGACGGTGCTGCCCGGCGCGTCCTACTTCGACTCCGCCGACTGAGCTTCGCGATGATCCGCGGCGGCCACGTCGACGTCGCCGTGCTCGGCGGCGATGCAGGTCGTCGGCGAACGGCGACCTCGCGAACTGGATGGTGCCCGGCAAGATGGTCAAGGGCATGGGCGGCGCGATGGACCTCGTCAGCGGCGCCGCGCCGGGTCATCGTCCTGATGGAGCACACGCCCGAGGACGGCGCCGCCCAAGATGCGTGGACGCGTGCACGCTGCCGCTGACCGGCCGGGGCGTGCGTCGACCGCATCATCACCGACCTCGGCGTCCTCGACGTGGCCGGCGACGCGTTCCGCGCTGCGTCGAGCTCGCGCCCGGCGTGACCGTCGACGAGGTCGTGGCCGGCACCGACGCCGCTGCTCGACCGCCGCCACGTCGGGTGAGCTAGGGCGTGTCTCCTAAAGATCCGCGGTGGTTGGGCTGGGATTGTCGACTGATGTCGCGTTCTGCCGTGCTGACTGATGCCTCAGTGGGCTCGGATCGAGCCGTTGATGCCGTCCTCGGAGGGCCAGCGGGGCCGGCCGTTTCGTGATCACCGGCAGGTGGTCGAGGGGATCATCTACCGGTTCCGGACCGGGGTCGCGTGGCGGGATCTGCCCGAGTCGTTCGGGCCGTGGCAGACGGTCGTGGAAGCGGCACGCCGGTTCAGCGCCGACGGCACCTGGGACAAGATCCACACCCGGCTGCTGGCCGAGGCCGACGCCGCCGGTGAGATCGACTGGAACGGTCTCGGTCGACTCCACGATCAACCGGGCCCACCAGCACGCCACCACGTGAGCCGGGTCGAGGACGCCGGCCGGCGGCCGGCGTCCGCACGGGGGGCTGAGTCGAATTACACGATCCGGGCCGCTGACCGCAGCCGAGCCGCCTGACCACGCGCTCGGCCGCTCCCGCGGTGGGCTGTCGACCAAGATCCACCAGCTCGTCGACGGCCGGGGCCGCCGCTGGTGATCGCGCTGACCGCCGGCCAGGCCGGCGACTCGCCGATGCTCGAGCCGCTGCTGGCCGACCTCGCGGTCGCCCGGCTCGGGCCGGGCCGGCCCCGCACCCGACCCGACGCGCTGCTCGGCGACAAGGCCTACTCCTCCCGCGCGCAACCGGGAACTGCTGCGCTCGCAAGCGGGTCAAGGCCGTGATCCCGAACCCGCCGACCAGATCGCCCACCGCAAACGACGCGGCTCCGCCGGCGGCCGGCCACCCGGACTTCGACACCGAGACCTACAAGGGCCGCAACGTGGTCGAGCGCTCCTTCAACGACCTCAAGCAGTGGCGCGGCCTGGCCACCCGCTACGACAAGCTCGCCATCACCTACCGAGGAGGCGTCGTCCTCGCCGCCATCGTCGATCTGGCTACGCCAATAAGGAGACACGCCCTAGCGGCGCTCCTTGAGCCGCACGTGCGGCATCTCCGGTGCCGGGATCGGGGGCAGGTGGTCGCCGACCACGACACCGAACCGGCCGTCGCGCGACCTCCTGAAGGGGGAGGCGCCATCGTCGCGAGCGAATGTCGGCGCGCCGAGAGCCACAAGAGATCGACCCGACGCTGCCGCCGAGCGGCAGCCGCAGGCGCGACGCCGCGACGGAGTGTGCTGTCCGCCACGACTCCCCCGCCGTCCGTGATCTGGGCCTGCCACTCGTCGCGGAAGGCCACGACCTCGTCATGGCTGCGGCCCACGAAGTTCCACCACATGACGATGGACTCCGCCGAACGGCTCGCCGCCGAGCAGCAGCAGCCGCACGGGCGCGTCGTACGCCGTCAGCGTGAGCGCGGCGGAACCCGGCGGGAGGTAGGTGAGCTCGTTCTGCTTGGTCTCCTGTCCGGCGACGCCGAGGACGCCGGTGTCGACCAGGACGCCGTGCTCGAAGGCCGGGTCCACGTCCAGCGTCAGCGAGGTGCCCGGCTCCAGCAGCAGCTCGGCTCCGAGCAGCGGCGAGTGCGTCGTCACCGGCGACGTGCTGCCGAGCAGCGACCCGAGGAACACGCGCGCCGACCAGCCGTCGCCGGTCACGGCGTCGGGCGCGTAGTGCTCGAACCCGGGGTCGCCGTGGCGCGCGCCCTCGGGCAACGCCAGCCACAGCTGGGCGCCGTGCAGCGTGGTCGTCGACGGCGGCGACACCTCGGAGTGGCTGATGCCCGCGGCCGGCGGTCATCAGGTTGAGCTCGCCCGGCCGCACCATCGCGTGGTGGCCGGCGCTGTCGCGGTGCTCGACCTCGCCGGTGAACAGCCAGCTCACGGTCTGCAGGCCGGTGTGCGGGTGCGGGGCGACGGACATGCCGCCCGAGTCGGCCACCTCGTCCGGGCCGTAGTGGTCCAGGAAGCACCACGCCCCGATCAGCGACCGGTGCTTCTGCGGGAGGGTGCGGCGCACGTGCATCGCCCGCGGGCCGCCCAGCGGCACCTCGCGCGGCACCATCACCTCGACCCCGCCGCCCCGGGCGCGCAGACGATCTCGTCCGGGTCGCGCTCGGGGTTGGTCATGGCCGCCTCAGCCCAGCTGCGGAGGCTCGACGGTGCGCTTGCCGCCACCGCCCTCGGCGAGGGTGCCCGAGTCGCTCGAGACGCCGGTGCCGCCACCCGGCGGCTCGAGCCGGACGATGACCGACTTCGAGGTCGGGCAGTTGCTGCCGATCGCCGTGGAGTCCAGCGGCACCAGCGGGTTGGTCTCCGGGTAGTACGCCGCCGCGCAGCCGCGCGGCTGCTCGTAGGGCACCACCCGGAAGTTCGGGGCGGTCCGCTCCGAGCCGTCGCTCCACTCGCTGACCAGGTCGACCAGGTCACCGTCGGCGAGGCCGAGCGCGGTGATGTCCTCCGGGTGCACGAAGACCACGCGCCGGCCGCCCTTCACGCCGCGGTAGCGGTCGTCGAGCCCGTAGATCGTGGTGTTGAACTGGTCGTGGGACCGCAGCGTCTGCAGCAGCAGCCGTCCCTCGGGCACGTGCAGCACGTCGGTCGGGCTGGTGGTGAAGACCGCCTTGCCCTCCTTGGTCGGGAAGGTCCGGGAGTCCCGCGGCGGGTGCGGGAGCACGAACCCACCCGGCTGGCCGACCTTCTCGTCGTACGACGCGCAGCCGGGCACGACCCGCGCGATCCGGTGCCGGATCTCGGCGTAGTCGTCGCGGAAGGCCGACCACGGGATCCCGTGCCGGTCGCCGATCGTCGCCTCCGCGACGCGAGCAGACGATGTCGACCTCGGACCGCAGGTGCGGCGACGCGGGCTTGAGCGGCCCGCGCGAGGCGTGCACGGCGGACATCGAGTCCTCGACGGTGACCCGCTGGTCACCGGCCGCCGGTCGCGTCCCTCTCGGTACGGCCGAGCGCCGGGAGGATCAGCGCCTCGTCGCCGGTGACGACGTGCGAGCGGTTGAGCTTGGTGGAGACGTGCACGGTCAGCTCGGCGTTGCGCATGGCCGCCTCGGTCACCTCGGTGTCCGGGGCGGCGGAGACGAAGTTGCCGCCCATCCCGATGAAGATCCGGGCCTTCCCGTCGCGCAGGGCCTGGATCGCGGCCACGGTGTCGTACCCGTGCTCGCGCGGCGGCTCGAAGCCGAACGTCGTCGCGCAGCGAGTCGAGGAAGCGCTCCGGGGGCTTCTCCCAGATGCCCATCGTGCGGTCGCCCTGCACGTTGGAGTGGCCGCGCACCGGGCACAGCCCGGCACCGGGCTTGCCGATGTTGCCCTGGAGCAGGGCGAGGTTCACGAACTCCTTGACCGTCGCGACGGCGTTGCGGTGCTGGGTGATCCCCATCGCCCAGCAGGTGATGGTCGCGGCCGAGTCGCGGAACATCCCGGCCGCCTGCTCGATCAGCGACGCGCTCGAGGCCGGTCGCGCGCAGGACGGCGTCCCAGTCGAGGTTGCGAGCGTTCTCGGCCCACTCGTCGAAGCCGGTGGTGTACTGCTCGACGAACTCCTTGTCGACGCAGCCCCACTCCAGCAGCAGCGCGCCGATCGCCTGGAAGAGCGCGAGGTCGCCGTTGACCCGGACCGGGAGGAACAGGTCCGCCAGTCCGGTGCCGTGGCCGACGATGCCGCGGACCTTCTGCGGGTTCTTGAAGCGCACCAGCCCGGCCTCGCGCAGCGGGTTGATCGCGATGATCTTCGCGCCGTTCCGCTTCGCCTTCTCCAGCGCGGTGAGCATCCGCGGGTGGTTGGTGCCGGGGTTCTGGCCGGCGATCACGATCAGCTCGGCGTGGTGGATGTCCTGGAGGCTGACCGATCCCTTGCCGATGCCGATCGCCTCGGCGAGCGCGACCGAGGTCGACTCGTGGCACATGTTCGAGCAGTCCGGCAGGTTGTTGGTGCCGAAGGCGCGCACGAACAGCTGGTAGGCGAACGCCGCCTCGTTGGAGGTCTTGCCCGAGGTGTAGAAGATCGCCTCGTCCGGCGAGGTCGAGCCCGCGCAGGTGCAGCGCGATCATGGCGTACGCCTCGTCCCAGTCGATCGGCTGGTAGTGGGTCGCCTCCCGCCGCAGCACCATCGGCTCGGTGAGCCGTCCCTGCTGGCCCAGCCAGTAGTCGCTCTTCTCCCGGAGCTCCTCGACCGGGTGGGCGGCGAAGAACTCCCGGCCGATCTTGCGCCGGGTCGCCTCCTCGGTGACCGCCTTCGCGCCGTTCTCGCAGAACTCGGCGTGCGCGCGCTCGCCCGGGGCGGGGTCGGGCCAGGCGCAGCCCTGGCAGTCGAAGCCGTCGGTCTGGTTGAGCTTGAGCAGGGTGCGCGTGGTGCGCCCGACGCCCATCTGCTCGATCGCCCGCTTCATCGACACGGCCACGGCGGTCACACCCGCGGCGGCGTGCGCCTCGCCGCTCACCTCCAGCTCGGCCTCGTCGATGTCGCGCTTCGGTGCCCGCCTCGTCATGCGTCCCATCCTGTCGCGGTACCCCAACCCGCGCCAGCAACGCGCTCGGGCGGGTCAGTAGCCGCTGCCGGTCTTGACCTGCTTCTTCTCGACGTGGCTGATCCCGCCCTTCTCGTCCAGCGTGGCGCAGGCGTCGGCGATGTCCTGGGTGAGCTGGTCGACCTGCTCGCGGCTCATCGTCTCCTTCACCAGTGCCCGCAGGATCTTCACGTTCTCCGCCTTCGGCGGCAGCGTGTACGCCGGCACCATCCAGCCGCGCTCGGCCGACAGCTGCCAGGCGATGTCCGACTCGTCGTACGTCGCGTGGTCACCGGCGAGCCGGAACGCCACCAGCGGCAGCTGCTCGAGCCCCTCGCCGATCACCTCGAACCGGCCGCTCTTGCTCAGCCCCTCGGCCAGCGCGCGGGAGTTCTGCTGCATCTGCTTCATCACGTAGGTGTAGCCCTGCCGGCCGAGCCGGACGAAGTTGTAGTACTGCGCCAGCACCATCGAGGCGCCCGTGGAGAAGTTGAGCGTGAACGTCGCGTCGGTCTTGCCCAGGTAGTTCTCGTAGAACACCAGGTCCTGCGCGAGGTCGGCCTCCTCGCGGAAGACCAGCCAGCCGATGCCCGGGTAGACGAGGCCGTACTTGTGCCCGGACACGTTGATCGAGCGCACCTGCTCCAGCCGGAAGTCCCAGGGCGAGTCGGGGTAGAGGAACGGCCAGACGAACCCACCGCTCGCGCCGTCGACGTGCAGCGGGATGTCGAGGTCGCGCTTCGTCCTGATGTCGAGCAGCAGCTGGTTGATCCCGACGATGTCGTCCATGTGCCCGGTGAACGTGGTGCCGAGGACCCCGACGACGCCGATCGTGTTCTCGTCCAGGTGCGGCTCCACGTCGTCCGGGCCGATCGTGTACTTGTTCTCCGCGAGCGGCACGATCCGCGGCTCGACGTCGAAGTACCGGCAGAACTTCTCCCACACGACGTGCACGTCGCCGCCGAAGACCAGGTTCGGGCTGTCCACGGAGCGGCCGGCGGCCTGCTGCCGCTCCCGCCACTTCCACTTCAGGGACAGCGCGCCGAGCATGATCGCCTCGGACGACCCCTGGGTGCGGCACCCGGTGGTCGGGCCGGGTGCGTTGAAGAGGTCGGCGAGCATCCGCACGCAGCGCTGCTCGATCTCGGCGGAGATCGGGTACTCCGCGTGGTCGATGAAGTTGCGGTGCAGGTTCTCGGCGATGAGCCGCTGCGCCTCGGGCTCCATCCAGGTGGTGACGAACGTGGCCAGGTTGCGCTGGGGGTCACCCTCCATGGCGAGATCGACGTCCACCAGGCGCATCGCGTCGGTGGGCGACATCCCGCTGTCGGGGAAGCGGGTCGACGGCGCGGCCTCGGTGAGGAACCGGTTGCCGTAGAGCGCCTCGGCCTGGGCGTCGGTGAGCTGGGAAGTGGTCATCCGTCGATGCGACCACGGCGCATCCCGGCGAGACCTCCCCCTAATTGGATGAGTCCGGCGACCGCGAAGCAGGCGGCGCCGATGAACGTCCCCCAGTTGACCAGGTCGACGTTGATCGCGTCGTCCGTGGCCGGGCGGACGAACGCGGCCACGCCGGCGAGGAAGAACAGCACCGACCCGACCTGGTTGACCGCGACGATCCACCAGTCCTGGTCGCGCGGGAGGATCCGGACCCGGCCGTGCCCGACGTCCAGCATCGCGAGGTGCCCGGACGCCAGGAAGCAGACGCAGCCGAGGATGTCGGGGAACCAGATCCAGCTGTCCGACTGACGGGGGGTCAGCCCCTCCGCGAAGGCCGCGACCAGGCTGACCGCGAACAGCAGGGTGCCGACGAACAGCACGACCGCGCTCCGCCGGCCGAGCGACGGGGAGACCGTGACCACGATCGACGTCCAGCCGCCGAGGCTGAAGAAGACGCCCCCGACCAGGTAGGTGACGTTCACGGTGGTGATCTCCGCCCCGGTCTGGGCGAGGAACGCGCCGATCGAGAACAGCGAGCCGCCCAGCGTGAAGGACGCCCCCGCGAGGGCGTTGTCCCGGCTCACCCGGCGGCTGGGAGCGGTCACGAGTTGGAGAAGACCGCCGGTCCCCCGTCGCCGTCGCCGCCCGCGTCCGGCCCACGTCCGGCCCAGGTCCAGGCGTACGCCGGGTCCTCGGCCGCGAGCCCGCCCTCGCCCAGGTCGAGCGGCGCGAACGTGTCCACCATGACCGCCAGCTCGTCGAAGTACTCCGCGCCCAGCGACGCCTCGATCGCGGACGGCTGCGGTCCGTGCGCGTAGCCGCCCGGATGCAGCGAGATGGAGCCGATGTTGATGCCGGACCCCTTGCGCGCCTCGTAGTCGCCGCCGACGTAGAACATGACCTCGTCGCTGTCGACGTTGGAGTGGTAGTAGGGCACCGGGATGGCCAGCGGGTGGTAGTCGACCTTCCGCGGGCAGAAGTTGCAGACCACGAAGTTCCAGCCCTCGAAGACCTGGTGCACCGGCGGCGGCTGGTGCACCCGCCCGGTGATCGGCTCGAAGTCCTCGACGTTGAACGTGTACGGGTAGAGGCAGCCGTCCCAGCCGACCACGTCGAACGGGTGCGTCGCGTAGGTCATCCGGGTGCCGACGATCCCGGCCGACGTGCGGTGCTTGACCAGCACCTCGACGTCGGTGCCCTCCACGACGAGCGGCGCGTCCGGCGGGTGCAGGTCGCGCTCGCAGTACGGCGCGTGCTCCAGCAGCTGCCCGAACCGGGACAGGTAGCGCTTCGGCGGGTGGATGTGGCTGTTCGCCTCGATCGGGTAGAGCCGGCACGGCTCGGCGGGCAGCCACCGGTGCGTCGTGGCCCGCGGGACGATGACGTAGTCGCCGGCCCGGTAGTTCACGAGCCCGAAGAGCGTCTCGACGACGCCGCTGCCGGACTCGACGTACACGCACTCGTCGCCGATCGCGTTGCGGTAGTACGGCGACGGCCCCGAGGACTCGTCGCCGGTGACGACATAGCTGATCCGCACGTCGTTGTTGCCGAGCACCAGCCGCCGGCCGGTGACCGCGTCGCCGGTCGTGCCCTCGGGGAACAGCGAGTGCAGCTTGAGGTGCCGCGGCTTGAGCGGGTGGTTCGGCGTCCGGGTCTGGTCGCCGATGTCCCACACCTGGCTGTCGACGATCGCCGACGGCACGCCCCGGTGGTAGAGCAGCGAGGAGTCGGACGAGAACCCCTCCTCGCCCATCAGCTCCTCGCGGTAGAGCCGCCCGTCCGGGTCACGATGCTGGGTGTGCCGCTTCGGCGGGACGTCGCCGACGCTGAGGTAGTAGGACATGGAGACACCCTGCCAGCGATTCAGGCCGTCCTGGGCAGGGGACCCTTCGTACGCCTTCGCGAGGTAGCTGACGACGTGGTAGACGCCGTCCTCGACCGGCGCGAGCGGGCCGGGCTCGAAGTTCGGCGCCTTCATCCCGCGCTGCACCGACTCGCAGGCCGCCCAGTCCTGCTTGTTGGTGATGTCCCAGAAGTCCACGGCGTACGCCGGGTCGAAGCCCTCGGCGTTCGCGACGTCGGCCGGGAACGCCCACGAGCAGCGGATCCGGGTCCGGTCCGGGGAGATCGGGGTCATCAGGTGGCTCATGATGTAGTCGGGGTGCAGGCTGATCAGCAGGTTCGGCAGCACCGCGACGTACATGACGGTGCGCTTCTCGTGCTCGTCGAGCTTGGCGATGGCGGTGCCGCCGCTGCGGCCGTCGAGCGACATGGTCTGCGCCGTGTCGCGCAGGTCCATCCAGCCGCCGACCCAGTTGCCGTCCTTCTCGATGTTCTCGCCGCTCTCGGGCGGGCTCACGGCGCACAGCTCGGGGTGGATCATCGCGCAGTGGTAGCACTCCTGGTAGTTCTCGATGACCACCTTCCAGTTCGCCGCCACGTCGTACTCGTGCGAGACGGGGGTGACGAACTCCCCGGCGCCGTACGACCCGACGACGTCCTCGAGCTCGCCGATGTGCTCCTCGAACGGGATGCCGCGGCCGGACCGGTCCACGAAGACCCAGCCGTGCCACTCGCGGACCTGGACGGGCTTCAGCGAGAACTGCGCCTTGTCGAGGTCGACGCCCTTGTGGCCGGGGGCGCCGATCAGGCTGCCGTCCATCCGGTAGCTCCAGGCGTGGTACGGGCAGACGATGGCCCGGACCTGCGACGACGAGCCGCAGGGAAGGAGCTCGTGGCCGCGGTGCCGGCAGGCGTTCTCGAAGCCGCGCAGCTCGCCCTGCTTGTCCCGCGTGAGCAGGACGCCGTACTCGCCGACGGACTCGGCGCTCATCCCGCCCGGGGGGATGTCACTGCCGCGGCCGACGCACTGCCAGCCGCCGAAGACGTGCTCGCGTTCCCACGCGAGCACCGCATCATCGAGGTAGGCGCCGCGTGGCAGCATCCGGCTGGAGCCGAACGGAGCCTGGGCGCGCGCGTTCTGCGCGGCGTCGACGGGGGCGGGGGGCACGAATCCAGTGACGAGCATGGGCTCTCGCCTTTCATTGAACGGTCGTTCAAGACTACGCCTCGCCGGCAAAGACGTCGAGTCTGCTGGACTCCTTCTCACCGCGGGTGAACGCGCGGTAGGCGAGGTAGCCGCCGACCACGGCGAGCAGCGAGGCCAGCAGCAGCAGCGTGGTCAGCGCGTTCAGGGCGGGCGTCGGCGCGGCCCGGGCGGTGTTGTAGACCTTCACCGACACCGGCTCGGTCGAGGCGTCGCCGGAGAGGTAGCGGACGATCACGAAGTCGTCGATCACGTCGGCGAAGACCAGCACGGCGCTGGCGAAGATCGCGGGCAGCAGCATCTTCAGCAGCACCCGGCGCAGGGCGCCGCCCGGCGAGGCGCCGAGGTCGATGGCCGCCTCCTCGTAGTCGCGGCCGATGGTCAGCAGCCGGCTGCGCACGATCACCACCGGATAGGCGAGCTGGTAGGTGACCAGCCCGACCACCTGGCCGCTGGTGCCGAGGTCGACCGGCGTCGCGAGCACGGTCACCACGAACAGCAGCGAGACCGCGATCAGGATCTCCGGCAGCACGAACGAGACCAGCACGGCCAGGTTGGCGCCGGCCGGGATCGGGCCGCGCCAGCGGTCGAGCCCGAGCGCCAGCGCGACGCCGATCGGGACCGTGATGGCGGTGGCCAGCACGCCGAGCAGCAGGGTGTGCGTGAGCGCGGTGTGCAGGCTGGCGTCGTTCCAGACCGAGCGGAGCGGGTCGCCGTAGTACCAGCGGGTCGAGAACCCCTGCCAGGTGGTGCGCGAGCGGCCGGCGTTGAAGGAGAACAGCACGGCGACCAGGACCGGAAGCAGCGACCAGGCGAGGTAGAGCAGCGTGATCGCGGCCAGCACCCGCGGCTTGCGCCACGGGTTGCGGTACCAGCCGAGGATGCTCATGACGCCACGTCCGCTCCGGACCGCGTGGAGCGGACGTAGACGATCATCGGGATGATCGAGACCAGCAGGATCAGCAGCACGAACGCGCCGGCCTGGCCGGTCTGGCCGGGGGTGAGCACGGTGTTGTTGATCAGGTTGCCGATCATCGACGTCTCGGGCGCCCCGGACAGCAGGTCGGTCGTGAAGTAGTCACCCAGCATCGGCAGGCTGGTGACCAGGAGGCTGACGATCACGGCGTTCCGGCTCAGCGGCCAGGTGACCCGGCGGAACGTCTCCCAGCGGCTGGCGCCGAGGTCGCGGGCGGCCTCGAGGACCGAGGCGGGCGTGCGGTCCAGCCCGGCGAAGAGGGGCAGGATCATGTACGGCACGTAGCCGTAGACCAGGCCGAGGATCACCGTCTCGGGCCGGCCGCCCAGCCAGTCGACATGGACGTCGAAGATCCCGCCCATGCTGAGCGTCTTGTTGACCAGGCCGTCGGTCTGCAGCAGGTTCACCCAGGCCAGCATCCGCATCATGTAGCTGATCCAGAACGGCGCGATCAGGGCGGCCAGCAGCACGCCCTTCCACCGGCCGGCGAAGCGAGCGGTGTAGTAGGCGACCGGGTAGGCGATGACCAGGCAGAGCAGGGTCGCGATCCCGACGTACGCGACCGTGCGCACCAGCGCGGGACGGAAGAACGCGTCCGCCCCGACGATGTGCTCCCAGACGTACTCGAACTGCGCGAAGTTCCAGTAGTACGGGTTCCAGACCGGCACCGGCTGGCGCAGGATCGGGTCGACCCCGCCGAACAGGATGGCCAGCACGACGTAGAGCGGGGCCACGAACAGCAGCGCGATCCAGACGATGCCGGGCAGCGCCAGCACCGGCCACAGGAGCCGGTTCCCGGGCGGGCGCTCGTGGTCAGCCACCGGCCTTGAACTCCTGCCAGATCTGGTGGTACGCCACGTCGGCGATGGCCGGCAGCTGGAGCAGCGGCACCCCGGTCTTGAAGTCCTGCTCGGTGACGACGGCCCGCTCGAGGTTCTTCGGCACGTAGCCGTTCTCGACCAGGGTCTCGGGGGTGAACGCGGTCAGTGGCGGCTGGTAGCCGGTGAACCCGAAGTTGGTCTCGGCGATGCCCTCGTCGAGGAGGTCGTTGATGAAGACGTGCGCCGCGACCGGGTTCTTGCCCTGGGCCAGGCAGACGACCAGGTCGTTGTCGACGCCGCCCTTGCCGTCGTCGGGGAACCAGTAGCGCATGACCTCGACCGGGACGTTGTCCGGGAGGTAGTACTGCGTGTTGATCGCGTCGCCGGACCACGTCTGGCTCAGGCCGTACTTGCCGCCGGGGAGGTCGGTGTACTGGCCGATCGTCACCTGCGGGTCCATCGTGTTGCCGAGCTCGAGCAGCTGCTCGCGAATCACCGAGATGTCGCCCTCGTCGGTGGTGTTCATGTCGAGCCCGTTGCGCAGCAGCACCATGCCCATGGCGGTGTGCCAGTCGTCGAGGATGGCCATGTCGCCCTTGTACTGCGTGTCCCAGAAGACGTCGTACGGGTTGGGGCGGTCGCCGACCTCCTCGAGGACCCGGTCGGTCCGCCAGCCGATGCCGGTGCTGTAGATCGTGTAGGGCCGGGTGTAGAGCCCGCCGAGGTCGTACCAGGGGTCGCGGAAGCCGGCCCACAGGTTGGGCGTGTTGGTCAGGTAGTCCTGGTTGAGCGGGCGGAGCAGCTCGGCGGTGACCAGCCGGCCGAGCGAGTCGTAGCTCGGGAAGTACAGGTCGAACTCGAGGTTCCCGGTGGCGATCTTGGTCAGCGCCTCGTCGGCGTCGTTGAAGGTCGACAGCCGGATGTCGACGTCGTACTTCTTCTCGAAGTCCTTGAGCACGCGGGGCGAGAGGTAGTCGGCGTAGTTGTAGATCTTCAGCGTGGTTCCGGGCTCCGGGGTGAGCCCGGACTCGATGATCTGGTGCTTGTCGCTGAGCGGCCAGCGGACCGGGTCGTCGGGCGCGGGGATCCGCTCGACGCCGCTGAAGGCGACGCCGGGGTCGCCGCACGACTGCAGCAGCGGCGCCAGCGCGAGCGCGGCGAGACTGCCCTTGAGCAGGGAGCGACGACCCACCGCGGGGTGTGCCGTGAACGGTGGCCAGCGATCCGCAGAGCCTGCCAACCGAACCTCCCACCCCGGGATCCGATCCTTGTTCCCGGTCGCCACCGTCGCATAGACTGAACCGTCAGTCAATCATCTCGATTGCTGATCTAGCGCCGGGCGAGGAGCCCTCTGATGACCGTCACCACCACCGTGCTGTCCGACCAGCTCGACGCCGTCATCGAGGAGGAGACAGACGCCTTCGTCGCCCGCCAGCCACAGAGCCGGGCCTTCCGCGACCGCGCGCACCGGCTGGCCGGCGCCGCCACCTCGAACTGGCAGATCGCGGAGCCGCAGGCGGTCTGGATCAGCCACGGCAGCGGCTCGAAGCTGTACGACGTCGACGGGTTCGAGTACTCCGACTTCCACGGCGGGTACGGCGTGTCCCTGGCCGGGCACGCGCACCCCGCGATCGTGGCGGCGGTGCAGGAGCGGGTCACCCGCGGCACCCACTTCGCCCAGCCGTCCGAGGACGCGATCGTGGTCGCCGACAACCTGGCCGAGCGGTTCGACCAGCCGCTGTGGCGGTTCGGCAACTCCGGCACCGAGGCCACCATGGACGCCGTCCACCTGATGCGCGCGGCGACCGAGCGGGACCGGATCATCAAGGTCGAGGGCTGCTACCACGGACACCACGACTCGGTCGTGGTGTCGGTGCTGCCCGAGGCCGACGACGACATCGGGCCGGCCGACCGGCCGCACAACGTTCCCGACAACAGCGGCATCCCCGCCGCGATCATGGACCTGGTCACCGTCGTCCCGTTCAACGACCTCGCGGCCGTCGAGCGGGTGCTGACCGAGCATCCCGGCGAGGTCGCGGGGATGATCCTCGAGCCGGTGATGATGAACGCCGGCATCATCCACCCGATGGAGGGCTACCTCGCCGGGCTCAAGGAGCTGCTGCACCGGCACGGCGCACTGCTCACCTTCGACGAGGTGAAGACCGGCCTGACCGTCGGGCCGGGCGGCGTCACCCGGATGTACGGCGTGACCCCCGACCTGGTCTGCCTGGCGAAGGCGATCGGCGGCGGGATCTCCACGGCCGCGATCGGCGGCAGCACCGAGGTGATGTCGATGATCGCCGACGGCCGCTACGAGCAGGTCGGCACGTTCAACGGCAACCCGCTGGCGATGGCGTCCGCCCGCGCGATGCTGACCGAGGTGCTCACGCCCGCGGCGTACGCACACCTCGATCGCCTGCGTGACCGGATGGCGTACGGCCTCCAGGACGTGATCGACCGGCACGACCTGCCGTGGCGGGTGGTGACCGCCGGCGCCAAGGGCTGCATCTCGTTCCTGCCGCAGCCGATCCGGAACTTCCGCGACTTCCTCGGGCTGGACGGCCGCTACGGGCACGCGCACTGGCTCGTGCAGCACAACCGCGGCGCGTTCCTGCCGCCGTGGGGCAAGGTCGAGCAGTGGCTGATGTCGGTGCAGCACACCGACGAGGACGTCGACCGGTTCGTCGCGAACTGCGAGTACCTCGCCTCTCGGCTGACCGGAGCGGGCGAGCGATGAGCGGGGCGCTGTCGCTGACCGGGCTGGAGAAGAAGTTCGGCGACGCGGTGGCGGTCGACGGCATCGACCTCGAGATCGGGGCGGGCGAGTTCTTCTCGCTGCTCGGCTCGTCCGGGTGCGGGAAGACCACGACGCTGCGGATGATCGCCGGCTTCGAGCAGCCCGACGGCGGCTCGATCCACCTCGACGGCGCGAGCCTCGCCGAGGTGTCTCCGCACAAGCGGCCGGTCAACACGGTCTTCCAGTCCTACGCGCTCTTCCCGTTCCTCGACGTCTTCGACAACGTCGCCTTCGGGCTGCGCTACCAGCGCTGCACCAAGCAGGAGACGAAGCGCCGGGTCGGCGAGGCGCTGGCCCACGTGCAGATGGAGTCGTTCGCTAAGCGCAAGCCCTACCAGCTCTCCGGCGGCCAGCAGCAGCGCGTCGCGCTGGCCCGCGCGCTCGTCCTCTCGCCGACCGTGCTCCTGCTCGACGAGCCGATGGGCGCCCTGGACGCCAAGCTCCGCAAGCAGCTCCAGCTCGAGCTCCGCCAGCTCCAGCGCGAGGTCGGCACCACCTTCGTCTACGTCACCCACGACCAGGAGGAGGCGCTCACCATGTCCGACCGCCTCGCGGTCATGCACGGCGGCAAGGTGATGCAGGTCGGTACGCCGTCCGAGGTCTACTCGCAGCCCGCGAACTCCTACGTCGCCACGTTCCTCGGCACCACCAACCTCTTCCCCGCGACCGTCACCGCCGTCGACCCCGACGGCCTCACCTGCGTCGTCCTCGACACTCCCCTCGCCGTCGGCCCCTGCGAGCACGACCCCGCCGTCGGCGACAAGGTCTCCCTCATGGTCCGCCCGGAACGGGTCGAGGTCGCCCCCCTCGAAGGCACCGTCACCCCCGGTCCCAGCGGCCCGGACCGCACCAACCACCTCCCCGGCAAGGTCGAGGCCCTCGTCTTCCGCGGCGCCCACACCGGCGTCATCCTCAACTGCAACGGCGTCCTCATCGAAGCCGACGTCGCCAACCACCGCGGCGAGCCGCCCGCCTGGCTGAACACCGGCTCCGCCGTCCGCGCGAAGGTCTCCCCCGCCGCCCTGCGCCTGCTCGTCAGCTGAGCCACCCACCACCGGGTGGTCGAGTGGCGGTGAATCAGATTGACCCTTCTGGCTCCGTCGCGAGAAGTTTGGAGAGTGATTTGGCGCATCGAGTGTGGTCCGGACCAGCATCGCGAGGAAGAGACCACCGAACGCCTTGTGGAGCACAACCAGGAGGCGTCGGTGGCGATCCGTCGGCGGTTCGAGCCGGAGAACCTCCCGGCGAGACCGGTCGCGGCCTACGCGGTTGACGACGACGGTGAGCTGTTGGGCGGCTGCGTCGGCAGCACCGTTGACGTGTGGCAATGGCTGACGGTCGACATGATGTGGGTGCGCCTGAGCCACCGAGGCAACGGACTCGGGCGTCGGCTTCTCACTGCTGTCGAGGAGCGAGCCCGCGAGCGCGGTTGCCGCTGGGCCAAGCTCAACACGTGGGAGTTCCAGGCGCCAGACTTCTACGCCCGATGTGGTTACGTCGTCTACGGCCGCGAGACAGATTTCCCGCCGGGACACACCAACCACCTGATGCGAAAGGATCTGTGACTCGTCGCCCGGTGAACGCCCACACTCATGGCGCACCGATGTGTTCGTCGACATGAGTCGATACGCCGCCTGTCGACGCGCCGGCCAGGACTGGATCCAACCGGCAATCGGCCGGTTCGTTGGCGTTCAACAGCGATGATTCTGGCGCTGGCCACCGGTCTGTACGCCACACCCATTCATCGCACTGTTGTCGGGAGGCATCTTGAAGCTCCTTCTCACGTCCGGGGGCGTCACGAACGCGAGTATCCGCGAGGCGCTGGTCGACCTGCTGGGCAAGCCGATCGCCGACTCCACCGCCCTCTGTATCCCCACCGCGCAGTACGGGCACCCCTGGGTCGGCCCTGGCGTCAGGGCCTGGCAGTTCATCAGCGGAAATTCCGACAATCCGATGGTCGACCTGGGCTGGAAGTCCGTCGGGGTGCTGGAGCTCACCGCGTTGCCCAGCATCGACGAGGAGCGCTGGGTGCCCCTGGTCAGGGAAACCGACGTCTTGCTGGCGGCGGGCGGCGACGTCCTCTACCTGTGCCACTGGATGCGGCAGTCCGGGCTGGCTGACCTGCTCTCGTCGCTGAGCGAGACGGTCTGGGTGGGCCTGAGCGCGGGGAGCATGGTGATGACTCCCGAGGTCGGGGACGACTTCATCCAGTGGCGGCCGCCGACCGGTGACGACAGCACGTTGGGCGTCGTTGACTTCTCGATCTGTCCGCACCTGGCTCAGGACGGCATGCCGGGAAACTCCATGGCCGAGGCGGAACAATGGGCTGCCGGCATCTCGGGTCCCGCCTACGCGATGGACGACGAGACGGCCATCAAGGTGGTCGATGGCACCGTCGAGGTCGTCTCCGAAGGACATTGGAAGCTGCTCTCCTCCTAGCCGCGGCCAACTGGTTCGTTTCGCCGCGCGTGCGATTGGGTACGCGGCGAGGGAAATCGATCTCGGGAGTTCAGCATGAGCGATGGCCGGACGACGTCCACTTCGAGCACCAGGACCGCCGGGGAGGTAGCGCCACACCGGTTGCCGATTCGGACCCTCATCGCCGCGAGCGTCGGCAATGCGGTGGAGTGGTACGACTGGACGGTCTACGCCACGTTCTCGATCTACTTCGCCACTCAGATCTTCCCTGCCAGCAACGAGTCACTGGCGTTCCTCGCCACCTTCGCGACGTACGCCCTCGCCTTCTTCTTCCGGCCGCTCGGAGGCATGTTGCTGGGCCGCTTCGCCGATCTGCGCGGCCGCAAGCAGGCGATGTTGCTGACCATCGGGCTGATGGCCGGCGGTTCGCTGGTGATCGCGATCCTGCCGACGTACTCGGCGGTCGGCTGGCTGGCACCGATCCTGCTTCTCCTCGCCCGCATCGGCCAGGGCATGTCCCTCGGCGGTGAGGTGTCCAACGCTTCGGCGTATCTGGCCGAGATCGCGCCGCCAGACCGGCGCGGTCGCTACTCATCGTTCTTCTACATCTCCACCGGGTCGGCGGTGCTGATCGCTTCGCTGCTCGGTGCGCTCCTCGCCGACAACTTGAGCGACGACCAGCTCGCGAGCTGGGGCTGGCGGATCCCGTTCCTGGTCGGTGGCCTGCTCGGCCTGGTCGGTCTGTGGCTGCGCCGCGACATGGCCGAGACCGAGCAGTTCGCTGAGAACGCAGAGAAGGCCCGTGCGCTTCGCAACCCGTTGATGCTCACGATCCGTGAGCACCCGCGCGCGGTGGCGCAGCTGATCGGATTCACGTTGCTCTCGACGCTGTGCTACTACACGTTCTTCTCCGCACTGACCCCGTTCGCGGTTGAGCAACAGGGCCTCGATGACGGCATGGTGTTCACGGCACTGTCGATCGCGACCGCCCTGTTCGTCGTGCTGCAGTATCCCTTCGGATGGACGGCCGACCGATTCGGCCGCAAACCGCAGATGCTGGTGTGGTCGGGGGCGATCGCGATTCTCGTTGTGCCGATGTCGAAGCTCATCGAGCCCGGCGCCTCGTTCGGTGCGGTGCTGCTGGTGTTCTGCTTCGGCCTCGGGTTCTACGCGATGCTGAGCTCCATCGCGCCGGCGATCATGAGCGAACTGTTCCCGACCGAGCTGCGCGGCCTGGGCATCGGCGCCTGGTACAACCTGACCGTTGCCATCTTCGGCGGCACCGCGCCACTCGTGATCCAGTGGCTCGGGGACGCCGGGCACAGCAGCTGGTTCTTCTGGTACGTCGCCGTCGGTGCGGTCATCGCGTTCCTCGCGACCCTGTCGCTGCCGGAGACCAAGGGGTCGATCTTGAAGTGAGCGCCGCCACCGAACTCCTGGCCACCCTCGTCCGCCGGGACACCGTGGCGGCTGACGAGGCCTCGCTCGCCCGACACGCCGCAGAGCTGCTGGGCGAGGCGGGCGTCGAGGGTAGGTTCATCGAGTTCGAGCCGGGCCGGGAGCAGTACGTCGCACGCACCGGCGGGTCGACGCCGCTCACCTTCACTGGGCACCTGGACGTCGTCCCCGTGAACCGGGACGACTGGGAGACAGACCCGTTCGCAGCGGAGACCGACGGGGACCGGATGGTCGGTCGCGGAACCAGCGACATGAAGTCCGGGGTCGCCGCGCTGGTGGTGGCTGTCACCGAACACGCCCGGCACGCCCACGACTGCCGGGGAGTGCAGGTGGTGCTGACCTCGGGCGAGGAGACCGGGTGCACAGGCGCGCTGAAGATCCCCGCGTCTGAGCTGGCCCGCGGTGGTCCGCTGGTCGTCGCCGAGCCGACCCAGAACCGGCTGGTACCCGGTCACAAGGGCGCCCACTGGATGCGGCTGACCGCGGCCGGCAAGGCGGCCCACGGCTCGACCCCTGAGCTGGGTGACAACGCGGCGGTCAAGGTGGCCCGGGCGGCTGTGGCCCTGCACGACTACTCGGAGTGGCCGACGGATCCTCGATTCGGTCCGGTCACCGCCAACGTCGGTGTACTCCGCGGTGGCGTGCAGCCCAACGTCGTACCCGACGTTGCGGAGCTGCTCCTCGACGTCCGCACGGTGCCCGCCTTCTCCGGTGATCGGGTCCGCGACTTGGTCGGCTTGGTGGTCGGTGGTGATGTGCGGGTCGCCGACCATGTCGTGCTGCCGCCGGTGGACACCGACCTCGACGACGCGTTCGTCGGGCTGGTGGCGGCGTCCCTCGCCGTGGTGGGCGCCCCAGCCGACCCGGCAGAGCCTGCTCGCTACTTCACAGACGCCTCCGCGTTGGTCACGCTGCTCGCCAACAGCGGTGCGACATCGGTGCCCGTGGTCGTCCTCGGGCCTGGCGAGCCGGACCAATGCCACGTCGCCAACGAGTGGTGCTCGCTGAGTCGCGTCGACGAGGCGGTCGAGATCTACGCCGAGTTGCTGCACCGCTGGTGCGAGGGCAGCGAGCACAGCCACGCACGTTGAGCACGTCCGGTCGTGTGGGGTGGCGACGACTTCCGCGTCCCAGGCTCAAGGGGTCGTGTTGTCGAGGACGAAGTCTCCGATGCTCTGGCCCAGGCCGACGGCGCCTGCGGTCCTGTCGTTCATGATCACGGCGACCGAGATGTCTCTGGTGGGGTAGATCCGGAGGTAGGAGCGGACGCCGACCTGCTTGCCGTCCTTGGCGACGACCTGGGTGCCGTCCACGGAGCCGGTGTTCCACCCCATGGCGTAGTTGCTGGCCGGAGTCGGCGGCATCCACATGGTCGCGAACGACGTGCTGTTCAGGATCTGTCCGGCGGCGAGCCGCGCGCCGAACCGGGCGAGATCGTCGGTGGACGAGTCGATACCGCCGCCGAGCACCTTCCAGTCGTTGTTCGGCGCGTCCTCCTCGTCGCCGTCGTCGTAGAGCGACATCCGGTGACCCGAGTCGGTCTGCGGGCGAAGCGTGCCCAGGTCGAACGGGTTGGTGAGCTGGCTGCGGACCAGGCCCTTCACGTCGTCGCCGCCGGCCGCCTCGAGGGCGGCGCCGAGCAGGGTGTAGCCGTGCGTGCTGTAGTGGTCCTCGTCGTCGGTGGTCGGGTCGCACAGCAAGGAGTCGTCCCAGAACTCCTCGGACGCCTCCAGCGCCGTGTCGTAGTCGTCCTCGTCCACGTCCGAGGCGCCGGTGTTGTAGTGCCGCACGCAGCCGCGGTTGGACAGCAGCTGGCCGACGGTATGGGTGTGGTGGTTCGGCATCGCCGGCACCCAGTCCTCGGTCAGGTCGTCGAGGTCGATGAGGTTCTGCTCGACCATCCGCATGGTCAGCACACCGGCGACGGCCTTGCTCACCGACGCGGTCGAGCTGATGTGGGAGGAGTCCATCCAGATGTCGTCGTCGACGTTCGCGTCGCCGAAGCCGCGGAGGTAGACGGGGATGCCGTGGTGGTAGATCGCCACGGCGACCCCGGGTGCATCGTCAGCGGCCAGCTGGTCGGCGACCATCTCGTCGATGTCGTCCTTCAAGGGCCAGTTCGGCCGCTCGGTGTTCTGCCGCCACACGCCGGAGTAGCGGGTGCCGTCGTCGGTCTCGTAGCGGTTGTAGCCGACCAGCCGGTAGCCGAGGTCGCGGTAGCGGTACCACCAGTTCGAGAAGCCCTTCGACGACATGTCGCGCCGGGCGGCCCAACCGCGTCCGTTGTCGTTGCTGACCCAGATCCCGCCGTACCGTTGCTTGTCGTTGTCCAGCTCGAGGGACTCGAACGCCAGCACCCGGTAGCGCCCGCTGAGGGAGCTGAAGATGTCGGCCCACTGGCCCGACGTGCGGTCCCGGACCAGATCCCAGTCGCGCACCGTGCTCTGCACCCACACGCTGGCGTAGCGACGCTTCCCGTCGACGAGGTACTCGTCGAAGTCCACCGGCATCAGGCCATCCGCGCGGTGCTCGTCGACGGTGTCGTCGAACTCGGCGCCGGTCTGGCCGCGGTGCGATGCCCAGGTGTAGCCCTCGACGTTCTCCACCCACAGGCCGGCCCACTTGCGGCCGCCGTCGCGGTAGGTCTCGATCTCGGTCGGCCGGTACCCATCGTCGCGCGCGTCCTCCCAGTAGTCCTTGTAGGCCGTCCCGGTGAGGTTGCGCTTGACCAGCCAGTCGCGCTCGTCCCGATTGAGCTGCCAGACCGAGCCGACCTCGTAGTCGTCCTCGGTGTCGATGTCGAGATCGAGGGGGAGGTACGCCGAACGGCGGTCCAGGTAGGTGTCGTGGAACTGCCCGGAGGACTGGTTGCGGTAGGACAACCAGTCCACGGAGGTCAGGTCGAACACACCGTCCGGCGCTCCCGGCACGGCCGCGACGGCGGATGCGGACCCCGTTCGGAGCAGACCGACCGGCCCAGCGGCGGCCAGTGTTGCGGCGATGACGAGCGAGACTGCGACGGTTCGGCGTGCCATGGAGGATCCCCTGTCCGGGGCGGCCCCCTGCTGATCGCAGGACCCTAGCCCGCGTGCGGGACCGCCAGTGACGATAAGGACCGAGCTGTGGAGACGCAGATACATGCGACCGCCGCGCGGCGCACGCCCCGGCCGGCGACTGACCTCAGGTCAGCTTGGCAGGGGTGGCAACGGGTCGGAGCCCTCGCGGTTGCAGTCGCCCAGTACGGGCGCGTCCAGCGAGATCGTGCTGGGTTTGCCGAGCTTGGACAGCACCTCGAGGCGGGTGCCGTCGTCGGTCGCGGCCTCGAAGCCGTTGTACCCGCCGGGGATGTCGAGCTGCTCGGTGAGCTCGAAGCCCTCGGGCTCGACCACCTGCTCGACGGCGGCCCGTACGTCGTCCCACGACGCGCTGTCACTCTCACCGAAGACCGTGTCGAACTCGTAGCGCAGGGAGGCGTAGACGCAGCTCTCGAGCGCGCCGTCGTAGTAGATGACCTCGGGGTTGCCGTCGGGCTTTCCGGGCACGGAGACCTCCGCGACGGCATCGACCACGTCGGCCACCAGCGGGTGGTAGGTCTGCTGGGCCTGCTCGGCGTCGACGGTCGGCTCCGCCACGGGGTCGGGTCGCGGCGCCGGGTCGGGTCCGGTCTCGTCTTCGCAGGCGGAGAGCGCCGCCACGCTCGCCAGCAGCGCCGCGACTGCCCATCGCCGTACGCCCGCACGCCCCCTAGGCATCGTCGGCCAGGAACGTCAGGGTCACCTCGCCGCGTCGCCCGGGAGACGGCGAGGTGGACCGCGTCGAGGCTGAGGGTGCCGTGGCCCGTGAGGTGCTGGGATTCGCCTTCGACCAGGTCCACGCGCAGGTGCGTGTCGGCGCCGTTGACCCACAATCTCGCCTTGCGGCGACCTTGGTGCTCGCCGACGCGCATGATGCCGACCCGGAGCCCGGCGAAGTGCGGCTGGGACCCCTGAGCGGCTCGCACGGTGTCGGTGGGTGAGGAGTTCGTGGTCATCTCAGCTCCTCGGGATGCTCGTGGTGGTGTCGAAGTTCTCGTGGAACTCGTCCTCGGTCAACTCCAGCACGCCGTCCTTGAAGTGGCCGTCGCCCCCGGTACCGCCTTCGGCGCCCCACGGGTTCACGAGGCGGACGATCGTCTCGCCGTCGCGCTCCTCGACGCTCTCGATCACGTAGGCGTGGTTGGGCACCACGTTGTCGTCGTCGACCGCGGTGTCGAAGGGGTTCCACGGGGAGTCGCTGTCGCTCTCGGTCGAGACGACAAGGGTGCGGCCGTCGTCGAGGTCGTCACGGATGTCGTCCAGGCCGCGGTCGCCGTCGCTGTCGGTGTCGCGCCCGGTGATCATCTCCAGCCCCCGTGAGATCTGGTCGGAGTCGATGTCGTGGTAGTCGCCGCCCAGGTGGGAGGCGGCCGCCTTCTCGTAGATCGACAGCCAGGTCGGCTCGTCGTCCGGACCGGTGACGCCGTCCGTGATGGTGGAGGCCTCCACGCGTACGTCGACCGGCTCGCCGTCCTCGTAGAGCGTGACGGTGTAGCTGCCGTCGGGGTTGTACTGGATGTGGTCGCGGATGAAGTCGGGGTCGTTGGCGGCGACCGCCGCGGCGCTGGCCAGGAACCAGCAGTCGCCGATCCGGCCCTGCACGACCTGGGAGAGGTCGAAGGCGTCGTCGCTGAGGTCGACCGGACCGTCCAACCCGAAGTGCTCGCCCTGGCCCGTCGGGTCGTCGACCTCGCCCTCGCCGTCGCTGAAGGAGTGGCGCGGCACCGACCAGAGAAGTTGCTCGTCGATCTCGTTGGCTCGCTCGAGCGCGCGCTCGACCCGCTCCACGAGCGCGTCGCGCAGCCGCACCCGCTCCTCCGTGTGAGCCTCAGCGGCACGGATCGAGGTGAACTGCATCGGCTGGGAGACGTCGGTGACGCTGCCGTCGCCGCCGATCTCGAACTCGTGGGCACGGGCGTCGGAGTCGATGGACTCGACATCGCGCTTCAGCGACGCCACGCCACTCTGCGCGGTGTAGATGGCCCTCTCGAACGAGGTCGCCTCCTCCACGTGCGTCGACATGCTGGCGACCAGGGCGGCCTTCTGTGCCGTTGCGAAGAAGGCCGCCATGCCCATGAACGAGTCCGGCACCGCCTCGGTCTCGAGCTCGTCCTTGGCCTTCTCCAGTGACTTGAGGTCCGACCTCAGGTCCGTGCTGGCGCTGGCCAGACCGGCGGGGTCCCAGCGACGCACGTCGGCGTAGCTGACCACTACGGCGTCCCGAGCAGTCCGCCGAACAGGCCGCCGACGCCGGCGTCCGTGCTCGTGCCGTCCCGGGTGGTCGCGTCGATGCCGGCGCGGAACCGGTCCAGCCGATCGCACCAGCCGGTGACCCCTGCCTCCCACAGGCCGCCGAGCTCGGGCAGGTACGCCGCGGTCGAGCTTCCGGGCATGGCGGCCGCCAGCGTCGCCAGTGCATCGGCGCCGTGGGCCTTCCGGGCCTCGCTGCTGGCGTCGCTGACCGCCGCGCTGGCCGCGGTCATGTCGCTGGGCACGAGCGCGAACGTCATGACACGCAGCATGCCCAGACCCGCGCCGGCCAAACAGGACCGCCCCGTGCGGGTCAGTCGACGGGTACTCCGGCGATCCGTACCGGCCCGAGTGTCGGGTCGAGCTCGACGGCCTGGTCGACACCGGCGGGAGTGATCACGTCCATGGCCTTCGGCGCCGCGGCCGGGTCCGAGCCGCAGATCGGGCTGACCACGGTCGCATCCGAGCACAGGCCGAACTGGAAGTCCTGCGGCAGCGGCTGGAATCCGCGGGCCTGGTCGCCGCTGAATCCGTCCTGCCCGTGCAGCACCACACTGAACGACCAGCCGGGGCCGGGCGTGCCGAGCGCCTCGAGCGGCACGAACATCGTGATGTACCGGGAGGCCTGGCTGGCCGTCACCGACACCGTCCCGAGCGACTGGCCGTCGGCGTCCACGAAGACCGGAGCTCGCGAAGCCCTGCACCTCGATCCGGCGGCTCCAGGCCGAGGAGTCGGCAATCGTGTAGTTGCGGCTCGCGAACGGCGGCGCGGTCGAGGTCGTGGTCGCGTCCGGTGTGTGCACGAAGACGTCGACCAGCTGCGCACCGAGCGGTGAGCCGAACGTCGGCGACAGGTCGCGGGTGCGCAGGCGGAGCACGGCCTGGTCGCCGGAGACGATCACCTGGAACCGCTCGATGTCGTAGGCACCCGGTTGGAAGTCGTCCGCCGTCGGGTAGGCGAACGTCCCGGGCCCGTTGTCGTCGCCGGTCGGGTCGGTCACGTCGAGGACGGTCGTGCCCGTGATGAAGTCGGAGACCACGGTGCGCCGCGCGTAGCCGGTGGCGCCGCCCCTCGTGGTCACGGCGACCGTGATCACGGAGGTGCCGAAGGGGCTGGGCACGGTGGCGGCGAACGCGCCGTCGGGTGCCGCCGTCACGGTCTCCACGGAGGTGGCGCCGCCGGTGTCGACGGCGGTGGAGGCGATGTCCACGGTGGCCCCCGGGCGTCGCGGTACCGGCGACGTCGACGGTCGCGGTCGTCACTTCGGCGCCGTCGGCCGGAGCCGTGACCTCGACCGCGGCCACGGCCGGCGGTCGCGGCTGGTACCGCTGCCGCACGATCGCCGGCTGCTCCACCGGCCGCGACCCGCCCAGGCTCTGGGTCAGCCGCACCTGCTGGGCCTGCGCCCAGGTCAGCGGCGAGGCCGAGCCCGCGGCACCACCGTCGACGAAGCCGATCGACGCGGTGGTCGGGTCGGTGCCGTACGGCGAGGCGGCCAGGTCCGGGTTCTCCCAGGCCTGCTCGGGCACCAGCCCGATCCCGGAGGAGAACCGCTGCATCCCGAGCAGCAGCTGGGACGCGGAGGCGCGGTCGCCGGTCTGCAGCAGCTGCTCGGCCCGCTCGCCGTTCAGCACCGGCCACACGTGACCGGAGCCGGAGTTGCCGGTCGGCCACGGCTTCCCGGAGGGTGCGCAGTTGGTGGCGTCCGGCTCGTAGCAGTCGCCGTACCCGTCCTCGGTGCCGGCCGTCGTGGTCGGGTCGGTGGCGTGCCGTAGCGGTAGAAGCCCGGTCCGCTCGCGGTGTCGCGCCGGATCGTCGCGTCCACGACCGGCAGCGAGCGGCGTACGTCGGCGTCGTTCGCGGGCAGGATGCCGAGCCGGGTCAGCTCGAGGAAGCCGGCGTCGATGACCGCCCGCTGGTCGGCGTCCGGGCCGCCGTTGCCGAGGTTGTAGGAGATGGCCTCGTCGGGGTCGCCGTTCTTGGACAGCCGGATGAAGTAGCGGCCGGTCGCGTACGGACCGGTGGTGGTGACCGTCCAGCCCTTGATGCTGCGCTGGAAGTGGTCGGCGGTGGCGCGGTAGACACGCGCGGCCGCGTGGTCGCCGTTCGCGTCGGCGATCCGGCCGGCCGCGACGAGCCCGGCGATCTCGGCCGCGATGGTCGACGGCGAGTAGCCGCCCTGCTCCTCCCACCGCTCGGAGCCGAAGGACGGGCCGTGCGAGACGACGAAGTCCGCGGCCTTGCGCACGTGGTCGCTCCACAACGCCTCGTCGCCCTGGAGGCCCGCCTGGTAGGCCATCAGGATCGGGTACGCCGTCTCGTCCAGCTGGTCGCCGCCGGAGTCGGGCGCCAGCTCGCCGTTGACCAGCGAGTTGCGCGGGAACCGGCCGTCGGCCAGCTGCTGCCGCTCGAACAGGAACCGCACCGTGGCCCGGGCGGTGGCGAGGTCACCGCTGGCCATCAGCCCGGTGAACGACTCGTAGAGGTCGCGGGCGAAGATCTCGCGGTAGGAGCCGAAGTAGACCGGCTTGCCGTCCGGGGTCTCACCCGCGCTGACCGCCTGCCCCCACGGGCTGGCGAGCGACGCGACCACGGCGCCCGGGAACGTCTTGTCCTCGCTGGCCTTGAGCACGTTCGCCGACAGCCAGTACGCCGAGCGGAGCCGGTCGGCCTCCGCGCGGGACAGCCCTGGGAACCGCGTCGGCGGCGGCCGCAGCCGCTGGTCGTACTCCCGCCAGGTCTGCACGTAGCGGCCGGCGGTCCGGGCGAACGGTGCGCGGGCCGAAGCGCCGGCGACCCCGATCGCGGACGCCGCGGACTGCCCGTAGCCGAGGGCCAGCGTGAACCGGCCGTCGCCGCCGACGTCCACCTGCCCGGTCTGCACCACGTTGCCGTCCGGAGCCTGCTCGTACGTCGTGGCCAGCATCCGGTCCGCGTCGAGCTGGGCCAGCCCGTCACTCTCGGTGCCGGCGTAGCCGCTGCTGGCGGTCAGGAACGGCCGGTCGGCGCGCACCGCGCCGTACAGCGGGACGGCGTAGTCGCGGTTCGTCGCGTTGGTCTCCGTGTTCGGGTCCGAGCTGACCAGCGCCGTGGTGGCCGGGTCCACGACGGCGTCGTCGGCCCCGCCGTTGCTCGACCCGCCGCCGCCGTTGCCGTTGACGGTCGCGTCGTACCGGACGTAGACCTTCAGGCCGCGGGTCGCCGCCGCCGACCCGGTCGGGCCAGGCTCCAGCCGGGTCGAGATGACCACCGCGTCGCGGTCGGGGTCGGTCACGTAGTCGCTGACCAGCCGGTAGGCCCCGCTGCTCGCGGTGCTCACCACGCGACAGGCCATCCCGCTCGGCGTCGAGGGACCGCACCGTGTACGTCATGTCCCGGCTCTGCAGGTCGGTGAAGGTGCTGCCGTCGGTGACGACGTACTGGAGCGTCTCGACGTTCGTGTTGTCGATCGTCGGGCTGTAGACGTCGGACAGCACGCCGCCGGCCACGGTGTACCAGACCTTCGACCGCGTGTTGCGGGCCGTGCCGAGACAGTCCTTGCGGGCCAGGTCGAAGTGCGACAGCGCGCCCGGCGCCCCGGGAGCCACCGCCTCGGCGGCTGGCGCCGCGTCCACGGGCGGCGAGACCGCGAGGGCGGCGCCGGCCGTGGCCAGCGAGACGGACAACAGGCTGATGAGCGGACCGCGGCGTCCCATGCTCACAGCCTCGTGACCGCAGGTCCGGTTGTCCAGCACCGGCGGAATCGGACCGACGCCAGTGATGAGTTGTCGCGCCCGCACCCGTCATACCTACGACGGGACACGACAAGACGGAAGGATGCCGTGATGAGTGTGGACACACGACTGGAGGAGCGGGACGTGAGCGGTCTGGGCGAGGTCGACGAGCCCGAGTTCTCGGGGCTGGCGGAGCGGCACCGCCGGGAGCTGCACGTGCACTGCTACCGGATGCTCGGCTCGTTCGAGGACGCCGAGGACACCGTGCAGGAGACGTTCCTCCGCGCCTGGCGGCGGCGGGAGACCTTCGAGGGACGGTCGACGTTCCGCGCCTGGCTGTACCGGATCGCCACCAACGCCTGCCTGGACCTGCTCGCCAAGCGCCGCCCGGAGCCCGCGACCGGCGGCGAGGTGCTGTGGCTGCAGCCCTACCCGGACCGGCTGCTCGACGAGCTGCCGGCAGCCGACGTGGACGACCCCGAGACCGTCGCCGTCGCACGGGAGACGATCGAGCTGGCGTACCTGGTCGCACTCCAGCACCTCGCGCCGCGCCCGCGGGCCGTGCTGATCCTGCGCGACGTGCTCGGCTGGCCGGCGAAGGACGTCGCGGAGCTCCTCGGGGACTCCGTCAACTCGGTGAACAGCGCGCTGCAGCGGGCCCGCGCCGGCATGCGGGAGAACCTGCCTGCCGAGCGGCAGGACTGGACGGGCGGCGAGGAGGACGCCGGGACCCGCGAGCTGGTACGCCGCTTCACCGACGCCAGTGTGGCCACGGACGTCGGCAGGCTCGCCGCCATGTTGCGCGACGACGTCCGCTGCTCGATGCCGCCCACGCCGGGCCTGTACGTCGGCCGCGACGCGGTGGTGAACGACTGGGTCGAGGACGGGTTCGAGGGCATGACCGGCCTGCGCGGCGTCCTCACCTCCGCGAACCGGCAGCCCGCCATCGCCTTCTACCACTGGCGGGAGCGGGAGGGCGCGTACCTGCCGTTGACGCTCGACGTCCTGCGCATCACCGGCGGGGCGATCGCCGAGATCGTCACGTTCCACGACGACCAGTTCCCGCGGTTCGGGCTGCCGGAGCGCCTGCCGGCGGACGGGACGGAGTGATCCCGATGGCCATCGCAGACTCGGCATCGAGCCAGACCAGCCACGCGCACCGATTCGGCGGGCTCGCCGTCACCGGCCTCGTTGCCACGCTCGCAGCGATGGTGGCCACCACCCTCGTCGCTGCGCTGGCCCGGGCCGTGGGCGTCGACTTCGAGGTCGATGGTGGCGAGACGATCCCGTTGTCCGGGATCGCCGTGGTGACCGGCTTCTTCTCGGTCGTGGGCATCGTCATCGCCGCCGCGCTCCTTCGATGGAGCGCTCGCCCCGCCGAGCGATTCGTGTGGGCGGCGGTGTCGCTGACCGCGATCTCGTTGGTCCCGCCCCTCCTGTCCGGGGCGAGCACCGCCACCACCGCCGCCCTCGTCGCGCTGCACCTCGTCGCTGCGACGGTGGTGATCCCCACCCTGGCGCGGAGCCTCCGCACCCGGACCGAGTGACGATCAGCGTCGGTGAGGTGCCGCCGGGTTGTGGCGGTCAGTCGACGACGGCGCCGCCGGTGAGGTTGATCTCGGTAGCGGTCATCGTGGCGGCCCAGTCCGACGCGGCGTAGACGGCCGCGTTCGCGACCTGCTCGTAGCTGGGGCGCCGCGGGAGCAACAGGCCGTCGGCCTCTGGATCGGCCTCGCCGGGATCGGGGGAGCCCGGGGACAGCAACCACGCGACGCGGATGCCCTGGGGTCCGAGCTCGGCGGCCAGTTGGCGGCACAAGCCGGCAATGGCGGCCCAGGCGACGTGGGAGCCACCGAGGTTCGGGATCGCTTCACGGCCGCCACCCATGGCCAGGATGACGCCACGTCCGTCCATGTGGCGCGCGGCTGCCGTCGCGACGATCAAGGTCGACCTGACCGCTTTGGCCACCGGCTGCACGACGTCCTCGACCCGCATGTCGATCAGCGGGGTGCCCTGTACGTCGTCGTTGTCGATGGCGTTGAAGCAGATGTCGATGCCCCCGCTGTGCTCGACCGCCTGCGCGGCATGGCGCTCGACGACGTCTCGGTCCAGGGCGTCCAGCTCGGCGATGTGGGCGATCCCACCCGCGTCGTGGATGCGGTGGGCGACGGCCTCGAGCGTGGCCGACGTACGTCCGGTCAGGTGCACCTCGGCACCCTCGCGCGCGAACGCCCGGGCGACCGCCGAGCCGACGGAGCCGCTGGCCCCGTGGACGATCGCGGTTCGGTCCTCGAGCAGCACAATCCCAGCATCCTCTCGGCCATGACTCTCCGGTTCCGACCTGCCGGGGTGCCCAGACTCATCGGCGTGCTCCCCCGGGGCGAGAGTCGGCCGCGGTGGCGCGTCAGGACAGGCCGAGCTCCTTGACCGCGACATCGAGCGCGATCCGCTTGGCGAGGGCGGCGTCGACGACCGGGTCCTCGAGGGCGACCTGGACGACCAGGCCGTCGAGGAGGGCGGTCCACATGACGGTGAAGGCCTCGACGTCGAGGGCGCCGATCTCGCCGGCGTCGACGCCGGCCTGGACGACGCGGGTGATCAGGTCGCGCCACTGCTGGTCGAGGGCGGCGCGGTCCTTCTTCACCTCGGGGTGACGGAAGGCCTGCGCCCACAGGTCGAACCAGAGGCCCCAGTCGTCGGGGACGTCCTTCGACGCGGGGAGGCAGGAGTCGACGAGGTTCTCGATCCGGGCGCGCAGCTTCGGCGTCCCCTGCAGCATCTCCTCGACGGAGGCGTAGAAGGAGCGCTCGGACCAGCGCAGGGCCTCGGTGAGCAGGCTGTCCTTGGTGCCGAAGTAGTAGATGACCAGGGCCGGGACTGGCGCCCACGCGCTCGGCGACGTCGGCGATCCGGGTGTCGGAGAAACCGCGCTCGGCGATGAGGTGCGCGGCGGCGACCAGCATCTGGTCGCGGCGTACGTCGGCGACCGCCTCACCCTGGGTCTTCACGGCCACGAGGACGTGCCTCCAATCTCTGGGCGAGTCCTTGTCGCGCACCGTAGCACGCCCATAGACTGAACAGTCAGTCAGCAGGTTCGGAGGCGCCGGAAGGAACGACATGGGCACGGTCCGACCGCGGCTGCGCCGGATGCTCGAGGCCCGTACGGTCGCGGTCGTGGGCGCCAGCGAGCGCCCGGACTCCTTCGGCTGGCGGATGGCGACCGAGGCGCTGCGCAGCCCCGGCATCGAGCGTGCCTACCTGGTCAACCCGCGTCGCGACACCGTGCTCGGGCAGCCCTGCCTGCCGTCACTGGCCGACGTGCCGGAGCCGGTCGACCTGGTGCTGCTCGGTGCGCCCGACGACCGGCTGCCCGACCTGGTCCGGATCGCGTCCGCGCGCGGCGACGGCGGAGCGGTCGTGTTCGGCTCCGCGTACGGCCTGCGCGAGGAGATCGTCGACACCGCCAACGGCCTCGAGATCTGCGGCGGCGGGTGCATGGGCTTCGTCAACGCGGTGCGCGGCGTGCGCGCGATCGGCTACCTCGAGCGGGACCCGGTGCCGGCCGGGCCGGTCGCGCTGGTGACCCACTCCGGCTCGGTGTTCTCCGCGATGCTGCGCACCCATCGCCGGCTGGAGTACTCCGTCGCCGTCTCGTCCGGCCAGGAGCTGGTCACCACCGCCGCCGACTACCTCGCCTACGCCCTCTCGCTCCCCGAGACCCGGGTCGTCGGGCTGGTGCTCGAGACCCTGCGCGACGTGCCGGCCCTGCGCGCGGCCCTCGCCGACGCCGCCGACCGCGACGTCCCCGTCGTCGCGCTCGCCGTCGGCGCCTCCACCCGCGGTCAGGCCCTGGTCGACGCCCACTCCGGCGCGGTCGCCGGGTCGGACGCCGCGTGGGAGGCCCTGTTCGCGGCGTACGGCGTGCACCGGGTCGACGACCTCGGCGAGCTCGCCGACAGCCTGGAGTGCTTCGCGATCGGGAGGCGGGTACGCCGCCGCGCGGGCGGGATCGCGACGGTGCACGACTCCGGGGCGGAGCGGGTGCTGGTCGCCGACGTGGCCGAGCGGCTCGGCGTCCCGTTCGCGCCGCTGTCGGAGGCGACGATCGAGCGGCTGAGCGACCTGCTCGACCCCGGCCTCGAGCCCACCAACCCGCTCGACGTCTGGGGCACCGGCAACTCCGCCGAGTCGCTGCTCGGCGACTGCCTGACCACCCTGGCCGACGACGACGCCGTGGACGTCGTGGCGCTGGCCGTCGACCTGGTGCCGGAGTTCGACGGCGACGAGTCGTTCCCCAAGGCGATCGGACGCCTTGTCGAGCACACCGACAAGCCGGTCGCCGTGCTGTCCAACCTCTCGTCCGCCATCGACGAGCCGCTCGCCGCACAGCTGCGGGCGCGCGGCATCCCCGTCCTCGAGGGCACCCGATCCGGCCTGCGCGCGCTCGGCCACCTGATCGCGCAGGCGACGCCTCCGCACCGGTCCGAGGCGCCGGTCGACGAGGAGCGTCGGGCCCGCTGGGTCGCGCGGTTCGAGGCCGGTGAGGTCGACCCGCTCGGGCTGCTCACCGACTACGGCATCCCGGTCGTGCCGACCTGGAAGGCCGACGAGGCGCGCTCGGCCGCCGCGGCGGCGGACACCCTCGGCTACCCGGTCGTGCTCAAGACCGCCGACCCGGACATCCACCACAAGCTCGACGTCGACGGGGTCCGGCTCGGCCTGACCGACGCGCACGCCGTGCGTTCGGCGTACACCGAGCTCGCGTCCCGCCTCGGCCCGACCGTCACCGTCCAGCCGCAGGTGACCCCTGGGGTCGAGGCGGCGTTCGGGCTGTGGCGCGACCCGCTGCTCGGCCCGCTGGTGCTGGTCGCGGCCGGTGGGTCGCTGGTGGAGCTGCTCGCCGAGCGCTCCGTCGCCCTGCCGCCCATCGACCCCGACACCGCCCGTGCCCTCATCGAGCGGCTGCGCCTCGCGAACCTGCTCGCCGGCCACCGCGGCGGCCCGCCCCTGGACGCCGACGGGCTGGTCGCGGCGCTGGTCGGGTTCGGGCAGCTGGCCCACGAGCTCGGCGACCTGCTGGAGGCGGTCGACGTGAACCCGCTCGTCGTCGGCCCGGACGGCGTGCTCGCCGTCGACGCGCTGGTGCTGCCGAGGGACCCGGCCTAGGCGGTCTCCGGGAACGGCAGCGCGATCGGGTCGGGCGCGAGCCGGCTGCGGCCGTGCTCGTCGAAGCGGTCCAGGCCGAGGTCGGTGACGTCGAGGACGTCGGTCGCGCCGTGCACGGCCAGGTCGGCGGCGGCCTTCGAGACGCCCGGACCCCACATCATCCCGTGGCCACCGGCGGCGGCGACGACGGTGCCGGCGACGGGTCCGTCGGCGGTGAGCAGCGGGCCGAGGATCGGCAGGTGGTCGGGGGTGAAGTCGATGGTGGCCGCCCAGGCCTTGCGCAGCCCGAGGTCGGCGGTGACCGGGAGCAGCGCCGACATCCGCGCCCGCACCTTGTCGTAGTAGGCCCAGTCGAACTCCGTCGCCTCGCCCGGCCGCTCGTCGGGGTTGCTCATCCCCCAGAGCACGCCGCCCTCCTCGGGCCGCCAGTAGATGCCGGACGCGACGTCGAAGACCATCGGCAGCCGGTCGGCCGCCAGGTCCGGGTGCGCCTCGGTGACCACGACCTGGTGCCGGGCACCACCAGCAGGAATGCGTACGCCGGCCGCCTCGCCGACCGCGGCCAGGGTCGGCCCGCCGGTGAGCACGACCCGCTCGGTGGCGATGTCGCCGGCCGACGTGGAGACACCCGTGACCCGTTCGCCGTCGCGGAGCAGGCCGGTGAACGCGGTGTGCTCGACGACGTGGACCCCGGACGTGAACAGCGCCGCGGTGTAGGCGAGCACGTTCCGCGGCGGGTCGATGTAGCCGTCGCCGGGCGCGTAGGAACCGCCCAGGGTCTTGCCTCGGGCCATGGCCGGGTTCAGGTCGTCGAGCTCGTCCGGCCCGACCCAGCGCACGTCGAGCCCGAGCTCCTGCTGCATCGCGATCCGGGCCTCGGCCTCGGCCACCTCGCGCTCGGCGAAGCAGGGCATGAAGTAGCCCTGCGCGACGAAGCCGGAGTCGATGCCGAGCCGCTCGTGCTGACCGGCGTAGAAGTCCCGGCTGAAGAGCCCGAGCCGGACCGCCGCCTCGGTGCCGCCCTGCGCCCGGACCATGCCGGCGGCGCGCGGGCTGGCGCCGGCGCCGAGGGTGCGCCGCTCGACCAGGACCACGTCGGCGAGACCGGCCTCGCGGAGGAACCACGCGCACCAGGCGCCGATCGTGCCGCCACCCACGACGACGGCATCGGCGGTCCGCGGCGATCCGCTGGTCACGCCTGCGAGCGTGGCATAGACTGAACAGTCAGTCAATGACGACCAGGCGGTGCCACGTGTACGGACTGAGCCCCGCGGACCTCGACCTCCAGCGCCGAGCCCGCGAGTTCGCCGACGAGCTCATTCCCTTCGAGCTCGAGGCGGAGGAGAACGACGGGCGGCTGCCCGACGAGGTGGTCAAGAACCACCACGAGCGCGCGATCGAGCTGGGCCTCTACGCCACCAACATGCCCGCATCCGTGGGCGGTCCGGGGTGTACGACGCTGCAGCAGGTGCTCATCCAGGAGCAGGGGGGCCGGGTCACCAACGGGATCGCCTGGTGCCTCGCGACGCCGCCGTCGTGGTGGCCGGACGTCGCCAACGACCACCAGCGTGAGAAGTGGCTGCTGCCGACCGTCCGCGGCGAGATGGAGGAGTGCTACGCCATCACCGAGGAGGGCGCCGGCTCCGACGTCACCGACCTGACCGCCACCGCTCGCCGCGAGGGCGACGAGTACGTGCTGGACGGCGTGAAGTGGCACGTCACCTCGTTCCACGAGGCCGACTACGTGTTCTTCCAGGCGGTGCTGACCACCGGTGAGCACGCGGGCGACCAGGCGCTGTTCGTCGTCGACAAGAACGCGGACGGGGTGCGGGTGGTGCGCACGCCGGCGTACACGCACACGCTCGCGCACGGCCACCCGATCGTCGCGTTCGAGGGCGTCCGGGTTCCCGCCAGCAACCTGGTCGGCACCGAGGAGGACGGCATGTCCTTCGTCTACGAGTGGTTCCGGTTCGAGCGGCTGATGGTCGCGTCGCGTTGCCTCGGCGCCGCCGAGCGACTGATCGACGAGGCCACCGCCTTCGCCCAGCAGCGGATCGTGGGCGGGCAGCCGCTGATCGAGCGGCAGCTGGTGCAGGCGATGCTCGCCGACAGCCTGACCGAGCTGTTCGCAGCCCGGTCGATGACCTACGAGACGGCCCGCTCGGTCGACGAGGGCGTCGACAAGAAGGTGCTGCATGCACGCTGCTCGATGGTGAAGCTCTACTCCTCCGAGATGGCGAACCGGGTCGCCGACCGGGCGCTCCAGATCTTCGGCGGCCGCGGCTACATGCGCGAGAACGTCGCCGAGCGCTTCTTCCGCGAGCTCCGCGTCGAGCGGATCTGGGAGGGCGCCAGCGAGGTGCAGCAGCTGATCATCGCCGACCAGCTGAGCAAGCGCGGCCGGGCCGCGCTCGTCTGACCCGCGTCGTTAGTCTGGCCGGGTGCCCCAGGAACTGCCCCCCGTCTTCCGCGGTCTGGTCGACGACGCCGCGATCTTCCCGCCCGGCGACGCCCCGCTGCCCGACGCCGTGGCGGCGTACGCCTCCCGCCGCGACGAGTGGTACGCCGACCTGGTCGGCTCGTTCGTCGTCACCGACGTCAAGGTGCCCGAGGTCGGGGAGCGGATCCCGGTGTCGATCGTGGTCACCGGTGGTGCCGGCGCGATCGGCGGCGCGATGCACCTCGCGGGCCGCAACAGCGCCGACGTGGCCGGCCTCGAGATCGCGCTGCGCGACCTCGACGACCTGGCCGGCAACGCCCGCCGCGTGGTCGCCGCTGTCGACGCCGCACGACAGGACCGCACGCTGGAGGAGGAGACGCCGGTGTACGTGGAGCTCCCCCAGCAGGAGCCGGGTCCGGCCTGGCTGGGCGCGGCGGACGCCGTGGCAGAGGCCGAGCTGCGGCTGAAGTTTCGCACCGGCGGGCTGGAGTCGCACCTGTTCCCCACCGCGCCCACCCTGGCCTCGTGGATCGACGCCGCGCTCGACCGGGAGACGCCGTTCAAGTGCACGGCCGGCCTGCACAACGCCTTGCGGCACACCGGCGGCGAGGGTTTCGAGCACCACGGGTTCGTGAACGTCCTGCTCGCGACCCGGCTGGCGTTCGACGGCGCGGGCACCGACGAGGTGGTCGCCACGCTCGAGGAGCGGGTGCCCGAGGTGGTGCTGGGTCGCTGGCGCGACCAGGGTGACGACGCGATGTCCGGCGCGCGCCGGTGGTTCACGTCGTACGGCTCCTGCAGCGTCAACGAACCCCTCGACGACCTGCTCGCCCTCGGGCTGGTGACGGGGCCGTGAGCACCTGGGTGGATGGAGCCGCGGGCTCGCTGTTCGACGTCGACAACCTGCCGTACGGCGTGTTCTCGCGGCTCGGCGAGGAACCCCGGGTCGGCGTCCGGATCGGCGAGCACGCACTCCCGCTGTCGCCGGTCGCGGCGGCGGAGATGCTCGACGGGCGTGAGGTCTTCCAGGCCGAGACCCTCAACCCGTTCATGGCGCAGGGCCGGGCGTTCCGGGAGTCGGTGCGTGCGTGGCTCACCGGGTTGCTCACCGACGAGGCCCAGCGCGACGTGGTCGAGCCGCACCTCATCCCGGTCGACGACGTGACGCTGCACCTGCCGATCGAGATCGGCGACTACGTCGACTTCTACGCCTCGCTCGACCACGCGACCAACGTCGGCCGGATCTTCCGTCCCGACGGCGACGCCCTCACGCCGAACTGGAAACACCTGCCGATCGGCTACCACGGCCGGTCCGGCACGGTCGTGCCGAGCGGGACGCCGGTGGTCCGGCCGCGGGGCCAGCGGAAGCCGCCGACGGAGGCCGTGCCCGACCTTCGGGCCGAGCGCGCGGCTCGACATCGAGGCCGAGCTCGGCTTCGTGGTCGGCAGCCCGTCGGCGCTCGCGGACCGGGTCGCGGTGGACGACTTCGCCGACCACGTGTTCGGCCTGGTCGGGCTCAACGACTGGTCCGCGCGCGACATCCAGGCGTGGGAGTACGTCCCGCTCGGGCCGTTCCTGGGCAAGTCGTTCGCGACCTCGATCTCGCACTGGGTGACGCCGCTCGAGGCGCTCGACGCGGCGTGGGTCGACCTGCCCGGCCAGGACCCGGAGCCGCTCCCCTACCTGGCGGGCGCGGCCGCGCGCGGTCTCGACATCGACGTCGAGGTGGTGCTGAACGGCGAGGTGGTCAGCCGGCCGCCGTACCGCTCGATGTACTGGTCGCCCGCGCAGATGCTCGCGCACCTGACCGTCAACGGCGCTTCCGTGCGGACCGGCGACCTCTTCGCCTCCGGCACCATCTCCGGGCCGGAGCCCGGGCAGCGCGGGTCGTTCCTCGAGCTGAGCTGGGGCGGCAAGGAGCCGTTCGGTGGCGATCTGTTCGGGGCCGCCCGCACGTTCCTCGAGGACGGCGACGAGGTCGTGCTGCGCTACACCGCGCCTGGCACCGGCGGCGGGCGGATCGCGCTCGGCGAGGTGGCCGGCCGCGTCGAGCCCGCCCGCGGCTGAGCGGAGACCCGGCCCTACGATCAGCCGCCATGGGCCTGTTGACTCCGCTCGCCGTCCGGATCGGTGCGATCCCCTGGATGCCGAAGCTGCTCCCGCAGATCGTCGCCGTCGACAAGGCCCTGCAGCGCGTGAGTCGCGGTCGGGTGAGCATCCTCGACGTCGCCGGCCTGCCGAACCTGGCACTCACCGTGCCGGGCCGCAAGAGCGGCATCCCACGGACCACGCCGCTGCTCTGCGTGCCGCACGACGGTGGCTGGCTGATCGCGGGTTCGTACTTCGGCGGGCCGAAGATGCCGCTCTGGGTCAACAACCTGCGTGCCACCGACACGGCCGAGATCGCCTGGAAGGGCCGGCCGGTGCCGGTCACCCGGCGCGAGATCGACGGCGACGAGCGGGCCCGGATGTGGCAGGTCATGCTGCGCACCTGGCCGAACTTCGCGAAGTACGAGGAGCGCACCGACCGCCGGATCCCGGTGTTCTACCTGGAGCCCAGCGACCGCCCCCACCGGTGGTTGAGCTGGTCGGTCGGGTGAGGTCTCGACAAGCTCGACCGACGTTGGGTCGCCTAGGGTGAGCGGCATGGCTGAGGGAACCGCCGAGGACCCGTGGGTCCTGAAGACCGCACCGGGGACGTCGGAGTACCAGATGTACCGCGACCCGGACGCCGACCCGCCCGCGTTGGTGTGCGTGGTCGGGAAGACCACGCTGCGCTACCACCTGAGCGCGGTCGAGGACCTGCACGCGATGCTCGTCGCGCACGGCGACTGGGTGGACCTCGGGGCGGCCGACGAGCAGAAGCCGGCCAAGCCGGACACCGTTGAGGCGTGGGGCCGCGACGAGGGCAACCCGGCGGGCGGCTGGTACGGCCTGCGCAAGGGCTACCGCGGCCGGTTCGGGATGTACCTCCCGCCGCTGCTGGAGGAGCTCGGGCTGGTCGAGCTCGAGCACAACGCGCGCAACAACCGGGTCCGCGCGAAGTAGCGGCGGCACTACCCTGACCGCGTGCAGTTCGGTCAGTACCCCACCCCCGGTCACGTCGTCGCCCACTTCAGCGACCCCCACCTGCTCGCCGGTGGCGCGCTCCAGTACGGCGCCGTCGACCCCGAGCCCTACCTGAAGCTCGCGCTGAGCCGGCTCGAGCGGCTCGACCCTCGCCCCCAGGCGCTGGTCTTCACCGGCGACCTCGCAGACAAGGCCGAGCCCGCGGCGTACGCCCGGCTGCGTGAGCTGGTCGAGCCCGCGGCCGAGCGCTTCGGCGCGCAGGTGGTCTGGGTGATGGGCAACCACGACGAGCGGGCGCCGTACGCCGCGGGGCTGTTCGGCACCGACGACGACGGGCCGCAGGACCGGGTGTACGACGTCGACGGGCTGCGGATCGTCGCGCTGGACACCAGCGTGCCGGGCTACCACCACGGCGACCTGACCAAGGACCAGCTGCGGTGGCTGTCCGACGTGCTCGCCACACCCGCGCCCCACGGAACGCTGCTGGCGCTGCACCACCCGCCGATCCCGGTGCCGATGCTGCCCGCCGCCGAGATCATCGAGCTGGTCGACCAGCACCTGCTCGCCGACGCGATCGCCGGGACCGACGTCCGCGGCATCCTCGGCGGCCACTTCCACTTCTCGACGTACTCCACCTTCGCCGGTGTCCCGGTGTCGGTGGCCTCGGCGACCTGCTACACCTCGGACCCGGCGCCGCTCGAGCGGTTCGTCTCCGGGGTCGACGCGCACCAGGCGATCACGATGCTGCACGTCTACGACGACCGGATCGTGCACACGATCGTGCCGGTGGCGGAGGCGCCCGAGGTCAGCGGCTACCCCTCCGACGTGCGCGCGCAGGTCGAGTCGCTGAGCCCCGAGGAGCGGCGCGAGATCCTGTCCCGCAAGGACTCGGAGTTCTACACCGGCGAGACACCACCGGCGGTCTGAGCCGAGGCGTGGTGTCATGAAGCCATGACCGAGCAGGACGCACTCGACCGGCTCCGCGAGCTGCGGGACAGCATCGACAACATGGATGCGGCGCTCGTGCACCTGCTGGCGGAGCGCTTCAAGTGCACGCAGGCGGTGGGCAGACTGAAGGCCGAGCACGGCATGCCGCCGGCCGACAAGGAGCGCGAGGCCTGGCAGATCGCGCGGCTGCGAGAGCTCGCACACAGCACCGGCCTGGACCCGACCTTCGCCGAGGAGTTCCTCAACCTGATCATCGTGCACGTGATCCGCAGCCACGAGTCGATCAAGCGCGACGTCGCGGGCTGATCAGCGGTCCAGCTCCCCACCGAGGCCGAGCACCCGCAGCTGGAGCATCGCGACGAACCGCTGCTCGGAGTCGGCGAGGTTGATCTCCCCCACCTCGGCCACCCGGCGCAGCCGGTAGCGGAACGTGTTCGGGTGCAGGAAGAGCGTCTTGGACGCGGCGCTCACGTCGCCGAACGCGTCCAGCCAGGCCTGGAGGGTCACGACCAGGCTGCTCTGGTGCGACCGGTCGTACTCGATCAGCCGGGCCAGCGACCCCGTCGGGCGGTCACCGCGGGCCGCCACCAGGTCGCGCAGCTCGAGGATCAGCGCCTCCACCTGGATGTCGTCGAGGCGGGCGACCCGGCGCTCGCCCCGGCCCTCGCGCAGGACACGCAGGGCACGGTCCGTGCTGGCGCGCGCATGGGCCAGGCCGGCCAGGTCCGACGCGACCGTGCCGACTCCCACCACCGGGCGCATCCGGTCGCCGACCCGGTCCAGGAAGTCGTGGGCGATGCGTACGGCGCGCTCCTCGCCGTCCGCGCCGGACCCGGGCGCGGGGACCAGGCCGTAGGTGATCCCGCCGACGAGGGCCGCAGCCGATCCCGGATGGACCGCGCTCAGGTGCACCGCGAAGGCGTCGCTGAGCCGCTGCCGCTCCCGGGCGGCGTCCGCGCCGGTCGCCGTCGACACCTCGTCGGGTTCCGACATGGCGACGCCGAGCACCATGAGTGGCCGTCCGGCGAGGCCGAGCCGGTCCAGGGCCTCACGAGCGCCGGCACCACCCTCCAGCGCGGAGCTGAGCAGGTCGGTGCGGACCCGGCGCTGCACGTCGGCGCCGGCGCGCACCCGCAGCAGGTGCAGGGCCACCAGCTTGGCGGCATCGCCCAGCGCCTCGGCACGCTCCTGGCTGAGCGGACTCGGGACCGCCGCCCAGATCGAGCCGAGCACCTCGTCGCCCGCCCGCACGGCGATCGCGACGCGCGGCATCGAGAACGCGCCGCTCTCCGTGTCCGGGCTGATGAACACGGGCTGGTCGGTGCGGTAGAGCTCCCGGAAGACGCCGCGCTCGTTGAGGATCCGCGAGTAGCGCTCGGGCACCTGCCTGCCGAGGATCGTCTCGACGCGGGAGGGGTCCGCCTCGTCCTGGCGGCCGGAGAACGCGAGGACGCGGGAGCTGCGGTCCTCGATGGTGATCGGGGCGTCGAGCAGCGACGCGATCGCGTTCGCGACCGCGAACAGGTCGCCGGACGGCAGCCCGCCCAGCGACTCCTGCTCGGTGACGCCGACGTCGCCCTCGGCGAGCAGCGAGCGCAGCATCGCGGCCAGGTGTGCCCACGGGGCGCCGCGGCTCAGCCCGAGCAGCGCGACCCCGGCCGCGTCGGCCGCGGCCCGGACCTCCGGCGTGGCCGGCACCGGCGCGCGCAGCACCAGCCCGATCGCCCCGGCGCGTCCGAGCTCGCCGAGCAGCGCCACGACCTGGCCCGGGTCGTCGACCCCGACCCCGAGGACCAGCGCGTCGCGAGGCAGCACCGGCGCGTCGACCGGGTCGTGGATGACCACGCCGCCGATCTCGTCGGCGCGGTCCCCGCTCCCGTGCACCAGGTCCAGCAGCGTGGCGCCGAGGTCGTCCAGGACGCGGCCGAGGCTGGCGCGCGGGCGCGGGTTGACGACAGAGGTCATGGCGTGGAGCACTCTCGAAGGTGAGTCGGTTGCCCGCAGCCTACGTTGTCCGTCCACACCAGATCGCCGCGTCGGATTGGTCCGATCAGACAGTGTTTGATTCAGACAGCCAGCCACTCGGTGGAGGTGGTCACCGCTGCGAGCTCGTCGTCCAGCGGGACCACGCCGAGGCCCGGCCCCTGGGGCACCGCCAGGTGCCCGTCGTCGAGCACGAACGGCGCCGTGATGTCGGTGCGGTAGTAGCGCCCGGACCCCGAGGTGTCGCCCGGCAGCGTGAAGCCCGGCAGCGCCGCGAGCGCGACGTTCGCGGCTCGGCCCAGTCCGGTCTCGAGCATGCCGCCGCACCAGACCGCGACGCCGTGCGCGACGCACAGGTCGTGGATGCGCCGGGCCTCGAGGTAGCCCCCGACCCGGCCGGGCTTGATGTTGACCACCGAGCAGGCCCCGAGCCGGATCGCGGCGGCCGCGGACTGCGCCGAGACGATCGACTCGTCGAGGCACACCGGCGTCCGGATCTGCCGGGCCAGGTCGGCGTGCCCGAGGACGTCCTCCTCCTCGAGCGGCTGCTCGATCAGGAGCAGGTCGAACGGGTCCAGGCGGGCCAGGTGGCGGGCGTCGGCGAGCGTGTACGCCGTGTTCGCGTCGACCTGGAGCAGCACGTCGTCGCCGTACCGCTCCCGGACCGCGCGCACCGGCTCGACGTCCCAGCCCGGCTCGATCTTGAGCTTGATCCGCACGTACCCCTCGTCGAGGTAGCCACCGACGGCGTCGAGCAGCTCCGGGATGCTGTCCATGATCCCGACGGACACCCCGCACGGCACCCGCTCGTGCACCGCACCGAGCTCGCGGCCGAACGACCGGCCCTGCGCGCGGAGCTCGGCGTCGAGGACGCCCATCTCCAGCGCCGCCTTGGCCATCCGGTGCCCCTTGAAGGGAGCCAGCGCCGGTGCGACACCCGGGGCGTCCAGCGGCCCTGCGGCGGCCAGCGCCGGCACGAAGAAGCGGCGCAGCACGTCGGCCGCGGCGTCGACGTACTCCGAGGAGTAGAGCGGGTCCGACATCGCGACGCACTCCCCCCAGCCCTCCGCCTCGTCGGTGACGACGCGCAGCAGCAGGACCTCGCGGTCGGTCTGGGTGCCGAACGACGTCCGGAACGGCGCGACCAGCGGCATCGTGATCCGACGCAGCTCGACCCCTGTCAGCTTCACCGGTCCCTCCTCACGACGTACCAGCCGGCTCGGTCGAAGCCCGTGATCCGCCCGCCGTCGGCCAGCAGCGCCGACAGCGACTCGCGCACCGCGACCCGCCAGCGCTGGGCGAGGGCAGGGTCGGCGTCGCGCAGCGCACCGATGTCACGGGGTACGGCGACCAGTGCGGTCGCGCCGCCCAGGTCGCCCGGCTCCGGGGCGCCGTCGGCACCCATGCCCAGGGCGACCACCGCGCCGGCGACGATCTCGTCGGCGATCACGGCCGACTCGGACAGGCCGACGCACGCATCGACGACCGCGGGGTCCCGCAGCCGCCACCGCACCAGCAGCCGGTCGGACTCGTCGGTGCCGTTGATGGTGTCGAACATCGGGCCGTAGAAGTTCGTCAGGTACTCGCCCGGCGACGCCGCCAGCTTCACCACGTTGAAGTAGGCGTTGCGGCTGACCAGCGGGTCGAAGGTCCAGGCGATCTCGGACACGCCCGCGCAGCATCGCCCACGCCCGCTGGTGCAGCTTGAGCGCGAACCCGACGTGCCGCCCGTTCAGGTCCGGCGCGACACCGGCGATGTGGCTGTGCAGCGCGTCCTCGGCGGGCGCGTGGAAGAAGCCGACGCACGCGCCGACCAACCGGTCGCCCTCGAACGCGCCGCCCACGTAGTTGCCTGCCTTGGCGAACGCGCGGAGCAGCTCCAGCGTCATCGGCGGGTTCTCCGAGCGGCCCCAGATCGTCGCGTACAGCGCCACCACGTCAGCCAGCTCGGAGAGGTCGACGATCTCGCGGATGGACACCCCCGCGGCCAGTGCTGCCGCGTCGGCCGCCACCACCGCGCCGTGGGCCAGGTCGGTGTCGACGGGGGCGACCCCGTTCCGGTTGGTCGCGGCACCGAGGCTCGTCAGCTTGTCGCTGCTCGTCATGGTCGCACCGCACCTGTCGTCGTGAGGTGGCTCGTCGGTTGCGCCAGCAGGTCGGCGACCAGGGCACCGAGCAGGGCGGTGCGGCCGGGGATCTCGTCGACCAGCACGTGCTCGTCGTCGGCGTGCGCCCCTCCTCCGACGGCGCCCAGGCCGTCGAGCGTGGGCGTGCCGACGCCGGCGGTGAAGTTGCCGTCCGACGCACCGCCGACGGCCGCCGTGGTGGGCTGCGGCAGGCCGAGGCCCGCAGCGAGCACGCGGACCCGGTCGAGCAGCGCCGCCGAGGACCGTGCCTCGAGCGCGGGCCGGTTCGGACCGCCGGTGACCTCCAGCGCGGCGCCGGGCAGGGCCGCGCGCAGCGACCGCATCGCGGCGTCGACGCGCGCCTGCTCGGCCACGGACCGGACCCGGACGTCGACCGCGAACGACCCGTCGGCGGGCACCGTGTTCGTGGTCGTGCCGCTCCCCGACGCGGTCGGGGTCACGGTGGTGCCGACGTCGTACCGGCCGAGCGCGGCGACCGCGAGCACCTGGTGGGCGAGCTCGACCGTCGCGTTGATCCCGTGCTCGGGCTCGAGGCCGGCGTGCGCCGCACGGCCGAGCACGCGGACGTCGTACAGGGAGACGCCCTTGCGCTCGGTCTTGAGTGCGCCGCCGTCGGCCGAGGCCTCGAGCACCAGCGCGGCCTGCGCAGCACGGGCCTCGTCCTCGATCAGCGCCCGCGAGCTGGGGGACCCGAGCTCCTCGTCGCCGGTGACGAGCAGGGTGACGCCGTCCCGGTCGTCGAGCGCGGCGAGGGCGTGGAACGCCATCGCGACTCCGGTCTTCATGTCGAAGCACCCCGGGCCGCGCAGGACGCCGCCGTCGACGGTGCACGGGCGGGTGGCCAGCGAGCCGACCGGCCAGACGGTGTCGTGGTGGCCGAGCACCAGGACCCGGGACGGGCCGGCGCCGAGGCGCCAGCGCAGGTGGGTCCGGCCGTCGACGACGATCCGCTCCGGCTCCACGCCGAGGCGGCGCGCACCGACCCGGGCGACGACGTCCGCGGATTCTGCGACCGCCGCGAGGTCGGCCGAGGGCGACTCGCACTCGACCATCTCGCGGACGTCGACGAGAAGCTGTTCGAGGTCCATCAGTCCACCCGCGGCGTGGCGCGGACACCGAAGTGCACGTAGCGCTCGCCGGTCGGCAGCTCGTAGAAGGTCACCGGCGCCCAGGTGTCGGCCTCGGGCGGCTTGACCGCGAACAGCGCGGGGCCGACCGGGACGAGCGGGTACTCCTCGACCGGGTCCGGCACCATCTCGGCGAGCGGGCCGAGGATCGTGGTGCGCAGGGTCGGACCCTCGGCGAGCACCTCCATCCGGACCGACGAGCGCGCGTAGGTGCCGACGTACGGCGCGATGTCGACCTCGACCGGCTCGGTCGGCGGCGTGAACGGCTCCGACATCTCGATCCCGGCGACCTCGGCGAAGATCTCGCGGTAGAGGTCCTCGTACAGGTCGCGGGTGTTGCCGCCGTTCGTGAGCATGGCGACCGCGAGGCCCTGCTCGGGCAGCAGCCGCAGGAAGCCGGCCTGGCCGAGCGTGTTGCCGTCGTGGCCGATCAGCCGGTGGCCGTGCCACCCGAACCGGATCCAGCCCAGGCCCCACGAGTCGCCGAGGATGAACTTGTCGGGCAGGTCCGCCTCGTGCCGCGTCATGGCCTCGGCCGACTCCGCCGAGAGCACGCGGGTGCCGTCGGGGGCGAGGCCCCCGGACAGGTGCAGCTTCGCGAAGCCGAGCACGTCCCTGACGGTCGACTTCACCAGGCCGGCCGGGCCGACCGAGCGGGGCAGGTCCCACACGGCGGTGGGGACCTGCTGGCCGTCGTCCTCGACGTGGCCGACCGCGGCCTCGTGCAGGATCGCCTCCTCGGCCAGGGTCATGGTCCGGGTCAGGCCGAGGGGCGTGAACAGCCGGTCCTTCATCGCCTGGTCCCAGGTCTTCTCGGTGAGCTTCTCGATCACCCGGCCGAGCACCGACCAGCCGGAGTTGCAGTAGGACCAGGTGGCGCCGATCGGGTGGTTCTGCGCGACGCCGGCGAGCAGCTCGGTGTACTTCTCCAGGCAGTCGTCGCCGCGGCCGGTGTCGGTGAAGACGTCGCCGTCGATGCCGCTGGTGTGCGTGAGCAGGTGCCGGATCGTGACCGACTTGGTGACGTCGGGGTCGGACAGCTGCAGCTCGGGGAGCACCTCGACGACCGGCGTGTCCAGGCCGACCAGGCCCTCGTCGACCAGCTGCATGACCACCGTGGCCGTCCAGACCTTGGTGATCGAGCCGATCTGGAACACCGACTCCGTGGTGGCGGGCTGGCCGGTCCGGTTGTTGAGGACGCCGTAGGCCACCTCGACCAGGTCGTCCCCGTCGAGGATGCCGAGCTGCGCGCCGGGCACGTGGTGCTTCTTCGCCAGCACCTCGAGGCGGCGCTGCCAGTGGGCGGCGTCGACGCGGGGGCGGCCGCCGCGCTCGACGTACTGCTCGACCCACGCGACGACGCGGCGGTTGTAGTCCATCCGCTGCGACGGCGGTCCCAGCAGGATGAAGACGTGCGAGGCGTCCGGGTAGAGCACCAGCTCGGTCGGTACGCCGTTGTCGCGCAGCGAGGTGTGCCACTGCTGGGCCTGGCCGACCGGGCAGGTCAGGTCGTCCTTGCCGTGCAGGATGAGCGTCGGGGTGGTCACCTCGTGGACCTTCGAGAGCGGCGACATCGCGGCGTACGCCTCGGGCGAGGCCCACGGGGTGCCGCCGAGCTCGTAGCGGCCCATGAGCGCGCCGTCGTCGCTGGCGCCGTACATGCTGACCAGGTCGCTGACGACGCCGCCGGCGACGCCGGCCTTGAACCGGTCGTCGTGGGCGGTCAGCCAGCAGGTCATGAAGCCGCCGTAGCTGTAGCCGGTGACGGCGAGCCGGTCGGCGTCCGCGAGGCCCTCGGCGACGAGCGCGTCGATCGGCTCGAGGAAGTCGTTCGCGTCGGCGACGCCCCACGCGCCCTGGACGCCGTTGTAGAACGCGGCGCCGTAGCCGTCGCTGCCGCGCGGGTTGACCAGGAGGATCGCCCAGCCCTGCGCGGCGAGCGCCTGGTGGTAGACGTGCATCTCGTCGGCCGCGGCGTTCCACGCGTTGTGCGGGCCGCCGTGGACGTCGAGCAGCAGCGGCAGCGGTCCCTCGCGGTCGGGGTCGCGGACCAGCCAGGCCTGGACCTCGGTGCCGTCGGAGATGGTGAAGGTGCGCTCCTCGCGGACGAACATCGCGACGTCGGCCAGGCCCGAGCCGTGGTCGGTCAGCACGGTCTCGGCGCCGGACACGAGGTCCAGCGCGACGATCTCGCCGTACGACGTCGGGGTGGCGAGTGCGACCACGGCGGTGGCGCCGGCGACGGAGAGCCCGGATACGACGCGGCCCGCGCCGGCCAGGGCCGGACCGTTCTGGTCCCACAGGTGCGAGCAGCCCTGGTCGCGGATCGCGAACAGCAGCCGGCCGCCCGCCGTCTCGACCGGGAGGGCGCCGGGGTACGCCGTGCCACCGGGCATCACGTTGCGGTCGAGGTGGCCGGTGAGGTCGACGGGCGCGCCGCCGTCGAGCGGGACCCGCAGCAGGTGCGCGTGGCCGAGCGCGAGGCTCGGGTGCCCGACGACCAGCAGGCTCTCGCCGTCGGCGCCGAACGAGACCGTGGCGGCGATGCCGTCCTCCAGGGCGACGGCGTGCGCCGTCGGCCTTCGGGTCGTCGACGTCGAGCAGGTGCACGGCGGTGCGGAAGGTGAGGTCGCTGTCGGCGCCGACCTTGCGGGTGAACGCGACGGTGTGACCGTCGGGCGACCAGGCGGGCTGACCGGCGTGGTCGCCGTCGGTCACCTGGCGGCAGTCGCCGGAGGCGAGGTCGAGCACGTGGAGCTGGTTGCGGACCGCGCCGAACATGCCGGCGCCGTCGGCCTGGTAGTCGACGGTCCGCGTGACGAGCGGACCCGTGCCGTCGGTCGGGTCGACCGGGGCGCTGAACGCGACCCGCTCGCCGTTCGGGCTCCAGACCGGGGCACCGGCGCCGAGCTTCAGGTCGGTGACCTTCTCGGGCTCGCCACCGTCGGCGGCGAGCACGTGCACCTGGCCGTCGCGCAGGAACGCGAGCCGGGTGCCGTCCGGCGACCAGGCCGGGGCGGTGTCGCTGCTGCCGGAGGTGAGGCGCCGCGGCGTACCGCCGGACGTCGGCACGGTCCAGAGCTGGTCGACGTTGCGGTCCTGCTCGCGGTCCAGGGTGCGCAGCACGTAGACGACGCGCGCCCCGTCCGGCGAGAGGGCCGGCTGGGACGGGACCGCGATGGCGGTCAGGTCGTCGATGCTCATCGTTCGGGTCATCGGGGGCTCCTCTTTCCGGGTACCGCGGCGAGCAGCTCGCGGGTGTAGTCGTGCTCGGGGCGGGCCAGCACCTGGGCGGTGGGGCCCTCCTCGACGATGCGGCCGTCGTGCATGACGGCGACGTGCGTGGCGACGTAGCGCACGACCGCGAGGTTGTGGGAGATGAACAGCATCGAGAGCCCGAGCTCGCGCTGGAGCTCGCGCACCAGGTTGAGCACGGCGCCCTGGATGGAGACGTCGAGCGCGGAGGTGATCTCGTCGGCGATGACCACCTGCGGCCGGCCGGCGAGGGCGCGGGCCAGGGCGACGCGTTGCCGCTGGCCGCCGGACAGCTCCGAGGGGCGGGCCGCCGCGCGGGACCCGTCGAGGTGGACCAGCTCCAGCAGCCGCTCGACCTCGGCCCGGCGCTCCGCCCGACTCTGGGCCCGGCCGCCACCGCGGGGCAGCGCCTCGGCGACGCTGTCACCGATGCTCATCCGCGGGTCCAGCGACGAGTACGGGTCCTGGAAGACCATCTGCAGCGGGCGGTTCCGGCCCTTCGCGGGCACGGGCTCGCCGTCGAGCAGGATCCGGCCCTCGCCGATCGGGGCGAGGCCGACCGCGGCCCGGGCCAGCGTGGACTTGCCCGAACCGGACTCGCCCACGAGGCCGACGACCTGGCCGGACGGCACGGTGAGGCTGACGCCGTCGACGGCGGTGGTGGCGCCGTACCGGACGGTGACGCCCTCGAAGCGGAGCTCGCTCACGGGACCTGCACCTCCTCCCGGTCCTGGATCTCGATCTGGATGGGCTCGCCGGCATGCCAGCAGGCGACCCGGCGGCCGGCGGCGTCGGTCTCGAGCGGCGGGTCCTCGGTGCGGCAGCGCGCCGAGGCGAGCGGGCAGCGGGCGGCGTACGCGCATCCGGTCGGTACGTCGGCGGGGTCGACCGGCCGGCCCGGGATCACCGCGAGCGGCTCGGCGAGGTCGGTGTCCATGTCGGGCACGGCCGCCACCAGCGCGCGGGTGTACGGGTGCCGGGCCGCGGTGTCGAGCTCGGCCGCGGGCAGGTCCTCGACGATCCGGCCGGCGTACATGACCAGCACCCGGTCGCAGACCTCGCCGACCACGGTGACGTCGTGGCTGATCAGCACCAGCGCGACGTCGTCGGCCGCGCGGATGGAGGCGAGCAGGTCGAGCACCTGCTGCTGCACCGTGACGTCGAGGGCGGTGGTGGGCTCGTCGGCGACGATCAGCGCCGGGCTGCCCATCAGGCCCATGCCGATCATCGCGCGCTGGCGCATGCCGCCGGAGAACTCGTGCGGGTACTGGTGCGCCCGGCGCTCCGGCTCGGTGATCCGCACCGCGCGCATCCGGTCGACCGCGCGGGCCAGCGCCGCCTTGCGGTCCATGCCCTGGTGGTGGCGCGCGACCTCGGCGAGCTGTCCGCCCATCCGGCGGGTCGGGTTGAACGACGTCATCGGGTCCTGGAACACCATCGCCAGCGAGGTGCCGAGCAGGTGCCGCTGCGCCTTCGTGTCGGCGGTGCGGAGGTCGGTGCCGAGCAGCTCGAGGCGGGACGCGTCGACGCGGCCGGGGTCGCCGACCAGGCGGGAGACGGCCAGCGCGGTCAGGGACTTGCCGGAGCCCGACTCGCCGACGACGCCGACCGCCTCGCCGCGGCGTACGGCGAAGGTGATCCCGCGGACCGGGCGGATCGGGCCGTGCCGGCCCGGGGAAGGTGACCTCGAGGTCGCGGACGTCGAGGACCAGGTCCGTCGGGGCGTGCGACGTCCTGCGGCCGGGGGCTCGTCGCTCTCGAGCCGCGTCCAGCGACGGCGGGAGGGCCGGGATGCCGCCGACCACGCCGACGCCGAGGCCCTTGGCGACGGACTCGCCGAACAGGTTGAACGAGAGGCCGGCGATGAGCACCGCGATACCGGGGGCGAGAGCGGCAGCCGGGTTGACGTAGATCGAGCCGATGCCGTCGTAGAGCAGCCGGCCCCAGTCGTAGGCGGGCTGCTGCACGCCGAGGCCGAGGAACGACAGGCCCGCGAAGGCGAGCAGCGCGCTGCCGGCGCCGATCGTGGCGTTGACGACCAGCGGCTCGGAGACGTTCGGGAGCACGTGCCGGAACAGGATCCGCACCCGGCCGACGCCCGCGATCTGGGCGGCGGCGACGTAGTCGCGGGCTCCGACGGAGGCCACCAGGGTCTGGGTGAGCCGCCCGAACGTCGGGGCGCCGGCCAGGCCGATCGCGAGCACCGCGCCGGTGGCGCCGACCCCGAAGATCACCGCGAAGAACAGCGCGAGCAGCAGGCCCGGGAACGCGACGGCGATGTTGATGCCGGCGTTCACGAGCCGGCCGCCGCGGCGGCCGAGGACGAACGACGCGGTGCCGAGCAGCAGCCCGACGACGACCGCGATGGCGGTCGCCGCCAGCGCCAGCTCGACGGAGAGCCGGGTGGCGACCAGGGTGCGGAAGAAGATGTCGCGGCCGAGGTTGTCCGTGCCGGCCCAGTGGTCGGCGGACGGCCCGGCCAGGATGTTGCCGGTGTCGATCGGCGTCCGCGTCGTCGGTCCAGAGGATCGGGGCGACGACGGCCAGCACCAGCACCGCCACCGTCAGGACGGTCGCGGTGAGTCCGAGTGGCGTGCGGAGCACGGCCCTCCAGCGCCGCATCTCAGTCCTCCCGGATCATCGAGCGCGGGTCGAGCAGCGCGAGGGCCACGTCGACGAAGGTGTTCACGAGCAGCACGCCGACGCCGTACACGAGCACGATGGCCTGCACGACCTGGTAGTCCTTGTTGAGGATCGAGGAGACGATGGTGCTGCCGAGCCCGGGCCAGGCGAAGACGTTCTCGACGAGCACGGTCCCGGCCACCAGGGCGCTGAGGATCAGGCCGCCCAGGGTGAGCGAGGCGGTCAGCGCGTTGGGCAGCGCGTGGCCGAGGTAGACGGTCCGCTTCGGGAGCCGCTTGGCGCGGGCGGTGCGCACGAAGTCGGCCTCGAGCACCGCCACCATCTCGACCCGAATGATGCGGGCGAGGATGGCGGCCGGGCCGATGGCCAGGGCGATGACCGGGAGGACGTACGCCGCGGGCGTGTCGTTCCAGGCGACCGGCAGCCAGTCGAGGTTGACGGCGAAGACGTAGACCAGGACGACGCCGACGAGGAAGTCGGGGATGATCCCGACGACGATGCTGCTGGTGCTGAACGCCAGCTCGGTGCGCCGGCCGTGGCCGCGCCGGGTGAGCACGCCCATCGTGACGCCGAGCGGCACCGCGATCAGGACCGCCACGAGGAACGCCAGCAGCGCCAGCTCGAGCGTGGCCGGCAGCCGCTGCGCGACCACGTCCGCGACCGGGAGCTGGGAGATCATCGAGGTGCCGAGGTCACCGGTGAACAGCCCCTGCAGGTAGTGCCAGTACTGCACCAGGATCGGGTCGTCGAGACCCATCTCCTCGCGCCTGGCCGCGACCAGGGTCGCCGGTGCGGTCGGGCCGAGCGCCGCCCGCACCGGGTCTCCGGGGATCAGGTGGATCATCAGGAAGGACGCCGTGACGAGCACCCACAACGAGACCAGCAGGCGGCCGAGGCGGCGTACCCCGAACCGGACCCACGGGTGGGAACGGGCCACCACCCGTGGGGTCGGGGCGACCGAGCTCGCCAGGGTCATCGGCTAGTTCGCCAGCATCCGGATGCTGGTGGGCACGAGCTGACCGGGGGTCTCGAACTCCGCGCCGTTGCCGAACGTCTTCACGACGTTGTTGGCGAAGGGCACGATGTCGGCCGCGGCGACCAGCGCCGACTCGGCCTCGAGCCAGGTGTCGCAGCCCTCCGTGCCGGCCATGGCGCTCGCCTCTTCCACCGCAGCGGTGTAGTCGGCGTTGTCGATGCCGGAGAAGTTGGTGCCGCCGTCGGCCAGGCCGGCGCCGGACAGGAACGGCACCAGCTGGTCGGGGCTGTTCACGTTCAGCGGGACCCAGGCGATGTCCCAGTCACCGGTGCCGAAGATGGCGCCCTGGAGCGCGGTCTCGTCCACGCCCTTGGCCGTCACCTGGGCGCCTGCGGCCTCCCACTGCTGGACCGCGAGCTCCGCGGCCGCGGCCACGCCGCTGCCCGCGGCGCTGGAGTAGAGGAACGTGAACTCCTTGCCGTCGAGTGCGGCCTTGGCGGCATCCACGTCCTGGGCCGGGAGCGAGCCGGAGACCGAGTCGCCGGGGCAGGAGACCGGCTCGATCGCCGCGAGGGTGGTGGCCGGCGTACCGGTTCCGGCGGTCGACACCGAGGCGAGCTCGGCGAGGTCGAGCGCCTGGGTCAGCGCCATCCGCACGTCGGCCTCGCTGGTCTCGTGGCCGGCGTCGTGGTTGTACCACTGCTCGCCCTGGAGGGCGGGCGTCTCGGCCGCGAACAGCTCCTGCGCCTCGAGGCGCTTGACGTCGGGGCCGATGACCGTGGTGGCGTTGATGTCGCCGGAGACCAGCAGGTTCGCGGCGGTTCCCTCGTTCTCGACGATCTTCATGACGACCGTGTCGGGCATGCCCTGCTCGTCCGTCGTCGCGCCGTTCGGTCCCCACGTGTAGCCGTCGCGGACCTCGTAGGTGTAGTGGTCGCCGGGGACCGCCTCCGTCAGCACGTAGGGGCCGGTGCCGGAGGTCGTGTCTGCCAGTGACGCGCGGTCCTGCATGCCTGCGTCGCAGACCATCGGCAGGCTGGCCAGGCCGTTGAGCACGAACGGCGCGGGCTGGGCCAGCGTGATCGTCACGGTGCCGGCGGCGTCGTCCGCCTTCGCGGTCGCGCCCACCGGCAGGAAGACGCCGAGGTAGGGGCTCTTGTTCTTCGGGTCGCTCACGTAGGCGACGTTGTCGGCCACGGTCGTCGCCGTGAAGTCGCTGCCGTCGGAGCAGGTCACGCCCTCGGCGAGGGTGAGGGTGACGGTCGTGCCGTCGACCTCCCACTCCGCCGCGAGCTGGGACTGGATCTCGCCCGACTCCGCGTCGACTGCGACCAGGTTGTCGTAGCCCAGCTGGTTGACGGTGAACAGCTGGCTGCTGGCCGACGACTGAGGGTCGAGCTTGCCCGGGTCACCCTTGAGCGCCATCGTGAACGTGCCGCCGTCGGCGTACTCGCTGCCACCTCCTCCGTCCGACTTGGTGTCGCCGTCGCTGCCACCGCAGGAGGTGAGGAGGGCGGCGGTCGCGCAGAGGACGATGGCGGAGCGGCTGAGGCGCTGGGTGGTCGGCTTCATGGATTTCCTGTCGCGGCGTTGGGTCAGGCTCCGGCGCGCCGGACGGCGCGACCGATGTGGAGGTAGAGGGCGTGGCCGTCGCCGTCGTCACCGACGAACGCGTGCGGGATGTGCATCCCCTGCTCGGGCTCGACGTTGATCAGGCTGTCGCCGCGGAAGTGGACGAGCTCGCGGCGCTCGGGCTTCTCGCCGAGCTCCTCGAAGAGGCCCTTGGGGGTCTGGTCGAGCCAGATCCGGCCGTCCTCGTCCTGGCTGACGACCAGGTCGGCGACCTCCGCGGAGTAGGTGCCGACGTACCGGCTGGCGTCGATCCGCTCCGGCGAGGACGGCGGGGTCGGGAGCGCCGGGAGGGTGACGCCGGCCAGCTCGGCGAGCACGTGGCCCGCGATGTCGTGGTAGAGCGAGAGGACGTCGCCGCCGTTGGTGAGCAGGGCCACCGCCACGCCGGCCTCGGGGATCATCCGGAGGAAGGCGTTCTGGCCGATGGTGCTGCCGTCGTGGCCGATGATCGCGCCGTCGGCGGTGTCGAAGCGCTCGAAGCCGAGGCCCCACGAGTCGCCCATGACGCCGAGGTAGGGCAGGTCGACCTCGCGGTCGTGCATCCGGCCGGCGGTGCCGGGCGCGAGCACCTGGGTGCCGTCGGCCGCCTTGCCGTCGCTGAGGTGCATCTCGGCGAACGTCAGCAGGTCGCGCGGGCGCATCGACAGCATCGCGCCGGCGGGGGCGTTCGAGCGGGCCAGCGCCCAGACCGGGGCGGGCTGGAAGCCGGTGCCGGGCTCGAGCTCGATGTGGCCCATCGCCGCCCGGAACTTGATCGCGTCGTAGGGGCCGGTGGCGGCGTGGGTCAGGCCGAGCGGCGCGAAGAGGTGCTCGCGCAGGCACTCGTCGTACGGCTTCTCGCGGAGCACCTCGACCAGCCGGCCGAGCACGCAGTAGCCGGCGTTGTTGTAGGAGAACTGCTCGCCGACCGGGAACAGCTGGGGCACCTCGTGCAGCACGCCGAGGTACTTCTCGACACAGTCGTCGCCGACACCGGTGTCGGTGAAGATGTCGCCCTCGAAGCCGGACGTGTGGTTGAGCAGCTGGCGGGTGGTGATCTGTGCGGCCGCCTCCTCGTCACCGATCTTGAACTCGGGGAGGTAGGTGCGCACCGGTACGTCGAGGTCGACCTTGCCCTCGTCGACGAGCTGCATGACCAGCGTGCTCGTCCAGAGCTTGGTGACCGAGCCGATCTGGAAGAGGGAGTCGGCGGTCGCCTCGACACCCGTCGCCTTGTTGAGCACGCCCGCGGCGTCGTCCACGACCTCGCCCCCGGCCAGGACGGCCACGGCGGCGCCGGGAACGTCGTACTTCTCGATCAGCGCGGGCAGCTGCTCGGCCAGCCAGCTCTTCACCTCGTCCAGAGTGCTCATGGCAGACACCGTAGGGACGCCTCAGCGCGGGAAGTTCGTCACCACGGACAAGAAACCCCCCTCGGGTCCGTCCGTTCCGACAGGTCGGAGGACCGCCTTCGAGTCAGGCCGTCACACGCCCTCGCGGTCGCCGATGCCCGGGTGCACGAAGGGCTCGCCGCGCTTCATCTGCTCGATTGCGCCGGGGTGCAGGCGGCGCAGGTGGGCGAGCGCCTTGTGCCGGTAGCGCAGGATCTGGCAGATCCCGAAGGCCCAGAAGAGGTACTGCACCGACATCGCGACCCGGAAGTCGTCCAGGCCGTAGTCGGCGACGCCGCCCGGCTCGCGGAGCTCCAGGACCCAGCCGACCATCGCCATCGTCAGCAGCGAGGCGCCGAAGCCGCCGACGTTCACGATGCCGTTGGCCCGGCCGGACACCTCGATCGGCGTGTAGGTGCGGGCCAGGTCGAAGCCGATCATCGACGCCGGGCCGCCCGACGCGGTCAGGCAGACCAGCACCACCAGCATCCAGACCGGCGCCGGACCGCTCCACAGCAGCACGACCGTCCAGGCGGTGGCCATCATCAGCACGATCGTGATCACGATCCAGGACCGGTAGAAGGGCAGCCGCCCGACCAGCCAGCCGAGCCCGAGCCCGCTCACCACGACCCATCCGGTCATCACCATCAGCAGCGTGCTGGCCGCTCCCGGTGACAACCCCTCGCCCTTGACCAGGAACGGGAAGCCCCAGAGCAGCGTGAAGACGGTCATCGAGAACTGCGACGTGAAGTGCGACCACATGCCCAGCCGGGTGCCGGGGTTGCCCCACACCAGCCGCAGGCTGCTGGCGAGGGCGCGCAGCTTGACCTTGACCGGGCCGGTCCGGCGGTACGGCGAGTCCTTGACGAGCAGCGCCACCGCCACCATGAGCGGTACGCCGATCACGGACGCGAGCGCGAACGCGCGGGTCCAGCCGAGCTGGGTCAGCGCGAACGACAGCGGCGCGGCCGCGATGATCGCGCCCACCTGGCCGACCTGGCCGGTCAGCTGGGTGACCACCGGCGCCTGCCGGACCAGGAACCAGGCCGACACCAGCCGGATCAGGCTGACGAAGATCATCGCGTCGCCGGCACCCAGGACGGCTCGGGCGCCGACCGCCACGGGGAACGATGTGGCGAACGCGAAGACCAGCTGCGCTGCGGTCATCAGCGTCAGCCCGGTGAGCAGCATCGCGCGCGAGCCGAACCGGTCGAGCAGCACGCCGATCGGGATCTGGAGGCCGGCGTACACGATCAGCTGGAGCACCGTGAAGAAGGCGAGCTCGGTGGCCTCGACGTCGAACCGGTCGGCCGCGATCAGGCCGGCCACCCCGAGCGAGCTGCGGTTGAAGATGGCCAGGATGTAGACGGACAGGCCGACCGCCCAGATGACCCACGCCCGGCGACCGCCGATGTCGTGGATCTGTTCGGGTGCGGTCAACTCACTCCGTCGAGCCGAGCGAGCGCTCGATCACCGCGATGATCTCCGGCCGCAGCCGCGCCGCCTCGATCACCGCGTCCACCGACCCGACGTCCACCGCCCGGTGGATGTTGTGGATCCCGTCGAACTCGGCGGCGACCTCGCTGATCTTCTCGGCGCGCATCGCCGCGCGGACCTCGGTCTGCTCGATCAGCAGGCGGCTGCGCTCCGAGCCCTTGGCCTCGGCGATCCGCGCATCGAGCTCGCGTACGGCGGGGCTCGCGGCGGCGCGCTTGTCGACCTCGCCGGTGAACACCACCGCGGCGGCTGGGGCGCCACCGAGCACCGAGGCGAACGAGCCCTCGATCGCGAGGACGGTCATGTTCGGGTTGAGCTGCTTGGAGAAGACCACGAAGGCACCGCCGTGGTACCGCGAGATCACGCAGAAGACGATCGGGCCGCGGAAGTTCACGATCGCGCGGCCGATCTCGGCGCCGTACTCGAGCTGGAGGTTGCGCATCGAGTCCGGAGACCCGTCGAAGCCCGAGAGGTTGGCGAGCACCACGAGCGGCCGGTTGCCGCTGGCCGCGTTGATCGCCCGGGCCGCCTTCTTCGACGACTTCGGGAACAGCGTGCCGGCGGTGTAGGTGTCCGGGCCGTCGGTGGGCGGGAAGCCGCGGCGGCGGACCGGCCGCGACTCGATGCCCAGCAGGCAGACCGGGTAGCCGCCGAGGTGGGCGTCCTGGACGACGGCGGTGTCGGCGTCGGCCATGCCGGCCCAGCGCTCGAGCGTCTCGTGGTCCTGGTCGGCGACCGCCCGCATCACGGTGCGGATGTCGAACGCCTTCTTCCGGTCCGGGTTGGTCTCGGAGGAGAAGATCTCGCCGACCGTGCGGAAGTCGCTGCCCTCCACGTCGTGCGGGAACGGTGAGATGTCGCGGTCCACCGGGTCGGTCGTGGCCACCCGGCGTGGGCCGGCCTCGCCGGGCACGACGTACGTGTGCTCGTAGTGGGACATCAGGATCTCGAAGGCGCCGGCGAGGTTGGGCGCCCAGTACTGCGCCTGGCCGTTCGGCCCCATCACCCGGTCGTAGCCACCGATGCCGTAGTTGTCCTCGGCCGAGACACCGCCGGAGAAGTCGAGCGACTGCTTGCCGGTCAGCACCATCGCGCTGTCCGGCGTCATCACCAGGATGCCCTTGGTGTGCATGAGCATCGTGGCCTCGGCGTTCCAGTACGGCTGGGCGCCCACGTTGATCCCGGCGACCACGATGTTGATCTCGCCGCCGTCCTGGGTGAACTCCACGATCCGGCGCAGCGCCGCGGCCACCCAGTCCATGTTCTCGGTGCCGGAGTCCATCGAGATCCGGGCGCCTGCGGAGAGCGCGAACCACTCGACCGGGACCCGCAGCCGCTCGGCGAGGTTGAGCGCGGCGATGATCCGCAGGCACTCCTGCTCGGAGACCGAGCCCAGCGACTTGGTGGGGTCGCCGGAGAGCACGACCCGGGTGACGCCCTCGGGGTGGAGCGGCGTCGGGGTGGTGACGAGGGCGACGAGGATCCCGGCCTTGTTCAGGCCGCGCGGCCGGTCGACGGGGACCAGCTCGCCCTTGTCGTCGAGGTCGTGCTCGACCAGCGACCCGTCCGGCCCGGTCAGCACGGACGCGAGCTCGTAGGGGTAGACCAGGCCGCGCCGGCGGGCGCGCAGCACCTTGCCGGCGTAGTCGTCGAGCGGCTTGAGCAGCTCGGTCGGCGGCTCCTCGACGGAGGACACGACGCCGGCGCCGGGCTGGGCGCTGAACCGTACGGCGACGGGGAACGACCCGCCGTCGGGGGTCGCCAGGCGACCCTGGGCCATGACCTCCTCGATCCCGGCACCGTCGGTCAGCGGTCGGATCTTGTTGCCCAGCGCGGACAGCCCGGTGCCGTCCACGTCGACGACCGGCCAGACCTGCACCCACACGTGGTTCATGTCCAGCTTGGCGCCGGCGGTCCCGCGCGCGACCCGCGCCCGGCGGATCGCCTCGAGGCAGTTCTCGACCGCACGCTCGGCGTGGGGCAGCGAGGTGACCGCGCCGTCCTCGTCGCGGACGATCGCGAGCTGGCGGACCTGCGCCAGCGCCACCAGCCGCCGGTCGGCGGGGTTCTCCCGCGCGACGCACTCGTAGAGCAGGACGTCCTCGGGCGCCTCGATCCGGGTGACGTGGAAGTTGCGCAGCCGCCACAGGTTGAGCCGACGGCCGACCATCGGGTGCACGCCCCGGGTCAGGTCGTCCTCGGCGACGCCGCCCTCGTCGGTCGGCCGGAACGCGAAGTAGCCGACCGGCCGGCCGCCACCGGCGCACACGGCGACCGACACCCGGCGGGCCTCCTGCGCGAACGGCAGCGCCTGCACCAGCGGGCGCAGCTGCTCGCTGGTCTCGTCGGCGGACTCGGGAGCCTCCGGCCAGTGCAGGTAGAGGTCGACCACGGCCTCGTCGCCGGTACGCCGCTCGGCGAGGTGGGTCTGCACCGAGGACGCCAGGTTCCCCGCCGGGTCGGCCAGCTCGGCCATGGTGCCGACCGTGGACACGACCCGGGTGGGCCGGTCGTCGAGCGTGTAGTCGGCGACGACGAAGGGCCGGCCGTTCTCGATCGTGTGCAGGTCGTGCAGGTCGAACTCGCGGTAGTGCCGGCGTACGAGCACCTCCAGCATCGGCTCCTTGGCGGGGACGCCGCCCTCGAGCCGCTCGGCCAGGAAGCGCACGATCTGCTCGGGGATCGCGGCCAGCGCCTCGATCCGCTCCGCGTGGTCGGCAAGGTTGCCGTCGGCGGCCAGGGCGGTGAGCTCGTCGCGCACGCCGGCCAGCACGTCGGCCCGCTCGGCGTCCACCGGCGGCTGGTCGAACCAGCGGAACCGCACGCTGCGGGCCAGGTCGCCGATGACCGGGAACCGGAGCTGGGTGGCGCGACCGAGGCGCTCGAGCAGGTCACGCACCTGGCTCGCCTGCTCGCCCGTGGGCGGCGGCTCGTCGATCCAGCGGCTCAGCAGCGAGGAAGCGATCGCGACCTCCGGGGCTGAGCGCTGCTGGGCCAGGAAGATCCGGAACACCGCCTGCTCCAGCTCGGGCGTGCGGTCGAGGTCCTCGACGCCGTAGTGGCGCAGCACGCGCAGCAGTCGCTGGTGGAACTGCTCGGGCAGCCCGCCGCGCTCCACGTCCAGGCTCTGCAGGTAGGTGTGGAAGTGCTCCTTGGAGCTGTGCACCCGCAGCTCGGTCTGCGGCTCCTCGTCGACGGGCCGGTTGCGGCTCAGCTCCGCCAGGTCGGCGAAGGTGCCCAGCAGCGCCATCTCGTCGGCCAGCACCGAGACGTCGTCCGAGCGGAGCTCGTCGCGCACGGCGAGGTAGTCGGACAGGGCACTGTTCTGGTCCTCCGGCGGGACGTCGTAGCCGAGGACGACGGCGGCCAGGTTGGCGCGGGTCCGCGCCGCGCGCACCTCGACCGGCTGGCCATCGGCGGGCTCGGGGAGGTCGAGGGCGGGGCCGTCCTGCTCGACCACGGCCTCCTCGGTGCCGTCGCCGAGCGGCTCGAGGCGGACCAGCGCCGCGCCGGTCTCGACCTGGCTGCCGGTGATCACCAGCAGCTCCTTGATCCGGGCCGCGAACGGCGCGTAGAGCACCGTCTCCATCTTCATCGACTCCAGGACCAGGACGGGCGCTCCGGCCTCGACCTCCTCGCCGACGGGCGCCGGGGTCGCGACCACCAGGGCCGGCGCGGGCGAGCGCAGCACGCCGCCCTCGTCGCGGCTGACCCGGTGGGCGACGCCGTCGACCTCGACCAGCGTGCTCGGGCCGTGCGTGGCGGTGACGACGTGGTGGCGCACCCCGCCGATCACGAGCCGGCGGTGGAACTGGTCGATCCGGTCCCGCTCGACCTCGACGGTCTGCTCGGCACCGCCGGCGGCGACGGTCACCCGGAACCGCGACGGGCCGGTGTTCACGACCGAGACGTGGTACGTCGTGCCCCGGAGCTTGAGCTCGACCGGACGGCCCGCGGAGTGCGAGGCCTGCGGCCGCCCACCGTGAGCGGTCTCGAGCAGACGGCCGACCTCGATGCCCAGCTCGTCGACGTACGCCTCGATGCCGGCGGCGACGACCGCGACCCCGGCGTGCTCCTGGGCGACCAGCCGGCCTTCGCCGCGCACGCGGTCGATCCAGCTCGTGTCGGCCCAGCCGCCGGTGCCGTCGACGACCTCGGGCTGCGCCAGCAGGTCGAGCACGAAGCTCTTGTTGCAGGCGCCGCCCTCGATCACCACGGTGGTCTCGCGCATCGCCCGGCGCAGCCGCGCGAGCGCCTCCTCGCGGGTGCGGCCGTAGGCGATGATCTTGGCGATCATCGAGTCGAAGTCGGGCGGGATCGTGTCGCCCTCGGCCACGCCGGTGTCGACCCGGATGCCCGGGCCGGCCGGCAGGTCGAGCCGGACGATCCGCCCGGGAGCGGGTGCGAAGTCGCGGTCCGGGTCCTCGGCGTTCAGCCGCGCCTCCACGGCGTGCCCGGTCTCGGTGGGCTTGTCGCCCTCGAGCCGGCCGCCGGAGGCCACGTGGATCTGCGCCTTGACCAGGTCGACGTCGGTGGTGACCTCGGTGATCGAGTGCTCGACCTGGAGCCGGGTGTTCACCTCGAGGAAGGCGAAGGTCTGCTCGCCCGGGTGGTAGAGGAACTCGACGGTGCCGGCGCCGACGTACCCGACGGCGACGGCGAGCCGCTCGGCGGCGGTCTTGAGCTCGTCGCTCTGCGCGCGGCTGAGCAGCGGGGACGCCGACTCCTCGATCACCTTCTGGTTGCGGCGCTGGATCGAGCAGTCGCGGACCCCGATCGCCCAGGCGGTGCCGTGGGAGTCCGCGATCATCTGCACCTCGACGTGGCGGGCGCCGGTGACCAGCCGCTCGAGGAACACGGTGCCGTTGCCGAACGCGCGCAGCGCCTCGTCGCTGGTGCGCTGGTAGGCGTCCTCGAGGTCGGCGGCGGACGCCACCATCCGGATGCCGCGGCCGCCACCGCCGGCGGTGGCCTTGAGCATGAGCGGGTAGCCGATCGCGTCGGCGGCTGCGAGCGCGCCCTCGAGGGTGTCGACGGCTCCGCGGCTCCAGGGGGCGACCGGTACGCCGACCTCCTCGGCGATCAGCTTCGAGCCGATCTTGTCGCCGAGCTTGCGCATCGCGTCGGCGCTCGGGCCGATGAAGGTGATGCCGAGCTTGTCGCACAGGTCGACGAACGCCGGGTCCTCGGCCACGAAGCCCCAGCCCGGCCACACGGCGTCCGCACCGGTCTCGACCAGTGCCCGCTCGAGGACCGCGAGATCGATGTAGGGACGGGCCGACGCCGGACCCAGGTCGTAGGACAGGTCGGACTCGCGGACGAACATCGCGTGGCTCTCGCCCTCGGTGTGCAGCGCCACCGTCTGGATCGGGCCCTCACCTGCGGCGTTGATCTCCCGCACCGCATGAATCAGGCGCATCGCGGCCTCGCCGCGGTTCACGATCGCAATGCGAGAGAAGGCCATCAGCAACTCCATCGTGCGGTCCGCAGGACCACGCTGCTGCGAGGCCCACCAGCAACCTGTCACGACTCGCCGGTTACGGGCCAGTCACAAGACGCTGGCGTGGCGTGGGCCACGTGGCCGGTCAGGGCGGCGGAGGGGCGACGTACGCCACGAGGCGCTGGAAGAACCGGGTCGCCCGGGCCAGGTCGTCCGACACGGGAAGTGGCGATCCCGAGAGCCGGGACTGCAGCGAGGCGCCGCCGTCGGGCAGGTACGGCGTCGCCTGGGCCAGACAGATCAGCGCGGCGGTGCGTACCGCCCGCGGATCCAGCGACCACAGCGTCTCGAAGGCGCGGTCGGCGTCGCGGGGCGCCTCCTGTCCGGGCGGCTCCCACCCGGCCACGACCGCGGGGAACGGCCCGTCGCAGACCAGCAGCCACTCCCGGGTCAGCGGCGTACCGTCCGCGAGGGGCGCCAGGACGAGGAACTCCTCGACCGTCGGCTGCTCGAAGTCGGCGAGCGCCACGGCGAAGTCCGACGAGCGCGCGATCGCCCGCCAGCGCGCACCGGAGCCCTCGAACTGCGCGGCGGTCTGGAAGGCCCCGAAGAGCACGCCCGGGCGGGCACCGGCGAGGTACTCGTCCTCGATCGCGCGGGTCAGGGCCAGCAGCGTCGGCTTCGTCATGGTCTGGGCGACGAGCTCGGGGTGCTGGTCCCGCAGCGCGGCGAAGACGGACCGTGCCCGGACCTCGCTCTCGTCGAGCCTCGCGGCGGCCACGTCGAGGCTCACGCCGGCCTCCCGTTGACTGAGCATCCGCTGGACCGCGTGGACCGCCGCCTGGTCGTAGCGTCGGTGCCCGCTCGGGAGCCGGTGCGAACGCGGCTGCCCGTAGCGGGTCTCCCACGTGCGCAGCGTCGCCACCGGGACGCCGGTGCGCCGGGAGAGCTCACCGATCGAGAACCCACTCGCCTCGTCCACCACGGGGCGATCCTCTCGCATGTCATGAATCTACGCAGCATGCATAGATTTCTAGATGGTATCTGCCTACGCTGAGGATGATCGACGAAGGGACCAGCGGATGACGATCGCCCGGACCAACGGCAGCCACGCTGCCGTGCCCCGACGGCACGGCAGGGTGGGCGCCGTGGCCGGCTGGGCCGACGAGCGGCTCGGACTGGCCACGGCGATGAGGAAGAACCTGCGCAAGGTCTTCCCGGACCACTGGTCGTTCATGCTCGGGGAGATCGCGCTGTGGAGCTTCGTCGTACTCCTGCTGACCGGCGTCTTCCTGACCCTGTGGTTCCAGCCGAGCATGGCCGAGGTCCAGTACGAAGGCTCCTACGCCCAGCTGCGCGGCATCCACATGTCCCAGGCCTACGCCTCCACCCTCGACATCTCCTTCGACGTGCGCGGCGGCCTGCTGATGCGCCAGATGCACCACTGGGCGGCGATGCTGTTCATCGCCGCGATGCTCGTGCATCTGATGCGCGTCTTCCTGACCGGCGCCTTCCGCAAGCCCCGCGAGCTGAACTGGGCGATCGGGTGCGTCCTCCTGCTGCTGGGCACGCTGGAGGGGTTCACGGGCTACTCGCTGCCGGACGACCTGCTGTCGGGGACTGGCATCCGCGCGGCCGACGGGTTCGTCAAGGCGATGCCCGTCGTGGGCACCTACGCGTCGTTCTTCCTCTTCGGCGGGGAGTTCCCCGGTGACGCGATCATCCCGCGCCTCTACATCGTGCACGTGCTGCTGATCCCGGGTCTGATCCTGGCGCTGATCGCTGCCCACATGCTGCTGCTCGTCTTCCACAAGCACACGCAGTGGCCCGGTCCCGGCCGGACCGAGAAGAACGTCGTCGGCTTCCCGATGCTGCCGGTGTACGCCGCCAAGGCCGGCGGGTTCTTCTTCATCGTGTTCGGCGTGACCGCCCTGATGGGTGGCCTGCTGGCGATCAACCCGGTCTGGAAGTACGGCCCCTACGACCCGTCGAAGGTGACGGCGGGATCGCAGCCCGACTGGTACATGGGATGGCCCGACGGAGCGCTGCGGATCATGCCCGGGTGGGAGACGCACCTCCTCGGGCACACGCTCTCGTGGAACATCCTCCTGCCGATCATCGTGCTGCCCGGCTTGATGTTCACGGTCCTGCTCATGCTCCCGTTCCTCGAGGGCTGGATCACCCGCGACCAGCGCGAGCACCACCTGCTCCAGCGGCCGCGGGACGCCCCGACGCGCACCGCGACGATGGTGGCGCTGATGACCTTCTACGGGCTCCTCTGGGCGGCGGGCGGCAACGACATCATCGGCATCACGTTCAGCCTGAGCATCAACCAGATCACCTACTTCATGCGGGTTGCGGTCTTCGTGCTGCCCGTGGTCGCCTTCCTGATCACCCGCCGTTGGTGCATCTCCCTGCAGCGCCACGACCGGGACCGGCTCCTGCACGGCTACGAGTCCGGCGTCATCATGCGATCCGCCGACGGCGGCTACTCCGAGCGCCACCTGCCGCTGTCGCCGGACCGCGCCTTTGCCCTCTCCGCGCGCGAGCCGGACCCCCAGCCGCTGGGGGCCGACGACACCGACCGCAACGGCGTACGCGCCCCCGGCCGGAACTCCACCCGTCGGCTGCGGCGTCGTCTGCACGACTTGGTCCACGCCGACAACGTCGCTCGTCCCACCCGCGAGGAGCTCGAGGCCGGACGCGAGCACCCCGAGCACGAGCACGAGCTGAGGCCGGGAGGCCGCTGAGGAAATCACCGCGTCATGCTGGACACGTGGACCGAACGGGCGACCTGATCTCGACCCCCCTCACCGCGGACATCGTCCGCGGCGCGCTCGAGCTCGAGCAGACCGCCCGCGGCGTACTGCCGCACCGGCTGCCGGCGGGGGCGCGCCGGTACGCCGACGGCCAGCTGGCGATGGCGGAGGCGCAGCCGTCGGGAGTGCGGCTCGCCTTCCGGACGCGAGCCACCCAGATCCGGCTGGAGACCGTGCCGACCAAGCAGGTCTATCCGGGCGCACCACCGCGCCCGGACGGCGTCTACGACCTGGTGGTCGACGGAACAGGGACCGCGCAGGCCACCGCGACGGGCGGCGACACCCTGACCATCGACCTGGCAACCGGTGCGGCCGACATCACGCCCGGCGAGCCTGCGGTCCTCGTGTTCGACGGCCTGCCGGGCGACGAGAAGGAGGTCGAGGTCTGGCTGCCGTGGAACGAGCGCACCGAGCTCGTCGCCCTCTGGACGGACGGTACGGTCGAGCCCCTGGCCGACGCCGCACGTCTGCGCTGGGTGCACCACGGCAGCTCGGTCAGCCATGGCTCCAACGCCAGCAGCCCCACGTCCACCTGGCCGGCAGTCGCGGCGTCGCTCGGTGGTGCCGACCTGCTCAACCTCGGGTTCGGCGGCAGCGCCCTGCTCGACCCCTTCGTCGCGCGGGTCATCCGCGACACCGGCGCCGACCTGATCAGCCTCAAGATCGGGATCAACCTGGTCAACACCGACCTGATGCGGCGCCGCGCGTTCGTGCCCGCCGTCCATGGATTCCTCGACACCATCCGCGAGGGCCACCCGGACACGCCCCTGCTGGTGGTCTCCCCGATCGCGTGCCCCATCCACGAGGACCGTCCGGGCCCGAGCGAGATGGACATGGGGGGCCTGGCCGAAGGACGGCTCCGGTTCCGCGCGACCGGGGACCCGGCCGAGATCGCGGCCGGCAAGCTCACCCTCCAGGTGATCCGCGAGGAGCTGGCCGACATCGTGGAGATGCGCTCCGCGGACGACCCCCACCTCGGCCATCTCGACGGCCTCGAGCTGTACGGCGCCTCGGATGCGGCCGAGCGGCCCCTTCCGGACGACCTGCACCCGGACGCGGCAACCCAGCGGAGTATCGGCGAGCGGTTCGCGCGGCTGGTCTTCGGCGACGAGGGGTTCCTCGGCCGCGGCCAGCGCTGAGAGTTCGGGCGCTCAGGCCGGGCGCGGGCGACGCCGGCGGGTGCCCATCTCGGACGCCTTCGGCGCATGGCCCTTCGGCGGCCACGAGCCGGCGCCGAGCTCGCGCGAGACCGACCGTGCGGCGGAGCGCAGGGATCCGGTGACCTGCTCGTCCAGCGGCCAGTCCGCCGACGAGGTGACCAGGCCGATCGCGCCGACCGCACCGCCCAGCCGGTCGCTGAGCACGGCAGCGACGCAGCACTCGCCGAGCACCGCCTCCTCGACCTCCTCGGCGATCCCGGTGGACCGGACCGCCTCGAGCTGGCGGCCGAGCTCCGCGGGGTCGGTCACGGTCTCACCGGTCATGCTGCGCAGGGCCTCGCCGACCGAGGAGTCCCTCGCTCAGCTCCTCGTCGAACGCGAGGATCGCCTTGCCCAGAGCCGAGGCGTGCGCCGGGATCACGATGCCGACCTCGGGCATCTGGCGCGAGCCGTCGGGCCGCGGCTCGTGGTGCACCACCACGACGTCGTCCACGAGCATCACCGCGGTCCGCACCGCCAGCCCGGTACGCCGCGCGAGGTCCTCGGCCCACGGGGTGACCCGCGACCGGAGCTCGAGCGTGTCGAGGTAGACGTTGCCCATCGTCAGCACCGCGGGGCCGAGCCGGTAGTGGCCGGAGTCGTGCTCCTGCACCACGACCCGGTGCACCAGCAGCGTCTTCACGATGCCGTGCACCGTCGACGGCGGCAGGTCCAGCCGCTGCGCGATCTCCCCGAGGCTGAGCCGGTGGTCGCCCTGGAGCACGGCCAGGATCCGCAGCGCGCGGTCCACCGACTGGATCATCGGGACTCCCTTCCGGTTGGTTCAGACAGGTGCGACGAGGGTCTTGTGCACGTCGAAACAGAAGCGTAACGTCCAACCATCATTCGACATTATCGAATGATATTCGACCAGGAGAGCCACATGAACGAACCGTCCACCCCCCAGAAGCTCGCATCCGAGGTCCTCGGCACCGCGTTCCTCGTCTTCGTCGGCGTCGGCTCCGTCCCCGCCACTCTCATCGTCAACGGTGACGCACCCTTCACCATGGCGGACCTCGGGATGATCTCCCTGGCGTTCGGCACCATCGTCGTCGCCACCGTCTACGCCCTCGGCCACATCAGCGGCAACCACATCAACCCCGCGGTCACGCTCGGGCTCGCCGTGACCGGGAAGTTCCCGTGGAAGGACGTGCCGGCGTACATCGCCGCCCAGTGCGTCGGAGCCGTGATCGGCGCGGCCGCGATCATCGCGGTGCTCGGCCAGAAGGCCAGCGACCTCGGCCTCGGCGTCGCGACGTACGCCGATAGTGTGAGCGCGGGCCAGGCCTTCGCGGCCGAGTTCGTCGGAACCTTCATCCTCGTGTTCACCGTCTTCGGCGTCATCCACCACAAGGCCCCCGCAGGGTTCGCCGGGGTCGCGATCGGCCTCGTCGTCTTCGCGGCGATCATCCCCGTGGCGCCCACCACCGGCGCCTCGATCAACCCGGCCCGCACGTTCGGCCCGATGCTGGTCCAGCAGATCGCCGGCGGCACGATCCAGTGGGAGCAGCTGCCCGTCTACATCGGTGCCGAGGTCCTCGCCGGCGTCCTCGCGGCCCTCGCGTACGGCGCCCTCGTCAAGGGCTCCGACGTCCCCGTCGTCGAGCCCACCCCCGTCCCGGAACTGGTCGACCAGACCACGACCGCCTGACCACCGCACCACCCGAAGGAGCAGATCCAGTGAAGAAGCTCATCAACGCACCAGCGGACGTCCTCGCGGAGTCACTGCTCGGAGTCGAGGCGGCGCACCCGGAGCTCCGGGTCGACCACCAGAACAAGGTCGTCTACCGCGGCGACGCGCCCCGCCAGGGGAAGGTCGGCCTGGTCTCGGGCGGCGGCTCCGGCCACGAGCCGCTGCACGGCGGCTTCGTCGGCGAGGGCATGCTCGACGCGGCCTGCTGCGGCGAGGTGTTCACCTCCCCGGTGCCCGACCAGATCGTGGCCGCGACCAAGGGCGTCGACGGCGGCGCCGGCGTGCTCCACATCGTGAAGAACTACACCGGCGACGTCATGAACTTCGAGATGGCCGCCGAGCTGTGCGCGGCCGACACCGGCACCGAGGTGCAGGCCGTCGTCACGGACGACGACGTCGCGGTGCAGGACAGCCTCTACACCGTCGGCCGGCGGGGCGTCGGCGTCACGGTGCTCGTCGAGAAGATCGCGGGCGCCGCAGCCGAGCAGGGGCGCAACCTCGCCGAGGTGGCCGACATCGCCCGCAAGGTGAACGCCGGTGGCCGCAGCATGGGCATGGCGCTCACCTCCTGCACCGTGCCGATGGCCGGCAAGCCCACGTTCGACCTGCCCGAGACCGAGATGGAGCTCGGCATCGGCATCCACGGCGAGCCGGGCCGCACCCGGGTGCCGATCGCGCCGGCGGCGGAGGTCGCGCAGATGCTGGTCGAGCCGATCCTCGACGACACCGACTTCGGCGGCGACGGCGGCGTGCTCGCGTTCGTCAACGGGATGGGCGGCACCCCGCTGATCGAGCTCTACCTGATGTACCACGAGGTGGACCGCCTGCTCGCCAAGGCGGGAGTCCCGGTGGCGCGGTCGCTGGTCGGGAACTACATCACCAGCCTGGAGATGGCCGGCTGCTCGGTGACCCTGCTCCGCCTCGACGACGACCTGCTCCGCCTGTGGGACGCTCCCGTCAAGACGCCTGCGCTGCGGTGGGGCGTGTGACGGTCGACGAACACGTGGGAGTGACGACGATGATCGACGCGGCAGCGGTGCGGACCTGGCTGGAGGCCTTTGCCGAGGAGGTCGCGGCCAACCGCGACCTGCTCACCCAGCTGGACGCGGCCATCGGGGACGCCGACCACGGCGCCAACCTCGACCGCGGCCTCACCGCTGTCGTCGCCGCTCTCGACGGAGTCGCCGACGCCACTCCCGGCGTGCTGCTCAAGACGACCGGCATGACCCTCGTGAGCAACGTCGGCGGGGCGAGCGGACCGCTCTACGGCACGCTCTTCCTGCGGATGTCCGCCAGCGCCGCCGACGCCGAGGGTCTCGACCCGGCCGGGTTCGCCGCGGCTCTGCGGGCGGGGCTCGAGGGCGTGGTCGCGCGCGGCAAGGCGCAGGCCGACGACAAGACGATGTACGACGCACTGGCACCCGCCTGCGACGCGCTCGACGCTGCACTGGAGGGTGGGGCCGATCTGGCCACCGCACTCGCGGCCGCGTCAGCCGCTGCCGACGAGGGCCGCGACGCGACGACGCCGATGCTCGCCCGCAAGGGCCGCGCGTCGTACCTCGGTGAGCGCAGCGTCGGGCACCAGGACCCGGGCGCCACCTCGACCGCGCTGCTGGTGGCCACGGCTGCCCGGACGCTGGGGTCATCGCCGTGACCGGCCTGGTGGTGGTGTCGCACAGCCGTGCCCTGGCCGACGCCGCGGTGGCACTGGCCGGCGAGATGCTGCACGGGAGCAAGGTCCGGATCGCCGTCGCCGCCGGACTGGACGCCACCACGTTCGGCACCGACGCGACCGCGATCGTCGAGGCGATCACGACGGCCGACGACGGCCAGGGCGTGGTCGTGCTGATGGACCTCGGCAGCGCCGTCCTCTCGGCGGAGATGGCGCTCGACATGGTCGAGCCGGCCGTCCGCGAGCGGGCGGTCCTCTGTCCCGCGCCGCTGGTCGAGGGCCTGGTCGTCGCCGCGGTGGCCGCTGCGGGAGGCGCCGGGCCGGCCGAGGTCGCCGCCGAGGCGGTCGGGTCGCTCGCCGCCAAGCAGTTCCACGTCAACCCCACCGCTGCCGCGGACGCGACGGACCCGGCGCTCGCCCCGGAGTCCGCCGTCGCCGGGCAGCCGGCGGAGTCCGCCGTCCTCAAGATCACCAACCGGCACGGCCTGCACGCCCGCCCGGCCGCGCGGCTGGTCCAGGAGGCGCGGCTCTACGACGCCCGGATCGAGCTCCGCAACCTCGACACCGGCGCCGGCCCGGCACCGGCCACCAGCCTGTCCCGGGTCGCGACCCTCGGCGCGCTCTGCGGCCATCGGGTCGAGGTCACCGCGACCGGGAGCCAGGCCAGGGAGGCCGTCGACCACGTCGTGGCTCTCGCCGCGCGCCGCTTCGACGAGCCCGACCCGGTCGACGAGTCGGCCGAGCCCGTGCTGCGGCCCGCCACCGGCAAGCCGCTGCCCGCGTCGCCCGGCATCGCGATCGGACGCGCCGTCAACGTGCACACCGCCGACGTCGACGTCCCCGACGAGCCCAGCGCGGGCGAGGACGTCGAGTGGCGCCGGATCCGCGGCGCCGTGGCGGAGGTACGCCGCGAGATCCAGCGGGTCCGCGTGCTCGCCGCGCGTCAGGTCGGCGAGGAGGACGCCCGGATCTTCGACGCGCACCTGATGCTGATCGACGACGCGGACCTCCTCGACGACGTGCACACCCGGATCCGGGCCGGCCTGACCGCGCCCCGCGCCTGGGTCGACGCCGTCTCAGCGGTCCAGGCCGAGCTGGCGGGCGTGCCCGATCCGTACCTGCGCGCCCGCGCGGCCGACGTACGCGACGTCGGGCAGCAGGTGGCCCGCGTGCTCGTCGGAGCCCCGGCCCTGCACATCGAGGGCGACGGCGTCCTGATCGCCGACGACCTCACCCCCGCCCAGGTCGCCGACCTCGACCCCGAACGGGTCCGCGGCCTGCTGCTGGCCTCCGGCAGCCCCACCGGCCACAGCGCGATCCTGGCCCGCTCCCGCGCCATCCCGGCCGTCGTCGCCGCGGGGCCGGCCGTGCTCGCCGTACCCGCCGGAGCCACGATCGCGCTCGACGGCGCGACCGGCGAGCTGTACGTCGACCCCGACCCGGAGACCCTGCGCCTGCTCCGCCAGCGCGACGGCGAGGCCAAGGAGCGGGCGGCCCGGGCGCTCGAGGCGGCGCACACCCCGGCCCGGACCGCCGACGACGTGGAGGTCGTCGTCGCCGCCAACCTCGGCTCGGTCGACGACGCGCACGCCGCGGCCCACCACGGCGCCGACGCCGCCGGCCTGGTCCGGACCGAGTTCCTGTACCTCGACCGTCGCGACGCGCCCACGGTCGACGAGCAGGTCGAGACCTACCGAGCCGTTGCCGCCGCTCTGGGCGGCCGGACGGTCACGCTCCGCACGCTCGACGTCGGCGGCGACAAGCCGCTCCCCTACGCAACCCAGCCGCCGGAGGCCAACCCGTTCCTCGGCGTCCGCGGCATCCGGCTGGCGCTCGCCGAGCGGCACCTCCTGCACGACCAGCTGCGCGCGGTCGTCGAGGTCGCGCACGAGACCCCGGTCGGACCTGATGTTCCCGATGGTGAGCACGGTCGAGGAGCTCCTCGAGACGCGCCGCCGGCTCGACGAGGTCATCGCCGGCACCGGCCGACCCCGCCCCGAGCAGCTCCGGGTGGGCGTGATGGTCGAGGTGCCGGCCGCCGCCCTCAAGGCCGCGGCGTTCGTCGCGCACGTCGACTTCTTCAGCATCGGCACGAACGACCTCACCCAGTACGCCCTCGCGGCTGAGCGCGGCAACGCCGACGTGGCCGGACTCGCCGACCCGCTCGACCCGGGTGTCCTGCAGCTCATCGACGCCGTCTGCCGGGCCGCCGACGGGCAGGTCCCCGTCGCCGTCTGCGGCGAGCTGGCCGCGGACGAGCGCGCGGTCCCGCTCCTGGTCGCGCTGGGCGTCCGCGAGCTGAGCGTCGCGCCCGCCGCCGTACCCGGCGTGAAGGAGGCCGTACGCCGGATCGCCACCGCCGCGGACCCCGACCTAGCGCGCCGGTGCCTCGACGCCTCGGACGCCGACCAGGTCCGCGCCCTGCTACCCGCAGCGTCCGACCGCTGAGCCTCCCGCACTACCCGGGTATCGGCGCTCGCCACTGAGCAGTCCCCTTCGTCGGTAAGGTAAAGACAGACCATCGAAGGGCACCCCCTATGCCGACGTGGCGCGCCCCCAACCGGGCCGCTTCATCTCGGGGCCGTCACGCGGCTCCGCGGGCCAGCGCGTCCGGCGCCCGGGTCGAGAGCGGCGCCACGCTGGCGGGGTGGGCCTACCTGCTCGGCCGGCCCCGGCCCGAGCCGTCGCGGTCGCGCCGGCTGGCACGGCTCGGTGGCCTGGTGTCGATCCTGTCGCTGGTCATCTACGTGACCTGGCGCGTGGCGTTCACGATGCCGACCGAGGGCTGGGACCGCGTCGCCGCATGGACCCTGGTGGTGTTCGAGGCCGTCCCGCTGGTGGGCCTGCTGATCCGCATCGTCACGCTGTGGAACATCGACTCGCGTGGCCCGGACCCGGTGGCCGAGGTGCGTCCGGGACTCCGCGCGGCGGTCCTGATCCCGACGTACAACGAGCCGGTCGAGGTGATCGCGCCGACCATCGCCGCGGCCTGCGACCTCGAGCCGACGCACGAGACGTGGGTCCTCGACGACGGCAACCGGCCCTGGGTCGCCGAGATCTGCGAGCAGTACGGCGCCCGCTACGTCAGCCGACCGACGCACGAGCACGCCAAGGCCGGCAACATGAACCACGCGCTCGGCGCTGATGGTCGAGGAGCATCGGGAGGGCGCCGAGAAGATCGACGTGATCGCCTCCCTCGACTGCGACCACGTTCCCCTGCCGACGTTCCTGACCGACACCCTGGGCTGGTTCGACGACCCCGAGCTGGCGCTGGTCCAGGGACCGCAGAGCTACTACAACTCCGGTGCGTTCGACGACGACGGCGTCACCGGCGAGCAGGGCATGTTCTTCCACGTCCTGCTGCCCGCGCGCAACCACGAGTGGGCGGGACCCTTCTGGTGCGGCTCGACGTCCCTGATCCGCGCCGACGCCCTGCACGAGATCGGCGGGATCGCGACCGACACGATCGTGGAGGACATGCACACGACGCTGCACCTGATCCGCCGCGGCTGGAAGACCGCGTACCACCACCAGACCCTGGCCGTCGGCCTCGCCCCCGCCACCGCCGAGCAGTACCTTCTCCAGCGGCGGCGTTGGGGCATGGGGTCGATGCAGGTGCTGGCCCTCGAGCGGCTGTGGGCCGCCAAGCGCTGGCTGTCGTGGCGCAACTTCTACGAGTACCTCACCGGAACCCTCTGGTGGCTGGAGGGGATCGCGACCCTCTTCGTCTTCATCATTCCGCTGGTCGTGATGTTCAGCGGCGCGCAGACCTCGACCGCGACCCCGCTGGCGTTCGCGGTCGCCTTCACGTCCATGTTCCTGACCCGCATGTGGGGGACCAAGAGGCTGTTCCGCGGCCACATCGACTGGCGCACGGCCTTCGCCCTCCGCATCTTCCGCGTCCCGATCGGGATCTCGTGCCTGTGGTGGCTGATCACCCGACGCACCCTGACCTTCGAGGTCACCCCGAAGGCCGGCGCCGACGAGCGCCTGCGCGGCCGGGTCCCCCGCGTGCTCCTGGTGCTGATCGTCGTGGTCACCGGCGCCCTGTTGTACGCCGCGGCCGGCGTCCTGGGCTGGGTGCCCTGGCGCACCAACGCCACCTCGACGATCGCCTCGGGTGCCTGGCTGGCGGTCGCCGACATCGTGCTGATCCTCGGTACCCGCCGGATCACCGACACCGACTACTCCACCTCGCGGCGCAACGCCCACCGGGTGGCGATCACGGCCGCGGTCACGATGGACGGCGTCGACGGCACTCTCGTCGACATCTCGGTCGGCGGCGTGGCGGTCGCGTTCCCGGCCGGCACCGCGCCGAGCACCGGCCACGTCGAGCTCCAGCTCCCCGAGGCCGAGCCCGTGATGATGTCGGTGGTGCGGATCTCGCAGGACCCGAACGGACGCGACCTGGTGTCCTGCCGGTTGCTGGCCGACGACTGGGAGGGCTACCGCTCCATGTCCCGGTGGCTGTTCCACACCCCCGCTGGCGTCGTCGACGGCATGCCGTACGGCGTACCCGCCGCCGCCGCGACCAAGTGGCGGCGCGCGCCGCGGGCCGTCCGCTCCTTCGGCCAGCCGGCTCCGCAGCCCGTCGCCCGCGTGAGCTGATCCCGCCCCATGAGCGCGATCAGCACTGACCCGCAGCCGACCGTGACGTGGGAGCGCGCCTGGCTCGTCGTCCTCACGGTCGGCGTGGTCCTGGCCGGGCTGGACCTGCTCGCCCCCTGGCTGCCCGTCGCCGAGGTCGCCGCCCCCCTCGCGTCCTTCGGCGCCGTCGCCGGCCTCCTCGTCGGCATCCGTCTCAACCGCCCGCCGACCGTCCGCCCCTGGCTGGTGATCGGAGCCGGGGTCGCGTGCCTGGCTCTCGGAGACCTGCTCGACGCGCGCCGGGGCCTCCTCCTCCACGGCGACCGCGAGCCGGGAGTCGGCGACATCCCCCACCTGCTGGCCTATCCGCTGCTGGCTGCGGGATTGCTGCTCCTGGCCCACGACCGCCGCCCGGGCGACCGCGCGGGCCGGATCGAGGCCTGGATCGTCAGCGCCGGCGCCGCCCTCGTCTTCGTCGAGCTGCTGATCCTGCCGACGCTCGACGCCGGGCCGGGGTCGACGGCCGGGACCCTGGTCAGTACCGCCTATCCCGTCGGTGACGTGCTGCTCGTCCTCGGCGTCGCCCGACTGGCCACGGCCGCAGCCGGCCGGACTCGCGCCGGGCGGCTGCTGCTGGGTGCCGGGCTCCTGCTGCTCATCGCGGACACGATCTCGATCCTGCTCGGGGTCTATGCCTCGCCCCACCCGGCCGTCCCCGACGCCCTCCGCCTGGTGTCGTACTCCGCGTTCGCGGCTGCCGCTCTCCATCCCACGATGACCACCTTGTCCAGACCGGCCGTCAGAAGGACACCGCAGGGAGTCAGCCGCCTCCGCCTGGGCGTCGTCGGGCTCGCGGCGCTCATCGCGCCCGCCCTGCTCATCGCCGAGAAGGCGCTGGGTGTCGAGCACGACAGCTGGGCGATCGTCGTCGGCTCGATCGTGCTGTTCGGCCTGGTGTTCGCCCGGATGGTCGTGGCCATCGAGCAGGTGGAGGAGGTCAACCGGTCTCGTGCCGACCTCCAGGACCAGCTCGCCTACGACGCCGCCCACGACGCGCTCACCAGCCTGCCCAACCGGGCCCGGGGGTTCGCCCTCACCCGCCGTGCGCTGGCCGACGACCGGGGCGGCGGCGGCACGACCGCGCTCCTGTTCATCGACCTCGACGGGTTCAAGTACGTCAACGACACCCTGGGCCACCGGAGCGGGGACGAGGTGCTGCGCCGGGTCGGCGACCGGCTGCGCGAGTCGGTGCGCGGCAACGACAGCGCCATCCGGTACGGCGGTGACGAGTTCCTCGTGCTGCTGCGCGACGTCGAGGCCGACGAAGCGATGGCGGTCGCCGGGCGGCTGATCGAGACCATCTCCCGGCCGATCCCGCTGGGCAGCCGAAGCACCGCCCAGATCGGGGCGCAGCGTGGGGGTGGCGGTCGCCACCGGCGGGATGACCGACGCCGTCACGCTGATCGCCGAGGCGGACGCCGCGGCGTACATCGCGAAGTCCAGCGGGCGCGGGCACGCCCGGCACTACGACGACACCATGCGGCAGGCGGCGGAGATGCGCCGCAGCCTCGAGCAGGACCTTCGGGACGGGATCGAGCGCGGCGAGCTGGTCCTCCACTACCAGCCGATCGTGAACACCCGATCGGGAGCGCTCGAGGGGTACGAGGCGCTGGTCCGGTGGGACCGTCCCGGCGCCGGCCTGCTCCCGCCCGACGCGTTCCTCCCGGTCGCGGCGGCGTCCGACCTGATCTGCGAGATCGACCGGTGGGTCCTCGGAGAGGCGACCCGGCAGGTCGTCAGCTGGTCCAGGACCTTCGGATCCGACGAGCTGTACGTCTCGGTCAACCTGTCGACGCGGCACGTCGCGCAGCCGCGGGTGATCGACGACATCTCCTGGGCCATCGACGAGTCAGGGATCGAGCCGCACCGGCTGGTCCTCGAGACCGGCGAGGCGGCCCTGGCTGTCAGCGGCTCGGTCGCCCATCTGCGCCGGCTGCGGGAGCTGGGGGCCCGCGTCACCGTCGACGACTTCGGGTCCGGCTTCAGCTCACTGTCGCGGCTGGCGGACATGCCGGTCGACATGGTCAAGATCGACCGCCGCTACGTCGACGTCGGCACGGCACCCGCCGGCCGGCTGTTGCACCTGATGATCGAGGGTGCCCACGCGGTCGGACTCAGTGCGGTGGCGCAGGGCGTGGAGCACGGCGCCGAGCTCGAGGCGCTGCGCTCCCTGAACTGCGAGGCGGTGCAGGGGTTCCACATTGCCCGGCCGATGCCCGCGGCGGAGGCGGAGGACTACTACCGCAACCAGGTACCAGACCCCTTCGTCCGGCTGCTGTCCAGGGGTTCTGGGTCCTAGGACGCGTCCGCCGACGCCACCCAGGCGTCGGCCTCCTCGCGATCCAGCGGTTCCGACCACAAGAACCCCTGTGCCCGGTCGCACCCGAGGGCCAGCGCGCGCTCCGCCTGCTCGGTCGTGGAGATGCCCTCGATCGTCGTGCCCAGGCCGAGGTCAGCCGCGACCTGCAACAGCGCGCGGACCACTGCGTCCGCACGACCACCGAGACGCTCGGTGAAGAACCGGTCGATCTTGATCCCGTCGACCGGCACGTCCACGAGGTGGGCGAGCTCGGACCAGCCGGTCCCGAAGTCGTCGAACCAGACGGCGTACCCCAGCTCTCGCAACCGGGCCAGCTGCTCCGCGCCACTCGCCAGGTCGCGAGGACGGGCCGACTCGGTGAGCTCGACGTCGATGTTGCCGGGCGGGACGCCGTGACGGGTCGTCCGGGAGTGAACGGTGTCCACCCAGCCGGGGTTGTCGAGGTGCCGACCGGAGAAGTTCACACTCACCCGCAGCGCGGGACGGCGCTCCCGCCAGCGAGCCAGGTCGGCGGCCGCCTGGTCGAGGATGGTGAGATCGAGCGCGGTGACCAGCCCGGCCTCTTCCGCCAGGCCGATGAACGCTCCCGGGAGCTCGACGATCCCGGAGGGCCGGTGCCACCGGGCCAGTGCCTCGAACCCGACGAGCTCGCCGTTGGCCAGACGCACGATCGGTTGGTACCAGGGCCGCACCTCGCCGGCGGCCACGGCCCGGCTCAGCTCGGCGACGGCCACCTCGTCCAGGTGGACGCCGTCCTGCTGGGCGCGCACGGCGGACTCCCGAGGAGTCGAAGTCATGTCGGCACCCTAGCCGGTGGCCGTCGCGCGGCCCGGTCTTCTTCCCCGGACCTTCCCGCCACCAAGCCGGTGCCAAGTCCGCGGGAAGCCGCACGGAAGGTGGCTCGGCCACGCTCGTCCCATGCAGACGAGCGAGATGAGTGTGCTCACCGCCGCGGGCGCGGCAACCCGCCCGGGCATGAGCCCGGCCGCCCGGGAGCGCCGGGAGGGCGTGCGGGCGATGGCGCCGATGCTGGTCGCCCTGGTCCCGTTCGCCGTCGTCGTCGGCACCGCCGTCGCGCAGAGCGACAACCGCCTGGCCGCGTGGCTGGGCACCTCCACGATCTACGGCGGAGCAGCCCACCTCGCGGTGCTCGACCTGCTGTCCGATGGCGCGGGCTGGGTCTCCGCGGCCGCCGTCGGCCTGCTGATCAACGTGCGCCTCGCGGCCTTCGCGACGTCCATGGTGCCCGAGTGGCGGTCCGCGCCCCTCCGTCAGCGGGTCGCCGCCGGCGTCATGCTGACCGACATCCCCTGGGCGTTGTCCCGGGACCGCCGCGGTCAGCGACAGTTCTACCTGGGCGCCGCCCTCACCCTGTTCCTCGCGTGGCCGGTCATGGTGACGACCGGGATGCTGCTCGGAGGCTGGCTGGCGGAGCTGTCCGTCACCGCGATCCTCCCCGCGCTCTCGCTCGGCGCCCTCGTCATGACCCGGGTCCGGGCACGTCCGATGGCGATCGCCGTGACGGCCGCCGGCGCGGCAGCCGTGGCGACCGCGGGTCAGCCGGCGAGTGTCGCCCTGGCGATCTGCGCGATCGTCGGGGTGGTCGCTGCGTCCATCGCCGGAAGGCGGCCGTCATGAACGTCCTGATGGCGGTGCTCGTGGTGGGCACGGGGAGTCTCCTGCTGCGCGTCGTCCCTCTGGCGGGTGCCCGCCGGCTGCCGGACCGGGTCGCGGCGTACGCCGAGTACGCCGGCATGGCGGTGCTCGCGGCGATCGTCGTGCGCGCCGTGGTGCTGCACCGCGACCCCGGCGTGCCGGGCGCTCCGCTGGTCGCCCTCGTGTCCACCGCGGCCGGCCTGGTCATCGCCTACCGGGGCCGTTCGGTGCTGACGTCCGTCGCGGCCGGGGCGGCGACGTACCTCGCGATCACGGCCGCCCTGGCGGTGACGACATGACCACCTTCGCCTTCACCGCGCCGCTGGGCTCGACGCCGTACGTCACCGTGCCGCTGAGGGGCGGCGAGGCCAGGCTCCGGCCGCTGCTTGCCGGCGAGCTCGCCGTCCAGCGAGCGGTCTTCGACGGCCTGTCCCCCGCGTCGCGCACTGATCGGTACCTCACCGGAGTCAGCGCGCTGACGCCCGGCATGTGGCGGGCGCTGACCGCCGTGGACGGTCACCACCACGTCGCCTGGCTGGCCACCGTCGAGGGTCGCCCGGCCGGGATCGGCCGGTTCGTCCGGGTGGGGCCCTGCACGGCAGACATCGCCTTCGAGGTGGCCGACGAGTTCCAGGGGCTAGGCCTCGGCACTGCCCTCCTCGACACGGTCACCACCGTCGCGGCGGCCATGCGGATCCGTCGGCTCCAGGCCACCGCGCTCGGGACCAACCGGCGCTCACGACGCCTGCTCTCGAAGGTCGGCGTCACGCTGCGACCGAGCGACGGACTGCTCGAAGGCTGAGTCCTTCTTCCACCTGCTCGACGAAGCGGTGGTGGACCGGCCGGCCGTCGTCCGGCTCGCGTTCGAGGCCCGGTCGAACGGGCCGCTGGGCCGGTGTGCCTGAGTCGTGAGAGAGAAGGGAACCGTCATGACCGCAACGACAACGCCCGACCCGTGGGCGCAGACGCGGAAGGGCAAGCCGTCGGTCGGCGACGTGGCCATCCGCGAGTACACCCTGACCGATGAGCACGCGAGGGTCTGGGCGGAGATCAGCCAGGACTTCAACCCCCTGCACTTCGACGAAGCCGCTGCGGCGAGGTCCATCTTCGGCAGGCGCGTGGGCCACGGAGGCTTGATGCAGGCCATCCTCCACGGGATCTGCGGCACGGACCTCCCCGGTCCCGGCACCGTCTTCCTGCACCTCGACTGGAGGCTCCAGAGCCCCATCTACTTCGACGAGACGGTCATCGGACGAATCGAGGTCCTCGAGGTCCGGGACGACAAGCCGATGTGCCTGCTGGAAGCCTCGATCACCCGGCCGGACGGCGTGGTCTCCCTCACGGGCACGTGTCGCACCTGGACCTCGCCTCTCGACTGACCGAAGCCAGCCCGGGGTGTGGCCAACCCACCCCGAGCCGTGTGGCTGCCAGAGCCCACAGGCGGGCCTGCACGACCGACGTGGGGTGCCCTCCGTCACTAGCGTCCTCGGCATGTCGAAAGTCGACGTTCCCCCCACCAGGAGCCAGCCATGACCATGCACTACGACATCGCCAAGACCGAGATCGCCACCCGTCTGCAGCACGCCGAGCACCGCCGCTCGACCAAGCGCGCCCGGACCCAGCAGCAGCCGGGTCTCACGCCGAGGCGGCAGCGATTCCGCTCCACCTGATCCCTCGCCGCGGATCGTCGAAGGCCCCGCACGGTTCGCCGTGCGGGGCCTTCGACGTTGGTGGCAGGTGCAGGATTCGAACCTGCGAAGGAATACTCCGACGGATTTACAGTCCGCTCCCATTGGCCGCTCGGGCAACCTGCCGGGGGTGCCGCAGCGCCCGGTGTTGGCCGGTCGGCAGCAAGGCGAAACAATAGCGCAGGCACGCCGACGACCAGAAAACGCCAGCAGGAGGACATGACATGGCCGACTCGAGCTTCGACATCGTGAGCAAGATCGATCGTCAGGAGGTCGACAACGCCCTCGGCCAGACGGCCCGGGAGATCGCCACCCGGTTCGACTTCAAGGGCACGGGAGCGACGATCGAGTGGCAGGGCGAGCACGCGATCGAGATCTCCGCGTCCGCCGACGACCGCGCCAGCGCCGTCCTCGACGTGTTCAAGGGCAAGCTGGTCAAGCGCAACCAGAGCCTGAAGATCCTCGACGCGTCCGAGCCGCGGCAGTCCGGCCAGCAGAGCAAGATCGGGATCGCCCTCAAGGAGGGCATCACGTCGGAGGACGCGAAGAAGATCTCGAAGCTGATCCGCGACGAGGGTCCCAAGGGCGTGAAGGCCCAGATCCAGGGCGACGAGCTGCGGGTGTCGTCGAAGAAGCGGGACGACCTGCAGGCGATCATCGCCCTGGTGAAGGCGCAGGACTACGAGTTCGCGGTGCAGTTCACCAACTACCGCTGAGGTCCGCGGCGCAGGTCCGGCGCATCGCTGACCGATCGGCCTGTCCGCTGTAACGCCCTGTTACTTGCTGTACCCAGGGTGTTGCAGCAGCCGGGAAGTGTCGCTAACACGGCGTTACATGCACAGTCGCCGCACCGCTAGGCAAAGCGCTGGCCGGCCAGGCCCCGAGTTGGCTCTGGCCGGCCAGCTTCAACCGACGACGACGGCAGTCAGGATCAGCCTGCCGCCATCGCCGGAACCACGGTGGCGCCGTTCGCCGGGGTGAGCCAGACCTTGACGTCGGTGTCCAGCCCGATCGCCCGCGCATGCGTGCGGGTCAGCTGCACCGTCACCTCGTCCCCGTCCTCGGTCAACACGGTCGCCCGCACCTCGAAGCCCACCCGGAGCAGCCGGGTCACGAAGCCGGCCGACGCGCCGGCCAGGCCGGGCAGCGTCGAGATCTCGATGTCGTGCGGGCGCAGGTTGACCCCGTTGAGGCGGGTGACCTCGCCGAGGAAGCCCATCACGAAGTCGCTGGCCGGCTCGTCGTACAGCTGCTCGGGCGAACCGATCTGCTCCACGCGGCCCTCGTTGATGACCACGATCTCGTCGGCGACCTCGAGGGCCTCCTCCTGGTCGTGGGTCACGAACACGGTGGTCACGTGCACCTCGTCGTGCAGCCGGCGCAGCCACTCGCGGAGCTCCTTGCGGACCTTCGCGTCGAGCGCGCCGAACGGCTCGTCGAGGAGCAGCACCTTCGGCTCGACCGCCAGCGCCCGGGCGAGCGCCATCCGCTGCCGCTGGCCGCCCGAGAGCTGCGACGGCAGCCGGTGGGCGAACTGCGACAGGTGGACGAGCTTCAGCAGCTCGTCGACCCGCTCGGCCACCTCGGCCTTCGACTTCTTGCGGATCTCCAGACCGAAGGCGACGTTCTTCGCCACGGTCATGTGCTTGAAGACGGCGTAGTGCTGGAACACGAAGCCGACGTTCCGCTTCTGCGGCGGCATCTTCGTGGCGTTGACGCCCTCGATGGAGACGATGCCTTCGTCGGCCTTGTCGAGACCGGCGATGATCCGCAGCAGAGTGGACTTGCCGCCACCGGACGGCCCGAGCAGAGCGGTCAGCTGGCCTTTGGGAATGTTCACGGAGACGTCGTCAAGCGCGACGAAGTCCCCGAAGCGCTTGGTGACGCCGGAGACGTCGATGCTCATGCGTGTTGCTCCTTGGGTCGAAGAAGCGAGACCACGACGATGCAGAGCACGGCCACGAACGCGAGCACGAACGACGTCGCGTACGCCGTCGACTGCTCGAAGTTCTGGTACTTCTGCTCGACCACGAGGGTCGCTGTCTGGGTCTCGCCGGTGAAGTTTCCGGACACGATCTTGACGGCGCCGAACTCACCCATGGAGCGGGCGAGGGACAGGACGACGCCGTACACGACGGCCCACTTGATGCTCGGCAGCGTGATCCGCAGGAACGTCTGGCGCGCGCCGGCCCCGAGGCTGCGCGCGGCCTGCTCCTGCTCGTCGCCGATCTCGCTGAGAACGGGGACGACCTCGCGGATGACGAGGGGCAGCGCCACGAAACAGGTGGCCATGATCATGCCGGGAGTGCTGAAGATGACCTGGTAGCCCCAACTCTCCAGGGTGGGACCGAACCAGCCGGTGCGCCCGTTGTAGACCAGCAGCAGCGCGAGGCCGACCACGACCGGCGACACCGAGAGCGGCACGTCGATCAGGGCGGACAGCACTCGCTTGCCCGGGAACTCGTAGCGGACCAGCAGGATCGAGATCGTCACCCCGAACACGAGGTTGATCAGGACCGCGTAGAAGGTGATGTACGCCGTCAGCTGCAGCGCGCCCTGCACACCAGGGTCGCTGAGCGTGTCGAAGATCGTGGTGAGGCCGTCCTTGAACGTCTCCTGGACGATCAGGGAGAGCGGCCACGCGATCAGGAAGAACACGTAGCCGACGGCGATGATCCGCAGCAGCCAGCGGACGGGAAGGGCCACGTTAACCACGGCGGGCCACCCTTCGCTGGACGATGTCGAGCGCCACGATCACGAACAGCGCCACGGCGAGCATCAGCGACGCCACGGCCGCGGCCGCCTCGGTGCTGCCACCCTCGATGAAGCTGATCACGCGCACGGACACCACCTCGGTCCGGAACGGCAGGTTGCCGCTCAGGAGCACCAGCGAGCCGTACTCCGCGATCGCCCGCGCGAACGACAGTGCCGCTCCGGCCGCGATCGCCGGCGTCAGGCTCGGCAGGATGATCTTCCGGAAGATGGTCAGCCGCTTGGCGCCGAGGGAGGCAGCCGCCTCCTCGACGTCGTGCTCCAGCTCCTCGAGAACCGGCTGCACGGTGCGGACGACGAACGGCAGGGTCACGAACGCGAGCGCCAGCCAGACGGCCGGGGTCTTGTTCGCCACGTCGATCCCGAGCGGGCTGCTGGTGGCCGTAGAGGCCGAGCAGCACGAGGCCGGCGACGATCGTCGGGAGCGCGAACGGGACGTCGATGACGACGTCCAGGATGCGCTTGCCGACGAACCTGTCCCGGACCAGGACCCAGGCGATGATGGTGCCCACGAAGATGTTGATCACGGTGACACCCAGCGACGCGCCCACGGTGAGCTTGATCGCCGCCCACGTCTGCGGGTTCGTCAGGGTCCTGACGTAGGCGTCCCACCCGCCGCCGGCGGCCACGAAGACCAGGGCGGCGAGGGGGATCAGCACCAGGAGGCTGAACCAGGTCACGGACAGTCCGAGCGCGAGCGCCGACCCTCGGGTCAGGTTCGTGGTCGGACGAGCCCGGCCCGGCCGGCGCGGTTGCGCCAGCCGGGCGGTCTCGGTCAGGGGGACGGACGTCATTTTGCGGGGTCCCCGCGGAATCGGGAGCGCAGCGAGCGATTCTGTGGGGTGCTCATTCCGACGTGCCCGTCTTTTCCTGCAGCTTGGTGATGATCCCTTCTTCCTCGTCGAAGAAGAGGCCGTTCGCCTCGCCCCAGCCGCCGAAGTCACCGTCCACGGTGTAGAGGGTGGGGACGGTCGGGAACGGGTCGGACGGGTCGTTCGCACCCTCGACCTCGGGCAGCTCGACACCGTCGACGACCGGACGGAAGCCGAAGTGGGCGTACTCCGCCTGCGTCTCGGGGGTGGTCAGGAACTCCAGCAGCGACTGAGCCGAGTCGGGAGCGTCCTCGGTGACGGCCGCCGGGTTCTCGATGAGCAGGGTGTCCTCGGGGACGATGTAGTCGAACGGCTCACCGTTGGCGCGGGCCAAGATGGCCTCGTTCTCGTAGGAGAGCAGCACGTCGCCGTTGCCCTCGGAGAAGGCGGTCGTCGCCTCGCGGGCCGAGCCCGGGAGCGCGATGGTGTTCTCGAGGAGCTTGGTCATGAACTCCTCGGCCTCGGCGTCGGAGCCGCCGGGGCCGGTGACGTGTGCCCACGCCGCGAGGATGTTCCACTTCGCGGAACCCGACGAGGCGGGGTTCGGGGTGATGATCTCGACGCCCGGCTTCACCAGGTCGTCCCACGTCTGGATGTTCTCGGGGTTGCCCTCGCGGACCACGAACGAGACGACCGACGAGGTCGCGATGCCCTTGGTGTCGTTGTCCTTCCAGTCCTCGGCCACGAGACCGGCCTCGACGAGACGGGTCATGTCGGGCTCGAGCGAGAAGTGCACGAGGTCGGCGTCGAGGCCACCCTCGACGGCACGGCTCTGGTCGCCGGAGGCGCCGTACGACGTCTTGAAGGTGACACCGTCGCCGTCGTCGGTCTCGTTGAAGGCCTCGAACACCGGCAGCGTTCGCCGCCTCGAGGATGGAGAAGCCGACCACGCTGAGCTGGTCGCTGTCGGAAGAACTGTTACTACCGCCCGCGGACGAGCACGCCGTCAGGGCGAGCATGCCGGTGAGCGATGCCGCGACTGCGGCCTTGATCCTGGTCGCCATTGTGTTCTCTTTCTCGCGCCCCCCACGGCGGCGCTATCTCGGTAATGTCCGGAAGACTAGTGGACTTACGTAGTTCAGTACTAAAAATGGCCGTGTGTCGTACATCAACTTGGGTACGGCGAGGCCGGTGCCCACGTGTGCGAGACATGTCGGACTGCTCATGGAGCCCCGGTATCGTGGTGGGTCGCGCGTGGACCACGTCAGGGACGCGCAGAACTAGAACTTGTTCCAATTTGGTCATACTCTTGGTATGGACCAGGGCACGGCCAAGGAAGTAGGGATGCTGCGGTGACAAAGCAGGTCAAGCAGCTCGATCGCGTCATCATCCGGTTCGCGGGGGACTCCGGTGACGGCATGCAGCTGACCGGCGACCGGTTCACCCAGGAGTCGGCGGCCTTCGGCAACGACCTCTCGACGCTGCCGAACTTCCCCGCCGAGATCCGCGCACCGCAGGGCACGCTGCCCGGCGTCTCGTCGTTCCAGGTGCACTTCGCCGACCACGACATCCTGACGCCCGGCGACGCGCCCGACGTCCTCGTCGCGATGAACCCCGCCGCCCTCCGCGCCAACCTCGGCGACCTGCCCAAGGGCGCGACCGTCATCGTCGACAGCCACGACTTCACCTCGCGGAACCTCACCAAGGCCGGCTACTCCGCCAACCCGCTCGAGGACGACTCCCTCGCCGAGTACGCCCTGCACCCGGTCGACCTGACCGGGATGACCGTCGAGGCGGTCAAGGAGTTCGGCCTGTCCCGCAAGGACGCCGCCCGCGCGAAGAACATGTTCGCCCTCGGCCTGGTCTCCTGGATGTACGGCCGGCCCACCGACTCGACCGTGTCGTTCCTGGAGAAGCGCTTCGCCAAGGTGCCGGACATCCGCGACGCCAACATCACGGCCTTCAACAGCGGCTGGAACTTCGGCGAGACCACCGAGGCGTTCGTGGTCTCCTACGAGGTCAAGCCGGCGCCGATGCCGTCCGGCACCTACCGGAACATCACCGGCAACCTCGCGCTGTCCTACGGCCTGCTCGCCGGCAGCGTGCAGTCGGGACTTCCGATCTTCCTGGGCTCCTACCCGATCACCCCGGCCTCCGACATCCTCCACGAGCTGAGCAAGCACAAGTCGTTCGGCGTGACGACGTTCCAGGCCGAGGACGAGATCGCCGGCATCGGCGCGGCGCTGGGTGCCTCGTTCGCCGGTGCTCTCGGCGTCACCACCACGTCCGGCCCCGGCATCGCGCTCAAGTCGGAGACGATCGGTCTGGCCGTGATGACCGAGCTGCCGCTGCTGATCATCGACGTCCAGCGGGGCGGCCCCTCGACGGGCCTGCCCACCAAGACCGAGCAGGCCGACCTGCTGCAGGCCATGTTCGGCCGCAACGGCGAGTCGCCGGTGCCGATCGTCGCCCCGCAGTCGCCGGGCGACTGCTTCGACGCGGCCATCGAGGCGGCCCGGATCGCGGTGACCTACCGCACCCCGGTCATGCTGCTGTCCGACGGCATGCTCGCCAACGGCTCCGAGCCCTGGCGGATCCCGTCGGTCGACGAGCTGCCGGTGATCGACCCGCGGTTCGCGTCAGCACACAACCACTCCACCACCGACAAGGCCGGCGAGGACGCGACCGAGTTCTGGCCCTACCTCCGCGACGACGCCACCCTGGCGCGGCCGTGGGCGATCCCCGGGACCCCGGGACTCGAGCACCGCATCGGCGGCCTCGAGAAGGGCGACGGTCACGGCAACATCTCCTACGACCCCGCCAACCACGACTTCATGGTCCGCACCCGCCAGGCCAAGGTGGACCGGATCGCCCAGAGCCTTCCCCCGCTCGAGGTCGACGACCCGAACGGCGAAGCCAAGGTGCTGGTGCTGGGGTGGGGCTCGACGTACGGCCCGATCGGCGCCGGCGTACGCCGCGTCCGCAAGGCCGGCTACCACGTCGCGCAGGTCCACCTGCGCCACCTCAACCCGTTCCCCCAGGACCTCGGCGAGATCCTGTCCCGCTACGACAAGGTCCTGGTGCCCGAGATGAACCTCGGCCAGCTGAGCATGCTGCTGCGGGCGAGGTACCTCGTCGACGCGATCGGCTACAACCAGGTCAACGGCATGCCACTCAAGGCCGCCGAGCTCGCCGAGGCGATCGGCGAGCTGGTCGCCCGGGCCGAGGGCGTCGAGGTCGACCTCGTCCCGCACGACGACGACAAGCAGAACAAGCAGGAGGTCAGCTCATGACCACGCTCGGCATCCCGTCGATGCGCAGCGGCGTCGAGGGTGTCCCCACCACCGACACCCCGCAGACGGGCAAGGAGTTCACCAGCGACCAGGAGGTCCGCTGGTGCCCCGGCTGCGGCGACTACGCCGTGCTCAAGGCGGTGCAGGGCTTCCTGCCCGACCTCGGGCTGCGCCGCGAGAACATCGTCTTCGTGTCGGGCATCGGCTGCTCGTCCCGGTTCCCGTACTACCTCGACACCTACGGCATGCACTCGATCCACGGCCGCGCGCCGTCGATCGCGACCGGCATCGCCACCGCCCGCGAGGACCTCTCGGTCTGGGTGGTCACCGGCGACGGTGACGCGCTGTCGATCGGCGGCAACCACCTGATCCACGCGCTGCGCCGCAACGTCAACATGACGATCCTGCTGTTCAACAACCGGATCTACGGCCTCACCAAGGGGCAGTACTCCCCCACGTCCGAGCCGGGCAAGGTCACCAAGTCGACCCCGATGGGGTCGGTCGACCACCCGTTCAACCCGGTCTCGCTGGCGCTCGGTGCCGAGGGCACGTTCGTGGCCCGCACCATCGACTCCGACCGCAAGCACCTCACGGCGGTGCTGTCGGCGGCCGCCGCGCACCGCGGCACGTCGTTCGTGGAGATCTACCAGAACTGCCCGATCTTCAACGACGGCGCGTTCGACGCGATCAAGAGCAACGACACCAAGGCCGACGCGATCATCCCGCTGGTGCACGGCGAGCCGATCCGGTTCGGCGCCCAGAACGATTCAGGACAGGGTGGCAAGGGCCTGGTCCGCGACACCACCACCGGCGGGGTCAAGGTCGTCGAGGTCGGCACCGGGCCACGGCGAGGTGGCCGAGGACGCCCTGCTCGTCCACGACGCCTACAACGCCGACCCGACCACCGCGTTCGCGATCTCACGGCTGACCGACAGCGGCTACCTGCACCAGGCTCCGATCGGCATCTTCCGCCAGATCGAGCGGGCGACGTACGACGACCAGGCGCGCGACCAGGTCACCACCGCGCGGGGCGGCTCCGACGGCGACCCGTCGGAGCGGCTGGCGGCGCTGATCGGCGGCGGCGACACCTGGACCGTCGTCTGACGACCGTCCTCCGGACATAGCAAAGGGTCCCACCCGGGAGGGGACCCTTCGCTACTGGCGGCGAACCAGGCTCAGTCGGTGAACGTGCGCCAGATGTCGGAGTACGACCTGGCGTAGCCACCGTGCTTCTTGACCATGGCCCGGAAGTAGTCCGAGCCACGGCGTGGTGCGCTGATGGGCGAGCGGAAGCGGCCGTCGCGGTCGGTCTTCACCTTGTTGAAGACGTGCCACTGACAGCGCCTGATGCACTCGCGCTTCATGATGAAGACCGACTTGCCCACGTGCCCGGGGCTGACGTTGCCCTTGAACCGGAGCTTGTTGCCCCGGACCCGCATCACCTTCGAGGTGATCTCGCGCTTGGGCAGCGCGCGGGCGGAGGTCGATCGGGAGGCGCTCGTCGACTGGGCGGCGGACGGAGTCCCGGCCGACGCGGAGCCGGCGGCCAGTGAGACGGGCGCGACGCCCAACAACGTGACGGCGATCAGCCCCGTCAGGATCCTCCGCATGTACAGCTCCCTCGTGCTCGTGGTGTCTACCTAGAACTTCCCACGGTCGCGCCGGTCCAAACCCGCGAATCCGAGACATCCAGACGTCCGTATGCTGACGCCGTGCCGGAGTCGCGACAGGGTCTCTTCTTCGGCATCGCGGCATACGGGCTGTGGGGCCTGTTCCCGCTCTACTGGCCGCACCTCGAGCCGGCCGGCGCGATCGAGATCCTCGCCCACCGCGTGCTGTGGTCCCTGGTGACGATGGGCCTGATCATCGTGCTGCTGCGTCGGCGCGCGCAGTTCCGCGCCCTGGTGGCCGACCGGAGGGTCTTCCTGCTGCTCGCGGGCGCGGCCGTGGTGATCACCTTCAACTGGGCGACCTACATCTGGGGCGTCAACAACGGCCGCGTCGTCGAGACGTCGCTGGGCTACTTCATCAACCCGCTCGTCACCGTGCTGATGGGCGTCTTCATCCTGGGCGAGCGGCTGCGATCGCTGCAGTGGGTGGCCATGGGCATCGCCGGTACTGCGGTCGTGGTGCTGACCGTCGACTACGGCCGGCTGCCGTGGGTGGCGCTGGTGCTGGCGTTCTCGTTCGGCACCTATGGGCTGATCAAGAAGACCGCCAACGCCGGAGCCGTCGAGAGCCTGACCCTCGAGACCTGCGTGATCGGGCCGGTCGCCGCGGCGTACCTCATCTGGCTCGGCGTGCAGGGACAGGGGAACTTCACCGCGCACGGCGCCGGGCACGCGTTCCTGCTGGGCTCGGCCGGCATCGTGACCGCCATCCCCCTGATCTGCTTCGGCGCCGCCGCGATCCGGGTGTCGATGGTGACGCTCGGCCTGCTGCAGTACCTCGCCCCGATGATCCAGTTCGCCCTCGGGGTGTTCTGGTTCCACGAGGCCATGACGCCCGGCCGCTGGGCCGGCTTCGCGCTGGTCTGGGTGGCCCTGGTCATCTTCACCGCCGAGGCGGTCACCCACCGCCGTCGCCAGCTCCGCCTCACCGTCGAGGCCTCCACCGCCGTCTGACGCTATCGGCGGAGCGGGTGGCGACGATGTCGGCGAACGCCTCGAGGGCCTCGCGGACGGCGCCGTCGGGGAGCGCGGCGAGCAGGGCCTTGGCCTCCTGGGCGCGGGCGACGACGTAGGCGCGGGCCTCGCCCATCGCCGGGTGCTTGCGGAGCAGGTCGAGCGCCTCGGCGTGCCGGTCGTCGTCGGTCAGGTCGCCGTCCAGCAGCTCGAGGAGCCGTGCGTCGCCCGGGTCGGCCGCCGCGCGCGCCATCAGCACCGGCAGGGTCGGGACGCCCTCGCGCAGGTCGGTGCCCGGGGTCTTGCCGGACTCGTCGGTCTCGGAGGCGATGTCGAGGATGTCGTCGGAGAGCTGGAACGCCGAGCCCACGATCTCGCCGTACGCCGTGAGCGCCTCCTCGACCTCGCGGGTGGCGCCGCCGAAGCGGGCGCCGTACCGCGCGGAGGTGGCGATCAGCGACCCGGTCTTGCCGGCGACGACCTCGAGGTAGTGCTCGAGCGGGTCCTCGCCCGGCGCGGCCTGCACGGTCTCGAGGATCTGGCCCTCGACGAGCTTGGTGAACGTCTGCGCCTGGATGCGTACGGCGTCCGGGCCGAGCTCGGCGGTCAGCTCCGAGGACTTCGAGAACAGGAAGTCGCCGGTGAGGATCGCGACGTGGTTGTCCCAGCGCGCGTTGGCCGACTCGGCACCCCGGCGCAGCTCAGCCTCGTCCATCACGTCGTCGTGGTAGAGCGACGCGAGGTGGGTCAGCTCGACCACACAGGCCGCCGTCACCACGTCGTCGGAGTCGGGGTGCGTGCCGGTCTCGGCCGCGAGCAGCACCAGCAGCGGCCGGAACCGCTTGCCGCCGGCCTCCATCAGGTGGCTGGCGGCCTCGGTCACGAACCCGGCGCGGCTGCGGACATGGCCCGCCAGCTCCTGCTCGACCTTCGCCATCCGGTCGCGCAGGCGGTCGGCCAACGCCGCGTCCGTGACGGGCATCGCCAGCCCGGAAACGTCACTCACCTGATGAATTGTCCAGCATTTGCCGCCAGATCCAGCACGGGGCCGGGCATCACGCCGAGGACCAGGGTCGCGGCGGCCCCCACGGCGATGGTCGTGGCGGTGAGGACCGACGGTCGAGTGACGCTCGGTCCGTCGCCGTGGGGAGGCATGAAGAACATCCGCACGATCACCGAGACGTAGAAGAAGACGGCCACGATGCTGCACAGGATCGCGGCGATCACGACCGGCCAGGCACCGGCGGACAGGGCGACCTCGAAGACCGCCCACTTGCCGACGAAGCCGGACGTCAGCGGGATCCCGGCCATGCCGAGCAGGAAGAACGCGAAGACCCCGGCGACGAGCGGCGACTCCTTGCCGAGACCGTGCCAGTGGCTCGAGGTGCGTCTGCTCACCGCCGGCATCGCGGACCAGGGTGACGACCGCGAACGCGCCGATCATCGAGAAGCCGTAGGTGACGAGGTAGAACAGGACGGCCTGCAGCGAGGTGATCTCGCCGGCGGTCAGGTCGCTCGCGGCCTGCACGCCGAGGACGCCCGTCAGCAGGAAGCCGGTGTGCGCGACGGAGGAGTAGGCGAGCATCCGCTTGATGTCGGACTGGACGACGGCCAGGGCGGCGCCGACGATCATGGTCAGGATCGCGATCACCCACATCATCGGCTGCCAGGTCCAGCGGTCGGTGCCGAACGCGACGTAGAAGAGCCGCAGCATGGCGCCGAACGCGGCGACCTTGGTGCCGGCCGCCATGAACGCGGTGACCGCCGTCGGGGCGCCCTGGTAGGCGTCGGGTGTCCAGCCCTGGAACGGCGCGGCGCCGACCTTGAAGAACAGGCCGACGGCGAGCATGCCCATGCCGATCAGCAGCAGCGACCGGTTGCCGACGTCGTTGCGGACGGCCTCGCCGATCGCCGCGAACTCCATCGAGCCGGCGAAGCCGTAGATCAGCGCGATGCCGTAGATGAAGAAGCCGGACGAGAAGGCGCCGAGCAGGAAGTACTTGAGCGCGGCCTCCTGGCTGAGCAGCCGGCGCCGGCGCGCGAGCCCGCACAGCAGGTAGAGCGGCAGCGAGAAGACCTCGAGCGCGACGAACATCGTGAGCAGGTCGTTGGCGGCAGGGAACAGCATCATCCCGCCGACCGCGAACAGCAGCAGCGGGTAGACCTCGGTGTGGTCCATGCCCGACGTCGACGCGGTGCGCTCCGCCTCGCTGCCCGGCAGCGCGGCCGCCTGGCCGGCGAACGCGGACACTCCGCCCTCGAGGTGTCGCTCGGCGAACAGCAGCACGCCGGCGAGCGCGAACAGCAGGATCAGGCCCCACATGAACAGGGTCGGCCCGTCGACCGCGATGGTGCCCTCGGCCGCGATCACGCCGCGCGCCTCGCCGTCGGCCAGGACCGTGGCGTCGGCGGCGACCATGACGACGCCGACGAGGGCGGCGATCAGGCCTGCGAGGGTGAGCACGGTCTGGACGAGGTAGCGCCGCTCGCGGGGCAGGAACGCCTCCACGAGTACGCCGAGGCACGCGACGCCGAAGACCAGGAGCAGCGGCCACAGCTGGGCGTACTCGATCGTCGGCTTGACGAACTCGTTCACTGGTGGCCTTCCTCAGCCGAGTCGATCCCGGAGGACACGACGGGTTCGTCGTCGGTCACGCCCACCTGCTGCAGCGTGGTCTCGACGACCGGGTTGATCACGTCGAGGATCGGCATCGGGAAGAAGCCGAACAGCACCAGCGCCAGCATGAGCGGGGCGAGGGTGCCGACCTCGCGCCGGTCCAGGTCGGGGATCTCCTTGACGCCGACGCGGTCCGGGCCGGTCATGGTCCGCTGGTACATCCACAGCACGTAGATCGCCGCCAGCACGATCGCGCTCACGGCGACCACGCCGACCCACCAGGCGTAGTCGAACGCCGAGATCAGCACCAGGATCTCCGAGACGAACGGCGACAGGCCGGGGAGGCCGCACGTCGCGAGGCCGCCGATCAGGAACGCGCCGGCCAGGACCGGGGCGTGCTTCTCGACGCCGGCGGTCCGGCTGATCAGCGAGGTCCCGCTGCGCCGGATCAGGTAGCCGGCCACCAGGAACAGCACGGCGGTCGCGATGCCGTGGTTGACCATGTAGAGGATCGCGCCGGCCACGCCGTTGCTGCTGAACGCGAAGATCCCCAGCGTGATCAGGCCGAAGTGGCTGAGCGAGGTGAGACCGATCAGCCGCAGGATGTCGTCCTGGCCGATGGCCAGGAACGCGCCGTACACGATCGAGATCAGGGCCAGCGTGACCACGACCGGCGTCGCCCACTCCGATGCGCCGGGCAGCAGCCCGAGGCAGAAGCGGATCATGCCGAACGTGCCGATCTTGTCGAGCACGCAGACCAGCAGCACGCTGGTGCCGGGCGTCGCCTTCTCGGTGGTGTCGGCCAGCCAGGTGTGCAGCGGGAACAGCGGCGCCTTGACGGCGAACGCGATGAAGAAGCCGACGAACAGCCAGCGCTCGGCGTTGGTGGAGATGTCGAGCTGCGCGAGGTCGCTGATCAGGTACGACGGGCTGCCCTCGTTGGAGGAGACGACGTACAGGCCGATGACCGAACCGAGCATGACCAGGCCGCCGCCGAGCTGGTACATCAGGAACTTCAGCGCGGCGAACCCGCGTCCCTCGCGGCCGAAGCCACCGATCAGGAAGTACGCCGGGATCAGGGTCGCCTCGAAGACGACGTAGAAGAGGAAGACGTCGGTGGCGGCGAAGACCGCGATCGAGAACGCCTCGAGCGCCAGCATCCAGCCGAAGAACGCACCCGGGTTGCTGTCGCCGTCGTGCCAGGACCCGACCATCACGATCGGCACCAGCACGACGGTCAGCAGGATCATCACCAGGCCGAGGCCGTCCACGCCGAGGGCGTAGTGGGCGCCGAACAGCTCGATCCAGTCGTGCTGCTCGGTGAACTGCATGCCGCCGCCGGTGTCGTAGCCGGCGGCCATCACGATCGTGCCGACCAGCGTCAGCAGGGCGACGGCGAGGCCGACCTGCTTCGGCAGCGCGCCGCGGCGCGGGACGAACGCGGTGACCAGCGCGCCGACGAGCGGCACGACGATCAGCGCGGTGAGCCAGGGGAAGTCGTTCATCCGAGGTTCACCGCCAGCAGGGCCAGGACGACGAGGAGGACCCCGCCGAGGAGGGACAGCGCGTAGCTGCGGACGAAGCCGTTCTGCACCTTGCGCAGCTGGCCGGCCAGGGCACCGACGGCCACCGGGCCACCGGTGAGCGCGCCGTCCACGCCGTACTTGTCGAAGGTGAGCAGGCCGCTGGTGAGGTGCTTGCCGGGCTCGACGACCAGTCCGTCGTTGATCGCGTCGCCGTACAGGTCGGCGCGCGCGGCCCGGGTCGCCCACGAGACGTCGCTGGGGGCGGTCTTCGGGACCTCGCGCTTGCCGACGAGGAACCACGCCGTGGCGACGCCGACGGCCACGACGGCGACCACCATCAGGGTCACGACGAGGGCCGGGACCGGCGGCTCGTGGTGCACGGGCGGTGCCGACCACCGGGGCCAGGAAGTCCACGATCCAGTCGCCGAGCAGGAGTACGCCGCCGAGGACGGAGAGCGCGGCCAGCACGATCAGCGGGACCGTCATCACCTTGGGCGACTCGTGCGGGTGGGCGTCCTTCGGCCAGCGCTGGTTGGTGAAGAAGGTCATCAGCATCAGCCGGGTCATGTAGAAGCCGGTGATGCCGGCGCCGAGCATGGCCAGCCCGCCGACCAGCCAGCTCTCGGCCAGCGCGGTCTCGATGATCTTGTCCTTGGACCAGAAGCCGGAGAAGCCCGGGAAGCCGATGATCGCGAGGTAGCCCATCGAGAACGTCAGGAACGTCACCGGCACCATCCGGCGCAGCGCGCCGTAGTGCCGCATGTCGACCTCGTCGTCCATGGCGTGCATGACCGAGCCGGCGCCGAGGAACATGTTGGCCTTGAAGAAGCCGTGCGTCAGCAGGTGGAAGATCGCGAACGCGTAGCCGGCGACGCCGAGGCCGGCGCCCAGCATCATGTAGCCGATCTGGCTCATGGTGGAACCGGCGAGCGCCTTCTTGATGTCGTCCTTGGCGCAACCGATGATCGCGCCCCACAGGAGCGTGACCACGGCGACGGTCACGACGGCCGTCTGGGCGTCGGGGGCGAGCTCGAAGATGAAGTTGGAGCGGGTGATCAGGTAGACGCCGGCGGTCACCATGGTCGCCGCGTGGATCAGCGCCGACACCGGGGTCGGGCCCTCCATCGCGTCGAGCAGCCAGGACTGCAGCGGCACCTGCGCGGACTTGCCGCAGGCGCCGAGCAGGAGCAGCAGGCCGAGGATGGTCAGCGTCGTCTCCGACGCTCCGCTGGCCTCCGCGCTGATCGTGCTGAAGTCGGTGGTCCCCCAGGTGACGAACATCAGCGCGATGCCCAGGGACAGGCCGATGTCGCCGACCCGGTTGATCACGAACGCCTTCTTGGCGGCGGCCGCCGCGCTGTTCTTGTGCTGCCAGAAGCCGATCAGGAGGTACGACGCCAGGCCGACGCCCTCCCAGCCCAGGAACAGGCCGAGGTAGTTGTCGGACATGACCAGCATCAGCATCGCGGCCACGAACAGGTTGAGGTAGCCGAAGAACCGGCGCCGGCGGGGGTCGTGGGCCATGTAGCCGATCGAGTAGACGTGGATCAGCGAGCCGACGCCGGTGATCAGCAGCAGGAACAGCACCGTGAGCGGGTCGACCAGCAGGTCCATGTCGACGGTCAGCTGGCCGGTCTCGAACCAGGTGTAGAGCTGCTGGCCGACCTGCCGGTCGTCGTCGGCGCGGCCGAGCATCGGGATGAACATGGCCAGGCTGATCACGAACGAGCCGATCGGCAGGGCGCACCCGAGCAGGTGGCCGAACGCTGTCGAACGCCTTGGGGGCGATCGCACCGCCGACGAGCAGGAGCGACCGCGCCCAGCAGGGGCAGCGCGATCACCAGCCACATCAGCGAGAAGACGCCGTCCGCGGCGGTCGGGTCGACCACCGGGATGCCGTGACCGCCTTCGGCGGCGAGCGGGAGGAACTGCAGTCACAGTCAAGGACCTCTCAGTACTTCAGCAGGCTCGCGTCGTCGACCGAGGCCGAGCGACGGGTGCGGAAGATGGTCATGATGATGGCCAGCCCGACCACGACCTCGGCGGCGGCCACGACCATCACGAAGAAGGCGGCGATCTGTCCGTCGAGGTTGCCGTGCTGCTTGGCGAAGGCCACGAGCGCGAGGTTGGAGGCGTTGAGCATCAGCTCGACGCACATGAAGACCACGATCGCGTTGCGGCGGGTCAGCACGCCCACGCAGCCGATCGTGAACAGGATCGAGGAGAGGACGACGTACTGGGTCACTCGCTCTCCTCCTGTCGGTCCTCTTCGGTCGAGGCGGTCACGCCGGACCTGCCCGACCTGCGCGCCGCGCCGTCGGGGCTGCGTGGAGACGCCGCCGAGCTGCTCCTGGACCCCTTCGATGGCGTCGGCGAGGGCCGGCGCGGAGCGCACGGTGCCGCGGGCCGCGAGCACCCGGGAGATCGACGCCTCGGACGCGGTCCCGTCGGGCAGCAGGGCCGGGGTGTCGACGGAGTTGGACCGGGCGAAGACGCCGGGCGACGGCAGCGGGCCGGGGTGCTTGCCGGTCTCGCCGTACTCCTTCATCCGCTGGGCGGCGAGCGCCGCCTGGGTCTCCTTCGGGGTCAGCCGCTCGCGGTGCGCGAGCACCATCGCCCCGATGGCCGCGGTGATCAGCAGCGCGCTGGTGGTCTCGAAGGCGAAGACGTAGTGGGAGAACAGGATGTTGGCCAGGGCCTGGATGTTGCCGCCCTCGTTGGCCTCCTCGAGGCCGACGGCGGTGCCGAGCGTGACCTGGCTGAGGCCGATCACGAGCACCACGCCCAGGAGGAGCCCGAAGAGGGTGGCCAGCGCGCGCTGGCCCTTGATCGTCTCGACGACGGAGTCGGACGCGTCGACGCCGACCAGCATCAGCACGAACAGGAAGAGCATCAAGATCGCGCCGGTGTAGACGATGATCTGCACCGCGAACAGGAACGGCGCCTCGAGGACGGCGTACAGGATGGCCAGGCTGATCATCACGACGGCGAGCAGCAGCGCGGCGTGCACGGCCTTGCGCACGAACAGGATGCCGAGCGCGGCGGCGACCATGATCGGGGCCAGGATCCAGAAGCGTCATTCTGGCGGCCTCCGTCCGGGCTCCGCGAGAAGTTGCCGCGGTAGTAGTCGCCCTCGTCGTCCCCGAGCCGCATCGGGTGCGGCGGCTGCTCCATGCCCGGCAGCAGCGGGGCGAGCAGGTCGGACTTCTCGTAGATGAGGTCCGCACGGTTGTTGTCGGCGAGCTCGTACTCGTTGGTCATCGTGAGCGCCCGGGTCGGGCAGGCCTCGATGCACAGGCCGCACAGGATGCAGCGCAGGTAGTTGATCTGGTAGACGCGGCCGTAGCGCTCGCCGGGGCTGAACCGGTCGTCCTCGGTGTTGGAGGCGCCCTCGACGTAGATCGCGTCGGCGGGGCAGGCCCAGGCGCAGAGCTCGCAGCCGATGCACTTCTCGAGGCCGTCGGGCCAGCGGTTGAGCTGGTGCCGGCCGTGGAACCGCGGCGCGGTCGGCATCTTCTCGAAGGGGTACTGCTCGGTGACCACCTTCTTGAACATGGTCCGGAAGGTGACCCCGAATCCCGCGACCGGGTCCCAGAACTGTTCCCTCAATGTCGGCATCAGACCTGGATCTCCTCACCGGCAGCGGTGGTGGTGGTCGGGGTGTCCTTCTCGAACACGAGGGGCTGCGCGGGGCCGCGCACCGCGCCCCCGGACGGCATCGGCGGGACGGGGTAGCCGCCCGCGAACGGGTCGGCCTCGACTGCCGGCTCCTCGGCCTCCTCGTCGCCCTCGGCCTCGCCGACGAAGAACAGCAGCAGGAACAACACGGCCATCACGCCGAGGCCGATCAGGAGGTACTTCTGGTCGATCCCGCCGCCCAGCTGGATCGAGCGGATGCTGGACACCATCACGATCCAGAGCAGTGAGACCGGGATCAGCCGCTTCCAGCCGAAGGCCATGAACTGGTCGTAGCGCAGCCGCGGCAGCGAGCCGCGCAGCCAGATGAAGACGAAGATGAAGCCGAGCACCTTGCCGAAGAACCACAGCACCGGCCAGTAGCCCTCGTTCGCGCCCGGCCAGATGTTGACCAGGCCCCACGGGGCGTGCCAGCCGCCGAGGAACAGGGTGGTGGCGAGCGCGGAGACGGTGGCCATGTTGATGTACTCGGCCAGGAAGAACAGGGCGAACTTCAGGCTGGAGTACTCGGTGTGGAAGCCGCCGACCAGCTCGCCCTCGGCCTCGGGGAGGTCGAACGGCGCGCGGTTGGTCTCGCCGATCATCGCGATCAGGTAGATCACGAACGACGGCATCAGGATCAGTCCGAACCACAGGTCGGTCTGGGACTCGACGATCTCCGACGTCGACATCGACCCGGCGTACAGGAAGACCGCGACCAGGGCCAGGCCCATCGCGACCTCGTAGGAGATCATCTGCGCGCTCGAGCGCAGGCCGCCCAGCAGGGAGTACGTCGAGCCGCTGGACCAGCCGCCGAGCACGATGCCGTAGATGCCGATCGACGCGATCGCCATCACGAACAGGACGGCGACCGGCATGTCGGTCAGCTGGAGCGGCGTCTCGATGTCGGTGAACGGGACGTCGACGACGGGGCCGAACGGGATCACCGCGAAGGTGACGAACGCCGGCACGGTCGCGATCACCGGAGCGAGGATGAAGACCCACTTGTCCGCGGCCTTCGGGATGATGTCCTCCTTCAGCGCCAGCTTCACGCCGTCCGCGAGGGACTGCAGCAGGCCGAAGGGTCCGTGCACGTTGGGGCCGATCCGGTGCTGCATCCGGGCCACGACCCGGCGCTCCCACCAGATGTTGAACAGGGTCAGCAGCACCAGGACCAGGAAGATCAGCACGGCCTTGACCAGGATCAGCCACCACGGGTCCTTGCCGAAGGCCGACAGGTCGTCGGCGGCGAGGACCGTCAGCGCGGAGTCGATCGAGCCTGTCGAGATCACTGGTTCGCTCCCTTCACGGTCACGCGGCTGCCGGGTGAGGCCAGCCCGGCGAGAACGCCGTCGCCGAACGAGTTGGCGGGCACCCAGACGGTGCCGTCCGCGATGTCAGCGATCTCGGCCGGCAGGGTCACCGAGCCGCGGTCGCCGGTGATGGTGACCGACGAGCCGAGCGCGTCGTACATGGCGGACGAGACGCGGGCGACGGGGATCCGCGCGGTCGCGCGGAGGTGCTCCTCACCGTCCTGCATCGAGCCGTTGTCGAGCATCTGCTTCCAGCTGGCCAGGGCCACCTCGCCCGCGGGGGCGTCGAGCGGGTCGAGCGAGGGCGCGTCGTCGCGGGAGAGCGCCGGGCGCTCGCCGTCCCAGCCGCCGATCTCCTCCATCTGCTCGCGGACCTCGGCGACGGTGCGGAAGCCCAGCGGACGGCCCATCCCCATCGAGCTCAGCTCCTCGGCGATGCCGGACAGCACCCGCAGGTCCGGGAGCGAGCCGGGGTTGCCGAGGACGGCGGGGAACGAGCGCAGCCGGCCCTCCCAGTTCACGAAGGTCCCGGCCTTGTCGCTCACCGGCGCCACCGGGAAGACCACGTCGGCCGCGCGCGTCACGTCGGTCTCGCGCAGCTCGAGCGCCACCACGAAGCTGGCGGCGGCAAGGGCGGCGCGGGTGGCCGCCGGGTCGGACGTGTCGTCGGGGTCCACGCCGCCGACCACGAGGCCACCGATCTCGCCGGCCGCGACGGCGGCCACGATGCCGTCGGCGTCGCGACCCTCGGCCTCGGGCAGGGAGTCGACGCCCCAGGCGGTGGCGGCGTCGACGCGGGCGGCCGCGTCGCCGACCGGCCGGCCGCCGGGCAGCAGGTTGGGCAGGCAGCCGGTCTCCAGCGCGCCCCGGTCACCGGCGCGACGCGGGACCCAGGCCAGGCGGGCGCCGGTCTTGGCGGCCAGTGCGGCCGCCGCGGACAGGGCTCCCGGCGAGGTGGCGAGCCGCTCACCGACGAGGATCACGGCGGTCTTGTCGATGCCGTACTCGCCCTGCTCGACCAGGGCGTCCAGCGCCGCCGCCTCGTCGCCGGGGCGGGTGGCGACCAGCTGGCCCTTCATCTTGCGCAGGCCGCGCGAGGTGTACGGCGCGATCGAGACCACGCGGGTGCCCTTGCCGGAGGCCTTGCGCAGCCGCAGGAAGATCGAGCCGGCCTCGTCCTCGGGCTCGAGCCCGGCCAGGACGACGGTCGCCGCGGTCTCGAGGTCGGCGTACGAGACGGGGCGGCGGAGCACGACCTCGGACGCGAGGAAGCGGGCCTCCTCGGCGGAGAGCGGGCGGGAGCGGAAGTCGATGTCGTTGGTGCCGAGCGCCACCCGGGCGAACTTGCTGTAGGCGAAGGCGTCCTCGGCCGTGACCCGGCCGCCGGGGAGCACCGCAGCGGTGCCGGCGTCACGCAGTCCGCGCGCGGCGACGGTGAACGCCTCCGGCCAGGACGCCGGGCGCAGCGAGCCGTCCTCGTCGCGGACCTGCGGGTAGGTGATCCGGTCGGCCGCGTGGGCGTAGGTGAACGCGAACCGGTCCTTGTCGGTGATCCACTCCTCGTTGACCTCGGGGTCGTTGCCCGACAGGCGGCGCATCACCCGGCCGCGGCGGTGGTCGACGCGGATCGCGGAGCCGCAGGCGTCGTGCTCACCGACGGACGGCGTGGAGACGAGGTCGAACGGGCGCGAGCGGAAGCGGTAGTCGGCGCTGGTCAGCGCGCCCACCGGGCAGATCTGGATGGTGTTGCCCGAGAAGTAGGACTCGAACGGCTCCTTCTCGTAGATGCCGACCTGCTGGAGCGCGCCGCGCTCGATCAGCGCGATGAACGGGTCGCCGGCGATCTGCTCGGAGAAGCGGGTGCAGCGGGCGCAGAGCACGCAGCGCTCGCGGTCGAGGAGCACCTGGGCGGAGATGTTGATCGGCTTGGGGAAGGTGCGCTTGACGCCGTCGAAGCGGCTCTCCCCGCGCCCGTTGGACATGGCCTGGTTCTGCAGCGGGCACTCGCCGCCCTTGTCGCAGACCGGGCAGTCGAGGGGGTGGTTGATCAGGAGGAACTCCATGATCCCCTCCTGCGCCTTGGCCGCGACCTTGCTGGTGGCCTGGGTCTCGACGACCATGCCCTCGGCGACCGGCAGCGTGCAGGACGCCTGCGGCTTGGGGAAGCCGCGGCCGTTGCCGGCGTCGGGTACGTCGACCAGGCACTGGCGGCAGGCACCCACCGGCGCGAGCAGCGGGTGGTCGCAGAACCGCGGGATCGCCACGCCGACCTGCTCGGCCGCGCGGATCACCAGGGTGTCCTTGGGGACGTGGACCTGGACGCCGTCGATGGTCAGGCTGACGAGGTCGGTCTTCTCTGGAGTGGTCGTCATGCAAGCGCTCCGGCGGGGGCGAAGAGGGTCGAGGCCGCCGGGTCGAACGGGCAGCCGCCGTGGGCGAGGTGGTCGAGGTACTCGTCGCGGAAGTACTTGATCGAGCTGGAGATCGGGCTGACCGCGCCGTCGGCCAGCGCGCAGAACGACCGGCCCATGATGTTGTCGCACTGGTCGAGCAGCACGTCGAGGTCGTCGGCCGAGCCTTCGCCGCGCTCCAGCCGCGCGAGGGTCTGCACCAGCCACCAGGTGCCTTCGCGGCACGGGGTGCACTTGCCGCAGGACTCGTGCTTGTAGAACTCGGTCCAGCGCAGCACCGCCCGCACCACGCAGGTGGTCTCGTCGAAGATCTGCAGCGCGCGGGTGCCGAGCATCGAGCCGGCCGCGCCGACCCCCTCGAAGTCGAGGGGGATGTCGAGGTGCTCGTCGGTCAGGATCGGGGTGCTGGAGCCACCGGGCGTCCAGAACTTCAGCTCGTGCCCCTCGCGCATGCCGCCGGCGAGGTCGATCAGCTGGCGCAGGGTGATGCCGAGCGGGGCTTCGTACTGGCCGGGCTTCGTGACGTGCCCCGAGAGGGAGAAGATGCCGTAGCCCTTGGACTTCTCGGTGCCCATCGACGCGAACCAGCTGTGCCCGTGCTCGACGATGCTCGGCACGGACGCGATCGACTCGACGTTGTTGATGACCGTCGGGCTCGCGTAGAGGCCGGCGACGGCGGGGAACGGCGGCCGCAGCCGCGGCTGCCCGCGCCGGCCCTCGAGGCCCTCGAGCAGGGCGGTCTCCTCGCCGCAGATGTAGGCGCCGGCGCCGGCGTGGACGACGACGTCCAGGTCGTAGCCCGAGCCGTGGATGTTCGTGCCGAGGTGGCCCGCGGCGTACGCCTCCTCGACCGCGCGCTGCACGCGGCGGATGACGTGGAGGACCTCGCCGCGGATGTAGATGAACGCGGTGTTCGCGCGGATGGCGAAGGAGCTGATGATCACGCCCTCGACCAGGGTGTGCGGGCTGGCCATCATCAGCGGGATGTCCTTGCAGGTGCCCGGCTCCGACTCGTCGGCGTTGACGACGAGGTACTTCGGCTTCGGGTTGTCCTGCGGGATGAAGCCCCACTTCATGCCGGTCGGGAAGCCGGCGCCGCCGCGGCCGCGGAGACCGGACTCCTTGACCTCCTCGATGATGGCGTCCGGGGCCATGCCCAGCGCCTTCTTGAGGGCGGAGTAGCCGCCACGGGACTCGTACGACGCCAGCGTCCAGCTGCGCTCGGCGTCCCAGTTGTCGGTGAGGACGGGGTCAGTGTCAGTCACGGAGTGCCCTCTCGGTTGTCGAGCGAGCGAGCGAGCGTCTCGAGCACTCTTGTCGGCCTCCGGGGCGGTCCAGTTGTTCTCGCGCGCGATGGCGAGGCCGACCAGGCTGGCCGGTCCGGCGCCCGGTCCCTCGTCGGCGAGGTCGTCCGGGAAGCCGGCGAGCACCCGCTCCGCCTCGCGCCAGGTGCAGATCCGCGGGCCGCGGGTGGAGCGGACCTCCTTGCCCTCGCGGAGGTCGTCGACCAGCTGGGTCGCGGACTGCGGGGTCATGTTGTCCATGAACTCCCAGTTGACCATCATCACCGGCGCGTAGTCGCAGGCCGCGTTGCACTCGACGTGCTCGAGGGTGATCTTGCCGTCGGTGGTGGTCTCGTCGTTGCCGACGTCGAGGTGGGTCTTGAGCCGCTCGAAGATCTCGTCGCCGCCCATCACCGCGCACAGCGTGTTGGTGCAGACGCCGACGTGGTAGTCACCGACCGGCTTGCGCTTGTACATCGTGTAGAAGGTCGCGACGCCGCTGACGTCGGCGGCCGAGATGTCCAGGATGTCGGCGCACGCCTCGATGCCCTCGGGCGTGATCCGCCCCTCGACCGACTGCACGAGGTGCAGCATCGGCAGCAGGCCGGACCGCTTCTCGGGGTAGCGGGCCGCGATCGCCTCGAGCTCGGCGTACGTCTTCTCGTCGATACCGCTCACAGTTCCTCCTGATGAGCTCGCAGTTCGAGCGCACTCTCACCGAAGGCGGACAGGTGCAGACCGCCGCGTCTCTCGCTTCGCTCATCGGTCGACGCCTCCCATCACGGGGTCGATGGACGCGATCGCGACGATGACGTCGGCGACCATGCCGCCCTCGCTCATCACGCTGGTCGCCTGCAGGTTCGTGAACGACGGGTCGCGGAAGTGCGCCCGGAACGGGCGGGTGCCGCCGTCGGAGACGACGTGCGCGCCGAGCTCGCCGCGGGGCGACTCGATCGGGACGTACGCCTGGCCGACGGGGACCCGGAAGCCCTCGGTCACCAGCTTGAAGTGGTGGATCAGCGCCTCCATCGACTCACCCATGATGTGCCGGATGTGGTCGAGGCTGTTGCCCATGCCGTCGCTGCCGATCGCGAGCTGGCTCGGCCAGGCGATCTTCTTGTCGCCGACCATGACCGGCGCGCCCTCGAGGCCGGACAGCCGCTCGGCGGCCTGCTCCACGATCTTCAGCGACTCCCACATCTCGGCGAGCCGGATCCGGAACCGGCCGTAGGAGTCGCAGGTGTCCCAGGTCTGGACCTCGAAGTCGTAGTCCTCGTAGCCGCTGTAGGGCTGGGTCTTGCGGAGGTCCCACGGGTAGCCGGTGCTGCGCAGCACCGGGCCGGTGAGGCCGAGCGCGAGGCAGCCGGCGAGGTCGAGGTGGCCGACGTTCTCGAGGCGGGCCTTGAAGATCGGGTTCGCGTTGCAGAGGGCGGCGTACTCGGGCAGCCGCTTCTTCATCAGGGCGACGAAGTCGCGGATCTCGTCGAGCGCGCCGGGCGGCAGGTCCTGGGCGACGCCGCCGGGGCGGATGAACGCGTGGTTCATGCGCAGGCCGGTGATCAGCTCGAACAGGTCGAGCACGAGCTCGCGCTCGCGGAACCCGATCGTCATCACGGTCAGCGCGCCGATCTCCATGCCGCCGGTGGCGATGCAGACCAGGTGGGAGGAGATCCGGTTCAGCTCCATGAGCAGGACCCGCATCACCTGGGCCTTCTCGGGGATGTCGTCCTCGATGTCGAGCAGCCGCTCGACGCCGAGGGCGTAGGTCATCTCGTTGTAGAACGGCGAGAGGTAGTCCATCCGGGTGCAGAACGTGGTGCCCTGGACCCAGGAGCGGTACTCCATGTTCTTCTCGATGCCGGTGTGGAGGTAGCCGATGCCGCACCGGGCCTCGGTCACCGTCTCGCCCTCGAGCTCGAGGATCAGGCGGAGTACGCCGTGGGTGCTGGGGTGCTGCGGCCCCATGTTGACGACGACCCGCTCCTCGGCCTCGTCACCGAGCCCCTCGGTGATGGAGTCCCAGTCCTGGCCGGTCACCGTGAAGACGCGGCCGGCGCTGGTCTCTGATGATGCCGGCGTAGAGGTCCTGGTCTCGGTGCTCATCAGTTGTACGACCTCCGCTCGTCGGGCGGCGGGATCGTGCCGCCCTTGTACTCCACGGGGATGCCACCCAGGGGGTAGTCCTTGCGCTGCGGGTGGCCGGGCCAGTCGTCGGGCATCAGGATCCGGGTGAGCGCGGGGTGGCCGTCGAAGACGATGCCGAACATGTCGTAGGTCTCGCGCTCGTGCCAGTCGTTGGTGGGGTAGACGCTGACGATGCTCGGGATGTGCGGGTCGGCGTCGGGGGCGCTGACCTCGACCCGGATCCGGCGGTTGTGGGTCATCGAGAGCAGGTGGTAGACCGCGTGCAGCTCGCGGCCGGTGTCGTCGGGGTAGTGGACGCCGCTGACGCCGGAGCAGAGCTCGAAGCGCAGCCGCTCGTCGTCGCGCAGCATCTGGGCCACGACCGGCAGGTCCTCGCGGCGGACGTGGAAGGTGATCTCGCCGCGGTGGATCACGACCCGCTCGACCGCCTGCTCGAGGTCGGAGGCCTGGAGCCGCTCGGCGAGCGCGTCGGCGACCTCGTCGTGCCAGCCGCCGAAGGGCCGCTGGGCGGTGCCGGGGTAGACGATCGGCGCGACCATGCCGCCGTACCCGCTGGTGTCGCCGGAGCCCATGGCGCCGAACATCCCGCGGCGTACGCCGACGGCGTCCTCGCGGGTGGAGCCGCCCGGAAGGACCTCGGCGCCGGGCTCGGTGGCGCCGTGGGTCGCCTGGCCCTCGTGCTTGTCGTCGGTCATCGCAGGAGGCCCTCGCATGTCGGAGGTGGGCAGCGCGGCGAGGGCGGCGGTCTCCTGCTCCTCGATCTCGGCGCGGCGGTTGCTGCCGAGCTTCGCGTGCTGGACCTGGTCGTGGAGCTTGAGGATCGCGTCGATCAGCATCTCGGGCCGCGGCGGGCAGCCGGGGAGGTACATGTCGACGGGGACGACGTGGTCGACGCCCTGGACCACGGCGTAGTTGTTGAACATGCCGCCGGAGCTCGCGCAGACGCCCATCGCCAGCACGCACTTGGGGTCGGGCATCTGGTCGTAGATCTGCCGCAGCACGGGCGCCATCTTCTGGCTGACCCGGCCGGCGACGATCATCAGGTCGGCCTGGCGCGGGCTGGCCCGGAAGACCTCCATGCCGAAGCGGGCGAGGTCGTACTTGGGGCCGCCGCTGGTCATCATCTCGATGGCGCAGCAGGCCAGGCCGAACGTGGCCGGCCAGAAGCTGGCCTTGCGCATGTAGCCGGCGACGCCCTCGACGGTCGTCAGCAGGACGCCGCTGGGGAGCTTCTCTTCGATACCCATGTCGTTGTCGCCTCAGTCCCAGTCCAGGCCGCCGCGGCGCCAGACGTAGGCGTACGCGACGAAGACGGTGGCGATGAAGATGACCATCTCGACCAGCCCGAAGAACTTCAGCTCGCCGAACTGCACGGCCCAGGGGTAGAGGAAGATGATCTCGATGTCGAAGACGATGAACATCATCGCGGTGATGTAGTACTTCACCGGGAAGCGGCCGCCGCCGACCGGCTGCGGGGTGGGCTCGATGCCGCACTCGTAGGAGTCCAGCTTGGCCCGGTTGTAGCGCTTCGGGCCCACGACGGCGCTCATGATCACGGAGAAGACCGCGAATCCTGCCGCGAGGAGGGCCAACGCCAGGACCGGCGTGTAGAGCTCCATTCCTGCGTTCCTTCCCTGTCCTGCACCGCACCGCGGCGACCACCGAACGGACCGGATTGTGACTTTGTGAACGAGTTCACTAAGTGGCGCGCGACACAGTCTAGGACGCAGACGCGGACTGGCACACCCCGGGGGTCCGACGGTGTTTTGCCGGGCTGACCTGCGGATTTAGTGCACGGAGACGTTGCGTATTTGGGGTGTCAGCGGGTGGCGCGGTGCAGGGCGACGATGCCGCCGGAGAGGTTGCGCCACTCCGGTCGCTGCCAGCCGGCTCCTTCGATCAGGTCGGCCAGGCCCTGCTGGTCGGGCCAGGCGCGGATCGACTCGGCCAGGTAGACGTAGGCGTCCGGCGAGGAGGAGACGCCGCGGGCGATGGCCGGGAGCGCCTTCATCAGGTACTCCATGTAGAGCGTCCGGAACGGGCCGAACGTCGGGTGGCTGAACTCGCACACCACCAGCCGCCCGCCGGGGCGGGTGACCCGGAACAGCTCGCGCAGGCCGGCGAGCGGGTCGACGATGTTGCGCAGCCCGAACGAGATGGTGACGGCGTCGAAGGTGGCGTCCGCGAACGGCAGGCTGGTGCCGTCGCCCGCGGTGAACGGCAGGTGCGGCCGGTTCTGCTTGCCGACCCGGAGCATGCCGAGCGAGAAGTCGCAGGGCACGACCGTCGCGCCGGCGTCGGCGAACGGCTGGCTCGACGTACCGGTGCCGGCGGCCAGGTCGAGCACCCGCTCGCCCGGCTTCGGGTCGACCGCGCGGATCACCTCGTGCCGCCACCGCCGGTCCTGGCCCATCGAGAGCACGTCGTTCGTGACGTCGTACCGCTTGGCGACGGCGTCGAACATCCGGCGTACGTCGCCGGGCTGCTTGTCGAGTTCTGCGCGGGCCACGGCCGAAGACTACGGGTGAGGGTGGACGGCGGCGGAGCCGGATAGTCCGACGACGAATGTGCTGTTCGCCCAGGCGTCGGAATCGCAGCCACATTCGTCGTCGGACTATCGCAACGAGTCGGTCACGAAGACGCGCGAAAGCAACCAAATCCCCGGATCCGGCGTCTTCGTCCTGACACTGGAAGTTCCGCTCGAGACGGGGAGTACGTGATGAAGGCACTGCGTGTGGTGCTGATTGTCCTGGTGACGCTGGGCCTGCTGGGGACCGCGGCGTACGCCGTGGGGTACCAGCTGCGCGACGGCGGCGAGGACCGCGCGGCCGCGGGCTCACCCGTCGCGCCGGACGACGCCCCGACCACCGTCGACCCGACGGCGGCCCCGAGCCCGACCACCGAGCCCGAGCCGAAGCCCGAGTTCCAGCTGGCCTCCGGCGACCGCGGCGTGAAGGTCCGCGAGCTCCAGTCCCGGCTGTTCCAGCTGGCCTGGTTTCCCGAGCTGACCACCGGCAACTACGGCCCGGCCACCCGCGCCGGCGTGACCGGGTTCCAGGAGAAGCGCGGACTGAAGCCGACCGGCGTCGTCGACGAGCGCACCTGGCGGCGGCTGGTGGCGATGACCAAGACGCCCACGCACGACCAGCTCTTCAACGTCCTCCACCCCGGCCCGGCGATCCTCGAGGCCGGCGACGCCGGCGAGCAGGTGCGCGACCTCCAGGCGCGGCTGGTCTCGATCGCGTGGCTGTTCGGCGACGTGACCGGGACGTACGACGACGCGACGGTTGCCGCGGTGCGCGGCTTCCAGAAGAAGCGCGACATCCCGGTCACCGGCAAGGTCGACCAGCGCACCCTCGACCGGCTGCACGGCGATGACCTACGAGCCGACGTACGAGCAGATGCACAACATCACCCCGGAGCCGGGCGCGCTCGACCCGCGCTGCCAGACCGGCCGCGCGCTGTGCGTGGACAAGTCCACGAACTCCCTGCGCTGGGTGGTCGACGGCAAGGTGCTCAAGACCCTCGACGTGCGGTTCGGCTCCGACGAGCTGCCCACCCGCGAGGGCGCGTTCACCGTCTTCACGAAGTCCCGCGACCACGTGTCGAGCCTGTACGACACCTCGATGCCGCTCGCGATGTTCTTCTCCGGCGGCCAGGCGGTGCACTACTCGCCCGACTTCGCGGCCAACGGCTACAACGGCGCCTCGCACGGCTGCGTCAACGTCCGCGACTACGACGGCATCGCGTGGCTGTTCGACCAGGTCCAGATCGGCGACAAGGTGATCGTCTACTGGTCCTAGGTCGATTCCGGGGTCTCTCGGGCCCCGGCGTAGGCTCTCGCCTCGTGACCAGCAGCGCGACCCCCGGCGAGCAGGCCTCCCCTCTCGTCGTCCGCACCGTCGCGCTCGACCTGGGCACCGCCGCCGACCTGCTCGACCTGCTGCCGTCCGACCACCCGGTCAGCTGGCTGCGCCGGGGCGAGGGCCTGGTCGGCTGGGGCGTGGCCGGCGAGGTCCGCACCGTCGGCCCGACCCGGTTCGCCGACGCCGGCAAGTGGTGGGCCGAGACCAACGTCCACGCCGTCGTGCGCGACGAGGTCAACGAGCCCGGCACCGGCCTGGTCTGCTTCGGCACCTTCGCCTTCGCCGACGAGCCGGGCCACTCCGTGCTGGTCGTCCCCGAGGTCGTCGTCGGCCGCCGCGGCGACACCGCCTGGCTGACCACCACCTCCCGCGGCGGCCTCGACATGCTCGACCGCCACGACCTGGGCGAGGCCGACCCGCCGGAGGCTCCTCAAGAGGTGAGCTTCGCCGACGGCTCCCTCAACGGCGAGCAGTGGATGTCGGTCGTCGCCGACGCGGTCACCCGGATCAACGCCGGCGACCTCGAGAAGGTGGTCCTCGCCCGCGACCTGGTCGCCACCGCCGCCGCACCGGTCGACGTCCGCTGGCCGCTGCGCCGGCTCGTCGAGGACTACCCCATGTGCTGGAGCTTCCACGTCGACGGCCTGTTCGGGGCCACGCCCGAGATGCTGGTCCGCCGCGAGCGCGGCCTGGTCACCTCGCGCGTGCTGGCCGGCACCATCCGGCGTACCGGCGACGACGAGCGCGACATCGCCCTCGCCGCCACCCTGGCCCGCTCGTCGAAGGACCTCGAGGAGCACGAGTACGCCGTCCGCTCGGTCGCCGACGCCCTCGACCCGCACTGCTCGTCGATGAACGTGCCCGAGGCGCCGTTCGTGCTGCACCTGCCGAACGTGATGCACCTGGCCACCGACGTCGCCGGCGTGGTCCACGACGCCGAGACCGTCTCCTCGCTCCAGCTCGCCGAGGCCCTGCACCCCTCCGCCGCCGTCGGCGGCACCCCGACCCCGGTCGCGACCGCCCTGATCACGGAGATCGAGCAGATGGACCGCGGGCGCTACGCCGGGCCGGTCGGCTGGATGGACGCGTCCGGCGACGGCGAGTGGGGCATCGCGCTTCGCTCCGCCGAGCTGTCCGGCAACACGGTCCGGCTCTTCGCCGGCTGCGGCATCGTCGCCGAGTCCGACCCGGAGGCCGAGCTCGCGGAGTCGCAGGCGAAGTTCGTCCCGGTCCGGGACGCGCTCGCCGGTTCGTGACCTGCGTCTCACCCACCGTCTGTCCCTTCACCGCTGCGGGTGATGCTGCTTCACTGGCTTATTGACAGATGTTCAATTGGGTCTCGAGACGGGCGCGAAGCGCCCTCCTCGACCACCGAGGAGAGCGAAGGGGACGAGCCATGGCCGAGCGCTTCCAGGCGGTCATCATCGGCGCGGGCTTCGGCGGCATGGGCGCCGCCATCCAGCTCAAGCGGCAGGGCATCGACGACTTCGTGGTCCTCGAGCGCGAGGACGACCTCGGCGGCACCTGGCACGTCAACCGCTACCCCGGCCTGGCCGTCGACATCGCCAGCGTCACCTACTCCTACTCGTTCCTGCCCAACGCCGGCTGGCGGCACTGGTACGCCCGCGGCCCCGAGCTCAAGAAGTACGCCGAGCACGTCGCCGACACGTTCGACCTGCGGCGGCACATGCGCTTCGACACGGTGGTCGACGGCGCCACCTGGCACGAGGACGCGAACGAGTGGGAGATCGAGATCGCCGGCGGGCCGGCCGTGCGGGCGGCGTACCTGATCACCGCCACCGGCTTCCTCTCGCAGCCGCGCACGCCCGACATCCCGGGCGTCGACAGCTTCGCGGGCACCGTCGTGCACACCGCGAAGTGGGACGACACCGCCGACCTGGACGGCAAGCGGGTGGCGATCATCGGCACCGGCGCCACCGCGGTCCAGCTGATCCCGGAGCTCGCGCGCCGGGCCGAGCACCTGACCGTGTTCCAGCGGACCCCGATCTGGGTGACTCCCAAGCTCGACTTCGAGATCCCGGGCTGGGTGCGCCGCATCTTCGCCGCCGCGCCCTGGACCCAGCGCGCCGCCAGGCGCGTCAACACCGCCCTGCTCGAGCTGATCATGGTGGCCGCGGTGCTCAACTACCGGCGCGCGAACCTGCTCAACCGTGGGGCTGCTGCCGCCGCGAAGCGCCACCTGCGCAAGCAGGTCGCCGACCCCGAGCTGCGCCGCAAGCTGACCCCCGACTACTCGTTCGGGTGCAAGCGGCCCACCTTCTCCAACGAGTACTACCCCGCCTTCACCCGGCCCGACGTCCATCTCGAGACGGCCGGCATCGAGAAGATCCGGCCCGACGGCATCGTCACCACCGACGGCCGCGAGACCACGGTCGACGTGCTCGTGCTCGCCACCGGCTTCGACATGTGGGACGCCAACTTCCCGGCGATCCGCGTGGTCGGCCGGGACGGCAAGGACCTCGGCCGCTGGTGGCGGGAGACCCGGTTCCAGGCCTACGAGGGGATCGCCGTCCCCGGCTTCCCCAACTTCCTCAGCCTCGCGTCGCCGTACTCCTACTCGGGCCTGTCGTACTTCACGACCATCGAGGGCCAGATGAAGCACATGGGTCGACTGCTCACCGAGGTGCAGCGGCGCGGCGCCGCGACGTTCGAGGTGCGCGACCCGGCCAACGACGAGTTCCTCGGCCGGGTGACCGAGCTGCTCGAGGACTCGGTGTTCAACCTCGGCTCGTGCGCGACCGCGCGCAGCTACTACTTCAACCAGCACGGCGAGGCGGCGCTGCTCCGGCCGACCTCGACCATCAGCGCGCACCGGGAGGCCGAGTCGTTCCCCTTGGACGACTACGCGTACGCCGGAGCCGCGGCTACTCGTTGACCAGGAACGGTACGCCGACCGCCGCGGCGTGGGCCTGGTCCCGGAGCCTGGGCGGGATCGTCACCTCGAAGTCCAGGAACGGGTCGGGCTTCCCCTCGTGCGCCTCGTTCGTGCCGTGGTGATGGACGAAGCGACCCTGGCCGAGGTAGCGGCCGGTCATGTCGTAGAAGCCCGTCACCACCTGCAGATCGAGCACTTCGCTGACGTCGCTGGTGATCCGGACCCGACCGGTCACGGAGTCGGCCGCCAGCGCCGAGTCCCTCGAAGGCTGAACCGGTCGTCGAAGGGGCCCTCGACCCGGGCGATGGTCCCGGGCAGCGGGTGGACGTCGCGCAGCCCCTCGAGCTTCGGCTCCTCGGCAACGCCTTCCTGCCCGGGGTACTCCGTCTCGACGACAGATGCCGGGTCCAGGCGCGTCCCGCCCTGGTCGCTGGCGACCGAGTCGTCCGACAGTGCCCACGTGGCGGCAGCGCCGACGGTCGCCGCGAGCAGAGCCGCGACGACCGTCAGCGCGAGTGTGCGTTGGTTCAACGCGTCAGCCGCAGGGCGTGACCGACGATGTCGAACAGGTCGGTGTTGTCGATGCTGCCGCCGAGGGCCTCCGAGCCGGGCCCGTAGGCGAAGACCGGCACGTCGGCACCCGTGTGGTTGCCGGACAGGTACGTCAGCCAGAGGCTGGCGTCCGGGGAGCCGTCCTCCACCCCCCCGGGTCGTCGGGGGTGCGGAAGGTGGCCGGACCGAAGTTCAGCGGGTCGCCGGAGCCGGCGCCGTTGACGATGCCGCTGGACCGGGCCGGGTCCTTGGTGCCGGCGGTCGGCCGCGACGGCGTGGAGTTGTTCGCGGTGTTGCCGGAGTCCACGTTCGACGGCGGCGAAGTCGCCTCCGCGTTGGTGAACGAGCCCTTCTCGATGATGTTGAAGCCCGCGCACTCGTGGTCCGCGGTGACGATCACCAGGGTGTGCCCGTCCCGCTTGGCGAACTCCTTCGCGATCCCGACCGCCTGGTCGAACGCGCGCATCTCCTCGAGGGTCTGGGCCGCGTCGTTCGCGTGCGACCGCTTGTCGATCAGCGCACCCTCCACCTGGAGGTAGAAGCCCTTGCTGTTGTTCTTCGCAGCAGCGCGATGGCCTTGGCGGTCATCTCCGGGAGCGAGGGCTCCTCGGCCTGCGGGGCGTCGGGGTTCTCGCGCTTGTACTTCTCGACGGTCAGGTTGCCGGTGTTGAACAGCCCGAACACCTTGCGGCTGCTGGTGCCGGCCAGGTCGTCCTCGGTCGCGACGGTCTGCGTGGCCGGCGAGCTGAGCACGTCGTACCCCTGGGCCTCGAGCGCATCCTCGTCGGCCGCGTCGAAGCGGGCCAGGCCGCCGCCCAGGATCACGTCGGCGGTGCCGTTGCGCGCGATCTGCTCGGCGATCGGGGTCACCCGCACGTCGGTCGTCGGGAGCTCGGAGCCGGTGACGGCGGTGTTCTGGCAGGCGCTGGCCGAGTACGTCGGGCCCTGGCAGCCGCGCGGCGAGCGCGTGGCTCATCTGGCCGGCAGGCGTGGCGTCGGTGATCTCGGCGGTGGAGACGTTGCCGGTGCGCAGGCCCGACTTCTTGGCCAGCTCCATGAGCGTCGGCTTGACCTTGCCCTTGGCGTCGACGCCCAGGGCGGCGTTGTAGGTCTTGACGCCGGACGCCCAGGCGGTGGCCGCGGAGGCGCTGTCGGTCACGAGGTTCGGGACGAAGTCGGCGGAGCCGGGCTGGCCGGAGTTCGGCTGCACGGCGTACGTGCTGACCTGGCCGACCTCGGGGACCCGCTCCATCTTGAGCTTGCCGGCGGCGCCGTAGAAGCGCTCGCGAGCGGCGGTGACATGGGTGCGACCCATGCCGTCCCCGAGAAGGTAGATGACGTTCTTGATCTTGCCCATGTCCCCGTGGCCGCCACCGTTGCCGCTGGCCTCCGCGACCGTCACCGAGCCGGCCAGTCCGGACACCAGCACCAGGGCGGACAGTGCCGCCATGCCACGCGTGCGTCTGCGCATGTTGAGTTGTTTCCCTTCGGCGAGTGAGGACGCCTGTCGGCGTCAGCCGACGCTAGGGATCCGGGTGGACGTCGGCCGGGGGCTTCGGTGACGAGCCGGTGATGGCGCGGTGAACAACCAGCGTGGTCAGAAGTCTGCGCCGTCCGGCAGCCGGACGTACTCCAGGCCCTCCTTGGGCAGGAAGGCGTTCATGTGCCCGTCGACGATGCCGAGGCCGGCCTCGGAGTAGACCCGGTCGTGGATCGCGAGGTTGCGCGGGGCCTTCACGGCGCGCGCGAACTCGATCGCCTCCGAGGCGCGCATCCACGGTGCGGAGACCGGGACGAACAGCACGTCGACCTGCTCGCCGGGCTCGGTGAGCGCGTCGCCCGGGTGGTAGAGCTTCGCGTCGCCGACGCTCAGGACGTAGCCGCTGTTGAAGAACCGCGGGAACTCCGGGTGGATGACGGCGTGCAGCTCGCCGACCGCCCGGACCGGGAGCCCGGCGTCGAACTCCTCGCCCGGGGCGACGACCGTGACCCGCTCGGCGACGTCGGGTGCGTCCTCGCGGATCCTGGCGGCGACCGCCTCGATCGTGAACACCGGCGCGTCCGTCGCCCGCAGGTGGTCGGGCAGGTAGTGGTCCGGGTGCTCGTGGGTGATCAGTACGGCGCCGGCACCGTCCACGGCCTCGACATCGGTGAACACCCCGGGGTCGACGACGACCGTCGCGCCGTCGTGCTCGACCCGGACACAGGCATGGCCGAACTTCGTGATCCGCATGACGCCAACACTACGTACCTACGATGCTCCCGTGACCCTCCCCGACGGCGTGACGCTGCGGACCGCGACCCTCGACGACGTGGACGCCGGCGCCGCACTGCACGCCGCCTGCTGGCGCGAGACGTACACCGGCCTGGTCGACCCCGGTCGCCTCGAGGAGCGGCTGGCCGACACCGAGCGCTGGCGCACCGGCTGGACGACCCAGATCGAGTCCGGGCCGCCGCGGGTGCTCGCCGTCGCCGGGGACGAGCTGGTCGGCTTCGGTGTCGCCGGGCCGAGCCGCAAGGACGACGCACCCGTCACCCAGGAGCTCTTCGCCCTCTACGTCCGTGCCGCCTGGTGGGGCCGCGGCATCGGCAGCGCGCTGCTCGACGTGGTGGCGCCGGTCGGACCGTGCTGGCTGTTCGTGCTCGAGACCAACCTGCGCGCGCGGGCGTTCTACGAGCGGCAGGGGTTCGTCGCCGACGGGCACGGTCAGCACTACGCCGGCTTCGACGCCTGGGAGATCCGGATGGTCCGCGACTGAGCATCGGTGGTTCCAGCCCTGCACAACTTCTGGGGTTTCGAGGCTCAGGCGCTGCACGCCTTCGCACCTCAACCACCGATTGCCCTTGCCAGGAAAAGCACGGTCGTTCTATTCTGGTCGGCATGGGCAAGGGTGACGAGACCAAGGAAGCGATCCTCGACGAGGCGCTGTCACTGGCGTCCCGGGTTGGCTTCACCGGGCTGACCATCGGCCAGCTCGCCGAGCAGACCGGGATGAGCAAGAGCGGTCTCTTCGCCCACTTCCAGTCCAAGGAGCAGCTCCAGCTGCAGACCCTGGCGCACGCGCGCCGCAAGTTCGTCGACGTGACGGTCCGGCCGGCCCTGGCCGTGTCCCGCGGCGAGAAGCGGCTGCGCGAGCTGTTCGAGGGCTGGCTGCGCTGGGAGTCCGAGGTCGTGCCCGGCGGCTGCATCTTCGTCACCGGGTCCATCGAGTTCGACGACCAGCCAGGCCCGATGCGCGACGCGCTCGTGGCCGACCAGCGGGACTGGGTCGACGCCATCGCCACCATCGCCGAGACCGGCGTGGCCGAGGGCGACTTCCGCGAGGACACCGACCCGCGGCAGATCGCCTTCGAGATCCAGAGCCTGACCCTCGGCTACCACCACTTCACCCGCCTGCTCGCCGACGAGCAGGCGGAGAGCCGTGTCCGCACGGCCTTCGAGGCCATCCTCGACCGCGCTCGGGCGCGCTGACCCATCCCTCACGAAAGGCACGACCATGGCATTCTCAGCGCTCCAGAAAAGCACGAACGTTCGTATCGGCAACGCGACCCGCCGAGCGGCGTTCCGCACCGCCGACCTGCTTGTCCCACGCGTGGCCGGACGGATCGCCCGCGACCTCTGGTTCACCGCGCCGCCCCGGATGGCGGAGGCGCCGCTGCCACCCGGCGGCGAGCCGTTCACCGTGACCGCCCAGGGAGCGGAGGTGCGGGGCCACGTCTTCGGCGACGGCCCGGTCGTCTACTTCGTGCACGGCTGGGGCGGTCGCGGCAGCCAGTTCGCCGCGTTCGTGGAGCCGCTCGTCGCCGCCGGCCACCGGGTGGTCCTGTTCGACGGCCCCTCGCACGGCGACTCGGCGCCGGGGCCGGCCGGGCCGGGCCGCACCCACGGCGTCGAGCTCGGCAAGGCGCTCGACGCCGTCTTCGACCGGTTCGGCCCGGCCGAGGCGGTGGTCGCCCACTCGCTCGGCACCATCGCGACGTACCTCTGCCTGCGCTTCGGCGGGCTCGGCACGCAGCGGCTGGTGCTGCTCGCCCCGATGGTGGAGGCACAGACCCTGTTCGACCAGTTCCAGGCCATCCTCGGGTTCGGGACTCGCACCCGCCGCGCCTTCGACCGGGCGGTCGACGAGTTCGTCAGCATCCCCATCGGCGAGTTCGACGCGATCCGCCAGTCCGCGCACACCGATCCGGTGCCGACGCTCGTCGTGCACGACCGCGGCGACCGGCAGACGCCGTACGCCGACGCGGAGCGCCTCGTCGGCGCCCTGCCCGACGCCCGGCTGGTCACGACCGACGGCCTGGGCCATCGTCGGATCCTGCGTGACCCGGCCGTGGTCGCCGAGGTGGTCGACTTCGTGCGGTACGGCGAGCGAGCTGCGGTCGCCTGAGCGGTCAGCCGGTGAGGTGGTGCAGGTAGCACCAGCGCCAGTCCTCCTCCGGCTCCGCGGACTGCATGACCGGATGCTCGGTCTCGTGGAAGTGGCGGGTGGCGTGCTGGCGGGGCGAGGAGTCGCAGCAGGCGACGTTCCCGCAGTCGAGGCAACGGCGCAGCGCCACCCACTGGGTGCCCTCGACCACGCACGCCTGGCAGTACGTCGCCGGGTGCTCCTCGACGGCCGGGTGCTCCTCGAGGTCCTCGCAGACCTGGCCGACCCGGCGCCGGGTGCGGTGGACGTGCGCGATCTCCTCCCGCTCGGCGGTGGCGACCTCGAGCATCGACTCCTCGACGTCGAGCATCGCCAGCACGTCCGCGACGACCTCCGAGGCCACCGTGCCGGAGCGCCGGATCTCCAGCACCCGCGACCGCTCGGCGTCGATCATGGTCCTGCGCATCCGGCCGTAGAGCTCGCTGGGCGTCTCCTCGTCGACGGTGGTGCCGAGCCGCTCCCAGGCGGCGAAGTTGCGCTGGTCGATCCGCTGCCGGACCACGTCGGCGATGCCGTGCTTGTCGTCGTACTCCATCTCGTCGAGCGCCTTCAGGCCGGCCTTCGACGCCTGCTGGAGCAGGGTGGCCCGGGCGAGCGCGTCGTCCACGGGGTCCGGCCCCGGGACCTCCAGCCTCCGGGCGAGCACCGGGAGGGTGAGCCCCTGGAGGAAGAGGGTGCCGGCCACGACCGTGAACGCGATCAGCAGGAGGATCTCGCGGTGCTCGAAGTCCCTCGGGATGACGTACGCCGCTGCCAGCGTGACCACCCCGCGCATGCCCGCCCACCCGATCAGCAGGGTGCTCCGCCACCCCGGCACCTCACCGGTGGCCGGGTCGGGTCCGGGCCGGATCAGCAGGTAGCGGGCCGCGAAGACCCAGGCCATCCGGAGCACGATCACCCCGACCAGCGTCGCCGAGCAGACCAGCGACGATCCGGGTCCAGCGACAGCTCGCTGTCCTGGACGTCCGCGATCAGCGACTGCGCCTGGAGGCCGATCAGCAGGAAGACCGTGTTCTCCAGGACGTAGGCGATCGTGCGCCAGTTCATCCGCTCCGCGATCCGCGACTGGGCGGTCTGCAGGATCGGCGCCTTGTGCCCCAGCAGCAGCCCGGCGACGACGACCGCCACGACACCTGAGGCGTGGATCTCCTCGGCGGCGACGTACGCCGCGAACGGCACCACGAACGACATGCCGGTGTCGAAGACCGGGTCGGTCACGTGCTTGCGGAGGTAGCCGACGAGGACGAACATCGCCAGCCCGACCGCCACACCGCCCCCGGCCGCGAGCACGAAGTCGAGCCCACCTCGACGGCCGTGATCCCCACGCCGGCGGCAGCGATCGCCGTCGCGAGGGCGACCAGGGCGGTGGCGTCGTTGAGCAGCGACTCGCCCTCGAGGATGGTGACGATCCGGCGCGGCAGCCCGATCCTGCGGCCGATGGTGGTCGCGGCGACCGCGTCCGGAGGCGCGACCACGGCGCCGATCGCGAGCGCGGCCGGCCACCCGACGTCCGGGAGCGTCTCGTGCACGAGCCAGCCGATGCCCAGGGTCGTGAAGACGACGAGCCCGACCGAGAGCAGCAGGATCGGCCGGCGGTTCGCGTTGAAGTCGACGAGCGAGGTCTGCAGGGCCGCGGCGTACAGCAGGGGCGGGAGCAGGCCGAAGAGCACCACCTCGGGTTCGAGGTGCACCTCCGGGACTCCGGGAACGAACGAGACGCCGATGCCGACGGCGATCAGGAACAGCGGCGCGGGGAAGTCCATGGTGTCGGCCAGGGCCGTCACCGCCAGGACGAGAACCGCCGCCGCGACCAGGAAGAACGCGATCTCCACCCGGACATTCTTGCCGTGGGGTGGTCAGGCGGGCTGCGCCACCCAGAGCATGGGATCGCCCCAGCCGAGCTCGTCGACGCCGTGGCGGGCGAACGCGAGCGCCACGAGGGTCCGCCGGTGGGCGGCGAAGGTGAGCACGTGCGCGACCATCCCGCCGTACGTGAAGACCTCGGCCGGCTCGCAGAGCGCGTCCACGAAGGTGTCGTCGAGGCGGTCCTGCGCGACGACGTCGTGGACGTGGGAGAGGTACGTCGGACCCTCGACGGCGAGCCGCTCGCGCAGCGACGACAGCGACTCGTGCTCCTCGACCGACCAGTCGTAGTCGCGGCTGGCGAGGGCGGCGTTCCACATGCCCATCTGGCCGACCAGCCGGGACAGCAGGGAGCGGATCGTCTGCTGGTCGTCGTCGACGTCGAGCTCGATCGGCTGGTCGAGCTGGTCGTCGGTGAGCCGCTCGGCCAGGCGGACCATCTCGCCGGTGAGCCAGACGTGGTGCTCGACCATCTTCGTCATCAGTTCCATGGCGGTGACCTTGTCTCGTGCGGGCAGCCGGAGGCTGCCGGGTGGGTGGAAGTGCACGCCGCTCGGGGCGGCGATCTGGATGTGTCCGGGCTTGCGCCGCCAGGCGGCCGGCGGGGCGCCGTACGCCTTGGTGAAGGCGCGGGTGAACGCCTCGTGCGAGCCGTAGCCGGCCTCGACGGCGATGTCGATCAGCGGCGCGGTCGTCGTGATCATGCGGTACGCCGCCCGCTCGAGCAGGACGCGGCGGCGGAACGCCTGCGGCGGCTCGCCGGCGACCGACCGGATCATCCGGTCGAAGTGGTAGCGCGAGAAGTGCAGCCGGCGGGCCCACTCCTCGCCCGACACCTCGTGGTCGTCGAGCGCCTCGGCGAGGTGGTCGACGAAGCCCGCGAAGGTGTCGGCGGCGATCGGTCATGCGGCCATCGTGTCCGGACGCTCGCCTCCGGGCTTGATCGCCGTTGCCGTCACTGGAGGGTGCCGCGCCCGGTCGGGTAGTCGGTCGCGTACGTCATCGCCAGCGGGTGCTCCCCCGGCGGCAGCAGGGCGGACGCGGCCTGGACGATGGCGTCGCCCTCGACGTGCACGCTGATGTGGACCGCGCGGTCGGCCGGGATCTCGAAGGTCACCGGCCCCCAGTAGACGACGTACGAGCGGCCGTCGATGCCGACGATCGGCGGGATCTTCGCCCGGACCAGCGCGTTGCCGGTGGTCAGGTTCAGCGAGAGGGTGCGGCGCGGCCCGGTGTGGTGCTCGACGTACGGGATCACGCTCGGCGGCTGCGTCATGGGCACAGTTTGCCTCGGTCGGTGCCCGGACCGACACAATGCGGCGGTGACCGTGCTGCTGCTGGTGCCCAGCCCGTTGCTCGGCCCCGCGGCCTGGGCCTCGACGGCGGACTGGCTGGCGCGCGAAGGGCACCGCGCGCGGGTCGTCGACACCACGGGGGTCCGCGCACCGGGCGAGCTGGTGGAGGTGGTGGTGGCCGCGGCGGGCAGCGACCCGGTGGTGCTGGTGCCGCACAGCAACGCCGGCCTGGCGGCGCCCGCCGTCGGGACCCGGGTCGACCTGCGGGCCACGGTGTTCGTCGACGCCGCCCTGCCCCTGTCCGCCGGACACACGGCGATGGCTCCTCCCGGCCTGCTGACGATGCTCGAGGGCATGGCCGGCGACGACGGCCTGCTGCCGCCGTGGACGGAGTGGTGGGACGACCTGACCGGGCTGTTCCCCGACGGCGACTCCCGGGCGGCGGTCGAGGCCGGGCAGCCGCGGCTGCCGCTGGCCTACTTCACCGGTGAGCTCCCGGTGCCGGACGGCTGGGCGGACCGGCCGAGTGCCTACCTGGCCTTCGGCGAGACGTACGCCGAGGAGATCGCGTTCGCCCGGGAACGGGCTGGCCGGTGAACGTCCTGGATGGGCGGCACCTGCACCAGCTGCACGACCCGGCTGGTGTGGGCACGGCGGTGCTCGCGCTGGTGGCTGCTCTGGCGGGCTGACCGCGGCCCTGCTCGACCGGGTTTCGAGGCTCGCTGCCGACCTCCTCGACTGCGAGTGCTCGCGGCTGAGCGAAGGCGCCCTGCGCGCTGTCTCGCAGCTCAACCACGGGCGAGCGCGCGGATCCGGGCGTCGAGGTCGCGCCGGTTGTCGCGGCGCACGGCGACCTCGACGACCTCGATCCCGCCGTTCGGGTTGGCGAGGGCGTGCTCGAGCTCGGCCAGCGAGTCGACCCGCCAGTGCGGGGTCTGGGTGGCGGCGCACAGGGCGGCCACGTCGACGCCGTGCGGGGTGCCGAAGAGCCGGTCGAAGCGGTCGGCGTACGCCTGGTCGCCCTGCTCGAGCATCGCGAAGATCGAGCCGCCGTCGTCGTTGACGACGACGATGGTGAGGTCGGGGCTGGGCTCGTCGGGGCCGAGGATGAGCCCGTTCGCGTCGTGCAGGAACGTCACGTCGCCCATCAGCGCGATGGCCCGGCTGGTGCTCGGGCGGCCGAGCGCGGCGCCGACGGCCGAGGAGATGGTGCCGTCGATGCCGGAGAGGCCGCGGTTGGCGATGACCTTGCGGCGGCCGCCGACCTCGTACTTCGCGACCATCAGGTCGAGGTCGCGGATCGGGCTGGAGGCCCCCACGACCAGCAGCCCCTCGCGGGGCAGGAACCGGCTGACCACGCCCGCGACGCCGTACGGCGTGGTGCCCTCGGCGGCGAGCAGCGCGTCGAGACGGCGACCCACCTCGGCGTCGGCCGCCTTCCACTCGGCCAGCCAGCCGGTGTCGTCCGGCCCGTCGACGGCCAGCGCGTCGAACTCGCGGTCCGCAGCGAACGGGCGCCCGGCCCAGACCCCTGGTGCCGGGCCGGCCCAGACCTCGACGTCGTCGCGGGCGAGCAGCCGCGCCACCGGCCGGGACAGCGTGGGGTGGCCGAAGACGACGACCCGCTCGATCCGCCGGCCGAGGTCTCCGTCGAGGAGCAGCCGGTAGCAGCGCAGGGCGTTCTCGCCGGTGCGCGAGCCGCTGCTGGGCTCGGCGAGCAGCGGCCAGCCGCCGTCCTGGGCGAGCACCCGCGCGGGCGGTCCGGCGTCGTCGCCGGCGACCACCACGGTCCGGGGGCCGGTCTCGATGGTCGTGCCGGCCGCCGGGGACGCGCGCTCCGGGCGACCGGGGGGCCGGAGATCGGGCACCCAGCGGTCGTCGGGCACCAGCGGATCGTCGAGCTGCACGTTGAGGTGCAGCACCTCGCGTCCCGCGCCGAGGTCGGGGAGCTCGGCCGCGGCTGGCGATGTCGAGGGTCGGCACCAGCGGCCCGAAGATGCCGACGTGGTCGGTGGTCTGGTTCGAGTTGGTGCCGCGCAGCCGGGCCGGCCGGTCGGCGGTGACGACGACGAGCCGCACGCTGCGCGTGGGCGGCCTCGAGCACGGCCGGGTGCAGGTTGGCGACGGCGGTGCCCGACGTGCAGATCACGGCGGCCGGCGAGCCGACCTTGGTGAGTCCGAGGGCCAGGAACCCGGCCGTCCGTTCGTCGATGCGGGTGTGCAGCCGGAGGAGCCCGGCCTCGGCGGCGTCGTACGCCGCGAACGCGAGCGGTGCGTTCCTCGAACCCGGGGCGAGCACGATCTCGGTGACGCCGGCCTGCTCGACCAGCGTCGTGATGACGGCACGGGCCAGCTCGGTCGCGGGGTTCGTCACGAGCCGTGATCCTGCCGCACCGCCCGGACCTCGGCCAGCCGGGCCTCCCACGCGGCGACGCGCTCCGGCGCGGCCGCGAGGCGGGTCAGCGCCTCCTCGTCGACGTCCGGCGCGCCGACCGGGAGCGCCCCGTCGACCGGCAGCAGCGGAGCCCGCACCACGTCGTCGGTGAGCAGCTGGACGGTGGCGAGCCCGCACGCGTAGGGCAGCTCCGGCAGCGCGGCGGCCAGGGCCACACCGGCGGCGATCCCGACCGAGGTCTCCAACGCGGACGAGACGACGACGGGCAGCCCGATGTCCTCGGCGATCCGCAGGCAGGCGCGCACTCCCCCGAGCGGCTGCACCTTGAGCACGGCGACGTCGGCGGCCTCGAGGTCGCGGACGCGGTACGGGTCGGCGGCCCGGCGGATCGACTCGTCCGCCGCGATCGGCACGTCGACCGCACGGCGTACGGCGGCCAGGTCCTCGACCGCCATGCAGGGCTGCTCGACGTACTCCAGCCCCCCGGCCGCGACGTCCAACGCCCGGATCGCGGCGACCGCCTCGTCGACGTCCCAGCCGCCGTTGGCGTCGATGCGGACCTGGCCGTCCGGCCCGATCGCGTCGCGGACCGCCTCCAGCCGCAGCCGGTCGTCGTCGAGCGTCTGGCCGGGCTCGGCGACCTTGACCTTGGCGGTCGTGCAGCCGCCGGCGCGCACGATCTCGTGGGCGCGCGCGGCGTCCACGGCGGGCACGGTCACGTTGACCGGCACCGACGTCCGCACCGGCTCGGGCCAGTCGCCCGCGGCCGCCTCCTCGGCGCAGCGCAGCCACGGCTCCGCGACCTCGGGCGGGTACTCCAGGAACGGGCTCCACTCGCCCCAGCCCGCCCCACCAGAAGGCAGAGTGCCGCGGAGCAGCACGCCCTCGCGGACGGTGATGCCGCGGAAGCGGGTCCGCATCGGGACCGAGAAGACCCTCACACCGAGCCCCGCAGCCGGACCCGGTCGACCTTGCCGTTGTCGAGCAGCGGCAGCGCGTCGAGGGCGATGACCTGACGGGGCGCCCACGAGCGCGGGTGCGCCTCGGCGACCCAGTCGCGCGCCTCGTCGAGCGACACGGTGCCGACGACGAAGGCGACCAGGCGGTTGCCCCACTCCTCGTCCGGTACGCCGACCACCTCGGCCTGCTCGACGGCCGGGTGCTCGCGCAGCCGGGCGGCCACCGCCGGGCCGGGCACGTTCACGCCGCCGCTGACCACCACGTCGTCCAGCCGGCCGAGCACGTGCAGCCGGCCGTCCTCGTCGAGCCGGCCGGCGTCGGACGTGAGGAACCACCCGTCGACCAGGCACTCGGCGGTCAGCGCCGGGTCGCCGTCGTACCCGTCGAAGAGGGTCGGGCCGCCGATCCGGATCCGGCCGTCGTTCCCGATCGCGAGCCCGACCCCGTCCAGGGCGTAGCCGTCGTAGACGCAGCCGCCGGCCGTCTCGGCGGAGCCGTACGTCGCGACCACGCGCACGCCCGCCGCCTCGGCGCGCGCGCGCAGGGCCGGGTCGATCGGCCCGCCGCCGAGCAGCACCGTGTGGCAGGCGGCCAGCGCCTCGAGCTCGGACGGGTCCTCGAGCAGCCGGTGCAGCTGGGTCGGCACGAGGGACACGAACCGCGCGCCGGCCGTCGACCCCGGCCGCGACCGACCCGTGCTCCTCGAGCAGCAGCGGCTCGTGCCCGGCCGCCAGGGACCGGCAGATGACCTGCACCCCCGCGACGTACGTGGCCGGGAGCGCGAGCAGCCAGGGGCCGGACGCCCCGAGCCGGCGCCGGCTCGCCTCGACCGAGGCCAGCACCGCGCTCCGCGCGAGCAGCACCCGCTTCGGCGCGCCCGTGGAGCCGGACGTCTCCACGACGATCGGCGGCGGCTCGTCGGCCGCCGACAGCCACGTCACCGAGCGCCGCGACGACCTCGCGCGGCGTACCGGTGACGGGCAACGGGAACTCACGCGACGAACGCTAGTCGTCGTTGGAAGAATGCCGCCCGATGCCCACTCGGACGCCGCGCTGGCTCGCCTCGCTGATCCCCGACACTCCGCTTGCCCGGAAGCTCTCGCTCCAGTCGATCCTGTTCGCGATCGGCGAGGGCGTGTTCATCACCGGCAGCGCGGTCTTCTTCACCCAGATCGTCGGCCTGTCCGCCGCGCAGGTGGGCCTCGGCATCACCGTCGGCGAGGGCGCGTCGTTCCTGTTCGCGGTCCCGCTCGGCAAGGTGGCCGACCGGATCGGCCCGAAGCGGATGTGGTCGATCGGCGCGTTCGGCGCCGCCGGGCTGTACGCCGTGTGGCCCTTCGTGGACGGCTTCGCGATGTTCCTCGCGATGATGGTCGTGCTCCAGATCGTGGAGACGGCCGGTCACTCGGGCCGGGGGGCGTACACGCTCGACGCGTTCCCGCACGACGAACGCGTCCGCTCGCTCGCCTACATGCGGGCGGCGCTGAACATCGGCTTCACCGTGGGTGCCCTCATCGGTGGCGTGGCGCTGGCCTTCAACAACGACGACATCGTCCGCGCCGTGCCGCTGTTCACCGCGGCGGTGCTGGCCGCTCAACGCCCTCTACATCACCCGCCTCCCCGACGCCCAGCACGACAAGGCGCCGGTCGCGGAGGACCAGCTGCTCAACCCGGGCGCGCTGCGCAACCGCGGGTTCCTGTCGCTGATGACGTTCGACGGCGTGCTCGGCACCAACCAGGTGCTGCTCAACATCGTGATCCCGCTCTGGCTGGTCGAGGAGACCGACGCTCCCCGGGTGCTGCTGGCCTGGCTGTTCGGCACCAACACGGTGCTCGCCGTGCTGCTCCAGGTCGCGGCCGCCCGCGGCGTGAACTCGGTCGACCGGTCCCTGCGCGCGGCCCGGATCAGTGCCTCGTTCTTCGTGCTGTCCTGCATGATCGTGCTGGTCACCCACGACACCCTGGGCTGGGTCACCATCGCGCTGGTCTGGCTCGGCCACGTCACCGTCACCGGCGCCGAGCTGTTCCAGTCGGCGGCGAGCTGGGGCTACCAGTCGGAGCTGTCCGACCCCGACCGCCGCGGGGAGTACCAGGGAGCCGCCCACATCGGGCACACGCTCGGCTCCGTGTGGGCGCCGGCGGTCTACACCTACCTCGCCATGGAGTGGGGCACACCGGGCTGGCTGCTGATCGCCGGCGTCGTGGTGCTGGCCACGATCGGCATGGGACCGTCCGCCCACGCCGCCCAGCGCTTCCTGCGGCGGGACTCGGTGCCCGAGGCCGCGAGTGACCCTGCTTGAATCCTCCGGTGGCCACCCGCTTCGAATGGTTCGCCGGCGCGCGTCCGCGCACCCTCCCCGCTGCCGTCGCGCCCGTCCTCGCCGGCACCGGCGTGGCGGCGTACGTCGACGAGCCGGTGTGGTGGAAGGCCGGGCTGGCGCTCGTGGTCAGCCTCGCGCTGCAGGTCGGCGTCAACTACGCCAACGACTACTCCGACGGCATCCGCGGCACCGACGACTCCCGGGTGGGGCCGCTGCGGCTGGTCGGCTCCGGCGCTGGCGTCACCGCGTGCGGTGAAGGCCGCGGCGTTCGCGTCGTTCGGCGTCGCCGCCGTGGCCGGGCTGGCGCTGGCGGCGACCACCGCCTGGTGGCTCGTCGCGCTCGGCGTCGCCTGCATCGTGGCCGCCTGGTTCTACACCGGCGGCAGCAAGCCCTACGGCTACCTGGGCCTGGGCGAGGTGATGGTCTTCGTCTTCTTCGGGCTGGTGGCCGTCGTCGGCACGACGTACGTCCAGACCGAGACGTTCGAGCTCGCCGCCCTGGCCGCGGCCGTCGCGATCGGGGCCATGGCCTGCGCGATCCTGGTCGTCAACAACCTGCGCGACATCCCCACCGACACCGTCGCCGGCAAGCGGACCCTGGCGGTGGTGCTCGGCGACAAGCGCACCCGCTACCTGTACGTCGGGCTGGTCGAGGCGGCCTTCCTGGCCACGGTCGTGGTCGGTGCGCTGACGACCTGGTGGGCGCTGCTCGGACTCGGGTACGCCGCCACCGCGAGCCCGGCGGCCCGGACGGTGCTGGAGCGGGCGCAGGGCCCTGCGCTCATCCCGGTCCTCCAGCAGACCGGCCTGGCCGAGCTGCTGCTGGCGTCCGGCATGTTCGTCGGCCTGCTCGTCGGCGCCGCGAACTAGAGGTCCGGATTTCGGACCCCGCCGTACGCTGGCCGCATGATCCCGTTCCTGATCGTCGCGATCCTCATCGTCGCCGGCGTCGTCGCCTGGAAGATGCGGGTGCAGCTGCTCGCCAAGGTGCTCGGCCAGTCCGAGGACCGCGTGCGCCGTCAGCTCAACCGCCGCCGCGACTGAGCCGGGCCGCGGACGTCAGTCCGCGTCCTCCTTGGCCTTCATCTCCTCGAAGCGTGTCGAGACCCGCTGGGCACGCTCGTCGACGCGGCGCGCGAAGGCCTCACGCTGGCGGTTCAGCAGGAAGTACGACGCGACGCCGGACATCACGAACGCGATCACGACTGCCCACAGGATCGGCACCTGGTCGGCGACGAGCGCCCACACGCCGATGACCACGACGAGGGACGACAGGAACAGCCCGAGCCGCATGGCGGTGTAGATCCAGAACTCCTTCACCCCACAGGGTAGGCAGTGACCACGCGGGTCCTACCCTTGGGGGTGAAGTTCTTTCTCGTGGTCGTCCTGATCGCGGTAGCCATCTACCTGATCGTGCGGGTGATCCAGCGCCGCGGCATCATGCCGCCGCCGAAGAAGGCCCCGCCGCGCACCATCGGCCCCGACGACGACCCGGACTTCCTGCGCGACCTGGACAAGAAGAAGAAGCACCCCGAGGACCCTGACACGGGGTTCTAGCTGCGGCGTTTGCTTGCGGATTGGTCCCCAACCGCAAGTGTTTGCACAGATTTGTTGCGGTTTCTGACCATTCGACGTGGCAGCGGTCCGCAGACGGCGCTGTAGGGCCCCGGCGGCGCAGATCGGAGCCTCTCGCCGCCCGATTGGTCACAAACCGCAACGTCGTCCACACAAGAGTTGCGGAATGGTCCCCAACCGCAAGTGATTGCACAGCCGCCCGGCGCAGGGGCAGGCGTCGTCAGCGACTGACCGGGCCGGACTCGGCCTCGATCGCCGGAGCGGCGTACGAGTGCTGGAGGTCGACGAGAAGAAGTTGATCCCGATGAAGTTGAACCACAGCGTCGCCAGCCCGAGCAGCGCGAGGAGCGCGGCGTTGCGGCCCTTCCAGCCGGCCGTCGAGCGGGCGTGGAGGTAGGCGGCGTACACGACCCAGGTGATGAACGCCCACACCTCCTTGGGGTCCCAGTTCCAGTAGGTGCTCCAGGCCTGGTGCGCCCAGATCGGGCCGGTGATCAGCACGGCGAACGTCCACACCGGGAAGCCGAACGCGTGCAGCCGGTAGGAGACCCGGTCGAGCACGACCGGCTCGGGCACGCGGGCGAGGTAGCCGGTGGGCTTGCGGGCGGCGCGCGACTTCACGAGGTAGAGCGCGGAGCAGATGCCGCCGAGGGTGAACGCGCCGGTGGAGATGATCGCCGAGACGACGTGGATCACCAGCCACGGCGAGTAGAGCGCCTCGGTCAGCGGGGCCACCGGGTCGTAGAGCCAGATCACCGCCACCATCAGCAGCACGAGCACGAACGCCAGGACGATCGGCGCCATCCAGGCCAGCGAGTACTTGCGGTAGAGCGCCAGGTAGAGCGCGGCGACCACGAACGTCCCGGCCAGCGTGAACTCGTACATGTTGCCCCACGGCACCCGGTTCGGGTCCGCGGCCATGCCCCGCGCGACCAGCGCCACGAAGTGGATCGCCACGGCGATGCAGGTGAGCAGCAGGCCGAGCCGGCCGAACATCGCGGTACGGCGTACGACGTCCTCGTCGGGGCCGTCGCCTCCGGTGGCGACGGCGACGCCACCCTCGGAGCTCTCCGCGGCGACCGCGACCGTCGCTGGTGACCGGCACCTTGCGCAGCGCGCTCCACTCGACGAGGTGGGCCAGCAGCGCCAGGAAGTAGACCACCCCGCACGCGGCCACGGCCTGGTTGCTGAGGGTCTCCCACGCGGCATCGGTCACGACTTCTCCTCCTGTCCCGGTGGCGGCGCGGCCTGCAGGTCCGCCACGACCTCGGCGAGTACGGCGGCGACGTCGCCGCCGCCGGACCGCTCGAGGGCCGCCACCTCGACCAGTGTGCCGTCACCCTCCCTGCGGGCGCGAACCCAGATCCGCCGCGAGCGGATGAACAGCGAGCCGAGCAGCCCGATCAGCGCCAGCACCACGCCGCCGAGGGCGACCAGCTTCCCGGGGGTGCGGCTGATCTGCACCTTGTTCCACGGGACGACCTTCTCGAAGGTCACCGACCCGAGCCCGTCCGGCAGCTCGGCGGTCGGCGCCCGGCTGCAGGTCGAGGCGGAACGGCTTCCCGTCGGCCTTCGGCACCTGCTCGGCGTTGGACTTGTCGAGCGCGTAGACCGACTGCGGAGCCCCGTCGTCCATGCCCAGGTCGCCGGTGTAGAGCGAGCATCGAGAGGGTCGGGTTCCGGTCGTCGCCCATCACGTTGACCGGGTCCCCGTCGAGCTTGACGTAGGTCGGGTAGAACAGCCCCTCGAGCCCGATCTGTCCGGGCTTGGCGTCGGGGGCCTTGACCACACCGAAGGACAGGAAGTTCTGGTCCTGCGGGAGGAACACCGTCGGCCCGCTGTAGGCCACGTCGCCGTTGCCGTCGCGGATCGTGACCACCGGGGCGTAGCCGTGGCCGATCAGGAAGACCTCGGTGTCGCCGATGGTGAGCGGGTGGTTGACCTTGAGGTCGTAGTCCTGCTCCTCGGACGTCCGGCGACTCCTGGTAGGTCAGGTGCGACGTGAACGCCCGCGCCTGGCCCCTGCGCCGGTCCCGACGTCAGCCACTCGACGTCGAAGTCGTCGATCGAGAACGAGAACGGCTCCATGCCGTCGGCGTCGAACAGGCTGCCCGGCACGAAGTCGTCGTACTGCGTGAGGTTGTTCGAGAAGCCGTTGCCGACCACCAGGATCACGCCGCCCTTGTAGCCGAACAGGCTGCCGACCGCGAAGCCGACCAGCACCACGATGCACGGAGATGTGGAAGAGCAGGTTGCCGACCTCGCGCAGGTAGCCGCGCTCGGCCGAGACCGCGCCGTCGGCGCCGGACACCACGCGGTAGCCGCGCTTCTTCAGCACGGCGAGCGCCCGGGCGTGGACGTCGTCGACCCCGTCGCTCGTCTGGTACGCCGCGTGGTCCGGCAGGCGGGTCAGGTTGCGGGGCGCCTTCGGCGGAGCGGCCCGGATCGCCCTGCCAGTAGTGGAAGGTCCGCGGGATGATGCAGCCGACCAGCGACACCATCAGCAGGATGTAGATCGCGGAGAACCAGACCGAGTCGTAGACCGAGAAGAGCCCGAGCTTCTCGTAGACCGGCGTCAGGTCGGGGTGCGCGTCCTGCCAGCGCGAGGTCTTCAGCGAGTCGACGTCGGACTGCGGGATGACCGAGCCGGGGATCGCGGCGAGCGCGAGCAGGAGCAGCAGGATCAGCGCGGTCCGCATCGACGTGAGCTGGCGCCAGGCCCAGCGCAGCATCTCGCGGAGCGTCAGCTCACCCGGTGCGTCGGTCGTCTCGGCGGGCCGGTCTAGACGGCTCACACGGACACCTCGGATGTCGGAGATCAGGTGGATCTGGAGCCAGGTGACGGCCTGGTCCCACCAGCCGGTGACCAGGAGGACGCCGACGGCGACCAGCATCAGGCCGCCGATCCGGCTCACCCAGATCTGGTGGCGGCGTACGAACCCGAAGGCGCCGAGCGCCCGACGGTAGGCGAACCCGGCCGCGACGAACGGCAGCCCCAGCCCGAGCGCGTAGACCGCCGACGAGCAGCGCGCCGCGGCCGGCCGTCGCCTCGTTGATGGAGAGGGTCGTGATCGCGGCGAGCGTCGGGCCGATGCAGGGCGTCCAGCCGAGCCCGAACAGGAAGCCGAGCAGCGGCGCCGCGGCCAGGCCGACCGCCGGCACCTTGTGCACCCGCCAGTCGCGCTGGAGCAGCGGCACCAGCCCGGCGAACGCCAGGCCGAGCACGATCGTGACGATCCCGAGCACGACGGTCAGCTCGCGCCGCCAGGTCGACCAGCCAGGCCCCGAGGGCGCCGGACAGGGTCCCGAGGATGACGAAGACGACGGTGAAGCCGAGCACGAACAGCACCGACCCGGCGACCATCCGGCTGCGGCGGGCGTCCTCGAGGTCGGCGCCGGAGAGACCGGTGGCGTAGGAGAGGTAGCCCGGCAGCAGCGGGATCACGCACGGCGAGAAGAAGGAGACGAGGCCGGCGACCAGGGCGACCGGGACGGCCAGGAGCAGCGAGCCGGAGGCCGCCTGCTCGCGAGAACCAGTCACCCATCCGCGGACTCCGCGGCCACGTCCTCGGTCACCTCGACCAGCGTCGGTCGAGACGGCAGCTCGCCCAGGATGCTCGGCCGCCACCCGGCCCTCGTCGTCGAGGACCACGAAGCTCGGGATCGCGCTGCGGCGTGAGGGTGCCGGTGAAGGCGAGCATCGCCTTGCCGTCCGGGCGAGTAGAAGGAGCGGGTAGGGCACGTCGAAGTTGCGCACGAACGCCTGCGCCTGGTCCGACGGAGGCGTCGCGGATGTTGATGCCGACGAACTCGGCGCGTGCCGCTCCAGCTCCTCGCGCGGCGTCGACCACGTCGGGCGCCTCGGCGCGGCACGGCGCGCACCACGAACCCCAGACGACGACCACCACGGGCTTGCCGCGGAAGTCCGGCGAGCGACAGCGTCGTTGCCGTCGAGGTCCTCGCCCGTCGAGCTCGACCGGCTCGCCTCGGTCGACGGCGGCGACCTGGGTGACGGTGCCGTCGCCGGAGACGTAGCCCTTGTCGCCGGTGCCCTCCAGGCTGGTGCAGCCCGTCAGCGCAAGCAGACAGGCGACCAGGAGCAGGACCGGTGTGGGACGGGCGGGGCGGGGACGCTTCAGGGTCGTCGCTCCTCGGGAGCCCCACCGGCCGAGAACGGCGCCGCCTTGTCCTTCACCGGGATCAGGTCGCCGGCGGGCTCGGAGTACGCGACCTTGGCGAGCGTGTCGTCGACGAAGTGCAGCGAGGTGAGCGAGCACAGGGTGCACTGCCGGCGGCGCGGGTCGTGCAGGAAGCGGCGCTTCTCCGCGGACAGGCGGGTGACCCAGATCGGCAGCTGGTGGGAGACGATCACGGCCTCGTGGCCGCGGGCCTCGTCGCGGGCGTCCTCGACGGCGGCCATCATCCGGGCGGCGACGTCCTTGTAGGGCTCGCCCCACGAGGGCTTGAACGGGTTCCACAGGTGCACCCACGTGGACGGCGAGCGCAGCGCGTTGTTGCCGGCGGCGAAGCCCTTGCCCTCGAACACGTTGGTCGACTCGATCACCCGCTCGTCGGTCACGATGTCGAGGCTGCGCAGCTTGGCGAGCGGCGCGGCGGTCTCCTGCGCGCGCTCGAGCGGGGAGACCCGCAGGTGGGTGATGTCGCGGTCCTTGACCGCATCGGCCACCTTCTCGGCCATCTTCCGGCCGAGGTCGGAGAGGTGGTAGCCGGGGCGGCGGCCGTAGAGCACGCCGTGCGGGTTGTGCACCTCGCCGTGCCGCATGAGGTGCACGATCGTGGTGTCGGTCATGACGTCTCCCTCGGTTGCGGCGGCGGCGCGGGCGGCGCCCGGCAGCGCGTCGAGCACGGTCTGGATCGCCCGGTCGTCGTGGGCCGAGGACAGGAACCACCCTTCGTACGCCGAGGGCGGCAGGTGGACTCCGGCGTCCAGCATGGCGTGGAAGAAGGCGGCGAACGCGGCCGTGTCCTGGGCGCGACGCGTCCTCGAAGTCGCGCACCGGCCCCTCGGTGAAGAACACCGAGAACATGGTGCCCGTGGCCTGGACGACGTGCGGCACGCCGGCGGCGGTGAGCGCCTCGGAGGCGGCGGCCTTGATCGTCTCGCCGGCCGCGGCGATGTGCTCGTAGACCTCGTTCGTGGCCAGCCGCAGCGTGGTCAGCCCGGCGGTCGTGGCGATCGGGTTCCCCGAGAGCGTGCCCGCCTGGTAGACGGGCCCCTCCGGCGCCAGCCGCGACATCACGTCGGCGCGGCCGCCGAACGCCGCCGCGGGGAAGCCGCCGCCCATCACCTTGCCGAAGGTGACCAGGTCGGGCATCCAGCCCTCGGTCGCGCCGTCGAGGCCCCACTGGCCGCGGCTGGAGGCGCGGAAGCCGGTCATCACCTCGTCGCTGACGAACAGGGCGCCGTGGGCGGCGCAGGTCTCGGAGAGGAACGCGTTGAAGCCGGGCTCGGGCGGGACCACGCCCATGTTGCCGGGGGCCGCCTCGGTCATCAGGCAGGCGATCCGGTCGCCGTGCTCGGCGAAGACCTTCTCCACGGCGGCCCGGTCGTTGTAGGGCAGCACCAGCGTGAGCGCGGTCGAGGACTCCGGTACGCCGGGGGTGCCGGGCACCGCGAACGTCGCCAGCCCCGACCCGGCCGAGGCCAGCAGCGAGTCGACGTGGCCGTGGTAGCAGCCGGCGAACTTCACGACCACGTCGCGGCCGGTGAAGCCGCGGGCCAGCCGGATCGCCGACATGGTCGCCTCGGTGCCGGAGGACACGAACCGCACCCGCTCGACGGGCGCGCGGGCGACCATCTCCTCGGCGAGCTCGACCTCCTGCTCCGTGGGGGCGCCGTACGACGTGCCGCGGGCGACCGCGGCGGCGACCGCCGCCTGCACCTCGGGGTGGGCGTGCCCGAGCAGCATCGGTCCCCACGAGCAGATCAGGTCGACGTACTCGTTGCCGTCGACGTCGGTGAGCCAGGCGCCCTGGGCGGAGCGGATGAAGCGCGGCGTGCCGCCGACGGCGTTGAACGCGCGGACCGGCGAGTTCACGCCACCGGGGGTGACGGCGCGGGCGCGCTCGAACAGGGCACGGGACGCGGAGGTCTCGGAGCTCACCGGCTCATTGTCCCCGAGGCAGGAAACCATCCGCCAGGCGGGCGGGTCCGAATATCAGAAGCCTGTACAGACCTGTGTCCGTGACACGCGGGTTTAGCGTCATAGGTGGTGGGAACGGTCGTTTCTGAGGGTAGAAGGGGCCGTGAGACTTCGGTCACACCCTGGCGGGGTCCGTAACCGCCTGTGAAAATGTTCGTTGGGCAGACTACCCGTGCTTGAGGGAGCACCATGGGTGGAGAAGGACCGGGAGAACATTCGATGTCAGCCACGCGCTTCGGCCGTATGCAGAAGGCCACTGCGCTCGTTCCGCTTGCCCTGCTGTCGGCAGCCTGGACCGTCAGCGTCGCCGGAGTGGGCCTGAGCTCCGCCTCCGCAGGCGAGCAGACCGGCGCCACGCTGCCCGACGGACAGAGCCTCCCGCCCTCGGCCATCGAGGCGCCCGCGAGCGTCTCCTCGCCCGACGTCGTCGCCCCCGGGCTGAACGGCGACCCCGCCAAGATCGTCTCCACGGCCTCGACCAGCGGCATCCCGTCGTCCGCGCTCGCCGCCTACCAGCGCGCCGAGACCGTCATCAACGCCGCCGACAAGACCTGCCACATCTCCTGGCAGCTGGTCGCCGCCATCGGCCGGGTCGAGTCCGACCACGGCCGCGCCAACGGCAACACCCTCGAACGCCGACGGCATCGCCACGCCCGGCATCTACGGCATCGCGCTCGACGGCAAGAACAACACCGCCGCCGATCAGCGACACCGACGCCGGCACAGTACGACGCCGACGCGAAGTACGACCGCGCGGTCGGCCCGATGCAGTTCATCCCGTCGACCTGGTCGGTCGTGGGCGTGGACGCCGACGGCGACGCGCAGCGCAACCCGCAGGACATCGACGACGCCGCGCTCGCGACCGCCGTCTACCTCTGCTCCGGCAACGACGACCTCGTCGTCCGAGGACGGCCAGCGCGCCTCGGTCTTCCGCTACAACCACAGCGAGGCCTACGTCGACCTCGTGCTGTCGATCATGAACGCCTACCTCGACGGCGACTTCACCTCGGTGCCCAACGGCACCACCTCGGCCGGCTACTTCGTCCCCGACCCGAACCCGCCCGCCCAGAACCACCAGGGCAACGGCCACGGCAACGGCGGCCACAACAACGGCGGCACCCCCACCGGCACCAACACCGGTGGCGGCGACAACGGCGGCGACGACGGTGGCACCGACGTGCCGACCGACGAACCCGACCAACCCCGGCGGTGGCGGCGACGACGGCGGCATCGACCTGCCCGACATCCCGCCTGCCCCGGTGGCGGCGGTGGCGGCGGCGGTGGCGGCGGCGGTGGCGGCGACCCCATCGAGCGTGCTGACACCGCGACCGCAGGCCCGGCATCGAGTGCCGCGCTGCGAGGCGTCGTCGACAACCCGCTGACCGCCGTCGACGAGCTCGACGCAGTGCGTCGACGACCTGCTCGACCCCTGATCGTCTGACAATCACGCTGACCCGCCCGAAACTTACGGACGGGTCAACGTGATTTCAGCGGGCGAGGAGGCGGGCGGCCTCGGCGGCCCAGTAGGTCAGCACCACGTCGGCGCCGGCCCGGCGGATCGAGAGCAGGGTCTCCAGGATCGCGGCCTCGCGGTCGATCCAGCCGTGGGCGGCGGCGGCCTCGACCATGGCGTACTCGCCGGAGACGTTGTACGCCGCGACCGGGACGTCGACGGCGTCGCGCACCCGGCGCAGCACGTCGAGGTAGGCCAGCGCGGGCTTGACCATCACGATGTCGGCGCCCTGCTCGACGTCCAGCAGCGCCTCGCGGACGCCCTCGAGGGCGTTGGCGGGGTCCTGCTGGTAGGTGCGGCGGTCGCCCTGGAGCGAGGAGTCGACGGCCTCGCGGAAGGGGCCGAAGAAGGCGGAGGCGTACTTCGCGGAGTAGGCCAGGATCGAGACGTCGGTGTGGTCGGCGGCGTCGAGCGCGGCGCGGATCACGCCGACCTGGCCGTCCATCATCCCGCTCGGGCCGACCATGTCGACGCCGGCGTCGGCCTGGGCGAGCGCCATCTCGGCGTACACCTCGAGCGTGCGGTCGTTGTCGACCCGCCCGTCCGGGGTGAGCACGCCGCAGTGGCCGTGGTCGGTGAACTCGTCGAGGCACAGGTCGCTCATCACGGTGAGCGCGTCGCCCACCTCGGCGACCACGTCGTTGATGGCGAGGTTGAGGATGCCGCCGGGGTCGACGGCGCCGGAGCCGGTCGCGTCCTTCTCGGCCGGGATGCCGAACAGCATCACCCCGCCGAGCCCGAGCTCAGCCGCCTCGGCGACCGCCTTCATCAGCGACGTCGCGGGTGTGCTGGACGACGCCGGGCATGCTGCCGATCGGGTGCGGCGCGTCGAGGCCCTCGCGGACGAACAGCGGCAGCACCAGCTGCCGGGCGACCAGCGAGGTCTCGGCGACCATCCGGCGCAGGGCCGGGGTCGTCCGCAGCCGGCGCGGCCGGACGACCGGTCCGGACGCGTCTCGCTCGGGCGCGCGCCGTCCGGCTCATCGCGACGAGGTGGCCTTCCGCCGCCCGGACGGCTTGCGCTGCGGACGGCTTGGTGACCGGCTCGCCGGCCTCGACCATCGCGACCCGGCGGGCCGCACCGAAGTCGGCGAGCGCGTCGACCAGGTCCTCGACGGCCGGCTTGGGCGCCAGCACGTCGACCCGCAGGCCGTGCTCCTCGGCGGTCTTGGCGGTGGCCGGCCCGATCACCGCGATCACGGTGGACGGGTGCGGCTTGCCGGCGATGCCGACCAGGTTGCGGACCGTCGAGGAGGACGTGAAGACGACGGCGTCGAACTTGCCGGTCTTGATCGCGTCGCGGGTCGGCGCCGGCGGCGGGCGTGGCGCGGACCGTGCGGTAGGCGGTCACGTCGTCGCACTCCCAGCCGAGGTCGATCAGGCCGGCGACGAGGTTCTCGGTCGCGATGTCGGCGCGCGGCAGGAAGACCCGGTTGATCGGGTCCAGCAGCTCGTCGTACGGCGGCCAGTCGGCCAGCAGGCCGGCGGCGGACTGCTCGCCCGACGGCACCAGGTCGGCGCGCAGGCCCCAGGCGGCGATCGCCTGGGCGGTCTTGTCACCGACGGCGGCGATCTTGAGGCCGGAGAAGGCGCGGGCGTCGAGGCCGTACTCCTCGAACTTCTCGCGCACCGCCTTGACGGCGTTGACCGAGGTGAAGGCGATCCACTCGTAGCGGCCCTCGACCAGGCCGCGGACGGCCTTGTCCATCTGCAGCGGGTTGCGCGGCGGCTCGACGGAGATCGTGGGCACCTCGTCGGGGACGGCGCCGTAGCCGCGCAGGCGGGCGGAGAGCGTGCCGGCCTGCTCCTTGGTGCGCGGCACCAGCACCCGCCAGCCGAACAGCGGCTTGGTCTCGAACCAGGACAGCGCCTCGCGCAGGTTGACCACGTCGCCGACGACGGTGACGGCCGGCGGGGACATCCGGGCGGCGCGGGCGTCGGCGGCGATCCGCTCGAGGGTCGAGGTGACCGTCGCCTGCTCGGTGGTGGTGCCGACCCGGGTCATCGCGACCGGGGTCTCGGGGTCGCGGCCGGCGGCGATCAGCGCCGGGGCGATGTCGGAGATCGAGCCGACCGCGGACAGCAGCACGAGCGTGCGGGCGTCGGCGTACCGGCTCCAGTCGACCTTCTCGCCGCAGGTGACGACGGCGACCTCGCGGTTGTCCTTGGTGGTCAGCGGGATGCCGGCGTACGCCGGGACGGCGTTGACCGACGAGACGCCGGGGACGATCTCGAAGGCGAGCCCGGCCTTCACGCAGGCCTGGGCCTCCTCGGGACCGGACGCGTAGAGGAACGGGTCGCCGGCCATCAGCCGGACCACGCGGGCGCCCTTCTTGGCGTGCTTCACCACGACCTTGGCGCGGGCGGCGTGGGTCAGCGGCTGGCCGTCCTCGCCGAAGCCGCCGTCGACGAAGCTCGGACCGGCGACCTCGTCGGTCGGCTCGGCCGGGTCCTCGCTCTCGACCGGCTCGGGGAGACCGAGCAGGCCGCGCACGAGCGCCTCGTGCTCGGGCACCTCGGTCACCACGACGTCGGCGTCACGGATGAGGTCGACGGCGCGGACCGTCAGCAGGTCGGGGTCGCCGGGGCCACTGCCGACGAACGACACCCACCCGCGGGTCGATGTGACCGCGGTGCCGTTGCTGGTGGGGGTGGTCTTGCCTCGCGTCATGCGTTTTGCCTCTTCGCTGGAGCTTCGGTCAATCGTCCTGCCCCGTCGGCGAGCATCTCGCTCGCCAGCCGGTTGCCGACGCCCACGGCGTCGGCCGGCGGCCCCGATGCGGACATCCGCACCGAGAGCCCTCCATCGGGTGACAGGGCCACGGCCCTGATCCAGATCTCGTCCCCGTCGTCACCCTCGACAACCTCGGCGAGGGCTCCGATCGGAGCCGAGCAGCCACCTTCGAGCGTGGCCAGCACGGCACGCTCTGCCTCGACGGCCGCCCGGGTGTGCGGGTCGTCGAGCTGTTCGAGCTCCGCCACCAGGGCGGTGTCGCCGGTACGGCACTCGACCGCCAGCGCACCCTGCCCGGGGGCGGGGAGCATCTGGAGCGGGTCGAGCACCTCGGTCGCCTCGTCGAGGCGGCCGATCCGGCTCAGCCCCGCTCGCGCCAGCACGACTGCGTCGTACTCGCCCGAGCGGACCTTGCCGATGCGGGTGTCGACGTTCCCACGGATGTCCACGATCTCCAAGCCGAGGCCGAGGGCGTGCAGCTGGGCCGCCCGGCGCGGCGAGCCGGTGCCGACGCGGCTGCCCACCGGGAGCTCGCCGAGGGTGAGGCCGTCGCGGGCGACGACGGCGTCGCGGGGGTCCTCGCGGATCGGGCAGGCGGCCATGACGATGCCGGCCTGGGGCGCGGTCGGGAGGTCCTTGAGGGAGTGCACGGCGATGTCGATCTCGCCGGCGAGCAGCGCGTCGCGCAGGGCGCTGACGAAGACGCCGGTGCCGCCGAGGGAGGTCAGCGACGCGTCCGACCGGTCGCCGTCGGTGGTCACCTCGACCAGCTCCACCTCGTGGCCGAGGCCGGTGCGGAGGAGGTCGGCGACGAGCTCCGACTGGGTGGTCGCGAGCAGCGAGGCGCGGGTGCCGAGGCGGATGGCGGTCATGTCAGTCCCTCCGGCCGGGTGACGGCGTCGACCGCGTCGGGGTCGAGCGAGAACAGCTCGGCGAGGGCGGCGGCGTAGGACACGGCGCCGGTCTCGTTGGCGAGCTCCTTGACCCGGACCGTCGGCTGGTGGAGCAGCTTGTCGGCGACCCGGCGGACCGAGTGCAGCACCTCGGCGCGGGACGCCTCGTCGAGGTCGGGCAGGCGGGCGACCAGGCGCTCCATCTCGGCCTCGACGACCGCGGTCGCCATCGACCGCAGGGCCACCACGGTCGGGGTGACGCTGGCCTGGCGGCGTGCGGAGAGGAAGGCGTTGACCTCCTGGCCGACGATCCGGCGCACGCCCTCGACCTCGCGGCCGGCGTCGGAGTCGCGGAGCTCGTCGGCGAGGTCGGCCAGGCTGACCAGGGTGATGCCGGGCAGGTTCGCGACCGCCGGGTCGACGTCGTGCGGGAGGGCCAGGTCGATGATCGCGAGCGGCTCGCCGTCGGGGCGCGCGGTCTGCATGGTGGCGCTGGTGACGAGGATGCCGCTGGCGCCGGTGCAGGCCACGACCAGGTCGGCCCGCCCGAGCTCGACGGCGAGGTCGGACAGCGGCGCCGACCGGGCGGCGTACTCGCGGGCGAGGCGCTCGGCGTTGGTCGGCGGTCCGGTTGACCACGGTCACCTCGGCCACCCCGGCGCGGGTCACGCGTGGCGGTGGCCAGGCCGGCCATCGAGCCGGCACCGAGGATCAGCACCCGCTTGCCGGCCAGCCCGCCGAGAGGTACGTCGATCCGCTCCAGGGCGGCGCTGACCAGGGACGGCGCCGCCAGGTCGATGTCGGTCTCGGCGCGCGAGCGCTTGCCGACCCGGAGCGCCTGCTGGAACAGCAGGTTGAGGGCCGGGCCGACGGTGCCCTGCTCCTGGCCGCGGCGCAGCGCGTTGCGGGTCTGGCCGAGGATCTGGCCCTCGCCGAGGGCCATCGAGTCGAGGCCGGCGGCGACGTGGAAGAGGTGCGAGACCGCGCCGTCGTCGTAGTGGACGTAGAGGTGCGGCAGGATCGCCTCGGTCGACTCGCCTGCCCGCTCGACGAGCAGCCGCGAGACCTCCTCGACGCTGCCGTGGAAGCGGTCGACGTCGGCGTAGATCTCGAGCCGGTTGCAGGTGGCGATCACGGTCGCCTCGGTGACGTGCTCGCTGGCGACGACGTCGCCGAGCAGCTTGTTGACGCCGTCGGCGTCGAGGGCGACCCGCTCGAGCAGGGCGACCGGCGCGGTCTTGTGGGAGATGCCCACGACGAGGACGCTCATGCGCTTTCCCCCTGGGCCTTGCGCTGCTCGTGGTAGGCGAGGATCTGCAGCTCGATGGAGAGGTCGACCTTGCGCACGTCGACCCCTTCGGGCACCGACAGCACGGTCGGCGCGAAGTTGAGGATGCTGCGGATCCCGCTGGCGACCATCCGGTCGGCGACGTCCTGCGCGGCGACGGCCGGGGTGGCGATCACGCCGATGGCGACGCCGTGCTCGCGGACGATCCGCTCCAGGTCGTCGAAGGGGCGTACGTCGACGCCCGCGACGACCTCGTCGTGGCGGTCCGGGTCGGCGTCGAGCAGGGCCACGACCCGGAAGCCGCGGCTGCGGAAGCCGGAGTAGTTGGCGAGCGCGTGGCCGAGGTTGCCGATGCCGACGATCACGACCGGCCAGTCCTGGGTCACGCCGATCTCGCGGGCGATCTGGTAGCGCAGGTAGTCGACGTCGTACCCGACGCCGCGGGTGCCGTAGCTGCCGAGGTAGGAGAGGTCCTTGCGGAGCTTGGCGCTGTTGACGCCGGCGGCGGCCGCGAGCTCCTCGCTGGAGCAGGTGCGGGTGCCGAGCTCGGCGAGGGTGGTGAGGGCACGTAGGTAGACAGGGAGACGGGCGACCGTTGCCTCGGGAATGTCCCGGGCACTGTCGGTGGGAGTCCGTGCCGTCACTTGCTCTTCTCTCCAGCCGCTGGCGACCCCGGGCTCGGTGTACCCGGCTGCAGGTCGGTCGCGGCCAGATCACTGTAGGAGTTTGTGAACGGGAGAACAAACTGAGTGCGAGGGGCGGCTACCACATGTGAGATGACCCACCCGCGGCGGCCCCGGTCAGCGGCTGAGGGCGGCGCGCAGCCGAGCCTCGTCGACCCGCCAGAAGTCGTGCTGGGCGCCGTCGACGAAGGTCACCGGGATCTCCTCGCCGAACCGGTGCTGGAGCGCGGGGTCGGTGTCGATGTCGACCTCGACGTACTGCTCGCCGAGCGTCCGCGCAGACCCGCGCGATCACCTCGCGCGCCGCGTGGCACAGGTGGCAGGCGGGCCGGCCGTAGAGCACCACCCGCGGGGTCGTCGGAGCGACGTTCACTCCAGCAGCCCCAGCGCCCGGCGCCGCTCGCGGCCGCGCAGGCGTCCCTTCTGGACCTTGCCGGTGACGGTCAGCGGCAGCTCGTCGACGACCTCGATCCGGGTCGGCCGCTTGAACCGGGCGAGCCGGGTCTCGCAGTGCCGGCGCACGTCGGCGGCGACGATGTCCGGGTCGGCGGTCGGGGCGGCGCGGACGTACGCGACGACCGCCTCGCCGGTCGCCGGGTCCTCGACGCCGATCACGGCGGCCTCCTCGACACCGCGGACGGCGCGGACGACCTCCTCGACCTCGATCGGGTAGACGTTGAAGCCGGAGACGATGATCAGGTCCTTGATCCGGTCGACCAGGAACAGGTCGCCGGACGCGTCGAGGAACCCGACGTCGCCGGTCGACCACCAGCCCTCGGCGTCCGGGCCGCCGGAGCCGTCGGGCCAGTAGCCGCTGAAGAGGTTGGCGCCGCGGATCTGGATCTCGCCCGGGTCCTCGCCGTCGGGCGCCTTCCCCGAGTCGTCGACCAGGCGGATCTCGATGCCCGGCAGCGCCGCGCCCACCGACCCGGTCTGCAGGTCGCTGCTGACCAGGGTGCTGGTGACGACGGGAGCCGCCTCGGTGAGGCCGTAGCCCTGGTGGACCGGGATGCCGGTGCGCTCGGTGAACTGCTCGACGACGTCGTCGGAGAGCGGCGCGGAGCCGGAGAGCATCAGCCGCACCGACCCGAGCCGCTCGGCGAGCTGGGGGTCAGGAAGCCAGTGCGCGAAGACCGGCGGCGCGGCCGGCACCACGCTGATGGCCTCGTCGTCGATCAGGTCGAGGGTGCCGACCGGGTCGAACTCCGGGCTGAGCACGAGCTTCGCGCCGTGTCGCAGGGCCCCGCCGAGCACGGCGTTCAGGCCGTAGACGTGGAAGAGCGGCAGCACGCCGAGGACGACGTCGTCGCCGTGGATCATCGGCGGCTCGACCTGGGCCACCTGCTCGAGGTTGGCGATCAGCGCCCGGTGGGTGAGCATCGCCGCGCGGGGGCGGCCGGACGTGCCACTGGTGTAGAGCAGCGCGGCCAGCTTCTCGGGGTCCTGGAGCGGCGGCACGTCCCGGGCCGGCAGTGCGCGCAGCTTCTCGAAGGACTCCTCCCCCGCGGCTGGCTCCTCACCGACCACCACGACGACGGGCGTCACGGCCCGCTCGAGCAGGTCGGGGTCGAGGTCGGACTCCTCGCCGGCCAGCGCCCGGATCACCGCGCCGGCGGCCTCGCGGACCGCCGCGACGGTCGACGGGTCGGCCACGACCAGGCGCGAGCCGGAGTCGGCGATCATCCGCGTCAGCTCGGCGACCGTGGACCTGGGATTGACGGGGACGGCGACCACCTGCGCCCGCAGCACGCCGAGGTACGCCGTCACGAACTCGAGCCGGTTGGGGAGCACCAGCATCACCCGGTTGCCCGCCACCACGCCGGCCTCGCCCAGGCCGGTGGCGATCCGGCCCACCTCGTCCTGGAGCTCGCCCCAGGTGACCGAGCGCCCGCCCGCCTCGACGACCGCGAGCGCGTCCGGCCGCTCCGCCGCCGCGTCAGCGACGAGGTCGGCCACGTCGTGCTTGGCAGGCATGAGGGCGATCCTCCCACACGGCAAAGAGCCCAGGGACCGTTCCCCACAAGGGGTCTACGCTTCCCGTGTGAACCCACCCGCCGACCCGCGCCGACGCCGGCTGGACCTGCAGCAGCGGTCCACGCTCGCGGGTGAGGCGGCGGCGTCCGCCGCCGAGGTGGAGACCGCCCTGGACACCCCTGCCGACCCCACGTCGGCGGCGTTCTTCGACGTCGACAACACCGTCATGCAGGGCGCCAGCATCTTCCACCTCGCGCGCGGCCTGCACCGCCGCGAGTTCTTCACCACCCGCGACATCCTGGGTGCGGCCTGGAAGCAGGCGTACTTCCGGATCGTCGGCGTCGAGGACCCCGAGCACGTCGCCGACGCCCGGAACTCCGCGCTCAGCTTCATCGCCGGCCACACCGTCGCCGAGCTCGAGGAGCTCGGCGAGGAGATCTTCGACGAGGCGATGGCGCACCGGATCTGGCCCGGCACCCGCGCCCTGGCCCAGATGCACCTCGACCAGGGCCAACGGGTGTGGCTGGTGACCGCGGCGCCGATCGAGATCGCGTCGATCATCGCCCGGCGGCTCGGCCTCACCGGCGCCCTGGGCACCGTCGCCGAGCACGAGGACGGCGTCTACACCGGCCGGCTGGTCGGCGACCTGCTGCACGGCCCCGCCAAGGGCGAGGCGGTCAAGGCGCTGGCGGCCCGCGAGGAGCTCGACCTCGCGCGCTGCTCGGCGTACTCCGACTCCTTCAACGACCTGCCGATGCTGTCCCTGGTCGGCGACCCGTGCGCGATCAACCCGGACGCGAAGCTGCGGGCCAAGGCCAAGGAGATGGGCTGGCGGGTGCGCGACTACCGCACCGGCCGCAAGGCCGCTCGGGCCGGGCTCCTGGTGGGCGCGCTGAGCGGCGCCGCGACCGGCGCCGTGGCCGCCGGCGTCGCGCTGCGCGGACGGCGTCGCTGACCGGCTCGGAATCGGTGGATTTCTTTACCGACGTGGTATGGACCACTCTTTGCCACCGAACTGTTCCCATGTGATCGACCCCGCCTTTACCATGCAGACAGCTTCGGGGGAAGCTGACCGGGAGGGCTCCACATCGTCATGCAGCGGGATGGGTCTGACCTCGAGCGGGGGCTGGATGCTCTGCGACTCGCGGTCGCCCGCATTCTTCTCACACCGCAGGTCGCCGGCGCCGGCGGCCCGGTCGTGCTGCTCACCGAGGCCACGGTCGCCGATGGTGGCCCCGTCGTCCCCGCGGGCGGCTCGGGCGGTCCCGACGACGACAGCAGCCAGGCTGCCTCGTCGGAGGAGAGCGAGGCCGACCGCACCCGCCTGATCGCGCTCGTCGAGCTGGCCCGCAAGGGCGACTCCGACGCGTTCGGGATGCTCTACGACCACTACCAGTCGTCGGTCTACCGCTTCCTCTTCTACCGCACCCGCTCCAGCCAGCTGGCCGAGGACCTCACCTCGGAGACGTTCTTCCGCGCGCTGCGCAGCATGAGCAACTTCCGGTGGCAGGGCAAGGACTTCGGCGCCTGGCTGATGACGATCGCGCGCAACCTCGCGACCGACCACTTCAAGTCCGGGCGGACCCGTCTCGAGCTCACCACCGAGGACATGGGCGTCCACGACGACGCCACCGAGGGCCCCGAGTCCGCCGTGCTGGCCGGGCTGACGAACGAGATTCTGCTGACCGCCCTGAAGTCCCTCCCCGACGAGCAGCGCGACTGCCTGATCATGCGGTTCCTGCAGGGCATGAGCATCGCCGAGACGGCCGCCGTCCTGGGCCGCAGCGACGGCGCGATCAAGCAGCTCCAGCTGCGCGGCGTGCGCAACCTCGCGAAGCTGATGCCCGAAGGGATTCGGGACTGATGAGTAACTTACGAAAATTGTCAAGGAGATGTGGGGCACACCCCGTAACTCCGCCTGTTCGCGCGTCGTTGGAGCGGGTGACGGGGACCCACGGGGGGACCGCGAGTAACCAGACAGGACACGTTCGATGACCGCATTCACGGCGCGCCGACGCGCCGAGGAGTTCGACTCCCTGGTCGAGGGCATCTCGACCGGTCGGTCCGACGCGCGGTACGACGAGTTCCTGGCCATCGTGGGCGCCCTCCGCGACGTGCCCACGCCCGAGCCCCGCCCCGAGTTCGTGACCAGCCTCCGCGAGCGGCTGATGACCGCCGCCGCCACCGAGCTACTGCCCGTCGACGACGAGGCGAAGCTCCGCCTGCCGGCCCGCAAGCCCGCCCGCGAGCGCCGCCTGGCCGTCGCCGTCGGTGGCCTCGCGATCGTCGGCGCGACCACGTCGATGGCCGTCGCCGCCCAGTCCGCCCTCCCGGGCGACGCTCTCTACCCGCTCAAGCGCGCGATCGAGAACGCCCAGACCGGCTTCAGCACCGACGAGGCCGACAAGGGCAGCCACCTGCTGGCCAACGCCTCCGGCCGCCTCGACGAGGTCAGCGAGCTCAGCCGCGAGGGCGACCTCAAGGACAACGTGGTGATCGCCTCGACCCTGAACACCTTCACCGAGCAGGCGACCGAGGCCTCCGACCTGCTGCTCGCCGACTACGCCAGCACCGGCGACGAGAGCTCGATCGAGGAGCTCCGCAACTTCACGTCCTCGAGCATGGCCCAGCTGGGCGAGCTCGAGGAGGCCGTGCCGCCCGGCGCCCGCGACGAGCTGATCCACGCCGCCCGGGTCCTGTCCCAGATCGACTCGGCCGCCGCGTCGGCCTGCCCGACCTGTGCGGGCGGGATCACCGAGCTGCCGACCATCCTCACCTCCAGCAACACCATCGGGGACCTGGGTGCGGCCGCGGAGACGGCCACCCAGAACGGCGGCAAGAACGGCGGCAAGCGGCGACCAGCAGGGCGAGGTCGTCCTCCCGAACACCGGAGGCTCGCTCCCGCCGGGCAGCGTGCTGAGCCCGTCCACCGGCGGCGACACGTCGACCTCCGGCACCCCGAGCACGCCCAACCAGCCCCGCAACCCGCTGGGCGACCTCACCGACGGACTGCTCGGCGGCGGCGACTCGCAGCAGACGTCGAACAACCCGCCCGCGATCCCGGGCCTCCCGCTCCCGGACGTCGAGGAGACGCTCGAGGACCTCACCGACCCGCTCCTCGGCGGCGGTAACTCGAGCGCTCAGCGCCGCTCCGGCTTGCCGGCGACGGTGATCGTCACCGTGCCGCCCTCCTCGATCACGCTGCCCAGGCTCGGACTGACGTCCAGCAGGGTGCCGGCCGGGAAGCTGGCGGACATGCTGGAGACGTCGTCGCGCTCCGACCGCTCCGCGACCTCCGTCTCGACCCGCAGCCCGGCCTCCTCGAAGACCTTCACCAGCTCGTCGGCCGCCCTCGGGTCGGCGCCCCAGGCCGGGGTCCACCCACTCGAGATCGCGAGTGGGACGGTGGTCAGGCCGTCCGGCAGGATCCGGACCGAGTCGCGGATGTCCTCGTAGCTTCCGTCACCTTCGTCGGCGATCGTGACGGCGAAGACGACGCCCTCCGAGGGCACCGCGAACATCCGGCGACACACTCCCTCGAACCACTCCTCGCAGCCGTCCGCCTCGAGCACGGCCTCGCCGTCCACCTCGGCGACGCGGTGCATGGAGCGCGTCTGGTACTCGCCGTACCCGCCGGTCGCGTCGAGGACGGCGAGCGCCGACACCTCCCGGATCGTCGCCGGGTCCGCCGGGTCCGCGCAGTCGGCGGTCGCCCCGGAGTCGAAGTAGACGGTGGTCTCGACCGGGGCGAGGCACTGCGTCTCGCCGGTGGTCCACCAGTCCGGTACGGCGACGACGACCCGGCCCAGTCCCACCCACCGCGTGCCGTCGGGCGGGGCTGGCATCCCCGAGGGCAGGTCGGTGGCCCGGTCGTCGTCCAGCATCGTGCGCTGGACGGCGACACCGGCGCCCACGACGGCGAGGACGGCCGCGGCCGCGGCCAGCACGGCTCCGCGCCTGCGGCGTCGCTGGCCGGGCCGGCGCTCGCGGAGATCTCGGCCAGCGGGGGCGGGCCGGCGTCGATCCGGTCCCAGAGCTCGCGCAGCGGCTGGTTCATCGGCTGGGTCCCTCCGTGAGATCGAGAACGTGGTCGTCCTCGGCGAGCCGGGCCAGCGCCCGCGAGAGCCGGCTCTTGACCGTGCCGGGCTCGACGCCGAGCGCCAGGGCGGTCTGCCGCTCGGAGAGGTCGGCGAAGATGCGCAGCACGACCACCTGACGGTGCGCGTCGCTGAGACCGGCCATGGCCCGGTGCACGGCGTCGGCCACGTCGACGTCGCCGCTCCGGTCGGCCGCGACCGCCTCCGGCAGGTCCCCGGTCGCCCGCTCGCCCCACCACCGCCGCCTCCGGCTGTCGCGCAGGCAGTTGAGCAGCATCCGGTAGACGTAGGCGTCGCTGTCGTCGGCCCGCTGCACGCGCGCCCAGGCGAGGTGGCAGCGCAGCAGGGTCGCCTGCGCGAGGTCCTGCGCCTCCTCCACCGAGCAGCCGAGGAACACGGCCGAGCGCACCAGCGACGGCCAGCGCGCGGCGGCGTACGCCTCGAAGTCCTGCTCGACCACCGTCACCCCCTGGCTGGGCTACTCATCATGGTTGACGAGATGGGGCGGGGTTCGGTTCCTCAGCCGGAAGACGGACTGCCGCTTCATCAGCAGGGAGTAGAGCGTCTGCTGGATGGTCTCGCGGACCTGGTCGGTCACGTTGAACACCAGCATCGGGTCGTCGGCCGCGCCGGCGTCGTACTCGTCGGTGCGGATCGGCTCGCCGAACTCCAGCAGCCACTTCGACGGCAGCGGCACCAGCCCGAGCGGGCCGAGCAGCGGGAAGAACGGCGTGATCGGGATGTACGGCACGCCCAGCAGCCGCGCGAGGGACGGGATGTTGCCGACCAGCGGGTAGATCTCCTCGGCGCCGACCAGCGACAGCGGGACGATGGGTACGCCGGTGCGCATCGCGGCGGACACGAAGCCACCGCGGCCGAAGCGCTGGAGCTTGTACCGCTCGGCGTACGGCTTGCCGATGCCCTTGAACCCCTCCGGCCAGACGCCGACCAGCTCGCCGCCGGCGAGCATCCGCTCGGCGTCCTCGTTGCAGGCGAGGGTGGCGCCGCCCTTGCGGGCGAGGGTGCTGACCACGGGCATCCGGAACACCAGGTCGGCGCCGAGCGGCCGCAGGTTCCGGCCGGTGGCGTCGTGGATCGAGACCATCGTCATCAGGCCGTCGACCGGGAGCGTGCCGGAGTGGTTGGACACCACGAGGGCGCCGCCCTCGGCGGGGATGTTCTCGGCGCCGCGGACCTCGATCCGGAACCACTTCTCGGCGATCGGCCGGAGCGCGGTCATCATGAACCGCTGGGTGACCTCGGGGTCGAAGCCGTACTCGTCGACGACGTAGTCGCCGGTGACCCGGCGGCGCGTGAACGCCAGGAAGCGGGCCAGCTGCGGCTCCCACTGGTCGCCGAAGACCTCCTTGGCGGCGAACTGGAACGCGGCCAGCCACTCACCGGTGGGGATGCCGCCCAGCGGCGAGCGGTCGCGCGTGGTGGCCGGGGCGCGCGTGGGCTCGGGCGCCGGCGGCTGGGCCTTGGCCGCGGCCTGCTTCTTCGGCGGCGGTGCCTTGCGCGGCGGGGGCGCCTTCTTGGCGGCGGGCGCCTTCTTGGCGACGGGGGCCTTGGTGGCGGGGCTGGCGGGCGGCTTCGGGCCGGCCAGGCTGCGCGCGGCCGACGACGGCTTGTCCTTGCCGGTGCCGCGGCCCGGGCGGCCGCGGGTGCCGATCGGGATGATCTCCGCGTCACCCATGGTCGGCTCCCACCAGCTCGCGGGTCTCCTGCGGGACCAGCGCGCGGGCCAGGCCGTCGAGAGCCCGCACCGAACGCCCGCCGGTCGGGGTCATGGACGCACCGAAGTCGTTGAACGCCTCGGCCGTGGTGAACTCCGGCTCGAAGCCGAGCATCGTGCGCATCCGGGTGGTGTCGACCCCGCGGCCGTAGGTGATGAAGCTCAGCTGCTCGGGTGAGAAGTCGGCGACCCGGGCGGAGCGGAGCGCCGAGCCGATGTTGCCGACGGCGAAGCCCGGCAGCGGCACGGAGGCGCGCTGGATCCGGCGCAGCGCCTGGCTGAGCATGAGTACGCCGTCGCCCGCGACGTTGAACGTGCCGCGGACGTCGGTCACGACGGCGTGCCGGAGCACGTCGATCAGGTCCCGCTCGTGCAGGAACTGCAGGCGCGGGTCGTAGCCCAGCACGGTGGGCACGACCGGCAGCCGGAAGTAGGAGGTGATCGGGCTGTGCACGTGCGGGCCGATCACGTTGGCAGCCCGGATCATCGTCACCCGGACGTCGGGCCGCCGGCGGGCGAAGCCGCGGACGTAGCCCTCGACCTCCGCGACGTCCTTGGCGTAGCCGGACCGCGGCAGCCGGCGCGGCTCCATGTCCTCGGTGAACATCGCCGGGTCGCGGTTGCTCGCGCCGTAGACGGTGGTCGTGGACTTCACCACGAGGTGCTGCAGCCCGGGCGCCTTCTGGCAGGCGGCGAGGAGCTGCATCGTCCCGATGACGTTGAGCTCCTTCATCGTGTTGCGGCCACCGGCGCTGCCGGGGGTCGCGATCACGCTCATGTGGACGACGGTGTCGACGTCCTCCTTGGCGATGATCTTCGCGATGACGGGGTTGCGGATGTCGGCGCGGACGAACGAGACGTCGCCGATGTCGCCGCGCGGCGGGATCACGTCCACACCGATGACGCGGCGTACGGCAGGGTCGGCGGCGGCTGCGCGCGCGAACCGGCGACCGAGGTCTCGCGAGACCCCGGTGACCAGGACGACGCGGCCGACCCTGCTCATGGTGGCGGCTACTTGCCGAGCTTGCGGCGCTGGACGCGCGTCTTCTTCAGCAGCTTGCGGTGCTTCTTCTTGGCCATGCGCTTGCGCCGCTTCTTGATGACTGAACCCACGGGAGACCTTTCGAACTGGCGTGTCCGGGAGGCGGTTCGCCTCGAGGACCCGGACAGCCTATCCGCCCACGAATGGGCGACAGAATCCGTGGGGATCCCGTGAGAAGGCGCGCTGGCGGAGAACCAGCTCAGCCGGCGCTGTAGAAGCTCTTGCGGAGGTACTCGTTGACGTCTTCCTCCACGACGCGGAAGGAGCGGCCCACGCGGACGGCCGGCAGCTCTCCGTTGTGGACGAGACGGTAGACGGTCATCTTGGAGACGCGCATCATCGCGGCAACCTCGGCAACGGTCAGGAACTTCGAGTCGGAGAGGTCCCCGGACGTGTGGTCAACCATGGTGCACCGATCCTTCTGTGCGGCCCGCCACCGGCTTCCCCACCGGTGCATCACGTCCGCGTTCCGTGAGAATAGAGCCTGGAGTGACTCGTGGGGAAGAGATTCACTCAAGTAACATGCGAGACATTCGGCGTGTCGGCTTGCATTGGCTCGCAGATCTTTACCCGGACGGCGCGTTTTCGCAGGTCAGGGCATCGGATCGAGCCCGTGGTACGGGAAGATCTCCGACCGGGTCGCATGGATCGCGCGATCCAGCCAGGTGCTCGGGTCGTAGCCCTCCGACCAGTCACGGTACGCCGGGGTCCGGCCGTCGGTCAGCCGGAGGGGTGCGGTCCGCCCGAGCGCGGTGCGGACGTGCTCGCGCCAGCCCTCCGGCGTACTCGTCGCGGGGTCGATCGGGCGGCCGCCGACGATCGCCAGCAGGTGGGTCCAGGCGCGCGGCACGACCTCCACCAGCGCGTAGCCGCCGCCACCTGTCACCACCCAGCGGCCGTCGCAGACCTCGTGGGCCAGCTCGTGCAGCGCGAGGTACGTCGCCCGCTGGCCGTCGACGGTCAGCATCAGGTGGGCGAGCGGGTCCTCGATGTGGGAGTCGCAGCCGTGCTGGGTGACCAGCACGTCGGGCCGGAACTCGCGCAGCAGCGGCGGGACGACCGCGTGGAAGGCCCGGAGCCAGCCGGCGTCGGCCGTGCCCGGCGGGAGCGCGACGTTGACCGCGCTGCCCTGGGCGTCGGGACCGCCCCGGTCGTTGGGGAAGCCGGTGCCGGGGAAGAGCATCTGGCCGGTCTCGTGCAGGGAGATCGTGAGCACGCGCGGGTCGTCCCAGAAGATCCGCTCGACCCCGTCGCCGTGGTGGACGTCGACGTCGACGTAGGCGACCCGCTCGGCGCCCTGGTCGAGGAGGTACCGGATGCCGACCGCCACGTCGTTGTAGATGCAGAACCCGCTCGCCCGGTCGGCCATCGCGTGGTGCAGCCCGCCGGTGATGTTCGCGCTGTGCAGGGAGTCGCCGCTCCACACCTGGCGGCAGGCCTCGACGCTGGCGCCGACGACGTGCGCGGCCGCGTGGTGCATGTCCTTGAAGACCGGGTTGTCGTCGGTGCCGAGGCCGCATTCGAGGTCGACCGAGCCGGGCGCGGATCCGACCCGCTCGACCGCCTCGATCAGCCGGGCCGTGTGCACGGTGGCGATCAGGTCCTGGTCGGCCATCGGCGCGTCGACGAGGCGCAGGTGGTCGCCGGTCACGCCGAGCTCCTCGGCGAGGCGCATGGTGAGGTCGACCCGGATCGGGGACATCGGGTGGCTCGGCCCGAAGCTGTACTCGGTCAGGCTCGAGTCGAAGACGACCGTCGCCGGCCCGGTGCACTCGACCATGCCCGCGAGGCTACCCGCCGGTCCGCTCGGGCTCAGGGGTGTCCGGCTGGGCGAGACGCGGCGGGCGCGCGAGGTAGCGCCGGACCGCCCACGCGAGCATGTGGTGGTTGTCGGCGCCCGTGAGCGTCGCCTTCTGCACCCGGAACACCACGGCCCGAGCCGCGCTCTCGAACCGCTGGCCGAGCCCCGCGTCGACCGGGGAACCGGCCACCGCCCGGCGGTGCTTGCGGGCGAGGGCGCCGTGGGCGAGGGCGAGGGCGGCCAGAGCGGACTCCGTGACCGCGAGCAGCTCCGGCTCCGAGACGTCGTCGAGGCGGCGGCCGTTGGCGACCGGTTCCGCGGTCAGCAGGTCGGCCAGGTCGCCGAACACGGGGTGGCCGCGCCGGCGCAGGTCCTCGACCACCTGCTCGCTGCGCGCCCGCACCCAGCCGGCGTCCTCGGGCGGCAGCCGCAACGGTCGGGAGCCCGGGACGCTCAGCCGCGGCCGGATCCCGGCGCCGATCACGTGCCGCAGCTGCCGCATGACCAGGCGGCCCGCCAGCTGCTCGTTCAGCCGCCGGATCATCTCGATCTCGGCGGCGCCCAGCGACTCGTTGCGCACCGGGGACTCGTCGGCGAACACGTCCGGCGCGAGGTCGGCAGCCCGCGCGAACCGCTCGAGCAGCACCCCGCTCGGCGTGCCGCGCGGCGGGACGGTCACCAGCCGGATCCGGTCGGGCGGGACGTGGGTCCCCCAGGCGTCGAGGGTGCGGAGCACGTCGTGCCGGGCCGCGAACCCCGCGCCGGTGCGGGCCGAGCCGCTCGCGGGATCGCGCACCGCGGACACGAAGTCGGTCCAGGTCGTGGTCGCGCCCATGACCACCGACTGCTGCCAGGCCGAGACCAGCGTGCGCCCGAGGTCGCGGACGCCGACCACGACGAAGACCCGGTGCCCGTCCAGCGCCCGGACGACCCGCTGCACGTGCCGCGGCCGGCACAGGCCGAGCTCCTCCTCGGAGATCACGACGCGCGCCCCGGCGTACGCCGTGACCTCGGCGACGAGCCGGTCGAAGGCGCCGGCCACGACGGCGTCGTCGCCCGGGACCCGCTGGCCGAGCAGGTCGAAGGCCGCCATCCGTTGCGCGTGCCGGCCGCCGGGGTAGAGCACCCGCTGCGCGGCGAGGGCGCCGGCGCGGTCGGCCAGGGCGGCCTGGATCGTGGTCGTGCCCGTCTTGGGCAGACCGATGTGCAGGACGACGTCAGCCATCGGCCCTCCCTCCGACGTCCCCCGCCGGCTCAGACTGCTCCGTATTTGCCCGGCGCGTCAATCGTCTGTCGTGCGACACTGGTCGGGTGCTGACGACTCGTTCTCTCCGGTGGTGGCCCGCCTGACGGCGGACCACCGATCGAGCACACCCCTTCGACCGACGGCCGCCCACGGGCGGCCGTTGCGCATTTCGCGTGCACCCGTGGGCCCTTCTCACTTCCAGGAGCACGACATGACGACCACCCTCTCCCTGCTGACCCCGTCCGGGCGGCTGACCCTCGGCAACCTGCTCGGGGCGCTGCGGCCGATGGCGGCGCAGCAGGACGACGCGTACTACGGCCTCTCCGACCTGCACGCGATGACGACCACCCACGACCCGGCACTGCTCCGGGCCCGGACCACCGAGATGGCGACCCTGCTGCTGGCCGCCGGGCTGGACCGGGCGACGCTGTTCCTGCAGAGCCGGGTGCCCGCGCACGCCGAGCTCGCCTACCTGCTCGAGTGCACGGCGTACACCGGCGAGCTGAACCGGATGATCCAGTTCAAGGAGAAGGGTCGAGGGGTCGACTCGACCCGGGTGTCGCTCTACACGTATCCCGTCTTGATGGCGGCCGACATCCTGCTCTACCGGCCGGCCTCGGTGCCGGTGGGCGACGACCAGCGGCAGCACGTCGAGCTGACCCGGGACCTGGCGATCCGCTTCAACCGCACCTACGGGCCGGTGTTCACCGTCCCCGAGATCACCACCCCGACGGTGGGCGCGCGGGTGATGGACCTGGCCGAGCCCGCCCGGAAGATGAGCAAGTCGGGCGAGGTGGCCGGGTCGGTCTTCCTGCTGGACCCGCCCGACGTCATCCGCCGCAAGATCGCACGGGCCGTGACCGACTCCGACAACGGTCCGACCGCCGTACGCCGCGACCGGGACGCGAAGCCGGGCGTCACCAACCTGGTCGAGATCCTCGAGGCGTGCGGCGGCTCGGCCGACGGCATCACGACGTACGGCGCCCTCAAGGAGGCCGTCACGGACGCGGTGGTGGCCGAGCTCGAGCCGCTGCAGAAGCGGTACGCCGACCTCGCCGCCGACGCGACGCACGTCGCCGCGATCTACGCCGCCGGCGCCGAGCGCTGTCGGCAGGTCACCGCGCCGGTGCTGGCGGCGGCGCGAGCGGCGATCGGGCTCTGAGCGGTCGCCCCTTCCCTCGCTCAGGCCGATCACCGGTGGATGAGCCTTTGTGCTGTCGCCGCCTACTCGTCGGGCTCGTCGTCCAGGTGCGGCCCGTCCCAGGTGGACAGGCAGAAGGGATGGCCGGCCGGGTCGGCGTACACGAAGCAGTGGTCGGAGTTCGGCTGGAAGTCGTGCCGGGTGGCGCCAGCAGCGACTGCGCGGGCTCCGGTTGCCTCGAGGTCGTCGACGAAGAAGTCGAGGTGCATCTGCATGGGTACGTCGGCGCCGGGCCACACCGGCGGGCGGAAATCGTCGACCTGCTGGAATGCGATGAAGCCGTTCGGCCCGGAGACGGTCGCCCAGTGCTCGCTCCCCTTCGTGACACCGCCGGTGAGCTCGGCGTAGAAGGTCGCAAGGGCGAGCGCGTCGGGCGCGTTCACCGTGGTCGCGCTGAGTCTGATCTCGTCGGACATCACTCGATCTCCATCGCCTCGTAGGCAGGGGACAACTCGTCCCAGCGCCGGCGCCACGCCGGTGCCGGAGTCTGCTCCGTCCAGCGCTCGGGGTGGGCCCCGGTGGCCTCTGCCAGCGATCGCCCCAGGTCCTCCAGATGCGCCTGCCACCCGGCCCCGTGCAAGTACAACTTGTCCACCGGCAGTCCACGCTCCTCGACCACCAGCCTGGTCTGCGATCCCTCCTCGATCAGCCAGGCCTCCATCTGTGACTCGTCGTCTGTGCCTGGTTCCATCGTGAGGAGCAGATGATGCGGTGCGTCGCACACCTCGACCCGCCCCGGACCGGTCCAGGTGCTGGTGAAGACAGCATGGATCGTGCCGCCGACCCGCAAGTCGCCGGAGACCTCAGCGATCCAGCGCGCGAGCCGCTCCGGCGTCGTACATGCCTCCCACAGGTCGTCGATGTCCGTGTCGTAAACGTCCTCGACACGCACCGCGCCGCGGGTCTCGTCAAGCGCCCGCATCGTCCCGATGATGTTCACTTTCGCGCCTTCTTCCCTCGAGCGATCTCTGTGTGAAGGGCGTCGAGCCGGCTCTGCCAGAGCACGCGGTACTCCGCGAGCCACTCGTCCACCTCGATGAGCGCCTCCGGACGGAGGCTGTAGATCCGGCGCTGCGCGTCCGGGCGTACGTCGATCAGTCCGGCCTCCCGCAGCACCCGCAGATGCCGGGACACGCCCGGACGGGCGATCGGGAGCGCCTCGGCCAGCTCTCCCGCGCTCGCCGGATGGTCGCGCAGGATCTCCAGAACCGTTCGCCGGCTCTCGTCCGCCAACGCATGCAGCACCGCATCCATGGATCCAATGTAACCAATCGGGTACGTATCCGCAAGGTTACATACGGCATCGCTGCGCGGGGTGGACCCAGGTCAGGCTGGAGCGATCGTCCGGATCATCACGCAGTTCTTCTGTCCCTTCGACCGCTGGAAGGTGAAGCCGGCCTCCTCGTACATCCTGCGGGTGCCGTTGTAGAGGAAGGAGGACGACATCTTCTTGCCTTCGGGGTGCTTCGACATGTCGTGCGGGTATCCCTCGACCACCCCGCCGCCCGCCTGGGAGATCAGGTCCAGCGCTCCTCGTAGTGCCAGCGCCGCGACGCCGCCGCGTCGGTAGCGTCGGTCCACGAAGATGCAGGTGACCCGGTAGTCGGGCGCCGTCACGAGGCCCGCCTCGTACTCCAGTCGATGATGGATGTTCGGCAGTTCCCCCGGTGGGCCGAACTCCGCCCAGGCCACGGCCTCGTCGCCGTCGAAGACCAGCGCGGCGTGCGCACGCCCGCGCTCGACCAGTTGGCACTTCAGATCGCGATTGCTCTCGTAGGTGCGGTCCGGGTCGCGTGACAGCGAGTGGAAATAGGTGCACCAGCACCCGCCGAACACGCCGTTGTGCCGCTCGACAAGGTCGGCGAAGGCACGCCAGGTGTCGGGCGCGAGCGGCCGGATGGTGAGGGCGGCCGTCGAGCGATCGGCAGGCATACGGGCAGCCTAGGACGCGTCCTGCACGAACCGGAACAGGCTGGACACAGCGCGCATGCTGGTGGAGCGAGAGGCAGACAGGAGTGACCGGTGGCAGACCGTGATGACACGCACAGCATCAACGCAGCAGAGGAACCAAACCCCAAACTCGTCGAGTTGAGCGAGCTCTTGGTCGGCACCTGGCGAGTGACGGGACCAGGCATCAGGGGCCAAGCCGAGTACAGATCCGTCAAGGGAGGTTTCCTGCTTGTCGCCGACGTCGATTTCACGGTCAGCGGCACACCGATGAAGGTCATCCAACACATCACCCATCGCCAGGACACTGACACCTTGCGAGCTCAGTACATGGACACGATGGGCGACGAGGCCACCTACACCTGGGTCCTCGAGCACCCGGAAATCCGGGTCAGCCTCGGCGGGGAGGAGTCAGACACCTACTTCCGAGCCACCCTCAACGAGGACAACTCCGAGTACACCGGCACCTGGCACTATCCCGATGGTGACCCTCCTGACCCGACGGAGAGGATCGTTTACACGCGGACGAAGTAGTCGACGGCATGGAAGCGTCCGCATCTGCCGCGATGCGTTCGACTCCCCGGCTCGACGTTTCGGGGGCAGCGGAACACGGCCCCACCGGCCCTCGCTCGATAGACTCGAGACCACCGACCGCAGGAGGTGGCGTTGCTCGACGAATCCGACCTGTTGGCTGCCTTGCAGCGGCACTGGGAATACTCCGGCAAGGACGAGGACCGCGCGCACGAGATCTATCACGAGCACGCCGTACTCGAGTTTCCCCAGTCCGGGGAGCGGTTCGAAGGTGTCGCCAACTTCCGCGAGTGGCGACGCCAGTACCCAGCAGACCTGAAGTTCCATCTCCGACGCATCACGCACCGCGAGGATCTGGTGGTCACCGAGTACCTCATCAGCTACGACGCCGCGCCGTGGATGTTCACCGTCAGCATCATGGAGTTCGAAGGTGACCGCGTGGCCCACGAACGCATCTACATCATGGACGCCTGGGAGCCCGCACCCTGGCGGGCACCCTGGCGTGCTGAGGCGACCGCAGACCCACACCGCCGTCGCCCTGACGCCGGGGCTCGTGTCCGCACATGCCGATGTGCGGAGCTGCCTCAGGGCCGCTCTGCTGAGGGACACTTCCAGCTGAAACCGACCCGCGATCGCCGTAGTCCAGACAGCAAGGTTCCTGGTCCGGCTCGATCGAAGCGGAACCGAGTCAACGCTCTGCCCAAGATTCGCCCATGGCCAACTCGTCGATGATCGCTTCGAATGATGTCTTTGGGGGTGAGTGGGGCTCATGCCGACAGTGTCGCGCACCAAGACGCACTCACATGCCGCGATACGGGCTTCCGTCCCCCGCTACGCGCCCACCGGCAGGCACACTGTCGGCACAGACGCTTGAATCAGCAGGGCCACGACGGCCAGCGGCAGACCAGTCGGCAAGGAGCGATGTGATGAGCGAAGCGTTCTACTCGCACGCGAAGCTCTACGACCTCATGTTTCCCAGCGGCGGACCAGCAGCGGATTTCTACCGGGCCGAGGCCGATCGGCCGGGCGGGCGTGTCTTGGAGCTCGGGTGCGGCACCGGGCACAAGTTGATCCCCATCGCGTCCGACGGGCATCCGTGCGTCGGTCTGGACTTCTCGTCGGACATGCTGGCCGAGGCTCGCCGCAAGGCGGACGAGCGCGGAGTAGCGGTGGAGTGGGTGCACGGCGACATGCGGGACTTCGACATGGGCCGCAGCTTCGACTTCGTGTTCATCGCGGCCAACTCCCTCCTGCACCTGCACGACGCCAAGGACCTGGTGAGCTGCTTCCGATCGGTCGGGCGACACCTGGCACCTGGCGCGCGCTTGGCATTCGACGTCTTCAACCCGAGCCTGCGGCTCCTGGCCGAAGCCGTCGGAGTACGGCGCACGCGGGAGTCGTTGTCGTTCACCGATCCCGACCGTGGCGACGTGAGCGTCGAGTCGCTGAGACCTACGACGCACGGGCGCAAGTGACCCGCGGGACGTGGCACCTCTCGACTGACTCCGAGCCCGACTTCATCGTCCTGCCGCTGGAGATCAGGAGCATCTTCCCGCAGGAGCTGCCGCTGCTCCTCTCGCTCGGCGGACTGCGGCTCATCGATCGCTTCGGCGACTGGTCCGGTCGACGGTTCAGTGGGGATGCGGCGGTCCAGCTCTGCATCTGCGAATCGGACTGAACGAAGCGTCCGGCACTCAGGTCATCCTCGAAGTCCGTCGTCGCCGCCGCTCACTCCCGCGTGACGAAGGATCTCGTCGACGACGTCTGCGACTGGTGGCGTCGCGTCGATCACGACGCCACTGCTGGGGATGTCTTCCTTGGTCCGGTGCAGTCTGACGATGAGATCGCGCTCCGATGGCTTCGCACCCCACTCGTCCGGCGGTCGCTGGTCGAGCCGTCGGTGCAAGGTGTCGAGATCGACGTCGAGGACGAAGACCTCATCGAACAGATGGATGAACCTGGAGAAGTTGCGAGAGCCGCCGCAGAAGAAGGTGACGGGCTCGTGCTGTTCGGCCACCAAGGCTTGCACTCGGTTCACGTCCCAGATGTGGTGCTCGTGCGAGGCGCTGTCGACGGGTTCGCCAGTCTCGGGATCGCCTTGATAGGCCAGCTCCCTGTCACCGTTGATCGCGTGGAACCCACGTCGGTTCAGCTCTCTGCAGACCGCGGTCTTGCCAGTGCCAGAGACGCCCTCGACCAGGTAGTTGCGAGTGCCCACGGAGGCCAGTATCAGCCACAACTCCGATGGAGAACGCCCTCCCATGCCGCGAAGCGAGCGGTCAAGCCGAGAGTCATGCGTGGACGTGGTCAACCATGAGCTCCTCCGTCAGGCGTCCTACGTCAGTGACCACAGTGGTGCCCTCAAAGACGAAGGAGTGGCGATGCGCCACGGAGTGACAGCCCTGCTGGGCACCATGGCCGCCATCCCTCTCCTCGCGGGCTGCGCGACCACGAGCTCGTCCACGCCCACCTCGGAGACATCCACCACCACCAACCCGACAACGGATGCCCCGGCGTTCGCTAAGGACACGGAGCGTCAGTCGGGTGAGGGGTCGGGCGACGCGGACCTGGTGCTCGTCGACGTACGCATTGCTGAGGCCGAGGGCTTCGACCGGATCGTGCTGGAGTTCAGCGGCACGGGCACTCCCGGCTGGGTCGTCAACTACGTCGACGAGGCAACGCTTGACGGCAGCGGCAAGGTCGTTGCCCTCGGCGGAAGCGCGATCCTGGACATCTACGCCTCGGGCACCACCTGGCCTGCGTCCGACTACTACCGCGGTCCCAGCCACGTCGCCCCGGAGAACGACGGCGACATCAACGACGTCTACGTCGGCGGCACGTTCGAGGGCACCACCCAGGTACTCGCCGGCATCGACGGCGACCCCGCCCCCTTCCGGGTCTTCGCGCTCACCGCACCCTCACGCCTCGTGATCGACGTGACTGACGGAAACGCCGGCTGACCCCGCGGGCGACGGAGCGGCGGAGAGCTAGGGAGTCCAGGCCCAGGCCTGGTCGGACAGCCCGGCGACGTCCTCGTAGCCGATCTCGTCGTCCAGGCCACCGACGACCAGCAGCCGCCCGTCGGCCCACACGGCGGACTGCGAGTCGTCGACCGGCGACTTCGGCTTGCCCAGCGTGGTCCACTGCTCGGTGCGGTCGTCGTAGACGTAGCCCCAGCCCGCCATCAGCGGCCCGTCGGCGGCCACGATCGACCAGCCGTCGCCGCGGTCGGCCTCGATGTCCGGGGCGTTGGGCAGCGGCGTCCACTCGCGGGTCGCCGGGTCGAGCCGGCCGCCGAACGGCCTGCCGTCGGAGGACACCTGGAGGTCGAGCTCGACCAGGCGCTGGCCGGTCCAGTGGCGGAACGGCGCGAGCTGGCCGGTCTCGATCAGCGGGTCGCCCCCGGTGCCGACGTCCACGACCACGGGACCGTCGGGCTCCCCCTTCCGCACGCCCGAGAACGCGAAGGTCTCCGTCACGACGACGGTGGTGCGCCGGAAGCCGTCCGGTGAGCCCTGCGGGACCTTCGACCACTCCTCGCGCACGACGTTGAGTGCCCACAACGCGCCCGACCGGGAGAGGACGTACACGAACCCGTCCTCGGACGTCGCCAGGTCCCCGGTGTCGTTGACCCGCTGGAACGGTGCGGGCAGCGGGTGCCAGGCGTCGACCCGCGGGTCGTAGGCCCACCACCGGTTGTCGCCGAAGAGCACGAGCTCGCCGGCCACGAACGCCGAGCGGTACCAGTAGCCGACGTCGACCGGCGCGTCGGCGATCGGTCGCCACGAGTCGGTCTCCGGGTCGTACGCCGCGCCGTCTCGCGCCATCGGGTCGGGCTCGTTGCAGTCGGCCGCCGGGGGACACGGCGTGTCGATGCCGCCGCCGATGACGAGCACCTCGCTCCCGGTCCACGCGGTCACCGGCATCCAGCGCGGGGAGAGCGGCATCGGCGCGAGCTCGGTCCAGGTGCCGCCGACCGGGGGTGCCGGGTCGGGGCTGCTGTCCGAGCCACGCCCGAGCGTGGTCGCGCCCACGGCGACGGCGGCCACCACGGCCACGACCCCCAGCACGGCTCCGGCCCTCCGGCGCCGCCGGATCCGGCTGCCGAGCTCGGTCACGGCTGCCAGGTCGCCCGGGCCGGCGTCGAGCCGATCCAGGCCCCGGTCCAGCGACCGGCCGATGCGCTCCTCGACGTTCATGAACGGTCCTCCTCGCGTGCGGGTGCGGCGTCACCGAGGCGGAGGCGCAGGGTGGCGAGTGCCGCGGACGCCTGGGACTTGACGGTCCCGGGACGGCAGCGGAGGACGTCGGCGATCTGACGCTCGCTGAGGTCCTCGTAGTAGCGGAGCACGACGACCGCCCGTTGCCGTGGCGGCAGGGCGCGCACCGCCAGCCACACCTCGTCACGGGCCAGCACCTGCTCGTCCTCCGCGGCGAGCAGCCGCTCGGGGAGCTCGCCGACGGTCGACTCGCGCCGCCTGAACGCGAGCCGGTGCTGGGACAGCGCGGCGTTCACGGCCATCTTGCGGACGTAGGCCAGCGGGTCGTCGGCTCGCGACACCCGTCCCCACGCGGCGTACGCCTGGGCGAAGGCGGTCTGCAGGGCGTCCTCCGCGCGCTGCCGGTCCCCCGCCACGGCGTACGTCGTCCGCAGCAGGCGCGGCCACGCGGACGCGAAGAACTGCGCGAACTCAGGCGCGGACGTGGTGCTCACACCCCGAAGATGCCTGCGGGCGGTCATCCGGTTCGGTCACGCCGCCGCGTCGCGCTCGGCGAGCGCCTTGAGGGTGAGCAGCTGCTTGCGCGCCATCACGAGGTCGCCCCAGGCCAGCGCACGCGAGCGCAGCCAGTCGACGGGTCCGCGCTGGCTCACCGTGAACCGGCAGACGAACCGGCACGAGGCGTCGGTGACCGGCTCGACGGCGTACGTCACGGCGACGGCGCCGAACAGCCGGGTGGCCCGCGGGACGGTGACGCCGCTCCACTGCCGGCCGGGCTGGAGGTCGGTGAGCTCGAAGATCATCATCAGCTGCCCGACCCGGAGGTCGTCGGCGCCGGGCGTGAGCTCGCCGGGGCTGGGCCGGCCGCGGTTGTCGATCCGGTCGTAGGAGTACGGCGCCACCGCGAGCTGGCAGAGCCAGCGCCACCCGAGCTCGGCCGGCGCGTCGACGGGCACGGCCCGGGTCAGGGACACGACCGGACCGTCGAGCATCGTGTCGGCGGGGTACGCGCGGGCGAGGTCGTCGGCCGTGGCTCCCCAGGCGAGGGGCAGACGGCCGGCCACCGCCGATCTCCTAGGAGCCCTCGGCGAGCGACCGGGACCGGTCGCGGGCGGCCTCCATCGCGGCGAGGAACGCCGCTCGCACCTTGTGGATCTCCAGCTCCCGGAGCGCCGCGGCGGTGGTGCCGCCGGGCGAGGTGACCTGCTCGCGCAGGACCACGGGGTGGGTCCCGGTCTCGCGCAGCATCTTGGCGGAGCCGACCACGGTCTGCACGACCAGGTCGGTGGCCGTGGTGCGCGGCAGGCCGAGGTGGACGCCGGCCTCGATCATCGACTCCACGACGAAGAAGATGTACGCCGGCCCGGACCCGGAGATCGCCGTCACGGCGTCCTGCTGGCGCTCGGGGATCCGGAGCACCCGGCCGACCGACGCCATCAGCGCCTCGGCCTCGGCGAGGTGCTGCTCGTCGCAGTGGGAGCCCGGCGAGATCGCGGCCATCCCCTCGTCGACCAGGGCCGGGGTGTTGGGCATGACCCGGACGACGGCGACACCCTCGGGCACGCGGGACTCGATGAACGCGGTGGTGATGCCCGCGGCGAGGGAGACCAGCAGCTGGCCGGGCCGCAGCTCGGGCGCGATCTCGTCGAGGAGGTCGCCCATGTCCTGCGGCTTCACCACGATGGCCACGGTGTCGGCCTTGCGGGCCGCCTCGGTGTTGGAGGTGACCGCGACGCCGTACCGCTCCTCGAGCTCGCGCGCCCGCTCCGGGCGCTTCTCGCCGACCAGCAGGTTGTCGACGCGGCGGCCGGCGCGGACCAGCCCGGAGAGCAGGGTCTCCCCCATCACTCCGGCGCCGAGGATCGCGGTCTGGGCCATGGCGGTGCCTTACTTCTTGGAGATCAGCGACTTCATGAAGAATGACAGGTTCTGCGGGCGCTCCGCGAGGCGGCGCATCAGGTAGCCGTACCACTCGAAGCCGTAGGGGATGTAGACCCGCATCGTCTCGCCGCTCTCGGCCAGCCGCTTCTGCTCGGTCGGCCGGATGCCGTAGAGCATCTGGAACTCGTAGGACCCCTTGGCCCGGCCGTAGCGGCTCGCGAGCGAGCTCGCGATCTCGACCATCCGCGGGTCGTGGGTGGCGATCATCGGGTAGCCCTGCCCGGCCAGCAGCGCCTTGAGGCAGCGGACGTAGGACCGGTCCACGTCGAGCCGGGTCTGGAACGCGACGGTCTCGGGCTCCTGGTAGGCGCCCTTGCAGAGCCGCACCCGCGAGCCTTCGTAGGCCAGCGCGCGGCAGTCGGCCTCGGTCCGGTGCAGGTAGGCCTGGAGCACGGCGCCGGTCTCGGGGAAGTCCTTGCGCAGCTCGCGCAGGATCGCCAGCGTCGAGTCGGTGGTGGTGTGGTCCTCCATGTCGAGGGTCACGGTGGTGCCGGCGTTGCGGGCGGCCCGGCAGATGGTGCGGGCGTTCTCGAGGGCGACCTTGTGGCCGTTGTCCGGCAACGCCTGGCCGACCGCTGACAGCTTCACGGACACCTCGGCGCCGCGGGTCAGCCCGCGGGCGGAGAGCTGCTGGAGCAGGTCGAGGTACGCCGAGACGGTGTGCTCGGCCTGCTCGACGTCGAGGGTGTCCTCACCCAGGAAGTCGAGGGTCACCTTGAGGCCGTCGTCGAGCAGGGCGGCGGTGGCGTCGACCGCCTGCTCGGTGGTCTCTCCGGGCACATGGCTGTGCACGATGCCGGACGAGACCGGCATCTTCTCGACGATGGTCTTCACCGCGTTGCTGCGGGCGAGGAGGAGGATCGGTTGGCGGAGCGGGTGCATGGGCCACAGGCTACGCGGTGCGCCTCCGAAGAGTGGCAGCGCCGAGGGCCAGGCCGGCGAGCGCGAAGCACACGACCACGAGTACGTCGCGCCAGACGTCGCCGGTCTCCGGCGTGCTGGTGAGCGTCTGCATCGCGTCCACGGCGTACGACAGCGGGAGCAGGTTGCTGACCACCTCGAGGAACGGCGGCAGGTCCTCCCGCGCGACGAACAGCCCGCACAGCAGGATCTGCGGGATCACCACCGCCGGCATGAACTGCACCGCCTGGAACTCCGTCTGCGCGAACGCCGAGACGAACAGCCCGAGCGCACTGCCGAGCACGGCGTCGGCGACCGCCACGATGGTGAGCAGCCAGACCGGCCCCCGGACGTCCATGCCGAGCAGGCCGACACTGAGAGCCACGGCGAGCGCCGACTGCACCGCGGCCACCAGGCCGAAGGCCAGGGCGTAGCCGCCGAGGAAGTCGAGCTTGGCCATCGGCATCGCCAGCAGCCGTTCGAGGGTGCCGCTGGAGCGCTCGCGCAGCGTCGTCACGCTGGTCACCAGGAACATGATGATGAACGGGAACAGCGCCAGCAGCGCCGGGCCGATCTGGTCGAAGACGAGCGGCGACGAGTCGTCGAACATCCACCACAGCAAGGACATCAGCAGGCACGGCAGCAGGAGCAGCATCGCCAGGGTCCGGTGGTCGCGGCGCAGCTGGAGCAGCACCCGGCCGGCGACGGCGAGGGTGATCTCGAGGCGGGCCCGTGGGGCCGTGCGGGTGCTCATGCCGGCACCTCGACGATCTTGAGGAAGGCTTCCTCGATGTTGCCGGTGCCGGTGCGGTCCAGGATCGCCTGCGGGCTGTCGTGGGCGATGATCTCGCCCTCACGCATCAGCATCAGCCGCTCGCAGCGCTCGGCCTCGTCCATCACGTGGCTGGAGACGAAGACCGCCGCGCCGGCGTCGGCGATCCGGTGGAACAGCGCCCACAGGTCGCGGCGGAGCACCGGGTCCAGGCCGACGGTGGGCTCGTCGAGCACGAGCAGGTCGGGCGAGCCGAGGAGTGCCACGGCGAGGCTCGCGCGGGACCGCTGTCCGCCGGACAGCCGGCCGACGACCTGGTCGGCGTGCGAGCGCAGGTCGACCTCCTCGATGCACCGGTCGACGTGGTCGCGGCCGACACCGAGCACCCGCGCGAAGAACGCGAGGTTCTCGGCGACGGTGAGGTCGTCGTACACGCTCGCTGCCTGGGTGACGTAGCCGATCCGGTCCCGCAGCGGGGCAGAGCCGGCCTCCTCGCCGAAGACCCGGACCGAGCCGGACGTGAGCTTCTGGACGCCGACCAGCGAGCGCATCAGCGTGGACTTCCCGCAGCCGGACGGGCCGAGCAGGCCGGTCACCACGCCGGAGGGGATCGTGAAGGAGAGGTTGCGCAGCACCTGCCGATGCCCGCGCACGACGACCAGGTCGGCCACCTCGACCGCGTTATTCACCATATGTTGAATTATGCTCGACTCGGCGCTGGGCCGCAAGCGCGGGGGCGGACCGGATCCCCGGTCAGCCGGGTATCCGGGACGTTCGTGGGGGTTGCAACCTGCACGAACGGGAGGGAACGACCACGAACGTCAGGGCAAGCGCCATTTCGAAATAGCGCTGGATGTTCGGCGCGACCGCCGCCACCACGTCAGGCTGCCGGCATCGAGGCGAGCGGCTCGATCTCGAGCACGTAGCGGGCCAGGATCAGGCCGAAGATCTGGCTGGCGACGAACGGCATCCGGCGCTCCGGCTGGTCGACGCCGAGGGCCGTGGCGGCGGGCAGGATCACCGCCGGCAGGAAGCCCTCGCGGATCAGCCGCTGCCCCTCGGGCTCGAGGACGCCGCGGACCACGCCGAGCAGCCCGGGCCGGAGCGCCGGGTCGTCCCACACGCCGAGGAACACGGTGAGCAGCCGCTCCGCCGCGCCGTCGACGCCGCCGGCCAGCACCGGCCCGATCACCACGCGCGGGTCCAGCGGCAGCTCGAGCGCGGCGACGAACAGGTCGTCCTTGCTGCCGAAGTAGTGGTGCACCAGCGCCGGGTCGACCCCGGCGTCCGCCGCCACCCCGCGGATCGTCGTACGTCGGAAACCCTGCGCCGCGAACTGCTCGCGCGCCGCGGCGAGGATCGCCGCCCGGGTGTCGGGCGCGCCCGGACGGCGACCCCGCCGTGCGGGTGCGGTCACGGGGCCGTCACCGGGAAGTGGGCGCGTGCGAAGTCCAGCGACTCGCGCAGGTCGCGCTCGCGCTCCTCGCGGTTGGCGCACTTGCGGGTGTTGATCTCGAGCACGATCTCGCCGGCGAAGTCGGTCCGGGCGACGTGGGCCAGGAAGTCCCCGGCGCCGATCGACCCGCGGCCGGGCACCAGGTGCTCGTCCTTGGCGGAGCCGGTGCCGTCGGTCAGGTGGACGTGCCGCAGCCGGTCGCCCAGCCGCTCGGCCATCGCGACCGGGTCCGAGTGGGCGATCGCTGCGTGCGAGAGGTCGATCGTGGTGTTCGCGTAGTTCTGCTCCGACGGGTCCCATCCCGGCAGGTACATCTCCATGCCGCGGCGCGACGATGCACGCCACGGGTACATGTTCTCGACGGCGAAGGCGATCCCGGTCGACTCCTCCAGGGCGGCGATGCCCTCGACGAACCCGGCGGCGTACTCCTTCTGCCAGCGGAACGGCGGGTGCACGACGACCACCTCGGCCCCCACCTCGACGGCCATCTCGGCGGACCGCTGGAGCTTGCCCCACGGCTCGGTGCCCCAGACCCGCTGCGTGAACAGCAGGCACGGCGCATGGACGGCACAGATCGGCATCGCGTGGTGCTCGGAGAGCTGGAGGACGGCCGACGTCTGCTGGCTGAGCGCGTCGATGCCGACCATCACCTCGACCGCGTCGTAGCCCACCGACGCGGCGTACGTGAAGGCGTGCGCCGTCGACTCGGGGTAGACCGAGGAGGTGGAGAGCCCGACCCGGGTCACGTCAGCCCAGCACGCTGATCTGGTCGAGACGTTCGAGGATCACGCCCTCGCGCAGCGCCCATGGGCAGATCTCGAGCTCGGTCAGGTCGAAGATGTCCATGCAGGCCTCGGCGACCAGTGCGCCCGGCACGATCTGGTGGGTCCGGCTCGGAGAGACTCCGGGCAGGTCCGCCAGCTCCTCGGGTGGGATCTCGATCAGCTTGGGGATCCACTCGTTCAGCGACGACAGCGGGAGCGTGCGCGGGACCAGCGGCCCGTCGCCCGACGGCGCGGCACCGCAGATCCGGGCGAGGGAGCGGAACGTCTTCGAGGTCGCGGCCGCTCGGTCCGGCGCGCCGGCCCGGAGCAGGTTGCCGGCGTCCCGTGCGATCTCGGCGCGGATCTGCTTGCGCAGCTGGCGGATCGCCTCGTCGTCGGGGCGGGCGCCGCCGAAGAACTGGCGCGCCAGCCGGGCCGCGCCGAGAGGCAGCGACCAGGCCACGTCGGGAGCCTCGTCGGCTCCGCCCGCGATCTCCAGCGAGCCACCACCGATGTCGAAGACGGCCAGCCGGCCGGCCGACCACCCGAACCAGCGGCGTACGGCGAGAAAGGTCAACCGGGCCTCGTCCTCGCCGGAGAGCACGTGGATCCGCACGCCGGTGCTGTCGTGGACGTGGTCGAGCACGGAGTCGGCATTGGCGGAGTCACGGACCGCGGAGGTCGCGAACCCGAGCATGTCCTCGCACCCCTTGTCCTCCGCGACGACCAGGGCCTGCGCGGTGAACGAGGTGAGCGCGTCGATGCCGGTCTGCGACACCGCGCCCTCGTCGGGGCCGGAGGTGACGAGGTGCTCGGCCAACCGGAGCGGCTCCTTGTAGGAGTACGCCGGGAGCGGGGCCGCCCCGCCGTGGGCATCCACCACGAGCAGGTGCCCGGTGTTGGATCCGATGTCGAGAACGCCCAACCGCATGGGGCCACGCTACCCGGGCCGTAGTGTTGGGGCGTGCCCGAAGTCGACCTCGTCTTTCCCCGCGCCTTCGTCGAGTTCGCCGATCCGGCCGACGCCGACCAGGTGTTCCGCTGCGACCTCACCTGGCTGACGTCCAACTACATGTGCATCTTCGGCCAGGGCTGCCCGGGCATCTACCAGGAGTCGCCCGAGGTCGGCTGCTGCACGCTCGGCGCCCACTTCGCCGACAAGGACGACCAGAAGCGGGTCGCGAAGTACGTCGACCAGCTGGACGCGGAGACCTGGCAGTTCCGGCCGGACCGCAAGAAGGTGAAGACCTCCGACTGGCTCGACCACGACGAGGAGGGCGAGCCCAAGACCCGCACCATCGAGGTCAACGGCCAGAGCGCGTGCGTCTTCCACAACCGGACCGACTTCCACGCCGGCGCCGGCTGCGCGCTGCACTCGCTGGCGCTCAAGCAGGGCCGGGAGCCGCTGGAGACCAAGCCGGACGTGTGTTGGCAGCTGCCGATCCGGCGCACGTTCCGCACCGTCGAGCGGCAGGACGAGACGTCGTACACCGAGGTGTCGATCGGCGAGTACGACCGCCGGGGCTGGGGTCCGGGCGGCCACGACCTCGACTGGTACTGCTCCGGCAACACCGAGGCGCACGTCGGCGTGGAGCCGCTCTACGTCACGAATGCGGCCGAGCTGACCGAGCTGATGGGCAACAGGGCGTACGCCGAGCTGGTGCGGCACTGCGAGGCGCACCTGCGCTCGCGATCGCTCCTCGCGATCCACCCGGCCGACCCGCGCTGACCCGTCCGTCCCAACCCCCGGACAGACATCTCGACATCAAGAGAACCCGACCCCGATGTCAGGAGGGTCCGGACGATTGTCGAGAATGCAATGCATGCGCCTGGACCATCTTTCCTACGCGGCCGGACCGGACGGCCTGGCCAGCACCGCCAAGCGCCTCGGGGGCCTGCTCGGCAAGGAGTTCGCCGACGGCGGTGTGCACCCGCGCTTCGGGACTCGCAACATGATCCTGCCGATGGCGGACAACACCTACCTGGAGATCGTCGAGGTGCTGGACCACCCGGCGTCCGACAAGGCTCCGTTCGGCCAGGCCGTGCGTGCCAGATCCGCCCTGGGCGGCGGCTGGCTCGGCTGGGTCGTCGCGGTCGACGACATCACCGTGGTGGAGGAGCGGCTCGGCCGTGAGGCCGCCAACGGCAACCGCTACCGCCCCGACGGCACCGAGCTCTGCTGGAAGCAGATCGGCATCAACGGGCTGATCGCCGACCCGCAGCTGCCGTTCTTCGTCGAGTGGAACATCCCCGCCGAGCTGCACCCCAGCCACGGCGCGGGCCGCGACTACACCCTGGCCTGCCTGGAGATCGCCGGCGACCCGCAGCGGGTCAGCGAGTGGCTGGGCGAGACGGTCGAGGCGCCGCTCGAGGACATCAAGGTGGAGTGGGTCGCCCCGCACGGCACCCCCGGCATCATCGCCGCGCAGGTCCAGACGCCGAGCGGACTGGTCCGCCTCTGAGGCCTCCGGCCGGGGCCCGGCCGAGTCCCAACATCTGGCAGCACCCCGCGACGTACGAGATCGAGAACCTGGCGGTCGACCCGCACGGCCGCTTGGACGCCGCGATGTCCGCGATCGCCTCCTGGGCAGGGCGGGCCGTCCTCGACGTCGGCTGCGGCTCCGGCTTCCACCTCCCCCGCTTCGCCTCGACCGCTGCCTCCGTGGTCGGCGTCGAGCCGCACCCCGGCCTGGTCAAGCTGGCCCGCCGCCGCACGAAGGCGCTGGCCAACGTGACGGTGCTCGCAGGGACGGCGCAGGCACTCCCCTTGCCGGCCGCGTCGGTCGACGTCGTGCACGCCCGCTGGGCCTACTTCTTCGGCCCGGGGTGCGAGCCGGGGCTGGCCGAGCTGGACCGCGTCGTACGCCGCGGCGGCACGGCGTTCGTGATCGACAACGACCCGACCCGGTCGACCTTCGGCGGGTGGTTCCGGCGCGGGTATCCCGAGGTCGACCCGGTGGCCGTCGAGCGGTTCTGGTCGACCCACGGATGGACCCGGACGCCGGTGGACATGGGGTGGTCGTTCTCGTCGCGGGCCGACCTGGAGAGCGTGGTCCGGATCGAGTTCCCGACCGACGTCGCCGAGGAGATCCTGGCCGAGCACGAAGGGACGGACGTCGACTACGCGGTCAACCTGTGGTCGAAGGGGTTCTAGGAGGTGCCGCGGACGATCAGCTCGGGCGCGAGGAGTACGCCGGGTCCCACGAAGGGCGGGTGGCCGAGCAGTCCCTCGAGTGCCTTGACCACCTCGACCGCGACCTCCTCGAGCGGCTGCCGGACCGAGCTGAGCCCGGGCGGCACCACCTGGGCGACCTGGGAGTCGTCGAAGCCCACGACCGCGATGTCGCGGCCGGCGACCAGCCCACGGTCGTCCAGCGTGTGCAGGACACCCATCGCCAGGGTGTCGGACGCGCAGACGAAGGCACTCGGGCTGGCCTCGTCGAGCAGCACCGCCGACGCCTCGCGGCCGCTGGCGATGGTGTCCTCGACGCGGGACGCGAGCCCGGTCGTGGCCAGGCCCCGGTCGCGCAGCGCCCGGCTCCACCCCGCCCGGCGGTCCTCGCCGATCCAGGAGTCCTTGCGCCAGCCGATCCAGGCGATCCGCTCGTGGCCGCGCTCGAGCAGGTGGCAGGTGGCGAGCTCGGTGCCGGCGGCGCCGTCGACGTCGATCCACGGGTGGCCGGCGTCGGGGTTGTCCCAGGGCCGCCCGAAGGCCACGAACGGCGCCCGGCGCGACTCCAGCCACGCCGCCTGCGGGTTGCCGAGGTAGGTGTCGGTCGCCACGAACGCGTCCACGGCGGTGGCGCGGAGCAGGTCGTCGTAGCCGGAGAGCGGGTCCTCGGGGTTCCCGGGGAAGAGCAGCACGTGGTAGCCCGCGGCGCTCGAGGTCTCGACCAGCGAGTGCACGAACCGGTCCATCAGGGCGTTGGCGGTGCCCTCCTGCGCGGGGGTGAACCGGAGGCCGATCAGGTGGGAGGTGCGGGTGCGGAGGTTGCGGGCGGCGCGGTTGGGCGAGTAGCCGAGCTCGTCGATCGCCTCCTGGACGCGGGACAGCGTGTCCGGGCGCAGGAGGTCGGGGTTGTTGACGGCGTTCGACACCGTCTGGCGCGAGACCCCCGCCCGTTCGGCCACGTCGGCAAGGGTCGGCGGCAGTGTCGGGACACGCCCCGGGATCCGCGTCATCCACCCTCCTTGATCGTTCCAAAGGCAGCATAACTCGCTCTGTCGGCGACGTGGCCTAGCGTTCGGGCCATGCCGAAGACGCCACGACCCGCCTACCGCTGCAGCGAGTGCGGCTGGGAGACCGCCAAGTGGGTGGGCCGGTGCGGAGAGTGCCAGGCCTGGGGATCGGTCGCCGAGGCCGGCGCCCCGGCCTCCCGCGCGGCCGCCGGCCCCGTCACCCGCCCGGCCGTCCCGATCGGCGAGGTGTCGGTCGAGGACTCCTCGTTCCGCACCAGCGGCGTCCCCGAGCTCGACCGGGTCCTGGGCGGCGGCCTGGTCCCGGGGGCGGCGATCCTGCTCGCCGGCGAGCCCGGCGTCGGCAAGAGCACCCTGCTGCTGGAGGTCGCTGCGCAGACCGCGCGCTACCAACGCCGCACCCTCTACGTCACCGGCGAGGAGTCGGCCTCCCAGGTCCGGCTGCGCGCCGACCGCACCGGTGGGGTGCACGACGAGCTGTTCCTCGCCGCGGAGACCGACCTCGGGGCGATCCTCACCCACATCGAGCAGGTCCGGCCCACGCTGCTCGTGGTCGACTCCATCCAGACCATCGGCGCAGGCGACGTCGACGGCGTCCCCGGCGGGGTGACCCAGGTGAAGGAGGTCGCGGCCGCGCTGATCCGGGTGGCCAAGACCCGCAACATCACCACGATGATCGTCGGCCACGTCACCAAGGACGGCTCGATCGCGGGCCCGCGCGTGCTCGAGCACGTCGTCGACGTGGTGCTCCACTTCGAGGGCGACCGCAACTCCCGGTTCCGGATGGTCCGCGCGATGAAGAACCGGTTCGGCCCCATCGACGAGGTCGGCTGCTTCGAGCTGACGACCGACGGCATCGCTGCGGTCACCGACCCGACCGGGCTGTTCGTCGAGAACCACCACCAGCAGGTCCCCGGCACCTGCGTGGCGGTGACCATGGAGGGGCGGCGCCCGCTGCTGGCCGAGGTCCAGGCCCTGGTGACCCCCACGGCGGCCGAGCGGCCACGGCGTACCACCTCGGGGCTGGACGCCTCCCGGGTCGCGATGGTGCTCGCGGTGCTCCAGCAGCACTGCGGGATCCGCCTGCACGCGCACGACGTCTTCGTCTCGACCGTCGGCGGCGCCCGGCTGTCCGAGCCTGCCTCCGACCTCGCCATCGCGGTCGCCCTGGCGTCGGCCAACGCGGCGGCGCCCGCGCCCGGCCGGGGTGGTGGCGATGGGCGAGATCGGCCTGGCCGGCGAGCTGCGCCGGGTGCGCGACCTGCCCCAGCGGGTGGCCGAGGCGGGACGGCTGGGGTTCCGCGCCGCCGTCGTCCCCTCCGAGCCCGATGCGAGCGGCCCGCGCAGCAACGGGCCGCGCCAGGTCGACGGCATGAAGATCATCGACGCGCCCGACATCGCGTCGGCGCTGCGGGTGCTCCGGCTGAGCGACGTGCCGCCGCGCCACCTGCGCGCAACCGACTTGTGACCTTTCCCGTCCACCCGCGGCGCACACAGCGTCGTCAGGGTCTCCTAGACTGACGCCCGCGGCGACGTGGGGTCGCCGGCCGACAGGAGGGGAACGGCGTGGTGGGCACCGACCGCTCGGACGAGACCTTGCGCCTGCGCGCGACGCTGGCCTCGATCGCCCCCGGCACCGCGCTGCGCGACGGGCTGGAGCGGATCCTGCGCGGCCGGACCGGCGCCCTGATCGTCCTCGGGCCACGACAAGACCGTCGAGTCGATCTCGACCGGCGGGTTCAGCCTGGACGTCCCGTTCACCGCGACCGGACTGCGCGAGCTGGCCAAGATGGACGGCGCGATCATCCTGGACCGCGACGTCACCCGGATCATCCGCTCGGCCGTCCACCTGATGCCCGACCACCGGATCCCGTCCGACGAGACCGGCACCCGCCACCGCACCGCCGACCGGGTGGCCAAGCAGACCGGCTTCCCGGTCATCTCCGTCTCCCAGTCGATGCAGATCATCGCGGCGTACGTCGGCGAGACCCGGCACGTCCTCGAGGACTCCGGCCAGATCCTGTCCCGCGCCAACCAGGCGCTGGCCACCCTCGAGCGCTACAAGCTGCGGCTCGACGAGGTGGCCAGCACCCTCTCCGCGCTGGAGATCGAGGACCTGGTGACCGTGCGCGACGTGGCCGTGGTGGCCCAGCGGCTGGAGATGGTCACCCGGATCGCGCGCGAGATCGAGGACTACGTGCTCGAGCTCGGCACCGACGGCCGGCTGCTGTCGCTGCAGCTCGAGGAGCTGGTGACCGGGGTCGACGCCGAGCGCGAGCTGGTGATCCGCGACTACCTCCCGCCCGGCCGCCGCAACAAGAGCCCGGAGGACCTCCTCGCCCGCCTGGAGGCGCTCTCGCCCACCGAGCTGGTCGACCCGGCCGCCGCGGCGAAGGCGCTGGGACTGGGCAGCTCCGAGCACCTCGACGGCGCGGTCGCGCCCCGCGGCTACCGGCTGCTCGCCAAGGTGCCGCGCCTCCCGAGCACCGTCGTCGACCGGCTGGTCGACCACTTCGGCAACCTCCAGAAGCTGCTGTCCGCCGGTGTCGACGACCTCCAGGCCGTCGAGGGGATCGGCGAGCTCCGGGCGCGCAGCGTGCGCGAAGGGCTCTCCCGCCTGGCCGAGTCGACGATCCTCGAGCGCTACGTCTGAGGCGCCCGACCCGCTCGCGTCAGCGGTGCTTGGGCTCGTCGTTCTTGTTGCCCTTGTTGCCCTTGTCGTCGTTCTTGCCACCGTTCGGCCGCACCGTCTCGGTGACGACCTGCGGCTTGGGCCGCTCGAGCTCGAACTGGACGTCGGAGGGCTCGCCGGCGAAGGCGGCGACCGCGACGTGGTACCACCCCGGGAGCGCCCAGGTGGTCTGCCGTGAGCACTCGTCGTCGGAGCGCTTCGAGGACCAGTAGACCGCCACGTTGCGGGTGACGGCGCTGCGGACGACCACGTCACTGGTGGACACCGCCCGCGGGCACTGCCGGCTCGACCAGATGTCGTCCTTGCCGGACGTGATCTTCAGGGTCAGGGACTCCGGGGACACCCGCCAGGTGCACGCCTCGGACTCGATCGTGCGCAGGCCGACCACGATCCGCACCGAGCTCCCGGCGATCGCCTTCGGCACCTCGGGGGTGACCGCGATGTCCTCGTCGGCGCAGGTGCCGGTGGGCTCGGCCAGCACCGGCTCCTCCGGCTTGTCGTCCTTCTTCCCCTTGTCCTTCTGGGGTTTCTTGGTCTCGGTGACACCGGGGGGCGGCTCGAAGGTCGGGGTCGGCTCCGCAGCCGCCTGCACGGCCTTGCCGCCCTCGGGCGAGGAGGAGCCGTCGCTCCCGCCGACCAGCACCCGCGCGATGCCGAAGACCAGCAGGATCGCCGTGCCGAGCACCAGGAGGCGACGCGTCCAGTAGACACGTGCGGGCAGCGGCCCCCGGGTGAGCGCGGTCATGTGGCCACGCTAGACAGCGAGCGGCCGCTGATCGTGGTGCCACACCGGGCTCCGTAGCATCTGGGGCGATGAGTCCCCCGCCCGCGTCGGCCCTGCACGAGCCGATCCTCGACTGGTACGCCGAGCACGCCCGCGACCTGCCGTGGCGGTCGCCCGACGCCGGCGCCTGGTCGGTGATGGTGTCGGAGTTCATGCTGCAGCAGACGCCGGTCGCCCGGGTGCTGCCGGTGCACGCGGCCTGGCTCGAGCAGTGGCCGACACCCGCCGACCTCGCGGCGGTGGCGCCGGGCGAGGCGGTCCGGGCCTGGGGCCGGCTCGGCTACCCGCGCCGGGCGCTCCGGCTCCACGCCGCGGCGGCCGCGATCGTGGAGCGGCACGGCGGCGAGGTGCCGGCGTCCTACGACGACCTGATCGCCCTGCCCGGCGTCGGCGACTACACCGCTGCCGCGATCGCGGTCTTCGCCTACGGCCGTCGCCACGTCGTGCTCGACACCAACGTGCGCCGCGTCCTGGCCCGCACGCTGGCCGGGGCGGAGTTCCCGGCCGCCTCGGTCACGAAGGCCGAACGCGCCCTGGCGGAGGGCGCGCTGCCCGAGGACGAGGCGACGGCTGCCACCTGGTCGGTGGCCGTGATGGAGCTCGGGGCGCTGGTCTGCACGGCGGCCAACCCGCGGTGCGGGAGCTGCCCGGTCGCCGACCGGTGCGCGTGGCGCGCTGGCCGGCCACCCGGCGTACGACGGACCGCCCCGGAAGGTGCAGACCTGGGCGGGCACCGACCGGCAGTGCCGCGGCCGGCTGCTGTCGGTGGTCCGGGAGACCGATGGACCGGTGCACGGCAGCCGCCTGGACGCGGCGTGGTCGGACCCGGTCCAGCGCACGCGCTGCCTCGACAGCCTGCTGGCCGACGGCCTGCTCGTCCGGACCTCGGGCGAGACCTACGCCCTGCCCTGACCGCAGATCGCGGCCACCGCGTCGGCGACGTCGCGCACGACCCGCCCCTGGTCCGGGTCGTCGGGCGCCAGCGGCAGGTCGAGCAGCAGCCCCATGAACGTCGCGTCCAGCAGGTTCGCGGCCCGGCGGGCGGCGCGCCGCTCGGCCCCGGCGCCGACCAGGTGGTCGACCAGCGCCCCGACCCAGCGTTCGTTGGCCTCCTGGACCACGGTCACGTAGGGCTCGCGTCCGAGCAGCCCGAGCGCGGCGGCCTCGGCGTACATCCGCGAGCACCGGTCCAGCGGCGCGGACGTCATCGCCCGCCACAGGTCCAGCACCGCGCGGCGTACGCCCTTCGACGGCGGCAGGTCGCGCACCAGCTCCACCGAGCGGTCCGTGGACGCACTGATCACGGTCGCGATCAGGTCGTCCTTGTCGCCGAAGTGGTAGAGCAGCATCCGGTCGCTGGTGCCGAGCGCCGCGGCCATCGGGCGCAGGCTGAGCCCGATCAGGCCGTACTCCAGCACGTAGTCGGTGGCGGCCTCCGCGAGCTCGGCGCGCCGTGCGGTGTCCCGACCCATCGCCCTCCCTCTCGGTTTGGAAGTCAAGTGTAGCAAGTGCTACATTTGTAGCAGTTGCTACACAAGGAGGGTTTGGTCATGTTCATCGCGTGGGGTCTGCTCATGTCGGCCATCGGCGTGGAGGTCGCTGCCACCGCAGCGCTGCCGCGGACCGAGGGCTTTCGCGACCCGTGGTGGACCGCCCTCGTGCTGAGCGGCTATGCCGTCTCGATCTTCATCCTGACCTTCGTGATCAGGGAGATCCCGGTCTCCATCGCGTACGCCGTGTGGGCCGGCCTCGGGACCGCCGGCATCGCCATCGTCGGCGTCGTCCTGCTCGGCGAGCACATCGACCCGATGAAGGCCGGAGCGATCCTGCTCATCGTCGCCGGCGTCGTCGCCCTCAACCTCCAGGGCGCGCACTGAGCCGAAAACAACGCTGACCCGTCAGAAAGTTTCTGACGGGTCAGCGTGTTGTTGGTCGGTTACTCGGGGCCGGCGGCCTTCGGGATGTCCTTCGGGCCGTCCGAATCGTCCGGACCCTCGGACGGGGCGGCAGGCACGTCGGGCGCGGCGGACACCTCGGCCGTCTCGAACGGCGGCAGGTCGGGCATCTGTCCGACCTTCTGCCCCAGGAAGGTGAACTTCGCGACCGGACCCTCGCCCTCCACGTCGACCACGACGATCTGGCCGGGGCCGACCTCGCCGTAGAGCATCTTCTCGGAGAGGACGTCCTCGATCTCCCGCTGGATGGTGCGTCGCAACGGACGCGCGCCCAGCACCGGGTCGAAGCCGCGCTCGGCCAGCAGGTTCTTGGCGGCCTGGGTCAGCTCCAGCGACATGTCGCGGTCCTTCAGCCGGAGCTCGACGCCCGCGATCATGTTGTCGACCATGATCACGATCTGCTCCTGCGTCAGCGGCGGGAACACGATGATCTCGTCCACACGGTTGAGGAACTCGGGGCGGAAGTGCTGCTTCAGCTCCTCCTGCACCTTGCCCTTCATCCGCTCGTAGGAGCCCTCGCCGCCACCGGTCTGGAAGCCGAGGTTGACACCCTTGGAGATGTCGCGGGTGCCCAGGTTGGTGGTCATGATGATGACGGTGTTCTTGAAGTCGACCACCCGGCCCTGGCTGTCGGTCAGGCGACCTTCCTCCAGGATCTGCAGCAGGCTGTTGAAGATGTCGGGGTGCGCCTTCTCGACCTCGTCGAACAGCACCACCGAGAACGGCTTGCGCCGGACCTTCTCGGTGAGCTGGCCACCCTCTTCGTAGCCGACGTAGCCGGGAGGCGAGCCGAACAGCCGCGAGACGGTGTGCTTCTCGCCGAACTCGCTCATGTCGAGCTGGATCAGCGAGTCCTCGTCACCGAACAGGAACTCGGCGAGCGTCTTGGACAGCCAGGTCTTACCGACACCGGAGGGGCCGGCGAAGATGAACGAGCCACCGGGCCGCTTCGGGTCCTTCAGGCCGGCGCGGGTACGCCGGATCGCACGGGAGATCGCCCGGACGGCCTCCTCCTGCCCGATGACGCGCTTGTGCAGCTCGTCCTCCATGTTGAGCAGCCGCGTGGACTCCTCCTCGGACAGCTTGACGATCGGGATGCCGGTCGCGACCGCCAGCACCTCGGCGATCAGCTCCTCGTCGACCTCCGCGACCTCGTCCATGTCGCCCGCGCGCCACTGCTTCTCGCGCTCGGCCTTCTTGGCGATCAGCTGCTTCTCCTCGTCGCGCAGGCGCGCGGCCGCCTCGAAGTCCTGGCCGTCGATCGCGGCCTCCTTGCGCTGCCGCACGTCGCCGATCTTGTCGTCGTACTCGCGCAGGTCGGCGGGGGCCGTCATCCGGCGGATCCGCAGCCGCGAGCCGGCCTCGTCGATCAGGTCGATCGCCTTGTCGGGCAGGAACCGGTCGGAGATGTAGCGGTCGGCCAGCGTCGCCGCGGAGACCAGCGCCTCGTCGGTGATGGTCACCCGGTGGTGCGCCTCGTAGCGGTCACGCAGGCCCTTGAGCATCTCGATCGTGTGCGCGATCGACGGCTCGGCGACCTGGATCGGCTGGAACCGGCGCTCGAGGGCGGCGTCCTTCTCGAGGTACTTGCGGTACTCGTCGAGGGTGGTCGCGCCGATGGTCTGCAGCTCGCCGCGGGCCAGCATCGGCTTGAGGATGCTGGCGGCGTCGATCGCGCCCTCGGCCGCACCGGCGCCGACGAGGGTGTGGATCTCGTCGATGAACAGCACGATGTCGCCGCGGGTGCGGATCTCCTTGAGCACCTTCTTCAGGCGCTCCTCGAAGTCACCGCGGTAGCGCGACCCGGCCACGAGGGCACCGAGGTCGAGCGTGTAGATCTGCTTGTCCTTGAGCGTCTCGGGCACGTTGCCCTTGACGATGTCCTGGGCCAGGCCCTCGACGATCGTCGTCTTGCCGACTCCCGGCTCTCCGATGAGCACCGGGTTGTTCTTGGTACGGCGGGACAGGATCTGCATGACCCGCTCGATCTCCTGCTCGCGCCCGATCACCGGGTCGAGCTTGCCCTCGCGGGCGTCCTGGGTGAGGTTGCGACCGAACTGGTCGAGCACCAGCGACGAGGACGGGGCGTCCCCACCGGCCGCGCTCGACGCGGCCCCGGAGGCCGCGGACTCCTTGCCCTGGAAGCCGGACAACAGCTGGATGACCTGCTGGCGCACCCGGTTGAGGTCGGCGCCGAGCTTCTGCAGCACCTGGGCGGCGACGCCCTCGCCCTCGCGGATCAGGCCGAGCAGGATGTGCTCGGTGCCGATGTAGGAGTGGCCGAGCTGCAGCGCCTCGCGCAGGGAGAGCTCGAGCACCTTCTTGGCGCGCGGGGTGAACGGGATGTGGCCGCTGGGCGCCTGCTGGCCCTGGCCGATGATCTCCTCGACCTGGGCGCGGACCGCCTCCAGGGAGATGTCGAGGCTCTCCAGCGCCTTGGCCGCGACGCCCTCACCCTCGTGGATCAGGCCGAGCAGGATGTGCTCGGTCCCGATGTAGTTGTGGGAGAGCATGCGGGCCTCTTCCTGGGCCAGCACGACCACCCGGCGGGCCCGGTCAGTGAACCGCTCGAACATTGCGCATCGCTCCTGCCAAAACTTGGGGCCTCCGCGCGTGGGTCGCGGCGGAGGTACGTGAGGACTAACCCCTCAGACAGCCTACGCGTTCCCGGAACCAGCGAAACCTGGTCCGCTCTGAGCGAACAGCCGCCGCCCGGCCCGGTGTCCGGGCGGGGCGGCGGCGGGGCTTTCAGTGGGCGGCTTCGTACGCCGAGCGCACGTCCGCGGAGACGCGGCCCCGGTCGGGCACGTCCATCCCCTGGGAGCGGGCCCACTCGCGGATCTCCTTCGGGCTGGGGCCTCCGGTTGCGGCGGCCCGACGGCCGCGGCGGGCGCCGCCGACCTTGCGGGCGTGGCCGACGTAACCACCGAGCGCGTCACGCAGCTTCGACGCGTTCTTGTCATTCAGGTCGATTTCGTACGACGTGCCGTCGAGCCCGAAGGTAACCGTCTCGGTCGCTTCGGAACCGTCGATATCGTCGACGAGGACGATGTTCACCTTTTGCGCCAATTTCCTGCCTCTTCTTCGGGGAGAGAATGTCCTGCCGAACAAAAGGATGGCAGCCCGAAAGCCAAAAGGCGAATGCTTCCACACACTGTTCCCAAAGCGCCTGCCTAATTGCCAAACGCATTGCCTCAATTTGACAATGGATAGGTGTCAGGTGTTCCTTGCGAAGACGAGCTCCAGGCCGCGCAATGTCAGCCACGGGTCGTGGTCGGTGAAGCATCGGCACTCGTCGAGCACGAGCGGGGCGAGGTAGCCGGTGGCGATCACCCGCACCTCGCCGGCGGAGACGCCGAGCTCGGCGGTCATTCTCGAGACAATTCCCTCGACCTGGCTGGCCACGCCGAACACCATTCCGGATTGGAGCGCCTCGACGGTGTTCTTGGCGATCACCGACCGCGGACGCTGCAATTCGACCTTGCGCAGCTGGGCACCGCGCCGGCCGAGGGCCTCCAGCGAGATCTCGATGCCCGGGGCGATCGCACCGCCGACGTACTGGCCCTGGGCGCTCACCACGTCGAATGTCGTGGCGGTCCCGCCGAAGTCGACCACGATGGCGGGTCCGGAATACGTGCGTGCGGCCGCCAAAGCGTTGATGATCCGGTCGGAGCCGACTTCTCGCGGATTGTCCATCAGCACCGGTACGCCGGTGCGCACCCCCGGCTCGACCACGACGTGCGGCACGTCGGGGAAGTGCTGGACCAGCATGTCGCGCCACTCGTGGAGCACCGACGGGACGGTGGCGCAGACCGCGATCCCGGAGATCTCCACCTCGTCGCCGAGCAGGCCGCGCATCAACACCGCCCACTCGTCGGCAGTACGCCGGGCATCGGTCGACACCCGCCAGTCGGCGACGACCTCGCCCTCGACGAGCAGGCCGAGGACGGTGTGGCTGTTGCCGATGTCGGCGGCTAGCAGCGGCATCGGCTCACCCCTGAAGATCCATGCCGATGTCGAAGACCCGGACCGAGTGGGTGAGCGCCCCGACGGAGATGAAGTCCACGCCGGTCTCGGCCACCTCACGTGCCCGCTCGATGGTGAGCCCACCGGACGCCTCGAGCGTGGCCCGGCGATCCGTGATGCGCACCGCCTCGGCCATCGTCTCGGTCGACATGTTGTCGAGCAGGATCTCGGTGCAGCCGGCGTCCAGCAGCTCGCGCAGCTGGTCGAGGTCGGTGACCTCGACCTCGACGCGCAGACCGGGGTGCGCCGCCCGGACGGCGAGGTAGGCGGGCACCACGCCGCCCGCGGCCAGCACGTGGTTGTCCTTGACCATCGCCATGTCGGAGAGGCTGAACCGGTGGTTGACCCCGCCGCCGCACCGCACGGCGTACTTCTGGAGGGCGCGGTAGGTCGGCAGCGTCTTGCGGGTGTCCAGGACCCGGGCGCGGGTCCCCTCGAGGGCGTCGACCCAGGCGGCGGTGGCGGTCGCGACGCCGGACAGGTGGCTCGCGAAGTTGAGCGCCGTCCGCTCGGCGGTGAGCAGCCCGCGGACCGGACCGGCGACCCGCATCACCACGTCGCCACGGGTCACCCGGGTGCCGTCGGGCATCCGGTCGGTGATCTCGACGGCGTCGCCCATCACCTCGTGGAACACCAGCGCGGCGACGGTCAGGCCGGCGACGGTGCCGGCCTCGCGCGCGGCGAAGTCCGCCTTGCCGTGGGCGTCCGGCGGGATCGTGGCGGCGCTGGTGACGTCCTCGCCGGCGCCCGGCAGGTCCTCCTCGAGCGCGGCGACGATCGCGGCGTGCACCGCGGCGGGGTCGAGCCCGGCGTCGGCCAGCTCGTGGAGGAGCAGCGTCGGCAACCGGTCGTGCGACTGGGCGGCCATCAGGCGTCGGCCCCGTCGGTGGCCGGGGACGCCGTGAACGTCAGGGCGGTCTCGCCGTCGGACATCACGGCGTCGAAGTGGCCGGACCAGTGGGCGTCGTCCCGCGCCGGGAAGTCCTCGCGCCAGTGCGAGCCACGCGTCTCCTCGCGCAGCGCGGCCGCCGATGCGAGCGCGGCACTGACGGTGAGCAGGTTGGTGGTCTCCCAGGCGTCCTGGTCCACGACGTCGGACGTGGTGCCCGCCAGCTTGTCGAGCATCGCCTCGGCCTCCGCCAGGCCCTCGGCGCTGCGCAGCACGCCGGACCTGGAGGTCATCACCTCCTGGAGCTCGCGGCGTACCGACCCCGCGACCAGACCCTCGGCACGGTCGTCCACGGCGGGCTCCGACCAGGGCCGCAGCTCGCCGGGCAGGACCGTGGCGATCCGCCGCGAGAAGACCAGACCCTCGAGGAGCGAGTTGGAGGCCAGCCGGTTCGCGCCGTGTACGCCGGAGCACGCGACCTCGCCGGTGGCGTACAGACCGGGCACGTCGGTGCGGCCCCAGAGGTCGGTCGCCACACCGCCGGACGCGTAGTGGCAGGCCGGCGCGACCGGGATCAGGGCGGTCACCGGGTCCACGCCGTGCTGGCGCGCGGTGGCGAGGATGGTCGGGAACCGGGCCTCCCAGAACGCCGCACCCAGGTGCCGGGCGTCGAGCCACATGTGCGGGTGGCCGGTCTCGTCCATCCGGCGGGTGATCGCCTTGGCCACCACGTCGCGGGGCGCGAGGTCGGCGAGGTCGTGCACGCCCTGCATGAAGCGGTTCCCCTCGAAGTCGACGAGGAACGCACCCTCACCGCGCACCGCCTCGGAGATCAGCGGCTGCTGGCCGTGCGACTCCGGGCCGAGCCACATCACGGTCGGGTGGAACTGCACGAACTCCAGGTCGCGCAGCCGCGCGCCGGCCCGCAGCGCCAGGGCCATCCCGTCGCCGGTGGACACGGCCGGGTTGGTCGACTGCGCGAACACCTGGCCGAGCCCACCGCTGGACAGGACGACCGCGCGGCAGCGCACGGCCCCGACGCCGTCGCGCTGGCCCTCGCCCATCACGTGCAGGGTCACGCCGGCGACGCCACCTGCGGCGTCGAGCAGCAGGTCGACGGCGAGCGCGTGCTGGATGACCTCGATGCCGGGCTCGGCCTCGACGGCGGCGATGAGCGCCCGCATGATCTCGGCGCCGGTGGCGTCGCCGCCGGCGTGGGCGATCCGGTCCCGGTGGTGCCCGCCCTCGCGGGTCAGGGACAGCTCGCCGCCCGGCGTGTGGTCGAACTGGGTGCCGAGCGCGATCAGCTCGCGGACCGCCTCCGGCCCCTCCGTCACCAGCACGCGTACGGCGTCGCGGTCGCAGGCGCCGGCGCCCGCGACCAGGGTGTCCCGCTCGTGCTGCTCGGGGGTGTCCCCGGGGCCGAGTGCCGCGGCGATGCCGCCCTGCGCCCACTGGGTCGACCCGGAGCCGAGCACGTCCTTGGTCACGAGCAGGACGGTGCCACCGGCCGGCTCGAGCTCGGCCCGGATCCGCAGCGCCGCTGTCAGTCCGGCGATTCCCGACCCGATGACGACCACGTCGGAGCGGGTCGTCCAGCCCGGCGCGGGCGCGCGCAGGCGCCGCGGCAGGGCGCCGTACGCGGGCATCGGCATGGCTGGAACTCCTCGTCTGGTGAGCCCGAACCTATCGGTTCACCCTTCCACTCGGCCTGCACTGAGGAGGGCGCTCTGCGCCCGTCTCGAAGTGTCGCCGCGGACGAGCCCGGAGCCGGCGACCGCCTCCGCCGGGTCGAACCCGGTGGCGAGGATCTGGTTGTCCCCGTCGACGAACACCACGTGCGGCTGGAACTCCTTCGCCTCCGCGGTCTCCATCTGGCCGTAGCCGATCAGGATCACCAGGTCGCCGGGGTGCACCAGCCGCGCCGCGGCGCCGTTGATGCCGATCACGCCGCTGCCCCGCTCGCCCGCGATCGTGTAGGTCTCCAGCCGGGCGCCGTTGGTGATGTCGACGATGTGCACCAGCTCACCGGACAGCAGGTCGGCCGCGTCGAGCAGGTCCTCGTCGACGGTGACGGACCCGACGTAGTGCAGGTCGGCCTGGGTCACGGTGGCCCGGTGGATCTTGCTCTTCATCATGGTGCGCAGCATCAGCCGTTGTCCCTTCGTGCCTCGGGCGAGGGCCCGAGCGTGATCTGCATGTTGTCGATGAGCCGGGTGCCGCCGACGCGCGCGGCGATCAGGATCCGGCCCTCGGTGCCGGCGGGAAGCTCGTCGGGGAGCTCGCCGAGGTCGGGGTCGGTGATCTCGAGGTAGTCGAGGTCGACGCCAGCGGCGGCGCGGAGCTCGGCGCGGGCGGTGCCCATCGCGACGTCCCGGCCCCAGCCGGCCGCGGCCCGGGCCGCGAGGAGGGTCCGGCTGAGCGTGGTCGCGTTGAAGCGCTGCTCGGTGTCGAGGTAGCGGTTGCGGCTGGACAGGGCGAGCCCGTCCTGCTCGCGCTGGGTCTCGCCGCCGACGACCTCCACCGGCAGGCACAGGTCGGCGACCATCCGGCGGATCAGCACCAGCTGCTGGTAGTCCTTCTGCCCGAAGACCGCCACGTCGGGGCGGACCAGGCCGAGCAGCTTGGCCACCACCGTCAGCACGCCGCGGAAGTGCCCGGGCCGGATCCGGCCCTCGAGCACGTCGGCCAGCGGGCCGGGGTCGACCATGACCTGCGGAGCGCCACCCGGATAGACCTCGTCGACGGCGGGGGCGAAGACGACGTCCACGCCCTCCCGCTCGCAGATCTTCAGGTCCTCGTCGAGCGTGCGCGGGTAGCGGTCGAGGTCCTCGCCCTCGCCGAACTGCAGGGGGTTCACGAAGATCGACACCACGACCGGCCCGGTCCCCACCTGTTCGCGGGCCACGCGCATCAGGCTGGCGTGCCCCTCGTGCAGCGCGCCCATCGTCGGCACGAAGCCGACCCGCTCACCCCCGGCGCGGGCGCCGAGGAGCAGTGCGGCGAGCTCCTCGCGGGTGTGCGCGAGGACGGGCCGGGTGGACATCAGAGGTTCTCGAGGCTCTCGGGCCGCGGGGATCGGGCTGCGGCCGCCGCGGCGGCGGCCTCGGCCTCGTCGAGGACCAGGCGCATCTTGGCGGCGCGGATCGGCAGCACCCGGCCGTCGGTGACGACCCGGTCGAGGGTCGCCCGGCCGAGGGCGAGGTAGGACGACATGGTCTGTGGTGCGTTGCGGACGATCTCGGCGAGGTGCGCCCGCACGGTCTCGACGTCGCCACGCACGATCGGGCCGGTCAGGGCCGCATCGCCCTGCTCGAGCGCGTTGTCGAGGGCGGCGGTGAGCAGCGGCCGGAGCGTGTCGGCGGGGTTGTCGCCACCCGCGGCGGCCAGCATCTCCAGCGCCTCGCTGACCAGGGTGACCAGGTGGTTGGCGCCGTGCGCGAGCGCCGCGTGGTAGAGCGAGCGCCGCTCCTCGGGCACCCACATCGGGCGGCCGTGCAGGTCGGCCACGAGCTGCTCGGCGAACGCCCGCTCGGCCGGGCCGGCGGTGACGCCGAAGACGCAGCCGGAGAGGCGGGGCAGGTCGACGGCCGTGCCGGTGAAGGTCATGGCGGGGTGCGCCGCGACGGCCCGGGCGCCGACCGCGACGGCCGGCTCGAGGACGGCGAGGCCGTGCCGGCCGGACGTGTGCACGACGTACTGGCCCTCGTGGATCGCGCCGCTGGCGCTGAGCATGGTGACGACGTTGGGCAGCATGTCGTCGGGGACGGTGAGCAGGAGCAGGTCGCAGGCGCGCGCCACGGCGGTGGGCTTGCGCACGGGTACGCCGGGCAGCAGCGCGGCGATCCGGTTGCGGGAGGCGTCGGACTCGCCCGCGGTGGCCACGATCTCGTGGCCGGCTTCGCGGAGAGCGGCCGCCAGGACGGCGCCGACACGGCCGGCGCCGATCACGCCCACGCGCAGCGCGGGGCGGGCAGGGGTGGTGCTGTCCATGCTCGAACCTTTCGTTCCAGTCCCTCCGACGCCCTCGGTGAGGGCCGGTGTGGGTACCGGACGTGTGCTCGGTCAGATCTACGGAATACTCTAGGCGCTTCCTCGGTGCCGGAGAACGGCCCACGGGTGTGACACAGGCAACGCTTGGAGGGATTCGCAGTGGCGGGAACAGGCCCGGAAACGGACCAGAAGGTGCTGCGCTACGGCTTCTCCATCGCCGGTGCGCAGAAGTCCGGGACCAGCTCGCTCTCGGCGCTGCTCGACCAGCACCCGAACATCAAGCCGGCGCCGCGCAAGGAGATGCACTACTTCGACGACGAGGCCCGCGACTGGGCCTCGGGCGACCACCCCGACTACTCCGTGGCGGTGCTGCCGCGGCACCAGCTGGTCGGCGACGCGACCCCGGTCTACCTGTGGTGGCCGCAGGCGATGCAGCGGATGCGCGACTACAACCCGGACATGAAGGTCATCGGGATCTTCCGCGACCCGATCGAGCGGCTGTTCTCCCACTGGATGATGGTCGTCACGCGCTGGCCGAAGGTCGCGCGAGACTGGCCGACCTTCCTCACCAAGTACGCCCCCGACGGACTCGAGCAGCAACTGCCCCAAGGCGTGCACATCGGCGGTTTCCGGATGCACTCCGGCGTGGTCCGCGGCTACTACGGCGCCCAGCTGGAGCAGGCGAACTCTCTGTTCGGCGCCGACCAGGTGCACGTCCTGGAGTTCCGCGCGTTCCTGCGCGACCACGGCTCCGCCCTCGACGGCATCACCGACTTCCTGGGGCTGGACCGGTTCCAGGAGTACCCGGAGCTGCCGCACTCGATGCGGGGCAGCGACCGGGTCGTGGGCACGCCGCCCACCGGTGCGGACATCCAGGGACTCGTCGACCGCTACCGCGACGACTTCGGCACGTTCCGGAAGCTGTCCGGCCTCGACTGCTCCGACTGGCCGCTGCAGCGGCTGATCGAGGGCGACCTCGCGGCCGACGAGCTGGCCGCGCAGTACGCCACGAAGGTCGAGCCCGGCGAGCGACGCCAGGACTGACTGAGGGCACGTCCTCAGCCGACCGCCGTACGCGGCGACGTCGGCCCGGTCGGCATCTGCTCCGGCAGCGTGGGCCGCTCGTCGAGCGGCACGGTGACCGGACGCTGCATCCGGGGCAGGAACTCCTGCGTCGTGTAGGTGATCACGTGGTCGTACTCCGGCGGGGCCTCGATCCGGACGACGCCGTCGAGGTCGTCGGCGCGGCCCTCCTGGAGCGCGTGGAAGACCTCCCACTCGCGCAGCTTGCGCATGGTGCGGGGCGTGGCCCCGAACGCGTCCGGGCCGACCCAGTGGTCGAACTCGTCGCTGTCGAGGTACTTCAGCTCGACGCAGAGGCCCTCGGGGAGCTTCATCTTGCGGGCGTGCCTCGGCACCATCCGCATCTCCCACTCGTAGGCCTTCACGTGGCGGTAGTCGTCGCCCATCGGGAAGACGTACTCCTCGATGTTGATCATGTAGACGTCGAGGTAGGCGACCCGGTCGCTCTCGACGAACAGTGGGTGCCGCGGCATCGAGATCACGGCCTCGACGCTCTCCAGCTGCCAGGACAGGTCGGCGAAGGTGTCGATCCCCTCCTGGGTCAGCACCATGTCGCCGTCCCACTTCATCGAGTAGGCGGTCTGCACGTGGGCGAAGGACCAGTTGTAGAAGTAGGCGAGGTTGTGCACGGAGTCCTCGGGGGTGCCGAGGTGCTCGGCGCCGCAGCGGCTCACGTTGAAGGGGTACTCCGTGACCGTCAGCCGCGAGGCGGCTCCGGCCCGCTCGGCGACCTCACGGGCGACGTCGGGGGTGCCGTCGTCGCTCTGGTTGTCGATGACCACGACGTGCTGCACGGCCTCGAACAGCGGGGGCAGCACCCACGGCAGGCTGCGCGCCTCGTTCTTGACGCGGAGCACCGAGGTGACACCCGGGTCGAGCTCGCGGAAGTCGCGCGGCCACGAGACGTCGTACTCCGTGAGGTCCTCGAGGTTGTGCAGCTTGCGGAACTTCGCGGACATGGTCACTCGCCTCCGTCCAGGCGGCGCTTCACCCGGCCGCCCAGCCGACGGGTCTTGAGGTAGGCCTTGCGGGGCGCCGACGCCTCGGCGTACGCCGCCGCGGCCTCCTCCTCGGCCTGCGCGGCGCGCGCCTGGCGCGTGGCCCGGAGGAACGCCGGTCCGGCGGCCTCGATGCTGGAGTTGGCGACGGCCTCGGCGTCGGCGTAGAAGTCGCCGTAGGCGCGGCGGACATCGTCGAGCCGGGCGTGCACCTCGTGGGTGTCCGCGCCGGGGTCGGCGAGCAGGTTGAGCTGGTTCCACGTCTCCTCGGCCACCTCGCGGAGCCCGGCGGGCACCTGGAGGTCGTCCCAGCTGGCGTGCACGCGGTGCAGCTGCGGGTCCACGAAGCCGTGGACCTCCTGCATCTTGCCGGTGCCGGCGTTGGCGATCTCGTCGAGGTCGAGCTCCTCCCCGACCCGGACCACGGTCTTGGTCCAGTCGGACGAGCAGGTCGTGGTAGCGCACGAAGCTGCGCGACGTGCCGCGGGTGGCCCGCTCGGTGCACAGCATCACGTTGGTCCAGCCGGCCAGGCGGCTGATGTCGCCACGGCGGCCGCCGTAGTAGGCGTTCTTGCTGCTGACGACCTCCGGCGGCGGGCGCAGCATGGCGATCGTCGCCGTGGACGCCGAAGAGCGCACGGCCGCGACCCGCCACAGGCCGAGGAACCACGGGATCCGCGGGTCCTTGACCACCAGCGAGTCGGCCAGCCCGAACTGGTCGCGCAGCCACGCGGCGAGCTCGGCGCGGTTGGGCTCGCGGGTCCCGGCCCGGCCGGCGTCGAACCACGCGCTCGGGCGGGCGTCACCGATCTGCACGTTGACCCGGCGCAGCAGGGCGTCGTGGAAGTCGACCACCCACTGGGGCTCACCGAACCCCTTGGGATTGGTCCCGTCGGCGGTGACCTCCGGCTCGGGCACGTGCATGCCCATGTGCTTGAGGATCCCGGCCATCAGGCTGGTGCCGCTGCGCCCCGAGCCGGCCACGAAGACGATCTTGCGCGACGTCTCGGTCGGACCGGGGGTCGCCGCCATCGACAGGTCCTCGTCGCTGACCGACTCGGTCCCCGAGTCGTCCACCGGCGACTGTTCGAGCATGAACTCGACCTCCAAGCACTTTTGGTTTCGTCTGGCACAGGGGCAGAGGAGTGCCGGTGGCTCAGGATAGCCCGACCCCCGCCGCCCGGCCGCATCCGCCTCAGCGGCGGACGCGGGGCCACTCATGGCTAGCATCTGGGCATGCCCTCGGACCCCGCAGCCCCGTCTTCCCCGTCGACGACGTCCTCGGCACCCCGCCTGGTCCTGGTCGCAGGCGCTGGACGATCCGGCACCAGCACGGTCGCCGGGGTCCTCCAGCGGCTCGGGCTCGTGGTCCCCCAGCCCGAGGTGCTGACCGACGAGACCAACCCCAAGGGGTTCTCGGAGTCGCAGTGGGTGGTCGACTTCCACGACGACCTGCTGAAGCACTCGAACGTCCAGGTCTCCGACTCGCGTCCGCTCGCCTGGAGCCGCACCGGACAGTTCGCCGAGCGGCCCGGCGCCACCGGCAAGCTCGGCCGGTGGCTCCAGCAGCAGCTGGCAGCCGGTGACGACCTGCTGATCAAGGACCCGCGCCTGTCCTGGTTCCTGCCGCTGTGGACCGCGGCCGCCCGGAAGAACGGCGCCGAGCCGTCGTTCGTCACGATGCTCCGCCCGCCCGCCGAGGTGGTCGGCAGCAAGCGCACCTACTACAACAGCCTGCTCCAGGACGGCCACGGCGTCGCCGCCTGGGTGAACATGCTGCTCAACACCGAGCGGACCACCCGGGGCGCGGCTCGGACGTTCGTGCGCTACCACGACCTGCTCGACGACTGGGAGGGCGTGATCAGACGCGATCGACCGCGACCTCGGCACCGAGCGGGTCCTGCCCCAGGCGACCCGCGACGAGATCAACGGGTTCGTCGACCCGGGGCTGCGCCGGGTCGCCCTGACCTGGGACGACCTCGACCTGCCGGAGCGGCTCGAGTCGATCGCGCGGCGCACGTGGGACGCGCTCGACCGGCTCCCCGGTGGTGGCCACGAGTCGGCCGAGGTCCTCGGCCAGCTCGACCAGCTGCACGAGGAGTACGGCGCCTACTACCTCGAGTCGGAGGTGGTGTCCCGCTCGACCGTCATCGCGGCCCGGGCGGCGGCCCACAACCAGAAGAAGCCGCCGGACCCGGCCACGATCCCCGGACGGACCGCCGTCCGCGCCATCGCCTACCGCTCGGCCCGCCGGATGCCGCCGTGGATGCGGCGCGCGGTGCCCGCCGGAGTGCGGGCGAAGGTCCGCGACCGGATGTCCGGCGGCGACAGCCGGAAATGAGCTTTCTGCGCCGGCGTCGCCCGGACGCGACGCTGAGCGTGGTGGTGCCGGCGTACGACGTCGAGGACTACCTCGCCGACTGCCTGGCCAGCATCCTCGGCCAGTCGCACTCCGCGCTGGAGGTGGTCGTGGTCGACGACGGGTCGACCGACGGCACCGGCGCGCTCGCCGACCGGATCGCCGCGGGTGACGACCGGGTCCGCGTCGTGCACCAGGCCAACGCCGGCCTCGGCGCCGCCCGCAACGCCGGCACCAGGAACGCCACCGGCGAGTACCTCGCCTTCGCCGACAGCGACGACCTGGTCGTCGACGGCGCCTACGCACGGATGGTCGCGGCGCTCGAGGGCAGCGGGTCGGACCTGGCGATCGGCGCCGTCGAGAGGCTCGACGGCGAGCGGACGTTCATGACGCCGCTGATGAAGGAGAACCACCAGCACACGGCGTACGGCGTGACCCTGGACGAGGCGCCGCTGATGCTGGCCGACGTCTTCGCGTGGAACAAGGTCTACCGCCGGTCGTTCTGGGACGCCCACGACCTCTCCTTCCCGACCGACGTGCGCTACGAGGACCAGCCGACCCTGACCCGGGCGCTGACGGCGGCCTCGAAGTTCGACGTGCTGGCGGACCCGGTGTACCTGTGGCGGGTCCGCTCCGACGGCTCGTCGATCAGCCAGCAGCGGGCCGACCCGCGGGACCTGGCCGACCGGATCCTGACCAAGCGCTGGAGCACCGACGTCGTGCTGGAGCGCGGGTCCGCGCGCACCCGGACCGTGTGGTTCGCCCGGGTGCTCCCGATCGACATGTGGGAGTACTTCCGGGCGGTCCCCGGCTGCTCCGACGACTACTGGTCGCAGCTCCGCTCCGGGGTCACCGAGTTCTGGGGACCGGACACGGTGCCGTTCGAGAGGACCGCGCTGCCGCTGCGGCAGCGGCTGATGGGCTGGCTCGTGGCGCAGGACCTGCGCGCTGAGCTCGAGCAGCTCCTCGCCTTCCTCGACCAGCACCCGGGCGGTCTGCCCCGCACGACGGTCGACGGCCGCGAGGTGGTCGACCACCCGTTCCGGGACCGGCCCGACCTCCCGCCGGAGCTGCTCGGCCCGTGATCAGCGGCCAGTGACCCGCCGTCAGGCGAGGACCGGCAACCGGGACAGCGCGTCGGCGACGGCGGCCTGGATGTCGTCGTCCTCCCACGCGTGGTCGACGACGTTGCCGGACAGGTAGGCGTCGTACGCCGGGAGGTCGAGGTGGCCGTGCCCGCACAGCGCGGTCAGGATCACCTTCTCCTCCCCACTCTCCTTGCAGCGCAGGGCTTCCTCGACGGCAGCCGCGAGCGCGTGCGTCGGCTCGGGTGCGGGCACGATCCCCTCCGAGCGGGCGAACAGCACCCCGGCGGAGAAGCACTCGGTCTGCGGCTTGGCGACCGCCTCGATCTCACCGGTCTCGTAGAGGTGGCTGATCAGCGGGCTCATCCCGTGGTAGCGCAGGCCGCCGGCGTGGATCGGGTCCGGGACGAAGTCGTGGCCGAGGGTGTGCATCTTCATCAGCGGCGTCATCCCGGCCGTGTCACCGAAGTCGTAGGCGTAGGTGCCCTGGGTCAGGGACGGGCACGCGGCCGGCTCCACCGCGCGCACGGTCGGGCTCATCCGGCCGGCCCACTTCTCCCGCAGGAACGGGAACATCAGGCCGCCGAAGTTCGACCCGCCACCCGTGCAGCCGACGAGGAGGTCGGGGGTCTCCCCCGCCTGCGCGAGCTGGAGCAGGGCCTCCTCGCCGATGATCGTCTGGTGCATCAGCACGTGGTTGAGCACGCTGCCGAGCGAGTAGTTGGTCGTCGGGTCCTGCGCCGCCACCTCGACGGCCTCGCTGATCGCGATCCCCAGCGATCCGGTCGAGTCGGGGTGCTGGGCGAGGATCGCGCGGCCGGCCTCGGTCAGGTCCGAGGGGCTGGGGTGGACGGTGCCGCCGAAGGTCTCGATCATCATCCGGCGGTAGGGCTTCTGGTCGTACGACGCCCGCACCTGCCAGACCTCGCAGGCCAGGCCGAACTGTGCGCACGCGAACGCGAGCGCCGTTCCCCACTGGCCCGCGCCGGTCTCGGTGCTCAGTCGCTTGATCCCGGCCTTGGCGTTGTAGAACGCCTGCGGCACCGCGGTGTTCGGCTTGTGCGAGCCGGCCGGCGAGACCCCTTCGTACTTGTAGTAGATCCGCGCCGGCGTGCCCAGCGCCTTCTCCAGCCGGTGCGCCCGGTAGAGCGGGCTGGGCCGCCACAGCCGGTAGACGTCGAGCACCTCGTCGGGGATGTCGACGTACTGCTCGGTGGACACCTCTTGCAGGATCAGGTCCATCGGGAACAGCGGGGCCAGGTCGTCCGGCCCCACCGGCTGGCCGGTCCCGGGGTGCAGCACCGGCGGCGGTGGGGTCGGGAGGTCGTGCAGGACGTTGTACCAGCGGGTGGGCATCTCGCTCTCGTCGAGCTGGAACTTGTGCTGCTGGACCTGGGTCATGGTGGCGAGACTAGTGACACCGAAACCCGGCGCGCACTCCCGCCCGGACCCGTCTAGCCGAGCTCGCGCGCGGCGACCTGGCTGGCGTAGTGCGCCCAGCGGTCGCCCTCCGGCAGCAGGCCCGGCTCGGTCGGGTCGCCCGCCTGCACGTAGTTGACGATCGCGGGCCGGTCGACCTGCTCGACGCCGGCGAGGACGTTCCACCGCGGGTCGAGCTCGCGCCGGTCGCCACCGACGTAGGCGTGCAGGACGGCGTCGGCGCCGAGGCCGTAGAGCCCGGCCATCCGCGGCACCTCGTCCTCGACGAAGCGGTCCTCGCGCAGGCGGTCGAGGTCGACCACCAGCACCCGAGGCTCGAACGTGGTCCAGCCGTAGGGGTGCCGGGCGGCCATGGTGCGGCGCAGGTCGGAGGCTCCCTTGCCGCTGAGCTCGTCGCCGGCGGCGCGCCACAGCTCCGGACCGGGGTCGCGGGTGCTGCGTGCGGCGAGCGGGTGCCCCTCGAGGTCGGTCTGGGCGAGCGCGCAGACGTCGCCCTCGACCAGGACATCGGGCCACAGCCACACGACGCGGGACACGTCGGGCAGCACGGCGGGGACGAGCAGGCAGTCGGTGCCCGGCCCGCCCGCGTCGCCGTACTGCACGTCGGCGAAGTCGAGGAAGCGGAAGGGGACGTCGGGGAAGAGCCCCGACAGCCGCAGGGCGTACGCCGGGTCGAGGTCGCGGGTGAGCACGTTCAGGCGCACCGGGCCGGACGCGTTCGTCAGCAGGGACTCGACCATGACCGGCAGCCGCTCGGCGTGGTCGGGCACGAGGTGGATCAGGACCTCGGTGGCCTCCTCGACCGCGGGGCCGGCGTGCTGGACCCGGACCCGCTCGACGCGCCTTGGCGAGGTCGAAGGCGGGAGCCTCCAGTGCGGGCGGCCGCTCCAGCCGCGCCTTCGCCTTGGCGACCCGGTCGGCGGTGATCTCGCGCCAGCGGGCGTAGACCTGCTCGGGCGGGGCGCCGTCGAGGATCAGGGCGAAGGTCTGGGCCAGCAGCTCCCGGATCCCGCGCCGGATCCGGTTGAAGCCGGGCTTGCCGGGCTTGAGGCTGCGCAGGCCGTCGAAGCGGACGTCGCCGGCCACGGTGGGCCGGAACCGGACGTCGAGGTCGAGCGAGGTGGCCGGCAGGTAGCTGTGCAGGCGGCTCGTCACCAGCCGGGTGTAGTTGCGCTGGTAGTTGTCGAGGATCCCCTGCGCGGCGCGGACCCCGGTGGCCAGGTCGGCGTTGCGGTGCTCGTGCCCCATGTGCGTGATCCGCTCCATGGGGAACTTGATCCGCTTGGCCTGCCAGTCCGGGATGTCCACGGCCGCGACCAGCATCGGGTGGTTGCCGGCGACCTGCTCGGTCGGCGGGAAGACCGCGTCGACGGTGGTCGTGAGGCAGCCGCTGAAGAAGGCGTCGACCCCCGCGCTCAGCAGGATGTCGACGGTGGTCCAGTCGCGGCAGCCGATCGGGCCGTGCGCCTTGAGGTAGTCGATCGCCTCGGGGGTGAGCAGACCGAGCAGGTTGATGTGGAACGAGATGAAGATCGGGTGCGCGTTCGGGTGGTAGGGCAGCCCGAAGCCCATCTTGAACGTCGAGTGCATGTGCCAGCCGAACGCCAGCAGCCAGGTGTCCTCGGGCACGGACTCGCCGGGGCTGAAGTCGCGGCTGACGGGGACCAGCCGCACGTCGGCGGCGCCGCCGGCCAGGCGCAGCTCGGGCTTCACGCTGGCCTGGAGGTCGCTCATCAGCTCGGCGACGCCGGGCTCGCCGGTGAACCGCGCCTCCTGGAAGCGGGCGAGGTTCCCGAGCATGGCGAGGGTCTGGATGTAGTCGCCGAGGTTGCGGGAGGCGCGCTCGAAGTCGACCTGGTGGTAGTCCATGACGCCGAGCGTCACTCCGTCGTGCGGGGCGTGCGACGGGCGCGCGTGGGTCCAGTGGGCCAGGTTGTCCAGCACCGCAAGGGAGTGCTCGTCGAGGTCGTCGATCCCCCGGTCGTGGACCCGCGCCACCAGGTCGTCGGCGAGCGACTGGTGGGCCGTGACGAGGAACCGGCCGGCCAGCTCGACGAGGACGTGCCGTGTCGAGGTCGTCGGCGTGGGTGGCGATCTCCTCGGCCACCGCGATCGACTCCGGGTCGCCCACCTTCAGGCCGGCGCTGACGGCCTCGACGGGGGCGAGTCGCACCAGCAGCGCGACGTCCGCGCCGCGGAAGAACTCCCAGGCCTCGTCGTAGTCCTTCGTCGAGGCCAGCACCTGACCCATCGCGACCTGGACGAACGCCGCGCCCAGCACCGGCTCGAGCCCGAGCGCGAAGGCGCGCGCCGCCCGCTGCTGTCGCATGTCGGCCAGCCGGCGGACGGTCGCGGCGGCGGCCAGGTCGAGGTCGACGCCCCGACCGACGAGCTCACCGAACTGCTCCATCGCCTTGGCCCGGCGCGCCGTCTGCACGACCTCCTGGTCGAAGTCGAGGTCGTCGTCGGCGTCCGGGTCGCGGCCCAGCAGGATCCGGCCGACCCTGCCGAGCCGGCGCAGCTGCTTCTCCAGGTCGCCGTCGTCGGCGGGGGCCTCGCCGTCCTCGAGGTCGTCGTCCTCGGTGTCGTCGACGTCGTCCGTCGTCGGGTCGTCCGAGGCCGTGGAGTCGGGCGTTTCAGGCATGCCGACAGCCTACGGGTGGCCGTCGGCACGCCTGTCGCTCAGGTCAGAGCAGGCCTTCCTCCTCCAGGAAGTCGCTTGCGACGTCCTCGGGGGTCTCCCGGTCGACGGCGACCCGTCCGTTGAGCTCGGTCAGCTTCTCGGTGGTCAGCGCCGCCATCAGCGGGTTGAGCACATCGGCGACGTCCGGGTGCTCGTCGAGGAACGCGCTGCTGACCGCAGGCACGAGGTTCTGTGCCGGCTGGATCTGCTGGTCGTCCTCGAGCACCACGAGACCCTGGGCCTCGAGCGTGCCGTCGGTCGTGCTGGTCTCGCCGAGCTCGGACTCCCCGTCGATCACCGACTTGTAGGTCTGGTCACTCGCGTAGCCGAGCGGCGAGCACCTCGGTGATGTCGATGCCGTACTGCTCGGACAGACCGCCCTCGCAGTCGAGGCGGCCCTCGCAGTCGGGCGCAGCGGCCAGCGTGACCGAGACGCCCTCGAGGTCGGACAGCTTGGTCACTCCCTCGGACTCGGAGTACTCCTGGGTGACGAAGAAGGCGTTGGTGTCGGTGGCCGCGGAGAGGTCGAGCAGGGTGATGCCCGCGTCGTCGAGGAGCTGGGCACCGTCGTCGGCCAGCTGGTTGCCGTCACCGGCCTCGAACGGCTTGGCGTTCTCGCCGTTCGCCGCAGCGTTGAGGAAGTTGACGATGCCGCCGACGTACTCCGGCACGATGTCGATGCTGTCGGGGAAGGTCGGCATGTAGCCGTCCCGGGAGTCGACCAGCTTCACCGTCGGGTCGTAGCCGGCGTCGGCCAGCAGCTGTTCGTACATCGAGGCGACCAGGGCCGCCTCGGGGAAGGCCTGGCCGGAGATCGAGACCGGACCGCCGCCCGAGTCGGTGCCGGGGTCCTCCTCTGCGTTGCTGTCGAGGTCGTCACCGGCACAGGCGGCGGCCAGGAGGAGGGAACCGATCGAAAGGAGGGTGGCGAGGGAACGGCGTACGTTCATGGTGGTGGTTACCTTCTGTGTCCCGCGGGGGCCCGCGCGTGTCCGGATCCAACTCAGCGGCCGGGGTCGGCCGCCTCGGTAACCATAGGACCCCGCTCCGACATTCCCCGCTCACGATTTGGTGACGATCGGCGGGTCGGGTCGGTGACGCGCTGCACCTGCGCCGCGAGCAGCTCGAGCACCAGGGCCACGGCGGCCACGACGATGGCCCCGGCGATGCCCTTGCCGTAGTTGGTCCGGTAGAAGCCGTCGGTGATCACCCGGCCGAGGCCGGGACCGGCGACCAGGGCGGCGATGGTCGCGGTCGCCCAGACCTGGACCAGCGCCAGCCGGATCCCGGAGACCACCAGCGGCAGGGCCAGCGGCAGCTCGACCCGGAAGAACCGCTGGGACCCCGTCATCCCCATGCCGATGGCCGACTCCTTGATGTCGCCCGGCACCTCGCGCACGGCGACGTACGCGTTCGTGATGAGCGGCGGCAACGCGAACAGGGTCAGCGCGATCAGGGTCGCCAGGCCGGCCCGCCCGTAGGGACCGAACGGCTCCGTGCCCGGCCAGTCGGCGGTCACGAGGACGGCCAGCAGGGCGAACGTGGGCACCGCCCGGCCGACGTTGGTGATGTTGATGGCGAGGAAGCCGCCGCGCCCGAGGTGCCCGAGCCAGAGCGCGAGCGGGAGTCCGACCAGCATCGCGAGGCCGAGCGCGGTGAAGCTGAGCAGCAGCTGCTGGATCATCAGCTCGAGCATGCCGCCGTCGCCGGTCCAGTTGCTGGCGGTGGTCAGGTAGTCCCAGGTGTCGCCGAAGACGGTCATGTCGCGACTCCCCTCGTCCAGGGGGTCATCCATCGCTGGGCCAGCACCAGCACCACGTCGAGGACCACGGCGAGTACGACGCAGAGCACGGAGGCGGTGAACAGCTCGGCGCGGAAGTTGGTGGTGACGCCGTCCTTGATCAGGTTGCCGAGACCGCCGTACGCCACGAGCGAGCCGATCGTGGTGAGCGCGACGGTCGACACGGTGGCCACCCGGAGCCCGGCCATGATCACCGGCAACGCCAGCGGCAGCTCGATCCGGAACAGCAGCCGGCCGGCGCCGTACCCCAGGCCGACAGCGGACTCACGCACCTCGTCGGGCACCGACCGCAGCCCCTCCAGCATGCTGCGCACCAGGATCGTCAGCGCATAGAGCGCCAACCCGATGACGACCGTCGTCGGGCTGAGCCCGGTGAACGGGACCATCAGCGGCAGCAGCGCCAGCGACGGGATGGTGTAGATGCCGGTGGTGATCGCGAGGAGGGTCGCCTCCACGCGTGGGAGCCGGCGGGCGAGGAGCGCGATCGGGAACGCGATGACCAGGCCCAGCACGACGGCGGCGACGGTGATCGCGAGGTGTTCGGTGGTGGCGTCGACGATCTCGGACTGGCGGTCCTGGACGTACTGCCAACAGACCCACTCGTTCGTGAGGCGGCTGTAGCAGCTCGGCTCGGTGGCCGCCTGGACGAGTAGGGTCACGCGCATGGACGATTACCGGTCGGGATGGGGACGCGCCGACGATGATCCGCCTGTCCGGCGTGGGGAAGACCTATCCCGACGGCACGGTCGCCGTCCACGAGCTCGACCTCGAGGTGCGCCGGGGCGAGCTGGTGGTGCTGGTCGGCCCGTCCGGCTGCGGCAAGTCCACGACGCTGAAGATGATCAACCGGCTGATCGAGCCGACCACCGGCACGATCGAGATCGACGGCGAGGACGTCACCCGCCAGGACCCGGTCAAGCTGCGCCGCAGCATCGGCTACGTCATCCAGCAGATCGGGCTGTTCCCGCACCAGAAGATCGTCACCAACGTGATGACCGTGCCGCTGCTGTACGGCGAGTCGAAGGCGACCGCCCGCGAGCGGGCACACGAGCTGATGAGCACCGTCGGCCTGGACCCGGACACGTTCTCCGACCGCTACCCGCACCAGCTGTCCGGTGGTCAGCGGCAACGGGTGGGCGTGGCCCGGGCGTTGGCCGCGGATCCGCCGGTGCTGCTGATGGACGAGCCCTTCGGCGCGGTCGACCCGGTCGTGCGGGTGCGGCTCCAGGACGAGTTCCTGCGGCTCCAGCGGGACCTCGGCAAGACCGTCGTCCTGGTCACCCACGACATCGACGAGGCGGTCCGGATGGGCGACCGGGTGGCGGTGTTCGCGACCGGCGGCCGGCTGGCGCAGTACGCCACCCCGGTCGAGCTGCTCGGGCGGCCGGCCGACGACTTCGTTGCGGACTTCGTCGGCTCCACCCGCGGGCTGCGCCGGCTGACGGTGACCCCGATCGACCCGGCCCACCTCGAACCCCTCGACGGGATCGCCACCGGCGACCTGGCGGCCGCCATCGACGTCGACTCCTCGCTCGAGGAGGCGCTGGCCGTGCTGCTCCGCGACGACCGGCCCGTCGTCGGCGTGAAGCAGGGCGCGCAGTTCGTCGGCGTACTCACGCCCAACGGGATCCACCGGGCGTTGCGGGAGTCGCTGCGGGAGCCCGCGGGCTGACCATTTCCCTGGTTAACCAGGGAAATGGGCACTTGGCCAGGGAAGTTTCCCGAGCCAAGTGCGCAAATCCCTGGTTAACCAGGGATTTGCGCAGGGCCTCAGGCCACCGGCACGTCCCGGTGCCAGGACTCGGTGACGTACTTCGTCTCCCAGCCCATCGACGTGTAGAGGCCGGCGGCGCCGGTGGGTGAGTCGGCGTCGACCTCGAGGCCCACGCGGTCCCGGCCACGGGACGCCGCGTCGGCGATGATCGTGTTCAGCAGGCCCTTCGCGACGCCGCGGCCGCGGGCGGCCTCGAGCACGCCGAGGTAGGAGACGTAGGACCCGTCCGGACCCCGCAGGCTCTCCGAGACGGTCCCGATCAGCGCACCGACCGGCTCCGCCGCCCCACCTTCGGCGAGCTCCGCCAGCCACCAGTGGTCCCAGCGGTGGCCGGGGTCCTCGCGCAGCCGGAAGAGGAACTCCTCGAACGTCTCCTCGCTGGAGTTGAAGTGGTCGACGAACGCGCCCTCGAGCACCTGGTGCAGCTCACGGAGGTCGTCCTCGTCGGGCATCCCGGACCCGGCGCGGCGGACCAGCCGGAAGACGACGCCGCCCTTCTCCCAGTGGTCCTGGGACGGGACCAGGGCGGCCTCCGCCGGGCTGACCGGACGGCTCATCTGCCACCAGGTGCGGACCTTGTCGAAGCCGGAGGAGCCGAGCCACCGGTGCTGCCGGTCGTCGTCGGCGAAGGCACCCGTGTCGATCTGCTGTACGTCGAGTCCCCGCGCGCTGCCGACCTCGCGGGCCTGCCCCACGGCCCACTCGATCAGCACGGCCGAGCAACGGTCGGCAACGTCGTCGGGCAGGTCGCGCTCGACGATGTGCACGAACAGCATCCGGCCCTCGGCCCGGTCGTGGACGCTGCCCCAGGCCCGGATGTCGCCGTCCGGGTCGCGCAGCACGACGTTCTCGCGCATCCGCAGCCCCTGCTCGGACACCTCGACCAGGACGTCGTCGACCGACGAGCCGGCCCAGCCGCGGCCGTGCCGCTCGTGGGCTCGGAGCAACTGGGTCAGCCGGGCGACGTCGAACCGGTCCGAGGGGTCCGGGGTCCCGACCTCCCAACCCGGCGGGAGCGGAGCATCCTCGGGGATGACCTCGTCGGGGTCCTTCTCGAACCGGCTGTCCTCGGGGATCACGGGACCTGATTGTGCCGCACACCCGAGAAAGCGCTGACCCGCCCGAAAGTTTCGGACGGGTCAGCGAACGCTCGGTGAGTCAGGCGTGGCGGCGGTACGGCTCGGAGTGCCAGACCTGCAGCTCCGCGCGGACCACGTCGATCTCCTGCTCGAGCTCGGCCACGCGGAGGGTCGCCGCGGCGGCGCGCTCCTCGGACTCCTCGAGGCGGGCGGCGTACTCCTGGCCCTCGCGCTCGGCGGCGTCGGCCCGGCGGGCCTCGGCGTTGAACTTGCGGGTCGCGTCGGCGGCCCGCTTCTGGGCGGAGGTCAGCGCGACCTCCAGCTCGGACAGGGCGGTCTCCTGCCGCTCGACCCGCGCGTCCATGCTCGCGGTGAACTCGGCGTGCTCGGCGGTGCGGGCATCGGTCAGCGCTCGGTAGGCCTGTGCCTGCTCGGCGCGGTCACGGGCAGCGTCGCGGCGGGTCTGCAACAGCTCGGAGTGGGTGATGCGGGTCGCCGAAGCGCCGAGCACCACACCGAGGACGGCAGCGGACGTGACGAGGAGCCACGAGCCGCTGAGTGCGCCGCCGGCAACTGCCAGCGCCGCGACGACGATCAGAACGACAGCGACGGTGAGCCTGGTGCTCCGCTGTCTGCGACGTGCCTGGGGGGAAGACATGGGGTCAGGTTAGGACTCTTCGTCGTCCGATCTGACGCGACACGCTCGCTCGAGGAGCACGGCTGTGATGACGATCGACACGCCGGCGAGCCCGCCGGCGACCGAGCGCCAGACCCGTTGCGTACCGAACTCGGTGTCGACGCCGAGCCACGCAACGGCGTACCCGAAGTAGCCGCCGGCGACGAGCGCGCCCACCAGGACGCAGGCCCGCGCGAGCACGAAACGGTTGACCGCCCGGTGCGGCTCGATCCAGGTACGGCGCACCTGCAGCTGCCGCCAGGTGATCCACGCGGTGCCGCCGAGGATCGCCGCCACGATGAAGAGAGCGAGCGGCTGGAGCCAGGTGACGATCGGCGCGGTCCCCTGCATCCGCTCTGCGACGGGGCGGACCAGCCAGCCGCCGACCAGCCCGACCGCGAACCACGCCGTGATCGCACCCGGCGTGGTCGGACGCAGCCGACCCCCGCCCGACGGTTCCTCGTCGGGTGGGTCAGCGGTCACTGGAGCTCGAGCGCCAGGTCGTCCCGGCGCGTCATGCCACCCTCGTCGGCCTTCTCGAGCAGCTCGGCGACCGGCCCGGCGTCGAGGAGTACGGCGCCGGGGTCGACGTCGAGCCACGGACGGAGCACGAAGGGCCGCTCGGCCGCGCGCGGGTGCGGCAGACGCAGCGACTCGTCGTCGGAGCGGCGGTCACCGACGACCACCAGGTCGACGTCGAGGGTGCGGGGTGCGTTGCGGACCTCGCTGCGCATCCGGTCGAACGCGTCCTCGATGGCAAGCGCCCGGTCCATCAGCCGCGTCGCGGCCAGCGTCGTGTCGATCACGACCACGGCGTTCAGGAAGTTCCCGGAGCCCTCGGGGGCGTTGACCGGCTCGGTCTCGTAGACGGGGGACACGGCGGTCACCCACACGTCGGGGGTGTCGGCGATCGCGTCCACCGCGCCCTGGAGGGCCGCGAGCCGCTCACCGAGATTCGAGCCCAGGGCCAGCACTGCCTGCCGGATCGGGCGCATCTCACCCGTCAACGTGTCCGCGTCGATGATGTTCGGGTTGGGGGTCTCAGTCACGTCGGCCCTCACGTTTCCGGGTGATCGTCAGCGCGACGTCCGAGAACGTCGCTTCGATGGGCGCATCCGGCTTGTGAACCGTCACCCTGACCCATTCAACACGGTCGTCCAAGAGGCAGACACCCGCGATCCGCTGGGCCAGAGTCTCGATCAGGTCGACCGGATCTGTCTCCACGGCGGCTTGCACCGAAGCCACGAGACTTCCGTAGTCGACGGTGTCGCGCAAGTCGTCGGAGGCCGCCGCAGGCGCGGTGTCGATGCCGAGTGTGAGGTCCACCACGAAGGTCTGGCCCTCGCGCTTCTCGAAGTCGAAGACGCCGTGGTGCCCGAAGCACTCGATGCCCCTGACAGTCAGCTCGTCCGTCAGCTCGTCGGTCATTCCTCGCCCTCCATCCGCGCCAGCACCCGCAGCACGTCACGGTGCGCGCGGACGTCGTGCACGCGCAGCCCCCAGACCCCGCGAGCGGCCAGCAGCACGGTGAGCGTCGTGCCGGCGTACTCGCGCTCGTCCACCGGTCGCGGCCCGCCGTCGCCGGCGGCGAGCACGTCCCCGAGGAAACGTTTGCGGCTCGCGCCCACCAGCAGCGGGAAGCCGAGGCCGGCGATCTCGTCGAGACCGCGCAGCAGCTCCCAGTTCTGGGCGGCCGTCTTGGCGAAGCCCAGCCCGGGGTCGAGCAGGATCCGCGACCGGTCGACGCCCGCGGCCAGCAGGGCGTCGACGCGCTCCTCGAGCTCCGCACGGACCGCCGCCACGACGCCGCCCGGCCCGTCGTACACGGCGTGGTCGACCATCCGGTCGCTGTGCGCCCGCCAGTGCATCGCGACGTACGTCGCCCCCAGGTCGGCAACCACCCGGTGCATGTCCGGGTCGGCCAGGCCGCCGGAGACGTCGTTGACGATGCTCGCCCCGGCCTCCACCGCTGCCCGCGCCACCTCGGCGCGCATCGTGTCGACGGAGACGACCGCCCCGTCTGCGGCGAGGCTCTTGATCACCGGGACCACCCGGGACAGCTCCTCCTCGACCAGCGGGCGGGTGGCGCCCGGCCGGGTGGACTCGCCGCCGATGTCGAGAATGTCCGCGCCGTCGGCCAGGAGGTCGCGGCCGTGAGCGATCGCCGCCTCGGGATCGGCCCAGCGGCCGCCGTCGGAGAACGAGTCGGGGGTGACGTTGACGACCCCCATCAACCGCGGCAGGCCGTGGCCGGACGGCGTCGTCACTCGGTCATCCGTTCCGGTGGATGAGCGCCATTGCCTCCGCGCGGGTGGCGGACTTGTGCATGATCCCGCGCACCGCCGAGGTGATGGTCCGGGCCCCGGCCTTGCGGACGCCGCGCATGGTCATGCAGAGGTGTTCGGCCTCGATCACCACGATCACGCCGCGGGCCTCGAGGATCTCCATCAGCGCGTCGGCGATCTGGGTGGTCAGCCGCTCCTGGACCTGCGGCCGCTTGGCGTAGAGGTCGACCAGCCGGGCCAGCTTCGACAGGCCGGTGATCTTGCCGCTCTCAGCGGGGATGTAGCCGACGTGCGCGACGCCGGTGAACGGGACCAGGTGGTGCTCGCACATCGACCAGAGCTCGATGTCGCGGACCAGCACCATCTCGTCGTGGCCGATGTCGAACGTCGTGGTGAGCACGTCCTCGGGCTCCATCCGCATCCCGGACGTCAGCTCGGCGTACGCCCGCGCGACCCGCGCCGGGGTGTCCTTGAGGCCCTCCCGGTCGGGGTTCTCGCCGATCGCGACCAGCAGCTCGCGCACGGCGCGCTCGGCCCGGTCGTAGTCGAACTCCGGGACGTCGCGTGCGGGCAGGCTGATCGGATCCGTCATCGCAGCGTCGGGCGGGGTGGTCGGCGGGGCCCCCAGGCCCGGGTCACCGTGGACGTCGCCACCGGCACCGGGCGGGGTGATCACGACGCCGCCCTCGCCTTCCTCGGCGCCGATCACGCCGTTGCCGTTGACGCGGTCCCGGATCGCCTGCGGGATCTCGATCGGGGGGATGTCCGACGGGTTGCGGTCCGGCGAGCCGGTCCATGCGGGGCGAGCCGGGCTCCGGCGCAGCGGCTCGAAGATCCGGGCGACCTCCTCCTTGTCCAGCGTCTCCTTGTCGAGCAGCTGGAGCACGAGGTCGTCGAGGACGTCGCGGTTGTCCTCGAGGATGTCGAAGGCCTCCTGGTGCGCGGTCGCCAGCAGCAGCTTCGTCTCCTCGTCGACCTTGGCGGCGACGTCCTCGGAGTAGTTGCGGGCGTGCCCGATGTCACGGCCCAGGAACGGCTCGGAGTTGGCCTCGCCCAGCCGGATCGCGCCGAGCTTCTCGGTCATGCCGTACTGGGTGACCATCGCCCGGGCCAGGTTCGTGGCCTTCTCGATGTCGTTGCCGGCGCCGGTGGTCGGGTCGTGGAAGACCATCTCCTCCGCGGCCCGGCCGCCCATCATGTAGGCGAGCTTGTCGAGCAGCTCGCTGCGGGTCTGGGAGTACTTGTCCTCGTCGGGCAGCACCATCGTGTAGCCGAGCGCCCGACCGCGGGGCAGGATCGTCACCTTGTGCACCGGGTCGGAGCCGGGCAGCGCCGCGGCGACCAGGGCGTGGCCGCCCTCGTGGTAGGCCGTGACGAGCTTCTCCTTCTCGCTCATCAGGCGGGTACGCCGCTGCGGGCCGGCGATCACGCGGTCGATCGCCTCGTCGAGCGCGTAGTTGGTGATCAGCTTCTCGTTCCGGCGGGCGGTGAGCAGGGCCGCCTCGTTGAGCACGTTGGCGAGGTCGGCGCCGGTGAACCCGGGCGTGCGTCGGGCCACGCTGATCAGGTCGATGTCCTGCGACATCGGCTTCCCGCGCGAGTGGACCTTGAGGATCATGTGCCGGCCGTTGAGGTCGGGCGCGTCGACCGCGATCTGCCGGTCGAAGCGGCCGGGGCGCAGCAGGGCCGGGTCGAGCACGTCGGGCCGGTTCGTGGCGGCGATCAGGATGACCCCGCCGCGGACGTCGAAGCCGTCCATCTCGACGAGCAGCTGGTTGAGGGTCTGCTCGCGCTCGTCGTGGCCGCCGCCCATGCCGGCGCCACGGTGCCGGCCGACGGCGTCGATCTCGTCGATGAAGACGATCGCGGGGGCGTTCTCCTTCGCCTGCTCGAACAGGTCGCGCACGCGGGAGGCACCGACACCGACGAACATCTCGACGAAGTCGGAGCCGGAGATGGAGTAGAAGGGGACGCCCGCCTCGCCGGCGACGGCGCGCGCGAGCAGGGTCTTGCCGGTGCCGGGCGGTCCGTAGAGCAGCACGCCCTTGGGGATCTTGGCGCCCACGGCCTGGAACTTCGCGGGCTCCTGGAGGAACTCCTTGATCTCGCCGAGCTCCTCGATCGCCTCCTCGCACCCCGCGACGTCGGAGAAGGTGTTCTTCGGCATGTCCTTGGAGATCAGCTTCGCCTTGGACTTGGCGAACTGCATGACCCCACGACCGCCGCCGCCCTGCACGCTGTTCATCAGCCACAGGAAGACCAGGATGATCAGCAGGATCGGGACGAACGAGAACAGCACCTGGCCGAGCACGCTCGGCTTGGCCACGTCGGTCGTGTACTTCTCGATCGTGCCCTTCTCGACGCCCACCGCCACCTGGCGCTCGATCGCGGCCTGGGTGTCGGTGAGCCAGTAGGTCATCACCTTCTGGCCGCCGGAGCGATCGACGTCGTCGTCGAGGGTGGCCTCGATCTTCTGGTCACCATCGATGAAGGTGACCTCGGAGACCTCGCCCTTGGCGATGTAGTCGTTCATCTGCGAGGTCGTGATCTCGTCGTACTCGCCGCTGGTGGCGAAGTACTGGAGGGCGAGGAGGACGCCGATCACGGCGAGCAGGCTCCACAGCCACGGACCCTTGAATATGCGCTTCACAGGCTTCTTTCGAACGGGGTACGACGCTCCACCGCCCCCGGGGTGCCCGGCGGCCGCGAAGGCTCGATGGAGGTATCGACGTTACACGTCGTCACCAATCGGCATTCTCTCAGGCGGAGCCGCGAAATGCCCGTCGGCGACCGCCCGCTAGGAGTAGACGTGCGGCGCGAGAGTACCGATGTCGCGCAGGTTGCGGTACCGCTCGCGGTAGTCCAGGCCGTAGCCGACGACGAACTCGTTCGGGATGTCCCAACCCACGTACTTCACGTCGACGGGCATCTGCAGCGCCTCGGGCTTGCGGAGCAGCGTGCAGATCTCCACGCTGGCCGGCTCGCGCGAGCCGAGGTTGGAGGTCAGCCAGGACAGCGTGAGCCCGGTGTCGATGATCTCGTCGACGATGATCACGTGCCGGCCGGAGATGTCGGTGTCGAGGTCCTTGAGGATCCGGACAACGCCGCTGGACTTGGTGCCGGAGCCGTAGGACGACACCGCCATCCAGTCCATCTCGAGGTGCCGGCTGAAGCTGCGGGCCAGGTCCGCCATGACCATCACCGCACCGCGCAGGATCCCGACGATCAGGAGGTCCTTGCCCTCGTAGTCGCCCTCGATCTCCTGGGCCAGCTCGCCGAGCCGGTCCTGGATCTGCTTCTCGGTGAAGAGCACGTTGACGAGGTCGTTCTCCACATGGGCTGAGTCCATGCGCGGCAGCCTAGTGTCTGGCCGCCGCGACGTAGAGGGAGCCCGGTCAGCGGAAGTTCGGGAGGTACGCCGCGGCGTACCGGTGGTTCCTCGGCTTCGCGACCGTCAGCTTGACCGCGGGCGACTTCGCCGCGGCGGCCGTCTGGGAGCCGGCGTAGTTGGCCGTGAGCTGGTAGGTGCCCTTGGCGAGCTTCGGCAGGGTGACCGTCACGCTGCCGTCGTCGGCCTTGCGGAGCTTGCCGGTGCCGACGACCTTGCGACCGTTCTTCACGGTGACCGCGCCGGTCGGCGTCGCCTTGGAGCTGACGATGACGACGACCTTGGCCCGCTCGGCCGGCGTGATCCGGCTGTCCTTGAGCTTGGCCGAGCACCGGGTGGGCCGGGCCAGCGTGACCGTCGGGGCCTCCGTGGTGTCGCCGTCCACCACGCGCACCGGGCGGTCAGCTTCTCGTCGACGTAGCCGGCGCGCTCGAAGCTCAGGCGGTAGCGGCCCGCCGGGACCTCGATCCGGTAGAAGCCGTGCTGCGGGCCACCCGGACGGGGGCTCTCGTAGGTCAGGTCGGAGCCGTTGTCGGGACCGACCGCGGTGACCAGGACGTTGTCGAGGTCGCGGTTGCCGTCCTGCACGACGCCGACGATGAAACCGTTGCCCGGCGCGGGCTCGACGGCGGGCAGGCGCACACCCACGAAGGACTCGGCCTGGCTGGCGGCCGAGCCACCGCCGGTCGTGAGCACCCCGGCGGCGCCGATGGCGATCGAGGCGAGTACGGCGACGGTGCGGGTCCGGAACATGGGTCCTCCAGGCAGGGGGCAAGGGGCGCGCGAGTGCGCGACACGGTGCCCATCGGCAGCAGACAGCCGCTTCCCAGTGATTTCCCTCAGCCGGTGCGTTCGAAACCCAGCAGGCCCTCGCGGCGCAGGAAGCGCAGTCGGCCGGGGAGGTCGATCCACCGCTGGCCGTGCCAGTCGGTGATCAGGGCGTCCATCGCCAGCACGTGCTCGTGGAAGAGCTCGGACGCCGGCGCCCCGGCGGCCAGGGCGGCCAGCCGCAGCACGCGTCGGCGTACGGGAGCGGGCTGGGCGGCGAGCTCCGCGACCGGGAGCCGGTCGCCGAGCCCGTCGAGAGCCGACTCCGCCAGCTCGTCGAGGAGGTCCATGTCGGCGCGGAGCTGGTCGGCGGTGCGGGCGAGCGCCTCGGCGACGCCGGGCCCGAGCTCCTGCTCGAGGACCGGCAGCACGGTGGTCCGGACGCGGGAACGCGCAAAGCGGGGGTCGTCGTTGTGCGGGTCGGCCCAGAACTCGATGCCCTCCGCCGCGCAGGCCGCCACCGTGTCTGCGCGGGACAGGTCCAGCAGGGGTCGGCGGTAGTGGTCGAACGTCCGGCGCATCCCGGCCAGTGACCGGCCCCCCGAACCGCGGGCGAGCCCCAGCAGCACCGTCTCCGCCTGGTCGTCGCGGGTGTGCCCGAGCAGGACGGCAGCGGCGCCGAAGCGCTCCGCGACCTCGCCGAGCACGGCGTACCGCGCCTGCCGGGCAGCCGCCTCCGGGCCGAGCCCACCGCCCTCGACGCTGACCCGTGCGCTCAGGGTCTCGGCCGCGCCCAGGGCGACCATCTGCGCGACCACACGCTCCGCCTGGGCGGCCGAGTCGTCCTGGAGCCCGTGGTCGACCGTGGCGCCGACGACGTGCCACGCAGACTTCTCGGCCTCGAAGACGGTGCCGGCCAGCAGGGCCAGGGAGTCCGCCCCACCGGAGCACGCCACGATCACGGTGGCTCCGGGGTCGAGGTCCGCCAGCCCGCGCCGTACGGCGAGGCGCACGGCGGCGACGGCCGGGTGGAGCGACATCAGCCGCTAGAGGACCCGGGTGATCCAGGCTGAGGGGTCGGCGATCTCGGCCTTGCTGGGGAGGTTCTCGGGGCGCTCCCAGACGGCGTTGAACTCGGCCATGCCGGTCTTGTCGACCACGCCGCGGACGAACTTGGCGCCGTCGCGGTACTGCGCCATCTTCGCGTCGAGACCCAGCACCCGTCGCAGCAGGCGGTCGAGGGTGCCGACGCCCTTGCGGCGGCGGTTGAACTTGCGGCGGATGTCGGCGACCGACGGGATCACGCCCGGACCGACGCCGTCCATGACGACGTCCGCATGGCCCTCGAGGAGCGACATGACACCGGTGACCCGGTCCATGATCTCCCGCTGCTCGGGGGTGCCGAGCACCTCCATCAGGCTGCCGCCGGCAGCGCACGGCCTCGGAGATCCGCTTGAAGCCGTCGTCGAGGAGCTTCGAGGGCTCCATGGTCTCGGCGAGCGCGCCCATCTCGGCGAACAGGTGGTCGCGCATCCAGGGGACGGCGGTGAACTGCACCCGGTGCGTCTCCTCGTGCAGGCACACCCACAGCCGGAAGTCGGCGGGGTCGACGTGCAGCTCGCGCTCGACGTGGACGATGTTCGGGGCGACGAGCAGCAGCCGCCCGTGGGGCGCGTGGAAGGGGTCGAACTGGCCGAGCACCTTGCTGGCCAGGAAGCCGAGCAGCAGCCCGACCTCCGCGCCGGTCACCCGCGACCCGACCGCGAGGGAGACGCCGCTCGGCGCACCCTTCTTGTCGGACAGCTTGTCGATCACCGGGCCGAGGACGGTCGAGAAGCCGTCCGCGTTGGCCTGCACCCACCCGCGGCGGTCGACGACGAGCACCGGCGCCGTCCGCTCCTCGGCGACCAGCCCGGTGTAGTCGCGCACCAGCCCGGTCGACCGGTCGGCGTCGCGGCGGAGGGCGGTGACCGCCTCCGCGGCCTCGGCCGCGGTCACGACGGGTCCGTCACCCGCGATCCGCGAGCCCAGGGAGACCGCGAGGTCCCAGTCGACCATGGAGGCGTTCATGCGGTGACCCTACGCGCGGCCCGCAACCGGCCGATGCCGGTCAACGACCCGCCAGCGAGCAGTGGCAGGCCGCGAGTGCGGCCGCGGCGTCGTCGAGCGCCTCGCGGGCGTCGAGGGTGTTCTGCAGCTTGACCCGGTCGGCCATCAGGGCGAACACCATGGTGGTGCCGTCCTGGTCGGTGACCGTGCCGGCCAGCGAGCTGACCCCGGTGAGGGTCCCCGTCTTGGCCCGGACCAGCCCGCGCCCGGACGGCGCGGTGTCCGCGAACCGGTCCTCCAGCGATCCGGTGAAGCCGGCGACGGGGAGCCCGGTGAGAGTCGCGTCCAGCTCGGGACGGTCGGGGTCCGCGGCCACCCGGAGGACGTCCATCAGGGTGTCCGGCCCGAGCCGGTTCTCGCGCGACAGCCCGCTGCCGTCGTACAGGCGGGTCGTGTCGTCGAGGCGGACGCCGAGCCGGCGCAGCGTGCGGAGCACTCCGTCCACGCCGGCCTCGAAGCTGCCCTCGTCGGAGACGGCCAGCCCGACGTGGTGGCCCAGCACCTCGGCCGCCTCGTTGTCGCTCACGGTGAGCACCCACTCCGCGATCTGCGACAGCGGCGCGCTGGAGACCGAGGCCACCTCGTCCGCGCCCGACGCCGCGTGCCCCGGCTTCGGCGGCCCGGTGACCTTCACGCCGAACCGGCCGAGCAGACCGGCGAACTCGGTCGGCCGCCGTTGCCGACGGGTCGGCGACGCGGCCGAAGCCGCGATGCGGCCCGCCCCTCGTCCAGCCACAGGGCGGTGATCGGCGAGACGACGCCGTCGGGGACGTAGTCGTTCGGCCAGTGCGGGTTGACGGCCGGACCGGAGAACAGGGAGTCGTCGTAGGAGAGGGTGACCCTGGTGCGGCCCGCGTCCTTCAGCGCCTGCGCGGTCTGCCGGGCCAGGCCGACCACGTCGGCCCGGTGCGGCCAGGCGTCGTCGCCGGTGTCCGGCGTGCGCGAGAGCAGGGGGTCACCGCCGCCGACGAGCACGATCCGGCGCCCGGAGCCGCGCACCACCCGCGTCTCGAACCTCGTGTCCGGTCCGAGGACCTCGAGCGCCGCCGTGGCGGTGAGCAGCTTGGTCGTCGATGCCGGGATCGCCGTCGAGTTGCCCCAGGTGAAGGCGCTTCCGTTGCCCTCGACGCCGCCGACGACCGCGAACAGCCGGCGGCCCACGTCCTTGTCGGAGAGCAGCGGCTGCAGTGCCCGGCGGATCTTGGCGGGTGACGGACCGGTCCCGTCGGTGGCCTCGGCGACCGGCGGCGGCGCGGAGAGCGCCGGCAGGGTCAGCCCGGGCGGCGGAGCCACCGCGGCCGGCTCGGTCCCCGGGTCGGGCTCGTCGGTGTCGAACCAGCGCGTCGCCGAGGTCGAAGCGGTACGCCGCGCCGGCGCCGGCCAGGAGGGCCAGCACGAGGACCACGGGGAACCAGCGCCAGAACGCACCCCTCCCGTGGTCTCGGTCACGTCTCCCCACCCCAAGCCCCTTCCCGGCTGCGCGTTTGGGGTCATTGTGCGGGAGACTGGTCGGCGTGGCCGGACCGGGCCTACAGACTTTGGGTGTTCGTGACGATGGTGGAGGGCGACGTGCTGGAGTTCGACGTACTGGTGGAGATCCCGAAGGGTGAGCGCAACAAGTACGAGGTCGACCACGAGACGGGCCGGATCCGGCTCGACCGGATGCTCTTCACGTCGACGGCGTACCCCGCCGACTACGGCTACATCGAGAACACCCTCGGCCAGGACGGCGACCCGCTCGACGCGCTGGTCGTCCTCCAGCAGCCGACCTTCCCCGGCTGCCTGATCGCCTGCCGCGCGATCGGCATGTTCCGGATGACCGACGAGGCCGGCGGCGACGACAAGGTGCTGTGCGTCCCGACCCACGACCCGCGCCTCGAGCACCTGCGCGACATCAACCACGTCTCGAAGTTCGACCGGCTGGAGATCCAGCACTTCTTCGAGGTCTACAAGGACCTCGAGCCCGGCAAGTCCGTCGAGGGCGCCGAGTGGGTCGGCCGCACCGAGGCCGAGGCCGAGGTGCACGCCTCGTTCCAGCGGTTCAAGGACAACCCCTCCGCCCACTGACCCGTTGACCCGCCGTTAATTAACGACGGGTCAACCTTTCGCTGCGCGGAAGTAGCCGATGGCGCCGGAGATCCGGAGGGTCACGTCGGTCAGCCCGTCCTCGGCCAGCCAGGCCTGCACCTCGGCGCCGGTGCAACCGCGGCCGAGCAGTCCGGCGCGTCGCCCGACCCGGCGCATCGGCTCGTAGCGGGCGCCGGTGTCGTTGAGCACCGCGCTGCCGGTGAGTACTCCGCCCGGCGCGAGCACCCGCACCATCTCCGTGACGGCCCCTCGCGGGTCGGGGAAGCAGTGCAGCCCCGTGAAGGACACCACCAGGTCGAACTCTCCGTCGGCGAACGGCAGCTCGCCCACGTCGGCGGTGCGCGGCTCCACCTGGTCGGCGACTCCGCGGGCGCGGGCGGCCTCCATCGTCCGGTCCAGCATGGTCGGCGAGATGTCGGCGGCGACGTACGAGACGCCCTGTCCCGCTCGCAGGCCGCGCAGCGCGACCCCGCCACCGCAGGGGACGTCGAGGATCCGGGCACCCGGCTCCTGCCGACCGATCTCGGAAGCGGCGTCGTACAGCAGCCGCAGGTCGCTGCCGATCCCCAGCCGCCACAGCGCACCACCCGCACCCGGGTGCTCGACGGTCCAGTCGTAGAACGTCGCCCAGAGCGGGTCGTCGCTCCAGGCGCCGAAGGCCTTGCCCACCCGAGGGAGCGCCATGGTCATCCGATGAGCGCGGGTGAGCGGAGCATCTCGGGAGGTACGCCGAACGCGTCGACCAGGTCGACGGCGAGCGGGCGCAGCTTGCGGCACAGCCCGTTGATCTCGCGGCTGATCGCCTTGGACCGCTGGCTGGTGAGCCGACCGTGCTCCATGAACCAGGCCCGGTCGGCCTCGATCGTGGTGAGCGCGTGCAGGTCGCAGAGCAGGTTCAGCGCGACCTTCAGGTCGGGGTCCTCGACGGTGCGCACCTTGTCGACGAACGCCTCCAGCACCAGCCGCTCGACGTGCGCCCGGGCCGCGCCGATCACGTGGTCCTGCACGCGGGAGAACACCTCGCCGGGGTTCATCTTGTTGTCGATGCCGCGCTTGAGGCGGCGGGCGACGCCGGCCAGCATGTGCTCCTCCCGGAACCGCAGCATCATCAGCTGGTAGTTCGGGTCGAGCAGCCCGGCCTCCTGGTCCCACTCGTCGCCGCCGGGCAGTACGTCGCGGATCCGCTCGATCAGCTTGTGCACGTTGGTCTTCTCGATGACGGTGTCCACGGCCAGCCCGGCCACGAACCGGACCATCCCGAACTGGTCCATGTCCTCGAACTCGCTGGCGTAGTCGGTGAGCAGGCCCTTGGCGACGAGCTGGAGCAGCACGTGGTTGTCGCCCTCGAAGGTCGTGAACACATCGGTGTCGGCCTTCAGGGCGTCGAACCGGTTCTCCGAGAGGTAGCCGGCGCCGCCGCACGCCTCGCGGCACTCCTGGATGGTGGTGGTCGCGTGCCAGGTGCCGACCACCTTGGTGCCGGCGGCGCGGGACTCCAGCTCGCGACGGACGTGCTCGTCGTCGGTGATCCCCGAGAACACCTCGTGCAGCTGGGCTGCCACGACCTCCTGCGCGAAGTGCAGGGCGTAGGTGCGGGCGATCAGCGGGAACAGCCGCCGCTGGTGCATGCCGTAGTCGAGCAGCAGCTCCTCCGCGTCCTCCGACGTGGCGTTGAACTGCCGCCGGCGGTCGCCGTACCTCGTCGCGATGGTGAGCGCGACCTTGGCGGCGTTGATGCCGGCGCCGCCGACGCAGACCCGACCCTGGACCAGGGCGCCGAGCATGGTGAAGAAGCGGCGGTTCTGGTTCTCGATGGCGGAGGTGTAGTCGCCGGCCGGACTGACGTCGGCGAACCGGTTGAGCAGCGCGGTGCGCGGGACCCGCAGTCCGTCGAACCAGATCCGGCCGTTGTCGACACCGTTCAGTCCGACCTTGCGTCCGCAGTCCTCGATCCGCACCCCGGGCACGGTCTTGCCCTCCCTGCGAATGTCCACGATGAACGCGTGCACGCCCTCGGACGCGCCGCCGACCTCGAGCTGCGCGAACACCACAGCCGCATGCGCGTGCCGGGCGGCGTTGCCGATGTAGTCCTTGCGCGACTCGTCGTCGGGCGTGGTGAGCACGAACTCCTCGGTCTCCGGGTCGTACGTCGCGACGGTGCCGAGCGCCTGCACGTTCGACCCGTGGCCGGTCTCGGTCATCGCGAAGCAGCCCATCAGCTTCCCGGTGATCAGGTCCGGGAGGTACGCCGCGTGGTGCTCCTCGGTCCCGAGCTGCAGGATCGCGCCGCCGAACAGGCCGAACTGCACGCCGACCTTCACCAGCACCGACAGGTCGCCGAAGGCCAGGGTCTCGAACGCCGCGATGGAGGCGCCGATGTCGCCACCGCCGCCGTACTCCTCGGGGAAGCCCATGCCGGTCTGGCCGGTCGACGCCATCGCGACCACGAGGTCGCGGACCCGGTCCCGGAAGTCGTCGCGGGACATGGTCTCGGCATCGACGAGGACGTCAGCCGCCTCGGCGAGGTTGGTGCGCACCAGCTCGCGGATCTCGGCGTACGGCCCGTCGAGCAGAGCGGTCAGGGCCGGGACGTCGATCGCGGGCTGGGCGTACGCCGCCGAGTCGTCGGCGGTGGGCGACAGGGTGTCGGTGGCCATGGCGGAGAACCTACTCCTGGTATGTCGCCGCCAGGTTTCGTCCCACGCTCGGGTGCCGGGCTGGTCTGGTCAGCCGGGCCGATTGGCTCAGGGCCGGGCGTAGAAGTTCGGCGGGATCCAGTAATACATCGACTCCTGGGTCACCGGCCGGCCGGTCCGCGGGGCGTGGATCATCTGCCCGCCGCCGACGTACAGCGCCACGTGGTAGATCGACGAGGGCGAGCTCGACGACCCCCAGAACAGCAGGTCACCGGGCTGGATCGACGACGGCGAGATCGGGGTCGACTGCTCGTACTGCGCGACCGAGTAGTGCGGGAGGTACTTGCCGCCCGCGTTCCAGGCGCCCATGGTCAGGCCGGAGCAGTCCCACGAGCTCGGACCGGCCGCGCCCCAGCGGTAGGGCTCGCCGAGCTGGGCCCGCGCGAAGCCGATCGCGGCACCGGCGCCACCGGACGGGGCGGGCGGGCTGGGCGGGCTCGGCGGGCTGGGCGGCGACGGGTTCGGGTCGGGGCTGGGGTCGTTACCGCCGTCGCCCTGGTCCTGCTGGTCCTGCTGGTCCTGCTGGTCCTGCTCCTGTTGCTGCTGCTCCTGCTGGGCGGCCTCCTGGGCCGCTTGCTCGGCTGCCTCCTGGGCCTCGGCCTCGGCGGCGGCCGCTGCGGCCGCGGCGGCCTGCTCCTCGAGCGCCGACTGCCGGCGCTCGGCGAGCTTCACCCCGATGTCCTGGAGCCGCGCCATCTCGGCGATCAGGCCGTCCTTCTCCGCCGCGATCGCGCTGGCCTCGGCGGCCGCGGAGTCGGCCGCCGCACGGGCGGCGTCCCGCGCCTCGCGCGCCTTCACCTGGAGGTCCATCGCCTTCTCGCGGGCCGCCTGCGCCTGGTCGGTCGCCACGTCGGCGAGGGTCGAGGACGGCGCGGAACTCGTCGTAGTTGCCGTCGAGCGCGTCCTCGGCGTTCTGCATGGTGTTGGCCTGGTCGATGACGTCCTCGATGCCGTCGGCCCTGGACATCGCGCTGAGCCCGGTGAGACCCGGGGAGAGCTGGTACGACGTGGTGATCGCGTCGGCGTACGCGTCGCGCTGGCGGCTGACGTCGGCGTTGGCGATCGCGGAGCGCTTCTCCGCCGCACGCGCCTCGGCGCGGGCCTGCTGCAGCTCGTAGCGGGCGCCGTTCCAGGCCTCGGCGGCCTGCGCGGCGCGCATCGCGGACTCCTGGAGGCGCTGGTTGGCCAGCACCAGGTCGGCCTGCACCGAGGCGACGTCGCGCTCGGCGGCCTGGGCCGCTTGCTTGGCGTCCTTGACCTCCTGGCGCGACGGCATCTCCTCGTCGGCGGCGGCACTGCCCGCCACCAGAGTCAGCGCAATGGCGGCGGCTATCCCCATGGCTCGTCGCACGGAAAGCGTCTCCTCGATGTGTGTGGTGGTGCCTCGAGCGACTTCCCCATCGCTCGAGGCACTCCCGGCACGCTAATGCGCTTGCGTCACAAAAGGAACAGTTTTCCCAAATTTCCCACCAGTCACCGGCGTGTCGGCTTGACGAACTACATTCTTGTAATTCACGCGCGCCGGGATAGTCCACGACGAATGTGCTCGTGGAAGGGCCGAAGAGGGACCTATCCGTCGTGGACTATCCCGACGGAACGAGCGAGTCAGTCGGCGTCGACGGGGACGGCCGAGGTGGTCGTCGTCGGGTGCGACGAGAGGCCGTGCCGTTCGAACTTCTGGCCGCTGGCGATGCCACCGACGTAGAAGGAGATGAGCGCGATCAGGATGCCGGCCACGTCGTCGGCGACGTAGTGCCAGCCGAAGTAGAGGGTGGCGAAGACCGTGATCACGAAGTTGGTCCAGAAGATCCAGTGCAGGACCCGCGAGCGGATCGTGTACTGCACCATCAGCGCGACCAGCAGGGTGATCGCGCAGTGCAGGCTGGCGAAGCCCGCGACCGACTGGACGGCGCCCTCGACGCCACCTATCAGCACGCCGGATCTCGCATAGAACAGCGAGCTCATCAGGTCGGACGTCGGGGTGTGGGCGATGTCCTCGTAGAACCAGGGGTAGCGGAAGCCCGGGCCGAGCGTCGGCAGTGCGTAGTACGACGCCGTCCCGAGCGTCCAGGCGATGCACTGCGAGGTCGCGAACCAGTAGCCGAACGAGATGTTGCGCGACCAGATCAGCCACGCGGTCAGCGCGAGCGGGACCAGCGGCAGGAACCAGAGGTAGATCGCGGAGAGGATGTGCGCGGAGAAGTCCGTGCCGAGCATGGTGTGCAGCACGTTGCCCGGCTCGTGCCCGAGGAAGAGCGCGGTGTCGACGAGGTGCAGCTCGCGGTCGTACTTCACGTCGCCCATCACGAACGGCAGGAACGACTTCAGGTTCCGGTAGCTCACGTAGACGATGTAGAAGCAGACCAGCCCCATCACCACCAGGGTGAGCCGCTCGCGGGTCCAGTGCGTGCGCACCCGGTCCGTGACGACCTCCCGCCAGCGGCGCGGGTCCATCCGGGAGTGCCAGATCAGGCGGGGGAGCATGTCCAGCAGGAACGCGCCGAGCAGGAGCATCGGCAGCCGCAGCCAGGACGGCCCCAGGAAGCCCTCGGGGTCCGCGAGCTTCTTGTCGAGCAGGATCGCCGCCAGGACCGCCAGGCTGCCCATGAGGAGTGCCGTCCCGATGAGCAGGACGTAGGCGCGGCGATACACGAGAGCCAAGTCTAGGGGGCCGGGCTCACGCCCCCGAGACCATGGCGAGGCGGGTGGCGTCCACCGTGAGCCGCACCACGTCGCCCGGACCGGGGTGTACGTCGAGGGGCGCGACGGCGTCGACGATCCCGACCCGCTCGACCTCGACCTCCAGCCGCACCTGCGTCGGGGTGATGCGGGACGAGGTGACCGTGCCGGCCAGCACGCCGTCCGATGCGACGACGAGGGCGGAGCGACGGACCGCGACCGCCGGAGCCTCCGGCAGACCGGCGGCCGCGAGGAGCGCGCGGGCCGCATCCTCCCGCAGCACCGCTGCGTAGCCGAGGAACAGCGCGGTCTCCGGGTCCACGGGACTCCGCCACACGTCGTCGATCGGGCCCTGCTGCACGACCCGCCCGGCCCGCATCACCGCGATCCGGTCGGCCACGGTGAACGCCTCCTCGTGGTCGTGGGTGACCATCAGCGCGGTCGTCCCCGCGGCGCGGAGGATCCCCCGCAGCTCCCCGGCCAGCCGCTCGCGCAGCCCGGCGTCGAGGGCGGAGAGCGGCTCGTCGAGCAGCAGCAGCCGGGGCTCGACCGCGAGCGACCGGGCCAGCGCCACCCGCTGCCGCTCGCCACCGGACAGGGTCGCGGGGAGGCGGGCGCCGTACCCCTCGAGCCCGACGAGCGCGAGCAGCTCCTCGACCCGGGCGTCGGTGTTCCGCGCCCGGCGCAGCCGCAGCGGGTAGCCGACGTTGCGGGCCACGCTCAGGTGGCCGAACAGCTGCCCGTCCTGGAACATCAGCGCGAACCCCCGCTTGTGCGTCGGTACGCCGGCGAGGTCGGCCCCGTCCCACGAGACGCCGCCGGCGGTCACCGGCTCCAGCCCGGCGACCGCACGGAGCAGGGTCGACTTGCCGCACCCCGACGGCCCGAGCACGGCGAGGACCTGGCCGTCCTCGAGGTCGAGCGAGACGTCGACGACGGCGGGCACACCGTCGTAGCTCACGGACACGTCGCGGAGGCCGAGCATCAGAGCGCCCCCAGGGACGGCACGCGCAGACGCTCGACGGCGAGCATCACCAGCGCCGTCGTCCCGGCGAGCACGACCGAGGCGGCCAGGGCCATGCCGTAGTTGAGCTGGCCCGGGTGCCCGAGCAGCTGGAAGATCACCACCGGCACCGTAGGCGCGTCGTCGCGGGCGAGGAAGGAGGTGGCGCCGAACTCGCCCAGGGAGACGGCGAACGCGAACCCGGCGGCGGCCAGCAGCGGCTTCCAGACCACCGGCAGGTCGACGGTGAGCACCGCTCGCAGCGGCCCGGCGCCGAGAGACGCGGCTGCCTGCCGCTGCCGGTCGTCGATCCCGGCGAGCACGGGCACGATCGTCCGCACCACGAGCGGAAGCGCCACCAGCGCCTGGGCGATCGGGACCAGCAGCGGCGAGTCGCGCAGGTCGAGCGGCGGCTCGTCGAGCGCGATCAGGAACCCGAAGCCGAGGGTGACCGCCGAGACGCCCAGCGGCAGCATGAACAGCGCGTCCAGGCCGCCGCGGATCCGCCGCTCGGCGCGCGACCGCGACCGCCGGGTCACGACCAGCGCGACCAGCAGCCCCATCGACAGCGACATCCAGGTGGCGTCGACGGCGGTTCGCAGCGAGACGGCGAGCGCGTCGGTCACCGGTACCAGCAGCGCCTGCTCCTCGCCGCTGGTGGTGAGCGCGCGATAGTTCGCCAGGCTCCAGGAGCCGTCCACGTGCAGCGACCCGGAGACGAGCGTGGCGATCGGCAGCGCCACGTACACGAGCAGCAGCACGGTCATCGCGAGCGCCGGCAGGTCGCCGCGACCGGGCCGACGCGGTCGGCCGGTGACCCGGGAGACCGTCGGGTCGGGGACCGTCCGCAGCCGCTGCGCGCTCAGCAGCAGCCCGACCACGACCACGAGCTGCAGCAGGGACAGCGCGGCGGCGGCCTGGAGGTCGAAGACGCTGGTGGTCAGGAGGTAGATCTCGGTCTCCACGGTCGCGATCCGCACGCCGCCGAGGGTGAGCACGATGCCGAAGGCCGTCGCGCAGAACAGGAAGACCACGCTGGCCGCGGACACGATGCTCGGGCGCAGCGCGGGCAGCGTCACCGTGCGCAGCACCTGCCAGGGCGTGGCACCGAGCGTCGCCGCGGCCTGTGCCGGCCGCTGGTCGAGCGACTCCCAGGCCGTGCCGACGGCGCGCACCACGACGGCGACGTTGAAGAAGACCAGGCCGGCGACCACGGCGGCGGCGGTCTGGTCGAGACCCAGGAACCCGAGCGGTCCGGCCTCGCCGAGCAGCTGGCGGAAGGCGACGCCGACGACCACGGTCGGCAGCACGAACGGCACCAGCAGCAGCGCCCGCACCACCCGTCGGCCGGGCAGGTCCAGCCGGTGCAGCGCGTACGCCGCGGGGAGGCCGAACGCGACCGAGAGCGCCGTACCGGCGGCGGCGGACCACAGCGTGAACCACAGGACCCGGTGCACGCGCGGCCGGCCCAGCACCTCCACGACGCCGGCGGGGTCGAAGACGCCGTCGGGCCAGAACCCCTCGGCCAGCATCGCGCTCACCGGCAGCACGAAGAACACGCCGAGCACCGCGACCGGCACCAGTGCCAGCGCGGCCAGGGTGAGCAGGCGCCGCGTCGAGTGCGTCACTGCGTGGCCAGGTCCCGCCACTCCTCCAGCCAGGCGTCGCGGTTGTCGGCGATCTCGGCCGGGTCCATCTCGTACGGCGCGGTCGGGCGCTCGGCGTACCGCGCCCAGTCGGCCGGCAGCTCGACGCCGTCGGCGACCGGGAAGACGTACATGCTGGTCGGCAGCGCGGCCTGCACCTCGTCGCTGAGCAGGAAGTCCAGCACCGCCCGGCCACCCTCGGGGTTGTCGGCGCCGGCGAGGACGCCGGCGTACTCGACCTGGCGGAAGCAGGTGTCGAGCAGGGCGCTGGTGGTCGACTCGTCCTCGCCCTTCGGCACCGTGAACGCCGGCGAGGAGTCGTAGGACAGCACGATCGGGCGGGTGCCCTGCTCGCCGCCCTGCGTGAACTCGCCGTAGTAGGCGTCGGTCCAGCCGTCGACGACGAGCGCGTCGTTGTCGAAGAGGCGTTGCCAGTAGTCCGGCCAGTCGTCGCCGTACTCCGCGACGGTGGCGAGCAGGAAGGCCAGGCCGGGCGAGCTCGACACCGCCGACGGGGTGACGAACAGGCCGTCGTACGCCGGGTCCGCGAGGTCCTCGAGGGTCGCGGGCGGGGCGATGTCGTGCTCGGCGAACCAGGTCTTGTCGATGTTGACGCAGACGTCGCCGACGTCGACCGGCGCCATCTGGTCGGCGCCGTCGCCCTCGAGCGCGTACTCCTCCGCGCCGGCGGGCAGGGTCACGTCGGTCTCGGCGAAGACCCCTTCGTCCAGCGCCCGGGACGCGAAGGTGTTGTCGACCCCGAACGCCACGTCCCCGGTCGGGTTGTCGGCGGTGAGCACCAGCTTGGTGGTGAGCGCACCGCCGTCGCCGGCGGCGCGGACCTCGAGCTGGTAGCCCGACTCCTCCTCGAAGTCGCGGACCAGCCGCTTGGGGAGGGTGAACGAGCTGTGGGTGACCAGGACGACCGTGCCGCCACTCTCCGACGTCGACGTGGACGACGACGTGTCGGTCTCCGGGTCGCCGCCGGCCAGGGAACACCCGGCCAGGGTCGTGGTGAGGGCGAGCGTGAACGCAACCGCGGACTTCATCGTGACTCCCTATCGCCGGTGCTAACCGGATCAGGTTCGGAGGGTCTGCGGCGGATCCGCACTCTCAGCACGCCTGCGCGTGCTCCCCTGTCGTGTGAAGCCCAGACTACGACCTCAGCGGGTCAGCGCGACCACCGCGTCCAGCCGGGCCAGCTTGGCCGGGATTGCGCACCCAGTAGATGCCGGTGACCAGCCCGCCCTGCGACGAGCAGCGTGCCGGCGCAGTCGAGCTCGCCGTCGAGGACGACGCGGATCGCCGGTGGCGCCGTTGATCGACGACGAGCTCGGCGTCCATGCCCTCCGGGCGGACGGCGGCCAGCCAGCGGCTCACCTTGTCGCTGCCGAGGATCGGACGCAGCGCCGCCTGCTTCACGCCGCCGCCGTCGGTGACCAGCACCACGTCCGGCGCCAGCACGTCGAGCAGGCCTGCAGGTCGCCGGTGACGGTGGCCTGCAGGAACCTCGGCGACCACCTCGTCGCGCTGGCGAGGCGTGACGTCGCCGCGCGGCTGGCGCTCGTCCACGTGGTTGCGGGCGCGGTGCGCGATCTGCCGGACAGCGGCCGGCGTCTTGTCGACGGCGGCCGCGATCTCGTCGTACCCGAAGTCGAAGACCTCGCGCAGCACGAACACCGCCCGCTCGGTCGGGTTGAGCGTCTCCAGCACCAGCAGCATCGCCATGGACACGCTGTCGGCCAGCTCGACGTCCTCGGCGACGTCCGGGCTGGTGAGCAGCGGCTCCGGCAGCCAGGGACCGACGTACGACTCGCGGCGTCGGGCCGCGGCGCGCATCTTGTTCAGCGCCAGCCGGGTGGTGATCCGCACCAGGTAGGCGCGGGCGTCGCGCACGTCCGACCGGTCCGCCTCGGCCCACCGCAACCAGGTCTCCTGCAGGACGTCCTCGGCGTCGGCGGCCGAGCCGAGCATCTCGTAGGCGACGGTGAAGAGCAGGTTGCGGTGGTCGACGAAGGCGTCGGTCGCACCCGAGGCGTTGCTCATGCCTCGGAGCGTACGGCGCTCGACCGACTCGGCTCGGCCAGTGGCAGCTCGCACACGTCGGAGTAGCCCTGGCTCTCCAGCCCCATCGCGGCGTTGAAGCGCGAGCGCTCGTTCTCGATCGCGACCATCATCGTCAGCTCGACGACCGCCGCGTGCCCGAGCAGGGTGTTCAGCCGGGCCACCATCTCGTCGGTCACGCCGAGCGGCGTGGTGCTCATCGCCTCGGCGTACTCGAGGACGGCGCGCTCGGTCGCGTCGAAGACGTCGGTCTCGCGCCAGCGCGGGACCTCGCGCACCTTCGCCTCGTCCATCCCCTCGGTGTGGGCCAGGTAGTAGCCGAAGTCGAGGCACCAGGTGCAGCCGATCGTGCCGGCGGAGGCGATCTGCGCGTACATCTTCAGGTGCGGGTCGAGGGCGTCGGCCTTCGCGAAGGCCTGCTCGAGCTTGAACACGGCCTTGAGGGCCGGGCGGTTGTGCCAGAGGACGTAGAGGTTGTCAGGGACCTCGCCGTACGTGCGTCGGGCGTACGCCGTGATCAGCTTGCCGTAGAGGCCGGTGATCTGGGCCTTCGGGACGCGGAACGTGCTGGGCATGTCTCCTCCTCGGATTGCTGGCTCGCCACGAAGACACCGCCCGGCCCCGGTTTGTGACACACCTACGCTGTCGCCATGTCGCCGAGCCCGCAGCACGAGTTCCTGGCCTGGGCGGTCCCCCGGGTCCGCAAGTCGCGCGACCTCGAGGACGTCGAGGTCGAGCGGGCCCGGATCGAGCGCTGGCACGCCACGCTGGACCGGACCCTGCCCACCCGCCTGGTGCCGCGCTTCGACAAGCGGTTCTCGGTCGTCGTGGAGGAGACCGGCGGCTTCCCGACGTACGTCATCTCGCCGCGGGGTCCCGAACCCGAGCGGACGGTGGTGTTCGTGCACGGGGGCGCGTTCATGGCGCCGATCGACCCGTTCCACATCCGGTTCGCCGTCAAGCTGGCGACGTCGCTGCGCGCCCGGATCGTGATGCCCGACTACCCGCTCGCGCCCGAGCACAGCTGGCGCGACTCGTTCGAGCCGATGACCGACATCGCCGAGCGCTGGTGCAAGGAGCCGGGCGGCGCCGTCCTGTACGGCGACTCCGCCGGCGGCGGCTACGCGCTCGCGCTGGCCATGGCACTGCGCGACCGCGGCGGCCCGCAGCCGACGAGGCTGCTGCTCCACTCACCCTGGGTCGACCTGTCGACGAGCACCCCGGAGACGATCCAGGTGGCCGAGGTCGACCCGTGGCTGTTCCTCGGCAAGCTCCATGCGTACGCCGAGTGGTGGGCCGGCTCGCCGGAGGACCTGGCCCGGCCGGAGGTCAGCCCGGCGCTGGGCGACCTGTCCGGCCTGCCGCCGGCGCTGATGTTCTGCGGCACCCGCGACCTGCTGGTGCCGGGCTGCCGGCTCCTGGCCAGCCGGGCTGCCGAGGCCGGCTGGCCGCTGACCTACGTCGAGGTGCCCGACCTGATCCACGTCTATGCCCTGCTGCCGTTCGTGCCCGAGGCCCGGAAGGCGTGGCGGCAGACGCTGGGCTACCTGCGATGAGGTTCGCGGCCCTGGCCTTCGACGAGCTCGACGCCCGCACGGCGTACGACCTCTGGCGGCTGCGGCAGGACGTGTTCGTGGTCGAGCAGGAGTGCGCGTACCCCGACCTGGACGGCCGCGACCTCGAGCCCGGTTGCCGGCACCTGCTGCTCTCCGACGAGGACGGCACCCTGCTCGGCTATGCGCGGGTGCTCGACGACATGGACCGCTGGCGGATCGGCCGGGTGGTGGTCGCGGCCGGCGCCCGCGGCCGAGGCTTCGCCGACATCCTGATGAAGCAGGCGCTTCGCGAGTGCCGGGGCCGGGACGTGGTGCTGGACGCGCAGTCGCCGCTGGCCGGTTGGTACGCGACGTTCGGCTTCGAGGTCAGCGGGCCGGAGTTCCTCGAGGACGGGATCCCGCACCTGCCGATGCGGCGTGCCTAGTCGCGGCTGAACACCAGCCCGCCGGCGTCGTCCGGACGCACGGTCGCCTGCCCCCGGGCGACCAGCAGCTCGAGGTGCGCCTTGGTCTCCATCGCCGCCATGCCGCGGTTGAAGACGTCCAGGTCGGCGTACGTGCGGTGGTGCCGGGTCCACGGCAGCTGGCGGGCGACGTCCTGGCTGGTGGCCGGACCGGACGCGAGCGCCGCCAGGCTCAGCGACAGCCGGTCCTCGTGGTGGGCGAGCAGCTCGTCGACCCGCGTGTGCGAGGACGGCGCCACCGGGCCGTGCGCCGGCAGCACCCGCAGGTCGGGCAGGCCGCGCACCTTGGTCAGCGAGGCCATGAAGTCGCCGAGCGGGTGCGGGGCGGGCGGCATCGTGAAGCCCACCGACGGCGTGATCGTCGGCAGCACGTGGTCCCCCGCGAAGAGCAGGCCGTCCGCGCGGTCGGCGTAGACGTAGTGGCCGGGCGTGTGACCCGGCGTGTGTACGGCGTCGAGGGTGCGGGCGCCGACCGGGATCTGGAGGTCGCCCTCCAGCCAGGTGTCCGGGTAGGCCCACCAGGCCGGGTCGGGCATCTCGCGGCGCTGGTCGTCGCGCACCCACTCGTCGGCCACGTCCTGCGCGCCGGCGGTGATGAGTGCCCGCACGAACGGGTTCTCGGTGAGGTTCTCCAGGTCGTTGAGCAGGTCCAGCCCGGGCTCCTCGCCGCGGCCCAGCGCGACGTCGGCACCGAACTCCTTCCCGAGCACGGCGGCCATCGTGTAGTGGTCGCGGTGGATGTGGGTGACCAGGAACCGCCGGATGTCACCGAACCCGTAGCCCACCGAGCGCAGGCACTTCTCGAGCAGGTCCCGCGCGACGTCGATCGCCCAGCCGCCGTCGATCAGGGTGAGGCCGTCGTCGGTCTCGATGACGTAGATGTTGACCGCCTTCAGCCCGTCCATCGGCAGCGGCAGCGGGATCCGGTGGATGCCGTCCGCGACGGGCCAGGCACCCTCGGCGCTCCAGTGCTCGCCGGAGTCGGGAGAGATCGCGTGGGCGGTGTCGCTGGTCGAACTCACCTGCGCGAGCCTAGGGCGTCGACGTCGGGCAGGTTCAGGTCGAGGTTGGGCTCCTGGATGCCGCCGTCGACCTCGAGCATCTTGCCCGTGACGTACTGCCCGGCCCGCGAGCTCAGGTAGATCGCCGCCGCGGCGATGTCCTCGGCCTCTCCGACCCGGCCGAGCGGGGTCTTGTCCTCCATCTGCTGCATCATCTCCGGCACCCCGGCCACGAACTCCAGCGCACTGGTCATCACCGAGCCGACGAAGATGCCGTTGACCCGGATCCGCGGCGCCAGGTCCCGCGCGGCGAGCCGCGCCCAGTGCGCCAGCGCGGCCTTCGCGGTGCCGTAGGCGAGGTAGCCGCGCCCGGACGCCCGGCCCATCATCGAGCTGATGTTGACGATCGACTTCTGCGCCTCGTCGGGACCCTTCAGCATCAGGGGTACGGCGGCCAGGCTCAGCGCGTGCGCCGTGCTCACGTTGAAGTGGAACGACTCCTCGAGGTAGGCCACGTCGGTGTCGAGGAACGCGTTCGGGATCGTGCCCCCGACGTTGTTGACGACCGTGTCCAGCCGGCCGAACTCGTCGTACGCCGCGTGCGCGAGGCCGGCGACCGCGGTGACGTCGCTGAGGTCGGCCGGGACGACGAGCGCCCGCCGGCCGGCGTCGCGGATCCTGTCGGCGACCTTCTCCAGCTGGTCTGCGGTCCGCGAGGAGATGAGGACGTCGGCGCCCGCCTCGGCGAACGCGACCGCCGTGGCGGCACCGATCCCCCGGCCGGCGCCGGTGACGACGGCGACGTGGTCGGTGAGCGCGAACCGGTCGAGGATGCTCACGACGACGCCACCAGGCCGCGGCCGGTCACCAGCGGGAGATCGAGGGCGGTGACCAGCCCACCCTGCGCGGCGACGACGGCGGGCACGGCGTTCACCAGCCGCTGGGCGGTGACGATCATCCCGGAGACGTTGTGGTCCCCGTGCTCGCCGTGGTGGCGGAACTCGAGGTCCATCATCGGCTCGCCGGTGACGACGACCCGGTAGCAGCCGCCGCCCTGGGACGGCTTCGGCCACTCGGGCATCTGGTCCTCGGCCGTGCGGGTGACGTGCTCGAGCACCACCCGCGAGACGCCGTCGACCTTGCCGATCACCTGGAAGCGGACGGCGCCCATGGTGCCCTTCTCGATCTTCACCGACGCCGTGTCGAGGTCGCGGTCGGCGGGCTGCCGGTCGACCTCCTCGGTGAGCGGCTCGTCGAGGGTCAGGCCGAGACCGGCGGCGAGCTGCCGGACGACGCTCCCCCACGCCATGGTCAGGATGCCCGGCTCCCAGAGCATCGGCTTCTCCTCCATCGGCTTGCCGAAGCCGAAGATCTCGCGCATCACGACCGGCTGGTAGTACGTCGAGTAGTCGGCGAGCTCCTGGACCCGGACCTCGTCGATCCGCTGCGACAGGCTGGTCAACGACAGCGGCAGCACGTCGTTGGCGAAGCCGGGGTCGATGCCGTTGACGTGCAGGCTGGCGCCGGTACGCCGCCCGGCCTCCGCCAGTCGGTCGAGCATCTCGTCGGGGAGGATCTTCTCGGGCCACTGCAGCAGCACCGGCCCGCTGGAGACGACGTTGACGCCGGCCTCGACGAAGCCGAACAGGTCCTCGATGCACTCGAAGACCCGGTCGTCGGCCATGGCGGTGTGCACGATCGCGTCCGGCGCGAGCGCGAGCAGGGCGTCACGGTCCATGGTGGCGGTGACGCCGAGGTCGCGGTCGAGGTCGGCGAGCCGGCCGGCGTCCTTGCCGTCCTTGTCCGGGTTGGAGACCCAGACCCCCACGAGCTCGAGGTCGGGATGGGCGTCGATGCCCGCGATGGCGTGGCGGCCCACGGTGCCGGTCGACCACACGACCACGCGCAGGGGCTTCCGGATGTCGGTGGATCTGGTCATGCCGGTCAATCTAGAACAGGTTCTAACTTTGCGGTAGATGGTCCGCTCAGCGAGCGTCGGTGATCACCGGGCAGCGGGTGCCGGAGTAGATGGTCGGCATGCACCGGTTGCAGTGGATGCAGACCCCGGAGGACTGTCGCTCCGACTCCAGCCGCCGCACCAGGTCCGGCTCGCGGAGCAGCGCCCGGCCCATCGCGACGAAGTCGAAGCCGTGCTCCATCGCCCGCTCCATGGTGTCGCGGCGGTTGATCCCACCGAGCAGCATCAGGGGCAGCGTCAGCGCCGCCCGGAACCGCATCGCCGGCTCCCAGAAGTACGCCTCCTGGAACGGGTACTCCTTGAGGAACCGTTTCCCACCCAGCCGCATCCCGACCCGCACCGGCATCGGCATCGCGGCCGCGAACTCCTTGACCGGGGCGTCCCCGCGGAAGAGGTACATCGGGTTCATCAACGAGCTGCCGCCGCTCATCTGCAGCGCGTCGAGGGTGCCGTCGGCCTCGAGCAGCCGGGCGAAGTCGAGCGCCTCCTCGCCGGCCAGCCCGCCCCGGAACCCGTCGGACAGGCTCACCTTGGCCGTGACCGCCACGTCGCCGCCGACCGCGTCGCGGACCGCCCGCGCCACCTGCCGGCCGAGCCGCGCCCGGTTCTCCAGGGAGCCCGACCACCGGTCCTTGCGCCGGTTCAGCCCGGGCGCGAGGAAGCTCGAGATCAGGTAGCTGTGCGCCATGTGCAGCTCGAGCACGTCGAACCCGGCGCGCACGAGCGTGCGGGCCGCGGCGACGTACGCCGCGGTGACCCGGGTCAGGTCCTGCTCGGTGGCGGCGCGGATCATCTGCATCGACAGCGGGCTGGGCATCCGGCTGGCGCTGATCGCGTGCACCCCGTTGGAGCGCCCGTTGGCGACCGGCCCGGCGTGACCGACCTGGCCCGCGACGGCCGCCCCGGTGTCGTGGATCGCGTCGGTGAGCAGCACCAGGCCCGCCAACGTCTGCTCGCCGACCACGATCTGCTCGGCGTGCGTCCGCCCCTCCGGCGCGACCGCGAGGTAGGCGACCGTGGTCAGCCCGACCCCGCCCTCGGTCACCGCGCGGTGGTAGTCGATCAGGCCGTCGGTCACCTGGCCGTCCGGCGTGCGCCCCTCGAAGGTCGCCGCCTTGACCACCCGGTTGCGCAGCCGGACCGGGCCGAGCGTCGCGGGGGCGAAGACGTCGGGCGGCACGCGGCGAAATATAACCTGTTTCAGTTACGCCGCTTCTGCGCAGCGGAAAGCCAAATGCCGGAGACTTGGCGGGTGCATCGACTCGTCAGGACGGAGGGCTGGTTCGCCGGCGCCCTCGTGGTCCTCGCGGCGATCGCCGTCGCGGACCTCTCCACCCCGCGCAGCAGCCTCGCCGCCGCCTGCGCCGTGGCGCCCTTCCTGGCGAGCGCCACGTGCTCCACGGTCCGCACCCTGATCGTCTCCGCCCTGACGGTGATCGTCGGGATCTTCCTCGTCGCCACCAACGACCAGGACGCCGTCTCCAACGGCGTCCGCGTCGTCGTGCTCGTCATCACCGCCGTTCTCGCCCCGACGGTGGCCCGGCTGCGCGAGGAGCGCGAGCGGCGGATCCAGGACCTGACCCGGGTGGCGAGGGTGGCCCAGGACGCAGTCCTCACGCCGGTGCCGCCGACGGCCGGGTCGCTGCGGCTCGCCACGGCGTACGAGTCCGCGAGCCGGGAGGCACTGATCGGCGGGGACCTGTTCGCGGTGGTCTCGGTCGGCCGCGAGACCCGGCTCCTCGTCGGCGACGTCCGCGGCAAGGGGCTGGACGCGGTCAAGACCGCGGCGATGGTGCTGGCCCTGTTCCGCGAGTCTGCCCACCAGTGGCCGACCCTGAGCCAGCTGGCCGCCCACTGCGACCGGAGCCTGAAGCCGCACCTGGGCGACGAGGACTTCGTCACCGCGGTGTTCGCCTCCATCGGCGACACCGGCCGGGTGGAGCTGGTCAGCTACGGGCACCCCGCTCCCGTGCTCACCCACGACCGGACCATGCGTGAGCTCGAGATCCCCGAACCCGCCGGGCCGCTCGGACTTGCGTTCGACACCGACGAGCCGATCCCGTTCCGGTTCGACCTGGACCCGGGCGACCGGCTGCTGTTCTTCACCGACGGCCTCGCCGAGGCCCGCGATCGGGACGGCAACTTCCTCGATCTGGGCGAGCTCGTGACCGGTGTCGGCGCCGCCGACTTCGACCAGGCCCTGCCCGGAGTCCTGGCGCGGCTGCACTCCGCTGCCCAGCAGATCGACGACGACCTCGCCCTGCTGCTCGTCGAGTACGGCGTCCCCGGCGGCTCTGAGCCGGTCGTCGCGAGCGGCACGTTCACCTCCGTCCCCAGCGGCCGCTAGGCCCGCGCACCGTAGGAGCCACGCCATGACCGGACCCGTCGCAGCCGTCGGTGACACCGCCGAGCTGACCCGGGAGGTGACGGCGGAGGACATCGTGCGGTTCACCGAGATCAGCGGAGACCGCAACCCGCTCCACTACGACGCGGAGGCCGCGGCGGCGTCTCGGTTCGGCGAGATCGTCGTCCAGGGCGGCGTCACCAGCGCGATCCTGAACGCGGTCGTGGCCGAGAAGCTGCCCGGTCCCGGTACGGTCTTCCTCAACGTCACCTGGGACTTCAAGGCACCCGTGCGGCCGGGCGACCTGATCACCGGCCGGGTCGAGGTCACCGCCGCGCGCGACGACAAGCCGATCGCCACCCTGAAGACCTCGGTGGTCCGCGGGGACGGCACGGTCGTCCTCGAGGGCACGGCGGTGACCTACACGATGGACCTCGGCTAGCGAGCGGCGTCGCCCTCGACGTACGCCTTCAGCGCGACGAGCCGCTCCCGCCAGGCGAGCTTGGTCGTCTCCGCGATGCCGGCGTCGGCCAGCCGCTCGTGCTGCACGGACACCGTCGTCCTGCCGTCGTCCCGAGCGTCGAAGGACACGTGCACCCGGCTGCCATCGTCGGCCCAGTCGAAGTGCGCCCGCTTCGGTGCCGTGGCGGACCGCGACCGCAACGCCGCTGCCGGGAACCACGCCTCCCGTGGCGTCTCGTCGGTGAACGCCTCGAACAGCATGGCCGCGGGAGCGGCGATGGTCCGGGAAGCGTTCACGGTGAACCCGTCGTCGTGCTGGCCGGCGAGCTTCCCGCGTCGGGTCCGTTCGTAGCTCTGGGTGATCGCCTGCGCGTTCCATGCCAGCGGGTCGATGCCGAGCTCAGCGGCGACCTTCCGGGCGATCTCGCGGTGCGACATGTCGGGAGCACCCCACTGGTCGAGCAGGTCGAACCACTCCTCCCAGCCACGGCCGCTGCGCTCGCGGATCCGGTCGTCGGACGTCGCGAACCACGGGGCGCCCCCGTCCTCCGACGGGGAGGTGGCGGCCAGCAGGACGGCGCGCGCCGCCGTGTAGCTCTCGCCGGTCTTCTCCATGCGGGTGCGGACCAGCCGCTTGAAGGATCGTTGCCTGGTCATGCCGGTTCCTCTCGAGGCGGTGCCGCCGCCACTCACGCTCGCGACGTCCCCGCCGGAAAGGACAGCACTGACCGGCGCCCCGAGGGCTGAAGCCCCCTTTGCCCCCGCATCCGCCGGTGGCGTGAGCACCGGAACCGAGGGTTGGGCGCGGGACGGCGCCCTTCGTTCCTCAGGGTACGCCGGGACAGACCGGACCGCGCGGGGAAACTCATCGCTCCCGGGCGACGCGACCGGCAGTTGGCTAGCGGCCGACCGGCACCCGCTGCTCCTCGGTCGCGCCGGGAACCACCTGGTCCCCGATGAGCAGCTCGGCGGTGTACTCATCGACGTCCGACGGGACCTCGTAGAGCGCGTATCCCGCGCCGTCGACGGTGTAGATCGGGAGATCCTCGGACCCGTCGTCAGTGGTGATCCGCACGGCGGTGACGTCGGGGTGGACCGCCCACATCCACACGAAGGAGTCGCCCACCGTCGTGCCACCGTCGTTGAAGAGGGCGGGGTTCGCGAGGTACTCGCGGGTGTCGGGCGCGCAGTCGCCCCCGGTCTCGCCGTACTGCTCCAGGACCGTGTTCCACTCGCTGCCGAGGAGGTTCTCGTCCTCCTCCACGAGCTCGACACCCGGGACCGGTTCACCGCAGCCGTAGGTGCGGCGGCTCTCCACCAGCAGGTAGCGATCGCCGTCGAGGTGGCCTCTGACGATGACCGTGTCCGCAGGGATCCGGTCGACGTACTCCGGTCCCGACCGGACGTAGGCGCCCGCGGCCAGGAGCACCGGGATGGCGACGGCGCCGCCGATCACTGACCACTTGCCCCAGCGTCGGCGGCGCGGGTCCGGCGTTGACGCCGCGGCCGCCGGCTGGGGCTCGGCGGCTTCGGTGACGGTCGCGGCCACGGCGTGCAGCGTGCGCCGGATGTGGTCCTCGATCGGGTCGCGGGTGGTGGTCATCGCAGTGCCTTCCGGAGTCGTTCGAGCGCCCGCCGGTGGTCAGAGCGGACGGTGGGGGCGGGCCGGCCGAGGATCTCGGCGATCTCGTTGAGGGGCAGGTCCTCGTAGTAGTGCAGGACGACCACGGCCCGCTGCGGCCACGGCAACGCCGCGATGACGCCCCAGGTCTCGTCGACCTCGGGTGGCAGCGCCGACAGCGCGGCCGTCTCGTGCGTCGCGCCGTGCCTGAGCCGGCGGTACCGCCGCCGCTGGTCATCCTTGACCTGGTTGACGACGGCGCGCTTCAGGTACGCGAATCCGTCCTCGACCTGGTCCCAGCGCGGTTGCGCGCTCGCGAACGCCGCTTGCACGACATCCTCGGCGAGCTCACGGGACGCACCCACGAGGTACGCAAGCCGTAGGAGGGCGACCCGGTGCTCGCGGTAGGCGTCCTCGAGACTCAACGTCTCCTCGCCCCTGGCCGTTCGGTCCATACCCATCCAGTCGTCGAGCGCCGTCCTCGCGTTGCACCCCTGCCTGTGGCCGTTCCCTTACGCCCGCGCCGGCAGCACGCAGAACTCGTTGCCCGACGGGTCCGTGTAGGAGCGCCACGGCAGCTCGCCCCACTCCGTGTGGAACCTGGCGCCGCCGCGCTGGAGGATGCTCGCCTCGACTCCGTCAGCATCGTCGTCTCCGGTCTCGAGCCGGACGTCGAGGTGCAGCCGGTTCTTGGCGGCGCCCTTGGGACTTCGCTCAGGAACCAGCTCGAGCAGGGGACCCCGCCCCGACGGGTGGCGCAACGACCGGGGCGCGACGCCGGCCACGTGGGTCCAGCCGGTCAGCCAGGACCAGAACTCCGCATCCCGGTCCGGGTCGGCAGAGTCGAGGACGAACGCTGCCACGGGACCGCTGTCGGCGTACGCCGCCCGGTCCTCCAGCACGCAGAAGGGATTGCCCTCCGGGTCGGCGAGCACCACCCAGGGCACGTCGCCCTGACCGATGTCGAGTGGTCGTGCGCCCAACCCGAGCAGCCGATCGACCACCTCGGCCTGGCGCGCCCCGCCCGCGAGGTCCAGATGGAGCCGTGGCGGCTCGGTCGACGGGTCGGAGACGCGCTGGAAGCACAGGTCGAGCACCGGCCCGCCCTCGACGGTCGAGCCGCGTCTCGTAGCCGGCATGCTCGTCGGTCAGCTGCTCGCCGCCGACCACCGCCTCCCAGAACCGGCCCAGCCGCTGCGGGTCGACGGCGTCGGTGACGAGGTTCTCGAGATACATGGACCAACCGTAGGTCCCCGTTGGAGTCGGCTTCCTGGCGGTCGTCAGTGGCGGGGCCGGAGCTCGATCGCCACGGGCACGCCCGCCGACTCCGGGACGCAGCAGGTCAGGTCCGCCCGGCACGCCTGCGGCGGGGACTCCGCCTCCAGGGTGGCGCGCACCGTCTCGAGCTGCGCGGAGAACTGCTCGAGCTCGGCCACGCGGTCGGCGATCTCGGCTTGCTTCTCCTCGATCAGCACGGCGACCCGGTCCTGCGCGGCGCTGCAGTTGGTGCCTGCCCAGACCGGAATCAGCTCGGTGATCTGCTCGCAGCTCAGGCCCATCCGCCGCGCCCTCGTGATGAACAGCAGCCGGCCCGCCTCGTCCTCGCCGTAGTCGCGGTAGCCGGACGCGGTACGTGCCGGCAGGGCCATCAGGCCGACCCGTTCGTAGTAGCGCACCGTCGAGGCCGGGACTCCGGCAGATTCGGCGAGCTCGGAGATCCGCACCCGTCCACGGTAGACCTTGCACCCGGGTGCAAGGTCAAGAGCCAAGGCCCGGGCCGGCGCCGCGGTCTGGGCCAGGGCTTGACCTTGCACCCGAGTTCAACTCCTACGTTCGGCCAGACGACCGGATCAGCCGGTCTCCGACTCAGGAGGCAACGCCATGGGAACCTTCACCCGCGAGAACACCGAACTGGCCGTCGACGTCGACGGAGCCGGCCAGCAGCACCGCGCCGAGGCGGGCGGCATGACCATCGCCCTCGAACGGTGGAACGCCGGCCTCGACACCGCCGAGTGGTTTGCCGACCTCCCCGGCGGCGCCTGCCAGGAGCCGCACTGGGGCTACTGCCTCAAGGGCCGGGTGACCATGCGGTTCACCGACGGCCAGACCGAGGTCATCTCCGCCGGTCAGGCCTACTACATCCGGCCCGGCCACAACGCCCACATCGATGCCGACACCGAGTTCGTCGAGTTCACCCAGGCCGACCAGACCCCCGGCATCAACACCGTCGAGCTGGAGGCCAGCGGTCTTCGGTGAGTCACTCAGCTCCCGGAACGAGGATGGGAACGCCCCCTCGTTCCGAGAGCTGCTGCGCGAGCGACTCCGAGGTCTCCCCCGGCCGGCCGGCTCCGAGGAACTCGTCGAGGACGGCCATGTCGGAGGCGCCGAGACCGCCCGTGGTCCACACGATCTGCTCACCCCCGGGGCCGCTCTCGGTGTCGACCTCGTAGGACAGGAACGGACAGCAGGCGGCTTCGCGGCGCACCAGGTCGAGCACCCAGTCCCGGACACCGGGCCGGCCAGCGAGGCGGAACGTCGTCGAGGAGTCCGTGGAGTCCCGGCGCACCAGGGCGTGCTCGAACAGGCGCCGGTACTCGGCCATCCGCTCGGCGAGGGTGTCCTCGGCGGCGGTCATGTCGCAGGCGACGGGTGCATCTGGGTCGGCGGTGATGGACAGCAGCTTCGTCATGACGGGCACCGTAGAGTCTGGACCACGGTCCAGAGTCAACGCCGGAACCAGGGAGGACCAGATGGCGGAGCGGCGCATGCGCATCGGGGAGTTCGCCGAGACGACCGGCATCTCGGTCGACGCGGTCCGGTTCTACGAGCGGCGCGGCGTCCTGCGCTCGGCACCACGAACGGCCGGCGGCTACCGGACGTTCGACGACCGGGACGCGGACCGGGTCCGGATGGCGCGGCAGTTCCAGCAGCTCGGCCTCACGATCACCGAGGTCGTCGACGCCCTGGGCGCGCACGATGTCGGCGGCGCCACCTGCGACTCGGAGCGATGGCGGCTCGAGCAGGTCGAGAACCGCATCGACGCGCAGCTGGCCGAGCTGCGCCGCACCCGTCGCCTCATCCGCGACGTGCTCGCAGCGTGCGACGACGGCCACTGCCAGTTCGCCGCGGACGGCGGCAGGGAGCGCAGTACGACTTCGTGAGCCGACGAGCACGGGACCGGGGCGACACGGTGCTACTCAGGCAGCTGGGTCCGCGCGAACTCGAGGGCTTCGGACAGCAGCCGCTGCCACAGGTCACGGTCGACGGTGGGGATGGCCACCCACTCGCGGAACACCTTCCCGGCCGGTGCAAACGGGTCGCCGGCACCGGCGTCGACAAGCTCGGCGACCCGCTCACGTGGCAGCTTCACCACCAACTGGCGAGCCTTGTCGTCGTAGGAGGCCAGGAACTTCCCCGCCAGCCGGACGCACGGGTAGCCCATCATGGTGGCGCGGCCGACCGCGGGGTCGTAGAGCAGATCGTCGGTGAGTTCCTCGTACAGGTCGCGCGCCTGTTCCGGGCTCGGGTCCCCACCGGAGGCATCCGGTGGGGACGCACGCCCCGCTCGACGGTCGGGTCGACGGTTCGGATCGGGTGCCATCAGCCCGCCGGGGGTGTGAACACACCGAACTGGTTGCCGGCCGGGTCCCGCAGGTAGGCGAACGTCGGCGCACCGGGCAGCGGCTCGAGGTGCTTGCTGACCACCGAGCCGCCCAGCTGCTCGGTGTCGGCGCAGGTGGCCTCGACGTCGGCGACCAAGATGTAGAACACCGCGTGGTTGGGTACCTGCCCGCGGGTGCCGAAGATGCCTCCCATCGGGGCGTGGGCGCCGGAGGCGGTGACGTTGCGGTAGTCCATGCCGCCTGAGGCGGCCGGCCCGTCGGCATTGAAGCCCCAGTCGAACAGGCTGCCGTAGAACTTCTCGGCGGCGTCAGGGTCGGTGGTGGCGACCTCGAACCAGGCCAAGGTGCCGGGTGCGGGGAGCTGCGGGGTGGTCATCGGGAGTCTCCTTGTGGTCGGGTCACCCGCCGGGGCGGCGGGCTGCTCCGACCGTCTCGCGGTGACGCGACAGCCCTGTGTCGGTGTTTGCCGGGGCCGATTTCGCCGACCGGACCGACCTGGCGGGCGAGGTGGACCGGGCCGGGAGGGTCGGCGGGGCGGAAAGCGGAGGCCGGCAGCCGGGTCTGGTGGCCGTCGACGACCGGCTCCGGCGCGACGCGGACCGGATGCGGCCGCGCGGGGATCGGTTCCGCGCTGGTGATCCGGTCCATCCGGAACACCCGGTCGTCGCCGCGCAGGTGACACCAGGCGGTCAGGTAGGAGCCGTACGGGCCGACCACGACGTGGGCGGGTTCGACGTCACGCTCGGTGGCCAGGCCGCCCACGTCGGTGTACCGGATCCGCAGCGTGCGGTTGTCACGCACCGCTCGCCAGATGGTCTCGGCGATGACGGCGTCCGGGTCCGGGGCCGGCTGGACGAGCAGCCGGACCTTCTCCGCGGCCGCGCGGGCCTCCGCCAGCGCCCGCTCGGGCATCGCGGCCGCGATCTTCTGCAGGGCGCTGCGGGCATCCCGGGCGAAAAGGACATGCTCGCTACGGCTGAGCGCGACCGCGACCGCGGCCGCCTCACCGGGGGTGAAGTTCAACGGAGGGAGGCTCATCGATCGGTCCAGCGTGTATCCACCGCCCCGCCCCTGTTTGCTCGCCAAGGGCACGCCTGCCTGCCCGAGTGCGCTCAGGTCGCGTTCGACGGTCCGGACGCTGACCTCGAAGTGGTCGGCCAGCTGCCGTGCCGTCCGGCCCCGGGAGCCGGCCGCCCGCAGCTCCTCGACCAGGGCGTACAGCCGGTCGATGCGGTTCATAACCGGAGCCTAGAGCCAGCCATGGACACTCGGGGGAGGCCGCAGGGCGAACCCGGCCGGGTCGCGTGCTGGGAAGGTGTCCTGGACGGGCCGGTGCCGTTCGTCAGTAGGTCGAGAGCGGGAAACCCCGCGGGAGTGAGGAGACCAGATGAACCAGTACCTGCTGTCGGTCTACCAAGTCGACGACGCTGTCGAAGGCCATGGCGACGGGGCGCCGCCCAGCGCCGAGGAGATGCAGGCCTTCATGGGCCGGGTGATCGCCCTGGAGGAGGAGATGGACCGGGCGGGCGCGTTCGCGTTCGGCGGCGCACTGCACGGACCCGACGCCGCGACCGTTGTCCGGGGCGGCACGGGGTTGGACAAGGTGACCACAGACGGGCCGTTCGTGGAGGGCAAGGAACACATCGGCGGGTTCTACGTCGTCAACGCCGCCGACCTCGACGAGGCGCTGGCCTGGGCGGCCAAGGTCGTCGAGGCCATCGACCACGACATCGAGGTGCGCCCCTTCCGGGCCACCGGCCGCCTGCAGGACGCCGGCCACTGACGCCGGCTGGTGGTGCGGCGGTGGACGACATCGAACACGCGTTCCGGCAGGCCCACGGCCCAGCGGTGGCGACCCTGACCCGGGTCTTCGGCGACCTGACTCTCGCCGAGGACGCCGTCCAGGACGCTTTCGTCACCGCCATGGCCCGCTGGCCGACCGATGGCGTTCCGGACAACCCGGCCGGTTGGATCGTCACGACCGCCCGCCACCGCGCCGTCGACCTGGTCCGCCGGGACACCCGCGGGCGGCAGTTGGCCCAGCAGGCCGCCGCCGGCCAGCAGCGCACCGGAAGCATCCCCGACGCCTTTGCCCAGGGCCCGGTGCCCGACGACCAGCTCCGGCTGCTCTTCACGTGCTGCCACCCCGCGCTGAGGGTCGAGCACCAGGTCGCCTTGACCCTCCGGCTGGTCGCCGGGCTCACCCCGGCCGAGGTCGCGGGCGCGTTCCTCGTCAGCGAGGACGCGATGGCCAAGCGGCTGGTGCGCGCGAAGTACAAGATCAAGGCCGCGCACATCCCGTACCGGGTCCCCGACGCCTCCGAGCTGCCGGCCCGGGTGCGGGCGGTGCTCGCTGTGCTGTACCTGATCTACAACACCGGCGCCGACGACGTCGCCCGCGCCGACCTGCGCGCCGAGGCGATCTGGCAGACCCGTGTCCTGGTGGGCCTGCTGCCGGATGAGCCCGAGGCCGTCGGTCTGCTGGCTCTGATGCTGCTCAGCGACTCCCGGATGCCCGCCCGCGCAGAGGCCGCCGAGGTCGTGCTGCTCCACGAGCAGGACAGGTCGCGGTGGGACCCGTCCCTCATCGCCGAGGGCCAAGAGCTGGTGCTGGCCTGCCTACGCCGCGGCCGGCTCGGCCCGTACCAGCTGCAGGCTGCCATCCAGGCGTTGCACTGCGCGGTCCCGCGCTACGAGGACACCGACTGGCCCGCCATCCTCCGGTTCTACGACCGGCTGCTCGCCGTGATGCCGACCCCGGTGGTCGCCCTGAACCGAGCTGTGGCGCTCGCCGAGACCGACGGGCCGCAGGCCAGCCTCGCCGTGCTCGAGGACCTCGCAGCCGACCTGGACGGCTACCACCTGCTGCACGCCGCCCGCGGATCGATGCTCGAACGACTCGGGCGACGCGGCGAGGCCGGCGACGCCTACCGCCGCGCGGCGACGCTGGCCCGCACCGACGCGGAGACCTCGTTCCTCACCCGCCGACACACCGAACTCACCACCGACCAACCGGACAGCAGCCCGCTCCAGGCGAACCGGTCCGGAAACGGCGCCACAGGGTCATCGTCGGGCCGATCAGGTCAGGCCTGACCCGTGGAGCCCCCTTTTGAGCCGCCTGTCGGAATCGAACCGACGACCTATTCATTACGAGTGAATCGCTCTACCGACTGAGCTAAGGCGGCGTGCTGCCCGGCTGGTCGAGACCGCCCGGGCAACCCGGGGAAGTATACGGACGCCCGCGGGCGCGGACGAAACCGGCGACGCACCTGAGGTGCGTCGCCGGGTCTCGACACGGTTGCTGCGCAACCTGCTCGACCGACGAGGGTCGAACGTGGGTCGTCAGGCGGCGAGATGCGCCAGCGGACGCTCGGTGGCCTTCCGGCCGGTGAGCATCGTCTGGTCGGCGCCGCACCAGCAGCGGAACGCGACGACGATGCCGTGCTCGGTGTTGTCCATGGACACGATCTGGCTCGGGAAGATCAGCTGACGCTTCCCGCACTCGGTGCAGTTGTGGTCGAACATGGGGGACCTCCCTTGAAAGGACAGACGGTGCTTCAGGAGCAAGTATTCGCCGTTCTGATACATAGGGGTAGCCTTTCTTTCCTTGAGAACCCATAGGCTGTCCCTATGCTTTCTCCGCACCAGCTGTCGTGCTTCCTCGCCACCTACGAGCAGGGCTCCCTCACCGCGGCGGCCGAGCAGCTCGGCTACGCCCAGCCCTCGATCTCCGAGCAGATCCGCGCCCTGGAGCGGACGCTGGGGGTGCAGCTCTTCCGCCGGGTCGGTCGCGGGGTGGTGCCGACCACCGTCGCCGACACGCTGCGCCCGCACGCGGAGAAGGTGCTGGCCGCGGCCGCGGCCGCGCGCGCCGCCGTACAGAGCGTGAAGTCGTTCGAGACCGGCACCATCCGGTTCGGCATGTTCGGCGTCGCCCGGTTGTACGCCGGGGCGGACCTGGTCGCCGACGTCCTCGAGCGGCACCCCGGTGTCCGGGTCGAGCTGATCGGCCAGAACTCCACGGAGGTCCAGGAGGACCTGCGGAGCGGGCGGATCGAGGCCGCGATGATCACGCTGCACCAGGTGTCCAGCGAGGGCATGTCGGTGATACCCGTGGCGCGCGACGAGCTGGTCTACGTCAGCGCGGACCCGGAGCGGCTGGCCAGCCCGGTCACCGCCAAGCGGCTGGCCCAGGCTCAGATCGTCATGCCGGACACGACCTGGCGGGCCGAGGACTCGGTGCGGCTGTTGCTGCGGCAGATGCTGCACGAGGCCGGCCTCAACCCGCAGACCCGGATCGAGGTCGAGGACCCCGAGATCGCTGTCGAGCTGGTGGGCAGGGGCCTGGCCGACTCGGTGCTCCCGAAGGGTGCGGCCGAGCAGCTCCTCCCCCGGCTGGCGCCGAACGCGGGATGGGTGTCGCTGCGGCCGCGGCTCTACGACATGTTCTCGATCGTGCACCGGGCCGGCGCCACGCTGTCGCCGGCGGCGCAGCTGATGATCGAGCTGGCGACGCGACGGATCCAGGAGGTCGCGGAGCCGGTCCGGGCGGGCTCCGCGGCGGTCAGCAGCTGAGGCCGTCCTCGGGCACGGTCCCGTCGACGAGGTAGCCCTCGACCGCCGCGTCGACGCAGTCGTTCCCGGCGTTGTAGCCGGTGTGGCCGTCGCCGTCCCGGCGGATCAGCACGCCCGACTCCAGCTGGTCGGCGAGGCTCTCGGACCAGGCCATCGGCGTCGCCGGGTCGCGGGTGGTGCCGACCACGACGATCGGCGCCGCACCCTCGGCGCGGACGACCGGCGGCTTCTCGGCGGCCCGGACGTCGAAGCCGGAGCAGCCGAGCAGGCCCCAGGCAAAGGTCTCCCCGAACGTGGGCGAGGCCCGCTCGAGGTCGTCGACGGCGGCCGGCACCTGCGCAGGCGTGATCGCACTGGGGTCGTCGAGGCAGTTGATGGTCGAGAGCGCCTCGATCAGGTTCTGGGAGTAGCCGCCCTCAGACTTCCGGGCGGTGTAGAGGTCGGCGAGCCGCAGCAGGGCGGTGCCGTCCCCGTCGAAGCCCTGCTTGAGGGCCTGGCTGAGCAGGAGCCAGAGGTCCCGTGAGTAGAGCGGGAAGGCCAGGGCGTAGTAGGCGTTGCCGCTCGTCAGCTCGCGCCCCGAGTCCGTGGGCAGCGGCTGGTCGTCCACCTGGTCGAGAAGATCCTCGATCCGCGCGACGCCCTCGTCGACGGAGTCGCCGAGGAAGCAGGCGTCGGCCGTGTCGATGCAGTTCTGGACGTAGGACCGTAGCGCCGTCTCGAAGCCCTCCGCCTGCTCTCGGGCCAAGGTGCGCTTGTCGATCGAGAGGTCGACGGCGGCGTCCAGCACGAAGCGGCCGACCTTCTCGGGGAACAGCTCGGCGTACGTCGCGCCCAGCTTGGTGCCGTAGGACGCGCCGAAGTAGTCGAGGGCCGACTCACCGAGCGCGGCGCGGAGCACGTCCATGTCGCGCGCCGCCTCGACGGTGCTCACGTGGCCGGCCACGGCGCCGGACAGCTCGGCGCAGCCGGCGCCGAAGTCCGCCACCGTGCGGACGTACTCGGCCCGCTCGGCCTCCGTGTCCGGCGCCGGGTCACTGGCGATGTAGGCGTCGAGGTCGTCGTCGGAGAGGCAGTCGACCGGGCTGCTGTCCCCGGTGCCGCGTGGGTCGAAGCCGACCACGTCGAAGTGGTCGAGGATCGGGTCGTTGAACGCCAGCGCGGCCTGGGCGGCGTAGTCGGTGCCCGGCGCACCGGGGCCGCCGGGGTTGACCACCAGCGACCCCTGCCGCTCCTTCGGCTTCGCGGCCGGGTCCTTCAGGAGAGCCAGGTCGATGGTCCGGCCCTCAGGTCGGGCGTAGTCGAGCGGCACGGTGAGGGTCGCGCACTCGAAGGTCTCCGAGCCCTCGCACGGCGACCAGTCGATGCCCTGCTGGTAGTACGTCGCGAGCTCCGGGGACGGAGGCTCGGTCGAGCCCGGATCGGGCGTCGGCGGGGTTGTCGGGCCCTCCGACGGACCGGAGCTCCCGGACGGGTCGGCACCGCCGAGCGAGAACAGCACGGCCACCCCGCTGCCCGCGACAACCAGGCACAGGAGGAGCACGACGACGACGATCCGCCTCAACGGTCGGCCCCGTCGGGCACCTTGAGCGCCAGCATCATCGACTCCAGCGCCAGCGCCGGGGGCACGTTGAACTCGAGCATCTGCTCGCGAGCCTCGAAGATCCAGCCGATCCGGCGCAGGTTGAGCTCGGGACTGGACGCACGCACGACCTGGTTCACGTCCTGGCGGATCTCCTCGTTGACCAGCTGGCCCGGCGCACCGGCGGCGAGGGCGATCGCGTCGCGGTAGACCGACATCAGGTCCATCAGCCCACGGTCGATCACGTCGAGCTGGCGGCGCTTCGCGCGGGTCTTCTGGTTGCGCTCCAGCTCGGCGAGGGCCGGGCCGTACTCGCGGGGGCGGCGCCCCCGCTCCACCACGCCGTACGCCGCGTCCAGGTCGGCCTTCTCGCGCGCGTCGAGCTCGCCGGTGATCAGGTCGGCCTCCTCCTTGGTCACCTCGTGGAGGTTGGAGGCGGCGTTCATGCAGGCGCCGAGGGAGGTCAGCCGGGCGGGGAGCTCGACCACCTCACGCCGACGGTTGCGCGTCGCCTCGTCGCGGGCCAGCGCCCGGGCCCGGCCGATGTGGCCCTGGCTGGCGCGGGCGGCGTACGACGCGAGGCCCTCGTCGACGCCGTCGCGCCGGACGAGGAAGGCGGCGACGTCGGCGGTGGCGGGGGTCGAGAGGGTGACCAGCCGGCACCGGGACCGGATGGTGGGCAGCACGTCGTCGATGGTGGGGGCGCACAGCATCCAGACGGTGCGTTCGGTCGGCTCCTCGATCGCCTTGAGCAGCGCGTTGCAGGCGCGCTCGGTGAGCCGGTCGGCGTCCTCGACGATGATGATCTGCCAGCGCCGGCCGACCGGGGCCAGGGCCGAGCGCGCGGACCAGGTCGCGGACCTCGTCGACGCCGATCGACAGCTTCTCGGTCCGGACGAGGGACACGTCGGCGTGCGAACCGGACAGCACCGTGTGGCAGGCGTGGCACTCGCCGCACCCGGCCGACTCGCACTGCAGGGCCGCGGCGAACGCGACGGCGGCGTTGGAGCGGCCGGAGCCGGGCGGGCCGGTGAACAGCCACGCGTGGCTCATGCCGTGGCCGCCGGCCGCGGTCTGCAGGGCCGGGACCGTCGCGCGCTGGCCGACCAGGCCGTCCCAGACGGTCATCGCGCGGCCTGCCCGAGCAGCGGGCGGACCCGCTCGCGAACCGCCGCGGCGATCTCGTCGAGCGGCTTCCGGGCATCGAGGACGAGGTAGTGCTCGGGATCGGCCGCGGCGAGGTCGAGGAAGGCGTGGCGCACCCGCTCGTGGAACTCCACGGACTCGCCCTCGATCCGGTCGCGCTCCTCGAAGCGGCCGAGCCCGTGCTCGGGCTCGAGGTCGAGCAGCACGGTCAGGTGCGGCCGCAGGTCGCCGGTGGCCCAGCGGGCGACCCGCTCCAGCTCACCGACGTCGAGCGCCCGGCCGGCGCCCTGGTAGGCGAGCAGCGAGTCGACGTAGCGGTCGGTCACCACCACCTCGCCCCGGCCGAGCGCGGGCAGCACGATCGTGTCGACGTGCTCGGCCTTGTCGGAGGAGTACAGCAGTGCCTCGGTGCGGTCGGACAGCTCGCCGGTGGCCGGGTCGAGCACGATCTGGCGGACCCGGCGGCCGACCTCGGTGTCGCCGGGCTCGAAGGTCAGCCGGACGGCGTACCCCTCCTCGCGCAGCCACTGGTCGAGCAGCTTCGACTGGGTGGACTTGCCGGAGCCCTCGCCGCCCTCGAAGCAGACGAACACGCCGGTCGCGGCGTAGACGCCCTCGTAGTCCTGCACGGGGGTGACGCTACGAGGTCGCGCCGACGCTTTCCAACGTCGGGTCCACCGCCGGCGTCACGGCCCGATGATCACGGGGTGTCCGGACCGGATGTTGTGCGCGAGGTCCGCGACCCAGTCGTCGTCGGTCACGTGGAATCCGCGCTGCTCCATCTGCTCCCGGAAGTACGCCGCCACGTCGAGGTGCGCGTCCTCCGTGTAGGCGTCGACGGTCGCGTCGACGGCCGCCTGGGTGACGGCCTGCTCGTCGTGCTCGCCGTTCATGGGCCGACCGTACCCCCGTCGGCCCGGGCAACGCCCTCGTCCGTCAGGACTTCTTGGCGGCCTTCTTCGTCGTCTTCTTGGCCGTCTTCTTGGCCGTCGACTTCTTGGCGGTCTTCTTCGCCGCCTTCTTGGCCGGACCCCGCGCCCGGCGCTCGGCCAGCAGCTCGGCCGCGCGCTCGATGGTGATCGCCTCGACGCTGTCGTCCTTGCGGAGGGTGGCGTTGTACTCGCCGTCGGTGACGTACTCGCCGAACCGGCCGGCCTTGACCACGACCGGCGCACCGGACACCGGGTCGTTGCCGAGCTCCTTGAGCGGAGCGGCAGCCGCGGCGCGGCCGCGCTGCTTGGGCTGGGCGTAGATCGCCAGCGCCTCGTCCAGCGTGATCGTCAGCAGCTGCTGCTCGGAGGCCAGCGACCGGGAGTCGGTGCCCTTCTTGAGGTAGGGGCCGTAGCGGCCGTTCTGCGCGGTGATCTCGACGCCCTCGGCGTCGGTGCCGACCACGCGCGGCAGCGACAGCAGGGTGACCGCGTCGTCGAGGGTGATCGTGTCCAGCGACATCGACTCGAACAGGGAGCCGGTGCGCGGCCTTGGCGGACTTGGGCGCGTCCTCGGGCAGCTGCTCGGTGACGTAGGGCCCGTAGCGGCCGTTCTTCGCCACGACCCGCAGGCCGGACTCGGGGTGGACGCCGAGCTCGATCTCCTCGCCGGCCGGGTTGGCGAACAGCTCCTTGGCCTTCTCCAGGGTCAGCTCGTCGGGCGGCAGGTCCTCCGGCACGTTGGCACGCTTGCCGGCCGGGTTGCCCTCGTCGTCGGGACCCTCGAGGTAGGGGCCGTAGCGCCCCACCCGCAGCACGACCCCGCTGTCCGGGCCGCCGACCGGGAAGGTCGCCATCTCCTTGGCGTCGATGTCGCCGAGGCCGGTCACCAGGGCGTGCAGCCCCTCGACCTTGTCGGAGCCGTAGTAGAACTCGCCGAGCTCGGTCGCGCGGTCGGCGCGGCCGGCCGCGATCTCGTCGAGCACGTCCTCCATGCTCGCCGTGAACTCGTAGGAGATCTGGCGCGGGAAGTGCTCCTCGAGCAGCCGGACCACCGAGAAGGCGAGCCAGGCCGGCACCAGGGCGGTGCCCTTCTTGTAGACGTAGCCGCGGTCGGTGATCGTCTTGATGATCGCGGCGTACGTCGACGGCCGGCCGATCTCGCGCTCCTCGAGCTCCTTGACCAGCGTGGCCTCGGTGTAGCGCGACGGCGGCTTGGTCTCGTGGCCGGACGCGCTCACCGACGCGGCCGAGACGCCGTCGCCCTCGGCCAGCGCGGGAAGCCGGGTCTCGGCGTCGTCCTTGGCGGCGGACGCGTCGTCGGTGCCCTCGACGTACGCCTTGAGGAAGCCGTGGAAGGTGATGGTCCGGCCGCTCGAGGAGAACACGACGTCCTCGCCGGTGCTGGCGGCGCCGCCGAGCCGGATCGTGACCGTGTTGCCGACGGCGTCCTTCATCTGGGACGCGACGGTGCGCATCCAGATCAGCTCGTAGAGCCGGAACTGCTCGCCGGTCAGGCCGGTCTGCGCGGGCGTGCGGAACGTGTCGCCCGACGGCCGGATCGCCTCGTGCGCCTCCTGGGCGTTCTTCACCTTGGAGGCGTAGGTGCGCGGGGCTGTCGGGGAGGTACTCCGCGCCGTACAGCTCGCGGACCTGGCTGCGCGCCGCACCGATCGCCGCGCCCGACAGGGTCGAGGAGTCGGTACGCATGTAGGTGATGAAGCCGTTCTCGTAGAGCCGCTGCGCCACCGACATCGTGGTCGAGGCGCTCATGCCGAGCTTCCGGCTCGCCTCCTGCTGGAGGGTGGTGGTGCGGAACGGCGCGTACGGCGAGCGGCGGTAGGGCTTCGACTCGACCGAGCGCACGTCGTACGTCGTGTCCCGCAGGCCGTCGACGAGCGTCTCGGCGCGGTTACGGTCGAGGTGGACGACCTTGCCCTGGGCGGACGACTTCAGCAGGCCGTCGGTGCCGAAGTCGGAGCCGCGGGCGACCCGGGCGCCGTCGACGGAGTACAGCTTGGCCGGGAACATCCGCTGGTCGTGCTTGCTGCCGGCGTCGAAGGTGCCCTCGAGGTCCCAGTAGGTCGCGAGCCGGAACGCCATCCGCTCCCGCTCCCGGTCGACCACCAGCCGGGTGGCGACGGACTGGACGCGGCCGGCCGAGAGGCCGGACATGACCTTCTTCCAGAGGACCGGCGAGACCTCGTAGCCGTAGAGGCGGTCCAGGATCCGGCGCGCCTCCTGGGCCTCGACGAGGTCCATGTCGAGGTCGCGCGGGTTCTGGGCGGCGGCGAGGATCGCCGGCTCGGTGATCTCGTGGAAGACCATCCGGCGCACGGGGATGTTCTTCGGCTTCAGCTCGTCGAGGAGGTGCCAGGCGATGGCCTCGCCCTCGCGGTCCTCATCGGTGGCGAGGTAGAGCTCGTCGGCGTCCTTGAGCAGGTCCTTCAGCTTGCGGACCTGCGCCTTCTGCCGCTGCGGGACGACGTAGTGGGGCTCGAAGCCGTTCTCGACGTCGACCGCGAGCCGGCCCCAGGGCTTGTCCTTGATCTTCGCCGGGGTGTCGGCAGCGCTCTGCGGGAGGTCACGGATGTGGCCGACCGAGGACTCGACGACGTAGTCCCGACCGAGGAAGCCCCCGATCTTCTGGGCCTTCGCCGGAGACTCGACGATCACCAACTTGTGTGCCACTGGGCCTGTTTCTCCTGCCATTGCAACGTGGACCGCGCCCCCGCCGGGGGTCACGGCCGAACACGGTAGCGCGTCCTGCCAGAAGCGGAAGCATCCGAAGCCTGCCGTGGGCAGGTACCCGCACGGCCACCGGTCCGCTCCCGCCCTCCCCAAATTCGAGGATAGGACCCGATGCTCCGGTGCCGTCCTTCGCCATTCCATACCTTGCGAGAGTCAACACATTTCTCTGATGGACACCGCATAGGGGACGTGCAATGTCTGCCATCGCTCGACCGATCATCCGCGCGCTCACGCTGCTGCTCGTGGCCGCCACCCTCGCCGTCGGCCTCGCCGGGCCGGCGTCCGCAGCCGGCAACGTGGCGTCCGTCGCCGACGCCGGCGAGCTCGAGGGCACCATCACCACCACCGACGGCCTGGACTTCACCGGGACCCTGACCGCCTACTGGTGGTCGGACGACAACGAGTTCATCTTCTGGGACTCGGTGTCCTTCGACGGTGCGACCAGTGGGGCGACGTACTCGTTCACCGACGTGGCGCCGGGCGACTACTACGTCGAGTACCTCGACGAGTCCGACACGTATGCCAGCGGCTACGGCAACGGAGCCAGCGGGCCGGCCGGCGCACCCGGCGATCCGGGCACGGTGCACGTGACCGCCGCAGTCGGAAAGACCGCGAACGTGACCCTGGCTCCGCTGCCGGCCAAGCAGCCGGTGACGGGGAACGTCGAGGACACCGACGGGGCGCCCCTGGCCGACATCTCCGTCGAGGCGATCAGGAACTTCGGCGAGCACGACTCGGCCGCGGCCGGGGCGACCGACGAGGGCGGGAGCTACGCCCTCGACCTGCGCCCGGGCAGCTACGAGCTGCTCTTCACCGACACGTCCGGGTCGCACTCCGACACCACCACCACGATCGAGGTCGGCAACGGCCCGCTCACCGTCGACCCGGTCGTCATGCTTCCGACGCAGAGCTCCGTGACCTTCAAGGGGCGGATCTTCGGGTCCGACGCGAAGGGGCTCCCCTACGCGAAGGTGTGGCTGGTCGAGCTCCTCGGCGAGCCCGGCCACTTCCACACCGCCATCTGGCCCTCGGACCCGATCCGGGCCGGCGCACAGGGCTACTACACGATCGACAACGTCGAGCGGGACGCCTACTACACGGTCGCCGCGTCCGGCTACATGCACCGCCGCGGGTTCGTGGACGGCGCCGCTGACGTGCTGCAGGCAGGTGCCTTCTACGCCGACGCCAACCAGACCGGCGTCGACGTGCACCTTGCCGACCGGACCACCGGGGTCCGGGGCCAGGTCACCTCGCCGTACGGCCCGGTCGCGGGCGTCCAGGTGCAGGTCTACCTCTGGCTGCCCGATGAGACGGTGCCCTTCTTCGACGTCTTCGACGAGGCGACCACCGACGAGGACGGGAACTACGCGATCGACGAGCTGCCCGCCGGCGACTACGCGCTCCGGTTCAACGCCGAAGATGCGGCCGTTCCGGTGCGCACCGCCTGGCTGGGGAATGACGCCGACGTGCCGCCGGCGGGCCCGGGCGCGGCCGGTGTCTTCCACGTCGTCGACGGGACACCCCGGGACGTCGACGGCGACCGGGTGCTTCAGGCCGTCAAGTCCTCCTCGACCACCGCCGCCAAGCTGGCCAAGACCAAGATCACGGCCGGGAAGTCCACGAACGTGACCGTCACCGTCAAGGTGCCCGGCCTGTCGGCGCCCACGGGCAAGGTCAAGGTGTACGACGGCACGAAGGTGCTCAAGACCGTCACCCTCGCCGCCGCCAAGAAGGGCGTCGTCGTGGTCAAGCTGGTCAAGCCGAAGAAGGGCAAGCACAAGATCTCCGCCCAGTACCTCGGCACGGGCACCGTGCTCACCTCGACGTCGAAGGTGGTCACCCTCAAGGTCACCTGACGTCGAGGACGGTCAGTCCCCGGCCGGCAGGACGGGTCGGGGCGGCACCGGCGTCGACACCACGAATGAGCTCGTGGTGTGGCCATGTGCGAGGAAACGGTCGAGGAGCGGCTCGAGGTCCGCGATGGTCGCGACGTGCACCTTCATCAAGAAACAGTCCTCGCCGGAGATCCGGTGACACTCGCTGACCTCGGGGGTGCGCGCGGCGAGGTCGGCGATCCGGGGAAGCTGCCCCGGACCCGGCCGGATCCGCACCCACGCGGCCACGGGCAGCCCGATCGCCGCGGGGTCGACGTCCAGGGAGAAGCCCCGGATCACGCCGGACTCGGTCAGCGGCCGACATCCGCTCACGGACGCTCGGAGCCGACAGTCCCACCCGGCGGGCGAGCTCGGACGTGCTGATCCGCGGGTCGGCCGCCAGCTCGCCGAGGATCCGGCGGTTGACCTCGTCGAGGGTCGATTTCCGGTTCGGCGGTGATTGTCGCGCACTTGCCTTCGATGCGGTGACCATCGCTCTCCTTCACCTTCGATCTGCCCTGGTTGTGCGCCTGTAGCGCTTCCATGCTGGACCCATGTCGACGTCACGTCCAGCAGCAGGGCCGCCGGCGCCGTACCCGCCCGGTCGGCGTCGGTGCCGCCACACGCGTACTTCGCGGTCAGTGCCGTCTTCCACTACCTCGGCCCGGCGTTCGCGGTGCTGCTGTTCGCCCGGGTGGACGTGCTCGGCGTCGCCTGGCTGCGGATCGCCTCCGCCGCCCTCGTCTTCGCCCTGTGGCGCCATCCGGTGCGGCCTGGCGCCGAGCGACGACCGGGCACCCGCCGGCTGCTGGCCGCCTGGGGCGCCGTGCTGGCCGCGATGAACACCTGCTTCTACCTCGCCATCGACCGGCTGCCGCTGGGCACGGTGGCGGCCATCGAGTTCGTGCCCGTCGTGGCGTTGGCGGCGTACGCCGCGCGGACGCGACGCAACGTCGCGGCGATCGTGCTGGCGGCCTGCGGCGTCTACCTGCTGACCGAGGTGGTCCTGGTCGACGACCCGGTGGGCGTCCTCCTGGCGGCGGCCAACGCCGCGCTCTTCTGCCTGTACATCGTCCTCGGCCATCGGGTCGCGAACGCCGACGAGCTCGCCGGCGTGGACGGCCTCGCTGTGTCGATGATCATCGCCGGGATCGTCGCCCTGCCGATCGGCGCGAGTGCCGCACTGCCCGCGTTCGCCGACCCGGTGGCGCTGCTGGCCGCCGTTGGTGTCGGGATCAGCTCGTCGGTGGTCCCCTACGTCTGCGACCAGCTGGCGATGGCGCGCTTGCCACGGGCGACGTACGCGCTGCTGGTCTCGCTCCTGCCGGCCACCGCCGTGGTGGTCGGCGCAGTGGTGCTGGCCCAGGTGCCGACGCACCGCGAGGCGGCCGGGGTCGCACTGGTGATCGCCGCCGTCGCCGTCCATCAGGAGGAGAAGCGATGACCAGCAGGATCATCTCGGTGCCGATCGACAGCACGGACCCCCGTGGCCTGGCCCGGTTCTGGGCCGGGGTGCTCGGCTGGACGATCCGGGAGACCGGCTTCCAGCAGACCGAGCACGGCGCGGACGGCGCGGTGCTCGCGGCTCCTGGCGGCGGAGAGTTCGAGATCGACTTCCGGTGGGTGCCGGACGGTCCGAAGATCGGCAAGAACCGGCTGCACTTCGACGTCAACCCGGTCGACCGTGACCAGGCGGCCGAGCTGGAGCGCCTCCTCGCGCTCGGTGCCCGCCCGGTGGACGTCGGTCAGGGCGAGCGGTCCTGGCACGTCCTGGCCGACCCGGAGGGCAACGAGTTCTGCCTCTGCCGCGATCGGGTTCCACCGCTCAGGTCGTGAGGAAGCCCTCCTCGACCAGCTCGCGCACCACGGGCAGGTACGCCGCGTGCAGCTCGCCGGCGTCGCGGTCGAGCAGCTGGGCGAGGGCATCGAGGATCTGGCCGACGGTCAGGTCGCCGTCGCAGGCGCCGACCAGCGCGGCCTCCACCGTGTCGGCCTGGCGGGCGCGCATCAGGCCCCGCTGCTGGCGCAGCACCACCGTCGTCGGGTCCTCGGCCCCGGGGACGCCGACGGTCTCCTGGTGCACGTCCTCGCGACGGACGAGGAGGTCCTCGGGGCCGACCTCGAGGTCGAGGGCGGCGCCCCAGGCCGCGATCGCCGGGGCGATCGGCTGCTCGACGGCGTGCGGCCAGTCCAGGAACCGGTGCGTCCCGGGCTGCTCATCCCTGCGCCGCCGCAGGTTGACCCAGCCGAAGCCGATCCCCTCGACCCCCTGGTCGTCGAGCCAGGACAGCCAGGCGTCGTACCGGTCGAGGTAGTCGTGCGCACCGTGCAGCCCGGCGTCCTTCAGCCACAGCTCGACGTACGCCGCGGGGTCGAGCACCTCGCGCTGCACCGTGAGCGCGTCGCACCCGTCGCTCAGCCAGGAGCCCAGGCGCTCGTCCCAGGGCACGGTCGCGGGCGATCACCCAGTTGGTGAGGACCTGGCACCAGCCGCCCTCGGTGAGGTGGTCCGGGCGCGGCGCGCACGATGTGCTCGACCACGCCGTCGCCGGGCAGGCCGGAGTCGCGGTAGACCAGCCGCTCGCCCGTGCCCGGCGAGATCACGAACGGCGGGTTCGTGGCGATCAGGTCGAACCGCTCGTCGCGGACGGGTTCGAAGAGCGAGCCGTCCCGCACCTCGACGTTGGCGACGCCGTTCAGCGCCAGGTTGAACCGGGTGAGCCGCAGCGCCCGGGCGTTGACGTCGGTGGCGACGACCTCGCCGCTGTGGTCGGCCAGGTGCAGGGCCTGGACGCCGCACCCGGTGCCCAGGTCGAGCGAGCGGCGTACCGGCTCGCGGACCGTGAGCTGCGCCAGTGACGTCGAGGCGGGGCTGATCCCGAGCACGTGGTCGGAGCCGACCCGGTTGGGGCTCCCGTCGAGGCCGGGCGTCAGGTCGCTGGCCACCCAGAGGTCGCGGTCCCCGGCGGCGTACGGGCGGATGTCGAGGCGGGCCACGACCTCGCCGGCCGTGCGCTCGAGCACCCCCTCGGCCGACAGGTCGTCGAGGAGACCGGGAAGGGCGACCTCGGCGGCGGCGACCGTGACCGGCGCCTGCAGCAGGAACAGCCGGACCAGGGTCTCGACGGCGCTGCCGCCGGCCGTACGCCGCAGCCCCGGGACCGTCTCGTTGCGCCCCAGCGCGTCGTGCGCCTGCGTCCCCAGCACCTCGGCCACCCCGTCGTAGGTGAACCCGGCGGCGGACAGGGTGTCGTGCAGGCGGGCGGGGAGGCCGGGGGTCGTCACGGACCGACCCTAGGGCGAGCCGCGCTCCGAGTGGCTGCCCCGGTGGTTGAATGCTTGCCCATGCGCCTCCTCGCCCTGCTGCTGGTGGCCCCGGCCGCCCTGGTCGCCGTCCCCGCCGCCGCCCCGGCGTCCGCCCCGGACTCGCACTCCGCCTCCGCGCGGGCGCAGGCCAGGCCGGTGCACGCCGTGATCGTCTTCGACAAGAACCCGCGGAATCCCTTCGACGGCCGGATCATCTGGAAGGCCTACCGGGGCAAGAAGCAGATCGAGCGCACCGAGTGGCGGGCCGGCTCCGGGTTCGGAGGCCCGAACACCAAGGACCCGTGCGCCCGCGGTCGCGGCTGGCTGCCCAACGGGAGGTACGACTTCGTCCAGTACGACAACTACTGGGGCGAGTTCATCAAGGGCCGCGCGTTCTTCCTGGGCAACACCACGTGCCACGACGGGACGCCCCGGACCGAGCTGTTCATCCACACCGAGACCGGCGACCGGAACCGCCAGTGCCGCAACGCCAGGGGCGACCAGCGCTGCCGCTGGGAGTGGCCGAAGGTCAACGACTACCGGTCCGGCGGCTGCATCAAGATGTCGCCGAAGGACCTGGGCCAGCTGACCCGGAAGTACCACCGCTACTTCAACGCCGGCACCCGCTACCCCGCCCGGGTCCACGTCAAGGTCAAGAACTAGCCCCGAAATCACGTTGACCCGCCGTTAATTAACGGCGGGTCAACGTGATTTGTGGCTGTTACGGGTGCTGGGTCGGCTCGAACTGCTGGGTCGGAGCCGGCTCGGTGTCCGTGGCCGGGGCCGGCGGGGGCGGCGGCGCGGGCTGGCCCGAGTCGTCGTCGCCGATCGTGACCTCACGCTGCTTCGAGATGTAGACAGCGACCGCGATGATCAGCACCGCCACCACGGCGATCGCGATCCGGACCGCGTCGTTCTGGTCGTCACCGACGCCCATCGAGACGACGGCGCTGGCGATCAGCAGCGAGACCAGGTTCATCACCTTGATCAGCGGGTTGATCGCCGGGCCGGCGGTGTCCTTGAACGGGTCACCGACGGTGTCACCGATGATCGTGGCCTCGTGGGAGAGCGATCCCTTGCCGCCGTGGTTGCCGTCCTCGACCAGCTTCTTGGCGTTGTCCCAGGCACCACCGGAGTTGGCCAGGAAGACCGCCATCAGGGTGCCGGTGCCGATGGCACCGGCGAGGAAGCCGGCCAGGGCGGTGACGCCGAGGCCGAAGCCCACGGCGATCGGGGCCAGCACCGCCAGGATGCCCGGCGTGATCAGCTCACGCAGCGAGTCCTTCGTGACGATGTCGACGACCTTGCCGTACTCCGGACGACCGGTGCCCTCCATGATCCCGGGGATCTCCCGGAACTGGCGGCGCACCTCGAACACGACCGCGCCCGCGGCCCGGGCCACGGCGTTGATCGCCAGGCCGGAGAACAGGAACACGACGGCCGCGCCGATGAGGACACCGACGATGACGGCGGGGTTGAAGACCGAGAAGTCGAGCAGGTACGCCTCGTCCGGAGCGACGTTGGCCTTCTCGAGCGCCTCGAAGACGGACGTCGCGTACGACCCGAAGAGCGCGGTGGCCGCGAGGACCGCCGTCGCGATCGCGATGCCCTTGGTGATCGCCTTCGTGGTGTTGCCCACCGCGTCGAGGTCGGTCAGGATCTGCGCGCCCTCCTCGCTGACGTCGCCGGACATCTCCGCGATGCCCTGCGCGTTGTCGGAGACCGGACCGAAGGTGTCCATGGCCACGATCACGCCGACGGTGGTCAGCAGACCGCAACCGGCGAGCGCGACCGCGAACAGCGAGACCGTGAGCGCTGCGCCACCCAGCAGGTACGCGCCGAAGACGGCGGCACCGATGACCAGCGTCGTGTAGACCGCGGACTCGAAGCCGACCGAGAGGCCGGAGAGGATCACCGTGGCCGCACCGGTGAGCGAGGTCTTGCCGACGTCCTTGACCGGGCGGTACTGGGTGCCGGTGTAGTACCCGGTGAGGGCGAGGATGCCGGCCGACATGACGATCCCGATCACGACGGCGGACGCGGCGATGAACCGCGGGTCGCCGTCGGCGGTGGCGAGACCGCCGGCGATGTTCTCGAAGTCGCCGAAGCTGCTCGGCAGGTAGACGTAGGACAGGATCACGCTGGCCACGGCGGCGATGCCCGAGGACAGGTAGAACGACCGGTTGATGGTCGTCAGGCCGTTGACGCCGGGCGTGGGTCGGGTGAGGTAGACACCTGCGACGGCGGTCAGTGCGCCGATCGCCGGGATCAGCAGCGGGAACACCAGGCCCTTGTCGCCGAACGCCTGCGAGCCGAGGATCAGCGCGGCGACCAGGGTCACGGCGTACGACTCGAAGAGGTCGGCGGCCATGCCGGCGCAGTCGCCGACGTTGTCGCCGACGTTGTCGGCGATCGTCGCGGCGTTGCGCGGGTCGTCCTCGGGGATGTTGTTCTCGACCTTGCCGACCAGGTCGGCGCCGACGTCGGCCGCCTTGGTGAAGATGCCGCCACCGACTCGCATGAACATCGCGAGCAGCGCGGCGCCGAAGCCGAAGCCCTCGAGCACGTCAGGGGCCTCGTCCTGGAAGGCCAGCACGACCAGGCTGGCGCCGAGCAGGCCCAGGCCGACGGTCAGCATGCCGACCATCGCGCCGGTCCGCAGACCGATCCGCATGGCCGGCTCGCGGCCCTGCTCGTTCGCGGCCGCGGCCACCCGGAGGTTGGCGCGGACGGCGAGGTTCATGCCGAGGTAGCCGACCGTGGCCGAGAACCCGGCACCGATCAGGAAGAAGACCGACCGGAAGATCCGGACCGTGGCGTCGTCCGCGGGTAGGGCGAGCAGCAAGAAGAACGCCACGGCGGCGAAGATGCCGAGTGTGCGGAACTGCCGAGTCAGGTAGGCGTTGGCGCCTTCCTGCACCGCGTGGGCGATGTTCTTCATGTTGTCGGTGCCCTCACCGGCGGCGAGTACTTCCTGGCGGAACATCCACGCCATCGCGAGCGCGCCCAGCGCGATCAGTGCGACGACGAGTACCAGGATGAAGTTGCCTCCGTCGAGTTGCACGACTGCGGGATGGAACCCGGCCATGTGCGTCCTCCTGGGAGTGATTCAGATCTCACGAACGACGCGGAGTCTACGCAGAGGGTGACGCCCAGCAGGGCACCGGTGTGACTGGTCCCACACGAATTGGGGACGAAAGGTCGCCGGACGGGCCGGCGAGCGGCTCAGTGAGCGGCGAGGGCGGCGTCGGCGGAGTCGTGGATCACGAACACCTTGGCCAGTCCGGTGATCCGGAAGATCTTCAGCAGACGGTCCTGGCTGCACACCAGCTGCAGCGAGCCGTCGTGGGCGCGGACCTTCTTCAGGCCACCCACGAGGACGCCGAGCCCGGTGGAGTCGAGGAACTCGACATCACCCATGTCGACCACCAGGTCGTAGACGCCTGCCGCCACCAGCTCAGTGATCTTGTCGCGGAGCTTGGGGGCGGTGTAGACGTCGATCTCGCCGCCGACGGCAACAATCGTCTTGCCATCGACCTCGCGAGTCGCAAGCGTCAGGTCCACGTTTTCTCCCCTTGAGGCATCCGGCGATCCGGTGCCCAACCACCGTGCCGCAAGACACCAAATGCACTAACCGGGAAATATCAAACCATGAGGACCCGCCGTATGCGTCAACTTGGCGAAGTCTTCTTCTCGGAGCGCCCACATGGCCACACCCTTTGGGCTCCCACCTCGGGTGTCCCTGCAGTTTGCCAGACTCGGGCCGTGAACAGCACGACCCGGCGCAGACCCTTTACTCTCGAGGGTCTCGTCGAGCGCCTGACGGGGGTCCCGGGTCGGGCCGACCGGCTCACCCATCTCGAGGTGTTGCCACCTCGAGAAGCCGGGCGTCACGGACTGGCCGGACTGGGTCACCGACGAGCTCCGGACGGCGTACGCCGCGCGTGGGATCGACCGGCCGTGGCGACACCAGGTAGTCGCGGCCGACGCCGCGCGCGCCGGCACGCACGTCGTACTGTCCACCGGGACCGCCTCCGGCAAGTCGCTCGCCTACCAGCTCCCGACCCTCACGGCGATCCGCGAAGGCCGCGGTTCACGCGGGGAACGCGGCGCAACAGCGCTCTATCTGGCGCCCACGAAGGCCCTGGCGCAGGACCAGCTGGCCGGGCTGCTGGCGCTCGGGCTCGACGTCCGGGTCACCACCCACGACGGCGACAGCCCGCGCGAGCAGCGCGACTGGACGCGTGACCACGGCGAGTACGTCCTCACCAACCCCGACATGCTGCACCGCTCGCTGCTCCCGGGGCACAGCCGATGGGCGGGCTTCCTGGGGTCGCTGCAGTACGTCGTCGTGGACGAGTGCCACCACTACCGCGGGGTGTTTGGTGCCCATGTGGCGCATGTGCTGCGACGGCTCCGCAGGATCTGCGCGCTGTACGGCGCGCACCCCACTTTCGTGCTCGCGTCGGCCACGATGGCCGAGCCGGCGATCACCGCCGGACGGCTCACTGGTCTGGACGTCTTGGCGGTCACGGGCGACGAATCACCCCGCGGACAGGTGGCTCTGGCGCTCTGGGAGCCGCCGTTCACGTCCTTCATCGGCGAGAACGGCGCCCCGGTCCGGCGGGCCGCGTCGTCCGAGACCGCCGACCTGCTGGCCGACCTGGTGGCCGAGGACGTCCGCACCCTCGCCTTCGTCCGCTCCCGTCGCGGCGCCGAGCAGGTCGCGATGACGGCGGCCGGCCACCTGGCCGAGGTCGACGCCTCGCTGCCGGCCCGCGTGGCGTCGTACCGCGGCGGCTACCTCCCCGAGGAGCGCCGCGAGATCGAGGCCGCCCTGCGCGCCGGCGACCTGGTCGGTCTGGCCGCCACCAACGCGCTCGAGCTGGGCATCGACATCAGCGGTCTGGACGCAGTCCTGATGGCCGGGTTCCCGGGCACCCGCGCCGCGCTCTGGCAGCAGGTCGGTCGGGCCGGGCGCGGCGCCCAGGACGCGCTGGCGATCCTGGTCGCCCGCGACGACCCGCTCGACACCTACCTCGTCAACCACCCCGAGGCGCTGTTCGGGCAGCCGGTCGAGGCGACCGTCTTCGACCCGACGAACCCCTACGTCCTCGGCCCGCACCTGTGCGCCGCCGCCCACGAGTCGCCGCTGGTGGAGGAGGACCTGGCGATGTTCGGGCCGACCGCCCGCGACGTCGTCGACGAGCTGACCCGGGCCGGGCTGCTGCGCCGGCGCCCGCGGGGGTGGTTCTGGACCGACCGGCGGCGGGCGGCCGACCTCGCCGACATCCGCTCGACGGGCGGGGCGCCGGTCCAGCTGGTCGAGGCCGGGACCGGCCGGGTGATCGGGACCGTCGACGCGAACAGCGCCCACGGCACCGCCCATCCCGGGGCGGTCTACGTGCACCGCGGCGAGACCTGGCTGGTCCGGTCGCTCGACCTCGACGAGCACGTCGCCGAGATCGAGCCGGCGGACCCGCCGTACTCCACCTCGGCGCGCGAGATCACGGACATCACCATCGTCGCGGAGCGCGAGCACCGGGGCTGGGGCGAGTGCCGGCTGTCGTTCGGCGACGTCGAGGTGACCCACCAGGTGGTCTCGTTCCTGCGCCGGCGCCAGCCGTCGGGCGAAGTGATCGGCGAGGAGCCGCTCGACCTGCCGGAGCGGACGCTCCGGACGAGCGCCGTGTGGTGGACCGTCTCGCCGGACGCGCTCGCCGAGTCCCGGCTCGCAGCGTCAGACCTGCCCGGCGCCGCGCATGCCGCCGAGCACTGCGCGATCGGCCTGCTCCCGCTGTTCGCGACCTGCGACCGATGGGACATCGGCGGGGTGTCCACGGCGCTGCACGCCGACACCGGCCGGCTGACCGTGTTCGTGTACGACGGGCATCCCGGCGGCGCGGGCTTCGCGGAGCGCGGTTTCCACGCCGCCCGCGCCTGGCTGGCCGCGACCCGGGACACGATCGCCGCCTGCGAGTGCACGGAGGGCTGCCCGTCGTGCATCCAGTCGCCGAAGTGCGGCAACCAGAACAACCCGCTCGACAAGGCCGGCGCCCGGGCCCTGCTCGACCTCCTGCTGGAGCAGCCGGCAGCGGCACCCGAGTAGCCTCACGCCATGGTCATTCTCGGTCTGCTCCTGATCCTCGTCGGCGTGGTCGCGATCTTCGCCGGACTGTTCGGCATCGACGGCGTCGCCGAGTTCCTCGGCTCCGACCTCCACGGGACCACGATCTTCCTGATCGGGGTCGGTGCCGGCGTCGCAGTGCTCTGGGGCTTCACCCTGGTCAAGTTCGGCATGAAGCGTGGCCTGCAGCGGCGCCGCGAGAGCAAGCAGCTCAGCGAGCTGTCCGAGAAGCTGGAGAAGGTCGAGGCCGAGCGCCGCGACGACGACGAGAAGACCGACGGCACCCACAAGCTCTGAGCCCGGCCAGCCGGGAGCGCGCGCTCAGGGCTCGGGCCACGCGTCCCAGCTGTCGAGAACCGGACCGATCGTCTCCTCCTCGTAGGCCAGGTGCTCCAGGAGCCCGGTCGACAGGCGGTTGAGTGCGTCGACGAGCTCGCGCCGGGCCGGCTCGCGTTCGAGGTCGTCGGCCAGCGTCTCGATGTCGGCCAACATCGACGCAACCTCCCGGTGGTCGGCCTCGAGCCGGTCGACGACGGCGTGGAGGTGCGGGGCCGCGCGCCGGACCGCCGGGAACAGTACGGCGGACTCGCCACCGTGGTGGGCATGCAGGAGCTGGCAGTAGCCCAGGCAGTTGGCCCGCAGCTGGAACAGCGGCCCTCGGGTCTCCAGCTCGGCCAGCCCGGCCCGCACGTCGGGCACGGAGGCGCCGTCGGCGACCCGGAGGGCCAGGTCGCGCACGCTCGCCAGGTCGCTCCGGAGCATCGCGTGCACCCAGCGAAGCTGGTCGGCGAGTGTGGTCGGTGGGTGTGGTGTCCCTGCCGTGGTGCTCATCGCGGCCCTCCCGCTCGTCGTCGTTGCGCGAGATCGACTGTCCCAGCGCAGGGGCACTCTCGCCAAGGGCTGGGTGAGTGACTTACCCTGAGTACGTGGTCACGGTCGAGCATCTCCTCGAGGCACACGACGATCCGTCGATGTGCCGCTCCTCCCAGCAGGTCATCGAGTTCGTCGGCCAGCGCTGGGTGAGCGTCGTACTCATCGGCGGGTACGTCGGGGCGCGTCGCTTCAGCGAGTACCGCCGGTTCGCCGTCGGCATCTCCGACCGTCTGCTCACCCTTCGTCTGCGTCAGCTCGAGGAGCGCGGCCTGATCGAGCGCACGGTCGTGCCGAGCATGCCGGTGCAGATCACCTACGAGCCGACGACGAACGGACGCAGGCTGGTCGAGGCCCTGGAACCCCTGTTCTCCTGGGGTGTCGACCAGGCACCGGTCAGCTGAACGCGCCGTTCGCCAGCTTGGTGAGCGCCTCGATCCCGGGCGCGAAGAGGTACTCCATGCCCTTGGTGACCACGAGGTTGGGCCGGGTCTCGATGAACTTCGGTGCGGCGCCGGCCACCGGGATCGTCATCCTGCCGCTCGCCCCCTCGTTGGCGAGCAGGAAGTCCTGATCCTCGCCGAGGTAGAACGCGTCGCCGTCCATGCACCACGCGCGCTGGATCACCTCGAACTGCCGCTCGAAGTCGGCGTTGTAGCAGACGAAGAGCAGGCCCTGCCCCGTCTCGTCGTCGTAGGGCATGCCGCGGCGGATGATCCGGTGCCGCGCGGTGAGGTCGCCGGTGTCCTTCGGCAGCCTGCCGAACTTGAACGAGTCGCGCGGGTTCGTCCGCCGGATGTGCGCACCGACAGGGCAGCGTGTGGCCGTCGGCGTCATGCGGGAGGTAGCGGAAGTCGTTCGGCGGATCGCTGGCGACCGAGTTCCTGAGGTCGCCGGGTTCCCGGTCGGGGGCAAGCTCGATCGGGACGCCGTCCCGGTAGCGGCCCACGATCTTCGCGGCTACCACCTCCTGGTTCAGTCCGGTCCGCGCCGCCGCAGCCGCGAGGGCCTCGTAGAAGGCCGGCACGTCCTGCGCCAGCTTTCGCCACACGACGTACGTCCCGTTGCGGATCAGCTCCGCATTCGTCTCTTCGGCTTCACCGGGCCGTCCTCGTCGGGGTAGCCGAGGACGAACTCCCCCGCCTTGATCGGCCGCCAGCCTTCGTTGCGGAGCGGGACGCCACCGCCCCGGACCGACGGACCGTGGGGCACTCCCTCCACCGCCGGCTGGGACGCCCCGTCGGCGAACCCGAAGTGCTCGACCATGTTCGGCAGGGTCGCGGCCTCCTGCACCCACACGTCGCCCCACTGCCTCAGCCGCACTTTCCACGCCTGCTTGACCTGCTCGTAGCTCCGCGTCCGCGTGCACCGCCACGATCAGGTGCCAGTGCCCCTTGCCCAGATCCTGCTCCCAGTGCTCCGGATCGCTCGCGCCGAATGTCTCCGAGCGTCCGGGCGTGCTCGGCGAAGTTCTCCTTCCGGAACTCCTCCGGGAAGTCGGCGCAGCAGGGCGGAGCTCACGCCGAGCAGCTCGAGCCCGCTGTACGTGAGCCACAGGTTCACGCCCCGGTCGGGCCTCGCCTGATGGGCCGGAGTCACGTCCGGAACGACGCTCTTCAGCAACGCGACGACGTCATCACGGGACTCGAGATGCACGAGGAAGTGCGCCGCATGATTCCTCCCGAAGGAGTGCAGGATGTTGCCCTGGATGTCCCACAGCTCGAGCGTCGACAGTCATGGCTCAGCCTCCTGACTGGGCGGGGAAGTCGAGTTGAACGCCGCGAGCAGCCGCGCCCGCGTCCAGGTCCTGCGCGGTCGTCGCGAAGTCCGCGTGCTCCTGCGCGCAACGCGAGAACGTCGTCGACCTCGCCCGGCGGGGTGTTGTCGAAACCCCTTGTGTGCTCGAGCGACCCGGAGCTCGGTGGCTGGTCAGGTACTGCCTGAACACCGCGGGGTCGTTTCGGCCCGGATAGCCGACGCAGTGGCCCCAGATCAGGTCGGCGACGTCCATGCCGCCAAGGCAATTGAAGAAGGCGTCCTGCTGTCACCACTCGCTGCGACGCTGAGCAGGAGGTACTTCCCCGGAAGCTCCTGCGGCTTCTCCATGCGCTTGAGCCGCGTGAGCGTGCCCAGCACGACCAGGCGCGCCATGTGCACCGAGCTCAGGTCGCCGCGAACGGGCTGTCGGCAGGCTCTCAGGCTGTTGAGGTACTCGGCCAGAGCGCTTCCTCGTCCCGCTTGATCGCCGTCAGCACGACGATCGGCTTGGGCCCGCGTCGCCGCCACACCGTCGGCTCAGCGTGGTCGAGCCAGGAACGCGTCGTACGCCTGTCTTGAAGGACTTGGCGTCCCCGGCCTGCGCGCGCGCGACCAGTCCTGCGTGCTCCTTGCGCACGGTGAAGCCGGACTGGATCGTGCGCAGGGTCGCGTCCGGCTGCGCCCAGTAGAGATGGCCGATGTCGAACCTGAGCTTCATGATGTAGTCGCGCAGCTCGGAGACGGACGTGGTCTTCGGATAGCCGTCGGAGGTTCCCCAGACCCGGTTGATGTTCTTCGGGATGCCCTTGGCGAACTGCTCGATGTAGGGGTCGACCGCCGCGCTGTACGACACTTCCCACAGCAGCCACGGGCGCTTCAGCTTCGTCTTGCCCGCTCCCTCTTCGTGGCCCGGCAGGCGCTTCACGACGCACCAGTGGGTGAAGTAGACGGAGTTGAACGCCTGGAGCCCCAGGATCTTCGGGCAGATCTTGGTGACCCGGAACTGGATGTGCATCCAGATCACCGCCCACCACCTCATCAGCGGCGTGACCAGGGTGATGCCGCCGTTGGACCGGGTGTCCGGGGCCCCGTTCACGCCGCACCGCCAGCCCGTCGGGGCAGAACGTCCTTCGACGATCTTCTGCAAGCGCCTCGCCCGAGGTCCTCGATCAGCGCCTGGGCGTCCTTCTTGAGCTGCGCGATGTTCTTCGGGTCGGCGTTGTCGATCTCGTTCACCTTGGTGGGGTTGCCGTGGTCGTCGCTCTCGCTCGAGGTCGGCCTGGAGCCGGAAGTAGCGCGTCCTCGGGGAGCACGCGCTTCATCTGGTAGTCCACCGCGTCCTCCTGGGCGTCGAGCACCACGTCGAAGAGGGGCTTCGCCCAGGGCAGGATGCCGCCGTGCAGCACCCACCAGCGAGTCATAGGGGATGCTGATCGCGCCGGTGCCGATCGACACCATCGCCACCTTCTTCTTCGGGAGACTCGTCGGCGTTGGGCTCGGACCGACGAGCGCATGGGCGAGCGCGCACATGGCCGGGTTGTTGGCGGTCACTCCGCCGTCCACTAGGAAGCGCTCCTGGCCGTCCTTGTCGATCAGGTGTGCCGGCCGGAAGTACGTCGGGGCCGCGGAGGTCGCGCGGGCCACCACGCGCATCGGCTGGTCGGCCTGGTCGCCCTCGTTGATCTTCCGGGTCTTGAAGAAGTGCGGTTCGCGCGCCTTCAGGTCGTAGGAGGTGATGAGCACCTCGGTCAGGGCGTCGGTGAGCATGGTCTCGCCGAACTCCTCCCTGAGCCGCCGCTCGAGCTGCCTTCTCGTTGTGCTTCGGCCCGAGCAGGCCGTTCCCCGAGCGCACCCGCTGCCACAGGCTCCGGTGGAACACCTCCTGACACGTGTCCTCGTAGAACTTCGCGACCTCGGTCGGCCGTTCGGGCCGGTCTGCCGTTGCCATCGGGGCGCAGCAGGGCGAGGCCGACGATCGCCCCGGTGGAGGTGGCGGCCACCAGGTCGAACATGTCGGCGACCCGGCACTTCGCCAGCCGCTCGAGCTCGGCCAGCACCATCGCGGGGACGATGCCGCGGACGCCGCCACCGTCGAGGGAGAGAATTCGGTACACGGCCTATGCCTCCAGTCTTCCTAGCGCGAGAAGCGAACCCACAGGTCGTCGGGATGGGGCCCCACCCAGGTGAGCTTTCCCGGACGGCCCAGTGCCCGCGCCAGCCCGTCCAGCGCCAGCAGCGGCTGCAGCATGGCCGGGAGCTGCCGGCGCATGATCGCCTCGCCCAGGCAGTGGTGCCTGCCGTGCCCGAAGATCACGTAGTGGTCCTCCGGCCGGCCGGGATCGAAGCGACCCGGGTCGGGAACGACCCGGTCGTCCCACATGGCCGAGTGGGTGCCGGCCAGGACACCTGCGCCGGCAGGGACCTCGGTCTCGTACGGCGTACCGGCCGCCAGCGTGGTCGCGTGCGCGCAGACCCGAGGCAGGCCCACCTGGACGGCGTGGAACCGAAGCGCCTCCCAGATCACCTGTCGCAGCCGCTCGAGCTCGTTGTCGCGTGCCGCAGCCGCGGCTGTCGCGAGCGCCTCCGGCCGGTCGAGGAGCACGTCGACCGCCCCCAGCGCGGCCTTGGCGCCGTGCCAGAGCCAGCCGATCGCCAGCCCGATCAGGTTGTCGACGATCTCGTCCTCGGTGAGACGCACAGGGGCGCCCGTCTCCTCCATCGCCAGGAAGCGGGTCAACACGTCGTCGGGGCGATCGATCATCTGCCGTCGGGACGCGACCGCCTCCCGCACGCACCCGTCCAGTGCCTCGACTGCGACCTGGCCGCGGTCGTGGACGGTGGGCAGTTCGGCGTTGTTCAGGAAGATGTCCTGGAAGATCAGACGGGACCACACCATGAAGACGTCCGAGCTCGGCCCGGTGATACCGAGGTAGCGGCCGACGATTCCGGTGAGGACCGGCCGGACCAGCTCGCTGCCGACGGCCATCCGCCCCGGACCGGCGTTGTCGACGCACTCCTGCGCCAACGCGGCCGCATGCTGCTCGAGGCTGTCGCGGTCGCTGAACCGGAGCACGTCGTCCAGGGCCGCCCGATGCCTGTCCGCATCGGGGCCGGTGAGGCCGAGGACGAACCCGGAGGCGAGCCCGTCCGTGTACGGAGTCGGGAAGGACCTGTCGTCCTCCAGGACCGCCATGACGTCCTCGCGCCTGGCCACGACCACGACCGCGGACCCGATCCGCAGGATCGGACGGTGCCGGCGAAGGTACGCCATCGCGCTGACGTTCCTGAAGGCGAAGAACCGCTGGGGAGCCGTCAGCGCCGCCTGCTCCAGCCTGGCTCGCAGCGAGCGCAGCGAAGCGCCGGCCGCCGACCACACCCGTTCGTTCGACCCTCCCAGGAACGAAGCCATCCTCACCATTGAAGCAGTCTTCGGGCTCTGTCAGGAAGACCTTGACATTCGCACGTGTGAGAGACGGTCCGGTCCGGTTCGCAAACTCCCGCGCGGAGGGACCTCGCCGAGCACTAAAGTCACATCATGAGCAGGGCCCTCCGGTACGCCCCGCCACTCGCCGAGCGCGGGCTGGTCCTGCGGCCGCGGCTACTGGAGAAGCTCCGTTCCCGATTCGACCGCCCCCTCACGACCATCGTGGCGGGAGCGGGGTGCGGCAAGACCACGCTGCTCACCCAGGCGGTCCGCGAGAACGCCCTGTCGCCGCTCGGGGTCGACAAGTGGCTGACCTGCCAGCCGGACGATGCCAACCTCTCCTTCCTCGCGGCCGGAGCCTTCGAGGCCCTCGGCGTCAACGCGCCCGTCCCCGAGAACCCACGGAACGCGGCGGTCGCCGTCGCCGACGCGATCTGGGCCAGGGCCCCCGAGGACGTCGCGCTGATCCTCGACGACGCGCACGAGGTCGTGGCCGGCTCCGCCGGCGCCGACTTCCTGGCGATGCTGGTCGAGGAGCTACCCCGCAACGGCCATGTCGTCGTCGCTGCTCGTCCGGGGCTGACGCTCGAGGTCTCGAGGCTCCGGGCCGAGGGCCGGGTGAGCGAGGTCGAGCAGGACGAGATGTTGTTCGCGTCCGAGGAGCTCACCGAGTTCGCCGAGCTCCGAGGGGTGTCCGTCCAGCTGCTCGAAGCCTGGCCGGTGCTGGCCGAGCTGCGTGCGACGGTGGGCGTGGAGGCGGTGATCAGCTACCTGTGGGCTGAGCTGCTCGCCCAGTTCTCACCCGCGCGCCGCAAGGCCCTGGGCGTGCTCGCGGCCGTGGGCGGCGCCGACGACGAGATGGCGCGCGCCCTCCTCGGGCCCGACGTCGTCCTCGACGAGGTCCTCGACGGGCTCCCGCTGGTGGTACGCGCCGCCGATGGCTGGCGCTCGCTCCACGACACGTGGGCCGACACGCTCCGCCACCAGCTCGACGCCGCGGAGGTCGCCGAGGTGCTGCGCACCGCCGGCCTCGTGCTGCGCCGGCGCCGGCAGTACCACGAGTCCATGGACCTCCTGGTGCGCGCGGAGGCCTGGGGCGACGTACGGTCCGTGATCACCGAGGTCTGCGAGGTGTGCACTCCGCTCGTGCCGATGGACGTCCTCGAGATGTGGCAACGGCGGCTGCCGCACGATCTGCACCAGACCTCGGAGGGCCTGCTGCTCGCCGGGATGATCGCCGAGCCGACCGATCCTGTCGTGGCCGTGAAGCTGCTGGAGCAGGCGATGGAGGACTCGCCGCCCGAGTCGCCGGTTCGGTACGCCTGCCTCAACGCCCTGGTCCAGCTCGCGTTCTGGAAAGCCGACCGCACCCAGATCAAGCGATACCTGGGCCTGCTTCGGGAGTTCGAGGCGGACGAGCATCCCGAGGCCCAGGGCTGGATCGCGCTGCTGAAGGCGGTGCTGGCCCCCCACGCGGACGCCGTCCGCGACGAGCTCGCCGACCCCCACCTGCTCACCCACATGGCCCGCAACCCCGTCCAGGACTGGCTGCACGCCCACATCGCACTGCTGAAGCTGGGCGACCCGGAGCGCGCGGAGCCGCTCGCTCGCAAGGCCCTGGCGCACGCGGTCCCCACGATGGAGGCGGTCTCGCGGAGCGCGCTGACCGAGACCTACCGGCTGCGCGGGCTGCTCCCGACCGCCGAGGAGACCGTGCCAGAGCTCGTGAAGGACCTGGTGGCACCGAAGGTGCTGACGTCTCCGGAGCTGGTCACGCAGGCTGTCGTGCTCCTCGACGTGCTCGGTCGGCACGAGGAGGCCGGCCGGATCATCGACGAGTTCCTGCCGACCGTCTCCCGGTCACCCGCCGGCTGGGGACCGATCTCCGGCGTGCTCGCAACCGCCTTCCACGCGGTCTCGCTGGGCGACGAGAAGTACGCCGTCGAGGCGCTGGCGCCGATGCTCGAGTACAAGGTCGTGCGCAACGAGGCGGCCCTGGTTCAGGTGTCCGCGACCGCTCTGCCGCTCTTCTACGTCCTTGCGCCGGAGCTCCGCGACGCGTGGGACCAGAACGAACAGCCCGGCGTCTTCGCACCGATGCACGCCCTCGCCCGTGCGCTCACCGAGCTCCGGGACGACGGATCGACCGAGGGAGTGGCGGCCCTGGACCCGTCGGCGCGGCAGCTCATGCGCGCGACGATGCCCATCCCGTGGGTCACGGAGCTCGCGGTCGGGCTGGTCGCCAGCGGGGACGAGTCGGGCCGTGCCCTGCTGGCGGAGCTCCGCAACCTCGCGCGGCCCTCGCTGCGGGCCCAGCTCGACAGCCGGCACGCCCCGCTCGCCAGCACCGCGCTGACGTTGCTGCGGGAGATGCCGGCGATCCCGGCGTTCCGTCTGCAGCTGAAGGTGCTCGGCCCGCTCTCGCTGTCGCGCGACGGCGTCCAGCTCGCACCGCCCGAGCTCCGACGCGAGCGGGTGCGCCAGCTCCTCGGGTTCCTCGTGACCCACCACCGGGCGACCCGCCAGGTCATCGCCGCCGAGCTGTGGCCCGACCTCGACGAGGCGGCCGGCGCCCGCAACCTGCGGGTCACGCTGGCCTACCTCCAGAACGTGCTGGAGCCGGAGCGCGGGGAGTTCGACCCGCCGTACTTCGTCCGCAGCCAGGGACCTGTGCTGGAGCTGGTCATGGACGCCTCGCTCGAGGTGGACGCCCGGTTCTTCGAGCAGCACCTGCACGACGCCGAGCGCTTCGAGCACCAGGGAGTGCTGTCGGCAGCGCTCACGGCGTACGCCGAGGCCACCGACCTGTGGGGCGGCGACTACCTGGCCGACGTGTCTCTCGGTGACTGGCTGGACCTGGAGCGCGACCGGCTCCGGTTCATGTTCGTGCGCGCCGCGATCCGGGCCGGGAACCTCTTCCTGGCCCGCGGGGACGCGACCCGCGCAGCCTCGCTGGGCGAGCGTGTGCTGCAGGCAGACGCCTGGTCCGAGAAGGCCTATCAGCTGCTGATCACCGCCCACCTCGAGCTGGGCGACCGGGCCGGCGCCCGCCGGTATCTCGATCGTTGCCGGGAGATGTTGCACAGCCTCGGCACCAGGCCCGATCCGCAGACCCTCACGCTCGCGCGAAAGCTCGCGGCGGGCGATCCCTGAGCGGCCGCTTCGGCTCGCTGTCGTCTCGCTAACGCTGCCCCTTCACCTTCCTTTCACGGCCACAAGGCCGATGGAGAGGGAGAAAATCATGAAGGGAAACGTTGCGGTCGTCGTCCGTCGGGCGAGTGAAGGAGACCGCGCAGCATGGGAGATGCTCGTCACCGAGTACTCCGGCCTGCTCTGGGCAGTGACCCGGCGCTTCCGGCTCGACGAGGCGCAGCGGGCGGACGCCGTCCAGACGACCTGGCTCCGGCTGTTCGAGCACCTCGACGACATCCGCGAGCCGGAGAGCCTGCCCGGGTGGCTGGCGACCACGGTTCGCCGGGTCTGCCTCGAGTCGTTGCGCGGGTCCAAGCGCGAGGAGCCGATCGAGTCGCTGCACGAGCACGCCGGGTCGGTCGGTGCCCGCAACGCCGAGCCCGACGACACCTGCCCGGTGCGCAGCGCGCTGCGTCGTGAGCACCAGGCGCTGGTCCGCCGCGTGCTCGCCGAGCTGCCCGACAAGCACCGTCGGCTGATGAACCTGCTGCTGGCGGCTCCGGCCCCGAGCTACCGCGAGGTCAGCGCGCAGCTGGGCATGCCGGTCGGCAGCATCGGCCCGACCCGGGCCCGGATCCTGGCCCGGATGCGGGAGATGCTCGCGGCGTCCGACCTGAACGACCTGGCGCTGTCATGAACACCAGGAGTCAGTCCTTCGGTACGCCGATCGCGATGCCGACGATGCCGACCACGACCGGAGCCACCGGACCGCGTGGGCGGTCTGCCACTGCGGCCAGGCCCTCGACGTGTGGGCCGGCCGGCACTGCACGAGGTGCGGCACCCGGATCGCCCGGCCCGGGTCGCCGGCCTGAGCCCGACCCGGGCCGGCGCCACCACCTGGCGCCGGCCCGGACGCATGGATCAGCCCGGCCCGGCCCGAGCCTCGGCCATCAGGTCACCCGTCTGACCGAGCCACTCCGGCCCGGCCACCGTGACGGTGACGCTGACGTCGTGGCCGAGCAGCTGACAGCTCTCGAGGCTGCCTCCGTTTGCAGCCGCGATCTCCGCGGCCGCGCCGACAGCCGTCCCCGCCGTCCGCCACAGCGGACGCCGCGGCCAGCGACGCCAGGTCGGCCGCCGACTGCGCCTGCCGATGCGCGTGGACCATGGCCGCGACCACCCCCAGGGCGGCCCCCACCAGCAGGAGCACCGCCACACAGGCGACGGCGAACAGGCTGGCGCCGCCGGCCTCGTCGGCCCGGACACTCATGGCGACTCCTCGGCGGTCGTGACCGCCTCGGCCTGCAGCGTCACGGCCGGCAGGAAGTCGAACAGGCCACCAGGACCCTTCGCCCGGGCCGACACCTCGACCCGCACCTGGTCGCCCGCGCCGCTCACGGTGAACGCGGCACCCTCCGGCGCCACCCGCTGCCCGAGCGCCACGGCCGCCGCTTCGTCGTCGCCGCGAGCCACCGCCCGGGCGGTCTCACGAGCGCCGTCGACGACGCGGAGCTGGGCGGCACCGATCGACAGCAGCCAGACCAGGCCGATCGTCACCGCGACGAGCAGGGGCAGGGCCATCGCCAGCTCCGCGGTGACCGCGCCCCGCTCGCCCCGGTGACTCCTCATCCGATCCCCAGCAGCCCCATGACGTGGTCGAACAGCGACCGCAGCATCTGGTCGCCGAAGCCTCCGGTCAGCAGCTTGTAGAGCAAGCCCGCCAGCCCGGCCCCCGCGGCCGTGCCGACGGCGTACTCGGCCGTGGTGATGCCGCGTTGGTCGCGCGCCCTGCCGTGCACCTTCATCTGGTCCTCCTCTCCGACGGCCGCCCGGTGCGGCCATCCTGGCGACCTGGACGAGCTGGACGGCCGCTGCGCCTGCCGCGCTGGGACGGTGTCGCCCCGGCCTGTGGAATCCGGCGGCGACGGCGAGCCCACCCTGTGCAACGACTTCCCGGGCCACCGTCGCGGCCAGCGGCTCAGAACGACATGGACGACACCAGTCCCGCCACGAGCGGGACGATGCCGAGGAGCAGGAACGCCGGCAGCAGGCAGAGCCCGAGCGGCAGCGCCGCCCGGACGCCGACCGCTCGCGCCCGCTCCTCGACCCGGGCACGGGCAGTGCGTTCGAGCTCGTCGCCGAGCCGCTCGACCGCAGCGACCACCGGCGCACCGGTGCGCTGAGCTCGGGCCAGCGCCCGCCCCAGGGGTGCGAGCTCCGGGTCGGCGGCCAGGGCCGACCACACCCGCTCCGGGTCGACCCCGAGGGCAAGCCGCTCGGTGACCCCGGCCAGCCGGAGCGCCGCCGGCCCGGGGAGCGCGGCGCAGACGATCCGGATGCCGTCCCCAGGTGGTGCACCGCCGCGGAGCGCGGCGCCCAGGAGCTGGACGAGATGGGGCAGGTCGCGCCGGACCTGCTCGCGTGAGCGCCGGGCGGCCGGAGGCTCGGAGCGGCCGATCGCCCACCAGGCGACGGCCGCACCCAGGACTCCGGCGACGATGCCAGCGGGTCCGCCCACGAACACCGCAGCGGCACTACCGGCGAGGGCGGCCAGCACCGGGCGCCCTCGGCGCATCCACCCCGTGTCGGGAGCGGCTGCGGTCGGCACCGGCGACAGGGGCAGGCTCGGTCGCGCGGGCAGCGCCAGCAGCACCACCACGCCGGCGAGGACACCAGCCAGCACGTGGCTCACCGGTCGGCGCCCACGTCGCCGGCAATGGCCTCGATCCACCACAGGCCGGCGAAGCCGAACACCAGGCCACCCGCCAGACAGGCCAACCCGAGCGGGTGCCCGAGGAGGAACGCGACCGGGTCTCCCCCGGCCCCGGATCCCATCAGGAGGGCCAGGACGGGCAGGCCCGCCACCAGCCGGACCGTCGCTCGTGCAGACGCGAGCTCGCCCTCCACGAGCCGCCGGGTCGCGTGGTCGGCCCGGATCGACTCGGCGGCCCGCTGGACGGCGTCCGCGAGCCCCTGGCCCGTCCGGTGCGCAACCGACCAGGCGGCCGCGACCAGGCGCAGGTCGCCGGCACCCGGCCGCGACGACAGCGAGCGCAGGGCGGCCGGAACGTCGCTGCCGAGGACGAACGCCTCCGCGGCGTGACGCAGGGGTGGCCAGACGTCGGCGGCGTGGCCGAGCGCCTGGCCGGGAGGCTGGCCAACGCTCAGCTCGGCCGCCAGCAGCTCACACGTCTCGAGCACCCGCGCGGAGACCCGGGCTGCGGCCTGCCGCTGGGTCCGGCGCCGCGCCAGGACCACCACCGCCAGCACGACGCCGGCACCGATGCCGACGAGCGCGGCCGAGCCCGGCACGAGCAGCACGGCGAGCGTCACCAGCCCTCCGGCCACCGGCACCGGCAGCCAGGCCGGGATCCGCCGGCCCGGCGCCCGCACCGGTGCCCGGGTCATCAGCGCCGCGGCGAGGCCGGCCGCCACGACCGCCAGGACGGTCATCGGCCGAGCAGCCCGGCGAGCAGGTCGGCGCCGGGTCCGGTCAGGTGCGACCCGTCGTCGCCGAACTCGACCGCCGTCCGCAGCGCCACCAGCCCCGACGGGTCTCGGACCGGCACCGCCACCTCGCGCAGGAGCCGGCTGCCGTCGCGGCGCCTGCCCAGGTGGAGCACCACGTGGACGGCGGACACCAGCTGGCTGTGCGCCGCCTCGCGACCGAGCCCGGCGGCCAGCGCCAGTGCCTCGATCCGGGCCGGGACATCGCCTGCGGAGTTGGCGTGGAGGGTGCCGCAACCGCCCTCGTGGCCGGTGTTGAGCGCAGCGAGGAGCTCGACCACCTCCCCACCACGGACCTCCCCGACCACCAGCCGGTCGGGTCGCATCCGGAGCGCCTGGCGGACCAGCGTGCGCAGGGTGATCTCGCCGGCGCCCTCGATGTTGGGCGGCCGCGCCTCGAGGGACACGACGTGCGGGTGGGTGGGCCGCAGCTCCCCGGCATCCTCGACCAGCACCAGCCGCTCCTCCGGCGCGGCCACCGACAGCAGCGACGCGAGCAACGTGGTCTTGCCCGAGCCGGTGCCACCGCTGACCAGGAAGGCGAGTCGGCGGCCGACGACCGCGCGGACCAGCCGGGCGCCCTCGTCGGTCAGGGTGCGGGCGGCGACCAGCTCGTCGATCGTGAAACCACGTGGTCGTGGCACCCGCAGCGAGACCAGGGTGCCGGGTGCGGCCACCGGGGCGAGCACGGCATGGCAGCGGGTCCCGTCGGCGAGGCGCACGTCGACGTGGGGTGTCGCGTCGTCCAGGCGCCGGCCGCCCGACGCCGCCAGCCGCTGTGCGAGCCGGCGTACGGCCTCGTCGTCGGGGAACCGGATCGGGGTCCGCTCCAGGCCTCCACCGCGATCGAGGTAGACGGCGTCCGGCCCGTTGACGAGCACGTCGGTGACGCCGGGTGTCCGCAGCAGCGGCTCGAGCGGCCCGGCGCCCACCACGTCGCGCAACAGGGTCTCGTGGACCGCGAGCACGGTCGCGTCTCCCACCGGCCGGCCGGTCTCGCGCAGCGCCTCCGCAACGCGGTGCGGGGTCAGCGCACCGGGCTGACGGGCAAGCCGGTCCCGGACGGCGTCGACGACGTCGGCCGGAAGGTCCAGCGTCATGCGGCCACCCGCACCGCGCGGAGGTGGTCGAGCACCTCGATCGCGGCCCGCCCGAGCGGGCCGCGGCGTGACCGCACCGGACCGAGGCCGAGGTCGATCGACTCGGCCAGGCCACGCTGGTCGGACATGCAGGCCACCACGGGTACGCCGGTCACCCGGGCCACGTCGCGAGGCTCCACGCCGCCACCCCGGACCACCAGCCGCAGCGCGGAGCGGTCGGGGAAGCCGGCACACAGCCGCGCGGCGGACGCCACCCCGGCCACGGTGGGCACGACCACCACCAGCACCCGGTCGCAGCGGGCCACCACCTCGTCGACCAGGTCGTCTCGCAGCCGCGGCAGGTCGAGCACGACGGTGTCGTGCCCGCGCTGCGCGGCCGACAGGGCCTCGCGCACCGCGAACGGCTGGAGCGAGCCGTGCGGCCCCGCGGTCCAGGTCAGCGCACCGAGCCCGACCCGACGGGGCAGCGCCTCCCGCATCGCGCGGGCACTGAGCCGCCCGGTCGTCTGGCAGAGCTCGTCCCACCGGACCCCGTCTGCGGTCTCGAGCCCGAGGACCCGGTCGATGCCGGGGCCGAGCGGATCGAGGTCCACGACGACGGCGGTGCCGGCGCGGGCGGACACCTGTCCGAGCGCACATGCGAACGTCGTTGCTCCCGCGCCGCCGGATCCGCCCACCACGGCGAGGGTGAGGCCGCGGACCGGGCTGGCGTCGCCCACGTCGGTGAGCGACTCGACCACCCATGGCCCGGAGCCGCGGCAGCGCGGCGACGTTCTCCGCCCCGATCGCCAGCGCGGTCCGGAACAAGTCGGTCGGCACGTCGCCCCAGGCGACGACATGGACACCGTCGCGCCGCGGCGGGAGCGTGCGCGCCACCTCCTCGGCCACGTCGGCACCGACCAGGACCAGGGACGCGCCGCTCCACCCCCGCAGCGCGGCCACACCGTCGTGGGCGAGGTCCGGGGTCACGCCGCCGGCGGCGGCCAGCCGCAGCAGCTCGTCGAGCAGGGTCTCGTCGCGGGTCACGAACAGGGGCGAGGTCATGCCGGGGATGCTGCCCGCGACGGCCTGGCCACGAATCCGGTGCCGGCGCGGCCTGTGGACAACCGCCACGGGAAGACGAACGGTGGACGACAGGTGGCCCGCGCTGCGCGGCCCGTCGTACGCCGCCTCCTACGATGACCCCATGGCGCTCCGGCCCACCGCGGCCTTCTTCGACCTCGACAAGACGATCATCGCCAAGTCGAGCACGCTGGCGTTCAGCAAGTCGTTCCAGGCGGGCGGGCTGATCTCCCGGCGGGCGATGCTGCGCTCGGCGTACGCCCAGTTCGTCTACCTGGCCGGCGGCGCCGACCACGACCAGATGGAGAAGATGCGCCAGTTCATGTCCCAGCTGTGCGCCGGCTGGGACGTCGCCACGGTGCGGGAGATCGTGGCCGACACACTGCACAACATCGTCGACCCGCTGGTCTACGACGAGGCCGTCTCCCTCATCGAGGAGCACCGCCTGGCCGGCCGCGACATCGTGATCGTGTCGACGTCCGGAGCCGAGGTGGTCGGCCCGATCGGCGAGATGCTCGGCGCGGACCGGGTGATCGCGACCCGGATGGAGATCGCGGACGGCAAGTACACCGGCGGCATCGAGTACTACGCGTACGCCCAGGAGAAGGCGACCGCGATCCGCGAGCTCGCCGACACGCAGGGCTACGACCTGGCCAGCTGCTACGCCTACAGCGACTCGGTCACCGACGTGCACATGCTCGAGGTCGTCGGCCACCCGCACGCCGTCAACCCGGACCGGGAGCTGCGCAAGATCGCGGCCTCCAGCGGCTGGCCGGTGCTGGTGTTCACCAAGCCCGTAGCGCTGCGTTCCCGGGTGCCGCTGCCGCCTGCCAAGCCCACCTTGGCAGCACTGGCCGTGGGCGGTGTCGTCGCTGTCGGCGGGGTGCTCTGGGTCAACGCCCGGCGCCGTCGACTGGGTGCCTGACCTCCCCGCAGCGGACCCAAAAGTCAAGCCTTGAAGTCGTCACCGATGGGGCGTAGAAACAAGACCACAACTACAAGGACCCGCACGTGAGTCGGGTACCCACGCGGCGATCTACCCTTCCTACAGGGCGCCTGCCATTTGGGAAACTCCCGGGGCAGCAACTGATGACAGCACGCTTGGTAGCCATCGGTCTCACGTGTCAGCGGCGGCATCCGAATCGGTCTCGAATCGGGTGCCGCTCGCATGCCGGAGCAACTTCGGCACTCAGTCGGCGGCCAGCCGCAGCGGGCTCGCCTCGGCGCCGGCGGCGTAGGCCTCGGCGGCGTACAGCAGCCAGGCGTGCACGCCCGCCTGTCCGCCGTCGCGGTACCCCCGCAGGTTCGACTCGTACGCCGCTCGCAGGGCGAGGTGCCCGGCCTCCGGCACGACCAGCGACTTCTCGTCGACCCCTCGGCCGACCAGCACCAGCCGCTCGGCCGCGCGGGCCACGATCCCGTTGTGCGACGCGAACGGCGCCGCGGCGACCAGGTCCGCGTGCACGACCGCGGCCACGATCAGTGCCGGCACCGACGTCGACGTGAGCAGCACGCTCGGCCACGCCCTGGAGCCGCTCCGCTGCCTCGGCGTCCCGCGGCCGGCCCAGCTGCTCCTCGGCGACCGCCCCGGCCGCGGCGAGCGCGTGGATCCGGGCGAGCGCCTGCGCGGGCGACCGGCCGAGCGCAGGGGCGAACGCCAGCAGCTCGGTCGACACCCGCAGCGATGCCTGCGCGACCTCGTCGCCGGTCCCCTCGCGCAGGTCGGCAAGGGTCGAGGACGAGCCCTCGAGCGCGGCGCTCGCGTGCGCGCCGCGCAGCAGCGACTCGGCGGTGGTCTCCGGCGACGTCCGGCGCAGGCCGCGGTCGCGGAGCATCACGTCGATCCCGTCCCGGGCGGCCGCGAACGCGGACGGGACACCCTCGAGGGACTCCAGCCAGGCCAGGGGATCAGTCGGCTTTCGGGGTCCCCGCCGGAGCGCGAGCGTAGCGAGCGGTCTGGTGGGGTGGTACTCACAGCCGGTCAGGCTATGCCAGGGACGAGTGGCGCCAGCGGGTAGCCTGCGGGAGATGGATGACGAGCTGCTCCGCCAGGCGCGTTCCTTCGGGTCCGTGGCCGAGATCTACGACCGCGGACGCCCGTCGTTCCCCCGCGAGGCGGCCGAGTGGCTGGTCGGCACGCAGCCCGTCACCGTGCTCGAGCTGGGCGCCGGCACCGGCAAGCTCACCGAGCACCTGGTCGCGCTCGGCCACGACGTGCACGCGACCGACCCGGACGAGGCGATGCTCGACGTCCTCCGGCGCCGGCTGCCCGACACCCGGACCACCGTCGCCGGCGCCGAGGACCTGCCGATGGCCGACCGCTCGGTCGACGTCGTGGTCGCGGCCCAGTGCTTCCACTGGTTCGACCTCGACCGGGCGCTGCCCGAGATGGCCCGGGTGCTGAAGCCCGGCGGGCAGGCCGCACTGGTGTGGAACGTCCGCGACGCGCGGATCCCCTGGGTGCGCAAGCTGAGCCGGATCATCGGCAGCCAGGACGCCGTCGGCGACGACATCGCCGAGCCGCTCGTGCTGTCCGGCCTGTTCGGCTTCGTCGAGGACGCGACCTTCCAGCACTGGCAGGAGATCAACCGCGAGTCCCTCCAGGACCTCGTCCTCTCCCGCTCCAACATCGCGACCCTCGACGACGACGCCCGCGCCGACAAGCTCGCCGAGGTGCTCGAGTTCTACGACGACTACGGCCGCGGCATGGACGGCATGCAGATGCCGTACGACGCCCGCTGCTTCAAGGCGGTCGTCAACGACCGGCCCGACCCGGCGGCCGACGACGAGGCCACCGAGCCCGGCCGACGGACTCCACGGACCAGCCCCGCCCACGCGACGGCACCGACACGGACATGCTGCTGATCGACTTCCGATAGTCGACTATCGCTGGTCACGCCGACCGAATACCGTCCCGCCCCATGAGGGTGTTCCGGCGCGGCCGCCTCGGCACCGAGTCGGACCGCGCCACGTTCCGCACCCTGCACACCGCGAGCCTCGCCTCCCCCGCCCTGCGCGGCGGGCTCACGGTCACCAGCGCCGAGCGCAGCATCCGCCACCTGCGCGCCCTGCTCGGCACACCGGCCGCCGCACTCACCGACACCTCGTCGCTGCTCGCGTGGGACGGGATCGGCAGCCACCACGCCCCCCAGGCGCCGGAGGTCGCCCGGCACGCCGTCGAGCACGGCAGCACCCGGGTCACCGACCCGCGCGACCTGCCGTGCGACGAGCCGAACTGCCCGGTCCGGCACGCGATCGCCAGCCCGCTGGTGGTCGAGGAGCGGGTCGTCGGCACCCTGCAGGTGTTCGCGCCGTACCCCACCGCGGGCCTGGTCCGCGCCGCCGACGAGGTCGCGAAGTGGGTCTCCGGCCAGCTCGAGCTGGCCCAGCTCGACGCCCAGCGCACCCGGCTGATGGAGGCGGAGGTCCGGGCGCTGCGCGCGCAGATCAGCCCGCACTTCATCTACAACTCGCTCGGCGCGATCGCGACCTTCGTGCGCACCGACCCCGACCGCGCCCGCGAGCTGCTGCTCGAGTTCGCCGACTTCACCCGCTACTCCTTCCGCAGCCACGGCGAGTACACGACGCTCGCCGAGGAGCTCCGGTCCGTGGAGCGCTACCTCCTGCTCGAGCAGGCCCGCTTCGGCGACCGGCTCCGGGTGACCCTGCGGATCGCGCCCGAGGTGCTGCCCGTCGCCGTCCCCTTCCTCTGCATCCAGCCGCTCGTCGAGAACGCCGTCCGGCACGGCATCGAGGGAGCGGCCGACAAGAGCAGCGGCTCCGGGCAGATCACGATCGTCGCGCGCGACCTGGACCAGGAGTGCGTGATCGAGGTGGAGGACGACGGCGTCGGCGAGGACCCCGAGAAGGTACGCCGCGCACTCGCCGGCGACACCGGCCTGGACGCGGTCGGTCTCGGCAACGTCGACGGCCGGCTGCGCAACGCGTTCGGAGACGACTACGGCCTGGTGGTTGAGACAGCCCCCGGAGCGGGTACGAGAGTGGTGGTGCGGGTGCCCAAGTTCGCGCCGGGTGTGCACGCCCAGTGAGAGGCGACCAGTGACGACCGACCACGGCCTGCTGCGGGTCCTCGTCATCGACGACGAGCGACCGGCCCTCGACGAGCTCGCGTTCCTGCTCGAACGCGACCCCCGGGTCGGCGGCGTACTGACCTGCGACTCGGCGACCGAGGCGCTGCGCATCCTCCAGGACCTCGACGTGGACGCGGTCTTCCTCGACATCCAGATGCCGGGGCTGACCGGGCTCGACCTGGCGCAGGTGCTCGCGCGGTTCCGGACCCCGCCGCCGGTCGTGTTCGTGACCGCGCACGAGGAGCACGCGGTGGAGGCGTTCGACCTGCACGCGGTCGACTACGTGCTCAAGCCGGTGCGCGGCGAGCGCCTCGCCGAAGCGGTACGCCGCGTGGTCGAGGGCGGCGGGCGGCCGCCGGCCAACGGCGACGAGCAGATCCCGGTCGAGCGCGGCGGCGTCACCCGATTCCTCAACCGGTCCGACATCACCCACGTGGAGGCGCAGGGCGACTACGCCCGGCTGCACACCGGGTCGGACTCCCACCTGCTGCGGACGCCGCTGTCCGCCCTGGAGGAGGAGTGGGGGCCCGCCGGCTTCGTCCGGATCCACCGATCGCTGCTGGTCTCGCTGGCGCACGTGGACGAGGTCCGGATGGACTCCGGCCGGTGCACGGTCGTGGTCGCGGGCCACGAGCTGGCCGTGAGCCGCCGGCACACCCGCGAGCTGCGCGACCTGCTCACCCGGCGGAACCGGCCGGCATGAGCCAGCACCCGCCCGAACGGGTCCGGGTCACCGGGCCGCCACGCCGGCGCACCGGTGGCACGCGGACCCGCGAGATCGACGCCGAGACCCGGGTCGGCGCCATCTACATGGGCTCGCTCCTCGGCGAGCAGCTCCGGCTGGCGCTGCGGATCCTGGCCACGCTCTTCCTGACGGTCGGGTCGCTGCCCCTCCTGTTCCACCTGTTCCCCCGGCTCGGCGACGTGCGCCTGGTCGGCGTACCCCTCGCGTGGCTGCTGCTCGGCGCCCTCGTCTACCCCTACCTGCTGTTCCTCGGCTGGCGCTACGTCCGTCGGGCCGAGGCCAACGAGCGCGACTTCGCCGACCTCGTCGAAGAGGTCGAGAGGTGAGCGCGTGAACGCCGCCCCGGGCATCGTCGCGGTCACCTTCGTCACCCTGGCGACGCTCGCGATCGGCACCTGGGGGCTGCGCTTCTCCCGCACCACCAGCGACTTCTTCGTCGCCTCGCGCACCGTGCGGCCGGGTCTCAACGCGTCCGCCATCGGCGGCGAGTACCTCTCCGCCGCGAGCTTCCTCGGCGTCGCCGGGCTGCTGTTCACCTTCGGCGCCGACATGCTCTGGTACCCCGTCGGCTGGACCGCCGGCTACCTCGTGCTGCTGGTCCTCGTGGCCGCGCCGCTGCGCCGCTCCGGCGCCTACACGTTGCCCGACTTCGCGGAGGCGCGGCTCGGGTCGGCGAAGGTGCGGGCGATCTGCTCGGTGCTCGTGGTCGCGATCGGCTGGCTCTACCTCCTGCCGCAGTTCCAGGGTGCGAGCGTCACCCTCACCGCCACCATCGGCGCCCCGGACTGGCTGGGTGCGGTGATCGTCGCCCTGGTCGTGCTGGCCAACGTCACCTCCGGCGGGATGCGCAGCATCACCTTCGTCCAGGCCTTCCAGTACTGGCTGAAGCTGACCGCCCTCCTCATCCCGATCGCGGTGCTCCTCGTCGTCTGGGCGAACGACGGCGGCACCAACCCGGCGGACGTCGCCGGCCCCAGCGGCGACCTGTGGTCGATCCCGCTGGGGGACGGCGGCGGCGAGGGGCTCTACGTCACCTACTCGCTGATCATCGCCACGTTCCTCGGCACCATGGGGCTCCCGCACGTGGTCGTCCGCTTCTACACCAACCCCGACGGCCGGGCCGCGCGCCGGACCACGGTCGTGGTCCTCGGGCTGCTCGGCATGTTCTACCTGCTCCCGCCCCTGTACGGCGCCCTCGGACGCGTCTACGCCCAGGAGCTGGCCGAGTCCGGCCGGACCGATGCGCTGGTGCTCGAGCTGCCCCGGCTGATGCTGCCCGGCACCGGTGGCGAGCTGCTGACCGGGCTGGTGACGGCCGGCGCGTTCGCGGCCTTCCTCTCCACCTCCTCGGGCCTGGCCATCGCGGTCGCCGGCGTGCTCAGCCAGGACGTCACCGGCCGGCGGTTCGGAGAGCACCGGCTCGGTGGCGTGGCCGCCTTCCGGGTCGGTGCCACCGTCGCCGTGGTCGTCCCCTGCCTGGCCGCAGTCGCCACCCCGGACGTCGGCGTCGCCCGCACCGTCGGCCTCGCGTTCGCGGTCGCGGCCTCGACGTTCTGCCCGCTGCTGCTGCTCGGGATCTGGTGGCGGGGTCTCACCGGCGTCGGTGCCGTGGCCGGCCTCCTGGTCGGAGGGCTGGGCTCCGGCGCGGCCGTGGGCTACACCCTCGTGCAGCCGACCGCGACCGGGTGGGACGCCGTACTCCTCGGGCAGCCGGCGGCCTGGAGCGTGCCGGCCGCGCTGGTGACCATGGTGGCCGTCAGCCGGCTCACCCGGTCCCGGGTGCCCAGCCACGCCGGCCGGTTCATGGTCCGGCTGCACACGCCGGAGGCCGTGGCGCTCGACCGTCGGGTCGACCGTTCGTCGCTCGAATCCGACCGCTGATCGACGCGCCGTTCCCGCTGGGCGCGGCATCGGAACGCACCCCTGCCCGCCTCCCGGACGCCGTTCCTACCGTGACCGTGACCACACCCCGAGGAGGACACGTGTCCGACACCAACGGCAGGGGCGTCCACCAACGCTCCGACCATCCCGTCTACGTGCAGCTGAACGAGTCAGCGGAGTTCGTCGAGCTTCGCAAGAAGTTCCGGGCGTTCGTCATCCCCGCGACGATCGCGTTCATGTCGTGGTACCTGCTGTACGTCGTGATGTCGATGTGGGCGCACGACTTCATGAGCACCAAGGTCTTCGGCAACGTCAACGTCGCCGTGATCTTCGGCCTGCTCCAGTTCGTGACGACGTTCCTGATCGCGTGGCTCTACGGGCGCTACATGAACACGAACGTCGACCCGATCGCCCGCGAGCTCAAGCACCGCTACGACACCGAGCTCGGTGGCGGGGAAGGAGTCCACCGATGAGCTCCGAGACGCTCTCCACGATCCTCTTCCTGGTCGTCGTCGCCATCACGATCGGGATCACGTTCTGGGCCAGCCGGAACACCAAGAGCGCGGCCGACTACTACGCCGGCGGACGTTCGTTCAGCGGCTTCCAGAACGGGCTGGCCATCAGCGGCGACTACATGTCCGCCGCGTCGTTCCTCGGCATCTCGGGCGCGATCGCGCTGGCCGGCTACGACGGCTTCCTCTACTCGATCGGCTTCCTCGTGGCCTGGCTCGTGGCCCTGCTCCTCGTCGCCGAGCTGCTGCGGAACTCCGGCCGGTACACGATGGCCGACCAGCTCGCGTACCGGATGAGGCAGCGCCCCGTCCGCACCGCGGCCGCGACGTCGACCGTCGTGGTGTCGATCTTCTACCTGCTCGCGCAGATGGTCGGCGCGGGCGCCCTGGTCACCCTGCTGCTCGGCATCGACGGTGAGTGGGCCAGCCGGTTCACGATCATGGTCGTCGGCCTGCTGATGATCTTCTACGTCACCGTCGGCGGCATGAAGGGCACCACCTGGGTCCAGATCGTCAAGGCCGTCCTGCTGATGAGCGGAACGGTCCTGATCACGGTCCTGGTGCTGGCCGAGTTCAACTTCAACCTGTCCGACCTGCTCGGCGCAGCGGCGGACAACACCGGCAAGGGCGCAGCCTTCCTCGAGCCCGGGCCTGAAGTACGGCGTCTCGACGACGAGCAAGATCGACTTCGTCAGCCTGGCGCTGGCCCTCGTGCTCGGTACGGCGGGCCTGCCGCACATCCTGATCCGGTTCTACACCGTCCCGACCGCGAAGGATGCGCGGACGTCGGTCAACTGGGCGATCGGCCTCATCGGGTCGTTCTACCTGATGACCCTCGTGCTCGGTTTCGGTGCCGCCGCGCTGCTCAACACCGGCCCGGACAGCGAGGTCGTCGCCTCTGCCGGCAACCTGGCCTCACCACTGCTCGCCGAAGAGGTCGGCGGTGGTCCCGGGACAAACGGAGGCGCGATCCTGCTGGCGTTCATCGCGGCGGTGGCGTTCGCGACCATCCTCGCGGTCGTCGCCGGACTCACGCTGACGTCGGCGTCGTCGGTGGCGCACGACCTCTACGCCAACGTGGTCAAGAAGGGAGAGGCGTCCGAGAAGGACGAGGTGCGGGTCGCGAAGATCGCGGCCTTCGTGATCGGCGGCATCGCCATCGTGCTGTCGATCTTCGCCCAGTCGCTGAACATCGCCTTCCTGGTGGCGCTGGCGTTCGCGGTCGCGGCGTCGGCCAACCTGCCGTCGCTGCTCTACAACCTCTTCTGGAAGCGGTTCAACACCCGCGGAGCGACGTGGGCCATCTACGGCGGTCTGGTGACGTGCGTCGTGCTCGTGGCCTTCTCGCCGGTGGTGTCCGGCTCGGAGACCGCGCTGTTCACGGGCTCCGACTGGTCGTGGTTCCCGCTGGCCAACCCCGGCATCATCTCGATCCCGGCCGGGTTCCTGTTCGGCTTCCTGGGCACGGTGACCTCGCGTGAGCCCGAGGCCGAGGCCGCCTACCCCGAGCTCGAGGTCCGCTCCCTCACGGGTGCGGGGTCGGAGGCAGCCGTTCTCGACTGATCGAACATCCATTCACGTCCGGACGGCCCTCCTCAGGGAGGGTCGTCCGGACCCTTTCCCGGGCGGTAGGTTCGAGAAACAGGACGACGGCCCGACAGCAACTGACCACAGGAGCCACGCGATGACTGACGAGACCCTGTCCAACCTCTCCCGCGAGGATCGCCGGTTCGAGCCGCCGGCAGAGCTGGCGGAGAACGCCAACGTGAAGGAGGAGGCCTACGAACGCGCCGCCTCCGACCGGGAGGCGTTCTGGGCCGAGCAGGCCGAGCGCCTGGACTGGGGCCAGAAGTGGGACCGGGTCCTGGACTGGGACAACCCGCCGTTCGCCAAGTGGTTCACCGGCGGCACCATCAACGCGGCGTACAACTGCGTCGACCGGCACGTCGAGAACGGCAACGGCGACAAGGTCGCCCTGCACTGGGTCGGCGAGCCCGAGGACGACACCCGCGACCTGACGTACGCCGACCTCAAGGACGAGGTCTGCAAGGCCGCCAACGCGCTCACCGAGCTCGGCGTCGCCAAGGGTGACCGGGTCGCGATCTACCTGCCGATGATCCCCGAGACCGTGGTCGCGATGCTGGCCTGCGCCCGGATCGGCGCGCCGCACACCGTCGTCTTCGGCGGCTTCTCCGCCGACGCGCTCGCCAACCGGGTGGCCGACTGCGAGGCGAAGGTGATCATCACCGCGGACGGCGGCTACCGGCGCGGCGCCCCGTCGGCGCTCAAGCCGGCCGTCGACGAGGCGGTCGGGAAGGCCAAGGAGCAGGGCCAGGAGGTCGACAAGGTCCTGGTGGTCCGGCGTACCGGCCAGGACGTCGAGTGGGACGAATCCCGCGACGTGTGGTGGCACGACGTGGTCGACGGGGCGTCCGCCGAGCACGAGGCCGAGATGCACGACGCCGAGCACCCGCTCTACGTCATGTACACCTCCGGGACGACCGGCAAGCCCAAGGGCATCCTGCACACGACCGGCGGCTACCTCGTCGGCACGGCGTACACGCACTGGTCCGTGTTCGACCTCAAGCCCGACACCGACGTCTACTGGTGCACCGCCGACGTGGGCTGGGTGACCGGCCACTCCTACATGGTCTACGGGCCGCTCGCGAACGGCGCGACCCAGGTCGTCTACGAAGGCACACCGGACTCCCCGCACAAGGGCCGCTGGTGGGAGATCGTCGAGAAGTACGGCGTCACCATCTTCTACACCGCACCCACGGCGATCCGGACCTTCATGAAGTGGGGCTCGGACATCCCTGACGAAGTTCGACCTGTCCTCGATCCGGGTGCTCGGGTCGGTGGGCGAGCCGATCAACCCGGAGGCCTACATCTGGTACCGCGACACCATCGGCGCCGGCGAGGTGCCCGTCGTCGACACCTGGTGGCAGACCGAGACCGGCCAGATCATGATCTCGCCGCTGCCCGGTGTCACCCACGGCAAGCCGGGGTCGGCCATGAGGGCGCTGCCCGGCGTCGGCGCCGATGTCGTCAACGACGAGGGCGAGCCGGTGCCCGACGGCTCCGGTGGCTACCTCGTGCTCACCGAGCCGTGGCCGGCGATGCTGCGCACCCTGTGGGGCGACGACGAGCGGTTCAAGGACACGTACTGGAGCCGGTACGAGAAGCAGGGCTTCTACTTCGCCGGCGACGGCGCCAAGAAGGACGAGGACGGCGACCTGTGGATGCTGGGCCGCGTCGACGACGTGATGAACGTGTCCGGCCACCGGCTCTCCACCACCGAGATCGAGTCGGCGCTGGTGTCCCACCCGCGGGTCGCCGAGGCGGCCGTGGTGGGCGCGACCGACGAGACCACCGGCCAGGCGGTCTGCGCGTTCGTGATCCTGCGCGAGTCGGCCACCGACGACGACGGCTCGGCGCCCGACGAGCTGATCGAGGAGCTGCGCAAGCACGTGCAGAAGGAGATCGGCGCGATCGCCAAGCCGCGTCAGATCATGATCGTCCCGGAGCTCCCCAAGACCCGCTCCGGCAAGATCATGCGCCGTCTGCTCAAGGACGTCGCCGAGCACCGCGACGTCGGCGACGTCACCACCCTCGCCGACTCGACGGTGATGGACCTGATCTCCAACAAGCTCACCTCCGGCAAGGGCAAGGACGACGACTGACCCGCCAGAAACTGCACGCTGACCCGTCAGAAACTTTCTGACGGGTCAGCGCTAGGGGGTGGCGTGGAAGCGGTCGCGGTGGCCGAGGGCGAGGGCGCCGAGAACCGCCGAGACCAGGGAGCCGCCCAGTACGGCGGTCTTCGCAGCCACGAGCGTGTCACCGTCGAAGCTCAGGTCGGCGACGAGCAGCGAGACCGTGAAACCGATCCCGGCCAGGATCGAGACGCCGCCGATGTCGCGGTAGGTCAGGGACGGACCCAGGCTGGCGTGGGTGAACCGGGTGACCAGCGAAGGTGCCGCAGGAAGACGCCCACCGGCTTGCCGACAACCAGGCCGAGCACCACCCCGATCACCACGGGGTCGGTGACCAGCCCGGTCCCGACGTCCAGGGCCACTCCCGCGGACAGCAGGGCGAAGAAGGGAACCGCGACGCTGGACGAGATCGGGGTCAGCACGTGCTCCAGGTGCTCGGCCGGGCTGGCCGACTCCGACCCGGCCGGCCGGACCCGCGTGAGCAGGCCGAGCACCATGCCGGCGATGGTCGCGTGCACTCCGCTCTCGTGGACGCCCCACCAGACGAGAACGGCCAGGGGCAGGTAGATCCACCACCCGCGCACCCGACGGCGCTGCAGCAGGAACCACGCCACGCAACCGGCAGCGGCAACGGCGAGCCACGACAGGTCGAGCTGGTCGGTGAAGAACACCGCGATGATGGCGACCACGAGCAGGTCGTCGACGACGGCCAGGGCGAGCAGGAACGCCCGCAGTGCCGTCGGCAGGTTGGACCCGACCACGGCCAGCACCGCCAGGGCGAAGGCGATGTCGGTGGCGGCGGGGATGGCCCAGCCTCCCGTGCGGCCGTCGCCGGCAAGGCCGTTGACGAGCAGGTAGACCGCAGCAGGCAGCGCGACGCCGCACAGGGCCGCCACGACCGGCACCGCCGCATCGATCGGCCGCCGCAGCGAGCCGACCACGAGCTCGCGCTTGAGCTCCAGCCCCGCGACGAAGAAGAAGAGCGCGAGCGCGCCGTCGGCGGCCCAGTGCTCGAGGTCCAGCGGCCCGACCTCGAAGTGCCGGACCGCGTCGTACCCGGGCGCCCACGGCGAGTTCGCCCAGACCACGCCCACGGCCGCGGCGAACAGGGCGATCGCACCGCCGACGGTCTCGCTGCGGAAGACGTCGCCGAGGAAGGTGCTCTCGGCGCGGGTCGGGTCGGGGAACAGGAGTGGGCGCGCGTCAGGGCTGCGCATGGGGGCCTCTCGGGGTCGGGAACCGGTCGCGGGTCGTGGACATCACCTGCCGACCAGACTTCCCGGCTCACCACTGGTGATGCTACCAACGCGACGGGGTACCGGGCTCTTGTAGGGTCAGCACGGAACCAGCCCGACCAGCAGAGGACGACACACGCGCATGGCAACCGAACAGGTCAAGGCACCCGTCCCCCCCGAGGACGAGCCCACCATCGGCCGCCTGATCACCGACGCCCAGCGGGACATCTCCAGCCTGGTCAAGAAGGAGATCGAGCTCGTCAAGTCCGAGCTCAAGGTCAGCGTCAAGGCCGGCGGCATCGGCATCGGCCTGTTCGCGGCCGCCGCGTTCATCGCCGTGCTCGCGATCATCATGCTGTCGGTCGCGTTCGCCTACCTGATCAACTGGAACGGCGACGGCCTCGCGCTGCACTGGGCGTTCCTGATCGTGTTCGCGGTCTACCTGCTGCTCGCCGCGTTGCTGGTCTACATCGGCGTCCGGAAGGTCAAGCAGGTGCGCGCGCCCGAGGCGGCGATCCGCCAGGGCAAGGAGATCCCGAACGCGCTCCGCGGCAAGCTGATCGCCGCCCTGCACGGTTACGCGGTTTCGACGCGCGACGCGAAGCGAACTCCTGCCGACCGCAGTCGTCAGCTGGCACAGTCGCCGGTCGACACCTCGTCGTCGCTGGTCGCCCCGACCGCCGCGCTTCGGCCGACCTGCTCCGCGGTGAGCGCGTAGCCGGTGTCGTTGTCGGTCACCGACGCCGCGAACACCACCCCGGCGACCTCACCCTCCGACGTCACGATCGGCCCGCCGGAGTTGCCCGGCCGGACCAGCCCGCGGAGCGAGAACACCTCGCGCAGGACCGTGCCCTCGCCGTAGATGTTCGGCGACCGCAGCCGCTGCTGCGCCCGGATCCGGCCCGGCTGCACGTCGTACGGCCCGTCCTGCGGGTAGCCCAGGATCGCAACGCCGTCCTCGGCCTCCGCGGCCTCCTGCACGAACGGCAGCGTGGGCAGGTCGGACGTGTCTGCGGTCAGCACGGCGACGTCGAGGTCGGGGTTGTAGTAGACGACCTCCGCCGAGACCGAGCTGTCGTCGATGACGACCTCCGGGTCGTCGACGCCGGCCACCACGTGGGCGTTGGTCATCACCTTGTCGTCGGTGTAGACGAAGCCCGAGCCCTCGACCCCCCGGCCGCACTCGTTGGTGCCCCGGATCTTGACCACGCCGGCCCCGGCGTCCTCGACGTCGGGATCGCTGAGCAGTCGCTTCGGGCCGGGGCCGACCTCGACGATCCGCTCGGGCGCGAACGGCTCGAGGTAGCGCGGGAAGAAGCTGGTCCCGACCACGTTGTTGAACGCGCCGAGCACGCCGCTCGCGCTCTCCGGCAGCGCCTCGTCGACCTCACCCAGCACGGAGGAGTTCCGGACCATCGGGGTGATCCCGTTCAGGCCGGCGCCGGCGATGGCGACACCGAGCGCCCACGCGACCAGGAGCACGGCCACGGCGCTCAGTACGGCGCCCCCGACGGCGTCGAGGGCGCGGGCGGGTTGCCAGGTGATCTTGTCCCTGATCCGGGCCCCGGTGAACTGGAGCAGCGCCTGGCCGAGCGAGGCGGCCAGGATCACGATGAAGAGCGCGCCGAGCGACACCAGCAGCGACGGGTTCGCGTCACCGAGCGCGATCGGCGCGATCCAGACGCCGAACAGTCCCCCGAGCAGCAGCCCGGCGGTCGCGAAGGCACCGGTGACGAAGCCCTGCCAGTAGCCCGACAGGGCGTAGGCGAGGACCAGCACGACGAGCAGCCAGTCGAGCAGGTTCACCGGCGCTCCTTGCTGGGGTCGGGGAATCGGGTGTTGGGCGTGACAGTCCGTGCGGACTGGGTTCACCCTGCAGCATGTACGACGGAAGGTCACGCACCTGCCCCTCGTCCCACGGGGTGGCCCAGCCGAGGAAGTCCAGCAGCCGGGCGATGATGCCGCCGGTGAACCCCCACAGGATCACGTCGCGCTCGGGGCCGATCAGGAAGCCCGGGCCGAGCCAGCCGCTCGGGTGCCGGACGTTGATCCGGTACGCCGGGTCGAGCAGCTCGCTGATCGCGACCCGGTGGATGTCGTGCACCTCGTCGGGGCTGACCACCGAGACGTCGCTGGGCTCCTGCCACCAGCCGAGCACCGGTGTCACGGCGAAGTTGCTCGGCGGCAGCCACAGCTCGGGCAGCTCGCCGAACACGTGCACCCCGGCCGGGTCCAGCCCGGTCTCCTCCTCGGCCTCGCGCAGCGCCGCCTCGACCGGCGTCTCGCCCGGGTCGATCGAGCCGCCGGGGAACGACACCTGGCCCGGGTGGGAGCGCATGTGGTGGGCGCGCTCGGTCAGCAGCAGCTCGCCGCCGTTCTCACCCTCGCCGAAGAGCATGAGCACGGCACCCCGGCGCGCCTCGGAGCCCTCCGGCGGCATGAACCGGGTCAGCTCGTGCACGGTGATCGAGTCGGCCGCCTCCTGGACCGGGCGCAGCCACTCGGGCAGCTCGACGCCGTCGTCGGCGGCGCTCACAGGTCGGTCCCGAGGTGCTCGTCGACCAGGTCGACCAGCTCGCCGACGTCGTCGACACCGCCGGAGACCAAGGTCGTGCCGCCGTCCTCGTCCACCATCGCGAACAGCGGCAGTTTCATCCCGGCCGGGAACGGCGCCTTGCCCTGGAGGGCGCTCTGCGGGTCGGCGAGCAACGGGTAGGTCACGCCGGAGTCGGCCGCGAGCTCCATGGCGGCGACGGTCTGGGGGTCCTGGTAGTCGACACCGATCACCCCGACGCGGTCGCCGTACTGCTCGTGGAAGTCCTGGATGGCCGGCATCTCCTTGCGGCACGGGACCGCACCACGACGCCCAGAGGTTGACCACCAGCGGCCCACGCAGCGAGGACAGGTCGACGTCCTGGCCGCCGCCGAAGCAGGGCAGGGTGACCGCGGGCAGGCCGCCGTCGACCGGCTCCGGCCGTCGCCGGGCGCGCAGTCCTCGATCCCGGCGTCGCGTCCTTCATCTCGCGCAGCTCGGGGGTGTCGACGTCGATCTTCGCGGGGCCGGGGCCGGGGACGAAGTCGGGCGCACCGTCGCCGGAGCAGGCGGACAGCAGGAGCAGCACCGCCACGAGGGCGGCCGGGAGGACACGACTCATGCGCGGCCCTCGGTCTTCACCAGGGCGGCCGCGGCGACCGGGTCGGTCGGGCCCTCGCCGTACGCCGGGCACCAGCGCGCGACGGGGCAGGCACCGCACGCGGGCTTGCGGGAGTGGCAGACGCGACGGCCGTGCCAGATCAGGTGGTGGCTGAGCATCGTCCAGTCGCGCTTCGGGAACAGCGCGCCGATCGCGTGCTCCGCCTTCACCGGGTCGGTCTCGTCGGTCCAGCCGAAGCGGCGCGCGAGCCGGCCGAAGTGGGTGTCCACGGTGATGCCGGGGATGTCGAAGGCGTTGCCGAGCACGACGTTCGCGGTCTTGCGGCCGACGCCCGGCAGGGTCACGAGGTCGTCGAGCCGCGGCGGCACCTCGCCGTCGAAGCGGTCGACCAGCGACTGGCTGAGCTTGAGCAGCGACTCGGTCTTGGCCCGGAAGAAGCCGAGCGGGCCGATGATCCGCTCCAGGTCGGCGCGCTCGGCGGCGGCCATGGCGGGCGCGTCGGGGTACGCCGCGAACAGGGTCGGCCGGACCGCGTTGACCCGCTTGTCGGTGGTCTGGGCGCTGAGGACGGTGACGACGAGCAGCTCGAAGGGGTTGTCGAAGTCGAGCTCGCAGCGGGCGTCGGGGTAGGTCTCCGCGAGCACGCGGTCGATCTTGCGCGCGCGGCGGACGAGCGAGGTCCTGCTCTCCTCGACCGGCTGCGGGGACACCATGGCCCAAGGGTAGGTGGCGGCTCAGGACGCCGGCAGAATCCGCCCGAGCAGCTGCTGAGGCGCTGATCGCGCCCGACAGCGCCGCCGTCTTGCTGCGTTCCTCCACGACCGCCACGAGCGGGCTGCGGTTGGCGGCCATGATCGCCGCGATCTCGAGCACCGTGTCGTCGGGGTTGACCACCGGCAGGACCGGGGCCTGTCCTTCGGCATCAGGTCGCTTGACCGTCTTCCCCCGCAGCGCTTCGCACATCTTGTCGGCGTAGCTCCTCGTCGAGCACCCGCGCCAGCGCCGGGTCGTCCTGGACGTAGCGGGGCATCAGCATCCGGAGCACCTGCGAGCCCGGCAGGATCGCCACCGGGTGGCTGTTGTCGTCCACCACGATCAGCGCCGGACGGGCGTGCTCGGTGAGCAACCGGGCCGCGTCGAGAGCGGGGGTCTCGAGAGTGACCGTCGGGTACGGGGTCGCGAGCTCGTGTGCCTGCACGGCACGAGCCTAGACCCGACTAGGGTGTGCGATGGTGCGCCGGGAAGTCTGGTCGGCGAATGTCCGTCCGACCGCCGAAACCGGAGCCGCAGTGACTCTCACCGCCACCCTCTCCATCCTGATCTTCGCCGGCGCCTACGTACTGCTCGCGACCGAGAAGGTGCACCGCACCAAGGTGGCTCTCGGCGGCGCCGCCCTGATGCTGCTGCTGCACATCAGCGACGCCGAGAAGGCGTTCTTCGACGAGCACACCGGCGTCGACTGGAACGTCATCTTCCTGCTGCTGGGGATGATGATCATCGTCTCGGTGATGCGCCAGACCGGGTTGTTCGAGTACATCGCGATCATGGCCGCCAAGAGCTCGCGCGGGAAGCCCTACCGGCTGATGGTGCTGCTCTGCGTCCTCACGGCGGTCGCCTCGGCCGTGCTCGACAACGTGACCACGGTGCTGCTCATCGCACCCGTGACCTTCCTGGTCTGCGACCGGCTGGGCCTCAAGCCGGTGCCGTTCCTGATCGCCGAGGTGCTGGCGTCCAACATCGGCGGCGCCGCGACGCTGGTGGGCGACCCCCGAACATCATCATCGCCAGCCGGGGCGACCTCACGTTCAACGACTTCCTGGTGCACATGGCGCCGATCGTCGTGGTCTTGATGATCGTCTTCCTGATCATGTGCCGATGGCTCTTCCGGGCATCGTTCACCTACGACCCGGAGCGCGCAGCGTCGGTGATGTCCCTGAACGAGCGCGAGGCGATCAAGGACAAGGGCCTGCTGATCAAGTCGCTGGGTGTGCTGGCGCTCGTGGTCGCGGCCTTCGTGCTGCACCCGGTGCTGCACTACGAACCGTCGATCGTGGCCCTCCTCGGCGCGGGTCTGCTGCTCCTGATCACCGACGTGCCGGTCGGCGAGGCTCTCCGGGAGGTCGAGTGGCCGACGCTCGCGTTCTTCGCCGGCCTGTTCATCATGGTCGGGGGACTCGTGGAGACCGGCGTGATCGGCGATCTCTCCGAGGCCATGGCGAATGCCACCGAGGGCCGCCTCGGGCTCGCGGCCATGGTCATCCTGTTCGGCTCGGCGGGCCTCTCCGCGATCGTCGACAACATCCCGTACGTCGCCACCATGAGCCCCGTCGTCGCCGATCTGGTGCAGGCTCACGGCCCCGACGGCCAGGTGCTGTGGTGGGCGCTGGCTCTCGGGGCGGACCTGGGCGGCAATGCGACCGCGATCGGTGCCTCGGCGAACGTGGTGATGCTCGGGCTCGCCGAACGGGACGGACACCCGATCGGGTTCTGGGAGTTCACGAAGTACGGACTGGTCGTCACCGTCGTGACCGTCGGCCTGTGCGCGCCGTACATCTGGCTCCGCTACCTCTGAGTGGGCCGGGGCGTCTGCCAGAGCATTTGATGCAAGAATGCGCCAGACTGTGACCTGAGCCACCCGAGGACCCACTCGGGGGCGACCCCCGAGGAGGAATCGTCGTGGACAACGACGTGCTGCGTCAGGCCCCGCTCTTCAGCGCGCTCGACGACGAGGCGGCGACGGCGCTGCGAGCCTCGATGAGCGAGAGCCGCTTGCAGCGAGGCGACGTGCTGTTCCACGAGGGCGACAGCGGCGACAAGCTCTACATCGTCCTCGACGGCAAGGTGAAGCTCGGCCGCACCTCCAGCGACGGCCGCGAGAACCTCCTCGCGATCCTCGGCCCCGGCCAGATGTTCGGCGAGCTGTCGCTCTTCGACCCCGGCCCGCGCTCGGCCACGGTGACCGCCGTGACCGACGTGACCTTCGCGTCCCTCTCCCACGACGACCTGCTGCGGTGGCTCGAGGGCCGCCCGGTGGTGGCGCGCGGGCTGCTGTCGCAGATCGCGAGCCGGCTGCGCAAGGCCAACGATGTCAACGCCGACCTGGTCTTCTCCGACGTTCCGGGCCGCGTCGCCAAGGCGCTGCTCGACCTCGCCGACCGGTTCGGCCGCACCGCCGACGACGGCGTACACGTGCACCACGACCTCACCCAGGAGGAGCTCGCCCAGCTCGTCGGCGCCTCCCGAGAGACCGTCAACAAGGCGCTCGCCGACTTCGCGTCGCGCGGCTGGCTGCGCCTCGAGCCGCGCTCGGTCGTGATCATGGACGTCGAGCGCCTCACCCGCCGCGCCCGCTGAGGTCGCCACCCGTGCTGTCGTAGGCAGCAGCTGCCTCCCGCCCTGCGCGGTGGCTGTCGTTCCGGCGCAATTGCGCCGAACGGACAGGTTCGCGACCCGGGAACCTGTCATAGGCGCGCAATTGCGCTGATTCACCAGCGCATCCGGGGCACCTGTGGATAGCGCAGGGCGCCCACCCCGATTCCGGGAACGGTCCGATCATGCACGGATCTCTCGACCGCAACCGGCCGTTCACCCGCGACCAGTGGGTCGCTGCCGGACTCGACCCTCTCCTCCTGCGTAGGACCGAGTTTCGCCGGGTCTTCCGCTCGGTCTGGGTGCACCGGGACGGCATCGACGACGACACGAGGATCCGAGGGGCGCTCGCCCTCCACCCCGAGGGGGCGGTCGCAAGTCACTTCAGTGCCGCTCGGGTGTGGCAGCTACCGGTGCCCGACCATCCGTTCGAGCACGTGACCGTGTTCGAAGCCGGCGACCGTCGCTTCAGACCCGAGATCAAGAGTCATGTCACCAAGCGGGACCGCCCCATCGAGTGTGTCCGTGGCATCCCCGTCACGCACCCGTACATGACGTTCATCCAGCTCGCGGGAATGCTGTCGCTTGTCGACCTGGTGATCCTCGGCGATGCCCTGGTCCGGCGACACGGACTGTCTCTCGACGGATTGCTGAAGGCATGTCGGTTCAGCAGTGACTACTACGCCGGCCTCGCACGTTTCGCGGCGTCGTTCGTCCGCGAAGGAGTGGACTCTCCGATGGAATCTCGCCTGAGAATGCTGATCGTCCTCGCGGGGCTACCGGAGCCGGAGGTGAACGTCATCGTCTGCAACGACGATGGAACCTGGCACCGCCGATTCGACCTCTGCTACCTGCGCATCAAACTCATCGTCGAGTACGACGGTCGCCAGCACGCAGAAGACAGCCAGCAGTGGAACAGGGATCTCGAGCGCCGCGAAGAGTTCGATGACGAGGGTTACCGCGTGCTCGTGGTCACCGCTCGTGGGATCTTCGTCGAGCCGATGAGAACCCTGTCGCGCGTGCGGCGGCAGTTGATCCTCCGAGGCTGGGACGATGTCCCCATGCTCAGCGAAGGATGGAAGCAGTACTTCGCAGCCTGATCTGACCGGGTCGGCTTCTTCGCCAACTACGTCCGGCCCCAAGCAGCGCAATTGCGCCGATACGACAGCCCCGGCGGCCAAAGACCTGTCGTTCCAGCGCAATTGCGCCGAAATGACAGCACGACAAAGCCCACACGCGGACGGCGGGCCGTCAGCGGTCGGCGAGATAGGCCAGCTGGGCACGGACGGACAGCTCGGCCGCGCCCCAGAGCACCGGGTCGACGTCCTGGTAGACCATCTCGACCACCCGGCGGGGCAGCTCGTCGGCGGCGATCCCCTCGGGGTGGGGTGCGTCGCGCAGCGTCGCGACGGCCGACTCCACCTGCTCCAGCCGCTCCTTGCGGTGCGCGATGTAGAAGTCGAGGGCGCCGAGCGCGTCGTCGATGACCGGGCCGTGGCCGGGCCAGACGGTCGAGATCTCGTGCCGTTCGGCCAGCGCGTGCAGCCGGTCGAGTGAGTCGAGGTAGGCGCCGAGCTGGCCGTCGGGGTGCGCCACGACGGTGGTGCCGCGGCCGAGCACGGTGTCGCCGGTGAGCACGGCGCCCTCGGCGGGCAGCACGAACGACAGCGAGTCGGCGGTGTGCCCGGGCGTCGCGACGACGTGCAGCTCCAGCCCGTCGACGTCGACCACGTCGCCCTCGCCGAGCCCCTCCGACCCCAGGCGGTACGCCGGGTCCAGCGCGCGTACGCCGCAGCCCACCCGCTCCGCGAACTCGCGCGCCGCCTCGGAGTGGTCGGCGTGGTGGTGTGTCAGCAGGACGACAGCCACCTCGCCGGCTGCCTCGGCCACCGCGTCCAGGTGGGACAGGATCGACGGGCCGGGGTCGACCACGACCGACCGGCGGGCGTCCGGCTCGCGCAGCACCCAGGTGTTGGTGCCGTCGAGCGTCATCATGTTCGCGTTGGGCGCGAGCACGCACTCGCCCCGCCCGCCGAACGAGCCCCCGGTCCAGCTCATCGGCCGGCCACCAGGTCGGCGTACCGGTCCGGCATCGACAGCACGAACTCGTCGTCGGCCGGGCACCACCTCGGGGGTGAACATGTCCACGTCGCGCCCGGCGGCCTCGGCGAGCACGGCGGCCGGGTCGGCGTACTGCCCGACCTCGAGGCAGGTCAGGTAGGTCGGCGGCAGCATGAACATGTCACCGCCCTCGACCGCGGACACCGCCGACAGTGCCGGCAGCCAGGTGACCGACGACGACTCGGTGGACACGTCCCGGGTCACCTGTCCCTCGGGCAGCAGGGCGACGAAGAACCAGGTGCGGTAGCGCTTCGGCTCGAACACCGGCGTCAGCCAGCCGGACCAGACGCCGAGCAGGTCGCTGCGCAGCACCAGCCCGCGGCGGTCGAGGAACTCGGTGAACGCCAGCTCCCGGGCCTCGAGCGCGACCCGGTCGGCCTCCCAGTCGGCGCCCGTCGTGTCGGCGACGACGTCGTCGGCAGTCCCGGCCAGCAGCACGCCCGACTCCTCGAACGTCTCGCGCACCGCCGCACACACCAGCGCCCGCGCCATCGGCTCGTCGACCCCCAGCCGCGCCGCCCACTCCTCCGGGGTCGGCCCGGCCCAGGCCACCGTGTGGTCGTAGTCGCGCGGGTCCACCCCGCCGCCCGGAAAGACGCACATGCCGGCGGCGAACGCCATCGACGTCTGCCGCCGCAGCAGGTAGACCTCCGAACCGTCGGCTGACGGCCGCAGCAGCACCACGGTCGCCGCGTTGCGCGGCTCGACCGGGGTGCGCGACCCGTCGGCGTACTCGCGTGCCTGCTCGACCAGCTGGTCCGGGAGCGGGATCCGCTGCATCGGTGGGCGAGTCCTCAGAGCTCGACGACGATCTCGACCTCGACGGGCGAGTCGAGGGGGAGCACCGGTACGCCGACGGCGGACCGCGCGTGGACCCCGGCGTCGCCGAAGACCTCGCCGAACAGGTGGGACGCGCCGTTCGCGACCTGGGGCTGGCCGGTGAAGTCGGGGGTCGAGGCGACGAAGCAGACCACCTTGACGATCCGCTTGATCAGGCCGAGGTCGTCGATCTCGGCCTTGACCGCGGCGATCGCGTTCAGCGCGCACTGCTGCGCGCACTCGATGGCCTCCTCGACGCGTCACCTCGCCGCCGACCTTGCCGGTGGTCATCAGCTCGCCGGACCGCATCGGCAGCTGGCCGGAGGTGTAGACGTAGTTGCCGGAGCGGACGGCGGGGACGTACGCCGCCACCGGCTTCGCGACGTCGGGCACGGTCAGGCCGAGCTCGGCCAGCTTCTCCTCGGGGTGCGCCATGGCTCAGCCCTCCAGCGGGCGCTTGAAGTAGCCCACGAGGTTCTCGGGATTCATGCCCGGCGCGATCTGCACCAGCTCCCAGCCGTCGGAGCCGAAGTTGTCCAGGATCTGCTTGGCCGCGTGCGTGAGGATCGGCGCGGTGAGGTATTCCCACTTGGTCATGCTCGGGACTCTACCGATCGACTTTCTCGGTCTACGCTCGCGTCGTGGACAGAACTGACGCGGCCAAGGATCGCAAGAAGGACGACGGACGCGACGGGTTCGAGAAGTTCGTCGAGGCCGCCAACCAGCTCGTGAGCCGCGGGCCCTTCTTCGTCATCATCCTGGCCGCGCTGGTCCTGTGGGCGGTGAGCTACCCGTTCTGGTCGAGCACCACGAAGTGGGAGCTCGCGCTGCACACCGGGTCGGCGATCCTCTCGCTGCTCCTGCTGGTGCTGCTCGAGAACGCCGGGCGCCGCAGCCAGGAGGCCATCCAGGAGAAGCTCAACGTGATCGCCGAGGCGCTCTCCGACCTGATGGAGTCCCGCGCCCAGGACGACCCGGAGCTCGACGACGCCGTCGAGCGGCTCCGCGAGGCCGTCGGCCTGGAGGAGCGGCACTGAGGGTGGCCGACGTGTCCGGCCCCGGCCCGCTGCGAGCGATGACGGCGGCCGACGTACCGGCCGTGCTCGACGCCCAGGAGCCGGGCGCGGTCCGCGCCCTCTCGGCCGTGTTCCCCCAGGACACGCACCCGTTTCCCCGCGACGAGGTGAGCCAGCGGTGGCTGCAGGAGATCGCGACACCGGGCATCGACTGCTTCGTGGTCCTGCTCGACGACGCGGTCGTGGGCTTCGCCGCGATCCGGGACGACGAGTTCCTGCACTTCGGGATCGCCCCCGAGCACTGGGGCTCGGGGCTGGCTCGCGCGGCCCACGACGCGGTCGTCGAGCGGATGCGGGGCGGCGGCGTCCAGCAGGCGTGGCTGCGAGTCTTCACGGGGAACCCACGAGGACGCCGGTTCTACGCGAGCCTCGGCTGGCGCCCGACCGGGGAGCGCACGCGCAGCTCGTTCCCGCCGCACCCGGAGCTGCTCCGCTACGAACGCACCCTGTGAGTCACCGCTTGACGGCGTAGTGCACGTGGGTCGCGTACGGCGAGGACCAGACCTGCTTCACCTCGAGGTCGAGGTCCCGGTCGAAGCCCTCGAACAGCCGCTTGCCGCCGCCCAGCACCACCGGGGCGGTGGAGATGGCGAGCTCGTCGACGACCCCGGCCGCGAGGCCCTGACGGATCAGGTCGGCCCCGCCTCCCAGCGCGACCTGCCCGTCTCCGGCCGCCTCGCGGGCCTTGGCCAGGGCGGACTCGAAGCCGTCGACGAACACGAAGCCGGTCTCCGGGTCGGGCTGGTCCTCGGTGCGGTGCGTGAGCACGATCAGTGGCCCGGGGAACGGGTTGGTGCCGCCCCAGGCGCCGGCGGCGTCGTACATGTTCCGGCCGACGATCCCCGCGCCGAGTCCGGCGGTCAACGTGTCGAAGTACTCCCGGTCCGCGCCCGACCATGCCGTCGGTGTCGCGACCGTCGTCGGCGTACGTCCACGGGCCGCCCATGACCCAGTAGTGCAGCCGCTCGCCGCCGGTGCCGAGCCCGTTCCCGGGGCCGTCGTCTGGCCCGACGACGTACCCGTCCAGCGACTGCGTGATCGATGCGATGACCTTGCCCATGGTGTCCTCCTCCGTCGGTTCCTGACACGGGTCAGACCGACCGAGGACGCCGGACTCATCGCCGAGCGGTCGGGCGGTGCCGATCCCACTGGGGTGGCACGACCGTGTCCGACCGTGGTCTGACGCGCCGACGCCGGACAGCGTCTACCGTGCTGGCGTGGACGGGCCGGAGCTTGGTGCGCAGCGGTGGCGGCTGACCGAGCGCGGCCGGCGCTGGTTCGACATCGCCCTGGCGACGGCGCTGCTGCTGCCGATCATCGGGATCCCGGCGGCCGGCCAGCCGCTCACCTGGACGATCCTGTGCATCCTCCAGGTCGCGCCGCTCTACCTCCGCCGCCGCTACCCGGTGGCCGTGTTCGCCGTCGTGGCTGCCGCCAGCGCCGCCCAGTGGCTGCTCACCGACACGCCCCTGTGGAGCCAGGTGGCCTTCCCGGTGGCGACCTACTCGGTGGCCCGCTGGCGTGACGTCCGGTGGGGAATCGGGGCCGTGGTCGTCGGGATCGCGGGTGCCGGCATCGCGTCGGTCGACTGGCTGCGGGCGGCCGACGGGTCGGTCACGTTCGGCAACGGCGTGGCCACCTTCCTCACGATCGCGACGATCGTTGTCGCCGCGTGGGCGCTGGGCACGCTCGGCCGGGTGCGCAGCGCGTACGTCGATGCCCTGGTCGAGCGCAGCATCCGCGTCGAGCGCGAGGCCACCCAGCAGGTAGAGCTCGCCGCCTCCGAGGAGCGTGCCCGGATCGCGCGCGAGATGCACGACGTGGTCGCGCACGGACTCTCGGTGATGGTGGTGCAGGCCGACGGGGCGCGGTACGCCGCCGAGCAGGACCCGGCCGTCGCCACCCGTGCCCTCGAGACCATCGCCGACACCGGCCGGGAGTCGCTGGCGGAGATGCGTCGCCTCCTGGGGCTGCTGCGCTCCGGCGAGGTCACCGGGACCCGGCCGCAACCGCGCCTCGACGACATCTCGTTGCTGGTCGAGCAGACCCGGGCGGCCGGCACCGAGGTGCGGGCCACGCTCCCGGACTCCGACCACTCTGTCCCGGACGGCGTCGCGCTCACGGCGTACCGGATCGTGCAGGAGTCGCTCAGCAACATCCGCAAGCATGCCGGCCCGGGGGCGGCCGTCACGGTCACGGTCCGGGTCGACGACGACCTCGCCGTGCTGGTGGAGGACGACGGCCGTGGCGCCAGCAGCGCCGACGACGGCCGGGGGCTCGGCCTGGTCGGCATGCGCGAGCGGGTCGCCGTCCACGACGGCAGCCTCGAGGCCGGACCCCGGACGGGCGGCGGGTTCCGGGTGTCGGCGAGGATCCCCCTGTGACCGACCGACCTGTGACCGACAGCGCCACGACCGACGGGGAGGTCGGGCCGATCCGCGTGTTCCTGGTCGACGACCAGGAGATGGTGCGCGCCGGCTTCAAGATGCTCGTCGACAGCCAGGACGACCTCCAGGTCGTCGGCGAGGCCGGTGACGGCGGTGAGGCCGTGCAACGGCTCGCGGCCACGCGCGCCGACGTCGTGCTGATGGACGTCCGGATGCCCCGGATGGATGGCGTGGAGGCCACCCGGCTGCTGGCGGCGCGCGACGGCGCCCCGCGCGTGATCGTGCTGACCACCTTCGACCTCGACGAGTACGCCTTCGCGGCGATCAAGGCGGGCGCCGCCGCGTTCCTGCTCAAGGACGCCACCCCGCCCGAGCTCCTGAACGCGATCCGCTCCGTCCACGCCGGGGACGCCGTGGTCGCGCCCAGCACCACCCGGCGCTTGCTCGAGCACTTCGCGCACGCCCTGCCCGATCCGGCTGCCCCGTCGGCGGACGATCGCCTCGACGGGCTGACCGACCGCGAGCGCGAGGTGCTCGGGCTGGTCGGCCGGGGCCGGTCCAACCAGGAGATCGCCGCCGAGCTCGTCGTCGCGGAGGCCACGGTCAAGACCCACGTCGGCCGGCTGCTGGCCAAGACCGGATCGCGGGACCGGGTGCAGCTCGTGGTGCTCGCCTACGAGGCCGGCGTGGTGGGCTAGCGGAGACGCGGCCCCTACGACCACGGTCGTACGGCGGGCGTGCGGGTCGGCCCGGGGACGGACGCCGAATGGGGCCTCCGGCCTGACGATCCGGACCCCCGGTTTCCGAAGACTCATGGCCATGACCCAAACCCTCGCCTCCACCACCGGGCTCGCCGCCACCGCGCGGGCGCTGACGAAGACCTACGGGCACGGCGACGCCGCCGTGCACGCCCTCCGGGGCGTCGACGTCGACCTGCCGGCGGCCCGGTTCACGGCCATCATGGGACCCTCGGGCTCCGGCAAGTCGACCCTCATGCACTGCCTGGCGGGACTCGACCAGCCCACGGCCGGCACGGTCACCGTTGCCGGCACCGCGCTCGAGTCGCTCGACGACGACGCGCTGACGATCTTCCGGCGCGAGCACCTCGGGTTCGTGTTCCAGTCCTTCAACCTGCTGCCGATGCTCACCGCCGGGCAGAACATCCTGCTCCCGCTCGAGCTCGCCGGCCGTCCGGTGGACCGCGACCGCTACAAGGCGCTCGCGGCCACGTTCAACCTCACCGACCGGCTGGGTCACCGGCCGTCCGAGCTGTCCGGCGGCCAGCAGCAGCGGGTGGCGATCGCCCGCGCCGTGATCACCCAGCCGGACATCGTCTTCGCCGACGAGCCGACCGGCAACCTGGACAGCGAGTCGTCGGCGGAGGTGCTCGACCACCTGCGGCGCAGCGTGCGTGAGCTGGGCCAGACGGTCGTCATGGTCACCCACGAGCTGGACGCCGCGGCGTACGCCGACGACGTGCTGGTGATCTCCGACGGCGAGATCCGCGCCCACCTGACCGACCCGACCGCCGACGAGCTCGTCTCCACCCTGCGCGGTGACCGGTGAGGACGGTCCTGCTGGCGTCGCTGCGTACCCACACCCGCAGGTACGTCGCCGCCGCGGTCGCCGTCGTCATCGGCGTCGCCTTCGTGGTGGTGACCAGCGCCCTGTCCTCGGCCACCCGGAACGGGCTCGTGGCGGGGATCGACCAGCCGTTCCGCGGCGCCGATGTCGCCGTGTCGGACATCGGCGGCGAGGACGCCGCCGAGCTGGTCGAGACAGCCGAGGAGCGCGGTGACCACGCCAGCCCGATCGGCTGGACGCTCCAGCCGGTCACCGAGGGCGACCGGCTCGTCGACGAGCGCGCCGACGTCGCCGTCATCGCGCCCGACCCGTCATTGCGCTGGCAGGAGCTGCGCGAGGGCCGGTTCCCCGACGCGCCCGACGAGGCCCTGGCCGACGTGAACACCGCCAAGACCGACCTGATCGAGGTCGGCGACCGGCTGCGCGTGGGCACCGGATCCCGCGCTGTCGAGGTCACCGTCGTCGGCCTCACGGACAGCCCGGCGCTGTTCCGCGGCTCGCTCTACCTGCCGTGGTCGGTGGCCGAGCGCTGGTCGTCGAACTTCTACGTCGACAGCGTCGCGTACGCCGGCTCCGGCGACGTCGACGACCTCGTCGACCGGCTGGAGGACGAGACCGGTGCGACCGTGCAGACCGCGGACGACTACGTCGACCAGGTGCAGACCGAGATCACCAACGAGATCAACGTGATCGCCATGGTGCTGCTGGTCTTCGCCGCCATCGCCGTCTTCGTGTCGATCCTGGTCATCGCCAACACGTTCACGATCCTGTTCGCGCAGCGCAGCCGCGACTTCGCGCTGCTGCGGTGCGTGGGGGCCACCCGCCGGCAGGTGCTCCGGTCCATCCGGCTCGAGGCGCTGTGCCTTGGGGTGGTGGCCTCGCTGGCCGGCCTGGCGGTCGGGACCGGCCTGGGCTACGGCCTGGTCGCCCTGGCCCGTGGGCTGATGCCGCCGGACACGATGGGTGCGGTGACTCCGTCGGCCGCCTGGTACGGCGCGGCGTTCGCGATCGGGCTCCTCGTGACCGTGGTGGCCGCCTGGCTGCCGACGCGGAAGACGGTCCGGGTCAGCCCCCTGGCGGCGCTGCGGCCCGACGACGTCGACGTGCGGAGCGCGGCCGGCCGGCTCCGCACCGGAGCGGGCCTGGCCCTCGTGGTCGGCGGCGTGGTGCTGCTCGCCGTGGCGATCGGCGCGCACTCGGTGGCGGTGATGATCGCCGGCGGCGCGGCCTCGTTCACGGGTGTCCTGCTGCTGGGGCCGCTGCTCGTTCCCGCGCTGATCCGGGTCGCCGGACGGGTGACCGGCCGCCTGCTCGGTCCTTCCGGGCGCCTGGCAGCGGGCAACGCCGTACGCAATCCGCGGCGTACCGCCGCGACGACCGCGTCACTCCTGGTGGGTGTCACCCTGACGACCGCGGTGCTGACCGGGCTGGCCAGCTCACGCAGTGCCGTGGCCGACGACATGGACGAGGAGCATCCAGTCGATCTCGTCCTCACCTCGACGGGGGATCCGCTCCCCGAAACGTTGCTGCGCGACGTGCGGGACGTCGTCGACGTGGCGGCCGCCGTGCCGCTCGAGGGGGTCACGGCGCAGGCCGGAGGTGGGATCGGCGCGATCCAGCTGGTGGCGGCGCGCGACGTCAGCGCGGCCGTCCACGGCGATCCGGCCGTGGCCACGCCTCAGCCGGGTGAGATCCACGTGCCGTTCTCCCTGCTCCCGAAGCAGGGCCATTCGCTCACGGTGACGGTGGACGGCCGGTCGGAGACGCTTCGCGCCGTCCCCGGCGAGGGCTTTGGCAGCGCCGCCGTGGTGGCGCCCGCCACCCTGGCCGCACTGACCGACCATCCGACCCTCAGGGCCGTGTGGGTGCGCGCGAACGACGGAACCGACCCCGAGGACCTCGGCGGCGACCTGAACGCGCTGGGCCTGAACGCGGGCGCCGAGGTCAGCAACGGCCTGGCCGAGCGGGCGTGGGTGGACCGGCAGATGGACGTCCTGACCGGTTCCGTGGTCGCGCTGCTGAGCATCGCCGTGGTGATCGCGCTGGTCGGGATCGGCAACACGCTCGGCCTGTCGGTCCTCGAGCGGGCCCGCGAGAACGCGCTGCTCCGGGCGCTGGGACTCACCCGTCGTCAGCTGCGCCGGATGCTCGCGGTGGAGGCGCTGCTGCTGTCCGTCGTGGCGACCGTCCTCGGCACGCTGATCGGCACGGCGTACGCCTGGGTCGCCGTGAAGGCGCTGGTCCGGCCGGCGGTGGACACGGCGCCGCTGGTGCTGCCGTGGGGTCAGCTCGCGCTGGTGGTGCTGGTCGCCGGAGCCGCCGGGCTGCTGTCCTGCCTGCTGCCGGCGCGGCGGGCGGCCCGGGTGACGCCCGCGGCCGGGCTGGCGCTGGAGTGACCGGCAGCGTCTGGGGTTCGTGAGCGTTCCGGGACGTTTGTGCCGGTTGCAACGCCAGCGAACGTCCGGGATCCCCGGTCAGCCGGGGATCCCGACCGACGTCGCCGTCAGTCGGTGAACGCGCAGAACTCGTTGCCCTCGGGGTCGGCCAGGACCGTCCAGCCGATCTCGGCGTCGCGCTCGCGGAGCACCGTCGCGCCCGCCGCCACCAGGGCACCCACATCGTCGGTGTCGACGTCCCAGTGGATCCGGTTCTTCAGGGTCTTCGGCTCCGGGACCGGGGCGAACACGAGCGCCTCGAAGGGAGCGCCCGGGATCGCGTCGACCGACGAGTAGTCGTCCTCGACGTCCGTGACGAACCGGCCGCCGAGCAGGTCGGCCCACCAGCGCGCGATCCGGTCGTGCTCGCGCGAGTCGACGCCGATCTCGTACAGCCGGTACGCCGGCACCGTCTCGCGCTCGAACACGCACAGCTCGCCGCCCTCGGGGTCGCGGAGCACCTTCCAGCGGAAGCTGGTCAGGTCCTCGGCCGCGGCTCCGAGCCCCAGCACGTCGTCGACCGCGCCTGCGTGCACGTCGAGGTGGACGCGCTGCTTGACCGTCACCGGCTCCGGGACCCGGTTGACCCAGACACCGTGCTGGGGAGTCGGCCCGCGGAGCACCACGTCCCCGTCGTCGAGGGGATCGACCTCGAGGCCGAGCGTCGCCGCCCAGAAGGCCCCGAGCCGAGCGGGATCGACCGCGTCGACGCAGAGGTCCTTGTACGCCGCGAGCGCGCTCATGCGTCGATGAGCTCGGGTTCGGTCTTGTCGCGGACCTCGTCGGCGGTGACGTCGGGGGCGAGCTCGACCAGGGCCAGACCCCGGTCGGTGATGTCGATGACCGCGAGGTCGGTGATGATCCGGTGCACCACCCCGCGGCCGGTGTAGGGCAGCGAGCAGTCGTTGACGATCTTGTAGGACCCGTCCTTGGCGACGTGCTCCATCAGCACGATCACCCGCTTCGCGCCGTGGACCAGGTCCATCGCGCCGCCCATCCCCTTGACCATCTTCCCCGGGATCATCCAGTTCGCGATGTCACCGGTCCTGGAGACCTGCATCGCGCCCAGGATCGCGGCGTCGATCTTGCCGCCCCGGATCATCCCGAACGACGTGGCCGAGTCGAAGAAGCTGGCGCCCTTGCGCAGGGTGACCGTCTCCTTGCCCGCGTTGATCAGGTCCGGGTCCTCCTCGCCCTCCCAGGGGTAGGCACCCACCCCGAGGATCCCGTTCTCGGACTGCAGCACCAGCTCCACGTCGTCGGCCACATAGTTCGGCACCAGCGTCGGCAACCCGATCCCGAGGTTCACATAGGACCCGTCGGTCAGCTCCGAGGCCGCCCGCGCGGCCATCTGCTCCCGCGTCCACCCCATCAGCCGTTCTCCTTCGTCCGGACGGTGCGACGTTCGATCCGCTTGTCGGCCGCCTGCTCCGGGGTCAGCGGCACCACGCGCTGCACGAACACACCGGGGGTGTGCACGTCGTTCGGGTTCAGCTCGCCGGGCTCGACCAGCTCCTCGACCTCCGCGACCGTGAGCCGGCCACACATCGCCGCCAGCGGGTTGAAGTTCCGCGCCGAGTCCCGGTAGACGAGATTCCCGTGCCGGTCGCCCCGCCAGGCCCGCACCAACCCGAAGTCCGCGACGATCGCCTCCTCCAGCACGAACTCCCGCACCTCACCATCGGGACCCGGGAAGTCACGGGTCTCCTTCGCCGGCGACGACACGGTCACGTTCCCGTCCGCGTCGTACCGCCACGGCAGACCGCCCTCCGCGACCTGCGTCCCACCACCGGTCGCGGTGAAGAACGCCGGGATCCCGCTCCCGCCGGCCCGCATCCGCTCCGCAAGCGTGCCCTGCGGCGTCAGCTCCACCTCCAGCTCACCACTGAGGTACTGCCGAGCGAACTCCTTGTTCTCCCCCACGTACGACGCCACCATCCGCCGTAGCCGCTTCGCCATCAGCAGCCGGCCCAGACCCCAGTCGTCGACCCCGCAGTTGTTGGACACCGCCTCCAGCTCGTCCACCCCGGACGCCAGCAACGCCTCGATCAACACCGACGGAATCCCGCACAGGCCGAAGCCACCCACCGCCAGCGTCGACCCGCTGGGGATGTCGGCCACCGCCTCCGCCGCACTGGCCACGACCTTGTCCACGCGCTCAGTCTCCTTCGTCGTCTCCGGGGGAACCGTTGTGATCCTAGCCACCCTCTGGACGTGCCCCCCGAGCCTCTAGGCTGCAGGGATGGCACCGGCGTCGAGCGAGCCCGCATCGGTGTACGGACTGGCCTCGCGTCAAGCTCCACGTCGTCACCGGCAAGGGCGGCACCGGCAAGTCCACCGTCGCCGCTGCCCTCGCGCTGGCCCTCGCCTCCCACGGGAAGAACGTCCTGCTGTGCGAGGTGGAGGGGCGCCAGGGCATCGCCCGGATGTTCGATGTCGGCGAGCTGCCCTACGAGGAACGCCGGATCGCCGCCGGCCTCACCGAGCCCGAGGGCACGCCCGGCAGCGTCTACGCGCTGCACATCGACCCGGAGTCCGCGCTACTCGAGTACCTCGCGATGTACTACAAGCTGGGCCGGGCCGGACGCGCCCTGGACCGGTTCGGGGTGATCGAGTTCGCCACGACCATCGCGCCCGGCGTCCGCGACGTGCTGCTCACCGGGAAGGTGTTCGAGGCCGCCAAGGAGGGCCGCCGCGGGAAGAACGTCCGGCAGTACGACGCCGTCGTGCTCGACGCGCCCCCGACCGGCCGGATCGCACAGTTCCTGGGCGTCAACAGCGAGCTCGCGGGGCTGGCGAAGATGGGGCCGATCAAGTCCCAGGCCGACAACGTGATGAAGCTGTTCCGGTCGAAGCGGACGGCCGTCCACCTGGTCACCGTGCTCGAGGAGATGCCGGTCCAGGAGACCGCGGACGGGATCGAGGAGCTCCGCGCGGAGGGGCTGCCCGTCGGGGGCGTGGTGGTCAACCTGGTCCGGCCGCACGACCTCAACGACGACGCGCTCGCCGCCGCCCGCAAGGGCAAGATCGACCCCGCGGCGCTCGCGACCGACCTCAAGGCCGGCGGGATCGAGGCCGACGACGACCTGGTCGAGGGCCTGCTCTCCGAGGCCCGCGACCATGCCGAGCGACGGGCGCTCGAGGACTCCCAGCGCGGGCTGGTCGGCCGGCTGGGCGCTCCGACGTACGAGCTGCCGCGGATGCCCGGTGGCGTCGACCTCGGCGGGCTCTACGAGCTGGCGGCGGACCTCAAGCGGCAGGGGATGGCGTGACCCGGCAAGCACGTTCGCGGTTCGGACCGCTCGCCGCGGTCGCCTCCAAGGCGCCCGAGCTCGACATCGACCGGCTCCTCGACGACCCGGAGACCGGGATCATCGTCTGCTGCGGGTCCGGCGGGGTCGGCAAGACCACGACCTCCGCGGCGCTGGCGCTCCGCGCGGCCGAGCGCGGCCGCAAGGTGGTGGTGCTGACCATCGACCCGGCCCGGCGGCTGGCGCAGTCGATGGGCATCGAGGAGCTCGACAACACGCCCCGGCCAGTGACAGGCGTCAAGGCGAAGGGCGGGGGCAGCCTCGACGCGATGATGCTCGACATGAAGCGCACCTTCGACGAGGTGGTGGAGAGCCAGGCGTCGCCGGAGAAGGCGAAGCAGATCCTGGAGAACCCCTTCTACATCGCGCTCTCGAGCTCGTTCGCGGGCACGCAGGAGTACATGGCGATGGAGAAGCTGGGGCAGATCCACAAGGACGCCCAGAGCTCCGGCGCCTACGACCTGATCGTCGTGGACACGCCGCCGTCCCGGTCGGCGCTGGACTTCCTGGACGCGCCGGAGCGGTTGTCGAGCTTCCTGGACGGGCGCTTCATCCGGCTGCTGCTGGCGCCGGCCCGCGGGCCGGCGCGGATGATGACGGCCGGGCTGGGCCTGATCACGAACGCGCTGACGAAGGTGCTGGGCGCGCAGGTGCTGCGCGACATGCAGACCTTCGTCCAGGCGTTCGACACCCTCTTCGGGGGGTTCCGCCAGCGCGCGCAGAAGACGTTCGAGCTGCTCCAGGCCGACGGTACGGCGTTCCTCGTCATCGCCGCGCCCGAACCCGACGCGCTGCGCGAGGCGGCGTACTTCGTCGAGAGGCTGAGCGAGGACCGGATGCCGCTCGCCGGACTGATCGTCAACCGAGCGAGCCCGGCACCGGTCGGCGAGCTGTCCGCCGACGAGGCGATGGCGGCGTACGCGCGCCTGCGCAAGCAGGAGCCCACGGCGGTCGCCGGAGGGCTGTTGCGCCTGCACGCCGACCGTAGTCGGCTGGTCGAGCGCGAAGCCCTGCTGCGCGACCGGTTCGCGGCGGCACACCCCACAGTTCCTACTGCGGTGGTGCCGGCGCTCGCCGGTGACGTCCACGACCTGGCCGGACTGCGCCGGGTCGCGGAACTGCTTGCAGACGGCTAGGGCGCCTTCCCGTTGGCCGGGAAGGTCGCCCTATAGCCGTTAGACCGAGACCTTCGTCCCCTGCTCACGCGCCGTCTCGAGCACGGAGCGCCACGAGGCGTTCGGCCGGCGACGAAGCAGCGCACGCCGCTCCCGCTCGGTCATTCCGCCCCACACGCCCCACTCGATCTGGTTGTCGAGCGCCTCAGCGAGGCACTCGGTACGCACGGGACAACCCGAACAAAGCTGCTTCGCCTTGTTCTGCTCTGCCCCGCGAACGAAAAGCGCGTCCGGCTGTGCCTGGCGGCATGCAGCCGACGGTGCCCAATCTTCTACCCACATCTTGACGTCCCCACATCCGTCCGAGATGAATGGTGTCCCCATGACGACCACCCCACGAGGAAAGAAGATAAGTACTCGAGGGGTGTGCTAGACAGACACGACCTGCCCAATTCGAGTAGTCCGAAGTGACTAGTTCTCGATGGCCGGAAATCGGCGGGTGACCACCCCCTCCCGTACTCTTGAGACCATGTCCGCTCCCTCTGACGAGCGCCTGACCGCTGGTCGCGTGCTCTCCCACCTCGTCGTGATGGTGGCCGTTGCCGCCGTCATGGGTGTTGTCGTGGCCGGCCTGTGGATCCCGTTCGCCGGTGTCCTCGGTCTCGGCGCGCGCGATGTGGCCCGGGGGATGGACAACCTCCCGACCGAGCTGAAGACCGAGCCGCTGGCCCAGAAGACCAAGATCACCGACGCCAAGGGCAACCTGATCGCGACGCTGTACGACGAGGACCGCGTCAACGTCCCGCTCCAGCAGATGTCGCGGACCATGGTCAAGTCGATCATCGCGATCGAGGACTCCCGCTACTACGAGCACGGCGCCCTCGACCTGCGCGGCACGCTCCGCGCCCTCGTCACCAACCAGGCCAGCAGCGGCGTGGTCCAGGGTGGCTCGTCGATCACCCAGCAGATGGTCAAGCTGACCCTGCTGAGCCAGGCCGACACCCGCCAGGAGCGGATCGAGGCGACGGACGACACCTACGAGCGCAAGATCCGCGAGCTGCGCTACGCCATCGCCTTCGAGGAGAACTACTCCAAGGACTGGATCCTCGAGCGCTACCTCAACATCGCGTACTTCGGCGACGGCGCGTTCGGCGTGCAGTCGGCCGCCCGCCACTACTTCGACACCAACGCCAAGAACCTCGACCTCCGCCAGTCGGCGATGCTGGCCGGACTGGTGAAGAACCCCACCGGCTACGACCCGACCAACAGCCCCGAAGAGGCGCTGCAGCGCCGCAACGTCGTGCTCGACCGGATGGCCGAGCTGAACGTCATCAGCCGCGAGAAGGCCGCCAAGACCAAGGACATGGGCCTCGGCCTCGACGTCACGAAGTCCAACAACGGCTGCGTCTACTCGCGGGCGCCGTTCTTCTGCGACTACGTCCTCAACGTGCTGATGAAGGACCGCTCGCTCGGGAAGACCGTCGAGGAGCGCAAGCAGCTGCTGCGCTCGGGCGGCCTGACCATCCGCACCACCCTCGACACCCGGATGCAGGAGGCGGCCGACCGGTCCGTCCGCTCCCACGTCTACCCGACCGACCCGGCGATCGGCGGGCTGGCCATGGTCGAGCCCGGCACGGGCAACGTCCGCGCCCTCGCCCAGTCGCGGCCGATGGGGGCGAAGAAGAAGCTCGGGGAGACCTACCTCAACTACGTCGTGCCCAAGAGGTACGGCGACTCGTCCGGCTTCCAGGCGGGCTCGACGTTCAAGGCGTTCGTGCTGGCGCAGGCCGTCGAGATGGGCGTGCCTCCCACCTTCAGCCTGTCGGTGCCGGCCACCGAGGCGATCGACATGAACGACTACCAGACCTGCGCGCCCGGCGGTGGCGAGGAGCCCTACGCCAGCAGCGAGGTGTGGACGCCGTCCAACTTCAACGGCTTACCCGGCACCTACACCATCGAGACGGGCACCCAGCAGTCGGTGAACACCTTCTTCGCCAACCTCGAGCTCCTGACCGGCATCTGCAAGCCGTACAACCTCGCCAAGTCCATGGGCATCGACCTCACCAAGCCCAACGGCGACGAGAACGGCAACGGTGCCGAGCGGATCCCGGCGTTCACGCTCGGAGTGGTGGACACCAGCCCGCTGGAGATGGCCGAGGCGTACGCCACCTTCGCCGCCCGCGGCGAGCACTGCTCGGCCCGTCCGGTGACCGCGATCGAGGACGCGGCGGGCAACCTGCTCAAGGAGTACCCCTCGCAGTGCTCCCAGGTGCTCCCGACGGCCGCCGCGGACGGCGTGAACGAGATCCTCCAGGGCGTCACGGCGCCGGGCGGGTTCGCCGACGACATCAGCACGATCCAGCCCGACGCCGGCAAGACCGGCACCACCCAGGACGGCAAGGCCGTGTGGTTCGTCGGCTACACCCCGAACCTCGCGACCGCGTCGATGATCGCCGGCGCCAACCAGCTCGGACAGCCGGACACCCTCGGCGGGAAGTCCGTGGGTGGGGTCATCATCGACGCCGCGTCCGGGTCCGGGACCGCCGGCCCGATGTGGGGCGACGCGATGAAGGTGATCGAGCAGTGGCTGCCGGACGCCACCTTCAGCCCGGCGAACTGGTCGGAGCTCGCAGGCAACCTGCTCTCGGTCCCGAGCACCTCCGGGATGTCCATCGCATCGGCCGAGGCGACGCTCCGCGAGGCCGGCTTCACGCCGATCGTCGGGACCCCCATCAACTCCCGCTACGCCTACGGCACGGTCGCGGCCACGAACCCGACCTCCGGCACCTCCTGGCCCGACGGCGCTCCGGTGACCATCTCGCCCTCGACCGGCATCCCGCCGCCCAAGAAGGGTGGCGGCGGGAACGGCGGCGGCAACGGGAACGGCGGCGGCAACGGCGGCGGGAACGGCAACGGCGGCCCCGGCGGCCGGCGGCGGCGGCGGACCTGGCCGCGGTGGCGGCCCGGGCTGAGCCCTACGCCAGCTGGCGGCGGACCTCCGCGGCGACGGCGGCGCCGTCGGCCCGGCCCTTGACCTGCGGCTGGACCACGCCCATCACCTTGCCCATGGCGCGCATGCCCTCGCCGGCCGCGCCGGTCTGCTCGACCGCTGCGGTGACGATCTTCTCGATCGCCGCGGCGTCCAGCTGCTCGGGCAGGTAGTCGGCGATCACCGCTGCCTCGGCCTTCTCCTTGGCCGCCATCTCGGCGCGGCCACCGTCCTCGAAGGCGGTGGCGGCCTCGCGCCGCTTCTTGGCCTCCGACGAGAGCACACCGACGATGTCCTCGTCGCTGAGCTCGCGCGCCTCCTTGCCGGCGACCTCGGCGTTGGTGATCGCGGTGAGGACCATCCGCAGGGTCGAGGAGCGCACCTCGTCACGCGCCTTGATGGCGGTGGTGAGGTCGGAACGCAGCTGGTCCTTGAGAGTCATGCCGGCCATTGTGGCAGCCTTGCGCCATGACTCTCGCGCGGATTCTCCGGCCCGTGCTCGGGGCGGGAGTGGCCGCCGGCGCCGGGCTCACGGCGTACGCCGCCTGGGAGGCCCGGGCGTTCACGCTCCGCGAGGTGACGGTGCCGCTGCTGCCGGCGGGCCAGCGCCCGCTGCGGGTGCTGCACGTCAGCGACGTGCACATGACGCCGGGCCAGCGCCGCAAGCAGGACTGGCTGGCGGGGCTGGCCTCGCTCCGGCCGGACCTGGTGGTCAACACCGGCGACAACCTGGCGCACCGCGACTCCGTCCCGGTCGTCCGTGACTCGCTCGGCTCACTGCTCGACGTGCCCGGGGTGTTCGTGTTCGGGTCGAACGACTACTACTCGCCGACCTTGAAGAACCCGCTTCTCTACCTCCTGCCCGACAACGGGAAGCGCAACACGCACACCCCGCTCCTCCCCTGGCGCGAGCTCGGCGCGGAGTTCCGGAAGGCCGGCTGGGTCGACCTCACGAACACGCGCGAGTCGCTCACCGTCGGCGAGACCACGTTCGCCTTCGCCGGGGTGGACGACCCGCACCTCGAGCTCGACCGGCTCGACGCCGTGGCCGGGCCGGCCGACCCGGACGCCGACGTGCGCCTCGCGGTCGCCCACGCGCCGTACCTGCGCGTGCTGGACCAGTTCGCCGGCGACGGCTACGACGCGATCGTCGCCGGGCACACGCACGGCGGGCAGGTGTGCGTCCCGTTCGTCGGCGCGCTGACGACCAACTGCGACCTCGAGCCCGCGCGAGCCAAGGGCCTGCACCGGCACCCCGCGGACTCGCAGGACGGCGACCCGGGCTCGTCCTGGCTGCACGTCTCGGCGGGGGTGGGCACCAGCCCGTACGCCCGGATCCGCGTCGCCTGCCGACCCGAGGCGACCCTGATGACCTTCGTCCCACGCACCTGATCGCCGCCGTCCGGCCCGATTTCAAGCGCCTGTCGGTGCTCGGGTATGCTCGCCGTTGCTCGTGGGCAGGCCGGTCCGGTTCCGCCCACGTTCGGGCTGTGGCGCAGCTTGGTAGCGCGCCTCGTTCGGGACGAGGAGGCCGCAGGTTCAAATCCTGTCAGCCCGACCAGTTGATCTCATCGATCAGGCGGGTCGAACCCATGCGGGTTCGGCCCGTTCGGTCATTTCGGGGCGAGGCGGCTCGGCCGTCGGTCGGCTGTGTTTGTCCGGACCCTCTGCATGGCACACTCCCGGCATGGCAGAGAAGGACGAGGACGGCCCCTCGCTCGAGCTCCCGTCGTTCGGGTTCGGGCGCAAGCGGAAGAAGCCGGATCCCGCGCCGGAGCCCGAGCCGGAGCCGGTCGCGCCGGAGCCACCGGTCGAGGCACCCACCACCCGGATCGAGCCGGTAGAGCCGGTCGAGGAGACGGTGACGCAGCCCGTCGTCGAGACTGCCGCTCCTCCGCCCACTCCCGCTCCGACTCCCGCTCCGACTCCCGCCCCCGCTCCCCCTGAGCCGGCCGCCGTGACGCCGGTGCCCGCCGCCGAGCCGACGCGCGGGCCGCTGTTCGTCGACGAGGTCGAGGCGCCGCCGGAGACTGCCGAGGAGCCGGCTCCCACCGCCGGAGAGCGGAAGGCGGCGAAGGAGCCCCGGCAGGTGTCCCTGCCGGCCATCCCCGGGATGGCCGCAGCGGTCGTCACCGGCGCCGTGGTCGGACTGCTGGCCGTGGGCCTGACCTGGGGAGCCCTGCGCGGCTGCGAGGCGCTCCAGGGGACGTCGTCGTGCGGCGACCCGGGCTACCTGCTGCTCGGCGCGATCATGGTCGCGGTGATCGTGGTCGGCGCGGTGCTGCTCCGGGCCTGGGGCGTCCCCGACCCCGGCAGCACCAGCTTCCTGGGCGTCGGCCTGCTCGCCGTGGTCGCCCTGCTGTTCCTGGTCGACGTGCTCTTCGACTGGTGGATGGTCATCGCCATCCCCGTGGTCTCGGTGCTGACCTTCGTGCTCTCGCACTGGGTCACCACCGCCATCGTGGAGCCCGCGAAGGACTGACCCTCAGCGGGAGGCGGCGACCAGCTCGGCGATCTGGACGGTGTTCAGCGCGGCGCCCTTGCGCAGGTTGTCGTTGCTGACGAACAGCGCCAGCCCGCGGTCGCCGTCGACGCCCGGGTCCTGCCGGATCCGGCCGACGTACGACGGGTCCTTGCCGGCCGCCTGCAGCGGGTTCGGGACGTCGGACAGCTCGACACCGGGCGCGCCGGACAGCAGCTCGCGGGCCCGCTCGACCGTCATCGGCCGGGCGAACTCGGCGTTGATCGCCAGCGAGTGGCCGGTGAAGACCGGTACCCGCACGCAGATCCCGGAGACCCGCAGGTCGGGGATGCCGAGGATCTTGCGCGACTCGTTGCGGAGCTTCTGCTCCTCATCGGTCTCGTGCAGCCCGTCGTCGACGATGGAGCCCGCCAGCGGGAGCACGTTGTAGGCGATGGTGCGGGCGTACTTCACCGGCTCCGGGAAGGCCACGGCCTCCCCGTCGTAGGCCAGCTCCCGCGCCTTCTCGCCCGCTCCCGCGACCTGGGTGGCCAGCTCGTCGACGCCGGCGACCCCGCTGCCGGAGACCGCCTGGTACGTCGACGCGATCAGCCGGACCAGCCCGGCCTCGTCGTGCAGCGGCTTGAGCACCGGCATCGCGGCCATCGTGGTGCAGTTCGGGTTGGCGATGATCCCCTTGCGGGCGTTGGCGATCTCCTGCGGGTTGACCTCGGAGACGACCAGCGGCACGTCGGGGTCCATCCGGAACGCCGAGGAGTTGTCGACCACGACCACGCCGGCCTCGGCGAACGTCGGGGCCAGCGCCCGCGACGTGGTGGCTCCGGCCGAGAACAGCGCGATGTCGAGGCCGCTCGGGTCGGCGGTCGAGGCGTCCTCGACCACGATCTCGCGGCCGGCGTACGGCAGCACGGTGCCGGCGGAGCGGGCCGAGGCGAAGAACCGCACCTCGTCGGCGGGGAAGTCCCGCTCGGCGAGGATCTGGCGCATGGCGACGCCCACCTGCCCGGTGGCGCCGACGACTCCGATCCTGACGCCCATGACTACCTCCCGGTCCCGCCGTAGACGACCGCCTCGACCTCGGAGGCGTCCAGGTCGAACGCCGAGTGGGTGGAGCGCACGGCCTCCTCGATCTGGCCCTCGTCGACGATCACCGAGATCCGGATCTCGGAGGTGGAGATCATCTCGATGTTCACGCCGGCCGAGGCGAGCGCGGAGAAGAACTTGGCGGTGATGCCGGGGTGCGAGCGCATGCCGGCGCCGATCAGCGACACCTTGCCGATCTGGTCGTCGTACAGGAGCTTGTCGTAGCCGACCTCCTCCTGGATCCGGGCGAGTGCGCCCATGGCGCTCTGACCGTCCTCGCGAGGCAGCGTGAACGAGATGTCCGTGAGGCCGGTCGCGGCGGCCGAGATGTTCTGCACGACCATGTCGATGTTGACCTCGGTGTTGGCGAGCGCCTCGAAGATCCGGGCCGCCTCGCCGACCTTGTCGGGGACGCCGACGACGGTGATCTTGGCCTCGCTCCGGTCGTGGGCAACTCCGGCGATGATCGCCTGTTCCATCTCTTCTCCCTCAGCAGCGGGAACGATCCAGGTGCCTTCCTTCTGGCTGAAGGAGGAGCGCACGTGGACGGGCATGTTGTAGCGGCGGGCGTACTCGACGCAGCGCAGGTGCAGGATCTTGGCGCCGGACGCGGCCATCTCCAGCATCTCCTCGGTGGAGAGCCGGTTCAGCTTGCGCGCGGTCGGGACGATCCGGGGGTCGGCGGTGAAGACGCCGTCGACGTCGGAGTAGATCTCGCAGACCTCGGCGCCGAGCGCCGCGGCCAGCGCGACCGCGGTGGTGTCGGACGCGCCGCGGCCGAGCGTGGTGATGTCCTTGGTGTCCTGGGAGACGCCCTGGAAGCCGGCCACGATCGCGATCTGCCCGGCCTGGAGGGCGTTCTCGATCCGGCCGGGCGTGATGTCGATGATCTTCGCCCTGCCGTGCGCGGAGTCGGTGATCACGCCGGCCTGGGAGCCGGTGAACGACTGCGCCTTGTGGCCGAGCTGCGCGATCGCCATGGCCAGCAGCGCCATCGAGATCCGCTCCCCTGCCGTGAGCAGCATGTCGAGCTCGCGCGGCGGCGGGAGCGGCGTCACCTCCTCGGCCAGGTCGCGCAGGTCGTCGGTGGTGTCACCCATCGCGGAGACGACCACGACGACGTCGCTGCCGGCCTTGCGGGTGTTGACGATGCGTTGGGCGACACGCTTGATGCCGGTCGCGTTCGCGACCGACGATCCGCCGTACTTCTGCACGACAATGCCCACTGCTCAGTCCTCGAGGCTCGAATGCGTCCTGGGTGGCCGCTCCGCCCACCCTCCAGGGCACGCCTCCTTGCGCTGCGACCGCGACGCCGAGTTTACCGGGGCGTGGTTTCTTCCGAGTGGAGCATCTCATCGGCCAGCGCGAGCGCCTCGTCCTCGCCGGTGAAGTCGGCGTCGAGGCGGTCGTGGGAGACGACCGACAGCAGCGCGTTGAGCGCCGCGCCGGCGAGGTTGCCCCAGTTGGCGACGTACGAGAACTGCCACCACCACAGCGCCTCCTCGACGTTGCCGAGGCGGTAGTGGCGCAGGCCGTTCTCGAGGTCGGTGGCGATGCTGGTGAGGTCGTCGGAGAGCTGGCTCTCGACCACCTCGGGGACGTAGGGGTCGAACACGAAGCTGTAGGTGTCGACCGAGTCGAGCATGCTGGCCAGGCGCAGCCGCATCTCGTCGATGTCGGGCTCGGGCCCGACGTCGGGCTGGTACTCCGCGCGCGGGGTGAAGTCGCGCTGCGCGCCCAGCCGCGCCCCGGCGAGCAGCACCTGGCTGATCTCCAGCAGCAGCAGCGAGATCGCCCGACCGCCGTCGGCCTCGCGCGCGATCGCCTGGAGAGCGAGCAGGAAGCTCTCGACCTGGTCCGCGATCTGCGCCGCGAACTCCTCGGTCTCCCCGTCGATCATCGATTGCTCAGTCATCTGCCGACCGCCTCCCCGCAAATGCTCGTCCCAGAGTGACCTCATCGGCGTACTCCAGGTCACCGCCTACGGGCAGTCCACTAGCCAGCCGCGTGACGCGCAACCCCAAAGGCTTGAGCATCCGGGTGAGATAGGTCGCCGTGGCCTCACCCTCGAGGTTCGGGTCGGTGGCCAGGATGACCTCGGTGACGGCCCCGTCGGCCAGCCGGATCATCAGCTCGCGCATCCGCAGCTGGTCGGGGCCGATGCCGTCGATCGGCGAGATCGCCCCGCCCAGGACGTGGTAGCGGCCCCGGAACTCGCGGGTCCGCTCGATCGCGACGACGTCCTTGTACTCCTCGACGACGCACAGCAGGGAGGGGTCCCGGCGCGGGTCACGGCAGATCCGGCACTGCTCGTCCTCGGAGACGTTGAAGCAGATGGAGCAGAACTTGACCTTCGCCTTGACCTCGATCAGGACGTCGGCCAGGCGGCGTACGTCGGTGGGCTCGGCCTGGAGCAGGTGGAACGCGATCCGCTGCGCGCTCTTGGGACCGACGCCCGGCAGCCTGCCGAGCTCGTCGATGAGGTCCTGGACGATGCCTTCGTACAAAGGAGGTCGACCGGCCTAGCCGAGTCCGGGGAAGCCGCCGCCGGGCAGTCCGCCACCACCGGCGAGCGGCCCGAGTGCCTCGCTGGCGAGGGCGTCGGCCTGGGCCTTGGCGTCGCGGTAGGCGGCGATGATCATGTCGCCCAGGTCGGAGAGGTCGTCGGCGTCGCTGCCGTCGAACTCGCCGGACTTGATGTCGACGGCCACGAGGTCGCCGACCCCGTTGATCGTCACGGTGACGGCGCCGCCGGCGACGGTGCCGTCGACGGTGGTCTCGGCGAGCCTGGTCTGGGCGCTCTGGAGCTGCTCCTGCATCTGCTGGGCCTGCTGGAGGAGGGCGTTCATGTCGAAGCCGCCACCCCCGCCCAGGGCGTCGAAGGGGTTCTGGGTCATGGTCGGCTCAACTCCTGGTCGGTCGTGGTCACTGGTGGCGGATCTCCTCGATCATCTGGGCGCCCAGCTCGCGCTCGAGCAGCTCGGCGCTGCCGAGGGAACTGTTGTCGGCGTCCGGGTCGTCGGGGTGCGCGTCCGCGTCGGCCTCTGCCCGGCTGTCCCCCGTCGGTGCCGCCCCCGCCGTGCGGGTCTGCGCGATGGCCCCGCGAGCGGCGGCGATCGACTCGGGGTCGGCCGCACGGCTCGGGCGGGCCGGCGCCTCCGGGGCCTGCGCCGCCTCGGCGTCGGGCTGGTCCGCCTGGCCGCTCGTGTCGTCGTCGGCTGCCCAGGCGGGCGGCTCGGTGGGCGCGGCCGCGGCTTCCACGGGCTCGGCCGGGCTCGCCGCGGGGGGCGCCTGCCGTGACGCGGACGGCGCCGGGTCGGCCTTCGCCCCCGGGTCGACGATCGCGTCGATCCGCCAGTCGGCGCCGACCACGTCGATCGCGGCCTGGCGCAGGATCTCGTCGCAGCCGCCGTTGATGAAGGAGTCGCGCGCGCCGACGTTCATGAAGCCCAGGGTCAGGGTGTTGCCCTCGATGCCGATCACCTGGGAGTTCTGCGTGAGGTGCATCCACGCGACCCGGCGGCGCATCTTCGTCGCCTCCACGATGTCGGGCCAGAGGTTGCGTACGTCGACCAGCGTCAGCCCACCCGTGGGCTGGGCTGCCGGTGGCCGCTCCGCAGCGGCCGGCTCCGCGCGGCCGGCTCCTCGGGGGCGGCGTCGGGTGTCGGCGGGTCGACGGCGACCGGCTCCTCGACCGGGGGCGCCGGCGCCGGGGCAGGGTCGGCCGGGGCGCTGGCCTCGGCCACCGGCTCGACGGGGTGCTCGACCGGAGCGCGGCGGCGGGGTCGGCGCGACCGGGCCACCGCTGGGTGTCCCGCCGCTGATCGAGGCACGCTTCTCCAGGCGGTCGAGCCGGGCCATGACGCCCTCGGTCGCATGGTCGGCACCCGGGAGCAGCACGCGCGCGCAGACCAGCTCGAGCAGCAGCCGCGGAGCCGTGGCGCCGCGCATCTCGGTCAGGCCGGTGGCGACGATGTCGGCCGCCCGGCTCAGCTCGGGCTTGCCGAACCGAGCCGCCTGCGCGACCAGGCGCTCACCCTGGTCCTGCGAGACGTCGATCAGCCCGGTGGCGGGAGCGTCGGGCACGGCCGCCACGATGACGAGGTCGCGCAGCCGCCGGAGGAGGTCCTCGGCGAACCGGCGGGGATCCTGCCCGGTCTCGATCACGCGGTCCACGACGCCGAAGGCGGCGGCACCGTCACCGGCGGCGAACGCGTCGACCACGGCGTCGAGCAGGGAGTCGGGCGTGTAGCCGAGCAGCCCGGTGGCCAGCGTGTGGGTGATCCCCTCGGGGCCGGCCCCGCCGAGCAGCTGGTCGAGGATGGACAGCGAGTCCCGCGCGGAGCCGGCGCCGGCCCGCACGATCAGCGGCAGGGCGGCGGGCTCGATCGCGACGCCCTCGAGCTCGCACAGCTCGGACAGGTAGCTCGACAGCAGCCGGGGCGGGATCAGCCGGAACGGGTAGTGGTGGGTGCGCGACCGGATCGTCGACAGCACCTTGTCGGGCTCGGTGGTGGCGAAGATGAAGCGCAGGTGCGGGGGCGGCTCCTCGACCAGCTTGAGCAGGGCGTTGAAGCCCTGCGTGGTCACCATGTGCGCCTCGTCGATGATGTAGACCTTGTACTTGCTCTTCACCGGCGCGAAGAACGCCTTCTCGCGCAGGTCGCGGGCGTCGTCCACGCCCCCGTGGGAGGCCGCGTCGATCTCGATCACGTCGATCGAGCCCGAGCCACCGCGGGCCAGGTCGCGGCAGCTGTCGCACTCCCCGCACGGGTCGGCCACCGGCGCCTGCTCGCAGTTGAGCGTCGCGGGCCAGGATCCGCGCCGACGTCGTCTTGCCGCAGCCGCGCGGACCGGAGAAGAGGTAGGCGTGGTTGACCCGGTTGTTCGCCAGCGCCGCCCGCAGCGGCGTCGTCACGTGGTCCTGGCCGATGACGTCGGCGAACGTCTCGGGCCGGTAGCGGCGGTACAAGCGCGAGGGGTGACTCCACGCATGAACCCTAACCACCGATGCCGACACCCGGTAAGGAGCCGGGTGCGGGAACGCAGAGGCCCCCCGCGTACCCGACAGAGCTCGCTTACCCTTGCTGCCTTCCGGCCCTGGGGGAGTTCGGCAAGATGCCGCCACGCGGGGGGTTGCCGAGGAGTCTAGGTGAGCCGCCCGGGAGGACCAAAGTGAGCCTGCGGGAGCGGATTTCACCCGCTCGACGCCCGCCGGGTACTCTCCTCGGCGGAGGATTCGCCTAGTGGCCTATGGCGCTCGCTTGGAAAGCGGGTTGGGTTAACGCCCTCAGGGGTTCGAATCCCCTATCCTCCGCCACATCGAAACGGCGTCGCACTTCCCGTGCGGCGCCGTTCGTGGTTTGCGGGTTGGGTTAACAGCGCTCCGCAGTCTCAGGGGGTTCGAATCCCCTATCCTCCGCCACATCGAAACGGCGTCGCACTGCACGTGCGGCGCCGTTCGTGCTGCGGGTTGGGTTAACAGCGCTCCGCAGTCTCAGGGGGTTCGAATCCCCATCCTCCGCCACATCGAAACGGCGTCGCACTGCACGTGCGGCGCCGTTCGTGTCGGGGCCGGATCAGCAGGCCTCGAACTCGGCCCAGACGGTCTTGCCGCCGCCGTTGCCGGCGTCGACCCCCCAGGCCCGAGTCACGGCGTCCACGATCGCGACTCCCCTGCCTCCGGTGTCCAGCTCACGCGCGGCCACCAGGACCGGCCTGTCCGGTGACCTGTCCTGCACCTCGAGCCGTACGGCGTCCGAGCGCCGCTGGACCATGACGGTGAAGCGGGTGTCCGCGTGGACCATGGCGTTGGTGGCCAGCTCGCTCACCACCAGCTGGACGTCGTCGAGCATGCATGCCAGGTCGTGGGTGAGCAGGTGCGTGCTGACGAAGGTCCGCGCGCCGGAGACGCTGCTGGGCTCGGCGGCGAACGCGGTCGCGTGCGACCAGTCCTGTGTCATTTCTTCCCCTGTGCAGCACGTGCTGCTGTCTGGTGGCCGGCGTACGCCGGTTCACTGGTTGCCCGAGGTCATGTCGGTGGAGCAAGGTGCGAGCGCTCGAGCCATCGGCTGGCGCATCGACCGGCCAGGTGGGCACGCACCTGTCAGTCGTGGTTCTTCGCTAGAACTTGTTCCCGGTCCGAGGCGCGGGCAAACCGGTCCCCGGTTAAATCAGTTGGGCAGCGGCTGCCAGTCAGGCGTGGCGTCGTTGCCGGCGGTCCGTGTGAGGTTCACCGCACCGGTCCCGTTCGCGTTCATCACCCAGATGTCACCGTTGCTGGCGCTGCCGCGGTACGACGAGAAGACGATCTTGGTGCCGTCGGGCGACCAGGCAGGCGTCAGGTTCTGTCCGCCGGCGTGGTAGATCCGCGTGACGGCGCCCCCGCCCGGGGCCACCGTGTAGAAGTCGTTGCTCTGGTCGCGCAGGCTGCGGAAGACGATCTTGGTGCCGTCCGGCGACCAGGTGGGCGTGCCGTCGTACACCGGGTTCCGGGTGAGGTTCGTCTGCGCGGTGCCGTCGGCGTTCATCGTGTAGATCTCGAAGTTGCCGTCCCGGATGGTCGAGAAGACGATCTTGGCGTCGCCCGGACCCCAGTCGACGCAGCAGTCCTCGATCCGGACGGTGGTGGTCAGCCGCCGCGGGTCGCTGCCGTTGGCGTTCATCGTGTAGATCTCGAAGTTGCCGTTGTTGTCGCGCTGGCTCATGAACGCGAACTTGGTCCCGTCGCGAGACCACGCCGGGAAGCGGTCGGACCCGTTGCGGTTGGTCAGGTTGACCAACCCACTGCCGTCGGCGTTCATCACGAAGATGTCGTAGCTCTTGGCGCCGGACCGGTTGGAGGAGAACGCGATCTTGGTCCCGTCGGGAGACCACGCCGGGAGGATGTCGTCACCCGGGTTCGTGGTCAGCCGACGAACATCGGTGCCGTCCGCGGCCATCGTGTAGATCTCGTTGTTGCCGGCCCGGCTCGAGGCGAACGCGATCCGGCCGTTGACGCCGGGGGTGACCGCCTCCGACGGCGTCACCACCACGATGAACGCTGCCACGCTCGCGAGGACACCTGCGATGGCGATCCAGGTACGCCGTTGCCCCATGGTCGTGTCTCCTGTCGGCCAGGGGCGCCGATCTGGGGGTGGACCGGCGACCGCGTCGCCCGGCCCGATCCGGGACCTCTCCCTGCGGACAAGTGACGAAGGAGAGATTGGCGTTTCAACCAGAACGTATCGCTCCCGCGGGACCTTGGGAACGACCCCGCGCTACGTTCTCGTTAAGTTCCGCATCGCCCAGGTGGTCGAAGTCCCGCGCCAGTTCCTCAGCAGCGGTCGGCCTTGAACTTCTTCGCCTGGGCCAGGAGGCTCCGCTTGCGCGGCCCGGAGAAGCTGTCGAGGTACACCTCGACGTACGCCTCGTCGTTGCTGCGCAGGGTCTGGTAGATCTGCGCCCAGTCGAAGTCACCGGCGCTGACCATCTGCTTGGCGTGGAAGATGTTGCGGTTCGTGGCCGGGGCGTTCCACTGGCCCAGACCGTTGCCCTGCACCATGGCCCGTCGGCTCCACGGGCTGGTCAGCGCGATGATCCGGTCGGCGATGTCGCCGGCGGCGCTGCCGTTCCCGCCCCAGTCACCGCTGAGGGCGAACTCGACGGTCTGGCTGTCGCGGGTGGCGGCGAGGCCGAGCTTGACCAGCTTCAGGTGCCCCTTCTTCCAGGCGCCATAGCTGTAGCCGCTCGCCGACTGGACGGCGCTCCCGTTGTAGATCTCGGCCCACTGGTAGCCGTACCACGGGAGGTGCAGGAGCTTGACGTGGTGGTCGCGCGACCACGACGACAGCTTCTTCACCACCGACTTGTAGTTGCGCTCGAAGACCGGGTTGCCCGCACGGCCGGAGTTGCTGAAGGGCTTGGGGATCTTGTTGCCACCGGCGGTGTAGTAGTAGGCGCCCTCGCGGAAGACCCGGGCCGGAGTGGACCGCCCCGCCATGAACCGCACGGCGAGCCGCTTGTCGCGCGCCTTGGCCAGCTTGGCCGCCTTGTTGAGCACGCGGAAGTTGCGGTCGATCGCGCTCCACGGAACGCGCAACGACAGGCCCTTCACACCCTTCTTGCCCAGCGCCGCCTTGATCGGGGCGGCCTTCCTGTCCAGCGACGCCTTGTCGGCCACCTCCTGGAGCACCCAGGTCCCGCAGCCGGGTTGCCGCTTGGGCGCGGCCGCGTCGGCGCCGGGCGCGGGGGCGACGGCCAGCAGGCCGGCGGTCAGCGCCAGGCTGATCAGGAGTGCTCGCAGGGGCGTGGAGGTGCGCGAGAAGGAAGAGGCGCATGGGGGACAAGCTCCGTCCGTCGAATGGGTGGTGGACCGCCCCCGAAGGCCCCATGTTGCCGGGCGAACGCCGGAGCGCCAAAACGCGGGATGCCTCAGGCACTGTCCCCACCTCTCTCAGTCGTTGTCGTTGATGGTCACGACCGCGGCCTTGTCTGCCGTCGTGGCCCCGGTCGGCGAGCTGAGCGTGACGTTGAACTTCTCGGTCTGCTCGCGCACCTTGTCGTTGCGGATGGTCAGCGTGAACGTCGCCGTCCGTACGCCGGCGGCGAACCGGACCGTGCCACTGCTCGTGCTGTAGTCGGTGCCCGACTTGGCCGTCCCGTTGGAGGTCCCGTACTTCACGGTGACCGCGCTGGTCGGCGCCTTGTCGAGCCGGACCGTGACGGACACCGTCTTCGTGCCGCTGTTGCCCTCGGTCACCGTGGCGTCCGCGATGGACAGCGCAGGCGGCGCCGGCGGCGGGGCCACGTCGTCGTCGGCGATCGTGACGGTGCCGGTGTCGTCACCGAGCGTCGCACCCGCCGGGGCGGAGGCGATGACGGAGAACGTCTCGTCCGGCTCGTCGATCGTGTCGCCGGTCACCGGCAGGGACTGCACGACGGAGGTCGCGCCCGACGGGATCGTCACCTGGCCGGTCCCGGCCACGTAGTCGGTGCCGGCGGTCGCCGTACCGTCCGCCATCGTGTACGCCGCCGTGACCGGCTGCGTGGCCGGGTCGGACAGCGTGAACGTCACCTGGGCCGCGGACTCGCCGGCGTCACCCTCGACGACCTCGACCGAACCGACGGACAGGACCGGCGGCGGCGGAGTCGAGCCGTTGTTCTCGACGCTGACCGAGACCGGCTCGGTGGTCATCCTGTTGCCGTTGGCGTCGCAGGCCCGGGCCGAGATCTCGTGCACGCCGTCGGCCACGCCGGTGGTGTCCCACGTGGTCGTGAGCCGGGGACCGGTGCCGGTGGCGACGACCACGCCGTCGACGAGGATCTCGACGGTCGACGGGGCCGGGTCGTTCACCACAGCCGCCGACAGTGGGACCTGCCCCTGGACGACGGAGCCGGGCGAATCCAGCTCGACCCCGGGTGCGGCGCGGTCACAGGCCGAGGCGAACTTGGCGGCCTCCGAAGCGAGGATCGCCTTGTTGGGCTGGGCAAAGCTGGTCGTGTAGACCTCGAGGTAGCGCTCGTCGTTGGCGGTCAGGGTCGAGTAGATCGACTTCCAGTCGTAGTCCTTGCCGTCGTACATCTGCTTGGCGTGGAGCACCGGCCGGTTGGTGGTCTTGGAGCTGAACATCCCCATGCCGTTGCCCTGGATGATCAGCTCGGGGCTGTTGTCCCCGGCGATCCCGATCAGGGCGTTGGTGACGTCGTTGGCGCCGGCGCCGCGGGCGCCCCAGTGGCCGCTCATCGCGAACTCGATCGCGAGGTCGGGGCCGCCGTGGGCCAGCGCGACCTCGGCGAGCCGGCGGTGCCCCTCGAGCCACGAGGTCCAGGAGTAGTTCGGCAGCGCCTCGATCTCCGACCCGTTGTAGATCTCGGCCCACTGGAAGCCGTACCACGGCACGTGCAGCACGGAGACGTCGTGCGCCCGGCTCCAGTCGGCGAGCCAGGTCACCGTCTCGCCGAACTCCCGCTCGAAGACCGGGTTGCCGGCGGTGCCGTTGGGGGCGAACGGCGCGGGCATCGTGTCACCGGCGGCCGACGTGAACGAGTACGCACCGTCGTTGAACACCCGGTCCGGCGTCCAGCGGCCGGCCATGAAGCGGATCGCGAACTCCTTGCCCCGCGCATCGGCGAGGGCGAGCCCCTTGTCCAGCAAGCTCGGGTCCTTCTCCAGCGCATCCCACGGGACGCGGAGCGAGAGGCCGACCACGCCGGGCTGAGCGAGTGCCTGGTCGATGGCGGAGGCCTGACGGGACAGCTCGGTGGCCGTCGAGACCTGCTGGAGGACCCAGGTTCCGCACGCACGGTTGATGGGGGCGAGGTAGGTCGTGGGCTCGGCCTGGGCCGGAGCGGGGGCGACGATCGTCAGGCAGGCCAGCGCTGCGGTCAGCGCAGCACACAAAGAACGGATCCCGAGAAGCATGTCGTGAGATTTCCCGCCGAAGGTAAAGAACAAACGACGGGCCCCTGTGCCGCTCGCCACGTTTAGCCCCGGGACCCGTCACTTTCGCGATCGCCGGTCTGGACGGCTGGACCAGCAGCCTTGACACCTTACGTTGTAAGGCGCATTCTCCTTACAACGTAAGGCAACCAGGAGGCCCCGCATGTCGACCACGACGACCACCCCCACGACCACCATGAGAGCGGTCGTCCACCGGACGTACGGCGCACCGGAGAATCTCGTGCTCCGCGACGACGTGCCGGTGCCGGAGATCGGCGCGGACGAGGTGCTGGTCCGGGTCCACGCCGCCGGGGTCGACCCCGGTGTCCTGGTCTGGCTCTACGGCAAGCCGGCCCTCGCCCGGCCGGCGTCGGGATTCTTCCGTCCGCGGCGGCCGGTCCTCGGGCGGGCGCTGGCCGGCCGCGTCGAGGCAGTCGGGAGCACGGTGACCGACCTGGCACCGGGCGACGAGGTCTGGGGCGAGGCCACGCACGGCGCGTACGCCGAGTACGCCGCGGTCCCCGCCACGCGTCTGGCCCGGAAGCCGCAAGGTCTGAGCTTCGTCCAGGCGGCCGCCGTACCGATCTCCGCCCCCACCGCCCTGCAGGCGCTGGACAAGGGCGAGGTGGGTGCCGGCACCAGACTGCTGGTCAACGGCGCGTCCGGCGGCGTGGGCAGCTTCGTGGTCCAGCTCGCCAAGGCCCGCGGCGCCGAGGTCACCGCAGTCTGCGGCCCCGGCAGCGTCGACCTGGTGCGATCACTGGGCGCCGACCACGTCGTCGACTACACCCGCGACGACTTCACTCGCTCCGGCGCGGCGTACGACGTGATCATCGACCTCGCGGGCACCCGGTCCGCCGCGGACTACCGGCGGGCCCTCGTGCCCGGCGGCACCATGGTCCTCGCCGGCGGACCGCCGTCGACCTTCCTCCGTCGGACCCTGCAAGCACTCGCCCTGTCGCTCTTCGTCAGCGAGAAGATCCGCCTGCTCATGGCCAAGGTCCGTCGGGAGGACCTCGACCAGCTGTCGGCGCTCGTCGAGTCCGGCCAGGTCGTCCCGGCCGTGGACACGGTCTTCCCGCTCGAGGACGCTCCGGCGGCTCTGCGGCGCCTCGAGGAGGGCCACGTGCGCGGGAAGCTCGTCGTCAGGTGCGGCGAAGCCGGGTCATGATCGGCCGCATCAGCAGCGCGAGCACGATCGCACCACCGCTGAACAGGCCCCACCACACGGCGTTGTCGCGCATGCTGCCGAGTGGGTCCTCCTGCGGTTCGGGCGCGACGGCCTTGGGGGTCTCGTCCGGCTCGTCGACCACGGAGAGCACTTCGCCCTTCTTGGTCACCGTGAGGGAACGGGTCATCGCCTCCACCGGTTGAACGGTTCCGGCGCCGGTCAACGCCGACAGGGACTCCGACGTCCCGTCGGCCGTCGCCTTCAGGCGGGCGACGATCTGGGGCGCCTTCTCGTCGGGGAACCACGACCGGAGCATGGCCACCACGCCGCTCACCTCGGCCGCCGCCCAGGACGTCGCGACCTGGTCGTCGAGGACGCAGACGCTGCCATTGACCGCCAGGGTCACGGCGTCGCTCGTCGGTGCGGCGACGTCGGTCGCGGAGTTCATCAGGACGTATCCCTCGGCGGGGACCTCACCGTCGGCCTCGAGGCCGGCGGTGGTGGCGCTCACGGCGAGCACCTCGTCCTGGAAGCCTGCGGGAAAGACGACCTTGGCGGCGTTCTCGGGCGGGTTGTACTGCCTGTCGAAGTACTCGTTCAGGAAGTCGGTGTCCGTGCTCGGGCGGTTGCCGCTGGCGGCCACCAGCACGACGTCGGCCTTCCACACCGCCCGCACGGCCTTCTTCAGCTCGAGGTAGGTCGGGCCGTCCGGTTCGCCCGCGTCCACGGCCAGGGACACGTTGGCGACCTGGATGTTCAGGTCCTTCGCGTTCTTCGCCACCCACTTCAGCCCGTTGATCACGCTCTCGGTCTGCACGCCCGCCTGGCCCTCGGCCGGCTCGTCACTGTCGTAGACGCGGACGTCGATGATCGTGGCACCGGGGGCGATCCCGATCGGACCGCCCTGGCCGCGGTCGTGCCCGGCGATCAGCCCCGCGACCGCGGAACCGTGCTCGTCGACGAGCTCCGACTGCCCGGCAATCGGATAGGGCTCCGTCCGGGTGACCGACAGCAGTCCACTCTCGGTGGTCACCCCGTTGTCGATGACCGCGACAGCGACGCCTTCCCCGGGCTCGACACCGGTCCCCTCGAAGAGGGCGTGTGCCTGGCTGATCCCGAGCAGCTCGTGCGGCGTGCTCGCCACCTGACTGGTCTCCGGCACCATGTCGAGCGTGTACGCCGCACAGTCGCCGCCGCCTGCCGCGTCGGCCGGGGTGGCGGGGACCAGGACGACGGCCACGGTCAGCGCCACCGCGCCGCCGGACCGTCCGAGCCGGTTCAGCACGAGGCGTCCTTGGACGTGGTGGGCGGACACAGGGCTGCGTCCTGAGAAAGGGGAACCCCCTTCTCGAACAGCTCGAGCCAACGGTCGGGGATGAGCGGCGGTGAGTACCCGTCGTACCCGAGCAGGACGTCCATGTCCGCGCCGACCATGGCGTAGGACTTGCCCTTCTCGTCGATCACGAACGGCGAGCCGCCATTCAGGTCGTCCCAGTCGGCGGAAAGGACGTAGGCACCGTGGTCGTTCTCGACCTCGACCGACTTCTGCCCGGCGGGAACATCCTCCGGCGATGCGTCCACCAGGGAGTCGTCGCCCAGCAGGGTGGCGGGGAGGACTCCCGGGGGTCCGCCGTCGTCGTCGGTCTGCAGCACCGCGCACGGCGGACCCACCAGCTGGTCGGGGAACGCGGCGGGCCAGTGGTTCTCGTCGAACGGTGCGTCTGCGCGGGGGACATCGGGCAGCCCCTCGAGCGGGCGGGGATCCCGAGGCTTGTGCGGCTTCGGGAGGTTCGAGTAGATCGCGTTCGCGAAGTCGTTCAGCGGGGCGGTGCCGTCATCGGTGACCAGGAAGCGGTCCTCGTCCTCGTAGACCAGGACGTCACCGATCCTGGCGTCCGGCGGGATGCCCAGCGTGCCGGCATCCGGAGCCCGGTCACCCTCGTTCGCGATGCCGAAGCTCGACCAGCTCAGCGGCGCGCCTTCGGGGAAGAGGTTCAACCAGGCCTGGCTGACCTCGACCGCATCGTCCGACGTGAACTCGAGGTCGAGGGCGGTCAGCATGTTCTCCCGCGATGCCGCGTCGCTCGGCAGCTCGAAGCTGTAGGCCCGATCGGTCCCGTCCTCCTCGCCCGCCGACACCGCGACCAGGTAGTAGACCTGTGCCGACGCGGACGAAGAAGCTGCCGGTGGGCTCGGCGGCGACCGGCGAGGGCTCCGCGAGCGTGATCCGGATGCCTCCCCCGTCGGCGTTGCAGGCGCTCCAGTCGGTGCCCACCAGCTCCCCGGTCGTGGGCAGGCTCTCGGGTGCGTTCAGGATCCCGATGTCGTCGCCGACGACCTGTTCGTCGATGGCCTCCTGCGGCACGATGCGCGGCGTGGTCTCCCCGCCCAGGATGAGCCACGCGGACACGATGCTCGTGACCCGGCGCAGGACGACGGGCGCATCCTCTTCCTCGTCCTCCGAGTCGGTGATGACGTAGGCCTCACCGGTCTCCTTGGAGACGATCAGTCCCGGTTCGGTCCAGTCGGAGGGCGCCCGTGGGGAGAAGATGCCGGCGATCGCGGCACCAGCGATGAGCAGGACCGCGAGGGCCAGGCCACCGACGATCGTGCGGCCCGGCCGGGCGGGCTCCACCTCGCGCCCGCCCGGCGCACCGGACACGAACGCCGTGACCAGGCGCCGCCGACTGAACGAGTAGGCCTCGACGAGGTCCTTCTTGGTGGCCATCAGCTACGGATCGAGGAGAAGACGCCGGTCGCGATGACGAGCAGCGGCAGGAGGGACAGCAGCGACACGGACTCGGCCAGGTCGCCGAACCGGCCACGGCGTACGGACGGCGCGGAGGGCAGCAGCGTGAGCGCGAGCAGTACGGCGCCGGTCGCCGAGAGCGCGACGGCGGCGGTCGGCCGCCAGTCGGGGTGCAGCCACAGCATCGAGATGCCGATCGACAGCAGCCCGAGGATGCCGGACACGAGCCCGACCAGCACCTCGGTGCCGGTGCGGTACTGGCGGGTGCGCAGCATGACGACCAGGCAGCACATCACGGCGAGCACGGTGCCGGACACGCCCAGCGAGACCGCGAGCGGTGCGATCAGCACCAGCAGCAGCCCGACCGTGGCCGACACCGCGACCAGGATCTCGTGGGCGACCCGGGCGTCGGCGCTGACTCGCAGCGGGTCGATCTCGTCGGGGTCGGCGGTGATGTCCTGGGTGGAGTAGAGCTGGTCGACGGTGGTGCCGGTGGCGCCCAGCGCCAGCCAGGGGAACACGCTCCCGACCATCACGACCAGGGTCAGCGTGGTCGTCAGCACGACGGCGGGGTCGAACGTGGCGGCCCGCATCACGAGCCCGGTCGCGAGGAAGATCGCGCCGACCACGACGGGCGGGATCACCAGGGTGCGCCCCTCGCCGAGGCCGACCAGGGCCACCAGTCCCGCGACCAGCGCACCCGCGCCGGCGCAGGCCACGGGCATGCCGAACATCATCTCGTCGGGGGCGAACATGAAGCCCGCGACGGCGGCGTAGAAGCAGCCCATCCACGAGACCGCGACGGCGGCCTCGGGCTCGCCCTGCGCGCGCGACAGGACGATGGCGCCGGCCACCAGGGCCACCGAGACCACGGCGGCCGCGGTCGACGCGAGCAGGGAGTCCTGGATGAAGAGCGCGACCGCACCGAGCACCATCAGCATCCCGGACGCGGACAGGGCCGTGCGCCGCCCGGAGGCGGGCTCCCACGGCCGGAGGTCGCGTTCGACGACGTCGGTCATCGCCTCGACCACGTCGTCGTACACGCGTGGCGGCGCGTCGTCGACGCCGGCCGCCACGGTGAGCAGGCCGCCGTCCTCGATGCCCTGCATGATCAGGCCGGCGTCGCCCGCCAGCTCGCGACCCTCCTGGGTCACCAGCCGGTAGCCGCCGTAGACGGTGACCGGGTCCAGCAGTCCGACGCTGCGGGCGAGCTCGGGGACGAGCTCCGCGACGGGAACGGCGCCCGGCAGCACGAGATCGACCCGGCGGGTCCCGGACGCGACGGTGACCCGGACCAGGCCGGAAGCCCCCGCAGGCGCCTGACTCATCGTCACCCTCCCCCGCCACTCGCCTCGGCCGTCCCGAGACGGACGGCTGGAATGCTACCGCCCGGGTCGGGGCGGCCGACCCGGGCGGAAGCCTGCTCGATCAAGGACGTCAGTCGATCACTCCGGGGGCCACGCCCTCGTCGTCGATCCAGTCCTGCACGTCCTCGAAGAACTCGTCCTTCTTGGACTTCTTGTCCTTGCCACGACCCTTGCCGCCCGTCGCTCCGGCGGCACCGCCGGCCGCACCGCGCGCGCCTCCGGCCTTGCCCCGGCCGCCGGCCTGCCCGGCGGCACCTGCCGCCACGCCGCGCGACGTTCCGGCGCCGCGCGCACCGGCGCCACGGCCGCCCGTGCCCGACCTGCCGGTCGGTGACCCTGCCGTGCCGGCGATCGCGGAGCGCCCGAGGGCGCCTGCGCCGCCGGTCCGCGTGCTGGCGCCGATCGGGCGTCCGCCGGTCCCGGCCGCTGCGGCACCGGTGGGCACGGCCGTGAAGCCGCCGCCGCGAACCGCGCCGCCGATGCCGGCCGCACCACCCGCGAGTCCGCCGCCGAGGGCGCCGGCCAGTCCGCCGGCGGTGGGTGCACCGCTGCTGCTGCCCGACGAGGACGTGGGGATGCTGCCGAGGGAGCCGCCACCGGTCGTGCTGGCGGCCGGAGGAAGAACCCCGCCGTCCTGCGCACTGCCGTAGCCGGTGCCCGCGACCGGGACGACCGGGCTGGTCGTGGTGGGCGTGGTGCTGTCGCCACCGGTGCCGTCCGGGTCGGTGGTGGGCGCCGGGACGAGGTAGTCGTCGTCGCCGTTGTTGCCGTTGCCCGATCCGGTGCTCCCACCGCCCGAGCCGCCGTAGCCACCAGCGGGCGCTGCGCCGCCACCTGCACCGGCGCTGCCACCGCCGGCACCACCACCCGCACCCCCGCCGGGTTGCGGGTCCGGCTCGCCGTGGGCCTTCTTCATCGGCGTCATGGCTTCCCGGTAGGCGGCCTCGAGCTTGTTGGTCTCGGCCTCGGACACGCGCTCACGGTCGCCCATCTGTCGCTCGTACAGCCCCACCTGCTGGCTGTGGTGCTGGGCGCGGCGGATCTGCTCCGTGTCCTGCATGCCGGCGGGTGCCGGCTCGAGCGGCGCCGGCTTCGACGGCGCCGGCCCCATGTTGGCGTGCGCGGTCTTGGCGTCGTCCATGGCGGTCTTGACCCGGCCCAGCGCGTCGGCGACGTCGCCCATCTCCTGCGATCGCGTCTCCGAGCTGTCGGCCACCTTGGTGAACGCCACCTGGGCGGTCGCACCGGTCTCGCCACCGAAGTCCTTGTGCATCTTCGGGGCTGCGTCACGCAGGGCGGAGGCCACGCGCTTGAGGCGCTCCGAGCCGACCCGCCACTCCGACGCGGACGTCATGACGTCGATCTCGTTCAGGCCGGCGACGGCCTGGTCGAACCTGTTCTCCTGTGGTCCCTTGCCCATCAGTCGTCACTCCCGTGGTCGCCGTCGCGCCGGCCGTAGTGGTTGCGGCCGCGGTGGTAGGCCCGCTCGCCCTCGGAGTTCTGCCAGACGGACTGGAGTCCCTCGGCGATCTCCCGCTTGCGGTTGAGGTCGTCAGCACTGGACTCGTCGGCGACGGTGACCAGCTGCACTGCCTGCTTGACTCCGTCGCGGAACTTCGTGAGGTCCTGGGTGACGCCCTTGATGGTCTCGGTGAAGACCTGCTGGGCGCGGCTGTGATGGTCGCCGAGCTCGTGCCCGACAGGCGAACCGCCGAAGGATCCGCTCGGAGATCCTGGCGTTCGTGTCGAACGAGCTGTCCGACAGATCCGTCTCACCATCGGTCAACGCATCGATGACCGCCTGGATCTTGTCCTCGTGGATGTTGAGGTCTCGCAGGACCCCGACTAGTGGGCCGGCGTCGAAAAACATGTGGGTGTTGCCCCCGTTCGAGAGGTGGTCCCGAAGACCCCGAAAGGGCCGGAGGCTCGTGGCCGCCGACCCTTGTCGGGATCAGGTGTGCATCAGATGTCGAACGCCGCCGCGCCGCGCTGGTCGGCTGCCTTGTACTCGGCGTTGGACTGGTGAACCGTCTGGCTCGTCTGGTCGAGCAGGTTGCGCATCTCCTGGATGGCGCCGTCCCACTTGGCCTTGGCGGTGTGGTACGCCGTCTGGGCGTTACCGGTCCAGTCGCTCTTCAGCGGGGCAAGCTCGCTCTCGAGCCGGTTCATGCGGTCGTCGATGTCCTTGACCGCGGTGTAGAGGTCCTGGGCGGCCGTGTCGAGGCCGGCGTGGTTGACGCGAAGTCCGTCGAGACTCATGTTCCATATCTCCTGGGTCCTGTGTGGGTCAGCCGCCGAGGCGACCGGCGGTCCGGTTGTAGTTGGCCATCTGGGCGTCGTCGGTGCTGATGTTGTCCTTCTCGGTCGAGGTCAAGGAGGCCTCGAACTCGTTCAGCGCGCTGACGATGACCTTCTGCTTCTCGGTCCAGGCCTGGTGCAGCGTGAAGAACGCCGTACCGCCGGCACCGGCCCACTTGCCCTGCAGCCCCTGGATCTGGCCGTCGAGCTTCATGCTGAGGCGGTCGAAGTCCGCCTTGGCGTCCGACACGAGGCCGGCTGCCTTTGTCAGAGTGCCTTCACCCTGACCCATCTCTGCTGCTGACATGTCGCCTGCTCCTTCTTATTACCCCCGCGGCGCCATCGCCGCTCGAGATCTAGTTGGTGTTCAGTTCTGAGCGATGTCGTCCTTGGTGCGATGTGGGTCACACGGCTGGACAACGATCCGTCTACCCAGCCCGAACCCCGCTAAACCTGACTCTCACAGAGAGGCACTTCAACCCCGAGAACGGACTGTCCATCAGGAGTGACGTGGTGGGGCACGGTTTGGTTGCCTCGGTCCGCGAACTACTTCGCGACCGTGGAGGTCAGCTCCCAGACGCGCTGGAACAGGCCCACCGCGACGAAGACGGAGGCCAGGGCGGCGGCCCCGCACAGGCCTTCGGCGACCTCGGCCCGACGTGCCCACCAGGCGGATCGCCACCCCCGGCCGGTGGCCACGGCGACCACGACGAGCAGCGCGGCCAGCGCGATCGACACCCAGCCCAGGACGGTGGTCGGCGTTCCGTCCTCGGTCCGGAGCAGGGCTGACGCGAGCCAGGCCCAGCAGCCGAGCCCCGCGCACCGCAGCAGCGCCCGGGCGGCCACGTGACGGTAGCTGCGCGCCGCCAGCAGCAACGCGGCGCCGGCGAAGAAGACCAGGCACCGCGCGCCGATCAGCGCGGTGCCGTCGGTGACGGTCTCGAGGAGCATCCCCGACGCGACCACGGCCACCGCGGCCACGGCCACGCACGCCGCGGTCACCAGGCGGGTCCCACGCGCGGCGACCATGGCGACCGCGTTCGGCGAGGCGACGGCCCGGCCGCGCCGGCCGCGGGGTCGGTCGCGGGCCGACCAGGCGGTCACGGCCAGGCGTTCCAGGTCGATCAGCAACTGGTCGGGTACGTCGATCGCGAGGCCCGGCACGACGCGCGCGGCCATCATCGCGCCCACCAGCAGCACCGACCACGCGACGGCAGCGGACAGGCCGACCAGGCCGATCAGCCCGGTGACCAGGAAGACCGTGCCACCGGTGATCATCCAGACCCGCAGGCCCTCCTCGACGTCGTCGCCGAGCGCCCGGGCGACACCGGCCGTCACGCCGCCCGCCAGCGCGGTGATCCCGACGACCATGGGCAGCCGCTCGGGGCTCGGGTCCCAGACGACGGCGAACGCTGCGGCCGCGCCGAACGCGGGCGCGGCCAGGGCGCGGCGCTGCGCGAACCGCCCGAAGGGAACGACGCCGACGAACGCGGCCAGCAGGAGCAGGCCGACGGCGACGGTCGCGAGGTCCGAGGACCCGGCGTGCGCGGCGAACCAACCCGCGAGGGCGGCCACACCGGCGCTCACCGCGCACCAGAGCACCGACACCGGCCCGGGTGCTGCCGACGACGTGGTCAGCAGCAGCGGCCGCCGGACCGCTTCGGCAGCAGGTTCGTGGTCGGTGGACGTGGTCGCGACCAGCACGTCGCCGGAGTCGATGCCGGCGGCCGCCAGCGCCCCGCCGGACGGCGAGCGGCTGGCCGAGCCGGGTGCACAGCACGGGGACCGCCTCGAGGCCGGACTGCGCGGCGTACTCGCGGGCGACGTCGTCGGCGCTGGCCGCCGCCGGGACCACCAGGTCGAGGACGCCCCCAGGACCGTGGACGCTCACGGCGAGGCTGCTCCCCGCAGTTCCTGGTCCTGACACCACCGCTGGGCTCCCCGGGCCTTGGTTCCTGAGTCGAGACGACGACGTTTCGGCCGTCGTCGGCAGGGTAGTCGCTCATACGGCCCGCGCCTATGCTCAGGCCACGGCCGACGACAGGGGGCAGGTTGAGCACGACGCTTCGGGGCACCCGCCTCGACGAACCCGAGATGCCCTCGGGCCAGATCGTTCTCCAGGCACCCCCGCAGATCGAGCGCGACGAGGGCGCCGCGGGCGTCTTGATGAACGCGATCCCGATGCTCGGCAGCCTGGGATCGATCGTGCTGGTCGCGACGATGGGGTCGTCGACCGGCGGGCGCAGCTACGTCGCGGCCGGCATGTTCCTGTTCGCGACCCTGGGCTTCATCGTCGTCCAGCTGGACCGGCAGCGGAAGCAGCGCACCCAGCAGGTCACCGGGTCGCGGACGGAGTACCTCCGCTACCTCGGGAACGTCCGTCAGGTGGCGCGCGAGGCCGCCGACCAGCAGCGCCGCGCCCTGAACTGGCACCACCCGGACCCGAGCGCGCTGCCGTCGGTGGCCGAGGAGCGCTCGCGGGTGTGGGAGCACGGCAGCAGTGACCCGGACTTCCTGCACGTGCGGTACGGCGTGTGCTCGCAGCCGCTTTCCCTGGAGCTGGTCCCGCCCGAGAGCGCGCCGATCGACGAGGTCGACCCGGCCGCGGCCTCCGCGCTGCACCGGCTGCTGGTCGTGCACCGGCTCCAGCCGAAGCTGCCCGCCAGCATCGACCTGCGGGCCTTCGACCGGGTCGAGCTGTGCGGCTCCGAGGACCCCGTCCGGTCGCTGGCGCGGGCGATGATCTGCTCCGCGACGGCGTTCCACTCCCCCGACCACCTCGTGGTGGCGGTGCTCTGCTCGGAGCAGAACCTGATGCACTGGGACTGGCTCAAGTGGCTGCCGCACGCCCAGAGCGCCCAGCAGTCCGACGCCGTCGGGCCGATGCGGATGGTCAGCACCTCGCTCGCCGAGATCGCCACCCTGCTCCCGCCCGACCTCAGCGACCGGCCCCGCTTCGGTGCCGACGAGCGGCCGCCGTCACCGCACATCCTGTTCGTCACCGACGGCGCGCAGCTGCCGCCCGGCAACCACGTCATCCCACCCGACGGCCTGCACGGCGTGACCGTGCTCGACCTGCCGGCCCGGTGGGACGACCTCGAGGACGCCACGCGGCTGCGACTGCAGTTCGCCGCCGAGCCGCCGGAGGACGGCAAGCAGCCGATCCTGGCGCTGCGGCTGCGGGAGGAGCCGGTCAAGGCGCTCGCCGACCAGTGCGACCTCGCCACTGCGGAGGCGTTCGCGCGCCGGCTCGCGCCGCTGCACACGGTCTCCACCGGCGCGGTCGACACCGGGGGCGAGATCACCGGCCCCACCGACTTCATGGACCTGCTCGGTCTCGGCGACGTCTACCGCTTCGAGCCGAACGCCGCCTGGCGCACGCGCCCCGCCCGCGACCGGCTGCGGGTCCCGATCGGCCTCGGCGAGGGCGGCACCCCGATCCACCTCGACATCAAGGAGTCCGCCCAGCAGGGCATGGGTCCGCACGGCCTGGTGATCGGCGCCACCGGTTCCGGAAAGTCGGAGTTCCTCCGCACGCTCGTCCTCGGCCTGGCGATGACCCACTCGCCCGAGCAGCTGAACATGGTGCTGGTCGACTTCAAGGGCGGCGCGACGTTCGCCGGCATGTCGGAGATGCCGCACGTCTCCGCGGTGATCACCAACCTGGCCCAGGAGCTCACCCTCGTCGACCGCATGCAGGACGCCCTGTCCGGCGAGATGGTGCGCCGCCAGGAGCTGCTCCGCGACGCCGGCAACTTCGCGTCCATCCGCGACTACGAGCGCGCCCGGGTCGCCGGCGAGAAGCTCGACCCGCTGCCGTCGCTGTTCATCGTGGTCGACGAGTTCTCCGAGATGCTGTCCGCGAAGCCGGAGTTCATCGACCTGTTCGTCGCCATCGGCCGCCTCGGCCGCTCGCTGGGCCTGCACCTGCTGCTCGCCTCGCAGCGCCTCGAGGAGGGCCGGCTGCGCGGGCTCGAGTCGCACCTGTCCTACCGGGTCGGCCTGCGCACCTTCAGCGCCGGCGAGTCCCGGTCGGTGCTGGGAGTTCCGGACGCCTACGAGCTGCCTCCGATCCCCGGCCTGGGCTACCTCAAGCCCGACCAGTCGACGCTGCTGCGGTTCAAGGCGGCGTACGTCTCCGGGCCGCCGAGCGGCAAGGTGCGCGTACGCCGCGACGAGGGCGGCCACGTGCAGGGGATCCTGCCGTTCACCATCTCCGAGGTGCAGAGCCTGGCGCCGCCCGAGCCGGAGCCCGAGGAGCCGGCCCCGCAGGCCGGCGCCCAGGGCGAGCAGGAGTCGCTGCTCGACGTCGCCGTCGGGCAGATGCTCGGCCACGGCCCGTCCGCGCACCAGGTGTGGCTGCCGCCCCTGGACGCACCCGACACCCTCGACGAGCTGATGCCGGACCTCGCCGAGGACCCCGAGCTCGGCGTGATGTCCCGCCAGTGGCGCAACCTGGGCGGACTGGTGGTCCCGCTCGGCACCGTCGACCGTCCGCGCGAGCAGCGCCGCGACACCCTCACCGTCAACCTGAGCGGCGCGTCCGGCCACGTGGCCGTGGTCGGTGGGCCACGGAGCGGCAAGAGCACCCTGCTGCGCACGATCGTCACGAGCATGTCGTTGACCACGACCCCGCAGGAGTCGCAGTTCTTCGTGCTCGACTTCGGCGGCGGCACGTTCGTCCCGCTGGCCGATCTCCCGCACATGTCGGGCGTCGGCACCCGCTCGGAGCCGGACGTCGTACGCCGGATCGTGGCCGAGGTGCAGGGCATCGTCGACCGACGGGAGGCCTACTTCCGCGCCAACGGCATCGACTCGATCGAGACCTACCGCACGCGCCGGGCCGCCGGTCGCGCCGACGACGGCTACGGCGACGTCTTCCTCGTCATCGACGGCTGGGCGACGCTGCGGGCGGACTTCGACGACCTCGAGATGGAGCTGCAGCAGCTCTCCTCGCGCGGCCTCACCTTCGGCCTCCACATCGTCAGCGGTGCCGCTCGCTGGGCGGACTTCCGGGCCGCGATGCGCGACGTCTTCGGCACCCGCCTCGAGCTGCGCCTGGGCGACGCCATGGACTCCGAGGTCGACCGCAGGGTCGCGACCCTGGTGCCGACCGGGCGGCCCGGCCGCGGCCTGACCCAGTCCAAGCTGCACTTCCTGGCCGCACTCCCCCGGATCGACGGCAAGTCCGACCCGGCGAGCCTCGGCGAGGGCGTCGACGACCTGATCCGCCGGGTCCGGTCGGCCTGGCACGGCCAGCAAGGTCCCAAGCTCCGGCTGCTGCCCGACGAGATCGGGATCGAGGCGATCCGCACCCAGGCGGAGACAGCCGGCGTGGACGCCAAGCGGCTGCTGCTCGGGATCAACGAGAAGGAGCTCGCGCCGGTCGCGCTCGACCCGGACGCCGAGCCGCACTTCCTGATCTTCGGCGACGGACAGTCCGGCAAGAGCTCGGTGCTGCGCACCTACGTCCACGAGATCATGCGCAGCCGTACGCCGCAGGAGGCGCAGATCGTCATCGTCGACTACCGACGATCCCTCCTGGGCGAGGTGCCGGACGAGTACCTGCTGAACTACCTGACCTCCGCGGCCCAGTCCGCGCCCGTCCTCAAGGACCTCGCGGCGTACCTCGAGAACCGCATCCCCGGACCGGACGTCACGCCCGACCAGCTGCGGAACCGGTCGTGGTGGAAGGGCGCCGAGGTCTTCGTCGTCGTCGACGACTACGACCTGGTCGCCACCCAGCAGAGCTCGCCCGTGCAGCCGCTGCTGTCGCTCCTGCCCCAGGCCCGCGACACCGGGCTGCACCTCGCGGTCGCCCGACGGTCCGGCGGCGCGTCCCGCGCCCTGTACGAGCCGGTCATCCAGTCGCTGCGCGACCTCGCGATGCCTGGCCTGCTGCTGTCCGGCAGCCCCGACGAGGGGCCGCTGATCGGGAACCAGAAGCCGATGCCGTCGCTGTCGGGCCGAGGTCGCCTGATCACCCGCGACCGGGGCGTCGAGGTGGTGCAGCTCGCGTGGACCGACTCCTCGATGTGAGCGGCCGGCGGGTGTGGTGGCCGCTGCTAGCGTGGCGGCTGCCGGATCCGAACCTGACTCGGGGAGCCCACGCGTGAGCAGACTTCGCACGTACGCCGCAGTCGCCGCGCTGACGCTCGCGCTCGCCGGGTGCAGCGACGACGAGCCCTCCGAGGCCGACCCGACCACGTCCCCCGGCGGCTCGTCGTCCGACGGCGCAGCCCGACGGAGTCCGCCAGCCCGAGCGCCGAGCCCGCCACCGGCAAGGCCCTGAAGGGGCCGTCGTTCACGGCACGCGCTCCCGAGGGCTGGAAGGTCGACCAGGGCGGCGCCAGCGCGGCCCTCTCGACGATCTACGCGTCCGAGGAGGACGAGAACGCGAGCGTCACCGGCTTCCTGCGGATCGCCGACGGTCCCGCGTTCCTCGACGAGCCGCTGCCCAAGCTCGCCAAGGAGCGGGCGGGCTCCAGCGAGTACCAGACGAAGCCCGAGGTGCTGGAGAACGTCGACGTCGCCGGCGTGGAGATGTACCACGTGGCCGGCAACGTCGGGAGCGACAACAACATCATCGACCTCGGCGCGATCGTCGGGGAGAACCTCGTCGAGATCCACATCGAGTCCGACGCCCGGACTCCCGAGGAGCTCCAGGAAGTCCTGGACTCGGTGCTCGCCAGCTGGCAGTGGTCCTAGGCGCCCTCGGACCGGTGCGGCGTCTGGACCCGCAGGCCCGGCATGTCGTCGAAGGAGTACGTCGCCTCGAAGGTCCGCTCGTACCCCGTGTGCGAGACCTTCCAGCCGTCGGCCGTGCGCACGTACCGGTCCTCGTAGAACGCCGCACCCTCGAGCTTGAAGCGGTACTCGGCCGAGATCACCTGGTCGTGGAGGTACCACCGACCCGTCGCGGAGTCGCCGTCGACGGCGATCTCGGGGTGGTGGACGTGGTGCATGGTGATGATCGCCGGACCCAGGTTGGTGCGCATGTAGTCCACGAGGGCGGCGCGGTCGGCGAACGCCAGGCCGGCGTAGTCGGCGGTCGCCTCGGGCACGAAGCAGGCCTCGAAGTCGTCCCACTGCTTGGTGTCGAGGGTCCGCAGGTAGCGGTACTTCAGCTGCCGGATCTGCTCCAGATCATCCGTCGTCACGCCCCGGAGCCTAGCCATCGGGTGCCGGATCCGGCGCTGGTTAGACTCGCGGCGTGATCTTCAAGCGCGTGGGGGACGGGCGGCCCTACCCAGACCACGGGTTGACCTCCCGGGGCTGGGCGGAGGTCCCGCCGCGCCAGGTGCGCCTTGACGAGCTCGTCACCACCAAGGACACCCTCCAGCTCGCCGCCCTCCTCGACGAGGACTCGACGTTCTACGGCGACCTGTTCGCGCACGTCGTGGAGTGGCGCGGCGAGTACTACCTCGAGGACGGCCTGCACCGAGCGCTGCGGGCCGCGCTCCAGCAGCGGAACGTGCTGCACGCACGCGTGCACCCGGTGGCGGGCTGATGGAGCAGGCGGCGAAGTCCACGGTCACGCTGGCGGCGCTCAGCGTCGTCCTGGTGCTGGTGGGGATCTGGGGGTGGAACGCCGCGACCAAGCCGTTCCCGGCCAAGACCGAGCCGCCCAAGTGCGTCGCGACGTCGATCGACGCCGGCGAGAAGGTCTTCCCGCAGCAGGTGACGGTCAGCGTGCTACAACGCGAGCGACCGCAACGGCCTGGCCGGACAGACGATGGCCGCAGCTCGTGGAGCAGGGCTTCACCAAGGGCGACACCGGCAACGCACCGGGCAACGCGCGGGTGCCGGTCGCCGCGATCTGGACCGACACCCCCAACAACCCCGACGTCCTCCTGCTGGCCAGCCGCCTGGGCAAGTCGGCCGAGGTGGTCCGCCGCGACAGCTCGGGCGTGGGCGTCACGCTGGTCGTGGGCGACGACTTCGCGAAGCTGCTGCCCGGCAAGAAGGCCGTCGTGGCCGAGCGAGGACACCGAGATCTGCAGCCCGCCCGTCAGCTGAGCTCGCCTCAGCGGCCCTTGCGGCGCGGCCCCAGCCACTGGGCCAGCCGCCCGCCCTCGGAGACCTGGCGCAGCCGCTCCTCGGTCTTGTCCCGGAGCTTGCGTGGGGTGACGACCAGCAGGTCGTCGCCGTGCTTGAGGACGGTACGCCGCTCCGGCACCAGGATGTCGCCGTCGCGGATGACGAGCGAGACCGATGACGCCGACGGGCAGCCGGAGCTCGCCGACCTCGACGCCGTGCATGTGCGACGTCGGGCTGATCGTGACCTGGAGCAGGTCGGCCGCGATCCGCTCCAGCGGCGCGGCCTCGACGTCGAGCCCCCGTGGCTCGGACCGGCGCGCGACCCTGAGGACCCGCGCGACCCACGGCAGCGTCGGCCCGGTCAGCAGGGTGTAGATCACGACCATCACGAAGACCAGGTTGAACAGGCGCTCGGAGTCCTCGACCCCCTCGGCGAGCGGGATGGTGGTGAGCACGATCGGGACCGCGCCGCGCAGACCGGCCCAGGACAGGAACGCCAGCTCGCGCCGCGGCATCTCGGCGCCGCCGAGCGCACTCACCAGCACGGACAGCGGGCGGGCGACGAAGGTGAGGACCAGGCCGGCGGCGACGGCCAGCCCGACGATCCCCCAGGTCAGGTCGCCGGGGGACAGCTGGAGGCCGAGCATGACGAAGAGCCCGATCTGCGCCAGCCAGGCCACGCCCTCCGCGAAGGACCGGGTCGCCGCCCGGTGCGGGAGCTCGCTGTTGCCGAGGATCAGGGCGGCGACGTACACGGCGGCGAAGCCGGAGCCGTGCACGGCGGCCGCGCTGCCGTACGCGAGGAAGGTGAGGATCAGGACGGCGAGCGGGTAGAGGCCGGACGACGGCAGCGCCGCGCGGCGCATCACCCAGGCACCGCCGAACCCGCACGCCAGCCCGACCGCCACGCCGACCACGAGCTCGTAGACGATGATCCCGCTGGCCCCGAGCAGGCCGTGGTCCTCGAACGGCCCCGGTCGAGATCAGGGTCACCAGCACCACGGTCGGCGCGTCGTTGAGACCGGACTCCGCCTCGAGCGCGCCGGTCAGCCGCCGGGGCAGCGGCACCACCCGCAGCACCGAGAACACCGCCGCCGCGTCGGTCGGCGAGGTCACCGCGCCGAGCAGCACGGCCAGCTCCCACGGCAGCCCGAGGAGGAAGTGGGCGACGACGGCGACCACGGTCACGGAGACGGCCACGCCGACGGTCGCGAGCGAGACGCCCAGCCGCATCGACGGCTTCACCTCGCGCCAGCTGGTGGTGAGACCACCCTCGGCCAGGATCACCGCCAGGGCGAGGAAGCCGAGCGCATGGGTGAGCTGGGGGTCGTCGAACTCGATGCCGACGCCCGCCTCGCCCAGGGCGACGCCCATCAGCGAGGTAGAGCAGCAGGCTGGGCAGGCCGGAGCGCGAGGAGACCCGGACGGCGAGGATCGCCAGCAGGGTGACCGCGGCGCCCACCAGCACGAAGCTGTCGAGCTGGTGGAGGTCGAAGGTCAAGGTCACCTCACGTTCTGTGCGTGGCCGGCCGGTGTGCGCGATCCTATCGGTCGCCCCTCTGCCCAAGAACTGAAACATGTTCTAGTCTTGGCGCATGGCCGAGCTGACCGGCACCGCCGATCCCGACGTCCTCCCCGCCTCCGAGCTCTCCCCCGAAGCCGAGGCGTGGGACGTCGTGGTCGTCGGCTTCGGCATCGCCGGCGGCTGCGCGGCCCTCGAGGCCGCCCGGGCCGGCGCGCGGGTGCTGCTGCTGGAGCGGGCCGCGGTGCACGGCGGCACGTCGAGCATGTCCGGCGGGCACTTCTACCTCGGCGGGGGTACGGCGGTGCAGCAGGCCACCGGCCACGACGACAGCGCCGACGCGATGTACGACTACCTGGTCGCCGTCTCGCTCGACCCCGAGCCGGACAAGATCCGCGCCTACTGCGACGGGTCGGTCGAGCACTTCGACTGGCTGGAGGCGCTCGGGTTCGAGTTCGAGCGCTCCTTCTTCCCCGGCAAGGCGGTCATCCAGCCCGGCACCGAGGGCCTGATGTTCACCGGCAACGAGAAGGTCTGGCCGTTCGCGCGACCAGGCGACGCCCGCCCCGCGCGGGCACAAGGTGCCGGTGCCGGGCGACACCGAGGGCACCAAGCTGGTGATGGACCTGCTCCGCGATCGCGGGTCGAGGAGGCCGGCGTCGAGGTCCGCTACGAGACCGGCGCGACCAACCTGGTCGCCGACGAGTCCGGCGCCGTCGTGGGCCTGGCCTGGCGGCGGTTCCAGGAGACCGGGCTGGTCCGGGCCGGCTCGGTCGTGCTGGCCGCCGGCGGCTTCGTGATGAACGCCGACATGGTCGCCGAGCACACGCCGGCCCTCGGGTCGAAGCTGTTCACCCTGGGATCGACGTACGACGACGGGCTGGGGATCCGTCTCGGCGAGTCGGTCGGCGCCGAGCTGCGGCACATGGACCAGCCCTTCATCACCGCGCCGTTCTACCCGCCGTCGCACGCTGGTGAAGGGCCTGATCGTGAACAAGCTCGGCCAGCGGTTCGTGGCCGAGGACTCCTACCACGCCCGCACGTCCGGCTTCGTGATGGAGCAGCCGGACTCCGCGGCGTACCTCATCGTCGACAGCGAGCACGTCGAGCACCCGAAGATGCCGCTCGTGCCGTTCATCGACGGCTGGGAGACGGTCGAGGAGATGGAGGAGGGGCTCGGGCTGCCGGCGGGCTCGCTCGTCGCCACGCTGGCCCGCTACAACGAGCACGCGGCCCGGGGCGAGGACCCGGACTTCCACAAGTCGCCCGACTGGCTCGCGCCGCAGGACACCGGCCCATGGGGTGCCTATCGACCTGACCCTCGGCAACGCGCTGTACGCCGGCTTCACCCTCGGCGGGATCCGGTGCACCGTCGACGGCGAGGTGCAGCGCCCCGACGGCTCGGTCGTCGGCGGCCTGTACGCCGCCGGCGCCTGTGCGTCCAACATCGCCCAGGACGGCAAGGGGTACGCGTCCGGCACCCAGCTCGGTGAGGGTTCGTTCTTCGGGCGGCGGGCTGGCAGGACGAGCCGCCGGGAAGTAACGTCCGCGCCCATGACCAGCCGCTTCGAGGTCGCCTCCCGTGCGAACGTCCCGCCGTTCCACGTGATGGACCTGCTGGCGGCCGCGCACCAGCGGCGAGCGCACCCACGGTGACCTGGTGAACTTCGTGGCCGGACAGCCGATGACCGGGGCACCGGCTCCGGTCAAGGCGGAGGCGATCCGGCTGCTCCAGTCGGACGACCCGCTCGGGTACACGGTCGCGGCCGGCATCCCCGAGCTGCGCGAGCGGATCGCCGAGCACCACCGGAAGGCGCACGGCATCGACGTCACCGGCCGAGGACGTCATCGTCACCACCGGCTCGTCGGGAGGCTTCCTGCTGGCGTTCCTCGCGGCGTTCGAGGCCGGCGACCGGGTGGCGATGGCCCGACCCGGCTACGCCTGCTACCGCAACGTCCTGGTCGCGCTCGGGTGCGAGGTGGTGGAGATCCCGTGCGGGCCGGAGACCCGGTTCCAGCCGACCGTGGCCCAGGTCGAGGAGCTCGACGGACATCAAGGGACTGGTCGTGGCGAGTCCCGCCAACCCCACCGGCACGATGCTGCTGCCCGACGAGCTCGCGGCCCTCGCCGCCTGGTGCGAGACCAACGGCGTCCAGCTGATCTCCGACGAGATCTACCACGGGATCGAGTACGCCCCGCTCGCCGGCGAGGCACCGCTCTCCCGCTCGGCCTGGGAGACCTCCCGCGAGGCCGTCGTGTTCTCGTCGTTCTCGAAGTACTTCTCCATGACCGGCTGGCGGATCGGCTGGATGCTGGTGCCGGAGCGGCTGCGGCGACCGGCCGACGTACTCACCGGCAACTTCACGATCTGCCCACCCGCCATCGCCCAGCACGCCGCGATCAAGGCCTTCGACGACGCGTCGTACGCCGAGCTCGACGGCCACGTGGCGCGGTACGCCGGCAACCGCGAGCTCTTGCTGGAAGGCCTGCCCCAGCTGGGGATCGACCGCCTCGCCCCGGCCGACGGCGCCTTCTACGCGTACGCCGACGTCGGGCACCTCACCGACGACTCCATGGGGTTCTGCCACGACCTGCTGGCGCGCACCGGCGTCGCGGTCGCCCCCGGGATCGACTTCGACACCGAGGTCGGGAACCGCTTCATCCGCTTCAGCTTCGCCGGGAAGCGGGAGGACGTGGAGGTCGGCCTGGAGCGGCTGGGCGGCTATCTGGCCGGCTAGTCGCGTCCGTCGCTCGGTGTTCCCTGGCGGAGCCCAAACTCCTGTGGACAAAGGGGATTCGGCGTCCGGGACTGTCGGTGGTCGGTGCTTGAGTTGACCCATGACCTCAACTGCTCACGACTCCCCGGGACACCCGGTCGTCGGTGCTGCGGCGCGCATCCAGCGCGAGCTGGACAACATTGCGGAGTCGCCGTTGTGGACGCTCGGCGAGCGCGAGACCGAGGGTCTGCTGGTCGAGGTGACCGCGTTGCGAGCCCGGCTGGCCGAGCTGGAGCTTCGGGTCGCCGCGCACGCCGACCGGCTGGACGTCGGTGCCCGGCAGGGCGCCACGAGCACAGCATCCTGGTGGGCACACCGGTGTCGCCTGACCCGAGCCGAGGCACACCGACGGATGCGCCTCGCTCGGCGGCTCACCGACGTACACGAGCCGGTCGCGGATGCCATGGCCGCCGGCTCATTGGGCGAGGACCAGGCCGCGGTGGTGGTCGACGCGGTTGATGCGCTGCCGCCCGAGCTGGTCGACCCCGAGATCGTGGCGCAGGCTCGTGGACACCTGATCCGCGCGTCGCGCGACCACGACGCGAAGGCCCTGCGGGTGCTCGGTCGACGCATCCTCGACGTGGTCGCGCCCGACGTCGCAGAGGAGCATGAGCGGCGCACCCTGGAGCGCGAGGAGCGCGACGCCCGGGCCGCGGCCCGGTTCACCATGTCCGACGACGGGCACGGCCGGGCGCACGGCCGGTTCACGCTCCCCAGCCCTGCAGGCGCAGATGCTGCACAAGACCCTGCTGGCCCTGGCCGCGCCGAAGCGTCAGCCCGACCGGCCGGAGCGCCGGCCGCTGCCCGAGCGCCTCGGCGCCGCGTTCATGGAGTACGTCGAGTCGTTCCCGCTCGACCGGCTGCCCGACGCCGGCGGGGTGCCGGCGTCGCTCGTGGTCACGCTGCCGCTGGCGACCCTGACCGGGGGCCTCGGCACCGCCCGACTGGACACCGGCGGCGTCATCTCGGCAGCAGAGGCCCGCCGGCTGGCCTGCCAGGCCGGGATCGTTCCGGCCGTCCTGGGCGGCGCCTCCCAGGTCCTCGACCTCGGCCGCTCCCGACGCCTGCACACCAGGTCCCAGCGACTCGCGATCGCGACCCGCGACGGCGGCTGCACCGCCGAGGGCTGCGACTGGCCGCCCGGCCTGTGCCACGTCCACCACGACACCCCGTGGTCGCGCGGCGGTCACACCACGGTTGCCGACGGCAGGTTGCTCTGCCCGCGTCACCATGCCCGGGCGCACGACCCGGCGTACACCCTGGCCAAGCTTCCGGGCGGGAAGGTCGCCTTCACCAGGCGGACGTGACATGACGAGCTGCTCGGCCGGTCGCGTCGGTCGATGGCCCGAACGCGCTATGGACATCCCCGGCCAGACAAGAGGATTCATGGACTGTCCTCTTGTCACGGCAGACGATCGGGGTGCGCCATGGACGGTCCAGTTATCCAGACAGTCGTCGGACTGGTCTTCATCTTCGCTGTCTTCTCCGGCCTGGTCGCGATGGTCACCGAAGGCGGTCTCGCGCTTCATCGGCCTGCGCGGCGAGTACCTCCTGCGCGGCATCCGGACCTCGGTCGACGGCACGGACGAGTTCGAGCTGACAGTGGAGGACTGTTTCCTGCGGAACGCTCCGAAGCCCAAGCCGGGCTGAGAAGCAGGAGCCCGACGGAGCCAGCCATGGTGACCCAGCTCATGAACCACGCACTCATGGCCCCAGCGCTGCCGACTGGCAAGTCAACGCGACCGACGCGCCGGTTCCGCCAAGCTGAAGCGAACGTCGAGCGGAAGGCGCTGCCCTCGTACGTCTCCGGTCGGTCCTTCGCCAGCGCGCTGCTCGGGCCGATCGTCGTCCCGAACGCGGACGGGACGACCGCGCTCACGGAGCTCAGGAACAGCTGAAGACCCCTGAGGGCGAGCACCTGAATGACGCGCCTGCTCTCCCTGGTCAGCCAGGCCGAGGGCGACATCGAGAAGCTCAGGACGTCGATCGAGCAGTGGTACGACGACCACATGGCCCGGGTCTCGGGTTGGTACAAGCGCCACGTCCGCTGGATCTCGCTGGGTCTGGCTCTCCTCTTCGCCGCCTTCTTCAACCTGAACGCGATCGAGATCGGCCGCACGCTCTACAGCGACGAGGCCGTCCGCGCCCAGGTGGTCGAGCAGGCGCAGGGGTCCACCGCGTGCACAGGGCGACGACGACAAGGCCTGCCTCGAGGCGATCCGCAAGGCGGAGAACGCCGGCATCCCGATCGGATGGGCCACCGCGGAGGTCTGCGCGGTCGAGGACGAGACCTGCGCGTGGTACGAGAAGGCCAGCTTCGTCCCCGTCGACGCCGACGGGCTGGAGACCATCTGGGCGCTCCTCATGCTCCTGTTCGGCATCGCGCTGATGGCCGCAGCCACGATCCCGGGCGCCCGGTTCTGGTTCGACTCGCTCTCCAAGCTGGGCAGCCTGAGGTCGACCGGGCCGAAGCCGCCGTCCTCGACGTCGGGCTAGGCGGGCTCGGTCACCCTCAGACGATCGGCGGCATCGGCTCGTACGGCGGCAGGTCGGACGGGCGCGGCAACCCGGCCAGCAGGTCGCGGTCGACGAACCCGTTGCGGATCCGCTGCGGGTGGTCCCCGACCTGCTTCTGGTCGACGATCCGCCCGGTCCGGTAGGAGATCTTGGCGATCTGGTCGGTGCCGCTCCAGGAGATGTAGCAGTGCCGGCCGTTCCAGCTCTGGGTGACCCAGTACGGCTTGCCGCCCTTCTTCTTCAGCAGCGGGCCGCGGTCGTAGCCGCGGGTCTTCACGACCGTCGCGTAGTCGGACATGGTGCCGGCGACGCAGATCTTCGTGCCGGACGGGTTCATCGCGATGCCGTGGTGGGCGGAGTCGAGGAGGTACTGCTCACGCGGCGTGTTCGGGATCAGGTTCGGGAGCCGCTTGACCCGCTCGATCTCGCCGGTCCTCCGCGACATCTCCAGGAAGCCGTGGAAGAACGACACCTGGAAGTAGACGGTCTTCTCGTCGGGCGACAGGGTCATCGGCCGGACGGCGGTGGAGAGGTCGTCCAGCCCGCGCGCGTCGAGTGCCTTGCGGAGGTTGTACCGCCGTTCGACCTTGAACGGCTTCTTGGCGGACACGATCTCGAAGACCCGCTCGCCCTTCGCGGGGTCGGCGAGGTCCTGGTCGGTCGGCGTGTAGACGTAGCCGATGCTCGCGTGGATGATCCGCTTGCCACCGTCGATGAAGACGTTCTCGTGCGGTGAGCCCCCGGACGGGAAGGTGCCGAGCTCCTTGCCGTCGGAGACGCGGAGGACGTGCACGAGGTTCGCGGTCGAGGCGCTGACGACGAGCTTCCGGCCGTCCGGCGAGATCGCCATGTGGTCCGCGCGCTGTCCGGCGACCGGGAACCGCCAGACGAGCTCGCCGGTCTCGATGCTGACCGCGACCACGTCGGCGTACGACGGCCGCGACGCGATCAGCAGCCGGCCGTCGTTCGAGGTGTACATGTCGTCGACCAGCTGGTCGTGGCCCTCGCCGATCGCCTCGCGGATCGCGAGGTAGTAGGCGAGCCGTTCCGGGTTGGTCGCGATCTCCATCATCCGCGCGTCCTGGTCGGGGATCATGTTGATCCGGCCGAGGCGGTCGAAGGTGCCCGGCTCGAGCAGGTCGACGGTGCCCTCCCAGTTGTTCCCGACGAAGACCACCCGCTTCACGTCGCCCTGCGGGGTCTGTCCCTCGGTGGCGCCGGCGGGTGCGAAGCAGGTCGCCGACAGGAGGCAGGGCGAGTGCGCCGCCCGCCAGGGCGCGCGCGTGGGCGCTCACGGACATAGGGGCACTCCTCGGGGGTGGCGTCACCGGTCCCAACGAGGGGGACACCTACCCGTTACGGAGGCCGGCGACACGCCCGGAGCGCCCCGGGTTAGGCGGGCCTCATGTTTGGCCCTCGGGGATAGCGGGCATGCGGCGACCCTTACGGAGGGAGCGATTCATGTACGGCGACTCGGGCGTCCTGCGCAAGCGTGCGGCCCAGATCCGCGAGCAGGGAACGGACATCCGGGCGATGGCCGACCAGCTCGTGTCCCAGACCGAGAGCATCGCGTGGACCGGCCGTGCCGCCGACGCGATGCGCGAACGGATCCGTGACCGGGCGGCCCACCTCCGTGAGGTGGCGGCCGCGCACGACACGGCAGCCGACTCCCTCGAGCGGCACACCCAGCAGGTCGACGTGCTCAAGGACCAGATCGCCCTGACCGAACGGAAGGCCGACAAGCTCGTGACCGACGCCCGCGCCCGCGTCGCGCAGATCGAGTCGGCCGACGACCCCGACGGCGTGCACCGCGCCCCCGACCCCGAGGACCAGACCTTGTCCGCGTTCGCCCCCCCGCCGTCCGGTCACAAGGACTGGCTGACCGTGACCCTCCCTGGACTCTGATGCCGACGATCGATCTCAGCACTCCCCCACCCCCGCCCGCGGGACTCCTCGACGCGCTCCCGCGCCGGGTGGCCCTCACGCTCGCCGAGCTGCGGCTCGTCGCCGAACGCGCCGGCGGAGCACCGCTGCCGTTCGAGATGGTCGAGCCCGGCGGCGGACACGCCCTCGAAGGCCGGCTCGGCGAGAGCCGCTCCTCGCTCGAGGACGCCGCCTATGCCGACGCCCTCGGGTCACTGCACGACCCGGCGACGACCCTGGAGCGACGTGGCCTGCTCGGTGGCGACGCCGACGGCGAAGGCCTGATCGGCGCCGTCGGCCTGCTCGCCACCCCCACCACCGCGGTCGACATCGACGTCGCCGCAGGCGGGATCCGGGCCCGGTCGTGGCACCGGCAGTCAGGCGAGGCCGTCGCCACGCTCTCCACCGTCGACGGCGTCGTCTTCGAGCTCGCCTGGTTCGGTACGTCGCAGTGGGCGGCCGAGCTGGGCCGGGTCGGGGTACTCCCCGAGGACCTGCCGGTGCGGGCGTCGTCCGTGCCGCCGTTCGTCGACGTGCCGTTCGAGCTGGCCGACGCCGCGGCGGAGGCCGCGCGCAGCGGACGCTCCGACCTGGTGCCGGTCCTCGCGGCCCAGCACGCCGGCAAGGTGCTGGACGCCGACGGCTCGCCGCTGTCCGAGCTGGACGTGAACTCCGTGCTGCGCGCGTTCTCCCTCGAGGCGCAGGGACGGTTGCGCGCACTGGTCGCCGACGTCTCCGGCGACGAGACGACCGTCGTGGGCGTGGTGTCGTGGACGCTGCTCGCCGACGGCTGGTACGCCCTCCGGCCACGCAACGTCGACGGCGCCCATCGGGTGCACATCAGCCGCGTCGACCCCTCCGACCTGGCCAGCGAGCTCGCTCCCGTCCTCGCGGAGGTGACGGCATGACCCAGGACCCGCTGAACCCCGACGCCCTGGCCGCCGGTGAGCCGGCCCGTCAGCCCACATCCGCCTCCGAGGCGGCCGACCTGCACGACAAGTACGACCGGATGCTCCGGCTGGCCGACCAGTTCGACCGGTCCGGCGACGAGCTGCGCTCGCGCGCCCGGCTCGGCGAGGAGGTCCTCCGGGACGAGGGCGTCTCCGGGTCCGCCGAGCTGTCGAAGCTGACCTACACGCACGCGGAGGAGGACATCCGCGGCGCCACCACCGGCAAGAACGGCCTGCTCACGCGCGGCATCGAGCTCGACGCCGACGCCCTGATGGTGCGCACCACCGTGCTCACCTACCGCTGGATCGACGAGCTCCAGGACGCGGCGTACAAGACCATCGGCTCGATCGCCGGCCGCGCCATCGGCTACCTCGCGCCCGAGATCGCCCTCGGCGGCGCCGTCGTCTCCGCCGGCCTGATCGAGACCGACGCACTCGACCGCGACGGCGTGGCGGCGTACCTCAACGAGCTCGCCGAGAACAACCCCGAGCTGATGGACCACGTCACCAGCGGTGGCGGCGGTCTGCTCGACGGCCTGCAGATGCGGTCCGTGCTCACCGCCGGCGTGATGGCCGGCGAGACCGGGCCGCTCGCCACCCAGGGCGGGCTGCGCGCCATGGGCCTCCAGCCCGTGGCCACCGACTTCGGATCCGCACTCCGCGACGTCGCCGGCGGCTTCGTTGCCCCGTCGCCGGTCGCGACGCCCGGCGAGGTGGTCGTGACGACCGCACCGCGCAGCATCGAGGAGCTGATGACGACGCTCGCGCAGGCCCCGGCCAGCGTGGACGTGCGCCGGATCGCCGAGGGGCGCTACATCGCCTACCTGCCCGGCCCCGGCGGCAACGGCCGCCGGCTGCGGCTGGTCGGCGGCGACCACTCGGAGTACGCCGGCCAGGTCGTGCGCGCGATCGAGAAGGCCGTCGAGGGCGACGACGGCGCCCACGTGATGCTGGTCGGCTCCGCGCAGGGCGGGGTGACCGCCGCCGAGGTGGCGGCCACCGTGACCTCGAGCGCGTTCGTGATCGACCACGTCGTCACCGCCGGCTCACCGTCGGCGCACGTGCCGCGCATCCCCGACAGCACCCGCGTGCTCTCCCTCGAGGACCGCACCGACCCGGTCGCGGTGCTGGGCTCGCTCATCAACGCGGGCAGCAGCAACCGGCTCACCGTGGTCTTCGACGGTGGCGACGACCCGGACACCGTGTACGTCGTGGGCGGCCGCGCGGCCGACACCGCCACGCATCCCGAGCTCAAGGCCGAGATCCAGCGCATCCAGGCCGCGGGGTACCTCGCCGGCTGATCCGATTCCCGGTGTCCGGCGTCAGTTGCCCGACTACTCTTGAGGCATGGCTGACCGGGCGGCTCGCTACCTTGCCGCGCGAGTTGCCGCGTGGCAGAGCGGGACCAGGGAGAGCCAGAAGCAGGTCGCTCGGACCCTGCTCGCGATCATCGCCGCATCGTTCGTCGTATCGCTTGCCGCTCCCGAGTGGATGCCGCTGGCGGTGTACTTCGTCTGGCTCGTGGTTGCCGCCATGCTGCTGCAGTTCCGGCCGCTGGTGGTGGTGGGCGCCGTCAACGCCGCAGCCGGGGTGCTCGCGGTGCTGATCAACGGGCCGCTCACCGGTCCTCGTGCGGCCGCGATGATCGCGTTCCTGGTCGCCGTGGTGCTCGTGCTGGTGGTGGCCAGCCGGCAGCGGAGCGGGCTGCCCGCGTTGTTGAGCGGGGTGTTCCTCGCTGACCTGCGGGACCGACTGCAGGCGCAGGGCCGGATCCCTCCGCTGCCCGAGGGATGGGAGTCCCAGAGCGCGATGATCGCCTCCCACGGCGTCACGTACGCCGGAGACTTCCTGGTGGCCGACCTGCGAGAGGACCCCCAGCGGCTCGAGCTGATCCTCGTCGACGTCTGCGGGAAGGGGACCGGTGCCGGACCGGCCGCGCTCCAGTTCGCCGGAGCTCTCGGGGGGCTGATCGGTGCGATGCCGCCGCGGGACCTGTTCCGTGCCGCCAACGACTTCCTGCTCCGGCAGGGGGACGACGAGGCGTTCGCCACCGCAGTTCACCTGCTGATCGACCTCGAGCACGGCAACTACCAGGTCACCAGCGCCGGCCACCCGCCGGCGCTGCGGTGGGACCTGCGCACGCGCGAGTGGGTCATCGACAATGCCCGCGGCACCGCGCTGGGCGTGCTCCGGTCGCCGGAGCTCCACACCAGCGAGGGTCTGCTGTGCCCGGGCGAGGGGCTGCTGTTCTACACGGACGGCATCGTGGAGCAGCCCGGCGGCCACCTGGACGCCGGCATCGCGTGGTTGCAGGGGGTCGCGCGCGATGCCATCGCCGACGGCTTCGACGGCGCCGCGGGGCGGATCATCGCGCAGGTCGAGCGCGGCGACGACGACCGGGCGGTGCTGATCCTCAGCCGGACGATCTCCCCGATCGGCTAGGCATGTCCCATGCCCACACAGCTGCTGGCCACCTGCTGGACCCACGCTGGTGACGCGTTGCCGGTGGCCGGTCGTCATCTGAGCCCGTTGGACCTCCGCGCCAGGGCGGAGGCCGTGGCCGCCGCCGGCTTCACCGGTATCGGTTTCACCATCGACGATCTCGAAGCCGCGGCGGGCAGCTACGGCCTGCCACAGGTGCAGCGGATCTGTCATGACCTCGGCCTGGTCCAGCTCGAGGTCGAGCTGCTCGAGAACTGGTGGACCGCCGGCAGTCGCCGTCGCGAGTCTGATCGGACCCGGAGGTCGTTGCTGGATGCCGCCGAGGTTCTCGGAGCGCGACAGGTCAAGATCGGACCCGACGTGGGCGCCCTCGACGGCACCGTCGCGCCGCTGGCCGACCTCGCCCACTGGGCGGCCGAGCTGCATCAGCTGGCCGTGGAGGCGGCCGAGGTCGGGACCCGGGTAGCGCTGGAGCCACTGCCGTTCTCCAACATCACCGACTTCCGGTTGGCCGCGGAGCTCGTCGCCGCCGCTGACCACCCCGCAGCCGGTCTGGTGGTCGACATCTGGCACCTGGAGCGCGGGCCCTCCACGTTGGCCGATATCGCCCGGATCCCCGGTGACAAGGTGTTCGTCGTCGAGCTCAACGACGCCCCCGCGCCGCAGTCCACCGATCTGTTCCACGACACCATCCACCACCGGGTGCTGTGCGGCTCGGGCACGTTCGACGTCCCCGGCTTCATCACGACCCTGCAGGAGATCGGCTTCGCCGGTCCATGGGGCGTCGAGATCATCTCCGACATACACCGCCGACGGCCCCTCCGTGAGGCGCTGGTCGATGCGCACCGCACCACGATGGCGCTGTTCGAAGAGTGACCGCCCGCCTCAGAGGATGTCGTGGACGAACTCGCCGAGCTGGGTGAGGTTGCGGCACTCCACCATCGGCACGACGTCGCCGTAGGCGCCGGCCGCGGAGTCGCCGGTGTCCCAGTGCCGGGTGTGCTCGGGGTTGAGCCACCAGGCATGCCTGGCCGAGCCGGCGAGGTCGCGCAGGACCGGCAGCGACAGGTCGCTGTAGTTGGAGCGGGCGTCGCCGAGGATCAGCAGCGACGACCGCGGCCCGAGCGCGTCGGCGTACTCCTCGGCGAACTTGGTGAACGCGCGGCCGTAGTTCGTCCGGCCCCACAGCGCCGCGTGCGAGGTGCTGGCGGCGAGGTCGGCCATCACGTCCACGACGTCGGCGCCGGGCCGGAAGTGGTGGGTGACCTCGTGCACGTGGTCGATGAACGTGAACGCCCGCACCTTCTGGAACTGGTCGCGCAGCGCGAACACCAGCAGCAGCGTGAACTGCGCGAAGTTGGCGACCGAGCCGCTGACGTCGCAGAGGACGACGAGCTCGGTGCGGTGCGGCCGCTTCGGCTTGTGGTGGGTGGTGAGCGGGACGCCGCCGGTGGAGACGGAGGCGCGGACGGTACGCCGGAAGTCCAGCGGGCCGCGCCTCTTGGCGTGATGCTCCTGGGTGAGCCGGGTCGCGAGGCGCCGGGCGAGCGGGTAGATCTCGCGGCGCATCTCCTCGAGGTCGACCTTGCGGGCCGCGGTGAAGTCGAGCCGGTCGATGGTGGGCCGGACGGCGACGTCGGCGACGTGGTCCGGACCCTTCTCCTCGGCGATCCGGCGACGGGCGTCGTCCTCGACCATGCGGGTGAAAGCGCCGATCCGGCGGCCCGCGACACGGCGCGCCTCGTCCTCGAGCCGGCCCTGCGTCAGCAGCGACGCGACGATCTGGTCGACCAGGTCGGACGGCGAGACCCGCTGCAGCGCGGTGTACGCCGACCACGACGACAGGCCCGGCCCGCGCCCGGGCATCGCACCGAAGCGGCCGACCGCCTCGACCGCGAGGTCCTGCATCGCCTGCTCGTCCCCGTCGCCCAGCGCCGGCACCAGCTCGGCCCGGAAGCCGCTCAACGCCTGGGCGTTGTCGCGGACCCCGTCGTCGTCCGCGTCGTGCTCGGCGGCCACCCCCTCGCCGACGAGGCGCGGGAAGTAGAGGTCGAAGAGGGTGTCGAAGGTGGGCCGCTGGGCCTGCTTCTTGATCAGCGAGGCGGCGTACGCCGTCCGCACCGTCTCGCGCTGGTCCCACGGCAGCACCCGGAGCGCCTCGACGGCGTCGAGGCCCTCGGCCAGGCTCACCGACATCCCCGCCCCGCGCAGCGCCTCGAGGAAGGAGATGTGCCGGTCGACCAGCCCGCTGCTCATCCCGAGAACTTCAGCTCCTTCAGCGCCCGGGCGTGGTCGGAGGAGTGCTTGAGGATCACGCCGAGGGTGTCGGAGACGGCCTTCGGGTCGAGGTCGCGGATCTCGAGAGCCACGAGGGTGCGCGCCCAGTCGACCGACTCGGCGATCGACGGCGCCTTCTTCAGCTCGAGCTCGCGGAGCCGGTGCACCACGTCGACGAGCGAGTACACGACCTGCTTGTCCAGCTCGGGCACCTGGGAGGTGACGATCTCCCGCTCACGGTCCGCGTCGGGGTAGTCGAGGTGCAGGTAGAGGCACCGGCGCTTGAGCGCCTCCGACAGCTCGCGCGTCGCGTTGGAGGTGAGCACGACGAGCGGGCGGCGTACGGCCGCGAGGGTGCCGAGCTCGGGGATGGTCACCTGGAAGTCGGACAGCACCTCGAGCAGCAGCCCCTCGACCTCGACGTCGGTCTTGTCGACCTCGTCGACCAGCAGCACGGTCTGCTCCTCGCGCCGGATCGCGGTCAGCAGCGGCCGGGTCAGCAGGAACTCGTCGGTGAAGATGTCATCGTGCGTCTCGTCCCAGGACGCGTCGCCCCCGCTCGCCTGGATGCGGAGCAGCTGCTTCTTGTAGTTCCACTCGTAGAGCGCCCGCGCCTCGTCGAGCCCCTCGTAGCACTGGAGCCGCACCAGCTCGGCCCCGGTCGCGCGGCCGACCGCCTTGGCCAGCTCGGTCTTCCCCACCCCGGCCGGCCCCTCGACCAGCAGCGGCTTCTCGAGGGCGCCGGCGAGGTACGCCGTCGTGGCCGTCGCCGGGTCGGCCAGGTAGCCCGCGTCGTGCAGCCGGGACGCCGCGTCGGCGGGTGAGGAGAACCAGGTCATAGGGTCATCCTCGCGCACGACCCGAACCCAGGAACGGTGGGACCGATGGACATGGCGGAGCTGGAGGCGTTCTACGACGCGGTCCCGCGACAGCACGGCACGGCCGAGGAGGTCGGGCCGTTCACCGTGTTCCTCGGGGAGCCCGGCGGGTGGCCGCTCTACGCCCGGCCGCGCCTCGGCGGGGACGGCCCCTTCACCGCCGCGGCTGTCCGGGAGCTGCTCGAGCGGATGCGCGAGCTCGACGTACCCCTCGCGATCGAGTGGGTGCACGACGTCACGCCCGGCCTGGTCGACGCCGTGCGCGAGGACGCCACGCTGGAGGTGACCGAGCTGCCGCTGCTGGTGCTGCAGGAGGACATCGCCCCGCCGGGGGTCGACGAGGACGTGGTGATCCGGATGCTCGGCCGCGACGAGGAGCACCTGCTGGTCCCGGTCAGCGGCGTCCAGGAGCTGGCGTTCGGCCCGGCGCAGGATCCGCCCGCGGGCGTCGCGGAGCGGGACGGCGCGGCGAAGCCGCCGAACGACACCACCCGGGCGCTGCTGCGGTCGGGCGAGGCCCGGATCGCCGTCGCCGAGCACCGCGAGCGCGGCATCCTGGCCGCCGGCCGCCGCCTGTCGGTCGGCGGCGTGACCGAGATCGTGGGCGTGGCGACGCTGCCCGCCGAGCAGGGAGCGCGGCTCGGGTCGGCGGTCACGAGAGCGCTCGTGGCGGACGCCCGGGAGCACGGGATCGGCACGATCTTCCTCACCGCGGGGTCCGAACGGGTCGCCCGCATCTACGGCCATCTGGGCTTCCGCCGGGTCGCCACGGGGTACGCCGCGGAGCCGCAGAGCACCTGAGGTGCGCGCCACAGGTCGTGACCGATCCGGAGGGCGCTCGTTGTCCTGGCAACGGATGCTCGGGGCCGATTCCCGGGCCACGACCCTTGCGAGACGGCCATGCAGCTTCCGCACCACCGGCGTTCCCGAAGCCTCGGCGACCACCTGTTGCGTGGCCTGGCGCGGGCGTTCGCGGCCGGCATCGGCATGGAGGCCTTCATCCTCGCTGCGGCCGGAATGCCCAGCACCCACACGGATTCCGGTGCCACCACCTGGTCCCGGGTCGACCAGGTCAGTCCCCCGGAGCTGCGACTGATGCGCAAGTACGACTGCTCGACGACGGGGTACGGCGACTCGACAGTTCCGCGGTCCGCGATCGTGCGCAGCGACGCCGGCAAGCTCCGCGTGGTGTCCTTCGACAAGGGCTGGGACGTCTACACCAGCGACAGTCCGGCCACCCTGATCGCGGTCTGCCTCGAGCCGCAGCGCTAGCGGTCCCCGTGCCGGCCCTCGCCGGACGCGAACCGGGCGGCACCGTCCAGCGCACCCGCGGCGAGTGAGCCCAGGCCCAGCTCGAACTCGCGACCCATCGCCTCGGTCTCGACCAAGCCCTCCTGCTCCAGCACGGACCGGCGGTCGTTGCGCAGGCACTGCTGCGGGAGGGCCGCCAGCTCGCGCGCCAGCGCCTCGGCCGCGGCGCGGGCGGTCCCTGCGGGGACGACCCGGTTCACCAGGCCGATCCGTTCCGCCTCGTCGGCGGAGACCGGCCGCCCGGTGAGGATCAGGTCCATCGCCCGGCTGGTCCCGATCAGCCGCGGCAGCCGCACGGTGCCGCCGTCGATCAGCGGCACGCCCCAGCGGCGGCAGAACACCCCGAGCACGGCGTCCTCCGCGGCGACCCGCAGGTCGCACCAGGCCGCGAGCTCGAGGCCACCCGCGACGGCGTACCCCTCGATGGCGGCGACCACCGGCTTCGAGAGCCGCAGCCGGGTCGGCCCCATCGGCCCGTCGCCGTCGGTCTCGATCCGGTTGTCCATCGCCTTCAGGTCGGCGCCGGCGCAGAAGGTGCCGCCCGCGCCGTACAGCACCGCGACGCTCGCGTCGTCGTCCTCGTCGAAGGACCGGAACGCGTCGGCGAGCGCCTGCGCGGTGGCCCGGTCGACCGCGTTGCGGGCCTCCGGCCGGTCGAGGACCACGGTGGTGACGGGGCCGTCGCGTTCGGTGCGCACGCTCATGGGCCGAGCGTAGTGACCCGACTAAATCCGCGGCGCGCGCACCTCTTCTCAGGGCGGGAATCCAGGCTTAGTGTCGCGGGGTAGCAGCGCGGGAGAGGGCCCCGCGCCCATTCTCGGGAGGGCAAGACGCAAATGGAAGATGCGTCGAAGTCTGACGGTGATGGGAGCGCTCCTGGCGGGCGCACTAGTGGTCAGCAGTCTCGGGTCGGCGAGCGGCAATGCCGGCGCCGCCATCGGGTCGCGATGCCGACCGGGCGGAGGCGGCCGGCGTCCAGGGCACGGGCAAGCACACGACCCGGCCCACGGCGAAGGTCAACGGGGTCAAGGTGGCTGCCGCCAACCCCTACCTCGGGCTCGTCTCGGACCCGTCGAAGATCGACTGGGCCTACTGGAAGTCCCACCTGGAGAAGAAGGCGGAGAAGCGGTACGCCGAGCTGGCGCCGCCGACGCCGTTCGTCCACGACGAGCAGGAGCCCGCGGGCACGCAAGGCTCCAACGACTCCGCGGCGACCGCCGAGGAGATCCCGGGCTTCGGCACCGCGCAAGAACAAGCACAAGGCCGTGCGCATCCTCGGCGACCTGTTCGTGCCGGACGTCGACGTCGAGGACGTCGAGACGGCCGAGGACCAGGGCTCGATCCCGCTGGCCACCGACACCGGCATCCCCGCCGAGAGCGGACGGCGCCACGATCACCAGCGAGATCGGCGACGGCCCGCACGGCAGCGCCGGGGCGGACGCCACCGGCGACTTCGACTTCTTCAAGGTCTCGGCCTCGGCCGGCGAGACGATCGTCGTCAGCACCGCCGACAGCCCGCTGGACTCGGTGGCCGCGATCTGGACGCCGACGGCGAGCTGGTCGCCTTCAACGACGACGTCGACTTCCCGTTCGACTTGACCAGCCGGCTGTCCTTCGAGGTCCCGGCAGACGGCGACTACTACGCGATGATCGGCGGCTTCTCGTTCGACCCGCTGCCGGCCGACCCGTTCGACTCCGGCAGCGGGCCGGGCGCTGGCGAGGAGGACGAGTACACCGCGCTGATCACGGCGGCCGACGCTCGACGCCGACCACTACGCCGTACAGCTGAAGTCCGGTGACGTGCTCGGCGGCGTGATCCAGGGCGGCTCGCCCGACCTCACGGTGACCCGGCCCGACGGCGTCGAGTCCGTCGGCTCGACCCAGGACGCCTCGTTCATCTACCCCGCGTCGACGCTGCTGCCGGGCGGCGGCAACGCGACCTTCGCGTACGTCGCGGAGGAGCCGGGCTGGTACTCCGTCTCGACGGCGGCCGGCGCGGGTGCCTACGACATCCTGCTCGAGGCCTACCGGCCGGGCTCGGTCTCCGCGAAGAAGCAGACACGGTGCAGACGCGTGTTCCTCGACTTCGACGGCGAGCGGGTCAACACCGACGTCTGGGGCGGCCCCGGCGGTCCGGACCCTGTCGCCGTTCTCGTCGTTCGTCGCGAAGTGGGGTCTGACCAACGCCGACCGCAACGCGCTGATCACCCGGATCAGCGACGACGGTGCGGGAGAACATCCGCGCCGACCTCAAGCGAGCAGGGCCTCAACGACAAGGTCGACGTGAAGGTGCTGAACTCGCGCGACAACGCCGACCCGTTCGGCAAGCCCAACGTGTCCCGCGTGATCGTGGGCGGGACGATCGAGCAGTCCGGCATCTCGACACGATCGGCATCGCCTCCTCGATCGACCCCGGCAACTTCGAGGGCGAGGACCAGGCGCTGGTGCTGCTCGACGTGCTCAGCGGCCCGGACGACGACGACGCGTCGCTGAACTTCTACCTGGACGAGCAGCAGCGACCGGGTGAAGTTCGTCGGCACCGCCGTCGGCAACGTGGTGTCGCACGAGATCGGGCACTTCATCGGCAGCTTCCACGTCGACCAGTTCAACGACACCCTCAACCTGATGGACCAGGGCGGCAACTTCGCCGCTGCTCTACGGCGTCGGCGACGACGGCATCGGCGGCACCGCCGACGACCCGGACGTCGACTTCGGCGAGGACGTCTACAACCCGGCGAGGGCTTCACCGGCATCGAGGACACCCTCAACAACAGCGCCTGGGGCTTCATCACCGGCCAGGGCGGCTGACCGGGCACCCGCTCCTGACCAGGAGCAACGCCCCGGACCCGAGTCGGGTCCGGGGCGTTTCCTTGCGGCTGGCGCTCAGGCGCGCTTTCGGCGGCCGCCGTCGGCCTTCCGCTCGAAGACCTCCGTGATCTCCTCCAGCGAGACGCCTTTCGTCTCAGGCAGGAAGGCGGCGACGAAGATGACTGCCAGGACCGCCAGTCCGGCCAACATCACCATCACCCAGGCCAGGCCGAAGGCGGTGTTCAGGGTGGGGAACCACTGGACGATCACGAAGTTCGCCAGCCAGTTGACGCTGGCGCAGGTCGCTGCCGCCCGACCGCGGACCTCGGTCGGGAACACCTCCCCCTGGATGAGCCAGCCGGTCCCGCCGACCCCGATCGCGAACGAGGAGATGAAGCACGAGAACCCGATCATGATCACCCACACCCGAGCCACGCCGTCGAGCTCCGCCACGCCCCACGCGGCCACCAGCATGAAGACGGCCATGCCCACGAATCCGCCGATGGCGAGCTTGCGTCGACCGATCCTGTCGATGAAGCGGAAGGCGAAGTAGGTGGCGACCACGTTGACCGCGCCGAGGATGGCCGCCGCCTCGACTCCGGCGACCGCAGCATCGACGGCCGACTGTCCGGACTCCAGGTAGCCGCCCATGAGCGTCGGCCCGTAGTAGAACGGGATGTTGATCCCCGTGATCTGCTGGAAGACGAAGAACCCGCACACGACCAGGAAGGCGCGCTTGACGCCAGGCGTCCAGAGTGTCTTCGACGCCCTCTGGCGTTTGGCCTCCTCGAGTTGATCAGCCGTCTGCCGGACTTCGTCCTCCGAGACCTCCATGCCCAGGGTCCGCAGGGCATTCCGGGTGTCCTCGTACCGCTTGTTGTGCATCAACCACCGCGGCGACTCCGGCATCCGGGTCCGCAGCACCAGGGCCAGCAACGCCGGAAGCGCGCCGACGCCGAGGATGATCCGCCAGTCGACCCCGGTCGCGGACTCGGGCGCCACCTTGAACGCCACGATGGCGGTCAGGTAGGAGACGAGGATCCCGACGGTGATCATCCACTGCTGCATGATCATCAGCGCGCCACGCTTCCTGCGAGGCGCGAACTCCGCGATGTACGCCGTCGCGATCGCCGAGTCCGCGCCTACGGCCAGCCCGATGAGCGTGCGTGCGAACAGGAGCATCGTCGTATCCGTCGCGAACGCGGAGAGTGCTGCGCCGACCGCATAGATGCCTGCATCGAGCACCAGCAACGACTTGCGTCCGAAACGGTCGGTGAACGGCCCGGCCGCGAGTGCCCCCACGGCAGCCCCGATGGAGGCGCCGGCCACGAGGTAGCCGGTCTGGAGGTCCGACAGCTCATAGGGGACGAAGTCCAGGACCGAACCGATGACGGCCGTGTCGTAGCCGAACAGAAATCCGCCGATGCACGACAACAGCGCCAGGTACCAGTAGAAGGACGTCGTCGCTTGATCGTCCAGGTCGGAGAGCACGCCACCCTGCTGCTGGTGATCATCCGTCGATTGGCTTGCCATGACCTCGCCTCCCGGACAGCGCCTGCACCTCACAGGACGTGACGCGTGATCAGGTACCCATCGACGTCATCGGCAAAAGCATCGCTCCGGTGCCAGACGGCTGAGCGGCATCCGCTCCTGACAGAGGACACGCCTCCTGACCGAGCCGGTCCCGGGGGGTTTCCTTGCGACAATGCCTGGGATGACGGGGGTGCGGGCGCACGAGTGGGCCATCGACGAGCGGGAGTACCTCCGCCACGAGTCACGCCGGGGCCGTCGGCACGCGTTCACGAGCCTCGACCCGCCCGCACCGCGCTGATCGTGGTCGACCTGGTGCCGTTCTTCGTCGCCGAGAACCCGTACGCGCGCGGGATCGTGCCGCAGGTCAACCGGCTGGCCCACGCCGTACGGTCGGCCGGAGGCGTCGTCGCCTGGGTCGCGCCGGCCGACGCCGCGGCGACCCCCGCTCGGGTGGAGTTCTTCGGTGAGAAGGTCGCCGAGTCCTACCGCACGTGTGGTGGGGGCGGGCCGGTCCCCGACCGGCTGTGGTCCGGTCTGGCATGGCGCGACGCCGACCTGTTGCGCGGAGAAGTCGGCCGCCAGCGCATTCTTCCCGGGCCGCTCGTCGCTGCCGGCGCTGCTCGAGGAGCGAGGCGTCAACACCGTGCTGGTCACAGGTGCCGTCACGAACGTGTGCGTGGAGTCGACGACACGCGACGCCGCGACCCTGGGGCTCCGCGTGATCGTCGCGCGCCGATGCGACCGCGGCGGGAACGGACGCGGAGCACAACGCCAGCCTGCACACGATCTACCGCAGTTTCGGCGACGTCAGAACCACCGACGAGATCGTCGGGTTGTCGGCATGTTCGGCAACCGCCTCCCGAGACAGAAAGCGCTCCGGACCCAGTCGGGTCCGGAGCGCTTCACTTCGCTGGCGGTGGCGGAGGGATTTGAAGCATCAAAGAGGCCGCTGTGCCAGATGCCGACACTGTTGGACTCTGAGGGGCCAATTGGGCCTCTGACCTGGGCAAACGCACTCTCACGAGGGTACAGTCTGCGCAAGACACGAGGCGGACGCGAGAGACCCGCATCTGGCACTCATCTGGCACGTATCTGGCACGAAATGGAGACCGAGATGGCGCGGCGAACGAGCAAACGGACCTTCGGGAGCCTGCGGCGGCTGCCCAGCGGCCGATACCAGGCCAGGTACGTCGGGCCCACCGGCGAGACGGTAACGGCACCGACGACCTTCACCGCGCGCATCGACGCGGAGGCGTGGCTGGCGGCCGAGCGGCGGCGGGTGGAGGAGCCCGAGGGATGGCAGGCGCCGAAGCTGCGGATCGAGCGAAGCCCGCCGAGAGGCGAGGCCAAACGGCTGCCGACGCTTCGCGACTACGCGGAGCAGTGGATCGACCAGCGGCGCAACAGCAGGGGGGAGCCGCTCCGGCCCCTCACCCGGGACAAGTACCGCTCCTCGCTACGGGTGCACATCTACCCGACCCTCGGCGATCTGCCGTTGGACGAGATCACACGCGCGGCCGTCCGGTCCTGGTACGACCGACTCGACAGCGGGAGCAACGGCCCGCGCGCACGCGTACTCGACGCTCCGGACGATCCTGAACACCGCTGTCTCGATGACGAGCTGCTGACCCGCAACCCCGCCTACATCCGCGGCGCCGGCGTCAGCGGTAGTCGCAAGAGCCTCCGTCCCGCGAGCCTGGGCGAGCTGGAGGTCATGGTCGAGGCGATGCCGGAGCGACGTCGGCTTCTACTGCTCCTGGCGACCTGGTGCGCTCTGCGGTCCGGCGAGCTCCGGGAGCTGCGTCGTTCCGACATCGAGCTCGGTCGTGACGAGGATGGCGACGCCTTCGGATGGGTGCACGTCCGGCGAGCGGTCGTGCTGGCCCGGACCGGCGAGACGGAGCGTGGACGCCGTACCGCCGCAGTGGTCGGGCAGGCCGAAGACCGATGCGGGCGTAAGAACGGTGTCCATACCCGGCGATGCTACTGCCCGCGGTGCGCGAACACCTGCTGCGGCACGCGGCACCGGGCGAGGACGGTCTGCTGTTTCCCTCCGACCGCGACCCGGCAGTTCACTTGTCGGAGACCACCCTGAACGGTCGCGCCGCCGTGCGTCAGGAAGGACGGCAAGATGGTGCGGGCGGGCTTCGGTTGGCGTGAGGCGAAACGGCGGGCCGGGCGCAGCGATCTCATCTTTGCACGACCTTCGACACACCGGCGCCAGCATGGCCGGCGAGGAAGGAGCGAGCATGGCCGAGCTGATGCATCGCCTCGGTCACAGCACTCCGGCATGGCCATGCGGTACCAGCACAGCCGACTCGAGCGCGACCGTGATCTCGGACGCCGCCTGGCGGCCCGAGCAGAGCGGGCCGGCCTTCGACGTGATCCGGAAGCACCCGCGTACGAGCTGCGTGAGCCCGGTAACATCGCACTGCATATCAATCCACGTGCAGTTGCCGCGTTTGGTATGCGTCATCCGTGCGGAAGCAGAGAGTCGCGTTTCCTCACAGTCTCGCTGAGGGGACGCGGTGGAAGGCTGGTCGAGGTCTTCGACTCTGATGCGGATAACTCGTCTGCCGCAGCGGTATGCCGGGAGGGTGCCGGCGGCGATCCAGCGTCGGATGGTCTTGACCGAGACCGACATGGCCTCGGCTGCCTCTTCGAGGCTGAGGTAGACCGGGATGGCGCGTCGCTCAGCCATCGGAACGCACCTCCGCTCGTGTGACGGTGGCCGAGGCGAGGAAGCGTCGGGCCTCGGCGACGGTGATGTAGAGCCGGCCGACGCCTTGGAAGCGGGTCCATCGTGGGCCGACGCCGCGCCGGCGCCAGTCGCGGACGGTGCGCTGCGGGTGTGCGGATGAGTTCGCAGAACTCCTCGAACAGGATCAGGTTGTTGTCGTCCCAGTCGTCCGGGATGCCGATGGGTGTCACCATCACTTCGCCTCTCGCCGTGGCCGCCGACGGATTCGGCGACTCCTACCTGGAGAAGCAACATCGCGCTCGCGCGGATCGGACATCTGCTGACCGCTGCTGTCGAGACCCGGGCCTCTCCTGGTCACCTATGTCATCCGGGCCGCTCCGGGCGATCACTCGGCGCGAGGAAGTTGGTCAGCGGCCGATCCCGCGGGAGGTCGGTTGGGGAGCCGGGATCGGCTGGGGTGGGCGCCGTGGACCGTCGCGCAGCACCGCGGCCTGCAGTCCCGGCGGCGGGTGGCTGGCGCATTCGGTCCGTACCGGTCGATGTCGTCCGCGGCCCTCTCGGCGGCGTGCCTGGGGCCGAGGTCGGCGCGGTCGCGGTTGAAGACGTCGATCCATTGGCTGCGGGCGTCGTCGACGGACTCGGCGACGAGGTGGGCGACGTTGCGGTGGCGGCCGCGGGTCATGCCGACGTACGCCGAGGCGGCGCCGGTCGTCTCGCCGAGTGCGAGGTGTGCGGAGTCGACGGTCTCGCCCTGGGCTCCGTAGGCGGTGGTGGTGAAGGCGAGCTCGACGTGCTCGTTGACGTAGCGGCGGGGAGGTGCGTCGGCCGGCGCGGCCGGTGACGAGCAGGCTGCCGTCGTCGCCGATCCCGGCCACGGTCCAGGTGTCGCGGTTGGCGACTGCGAGGTCGCGGTCGTTGCGTCGGGTGGCGACCCGGTCGCCGAGACCGATCCGCTCACCACGACGCGTGATGGGCTCACCAGCGCGCTCACCAGATGCTCACCAGTGTTCGCCGGCGCCGTGGCGGCGGTCGCGGATGGCTGCGTTGAGTGCGCCGACCTGGTCGCGGGTGTCGGCGATGACGAGCTGGTCGCCGTGGTGGGCAGGTCGGCGCCGATGGCGGCCAGGGCTGCGGTGCGTTCGACCTCGCTGGCATGGAGGACGATCTGGCCGCGTTCGAGAAGGGCGTCGAAGACCTCACCAGACCGCTCACCAGAGCGCATGAGCAGGCTGAGGTCGGCGTACGCGGGATCGCTGAACCGGTGGACCGACTCGAGCTCGTGGTGCGCTGTCGGGTCGCACCCAGCGTGCGGCGAGGTCGAGGACGCCGCCGCGGCCGACGGCCGGAGCTGGTGGCGGTCGCCGAGGAGCGCGACGGTGGCGTGCGCTCGGTCGGCGATGGCGAACAGCGCGCGGGCGGTGTCCTGGTCGAGCATGCCGGCCTCGTCGACGAGGAGGACGTCGCCGGGGAGCAGGCGTGCGCGGGCCTCGGGCGCGGCGTCGGTCTGCGACCAGTGGCCGTCTTCGTCCCAGCGGTAGCCGTGCTGGTGGATGAGCCAGGCGGCGGAGAAGGCGTCGGTGCCGACCTGCTGCTGCGCGGCTTGGGCGGCCTTGAGGGTGGGGGTGACGACCACGAGTCGACGATCGGCGTCGTCGAGTACGTCGCGCGCGGCGGCGAGGGTGGTGGTCTTGCCGGTGCCGGCGGCGCCTTCGATCACGAGCAGACCGGCGTCGCCGGCGAGGGCCGCGACGACGCGTCGTTGCGCGGGGTCGAGGTGGTCGATGCCGCGGAGCCGGCCGGCGTCGGTGACCGGTCGTGCGGAGCGTGCAGCGATGCTGTCGACCAGGTCGGCTTCGACGGCGAGGACGCGCTCGGACGTCAGGCTGCGGACGTGCTCGGGGACGTCATCTCGTTCCAGCAGCGGCACGCACCGTGTCCGGGCACGGTCGGCGATGTCCTCGACCAGCTCGTGCCGGACGGGGCGCTCGGCGACCACGCCGACGGAGGCGATCAGTCGTTCGGCCTCGCCGCGGATGTCGGCTGCGTTCCACGCCGACCGCTTGGCGCCGAGTCGGGTGAGCACGAGGTCGGCGGCGACGTCGCGGTTGATCCGGCCGATCTGGAGGCCCGGCTCTGTCACGGGCGCGGCGGTTGGTCGGTGGGGTGAAGCCGAGGTCGCGCAGTTCGTTGTTCCACGCGGCGACGAGGTCGGCGCCGCTGCGGGGCACGACCTTGTCGGGCCGCGCGTCCGCCCACGCGCGTCGGTCCCAGGTACGGCGCAGTCGCGGCCCGGGCTCCTGGTCGGGGTGCTCGGCTCGCCATGCGGCTTCGTATCGGTCGACGTTGCGGTTGATCTGTGCGGCGCGCTGGCTGAACCCGCCGGCGTACGGCGCGAGCTGCTGGATCTCGCCGTCGTCGTCGAGGGTGTAGCCGCGCGCCGCGAGCGCGGCCCGGAACTCGGGGTCGCACATCACGGCGGCGTGACCGATCCCGTTGAGCGCCTCGATGCTGTCGACGACGCCGACCGAGTGCAGTCCACGCCATGCGCCGCGCGCGAAGACGCGTGCGTTGATCTGCACGTGGAGGTGGCGGTGCGGGTCGCCGGCCCGCGAGGTGTAGTGACGTACGACGGCCGCCTCGACCATCTCCACCGGCACCTGCACCTGCCGGCCGCGCGGCCCGACCCGGGTGGTGGCGTGCTCGGCCACCCAGCCGATCACCTCGCCCGCGGCCCGATCCATCGCCGCGTCGTACGCCGCCGCGATGTCGGGGTGGAGTGCGGCGGCGAGCGACCAGGACTTCGGCCCGTTGACGACGACCTCGACGAACCGCAGCGCGCGTGCGTCGTCGCGCAGGCGCCCCTTGGCCGCGCCGGTCAGCACGTCGTAGCCGGCGACCCAGCGCTCGTACGTCGGGCCGTCGAGGTCGCCGACGCGCTGCACCGCGCCGGGGCCGGCGATGTAGTGCTCGGCCAGGCCGCTGCCTTCGGCCAGGTAGTAGTCGTCGGCGCGCGAGTGGTCGGCCTCGACGTAGGAGCGCGCGGCGGCCGCAGAGCCGCGGTAGAACTTCACTCCACCGTGCATCGGCCTCGTCACCGCCCGTCAACACTCGTCACCTAGCCTTGAAATGACGCTCGGCCCGCCCCGAGGGGCGGACCGATCTACGGACCTTCGTAGCATGCGTGCCGCTGATCTGCGGTAAAAAAAAAAAAAAAAAAAAAAAAAAAAAAAAAAAAAAAAAAAAAAAAAAAAAAAAAAAAAAAAAAAAAAAAAAAAAAAAAAAAAAAAAAAAAAAAAAAAAAAAAAAAAAAAAAAAAAAAAAAAAAAAAAGGGACGCCCTGCGCGTGACGCCACGGTCCAGAATCGGCTACAGGTACGTCGCGCTGAACATCGACCTGGCACCCGCGATCACCGACGCCGCAAAAAAAAAAAAAAAAAAAAAAAAAAAAAAAAAAAAAAAAAAAAAAAAAAAAAAAAAAAAAAAAAAAAAAAAAAAAAAAAAAAAACGGGGTCACCGAGCACGACCCGTACGACGGGAAGAGCCTGCTTCCCCTCATCAACCGGACCGCCTCGACGTGGCGCGAACGTAGATTCCACCTGGGTTGGGAGCTCCTACACGGGTACCGGTCGCCAGACGACCCCCGGCGGTCCATTCATACTGCGCCGTCCGCAGCAAGAAGTACAAGTACGTCGAGTACTCCACCGGGGAGCGAGAGCTCTACAACCAAAAAAAAAAAAAAAAAAAAAAAAAAAAAAAAAAAAAAAAAAAAAAAAAAAAAAAAAAAAAAAAAAAAAAAAAAAAAAAAAAAAAATCGCCAACGACCCGGCCGAGATGAAGAGCCGGCACCGCGCTCCGGCCTACCGATCGACCCTGCACCGACTCAGGGACCGGATGCTTTTTTTTTTTTTTTTTTTTTTTTTTTTTTTTTTTTTTTTTTTTTTTTTTTTTTTTTTTTTTTTTTTTTTTTTTTTTTTTTTTTTTTTTTTTTTTTTTTTTTTTTTTTTTTTTTTTTTTTTTTTTTTTTTTTTTTTTTTTTTTTTTTTTTTTTTTTTTTTTTTTTTTTTTTTTTTTTTTTTTTTTTTTTTTTTTTTTTTTTTTTTTTTTTTTTTTTTTTTTTTTTTTTTTTTTTTTTTTTTTTTTTTTTTTTTTTTTTTTTTTTTTTTTTTTTTTTTTTTTTTTTTTTTTTTTTTTTTTTTTTTTTTTTTTTTTTTTTTTTTTTTTTTTTTAAAAAAAAAAAAAAAAAACGAGTCGATCAGCTTGACCATCATCTCGCGGCCCTTGGTCGGTTGGGGGTGGCGGTAGGCCTGATCATCCGCTGATAGATCCACCACACCAACTACATCGCCAGGAGCCTGCTCGAGACCGGAGGGTTCAGGCTCGCAACTCCTACACCCTCAATCGCGAAGAGCCCGTGCAGTTGCTGGTCTGGACGGACCGGATCCACCAGTCGTGGTTGCGTAGGTCGGCAACACGGTCGTCGTGAACAGCATGCCGATTTCGCGCCGGTCACCAAAGCAGGCATGGATTATGATCCGCGATGATGTCAGCGCGTTCCCACGCATTCCTGAAGAGGACTCTCCAGGACTGCGTTCGCAACAGGCGGCGAACAGGAGTACGGCACCCGCCACCGCGGATACCCAGACCACCACAAAGAGAAAGGCTCCAGACGCGCCCCGCAAGTCCGAATCGTGCTGGATATTCGCGTTCGTGTACACCGCCAGGTAGGCACTGCCGCTGGCGACCGCACCATCAGCAAGCGTGATAACTAGCGCTGTTGTCAGATCATGAGTCATTTCAGCTCTCTACACGTGGCAGAGGCCGGTGGAGGTGTTAGTGGGATGGCCATGTCTCCCATGATCACAACCCCAGGAGCTTCAACATAGTATGTGGTCCAGCCGATGCGCCGCCTAGGGTCGCTTGAAATGCAGTTCTTTTGCAGAGCTTCCATCACAGACAGGATCGCAGAAAGTCTGATGACCATCAGCACGCCGCATGCGCTGAGCCCAACCCCGAGTACCCAGCCCCAACTTTCCGTGACATAGAAGGTCAGACGCCGACCAGCAGGGCAAAGAACAGGAAAACGAGATACAGACACGCGCATCACAATCTTGGCTCCGCGTCGTTTCCGCGCGGTGAGATCGTCCACTTGTTCTCCTGCGACCGTTTCGAGAGCAGACGCGGTTCCCAACAGGAAGAGGCCGCCGACTACCGAGACCGCGCCCAACCCGCGGCGCGCACCCTGATGGACAGTTGCCAACGCGGAACGAGCATCACCGGCGGCGCCTCCCATCGACCCGGGCACAGGAGGCACATTAGTCGCACCGATCACGGCATCCGATCATTCAGCCAGATCAGCGGTTGCTAACAGGGATGCAAGATCGCCCTGGCCGGATGAGGCCGAGTAACGGCACAGTCACGCCGAAGACCAGCGTCGAAAGGGCCAGCGCCGGCAGGAGGCCAACGTCGGTGCCCAGCCAGCCTCCCCACGCCTGCCAGCCGACGGCGGTTCCCGCGACTTGAACACCGTAGAGGGCCAAGGCCACCAGCAGGTTCCCCGCGATACCCAGTCAACCCTGTCGCCGCTCATCGCGCGCTGGATGTCCCTCCTCGCGTCGCATCCGATTGGTCCACCCGCACGGCCCTCGAAGTGACGACAACAAGTCCAGCGGGACCTAGAGCGTCGGCGATCTTCGGGTTTTCGCGCCGCCACGTGCGCGGACCTCGCCCATCACTTCTGCGATGTGGAAGGAGCAGACTGGGCTGCCGAAGGCAGGCACGGGTTGTGGACGGGCCGAGATGACCACGGAATGGCTGCCAGCACGAGGATGACCGCACCGATGGTGTTGCTCACAGCACCCTCGCCCGTCGCGATGTCGTGGATCTCGCCCACGACACCCAGGGCCAGGAACACCAGCAGCGGCGCCACCAACACAGACACGTCCCCGTCCAGCTGTGCCGGCCCTCCCCACCGGCGGGCTGGAACCCCGAGTAGGAACAGGAGAAGATCGCGACACCAAACGCACCCACGGGCCCCAGCTCTTGGTGGCCAATGTCCCCCGTGCCGGTCGTCAACTCCCACAGGAGGACTACCGCGACCCCGGCAACCACTACCGCATACAAGGACGCCAACACGGCAGCAACGCCCACAGGCCGTGGCCGACGGCACACGCGTTCTTCGAGCTCCCTCACCGAGCCGTCCATAAGCCATCGCTCCCTCCCCTCGTTGTCACTCTCAAGCGTGCCCCCTGACGCGCGAGACAACGGCACGCGCGCTCGTGAGCACACATGAGGTCGGCCGCGCCATCCGGTCATAGCCCGCGATCCGCGCGCTGTCATGCCGATGAACGGGCAGCTTTTCACGATCGGCGTGCCCGTTGATCCAACCGCCAACGGGTTACTCCGGTCCGCCGCTGCCACGACTCTGGCGCTCCGCGAACTTGTCCATGGTTCGCTGAGGTTTGAAGAACAAGCCGGAGGCCCCTCTCTCCACGAGCGCCACGATGCAGATCGCCATTCCAACTGCGCAGGTCACGAGGACCGCGACGTCGCCGACCCCCAGCTGCCCTGCGGCGTTGATAACGAACGCGACCACGCCCACTACGACGACAAGAACTACCGCCCACGTCACCGCGATGATCCCAAATCCGCGGCCGCATTCGGGAGCGCCTGACGGCATCCGTGTCCGGTTCAGTCATAGTCGGACTGTGGCCTCTCTTGCGAGCGGCCACCGTTGAATACCATCCGACTGTCAAATCCCTGCGGATGTCTCCGCGTTGAGACCAATGCGCACACTCCGCAGGTCACGCCGCGCGCCGAACGGGCACCACCGTGCTGGCTGCATCCAAGGCCGGACCGCAGCCACAAAGCCTCGGCCGCGCCGGCAGCACATGAAAGAGCCCCCAGCCCGGGGAGAGCGACTTGCCAGCCATCGGCAGCGATCTGGCACGTATCTGGCACGAACTGACTCTCGGAGCCACCTCTGACTTGCGTTTACGCAGGTCAGAGGTGGCTCCGCGTGGCGGTGGCGGAGGGATTTGAACCCTCGGTGGGCTTGCACCCACAAACGCTTTCGAGGCGTTCTCCTTAGGCCGCTCGGACACGCCACCGCCGGGAAGGTTACCGGAGGCGCTCGGGAGCCACGAAATTGCGGGTCGTGTGCCTGAGGGAGCGCTATGGCGCCCCTCAGGCACACGACTGGTTCAGGCGGGCGGGGTCCAGCGGGGGTCGCGGCCGGTGGCGCCGGCGAGCCGGTCGAGGGCCGGGGCGTCGTCCGGGACGGCCACCGGCGGGCCGAACAGGCCGCCGTCGTCGATCGCGGCACTCGGCGTCGGCGGGCGGCTCGAAGGACTGCGCGAAGCTGCAGAGCGGCGAGGAGCGGCGGCCTCGCCCGGGTCGTAGGCCTGGCCGGTGGCACTTGGCCAGGTCCCAGCCGTGCACGACCACCTCGTCGAGGGCGACCAGCGCGGCGATCTCCCCCGGCAGGTCGACCGGGCCGGCCTGGGTCATCCCGGCGTACGCCGCGGGGTCGCGCCAGGCCTCGGCGAGCTCGGCGAGGTCGCGCCGCGATCCGCTCCCGGAAGCCGTCGTCGAGGTTCGACCCGTCGGCGTGCGGGCTGCGGCGGCGGCGTCGAGCCGCTCCTTGCGGGCGGCGGCGATGAAGGCGAGCGGGAAGCCGCCGATGTGGTCGACCAGGTCGCCGACGGTGTAGGCCGGGCAGGGGGTCGGGTCGCCGAGCTGGTCGTCGCGCACGCCGCGCGACCAGGGCGGCCACGGCGGAGGTGGCTGGGCTCGAAATCAAGAGTGTCCATGCAGCGCTGCGACCGGCGCGGCCCGCCGGAACTCATCGGCCCGGGCGTGTCAGTTGCGCGGCCGCGGCTCGAGCCGCACCAGCTGCGTGACGTGGCCGGGCTCGAGCTCGTCGAGGGTGCGGACGCCGAGCAGCCGCATGGTCCGCTCGATCTGGCCCGTGCAGGATCTCGATCATCCGGTCGACGCCCTCGCGGCCGCCGGCCATCAGCCCGTAGAGGTAGGCGCGGCCGACCAGCGTGAAGTGCGCGCCGTGGGCGACCGCGGCGACGATGTCCTGGCCGGACATGATCCCGGTGTCGAGGTGCACCTCGACGTCGTTGCCGACCGCCTTGACCACGTCGGGCAGCAGGTGGAACGGGATCGGCGCCCGGTCCAGCTGCCGGCCGCCGTGGTTGGACAGCAGGATCGCGTCCACGCCGGCGTCGGCCAGCCGGCGCGCGTCGTCGACGGTCTGCACGCCCTTGACCACGACCTTGCCGGGCCACTGGTCGCGGATCCAGGCGAGGTCGTCGTAGGTCACCGTCGGGTCGAACATCGTGTCCAGCAGGTCGGCGACCGTGCCCGACCACGAGTCCAGCGAGGCGAACGCCAGCGGCTCGGTGGTCAGGAAGTTGATCCACCACGCCGGCCGCGGGATCGCGTTGGCCACCGTCCGCGGGGACAGGGTCGGCGGGATGGTCATGCCGTTGCGCACGTCGCGCAGCCGGGCGCCGGCGACCGGCACGTCGACGGTGACCAGCAGCGTGTCGTAGCCCGCCTTCGCGGCCCGGTCGACCAGCGCCATCGACCGGTCGCGGTCCTTCCACATGTAGAGCTGGAACCAGTTGCGGCCACTCCGGGTTGGCGGCGGCGACGTCCTCGATCGACGTGGTGCCCATCGTGGACAGCGAGAACGGGATGCCGGCCGCGCCCGCGGCGGTGGCGCCGGCGATCTCGCCCTCGGTCTGCATCATCCGGGTGAAGCCGGTCGGCGCGATCCCGAACGGCAGCGCCACCCGCTTGCCCAGCACCTCCCGCGAGGTGTCGACCGTCGAGACGTCGCGCAGGATCGCCGGGTTGAACTGGACGTCGCCGAACGCCTCACGCGCCCGCGCCAGCGAGACCTCGCCGTCGGCGGCGCCGTCGGTGTAGTCGAACGCCGCCTTGGGCGTACGCCGCTTCGCGATCCGGCGCAGGTCCTCGATGGTCAGCGCCGAGCGCGAGCCGCCGCTCCTTCGGCGACATCGTCGGCTTCTTGAACTTGAGCAGGGGCGCCAGGTCGTGGCGCTTCGGCAGTTGCCGCTTCATCCGGAAACTCCATCACGTTCTCGTCGTCAGGCGCGACTCCGCGGCCGCCCAGTCCAGGTCGTTGCGCGGCTCGAACCGCCGCACCTCGTGCGTACGCCGCACCAGCGAGCGCATCGCGGCCAGGTCGGGCAGGTCGACCCCGAGTGCCCGCGCCTGCACGAGCACGTTGCCCAGCGCCGACGGCCTCGGCCGGCCCCGCCAGCACCGGCAGCCCGCACGCGTCCGCGGTGAGCTGGCAGAGCAGGTCGTTGCGCGTGCCGCCGCCGACCACGTGCACCACCGTCGACCTCGCGGCCGGCCAGCTCGGCGGCCTGCCGGACGTGCCGGCGGTAGGCCAGGGCCAGGCTGTCGAGGATGCAGCGGGTGACCTCGGCCGGGCGTGCTCCGGGACCGGCTCACCCGCCTCGCGGCGCCAGCTGCGGCCGATCCGGGCGGGCATGTCGCCCGGCGGCAGCAGGCGCGGGTCGTTGATGTCGACCACGGTCCGCAGCCGGGCCTCGCGACCGGCGCTCTCCAGGAGGTCCGGCAGGTCGCGGCGTCGCCCCAGCACACGCAAGGACTCCGACAGCACCCACAGCCCCATCACGTTCTTCAGGAACCGGATCGTGCCGTCGACGCCGCCCTCGTTCGTGAAGTCGGCCAGGCGCGCGTCCTCGGTCAGGACCGGCTCGTCCAGCTCGAGGCCGACCAGCGACCACGTGCCCGAGGAGATGTACGCCGACGGCTCGTCGCCGGCGGGGACGGCCACCACCGCGGAGGCGGTGTCGTGCGAGCCGACCGCGATCACCGGGACGTCGGCGGGCAGCCCGACCGCCGTCCGCCACGTCCGGCAGCAACGTCCCGAGCCGGTCGCCCGCGGAGAGCAGCGGCGGCAGGATCCCCGAGGGGATGCCGACCCGGTCGGCCAGATCGGTGGCCCACTCGCGGGACCGCACGTCGTACAGGCCGGTGGTCGAGGCGTTGGTCCGCTCGGCACCGACCGAGCCGGTCAGCCAGAAGCCGAGCAGGTCCGGCAGCAGCAGCATGGTCGATGCCTGCTCGAGCGCCGGCGTCCCGGCCGCGGCGACCAGCTGGTAGATCGTGTTGAACGGCAGCTGCTGCACCCCGGTCAGGTCGTACAGCTCGCGGGCGTCGACCTTGTTCAGCACCTGCGCCGCGACCCCGTCGGTCCGGCTGTCGCGGTAGGCGAAGGGGTTCCCGAGCAGCTCCTCCCCGGCGTCGAGCAGGCCGTAGTCGATCGCCCAGGAGTCGATCCCGATCCCGTCCACCGGGCCGCCCGCGGCCGCCAGCCGCAGCCCGGCCAGCACCTCGCGGTGCAGGCCGAGCACGTCCCAGTGCAGCGAGCCGCCCACGTCCACGGGGCCGTTCGGGAAGCGGTGCACCTCCTCGAGCGTGAGCGTGTCGGGACCGACCTCGGCCACCATCACCCGGCCGGACGTGGCGCCGAGGTCGACCGCCACGACCCGGCGGGTCTCGGAGCTCATCGGAGGAAGGCCGCCGCCACGCCCGCGTCGACCGGGATGTGCAGGCCGGTGGTGTGCGACAGGTCGGAGCTGCAGAGGACGAAGACCGCGTTGGCGATGTTCTCGGGCAGCACCTCGCGCTTGAGGATCGTGCGCTGCGCGTAGAACTTGCCGAGGTCCTCCTCCTCGACGCCGTAGACCGCGGCCCGGTTGGCGCCCCAGCCGCCGGCGAAGATGCCGGAGCCCTGGACGACGCCGTCGGGGTTGACGCCGTTGACCTTGACGCCGTGCTCGCCGAGCTCGGCCGCGAGCAGCCGCACCTGGTGGGCCTGGTCGGCCTTGGTGGCGGAGTAGGCGATGTTGTTGGGGCCGGCGAAGATCGAGTTCTTCGACGAGATGTAGACGATGTCGCCGCCCAGCCCCTGGTCGATCAGCACCCGGGCCGCGGCCTTCGACACCAGGAACGAGCCCTTGGCCATCACGTTGTGCTGGAGGTCCCAGTCGGCGGCGGTGGTCTCGAGCAGCGACTTCGACAGCGACAGGCCGGCGTTGTTGACGACCAGGTCGAGCCCGCCGAAGGCCAGCACGGCCGCGTCGACCATCGCCTGGACGGCGTCCTCGTCGCTCACGTCGGCCGCCACGCCGATCGCCACGTCGCTCGCCGCCGATCTCCGCGGCGGCGGCCTCGGCCTTGCCGAGGTCGAGGTCGGCGATGACGACGCAGGCACCCTCGGCGGCGAGCCGCTTGGCGGTGGCCTTGCCGATGCCACCCGCGGCGCCGGTCACCAGCGCGATCCGGGTGGCCAGCGGCTTCGGCTTCGGCATCCGCTGGAGCTTGGCCTCCTCCAGCGCCCAGTACTCGATCCGGAACTTCTCCGACTCGTCGATCGGGGCGTACGTCGAGAGCCCCTCGGCGCCGCGCATCACGTTGATCGCGTTGACGTAGAACTCCCCGGCCACGCGGGCGGTCTGCTTGTCCTTGCCGTAGCAGAACATCCCGACGCCGGGCACCAGCACGATCAGCGGGTCGGCGCCGCGGATCGCGGGCGAGTCCTGCCTGGCGTGCCGGTCGTAGTAGGCCTGGTAGTCGGCGCGGTAGGCCTCGTGCAGCTCCGTCAGCCGGGCCACTGACTCCTCGACGCTCGCGGACGCGGGCAGGTCGAGCACCAGCGGCTTGACCTTGGTGCGCAGGAAGTGGTCGGGGCAGGACGTGCCCAGCTCGGCCAGCCGCGGGTGCTCGCGGCGAGGCCAGGAAGTCGAGCACGACCTCGTCGTCGGTGAAGTGGCCGACCATCGGCCGGTCCTGCGAGGCGACGCCGCGGATCGTGCCGCGCCAGCGCGGCGGCCTTCGCGCGGCGCTCGGCCTCCGGCAGCGCGGCGTACCACTTCGAGCGGCGGGCCGAACGGGCTCGGCCTTCGAGTGCTCGGCGATGTACGCCGCGGCGGTGTCGATGATCCACAGCGAGTTGGTCTCGGCCTCGTCGCTGGCGTCGCCCCAGGCGGTGATGCCGTGGCCGCCGAGGATGCAGCCGATCGCCTGCGGGTTCTGCTCCTTGATCTCGGCGATGTCCAGGCCCAGCTGGAAGCCGGGCCGGCGCCACGGCACCCACACGACCTTCTCGCCGAAGATCTCCTTCGTCAGCGCCTCGCCGTCCGCGGCGGTGGCGATCGCGATGCCGGAGTCCGGGTGCAGGTGGTCGACGTGCGCGGCGTCGACCAGGCCGTGCATCGCGGTGTCGATCGACGGGGCCGCGCCGCCCTTGCCGTGCAGGCAGTAGTCGAAGGCCGCGACCATCTCGTCCTCGCGCTCGACGCCCGGGTAGACGTCGACCAGCGCGCGCATCCGGTCCAGCCGCAGCACCGCCAGCCCGGACTCGGTCAGGGTGCCGAGGTCGCCGCCGGAGCCCTTGACCCAGAGCAGCTCGACCGGCTGACCGGTGACCGGGTCGGTCTCGGTGCCCTTGGCCGAGGTGTTGCCGCCGGCGTAGTTGGTGTTCTTCGGGTCGGCGCCGAGCCGGTTCGACCGGGCGATCAGCTCGGCCACGGTGTCGTTGTTCGGGGTGGTGCTCATGGGTGGTTCAGCTCCATCCTGCTTGCGTGCCGCCGACGCGGTCCGCCTCGATCTGCTCCTGGTAGCCGCTTTCGGCGTAGGCCCGCATCGGGTTCGCCGGCAGGCCACGCTCCTCTCGCCACGCTGCGAGGTCGGCGTCGTACGTCGGTGTAGAAGGCGTCCATGAAGATCTCGTTGGCGGCCAGCACGTCGCCGGACTCCTGCGCCGCGGTCAGCGCGTCCCGGTCGACGAGCAGCGCGCGTGCGGTCATCTCCTGCACGTTGAGCACCGACCGGATCTGGCCGGGGATCTTCTTCTCGATGTTGTGGCACTGGTCGAGCATGAACGCGACGTCGCTGTCGGGGCCGAAGCCGCCGCCGCGGATGCACCTCGAACAGGATCCGGAACAGCTGGAACGGGTCGGCCGCGCCCGACGATCAGGTCGTCGTCGGCGTAGAAGCGGCTGTTGAAGTCGAACGAGCCGAGCTTCCCGAGCCGCAGCAGCTGGGCGACGATGAACTCGATGTTGGTGCCCGGCGCGTGGTGGCCGGTGTCGAGGCAGACGAACGCGCGGTCGCCGAGCGCGGCCACCTGGGCGTACGACGTGCCCCAGTCCGGGACGTCGGTGTGGTAGAACGCCGGCTCGAAGAACTTGTACTCCAGCACCAGCCGCTGGTCCTCGCCGACCCGGTCGTAGATCGTCGCGAGTGACTCCGCGAGCCGGTCCTGCCGGCCGCGCATGTCGCCCTGGCCCGGGTAGTTGGTGCCCTCGGCCAGCCAGATCTTCAGGTCCCGCGACCCGGTCGCGTCCATCACGTCGATGCACTCGAAGTGGTGGTCGATCGCCTTCTGCCGGATCTTCGGGTCGGTGTGGGTCAGGGCGCCGAGCTTGTAGTCGTCGTCCTGGAACGTGTTGGAGTTGATCGTCCCGAGCGCGACGCCGAGGTCCTCGGCGTACGCGCGGAGCGCGGCGTAGTCGTCGACCAGGTCCCACGGGATGTGCAGCGACACGATCGGCGCGAGCCCGGTGAACCGGTGCACCGCCGCGGCGTCCGCGATCTTCTCCTCGACCGTGCGCGGGGTGCCGGGGCTGCCGAACACCTTGAACCGGGTGCCGGAGTTGCCGTAGGCCCAGGAGGGGACCTCGATCGCCTGGCCCTCCAGGAGCGGCGCGATCTCGCTGAACGTCGTCATCTCACATCACTTCGGTCGTGCGTCGCGTTCGTCGGGAGCTGGTCCTCCAGGTGGAAGACCTCGTCGAGGACGAGGAAGCCCTCGTCCGGGGCGCGACCGTCGAGCTCCTCGAAGAACTCGGCCATCTCCGCCTGCCACCGGGCGTTGACCTCGGTGGCCTGCATCGCCTGCCTGCGCGGCGGCCAGGTCGGGTGTCTCGAAGTACCCGATCAGCAGCCCGTCATCGCGCAGGAAGAGCGAGTAGTTGTGCCACCCGGTCTCGTGCAGCGCGCGGAGCATGTCCGGCCACACCGCGGCGTGGCGCTCGCGGTACTCCGCGATCCGGTCGGGCCGGACCTGGAGCTGGAAGCAGACGCGTTGCATCGACCGAGCCTTCCGCTGGTGTGCCGTGGGCGGTCGGTGTGGTGCTGCCGGCCGGCCCGCGAGGCTGGCGCCGGACCGGCCGGCAGCGTGGCTGTGGCGTCGACTCAGAAGTCGAAGTCGCCGATGTTGTGACTTGTCGAACACGAACGGGTCGCCCAGGAGCACGACGCCGTCCGTCCTCGACGGTGTACTCGCCGAGGTCGCCCGCCTCGAAGGTGTCGCCCTCCTCGCCGGTGATGTCGCCGTTGGCCAGGGCGCTCGGCGGCGTACGCCGCGAGGTAGCCGAGGTCGCCCGGGTTCCAGAGGGCGAACGCGGTGACGGTGCCGTCCTCGACGAAGTCGCGCATCTGGTTCGGCGTGCCGAGGCCGGTCAGCGCGACCTTGCCCTTGGCGTCCGAGTCGACAGGTAGCGAGCAGCGGCCGCGATCCCGACCGTGGTCGGCGAGATGATGCCCTTGAGGTTCGGGTGGGACTGCAGCAGCGCCGCGGTCTTGTCGAACGACTTCTGGTCGTCGTCGTCGCCGTAGACCGTGTCGACCAGCTCGATGTTCGGGTGGTTCTCCGCGAGCTCGGTCTCCATCATCTCGATCCAGGCGTTCTGGTTGGTGGCGTTGGCCGCCGCCGAGAGGATGGCGATCTCGCCCTCGTCGCCGATCTGCTCGGCGATCAGGTCGACCTGCACCTTGGCGATGCCCTCGGCCGTGGCCTGGTTGATGAACAGGTCGCGGCACTCGGGGTCGGTGTCGGAGTCGAAGGTCACGACCTTGACGCCGGCGCCGCGGGCCTCGTCGAGCGAGTCGCAGAGCGCGGCGGGTCGTTGGCCGACACGATGAGCGCGCTCGACGCCCTGCTGGGCGGCGGTGTTGATGAACGGCACCTGGGCGTCCGGCGAGCTGGCGTCGGGGCCGACCTCCTCGACGGTGCGCGCCGATCTCGTCGGCCGCCTTCTTGGCGCCCGCGGTGCTGGTGTCGAAGTAGGGGTTGCCGAGGTTCTTCGGCAGCATCGTGATCGTGACGTCGCCGCCGCCACCGCCGCCGCCGCCGTCGTCGCCACTGTCGTCGTCGCCGCCGCAGGCGGCCAGGCCCATGCTGGCCACCAGGGTCACCGCGGCCAGGGCGGCCAGGCGCCGGTTCTGGAACTTCATGTGCTCACCTTTCGTTGGTGCTACTGCCGGCGGCCGTCCGTCGGCGCCTGCGCGGGACCAGGCCTGACAGCCGGCCCCCTCCTCCGCCAGAGATCCGGGCCGAGACCCAGGCGAGGAAGCTCGTGGAGATCACCGAGAGCACCAGGAGCGCTCCGATGACGATGTTGATGACGTTGACCGTCTGGCCCTCCAGCCGCATGGCGCTGGTGAGGACGCCGATCAGGAGGACGCCGGCGACCACGCCGTGCAGGGCGCCGCGGCCGCCGAAGATCGAGACGCCGCCGAGCAGCACGGCCGCGATCACCTGGAGCTCCAGGCCGGTGGCGTTGTCGCCGCGGGCGCTGCCGAAGCGCAGCGTGTAGTAGATGCCGGCGAACGCGGAGACCGCGCCGGCCAGCACGAACAGCCAGAGCTTGGTGCGCGCGACGTTGACGCCGGAGAAGTGCGCCGCCTCGGCGTTCAGGCCGATCTCGAAGATCCCCCGGCCGAACGACGAGAAGTGCAGCAGGAGCACGAAGATCACCAGCGAGCAGCACGAACGGGATCAGGACCATCGGGTAGCTGGAGTCCTCGACGATCCGCTCCTTGGCCAGGTCGGTCCACTTCTCGGGGAAGTCGGTGACCGCCTTGGTGCCGAGCAGGCCGACCGCGATGCCGCGGTAGAGCGCGAGGGTGCCGATCGTGACCGCCAGCGACGGGAGCCCGACGTACGCGACGAGGAAGCCGTTGAAGGCGCCGCACACCGCGCCGACCAGGATCGCCACCACGGCGGCGGCCGGGATCGACATCCCGGCGTCCTGGTGCAGCACGCCGACCAGGACGCTGCTCAGGCCCACGACGCTGGCGACCGAGAGGTCGATCTCGCCGGTGATGATGATCAGCGTCATCGGCAGCGCGATCAGCAGGATCGGCGCCATGTCGAGGAACAGGTAGTAGATGCGTCAGCGGGCCGTCGAAGTTCTCGACGTTGCCGTTCGCGTAGACGACGACGGCGACCAGCAGCGCGATCACCGCGAACTCGCGGGTGAGCAGCACCCGCTGCCACAGCGGCCGCGAGTACGCCGGGTAGGTGCGGGCCGCGTCCTTGTCGGGTCGGGACAGGACGGAGGTGCGTCATGCCTGGTTCCTCATCTCGTCACGGGCGGCGACGAGCCGGCGTTCCTGTCGCAGGGCGAAGCACCCGGTCGAGCACGACCGCGGCGATGATCAGGGCGCCGACGACGGCGCGCTGCCAGAAGTCGGAGATGCCGACGACCGGCAGCGCCCGGTTGATCGTGACCAGCAGGAAGGCGCCGATCGCGGCGCCCCAGACGGTGCCGCTGCCGCCGAAGATCGCGACGCCGCCGATGACGGCGGCACCCACGGCCTGCAGCTCCATGCCGTAGCCCGCGCCGGAGCTGACCGTGCCGTAGCGGGCGGTGTAGAACACGCCGGCCAGGCCGGCGAGCGCGCCGCAGAGGACGAACGCGGTGAGCACCCGGCGGCGTACGTTCAGGCCGTAGAGGACGGCGGCGTCCGGGTCGGACCCGATCGCGTAGAGCTCGCGGCCGCTGCGCGCGGAGTAGAGGTAGTAGCCGACGACGCCCAGCACGACGAGCGCGATGATCGTGAGGATCGGGATGGAGCACGATCGACTTGGTGCCGAGGTCGAGGAACGCGTCGGGCATGTCGGAGGGGTTGATCCGGTCGCTGCCGGCCCAGGTGAGGAACGCGCCGCGGTAGATGTAGAGCGTGCCGAGCGTGATCACCAGCGCCGGCACCTTGCCGAAGGCGACCAGGACGCCGTTGACCAGGCCGAGCAGCCGCGCCCATCAGCATGCCCGCCAGGAAGACGACGACGATCGGGATGCCCGGGTGGTCGGCGAAGAGCGTGCCGGTGAGGTACGCCGTGAGGCCGAGGATGGAGCCGACGGACAGGTCGACGTTGCGGGTGATGATGACCACCGTCTGGCCGACCGCGAGCAGGAGCAGGATCGACGGCGTCAGCAGCAGGTTGCGCCAGCCGTTGTCGCTGAAGAGGAAGCTGCCGCTCTTGAGCGTGGCCAGCACGATGACGGCGACGAGCACCGCCGCGACCGCGATCTCGCGGGAGTGGAGCACGACGCCCAGGGCGCGGCGGGTGGGCGAGATCCGGCTCGGCTCGACGAGGAGGGTGTCGCTCATGCCGTCACCTCCTCGCGGTTGTGGTCGGCCACGTCGGCCGAGTGGGTGACCGTGGCGGTCGCGGCGCGCATGACGGTCTCGGGGGTTGCGTCGTCGCGGTCGAGCTCGGCGGTGATCCGGCCCTCGCAGACGACCAGGACCCGGTCGGACATGCCGAGCACCTCGGGGAGCTCGGAGGAGATCATCAAGATCGCGATGCCCTGGCCGGCGAGGTCGGACAGCAGCCGGTGCACCTCGGCCTTGGTGCCGATGTCGATGCCGCGGGTGGGCTCGTCGACGATCAGCAGCCTCGGCTCGGTGGCGAGCCACTTGGCGAGCACGACCTTCTGCTGGTTGCCGCCGCTCATGGTGGTGGCGTGCATGTCGAGGGCGCTGGTCTTCACCTCCAGCCGACCGGCCCACGGCGCGGCCGCGCGGTTCTCGTCGCGGTTCGAGAGCAGCCCGGCGTGCGTCAGCCGACCGCGGATCACCCCGGCGACGTTGCGGGCGACCGAGCTCTCCATGACCAGGCCCTGCTTGCGGCGGTCCTCGGGCACGAACGCGATGCCGGCGCGGACGGCGGCGCGCGGGTCGTGGCGGCGTACGTCGCGGCCGGACAGCCGGACCCGGCCGGCGTCGTACTTGTCGACGCCGAAGACGGCGCGGGCGATCTCGCTGCGGCCGGCGCCGACCAGGCCGGCCAGGCCGACGATCTCGCCGGCGCGCACGGAGAAGGAGACGTCGTGGAAGGTGCCGGCGCTGGTGAGGCCCTCGACCTCGAGCACGACGTCGCCGATCTCGGCCTCGCTCTTGGGGAACAGGTCGCCGACCTCGCGGCCGACCATCCGGGCGACGATCTCGTCGACGGAGGTCTCGGCGATGGCGTCGGTCGAGACGTACTCGCCGTCCCGCATCACGGTGACCTGGTCGCAGAGGGCGAAGACCTCGTCGAAGCGGTGCGAGATGAAGACCAGGGCGCGACCCTCGTCGCGCAGGCTGCGGGCCACGGCGAAGAGGCGCTCGACCTCGACCCCGCTGAGGGCGGCGGTCGGCTCGTCCATCACCAGGAGGGCTGGCGTCCAGCGAGATCGCCTTGGCGATCTCGATGATCTGCTGGTCGGCGATCGAGAGCCCGCGGGCGGGACCGGCGCGGGTCGATGCGCGACGCCGAGCCGGTCGAACAGGGCGGTCGACTCGGCGTACATCGCGGCCCGGTCGATCCGGCGCGCCGCGGCCGATCGGCTGGCGGCCCATGAAGATGTTCTCGGCGACCGAGAGGTCGGGGAACAGCGTGGGCTCCTGGTAGATCACGGCGATCCCGGCGGCCTTCGACTCGGCGGTCGAGCCGAAGTCGACGTCCTCGCCGCGGAACCGGAAGGTCCCGGCGTCGCGCTGGTGGACGCCGGCCACGATCTTGACCAGCGTCGACTTGCCGGCGCCGTTCTCGCCGACCAGCGCGTGGATCGAGCCGCTGTCGACGACGAGGCTGCCGGAGCGGAGCGCCCGCACCGAGCCGAAGGACTTGGCGACGTCACGCAGCTCGAGGGCTGCGGTGGCCGGTTCGGTCATGCGGTGACTCCTGATTGAAAGGTTTCAATTCGTCTGCGACGAAGTTAGGTGACGGCAGTCACAGCCGTCAAGCCCGGAGGCCGGAATTATGCGGAATCGTGCCGATCCGGTGGATTAGACCGTTTCAAATCCAGCGTCGCGGCAGCCGATGCGCCGAGCGGAGGCCCGGTCGACGTGCGGACCTGGAGGCTGGGAGCCGACGACGAACTCCCGGGGCTCGGTCCGCCCCTGGAGGCGCTCCAGCAGCATCGTGACCGCCTGCTCGCCCATCTCCTCGCCCTGCTGGTCGACCGAGGTCAGGTCGATCAGCGGGTGCGCGGCCAGGTCGGTGTTGTCGTAGCCCACGACCGACACCTCGCCGCGGCCGAGGCCGGCGTCGGCGATACCGGCCAGGGCGCCCATCGCGAGGTCGTCGTGGGCGGCGAAGATCGCCGTCGGCGGCGTCGCGCCTCGCGAGCAGCTCCGCGGTGGCCCGGCGAGCTCCCTCCTGGGCGTCGTCCCTCCGCGGGCGATCAGCGACCTGGTCCGCGAGGCCGGCCTCGGCCATGCACGCCAGGTAGGTCTGCAGTCGGATGGAGTGCGGCGTTCCGGATCCCGGGACGGTCACGGCCTCGGGCTCGGTCAGGTGGGCGATCCGGCGATGCCCGAGCTCGAGCAGGTGGCCGCATCGCCGCCCTCGCGCCGGCCACGTCGTCGCCGACCACCGTGTCGTAGGCTGCCGAGCTGGTCGTGCCGGCCCAGCATCACGATCGGGACCCGACGGGCCAGGTTCTCCAGCCAGGCCGGGTCGACCAGGGGCGAGACCGCGATGATGCCGTCGACGAGGCCGTCGGCCAGCGACTCGATGGTGTCGTACTCCGGCCCCTCCGCCGGCGCCAGCACCAGCTGGTACGGCGTGCCGACCAGCGCGCGCTTGGCGCCCTCGACGATCTGGGTCATGAACCGGGCGCTGACGTGCGGGATCTCCAGGCCCAGCCGGTAGCTCGAGCCGCGCAGCGCCCTGGCGGCGACGCTGGGCCGGTAGCCGAGCGCTGCGATGGCGGCCTCCACGCGTCCGCGCATGCTGCGGGCTCACGCCGTAGGCGTTGCGGATCACCTTCGAGACCGCGGCCCGGGAGACTCCGGCCTCGCGAGCCACGTCGTTGATCGTGACCGACCGCCTCGCGCTGTTCGACATGGGCACAACTGTAGACCGTTCTCCGTCGCCCCGTCGCACTCCGCCGCCCGATCGTCCAGATATTTTGAAACGTTTCGAAATAGGTCTTGTCTTCGCCGAGTAGATCGGTCTACTGTGATGCCCGTTACAACGGAGATCGGTCTACACACCGACACCCGGACCGCTCCGACAACGACCAGCGATCGCCCCGGCGGTCCATCCCCTGGAGGTTCACATGAGGTTCCGTACCTCACGACGCACCGGCTCCGCGGTCGCGATCCTGACCGCCGGCGCGCTGTCGCTGTCAGCGTGCAGCGGGCTCGGCGGCTCGGACGACAGCAGCTCCGGCAACGAGATCACGTTCCTGACCAACAACGACCCGAACAACGTCGTGATCGCCGAAGCGGTGATCAAGGCGTTCGAAGAGGCCAACCCGGACATCGACGTCAAGCTGGACACCCGTCCGGGTGGTGCCGAGGGCGACAACATGGTCAAGACCAGGCTGTCGACCGGGGACATGGCCGACGTGTTCGAGTACAACTCCGGGTCGCTCTTCCAGGCGATCGCGCCGACGACGAACCTGACTCCGGTCACGGACGAGCCCTGGGTCGCCGACCTGGACGACACCTTCAAGGAGGTGGTCACCGCCGGCGACGACGTCTACGGCTCCCCGTGGCAGACCATCACCGGCGGCGGGATCTTCTACAACATCCCGCTCTACGAGAAGCTCGGGCTCGAGGTCCCCACGACCTGGGACGAGTTCATGGCCAACAACGAGAAGATCAAGGCGGCAGGACGTCGCCCCGGTCGAGCAGACCTTCGGGGACACCTGGACGTCGCAGATCTTCGTGCTCGCCGACTACCACAACGTCGAGGCTGCGAACCCGGGCTGGGCCGAGGCCGTACACGAACAACGAGGCGAAGTTCGCCACGACTCCCGAGGCGGAGGAAGGTTTCCAGCACCTGCAGGACGTCGAGGAAGCGGGCTACCTGAACGAGGACTACGCGTCGGCCAAGTTCACCGAGGGCCTCGAGGCGATCGCCACCGGCAAGGCGGCCCACTACCCGATGATCACGTTCGGCATCCCCGCGATCGCAACGGGCGTCTCCCCGGACAAGGTCGACGACGTGGGCTTCTTCGCCATGCCGGGTGACGACGCCGCCTCGAACGGTGCCACCCTGTGGATCCCGTCGGGCCTCTACATCCCCAAGACCGTCGAGGGCGAGAAGCTCGAGGCGGCCAAGAAGTTCCAGGCGTTCGCGGCCTCGCCCGAGGGTTGCGAGGCGATGGCCAGTGCCGCTCCGGTGGGTGGCCCGTTCGCGGTCAAGACCTGCGAGCTGCCCAGCGACGTCGCCACGGCCGTCAAGGACCTGTCCGCCTACGTCGACGCGGGCAACGTGACTCCTGCCCTGGAGTTCCTCTCGCCGATCAAGGGCCCTGCCCTGGAGCAGATCACCGTCGAGGTGGGCTCCGGGATCCGCCCCGCGGACGACGGCGCGGCGCTCTACGACCAGGACGTCGAGAAGCAGGCCCAGCAGCTCGGTCTCGAGGGCTGGTAACCACACCGGCGACCGTCCCGGGCTCGCTCCGAGCGGGCCCGGGACGCCCCGGAGGGAAGGCAAGACGATGACAGACACGATCCAGAGCCCGCCCAAGGCGGACACGGCCAGACGCCGCGCGCCACAGCCAGCGCGCAAGCGCAAGAGCACGTACCCGTTCTGGTTCCTGCTCCCGGGTGGACTGGTCTTCACCGTGTTCTTCGTGGTGCCGTCGGTCATCGCGTTCTACTTCAGCCTCACCCGGTGGACGCTGTTCGACCAGGAGTTCATCGGGCTGGACAACTACCGGCAGTTCTTCGCCGAGCCGGCGCTCGTCTCGGGACTCACGCACACGCTGATCTACGCAGCCGTGACCTGCGGCCTCAAGGTCGTCATCGGCATGCTGCTCGCGGTGCTCCTGACCGGACCGATCGTCGGCCGTGGCTTCATGCGCACGGTCGCCTTCTTCCCGGTCCTGGTGAGCACGGTCGGGATCGGCTTCACCTTCCAGGCGCTCATGCACCCGACCAAGGGCGCGATCAACCAGGCCCTCGACGTCGTCGGCATATCTGGCCCTGCCTGGCTGGTGGACCCGCACTGGGCGCTGCTCTCGGTCGCGTTCGTCGACGTCTGGCAGGGCGTGGGACTGGCCACGGTCATCTTCATGGCCGGCATCCTGTCCATCCCCGGGGAGTACTTCGAGGCCGCCAAGAGCGACGGAGCCAGCGCCTTCCAGCGGTTCTGGAACATCACCCTCCCGCTGGCCAAGCCCGCCACCATCTCGGTCGTCATCTTGTCGCTCATCGGCGGCCTGCGGAAGTTCGACCTGATCTGGACGATGACCAAGGGCGGCCCGGGCTTCACCTCCGACGTGCTGGCATCGGTGGTCTACAAGCAGTACCAGGCCGGCTTCTACGGGCTGTCGACCGCAGGCAACGTGGTGCTGTTCCTGCTCGTCGTCGTGATCGTGCTGCCGCTGTTCTGGTACCTCAACCGTAAGGACGACTGACCATGAGTACCTCCACCTCCACCGCCACCAAGCCGAACTACTGGCTCAGCGCCGTCGCGTCGTGGTCTTCGCGAGTCGTCTTCCTGGTTCCGTTCGCGTTCATCGTCCTGACCGCGGTCAAGACCCAGCAGGAGTCGGCACTGCTCAGGCTTCTCCTGGCCGAGCGACTGGCAGTTCCTGCAGAACCTGCAGGACGTGCTCCAGGCCCGCGACTACATCGTCATCGTGGCCTTCATCAACAGCACGATCCTCACCGTGGTGAGCGTCACCGTCGTGGTGATCATGGCCGCCATGGCGGCCTTCGTCCTCCAGCGGCGCAAGAGCCGGTGGACCACCGTGCTCAACCTGGTGATCCTGTCCGGCCTGGTCCTCCCGGCCGCCGTCGTCCCCACGATCTGGGTGCTGCAGAAGGTCGAGCTGTTCAAGACCATGCCCGGCCTGATCCTGGTGGAGATCGCCTACGCGCTGGCCTTCTGCGTGCTGCTGTTCCAGGCCTTCATCGCCGGCATCCCCAAGGAGCTCGACGAGGCCGCGATCATCGACGGCGCCGGACCGCTCAACCTGTTCTTCCGGGTCGTGTTCCCGCTGCTCAAGCCGATCATCGTCACCGTCGTCGTGGTCCAGTCGGTCTTCATCTGGAACGACTTCGCCAACCCGCTCTACTTCCTTCCGGGCGACGAGAACGCCACCGTCCAGCTGACGCTCTTCAACTTCCAGAGCCAGTACAACAGCTCGTTCAACCTGCTGTTCATGGACATCCTGCTGGTCACGATCCCGCCGCTGATCATGTTCATGTTCTTCCAGCGCCAGATCGTCTCCGGCATGACCGCCGGCTCCGTCAAGGGCTGACGCCCACCCTCCTCGCACCTTCGAAAGGCGACCATGTCTCCGACCTGGACCGCGTCCATGATCACGCCCGTCGTCGAGCTGGGCACCGCGCCGATCTTCCGCAAGGAGATCGAGCTCGACCCCGGCCACGGCGCCGTCACCTCGGCCGCGCTGCACATCAGCAGCCTCGGCATCTACGAGGCCTTCCTCAACGGGACCCCCGTCGGCGACGACGTCCTGAGCCCCGGCTGGTCGTCGTACGAGTGGCGCCTGCGCTACCGCTCGTACGACGTCACCGACCTGCTCGACGACACCACCGTGCTCGCCGTGTCGGTCGGCAACGGGTGGTACCGCGGGCGTCTCGGGTTCGTGGGATCCCGGGCGATCTACGGCAAGGACCTCGGCCTCATCGCCCAGCTCGAGATCGACTTCGCCGACGGGCATCGCCAGGTCGTCGTCACCGACGAGTCCTGGCGCGCGGGCTGCAGTGACGTCCTCACGGACGACCTCTACGACGGCCAGACCATCGACGCCGGCCGGCGGTCCGACACGTGGCTCCGACCGGCCGACGCCGAGGCCTGGAGGCCGGGCAAGCCGCTCGCGGCCTTCGTGCCGGTGCGGCCCCTGGACTTCGACCTCGGCACGCTCCAGCCGTACGTCGGCCCGCCGGTCTCGCGCCAGGACGTCGTCCGGCCGACGAAGATCTGGTCCTCGCCGTCCGGGCGGACCCTGGTCGACTTCGGGCAGAACCTGGTCGGCTGGCTCAGGTTCACCGTGCGCGGCCCGCAGGGCAGCGAGATCCGGATCCGGCATGCGGAGGTGCTCGAGCACGACGAGCTCGGCGTCCGCCCGCTGCGGGACGCGGCAGGCCACCGACCGGTTCATCCTCAGCGGCGACGAGGACTTCTTCGAGCCCACGAAGACCTTCCACGGCTTCCGGTACGCCGAGGTCAGCGGGTGGCCCGGAGAGCTCACCGCGGACGACCTCGAGGCGGTCGTCGTCCACTCCGACCTGGCGCGCACCGGCTTCTTCGAGTGCTCCGAGCCGGAGCTCAACCAGCTGCACCGCAACGTCGTGTGGGGCACCAAGGGGAACTTCCTCGACCTGCCCACCGACTGCCCGCAGCGCAACGAACGGCTCGGCTGGACCGGCGACATCGCCGCGTTCGCACCGTCCGCGGCGTACCTGTTCGACGTCGAGACCTTCCTGGCCGACTGGCTGGTCGACCTGGACCTGGAGCAGCAGCACCGCGACGGGATGGTGCCGTTCGTCGTCCCCGACGTCCTCAAGCACCTGCCCGTCACCCGGGGACTTCCCGGAGCCGGACAGCACCGCGGTCTGGAGCGACGCGGCCGTCTGGGTGCCGTGGACGCTCTACCAGGCGTACGGCGACCCGGCCGTGCTGGAGCGGCAGTACGACTCGATGACGGCCCACGTACGCCGGGTCGAGACGCTGCTGTCGCCCGCCGGGCTGTGGGACACGTCGTTCCAGTTCGGCGACTGGCTCGACCCGGACGCGTCGCCGCACGAGCCCTGGAACGCCAAGGCCGACCGCGGAGTCGTCGCCACCGCCTGCCTCTACCGGTCCGCGTCGCTCGTGGCGGAGACGGCGGCCCTGCTGGGTCGCGCCGACGACGCCGAGACCTTCCGCGCCCTGGCCGAGCGCACCCGCGTGGCGTTCGTCGACAACTACGTCGCCGACGACGGCACCATCCGCTCCGACTGCACCACCGTCTACACCCTCGCCATCGTCTTCGGCCTCCTCGACGAGGAGCAGACGGCGTTCGCGGGTGAGCGGCTCGCGCAGCTGGTCGCCAAGAGCGGCCACCGCATCTCCACCGGCTTCGCCGGCACCCCGTTCATCACGGACGCGCTGACGCTGACCGGTCACGTCGACGACGCCTACCAGCTGCTGCTCCAGCGCGAGTGCCCGTCCTGGCTCTACCCCGTGACCATGGGCGCGACCACGGTCTGGGAGCGCTGGGACTCGATGCTGCCCGACGGCACCATCAACCCGGGCGACATGACCAGCTTCAACCACTACGCACTGGGCGCGGTGGCCGACTGGATGCACCGCACGATCGGCGGCCTGTCGGCGACGGAGCCGGGGTACGCCGCGGTGCGCGTCGCTCCCCGGCCCGGCGGCGGCCTGACCTGGGCAGAGACGGCGCTGGAGACCGCGCAGCGGCCGGATCGAGGTGGCCTGGCGGATCGAGTCCGGGACACTCAGCGTGCAGACCACCCTGCCCCCGGGCGTCAGCGGCGTGCTCTCCCTCGAGGGCGAGCCCGACGTCGTGCTGGCCGAGGGCTCGCAGACCCACACCAGGGAGACCGCATGAACCTCGAGGACCTGCTGGGCAAGCTCGACGTCCGGGCCAAGGTCCGGCTGCTCACCGGCGCCACGTTCTTCACCCTGCACGACGAGCCGGCCGTCGAGCTGGCGGCGATGGCGTTCTCCGACGGACCGACCGGCGTCCGCGGCGTGGAGTTCAGCAGCGGCCCGCGCGCCAGCCTCCTGCCGAACGCGACGCTCCTGGCCTCGGCCTGGAGCGAGGAGGTCGCCCACGAGGTCGGCGCACTGCTGGCCGAGGAGGCCGAGCGGCAGCACATCCACGTCGTCCTCGGTCCCACCATCAACCTGCACCGCACCCCGCTCGGCGGCCGGCTCTTCGAGGCCTACTCCGAGGACCCGCTGCTGACCGGCCGGCTGGCCGCGGCGTACGTGCGCGGCCTGCAGGAGCGCGGCATCGGCGCCTGCCTCAAGCACCTCGTCGCGAACGAGGCGGAGACCGAGCGGCACACCGTGAACAGCCGGGTCGACGAGCGGACCCTGCGCGAGCTCTACCTGCTGCCGTTCGAGATCGCCGTCCAGGACTCCGACCCGTGGTCGGTGATGGCGGCGTACAACGACGTGAACGGCGTCCCCGCGACCGAGCAGGACGACATCAACAACGGAATCCTCAAGCAGGAGTGGGGATGGAGCGGTCTGCTGATGTCGGACTGGTTCGCCACCAAGTCCGCCGGCCCCGCCGCGAACGGCGGGCTCGACCTGGTCATGCCCGGGCCCGAACGGGCCGTGGGGCGACGCCCTGGTCGACGCCGTCGAGAGCGGCGAGGTGGCCGAGCGAGGTCCTCGACGACCACGTGCTCCGGCTGCTGCGGCTGGCCTCGCGGGTCGGCGCGCTCGGCGAGCCGCGGTCCTGGCCGGCCGAGCCCGTCGGAGCCCGACAGCGACGTACGCCGTGCGCAGCTGCGCGACCTGGCGGCCTCGGGCATGACCGTGCTCCGCAACGACGGCACCCTTCCTCTCGCGCGCGACACCCGGGTGGCGCTGATCGGGCGGAACGCCCTGGAGACGACCTGCATGGGCGGCGGCTCGGCGCAGGTGCGCGCGCCCCACCAGGTCAGCGTGGCCGAAGGACTCACCTCCCGGCTGGGTGCCGGCGTGACCGTCGTCGACGGGGTGGCGGTGCGCTCGCGACCGCGGCAAGCCGCGGCGCGACCTCGTCACCGACCCGGTCACCGGCGACGGCGGCGTCCGGGTCAGGGTCTACGACGCCTCCGGGGAGCTGATCCGCGACGACCTCGCGGCCGAGGGCTACACCGACGTGCACCTCGACGGCGCCTCGCGGCCGCCCGGCCCGGGCCGAGCTCTCCGCGATCGTGCCTGCCGGGCGCGCTGCGGCTCGGCGTGCTCGGAGCCGGCGACTGGACGTTCCGGGCCGGCGACTTCACCGGCTCGGCCGCACCGCGGATGGACACCGACGACCTGGCCGAGGCGATCCTGCGCCCGCCGGGCTGGGAGACCGACGTCGTCCTCGCGGAACGCCACCGAGGTGGTCGCCGAGGTCGACCTGACCGGCTTCCGGCTGGCGCACAGCATGCTCGGCCTGGTCGTCGAGCCCACTCCCCCGACGGACGACGAGGCCATCGCGGCCGCGGTCGCCGCGGCGGCGGAGGCCGAGGTGGCGGTCGTCGTGGTCGGGCTCACCGAGGAGCAGGAGACCGAGGCGCTCGACAAGGCGACGCTGGCCCTGCCCGGCCGGCAGGACGAGCTGGTCTCGGCCGTCGCTGCCGTGGCCCGCGCGGACCGTGGTCGTGGTGAACGCGGCCACGCCGGTGCTGATGCCGTGGCGCGACGAGGTGGAGGCCATCCTCTGGGCCGGCATCCCCGGCCAGGAGGGCGGGCACGCGGTCGCGGCGGCCCTGCTCAACGAGGTCGAGCCGGCCGGCCGGCTGGTCACGACGTTCCCGATCGCCGACGGGGCCACCCCGGCCTGGGAGGTCGTCCCCACGGACGGCGTGCTCTCCTACGACGAGGGCACGTTCATCGGCTACCGCGGGCACGCCGCGGGCTCGGGCTCCGGAGCCGGCGTACTGGTTCGGGCACGGGCTGGGGTACGGCGACTGGTCCTACGGGTCCGCGGTCACGGTCGCGGACCGGACGGTCTCCGTCGAGGTCGACCAACACCGCGGCCCTCGACTCGCGGGAGGTCGTGCAGGTCTACCTCGACCCGCAGCGCGACGACCAGCCCGTGCGCCTGGTCGGCTGGGCGGGCGTCGACGTACCGGCCGGGGAGTCGGTCACCGCGCAGGTCGTCTGCGACCAGCGGATGTGGCGGACCTGGGACACCGCGACCGGCGTCGTGGCAGACCCTCGACGGCGGCGAGCTGCTCGTGGCGCGGGGCCTGGGCGACGTGCGTCATCGGCTGCCGGTTGCGCCCATGACCGGGGCCGAGACGGCAGACTGGCGTCGGCATTGAAAGGTTCCAGTCGATGAGGCGCGAGGGAGGACGTGGTGGAGGTCGCGGGATTCGTCGCCTCAGTTCGGCCGCCGAGGCGCGTCGGTCAAGGACGTCGCCGCGCGGGCCGGGCGTCTCGCTCGGCACCGTCTCCAACGTCCTGAACCGGCCCGACCTGGTGAGCGCGACCACCCGGGAGCGGGTCGAGCGCGCGATGGCCGACCTCGGCTTCGTCCGCAACGAGTCGGCCCGGGCCCTCCGCGTGGGCAAGACCAGCGCGCTCGCCTACGTGATGCTCGACGCGGGCAACCCGTTCTTCACCGACGTCGCGCAGGGCATCGAGCTGGCCGCGGAGTCCGCGGCGCTCTCGCTGTTCATCTGCAACAGCGACAACCGGGCCGCGCGCGAGGACACCCACCTGGCGCACCTCCAGCAGCAGCGGGTGCAGGGCATCCTGATCACGCCGGTCGACCCCGAGGCGCCCGGCCCTGGACGCGATCGCGCGGCACGGCACCCCGGTGGTGATCGTGGACCGGATCCGGCAGGACGACAGCTTCTGCTCGGTGGCCGTCGACGACGTGCTCGGCGGCCGGCTGGCGGTCGCGCACCTCGTCGACCGGGGGCACACCCGGGTCGCGTTCGTCGGCGGGCCGCACTCGATCGGCCAGGTCCGCGACCGCCTCGAGGGCGCACGCGCCGCCTGGGCCGAGGCCGGGCTGCCCGACGAGGACCTGGTCGCGATCCCGTGCGAGGCGCTCACCGTCGCCGAGGGCAGGTCCGCCGGCGAGCGGCTGGCCGGGATGCGCGAAGCGGAACCGGCCGACCGCGGCGTTCTGCGCCAACGACCTGGTCGCGCTCGGCCTGCTCCAGCAGTCGATCAGCGCGGGGCTGCGGGTGCCCGAGGACCTCGCGATCGTGGGGTACGACGACATCGAGTTCGCCGCGGCCGCCGCGGTGCCGCTGACCTCGGTCCGGCAGCCGCGCCAGCAGCTGGGCCGGACGGCGGCCGAGCTGGTCATCGACGAGGCGACCAACCCGAACCACGCGCACCAGCAGGTGACGTTCACCCCCGAGCTGGTCGCCCGGACGTCGACCCTGGGCTAGCCGGCGCCGGTCCTGGAAGAACTCGTCGAGCAGCGCCGTCGACTCGTCCGCCAGCACGCCGGTCACGACCTCGGGGCGGTGGTTGAGCCGGCGGTCGCGGACCACGTCCCAGAGGCTGCCGACGGCGCCGGCCTTCTCGTCGTACGCACCGAAGACGAGCCGGTCGACCCGGGCCAGGACGGCGGCGCCGGCGCACATCGTGCACGGCTCGAGGGTGACGACGAGGGTGCAGCCGGAGAGCCGCCACTCGCCGCGGGCGCGGGCCGCCTCGCGCAGCGCGACCACCTCGGCGTGGCCGGTCGGGTCGGCGTCGGCCTCGCGGACGTTGCGGCCGCGCCCGAGCACCTCGCCGGCCTCGTCGACGACCACGGCGCCGATCGGGACGTCGCCGGTGGCGAGGGCCGCGCGCGCCTCGTCGAGGGCGGCGCGCATCGCCGCGTCGTACGACGGGGGCACGGGGTGCTCACGCGGAGGCGAGGCCGACGGCCTCGTCGAACAGCGAGCCGAAGCCGAGCCGGCGGGCGACGTCGGAGAGCATCTCGTCGGGGTAGAGCTCGAAGTCGTCGAGCAGCACGCCCATGTCCATCGCGTGCATGCCCGAGGTCGCCGAGGAGGTCGAGGTCGCCGGCCGGGACCTGGTCGTCCTCGTCCTCGGGCATCGGCAGACCGAGGAAGTCGACGGCGGAGCTGGCCAGCTCCCACTCGTCGGCGGCGGTGACGTCGGAGAGCAGCACGCGGGTCATCGCGCCGGCGACCCGGACGATCAGGAAGAAGTCCTCGTCGATGGCGACCATGCCGACGGCGCCGCCGTCACCGGGGAAGCGGCGCAGGGCGTGGGAGAGCGCGTCGACGTCGCCGAGGACGTCGTGGGCGAGCTCCTGGACCTGCCAGACGCCCTCCTCGCGGTAGGCGGCCACGGCGAAGTCGACTCCGTCCTGCTGCTCGGCCATGACATCCTCCGTTCACCGGTGGCCCGACGGGACGTCGTCCAGAGTGACAGACAGGGTGCCGTCGGGCCAAGCCCTGAGTCTCGCTGCCGGATCACCGTCGGATCCGGTGGCGCCGCCTTGCTGCACTAGGGTTTCCGCCATGCGCACCCACGTCGTCGACCACCCGCTCGTCGCCCACAAGCTCACCGCTCTGCGGGACGAGAACACCGACTCGCCGACCTTCCGCCGGCTCGCCGACGAGCTGGTGACGCTGCTCGCCTACGAGGCGACGCGCGACGTCCGGGTGTCGGCCGAGGAGATCGTCACGCCGGTCGGCGCCGACGACCGGGGTCAAGCTGGCCCGCCCGAAGCCGCTGGTGGTGCCGATCCTGCGCGCCGGGCCTCGGCATGCTCGACGGGATGATGCGGCTGCTGCCGACCGCCGAGGTCGGCTTCCTCGGCATGGTGCGCAACGAGGAGACGCTCGAGGCCTCGACGTACGCCGAGCGGCTGCCGGACGACCTGTCCGGCCGCCAGTGCTACGTCCTCGACCCGATGCTCGCCACCGGCGGCACCCTGGCCGCGGCGATCCAGTTCCTCACCGACCGCGGCGCCGACGACATCACCGCGATCTGCCTGCTGGCCGCGCCCGAGGGCTGCGAGCGGCTGGAGAAGGAGCTCGCCGGCATCGACGTCCCGGTGACGCGTGGTGACCGCGGCGATGGACGAGAAGCTCAACGACAAGGGCTACATCGTGCCCGGGCCTCGGCGACGCCGGCGACCGGCTGTACGGCGTCGTCGCCGGCTGATCCGTCGTCGCCGGCGTCAGCCCGGGAAGATCTGCACGGTCCCGGTCGCGATCAGCACCAGGATCACCAGCACCAGGATCCCGAGCACGGCGTAGGTCCACTCCTTGCCGATCCGCGTCTCGTCGGACTCGGGTGCGTCGTAGCGGTGTCCGTCCGGGCGCCCCAGGCGCTCGTCGTCGTCGTCGGTCATCTCCGTGTCCTGCCTTCCTGGTCCGGCGGCGTACGGATGGTTCAACGGGCCAGGCCTCGGAAAGTCCCGGCTACAGCGCCTTGACCGCGTTGAGCAGCTTGCCCATCGAGTCCTTGGCGTCGCCGAACAGCAGGGTGGTCTTCTCGTCGAAGAGCAGCTCGTTCTCGATGCCGGCGAAGCCGGGCCGCATCGAGCGCTTCATGAAGATGATCTGCTTGGCCTCGTCGGCGTTGAGGATCGGCATGCCGTAGATCGGGGCGCCGGGCGTGGTCTTCGCGGCCGGGTTGACCACGTCGTTCGCGCCGACGACCAGCACCACGTCGGTGTCCTTGAAGTCGCCGTTGATCTCGTCCATCTCGCTCAGCTGCTCGTAGGGCACCTGCGCCTCGGCGAGCAGCACGTTCATGTGGCCGGGCATCCGGCCGGCGACCGGGTGGATGGCGTAGTCGACCTTGGTGCCGCGCTCGCCGAGCACGTCGACCAGCTCGCGCAGCGTGTGCTGCGCCTGGGCGACCGCGAGGCCGTAGCCGGGCACGATGATCACGCGGTCGGCGTACCCGAGCAGGATCGCGACGTCCTCCGGGCCGGCGGACCTCACCGGCCGGTCGGAGGCCTCGCCGGCGCCGAGCGTGGAGCCGCCCTTGAGCGCGCCGAACAGGATGTTGGTGACCGAGCGGCCCATCGCGTTGGCCATCAGCAGGGTGAGGAAGGTACCGGACGCCCCGACCAGGGTGCCGGCCACGAGCAGCACGGTGTTGGAGAGGACGTAGCCGCCGGCGGCGACGGTCAGGCCGGTGAACGCGTTGAGCAGCGAGATCACGATCGGTACGTCGGCGCCGCCGACCGGCAGCACCAGCAGCACGCCGACCAGCAGGCCGACCAGGGCCAGCACGATCGCCGATCCAGACCGTCGGGCTCGGTCACGGTGACCACCGACGAGCCCGAGCGTCGCGATCAGGGCCAGCGCGAAGACGATCGGCAGGCCGGGGAAGACCACCGGCCGCGACGTCATCAGCTCCTGGAGCTTGGCGAAGGTGACGATCGAGCCGGCGAACGAGACCGAGCCGACCGCGATCGTGAACGCCGTCGCGGCCAGCACGAACCAGCCGACGGAGTCGCCGAACGGCGCGATCTCGTGCAGCTCGAGCAGCGCCACCAGGGCCGCCGCGCCGCCGCCGACGCCGTTGAACAGCGCCACCATCTGCGGCATCTGCGTCATCTGGACCTTCTGCGCGCCGTAGACACCGCCGACGGTGCCGATGGCGATCGCGACCAGGATCAGCGGCACGTGGTCGAGCTCGAGGTAGAAGAACGGCACCGCGCAGGCGACGACCGCAGCGGCGGCGCCGAGCAGGTTGCCGTTGCGGGCGGTCTTCGGCCCGGACAGGCCCTTGAGCGCGAGGATGAAGCAGACCGCGCAGGCGAGGTAGGTCGAGCTGGACCCAGGTGGGCATCACGCGGCACCCCCCGCTCCGGCCAGCACTGCCGGCGTCGGCCGCGGGCTTCTTGGGCTTCTTCCGCACGAACATCTGCAGCATCCGGTCGGTCACCACGAAGCCACCGACCATGTTGACCGCGGCCAGCACGATCGCGACCAGCCCGACGACGAGGGCCACGTCGTTGTCGGTCGTGCCGGTGACGATGATCGCGCCGAGCAGGATGATCCCGTGGATCGCGTTGGCGCCGGACATCAGCGGCGTGTGCAGCGTCGAGGAGACCTTCGAGATCACCTCGATGCCGACGAAGACGCTGAGGACGAAGATCGTCAGCCAGACGATTTCCTCACTCATGCCTGCTCTCCTTCCGGGGCGCGGGCCTTCGAGGGCCTCGCGGGTCGGCTCGTGGCGGATCGCGCCGTCGTGGGTGACGCAGGCGCCGATCACGATCTCGTCCTCGAAGTCCGGGGCGAACGCGCCGCCCTCGTCGGAGGTCTGCGGTCATCAGGGTGACGATGTTGACGATGTTCTGGGCGTAGAGCTTCGACGCCGGGCCGGGCATCTGGGACGGCACGTTGCGGCCGCCCCACACCTGGGCGTTGCCGATCCGGACCACCTCGCCCGGGACCGAGCCCTCGACGTTGCCGCCGGTCTCGGCGGCCAGGTCGACCACGACCGAGCCGGGCTTCATCTGCTCGACCATCTCGCTGGTCACCAGCATCGGCGCCTGTCGGCCCGGGACGGCGGCGGTGGTGATCAGGGCGTCGGCCGTCGGCGATGTACGGCGCGAGCAGGTCGCGCTGCCGGGCGGCCCGGTCCTCGGTCATCTCCCGGGCGTAGCCGCCGGCGCCCTCGAGCGTCTCCAGCTCGAGCTCGATCGCCTGCGCGCCCACCGACCGGATCTCCTCCGCGGCGGCCGCGCGGACGTCGTACGCCTTGACGACGGCGCCGAGCCGCTTGGCGGTCGCGATCGCCTGGAGCCCGGCGACGCCGGCGCCGAGGACGACGATGCTCGGCCGGCTGGACGGTGCCGGCGGCGGTCATGTTCAGGGGGAAGAAGCGGCGCAGCATCCCGGCCGCGACGATCGCGCAGCGGTAGCCGGCGACCAGCGCCTGGGACGAGAGCGCGTCCATCGACTGCGCGCGCGAGATCCGCGGGACCAGCTCCATCGCGCACGACGTGACGCCGCAGTCGCGCAGGTCGGCGACCAGCGCCTGCTCCTGGTTGGTCGGCAGGAACGAGATGGTGGCGGTCCCGCGGGGGAGCCGGCGCACCGTCTCGCTCGGCAGCGGCTGCACCGACACGATCAGGTCGGCGCCCTCGAGCGCGTCGCCCGTCGACGGTCGCGCCGGCCTCGGCGTACTCCTCGTCGGCGATCAGCGCGTGCGCGCCCGCGCCCGGCTCGACGGCCACGTCCTAGCCCAGCTCGGTCAGCTTGCCGACCAGCTCCGGCACCATCGCGACCCGTGACTCACCGTCTCTGGTCTCCCTGGCTACAGCGATCTTCACTCGCTGCAACCTAGGGGATGATTCGCTCGGCCCGACACCCATCTCACGTTCTCGGCGTGGTGAGGAGTTCCACTTCGGCCACCGTCTCGTAGCGGGGCCGGCCGCCGGGACCCTCGCCGAGGTACGACGCGACCAGGGTCATCCGGTCGGCGGACCAGCTCGGTCCGCGGTAGGCGTCGAGGAGCCGGACCCACTTCGAGACCTCCGCAGGCCGGCCGAGCCGGGCGAGCGTGACGTGCGGCTTGAACCGCTGGCCGTCGACGGCGATGCCCGCCTTCGAGGCGGCGGCGCGGGCGCCGGTGGCGAGCCGCGTCAGCTCGGTGCGAGCCTGCTCGTCGAGGTCGAGGCCGGCCCAGAGGACGCGGGCGCGGCCGGCGTTCGGGAACGCGCCGCCGCCGGTGATCCGGGTCGGGAACGGCGTACGCCGCTTGCCCGCGCGCGCCAGCCGCTCCAGGAGGTCGTCGAGCTGCCGGTCGGTCACCTCGGCCAGGAACGCCAGCGTCACGTGGAACTGCTCCGGCCGCGCCCACCGGAACGCGCCCGCCTCCCGGCGCGGGGCCAGGAACTCCTCGAGGTCCTCGACCGCCTCGTCGGGCGGGACGAGCGCCACGAACATCCGCATGCGGCGAAGGTACGTCAGCCGATCTGGGTGCCGAGCAGCGTGCCGATGGCGTACGTCGCGGCCATGGCGAACAGGCCACCGCCGATGTTGCGGGCGACGGCCCGGCCGGCGGGGCCGTGGCCGAGCCGCGCCGAGACCCAGCCGGTGAGCATCAGGGCGACGGTCACGGCGGCGACGGTGACCCAGATCCGGAGCGTCGGTGGGGACCAGGGTGATCGTGAGCAGCGGCAGCAGTGCGCCCAGGGTGAACGACAGCATCGACGCCCAGGCCGCCTGCCACGGGCTGGTCAGGTCGTCGGGGTCGATCCCGAGCTCGGCCTCGGCGTGCGCGCCCAGGGCGTCGTGGGCGGTGAGCTGCCGGGCGACCTCGAGCGCGAGCGGCTCGGTGAGCCCCTTCTGGACGTAGAGGTCGGCGAGCTCGGCCAGCTCGTCCTGCGGGTCGTCCTCGAGCTCCTGGCGCTCCTTGTCGAGCAGCGCCTGCTCGGAGTCGCGCTGGGTGCTGACCGAGACGTACTCCCCCGCCGCCATGCTCAGCGCGCCCGCGACCAGGCCGGCGACACCGGCCACGAGGATCGTGGTCCGGTCGCTGGTCGCGCCGGCGGCGCCCATCACGATGCCGGCGGTCGAGACGATGCCGTCGTTGGCGCCGAGCACGCTGGCGCGGAGCCAGTTGAGGCGGCCGTGCAGCCCCTCGTCGTGCGGCTCGTCGTCGTGCGGCCCGACCGGGATGTCGAGGGGGCCGGCATCGATGGTCATGGGGTCATCCTTGGACCGGCGTACGGGTCCCGCAAGCAAGGAAAGGCTGCGCTATCCGTGCTGCTGGCTGCCCGGATCGGGCCAGGGAAATGGGCAGTTGACCAAGGAAGTTTCCCCGGCCGGGTGCGCAATTCCCTGGTTAACCAGGGAATTGGGCGCTCGCTAGAGCCCCAGGTCGCGCCCGATCAGCTCCTTCATGATCTCGTTCGAGCCGGCCCAGATCTTGGTGACCCGGGCGTCCCGCCAGGCGCGGGCGACGCGGTACTCGTTCATGAAGCCGTAGCCACCGTGCAGCTGGACGCAGTGGTCGAGGACGTCGTTCTGCACCTGGGCGGTCCACCACTTGGCCTTGGCCGCGTCGATCGGGGTGAGCTCGCCCTTCATGTGCGCGAGCACGCACTGGTCGACGTAGTGCTGGGTGACCTCGACCCGCGTGTAGAGATCCGCGAGCAGGAACTTGTTGTGCTGGAACTGGCCGATCGACTGCCCGAAGGCCTTGCGGTCCTTGGTGTACTGCAGCGTCTCGTCGAGGATCTTCGCGGCGTGGGCGAGGTTGGTGATCGCGGAGCCGAGCCGCTCCTGCGGCAGGAACGTCATCATGTGGATGAAGCCGTTGTCGAGCTCGCCGATGATGTCGTCGTTCGACACCCGCAGGTCCTCGAAGAACAGCTCCGCGGTGTCCGACTCGTCCTGCCCGACCTTGTCCAGCTTGCGGCCGCGGCTGTAGCCGTCGAGCGAGGTGTCGACGCCGAACAGCGTGATCCCCTTGGCCTTCTTCTCCGGCGACGTGCGCACCGCCACGATCACCAGGTCGGCGGAGTAGCCGTTGGTGATGAACGTCTTGGAGCCGTTGAGGATCCAGTCGTCGCCGTCCTTGACCGCGGTGGTCTTCAGCGCCGCGAGGTCGGAGCCGCCCGACGGCTCGGTCATGCCGATCGCGGTCAGGATCTCGCCGGAGCAGAAGCCGGGCAGCCAGCGCTTCTTCTGCTCGTCGGTGGTGAGGTGCACGAGGTACGGCGCCACGATGTCGGCGTGGATGCCGACGCAGGACGGGAGCGCCATGTTCACGTGGGCGAGCTCCTCGGTGAGCACCGCGTTGAACCGGTAGTCCCCCGCCTCGGAGCCGCCGTACTCCTCCGGGATCTCGAGCCCGAGGAAGCCCTGCTTGCCGGCCTCGATCCAGAAGTCGCGCGGGATCGCCTTCTCCGCTGCGTGCTCCTCGAGGTGCGGCACCACCTGGCGGTCCAGGAACTCCTTGACGCTGGCGCGGAACGCCTCGTGGTCCTCGTCGTAGATCGTGCGCTTCATGGATCCTCCAGCGATCTCGGGTGGCCCAATCCTACCCGCGAGTAACGGCGGGCCGGCAGGCCACCTGGGGCGTGGTTCCCTTGACCCATGGGACGAGGTACGGCGGCGCTCGCGACGGCCACCCTGGTGGCGGGGCTGCTCGCCGGCTGCACCGACGACGCGCCGTCCAGCGCGGGCGAGCCGCCCTCGAGCCCGTCCCCGACACCCACGTCCACGCCCACCCCGACCCCCACGCCCAGCCCCACGACGCAGCCGGAGAAGCGCCCCACCGCTCGGCACGGTCCCGCCACCCTGGCTCGGCACCCGGGTGCTGCCGGAGCGCCCGGACGGGTTCGGCGAGATCCAGCCGACGCCGCCCGCGCTGCGCGACCGCCGGTTCACGCTGCCCGACGAGCTGCCACCGCTGCCCGGTCGCGGCTTCGACGCCCGCATCGACAGCCCGGCCCCACCGGACGTGATCGCCCGCTCGACCTGGCGGCCGAGCTGCCCGGTCGCCGCCACCGACCTGGCCTGGATCCGGCTCACGTTCTGGGGCTTCGACGACGAGCGGCACACCGGCGAGCTCCTGGTGAACGAGTCCGTGGCCGACGACCTGGTGTCGGTCTTCGGCCGGCTCTACGCGGACGCGCTTCCCGATGGAGCGCCTCGTGATCACCACGAAGGCCGACCTGGACGCCCCACCCACCGGCGACGGCAACGACACGGCGGCGTTCAGCTGCCGGACGACGCCGGGCAGCACGACGGTCTCCCAGCACGCCTACGGCCTCGCGATCGACGTCAACAGCTTCCAGAACCCTTACGTGAAGGGGGATCTGGTGATCCCGGAGCTGGCCAGCGCCTACCTCGACCGGGATCGCGCGCGCCCGGGGATGATCGAGCCCGGCGACGAGGTGGTGCGCGCGTTCGCGTCCATCGGCTGGGAGTGGGGCGGCGACTGGCAGAGCCTGAAGGACTACCAGCACTTCAGCCAGAACGGGCGATGAGGGTTCGATACCGAAGGTATGGTTTGATCGTTCCAATCCGTGGGTACCGAGCCCGGGTGGGATGGTGGCCGTCGATGCGGCTCGACGTCGACTGCAGGAGGCATTGTGGTGGAGATCTGGCCGGGCCAGGCCTACCCGCTCGGGGCGACCTTCGACGGGAGCGGCACCAACTTCGCGCTCTTCAGCGAGGCCGCCGACCGCGTGGAGCTCTGCCTCTTCGAGACCGGCGCCAGGGGCAAGGTCACCGAGACCCGGGTCGAGCTGACCGAGGTCGACGCCTACGTCTGGCACTGCTACCTGCCGAGCGTGCAGCCGGGCCAGCGCTACGGCTACCGCGTGCACGGTCCGTGGGAGCCCGAGAAGGGCCTGCGCTGCAACCCGAACAAGCTGCTGCTCGACCCCTACGCCAAGGCGACGAGCGGTGAGATCGACTGGGACCAGTCGCTGTTCGGCTACACCTTCGGCGACCCGGACTCCCGCAACGACGAGGACTCCGCGCCGCACATGACGTACGGCGTCGTCATCAACCCGTTCTTCGACTGGGAGGGCGACCGCCGGCTCGACGTCCCCTACAACGAGAGCTTCATCTACGAGGCCCACGTCAAGGGGCTCACCCAGCTGCACCCGGACGTCCCCGAGGACCTCCGCGGGAGCTACGCCGGCCTCGCGCACCCGGCGGTCACCAACCACCTGCAGAAGCTCGGCGTCACCGCGATCGAGCTGATGCCGGTGCACCAGTTCATCCAGGACAGCACCCTGCTCGACAAGGGCCTGAGCAACTACTGGGGCTACAACACCCTGGCCTTCTTCGCGCCCCAGGCGTCGTACGCCGCCACCGGCGAGCTCGGCCAGCAGGTGCAGGAGTTCAAGTCGATGGTCAAGGCGATGCACGCCGCGGGCATCGAGGTGATCCTGGACGTCGTCTACAACCACACTGCCGAGGGCAACCACCTCGGCCCGACGCTGAGCTTCAAGGGCATCGACAACCCGGCGTACTACCGCCTGGTCGAGGACGACCAGCGCTACTACATGGACTACACGGGCACGGGGAACTCCCTCAACGTCCGGCACCCGCACTCGCTGCAGCTGCTGATGGACTCCTTGCGCTACTGGGTCACCGAGATGCACGTCGACGGGTTCCGGTTCGACCTCGCGTCGACGCTGGCCCGCGAGTTCTACGACGTGGACCGGCTCTCGACGTTCTTCGAGCTCGTGCAGCAGGATCCCGTCGTGAGCCAGGTGAAGCTGATCGCCGAGCCCTGGGACATCGGCCCGGGTGGCTACCAGGTCGGCGGCTTCCCGCCGCAGTGGACCGAGTGGAACGGCGCCTACCGCGACACGGTGCGCGACTTCTGGCGCGGCGAGCCGTCGCTGGGCGAGTTCGCGAGCCGGATCGCCGGTTCGTCGGACCTCTACGAGCACTCCGGACGGCGCCCCTTCGCCAGCATCAACTTCGTCACCGCCCACGACGGCTTCACGCTGCGCGACCTGGTGTCGTACAACGAGAAGCACAACGAGGCGAACGGCGAGGACAACAAGGACGGCGAGAGCCACAACCGGTCCTGGAACCACGGCATCGAGGGGCCGACCGACGACCCGGAGATCCTGGCCGCCCGGGCGCGCGAGCAGCGCAACTTCATCGCCACCCTCCTGCTCAGCCAGGGCGTCCCGATGCTGTTGCACGGTGACGAGCTGAGCCGGACCCAGAACGGCAACAACAACACCTACGCCCAGGACTCCGAGATCAGCTGGGTGCACTGGGACGAGGCAGACCAGCCGCTGGTCGAGTTCACGGCGGCGGTGGCCCGGCTGAGGAAGGAACACCCGACGTTCCGCCGCAAGCGCTTCTTCACCGGAGGGTCGGTCCGGGTGCCCGCGGGCGCCGACGGCGACCGGCTCAACGACATCGTCTGGCTGCACCTCGACGGCCGGCCCATGGAGCAGCAGGACTGGACCGACGGTGCGCAGGCGATCGGGATGTACCTCAACGGCCACGGCATCGCCGGCCTCGACCCGCGCGGCCAGAAGATCGTCGACGAGCACTTCCTGCTCTACTTCAACGCCGACGGCCCGGCCCAGGTGACCCTGCCGCCCGACGAGTACGCCGACGCGTGGGAGGCGGTGATCGACACCGGCGCCTCCGCCGAGGACGACAGCGCCCGAGTGGCCGGGTCGACCTTCACCCTCGAGACCCGCAGCGTCGTGGTGCTCAAGCAGTACACCCCGCCCGAGGAGGAGCCGGACCTCTCCGCCGCCGCATCGGTCGCGGCCCAGTCGAAGCCCAAGAAGACGCCGTCGTGACCCGGGTCCCGGTCAGCACCTACCGGCTCCAGGTCACCGAGGACTTCGACCTGTTCGAGGTGGCGCGCCGGTTGCCCTACCTCCACGAGCTCGGCACCGACTGGGTCTACCTCTCCCCGCTGCTGGCGGCCGAAGCCGGCAGCACCCACGGGTACGACGTCGTGGCGCACGACCGGATCGACCCGTCCCGCGGCGGCGAGAAGGGCCTGGCCGCGGTGTCGGCCGAGGCCCGTCGCCTCGGGATGGGCGTGCTCGTCGACATCGTCCCGAACCACGTCGGTGTCGCGACCCCACCCGACAACGCCTGGTGGTGGGACCTGCTCCGGCACGGCCGCGAGTCGGCGTACGCGAAGGCCTTCGACGTCGACTGGGAGGCCGGCGGCGGGCGGATCCGGATCCCCGTGGTCGGCGACGACGACGAGGGCTCGATCCGCGTGGAGGACGGCGAGGTGCGCTATCACGACCACCGGTTTCCGATGGCGCCCGGCACCACCACCCTCGAGGAGCAGCACTACGAGCTCGTGCACTGGAAGGTCGCCGACGACGGCCTCAACTACCGGCGGTTCTTCGCGGTCAACACGCTGGCCGGCGTACGCGTCGAGGACCCGCAGGTCCTCGAGGACTCGCACGTCGAGATCCGGCGCTGGTTCGAGGAGGGGCTCGTCGACGGGCTGCGCGTCGACCACCCCGACGGCCTGCGCGACCCGCGCGGCTACCTCGACGACCTGGCCGCACTGACCGACGGCGCCTACGTGCTGGTCGAGAAGATCCTCGAGCCCGGCGAGCGGCTGCCGTGGTCCTGGGCCACCGCCGGCACCACCGGCTACGACGCGCTCGGCCTGGTCGACCGGGTGCTCACCGACCCCCAGGGCCAGGCCCCGTTGGACGCCCTCGAGACCCGGCTCCGCGGCGAGCCGCTGGACTGGGCGGAGCTGGTGCACGGCACCAAGCGCGCGGTCGCCGACGGCATCCTCCGCTCCGAGGTCAACCGGATCACGCGGGAGCTGGTCGCGGAAGGTGTGGCCGGCGAGCGCGACACGATCGCGGATGCGGTGGCCGAGCTGCTGGCCTGCTTCCCGGTCTACCGCTCCTACCTCCCCGAAGGCCGCAAGCACCTCGACCAGGCATTCGCCCGGGCGCGCGACGCACCGACCCGACCTCGCCGCCACCTTCGACACGCTCGCGCCGGTTCTGGGCGACGCCAGCTCGGCACCGGCCAAGCGGTTCCAGCAGACCAGCGGCATGGTGATGGCCAAGGGCGTCGAGGACTGCGCGTTCTACCGCCAGGCCCGGCTCACCTCGCTCAACGAGGTCGGCGGCGACCCCAGCGAGTTCGCGCTCCGGGTGGCCGACTTCCACACCCTGATGACCGCGCGCCAGGCCGAGCGCCCGCACGCCATGACCACGCTCTCCACCCACGACACCAAGCGCGGGGAGGACGTCCGCGCCCGGATCACCGTGCTGTCCGAGCTGCCCTACCACTGGGAGAACGCGCTGGACCGGCTGCTGGAGCTGGCGCCGCTGCCGGACCCCGGCTTCGGGCAGCTGCTCTGGCAGGCCATCCTCGGAGCCTGGCCGGCGTCGCGCGCGCGGCTGCACGGGTACGCCGAGAAGGCGATGCGCGAGGCCGGCGACCGGACCACCTGGACCGCGCCGGACCTGGCCTACGAGGACGCCGTGCACGCCGCCGTCGACGCGGCCTTCGACGACCCGGAGGTGCGGTCGGTGCTCGACGGGCTGCTCGCGCAGGTGGCCGGCCCCGGCTGGTCCAACGCGCTCGCGGCCAAGCTCGTGTCGATCACGATGCCCGGCGTCCCGGACGTCTACCAGGGCAGCGAGCTGTGGGAGCAGAGCCTGGTCGACCCGGACAACCGCCGGTCGGTGGACTTCGACCTCCGCGCCGAGCTGCTCGGCGCGCTCACCGACGCCTCCGGCGTGCCTCTCACGGACAGTCCCGACGACCAGGGCCACAGCAAGCTGCTGGTCACGCACCGCGCACTGCGGCTGCGGCGGGACCGGCCCGAGCTGTTCACGACGTACGCAGGAGTGACGGCGACCGGCCCGAATGCCGAGCACGTGCTCGCGTTCGACCGCGGCGGCGCGGTCACGGTGGTCACCCGACTGCCGGTCGGCCTCGCCCTCACGGACGGATGGGCGGAGGAGAGGCTCGAGCTGACCGCCGGCACCTGGCGGGACGTGATCACCGACACCACCTTCGAGTCCGACGGGGGGATTGACCTCGCGCAGTTGCTCACCAACTATCAGGTGGCACTGCTGGTGAGGGAGGACGAATGACTCGGGGACCGTTCGACGTGTGGGCGCCGCGCGCCGAGCGGGTGCGCATCTCGCTCGGCGACGCGCTGGTCGAGATGACGATGGCCGGCGACGGCTGGTGGTCGCCCGGCGACAACGTTCCTTCCGGCGAGGTCGACTACGGCTACCTGATCGACGACGACGCCCGGGTGCTGCCCGACCCGCGGTCGCGTCGCCAGCCGAACGGCGTGCACGAGCGGTCCCGCTCGTTCGACCACACGGCGTACGAGTGGCAGGACCGCACCTGGACCGGGCGGCAGCTCGCCGGCGGGCTGGTCTACGAGCTCCACGTCGGCACCTTCACCCCGGAGGGCACCTTCGACGCCGCGCTCGGCAAGCTCGACCACCTGCTGTCGATCGGTGTCGACTTCGTCGAGCTGATGCCGGTCAACGCGTTCAACGGCACCGCACAACTGGGGGTACGACGGCGTGCTCTGGTCGGCGGTGCACGAGACGTACGGCGGCCCGGCCGGCTACCAGCGCTTCGTCGACGGCTGCCACGCGGCCGGGATCGGCGTCATCCAGGACGTGGTCTACAACCACCTCGGCCCGTCCGGGAACTACCTGCCGGAGTTCGGGCCCTACCTCAAGTCCGGTCGCAACACCTGGGGCGACCTGGTCAACCTGGACGGTGACGGCTCCGAGGAGGTCCGTCGCCTGATCCTCGACAACGTCCGCATGTGGCTGCACGACTACCACGTCGACGGGCTGCGCCTCGACGCCGTGCACGCGCTCGACGACGAGTCCGACCCGCACCTGCTGCAGGAGATGGCGATGGAGGTCGCCGCCCTGTCCGCCCACCTGCGCCGGCCGCTGACCCTGATCGCCGAGTCCGACCTCAACGACCCGCTCCTGGTCACCCCGCGCGAGGCCGGCGGCTTCGGCCTGCACGCCCAGTGGAGCGACGACTTCCACCACGCCGTGCACGTCGCCCTGACCGGCGAGACCACGGGCTACTACGCCGACTTCGCGCCGCTGTCAGCGTTGGCCAAGGTCTGTGAGCGCGGCTTCTTCCACGACGGCACCTGGTCATCCTTCCGGGGTCGTGAGCACGGCGTCCCGATCGACACCGGCGTGATGCCGACCTGGCGACTGGTCGTCTGCAACCAGAACCACGACCAGATCGGCAACCGCGCGATCGGCGACCGGCTGTCCGCCACCCTCGACGACAACCAGCTGGCCTGCGCCGCCCTGCTGACGCTGGCGGGGCCGTTCACGCCGATGCTGTTCCAGGGCGAGGAGTGGGCGGCGTCGACGCCGTTCCAGTTCTTCACCTCCCACCCCGAGCCGGAGCTGGGCAAGGTGACGGCCGAGGGCCGGATCAAGGAGTTCGAGCGGATGGGCTGGGACCCCGCCGTCGTCCCGGACCCGCAGGACCCGGCGACCTTCGAGCGGTCCCGGCTCGACTGGTCCGAGCTCGAGGACTTCTCCCACTCGCGGATGCTCGAGGTCTACCAGCGGCTGGCCGAGCTGCGGCGCACCGAGCCCGACCTCACCGACCCCAGGTTCGGGTCCGTGGCGTGCACTGCCGACGAGGAGACCCGGGTCTTCCGGATGCGCCGTGGATCGCTGGAGCTCGTGGTCAACTTCGGCGACGAGGAACAGTTCGTCGAGGTCGACGGGGAGCTGGTGTTCGTCACCAGCGACGAGATGGGCGCGAGCGACGACGGGGTGACGCTGCCGCCTCACGCCGGCGTACTCGTGCGTACGCCGGCGCGCGGAGGCGGCGAGCGGGCTCAGCCCGCCTGAGACAGGTCGACGACCTCGTCGTCCGGCGGCGCCTGGATGTCGACGTCCTCGTTGAAGCCGGAGAAGCTGATCGTGCCCTCGTCCTCGCCGGAGCCGCCGACCTGGAGGATGTAGTGCTCACCCTCGGTGGCGACCCAGGCCCGGGTGATGTTGTCGGCGTCCTCCGTGGACTCGCCCTCGATGATCACCGTCTCCTGGCCGTCGATCTCCTCGGTGCCGGCCTTGGTGAGCTTGTTGTCGTCGTCCCGGTCGAGCTCGTCGAGCAGCTCGTCGAGGTCGCAGAGCTCGGTGAAGCCGGACTCCTCCGGGGGCAGCAGCACCCAGTTGCTCCCGACCACGCCGATGATCTGGTCGGCCTGCGGGCCGGCGAACGACCGCCAGAAGGCCTCGTCGGGCTTGAACCACGACTCGCCGCCGACGCTGACCAGCTCGGCCTGGCCCTCGGCGAGGCCGATCGTGCCCTCGCAGTCACCGTCGGTGGTCACCGTCATGTCCAGCGAGATCTTCTGGCCGTCCGACGTCAGCTCGCCTGCGAGCTGGAGCGAGTCCAGCGCCTGCATCGCCTTGGTCGCTTCCTCGACGATCGTATCGACCGACTCGTCGGCGAAGCTGCTGTCGCCGCCGTCGTCACCGCCCTCGTCGCCGCCGTCGCTTCCCCCGCAGGCCGTGAGCAGGGCGAGCACGCTCGCCGCGCCCACGGCTGTCCTGAATCCCCGCACTGGTGTCTCCCTTGTCCCGATGACGTTGGGAGCATCAGACCACAGTCGGGTCGGTAGCGCTCAGGCGTCCACGAGGTCGCGCGGCGTCGGCGGCGTCGGTGCCTCGTCGCCCTCGCGGAAGCCGTGCTTCTCCCACCAGCGGCGCATCGGGCCGGGTGCCCACCAGTTCCACTGGCCGAGCAGCTTCATCGTCGCGGGCACGAGCAGCGCCCGGACCACCGTGGCGTCGATGATCAGCGCGACCAGCATGCCGATCCCGATCATCTTCATGAACACGATGCCGGACAGGCCGAAGGCGCCGATCACCACGGCCAGCAGCAGCGCGGCGCTGGTGATGATCCGGCCCGTCTTCTGGACGCCGGTCACGACGGCGAGGTCGTTGTCGTGGGTCTTGTCCCACTGCTCGCGGACCCGGGAGAGCAGGAACACCTCGTAGTCCATCGACAGCCCGAACAGGATGGCGAGCATCAGGATCGGGTTGGTCGCGTCGAGGTAACCCTGCGCCTCGAAGCCGAGCAGGCCGGACAGGTGCCCGTCCTGGAAGATCCAGGTGACGATGCCGAAGGACGCGGTGATCGAGACGGCGTTCATCACGATCGCCTTGAACGGCAGCACCACCGAGCCGAACGCCAGGAACAGCAGCACCAGCATCACGCCGAACACGATCAGGCCCATCCACAGCAGGTGGCTCCCGACCGAGGACACCAGGTCCACGGTGTCGGCGGTCGTGCCGCCGACCAGCACCTCGCCCTCGGCGGGGTCGACCTGGCGCAGGTCCGCGACGATGTCCTGCGACTCCTCGGTCTGGCTGTTGCCCTCCCAGACCGCGCGCAGCAGCGTGCTGTCGCCCTCGGTCGCGACCGGCTGGACGCCGACGATCCCGTCGACCTCCTCGATCTCCTGGGTGTACGCCGCGACGTCCTGCTCGCTGGCGCCGGTGAGGAGCAGGCTGGCGCTGGACTGCTCGGTGCCGCCGAACTCCGCGTTCAGGGTGTCCGCGGCCATGTGCGCCGGGGCGTCGGAGGGCAGGACCCGGTAGTCGACGCTGCCCCACTTGACGCCGAGGAACGGCGACGCGACCGCGAGCAGGACCGCCGTGGTCACGACGATGATCGCCACCGGACGCCGCATCACGCCGCGCGCCAGGAGTGCCCACCAGCCGTGGTCGCTCTCGACCGTCACGGGGCGGTGCCGGCGCCACGGCAGCCGGCCGGCGTCGATCCGCCGGCCGAGCAGGCGCAGGGTCGCCGGCAACATGGTGAGCGCCGCGATCATCGCGATCACGACGGCCGACATGCCGCCGTACCCCATGCTCTTGAGGAACGCCTGGGGGAACACCAGCAGCGACGACATGGCCGCGGCGACGGTGAGGCCGGAGAAGAGGACGGTGCGGCCCGCGGTGTTCATGGTGCGGATCACGGCCGTCGCCGACGCGTCCGGGTCGTCGAGTGGAAGCTTCGCCAGCTCCTCGCGGAACCGGCTGATCATGAACAGGGCGTAGTCGATCGCGAGGCCCATCCCGAGCAGGGTGATCACGTTGACCGAGAAGATCGACACCTCGGTGAAGCCGGTGATCAGCCGCACGACCGCGAGCGACACCGACGACCGCGAGGGCGCCGACGATGGCGGGCATGGCGGCCGCGACCAGGCTGCCGAAGATGAGCAGCGCCAGCAGGATCACGATCGGGAGCGAGATCTCCTCGGCCCGGCGCAGGTCCTCCGAGGTGATCTCGTTGACGTCGCCGTAGACCGCGAACGCACCCGCGACGTCGGTCTCGAGGCCGTCCGCCTCCAGCGTCGGCTCGACCTCGTCCCAGTTGGAGAGGAGCTCGTCCTGGCTCTCGCCCTCGAGCGAGATCTGCACCTGGATCGCCGTGCCGTCCTCGCTGATCATGTCCGGGCGCTGGGTGTCGTACCACGTGACCACCGACGAGGTGGTGCCGTCGGGGATGCCCGCGACGACGTCCTCGACCGCGGCCTGGAACTCCGGGGAGTCGGCGGCCAGGTCGTCGCTGGAGTAGATCGCCACCGCGTCCACGCCGCGGTTGCCGAAGGTGTCCCGCTCGAGGCTCAGCTCGCGGGAGGCCTCGCTGTCCGGGTCGTCGAAGCCGCCCTGCGAGAGCGAGTCGAACACGCCCCCGCCGTACACCCCGGCGGCCACCACGACGGCGACTCCCGTGAGCAGCACCCACTTGGCCCGACGGGCCACGAACTCACCCCAGCGCTCCAACATGACGACTCCTGTGAAGGTATGTAAGATAGGTGAACGGTGTAAACCGTAAACGGTGTAAACTCCGACTGTCAACCACTAGGAGGAACTCGGGTGACCCAGGTGTCGACGCCCCAGACCACGCCCCAGACCACGAGGCGCGAGCGCCAGCGCGAGGCGACGTTCGAGGAGATCGTGTCGGTCTCGCGCGAGCTGCTCGGCGAGGACGGCGCCGAGCTCTCCCTGCGCGCCGTGGCCTCGCGGATGGGGATGACCGCGCCGGCCCTCTACCGCTACGTCGCCAACTACCAGGAGCTCGTGGACCTGGTCGCGTTCGAGATCGACAAGTCGGCGACCGCCGGGTTCATGCGTGCGGCCGAGGCGGTGCCCGAGGACGACCCGGGCGGGCGACTGATCCTGGCGACGGCGGCGTTCCGACAGTGGGCGCACGCCAGCCCCCGGGAGTTCTCCCTCGTCTTCGCGAACCCGATCGCGGCCGGCAACTGCGTCCGCCGCGAGCTGCTGACCGCGGCCACCTCGGGCCTGTACTTCCACGGCGTGCTGATCCAGGTCTGGGAGAGGTACCGGTTCGCGCACCCCGAGGTCGACGAGCTCGAGCCGGCCGTCGCGGCCGCCCTCGTCGACCCGATCTTCCCGGTCAAGGTCGAGGACATCCCGGAGGAGCACCGCGGCATGCTGTGGGTGTTCATGCAGGCCTGGGCGGCGCTGTACGGCGTGGTCACCCTCGAGGTCTTCGGGCACATGGACCCGCGGGTCATCGAGAGCGGGGCGATGTTCAAGTCGATGGTCCGCGAGTGGATCCCGCGGCTCGGCATGGCCGACGAGTACGACCGGCTCGACGCACTGCTGATCGGCGAGCTCTCCCGCGGCTAGCTGCTGACCGGCCCCTCCGCGTCGAGCAGCTCGTCGACCCAGCGCGGCACCAGCTCGCCGGCCGGCCCGACCCGGGCCTCGTCGAAGAGCCCGGTGACCTCGCTGCGCGCGAGGTTGAGCTCGAGCGTCCGGGCGCCGGTGCCGGACGCGAACTGGACGAAGCCGGCGGCCGGGTAGACCGCGCCCGACGTCCCGATCGCCACGAACAGGTCGGCCTGGTCGAGCGCCGCGAAGATCCGGTCCATCTCGTAGGGCATCTCGCCGAACCAGACGACGTCCGGCCGGAGCTCGGTGACACCGCACCGCGGGCACGGCGGGAAGTCGCCGAGGTCGCTGGTCCACGGCGTACGCGCGGCGCAAGCGCGGCAGAGCGCGGACTTGAGCTCGCCGTGCATGTGCAGCACCCGGGACGACCCGGCGCGCTCGTGCAGGTCGTCGATGTTCTGGGTGATCACCAACAGGTCGTCTCCGAGCGCCTCCTCGAGCCGCGCCAGGGCGAGGTGCGCGGGGTTCGGCGCGACCCGGCCGAGTGACGTGCGGCGGGCGTCGTAGAAGCGGTGGACGACGCTCGGCTGCACGTCGTACGCCTCCGGGGTCGCGACGTCCTCGACCCGGTGTCCCTCCCAGAGCCCGTCGGCGTCGCGGAAGGTCGGCACCCCGCTCTCCGCGGAGATGCCGGCGCCGGTCAGGACGACCACCTTCACGCGGTCACTCCACGACCAACATGTGGAAGTTGATGAAGAGCCCGTCCACCTCGGTGACGTCGACCTCGACGTTGCCCTCGTCGTTGCCGGCGGTGGCGGTGCAGGTGGTCGTGGCGCCCTTCTCGCCGGTGAGCTCCTCGTCGCACTGCACGCTGTCCAGGGCGGTGCCCTGCTTCGACATCTGCTGCTGGATCGTGTCGGCGAGCCGGTCGCCCGGGATGTACGGCGTGTAGTCGGCGCCCGTGATCTCGTCGCCGTCGACCTCGGTCACGACGAAGTGCACGTCGACGGTCTCCTCGCCCACCGTGAGGTGGCAGTCCTGGGTGGCGTCAACCTCGACGTCGATCCCCTCGGGACAGTCCGCGGCGACCTCGGCTGCCGCGTCGTCGGGCGTGACGCCGCTGGCCACGAGCTCCTCCAGCGCGGCGACGTCCATCTGCTCGGGCGACGCCTCGGTGGTCGGCTCGGACTCGCCCGAGCCGGCATCGACGTCGACCGAGCAGCCGGCGAGCGCCAGGGCGGCCACGGCTGCGGCGAGGAGGTGCTTGGTCATGTGGGGCTCCTGCTCAGTAGTACCAGGGGAACTGGCGACCAGTCGGGGTCGCGCTTCTCGAGGAACTGGTCGCGGCCCTCGACGGCCTCGTCGGTCATGTAGGCCAGGCGGGTGGCCTCGCCGGCGAAGAGCTGCTGGCCGACCAGCCCGTCGTCGATCAGGTTGAAGGAGTACTTCAGCATCCGCTGGGCGGTCGGCGACTTGCCGTTGATCTTGCGGCCCCACTCCAGCGCCTCGGCCTCGAGGTCGGCATGCGGGACGACCCTGTTGACCATGCCCATCCGGTGCGCGTCCTCGGCGTCGTAGACGTCGCCGAGGAAGAAGATCTCGCGGGCGAACTTCTGGCCGACCTGGCGGGCGAGGTACGCCGACCCGAACCCGCCGTCGAACGAGCCGACGTCGGCGTCGGTCTGCTTGAACCGGCCGTGCTCGCGGCTGGCCAGGGTCAGGTCCGAGACGACGTGCAGCGAGTGGCCGCCGCCGGCCGCCCAGCCGTTGACCAGGCAGATCACGACCTTCGGCATGAACCGGATCAGCCGCTGGCACTCCAGGATGTGCAGCCGGCCGAGCTTGGCCTTGTCGACAAATCTGATGTCTCGCCCGCTCGCCGTCTGTCCTCCGGTCGCGCGTACTGGTAGCCCGCGCGGCCCCGGATCCGCTGGTCGCCGCCGGTGCAGAACGCCCACTTGTCGTTCTTGGCGCTGGGGCCGTTGCCGGTGAGCAGCACGCAGCCGACGTCGCTGGAGATGCGGGCGTGCTCGAGCACGCGGAGCAGCTCGTCGACGGTGTGCGGGCGGAAGGCGTTGAGCACGTCCGGCCGGTCGAACGCGACCCGGACGGTGCCGTGCGCCTTCGCCCGGTGGTAGGTCAGGTCGGTCAGGTCGTCGAAGCCGGGAACCGCGTCCCAGGCGTCGGCGTCGAAGATCTCCGACACCCCGTCGATGGCGCTCATGGGCGCAGGCTATCGGCACCCCTCGATGCGACCTGGCTCACATTCGGTGGATTGCCGTCGCCGAAACCGGGGTAGGTGTGCGGTCACCAGAGCTCCTGGACGGGGGAAGAGGAAGAGATGAGCTACGAGGTCCTGGTCGAGAACCTGCGACAGGCGGCAGCGCGGATGCGGAGCACCACGCAACCCCTGGCGGGCTACGACTTCCACAGCACGAACGTCTCGGGGGAGTCGTTCGGCCACGTCGAGCTGGCGGAGTGGTTCCAGGCCGTCGCCGACCAGTGCGACCAGGCCGGCAAGGCGCTGCGCAGCGGCGCGGAGGCGATCGCCGGCCAGCTGGAGTTCGCGGCCGACAACTACGAGCAGACCGACAACGGTGTCGCGAACCAGTTCCAGACGCCGTTCGGTGCCGGCTTCGGGAGCACACCGTGACCGCGCCGTCGTCGATGCAGCTCGGGGAGACCACCGACCCGAAGAAGCTGGTCCCCGGCGAGGTCGGGCACGTCCGCGGCAATGCCACGGCGCTCAGCGACGAGCGCACGAAGGTCTCCGAGATCCACTGCGCCGTCGGCGGGATCACCACGCCGGGCTGGGCCGGCGGCCTGGCCCTGGCGGCGTACGAGTCGGCGCGGGATCGCGAGCTGAAGAAGTACTCCGCCTACGAGGACCTGCTGGAGGCGGCCGGCTCGGCGCTCAGCACGTACGCCGGCGCGCTCTCCACCGCCCAGGCCAAGGCCCAGGAGGCCATCGACAAGTGGGAGGAGGGCGAGCGGGCCACGAAGGCAGCCGTCACGGCGTACAACGACGCGGTCAAGCGCTACAACGCCGCCGCCTCCGCGCCGTCGTCGCCCTTCGGCCAGCCCCAGCTGCGTCCCGGACCTCCCGGTCCGTTCCACGACCCCGGGCAGGCGCTGCGCGACGAGGCGGAGCAGATCCTCGAGGACGCCCGCAAGGCTCTCGACGAGGCCGGCCAGCAGGCCGTGGTCGCGCTCGGCGGTCTCGAGGGCGGCAAGACCGAGGGCGACGGCGACTGGTTCGGCGCCGACGGCGAGGTGCACGGCCCGAAGTTCAACTGGAAGTTCTGGGAGCAGACCTTCGGCGACGAGGAGAAGGGCAAGGGCGAGAGCCCCTTCGAGATCAGCCTCGGCAGCGCCGAGGGCGAGGTCTACGTCGGCAAGGCCGAGGGCAAGTGGGAGGACTACTACGGCGACTTCCACGTCAACGCGGACGGGTCGGTGACCCTGCTCGGCGCGGACGGCTCGGCCGAGGCGACGATCAACGGCGACGGCGTGAAGATCAACGCCGACGGAACCCTCGCGATCGTCAAGGCCGAGGGCGAGCTGCACGGCGAGTACGGCATCGCCGAGGGCTCCCTGAAGGGCGAGGGCCTGATCGGCGCCACCGGCGAGGGCCACCTCGACTTCGGCAAGACGGGCGTGCACGCGGGCGGCGAGCTGTTCGCCGGCGGCAAGATCTCGGGCACCGCCGGGGGCGACGTCGGCGGGGTCGGCGGCGAGGTCACGGCCGAGGGCTGGGCCGGCGCCGGGATCAGCGGCGACGCCGACATCGGCTACAAGGACGGCAAGGTCACCATCGGCGCCCACGGTGGCGCCGCGCTCGGCCTGGGCGGCAAGCTCGGTGGGGAGATCACCCTGGACCTGCCGAAGATGGTGGAGACCGGTGGTGACATCGTGGACGCGATCGGAGACATCCTGTGACCAAGACGCTTCCTCTGCCCATCCGCTTCGAGCTGCCGGGGCCGGAGTGGCAGCCCGTCGAGCCCGAGTCGGCCGGCGTGGTGAACGCCGCGTTCCTGGCCGTGCGCTCGTCGCTCGGCCACACGGCGTACCGGCCCACGATCACGATCAGCGGCGACTGGCGCAACGACGACACCAGCCTGGAGCGGATCGCCGACGAGTCGGTGGTCAAGGTCCAGCAGGAGGCCGGCGGCGCCCGGCTCGTCGACCGGAAGACGACCGGCAACGAGCAGGCTCCGGCCGTGACCCAGCTGATCGCGGCGCGGGCCACGATCGAGGGCCAGCCCTACGACCTGCGGCAGGTGCAGGTCGTCGCGGCGTACGTCGACGTCGACGACCCGACCAAGCGCGTGGTCGTGCTCTACACGCTGTCCTGCGCCGCCGACCAGGTGGAGCAGGCCGGCCGGGAGTTCCAGGACTTCATGGCCACCGTGCGCGTCGTCCCCGACGACGAGGTGACCTGGGAGTCCTGAGCCGCCGTGGTCAGAGGGCGCCGGCGAGGGCCAGGATGCCGATCACGATGCCGCAGACGACGAGGCCCGCAACGGTGAGCAGCGCGACCCAGAGGCCGATCTTCTCCGACGTGCCGCGCTCCTGCTTCAGCCCGAGCTGGTTGCCGACGGTCGTGACGAGGTCGCGGCCCTCCTCGGAGTTGAAGCGGTAGTCGACGACCTTGCCCAGCTGGCCGTGCTCGTCGAACGCCCAGATCTTCTGGACGCCGAACTCCTTGACCCGGCCGACCTGGCGGCTGGCCTCGGCGCTCACCCGCGGGACGCCCGCGACCCACTCGACCGACCGCGAGTCGTCGGTGATCGAGTAGCTGCCGTCCTCGGAGACCCGCACGTGGTGCACGTAGGTCTTCGTGAGGCCGGCCTTGTTGAACAGGCCGTACCACTGGGCGTCCACGACCTCGAGGCCGACGTCGAAGCCGCCCTCGGTCGGGGTGACGGCGTACGGCGTGCCGGCGGTGGCCTGCTGGAGTGCGGCGAGGAAGTCTTCGCGGTGACCCATGGACGGAACGGTAATGGAACACGACGCCGATCCTCGGTGTTGGAGCAGGCATGGCACTTTCGGGAGAGTACGAACCCAGCCCAGCCGCAATGGGTCCGCGACCAGGTCGAGAAGTACGAAGCGACCGGCGGTCGTGAGGCGAACATCCTGCGCGGTCACGCCGAGTGGCCGATCGTCGTGATCACCTCGGTCGGCGCGAAGTCGGGGAAGCTGCGGAAGAACCCGGTCATGCGGGTCGAGAAGGACGGCGTGTACGCCGCGGTCGCCTCGAAGGGCGGCTCGCCGGAGCACCCGACCTGGTACCACAACTTCCTCGCCCACCCCGAGGTCGAGCTCCAGGACGGCCCCGAGCCGCACACCTACAAGGTGCGGGTCGCCGAGGGCGAGGAGCGGGCCGAGTGGTGGGAGCGCGCGGTCGCGCAGTACGCGCCGTACGCCGAGTACCAGGAGAAGACCGACCGGGAGATCCCGGTCTTCCTCCTCGAGCGCGCCTGACGGCCGACGCGTTCACCTTCGGGCGGCCGCGCGTCTCGTTGAACGTCCGTGCGCCCACTCGTCCCTGCCCTGGCCCTGCTGACCGCCTGCTCGCTCGCGGCCACCCCCGCGACGGCGGGACCGGACCCGACCACGCCGGAGTACACGGCACGGGACACCCAGAACATCGTGGACGCCTACGGCCGGATCCACGGCGAGGGCGGCCAGCTCCAGAACCCGGCGTACCTGCCGGCCCTGGTCGCGGCATCCACGCAGAAGGGCGTCGACCAGCTGCTGACGCAGGTCGCGTCGCCGACCCGGCTCGCGGTCACGCCCGGCAACGTCGCTCCCGGCTGGAACGTCGGGAACCCGCTGCGCGCCGGCTGGGAGGAGACCCGCGGCCGGATCGAGCGGGTCGCCTTCACCAACCGGTACGGCGCGCTGCTGCGCGGCACCGTCTACCGGCCCGCGCCGGGCGCCCGCGACCCGTACACCGGCCGCACCCTGCAGGCGCCGTACCCGGGCGTGGTGCTGACCGAGGGATCGGTGCAGGGGTCGGAGGGCATGTACGAGTGGCTGGCCCAGGACCTCGCCGAGCGCGGCTACGTCGTGCTCACCTACGACGTGCAGGGGCAGGGCACCAGCGAGACGCTGCCGCACGAGGACTCCCCCGCCGACGACAACGCGCTGCCGTTCTGCGACCCGTTCGCCGAGCCGCAGGACGGTGAGTCGACCGGCTGCCCGGGCGTGCCGTCGCAGCAGCTCTCCAACTTCGTGGTCGGCACCGAGGACGCGCTCGACTTCTTCACCTCGACGCCGGACCGCCCCTACGCCAACCCGCGCGCCGACGGCGCCGAGGTGACCGCGCACAACCCGTACTGGCGGCTGTTCGACCGCTCGCCCGACCCCGACCCGGCCACGCCCGGGCGGACCAAGCGGATCGCGATCATCGGCCACTCGATGGGCGCCGCCGCGGTGTCGAAGGTGCAGGGCACCGACCGCCGGGTCGCCGCGGTCGTGGCGCTGGACAAGCTGTCCGGTCCGGGGTCGGACGGCCCGCTCGACGGCGCCGGCAACGTGCCGGTCGTGCCCGCGCTGGCGATCCAGTCGGAGTACGGCTTCACCGTCTCGCCGTGGTTCCTCAGCGGCGGCAGCTCGCTCACGCCGGAGCCGTCGCCCGACGGTCCGGACCCGATGCGCGAGCGCGCGACCGGGTACGACGCGTGGCGGAAGGCCGGGGTCGACTCGATGCTGGTCGTGCCGCGCGCGTCCACGCACCTGGAGTACACCGACATCCCGCTGGTGCTCCCGGCCAGCCGCTACGGGCAGGCGTTGTCGAGCGTCTACGTGCAGGCCTGGCTGGACCGCTACCTCAAGCACCGGGACAACACCGACGCCCTGCTGGGCAAGAGGTTCCGCTACCTCGAGCCCGCCGGCGCCGGCCGCTGGGCGCCGGTCACCCTCCAGCGCGACCCGCTGCTGAGCTTCTACTACTGCTCGGCGTACGGCGTCACCACGCGCGACGCGCGTGCGCGAATCCGGCGACATCACCGACGTCGGCTGCTGACTCCCGCCACAATGCTCCGGTGAGCACGCTGCCGCCGGAGCCGGTCGACGTACCGTCCGCACTGGCGGAGCCGATCCTCAACCCACCCGCGCGCTGGGTGGCGTTCCTGACGCTGGCGAGCATCGGCCTGTGGGCCGGCTTCTTCGGCCCGATCCAGGTGCTGCTCGCGCAGCAGGCCGAGGCGATCGACCCGGTCAACAAGAAGGAGATCCTCTCCCTCGTCCTCGGGGTCGGCGCGTTCACGTCCGTCGTCTGCAACCCGCTGTTCGGTGCGTTCTCCGACCGGACCACGCTCCGGATGGGCCGGCGGCTGCCGTGGGTCGCGGGCGGCGCGCTCGGCGGCGCGCTCTCGCTCGTCGTGCTGTCGACGGCGGACAGCGCGTGGGTGATGGCGCTCGGCTGGTGCGGCGTCCAGGCCACCCTGAACGCGATGCTCGCCGCGGTCACCGCGACCATCCCCGACCAGGTGCCGGTCGGCCGGCGCGGCCGGGTCGGCGGCATCCTCGCGATCGCGCAGACCCTCGGCGTGGTCGGCGGCACCGGCATCGCGTCGGCGACCGGCAGCATCGCGGCCGGCTACCTCGCCACCGCCGCCGTGCTCGTCGCGCTGGCCCTGCCGTACTGCTTCAACTCCCGCGACCACGCCCTGCCCCGCGAGCTGCGCGAGCCGTTCGAGGTGCGCCGGTTCCTGCGGGCGTTCTGGATCTCGCCGCGCACCTACCCCGACTTCGCGTGGGCCTGGCTGACCCGGTTCCTGGTCAACCTCGGCAACGCGGTCGGGCTGCTCTATCTCCTCTACTTCATGCAGGACGTCGTCGGCTACACGTCCGACGAGGCGGCCGACCGGGTGTTCGTGCTGACCGCGATCTACGCCGCGACGCTGGTCCTCACCACCGTCGGCTTCGGGATCTGGAGCGACCGGAGCGGCCGCCGGAAGGTGTTCGTCATCTGGTCCGGCGTGGTGGCCGGGTCGGCCGCGCTGCTGCTCGGCGGCGGCCAGACCTGGACCACGGCGGCGATCGCCGCGGCCGTGATGGGCTGCGGCTTCGGCATCTACACCTCGGTCGACTTCGCCCTGATCACCCAGGTGCTCCCGGGCGCCGAGGACCGCGCCAAGGACCTCGGCGTCATCAACATCGCCAACGCGCTGCCGCAGGTGTTCGCCCCGATCCTGGCCAACGTGATCCTCCAGGTCGTCGAGCGGTCCGGCGGCACCATCGAGACCAACGGCGACGGGTTCTCGACCGGCTACTTCGCGGTGTACGCCGTGGCGTTCGGCGCGAGCATCCTCGGGTCGGTGTTCGTCACCCGGATCCGCTCGGTGGCCTAGGTCCGCTCAGCCGGCGGCGGCCGCCGCGCGGGAGATCGAGACCGCAAGCGCGGCCAGGTGGCCGAGGCGGGCCAGCTCGGAGTCGAGGAAGTCGGGGCCGCCGCGGCGGCCGATCACGAGGATCTCGTCGTCGTCGACGCGGGCGGCGGCGTAGAGGTTGACGTCGTCCTCGACCTCCAGCCGGCCGCTGCCGTCGAGCTTGGCCCAGGGCACGCTCTCGGGTGCGCCGCCGGTCGAGTGGATGACGCCGGTGTCCCGGCCGACCCGGGCACCCCAGTCGGAGCGGAACACCGCGGGCAGCAGGTCGACCAGCCGGTCGAGTGCCTCCATCGGGTGGGCGGTCAGGTCCTCGATCGCCTCGAGGTCGAGGAAGACGTTGCCGCCGGCGGCGTACCGGCTGATCCACAGCACCCGCACGCCGTCGAGGGCGTTGCAGGCGGACACGATCGAGTCGGGCATCGCGCCGGGCGCGGTCTCGAGCAGGACGTCGTCGACGGCCACGCCCTCGGGACCCTTCTCGACGATCTCGATCGCCTCGATGTCGCCGCCGGCCTCACCGATCGCGGCGGCCAGGCGCCCCAGCGAACCGGGGACGTCGGGCAGCTCCACACGCAGGAGGAACGGCATCTCCACTCCCTTTCGTTCGTGATCACGGTATCCGTCGGACGTTGCCGGGAGGTTTCGGTTCCCAGTGGTCGGTCACGTGGTGCGTGCTCGACACGAGTCGCTGGCGCAGCCCCGTGGCGCGCTGCGCGTGGGTGGCGACGGCCGCACGGACGGCCTCCTCGGTGCCGACGACGCGGACGTGGCGCTGCGCGCGGGTGACGGCGGTGTAGAACAGCTCGCGGGTGAGCAGCCGGGAGCCGGCCTCGGGCAGCAGCACCGTGACCGACTGCGCCTGGCTGCCCTGGCTCTTGTGGATGGTCATCGCGTGCATGGTCTCGACGGCGTCGAGCCGGCCGGGCGCGACCTGCTTGAGCCGCTCGGACCCGGCGAAGAACGCCCGCGGTCGTCGGCCCTGGCGGACGACGACGCCGATCTCACCGTTGTAGAGGTCGAGCGTGTAGTCGTTGCTGGTCACGAGCAGCGGCCGGCCGACGTACCACTGGTCGTAGATCTCGACCCCGGTCTCCTCGACCAGCCAGCGCTCGACCTGGTGGTTCCAGCGGCGTACGCCGTAGGGGCCTTCGCGGTGCGCGCAGAGCAGGCGGTGCCGGTCGAGGGCGCCGATGGCGACGGCGGGCTCCTCGGCCTGGGCCGCGGCGAGGACGTCGAGCGCGCCCTTCAGGCACTCCGGCCGGAGCGCGGCGGCGATCTGCTCGTCGTCGGCCACCTCGACGAACGACACCTGGTCGGAGTCCGAGCGGAGCACGTCGAGCACGCCGTCGGCGTCGCCGACCCGCAGCGCGGCCGCGAGCTCCTTGATGTCCTGCTCGGAGCGGTGGTTCGTCGCGAGGGCGGAGACCGGCGTGGCCGGTGAGCCGTCGTACCCCGCGACCAGGTCGCTCAGCACCGCGCCGGCGCCGACGGAGGTGAGCTGCTGCGGGTCGCCGACCAGGATCAGCCGCGACTCCGGCCGGATCGCCTCGAGCAGCCGCCCCATCAGGGTGAGCTCGACCATCGAGGACTCGTCGACGACGACCACGTCGTACTTCAGCCGGTTGGTGCGGTCGTGGCGGAAGCGGGTGCTGTTGTCGAACCGCCAGCCCAGCAGCCGGTGGAGGGTCAGGCCCGGCGGCCGGCCGACGCGCTCGGCGGCCTCGCGCGCCTCCGGCGACAGCGCGGCGATCCGGTCGAGTCCCTCCAGCACCGCCTCCTGGAGCCGGGTCGCGGCCTTGCCGGTGGGTGCGGCCAGCGCGACGGAGAGCCGGCCTCCGTCGGCGGCGGCCTGGTCGGCGAGCAGCACCAGCATCCGGGCCACCGTCGTGGTCTTGCCGGTGCCGGGACCGCCGGTGAGGACCGTCGTCCACCGGCCGGCGGCGGCCGCCGCGGCGGTCCGTTGCTCGGCGCTGAACTGGTCGTCGGCGATCAGCTCGATCGTCGCCTCCAGCCTTGTCGAGTCGACGGAGGGTGGCGGCTGGGAGGTGCGGGCCAGGAGGTCGTCGCAGACCTGGGTCTCGAGCCGGTGGTAGCGGTCGAGGTAGAGCAGGCCGTGCTCCCAGTGCAGCACGCCCTGCTCCAGCAGCGACGACGCCTCGAGGGCGGCCACCCACGCGTCGTGGTCGGGCCAGGCGAGCTCGAGGTCGGGCACGGTCTCGGGCGCCGATGCGAGGTCGAGGCACACGGAGCCGCGGCGTACGGCGCGCACCGCCAGCGCGACCGCGAGCAGCACCCGCTCGTCGGTCTCGCCGCCGAGCACCCCGATCCGGGACGCGACGTGGACGTCGGCGGCGGTGAGCAGCGTGGCGGTGTTGAAGTCCGCAAGCAGCCCGGTGGCGCGGGTGGCGATCCGCCAGTCGAGCTCGCTGGTCGGCTCGAACAGCTCCGTCATCTGCTCACCCCCGCGGGGACGACGCCGTCGAGCAGGTCGGAGAGCTCCTCGACCAGCGCGACCGGCGGGCGCCACGAGAAGACGCCGCACGGGTGGCCGTCGACGACCGGGGTGTCGGGGCCGCACATGCCGCGCAGGTAGAGGTAGAGCACGCCGCCGAGGTGCCGCTCGGGGTCGTAGCCCGGCTGCCGCCAGCGCAGGAACCGGTGCAGGACCGCGACGTAGAGCAGGGCCTGGAGCGGGTAGTCGGAGTGGCCCATCGCGGCGGCCAGTGCCTCGGGTCGGTAGCTGTGGGCGGTCAGCGGCTCGTCGGCCGGGCCGAGCCAGTTGGTCTTGTAGTCGACGACGAGGTAGCGGGCGTCGGCGCCGTCGCGCACGCGCAGCACGACGTCGACCGACCCGGTGAGGTAGCCGCGCAGGCTCTGCTCGGCGAGCTCGCCCACCAGCGCGTCGGCGTACGCCGCGACCGGGTCGTCGTCGGGGAGGTGGCGGCGCAGGATGGGCGCCAGGTCGCCGAGGCGTACGTCGGTCGGGCGCACCGCGGACGTCGCCACCGGCGAGCGGCAGCTCGAAGTCCATCTCGCGCAGCCGGTCGGCGAGCGTGATCTCGCGCAGGGTCGCGCCAGCGCCCGCGAGCGGACCCAGCGGCGAGTCGCACACCGCGACCAGGGCGTCGGCGAGCGCCTCGCGGTCGAGGTCGTCGACCGGCCACCAGCCGAGCTGCTCGTCGATGTGTCCGAGGAGCTCGGCCCTGAGGTCGGCGGACTGCGGGTCGGTGTGCTCGAGCACGGCGTGCACGAGCGACCCGAACGTCGCGCCGACAGGGCAGGTCACGCCATCGGTGACCCGACGTCGGTCGAGCTTGTCGAGACCCCGCTTGTCGTGAGCACGTCCACCGCGGCGGCCACCTCCTCGTCGTCCTTCGCGGTCACCTCGGGCTCGCTCACCACCGCGCCCGCAGGCCCGGTGGCGACCTCGACCTTGCTCAGCGAGGAGTAGGAGGTGCGGCGCCAGGCAGTGTCGACGTCGCGGGTGAAGGTGCGGACGTCGAGCCCCGGGGCGGTCGGACGCGGCGGGTCGGCGCCGGGGTCGCCGTGCAGGGCCGGCTCGGGCGCGGGCCCGCCGCGGTCGCGCCACTCGGCGAACAGGGTGACCACGTCGTCGTCGCTCGGCACCCGCGGGCTGTCGGGCACCTCGGCGGCACCGGCGTCGCGCATCAGCATCCGGTGGAGCGGTGAGGCGACGGCGTTCTTTGTCGGCGCCCACCAGCACACGACCTGGGACTGGGCGCGGGTGATCGCGACGTACAGCAGCCGCAGCCACTCGCCGGCCTCCTCGTCCTCCCAGCGGCGGCAGTGGTCGGCCCAGTCGTCGCCTCCCCCGCCGACGTTGAGGCAGCGCTGCCCGTCGTCGTCGTGGAACAGCGGCCGGGTCGGCTTCGGCACGAACCGGTCGGCGACGGCGGGGAGGTAGACGATGGGGTACTCGAGCCCCTTGCTGGCGTGGATCGTCACCAGCTGCACGGCGGCCGCATCGGAGTCGAGCCGCCGGGTGCGTTCGGCGCCGCGGCCGGCGCGGCCCTCGGCGACCTGCTCGCGCAGCCAGGTCAGCAGCGACACCAGGCCGTGCCGCTCGGTGAGGGTGACCTCGTGGAGGGCCTCGCCGATGTGGCGCAGGTCGGTGAGGCGGCGCTCGCCCCCGACCTCGGCCAGCACCCGCGCCGGGAGCCCGCGCACGTTGGCGGCCTCGAGCACGGCGGCGATGCCGCGGGTGGTGAACAGCTCGACCCAGGAGCGGAGCGTGTCGGCGACCTCGTCGGTGAGGTCCTCGCCGCCCTCGACCAGCTCGGCGGCGGTGCGGCCGAAGAAGCAGGTGAGCGCCGCTGCCCGGACCCGCGGGGTGCGGTGCGGCTGCTCGAGCGCCTCGAGCAGGCTCAGCCACTCCACGGCGGCCGGGGTCGCGAAGACGCTGCCGCCGCCGGCGATCACCGCGGGGACGCCGACCTCCTGCAGGGCGGCGCGGGCCTCGGCCAGGTCGGCGTGGCGGTAGCTGATGACGGCGATGTCGCGGGGCCGGATCGGCTCGCCGGCGTACGTCGCACCCGACGCGAGCAGCCGGCGTACGTCGAGGGCGAGGTCGCGGGCGATGTGGGGCCGGACCTGCTTCGACGACGAGGGTGCCGCTGCCGCGCTTGCCGAAGGTCTCGCGCCGGACCACCCGCACGCGGAACGGCGACGGCGACGGCGCGCCGACGAGCCGGCTGCCCTGGTGCTGGGCCTCGACGTCGCGGACCACGATCCGCTCGTCGCCGAGCGCGGCGCCGGTGAGCAGCCGCTGGAAGGAGTCGAGGAGCGGGGCGTCGCTGCGCCAGTTGACCGACAGGGTCTGCTTGGTGCCGGCGGTCTCGGCCGCCTGGAGGTACGTCGTGACGTCGCCGCCGCGGAAGGCGTAGATGGCCTGCTTCGGGTCGCCGATCAGCACCATCGTGGCGTGGCCGGTGAACGCGCGGTCGAGCACCTGCCACTGGACCGGGTCGGTGTCCTGGAACTCGTCGACGAGCACGATCTTCCACCGGCCGCGCATCCGCTGGCAGGCGGCGCCGTCGGGCTGCTCGAGGGCGTCGGCGAGCTGGCTGAGGAGGTCGTCGTAGGACAGGATCCCGAGCCGGCGCTTGCGGCGCTCGATCTCCTCGCGGACCTTCAGCGCGAAGCTGACCCGCCGTCCGACCGGCGAGGTGCGGTCCTCGTCGGCGGGCTCGAGCCGGGCCTGCGGGTCGTTGACGGCGTCGCGCGCGATCGCCATCGCCTCGTCGTGGGTGAAGACGGGTCCGTCGGCGTCGAAGGCGAACGCGCGGAGGTAGAGGTCGTCGACGGTCTCCCGGATCAGGTCGTCGAGGTCCTCGACCAGGCGGGCGCGGGAGTCGGTGTCGCCGGCGACGCCGAGCGAGTCGAGGACCATCGAGCAGAACTGGTGGGTGGTGGCGATGGTCGCAGCGTCGAAGCCGACCAACGCGTCGGTGACCCGGCGATGGCCGAGCCGGCGCTGCTCGGCGTCCCAGCCGCGGAGCATCCGGACCAGCTCGGACTCCTCGACCAGCGGGTCGTCCTCGAGGAGCGCGCGGGCAGCGGGGTCGTCGCTGAGCACCCGCTCGGCCTCGACGAGCTGGGCGCGGACGCGTTCGCGGAGCTCCTGGCTGGCGGCGCGCCCGAAGGTGACGACCAGCATCTGCTCCAGCCGGGCGTGGCCCTCGGCGACGTAGCGGGTGACCAGGGCACCGATGGTCCAGGTCTTGCCGGTGCCGGCGCTGGCCTCGAGCAGGACGGTGCCGGAGGGCAGCTCGCCGGTGATGTCGAAGGGGGCCAGCTCGGGGGCGCTCACAGCGGACCGATCCTCTCGCCGCCGGTGAGCAGCGGCTCCCAGATCGTCCAGGCGTGGTCGGGCAGCCCGGCGGCGAGCAGCTTCTCGACCGGCGCGCGCGGGCCGAAGACCCGCTGGTGGTAGGGGTCGGCGTCCTCGCCCTCGATGCCGAACGGGTTGTGGGGGTCGGTCTCCCACTCCCGCCGGGCGGCGACGATGGGCGGCGCGTCCTGGCCCATCAGCTCGCGGGCGTATGCGTCCGACCACGCCGCCGCGGTGAGGATCGGGACGGGCAGCGGCTCGGTCAGGCCCTGGTCGCGGAGCTCGACGAGCTGCCGCAGCCAGTCGCGGGCATGGTGGTCGAGCGGGCCGGACAGCGCGCGCTTCGGGCCGGCCCGCTCGCGGCCGACGGCGTGGGCGGTCCAGTGCTCGTCGGGGTGGCCGGCGCTCAGCGCGAGCAGGTTGATCCACGAGCGGAGCCGCTGCTTGGGCTTGAGGCGGGAGTAGCCGAGGGAGACGATCCGGTTGCCGTGGACACCGGAGACGGTGCCGGTCAGCCGCCGGCCGTTGCCGAGGTCGACGTCGACGTCGACGGACCGGGGCTCACCGTCGCGCAGGTCGACGGTGCGCGCCCAGAGCGTCTGGCACTCCTCGGTCACCCCCCGCAGCGCCAGCTCCCCGAGCCCGCCGGGCGGGAGGTTGCCGCGCAGCTGCTCGGCGGTCATCACGGCGACCGGGTCCTGGCCGGCCAGCACCTCGCGCAGGAGGTGGTCGCCGACCTGCCAGACCTCGAGGGCGTTGAGCGTGACCGGGATGGCGTCGGCGAGCTCGTCGGGCTCGAACGGCGTCGACACCTCGAGCCGACCACGCAGGAAGGCGCGGACCGGGTTCTGGAAGAAGGCCTGGAGGTCGGCGAGCGAGACGTCGTCCTTCGGCGGCGGCTCGAGGGGATTGACCAGCAGGGGCGGGGGATCGTGGCGTTTGCCCCACGAGGCTCTGGCGCCGGCCAGGGCGGCGGTGTCGAAGCTGAACGGCCGGCGGACGGGGCCGCTCAGCTCACCGTCGCGCCACTCCGCGAGGTCGGCGCCGGGGTCGCCCGCCTTGAAGTTGCGGGCGTCGTACGACTGGAGCGGGTGGCGGGTCAGGATCTGGTGGCGCACCGGCGCGGCGGTGGTGCGGTCGGCGGCGTCCAGGATCTCGCCGAGGGGTACGGCGGGCGGCCGGCGGGCGCCGGAGTGCTCGTTGGCGCCGGTGTAGGTGATCACGACGTGCTCGCGGGCCGCGAGCAGCGCGTCGAGCAGCAGCTGGCGGTCCTCGCTGCGGGCGTCGCGCTCGCCGGTGAGCGGCCGCCGGCCGAGGACGTCGTCGCCGTCGACCACCGCGGCGCGCGGGAACACGCCGTCGTCGAGGCCGACCAGGCAGACGACGCGGTGCGGGACCGAGCGCATCGGGACCATGGTGCAGACGGTGAGGGTGCCGGTGCGGAAGTTGGCGCGCGTGGGCCGGCCGGCCAGCCGGGACTGGAGCATCGCGCGCACGTCGGGCAGCCGGAGCTCGACCTGGCGCTGGTCGGACGACGCGGCGGCGCGGGCCAGCTCGCGGTCGAACTGCGGGACCTGCCACGCGTCGTCGGTGTCCACGTCGGTGAGGGCGCGGACGCCGTCGCGCAGCAGGACGGTCCACTCCTCGACGGTGGTGGCCGCACGCAGGCCGGAGAGGCAGGCGCCCAGCCGGTCGAGCAGCTCGGCCAGCCGGCCGGCGAGGTCGATCTCGTTGCTGCCGACGTCGTCGAGCGGGAGCCCGCGGCCGAGGTGGCGGTGGTCGTCGCCGCTCATGGCCACGCCGAGCAGGACCCGGTCGAGCCCGGCCCGCCAGGTGTTGTGCTCGAACCGCTCCATCTCGAACGCCGACCGGGTCTCGCGGTCGATCCCCCAGCGGACGCCGGCCTCCGCGACCCAGCGGCCGATCCGGTCGAGCTCGTCGTCGGTGAACCAGAACCGGCGCCGGCATGCCTCGGTCGACGCGAGGTCGAGCACGTCGGAGGCGGTGACCCGGCCGCCGCTGAGCTCGAGCAGCGTGCCCGCGACAGCGAGCAGCGGGTTGGTGCTGGTCAGGGCGCGGTCGGCGAGCTTCACGCGGAGCTGGTGGGCGGGGTGGCCGGCCTCAGTGGAGCCGGTCGCGGTGCTGGCGGGCGCCAGGCCGAAGCCGGCCGAGATCAGCGGCGCGAACGTCTCGATGTCGGGGCACATGACGAGGATGTCGCGCGGCTCGAGCGTGGGGTCGTCCTCGAGCAGCCCGACCAGCACCTCGCGCAGCACGTCGACCTGGCGCGCGGCGCCGTGGCACGCGTGCACCTGGAGGCTGTGGTCGTCCTCGGCGAGCACTCGGCCGGCGCGCTCCGTGGCCGTCGGGGCGTGGTTGTCGCGGATGTCGGCCAGGAGCCAGCCCAGCAGAGTGCTCGGCTCCGGTGGTTGAGGCTGCGAGGCCGTCCACGGCCGACGACCGCGTCGTCAGCGTGCGGTGACCTCACCGTGCCAAGGTCCGCCGCAGCTCACGCGTGTCCCGCCCCAGCGACGCCAGCAACGGATGCCCCACCAGCTCGGCCGAGCCGTCGTCCTCGCGCGGCACCACACCTCCGACGCCGGCCAGGTCGTCCCAGAGCTGCGGCGACGGCTGCGGCAGCCAGACGTGGACCTCGCGCGACTCCCCCAGCGCCTGCAGCAGCTCGACCTCGGTGACCGGGAGGCGGGTGTGCCCGAACAGCGACAGCCGGGACGGCAGGTCCAGTCCCTCTCCTCCCGCGCGCAGGCGCGCGAGGGTGTCGGCGTGCCGGAGGTCCGGCGCGGGCTCGTCGACCCGCGCGACCAGCCGCCGCCACAGCTCGGCCTGCCACACCAGGTCGTCGTCCAGCGCAGCGCCGGCCCCGTCGGTGTCGCGCCCCTCCCGCCAGTCGGTGACCAGCGTCGGCCGCTGCACGGCGTACGACGCGAACAGGCCGGCGAGCCGGTCGGGCGACGGAGTAGCGGCGGTTGCGCCGGAGCAGGCCCTCGTCGCCCTCGAGCCCGTGGCCGAGGTGGGCCGCGAGGGTCGCGCACCACGGCTCGTCGAGGCTGACGTCGATCACCTCGAGCAGCGGCCAGACGAGACGGTCGGGGTCCCACGCGTCGTCGCGCTCGCGGTCGAGCAGCATCGAGACCAGCGACCGCGGGCTGAGGAAGCGCACTCCCGCACAGACCCCGTCGCCGCCGCGCGGGCCGACGCCGAGCCGGTGCGAGAGCCGCTGGGTCAGCCAGCGCTCGACCCCCTTCGCCGGCACCACCACGACCTCCTCGGCGAACGGGTCGTCGAGCGGGGACGACAACAGCTCGCCGAGGGCATCGGCGAGCTGGTCGGTGCGCGGTGCGCGGTGGATCCGGAGGGGCACGTCGGCACTGTATGACGTGGTACGGCGGCGACGGTGCTGCGCAACCTCCTCAACCACGAAACCTCGGTGGTTGAGGAGGGCGCTCTGCGCCCGTCCGAAACCACCCCCGTCAGGCGTCCCGGCGCCTGACCATCACCCAGGCCAGGACGAGGAGGACGGCGGTCTCGATGAGGAACACGCCGTACCCGGTCCAGGGTGCGAGCAGGTCCGGGTTGAACGAGACCGGGGTGGAGATCGAGGCGCCGGCGTTGCCGGGCATCAGCTTCACGAGCCAGTCGCCGAACGCGCCGGGCACCAGCATCACCATGTTGCCGAGGATCAGCATCAGGGCGAGCACGATCGAGATGGTGCCGGCGGTGTGCCGGAGCAGGAAGCCGCAGGCCACGGTGAACAGCCCGATGCCGGCGAGGTAGAGCCCGCTGCCGTACATCGCCCGCAGCACGTCGCCCTCGAGCGCCATGCCGATGCCCTCGCGGTCGAGGAAGAAGTTGCCGCCCCAGTAGCCGACCAGCGCGGTGACGGTGCCGACCACGAACAGGACGGCGGTGACGACGACGGCCTTGGCGGCGAGCACCCGGCCGCGGCTGGGGACCGCGGCGAAGGTGTTGCGGATCATGCCGGTGCCGTACTCCGTGGTGACGACGAGCGCGCCCAGGACCACGGCGGCGATCTGGGCGATCATCATCCCCCAGGTGATGAACGAGCCGGGCGACTCGTCGGCCTCGGCGCTGGCCAGCCAGTCGGCGTTGCCCCAGCACATCAGGACGGTGAGGCCGGCGCCGAGCACGAAGGCCGCGGTGAGCGTCCACCAGGTGGAGCGGACGGTGCGGAGCTTGATCCACTCCGTGCGCAGCGCCTGGCCGAAGCCGGGCTTCCGCAGGTTCGCGGGCTGCGCGACGTCGGTCGCGAGCCGCTCGGGTGCGGTCGTGGTGGTCATCGGGTCGCTCCTGCGAGTGTGTCGGTGTCGACCGGCGAGGAGGCGTGGTACTCCACGCTGTCGGCGGTCAGGGTCATGAAGGCGTCCTCGAGCGAGGCGCGGACCAGGGTCAGCTCGTGCAGTACGACGCCGGCCCCGCCGAGCAGCTCGCCCACGGCCGGGGCGTCGAGGCCCGCGACCCGGAGCTCGCCGTCGACGCGGTTGACGTCGAGGTTGCGTCCGACGAGCAGCGACTCGGCGTCGGTGAGGCTCGGCGACTTCACCCGGACGTACGACGACGCGTGGTCGGCCATGAAGTCGGTCATCGAGCAGTCGGCCAGGATGCTGCCCTTGCCGATCACGATCAGGTGGTCGGCCATCAGCGCCATCTCGGACATCAGGTGGCTGGAGATGAAGACCGTGCGGCCCTCCTCGGCGAGCTGCCGGGCGAAGGTGCGCACCCAGCGGATGCCCTCGGGGTCGAGGCCGTTGACCGGCTCGTCGAGGACGACGACCGGCGGGTCGCCGAGCATGGCGGCGGCGATGCCGAGCCGCTGGCCCATGCCGAGCGAGAAGCGGCCGGCGCGCTGGCCGGCGACCGACTCGAGGCCGACCAGCTCCAGGACCTCGCCGACCCGGGTGGTCGGGATGCCGTTGGACGCCGCCATCCACCGCAGGTGGTCGCGAGCCGACCTCCCGGGGTGGATGGCGTGCGCGTCGAGGAGCGCGCCGATCTCCCGCAGCGGCGCGGTCGAGGCGGCGTACCGGTGCCCGTTGACGCTGACCGTGCCGGACGTCGGCCGGTCGAGGCCGAGGATCATCCGCATGGTCGTGGACTTGCCGGCGCCGTTGGGGCCGAGGAAGCCGGTGACGCGGCCGGGCTCGACGACGAAGTCGATGCCGTCGACGGCGACGCGGTCACCGAACTTCTTGGTGAGGGCGTGGGCGCGGATCATCGGGCCGCACCTCCCGGGAAGAGCATGGATGTCATGGCCTCAAGGCTGGTGCCGGACCGACCCTCGACACATCGGGGAGCGTCCCTGATCCGACCCCGGGCCGCGACCCCGAGGCTCCCTGGTCCGGCCGGGCCATGGCCGAGCCCGGCCTCTACAGTCGTACTCGACCAATTCGAACGCGGATACCGGGATCCCATGCGAACGGAGATCCCATGAGAGTGGTCGTGCTCGGTGCCGGGTTCGGTGGCCTGGAGCTGACGACGCGCCTGTCGGAGGCGCTCGGTGACGAGGCCGACGTGACGCTGATCGACAAGGCCGACGGGTTCGTCTTCGGGTTCTCGAAGCTCGACGTGATGTTCGGGCGGACGACGGCTCCGGCCGTCCATCACGCCTACCGGGATCTGGTCCGACCGGGAGTGCGGTTCGTGCAGACCGAGGTCCGTCGGATCATCCCGGGAGCCCGCGCGCGTCGAGACGGACGCAGGAACGTTCGAGGGGGACGTGCTCGTCGTCGCGCTGGGCGCCGACCTGGACCCGGCCGCGACGCCGGGGCTGGTGGAGGCCGGGCACGAGTTCTACACGCTCGACGGCGCCTTCGGACTGAGTGAGGTGCTCGACGGGTTTGGCGGTGGGCGCGTGGTCGTCGGGGTCACCTCGACGCCGTTCAAGTGCCCACCCGCACCCAGCGAGACGGCGCTGCTCGTGCACGACTTCCTCGAGAAGAAGGGCCTGCGGAAGAAGAGCGAGGTCGCGCTGGTGATGCCCTTCGGCGCGCCCATTCCGCCGTCTCCCGCGGCCTCGGCAGCGCTGCGCGAGACCTTCGCCGAGCGGGACATCGAGTGGCACCCCGACCGGCTCGTCCGCTCGCTGGATGCGAGCCGGCGGGTCGCGGTGATGGCGGACGGCGACGAGATGCCGTTCGACCTGTTCCTCGGCGTACCCGTCCATCGGGCGCCCCAGGTGGTGCAGGAGTCGGGCATGTGCGTCGACGGCTGGGTCCCGGTGGACCCGCTGACGCTGGAGACGGCGTACTCGGACGTGTACGCCGTCGGTGACGTCACCAGCGTGGGTACGCCGAAGGCGGGTGTCTTCGCGGAGCGGCAGGCCGCGGTGGTCGCCGATGCGATCATCGCCCGGGCCCGAGGGCCGGGTCCCGCCGGCGACGTACGACGGCCGCGGCATCTGCTACCTCGAGTTCGGTGGCGACCACGTGGCCAGGGTCGACGTGACGTTCCGGCCCGGTCAGGCGCCCTCGGGCCAGTTCGACGACCCCTCCGCTGAACTCGCAGCAGACAAGGCGGGGTTCGGCAGCGAGCCGGATCCAGCGCTGGTTCGGCCGGGAGTGGTCAGCGTATTGAGCCGCCCGAAAATGACGCTGACCCGTCAGTAAAGTTTCGAGCGGGTCAGCGGTGGGGCTCAGTTCTTGAAGGCGTCCTTGACCTTCTCGCCGGCCTGCTTCAGGTCGGACTTCGACTGGTCGGCCTTGCCCTCGGCCTCGAGGTTCGGGTCGTCGGTGTGGCGGCCCGTGGTCTCCTTCGCCTGGCCCTTGAGCTTCTCGCCGGTGTTCTCGGCCTTGTCCTTCAGTCCCATGGCTGCCTCCTTAGGTGTGGTGACCTCCCGGTAACCCCCGGTCCGGCGTTCATGCGCGACTTCACCCGAACGGGTGAGACACGGCGCGTGCTGAAACCGGGGTCTCCTGCGGCTCGGTTGACACCTCTGCTGATAGCGTCCAGCCATGAGTACGCCGTCGTTAGCGGCCCAACGACGGCGGTTCTCCGTTGCCGTTCCCGCTGCGCTGGCACTCGCTCTTCTCTTCGCGATCCTGCTGCAGCCCGCGCTGTTCCCGCTGGAGACCCGCCAAGCCGCCAGCGGAGCCGGACTGCTCCTCGGCGGCGTCGTCGCCGCGGTCAGCTGCCAGCTCCGGGCCGTCCAGTGCAAGGGACGCCGGCGCCGCTCCTGGCAGCTCCTCGTGCTGGCGGCCGTCATCGCCATCGCCGGCAACGTCTGGGTGACCGTGATCGGCGCCGACCCGGTCGACTCACCCAGCGCCATCGGCGACGCCAGCATCGCCGTCGCGCTCGTGCTCTCGATCATCGCGCTGCTGAACTTCCCCAGCGTCCGCCGCCGCGGGATCGACCTGCTGGTGATGTCGCTCGACGGCTTGGTGATGGGCGTCGCGGTCCTGATCATCGCGTCCGTGCTCGTCTACTCCGAGCTGCTGGACGCGTCCTCCGACGAGTTCACCGCACGCTTCACGACGCTCCTGTTCCCGCTGCTCGACGTCGTCCTCGCGACGGTGGCGCTGCTGCTGGTGGTCCGCAGCCGCGGCTCCGACCGCCCCGCCCTCGCGCTGGTCGCCGCCGGCTTCATCATGTACGCCGTCGCGGACCTGGCGTTCGCCGTGCAGGTGGCGCAGGAGCAGTTCGAGTTCGGGACCACCCTCGACCTCGGCTGGATCGCCGGCTACCTGGCGATCGGCCTGGCCGCCTGGTACCCGTCCTCGATCGTCGACGCCCCGCCGGCCCACACGCCCGGCATCTCCGAGGCGCGGGACACGATGCTGGTCTTCGCGGTGCTGCTGATCGCGGCGTTCGTCCAGGTCGCGTTCGGCACCCCGGACGGGCTGCAGGCCGCCCAGGCCGTGCTCTGGCTGGTCCTGATCTGCGCCGCCGGCACCCGGCAGACCCTGCTGACGCGCGACAACATCGCGCTGCGACGAGGGCTCGAGCGCCGGGTGCGCGAGCAGACCGCCGACCTGCGCCGCCTGGCCCGCCAGAACGAGGTGCTGCTGACCTCGGTCGGAGACGGCATCTACGGCGTCGACGGCGAAGGCCGGGTCACGTTCGTCAACCCGTCGGGCGCGAAGATCCTGGGCTACCAGCCGGACACGCTGCTCGGCCTGAAGGCCCACGACGAGTTCCACGCGCCGACGCCCGAGGGGGCGCCGTACCCGTGGGAGGGCTGCTACATCACCGACGCCATCCGGCACGGCCTGGTGACCAGCGCCGAGGCCGACGTCTACATCCGCACCGACGGAGAGAGCTTCCCGGTCGAGATCACCGCGAGCCCGATCCTCGACGAGGAGGTCGTCCGCGGCGCCGTGGTCGTCTTCCGCGACGTCACGCAGCGCCGCGAGGTCGACCGGATGAAGAACGAGTTCCTCTCCGTGGTCAGCCACGAGCTGCGGACCCCGCTCACCTCGATCCGCGGGTCGCTCGGCCTGCTGGCCGGCGGCACCCTCGGCGACCTCACCCCGCGGGCGCAGTCGATGGCGAGCATCGCCCTGGAGAGCACCGAGCGGCTCACCCGGCTGATCAACGACATCCTCGACCTGGAGCGGATCGAGTCCGGCACCCGCCCGATGGAGCTGGCCGCGATCGACGCCGTCGACCTGCTCCAGCGCGTCGGCCACCGAGATGGAGGGCTTCGCCCGGGACAGCGGCATCCGGCTCGAGATCGGCGACGCCCCCGGCCGGGTGATGGCCGACCGCGACCGGATCGTGCAGACCCTGACCAACCTGCTCGGCAACGCGATCAAGTTCTCCAGCGAGGGGAGCGCGGTCGGGCTGACGGCCACCGAGCACGACTCCGAGGTCGTCTTCACGGTGACCGACCAGGGCCGCGGCATCCCGGCGGACAAGCTGGAGGCCATCTTCGAGCGCTTCGAGCAGGTGGACTCCTCGGACGCCCGCCAGAAGGGCGGCACCGGCCTCGGCCTGGCCATCAGCCGCGGCATCGTGGAGCGGCACGGCGGCCGGATCTGGGCCGAGAGCGAGGTCGGCGTCGGCACCACCGTGCTCTTCTCGCTCCCCAAGTCGCGCCGCAGCCAGGCCGACTCGAACGACGCGGCTCCGGACGCCCCCCTGCTGCTGGTCTGCGACGACGACGCGGCCACGGTCGACCTGTTCTCCGCGATGCTGCGCCGGCACGGCTACCGCACCCTCGGCGTCACCGACGGCGCCGAGGCGATCACCCGCGCGGTCGCCGAGCAGCCGGCCGCGCTGCTGCTCGACCTGAAGATGCCCGGCACCAGCGGCGCGCAGGTGCTCGCCGAGCTCAAGGGCAGCGGCGTGACCCAGCACATCCCGGTGGTGGTCGTCTCCGGGCTCAGCCCCGACTCCGAGCCGCAGCTGACCCCGGACACCGACGCCTGGCTGATCAAGCCGGTCACCGAGGAGCGGCTCGTCGAGACCGTGGCCACCGCGCTCGCCGGCCGCACCACGCACAGCCGCGTCCTGCTCGTCGAGGACGACGAGGACCTGGCCGGCGTCATCGCCACCCTGCTCGGTGGGCACGGGCTCGAGGTCGCCCACGCCACGACGGCCGAGGCCGCCGTACGCCTCGGACTGGAGCTGGAACCCGACGTGATCGTGCTCGACCTGCACCTCCCGGACGGCGACGGCTCGGAGGTCGTCACCGAGTTCCGCAAGACCCGGGCACTCAGCCACACCCCCCTCGTCGTCTACAGTGCGGCGGACGTGGACGAGTCACGGCGCCGGGACCTCGAGCTCGGCGAGACGGTGTTCCTGACCAAGGGTCGCGCCGGACCGGAGTCCGTGGAGAACCGAGTGCTCGAGCTGGTGAACGCGATCACGCGACGATCCGTCGGAGACGACCTTGGCTGAACGGCACGAACCCGAACATCCCGGGCTGGACATCACGATCCGGACGGCGACGGGGACCGGGCGCACCCTGCTCGCCGCGTTCGACCATGCGTTGCTGACGGCGGGGGTCGCGAACTTCAACCTGATCAGCCTGTCCTCGGTGATCCCTCCGCGCAGCCGGATCCGGGTCGGCGTCACCGACCCGGTGATCGGCGGGCACGGCGACCGGCTCTACTGCGTGATGTCGGTGGGGTACGCCGACCACCCCGGCGAGCTCGTCTCCGCCGGGCTGGGCTGGGCCATCGACCCGTCGACGACGGGCGGACTGTTCGTCGAGCACGCCGGCGGCAGCGACCAGTCGGTGACCGAACAGATCCACCTCAGCCTCGAGGACATGTCGTACAACCGGGGCGGCGACTACACCGACGTCCAGCACGCCGTCATCGGTGCCCACTGCGTCGACAAGCCGGTGTGCGCGCTCGCGATCGCGGCGTACCAGCCGGTCCCGTGGAGCGCCGATGTCTGAGGCCCCCCGGCCGGTGATCGTCACGGTGGAGACCGAGGTGGACGCCGAGACCGCCGCTCGCTACTACGCGCTCTACCACCAGACCTTCAGCGCACTGCAGGTCAAGGCCGTCGCCCGGCAGCTGCTGCACGAGCACGAGTTCCTCGCCGAGATGCACGACCCGCGCGTGCACAAGTACGTCGCGTGGGACGACGACGGTGAGGCCGTCGGGCTCTCGACCCTGACCCGCCACCTCGAGACCGTCCCGTGGATCAGTCCCGAGTTCTTCGCCTACCACTTCCCGGACCACACGGCCCGGAACGCCGTCTACTACCTCGGTTTCACGCTGGTGCACCCGCACCGCCGGCAGACCCGGATCTTCCAGGCGATGATCTCCCGCGTGGTCGAGGTGCTGGTCGCCGACCACGCCGTCTGTGCGTGGGACATCTGCTCCCACAACGACATGACGCTGAGCCTCCAGGACAACATCGAGCGGCTGCTGCACCGCCGGGCCGACGTCACCGTGGCCCCCATCGACCGCCAGACCTACTACGCCGGCACCTTCCGCGGCCCTGCCGACGACTGACGAGCCTGCGGGAAGCGCCTCGGGTGCACCGCACCGACGGCTACGATCGAGCAGGTCCTCTGCCAACGGAAGGTGCTCGGTGACCGTCCCGACAGTCCTGATCGTCGACGACGACGACTCCATCCGCGAGATCACCCAGCTGGCGCTGGAGATGGTCGGCGGCTGGACTGTCGTGTCCGCGAGCGGCGGCGCGCAGGCCCTCGAGCTGGCCCGCAAGCACCTGCCGGACGCCGTGCTGCTCGACGTGATGATGCCGGACATGGACGGCCCGACGACGTTCCGGCACCTCCAGGCCGACGAGGCCACCAAGGGGATCCCGGTCATCCTGCTCACCGCCAAGGTGCAGGTCGGCGACCGCCAGGTGTGGGACGACCTCGCCGTCGCGGGCGTGATCCCGAAGCCGTTCGACCCGATGCGGCTCACCACCGAGGTCTCCGAGCTGCTCGACTGGCCGACCTGAGCCGACCCGCCCCACTCTGTTCTCGCTGTGCGAGGATGCGGCATGTCTCACCAACGGGTCCTCGCCATCGTCCAGGCCGGCGGTGCGGGGAGCCGGATGGACGTGCTGACCCGCGAACGCGCCAAGCCGGCGCTGCCCTTCGCCGGCGTCTACCAGCTGGTGGACTTCCCGCTCTCCAACCTCGCCCACAGCGGGATCACCGACGTGTGGCTGTCGGTGCAGTTCCAGGGCTCGACCCTGGAGGAGCCGGTCTCGAACGGTCGGCCCTGGGACCTCGACCGCACCCACGGCGGGCTGCGGCTGCTGATGCCGCAACAGGGCACCGGGTCCACCGACGAGGACGGCTTCGCCCAGGGGAACGCGGACGAGCTCTACCGGCTGCGCGACCAGATCCGGGAGGCGGACCCGGCGTACGTCGTGGTGATGAGCGCCGACCACGTCTACCGGTTCGACTACCGCGACGCGATCGACGTCCATCGTGAGCTGGACGCGGACTGCACCGTCGTGACCACCGAGGTCCCGCTGGCCGACGCGGGCGACCATGCCGTGGTCGAGGTGGGCAAGGACCGGGTGGTGACCGGCTTCGAGTACAAGCCGGACGAGCCGCGGTCGACCACGATCGCCACCGAGATCTTCGTCTACCGCCCCTCCTCCCTGGTCGAGACGCTGGAGGAGCTGCACCGCGAGCTCGCCGCCGCCACCGACGGCGGCGACGCGGGTGACTCCGGCCTCGACGACTTCGGCGACCACCTGCTCCCCCGGCTCGTCGAGCGGCACCGCGTGGTGGCGCACGAGCTGCCCGGCTACTGGCGCGACCTCGGTCAGCCGCACAAGTACCTCGACGCCCACCGCGACGTGCTGACCGACGACGTCGGTGTCCTCGGCGACCCGGACTGGCCGATCCTCACCCGGCAGCCACAGCGGGTTCCCGCCCGGGTGCTCGAGGGCGGGTCGGCCGTCGACAGCATGCTCGCGCCGGGATGCCGGGTCGCGGGCACCATCGTCCGCAGCGTCCTCGGCCCGGGCGTGGTCGTGGAGCCGGGAGCCACCGTGCGCGACAGCGTCGTCTTCACCGACACCGTGGTCCGGGCCGGCGCCACCGTCGACTGGTCGGTGGTCGACACCCGCTGCACGATCGAGCGGGACGCCACCGTCGGCTCGCCGGCGGACGAGCTCGACGACCCGGACGACGTCGTCCTCGTCGGCCAGGGCTCACGGGTGCTGGAGGGCACCACCCTCGGCCGCGGCAGCCGGCTGGAGCCGGGCAGCACGGCCTAGCGCGGGACGACTCACATGTGCCGCCCGCCGGTCACCTCCAGCACCGTCCCGGTCATGTAGGTCGACAGGTCGGAGGCCAGGAAGCAGGCCACCGACGCCACCTCGGCCGGCTCACCGAAGCGCTGCATCGGGATCTCCTTGAGCCGCTGCTCCCAGATGTCGCGCCGCATCGACTCGGTCATCGGTGTGCGGATCAGGCCGGGCTGGATCGCGTTGACGCGCACGCCGAGGTAGGCGACCTCCTTGGCGGCCGCCTTGGTCAGCCCGACGATCGCGGCCTTCGCGGCGCTGTAGTTGGTCTGGCCGATGTTGCCGACCTTGCCCGAGATCGAGGACATGTTCACGATCGAGCCCGATCCCTGCTCCCGCATCACCGCGGACGCCGCGCGGGTCCCGAGCCAGGTGCCCTGCACGTGGGTGTCGAGCACCAGCCGGAAGTCGTCGAGGGTCATGTTGCGCATGGTCGCGTCGCGCAGCAGCCCGGCGTTGTTGACCATCACGTCGATCCCGTTGAACCGCGCGACGGCGGTGTGCACGAGCGCGGCCATGTCCTCCTCGGAGGTGACGTCGCAGCGCACGGCAAGTGCGTGCTCCTCGCCCAGCTCGGCGACGGTGGCGCGGGCGGCGTCGAGGTCGACGTCGCCGATCACCACCTTGGCCCCCTCGGCCACGAACCGTTCCGCGATCGCGCGGCCCAGCCCCCGGGCGCCGCCGGTGATCACGGCGCTGCGGTCCTCGAGCAGGTCCATCGGTTCCTCCTGGGTCAGGGAAGGCGTCCGGGGCCCATCATTCCGACCCGGGCCGAGGGCGGGGACAGGAGGCCCGTTTCAGGCGACCCGGCGCCCGGCCGGCCGCCGTACCGTGGCGAGGGTGGACGTCGAGGCGAGCCTGGAGCTCACCTGGTGGGGCCACGCGTCCGCGACCGTCGAGCTCGGCGGCGTCCGCGTGGCCACCGACCCCCTGCTCGCGGACCGGCTCTTCCACCTGCGGCGGTACGCCGCCACGCCCCCGCCGAGCGCCTACGACGCCGACGTGGTGCTGATCTCGCACCTGCACCACGACCACTTCCACCTCCGGTCGCTGCGCCGCTTCCGGCCCGACGTGCCCATGGTCCTGCCGCGGGGTGGCGAGAAGTTCCTGGGCGGCCTCAACGACCGCAACGTGATGCCCGTGGCGCCGGGCGAAGTCATCGACGTGTGCGGGCGCGCGGATCACGGTCCTGCCGGCGACGCACGACGGTCGCCGCCACCCGTGGTCGAGGCACCCCTCCCCGGCGCTGGGCTTCCGGGTCGGCGCCGCGGGGCGGTCCTTCTGGTTCCCCGGCGACTCCGAGCTGCGCGAGGACATGCGCACCGTCGGCTGGGTCGACCTCGCGCTGGTCCCGATCGGCGGCTGGGGCCCGACCCTCGCGGACGGGCACATGCACCCCGTGGCGGGCGCTGCCGCGGTGGCCCGCGTGGGCGCCCGGTGGGCGGTGCCGGTGCACTGGGGCACCTTCTGGCCGCGCGGTCTGCGGCTCCTGGCGCGGGACAACCACGACCGGCTCTTCGTCAGTCCGGGCCGGCAGTTCGTCGAGGCCCTGGCGCACACCGGCGGCGACACGACGGCGGTGGTCGCCGACCAGGGTGAGCGCGTCGTCCTGGCCTGATCTTCACCCTCGTGGGTGAGTTTTCCCGTGTCGCGGTTGGGGAACGGGGTGGAACCGGCGACCTCGTCAGGGCCTCACGCAGAGCTCGGGAGCTGGCGCGCTCCCGCGAGGTCGCCGGTCCACAACTCAGCCGAAGGCCGCCCGGAACGCCTCGATGGCCACCTCGGTGTCGCCCGAAGCGAAGGCCTCGAGCGCGACCACGCCGGTGTAGCCCAGGTCCGCGAGCGCCCGCGCGACGGCCGGGTAGTTGATCTCCCCCGTCCCGGGCTCGCACCGGCCGGGGACGTCGGCGACCTGTACCTCCCCGACGTACGGCAGGCAGGTGCGCAGCAGCTCGATCAGGTTCCCCTCGCCGATCTGGGCGTGGTAGAGGTCGAGGTTCATCCGCAGGTGCGGGCTGTCGACGGCGCGGACCAGGGCGTGGGTGTCGGCCGCACGCGCGAACGGCGTGCCCGGGTGGTCGACCGCGAGGTTGAGGTTCTCCAGGGTGAACACGACGTCCTCGGAAGCGCCGAGCTCGGCGATCCGGCGGAGAGTGGCCTCGGCCGCCAGCCACATCTCGCCGGTCGACCACCGGGACCGGCCGCACCGGGAGGCCGCGGCCGTCGAGGCCGGTGCCGTGGAGGTTCAGGCTCGGCCGCCCGAGCGCGCGGGACGCCGCCACGGACTCGCGCGCGGTCTGGACGAGGGTGTCCGCGCCGTCGGGGTCGATCAGGTCGCCGGAGACGTAGCCGGTCATCGACGTGAAGTGGGCGCCGGTCGCGGCCAGCTCGGCCAGGTCGTGCTTGGTCCAGTCCCAGATCTCGACGGCGAACCCGGCGTCGTGGAGGCGGCGTACGCGCTCGACGACGGGGAGGTCGAGGAACACCATCTCGGCCGACACGGCCAGGGTGAAGCTCACCGGTCCGCCTCGGCGATCGTCACCGGGGCGTTGGCCTGGACCGACTCGATGCAGGCCAGGGCGATCGCGAGCGCTCGCCGCGCGTCCTCGCCGGTGACGGCGGGTGGCCGGCCCTCGCGGACCGCGGCCGCGAACTCGGCGAACTCGCCGGTGTAGGCGTCGAGGAACAGCTCGACGTCGCCGCGCGCGGTCGGGGTCGACCGGCCCGCGGCCGAGTGCAGGACCACGGGCACCGGCGCCTGGTCGCCTGCCTGCACCATGCCGCCGGAGCCGAACACCTCGGCGCGGACGTCGTAGCCGTACGTCGCCGAGAAGCTCGCCTCGGCCACCGCCCGGGCACCGTTGTCGAAGGTGATCACCACGACGGCGGTGTCCAGCAGACCGGCGTCCTTGAAGTCGGGGGCCACCAGGGCGTCCGCCGTCGCGTAGACCTCGACCGCCCGGGCGCCGGGGTTGAGCCACAGCAGCGCGTCGAAGTCGTGGATCAGGGTCTGGGTGAAGACCGTCCACGGCGGTACGCCGCCGGGGTTGGCCAGGCCCGGGTCGCGGGTCAGCGACCGCAGCAGCTGCGGCGTACCGATCCCGCCGTCGACGACGATCCGGTGCGCCGCCGCGAAGTCGGCGGCGAACCGTCGGTTGAAGCCGACCTGGAGCGGGACGCCGGCGTCCTTGGCCGCCGCGATCGCCCGGTCGGCGTCCGCGAAGGGTCATCGACATCGGCTTCTCGCAGAAGATCGCCTTGCCCGCGGCCGCCGCGGCCACGATCAGCTCGCAGTGCGCCGTCGACGACGCCGTGATCACGACCGCCTCGACGTCGTCGGCGTCGATCAGCTGCTGCGGCTCGTCGTAGCCCACCGCGCCCAGCGGCTCGGCCAGCTCGCGTGCGACACCCGGTCTGGCATCGGCGACCGCCACCAGCCGCGCATCCGGCACCCGCCGGGCGATGATCTCGGCGTGCGAGGAGCCGATCCGGCCGGCGCCGATCAGGCCGATGCGGAGGGGTTCGGTCATGGTGCGCTCCCGGGAGCTCCGTGGGTGGCGCGGCTCGTCCCGGCCGCACGCCAAGGCTAGGAGTCCACGTGCGACGGGTCAAGATATGTCAGGACATTAGGTCATCAGGACCGGATTGGATCGTCACCCACCGCAGCTGTAACGCCGTGTTACTGGCTGTACCCGGGGTGTTGCAGCACCCGGGAAGAGTCAGGAACACGGCGTTACATGGGACAGGCACGTCAGATGGTGACCCGGGCGACGCAGACCTGACCGCTGGCCGGGTTCTTCGCCCGGAAGGTGAACGAGTCCCGGCCGGCGTTGTTGGCGGGGTGACGCTCGATCTCGAAGGAGCCGCTCCGCCCACCGGTGGTGGCGGTGCCGCGGTCGAAGACCCGGCCGTCGTGCTTGAACTTCCAGCGCCAGTCCTGGCCGCTGCGGTTGCTGTCGACCTCGGCCTCGACCTCGAGCCGGCCGTCGTCCGGCTTCGCCTTGATCTTCCAGTCGGCGCTGCCGGAGCAGGAGCCGTTGCGGATGACCTCGTTGTCGCCGGCCTGGGCCGGGGCGGAGGCGATCGCGGGCACGGAGGCCGCGACCAGCAGGACGGCGGCGATGCGGACGGACGTCTTCATGGGTTTCTCCCTCGTCGGTGGTGTGACCCCAGCCTCGAGGGCGCGGATGTGGTGGGCGTGAGCGTCCGGTGAGAGGTCTCTCATCGACGCAGACGGTCACTTGCCGAGCAGACCCTTCACGTACGCCGCCTGGCCGAGGTGCTGCGCGTCGTCGTCGGCCACGCTGACCAGCCGGACGCCGAGCGTGACCGGCGGGTCCCAGCGCTCGTCGACGACCCGGTCCAGGTCCTCCTCGGAGACACCACCCAGCCAGCCGACGGTCTGGGCGTGCACGGCGCGCAGGTAGTCGAGCAGCAGGTCGGCCGGCGCACGCACCTCGGCCACCTGGGCGGACGAGTGGCTGTACCCGGTGTCGGCGGCCGGCAGCCCGAACCGCTCGGCGTACCCCTGCGCGGTGTAGACCTGCTCCAGCCCGGCGACGTCGGCAACGTGGTCGTCCTGCACCCGGGTGAGGTGCCAGACCAGCCAGGCGATGGAGTTGGCGTCGGGTGTCGGGCGGTGGACCAGGTCGTCGTCGGAGAGACCGTCGAGCAGGCGCTCGGCCCCCTCCACCGTCCGGGCCAGCGCGTCGATCAGGACCTCGGCAGGAGTCATGCCGCCGACGCTAGCGCGTGGGGTGAGCCCGGGGTCGCGGCGTGGGCACCGGCTTGCTCTCGGGCATGGACGCGTGGTCGGCGTGCCGCGCGTCGTACCAGTCGGCGTAGCGGTTCGCTCCCGGCCACGCGGTGACTCCGTGGGCGAGGACGGACAGCGCGACCGTCACCGTCACGACGGTCATCATCAGCGGCGTCTCCTCGAGGGTCGAATCCTCGACGAGCAGCAGCACGAACACGATGGAGGCGAGCCCGCGCGGACCGAACCAGCCGAGGAAGACCACCGTGCGGCGGCTGCAGTCCCATGCCCAGCGCGGCCAGGGCCACGGGCAGCATCCGGACGACGGTCAGGCTGAGCACGGCGTACGCCGCGACCCGCCAGTCCAGGTCGGCGAGGGCCGGACCCAGCAGCACCGCGCCGAACATCAGGAACGTCACGCGCGTTGAGCATCTCGCCGGACTGCTCGGCGAACAGCGTCGTGGGCTCGGCCCGCTCGCGACCCGACCGCCGCGAAGGCGATCCCGGCGACGAACGCCGCGATGAAGCCGCTGCCGCCGAGCGCGACCGCCAGCGTGTAGGCCAGCAGCGGGGTCGCGAAGGCGTTGATCTGCTGCCAGGTCGGGGACATCCATCCGCGGGCCGCGAACACCGTGAGCACGTAGGCAGCCGAAGCAACCCGCGGCGATGCCGGCGACCGCGCCGAACCCGATCTCCTCGAGCACCACCCGGACGGGATCGAGGTCGCCGGCGTGCTCGTCCGCCTCGGCGAGGGTCAGGAAGATGATCAGCAGCGGCACGCAGATCCCGTCGTTGAGCCCGCTCTCGACGTTGAGGCCCTGGCGGATCCGCGACGGCAGGCGCTGGTTGCTCACCACCGGCTGCCCCAGCGCCGCATCGGTGGGGGCGAGGATGGTCGCCAGCGCGGCGGCGGTCCACAGCCCGAGGTCCGGGAACAGCAGCAGCGCGGTCACGGTGCCGGCCACGATCGTCAGGGGCAGCCCCACCCCGAGCAGCCGCGCCGGGACCCGGGACTCCCGCCGGAGCCGGGGCAGGTTGATCCGGACCGCGTCGGTGAACAGCATCAGGGTCAGCGTCGCCTCGGCGAGGTGGCGCACGAACTGCCCGGCGACGTCCGCGTCCACCAGGTCGAGCACCCGGTTGCCGACCAGCAGACCGACAGCGACGAAGACCATCGCCTGGCTGATCGGCGACGTCTGGACGCGCAGTGACACCGCGGCGTACGCCACCAGGAGCACGGCGAGGGTGGGCAGTGTCCATTCGCCCATACGCCCTCCTTCGGCCTACGCCCCGATCAGGCTCAGCGCCCGAGCTCGTCGGACCGCCTCGTTGCGGCGGGAGACGGCGAGCTTGCGAAGGATGCTACGGACGTGGGTGCGCACGGTGTTCACGGAGACGAACATCGTGGCCGCGATCTCCTCGGTGCTGAGCAGATCGGCGAGGTGGCCGAGCACCTCCTGCTCCCGCGCCGTCAGCGGCTCGATGACCGGAGCCGCCGCCGGCTCCCGGCGCTGGGCCGCCGGGAGCCGGAGCCAGGGGTGCTGCTCGACCAGCTCGGCGTCCGACTCCAGGAGCTGGCGGACCGGGGCTGCCGCCTCCCGGAACGGGCGGCGCAGGGCCTCGGGGGCGGCCAGCCGGAGCGCGCGCGTGAGGGCCACTCGCGCCCGTCGCGGGCGGCCGCCGTGCAGCTCCAGGGCGGCCTCGAGCAGGCGTGCGCCGACGGCCGCCGGGAGTGGGGCGTGGCGGTCGTCGAACCGGGCCGGCTCCAGCACGACGGTGCCCACGGCGTCCCAGTCGCCGCGCGCGGCGTACGCGCGGCCGAGCACCAGCGCGGCCGGCGCGGTGTCCGGGTCGGACAGGGAGGAGACGAGGTCGACGGCCCGGTCGGGGTGTCCGCGGACGACGGCCGACTCCGCCAGCTCGAGGTCGAGCAGGTCGTTCCAGGCAGCGCGGCCGCGCGCGTGCTCCAGGAGTGCGACGGCACCGGCCACGTCTCCGCCCGCGCGGAGCAGCCTCGCCTCGACCAGGGCGGACCAGGCACGGACGACAGGATCCGCGGTCTCGGCGGATCCGGACGCCTCGAGGTGTCCGCGTGCCTCGTCGAGGTCGCAGCGCTCGACGGCGACCCAGGCCAGCGCGATCTCGGCGGCGGGCGGTCGGGCAGCGAGGGCGAGGCCGGCCTCGTCGGCAAGGGCGATCGACCTGGTGGCGAGGTCCCGGGCCTGGCGCAGCCGACCCTGGAGCGCGGCGACGACGGCCAGGTGCGCGAGTGAAGAGACCGGAAGGGGTGGGCAGCCGGTCGTCCTCGGCGGCGTGCGCCGCGGCCGACAGGGTGGCCTGCGCCTCGCCGACCTCGCCGCTCCGCAGCTGGGCGACGCCCTTGCTGGTCTGGATCAGCGCGGCGAGCTCCGGGTGGGCGGACAGGTGGGTCGCGACGTCGTCCGCCAGCTCCACCGCGTGCTCGTCGTCGACCCGGCAGGCACGCACCGCCTCCACCAGGTCGAGGGCGAGCGCCACAGCAGGATCGGCGAACTCGATGGCCGCCCGGGCCCGGACCAGCTCCTCGGCACAGTGGTCCAGGTCGTTGTCGGCCAGGGCCAGCGCCGCCCGCACCACCGAGGCGGAGGCGCCGCGCGCATGCGGGGGCGTCGCGCGGAGCGCGCGGACCAGGCCGCCCGAGTCGTCACCGACGACGAGCTGCCCGATGCGCGAGCCCCTCGACGGCGTACGTCGCGGCGTCGGACCAGGCCGCGGACTCGGCGGCCAGCGCGACGGCCTCCTCGACCAGGCCACACCGGGCGAACCAGCTCGCCGCCTGCCGCTGGAGACGCCGGTGCCGGCTCGGGGAGGCGTACGCGAGCTCGGCGCGCAGCAGGTCCCGCAGGAAGGGGTGGTAGCGGTACCAGCCGGGTTGTGCGGGCACCTCCTCGACCAGCACGTTCGCCCGGGCGAGCGCGGCGAGCCGGCGTCCGGCCGACCGCCCGCCCAGCGCCTCGGTCAGCCCCGGCTGGAGCACGTCGACGACGCTGGTGCGCAGCAGCAGGTCGCGGACCTCCGGCGACTGGGTCTGGAGGATCTCCGCCATCAGGTACTCCGCGATGTTGCCGGTGTCCCCGGCCAGCTGGTCGACCCCGGCATCGGCGTCCTCGGACGTCGCCAGCACCATCGCCGCGAACCGCAGGCCGGCGGCCCAGCCGCGGGTCCGGGCCACGAGCCGCTCCACCGACGGGACGCTCAGGGAGACGCCGGACCGGGCGGCGAGCTGGGCCGCCTCCTCCGTCGTGAACGCCAGGTCCGCCATCCGCAGCTCGGCCATCGAGTCGGCCAGCCGGAACAGGTGCAGCGGCAGCACCGGGTCGACCCGGGTGAGCACGACCAGTCGGAGCCGGCTGCCGCTGTGGCCCAGCACGAACTCGAGGTCCGCCGCCAGGTCGGCGTCCGCGACCTCGTAGCCGTCGAGGACCAGCGTGAACGGCGCGGGGAGCCTCGCGAGGCAGGCGCTCAGCCGGGTCAGCATCCCGCGGTGCGTACGGCGCGACCCGCGGTCGTCGGGCAGGTCCACGCCGCTGCGGCGCAGGCAGTCGGCGACCAGCGGCCAGAACGTGCCGGGCCGGTCGTCCCCCTCCTCGAAGGTGATCCAGCCGACCGCCTTCTCGGCGCTCCGGCGGGCGACCCAGGCCGCCACCAGCGAGGTCTTCCCGCTGCCGGCCGGGGCGCTGACGAGCGTGAGCGGCAGCGCGGACCCCTGGTCCAGGAGGCTCGTCAAGCCGGGGCCGGTCGACGTAGAGCCGCGGCGGCCCGGGGACGGTGAACCTCAGTGCGAGGAGCGGGTCGTCGGACACGTCATGGCCCGCCCGAGCGGGGCGCTCGGCCATCTGCATGCCGCCCACCATCGTGGAGCACCCGGACCGCGGCATCACCCGGCGCGGGTACCCCTGCCGGCTCCGGCTGCGGGTGGCGCGCGCAGGGTGGCCACGAAGCCGGCGACGCCCAGCAGGACGAGGTAGAGGGGGATGCCGAGGGGCGCGTCGGCGCGGGCCAGGAGGCTGCCGATCAGCGGAGCGGTGCCCCCGACCAGGGCCGTGGCCAGCCCGAACGTGAGCGCGATCCCGGTCGCCCGCACCGCGACGGGGAAGCGCTCCGACAGGTGCGCGCTGACCACGAGGCAGCCCAGCAGCACCCCGACCAGGAGGTCGGCGAGCAGCAGCAGGAGGACCGGACCGCGGGCCGCGGCGTACAGCGGAAGGACGAGCAGGGCCAGCCCGCCGGTCCCGGCCAGGAGCAGCGGCCGCCTGCCGACCCGGTCGGACAGACCGCCCAGGATCGGCGCGGCGATCGCCGCCGCGACCAGTCCTGCGGCCGCGCAAGCCGAGCGCGACCGGCAGCCGGTGCAGGTCCTCCTCGGCCAGGTGCGAGGGCAGGAAGACGAACCACAGGTTGAAGGTCCCCGCCAGCACCGCGACCATCAGGAAGCCGGTCCGGACGGTGCGGCCGTGTGCTCGCCACACGCCGGGCAGGGAGGGCGCGGCCCGCGCGGCGGTCGCCGAGAACTCCGGTGTCTCGGCCAGTCGAAGTCGCACGTAGAGGCCCACCGCGCCGAGCGGAAGGGCGAGCAGGAACGGCAGCCGCCAGCCCCACGCCTCCAGGTCGGCCGTGGACAGCACCGCGCTGGCCAGCCCGGCGACCGCGATGCCCGAAGCGATCCCGAGCGCGACCGTCGCGGTGTGCCAGCCGCCGTACCTGCCCCAGCGCCCGCGCGGCGCCGACTCCACCAGGAACGTGATCGACGAGCTGATCTCGCCGCCCGAGGCGAACCCCTGGACGAGCCTCAGCAGCACCAGCGCGGCCGGAGCCGCCAGACCGGCGTCGGTCCACGACGGCAGCAGGCCGATGGCGGCGGTCGCACCGGACATGAGCAGGACCATCGCCGCGAGCGTGCCGCGGCGACCCTGCCGGTCCGCGCGGAGCCCGACCAGGACCGCCCCGACCGGCCGGGCCAGGAAGGAGGTCGCGAAGACCGCGAACACCGCCACCAGCCCGTCGCTGCCGGACGAAGGCGGCAGCAGCACGGTGGCCAGCACGGACGCCATGGCGCCGTACACGGCGAAGTCGTACCACTCGATCGCGTTCGCCAGGCAGGCCGCGACCAGCGCCCGGCGACGGTCGGTCGTCACCCGGGGACGTCGGCGCCCAGCGGTCGCACCTCGACCAGCTCCAGCCCGAGCGCCTGCAACCGGTTCAGGACGCCGTAGAGCGCCGACTGGTCAGGGACCACGCCCGTGAGCACGGTCTCGGCGGGTACGACGGTCGCGGTGAGGTTCTCGAACTCCTCGAGGGTCTCCTCGGACATGGCACCGCGGACGTGGATCTCGAACGCCTTCGCCAACACGGCGCCAACTCCTTCCGGCGGGAATCTCCACCATCGACCCACCACGATACGCGTCGCGTCACCCGTTGAGGGTGAGGCGCAACTGCTCCGCGGACGCCGACGCTGGCGGCCGGAGAGGCGGACGATGACGACGACGGAGGCGCAGCCGCAGGTCCTGTCGACCCCCGAGGCGGACCTCGACCTGCTCAGCACCAAGCTCGCGCGACCCCGCGTGCCGCCGGCGTACGTGCCCCGCAGCCGGGTGGACGGGCTGCTGGAGGCGGGCACCCGTGGCCCGCTGACCGTGGTGAGCGCCGGGCCCGGCTGGGGAAAGACGCTCGCCGCGGCGCACTGGGCGGCCGCAGGGCCCGCGGTCGAGCGGGTGGCCTGGGTGTCCCTCGACCGAGGCGACAACGACCCCCAGCGGTTCTGGTCGTACTTCGTGGCCGCGCTGCGGGCGGCGGGCGGGGTACCGCCGGACAACCCACTCGCCCACCTGGCCCCCGGGCACGGGACCGAGGACGAGTACCTCCGGCGGCTGCTGACCGGGCTGGCCGCCCTGCCGGGCGACGTCGCGGTCGTCCTCGACGACTTCCAGCTGATCGACACGCCCGCTGTCCTCGCCCAGGTGGCCGAGCTGCTCCGGCACCGCCTGGACCGGCTGCACCTGGTCCTGCTCACCAGGTCCGACCCCACCCTGCCTCTGCACCGGCTGCGGATCAGCGAGGAGCTGACCGAGGTCCGGCAACGGGACCTGGCCTTCAACGCGGCGGAGGCCGGTGCCCTGCTCGAGGCGCACGGGGTGTCGGTGACGCACCCACGACGCCCAGCTGCTCGTCGACCGCACCGAGGGCTGGCCCACCGGCCTGCGGCTGGCCTCCCTCTTCCTGGAGCGGGACGAGCCGGACCGCGAGGTGGCCGACTTCGCCGGCAACGACCAAGCCGTCACGAGCTATCTGGCCGAGGAGGTGCTCGACGCGCAGCCGCCGGACGTGCGCCGGTTCCTGCTGCACAGCTCGGTCGTCGAGCGCGTGTGCAGCGGCCTGGCCGAGGTGCTGACCGGCCAGCCGCACGCCCAGCAGCACCTCGAGGCGCTGGAGCGATCGAACGCGTTCGTGGTCGGCCTCGGCGCCGGCCGCGAGTGGTTCCGCTACCACGCGCTGCTGCGCGAGATGCTGCAACACCGGTTGGAGGTCGAGGACCCCGAGCTGGTGCCGGACCTGCACCGCCGGGCCGCGCGGTGGTACGCCGAGCAGGGACACCCGATCGAGGCGCTCAACCACGCTGCCGACGCCGAGGACTGGACGCTCGTCAGCGAGCTGTACGTGACCCAGGCGCTCCCGCTGCTGGTCTCGATGGAGCGGACCGCGCTCGACGAGGTGCTGGCGCGGATCCCGTCCCACCACCTGGCGGACAGCGCGGAGATGGCGCTGTGCGCCGCGAGCCGGGTCTTCTACGCCGGCCGCTTCCAGGAGATGCAGTCGCACCTCGACATGGCCGCCGCGCACCTCGACGACACCAGCTCGGAGTCGGGGAGCGCCGCCCGGGTGGCGCTGCTGTTCCTGCGGTTGGCGGTGGCGCGGGCAAACGGGGACATCGCCGGGGTCATCGACGGCGCGACCGAGTCGCTCGAGATCGTGGCCTCCCTCGGCAGCACGCTGCCGGTGGCCGAGGCGTACCGGGCGGTGGCGCTCGGCAACCTCGGCACCGGCCTCCTGTGGAGCGGGCGGATCGGCGCGGCCGAGGTCGCGCTCGAGGAGGCGCTCCGGGTGGGCGAGACCACGCGGATCGAGGTCGCGCACGTCAACGTGCTCGCCCACCTCTCACTGCTCTGTGTGACGTCGGGTCGACTCCGGGCCGGGTACCGGTACGCCACCCGCGCGGTCGAGCTGGTCGAGTCCCGCGGCTGGTCACCCCTGCCTCAGGTGGCGACGGCGTACCTCGCGCTGGCCACGGCCGAGGTGCTCCGCAACAACGTCGACCGGGCGCAGGCTCTCCTCGCGACCGGACGCGGCGCGGCGGCCGCGGAGCGCTCGCCCCGGCTGGCGATGGAGCTCGCCCACATCCGACTGGACGCCTCCCTCGGCAGGACCTCCCTGGCCCGGGACCACCTGGCCTCCCTGCGGACCGACCTGGCCGGCTGGGCGCCCCCGACCCTGCTCGCGCGATGGCTGGCGATCACCGAAGCCGAGGTCGACCTCGCGAGCGGCGACCCGACCAGCGCGGTCGAGCGGATCGCGCCGCCGCCCGACCGCGGGCCGCCGTTCGCCCACGAGCTGGCCACGCTCGCCCGAGCCCAGCTCGAGCACGGTGACGCGCGCGCGGCCCTCGCCACGCTGGCGCCCCTCCGGGACGAGGGCAGCGAGGAGAGCGCGCTGGTGGACGCCTGGCTGCTGACGGCGCTCGCGGCGGACTCGCTGCGCGAGGACAACCGGGCCACCGAGGCGCTCGGTCGCGCGCTCGTGCTGGCCGGTCGCGAGCAGATCCGCCGGCCCTTCGTGGTCGCGGACCGCGAGCGGCTGCACCGGCTGCTCGCCCGCCTGCAGGAGGTCGCGCCCGAGCTCGCCGGAGCGGCGGCCGAGCTCGCGACGTACCTCCACGAAGGCGTCGCCGACCCGGCACCGTCAGCAGCTGCTGCCCGAGCCGCTGACCGACCGCGAGCTGATGGTGCTGCGGTACCTGCCGCTGATGATGACCAACGCGGAGATCGCGTCGGAGCTCTACGTCTCGGTCAACACCGTGAAGGCGCACCTCAAGCGCATCTTCCGCAAGCTGGAGGTCGAGACCAGGCGCCAGGCAGTGCACCGCGCGCGCGAGCTCGGGCTGCTGGACGCCTGACTCCCAACCGTCAGCCGACCGACCCGTCAGCCGGCGAGGATCCGCGCCTTCTGTGCCTCGAACTCGGCCTCGGTGAGCACGCCCTGCTCCTTGAGCTGGCCGAGGTCCTTGAGCTGCTCAAGCTTGGCGTCCATGTCGCTGCCCGCAGCCGGTGCCGGCGGGGGTGCCGGTGCGGGCTCGGCGTACGCCGGCTGCTGCTGTTGCTCCTCGGCGGCCCAGCGGCCGGCCTGGCGGCGGGAGACCCGGTTGGAGACGGCGGTCGCCGTGCCGGCGATCGCTGCGGTCCGCGCGACCCCGCGAAGTAGTCCTGGCATCTCTCTATCCCTCTTCCTCTGGTGGTCTCAGACCGCGGAGCCGTCGAGGGCGTCCACTGCGGCCAGCAGCGCCTGGACGGGGATCCTCCCGCTGGCGACCAGCTGCGCTCCGCCGCGGCGGAGCTCGCGGGCGAACGGCGCGGCCCACGTGTTCTCGTAGACGAGGATCCCGGCGGAGCTGCCCGGCTCGAGCACGCCGCCGGCCTCCGCGATGTCCTCGTCGTCGAGCAGTCCGGACGTGGCGCCCTCGAAGACCGCCAGGTCGAGCTGGCCGTCGCCGTCGAAGTCGGCGATCGCCATTCCGGCGACGGTGCCGTCCAGGTCCTTGGTGACGAAGACGAGGTCGAGGATGCGGATGATCCCGCGGTCGACCAGGTCGACCAGCAGCGGCAGGCCCTCCCCCGTCATCTTGTTGCCGGGGAACTCGATCACCAGATAGTCGACAGGCCCCATCTCGTCGATGTCGACGCCTCCCGGCGCCAGGTTCTCGGTCATGTGGCTTCCTCCTCGTTGTGACGGTGTTCGGAACCTACGCACGCCCCGACCCTCCGACATCACCCGATGTGGATGAGGCGGACCTCCCGGACGACCAGCTGCGCCGACTCGAGGAGCCGCACCACGTCCGACCAGGTCGCGGCCTTCCCGGTCGTGCAGGCGGAGCACCGTGCAGGGCACGACGGTGGTCGGCTGGTACTCGGCGAACGCCGCGCTGAGGACCGGTCCCATCGGCCCGGCCACGATCAGCTCGTACGCCGTACCGGCCCGGTCGGTCACCGCTCCTCCGCGGGCGGGGAGCCCGGCCCGTCATCGAGCGGCGGCACGGCCCGCAGCTCGACCAGGTCCAGCCCGAAGGCACGCAGCCGCTGGAGGAAACCGTGCAGCGCCGCCTGGTCCGGGAAGCTGCCCCGGACGAGGGTCCGGGTCTCCTGCTCGGCCACGGTGACCTCGCCGAGCTTCTCCAAGACATCGGCCGGCACCTCTCCGAGGATCCGCACCTCGTACGTCGTGTCCACCATGGCGTCCCTTCCGGTGGCCGGTCCGGCCGCCCGCGCCTACTGCTGCGCCATCAGGCGGGCGATCTCCGACTCGTCGTCCGCGAGCAGCTCACCCGAGACGTCGACGGTGACCGAGTGGATCGTCCCGGTGAAGGCGAACGGCGGCTCGTACGCCTCGCTGGCGGGAGCGCCGAAGTCGTAACCGCAGCTCAGTCCCTCGAGCTCGAACAGCAGCGGCGTGGTGTGCGGGAAGTCGGCGTTCGCGACGAGGGCTCCGTCGACGTACAGCTGCGCCCGGCCGGGGGCGCCCTTGCCCACCTTGAAGTCCGGCGCACCGGTCGGCTCGAACTCGTAGCGCAGCGTGTGTCGCCCGGGCGAGACAGGGTCGGGGGCGCCGACCTCGAACTGGTCGCGGCCGACGTAGTTGTAGACGTAGCGCAGCCGGCCGCCGTCGACGAAGAAGCTGTAGCCGCCCGCGTCACCGCCCTGCGCGACCAGGATGCCGCTCGCACCCTCCGCCGGGATCTCGACGTCCGCCTCCACGGAGTGCGGACGGTTGTAGATCGGCGGTGCCGCGAATGCCGGCACGACCGAGGTGTGCGGGTAGTAGACGAACCGGTTGCGTGGTTGCGACGTCTGCGGACGCTCCGCCGCCAGCCGCGGCTGCATCGACCCGTCGAGCGGCAGGACCTTGTACTTCTCGGCCTCTCCCCACCAGAGGGCGACCAGCTCCCGCAGGCGCTCGGGCTCCTCCGCGGCCCGGTCCACGGACTCGGTCGGGTCCTCTGTCACGTGGTAGAGCTCCCAGCCCTCGGCGTCCAGCTGGTCGAGGATCTCCGGGGTGATGGTCTGGCCGAGCTGGCGACCCAGGGCCGCCGCCTCGGTGAAGTTCGGACCCGGCCAGGGGCAGACGGCTCGCCAGCCCTCGTGGTCGATCGCGCGGTGGCCGAACATCTCGAAGTACTGCGTCGAGTGCGCGCTGGCGACGTCCGGGGCGTCGAACGACGGCGCGAAGCTGACGCCCTCGAGCGGCGACTGCTCGACACCACGGACCGCGGCTGGTGGCTGGAGGTCCAGCGCATCGAGCACGGTGGGCACCAGGTCGATCGCGTGGGCGTACTGGCTGCGGACCTCGCCGCGGGCGGCGATCCCCGCCGGCCAGGCCATCACGAACGGGTCCGTCGCACCGCCGCGGTAGGTCTCCCGCTTCCAGCGGCGGAACGGCGTGTTGCCCGCCCAGGTCCAGCCCCATGCGTAGTGGTTGTAGGCCCGGGTCCCGCCCAGCTCGTCGATCCTGGCCAGGTTGTCGTCGAAGCTCTCGGGCACCTGGTTGAAGAACAGCATCTCGTTGAAGGACCCGGAGACGCCGCCCTCGGCGGAAGCGCCGTTGTCGGACACGATCATGATCAGCGTGTTGTCGAGCTCGCCGATCTTCTCGAGCATGTCCAGGATCCGGCCGAAGTGGTGGTCCGCGTGCGAGGCGAAGCCGGCGAAGACCTCCATCATCCGTGCGTACAGCCGCCGCTCGTCGTCGGTCAGCGAGCTCCACTCGGGTACGTCGGGGTCGCGCGGCGACAGCTCGGCGTCGGCCGGGAACAGGCCGATCTCCTTCTGCCGGGCGAACACGGTCTCGCGGTAGGCGTCCCACCCGTCGTCGAACTTGCCGAGGTAGCGGTCGGCCCACTCCTTCGGGACGTGGTGCGGAGCATGCGCGGCACCGGGGGCGTAGTACATGAAGAAGGGCTTCTCCGGTGCGTTCACGTGCGCGTCGAGCACCATCCGGATCGCCTGGTCGGCCAGGTCCTCGCTCAGGTGGTAGCCCTCCTCGGGCGTCTTCGTCTGCCGAGCGGGCGCGTTGTCCTGGGTGAGGTCGGGATACCACTGGTTGGTCTCGCCGCCGAGGAAGCCGTAGAAGCGCTCGAACCCGCGGCCCAGCGGCCAGCGGTGGAACGGCCCGGCGGCGGTGTTCTCCTCGGACGGCGAGAGGTGCCACTTCCCGACGCAGAACGTGTTGTAGCCGTTCTGCAGCAGCATCTCGGGGAGCATGCCGTTCTCGAACGGCATCCGGCCGTCGTAGCCCGGATAGCCGGTGGCGAGCTCCATGATGCAGGCGACACCGCTGGAGTGGTGGTTGCGGCCGGTCAGGAAGCAGGCCCGGCTCGGCGAGCACAGCGCGGTCGTGTGCATGTTGGCGTAGCGGAGCCCGCTGGCCGCGACCCGGTCGATGTTCGGCGTCTCGACCAGCCCGCCGAAGCTCGAGAGCTGGCCGTAGCCCACGTCGTCGAGCACGAACATCAGCACGTTCGGCGCCCCCTCGGGCGCCCGGCCCGGCGCGGGCCAGGCCGGCTGGGACTCCTCGACGGTCCGGCCGATCACACCGGGGAAGGGGGCACCTTGCTGATACTCGGTGATGGCCATGAGGTCCTCCTGCAGACGGGTCCGGATCGACCTCACGCTGTCGCTCCGAGCGCCGGCCCACCTCATCCGTGCGGGATGGTTCGGCGCACAGCGGTGGGCGGTGAACTGGACCGGACCGCAACGAACCGGGAGGAGCGACCCATGGGCATTCGCGCGAGGCGAGAGGACAAGCGCGAGGAGCGCCGTACGTTCGGCCGGGGCGGCGACGCCACTCGCTTCCAGATGCGCCAGAAGCTGATCTCGTTCGGGGACGATTTCTGGATCCAGAACGAGGCCGGCGAGCGGGTGTTCCGGATCGACGGCAAGGCGCTGCGGATGCGCGACACCCTGGACATGGAGGACGCGCACGGCACCCAGCTGTGCCGGATCCAGACCCGGGTGCTGCACATCCGGGACTCGATGGCTGTCGAGAGCCCCGACGGCGACCGGCTGGCGCTCGTGCACAAGGCACTGATCTCGCCGCTGCGCGAGCGGTGGAAGGTCGACCTGCCCGACGGCTCCGAGTGGAAGGTGCAGGGCAGCATCGCCGACCACGAGTACGAGATCGAGGTCGACGACCGCAAGATCGCGGAAGTGTCGAAGAAGTGGTTCCGGGCCAGGGACACCTACGGCGTGCAGATCGCCCCCGGTGAGAACCAGGCGCTGCTGTTGGCGGTCACGGTCGCCGTCGACACGATGGCGCACCCGCACAAGTGAGGGTCATCCGCCAGGTGGTGCTGGTCCTCGAACACCCGCGCCCAGTCGTTCTTCACGCTGACCACGGTCCAGTCGGAGGCACGAGCCCGGTCCAGCGCCTGCTCCGAGCCCGTGACGTAGTCGAACTCGCGGTCGGCGTCGTCGTGCAGGACGAGCAGCCGCAGCGCCCGGCCGTCGGCGTACCGCGCGTAGTCGAGCATCGGGACGTCGCCGTTGGAGTTGCCGGCCGCCAGCACCGGGCGGCGGCCGGTGCGGCTCCAGATCCGGACCGGCTTCTGCGGGCCGTCGTCGAGGTAGTCGGCGGCGGCCTGGTGGGTGATCGTGCCGCCGTTCTCGTCGGGTGTGTAGGCCAGCGCGGCGGTGCTTCCGATGACGCGCTCCCGCGGGATGCCGTACAGCTCCTCGGTGATCGGCCGCATGAAGTCGCGGCCGCCGCCGGACGCGATGTAGTTCGAGAAGCCGTTGGCCGCGAGGTGACGCAGGAGCTCGACCATCGGCAGGAAGGCGGTGGCCAGGTAGGGGCGGCCCAGCGTCGGGTGGTCGGTGCCGCGCAGGAACGCGTTCGCCCGGACCTCGAAGTCCTCGACGCTCACGCCCTCGAACGCCGCGAGCACACCCGCGCCGAGCACCTGCACGTTGCTGTCGTCACCGGCGTAGTGCTCGGCCACGACGCTCGAGAGCCAGCCGTAGTCACGCTCGTACGCCGCCTTCCACGGGTGGCGACCGCGCAGCTCCGGCTGCTCCTCGGCCATCTCCACGAAGCGGCGGAGGATGAAGTCGAGCTGGATCGGCATCGGCTTCTCGCACCACAGGGTGCCGTCGTTGTCGAAGACCGCGACCCGCTCGGCGACGGGGATCGGCTCCGACCCGTCCTCACCGGTGGCCGCCCGGACGAAATGCAGGATGTCGTCCTTGGCCTTGCCGTCGTTCCAGCTCGGCATCGGGTCGGTCATGGCGCACCTCCGTCGCGTGGCAGCGCCGTCAAGGTGGCAGGCCCGCAGGTCGCTCGGGATCACCCGGAACGCATGAAGGTGCTCTAGGGCCGGAGCGCCCGGCGCAGGTCGGCGATGTGGTCCGGGCCGACCCGGCAGCAGCCGCCGACCATGCGGGCGCCGTCGGCGACCCAGGTGCTGGCGAGGGCGACGTCGAACTCGCCGTCGCCGCGCCAGGAGTGGGTGTCGTTGTCCCAGGTCTCGCCGAGGTTCGGGTAGGCGACGCCGGGCTTCCCCGTGGCGTCGGCCGCCGTTGCCAGCGCCCCGGCGATGTCGCGGGGCGCGGAGCAGTTGACGCCGACGGCGACCAGCGGCGAGCAGCCGGCCAGCACGGCGTACGCCGCGTCGAGCGGCTGCCCGGCCCGGGTCGTCGCGCCGGCCACGGCGTACGAGAACCAGGCGGGGAGGCCGAGCTCCTCCAGCAGCGGCACCAGCACCTCGGCCTCGTCGGCGTCCGGAATCGTCTCGACCGCCAGCAGGTCCGGCCCGGCCTCGGCCAGCAGCTCGAGCCGCGGCGCGTGGAAGTCGCGCAGGGTCGCGGGGCTGACGCCGTACCGGCCGCGGTACTCCGAGCCGTCCGCGAGGTAGGCGCCGTACGGCCCGACGGAGGCTGCCACCAGCAGCTCGCGCCCGAGCTCGCCGGTGAGCTCGTCGCGCACCTCCCGCGCCACCGCAACGCTCGCGCCGGATCACGGCCTCCGCCCGCTCTCTGCCCAGCCCGGCAGCCACCAGCCCGGGGACGCTCGCCTGGTAGCTCGCCGTCGTCGCGACGTCGGCACCGGCCCGGTAGTAGGCAGCGTGCACCGCCGCGACCTCGCCGGGATCGTCCAGCAGCAGGCGGGCGGTCCACAGGTCCGACGACAGGTCGTGCCCGCGCTCCTCGAGGACGTTGGACATGCCGCCGTCGAGGACCAGGACGTCCTGCGGGACCGTCACGCGCCGTCCAACCTCGCCAGCTCCTCGGCGCTGAGCTCGAGATCGGCGGCGGCCGCGGAGTCGACGATCGACTGCGGCCGCTTGGCGCCCGGGATCGGGATCACGCACGGCGACTGCGCGAGCTCCCAGGCGAGCGCGATCTGCTGGGGGCTCACCCCGCGCTCGGCGGCGACCTCGGCGAAGGCCGGATGGTTCTCGGCGAGCGACTTGGCGTCACCGAGCCCGCCGAGTGGGCTCCAGGGGAGGAAGGCCAGGCCGAGCTCGGCACAGACGTCGATCTCCGGGCGGCTGCTGCGGAACGCCGGGGAGAACTGGTTCTGCACGCTCACCAGTCCGGCGCCGATCACCTGGTGGGCGAGGCGGATCTGGTCGGGGTTCGCGTTCGAGAGGCCGACCCGCGCGACCTTGCCGGACTCGTAGATCTCCTTCAACGTGCCGACGACGTCCTCGTACGGCACCTTCGGGTCGGGCCGGTGGTGCTGCCAGAGCGCGATCTGCTCGACGCCGAGCCGCTCCAGGCTGGCGTCGACCGCCGCCCACAGGTGCTCGGGAGAGCTGTCGAGGTCCCAGGCACCGCCCTCGGACCGCACGTGGCCACCCTTGGTCGCCAGCACCACCTCGTCGCGGAGCCCGAGCTCGTCGAGCAGCCCGGCGATCAGCCGCTCGTTCTCACCCTGGGCGCCGGCGCCGCGTTCGTCGCCGGGACCGTAGGCATCGGCGGTGTCGAAGAAGGTGACGCCGGCCCCGACAGCCGCCCGCACCGTCTCCGCGAGCTGCTCGCGCGGCTGGGTGCCCGTCTGGTCGAAGGTCATCAGGCCGAGGCCGATCGCTCCGACCTGCAGGCGACCGACGGTGTCGTTCCCGAGCTCTCGTGTGTGCATGGCTCATTCGTACACGCCCTCGCCATGTCTCCGACGCTCGGTCAGGGAGATTCCTCGCCGAGCAGGGCCGGCCTGCTGCGCGGGAGCCCGATGTCCAGGTCCCCCTCGCCGTCGTCGGCCATCAGGTCCGCCACCATCCGTCGGGCGGCTGCCAGGCTTCCCTGCACGTACTCCTCACACCGGCGGGTGTCGCCCAGCTCGAGGGCGTAGTACGCCGCGGCCAGGCCCTGCAGGACGGTGTCGTTGATCTCGACCGCCTGGGTGCGACGTTGCTGCTCCAGCGCGACGCTGTCCGCCGCGGCCGCGTGCTCCTCCTCGGCCCGGACCCGGTCCGTGATGTCGATGCAGGTGCCGCGCATCCGCACCGGCTGGCCGGCGGCGTCGTGGAGGACCTGGCCGTTCGAGGAGAGGTACCGCAGCTCACCGTCGGGCCGGACGATCCGCTCGACCATCTCGTAGGGCTCACCGGTTTCGTACGCGTGCTGGTGGATCGCCCTGATCCGGTCCCGGTCGTCGGGATGGATGAACGACAGGAAGCGTTCGTACGCCGGTTCGAACGACTGCGGCTCGTAGCCGTAGATGCGGAACAGCTGGTCGGACCAGCGATTGGTGTCCGTGGGGATGTGCCAGTCGTAGTCACCCATGTTCGCGAGCGCCTGGGCGTTGTCGACCCGCTCACGCAGGTCGGCCAGCGCCGCCTCGGCTGCGACCCGGGCGCGGCGTTCGGCCTCGACGTCGCCGTACGCCTGGCCCGTGGTCACTGCCCGAGTCTCGTCTCCCACCGGCGGGGCCGCAAACGTGGACCGGTCCGGGGTCTGCTCAGTCCGGCAGCCGGTCCGCCCGGGCGGTCACCAGGTCGTCGGGCGCGGACAGCCGCCAGGCCTCGAAGGTGAGCTCGGCCAGCTCGTCGCGCTCGACGCCCTCGAGGTAGACCACGACCCAGCCGAAGCCGTAGGCGGTGAACTGCACCTCGAACACGTCCGGGCGCTCGGCGACCAGCGCCTGCTGCTCGGCGATCGTCTGCTTGAGGCCGACGGTGCGGGTCGGCTTCCAGAGGTAGCCCAGGTTCCGGCGACCGACCTCGAACTTCGAGTAGCGGTCGAGGTCGGTCTGCTTCACGCCCTCGAGCTGGTGGACCAGCTCGAGGAAGTCCGCGATCCGGCAGGGCACGCACAGAACCTAGCGACGTCAGCGGGCGACGCCGGTCAGAGGTCGACCGCGTCGAGACGGTCCAGGACCGCATCGGTCTCGCCCGGCGCGACGCGTCCCTTGATCAGCCGCTTGCCGAGCTCGGACAGCTGGAGCAGCACGAGGAACCACCGCCACCGGCTCGGGTCGAACGCCGCACCCGCGCGCTCGGCGTACGCCTCGAGATAGGTACGCCGGGCGTGCTCGGCCCGCTCCCCGTCCAGACCGAGCTCCCGCGGCATCGCGGCGTACATCGCCGCGACGTCGGAGTGGGGGTCGGCGTACCGGCTGTCGTCGAAGTCGATCACCGACCACCCGCTCGGGTCGTAGAGCACCTGGCCCGGGAGGAAGTCCCCCTGGCAGAACAGCAGCCCCGCGTCCGCGGGCGCGCTGCGCTCCAGCCCGGCGTACGCCGCCCTGGCCCGGTCGGCGACCGACGGCGCGAACAGCTCGATCCGGCCGACGGCCGCTCGGGCGTCGGCCAGCCAGTCGACGGCTCGGCGCACGGGGAGGCCCTTGACCTCCAGCTCCTGGAGGCCGCGGTGCAGCGAGCCCAGCTGCGCCACGGCGTCGGTCAGGTCGAGTGCGCCGATGGCCCGGGGCAGGGGCGCACCGGGCAGCTCCTCGAGGTAGAGCGCGTGCCGCGGTGGCTCCATCCTGAGCAGCCGTGGGATCCGCACCGCGCTCGGCCGGCGGCTGACGGCCCGGTTGACGGCCAGGCAGGCGACCGCGGCGCGGTCGAGGCCCCCGGTGCCCTTGGCCTTCCCGATGACCCGGGCGGGGAGCCCGGCGCCGTCGTGCAGCCGGTAGGTCAGTCTCCGCAGCGGGATGTAGCGGAGCACGTCGACCCGCTCCGGCCGGCCGTCCCGGCGGAGCGGCCCGTCCCTGTCGCCCAACCAGGTGAGCACCGGATCGGACGGGAACTCGTGCAACCGCAGCGACTCCGTCCTCCGGTCGCAGTAGAGGGTGCGCGCCGCGAACCCCCACGGCGACGCGGGATCCGGGCGCTGGGTGGACCAGTAGAACCGCTCCAGTCCGACGTCACCGTCGGCGCCGCGAGTGGCTCGCAGCTCGGCGTGGACGGTGACGTCGGCGCCGTCGTACCGCGCCATCTCGGCCTCGACGGCAGGCCACAGTCGCTCGAGCAGGGGACGCACCGGGGCGTCGGCGCCGACGGCGGGGAAGAACCCGCTCGGCATCACCACGTCATCACCTGGGCACCGCCGCGGTCACCCGCTCGTCCATGGCGCGGATGCTACGCCCGGACGCACGAAAGCCCCGGCAGCAGCCAGCTGGCTGCGGACCGGGGCCTGTCTTGCGCGCCCGTAGGGATTCGAACCCCAAACCTTCTGATCCGTAGTCAGATGCTCTATCCGTTGAGCTACGGGCGCCCGTCTCCGCCCTCCCGGGCGAACGACTGCACGAGGATAGCGGACCCCTTCGGCGTACCCGAAATCAGCGAATCGGCCGACCGCCGCGGGTGACCTGGGTCACCGCGGGGCTCCACCCGGGGGTGGCCGGACACGTCGCGCAGGCGGGAGAAGGCCCGAATCCGCTCAGTTGAGCCGCATCCGGGCGCCGGACCACCCTTGATCGATCCAATAGGTGCCGCCTGCGGGTGGCGTTACCCTCGCTCCATCGCGGGCGCGCGAGGCGCAGGAATCGACCGCCCACGGGGAACAAGATCAGTCGCCGACAACGAAGCCGTGCGAACCACAACAACTCCACGACACTACCGTCGATCCGGTCGACGGCCGGCTAGTCCATCGCCGTACGGCGAGGCGAAAGCCGCGAATGCGCGAGAGGGACACCAGAACGCATGACCGCCCAGACGCAGGCGCCCACCACTCACCAGGGCATCTTGGACTTCGTCGACGAAGTCGCCGAACTGACCACCCCGGACAGCATCCACTGGTGCACCGGATCCGACGAGGAGTGGACCCAGCTGACGGACGCGCTGGTCGCCTCCGGCACGTTCACCCGGCTGAACCCGGCCATCAAGCCGAACTCGTTCTACGCGCGCACCGACCCCACGGACGTTGCCCGGGTCGAGGACCGCACCTACATCTGCTCGATCGCCGAGAAGGACGCGGGTCCCACCAACAACTGGATGGACCCGAGCGAGATGAAGACGCTCATGCGCAAGCTCTACGCGGGCTGCATGAAGGGTCGGACGATGTACGTCATCCCCTTCGTCATGGGCCACCTCGAGGCCGAGAAGCCGATGTTCGGCGTGGAGATCACCGACTCCGCCTACGTCACCGCCTCGATGCGCGTGATGGCCCGGATGGGCAGCAACGTGCTCGCGAAGATGGAGGAGCTGAACGCCGAGTTCGTGCCGGCCCTGCACTCCGTCGGCATGCCGCTCGAGGAAGGTCAGGCCGACGTCGCCTGGCCCTGCAACGACACCAAGTACATCGTGCAGTTCCCCGAGGAGCGCGCGATCTGGTCGTTCGGGTCCGGGTACGGCGGCAACTCGCTGCTCGGCAAGAAGTGCTACGCGCTGCGCATCGCCTCGGTGATGGCCCGCGACGAGGGCTGGCTCGCCGAGCACATGCTGATCCTCAAGCTCACCTCGCCCGAGGGCGTGCGCAAGTACATCGCCGCGGCGTTCCCGTCCGCGTGCGGCAAGACCAACCTCGCGATGCTCGAGCCGACCGTGCCGGGCTGGAAGGTCGAGACCCTGGGCGACGACATCGCGTGGATGAAGGTCGGCGAGGACGGCCGGCTGTGGGCGGTCAACCCGGAGTTCGGCTTCTTCGGCGTCGCCCCCGGCACCAACCAGCACACCAACCCGAACGCCATGAAGACCATCAACAAGGGCAACTCGGTCTTCACCAACGTCGCGCTCACCGAGGACGGCGACATCTGGTGGGAGGGGCTCGAGAACACCCCCGACAGGGCCACGTCCTGGAAGGGCGAGCCCTGGACGCCGGAGTCCGATGAGCTCTCCTCGCACGCGAACTCGCGCTACTGCACGCCGATCAAGCAGTGCGACATCCTCGCCGACGAGTACGACGACCCGCGCGGTGTGCCGATCGACGCCATCCTGTTCGGTGGTCGCCGCAAGACGACCGTCCCGCTGGTCTTCGAGGCCCGCGACTGGACGCACGGCACCTTCCTCGGCGCGAGCCTGTCCTCGGAGACCACCGCCGCCGCGGTCGGCCAGGTCGGCGTGGTCCGCCGCGACCCGATGGCGATGCTGCCGTTCATCGGCTACAACGCCGGTGACTACTTCAGCCACTGGATCAACGTCGGCAAGCAGAACGACGCCGCCAAGCTGCCCCGGATCTTCTACGTCAACTGGTTCCGACGCGACGACGAGGGCGGCTTCCTGTGGCCCGGGTTCGGCGAGAACAGCCGGGTCCTGAAGTGGATCGTGGAGCGCATCGACGGCCAGGCCGCCGCGGTCGAGACCCCGATCGGCCACGTGCCGGCGCCGGGCTCTCTCGACACCGACGGCCTCGACCTCACCGAGGAGGCCCTCACGGCCGCGCTCGCCGTCGACCCCGAGGAGTGGAAGGCCGAGCTGCCGCAGATCCAGGAATGGTTCGAGAAGTTCGGCGACCAGCTCCCCGCCGTCCTCTGGACCGAGCTCGACGGGCTGCGCGCCCGCCTCGGAGGCTGACCACCGCACAACCCGCCGTACGTCCCGAGCCCCAGACCTCCCCGGAGGACTGGGGCTCGGCCGTACAGTGGCCCCGCTGACGCTGTGAAATGATGGCCGGGACGGGGGTCTGGTGCGATGAGAGGTGTGCGGGTGAGCAGCTACGGCCCCGAGGAGCGCGCACTCTTCGAGACCGAGGCCACCACCCTCTACGAGGACATCGTGGCCCACGGCGGCATCAAGAAGGACGACCCCCGGATCGCCGCCAAGTCCGGCTCGGCTCGGGCCGCGTTCGACATGCTGCTCGACCTGGACCTGATCAACCTCGACGTGCCCACCGCGACGTACCTCGCCGTCGACCCCTCCACCATCCAGTCCCGGATCGTCGCCCCGCTCGGCGTGCGCGGCGCCGAGCTGCTCACCGAGTCCTCGGAGTGGGCCAAGGCGTTCGGCAGCCTCTCCCACGCCTGGCGGCGCTCACCGGAGTCGGCGCGCGGCCCGTTCACCGAGATCCACGGCCCGGACGCCATCCAGTCCTACATCGCCGGTGTCGTCGCCGACTGCGAGGAGGAGCTGCTCACGGCCCAGCCGCAGACCGGCCGCGACCCCAAGGTCATGGCCGCAGCCGCGCAGCGCGACGGAGCGGCCCTCGAGCGCGGCATCAAGATGCGCACGCTCTACCAGCACAGCGCCCGGCGCAGCGCCGTGACCCACAAGTACGTCGCCGCCGTCACCGCCCGCGGCGCGGAGGTCCGCACGCTCGACGAGTTCTTCAACCGGATCATCGTGGTCGACCGCCGGATCGCCATCGTCCCCGGGCAGGCCGGCCTGGCCGTGGCGCTCGCCATCCGCGAGTCGTCCCTCGTCGCCTACCTCGTCGACATCTTCGAACGCACCTGGGAGCGCGCCCGCCCGTTCACCAACCGCGAGACCTCGATGATGCGCGACATCGCCGCCGAGCAGCGCGCGATGACCATCCGGATGCTGATCGAGGGCCACGCGGACCCGGTGAGCGCGAAGCGGCTGGGCGTCAGCCCGCGCACGTACGCCGGCTACGTCGCCGACCTCAAGGCGGAGTACGAAGCGGAGACCCGCTTCCAGCTGGGCTACGTGATGGGCCAGCAGGGTGTGTCCGGCAACGAACGTGTCGACAGCAGCGGGGACGGCGCGGGCCGCCGCGCCGGCCGCAACGGCTCCTGAAATAGCCACGAGGGCAGTGACATCGTCACTGCCCTCGTGTTGGTCGAGACGGGCCGGGGGGTGGCTCTGGGACCATTCGTGTGGGGGGTGGCTGGTCCCCGTCTCGACCGGGGGTGTTGTTTGGCTTGTCAGTTACTCACCTGTTGGCGACCATGCAGCCGGGGCATCCCCAGCTGGTGTCCTTGGCAGACGCGGGGCTCCCGAGAAGACCGATGCTCATCATGACGGTTGCCGCCAGGATGCCGACCTTGGTTACGATCTTCATGCTCTTGTTCCACCTCTGTTGTCTCAGTTGACGGGTCCTGGGCTTGACCCGCTGCTCAAGTCTGAGCCACAGGTGCAGAAGTAGGCAGTCAATCGTTGGCTCAGAAAGTTGCATTGCATTTTTCTGCAATCGGAGGGTGCCCGTACGGCACCGTCCCGCCGGCTCCGACCCGCCCCCGACACGCGTCGGGGGAAGGGCCGGATTCGCTGGGCGGAGGCGGCGGGATTTGAACCCGCGAGAGGGGATTACCCTCAACCCGCTTAGCAGGCGGGCGCCATAAACCGGACTAGGCGACGCCTCCTCCGCATGCGAGAGGGCTCGCGGTTCGACCGCTCGCCCTCCGACAGCGAGCACAGGTTACAAGGCACCGCGGCCGGCTGCCGAATCAGGGGCTGCCGGGCGGACGCCTCCGGTTCGCCCGCCGGAGGTGCTCGCGGACGTCGCGCGCGAACGCGTCGCGATCGGCGGCCACCGCGTCGACCGGGATCGTCGTCGTCCGGTCGTCGCGGAGCCTCAGGACCACGCACCGCACGCCCCGGGGATTCGCCGCCACCGCCTCCCGGACGTCGGTCCAGGCGGCCTGCTTCACCCCGGCGCCGCGGATCAGCCGGACCCGGTAGCCCTCGTCGTCGAGGTGCACCACCGTTGCCCCGCGCACGAGCGCGCCGACCGCGAACACGACCGCCAGCACCGCCAGGGCCGCCGGGACCAGGACCAGCGTGTGCAGGTTCAAGACGGCCACGACGCCGGTCACGAGAAACATCAGCACGGCCAGGGCCACGATCAGGAGGCCCACCAGGCGGGCGCCGAGCGCGGGCGAGAGTCGATAGTCGGACGACATGGCGATGATTGAACAAGACAGGACAAACAAGTGGCCGTTGGGGGTTGCCCACACCCCCGCTGAGGAAGACACTCATAATTCACACCGGACCAAGGGCCATCCGGAGGTCGCCATGCCCGCGACGACGACTGCACTCCTGACTCTTCAGCAAGCCCTCGACTGTCCTCACGACACCGGGGCCTCTCTCGGACAGTGGCGCTGGACCGTGCGGCAACGCATGGCCGTCGTCCGCGACGCCCTGATCGACGAGACCGACCATCCCGTGGACGGCTGGCTCGTCGCCCGCGGCGGCGCCGCCATCCGTGAGCGCAACGCGTTGCTCAGCCGGCTCACCGCCTTGGGCACCCCGGTGCTCGAGAGTCCCCAGGTGGATCAGGTCCGAGCCGACATGAAGCGCCTGCTCACCGACATCTCGCACCACTTCCAGCGCCTGCACGACCTCGCGTACGACGAGGTCGAGCTCGAGCTGGGCGGTTCCGAGTAGTCCCGAGTTTCTCCGCGCAGAGGGGGCGGGATTCGAACCCGCGGCTGACATCTCTGCCAGCGACCGCTTTCAAGGCGGTTCCGATCGGCCACTCCGGCACCCCTCCGAGCCGCCGCGGCGGCACCCGGACGAGTGTAGGTGCTCGCGCTCGGCGGTTCAGAACAGTGCGCTGGTACGCCGCGGCTCGGGCCGGACGGCGGTGGCCTCCTCGGCCCGGCGGCCACGGCGGCCACGCGGAGCGGTCAGCCGGACGTCGACCCGGATCAGCACCCAGCCGACCAGGATGCCGACCACGACGGCGTACAGCACCGCGAGCGAGGCCTCGGTCCGGGTGATCGTGGTGTTGAGCGCGCTGTTGGCGACCGGCGCGGTGGCGGCGACGCCGAACGCGCAGACCCACCAGCCCTGTCGACGCCGGGCGCGCATGTGGCAGCCCCAGACGAGCGCCGGGATGCCGAGCACCGCCTCGATCGGGCGCGGGAAGGCGCCCAGCTCCGTCCGCGTCCACCGCACCCCGTCGAAGAGCCACTCCACCAGGCCGGGGGTGCCGTAGCGGCGGAGCAGCTCGGCGTACGCGAGCGTGATCGCGAGCAGCACGGTGCCGACGACGACGGTGGCCATGCCGCGGGTGCCGAGCCCGTGCAGGCCCGCGCCGAGCCGGTAGACCATGATCAGGGCGCCGGCCAGCGAGAGGCCGAGCGTCGTGTACTCGAACCGGGCCAGGTTGATGACCGGCTCGAAGCCGACGGTCGCGATGCCGCCGACGGCCGCGATCAGGACCGCGATCACGGCCTCGCGGGCGGCCTGCAGCGACCGCACCGCCGGCACCGTCGCCATCACCGCGAGCACCGCGCTCACCACGCACGCCATCACCGCAGCACCGGTGGTGAGCATGTCGCTGTCGAGGAGCACGACGGCGAGGCCGACGGCCAGGGCCACCCCGCCGAAGATGAACGGGCGGCCTCCCGTGCGCGCCGCCAGTGCCCAGGTGTACGCGGCCGCGATGGCGGCGGCACCGGAGCGCGAGAGCTGGTCGGGGCCGTAGCCGGCCGTGGCCAGCCCGATGGCGGCGAGACCGCCGAGCACGACGAGCGCCCAGAGCGTCATCGGCAGCACGGTGTGCCGCAGTCCCGCGAACCAGCCGCCCACCCGCTTGAGCCGTGACGGCTTGCGCGCGGCACGACGACGGGGAGGGGACGAGGACACGACCGTGAAGGTTACATTCGGCGGTTGGCCAGCGAGGGGTTGGTCCGGCGGGCCTCCTCGAGGACCTCCCGGTCGAGGACCGCGGTGATCACCTCGTCGTCGTCGCCGGCCTCGGCGAGGACGTCGCCGAGCGGGTCGATGACCATCGAGTGCCCGGTGTAGCGGGGGGCGGGCTGCGCCGCCGCGACGACATACGCCGTGTTCTCGATGGCGCGGGCGCGGAGCAGGGTCCGCCAGTGCTCGACCTTGCGCTGGCCGGCCACCCACGCGGCCGGGATCACGAGAACCTCGGCGCCGGCGTCGACCAGCGCACGGGCGAGCTCGGGGAAGCGCAGGTCGTAGCAGGTCATCAGCCCGATGGTGAGGCCGCCGACCTCGGTGAGCACGGGCTCGAGGTCGCCCGCCGAGAGCCGGTCGGACTCCCGGTAGCCGAACGAGTCGTAGAGGTGGATCTTCCGGTAGGCGGCGTCCGCAGCCCCCCGCGCGACGAGGGTGTTGAAGGGGCGGCCCGGATCGCCGCTGCTCTCGAACAGCCCGGCCACGACCGTGGTCCCCTGCTCCTTCGCCACCCGCTCCAGCTCGGTGACGAACGGGCCGTCCAGGGATTCGGCGTACGCGCTCACGTCGGAGCCGGCCTCGCCGAAGTCGCGGCCGAACGCCTCGGGGAACACCACGAGGTCGGTGTCGTCGGGAGTGAGCTGCTCGAGCAGGGACCGGTTGGCCTCGGGCTCGAGCCCCGAGGCCTGCTGGACGACAGCCACGCGCACCACGGGGCCAGCCTGTCACGTCCGACCCCGTGGGAGAGACTGCGGGGATGAGTGCAGCGCCGTACGCCGCTGTGGTGCTGGCCGGAGGAACGGCCGCCCGGATGGACGGCGTCGACAAGGCCGGGGTCGAGTACGCCGGCCGGACCCTGCTCGAGCACGCCCTCGCGGCGGTCGCCGGGGCGAGCGAGATCGTGGTCGTCGGCGAGGCGGTGCCGACCAGCAGGCCGGTGACGTTCGTGTGGGAGGACCCGCCCCAGGGTGGTCCCGCGGCCGGGCTGCTGGCCGGCGTCGACGCCCTGTCACGCGTCCCCGAGACGGTGGCGGTGCTGGCCGTGGACATGCCCCGGCTGACGCCGGCGACGGTCGCGCGGCTGCTGACGGCGGCCGCCGGGCACGACGGCGCGTTCCTCGTCGACGCGGGCGGACGACGCCAGCTGGCCGGGGTGCTGGATGCTGCCGTCCTGGCCCGGGCGCGACCGGACGACCCCCACGGGCTCCCGCTCCACCGCCTGTTGCAAACGTTTGATCTCGCGGAGGTCGGCGCCGCCGGGGACGAGGCCCGGGACGTCGACACGTGGACCGACCTGCGTGACCTCCGGGAGGCGCCGAGGCAAACGGACTGATTCGGGTGCATTCAAGGGGTTGCGGGGACGCCGTTCGTTGGTAAATGTGGGGTCTGTGAACCTGCACGACTGGATCGACGAGCTGTGCGACGTGCTCGAGGTCGAGGCCGAGGTCGACGAGGCACTGGTCCTGGACCTCGCCTCTACGTGCGCTCGCAACGTGGAGCGGCCCGCCGCACCGGTGACGGCGTACCTGCTCGGGTTCGCGGCTGCCGCCCGCAGGGCCAACCCGGAGCAGGTCGAGAACCTCGCTGCTCGGGCCCAGGCGCTGGCCGAGGGCTGGGACCGCCCGGCCGACGCACCGGACCCGGACGACATCGCGGACGAGGTCCCCGACGACAGCCTCGTCGACCACAGCAACGACGTCTACGCCGAGTGAGCCTGCCCGCCCGGGAGGGGCTGGAGACGGCCCTCCTAGGGTGATGGCATGCGAGCCGTTGTCGCCTCCGAGCCGGGTGGCCCCGAAGTCCTGAGCGTGTCCGAGCTGCCCGATCCCGAGCCAGGTCCGGGCGAGGTCCTGATCGACGTGGCCGCATCGGCGCTCAACCGTGCGGATCTCCTGCAACGACAGGGGTTCTACCCGCCGCCTCCCGGCGCGTCCGACGTGATCGGCATGGAGTGCAGCGGCACCGTGGCGGCGCTCGGGCCGGACGTCGAGGGGTTCGCGGTCGGCGACGAGGTGTGCGCCCTGCTGGCCGGTGGCGGGTACGCCGAGAAGGTGGCCGTGCCCGCCGGTCAGGTGATGCCGCTGCCGTCCGGGGTCGACCTGGTGACCGCGGCCGCGCTGCCCGAGGTGGCGTGCACGGTGTGGTCCAACCTGTTCATGGTGGCCGGCCTCCAGCCGCGCGAGACGCTGCTGGTGCACGGCGGTGCCGGCGGCATCGGGACCTGCGCGATCCAGCTCGCCGCCGCGCTCGGCGCCCGGGTGATGACCACGGCGGGCTCGGCGGAGAAGCTCGCGGTGTGCGCGGAGCTCGGCGCCGAGGTGCTGATCAACTACCGCGAGCAGGACTTCGTCGAGGTGGTCCGCGAGGCCACCGACGGCCACGGCGCCGACGTCATCCTCGACAACATGGGCGCCGCCTACCTGCCCCGCAACGTCGACCTGCTCGCCACCGAGGGGCGACTGGTCGTGATCGGCATGCAGGGCGGCACCAAGGGTGAGCTCGACCTCGGCGTGCTGCTGCGCAAGCGGGGCGCCGTGATCGCGACCGCCCTGCGCTCACGGCCGGTCGCGGAGAAGAGCGCGATCTGCCGCTCGGTCGTCGAGCACGTCTGGCCGCTGGTCGGCGAGGGCCTGGTCCGGCCGATCGTGCACACGACCATGCCGCTCGAGGAGGCCGCGGCGGCCCACGCGCTGATGGAGTCCAGCGGGAACGTCGGCAAGATCCTGCTCACCACGTGAGCCCCGTTGTGCGGCCGGTCCTAGGCTGGGGCGCATGACGGAGAACGCCCAGGCCCCCAGCGACGACCCGCAGGTCGTGGTCATCGGACCCGACGGCCGCCCGATGGGCACGGTGCCGGCCAGCGCCATCGCCGCCGCGACGGACGGCGACGGGGACGCGGACGGCGACGACGGCGACGGGGAGCGCGCCCTCACCGACCTGGTCGAGCAGCCCGCCAAGGTGATGCGGATCGGCAGCATGATCCGCCAGCTGCTCGAGGAGGTGAAGGCGGCGCCGCTCGACGAGGCCAGCCGCACCCGCCTCAAGGAGATCCACCAGGCGTCGATCAAGGAGCTCGAGGCCGGGCTCGCCCCCGAGCTCGTCGAGGAGCTGGAGCGGCTCACGCTGCCGTTCACCGAGGACGGTGTCCCGTCCGAGGGGGAGCTGCGGATCGCCCAGGCCCAGCTGGTGGGCTGGCTGGAGGGCCTCTTCCACGGCATCCAGACCGCGATCTACGCCCAGCAGATGGCCGCCCGCGCGCAGTTCGAGCAGATCCGGAAGGCGCTGCCGCAGGGTGCGGGGTCACCCGGCAGTTTCAGCGGCCGGCCGGGACCGGACGACCAGGACGGCGGCCCGAGGCCCGGCGAGTCGGGCGGGATGTACCTCTAGGTGCCCTAGGTCTGGGTCTTGCTGCGCCGGGACCGGAAGCCGACGAGCAGCAGCCCGAGGAGCCCGACGATCACCATCGCGGCGCCGGGCGCGGCGAGCCGGGTGAGGTCCTCCGGCTCGGCGTCGGCGACCTTGGTGAACGTCGCCTTCTCGGGCTCGGCCGCCGGCGGAGCGGTGACGTCGGTGCCCTCACCGAGCGCCTTCTCGACCTTGCGCAGCAGGGTCGCGTCGGCGACGTCCGTGCCACCGCACCGGTTGGTCATGAACGACGCGCCGTCCTCGTGGACGAAGAAGACGTAGCGCCGGTCGGCCTCCAGGCCGCCGAGCGTGCAGGCGTTGCGGGGCGAGACGACCACGACGTCGGCCGTCGTGACCGAGCCCTTGTAGACGGTGTCCGCCTCGATGTCGTACGTCGTCTCCTTGCTGCCGTCGGCACCGGTGCGGCCGGTCGACTGGTCGACCAGCATGCCGGTGAAGACGGCGTCCGCACGCTGAGCGGACTCCTGGACAGTCCCCGCGGTGCAGGAGCAGGCGGCGTGGGCCGACGTCTGCCACAGCACCACGGCGGGTGCGGCCAGCAGCAGGGCGATCAGCAGTCTCCGGAGCACGCGCACATCTCAACAGATCACAGGTCGAAGACACCAGCCAGCACCGTCGCCACGCCGTCGTCGTCGTGGCCGGGGGCCACGTTGTCGGCGGCGGCGAGCACGGTCGGGTGCGCGTCGGCCATCGCCCAGGAGTGTCCGGCCCAGCTCAGCATCGGCAGGTCGTTGGGCATGTCGCCGAAGGCGATCACGTCGGCCGGCGCCACGCCCAGCCGCTCGCAGAGCAGGGCCAGGGTCGAGGCCTTGGTGACGCCGGCGGCGCTGATCTCCAGCAGTGCGGACGCGGACGACCAGGTGATCACGGCGAGCTCCCCCACGGCGGCCAGCGCCCGGTCCCAGAAGTCCTGGGCGGGGAGCTCCTCGTGCCGCGCCAGCAGCTTGAGCGCCGGGGCGTCGAAGATCTCGTCCAGCTCGCCCCGGCGGCTGCCGTCCGGCACCGGGTGCCGCTCCAGGAAGCCGGTCTCCAGGGCGATCCCGGCCAGGGTCTCCACGGCGAACGACGACCCGGGCACCGCCTCGCGGATGCGCCGGCAGGTCTCGATCCCCACGTCGACCGGGATCTCCCGGACCAGGTCGACCTCGCCGTGGGCGACGTCCCAGACGAGCGCGCCGTTGGAGACGACCGCGAGGCCGTGCGCGCCGACGTACGAGAAGACCTCCTCGGCCCAGCGCAGCGGCCGGCCGGTCACGAAGACGACGGGCACGCCGCGCTCGTCGAGCTCGGCGATCACGTCGTGGGTGTACGGCGAGACCGTGCCGTCGCTGCGGACGAGGGTGCCGTCGAGGTCGGTCGCGACCAGCCGGGGCAGGCTCACCTCTGGGGGAACCAGCGGGACAGCTCCACCGCGGCGCCGTCGTCGTAGACCGACTCGGTCACGTCGTCGGCCACGGCCCGGACCTCCTCGATCGACTGGCCCATGGCCACGCCGCGACCGGCCCACTCCAGCATCTCGAGGTCGTTGCGGCCGTCGCCGATCGCGAGCACGTCCTCCTGGTCGACGGCCAGCTTGTCCGCCACGATCGCGAGCCCGGACGCCTTGGAGACCCCGACCGGGGCCAGGTCGAGCCAGGCCGTCCAGCCGACGACGTAGTCGGTGCCGTGCAGGCCGAGCCGCGAGGCCAGGTCGACGAAGTCGTCGGCGGAGGCCGTGGGGTCGCGGATGATGACGCGGCTGACCGGTCCGGCCACGATCTCGTCGACGTCGGTGACGATCATCTCGCCGGACAGCTCACCCACCGGGAAGTGGTCACTGACCCGGTAGCCGACGCCGCGCTCCTCCACCGCCACCAGGGCGTTCGGCCGCTGCTCGAGCACCGCACGCACCGCCGGCCGGGCGTCGAAGGTCTCCTCGTGCACCACCTCGAGCGGCGGGTAGCGGAACAGCACCGCGCCGTTGGACGCGACGACCCAGAGCCGGTCCCGCTCCTCGCCGTGCAGGTCGAGCAGGTCGGCGATCTTGGTCATGCCGTGCGGGGAACGGCCGCTGGCCAGCACGATGTGCGCACCGTCGGCCATCGCGCGGTGCACGGCGTCGAACACCGGTGGTGCGATCTCCTCGTACGTCGCGCCGGCGCCCTCGACCCACTTGAGCAGCGTGCCGTCGATGTCGAGGGCGACCAGTCGCGGCCGCCAGTCGGTTGGTTTCGACAAGCTCAACCGCCCGTGGTGACGGGCTCGAGGACCTCACGCCCACCCAGCCAGGGCTGGAGCGCCTTCGGGACCCGGATCGAGCCGTCGGCCTGCTGGTGCGTCTCGAGGATGGCCACGATGGTCCGGGTCATCGCGCACAGCGTGCCGTTGAGGGTCGCCACCGGCTTCACCTCGCCCTCGAAGCGGCCGCGGGTGTCGAGCCGGCGGGTCTGGAACTCGGTGCAGTTCGAGGTCGACGTGAGCTCGCGGTACTTGCCCTGCGTGGGGATCCAGGCCTCGCAGTCGAACTTCCGCTGCGCCGACAGGCCGAGGTCGCCGGCGGCCACGTCGATCACGCGGTAGGCCAGCTCCAGCTTGTCGAGGAACTGCTTCTCCCACTCCAGCAGCCGCTGGTGCTCGGCGTACGAGTCCTCGCTGGTCGTGTAGACGAACATCTCCACCTTGTCGAACCAGTGCACCCGGATGATGCCCTTGGTGTCCTTGCCGTGCGAGCCTGCCTCCTTGCGGAAGCACGGGCTGAACGCGGCGTAGCGCAGCGGCAACGACGAGCCGTCGAGGATCTCGTCGGAGTGGTACGCCGCCATCGGGACCTCCGAGGTCCCGACGAGGTACATGTCCTGGCCCTCGATCCGGTAGACGTCGTCGGCGGCCTGGCCGAGGAAGCCGGTGCCGTCCATCGCCCGCGGCTTGACCATCGACGGAGCGATCACCTGGGTGAAGCCGGCGTCGCGGGCCTGCTCCATGGCCAGGTTGATCAGCGCGAGCTCGAGCTCGGCGCCGATGCCGGTGAGGAAGTAGAAGCGCGAGCCGGAGACCTTGGCGCCGCGCTCGAGATCGATCGCGCCGAGCATCCGTCCGAGCTCGATGTGGTCGCGCGGCTCGAAGTCGAACTCGCGCGGCTCGCCGACCGTCTCGAGCACCACGAAGTCGTCCTCGCCACCGGCGGGAGCCTCGTCGGCGGCCAGGTTGGGGATGCTCCACAGGGCCGCGTGCCACTCCTCCTCGGCAGCGGCCTGCGCGGCCTCGGCGGCCTTGACCTCGGCGGCGAGCGCCTTGGTGCGGGCGAGCAGGTCCTGCTTCTCGTCACCCTGCGCCCCCTTGTCCAAGCCAGCGATCAGCTTTCCGAGTTTTTTCTGCTCGGCGCGCTTGGCCTCGAAGTCGGCGATCGCAGCGCGACGGGCCGAGTCGGCGGAGAGTGCCCGGTCCACGACGTCGTCGGAGAGGCCGCGCTTGGCCTGGGCGGCGCGCACGCGGTCGGGTTCGTCCCGCAGGACTCGTGGGTCGATCATGTGGCAAGGCTAACCGGGTACGGCCACGCCCTCATCCGAGATGTTCCGGCCGTGTATCGGGGCGGCATACTGTGCGTCGCCTGACCCAGCAACCGAAGGGAGCCGCGTGCTCGACCGTCCCCGCGTGGCCCAGCTGTCGTGGGCCGCCGTGTTGCTGGTCCTGTTCGTCCTGCTCGGGCTCGCCGTCGACCAGGGCTGGACGGTGCTCCGCGACTTCGACGAGCGCGGCGACGGCGCGCAGGCGTGGGCGGTCGACGAGGAGTGGCTGCACCGGCCGCTGCGCGCGGTGGAGATCGTCTTCAGCACCATCGGCATGACCATCCTGACCGCCGTCCTGGCGGTCATGATGTTCGTGCGCAGACCACCGGCGCGCGGCGTACTTCACCGTCGGCGTGATGGTGGCGACCTCGCTGACCACCACCCTGATCAAGCTGCTCGTCGGCCGCGACCGGCCGCCGTGGCAGACGCCTGATCGACGTGCTGACCACGCACTCGTACCCCTCCGGGCACGCGTCGTCGGTGACGGCGTTCGCCGGGATCGTGATGGTGCTGGCGGCGATGCTGGTACGCCGCTCGGGTGTGCGGCGGCTGATCAACGCGCTCGCCGTGCTGATGGTGGTGCTGGTGTGCCTGGACCGGGTCTACCTCGGCCGGCACTACCCCAGTGACGTGATCGGCGGGGTGCTGCTGGGCGCGTTCTTCGTGCTGCTCGGGATCGCGGTCTACAACCCGCTGCCGCGCAGCCACGCCGAGAGCGCCGAGCCGCTGCCCGAGGTGTTCACGTCCGAGCGCAAGCTCGCGGTGGTGCTCAACCCGATCAAGGTGGAGGACGTCGGGCAGTTCCGCGCGATCGTCGGCTCCATGGCCGAGGAGGCCGGCTGGTCGACGCCGTCCTGGCACTACACGACCGTCGAGGACCCCGGCACCGGCATGGCCGAGGCGGCCTCCGTCGCCGGCGCCGACCTGGTCCTGGTGTGCGGTGGCGACGGCACCGTCCGCGAGGTGTGCGCCGAGCTGGCCGGCACCGGCATCCCGGTCGGGATCGTCCCGGCCGGCACCGGCAACCTGCTCGCGCGCAACCTCGGCATCCCGCTCTACATCCGCTCTGCGATCGACGTCGCGCTCAGCGGCCAGGACCAGGCGATCGACCTGGTCGAGGTCGGCGGGGACGGCATCGAGGACACCCACTTCATGGTGATGGCCGGGATGGGCTTCGACGCCGCGATCATGGAGGGCGTCAACGAGGACATCAAGAAGCGGATCGGCTGGTTCGCCTACGTCATCTCGGCCCTGAAGTCGCTGATGTTCCCGGCCGTGCGGATCGACGTCTCCGTCGACGGCGGCGAGTTCACCCGGCACCGCGCCCGCACCGTCGTGGTCGGCAACGTCGGCTTCCTCCAGGCCGGGATGCCGCTGCTGCCCGACGCCGCGATCGACGACGGCCAGCTCGACGTGGTGATCCTGCACCCCCGCAACTTCTTCTCCTGGATCCCGCTCGCCTGGCGGGTGCTGCTCAAGCGCAAGCACACCGACGAGCTCGTCGAACCGGATGACCGGGCGCCTCGGTCGTGATCCGCGCCGCCACCGCCACCCCCCGCCAGCTCGACGGCGACTCCATCGGCCCCGGCCGCGAGCTGCGGATGAACTGCATCCACGGCCGGTTGCTGGTGCGCGTCCCGCGCTGACCGTCATTTCGGCGCAATTGCGCCGCTGCGACAGGTCCCGGCGGCCATTCCTGTCATTCCGGCGCGATTGCGCTCGAACGACACCAGCCCGCGACCCACAAGGATTGCGTCAGGACGGAACGCTCCAGCGTCAAGGAACCGTCAAGGACGCCGGGGAACGCGGTGGGGCGGGCTTACGACTGACTCGTACGCCGACCGCGTACCGGGCCGCATCGACCGCCCGCACTGCGTCGAAAGCACCGCCATGGCCGACCTGGCCTACCTGATCCTCACCGTCGCGTTCTTCGCATCGGTCGCGCTGCTCGCCGGCGTCATCGACCGGAGGCTCGGCCGATGAGCGACACCGGCGCCGCCCTCTTCCAGGTCGGTCTCCTGGTCGCGCTGCTCGCCGTGACCGTGCCGTTCCTGGGGCGCTACCTGGCTGCCGTCTACACCTCGCCGAGGCACCTCGCCGTCGAGCGGGCGGCGTACCGCGTGCTGCGCCTCGACCCGGACGCCGACCAGCACTGGCGCAGCTACCTGACGTCGGTGCTCGGCTTCTCGCTGGTCGGGGTGCTCGTCCTGTTCGGCTTCGGCCGGCTGCAGCAGCACCTGCCGCTCTCGATCGGCATGCCGGCCCTGCCCAGCGACGGGGCATGGAACACCGCGGTCTCGTTCGTCACGAACACGAACTGGCAGTGGTACTCCGGCGAGGCCGCCACCGGGCACCTCTTCCAGATGTCCGGGCTCACGGTGCAGAACTTCGTCTCCGCGGCGGTCGGCATGGCCGTGGCCGCGGCATTCGCCCGCGGCCTGGCCGCGGTCCGAGAACGCCGGCCGGGTCGGCAACTTCTGGGCGGACCTGGTCCGCGGCGTCGTCCGGGTGCTGCTGCCGATCTCCCTGGTCGGCCGCGGTGCTCCTCGTCGTCTTCGGCGCGATCCAGAACTTCGACGCACCGCAGGCGATCACGACCCTCGCCGGCGACACCCAGCACGTCACCGGTGGACCGGTGGCGAGCCAGGAGGCGATCAAGGAGCTCGGCACCAACGGCGGTGGCTTCTACAACGTCAACTCCGCGCACCCGTTCGAGAACCCCACCGCCCTGTCGCAACCTGCTCGAGATCTACCTGATCCTGCTCATCCCGTTCGCCATGGCGTTCGCCTTCGGCCGGATCGTGCGCGACCGCCGGCAGGGGTACGCCGTCGCCGCGGTGATGGCGATCCTGCTCGGCGCCTCGATCGCGCTGCTCACCTGGGCCGAGCTCGCCGGTCCCGGGTCCGCGCCCGCACGCAGCCGGCGCGGCGATGGAGGGCAAGGAGGTCCGCTTCGGACGAGGCATCCAGCGCGCTGTTCGCCGCGGCCACGACCGGCACGTCGACCGGTGCCGTGAACTCGATGCACGACTCGCTCACGGCACCGGGCGGAGGGATCACGCTCTTCAACATGATGCTCGGCGAGATCGCGCCGGGCGGCGTCGGCTCCGGGTTGTACGGCATGTTGATGCTGGCCGTGGTCACGGTCTTCCTGTCCGGCCTGATGGTCGGGAGGACGCCGGAGTACCTCGGCAAGAAGATCGGTCAGCGCGAGATCGTCCTGGTCGCGCTCTACGTGCTCGACCACCCCAGCCCTGGTCCTGGCCGGCATCGCCATCGCCATCAGCGCGGACGCGGGCCTCGCCGGCCTGCAGGAGTCCGGGCCGCACGGGCTCTCCGAGGCGCTGTACGCCGTCACCTCGGCGTCGAACAACAACGGCAGCGCGTTCGGCGGCCTGACGACCGGGACGCCGTTCTGGAACACCCTGCTCGGGCTGTGCATGCTCGGCGGCCGGTTCCTGCCGATCCTGTTCGTGCTCGCCCTGGCCGGCCGCTTCGCGACCCAGAAGAAGCGTCCGGACAACGCCGGCACGCTGCCCACCCATCGGCCACTCTTCGTGGCCCTGCTCAGCGGCGTCGCCGTGGTCCTGGTCGGCCTGACCTACGTGCCCGTGCTCGCCCTCGGCCCGATCGTGGAGTCCCTGTCATGACCAAGCACCCCGTCCACGAGATCGCGCGGCCGCCGCTGCACCGCCAGCTGGTTCGCGAGCTGCCGGAGGCGCTGCGCAAGATGCGCCCGCGCGAGCTGCGGCACCACCCCGTGATGTTCGTCGTCGAGATCGGTGCGGTGGTCACCACGGTCGCGACGATCGTGAACCCGTCGGTGTTCGCAGGCCTGGTCACCGTCTGGCTCTGGGTGACCATCCTGTTCGGCACCCTGGCCGAAGCCGTGGCCGAGGGCCGCGGCAAGGCTCAGGCCGCCAGCCTGCGCTCGCTGCAGCAGACCACGCCCGCCCGTCGGCGCTCGCCCCGGCGGTGGCTACCGACGAGGTCCCGAGCAGCAGCCTCCGCTCGGGCGACGTGGTCGTCGTCGAGGCCGGCGAGCGGATCCCCGGCGACGGTGAGGTGATCGAGGGGGTCGCGTCGGTCGACGAGTCGGCCGTGACCGGCGAGAGCGCGCCCGTGATCCGGGAGTCGGGCGGCGACCGGTCGCGCCGTCACCGGGGGCACGACGGTCCTGTCGGACCGGATCGTCGTACGGATCACCTCCGAGCCCGGGCAGTCGTTCGTCGACCGGATGATCGCGCTGGTCGAGGGCTCCGAACGCCAGAAGACCCCCAACGAGCTGGCGCTCAACGTGCTGCTCGCCGCGCTCACGGCCGTGTTCGTGCTGGTCGTGGTCAGCTCTGGCGCCGGTGGCCGACTACAGCGGCAGCCCGCAGTCGGTCGTCGTGCTCACCGCCCTGCTGGTGTGCCTGATCCCGACCACGATCGGCGCCCTGCTCTCGGCCATCGGCATCGCCGGCATGGACCGCCTGGTCCGCCGCAACGTGCTGGCCATGTCCGGCCGGGCGGTCGAGGCGGCCGGGGACGTCGACGTACTCCTGCTCGACAAGACCGGAACCATCACGCATGGCAACCGGCAGGCGTCCGAGCTGCTCCCGCTGGCCGGGGTCTCCGACGAGGACCTCGCGCACGCCGCGCTGCTCTCGTCCCTGGCCGACGAGACACCAGAGGGGCGCAGCATCGTGGCCCTCGTCGGTGGCGCGCTTCGACGTCCCGGCCGGCGCGACCCTCATCGAGTTCAGCGCCACCACACGGATGAGCGGGATCGACCTCGACGGCCGCAAGATCCGGAAGGGCGCCGCGTCCGCGGTGACCGCGTGGGTGGGCGGAAGCGACCCAGTGCTGGACGACCTGGTCGAGCGGGTGAGCGCGCAGGGGGGTACGCCGCTCGTCGTCGCGGACACCGGGCGGCTGCTCGGCGTCATCCACCTCAAGGACATCGTCAAGACCGGCATCCGCGAGCGGTTCGACGAGATGCGGAGGATGGGCATCCGGACCGTGATGATCACCGGCGACAACGCCACGACGGCCCGAGTCATCGCCGAGGAGGCCGGCGTCGACGACTTCCTCGCCGAGGCCACCCCCGAGGACAAGATGGCGCTGATCCGCCAGGAGCAGGAGGGCGGTCGCCTGGTCGCGATGTGCGGCGACGGCACCAACGACGCCCCCGCGCTCGCGCAGGCCGACGTCGGGGTCGCGATGAACACCGGGACGACCGCGGCCAAGGAGGCCGGCAACATGGTCGACCTCGACTCCGACCCGACGAAGCTGATCGACGTCGTGGAGATCGGCAAGCAGCTGCTGATCACCCGCGGTGCGCTGACGACGTTCTCGATCGCCAACGACGTCGCGAAGTACTTCGCGATCCTGCCGGCGATGTTCGTGGTCACCTTCCCGCAGCTCGACGAGCTGAACGTCATGCGGCTCTCCAGCCCGGAGTCCGCGATCCTGTCGGCCGTCGTGTTCAACGCGCTGATCATCGTGCTGCTGATCCCGCTGTCCCTGCGCGGCGTGCGCTACCGGGCGGCCGCGGCTGCCGACCTGCTGCGCCGCAACCTCCTCGTCTACGGCGTCGGCGGCCTGGTCGCCCCCTTCGTGGGCATCAAGCTGCTCGACCTCGTCATCGCCACCCTCCCGGGAGTCTGACCATGAAGGACCTCTACGCCCTGGCCCGGCACAGCGTCGCCGGCCTGATCGTGCTGCTCGCGTTCACCGTGCTCTGCGGCGTCGCCTATCCGCTGGTGGTCACCGGCGTCGCGGCCGTCGCGGCGCCGTGGCAGGCCAACGGCTCGTACGTCGACGGCAACGGCCACCACGTCTCCGACCCGGGCGACGCCGTCGGCTCGGAGCGGATCGGTCAGCTCACCGGCGACGATCCGGCCCTGTTCGTGTCTCGCCCGTCCGCGGCCGGCGACGGCTACGACCCGCTCAACACCTACGGCTCCAACCTCGGCCCCGAGAACCCCGACCTGGTCGCGGCGATCGAGGAGCGCAAGGCCGAGGTGGCCGAGCGCGGAAGGAGTCGACGCGTCCGAGGTGCCGCCCGACGCGGTCACGGCATCGGCCTCCGGTCTCGACCCCGACATCTCCCCGGCGTACGCCGAGCTCCAGGTGCCGCGCGTCGCCCGCGAGACCGGCCTCGACGAGGACACCGTCCGCGCGCTCGTCGCGGAGCACACGACCGGACGCGGCCTCGGCTTCCTGGGCGAACCAGCCGTCAACGTGCTGATGCTCAACCTGGCGGTGCGCGCCGCTGCCTCCACGACGGCAGAGTGACAGGATCGGATCATGACGGAGCCCGGCCGCGGCAGGCTGACGGTCTACCTCGGCGCCGCGCCCGGCGTCGGCAAGACCTACGCCATGCTCGACGAGGCGCACCGGCGGCTGGCGCGCGGCACGGACGTCGTCGTCGGGTACGTCGAGACGCACGGCCGGCCGCTGACGATCAAGCAGCTCGAGGGCCTGGAGCTCCTGCCCCGGACGACCCTCGGCCACCGCGGACACCGAGTTCACCGAGATGGACACCGCCGCGATCATCGCCCGGAAGCCCGCCGTGGTGCTGGTCGACGAGCTCGCCCACACGAACGTCCCGGGCAGTCCGCACGAGAAGCGGGCCGCCGACGTCGCCGAGATCCTGGCGGCCGGCATCGACGTGATCACCACGGTCAACATCCAGCACCTCGAGTCACTCAACGACGAGGTCGAGCGGATCACCGGCGTCAAGCAGCGGGAGACGGTCCCCGACGAGGTGGTCCGAGCCGCCGACCAGATCCAGCTGGTCGACATGTCGCCGCAGGCGCTGCGGCGACGGATGGCGCACGGCAACATCTACCGGGCCGAGCAGGTCGACGCCTCGCTGTCGTCGTACTTCCGGGTCGGCAACCTGACCGCGCTGCGCGAGCTCGCGCTGCTCTGGCTGGCGGACCGGGTCGACGACGCGCTCGGGGAGTACCGCAAGGCACACCGGATCGAGCACCCCTGGCCGACCAAGGAGCGGATCGTGGTGGCCGTGACCGGCGGCCCCGAGAGCGAGACCCTGCTCCGCCGTGGCGCCCGGCTGGCGCAACGAGCGGCCGGGTCGGACCTGCTCGCCCTGCACGTCGTCGCCACCGACGGCCTGCTGCGCGAGAGCGACACCCGGATCGCGGCGGTGCAGCAGCTCGCGGAGTCGCTGGGCGGAAGCTTCCACACGGTGGTGGGCGAGGACATCCCCAGCGCCGTGGTCGACTTCGCGACCGGAGCGAACGCCACCATGGTCGTCGTCGGCGTCTCCCGGCACGGCCGCCTGCGGCGACTCTTCACCGGAGCGACGGTCGACCGGATCGCCGAGCTGGCGGGGTCGATCGACGTCCACCTGGTCACCCACGAGCAGGTCTCCGGAACCGGACGGCGGGTCTCGCGCTGTCCCCCCTCAGCCCGCGGCGGCAGGTGGCGGGGTGGGTCGCGGCCGTGGTCCTCCCTCTCGCCCTGACCCTGGTCCTGCGCTGGCTCGACGAGGAGAGCCGGCTGTCGCTGGCGATCCTGCTGTTCCTCGCGGTGACGGTGCTGGTCGCCCTGGTGGGCGGGATGTTCCCGGCCCTGGTCGCTGCGGTCGGCGGGTTCCTCCTCCTCAACTGGTTCTTCACCCCGCCGGTCGGGCGGTTCACCATCTCCGAGCCGTCCAACCTCGTCGCGCTGCTGGTGTACGTCGCCGTCGCCGTCGGGGTGGCCACCGTCGTCGACCGCGCGTCGCGCCGGGGCGCGGAGGCGGTGCGGGCCCGCGCCGAGGCCGCGACCCTGGCCTCGCTCTCCCAGTCGGTGCTGACCGGGCAGGACACCGCGCAGGCGATCGTGGACCGGCTGCACGAGTCGTTCGGGCTGCGGGCCGTGTCGCTGCTCGCCAGGAAGGACGGCGGCTGGACGGTGCTCGCTGCCCACGGGTCCGACGCACCGGCGGCTCCGGACGCCGCGGACACCCGACTGCGGGTCGACGACGACCACGTCCTGGCGCTGTGCGGCGGGCCGCTCCGCGCGACCGACCAGCGCGTGCTGGAGGGGTTCGCCGTGCAGACCGGCCTGGTGCTGGAGTACCGCCGGTTGCGCGAGCGCGAGACCCGCGCCGCCTTGCTCGAGCGGGCCGACGCGACGAGTACGGCGCTGCTGCGGGCGGTCTCCCACGACCTGCGCACACCGCTGGCGACCATGCGCGCCGCCGTCGACGGCCTGGCTTCGAGCGGCACCGACCTCGACGAGGAGGACCGGTCGGAGCTGGTGGGGGCGGCGACCGAGTCCGTCGACCAGCTCGAGCGGCTGATCGACAACCTGCTCGACCTGTCCCGCGTCCAGTCCGGCCTGGTGCACCCGCGTCTCCTGCCGCACAGCCTCGAGGAGATCCTGCCGCTCGCCGTTGCCGGCGAGGACCCGTCGCGCGTGGTGCTGGAGCTCGACGAGACCGCCCCGCTGGTGGTGACCGACGCCGGGCTGCTGGAGCGGGTGGTGGCGAACCTGGTGTCCAACGCCGTCCGGCACTCCGGCGGCAAGCCGGTGCGGGTGATCGCCCAGGAGCTGCCCGAGGAGATCAGCATCCTGGTGGTCGACCGTGGGCCCGGCGTACCTCCCGACCAGCGGGAGCGGATGTTCGAGCCGTTCCAGCGGCTGGGTGACACCGGGACGGAGGGGCTGGGTCTCGGGCTGGCGGTGGCCCGGGGTCTCGGCGAGGCGATCGGCGCGACGCTGACCGCCGAGGACACCCCCGAAGGTGGGCTGACCATGGTGCTGTCCGTGCCCCGGGACCGGGTCGGCGGAGGCGCCGTGAGCCCGGCGTACAAGGTGCTCGTCGTCGACGACGAGCCGGCGCTCGCCCGGGCGCTGGCCATCAACCTGCGGGCGCACGGGTGGGAGGTGGTCACCGCGCACGACGGGCGGGCCGCGCTGGCCGCGGCGGCGGACACGCACCCCGACGTCGTCCTCCTCGACCTCGGGCTGCCGGACCTGGACGGCACCGAGGTGATCGCCGGGCTGCGCGGCTACTCGCGGGTGCCGATCGTGGTGCTCTCCGCGCGACAGCACGGCGAGGACAAGGTCGAGGCGCTCGACCTCGGCGCCGACGACTACGTCACCAAGCCGTTCGCGATGAACGAGCTGCTGGCCCGGCTGCGCGCGGCCGTGCGCCGCAACCAGGAGGTGGCTCCCGAGACGACGGTCGTGGAGGTGGGCGACCTGGTGATCGACCTCGCCCGCAAGCGGGTCACCCGCGCGGGTGCCGACGTACGCCTGACGCCGACCGAGTGGGCGTTCCTCGAGCTGCTCGCCCGCAACGTCGGCCGGCTGGTCCCCCGGGCGCAGATCCTGCGCGAGGTGTGGGGGCCGGCGTACGAGAAGGAGGGTCACTACCTCCGGGTGTACGCCGCCCAGCTGCGGCGCAAGCTGGAGGACGACCCGTCCCACCCGCGGCACCTGGTCACCACGAGCGGGCTGGGCTACACGCTGGAGCCGTGAGCCTGGCTCACCGCGGTTGCAGGTGGAAGACCGGGATCTCGCGGTCGGTGCGCTCGGCGTACTTCGCGTAGTTCGGCCAGGTCTTCAGCATCACCTGCCACAGCTCGGCGCGCTCCGCGCCCGCGACCCGGCGCGGGACGACGGTGTGGTGCCGGCCCTTGAACAGCACGCTGTGCCTCGTCGGCCGCGCCCAGGTTGTGCACCCAGGCGGGCATCGTGGGGCCGCCCCAGTTGGTGCCGGCGACCAGCCAGCCCCCGCCGTACGGGACGCAGAGCAGCGGGGTGGTCCGCTCCGCGCCCGACTTGCGGCCGCGGACGGTCAGCGTCACCTCCGGCAGCCCGGCCATCGTGAGCAGGTTGAACCGGCCGCGGGTGGCCCGCTGGATCAGCACGTCGAGGCCGACGATCGGCTTGGCGTACTTGTGCAGCCACGGCTGCCGGCCGATCCGGATCGCCAGCCACCGCACGGGGTTCATGGCCGGAGCGTAGTGGGGTCAGCAGGGGATCGGCTGCTCCGTGGTGTCCGGGCCGACGCACCGGACGCCCTGGTCCTGCCACACCAGCTCGCCGTCGACCAGCGTCCACGACCAGAGGTCGACGGCGTACTGCGCGGGCAGGGGCACGTAGTGGTCGCTCTCCGCGAGCACGTCCACCGAGCGGGTCGAGTGGAGGCCGTCCGCGTCGGCCCACCAGTGCTGCACCCGCCCCTCGCGGGTGAACGCGTCGGTCAGCGGCGCGCCGCCCCGCACCTCCACGGGTCGCAGGGCGCCGTCGACCAGGTCGACCATCCGCAACGCCCGCTCGCCGAGGTACTCGCCGACGACGATCTCCTGGCTGCCGTCGGCATCGCCGTCGACGGCCATCAGCCGCACCGCGATCTCGGGACCGCGGATCTGGACCCCGACCGGTTCGCCCCCGCCACCGGGAGCCACCTCGACCCGGACCTCGCCCGCCCCGCGCGGGCGGACGGCATGGATCGTCACCTGGTCGTCGATGCCGTCGCCGTCCACGTCGAACGCCGCCCGGCGCAGCAGCCGTCCCGCGGGCTCCGGCTCGGCTGTGGGGAGGGGCGCGTCCGTGCCGGGCGTCGGCGTCGTGCCCCGGTCGCCGTTCCCGGTCACCAGGAACGGAAGGGCGATGGCGGCGCTCGCGGCCGCCGCGGCGAGGACGTACGTCGCCGGGCGGCGCCAGCGGGCCGCGGTCGACGGCCGGAGCTCCGGCGTCCGGAGGTGCTCGGGGCGGACCTGGTCGGCGCGCGCCGCGAGCGCGGCGGTGAGGCGGTCCTCGACGGTGGTCATCGCGGGTTCCCTTCTGCTGGGGTGGCCAGCGCTCGTTCGAGCGCGTCGACGGCGCGGCTGGCGGTGGACTTGACCGACCCGCGGGAGATCCCGAGCGTGGAGGCGATCTCCCGCTCCGACAGGCCGGACCAGTAGCGGAGCACCAGCACCTCGCGCTGCCGGGGCGCGAGGGTGTCCAGCGCGGCGAGCAGCTCTTGATGCTCCTCGGCGAGCAGCAGCCGGGAGTCGGGGCCGGGCGGCTCGGGCTCGCGCGGTGGTGCGTAGCCGCGGGCGGTGCGTCGGCGCCGCAGGGTGGACCGGCAGCCGTTGACGACCGAGGTCCGGAGGTAGGCCAGCGCCGCCGAGCCGTCGCGCAGCTCGTGCTGCCGGGCGACGTACCGCGCGAAGACGTCCTGGACGACATCCTCGGCCGTGGGCAGGTCGTCCACGAGCAGCACCGCCAGCCGGACCAGGCCCAGCCGGTGCGCGGCGTACAGCTCGGTCAGCTCGCCGCCGGCCATGGTCGTCGCTTCGCTCGTCACACCTGTTGAGACGTGTGGTGGTGCCCGAGGTTGTCGGCGCTGTCGAGAAAGTGCGGCAGTCCGTCAGGGACGGGCGTTGGCGATCGCTTCCTCCTCCTCGGGGGAGAGCTGCTGCTCGCAGGTCCACGAGGAGATGTTCTTGGCGTAGGTGCGGGCCTCGCTGCGCCCGTGGATCGAGGTCAGCACGACGCCGTGGCCGCCGTCGTCGAGCAGGGCCAGCGACCAGGACAGGTGCCCGCCCATGTCGCCGAACGCGTCGTACCGGACGACGGCGAGGTGGCGCAGGGCGTCCCGGGCCTCGGCCCGCAGCGCGGCGACCTCCTGGCGCAGGCCGTGCACGTCCTCGGGCAGGGCGTCGGCGCCGACCCGGCGCTTGCTGGCCCCCAGCCGACGCAGCGCGATCACCGCGAACCCGAAGGCAACGGCGGCGAGGGCGAGGGCGATGACGTCGAGGACCACGTCGCGAAGCCTATGACCGTGGGCCGGTCGTCTCGTGGCGGCGCGAGCGGGGCGTGGGAAAATGCCCGGGTGACCGCGCGACGCATCGCCTACCAGGGGGAGCCGGGTGCCAACTCCCACCTGATCTGCAAGCAGCACTACCCCGACACCGAGGCGGTGGCCTGCGCGTCGTTCGAGGACGTCTTCGCCGCGGTCGAGAACGGCGACGCCGACCTGGCGATGATCCCGATCGACAACTCGATCGCCGGCCGGGTGGCCGACATCCACCACTTCCTGCCGGAGTCGAACCTCCACATCGTCGCCGAGCACTTCCTCCGCATCCAGTTCACGCTGATGGGGATCGCGGGGGCGACGCTCGACTCGATCAAGACCGTGCACAGCCACGTGCACGCGCTCGGCCAGTGCCGCAAGGTGATCCGCGAGCTCGGCCTGACTCCCGTCATCTCCGGCGACACCGCCGGCGCGGCGCGCGAGATCGCCGAGGCCCAGGACCCGACCCAGGCCGCGATCGCGCCGCCGCTGGCCGCCGAGATCTACGGCCTGAGCATCCTGCGCGACGACGTCGAGGACGAGGACCACAACACGACCCGCTTCGTCGTCCTCTCCCCGGAGTACGTCGAGGCCCCCGCCGCCGACGGCCCGGTCGTCACCAGCTTCATCTTCAACGTCCGCAACCTCCCCGCCGCGCTCTACAAGGCGCTCGGCGGCTTCGCCACCAACGGCGTGAACATGACCAAGCTGGAGAGCTACATGGTCGGCGGCGAGTTCACCGCCACCCAGTTCCTCGCCGAGGTCGACGGCCACCCCGAGGACCCCGGCGTCCACAACGCCCTCGAGGAGCTCGCGTTCTTCACCACCGACGTGAAGATCCTCGGCGTCTACCCCGCCGACCCCGAGCGCCGCGCCTGACTGGGGCCACCGCTCAGGGCGAACGCAAGCGGGAACGGCCCCCTGTCCTCGCTCAGGCTGCGTTCGCCCCCGCTCGTGGCCCCGTCGCCACGGCGAGCAGGCAGCGGCGTACGAACTCCGGGTCGTGCATGACCTGCCGCCAGGTGAAGCGCAGCACCGTCCAGCCGTTGACCGTCAGCATGGTGTAGCACCGGCAGTCGCGCGCGTGCGCGTCGCGGCCGGTGTGGAACTCCCACGAGTCCGCTTCCAGCACCAGGCGGCGCCGTACGACGACGACGTCCGGGTGGACGGTGACCCCGTCGAGCCGGATCGCCACCTGCGGCATGGCCTCGAGCCCGGCCTCCAGCGCGATCGCCCGCAGCACCGACTCGAACGGGTTGGCGGCCAGCGCCGACGCGTGCCGCGCCACCCGACGCGCCTTCGCTGCGCCCTTCCCGCGGACCTGCCCTGCCGCAGCCATCAGCTCCTCGCCGGTGATCGCGCCGTGCCGCAGGGCCGAGTCGGCAACTGCCAACGCCGGCCCGAAGTCCAGCCGTCGCGCGCAGTCGAGGACCGTGCGCAGCGCTGACGTCACCGGACCGGGCTCACCGCCCAGGTCGGCCCAGAACACGTACGCGGCCGATCGATCAGCCACGGTGGCGTTCCGCGGCACGGTCACCCACGGGCAGGTGGCCGGGAACGCGGCCTCCCACCCGTGGAGAGCGGCAGCGCTGAGGTGGGAGGCCACGCCGCCGATCTCGGCGGCCTTCACCAGGGCCTCGTCCGCGTCCGCCAAGCGGTAGCAGTCGCGCGACGTACGGCGGATGTCACCGCGCTCGACCGCCCTCCGGAGCCGTTTGCGCGTGGTGAGCCGAAGCAGCGGCGCCAGTCCCGAGACGCCGCTGGAGCTTCGTCATGTGCGGCAACCGGCTCCACGAGCGTAGTTCACTCCCACCGGTCGGCGGGGCCGCACCCGACGGTGTCGGGCCCGCCGCAACGGTAGGTGACCCTCCGGCCAACCCGCGGTGACCGTCCGGACGATAGATTCCGGACGTGACCGACGACCCGCGCACCGAGGACCTGGGCTTCGCCCGGGTCGACGTGGACCGCGCGGCCCGGACGGGCGACGCCGAGGTCGTGTACGGCGCGGGGAAGACGCCGGAGCAGATCGTCGCGATCCTGGGCACGCTGCACGAGCGGCACCCCGACCGGGCGGTGCTCGCCACCCGGCTCACCGACGAGGCGATGCACGCCGTCACCGGCATCGGTGCCACCGTCGACCTGGTGGCCCGCGCGGCCACGCTCGGCCCGCTCCCCGCGGCCGCGGGCACGGTCGCCATCGTCAGCGCCGGCACGTCCGACGCGCCGGTCGCCGCCGAGGCGGCCCTGACCGCTCGCGTGTACGGCGCCGGCGTGCACGCGATCAACGACGTCGGCGTGGCCGGGCTGCACCGGCTGCTGAACGTCCGCGACCAGCTCGAGCAGGCCGACTGCCTCGTCGTCGTCGCCGGCATGGAGGGTGCCTTGCCGTCGGTGGTCGGCGGCCTGACCGGCGTACCCCTCGTCGCCGTCCCCACCAGCGTCGGGTACGGCGCGTCGTTCGGCGGCCTGGCCGCGCTGCTGGCGATGCTCAACTCCTGCGCGCCCGGCGTGACCGTGGTCAACATCGACAACGGGTACGGCGCGGGCGTGTTCGCCGCGCGGGTCGCCCGGCGGGTCGGCGCCCGCCAGACGCCATGACGGTCTGGGTCGACGCGTCCGCGGGAGCCAGCGGCGACATGCTGCTCGGCGCCCTGGTCGGCGCCGGCGTACCGGTCGAGGTGCTGCAGCGCTCCGTCGACGCGATCGCACCGGAGCCGGTCAAGCTCCGGGTCGAGCAGGTCAGCCGGAACGGCCTCGCCGCCACCCGCTGCCACGTCGAGATCGCCGACTCCGCCACCCACCGCACCTGGCGCGACATCGAGGCGCTGCTCTGGGACGCCGACCTCGACGAGCCCGTCGCCCGCCTGGCCCTGGCCATCTTCGAGCGGCTCGCCGGCGCCGAGGCCCGGGCGCACGGACACGACCCCGCCGACGTCCACTTCCACGAGGTGGGTGCCCTGGACGCGATCGCCGACATCGTGGGAGCGAGCGCCGGCTTCGTCCACCTGGCGGCGAAGGACGTCGTGGTCTCGCCGATCGCCGTCGGCTCCGGCCACGTCCGCGGCGCCCACGGCACCCTCCCGGTCCCGCCGCCCGCGGTTGCCGAGCTGCTCCGCGGCTTCCCGTCGTACGCCGGTCCGCCCGGCGCCCCGGCCATGGAGCTGTGCACGCCGACCGGCGCCGCCGTCCTGACCGCCGTCGCCACCTCGTGGGGACCGCAGCCGGCCATGACCACCACCGCGATCGGGATCGGCGCGGGCGGCCGCAACCCCGAGGGGCACGCCAACGTGCTCCGGATCCTGGTCGCCGGCGAGGGCGACGCCCTCGCCGACGCCACCCCGCTGCTGCTGGAGACCAACGTCGACGACCTCGACCCACGCGTGTGGCCGTCGGTGATCGCCGCCCTGCTCGACGCCGGCGCGAGCGACGCCTGGCTGACGCCGATCCTGATGAAGAAGGGCCGGCCCGCCCACACCCTCAGCGTCCTGGTCACCCGCGACCGCGCCGACGCCGTCCGCGACACGGTCTTCCGGCACACCTCCACCATCGGCCTGCGCGAGCAGACGATCGCCAAGCACGCGCTCGACCGCACCATGGAGCGGGTCGAGGTCGAGGGCCAGCCGATCGCCGTCAAGCTCGCGCACCACCACGGCGTACTCGTCAACGCGCAGCCGGAGTACGACGACGTCGCCCGCGCCGCCGCCGCGCTCGGGCGGCCGGTCTCCGACGTGCTCGCCGCCGCCATCGCCGCCACCCACACGCTCCTGGAGGACCGCGCCTGATGGATCCCGTCATCATCGGGCTGACGTTCGCTGCCATCTTCCTGGTCGAGCTGCCGGACAAGACGTTCATCGCGACCCTGGTGCTGTCCACGAAGTTCCGGCCGCTGATGGTCTGGATCGGCGTCGGCCTGGCCTTCGCCGTGCAGACCACCGTCGCGGTCGCGCTCGGCAAGGCCGCGTCCCTGCTCCCGACGGACGTCGTGCACCTCGCGTCGGCCGTGCTTTTCCTGATCGGCGCGATCCTGCTCTTCCGCGAGGCGCGCAACGCCGACGAGGAGGAGGCCGGCACCGAGGAGGAGTACGCCGTCAAGGCCGGCAGCGACCCCAAGCAGGGGCTCAAGGCGGTCGCCGCCAGCTTCCTGGTGCTCTTCGCCGCCGAGTGGGGCGACCTGTCGCAGCTGCTGACCCTCTCCCTGGTCGCGAAGTACGACGACCCGGTCAGCGTCTTCATCGGCGCCCTCGGCGCGCTCCTCGCGGTCAGCGGGCTGGCCGTCCTGCTCGGCCGGGTGCTGCTCAACTACATCAAGCTGCGCACCCTGCACTACCTCGGCGGCACCGTCTGCCTGCTCCTGCTCGGGATCACGGTCTACGACCTGCTGACCTGATCACACTCGCTGGACTCTCCCGTGAGCGTCGGCAAGGATCGGCGCACGGGAGGGCTCGAACCGCAACTGCGAGAGGTGTGCATGCCCATCTTCGACGGCTTCACCGACGACGAGGTCGACCGGATCAAGAACGCCGGCACCTTCGTCACCCTTCCGGCCGACTGGTCGCCGATCTGGGAGAAGACCCCGGCCGACAAGGCCTACGTCCTGCTCTCCGGCGAGGTGTCCGTACGCCGCGGCGGCGACGAGATCGCCCGGCTCGGCCCCGGCGACATCATGGGCGAGGCGGCGATCGTGAACCACTCGCTGCGCACCGCCTCGATCGTCAGCCTGACCAAGCTCGAGGTGCTGCACTTCACCAGCGACGCCGTCAGGAAGCTCAGCGAGGAGGTCCCCGCCTTCCGCGAGGCGCTGGACCGGACCGCGCAGGAGCGCCTGGGGGCCGACGCCTCGGGCGAGTGAGCGACGAGGAGCCGCTCGACCCGGTCGTGGACATCGACCGGGCGCTGCTCGGCTCGGACCCGGCGTACACCCGGCTCGAGGTCGCGGAGCGCGCCGGAGTCCCCCTCGACGTGGCCGAGGAGCTCTGGCAGCTGCTCGGCTTCCCGCGCACCGCCGACGACGACGTCGCCTTCACCGACGCCGACCTCGAGGCACTCGAGCGCACCAACGAGCTGATCTCGCTCGGCATCCTGACCGAGGACTCGCAGGCCGCGCTGGTCCGCACCTGGGGGCGCAGCTTCGCCCGGCTCGCCGAGTGGCAGGTCACGCTGCTCGCCGGGGTCGCCCTCGAGGGCGAGGACCCGACCACACGGCTCGACGAGCTGATGCACCAGGTGCTGCCGAACGTCGAGAAGCTCCAGGCCTACATCTGGCGCCGGCACCTCGCCAGCGCCGCCAACCGGATGCTCGGCGAGGCCAGCCTCGACGGCGTCGGGACCACCAGCAAGATGGCGGTCGAGTTCGTCGACATCGTCGGCTACACCGGCCAGAGCAAGAACCTCACCGAGCACGAGCTGGTCGAGTGGGTCGAGTACTTCGAGGCCGAGATGACCCACACCGTCGTCGACCACGGCGGCCGGGTGATCAAGACGATCGGCGACGAGATCCTGTTCGTGGCCGACGACCCGCGCGCCGCCGCCGAGATCGCGCTGCAGGTGACCGAGCGCGGCGCCGACGAGGACGACAAGTTCCCGCAGGTGCGGGCCGGGATCGCGTACGGCGACGTGGTCAGCCGGCTCGGCGACGTGTTCGGCCCGACCGTGAACATCTCCTCCCGGCTCACGTCCGTGGCCCGGCCCGGCACGGTGCTGGTCGACCGGGGCATGCACGAGGTGCTGTCCGGTCCGATCGCCGAGGACGGCACCCCGACGACGGAGCTGTCCGCGCTCGACGAGGCGCCCGGGATCGGCCGGATCCTGGACCGTGCGGCCGACGAGCTGGCCGAGCTGTCGCCGTACTCCGAGGCGGGTGGGTACCGCTTCCGGCGGATGCCGCGGCGGTCCGTGAAGGGGTACTCCCGACTCGAGCCGTTCGTGCTCCGGCGGGCCAAGGAGCGGTAGGCGAGCCCGACTACAGTTCCCGCATGGACACGAGCTCCGGCACGACCCACGGCGCCGACAGCGAGGTCGGGCGGCTGCGGACCGTCATCCTGCACCGTCCGGGCAACGAGCTGAAGCGGCTCACCCCGCGCAACAACGACCGCCTGCTGTTCGACGGGATCCCGTGGGTCAGCCGCGCGCAGGACGAGCACGACGCGTTCGCCGAGGCGCTGCGCAGCCGCGGGGCCGAGGTGCTCTACCTGACCGACCTGCTCACCGAGACCCTCGAGCAGGACCAGGCGCGCAACCACGCGATCACGACCACGCTCGGCGGGCTGCACCTCGGCGACACCATGCGCACCTACCTCGCCGGCCTGCTCTCGGACGCGCCGCCGGAGGAGCTGACCGGCTACCTCACCGCCGGCATCCGCAACGACGAGGTGCGCGGCGGCTTCGGCCTGGTCAGCTCGCTGCTGGCCAGCGACGACTTCCTGATCGACCCGCTGCCCAACCTGCTGTTCACCCGCGACTCCAGCGTCTGGATCCACGACCGGGTCGCGGTCACGTCGCTGGCGATGCCCGCCCGGTCGCGCGAGACCCAGCTGACCGAGCTGATCTACACCGCCCACCCGCGCTTCCAGGGCACCCGCAAGATCCACGGCTGGCACCACGAGCACGTCGAGGGCGGCGACGTGCTGCTGATGGCCCCCGGCGTGATCGCGGTCGGCGTGGGCGAGCGGACCACGCCCGCCGGCGCCGAACGGCTGGCCCGGCAGGTGTTCCACGCCGACCTCGCGCACACGGTGCTGGCCGTGCCGATCGCGCAGGAGCGGGCCACGATGCACCTCGACACGGTCTGCACCATGGTCGACGTCGACAAGATCGTGATGTACCCCAACGTCGCCGACTCGCTCACGGCGTACGCCGTCACGGTCGCCGACCGCGGCGAGGGGGCGCACGAGTTCGTGCTCGACGTCGCCGATGCCGAGCCGTTCCTCGTCGCCGCCGCCAAGGCGATGGAGATCGACACCCTCGAGCAGATCGACACCGGCCTCGACCCGGTCACCGCCGAGCGCGAGCAGTGGGACGACGGCAACAACACGCTGGCGATCGCGCCCCGGGTCGCCGTCGCCTACGAGCGCAACGACGAGACCAACGCCCGGCTCGAGGAGGCCGGGATCGAGGTGGTCCGGATCGCCGGGTCCGAGCTGGGCTCGGGCCGGGGTGGCCCGCGGTGCATGAGCTGCCCGGTCGACCGGGTCCCGCTCGCCGAGAGCTGAGCCGAGATCGGCCTACGAGCCGGGTCGCACCACCCTGACCGCCGACTGGACCGCGAAGTACTCCTCGCCGATGGCCGGCAGGCACCGGTGCTCGCTCTCGGCCGTGACGGGGATGTAGCCGCCACCCATCCGACCCGGTCCCCGTCGTGGGCGACCTCGTCCCCGTCCTCCGAGTACAGCGTGAGCTCGCCGCCGTCGGTCTGGTACGCCGTGTACCCCGCCGGCCACGCGGCGTAGGTCGCGGCGAGTCGCGCCCGAGGAAGACGCAGCCGCGGGCGTCGACACGGAGGACACCGCCTCCCTGGCGCCTGCATGGCGTCGTCACCCGCCTCCCAGGACGAGGTCGGCAGGTCGAGCTGGGTGCCGATGGCGGCCGGTGGGGCGGCCGGGGCGGTCTCGGCTCCGTCGGCGGTCAGCTGGCGGAACGCGACAGCGCCGATCACGGCCACGACGACGGCAGCAACGACGGCCATCACCCGGTTCCGGCGCACTCCGGCTCCCTCCGTCAGCTGCCTGCTGGGTGGGACGAGAGGGGGTCGTGAGGGGTTCCCTCGACCGTGTCCTGAGGGCATGAAAAGACCCGGCCGCTGTTGACGGGGGACACAACAACGACCGGGTCGTCAAAAAATCTACCGCCCTGACCGGGCCCGGGCAAGGCTGACGCTCCAGTCGTTTCACCCATTTGGGTGAGATGGGTCACCGGATGGTCACCTGCCGGTTGGCCAGACCGGAGCGCGCCGAGCGCTGGTCACCGGTCAGCGCGGAGTCGTCGGCCAGCGCCTCGGCGAGGTCCGCTGCGAACCGGGCGGCGGGCTCCTCGAGCACCTCGGCACCGGTGCCGACGGGCAGGTCCCAGACCGGCGCGAGCAGGCCGTGGGCGCGGAACATCCCCACGAACCGGGACCCCTCGGCGACCGAGTCGCGGCCTCCGGCGTGCAGCCGGGCGAGCGCGTCGAGCAGGCGGTCCTCCGGCTCGGGCATCACCCAGCGCAGGTGCTCCTTGGAGCCCACATTCGTCCAGTACGCCGCCTCGACGGACGCCAGGCGGGACGTGGGGTTCGCCGAGGAGTTGGCCTGGTCGAGCGCGCCGGCCATCGACTCCTTCTCGTCCATGTCCGCGATCCAGTACTCGAACCCCTCGTGCACGGTGACGTCGAGCGTCGTACCGGTCACCAGGTCCTGGAGGCGCGGCCCCTCGCCGGGATCGTCGGTCAGGCCGACGATGCCGGTCTCGGCCTCGAGCGCCCGGGTGAGTACGGCGCCGAGGTCGCGCGCCGGGTCGCCGAAGTTGTGCTGCACCTGGAGCCCGAGCCAGATCTCGCCGCTGTCGCGGACCATCGCGGGCGCCGCCATCGGCAGCAGCGAGCACAGCTGGACGGTCCGGTCGGAGTCCTTCAGGGTCAGCGGCGCGGTGGCCGCGGGCACCAGCTCGCGGAGGGCGACCACGTCGCACTCCGACGGCAGCCCCTCGAACGGACGTCCGACGTACGCCGTCGGCGCACCCGCAGCCGACCCGTGGCAGGCCTTGTAGCGCCGGCCGGAGCCGCACGGGCAGGGCTGGCGGGGGCCGACCTCGCCCTCGGCGACGTGGTCACGGGCCTTGGTGCGCGAGCGTTTTCCCATGAGGGGAGGCTATCCGTCGAGTTGCTCCAGCACGTACGCCGGTCGGTCGGTGATGACCGCCTTCACGCCCGAGGTCGAGGCAGAGCTGGAGGTCGCTCGCGGAGTTGACCGTCCAGACGTGGATGTCGCGCCCAGCGGCGACCAGCCGCTTGCCGAGGCCGGGGTGGTCGCGGAGCTCCTTGATGCCGGGTCCGACCATCCAGTCGTCGTCGATCATCCGCCGCAGCATCGGCCAGTTGCGGGCCTTGTCGATCAGCATGACGACCGGTACGTCGGGTGCCATCCGCTGCATCCGCTGCAGGGCGGTGAACGAGAAGCTCATCACCCGGGCCGGGCCGCCCGGGCGGTCCCAGCCGAAGTCGCGCAGCATCTCGACCAGCCGCTTCTCCACCAGACCGCCGTACCGCGTCGGGTGCTTCGTCTCGATCGCGATCTCGACCGGCCGCTCGTAGTCGGCCACGGTCTCGAGCAGCTTGCGCAGCGTCAGCACCTTGTCCAGGGACTCGTCCCGCTCCGGCGCCTCGTCGTCGAGGTCCGCCCACGGGTTCTTCCAGGACGCGAAGTCGAGCGAGTCGAGGTCCGCGAGGTCCATCGTCGAGACGATCCCCCGGGTGCTCGCCGTACGCCGCAGGTCGCGGTCGTGCACGCAGACCAGGTGGCCGTCGGCGGTCAGCCGGACGTCGCACTCGAACGCCTCCGCACCGGCGTCGAGGGCCGCGAGGTAGGCACCCAGCGTGTGCTCGGCAACCTCGTCGCTCGCGCCGCGATGCGCGACGACCTGCGGCCTCATGCAGGCATTCTTGCCTGTCCGCGGGTCAGGTTCGAGGACGCTGCTCGACGAGTCCCACCGTGTTTCCCTCGGTGTCGCGGACGAACGCCATCCACTCGTCGGTGCCGGCCGGACCCAGGCGGTCGTCGTCGTGGCCGAAGATCACGTGCGGCTCGCCCTCGACGGTGACGCCGGCCGCGCGCAGCCGGGCGACGGTCGCGTCGATGTCGTCGACCTCGTAGTAGTGCAGCGCGGTCGGGGCGGCCCGGTCGAGCAGCAGCCGTACCCCGTCGAGGTCGAAGAACACCAGCCCGGGTGGGTCGAACGTCGCCGTGGCCGTCGCGCCGAGCAGGTCCGCGTAGAACGCGGCCGCCCGGTCGAGGTCGTCTGCCTTCTGCGCGATCTGGACCAACCTCATGACACGCACTCCTAACGTTTAGCATGCCTAACTGTTAGGGATGCTATACATGAGCATGGCTCACCGCAAGCGTTCGCTGCAGGACGCGGCGCGCGACCTGAACTCCGCCGCCATCCACCTGCTCCGCGGCATGCGCGCCGCCGACCGCGCCTCCGGGCTGACCCCGGCGCGGCTGTCCGCCCTGTCGGTGCTGGTCTTCGGCGGCCCGTGCACCCTGGGCGAGCTCGCCCAGGACCGAGGATGTCGCTGCGCCGACCATGAGCCGGATCGTCGACGGACTGGTGGGGCTCGGCCTGGCTGCCCGCGAGGAGCACCCGGAGAGTGCCCGCAAGGTGCTCGTCTCGGCGACCGAGCCCGGTCTCCAGCTCATGCAGAAGGCCGCACAGCTGCGGATCGACGTGATCGTCGCTGCCCTGCGCTCGTTGCCCACCGAGGAGCGGCGGTCGATCGTCGACGCGTCGCCCTCGCTGCGCGAGCTCTCGTCGCGGGTGCCGCCGATCGCGCGCGACGTCGCGTCCTGGCGTACCTGAGGCGAAATCCGGTCGCCGGGCGACCGGCCATCCCCGAGGATGGGGCCATGGCCAACGACATCGGCGCCGTGAACTGGCCGGCGCGGACCGCGCGGCTCTCGATCAGGCCGGCCACCGAGGACGACCTGGACGCCACGTGGGCCTTCCGCAAGGTCCCCGAGGTGGCGTGAGTGGCTGACCCGGCTTGCCGACCGACCGGGACGGCTACGCCGAGCAGTTCCTGGCCCCGAACCGGCTCGCCAAGACCTTGGTGCTCGAGCGGGACGGCGAGGTGGTCGGCGACCTCATGTACTCGGTCGAGGACGCGTGGGCGCAGACCGAGGTCGAGGAGCAGGCCAAGGGGACCCAGGCCGAGCTGGGCTGGGTGATCGCCCCCGCGCACACCGGGCAGGGCTACGCGACCGAGGCCGCGTCCGAGCTGCTCCGGATCTCCTTCGAGGACCTCGGCCTGCGGCGGGCGTTCGCGCAGTGCTTCGCCGACAACGTGGCTTCGTGGAAGCTGATGGAGCGGCTGGGGATGCGGCGCGAGGAGCACGCCGTCGCCGAGTCGCTGCACCGGTCCGGTCGATGGCTCGACAGCCTGCGGTACGCCATCCTCGAGGACGAGTGGCGAGCTCGTCGTACCGGAGGAGGACTGATGCCGCAGGACCTGAGCGCGGTGGCCTGGCCGGTGCGCACCGAGCGGCTGGCCATCCGCCCGAGCGTGCCCGAGGACGCCGACCCGATGTTCGTCATCCGCCGCCGGCCGGAGGTCGCCGAGTGGCTCCCGAGCCAGCCGGCCGACCCGGCCGAGTGGGCGGAGAAGTTCGCCGAGCCCGACCGGCTCGCGGTGACCCTGGCCCTCGAGCTCGACGGCGAGATCATCGGCGACCTGTACCTCAACATGAAGGATGCCTGGGCGCAGGCGGAGGTCGAGGAGCAGGCCAAGGCGACCCAGGCCGAGATCGGCTGGGTCGTCGCACCCGAGCACGCCGGGCGTGGCTATGGGACCGAGGCCGCCGGCGAGCTGCTCCGGATCTGCTTCGAGGACCTCGGCCTGCGCCGCGTGGTCGCGCTGTCCTTCGCGGACAACCTGGCCTCCTGGCGGATCATGGAGAAGCTCGGGATGCGCCGCGAGGAGTACGCCGTACGCGAGTCGCTGCACCGGACCCGCGGCTGGCTCGACGGCATGACCTACGCGATCCTGGCCGACGAGTGGCGGGCCGGACGGCCGGGCGCGGGCTGATGCCGCAGGACCTGAGCGCCGTCGACTGGCCGGTGCGCACCGAGCGCCTCTCGATCCGGCCGTGCCTGCCCGACGACCTCGAGGCCACCTGGGGGTTCCGCGGGAAGCCCGGCGTGGGCGAGTGGCTCGGCCAGGCCCACGACGACCGGGCGGAGTACGAGCAGCGGTTCAACGACCCGGACCGGATGGCCAAGGTCTTGGTCGTGGAGCGTGATGGCCAGGTCGTCGGCGACCAGATGCTCCTGATCGGGGACGCGTGGGGCCAGGCCGAGGTCGCCGAGCAGGCGAAGGCCACGCAGGCGGAGATCGGCTGGATCATCGACCCGGACCACGCCGGCCAGGGGTACGCCACCGAAGGGGCCGCCGCCCTGCTGCGGATCTGCTTCGAGAGCCTCCGCCTGCGCCGCGTCATCGCGATCTCCTTCGCCGACAACGTCCCCTCGTGGAAGCTGATGGAGCGGCTGGGCATGCGCCGCGAGCAGTACGGCGTACGCGACTCGTTGCACCGGTCCCGCGGATGGGTCGACTCGGTCACCTACGCCCTGCTCGCGGACGAGTGGCGCGCGCGGCAGCCCGACCCGGGCGGCCGGTGACCAACGGCCCTCGACTCTCGGCGCGCGGAGGCGCACGCTGGAAGGTGCCCGGTCACAGGGACGGGCGCCGCAGGTGATCGCCCCTCCACCGTCCGGGCACGGAACTCGGAAGGGAGGAGCCATGCTCGTGCAGGAGCGGTCGTGCTGGTGCTGTTCGGCATCGCCCTGGCGGTGTTCGCCCGCGGGGTGACCCGCTGGGCCGAGGACGAGACCGGCAAGGAGGCCCTGCTCCACGCCCCGGACGCCCACACCGTCAGCTACGTCGTACCCGAGGGTGAGGACCCGGCGCTCGTGATGGCCGCGCTCACCCACGCGGGCTTCAGGTCGGTCGAGGACGTCACGGGTCGCCGGGAGCGGGTCCTGGTGGAGTGCGAGGAGGAGGACCGCGACCGGGTGCGGGACGTGATCGAGCACGTCCGGCACCGGCGGTTCGACGGCGCGGCGGTCGTCGACCGGTGACCTTCGAGGACGAGGGCTGAGCCGCACCGGGCCAGGAAAACACTCACCTGGCCCAGGGAGTTTCCCTGGCCGGGTGCGCAATTCCCTGGTTAACCAGGGAATTGGGCACCACCTACTCCACCGCGCTCATCCGGTCGTCGCCCTGCCGCGCCAGCACGAACCACACCGCGGTGCAGGGCTCGTCGTACGGGTTGCTGAGCCGGTGCGGGGTCATCGAGTCGAAGTGGATGGAGTCGCCGGGGCCGAGCGAGTAGGTCTCGAAGCCGACCTGGACGTCGAGCCGGCCGTGCAGGAGGTGGCCGTACTCGCGGCCGCCGTGACGCATCATCTGCTCGGGCGCGCAGGACGACGAGCCGGGGGCGTACTCGACGTGCAGGAAGTCGACGTAGGGGTCGTGGTCGTGGGTGAGCCGCTCCCAGACGACACCTGACATCTCGACCCGCTTGCGTCCCTCCGCCGGCTGCAGGGGTACGTCGACGCGCGGCCAGGACCCGGGGGTGTGGTCGTCGACGATCGACGCGTCGACGAGCGGGCCGGAGCCGGCGTCCTCGTCGGACGAGTCCCCCATCAGGTCGTCGAGCGTGGTCCCCAGCACCGACACCAGGGAGTAGAGCGTGCCGACCGACGGGTTGGCCTTGCCGAGCTCGATCTGGCTGACGAAGCTCGGCGAGACGTTGACCCTCCGAGCCAGCTCGCGAAGCGACAGCCCACGCTGCTCACGGGCCGCGCGGATCGCCTGCCCGAGCTGCACCGGCGTCGTCCCCGTCGCGGTGGTCGCCATGGACACCTCGCTCTCGTGTGCGATGGGACTGTACACACTCTCCACCCTGATCCCGCTCAGCGGGGAGTGCTCCAGACCGGCTGTGCAGTGGCACTTGACACACCTGTGCAGCGGGCATTGACTCGGAGGGTTCCGAGAAAGCCGGTGATCAGATGGCGATCCGCACCTACGGGCCCAACGCCGTGGACTGGGAGCAGCGCGTCGACCTCGACCGCCTCCGCAACGAACGGCTGGCCCGGATCAAGGCCCAGCTGGCGTCCTCCGACCTCGGCAGCCTGCTCACCTTCGACTTCTCCAACATCCGCTACCTGACCGCCACCCACATCGGCACCTGGGCGATGGACAAGCTGATCCGGTTCGCGGTGCTGCCCCGCGGCGGCGAGCCGGTGCTGTGGGACTTCGGCTCGGCCGCCAAGCACCACCAGCTCTTCAACCCCTGGCTCGACGGCACCGAGCGCGCCCGGGCCGGCATCTCCACCCTGCGCGGCGCCTTCCACCCCGGCGCCGGCATCGCCGAGGAGGTCGCGCGCAAGGTCGCGACCGTGCTCCGCGAGCACGGGCTGGAGAACGAGCCGCTCGGCGTCGACCTGGTCGAGATGCCGATCCTCGCCGCCCTCAAGGCCGAGGGCATCGACGTCGTCGACGGCCAGCAGGTCTTCCTCGAGGCGCGCCGGATCAAGACCCCCGACGAGATCAGCCTGCTCACCCAGGCCTGCTCGATGGTGGACGCGGCGTACGACGAGCTCTACTCGTTCCTGCGCCCGGGCGTGCGCGAGAACGAGTGCGTCGGCCTGGTCAGCAAGGTGCTCTACGACCTCGGCAGCGAGTACGTCGAGGGCGTGAACGCGATCTCCGGCGAACGCTGCTCCCCGCACCCGCACGTCTACAGCGACCGGATCGTGCGGCCCGGCGACCCGGCGTTCTTCGACATCCTGCACAGCCACCTCGGCTACCGCACCTGCTACTACCGCTGCTTCGCCGTCGGGTCCGCGAGCCCCGGGATGCGCGACGCCTACACCCGCTGCCGCGAGTACATGGACGCCGCCATCGCGATCGTGAAGCCCGGCACCACCACCGCCGACGTGGTCCGGCTGTGGCCGACCGCGCAGGAGTTCGGGTTCCCGGACGAGGAGGCGGCGTTCGCCCTGCAGTACGGCCACGGCGTCGGCCTCTCCATCTGGGAGAAGCCGATCTTCAGCCGCCTGGTCTCGCTCGACCACCCGGAGGTGCTCGAGGAGGGCATGGTCTTCGCGCTCGAGACCTACTGGCCGGCCGGCGACGGGGTGTCGGCCGCGCGGATCGAGGAGGAGGTCGTGGTCACCGCCGACGGGTGCGAGGTGATCACCAAGTTCCCGGCCGAGGAGCTGCTGGTCGCGGGCCAGCGCTACTGGACCGTCGACGGCTCCCTGCCCACGCTGCGCGACTCGCAGTCGCACCTGAACACCGCGAAGGGCAGTGGCGAGTGACCGGAGGGACGATGGAGCGGGTGGCCACGTCCACCCTGCTCGGCTGGTACGAGCAGATGGCCGTCATCCGCGGCACCGAGAAGGCGGCGCACGACCTGTTCATGCGCGGCCTGGTCAAGGGCACGACGCACCTGGCCGCGGGTCACGAGGCGGTCGCGGTGGGGGCGAGCGCGGCCCTGCGGCCCGACGACTACGTGTTCGCCACCTACCGCGGCCACCACCACGCCATCGCCCGCGGCGCCTCGCCCGAGGGCTGCCTGGCCGAGCTGATGCAGCGGTCCACCGGCGTCTGCAAGGCCAAGGGCGGCTCGATGCACCTCACCCAGGCCGACCACGGGATGCTCGGCTCCTACGCCATCGTCGGCGCCCACCTGCCGATGGCCAACGGCGCCGCCTGGTCCGCGAAGCTCAGGGGTACGACGCAGGTCGCCGTCGCGTTCTTCGGCGACGGCGCGACCAACATCGGCGCCTTCCACGAGGCGCTCAACCTGGCCGCGATCTGGAAGCTGCCGGTGATCTTCGTGTGCGAGAACAACCGCTACATGGAGTACACCCCGATCGCGGCGGTCACCTCCGTGCCGAACCCCGCCGCCGACCGGGCCGCCGCCAACGGCATGCCCGGCGTGCTCGTCGACGGCAACGACGTGGTCGCCGTGCACGACACGATGGCCGAGGCGGTCGAGCGGGCCCGCTCCGGCAACGGGCCGACCGTGATCGAGGCGCTGACCTACCGGCACTTCGGGCACAGCCGGACCGACCCGGCGAAGTACCGCCCGGCCGAGGAGGTCGAGGAGTGGCTGGCCCGCGACCCGCTGATCGTCGGCCGCCAGCGGCTGCTGGAGTTCGGCTCCTCCCACGCCGAGGTGGACGCCGCCGCCGCCCGCGCGGCCGAGATCGTCGCCGCGGCGTCGCAGGCCGCGCAGGACGCGCCTCCTGCCGACCCGGACGAGGCGTTCACCGACGTGTGGGCCGACGGGGGGTGGGCATGGCGGACCTGACGACCTACCGGGACGCGGTGGCTGACGGCATCGCCCGCGAGCTGCGCCGCGACCCCACCGTGGTCTGCATCGGCGAGGACATCGGCGCGGCCGGTGGCGTGTTCAAGACGACGGTCGGGCTGTTCGAGGAGTTCGGCGCCGAGCGGGTCTGGGACACCCCGATCTCGGAGCAGGCGATCATGGGCGCGGCCATGGGGGCGGCCATGACGGGGATGCGGCCGGTCGCGGAGATCATGTTCAGCGACTTCCTGGCCTGCTGCTGGGACTACCTCGCCAACGAGATCCCCAAGGCCCGCTACATGACCGGCGGCCAGGTGACCGTGCCGCTGGTGGTGCGGACGGCGAACGGCGGCGGCCTCGGCTTCGGCGCCCAGCACTCGCAGTCGGTCGAGAACTGGGCGCTGACCGTGCCCGGCCTGAAGATCGCCGCGCCCTCGACGCCGTCCGACGTGGTCGGCCTGATGGCCTCGGCGATCCGCAGCGACGACCCGGTCGTGTTCTTCGAGCACAAGGGGCTGTTCGCGTCGAAGGGCGAGGCCGCGCCGCCGGGACACGTCGTACCTCTCGGGGAGGCGCGGGTCGCCCGCGAGGGCAGCGACGTCACCGTGGTCGCGCTGGCCGCGACCGTGCCGATGGCGATGGCCGCGGCCGCCGAGCTGGACGGCGACGGCATCTCGATCGAGGTGATCGACCTGCGCTGCCTGATCCCGCTCGACATGGCCACCGTCTTCCGGTCGCTGGAGAAGACCAGCCGGCTGATCGTGGTCGAGGAGAACCCGTACCAGGGCGGCTGGGGCGCCACCGTCGTCTCGATCGTCGCCGACGAGGGCTTCGAGATGCTCGACGCGCCGGTACGCCGGGTGGCCGGCGAGAACGTCCCGCTGCCGTTCGCCGACGCGCTCGAGCAGCGGGTCATCCCCACCGTCGGAAAGCTCGTCGAGGCGGTCCGCCGCCTCGCGTCGTACTAAAGGGAGAACCGACCGTCCGGACCGTCCGGTCGATCAGAAAGGGGTCAGCACCATGGGCAAGATCCTCCTCAAGGGCGGCACCGTCCTCTCGGTGGACCCGGACATCGGGGACCGGACCACCGGCGACGTGCTGATCGAGGACGACAAGATCGCGGCCGTCGAGGACAGCATCGACGCCGACGCGGAGGTCGTGGACTGCACCGGGAAGATCGTGATCCCCGGCTTCGTCGACACCCACCGGCACACGTGGGAGACGGCGATCCGCAACAGCGCGCCGAACGCGACGCTGGACGACTACTTCGTCGAGATCCTGGACACCTTCGCGCCGCTCTACCGGCCCGAGGACGTCTACTCCAGCAACCTCGCGGGCACGTTGGAGTGCCTCAACGCCGGCATCACGACGCTGGTCGACTGGTCCCACATCAACAACACGCCGGAGCACGCCGACGCCGCGATCCAGGGGCTGAAGGAGACCGGGATCCGGGCGCAGTACGCCTACGGCAGCGCGAACACGTCGCTGGAGAAGTACTGGTTCTTCAGCGCCGAGGCGATCCCCGGCGACGACGTACGCCGCGTGCGTTCGACGCACATCCCCGGCGACGACGGGCTGATCACGATGGGGCTCGCCACCCGCGGTCCGGGGTTCACCCAGGACCAGGTGGTGACGGCGGAGTGGGAGCTGGCCCGCGAGCTCGGCATCCCGCTGACCGTGCACGTCGGCATGGGCCGGATGGCCGGCCGGTTCGGCATGGTCGAGCAGCTCGACCGGCTCGGCCTGCTCGGCCCGGACACGACGTACATCCACTGCTGCTACTTCAGCGACCACGAGTGGCAGCGGGTCGCCGACACCGGCGGCACGATCTCGATCGCGCCCCAGGTGGAGACGCAGATGGGGCACGGCTGGCCGCCGGTCAACAAGGCGCGGAAGTTCGGGATGCGGCCGAGCCTGTCGATCGACGTGGTGACGACCGTGCCGGGCGACATGTTCACCCAGATCCGGGCGGCGTTCGGCGCCGAGCGGGCGCGGGTCAACGCGGTCTGCTGGGACCTCGACATCCCGATCCCCGACGACATGCTCACCGCCACGGACATGCTGAAGATGGCGACCCTGGACGGCGCGCACGTCGCCGGAGTCGAGGACCGGACCGGCTCGCTCACCCCGGGCAAGCAGGCCGACGTCGTGGTCATCGACGCGCGGGCGATCAACGTCGGGCCGATCCACGACCCGGCCGCGGCGGTCACCTGTGCGCGGACGTGTCGAACGTCGAGCACGTGCTGGTGGCCGGCAACTTCGTCAAGCGGGACTTCAAGCTCGCCGGCGACGTGTCCCGCGCGATGTCGCTGGTCGAGGACTCCCGCGACCACCTCGTGGCCGCGGCCGCCAAGGCCGCCTCGGAGAAGCAGGAGCTGGCGCCGGCGTGACGACTCACCACCTGGTCCGGCGGGCGGCCGACTTGTCCTGGTCGCCGCCCGCCGGGCCGCTCGCCGGCTCGACCGGCCTCGAGCAGTGGTCGGTCGTCGACGCGACGCACGCCGGCCGTGCACACCGGCTTCGGCCTGGGCCGGCTCGCGCCGGGAGGGCGGGTGCCCAGCCACGTCCACTCCTACGAGGAGAGCCTGTACGTCACGGACGGGTACGTCGTCGTCCAGACCCCGGGCGAGGCGGCGCGGCTCGGGCCGGGCGGCTACGGCCTGATCCCGATCGGCGTACCCCACTCGCTGCGCAACGAGGGAGACGAGGAGACCAGGTTCGTGCGGGTCTCGGTGCCGGTGCCCGCGGCCCGAGCACGACTTCGACACCCAGCTGGTGCCCGACTTCGGCGAGACCGCGGCGATCGACGCGGACGTCCGTGACCCTCGGACCCGCCGCTACGGCCACATCACCGAGGCGCACATGGACCCGACCCGGCAGTCCCAGGAGCTGCTGGAGACCTCGGCGAGCATGCGCACCGCGCTCCTCGTCTACAGCGGGATCTCGCTGAAGATGATGGTCGACTCCGACCTCGGCGCGGTGCTGTCGTCGATGTTCATGGTCCAGTACGAGCCGCACGGAGCCGCCGGCCTGCACGACCACCCGCTCGAGGAGACCTACCTGATCCTGGACGGGGAGGTGGACGCGACGTTCGACGGCGCGGAGTACCACCTGGTGCCGGGTGACGTGGCCTGGTCGGGCGTCGGCTGCCAGCACAGCTTCCACAACGGCGACGGCAGCGTGCGCTGGCTGGAGACCCAGGCGCCGCCGCTGCCGTCCCGGCACGGCTACCGGTTCGCGCGCGACTGGGACTACCTGCGGAAACGACTCGAGGGAGACAAGTGATGCGGACAGTGGTGATCGGCGGGACGTCCGGGATCGGGCTGGAGGTGGCCCGCGACCGGGCGGCGCGCGGCGACGAGGTGGTGCTGACCGGGCGCGACCGCGAGCGCGCGGCCGAGGTGGCCAAGTCGGTCGAGGGCGACGTCGCCGGCCTGGCGGTCGACCTGAACGACACGCACGGGCTGGCGGATGCCCTGTCCGGCGTGGGATCGGTGGACCGGCTGGTGGTGGCCGCGATCGAGCGCGACCAGAACTCCATCGCCGACTACGACGTCGACCGGGCCACGAGGCTGGCGATCCTGAAGCTGGTCGGCTACACCGAGGTCGTGCACGCGCTGCTGCCGCGGATGAACGACGAGTCCTCGGTGGTGCTGTTCGGCGGGCGGGCCAAGGACCGGCCCTACCCCGGCTCGGTCACCGTCTCCACCGTCAACGGCGGCGTCGTCGGCCTGGTCAACGCGCTGGCGCTGGAGATGGCACCGATCCGGGTGAACGCCCTGCACCCGGGCATCGTGGGCGACAGCCCGTTCTGGTCCGGCAAGCCCGAGGGCGTGCTCGACGGGTACGTCGCGCGCACGCCGACCCGGCGACTCGCGACGCATGGCCGACATCGTCGACGGGGTGAACTTCCTGCTCGAGAACCGCGGCGTCAACGCCACCAACCTGGACATCGACGGCGGGTGGCTCGTGACATGACCTCCCCCCAACGCGTCGCCGTGATCGGCACCGGCCGGATGGGCGGCGCCATGGCCGGCCGGGTCGCCGCGGCCGGACACACGCTGACCGTCTGGAACCGGTCGCGCGACAAGGCGGAGGCGGTCGCGACCCAGCTCGAGGGCGTCACCGTCGTCGACAGCGCCCGCGAGGCGGCGGCCGCCGCCGACGTGGTGATCGTGTCGCTGGCCGACGACGCGGCCGTGCGGGCGGCGTACCGGGGCGAGGACGGTCTGGTCGCCGGCCTGCGGGCCGGGCGCCGTGGTCGCGGACACCAGCACCGTCGCCCCGGAGACGATCCGCGGCGCTGGAGGACGACGTACTCGCGGCCGGTGCTGCCCTGGTCGACACCCCGGTCTCCGGCAGCGTCTCCAGCGTCGAGGGCGGCACCATCCTGGTGATGGCCGGCGGCGAGGAGGACGCCGTCGAGAAGGCGCGGCCGGCCCTGGAGTCGTTCGCGCAGCGGATCATCCTGCTCGGCCCGCTCGGGTCCGGGTCGACCATGAAGCTGGCCGTCAACGCGATGGTCTTCGGTCTCAACCAGACCCTGGCCGAGGCGCTGGTGCTGGCCGAGAAGGCCGGCGTCGAGCGGGAGCTGGCCTACGAGGTGATCGCGAACAGCGCCGTCGCCGCGCCCTTCGTCACCTACAAGCGGGCCGCCCACGAGCACCCCGAGTCGGCCCCGGTCGCGTTCGCCATCGACCTGGTCGCCAAGGACCTCGACCTCGCCGCCGCCCTCGCCGCCGGCGTCGGCGCCCCCATGCCCCAGCTCGAGACCAACCGCCGCGTCGTCGGGGACGCGATCGACGCCGGTCTCGGCGACGCCGACCTCAGCGCCGTCGCCGTACATCTCCGGCGCTTTTCGGGATAGTCCACGACGTTTCTGTCGTCTGCGGGCCGTCATGGCGACACATTCGTCGTGGACTATCGCGCCAGGCGCTCCGCGAGGTCCACGAGGTCGGAGACGACCCGGTGCGCGCCGGCGTCGGTGAGCTCGGCGGCGGAGTGGGTGGTGGCGATGCCGAGGACCTCGCCGACACCGGCGGCCAGGGCGGCGCGGACGCCGGCGGGTGAGTCCTCGACGGCGAGGGCGTCGGCGGGGTCGACGCCGAGGCGCTCGCAGGCCAGCCGGTAGCCGGTGGGGTCGGGCTTGCCGTCGACCACGTCGTCGGAGGTGACGAGCAGGTCGATCCGGCCGGTCGCCTCCAGCGGGCCGTCGATCGCCCGGGTGGTCCAGGCGGGGCCGGCGGAGGTGACGACGGCGACGGGTACGCCGTGGCGGTGCGCCGCCTCGATCAGGGCGGTCGCGCCGGGCACCGGGTCGGGCGCGCCGCTCTCGTCGACCAGGGCGGTGACCTCCGCGGCCAGCGCGTCCGGGTCGAGGCCGGTCCACGGCCCGGGGTCGGCGGCGAACACGTCCTCGGCCCGGCGGCCGGTGAACAGCGCCAGGTCCGGGGCGTCCCAGCCGCGCGCCTCGAAGAACGCGCGGTAGGCCGCCCGGTGCACCGGCTCGGAGTCCACGAGCGTGCCGTCCAGGTCGAGCAGCAGCGCGGCAGGGGTCACGGGGTGACAGTGAACAGCAGGTCCCCGGTCGCCGCGACGGCACCCTCGGCCGGCTCCGGGACCGAGCCCTTCGGCCGGTCCATCGCCACGACCGGCACGACGGTCGAGATGTCGTCGCCGGTGATCGTGGCCGGGTCCCAGCGCACCATCGGGTCGCCCGCGGCGACGGTCGAGCCCTGCTCGACCAGCACCTCGAAGCCCTTGCCCTCCAGGCGCACGGTGTTGATGCCGAGGTGGACGAGCACGCCGACGCCGTCGGCGCCGAGGACCACGAACGCGTGCGGGTGCACCTTGATCGCCTTGCCGGCGATCGGGGAGACGACCGTGGTCTGGCCGGGGTCGGGCTCGATGGCGACGCCGGGGCCGACCATCTCGCCGGCGAAGACCGGGTCGCCGGTCGCCGACAGCGGGACGACGCGGCCGGGGCAGGGAGCGAGTACGGCAACCGGTGAGGGGGTCACATCAAGTCCTCGATGTCCTCGGCGATGTTGTCCGCCTCCGGACCGACGACCACCTGGACGACCTTGCCGGACGCGACGACGCCGTGCGCGCCGGCGGCCTTGAGCGCCTTCTCGTCGACCTTCGACGGGTCCTCGACCTCGGTCCGCAGCCGGGTGATGCACGCCTCGATCTCGACGATGTTGTCCGCGCCGCCGAGGCCGGCCAGGATCTGCTCTGCCTTGCTGCTCATCTGCTGTTCTCCTTGGTGGTGGTGGGGTCGGTGCTGGTGACCTTGTTCAGGCCGCGCGGGTTGTCCGGGTCGAGGCCGAGGGCGCGGGCCAGGCCCTCGACGACGAGCTGTGCGGGCACGATCGCGCCCAGCGGGAAGAGCGTCTCGGGCAGGTCCGGCCCGGGCACGTGCACGGCACACGCCGCGGCGAACGCCGCGTCGCCGCCGATGCCGACGACGGTCGCGCCGCGCTCGGTCAGGTCGGTGGCGAGTCCCGACCATCGGGGCCACCAGCGGACCGTCGGCAGCAGCCACGAGGAGGGCGGTCATCCCCGAGGTGACGACGGAGATCGGCCCGTGCCGCAGGTCGGCGTACGAGTAGCCACGCACCGGCCGCAGGCAGGTCTCCTCCAGCTTCAGCGCGGTCTCGAGCGCGGTGCCGAGCAGCAGGCCGCGGCCCGACACCACGGCGTACGACGCGGCCTGCAGCGCGGCCACGGCCTCGTCGACGCCGTCGCCCGGCCAGCAGTCGGGACACCTCGTCGGGCACCCGCTGCAGGTCGGCGTCCAGTGCAGCCGGGTCGGGCGCGAGGGCGGTGCCGAGCGTGGCCATCGCGACCAGCTGGGTGAGGTAGGTCTTCGTGGCGGGTACGGCGAGCTCCGGCCCGGCCTGCGTGACCAGGGCCAGGTCGGCGTCGCGGACCAGCGGCGAGTCACCCACGTTGGCGACCGCGATGGTGGCCGCGCCGCACGCCGCGCGCCCACGCCTGGGTGGCCACGATCTCCTCGGTCGCGCCGGACTGCGACACGCTCACCACGACAGCGTCGGACAGGTCGAGCCGACTCCGGTAGTGGGTGGCCACGCTCGGCGACACCAGCCCACCGAGCACGCCGGCGTGGGTCTCCAGCAGGTAGCGCCCGTAGATCGCCGCGTTGTCGCTCGATCCGCGGGCCGCGAAGAGCACCCGGCGGCCGTCGCCGGCCAGGTCGCGGATCTGCTCGCGCAGCGGCAGCAGGGCGTCCAGGGTGGCGCGCGCGGCCGCCGGCTGCTCCGCCACCTCCCGGGCCATCTGGGTGGCCGTCGATGTCGTCAACGTCGAGCTCCTCGAGGTGCTTGACAAGTGTGGGGCGTACCACGCATTATCCACTGGTACGTACCAGAACGTACCAGTCAGGATCACCCGCTGTCGAGAGGTTCACCGTGACGAAGTCGCAGCCCGGCCGGCCCCGTCCGCTGGTCGCCGACGGCCCCCGCCCCAAGCACGCGCAGCTGCGCGACGCCCTGGCGGAGCTGGCCGCGACCGAGCTGGCGCCGGACACCGCGATCCCGTCGGAGCGCGAGCTGATGGCGACGTACGACGTGTCCCGGGCGACGGTGCGCAAGGCCATCGACGGCCTGGTCGCCGACGGGCTGCTGCAGCGGATCCACGGCCGCGGCACCTACGTGGCCCGGCCCCGCCTCGAGAGCCGGCTGCACCTCGCGTCGTTCAGCCAGGACATGCGCCGCCGCGGCCTGGTCCCCTCCACCCGCCTGCTCGCGGTCGAGCTGGACCGGCCGCCCGCCGAGGTCGCCGCCGCCCTCGAGCTCGGGGACGACGCGCTGGCCTGGAAGCTGGACCGGGTCCGGCTCGCCGACGGCCAGCCGATCGCGCTCGAGAACGGCTGGTACCCCAAGTCCCTCCTCCCCGGCCTCGACCGGCACGACCTGGGCGGCTCGCTCTACGAGCTGTTCGCCGACGTCTTCGACCTGACCATCGACAGCGCCGAGCAGACGCTGTGGGGCGAGGCCGCCGAGGGGGTCGTGGCCGACCGGCTCGACGCACCGGTGCACACCCCGCTCCTGGTCTTCCGGCGGATCTCCGCCGCCGGCGGCCGCCCGCTCGAGTACGTCGTGTCCCGCTACCGCGGCGACCGCTACCAGATCCACATGTCCCTGGGCCGTGACGGCATCGGCCCCGACTCCACCACCGAAGGGAACCAGCAGTGAGCACAGCAGAGGCGTCCACGGGCGCAACCACCAGCGGGGGCAAGAGGTTCAACCTCGCGCCCCTCCAGAAGTTCGGCCGGAGCCTGATGCTCCCGATCGCGGCGCTCCCCGTCGCGGCGCTGCTCGCCGCGGTTCGGTGCGCCGGACGATCTGCTCGGCGCCGAGGGCCTCGGGCTGGGACAACGTGGCGGCCGTCATCGGCGCCGCCGGCGGCGCGATCTTCGCGAACCTGGCGCTGCTGTTCGCCTCGGCGTCGCGATCGGCATGGCCAAGAAGGCCGACGGCTCGACCGCGCTCGCCGCCGTGGTCGGCTACCTGGTGTTCAAGGCGCGTCACCGAGGCGATGACGCCGTTCGTGCGTCGACGGCTGCCACGGTCGAGCAGGCGAAGCTCGGCACCGCTGGGTCAAGTACGGCGTGCTCGGCGGCATCGTCATCGGCCTGATCGCGGCGTACCTCTGGCAGAAGTACCACCGGATCAGCCTGCCGCCGTACCTCGCCTTCTTCGGTGGCCGCCGGTTCGTCCCGATCATCACGTCGTTCGCCGCGATCGCCGTCGGGTGTGCTGATGAGCCTGGTCTACCCGGCGTTCGACGCCGGCCTGACCAACGTCGGCGAGTGGGTGACCGAGAACTCCGTGCTCGGCGGCTTCGTCTACGGCACCCTCAACCGGCTGCTGCTCCCGCTCGGCCTGCACCACATCCTGAACTCCGGCCCGTGGTTCATCATCGGCGACTACAAGGCGTCCGACGGCGTCACCTACCACGGCGACATCGCGATGTTCCTGCACGGCGACCCGACCGCGGGCGCGTTCATGACCGGCTTCTTCCCGATCATGATGTTCGCGCTGCCGGCTGCCGCCCTGGCGATCTGGCACGAGGCCAAGTTCAAGCACAAGAAGGCCGTCGGCGGCATCATGCTCTCCGCCGCGCTGACCTCGTTCCTCACCGGCGTCACCGAGCCGCTCGAGTTCGCGTTCATGTTCGTGGCCTGGCCGCTCTACGTGATCCACGCGGTGCTCACCGGTACGTCGCTGGCCCTGGTGAACGCGCTCGGCATCAAGGACGGCTTCGGGTTCTCGGCCGGCCTGTTCGACTACGTGCTCAACTTCAACATCGCGACCAAGCCGCTCTGGCTGATCCTGATCGGCGCCGGGTACGCCGTCCTCTACTACTTCCTGTTCCGGTTCGTGATCCGGAAGTGGAACCTGCGGACCCCGGGCCGCGAGGACGACGACTCCGAGTCCGCGGTCGAGGCCGACACGAGGGCCTGAGCGTGCTGATCTCTGCTGGTCGAGTGGTCACCCCGGCGCGGGTCTTCGCGCCGGGGTGGGTGCTCGTCGACGGCGACCGGATCGCCGACGTCGGCCCGGGCGCGCCGCCCCGGGCGCCCGACCTCGACCTCCCGACCGCGACGGTGGTGCCCGGCTTCGTGGACACCCACGTGCACGGCGGGGGCGGCGCCTCCTTCGACGGCGGTCGCGCCGAGGACGCGGTGGCGGTGACCCGCGCGCACCTCGCGCACGGGACCACCTCGATGACCGCGAGCCTGGTCACCGACCGGGTCGAGGGCCTGGCCGCGTCCGTCCGCAACCTGGCCGACGTCGCCGACGACGGCGTCATCGCCGGCATCCACCTCGAGGGTCCGTGGCTCAGCCCGAAGCACGCCGGCGCCCACGACCCCGCCCTGCTCACCGACCCCAAGCCGGAGCAGGTCGAGGCGCTGCTCGACGCCGGCCGCGGCCACGTCCGGATGGTCACCCTCGCCCCCGAGCTGCCCGGCGGGCTCGACGCCATCCGGCGGCTCACCGCCCACGGCGTCGTGACCGGGATCGGGCACACCGACGCGACGTACGACCTCGCGGTCGCGGCGCTCGACGCCGGTGCCCAGGTGGGGACGCACCTGTTCAACGCGATGCGCGGGCTGCACCACCGCGAGCCGGGACCGATCGCGGCGCTGCTCGAGCACCCGGACGCGTACGTCGAGCTGGTCGCCGACGGCGTGCACGTCCACCCCGCGGCGCTCCGGCTGGCCGCGAACGCCAAGCCGCACCTGACCGTCCTGGTCACCGACGCGATGGCGGCCGCCGCCGCGGCGGACGGCGACTACCGGCTCGGCCGGCTCACCGTCTCGGTGCGCGACGGGGTCGCCCGGCTGTCCGAGGGCGGCGCGATCGCCGGCTCGACGCTCACCATGGCCGCGGCCGTGAAGTACGCCGTCCGCGAGGTCGGCCTGCGGATCGAGGACGCCGTCCGGGCCGCCACCGCGTCCCCCGCCGCCCTGCTCCGCCTGGACCGGGTCGGCGCCCTGCTCCCCGGCTTCCGCGCCGACCTGGTCGTCCTCGACGACGACCTCGATGTACAGCGCGTGCTGCACCGGGGACAGTGGGTGACGTGAGCGGGAAGATCGAGTTCGACGAGGACGCGGCGCGGCGGGTCGAGGCGGCGTACTCGACATCCGACATCGCCGCACAGCGAGCGAGCGTCATCTCGACGCTGGCCCTCCGGCCGGGCGAACACGTGCTCGACGTCGGGGTCGGCCCCGGCTTCCTGGCGGCCGAGATGGCCGAGGTGGTCGGAGCCGGCGGGCGGGTCTGCGGCATCGACGTCAGCGACGACATGCTGGCGGTCGCGGCCAAGCGCGGTGGCGGGCAGGACGCGGTGGCGATCGAGCTCGCGCAGGGTGGCGCTGAGGCGATCCCGTACGACGACGGGTCGTTCGACGTCGTTGTCACCACCCAGGTGCTCGAGTACGTCGCCGACGTACCGCGTGCCCTGGCCGAGATCCACCGGGTGCTGAAGCCCGGCGGGCGGACGCTGATCCTCGACACCGACTGGGACTCGCTCGTCTGGCAGGCGCCCGACCGGGCGCTGATGACCCGGGTCCTGGCCGCGTGGGAGGAACACCTGGTCGACCCGCACCTTCCCCGCACGCTCGGCCGCTCGCTGGAAGCCGCCGGCTTCGAAGCCGGCCCCCCGACGGTGTTGCCGCTGCTCAACGTCGGCGCACGCCGAGGAGAGGTTCAGCGGGAGTCTGCTCGGCCTGGTCGCCAACTTCGTGGTCGGCCGACACGGCTTCACCCAGGAGTCCGCCGACGAGTGGGTGGCGTCCATGCGCGCGCTCGGCAGGGACTGGTTCTTCAGCCTCAACCGCTACGTCTTCCTGGCGACCCGCCCGGACCGATGACTCTCCGGCGCCGGACCGGTCACGCCTGACATGACGACGAGGATGGTGCCGGTCACGGGAGCCGAGCTGTGCGTCGAGACCTTCGGTGACGCAACAGATCCGACGGTGCTGCTGATCGGGGGCGGCGGCCAGTCGATGGACTGGTGGGAGGCCGGTTTCTGCGAGCGACTCGCAGAAGCTGGACGGCACGTGGTGCGCTACGACCACCGCGACGTCGGGCGGTCCACGGGCTCTCCGCGTGGGGCACCGGCGTACACCTCCACCGACCTGGCAACGGACCCGCTGCGCATCCTCGACGCGTTCGGTGTCGCGCGCGCACACATCGTCGGGATGTCGATGGGCGGCGGGATCGCGCAGCACCTCGCGATCCACCACCAGCACCGGATGGCCTCCCTGACCCTGGTCGCCACCAGCCCCACCGGTGACGACCTGCCCGGCCCAGCGCCTCGCATCGTCACCGCCTTCGAGAATCCGGTGCCGGATCCCGACTGGAGGGACCGTGCGCAGCTGATCGCCTACCGGGTCGAGATCGAGCGTCCGTACGTCGGGTCGCTCGGCCTCGACGAAGCCCGGGTCGGCCGACTGGCGACGCAGGAGGTGGACCGGGCGGGCGGCCTCGGCGCGGGCCTGACCAACCACTACCTCGCCGAGGGCGACGACGTCGACCTTCGCGCGGAGCTGCACCGGATCGCCGTACCCACGCTGGTGATCCACGGTGCCGACGACCCGCTGTTCCCACTCCGGCACGGTGAGACCCTGGCCCTGGAGATCCCCGACGCGGTCCTCCTGCCGGTGCCCGGGATGGGCCACGAGATCCCGCCCCCGCCGACCTGGGACCTGGTCCTGCCGCGACTCGTGGAGCACACCGGCCGCGGCAGGTAGTCCACGACGTTTCTGTCCGTTTCACCGCGTGTACACGACAGAATCGTCGTGGACTATCGGGGTGGTCCGGCTAGGGTCGTCGCCGTGGGGGTCATCGATACCGCGGGGCTGACCAAGCGGTACCCACGCGTCACCGCACTCGACTCGCTCGACGTGGCGGTGGGCGAGGGGGTCACGGGGCTGGTCGGCGCGAACGGCGCCGGCAAGTCGACGCTGATCAAGATCCTGCTCGGGCTGACGCCGGCGACCAGCGGCACCGCCCACGTGCTGGGCCACGACGTCACCACCGAGGGCGCCCAGATCCGCTCGCTGGTCGGCTACATGCCCGAGCACGACTGCCTGCCCGCCGACGTGTCCGCGAGCGACCTGGTCGTGCACATGGGCCAGATGTCCGGCCTGCCCTACCCGTCCGCACGCGAGCGGGCGTCCGACGTACTCCGGCACGTGGGGCTCGCCGAGGAGCGGTACCGCCCGATCGGCGGCTACTCCACCGGCATGAAGCAGCGCGCCAAGCTCGCCCAGGCCCTGGTCCACGACCCGCGGCTGGTGCTGCTCGACGAGCCGACCAACGGCCTCGACCCGTCCTCGCGCGACGACATGCTGGCGCTGGTACGCCGGATCGGCACCGAGTTCGGCATCGCCGTGCTCGTGACCTCCCACCTGCTCGGCGAGCTGGAGCGGATCAGCGACCACGTGGTCGTGCTCGACAGCGGCAAGCTGCTGCAGTCCTCGGCCACCCAGGACTTCATGGTCACCACCGGCAACCTGCTGATCGAGGTGCAGGGCCACTCCGAGGCCGACCGGATGCTCGGGCAGGCCCTGATCGAGCGCGGGCTGCGGGCCTGGCCGGTCGGGCAGATGGTCGAGGTCGAGGTGCAGGACGACACCACGCACGACCTGGTCCGCGACCTCGTGGTCGACCTCGGCCTCGGCCTGGTCCGGATGCAGGAGCGGCACCACCGGATCGAGGACGTGTTCCGCGAGGGAGGTGCCGGCAGTGTCCAGCCCGTCTGAGGCGACCGGGAGGCCGGGCGGCCAGGCGCCCGCCGGGGTCATCCACGACATCGGCTACCGGCCGTACGCCGGCCCGCGGCTCGGCGAGGGCGCGGTCGCGAAGGCGTTCTTCGTCACCGGGCTCCGCAACTGCTTCGGCCTCGGCCGGTCCGGGCGCTCGAAGATCCTGCCGATGGGCCTGCTCGGCCTGATGCTGCTGCCGGCGCTGATCCTGGTGGGCGTGCTGGTGCAGGCCAAGGACCTCCTCGGTCTCGACGAGCACATCGTGCCGCTCTCGATCTACCCGCTGACCGTGCAGCTGCTGATCTCGGTCTTCGTCGCCGCCCAGGCGCCGGCGCTGATCTCGCGCGACCTGCGGTTCCGGACGATCACCCTCTACCTCGCGCGCCCGGCCCGCCGGACGACGTACGTCCTGGTGCGGCTGGCCTCGCTCACGGCCGCGACGTTCCTGCTGATCGGCGCTCCGCTGCTCCTGATGTACGTCGGTGGGTTGCTCGCCGACCTGCCGCTCGGCCGGGAGACCAAGAGCTTCCTCCAGGCGATCTTCGGCGCGCTGCTGCTGGCCGCGTGCCTGGCGGTCCTGGCCGCCCTGGTCTCGGCGCTGACGATCCGGCGCGGGCTCGCCGTCGCCGCGGTGATCGTGGTGCTGCTGGTCTCCTACACGGTGGTCGCGACCGTGCAGGGCATCTCCTACGAGACCGGCCACCGGACCGTCGGCGAGGTGGCCGGCATCTTCTCGCCGTACACCCTGATCAACGGCCTGCAGGTCTTCCTGTTCGACACTCCCGAGGGCACGCCGACACCACCCGACAGCGACGCCATGGGCATCCTCTACATGGTCGCCACCGCGGTCATGATCCTGGGCGGGACCGGCCTGATGCTGCTGCGCTACCGGAAGGTGGCGGGCTGAACCGATGAGCACCATCCAGCTCGACCACGTGTCCCGGTGGTACCGCAACGTCGTCGCCGTCAACGACGTCACCATGACCATCGGCCCCGGCGTCACCGGCCTGCTCGGGCCGAACGGCGCCGGCAAGACCACCCTGATCGCGCTGATGTCGGGGTTCCTGGCGCCGTCCACCGGCACGGTCACCCTCGACGGGGAGCCGTTGTGGCGCAACGAGCAGGTCTACCGCAAGCTCGGGCTGGTGCCCGAGCGGGAGGCGCTGTTCGAGTACCTCACGGGCCGGCAGTTCGTGGTCGCCAACGCCGAGCTGCACGGCCTGCCCGACGCCGGCGCGGCGGCCCAGGCAGCGATCGCCCTGGTGGAGATGAGCGACGCGCAGGACCGCGCCATCTCGACGTACTCGAAGGGCATGCGGCAGCGGATCAAGATGGCGTCCTCGCTGGTGCACCAGCCGTCGGTGCTGCTGCTCGACGAGCCGTTCAACGGGATGGATCCCCGGCAGCGGATCCACCTGATGGAGCTGCTGCGCTCGATGGGCGCCGAGGGCCGCACCGTGCTCTTCAGCTCGCACATCCTCGAGGAGGTCGAGCAGGTCGCCCGGCAGATCGAGGTCGTGGTCTCCGGACGGCACGCCGCGTCGGGTGACTTCGGCGCGATCCGGCGACTGATGACCGACCGGCCCAACCGGTTCGTGCTGCGCACCGCCGACGACCGGCTGCTGGCCTCGGTGCTGCTGCGCGACCCGTCCGTCCGCGGCGCCCGGCTCCGCTCCGAGGGCGGCATCGAGGTCGAGGCGTCCGACTTCGGGCGGTTCAGCGAGGTCCTGCCCCGCCTGGCCCGCGACCACGGCGTACGCCTGCTCGAGGTGACCCCGACCGACGAGTCGCTCGAGAGCGTCTTCGCCTACCTGGTGTCCGCATGAACCCCACCATCATCCGGCTCGGCCTGCGCAGCGTCTTCGGACGCCGGCGCGGGGTCCTGCTCTTCATCCTGCCGCTGGTCCTGATCGGGCTGGCGGTGCTGGTCCGGGTCCTCGTCGGCGCCGACCACGACTCCGCCGAGAACACCCTCGACAGCCTCGGCCTGGCCGTGATCGTTCCGCTGATCGCGCTGCTCGCCACCACCGGGCTGCTGGCGCCGGAGATCGACGACGGGTCCATCTCCTACCTGCTGGCCAAGCCGATCTCGCGGCACTCCATCGTGATCAGCAAGCTCGTCGTCGCGGCCGGCTGCGTGGTCGTGTTCGCCGCGGTGCCGATGCTGCTCGCGGGCTGGGTGCTGCTCTTCGACGAGCCGCGGCTCGGCCTCGGCTTCGCCGTCGGCTCCCTGGTCGGCGGGATCGCCTACTGCGCCCTGTTCTCCTTGCTGTCGGTGATGTCCAAGCACGCGGTCGTCCTCGGGCTCGTCTACCTGCTGATCTGGGAGGGCCTGCTCGGCGGGCTCCTCGACGGCGTGCGCTGGCTGAGCATCACCCGCTGGGCCCGGGCCATGGTCGAGGAGGTCTCCGGCGTCGCCGGACTCGCCAAGGACCTCGACGCGGTGTACGCCGTGATCGCCAGCGTCGTCGTCATCGTGCTCGGCACCTGGCTCACCGGCCGCCGCCTGCGCGCCTTCAACCTGACGGGCGACGAGTAGGCGTCCGTCGGGATAGTCCGAGACGTTCTGGTCGTTCTCGGACCGGATCGACAGCCAGAACGTCTCGGACTATCCCGGAAAACCAGTTGTGAGTGAGTGCTCACTCACTTACCATCGACAGCGTGTCACCACGTGCCCGTCCCCTGCCGCCCGAGGAGCGCCGACGCGCGATCCTCCAGGCCGTCGTCCCGCTGCTCGCCGAGCACGGGCGCGACGTCAGCACCCGGCTGATCGCGGAGGCGGCCGGGGTCGCCGAGGGCACGATCTTCCGGGTCTTCCCCGACAAGGCCGCACTGCTCATGGCCGCCGCCGAGGAGGCGATCAACCCCGCCGACGCCGACGAGCAGTGGGAGTTCCTGATCGGCAGCGAGGACGACCTGCGGACCAAGGTGCAGATCGCCGCCGGCCGGGTGCTCACCCGGATCCACCTCGTGATGACGGTGATGTTCGCCGTCCGCGGCCACCTGATGAACGCCAAGCACGAGCACTCCCACGAGCACGGCAAGCCCGGGCCGCCGGCGTTCGTGGTCGAGGCGCAGGCCGCGCTGCTCCGTCAGCTCACCGACCTGTTCGAGCCGCACGCCGACGAGCTGTCCGTCCCGCCCGAGACCGCGGCCCTCGCCCTGCGCAGCCTGATCTTCGGCTCCGCCCGCGCCGAGCTCGGGATGGGCCCCTCACTCACCGCCGACCAGATCACCGACCTCGTCCTCGACGGCACCCTGCGGAAGGACACGCCCTGATGCTGATCCGGCTGATCCGCACCTACCTGGCTCCCTACAAGCGGATGGCTGGCGATCATCGTCGCGCTCCAGTTCGTGGCGACGGTGGCGATGCTCTACCTGCCCAGCCTGAACGCCGACATCATCGACCAGGGCGTCGCCCGCGGCGACACCGACTACATCCTGCGCACCGGCCTGGTGATGCTCCTCGTCTCGCTCGGCCAGATCGCCTGCTCGGTCGTGGCCGTGTGGTTCGGGTCGCGTACGGCGATGGCGGCCGGTCGCGAGCTCCGGGCCGACCTCTTCCAGCGGGTCGGGTCGTTCTCCGGCCGGGAGATGGCGCACTTCGGTGCGCCGTCGCTGATCACGCGGGGCACCAACGACGTGCAGCAGGTACAGATGCTGGTGCTGATGTCGTGCACGATGGCGGCCACCGTCCCGATCATGATGATCGGCGGGATCCTGATGGCGATGCGGGAGGACCTCGGCCTCTCCTGGCTGCTCGCGATCGTGGTGCCGGCGCTGCTGATCTCGGTCGGCTTCATCGTCAGCCGGATGGTGCCGAACTTCCGTCTGGTCCAGGAGCGGATCGACTCGGTGAACCGGGTTCTCCGCGAGCAGATCACCGGCATCCGCGTGGTCCGCGCGTTCGTCCGCGAGCCGCTGGAGACCGAGCGGTTCCGGCGTACCAACGACGAGCTCACCGACGTCTCCGTGCGCGCCGGCCGCTGGCTCGCGACGATGTTCCCCGCCGTGATGCTGATCGTGAACCTCTCCAGCGTCGCGGTGCTCTGGTACGGCGGACACCGGGTCGACAGCGGCGAGATGCAGATCGGCTCGCTGACGGCGTTCCTGTCCTACCTGATGCAGATCCTGATGTCGGTGATGATGGGCACCTTCATGCTGATGATGGTGCCGCGCGCCTCGGTCTGCGCGGACCGGATCGCGGAGGTGCTCGACACCGCCAGCACCGTCGTCCCGCCCGAGGAGCCGGTCGTCGATCTCGACGCGCACGGCCACCTCGACCTCGAGTCCGTCGAGTTCATCTACCCCGGCGCCGAGGAGCCGGTGCTGAGCGACGTCAGCTTCTCGGCCCGGCCCGGGCAGGTGGTCGCGGTGATCGGCTCCACCGGAGCCGGCAAGACCACGCTGGTCAACCTGCTGCCGCGGCTCTTCGACGCCACCGCCGGCCGGGTGCTCGTCGACGGCGTGGACGTACGCCGGATCGACCCGGAGCTGCTCTGGTCGCGGTTCGGGCTGATCCCGCAGAAGGCGTTCCTCTTCACCGGCACGATCGCCGACAACCTGCGGCACGGGAAGCCGGACGCCACCGAGGACGAGATGTGGGAGGCGCTGGAGATCGCCCAGGCCCGTGAGTTCGTCGAGGCGATGGCCGACGGCCTCGAGAGCCGGATCAGCCAGGGCGGCGGCAACGTCTCGGGCGGGCAGCGCCAGCGGCTGGCCATCGCCCGTGCCCTGATCCGGAAGCCGGAGGTCTACGTCTTCGACGACTCCTTCTCCGCGCTCGACCTCGCCACCGACGCCAGGCTGCGGGCCGCGCTGAAGCCGGTCACCCGGGACTCGACGGTGCTGATCGTCGCCCAGCGGGTGTCCACGATCCGCGACGCCGACCTGATCGTCGTGCTCGAGGACGGGCGGGTCGTCGGCCGCGGCACGCACGACGAGCTGCTCGCCGACAACCCGACGTACCAGGAGATCGTCGAGTCCCAGCTGAGCGCGGAGGAGGCAGCATGAGCACCTCCACGCGGATGAAGGAGACCGAGCGGATCGTGGCCGGTCCCGGCCCGGGCCGCGGCCCGATGGGCGGTGGCCAGGTCGGCCAGAAGGCGATGACCTTCGGCCCCTCGGCCAAGCGGCTGATCCGGCAGATGGCGCCGGAGCGCACCCGCGCGATCGCCGTCGTCGTGCTGGCGGTCGCCAGCACCACCCTGATGGCGCTCGGGCCGCGGATCCTCGGGCACGCCACCGACCTGATCTTCGCCGGCATCTTCGGCCGCCAGCTCCCGGCCGGGGCCACCAAGCAGCAGGCGATCGACGGCCTGCGCGCCGAGGACGAGAACCAGATCGCCGACCTGGTCAGTGGCATGGACCTGGTCCCCGGTCAGGGCATCGACTTCACCGCCGTCGCGCACGTCCTGATGATCGTGGTCGCGATCTACGTCGCCGGCTCGCTGCTCGCCTGGCTCCAGGGCTACATCCTCAACGACGTCGTCCAGAACACCGTGCGAATGATGCGCTCCGACGTCGAGGACAAGGTCAACGCGCTGCCGCTGGAGTACTTCGACCAGCAGCCGCGCGGCGAGCTGCTGAGCCGGGTCACCAACGACATCGACAACGTCAGCCAGACCCTGCAGCAGACGATGAGCCAGCTGCTCACCTCGCTGCTGACGGTGGTCGCCGTGCTGTCCATGATGTTCTGGATCTCGCCCGTGCTGGCGCTGATCGCGCTGGTGTCGGTGCCGATCTCGATGGTCGTCACCGCCCAGATCATGAAGCGGTCGCAGGGGCAGTTCATCACCCAGTGGCGCAGCACCGGCAAGCTCAACGCCCACATCGAGGAGACCTTCTCGGGGCACGACCTGGTCAAGGTCTACGGCCGCCAGCACGAGATGGAGCGGGTCTTCGCCGAGGAGAACGAGAAGCTGTACGAGGCGTCGTTCCGCGCCCAGTTCGTCTCCGGCCTGATCATGCCGACGATGATGTTCATCGGGAACCTGAACTACGTCGTGATCGCGGTGGTGGGCGGCCTGCGCGTGGCGCACGGGCAGCTGACCCTCGGCGAGGTGCAGGCGTTCATCCAGTACACCCGTCAGTTCACCCAGCCGCTGACCACGGTCGCGTCGATGATGAACCTGCTGCAGTCCGGCGTCGCCTCGGCCGAGCGGGTCTTCGAGCTGCTCGACGCCGAGGAGCAGCGGCCGGAGGGCGCCGTACCTCCCGCCCCCGCGGACCAGCGTCGCGGCGAGGTCGTCTTCGACCACGTGTCGTTCTCCTACGACCCGGAGGCGCCGCTGATCGAGGACCTGTCCCTGGTCGCCCGGCCGGGGCGTACGGTCGCGATCGTCGGCCCGACCGGCGCCGGCAAGACCACGCTGGTCAACCTGGTGATGCGGTTCTACGAGCTGCAGTCCGGCCGGATCACCCTGGACGGCGTGGACATCGCGCAGATGTCGCGGGCCGACCTGCGCGCCCAGACCGGCATGGTGCTGCAGGACACCTGGCTGTTCGAGGGCACCATCGCCGAGAACATCGCCTACGGCAGGCCGGACGCCACCCGCGAGGAGATCCTCGAGGCGGCGCGGGCGACGTTCGTGGACCGGTTCGTGCACTCGCTGCCGGACGGCTACGAGACCCGGATCGACGAGGAGGGCAGCAACCTCAGCGCCGGCGAGAAGCAGCTGGTCACCATCGCCCGCGCGTTCCTGTCCGACCCCGACCTGCTCATCCTCGACGAGGCCACGAGCTCCGTGGACACCCGCACCGAGCTGCTGCTGCAGCAGGCGATGGGCGCGCTGCGCACCGAGCGCACGTCGTTCGTGATCGCGCACCGGCTGTCCACGATCCGCGACGCCGACCTGATCCTGGTGATGGAGCACGGCCGGATCGTCGAGCAGGGCAACCACGAGGAGCTGCTCGCCGCCGACGGTGCGTACGCCGCGCTCTACCGCTCGCAGTTCACCGCACCGATCGCCGACGAGGACGACCTCGTGGACGCGCCCGCCGGCTGACAGCATGGGCGCCGTGAAGCTGACGGAGGAGCTCTCGTGGCGCGGCCGCACGGTGCGCTGGGGCCGCGCCGGCTCGGGTCCGGACGTGGTGTTCTGCCACGGCACGCCGTGGTCGTCCTGGCTGTGGGCGCCGTACGCCGAGTCCCTGGCTGCGGACTTCACGGTGCACCTGTGGGACATGCCCGGCTACGGGACGTCCTCGAAGGAACCCGACCACCGGGTCTCGCTGGACGTGCAGGGCGAGCTGTTCGCCGACCTGCTGGAGCACTGGGGTCTGGGCGCGCCGCACGTCGTCGCGCACGACTACGGCGGCGCGGTGTCGCTGCGGGCGCACCTGCTCCACGGCAGCCGGTTCGCCTCGCTGGCCCTGGTCGACGTGGTCGCCGTCGCGCCGTGGGGCTCGGACTACTTCCGGCTGGTCCGGGAGCACGCCGACGTCTTCACGGCGCTGCCGCCCGCTATCCACGAGGGCGCACTGCGCGCCTACGTCGCCGGGGCCAGCCATCCCGGTCCGACGCCGGCCGCGCTGGACGCACTCGTCGCCCCGTGGCTGGGCGACGAGGGACAGGCGGCGTTCTACCGACAGATCGCGCAGGCCGACCAGGCGTACACCGACGAGGTGGAGCCGCTCTATCCCGAGCTCGACCTGCCGGTGCTGGTGGTCTGGGGCACCGACGACACCTGGATCCCGGTCGACCGGGCGCACCGGCTGGCCGATGTCATCCCGGGCGCCGAGCTGCGACTCGTCGAGGGCGCGGGTCACCTGATCCAGCTCGACCAGCCGGCGGCGCTGGCGACGATCCTCGGCGGCTGGCTGCGCGGGGTGTCGCATGCCTAGGTCGGTCCCACTCGGGCGAGACTTCGGGCCATGACCGGACGGCTCGCAGGAATCGTCATCGACTGCCCCGATCCTCGGGCGCTGGCAGGCTTCTACGAAGCACTCCTGGGCGCGGAGCGGGTCGAGGACAGCGCCGCATGGGTGACCCTCGCGGTCGACGGTGGCCCGCCGACGCTTTCCCTGCAACGCACTGACCGGTTCCGCGCTCCCGACTGGGCCTCCGGGGAACCGCCCCAGCAGATGCACCTCGACATCCTGGTCGACAACCTCGACGAGGCCGAGGGTCAGGTGGTCGGCCTGGGCGGCACTCTCCTGGACGGGTCCGACAAGCCCATCGGCTTTCGGGTGTACGCCGATCCCGTCGGACATCCCTTCTGCCTGGTCACGCCGGAGGGGCTCACCTGACCGTGCTTCTCACTCGACGCCGGCGATCAGCTCCCGCAACGCCGCGACGTGCACGCCCAGCGCCTTGCGGCCGGGCTTGGTCAGGGTGATCCAGGTCGTACGCCGCCCGGCGTGCTGTCCCTTGCGGCTCTTGACGTAGCCGACCGCTGCCAGCGCCGACACGTGCTTGGAGAGCACCGAGTCGCTGACGTCCAGCCCGTCGCGCAGCGTCGAGAACTCCGCCTCGGTGACGGCGGTCAGCATCGTCATCAGCTTCAGCCGGGCCGGAGGCTGGAGGGTCGGGTCGAGGTCAGGGGTCACGAGTTCGCCAGGAGCAGCACGAGGCCGACGCCCGCGAGCAGCACGAGGAGCGCCATCATCGCTGCGGACTCGGCGTTGGCGTTGCCGGACGGGTCCTGGGTGTACCTGCGCCACCAGCGCCGGCCGGCCAGCGCGTAGGCCACGCCCCCGCCCACGGCGCACAGGCCGACCAGCCACCAGAGCCCCGCGAACGCCGCGGTGAGCGCGGAGGCCAGCCCGGCGGCGTACCCGAGCGAGGCGGTGACCGCCGACCCGAGCACCGCGCGGCTGACGAAGCCGCTCACCCAGACGCCGTTGAGCTGCCGGAACCGCTTGATCTGCAGGCCCGCGACCAGGCCGAAGGCGAGGGCGCCGCCGAGCAGGAGAACCAGCGCCCAGGGCTCCATCACCGCCACACCGACCGCCGCGGTGGCGATCTGCACGGCGACGGCCGAGCCGATCCACAGGTGGTAGTGGGGCGGCAGCGCCAGCTCGCCGACCATCGTCGTCCGGGAACGCTCGGCGTCGTCGAGGACGGCCGCTGCGTCGTCGGGGTTCGGGAGCCCGCTGTTACTTTCCATGGTGGAAAGTATGGATCGAACTTTCCAACTTGGCAAGTACGCCGGCGGTCAGCCGGCCGGGCGGTAGCCGAGCAGCAGCGTCCCGCCGGGCGTCCGGGTCAGGTCGACGAGGTCCAGCCGATGCAGCGGTGCGTCGTCTCCGAACAGCCGCTCGCCGTGGCCGGCGATGGTGCTGGACACCACCAGCCGGTACTCGTCGACCAGGCCGGCAGCGCTCAGCGACCTGGCGAGCCGGATGCTGCCGTGGATGCCGATGTCGCCGCCGTCGCCCTCCCTCAGCGCGCGGACGTGGTCCTCGGCCGGACCCGTCGACGACCACGGTGTTCGCCCAGTCCTTCTCCAGCGGCCGCGAGGTGAACACGTGCTTCTCGGTGCCGTTGATGAACGAGTGGAACGGGTCGGGCCCGTTGTCCGGCCAGAAGTCGACCCAGTAGTCGTAGGTGCCGCGGCCGAGCAGGATCGTGTCCTGCGCGCCGATCACCCGCGCCAGGTTGTCGAAGATCGGCTGGTCGAAGTCGGTCATCCAGTCGCCGGGCTCCTCGGCGACGCCGTCCAGCGAGAGCAGCGTGTAGAGCACGACCTTGCGCATGGCGGGGCCTTCCGTGTCGTCGGGTGTCACCGGTGCAGACGGCCGGCGAGGCCGGAACTCATCGGAGCGGCTCAGCCCTGCCGGTCCGGCCCGGCCCGCGTCGCGGTGATCCGCACCAGGACCCGGCGTTCCCGCTCCATGTCGGCGCGGTAGGCGTCCCAGTCGTCGTGCTCGCCGGCCGCGCGACGGTAGTAGTCGACCAGCGGCTCCATCGCGTCCGGCAGTGAGAGCACGTCCGCCTCGCCCTCGACGTAGTACCAGGTGCCGAAGAACTTCTCGCCGAGCAGGCACAGCTGCGCCCACGGGTCGCGGCGCAGGTTGCGGACCTTGTACGCCGTCTCCCGGCTGCTCACCACGAACCGGCCGTCGTCGTCGGCCGCGACCAGGACCGGGCTCTGCTGGATGCCGCTCGCCGTGCGGGTGGCGAGCACGGCGTGGTGGTGGCGGCGTACGAAGTCACGGGCGCGGTCGATGTCCATGCAGCCAGTGTCACCCGGCCGGGCCGCCGAGGCCCGCCTCGCGCGCCCGCAGGATGGCCGCGGCCCGGTCGGCCACCTGGAGCTTGGTGAAGATCGAGGAGAGGTTGTTGGCCACCGTCTTCGGCGAGAGCCCGAGCTGTTGCGGCGATGGCGGGGTTCGGCAGGGAGGTCGCCAACAGGTCGAGGATCTCGCGCTCCCGCGCCGTCAGCTCCGGGAAGGGGTCGGCGACGGGAGGTGGCGCGGCGAAGAACCGGAGGACGCGGTGAGCAACCCCGGGCGAGAAGATCGCCTCACCGGCGGCGACGGCACGGATGGCCCGGTGGATCTCCTCCTGCTCGGCGCCCTTGACCACGTAGCCGCGCGCGCCGGCGCGCATGGCCGCGAACAGCGAGTCCTCGTCGTCGAACATGGTGAGCACCAGCACCGCCACCTCCGGCGCGACCCGGCCGATCTCCCGGGTCGCGGCGAACCCGTCCATCTCGGGCATCTGGAGGTCGAGCACCGCGACGTCGGGCCGCTGCACGACGACCTCCTTGACCGCGCTCGCGGCCGTCGGCGGCCACGCCGACCACCTCGACGTCCGGCAGCGACCCGAGCAGCGCGGACAGCCCGGCCCGGACGACCGGGTGGTCGTCGGCGAGCAGCACCCGCAGCCCGGCTCATCCGACCACCAGCGGGAAGCGTGCCCGGACCCGGCCGCCGCCGGGGACGGGCCGGCGTGGAATGCGCCGCCGAGCTCGGCCACGCGCTCCGCATGGACTGCAGGCCGGTGCCGGGCGACCACGGCCCGGACTCCGGCCCGTCATCGGCGACCGACACCTCGAAGCCGTCGACGTAGCGCAGGCGTCACGACCGCCCGAGCCCGCCTGCGAGTGGCGGGCGATGTTGGTCAGTGCCTCGGTCGCGATCCGGTACGCCGCGACCTCGACCGCCGCCGGTAGGGCCGGCACCTCCGGCGGCACGTCGAGCCGGACCCGCACGGCCGCCCCGTCGGCCCGCCGGCTCAGCTGCTCGGCACGCTGGCGCAACGCGTCGACGAGACCCAGCTCGTCGAGGGCGGGCGGGCGGAGGTCCTCGACCACGCGGCGTACGTCGGCCAGCGCGGTGCGCGCATCCCTCCGCAGCGTGTCCAGCAGCGCGCCGGCACGGACGGGGTCCGTCACCACGTTGGCGGCAGCGTCGGCAGTGAACGCGATGCCGGTCAGGGCGGGCCCGAGCCCGTCGTGGAGATCGCGCCGCAGCCGGCGGCGCTCCTCCTCGCGCGCACCGACGAGCCGTTCCCGCGAGGCCTGCAGCTCAGCAGAGACCACTGTCGCGTGGACCGCGACCGCCAACGGCGCCGCGAGCAGGCCCAGCACCCGCCGGTCCGCCGCGGCCAACCGACGCTCTCCGTCACGCAGTCCGACCTCGAGCACACCGACGGGCTCGCCCGCGTAGGTCAGGTCCAGCGCGGTCACCCGCTCCGGGCGCTGCCCGACTCGCTGCCAGCACGGTGGCGCCACGACGCAGCCCGACCCAGGGCAGCCGCAGGCTCTGTCGGACCGATGCCGCCACACCCGCCAGCCCGGACTCCGGCGTGGCCAGGTGCTCGCCGAGCTCCGGAGACGACTCGGGCGGGGTCGGACCGGTCGCCGTACATCGCCCGGTCGACCAGGCGCTGGAGCCGCGGCAGCAGCGGCGCCGCGACCAGCACCAGGAGCACGTCGCGAGCGCCGACCGGCTGACGTAGGCGGAGAGGCCCGGTCCAGCACCGCGACCAGAGCGGCGTACGCCGACGACGACCAGCAGCGACAGCAACAGCCAGGCCAGCGCCCGGGAGACGACGAGCCGGATGTCGAGCAGCCGTGGCGGACGACGGCCACGGTGACGGCGACCGGGATCAGCGGGATGCAGAACAGGACCGCGATCGGCGTACCCGCGACCAGCCCCCAGGGCAACCGAGACGGGGATGACCACGAGCAGGGCGAGGACCAGCCAGAGCAGCTGCCTGCGTGCCGTCTCGGTGCCGCGGCGGTAGCGGACGACCAGTGCGACGAAGGCGAGAAGGTACGCCGCGAGGGTGCGCAGCTCGGCGACAGCCACAGCGCGTCGAGGCGGTCGTAGACGGGGATCGTGAGATAGCCGATCGGGTCGCCCTCGCTCGACCGGCTGGGGCGCGGCGCCCATCTCCAGCACGAACAGTGGGGCGGTCACGACCACGCCGAGGACCACCGACCGCCAGCCGGGTGACACCGGTCGGCCGTCGGGGAAGAGCAGCAGCGCGAGCGGGATGCACAGGCCGATCGCCCACGGCCAGCTGTACACGAAGACCGTGGCCGTGAGCCGGAGGACGGCGGTCGACGCGCCGGCTTCGGCCAGCACCTCCTGAACCGGCGACGCGGCGGCCGCGACGGACTGGACGCAGGCCGCCGGCGAGGAACAGCCAGCCGATGGCGTTCCCCGGGCGGTGCCAGGCGAGGAGCGCCCCGCAGCCGCCGAACGCCAGGCCCATGACCGCGTTGGTGAGCACGAACGCGTCGAGGGCGTCTGCCCAGGACCAGCCGAGGCTGACGCGAGGCCGCGGTGGCCGTCAGGACCAACAGTCCGATGAGCACAGCGAGCGCGACGGCGAACCACCGCAGCCAAGCGCGCGGCGGACTCGTCGTCATGGCGACCAGTGTGCGCCGCACGTCGTCCCGCCGTCACGGGACGAGTTCCCGGACCGGCCGGGCAACTTCCCGGGCCGGAGGTGCCGCTCCCCCATGTGATCCGGGCATCAGCCCGCCCCAGTCTGAGGTGGCCCGGTCGGACCGGCCGGGCCTCGTCGAAAGCTTCACGGAGGTTCCCATGTCCACTTCATTTCGGGCCGGCCTCGTCGTCCTCGGCCTGCTGGCGCTGGCCGACCTGGCCGCGCCGCTCACGACGGACGGCGAGAGTCCGCCCATGTCGATCGCGCTCATCGGGGCGGCTCTGGGCGCTGCTCAGCCTCGTCCTGGTCGCCCTGGCCTGGCGCGGCAGCACGGGCGCCGCCCTCGGGGTCGTGGGGCTGCGTACGCTCTCGGCCCTGACGGCCGTGCCGGCGTTCTTCGTCAGTGGCGTGCCCGCGGCTGCCGATGGTCCTCGCCGGTATCGGGATCAGCCTGACCGTGGTCGGCGTCGTGCTGGTGCTCGCCGGTCTGCGCCGGCCCGTCCTGGCGGGTGCCCGATGACCGCCACCGTGCGGTCGCGAGCCGGTCGAGCGGGACGGCTCCGCCACGCACCAGCGGGATGCGCCGGATCGGTTGTGCGCTGGCCATGGTGCTCGCGCCGTGGGGGTTCGTCGTGGCGAACACGGCGTACCTGCTCGCGATCCGCGACGGCGGCAACGAGGACACCGCCGCGGACACCCTGGCGCTGTACGCCGCGCACCCGGAGCTGGTGCACGCCGCGGTGACCGCAGGCATGCTCGGCTGCTTGCTGATCGTGCCGGCTGTGATGGGGGCGTTCCGGTTGGCGTCGACCAGCCGGCTGGCGCTGGTGGGCGGATCGCTGATGGTGGCGGGGTACATCTGCTACTTCGCCGTCCTGAACTCCAGCATCGGCACGCTCGCGTTGGCGCAGGCGGACGGCCCGGCAGACGTGTTCGCCGCGGTCCTCGAGGACACCCAGGCCGATGTGTGGGGGGTCTGGGTCTTCTTCCTGTTCGTGGTCGGCAACCTGATCGGGACGCTGCTGTTCGCGATCGGGATGCTGCGGAGCCGGGCGGTGCCGGCCTGGGCAGCCCTGGCGATCATGAGCTGGCCGCCGCTGCACGTCATCGGGCTCGCCTTCTTCGGCAACGAGGTGCCACAGGTGATCGGCGCGGTGCTCCAGGCGCTGGGGTTCGCGGGCTGCGCACTCGTGCTGCTCCGCAGGCGCGACCCGGTCGCTCTCTGACCGGCCGCGCGTCACCCCGATCGTCACCGTGCGGTGACGGGGTGACGCGCGGCAGGCCGGTTCGGCCGGTTTCGATTGCGGTCAGGAACTGACCTGAAGGGGTTCTACGGTGGGGCCATGGACATGAAACTGGAGCTGGTGACCGTGCCCGTGACCGACATCGACCGGGCCAAGGAGTTCTACGTCGCGGCGGGGTTCAACGCCGACCACGACCACACCGTCAGCGACGAGATGCGCTTCGTGCAGATGACCCCGCCGGGGTCGGCCTGTTCGATCGCGTTCGGCAAGGGGCTGACCGCGATGGCGCCCGGGTCGCTCGACAACCTGCAGATGGTGGTCTCGGACGCCGGCGCGATCCGGGCCGAGCTGGTGGGGCGCGGGATCGAGGTCAGCGAGGTGGACGAGCAGCCGTGGGGCCGGTTCGTCTACTTCAGCGACCCCGACGGCAACGGCTGGGCGCTCCAGGAGCTCCCGGACTGGTCGGCCGGCGCCGGCGGGTCCGGGGAGAACCCGAATGGCTGAGCCGCGCACCTACCCGGAGGGCGTGAGCTCGTGGGTGGACGTGGAGGTGCCCGACGTCGCGGTGGCGCAGGCGTTCTACGGCGGGCTGTTCGGCTGGGAGTTCGAGGACGCCACTCCGCCGGGGAACCCCGCCCACTACCTGATCGCCCGTCTGGATGGGCAGGACGTCGCGGGACTCGCTGGCCACCCCGACGCGGCGTCGACGTGGAACACCTACGTGGCCGTCGATGACGCCGACGAGGTGGCTGCCCGAGTGGTCGCCGCCGGCGGCAGGGTCGACCACGGTCCGGCCGACGCGGGCGAGCACGGGCGCTACGCCGCCTGCGCCGACCCGTCCGGGGTCGCGGTTCCGGCTGTGGCAGGCCGGCGCGCGGCCCGGCGCGCAGCTGGTCAACGCCCCCGGCGCCTGGAACTTCAGCGACCTGCACGCCGCCGATCCCGCCGCTGCCGCGGAGTTCTACGCCGCGGTGTTCGGGTGGGTCGTCGACGACATGGGGTTCGCGTCGATGATCCGGCGGCCGGGGTACGGCGACCATCTCGCCGCGACCGTCGACCCGGGCATCCACGAGCGGCAGGCCGGCGTCTCGGTGCCGCCCGGCTTCGCCGACGCGATCGGCTGGCTGGCCCGCGCCTCGTCCGACGAGCAACCCCACTGGCACGTGTCGTTCACGGTCGCCGACCGCGACGCGACCGCCGCCGATGTCGAGCGGCTCGGCGGCACCGTGCTGCGTCGTACCGACACCGACTGGACCCGCGAAGCGCTGGTCCGCGACCCGGCCGGTGCGGTGTTCACGGCCAGCCAGTTCACGCCGCCCGCCTAGGCTTCGGGCATGGATGTCGACCTGTTCGCCTGCCTCTACGTGCGCGACCGCGACACCGCCCGGCCGTGGTACGAGCAGCTGCTCGGCGCCGAGCCGAGCTTCTACCCCAACGACGTCGAGGCCGTCTGGGACCTCGCCGAGCACCGCTACCTCTACATCGAGCAGAGCGCCGAGCACGCCGGTCACTCGCAGGTCACGCTCTTCGTCGGTGACTTCGACGCCCGGGTCGCCGGCATCACCGAGCGTGGACTCGCACCGGCCACCGAGGAGACCTACGACAACGGCGTCCGGAAGACGACGTACGTCGATCCCGACGGCAACACGATCGGGTTCGGCGGGGGTCCGGTCGAGGGCTGAGCCGCCCACCTCACCCCGGCCGGAGTCTGTGCGAGGCTTCGAGCATGTACTTCATCGTGGTCAAGTTCGAGACCTTGCCGGAGTGGACCGACCGCTGGATCGACTTCGTCGCCGACTACACCGAGGCCACCCGCGCCGAGCCCGGCAACCTGTTCTTCGAGTGGTCGCGCAGCGTCGACAACCCGGCCGAGTTCGTCCTCGTCGAGGGGTTCACCGACGACGGCGCCGGCCCGCACGTCGCCAGCGACCACTTCAAGAAGGCGATCGGCGAGCTCGGCCAGGCCCTGGTCGCGACGCCCCGCATCATCAGCCGCCAGGTGGACGGCGAGGGCTGGGACGCCATGGGCGAGATCACCGTCGAATGAACACCTACACGCACGGCCACCACCACTCCGTCGTCTCCGCGCACGCCCGCCGCGGCGCCGAGGACTCCGCGGGGTACCTGCTGCCCCACCTCCGGCCGGGACTCGACCTGCTCGACGTCGGCTGCGGACCCGGCAGCATCACCCTCGACCTGCACCGGCGGGTCGAGCCGGGCCGCGTGGTCGGGCTGGAGAACTCCGAGGACGCACTCCAGTTCGCCCGCGCCGCGGCCGAGGAGCAGGGACGGGACATCGAGTTCGTGCTCGGTGACGCCTACGCCCTCGACTTCCCCGACGCGAGCTTCGACGTCGTGCACGCCCATCAGGTCATGCACCACCTCGAGGACCCGGTCGCGGCGCTGCGCGAGATGGGCCGGGTGTGCCGCCCGGACGGGGTCGTCGCCGTCCGGGAGACCGACTACGGCGCGATGACCTGGTTCCCCGAGAGCGAGGGCATCTCCGACTGGCTCGCGACGTACCGGCAGGTCTCGCGGAGCAACGGCGCCGAGCCGGACGCCGGCCGCCGACTGGTGTCGTGGTGCCGACAGGCCGGGTTCACCGACGTCCGCCCGTCGGCCAGCGTCTGGCTGTTCTCGACCCCCGAGGAGCGGGAGTTCTGGGGTGGGGGCTGGGCGCGGCGCGTCCTCGAGTCGGACTACGCCCGCCACGCCCTCGACCAGGGCGTCGCCACCGAGGACCTCGAGAAGATGTCCGCGGCCTGGCGGGCCTGGGCCGACGACGAGGGCGGCTGGTTCGCCGTGCTGCACGGCGAGGTGCTCTGCTACGCCGGCCCGTAGCCCAGGTGCACGACGCCGTTGTCGTAGGTGTCCTGCGCCTTGAGCGCCAGCTTGTGCTGCTCGCCGTCCCGCCAGAACCTCTCCCCCTCGCCGAGCGCGATCGGGTAGACGAACAGGTGCAGGTCGTCGACGAGCCCCTCGGCCAGCAGTCCTCGGACCAGCCGGCCGCTCCCGGAGATGTAGATGACGCCGTCCCGCTCGGCCTTGAGCCGGCGGATCGCGTCCGGGTCGTAGGGGCCGAGGGAGGTGGAGTTCGCCCACTCGTCCAGCGGCACGTCGGAGCCGACGACGAACTTCTCGGTGTCGTTGAAGAACGGCGCTCCCGGGTCGTCCTCGACGGTGCGGTCGCGCCAGGCCGGCGCGAACATCTCGAACGTCGTCCGGCCGAGCAGGATCGTGTCGCACTGCCCGGTGATCTCGCCGAGCGTCTCCCCCATCCTCGGGTCGAAGCCGAACTCGAAGGTCCAGGTCGGCGACTCGAAGACGCCGTCGAGGGAGATGAACTCGTGCACTGCGATGGTGGCCATGGTGGGTCCTCTCGTGGGGTGCTTCCTTGACCGTTCCACGAACGGCGAACGGGCCGGTACGACAGGGCGGCGAGAAGTTTCTTCCGGCGACGATTCGGGCGCGTGCCAGACTCGTTCCACGCGCGACAAGGGGAACGGATGGCACTGGAGACCGAGGACCGGCCGTCGGACTCGCCGTACGTCGCGCGCGTCTGGCGCAGCCGCACGTCCGGCGTCGAGCGGATGACCTCGGTGGCGACGTCCCACTGGGAGCTCGTCGTCTGGGGGCACCGGGGTCGGGTGCACGCCGCGGTCCGGGGTCCGGAGACCGTGGCCACGACCGTCGACGTGCCCGACGAGTCGGAGTCGTTCGGCATCACGTTCACCCACGGCACCTCGCTGGTGCACCTGCCGCCCGGTCGGCTCGTCGACTCCGCGCTGGAGAGCCCGCACGCGACGGCGCGGGCGTTCGTGCTGGGCGGTGACGAGTGGGCGATGCCCGGCTTCGAGAGCGCCGAGCAGTTCGCGGACCGGCTGGTGCGGGCCGGCCTGCTCGTGCGCGACCCGCTCGTGCACAGCGTCGTCGAGGGTGACGAGACGCCGCGGCTCGGCGCGCGCACGGTGCAGCGTCGCGTCGCCGCCGCGACCGGCCTGACCCAGGGCGCGATCCGCCAGATCGAGCGGGCGCGGCAGGCGGCGATCCTGCTCGGCGAGGGCGTCGCGCCGCTCGACGTGGTGCACCGGCTCGACTACTACGACCAGCCACACCTGGCCCGGTCGCTCACCCGCTTCGTCGGCCGGACGGCCACGCAGCTGCTGCGCGAGGAGTCCCCGGACCCCCTGTCGCTTCTGTACAAGACCCGGGCCTGAGCGCGTTCCTACTCTGGGCGCGACGCGGCGAACGACGCCGACCACCGCACAGAGAGCGAGCAGATCATGGGCAAGATCGTGGCGAACTTCTTCATCTCCCTCGACGGCGTCGTCGAGTCGCCGGACCAGTGGCACTTCCCGTACTTCAACGACGAGATGGGCGCCGTCATCGGCGCCGGCATGGAGACCAACAAGGCGTTCCTGATGGGGCGCACGATGTACGACGAGTGGGCGGCGTACTGGCCCGACAGCACCGACGAGCCGTTCGCGTCGTACTTCAACGACATCCCGAAGTACGTCGTCTCCAGCTCGCTGACCGACCCGACCTGGAACAACTCGACGGTCGTCCCCGGCGACGTGGACGCCGTGCGCCGGGTCAAGGAGACCGTCGACGGCGACATCGGCATGTCCGGCAGCGCGACCCTGGTCCGCTGGCTGCTGGCCAACGACCTGCTCGACGAGCTGCGCCTGCTGGTGCACCCGATCGCCGTCGGCCACGGCCGGCGCCTGTTCGAGGACGGCGGCCCGACCCACGAAGCTCGAGCTGGTCGACAGCTCGGCGCTGTCCTCCGGCGTGCTCAACCTGACCTACCGCCCGGCCTCCTGAGCCGGGGGCGGTGTCAGGGGGTGTCGAGCAGCACGCACTCCTCCGTGTCGGGACTGCAGCGCACCATCCGCTCGTCCTCGCTGCCGTCCTTGACGACGACGACGACGAGGTGGTCGTCGTCCTCCCAGGTCCCGGCGTTGGTGCGGAACATCCAGCCCTTCGGCGGGACCAGCGTCCCCGGGTCGCTGCCGTCGAGGCGCTGGACCCCGAGCTGCGCCGATCGCGCTGAGCTCGCCGCCGGTCGCGCCGGCCTCCACCCAGGAGACCCAGGCGTTGCTGGCCGCGAGGTCGTCGTTGTTCGGCACCGACCCCAGGCGGGAGATCTCGCCCTCCGGGGAGATGTCGGCGAGGTAGACGTCGCCGTTCCTGGCCCCGTCGATGTCGGCGCTGGTCGCGTCGACCACGACCAGCCCGGCCTGGGTGTTGTCGACGACCACCTGGTCCGGTGCGGTGTCGGCGAGGTCGACGGTCTCGCCGTCGACCAGCGGCCGCCAGAGGATCGTGGGGCCGTTGCCGGTGATCACCAGCCCGTCGTCGGTGACGGCGGCGACCCACGGAGCAGAACCGCTCCCGCTCTGGTCGATCGGCGTCTCGCCGAAGCCCTCGCCACCGGGCTGGGTGTCCGCGCCGGTCAGCAGGCCCTGGCCGCCCTGGGTGCGGATCCCCGCCCAGTAGCCACCCTCCGGGGAGGCGTCGAGCCCTTGCTGGAAGTACCCCTCGATCAGGTGCGGCTCGGTGCCGTTCCCCCACCAGTACGTGTACTCGCCGTTGACGAAGCTGCCCGCCACCCACTGGGTGTCGGTCCCGCGGACGAAGGCCCAGTCGGTCCCGGGCACCTGCTTGCCGCCGACGAACAGCCGGGAGTTGACGACGTACGGGATGCTCGGCGGCTCGGTGGTCAACGGTGCCGGCTCCGCCGCTTGGGTGGGGCTGTCGGTCGCCACCGTCGGCGTCGGCGACGGCGACGGGCTGGATCTCCTCGTCGCCGTTCAGGGTCACCACCGCGGCGACGGCGCCCACGATGATCAGCACGACGGCGGCGGCGACCAGCAGGGGCTGCCAGACCGGTCGTGCGTGGGGTTCGCTCGGCAGCGGCGGCAGGGCGGGGACCTCCACGCCGTCGGCCACCTCGTGCAGCTCGCGGACCAGGGCGGTCTCGACATCGAAGCTCATCTCAGTCCTCCCTCCCGTCGTTGTCCTCGGAGCCGATGGCGGCTCGCAGCGCCTTGAGGGCGCGGTGTGCGGTCGACTTGACGTTGCCGCGTGAACAGCCGAGTACGTCGGCGATCTCGGCCTCGCTCAGGTCCTCGAAGTAGCGGAGCACGATCACGGCGCGCTGCTGCGGTGGCAGCGCCTTCACGTGCGGCCACAGGGCCGCGCGTTCCTCGTGCGTCGCGGGTGGAGCCACGGCCGGCTCCGGCGGCTCGTCGGTCAGCAGCTCCAGCCCGCGCCGCCGGGGGCGTCTCGCCGAGAGGTAGGTGTTGGTGAGCATCCGGCGTACGTAGGCGTTGGGCGAGTCCGACGAGGTGACCTTCGACCAGGCCCGGTGGGCCTTGATCAGGGTCTGCTGGGCGACGTCCTCGGCGTCGGGGTGGTTGCCGGCCAGCAGGTAGGCGTAGCGGTACAGCGACGGCCACGCGGCCGCGGCGTACTCCTCGAACGTCGGTGTGCCCGTGTCCTTCGTCGTGAAGCTCATCCGCCTCACCCCCTTGCCCTGTTGACTCCCGGAACGGGCAGGAGGTTGCGTCCGCGGTCAGGTCATCTTGGCGGCAGCCGATCGTCGCCGGCGGGGCCGCGCGATGCTCAGAGCCCCGAGGCCAGCCGGTAGTAGGCCTGGTTCCAGCGCAGCTCGCGCTGGAAGTCGCGCACGGTGGTCGCCCCGTCGATCACCAGCAGCTCGGTGCCGGTCATCTCGGCGAAGTCCTGGAACACCTCGACGCCGACCGCGGTCGTCATCACCGTGTGGTGCGCCGCCGCCGGCCGCCAGCCAGCACGCGGCCGAGGTCGCGAAGTCTGGCGCGGGAGTCCAGACGGCGCGGCCGACGGGGAGGTTCGGCAGGTCGGGCGCGGCGAGGTTCTCGACCACGTTCGCCACCATCCGGAACCGGTCGCGCATGTCGGACGAGCGCGACCACGAGCGCCGGACCGGGGTCGGCGGTGAACACCAGGCGCACCGGGTCGTCCCGCCCGCCGATGGCGAGCGGGTGCACCTCGAGCCGCGGCGTACCACTGGTCAGGGACGGCGCGACCTCGAGCATGTGCGCGCCGAGGATCCGCTCCTGTCCCGGGACCAGGTCGTAGGTGTAGTCCTCCATCAGGCTCGCGCCACCCGGCAGCCCGGCGCCCATCACGTTCGCGACCCGGACCAGGATCGCGGTCTTCCAGTCGCCCTCGGCGCCGAACCCGTACCCCTCCGCCATCAGCCGCTGGACCGCCAGGCCGGGCAGCTGCTTCAGGCCGCCGAGGTCCTCGAAGCTCGTGGTGAACGCGCCGAAGCCCCCGCCCTCGAGGAACGAGCGCAGGCCCAGCTCGATCGCCGCGCCGTCGCGCAGCGACTGGTGGCGTACGCCGTCGGGCCGGAGCTCGGCGGCGACGTCGTAGCTGGTCGAGGTACTCCTCCACCAGGGAGCTCACGTCGCCATCGGCGACCGCGTCCACGGCGTCGACGAGGTCGTTGACGCCCCAGGTGTTGACCTGGACCCCGAACCGCAGCTCGGCCTCGGTCTTGTCGCCCTCGGTCACGGCGACGTAGCGCATGTTGTCGCCGAACCGGGCCAGCTTCAGGGATCGGGCGGCGGCCGAGCCCGCGGCCGCGCGCTGCCAGTCCTCGACCTGGCCGAGCACCGCCCGGCTGGACACGTGGCCCACGACCGTCTTGCGCGCGACGCCGAGCCTGGTCTGCAGGTAGCCGAACTCGCGGTCGCCGTGCGCCGCCTGGTTGAGGTTCATGAAGTCGAAGTCGATCTCCGCCCACGGCAGCTCGACGTTCGCCTGGGTGTGCAGGTGCAGCAGCGGCTTGCGCAGCGCGTCGAGCCCGGCGATCCACATCTTCGCGGGGCTGAAGGTGTGCATCCAGGCGATCAGGCCGACCACCTCGTCGCGGGCGTTCGCCTCCAGCGCCAGCCGGCGGATGCCGTCGGGCTCGGTGAGCACCGGCTTCCACACGACCCGCACCGGGAGGTCCGCGAAGCCTGCGGCCACCTGCTGCGACTGCTCGGCGACCTGGCGCAGGGTCTCCTCGCCGTAGAGGGTCTGGCTGCCGGTGACGAACCAGACCTCGAGGCCGTCGTAGCCGGTCACGAGCGGAGCGGGTGCCATGTCGGGTCTCACTTCCGGGTCGGAGAAGGCCGGGCTGCGGGCTCGCGACGGTCGTCGGTGGCCTGCCCGTAGACGTTCTGGTAGCGGTCGTAGAGCGCGTCGACCGCCTCCTGCGGGATCGGCACCAGCGGCCCGCCCTGCCGGGCGATGTGCACGGTGCGCGCCACGTCCTCGACCATCACGGCGGCCTTCACCGCGTCCCGCGGCGTCACCCCGATCGTGAACGGGCCGTGGTTGCGCATCAGCACCGCTCGCGACCGGTGCCCGCGCAGGGTCTCGACGATGCCCCGTCCGATCGAGTCGTCGCCGATCACCGCGAACGGGCCGACCGGGATCGGTCCCCCGAACTCGTCGGCCATGCCCGTGATGACGCACGGGATCTCCTCGCCGCGCGCTGCCCACGCGACCGCGTAGGTCGAGTGGGTGTGCACGACACCGCCGACGTCCGGCAGGTGCCGGTAGACATAGGCGTGCGCGGCGGTGTCGCTGGACGGCGCCCGCTCGCTGCCGGGGGTGCCGGGCACGACCTGCCCGTCGAGGTCGCAGAGGATCATCGCCTCGGCCGAGAGGTCGTCGTAGGAGACGCCGGACGGCTTGATGACGAACAGGTCCGCTCCGGGCACCCGGCCCGACACGTTCCCCGCCGTCCAGGCGACGAGCTGGTAGCGGACCAGCTCCGCATGCAGCCGCGCGACGTCCTCGCGGACCTCGGCGATCGCCGCCTCCACCTCCGGACCGAAGCCGGTCATGTCGTCGCCTCCCTCGCCGACCTCGCGCAGGGCGCGCAGCCGCGCCATCAGTTCGTTGCCGCCGCGCCCGAACCAGTCGTGGAGCGCGAGGTACTCGGCGTACAGCAGGTCGTAGGCGGCGGCCGCCTCCTCGTCCGGCGTGTAGACGGCCGGGTTCACCGACCCCATCGCGGCGGCAGCGGCGCGCACGTCCGGGTAGGCGCCGGCCGCGACGGCCGCGTGGATCGCCGACCCGAGAGCCGGGCCCTGCTCGCTGGCGATCGTGGAGATCGGCAGCCGCAGCACGTCGGCGTAGGTCTGCATGAGCTGCCGGTTGCGGAGCAGGCCACCGGCGACGACCAGCTCCGTGACGGGTACGCCGGCGGCGGCGAAGGTCTCCACGATCACCCGGGTGCCGAACGCCGTCGCCTCGAGGAGCGCGCGGTACCCCTGCTCGGGCGGTCGTGGCGAGGGTCTGGCCGACGACCACGCCGGAGAGCTCGTGGTCGACGAGGACCGACCGGTTGCCCGAGTGCCAGTCGAGCGCCACCAGGCCGTGGGCACCGACCGGCTCGCGGTAGGCGAGATCGGTCAGGTGCTCGTGGAGGGACAGACCCGCGGCCTCCGCCTCCTCGGCGTACCTGCCGGGCACCTGGTTCTTGACGTACCACGCGAAGATGTCGCCGACGCCGGACTGGCCGGCCTCGTAGCCGTACAGGCCGGGGACGATGCCGCCGTCGACCACGCCGCACATACCGGGGACCTCGACCAGCTGGTCGTGGCTCATGACGTGGCAGGTCGAGGTGCCCATGATCGCGACCATCTGGCCGGGCGTCGTCGCCTGCGCCGCCGGCGCGGTGACGTGGGCGTCCACGTTGCCGACCGCGACCGCGATGCCGGCCGGCAGTCCCGTCCACGCCGCGGCCTCGTCGCTCAGCGAACCGGCGGCGTCGCCCAGCGCGCCGATCTCGTGGTCGAGCTTCTCCTCCACGAAGTCCGCGAAGGAGGGGTTCAGCTCCTTCAGGAACTCCGGGGTCGGGTAGCGGCCGTCCTGGAGGATTCCCTTGTAGCCGGCGGTGCAGGCGTTGCGGACGTAGCGCCCGGTGAGCCGCCAGACGATCCAGTCGGCGGCCTCGACGAAGCGGTCCATCCGGTCGTAGAGCTCGGGGTCCTCCTCGAGCAGCTGCAACGCCTTCGGCGAACTCCCACTCGCTCGAGATCAGGCCGCCGTACCTGCCGATCCACGACTCGCCCCGTCGGTGCGCCAGCTCGTTGACGCGGTCCGCGTGCGGCTGCGCGGCGTGGTGCTTCCAGAGCTTGACGTAGGCGTGCGGACGATCGGCGTACTCCGGCAGCTCGCACAGGGGCGTTCCGTCGGCGAGCACCGGCAGCACCGTGCACGCGGTGAAGTCCGTGCCGATGCCCACCACGTCGGCCGGGTCGACCCCGGCGTCCTCGACCGCGGCGGGTACGGCGTTCCGGAGCACGTCGACGTAGTCCTGGGGCACCTGGAGCGCCCAGTCGGGCGGCAGCGCGACCGGGTCGTCCGTCGCCGCCGCGGGCCCCGCCGTGAGCTGGGCGTCCATCACGGCATGCGCATACTCGTGGACTGCCGACCCGAGCTCGGCGCCGTCGCTGACTCGGACGACGACCGCGCGGCCAGAGAGCGTGCCGAAGTCGACGCCGACGACACACGGTTCTGTGGTCACGGAAAGTACCTCCCCGGGTTGCTGTGGCCGGCCCGGCCACCGGCCCGCAGATGATAACAAGCGGCCACCGGCTCGCCGAGGCTAGCAAATGTGATCGTTCACGCCAGCCCTGTCCAACCGGTCTGAACCGCTCATAGGCGTACGGATGCCGGGTCTTGTGTTATCGGAATGTTACGGCTAGCGTCCGGACAATCCCGAATTGTGAGGGCTAACATCAGCAGCAGCGCAGTCCCGGGAGCGTGTGTCACCCATACTCGACCGGCACCCATGCCGGTCCATGCGAGGAGGTTTGGAGTGAAGACGAAGTTCCGTACCGGTGTCGCCCTGGTGGGTGCCGTGGCACTCTTCGCGGCCGGCTGTGGTGGCGACTCGGACTCCGGCAGCGACTCGGGCGGTGACGGCACGATCAAGGTCGGCTTCGCCCAGACCGGGTCGGAGTCCGGATGGCGCAGCGCCAACACCGAGTCCATGAAGGAGGCGTTCTCGGACGAGAACGGCTTCGAGCTCGTGTTCAACGCGGCCGACAACGACCCGGCGGCGCAGATCAGCGCCGTGCGCAGCTTCATCAGCCAGGGCGTCGACGCCATCGTGATCGCGCCCATCGTCGAGGACGGCTGGGACGACGTGCTCGCAGGAGGCACAGGACGCCGAGATCCCCGTGATCCTCGAGGACCGGACCGTCACCTCCTCCGACGACCTCTACGACAGCTGGGTCGGCCTGGACTTCAAGCAGGAGGGCACGACGGCCGGTGAATGGGCCGCCGAGAACTTCGGAGACCAGCCGACGAAGATGGTCGTGCTCGAGGGCACGACCGGGTCGGCTCCCGCCAACGACCGCGCCGAGGGCTTCGACGCGGCCATCGAGGGCACCCAGATCGAGAAGATCGACTCGCAGACCGGTGACTTCACGCGCGACGGCGGCAAGACCGTGATGGAGGGCTTCCTCCAGAAGTACGGCGTCGACGGCATCGACCTCCTCTACGCCCACAACGACGACATGGCCCTCGGTGCCATCGAGGCGATCGAGGCAGCAGGCGGCACGCCGGGCAAGGACATCCAGATCGTGTCGATCGACGCGGTCAAGGACGGCATGCAGGCGCTCGTCGACGGCAAGATCAACTTCATCGTCGAGTGCAACCCGCTGCTGGGCGAGCAGGCCGCTGACCTGGTCAAGCAGGTGATCGACGGCGACTCGGTCGAGAAGGCCTACTACGTGGAGGACCAGAACTTCACGCAGGAGCAGGCCGCCGAGGTCATCGACAGCCGTCCGTACTGACGATCCACCACCCCGTCACACCATCGAGAGCTGCTCCGCCGGAACCTCCATGAACGAGCCGGCGGAGCAGCTCTTCCTCCAGGGAAGGGTCACCAGGTCCATGGGTGTCGACACCGAGGTCCGGCCGCTGGTCGAGATGCGGGGCATCACCATCCGCTTCCCGGGCGTGCTGGCGCTCGACGGGGTGGACTTCGTCCTCCGGCCGGGCGAGGTGCACGCACTCATGGGCGAGAACGGCGCCGGCAAGTCCACGCTGATCAAGGCGCTCACCGGGGTCTACTCCGTCGACAGCGGGACGATCTCGGTCGCCGGCGAGGAGCGGGTCTTCGGCTCCACCGCCGACGCGCAGCGGGCCGGGATCTCGACGGTGTACCAGGAGGTCAACCTCTGCTCGAACCTGTCGGTCGGGGAGAACGTGATGCTCGGCCACGAGCCGCGCACCCGGCGCGGCATCGACTGGCGGGCGGCGCACCGGGAGGCGGCCGGGCACCTGGCCAGCCTGGGTCTGCGCCTCGACACCCACTCGGTGCTGTCCAGCCACTCGATCGCCGTCCAGCAGCTGGTGGCGATCAGCCGGGCCATGGTGCTCGATGCCCGGGTCCTGGTCCTCGACGAGCCGACGTCCAGCCTGGACCGCGACGAGGTCGACGGCCTGTTCGCCGTCATCCGCGACCTGCGTGCACAGGGCGTGGCGATCCTGTTCGTCAGCCACTTCGTCGAGCAGGTCTACGAGATCTCCGACCGGATCACCGTGCTGCGCAACGGCAAGCTCGTGGGTGAGTACTGCGCCGCCGACCTGCCCCGGTCCCAGCTGGTCACCCGGATGATCGGCCGCGAGCTCGTCGAGCTGGAGGCCATCTCCACCAGCGCCACCCGCGCCATCGACCGCACCGCCACCCCGCTGCTGCGCGCGACGGGGGTCGGCCGCAAGGGCGTGCTCGAGCCCGCCGACCTCGACGTGTACGACGGCGAGGTCGTGGGCGTCGCCGGCCTGCTGGGCTCGGGGCGCACCGAGCTGGTCCGGTTGCTGTACGGCGCCGACCACGCCGACACGGGACAGATCGAGGTGCGCGGCGTGCCCGCCCGGATGGCGAACCCGCGGCACGCCATCCGGCACCGGATCGCGTTCTCGTCCGAGAACCGCCGGGCGGAGGGCATCGTCTCCGACCTCACCGTCGGCGAGAACATCGTGCTCGGCATCCAGGCCCGGCGCGGCTGGCTGCGCAAGCTCCGGCGGGCGGAGTACGACGCCGTCGTGTCGAAGTACATCGAGGCGCTCGGCGTACGCCCGGCCGCGCCGAACGTGCTGGTCGGCAACCTCTCCGGCGGGAACCAGCAGAAGGTGCTCCTCGCCCGCTGGCTGGCCACCGCACCCCAGCTGCTGATCCTGGACGAGCCGACCCGCGGGATCGACGTGGGCGCCAAGGCCGACATCCAGCGCCAGGTCGCCGAGCTGGCGAGCCAGGGGCTGTCGGTCGTGTTCATCTCCTCCGAGCTCGAGGAAGTGCTTCGATTGGCCCAGCGCGTCGTCGTGATGCGGGACCGTCGCCAGCTCGGCGTCCTGGACTCGAGCGACGTCGACGTCGACGGCCTGATCGACTACATGGCCAACGAGGGCGAAGGGAGCCTCGCGTGACGCGGATCCTGAAGCACCGGCTGTTCTGGCCGGTCCTCTCCCTGCTGACGCTGATCGTCGTCAACACGATCGTGCGGCCCCGGTTCATCAAGATCACCGTCCGCGACGGCGAGCTCTACGGCGCCCTGATCGACATCCTGCGCAACAGCGCGCCGCTGATGCTGGTCGCGCTCGGCATGACCCTGGTGATCGCCACCCGCGGCATCGACCTGTCCGTCGGCGCCGTCATGGCCGTGTCCGGCGCCGTCACGCTGACCATCATCGACGGGTCGTCGGATCCCGGCAGCACCGGCACCGTGCTGGTCGCGATCGCGGTCGGCATCGCGGTCGCCCTGGTCCTCGGCGCCTGGAACGGCTTCCTGGTCGCGGTGCTGAAGATCCAACCGATCATCGCGACCCTGGTGCTGATGCTGGCCGGGCGTGGCGTCGCGCTGCTCATCACCGACGGCTTCATCACGACGGTCACCAGCCCGCCGCTGAAGTTCGTCGCCAGCGGCTACCTGTTCTGGCTCCCGTTCGCGTTCTTCATCTCGGTCGCCGCCATCGCCGTCATCGCGGTCGTCGAGCGGCGTACGGCGCTCGGCGTGCTGACCGAGGCGGTCGGCATCAACCCGGAGGCGAGCCGGCTCGCGGGCGTGCGGTCCCGCGGCATCATCCTCGGCGCCTACGTCGCCAGCGGCACGCTGGCCGGAGTCGCCGGCATCGTCTACAGCTCGAACATCATGGCGGCGGACGCGAACGCCGCCGGCGACCTGATCGAGCTCTACGCGATCCTGGCCGTCGTGCTGGGCGGGACCTCGCTGATGGGCGGGAAGTTCACCATCGCCGGCACCGTGGTCGGCGTCCTGATCATCCAGACGCTCGAGTCGACGATCCTGTTCCTCGGGGTGTCCTCGGCCCAGAGCCCGGTGTTCTTCGCGGTCGTCGTGATCGTGGTCGTGCTCATCCAGTCGCCGCGCGTGCACCGCACGGCGCGCAGGCTGACCCGGCGTACGCCGCCGAAGGACGCCGCCGAGGTCCGGGTCGACGCGGAGGTCACCGTATGAGCACCGCCGTGCAGGACTCCCCGCGAGCGAAGCTCGCGGCGAACGTCCAGACCTTCCTGAACCGGCACTCGTCGCTGATGCCGACCTTCGCCGCGCTGGTGATCTTCGTGCTGCTGCTGGTCGGCGCGCAGATCCACTTCGGCAACTTCATGACGGCCAGGAACATGTCGGCGCTGCTGCTCGACAACGCCTACCTGCTGATCCTCGCGGTCGGCATGACGTTCGTGATCGTCACCGGCGGCATCGACCTGTCGGTGGGCTCGGTGATGGCGTTCACCGGCATCGCCTGCGCGCGGCTGCTGAGCGACGGGCACTCGCCCACGCGTGGTGATCCCCGTGATCATCCTGGGCGGCGCGGTCATCGGGCTGCTGATCGGCGTGCTCGTGCAGTACTTCGACGTCCAGCCGTTCATCGCCTCGCTGGCCGGCCTGTTCCTCGCGCGCGGGCTGGCGTTCGTGGTCAGCCTGTCCTCGATCCGGGTCGAGAACGAAGGCGTCCTGTGGCTGCAGACGACCCGCTTCCGGTTCGGCGACTGGTACATCACGCCGACCGGGATCCTCGCGCTCCTGGTCGCGGCCATCGGCGCGTTCGTCATGCAGTACACCCGGTTCGGGCGGACGGTGTACGCCGTCGGCGGCAACGAGCAGTCGGCCCGGCTGATGGGTCTCAACGTCGCGCGCACCAAGGTGCTCGTGTACGTCATCAGCGGCGTCTGCGGCGGCCTGGCCGGCCTCGTGCTCACGGCGTACTCCGGTGCCGGCTACCCCCGCAACGGCATCGGCACCGAGCTCGACGTCATCGCGGCCGTGGTCATCGGCGGCACCCTGCTGACCGGCGGCACCGGGTACGTGCTCGGGTCGATGGTCGGCGTCCTGGTCTACGGCACGATCAAGACGGTGATCTCGTTCATGGGCGCCGAGCAGTCCTGGACCCGGATCATCGTCGGCCTGATGCTGCTGATGTTCATCGTGGTCCAGCGGGCCATCGTCGTCCGCTCGGAGCGCCGAAGATAGACGTCCTCTGTTCCGGCGATAATGACCGGATGGACCAGCCGCTCCTCGAGCTCACCGGGGGCACCGTCTACTTCGGTGCCGACGCGGCACTCGACGGGGTGGACTTCCGGCTGTTCCCCGGCGAGGTCCACTCGCTCATGGGCGAGAACGGCGCCGGCAAGTCGACGCTGATCAAGGCGATCACCGGCGCGCTGCCCCTCTCCGACGGCGAGCTCCGGCTCGACGGCGCCGTGGCGCGGTTCGGCTCTCCGCACGACGCCCAGCTGGCGGGTGTCCGGGCGGTCTACCAGGAGATCGACCTGCTCCCGAACATCTCCGTCGCCGAGAACATCGCCCTCGGCGCCGAACCGCGCCGGTACGGCGTCATCGACTGGCCGCGGATGCGCGAGCTCGCCCACGAGGTGCTCGGCGACCTCGGGCTGGACATCGACCCGGCCTCGCTCCTCGGCCGCCACTCGCTCGCCGTACAACAGCTGGTCGCGATCGCGCGGGCGATCTCGACCGAGGTGCGGGTGCTGGTGCTCGACGAGCCGACCTCGAGCCTCGACGCCGACGAGTGCGCAGAGCTGTTCCGGGTGATCCGGGACCTCAAGGAGCGTGGCGTCGCGATCCTGTTCGTCTCGCACTTCCTCGACCAGGTCTACGAGATCTGCGACCGGGTCACCGTGCTCCGCGACGGGAAGCTCGTCGGCGAGTACCTCACCCGCGAGCTGCTCCGGATCGACCTGGTGCACGCGATGCTCGGCCGCAGCGCCGACCGGCTGCGGACCCGGACCCGGCTGCACGTCGCCGACGAGAGCGAGCGTCCGTTCCTCAGCGCGCGGTCGGTGAGTGTCGGCACCGGCATCCACGAGGCCGACGTCGACCTGAACGAGGGCGAGGTGCTCGGCGTCGCGGGTCTCCTGGGCTCCGGCCGCACCGAGCTCGCGCGCGCGATCTCCGGCATCGACAGGCTGGATGCCGGCATCATCCGGATCCAGGGCAGCGACGAGAGCCTGGGCGGCGGGCCGCGTTCGGCGATCTCGCTGGGCGTCGTCTACTCGTCGGAGAACCGGCGCGCGGAAGGCATCATCAGCGACCTCAGCGTCCAGGAGAACATCACCCTGGCGCTGCAGGCCGAGCGCGGGGTGCTGCGCCGGATCCGGCCGGCCCGGCAGCGCGAGCTGGCGCTCAGCTGGGTCGAGGCGCTCGACATCCGGCCGCGCGACCTGGACCGCCCGGCCGGCACCCTGTCCGGCGGCAACCAGCAGAAGCTGCTGCTCGCGCGACTGCTGGCGCTGTCCCCGCGGGTCCTCGTGCTGGACGAGCCGACCCGGGGCATCGACGTCGGGGCGAAGGTCGAGGTGCAGAATCTCGTCGGAGAGCTCGCCGACAACGGGCTCTCCGTCATGTTCATCTCGGCCGAGCTCGAGGAGGTGCTGCGGGTGGGCAACCGGGTCGCGATCGTGCTCGACGGCCGGATCGTCGACACCCTGCCCTCGGACGAGCTGACCTCCGACGCGCTGACGGCGCTCGTGGCCCGGCCCGAGGCCGTGCGGTGAGCGGTGCGGAGCCGATGAGTGCCGAGCCCGGCCGCGGACGGGCCGCCAACATCTTCGACGTCGCCCGGCTGGCGGGCGTGTCCCACCAGACCGTGTCGAGGGTCATCAACGACCTCCCGAACGTCCGGCCCACGACCCGGGCGCGGGTCGAGCAGGCGATCGCGCAGCTGCACTACAGCCCGTCCCCGGCGGCGCGCGCGCTGGTCACCAAGCGGACGCGCACCATCGGGCTGGTGACGCCCGGCATCTCCGACTACGGCCCGACCTCGATCGCCATGCACTTCAACTTCGCCGCCCGCGAGGCGAGGTACTCCGTCGAGACGGTCAGCGCGCCCCCGGAGGACCCGAAGGCGATCCGCGCGGTCGTGGACGGGCTGCTGCGCCAGCGCGTGGACGCCATGGTCCTGATCGTCGTGGACGTCGAGGTGCTCGAGCTGGTGCGCAGCCTGGACCTGCGGATCCCGGTGGTGATCGCCGCGTCGACCGCCCGCCGGAGCCCGTTGATCGTGTCGATCGACCAGTACCGCGGCGCGCGCTCCGCCGTACGCCACCTGGCCGAGCTCGGACACCCGCGGATCCTGCACCTCGCGGGGCCGCGCAACGCTCCGGACTCCACCGAGCGGGTCCGCGGCTGGCGCGACGAGCTCGCCGCGCAGCGCCTCGAGATCGTCCCGCCCGTGTTCGGCGACTGGTCGGCGGCCAGCGGCTACCGGCTCGGTTCGGAGCTGGACATCGAGCCCGGGGTCGCCGTCTTCGTCGGCAACGACCAGATGTCGATCGGCCTCCTGTCCGCACTGCGCGAGCGCGGCCTGCGGGTGCCGACCGACGTGAGCGTGGTCGGCTTCGACGACATCCCGGAGGCGGGCTACCTGTTCCCGCCGCTCACCACCGTGCGCCAGGAGTTCGACACCCTCGGCGGGATGATCATGCAGAAGGTGCTCATCGCCGTGGAGGAGTCCAGCGTCCCCACCGCGGACACCCCGCTGCCCACGCACCTGGTGCTGCGGCAGTCGACCCGAGCCGCCGAGGACTGAGCGGACCCTAGGCGCTGGAGAGCCGGTTGATCCGGTCGATGAGGACGGCGTACTCGTCGAGGAACGGCCGGATCCGGGTGGCGTACCGCTGCAATGCGGCCAACAGTCGCCGCTGCGCGTCGGCCGGGTCGTGCCCCACGGCGAGGTCGCGGGCGGCGTCCTCGACCAGGCGTACGGCGCCGAGCAGGGCGGTCAGGTCGTAGGCGTGCGGCACCCAGAACTCGGGACTGGTCCTGGCGAGGCCACGGACCGCGGTCACCCAGTCGACCGCGGACCGGCCGAGGAGCGCGGGGTTGGCGGGGGAGCCGGTGGCGACGACGGTGGCTGCCTCGAACATGACGTAGCGGGCGCCGGTGTGGCAGCAGACCACGGCGTACTCGTCGGGATGGCAGTGCAGCAGCTCGCCGGGCGCCCAGCGCAGCAGCCGCAGCCCGACCGCCCACGAGTGCCGCGGGTCCGGCTCGCGGCTGGGGTGGAGGGCGACGACGGTGGCTGGCATCCGGACCTCAGGGCATCAGTGGGCCATGTCGACGAAGCGGGAGTAGTGACCCTGGAAGGCGACGGTGATGTCGCGGGTCGGGCCGTTGCGGTGCTTGGCGACGATCAGGTCGGCCTCGCCGGGGCGGGTCGACTCCTTCTCGTAGACGTCGTCGCGGTGCAGCAGGATCACCATGTCGGCGTCCTGCTCGATCGACCCGGACTCGCGCAGGTCGCTCATCATCGGGCGCTTGTCGCCGCGCTGCTCCGGCCCACGGTTGAGCTGGGACAGCGCGATGATCGGCACGCCGAGCTCCTTGGCCAGCAGCTTGATCTGGCGGGAGAACTCCGAGACCTCGAGCTGGCGGGACTCGACCTTCTTGCCCGACGTCATCAGCTGGAGGTAGTCGATGACGATCACCCGCAGGTCGTGGCGCTGCCGCAGCCGCCGGGCCTTGGCCCGGATCTCCATCATCGTCATGTTCGGCGAGTCGTCGATGAACATCGGCGCCGAGGACACCTCGGCCATCTTGCGCGCCAGCTTGGCCCAGTCGTCGTCGTTCATCGAGCCGTTGCGGATGTGGTTGAGCGGGACCTTCGCCTCCGCCGACAGCAGCCGCATGGTGATCTCGGAGCGGGTCATCTCCAGGCTGAAGAAGCAGCTCGTCAGGTTGTTCTGGATCGACGCCGCCCGGCACAGGTCCAGGGCCAGCGTCGAGTTGTGCGTCGGGATCATCGACTCACCGGCGAGGTAGAGGTGGTCCTCGTTGTCGACCTGGACGCAGCGGACGGGCATGCTCTCGACCTTGCGAACCGCCGTGATGTAGCGCCGTCCGATCCGCGAGGTCGTCTCGGGGCGTTCCTCCTTGTGCACCACCTGCTTTCGGTACAGGCGGAAGACGTCGTCGGTCGTGGAGAAGTTCAGGATGTGGCAGGTCGATGTCTCCGCGTTACGCCCCCGGACCTTCTTGGTGGTGCGCCCGCAGCGGTAGCCGAGGCTCACGATCAACTCATAGACGTCGTCTGCCAGCCGCTTGCTCGTGACGGCGAACTGGCACGAGCCAACGCCCTTGACGACTGTGCCGTCGGTATCCATCAGGCCGGCAAGTAGCTCGCGCCGGAGCGGCTCCGCAGCGCGGAGATAGGCCTGCGGGATGTGCTTGTTGTTGAGCACGCCCTCGGTGCGCAACAGCGCCTGGAAGCTGCCATGGTCGGCCCGGCAGACCCGGCACATCAAACCGCCGGCAAACGCAGCACCACAGTCGGGGCAGTCCTTGCCGGCGACTGCTGCCGCAGGACGCTCGGGAAGCTTGATCGAGTAGAGCATCTTCCCGTGGTGGGTGACGTCGAGGCCATATCCCTCGATGTACATCGGGATCTCGTCGGACTCGCAGGTGATCCGCGCACTGGCACTGTGACCGTCACCGAGCCACGCTCCGAGGACGTACGGCGGGATGCGGAGCCGGCCCCAGGATCCCTCAAGTGGTGCTGCGTTCTCGACGGCGTGGTTCGCGCGCTCGTCTTTGCCGACCCGGACGGTTGCAGCGATCTCCTCCGTGGTGACGACCGAGGGGAACGTGTGCTGGTTGCGGGTCCGGTTGTCCTGCCGGTCCGCTGCCCACTTCGACTTGCGGGCGGCCCTCGACTCGGTCAGCCATTGGTGCTGGGCGTCCGCGACGATGCGGGAGCCGTCGGAGAACTCGACCTCGTAGCAGGGCCGGTCGTGCATGACGTCAGTGGCCGCGACCACGCGGGTGGGCCGGCCGTCGGCGTCGTACAGCTCATCACCGACCTGCACGTCGCCCATCGTCGTCCAGCCCGTCGGCGTCGGCAGCGGGGTATCGAGGGCAAGCGCCTTACCCATGGCAGGACGCGCCGCGACGATGATCATCTGGCCGGCGTGCAGACCGTTGGTCAGGTCGTCGAGGTCGGCGAAGCCGGTGGGCACGCCGTACAGCCCGGCCTCGCGGTTGCCGATCGCCTCGATCTCGTCGAGGACGCCGTCCATGATGTCCGACAGCGGGGCGTAGTCCTCGCCCGAGCGGCGGTCGGCGATCTTGTAGACCTCGGCCTGCGCCTGGTCGACCACGTCGTCGACCTGGCCCTCGCCGGCGTAGCCGATCTGCACGATCTTGGTCCCGGCGTCGACCAGCCGGCGCAGGATCGCCTTCTCCCGGACGATCTCGGCGTAGTAGCCGGCGTTCGCGGCGATCGGCACGTTGGCCGAGAGCGTGTGGAGGTACGGCGCCCCGCCGACCCGCTGCAGCTCGCCGCGCCGCTGCAGCTCGGCGGCGACGGTGACCGGGTCGGCGGGCTCGCCACGGCCGTAGAGGTCGATGATCGCGTCGTAGACGACCTCGTGGGCGGGGCGGTAGAAGTCGACCCCGCGCACGGTCTCGGCGACGTCGGCGATGGCGTCCTTGGACAGCAGCATCGAGCCCAGCACGCTCTGCTCGGCGGCGTTGTCCTGGGGCGGCACCCGGTCGCCGGGGCGGGAGGGCGCCTCGCCGGGCGCGAAGGCAGCGGGACCATCGCCCCAGTCGTCGAACGGGGGCTCGGTCAGACCCGGTGCGTCGTGGCCGCGGGCACCCTGGTCGGTGATGCTCACGAGGGCCTCCTGATCTGCGCGGCGAAGCGTGGTCGATCTGCTGGTGCGACGGTAGGGACGGGCACCGACATGCCCCGTCGGCAGCGCTGTTCCGGTTGCCCACCGCACACCCCGGGACCGGCAACGCGGGGAAACCTACGCCCGGCGTCGGCGCGCCGGGAAGCACCCTGTCCACAGGGGGCTGGGGATAACCTGCCGCAGCAGGTGGAGGAACCCCGGTCTGGTGTGCACACGCTGGGGAGTGGGCTGTGGAGAAGGAACGGGTTCCACGTCAGAAAGGCGCTCTGACCTGCGCAAACACTCGTCCACCGGTGTGGAATGAAAACTCCTGGCCGGCAATCGTGTTCATCCTTTCGCCATCTGGGATTTGGGGGTTGGTTTGTCGACATGGCGCCCCGCCGCCCCCACTTCCCACAGAAACCCGGTCGTCATACACAGGCCGGAGTGACTAGTCCCGTCATAGTCAGTAGTCCTATCTGTCCATTACGTGGCGTAGTCTGTTCGAATGGCCCACGCGCACGACCGGGAGATCGTGCGGCTGGCCGTCCCCGCGTTCCTCGCCCTGGTCGCCGAGCCGATGTTCCTGCTCGCGGACGCGGCCATCGTCGGCCATCTCGGCACCGCCCCGCTGGCCGGCCTCGGCGTCGCCGCCGTCATCCTCCAGACCGCCGTCGGCCTGTGCGTCTTCCTGGCCTACGGCACCACCGCGAGCGTGGCCCGCCGGCTCGGTGCAGGAGACCGCCGCGGTGCCCTGGCCCAGGGCATCGACGGCGTCTGGCTGGCGGTGATCATCGGGGCCGTCACCACGGTCGCCGGGATCGCGTTCACCGGCCCGCTGGTCCGCGCCTTCGGGGCCGACGCCGCCGTGGCCGACCCGGCCACCACCTACCTGCGGATCGCCTTCCTCGGCACCACGCCGCTGCTGGTCATGCTGGCGACGACCGGCGTCCTCCGCGGCCTCCAGGACACCCGCACCCCGTTGGTGGTCGCGGTGGCCGGCAACCTGCTCAACATCGCGCTCAACCTGCTCCTCGTGTACGGCGCCGGGCCGGTGCCCGGGCTCGGCATCGCCGGGTCGGCCTGGGGGTCGGTGCTGGCCCAGGTGGCCAGCGCGGCCGCCCTGCTCGCCGTCGTGGTGCGGGCCGCGCGGCGCGAGGGCGCGGCGCTCTCCCCCGACCTGCCCGGGATCCGCGCGGCCGCCCACGCAGCAGTCGCCCTGGTCGTCCGCACCCTGACCCTGCGCGCCGCCCTGCTCGTCACGACGTACGCCGTCACGGTCGGCGCCACCAGCGGGCGCCAGCAGGCCGTCGACCTGGCCACCCACCAGCTGGCGATGACCATCTGGACGTTCCTGGCCTTCGCCCTGGACGCGATCGCGATCGCGGCGCAGGCGATCACCGGCCGCTACCTCGGCGCCGGCGACGTCGAGGGCACCCGCGAGGTGACCCGGCGGATGCTCCGCTGGGGTGTGCTGAGCGGGGTCGTCACCGGCCTGCTGCTGGCCGCGGTCAGCCCGTTCCTCGGGCACCTGTTCACCGGCGACGCCGCCGTGGTCGACCTGCTGGTGCCGGTGCTGCTGGTGGCGGCCCTCGGCCAACCGGTGGCCGGGATCGTCTTCGTCCTCGACGGCGTGCTGATCGGAGCCGGCGACGGCACCTACCTCGCCTGGGGCGGCCTGGCCGTGCTCGCCGCCTACGCGCCCGTCGTGCTCCTCGTCGCGGGGCTCGGCGGCGGCCTGGTCGCGGTGTGGATCGCGTTCTCCGGCGTCTTCATGGGCGCCCGGCTGGTCGTCCTGATGCGGCGCGAGCGCAGTGACGCCTGGCTGGTCACCGGTGCGTCACTAGGGTGAGCCGCATGCGCCCGCTCCAGTCCATCGGCATGGGCCTGGTGATCGTGGCGCTGCACGCGGCGTTCGGCGGGTACGACGCGCTCGCCGACCCGGTCGGCTGGGTGCTGGTGCTGATGGGTGTGCGCGACCTGCCCGCCGACCTCGACCGCCGCAGCGCCCTGTTCTGGCTCGCCGGCCTCGCCGGGGCGATCAGCATCCCGCTGTGGATCCCCGGCGTCGCGGACGCTCTGAACGACGCCGACCCGTCCCTGCTCTGGGCGGCGAACCTGCCGCAGCTCGGGTTCGGCGGACTGCTCGCCCACTCCCTGGCCCGCCGTGCAGCGGACGCCGGGGAGGCCGGGTCCGCCGCCTGGCTGCGCCTGGTGGTCACCGGCTTCGTGGCGGCAGCGCTGCTGCCGATCCTGGTGTTCGGCGGCGGGGTGGACGCGCTCGAGGTCCCGACGTACGTCGGCGCCAGCGTGCTGCTGCTGGCCTTCGTCTGGCTGCTGTTCAGCTACTCGGCCCGGCCGTGGGCCACGACCGAGGACGCGACGAGGGCCGCCCCTCCGATGGAGGAACGGCCCTCGTAGAGGCTCGGGTGAGGAGCGGTCAGGCAGGGATCACGTTGAGGGAGACCGTGGCGGACACCTCGTCGTGCAGCTTGACCGAGACCTCGTGGGCGCCGAGCGACTTGATCGGGTTCTGGACCGCGATCGTGCGCTTGTCGACGGCCTCGCCGGACGTCTCCGCGAGCGCGTCCGCGATCTCGCCGACCGTGACGGCGCCGAACAGGCGGCCGCCCTCACCGGCGCGGACCTTGACGCTGACCGACTGCGCCTCGAGCTTGGTCTTGATCTCGGTGGCGTGGTCGAGGTCGCGGACCGAGCGCGAGGTGCGCGCGGCCTTGATCGACTCGACGGTCTTCTCGGCACCGCGGGTCCAGCGGATCGCGACCCCGCGCGGGACGAGGTAGTTGCGGCCGTAGCCGTCCTTCACCTCGACCACGTCGCCGGGGGCGCCGAGGCCGGTCACTTCCTGGGTCAGGATGAGCTTCATGTCCTGGCTCCTTATCGACCGGTCGAGGTGTAGGGCAGCAGCGCGACCTCACGGGCGTTCTTGACGGCGATCGCCACGTCCCGCTGGTGCTGGACGCAGTTGCCGGTCACCCGACGGGCGCGGATCTTGCCGCGGTCCGAGATGAACTTCCGGAGCAGGGTGGTGTCCTTGTAGTCGACACCGGTCGCCTTCTCCTTGCAGAACTGGCAAACCTTCTTCTTCGGCTTGCGAATCACTGCCTTGGCCATTGTGGTGCTTCCTTTCCGAAGCCCGGCTCGTGCCGGAATGGTTGGGGGTGTATTCAGGTTGGTCGATGGATCAGAACGGTGGTTCGTCCGAGCCGACGCCCGGGGCGCCCCACGGGTCCTGCGCGGCGCCGCCGCCACCCTGGGGAGCGGACTGGCCGCCACCCTGGGGAGCCGGCGTGGCCCACGGGTCGTCGCCGCCGCCCTGCTGGCCGCCGCCGCCCTGGCCGCCACCGGAGTAGCCGCCGCCACCGCCGGAGCGCTGGGTGCGGGTGACCTTGGCCGTGGCGTACTTGAGCGACGGACCGACCTCTTCGACGTCGATCTCGAAGACGGTCCGCTTCTCACCCTCGCGGGTTTCGTACTGACGGGACTTCAGGCGGCCGGTGACGACGACGCGCATCCCCTTCTGCAGGGACTCGGCGACGTTCTCCGCGGCCTGGCGCCAGACCGAGCAGGAGAGGAACAGCGAGTCGCCGTCCTTCCACTCGTTGGTCTGCTTGTCGAACGTGCGCGGCGTGGACGCGATCCGGAAGTTCGCCACGGCCGCACCCGAGGGGGTGAAGCGCAGCTCCGGGTCGTCGACCAGGTTGCCGACCACGGTGATGACGGTCTCGCCTGCCATGTCAGGTCTCCCTTGTTGTGTCCATCGGTACGTCGGGGCGAATCCTTGCGGCCGCCGCCGACATGCGGAAGGGGTGTTCCACAGGGGCGTCCACTGAGAAGCCTCAGTGAGCGTCCGGGCGGATCACCTTCGTGCGCAGGATCGACTCGTTGAGCGTCAGCTGGCGGTCGAACTCCTTGACCGTGGCCGGCTCGGCGTTCAGCGAGATGACGGCGTAGATGCCTTCGGCGTTCTTCTTGACCTCGTAGGCGAGCCGGCGACGTCCCCAGACGTCAACGGACTCGACGGTGCCGCCATCCTTGCGGATGACGTTGAGGTACTTGTCGAGCGACGGCTCGACCGTACGCTCTTCGAGGCTGGGGTCGAGGATGACCATCACTTCATAGGCACGCAAAGCGGTCTCCACCTCCTCTGGACTCGGCGGCCACGGTCTCTCCGTGGCAGGAGGGCTTGCGTTCACCGCCCGATCGGGCGGGGTCTGCCGAGCCGGACCCAATCGGTGGGCGGCGCTCAGCGGACAGGACAGGCTAGCAGCGTGGAATGCGGGCACCGAAATCCACGTCAGCGCCGACCGGCCTGCACCACCTCGACGCCGGCCGCGCGCAGGTCGGCCACCCCGCGCTCGGGGGCTTCGGCGTCGGTGAGGACGGCGGTGACGGCGTCCAGCGGCAGCACCTCGAACGCCGACGCGGCGCCGATCTTCTCGCCGCTGCCGAGCACGTAGGTCTCGGCCGACCGCTGCGACCAGGCCCGCTTGATCGCGGCCTCGTCGGCATCCCCGGTGGTCAGCCCGGCCGTCGGGTGGATGCCGGTGACGCCGAGGAAGAACACGTCGGCGCTGATCCGGCCGATCGCCTCGTGCGCGGCCGCGCCGGCGGCCACCACCGAGTGCTTGAACAGCCGCCCGCCCACGATGATCACCTCGACGCCGGGGTGGGTCGCGAGCTCGACCGCGATGGTCGGGCTGTGCGTGACCACGGTCGCCGCGAGCTCGCGCGGGAGGTGCCGGGCCAGCTGGAGCGCCGTCGTACCCCCGTCCACCGCGACCGTCTGCCCCGGCCGGACCAGACCCGCGGCGAGCCGGCCCACCGCGACCTTGGCCTCCTGCCCGATGCCGGTGCGCACGCTGAAGTCGGCGACCGCCGGCGAGGCGGGGAGCGCGCCGCCGTGCACCCGGTGCAGCCGGCCCTCGGCGGCCAGCTCGCGCAGGTCGCGGCGGATGGTGTCCTCGGAGAGGTCCAGCTCGGCGGCGAGGTCCTTGGCGACCACCCGGCCCTCGGAGCGGAGGGTGGCGAGGATCAGGTCCTTGCGCTGGGCGGCGAGCACGGCGTCACCCTACATCTGCACGTTTGTTCTTGCTATTGCACGTTTCTGCACGCTATTGTCGCCGGATGACGAGACCACTGCTGATCCTGATCGCCGGCCCCTACCGCTCCGGCACCGACGACCGCCCCGACCTCCTCGAGGCCAACCTGCGCGCCCTCGAGGACGCGGCCTGGCCGATCTTCCGGGCCGGGCACGTCCCGATGATCGGCGAGTGGGTGGCGCTGCCGGTGCTCCGCGGCGCCGGCTCGACCGGCGTGGGCGACCCGGTCTCCGAGCAGGTGCTCTACCCGACCGCCGAGCGGCTGCTGCAGCACTGCGACGCCGTGCTCCGCCTGCCCGGCGCCTCCACCGGCGCCGACCAGGACGTGCGGATCGCCGAGGAGCGGGGGCTGCCGGTCTACCGGCGGGTCGAGGACATCCCGGGGTACGTCGCGGCCTGACCGCCGCGGCCGCCCGCCCCGCGGTGACGGTGTCGGTCCGGCGTCCTACTGTGGCCGCATGCAGATCGGTGCCCACGTCGACCAGACCGACCCGCTCGCCGAGGCGAAGGCCCGCGGGACCGACCTCGTGCAGTTCTTCCTCGGCGACCCGCAGGGCTACAAGGGACCCGAGTTCCGCTACGCCGGCGGCGCCGAGGGGCTGAAGGCCGACGCCGAGGCCCAGGGCGTCGACCTCTACGTCCACGCTCCCTACATCGTGAACGTCGCCACCACCAACAACCGGATCCGGATCCCGTCGCGCAAGCTGCTCCAGCAGCACGTCGACGCGGCGGCGGCGATCGGCGCCAAGGGGCTGATCGTCCACGGCGGCCACGTCAACAAGGACGACGACCCCGCGAAGGGCTTCGACAACTGGCGCAAGGCGGTCGAGGCCACCGACCTCAAGCTGCCGCTGCTGATCGAGAACACCGCCGGCGGCGACAACGCGATGACCCGCTACCTCGAGCGGATCGCCGGCGTGTGGGACGCCATCGGTGCCGCCGAGGGTGCCGACCAGGTCGGCTTCTGCCTCGACACCTGCCACGCCCACGCCGGCGGCAATGCGCTGGAGACCGTGGTCGACGACATCAGGAAGATCACCGGCCGGATCGACCTGGTGCACTGCAACGACAGCCGCGACGACTTCGACTCCGGCGCCGACCGGCACGCCAACCTCGGCCAGGGCCGGATCGACCCCGAGCTGCTGGCCGCGGTGATCCGCGACGCCGACGCACCGGTCATGCTCGAGACGCCGGGCGGCGCCGCCGAGCACTCCGACGACATCGCCTGGCTCCGCGAGCGCCTGTAGCTGGGCACCCGTCCCGGTCGCAGACATAGGAGCAGGCCGGCCGGCGGACGTCACCCCCATGTCACACCAGGCCGGCCGGCCTGCTCGATCCCCGCCCCCCAGCGGGGACACTCGCCTCAAGCTGAGACGAGCACCGTCAGGTCGCGGACCTCGAAAGGTCCGGACCCGTCGTCGTTCCTCCGCCGCACGAGACGCAGCGCGGTCGGACCGCGGTCCGTGTCCTGGAAGACCAGGAACTGGAACGCGTGGCTGTCCTCGTGCAACGGCACCAGGTTCGACGGTCGATCCTCGACGTGCCACCGGCTCAGGCCCAGTCCGCGCCGGCGGAACTGCAGCTCGAGGCGAGTGCCGGCCTCGACCTCGAGCACCTGGCCCGACTCGGGATCGGTCAGAACGTGGTGCTGGAGATGTCCGCTCATAGTCACTCCTCGTTGGCGAGTTGACTGTCAGGAGTCGGTCCCTGTCCGTTCTGATACCGCGCGCACCAGAAAAGTTCGCAGACCGGGTCAGGCGAAGCAGACCAGCGGCACCGGCGGCGCGTCCGGGCTCACGGCGGGTACGGCGTCCGCCAGCGCAACGGCCGGGTCGTCCCCGGCGGCCAGCCGCTCGTGGACCCGCACCAGCGCGGCGAACGCCGCCCGGTCGTTCACGGCGGCTGCGGAGGCGACGACCCGGCGGGACCCGGCGTGCAGCCAGGCGCCGGCCATGCCGATCAGCTCCTCGCCCCAGCGCACCGTGGACGCTCCGACCTCGCAGGCGGAGAGCAGCACGACGTCCGGTACGGCGCGCAGCTGGTCGATGTCGTAGCCGTACCACGGCCCGTCGACGAGCTCGAGGCCCGAGAACATCGGGTTCTCCGCCGAGTGGCGGCCGTGCGCGGCCACGTGCAGGACGTCGACCCCGGCCGCCAGGCGGGACACGCTCTCGGCAGTCGCCTGCTCGCCGGTGAGCACCTCGACCTGGCTCCACTCGTGGGCCACGGCCAGCACCTCGGCCTCGGCCCGGTCCACGCGTGGGCCGGCAACGAGCCCGGCAGAGCCCGCGCGCAGCGGGCTCTCCCGACGGGACAGCCAGGACGTCGCCGACTGGGCCACGGTCACCGGCCGGCCCACGAACCCGCGCAGCAACGTCCACGGCACGGCGGCCATCACCCCGGACGGCGTGAGCACCACCTGCCGCTCACCGATGGCGCCGAGCACCGGGGCGACCAGCAGGTCGGCCAGCCGGTCCACACGGCCGCCGAGCTGGCGGCGGACCACGCCCGCCAGCGAGTCCGGCAGCTCCGAGGCGGCCATGTCGAGGTCGGGCCGCAGCCCGTCCAGGATCTCGTCCAGCGGCACCCGCTCGCCGAGGTCGAGCTGGGTGCGTCGTCGTCACCGGTGACCACGAGCGCGACCACCCGGTTGCCGGTGACGACGTACGCCACGAGTGCGGTGTCGCGGCCCAGCCCGTCCTGCAGATCCGGCAGCGAGACCGGGTCGTCGACCTCGCCGGAGCCCCGGTGGTGCCAGGCCCGCTCGCGCACCCGCTGCCGCAGCTCGGCCTCGCGCTCGGGTGACATCGCGCGGTCCCCCTCACGTGCCTGGGCCATCTCGCGCAGCTCGGCCAGGTCGGCCGCCATCGACTCGTCCTGGGGCGCCCGCACCGGCTGCACCCGGCTGGCCAGCATCCGCGCGCGCTCGGACCACTCGAAGAGCACCTCGGGTCGCCGCGAGTCGGCCGCGAGCTCGAGCGCGCGGACGCCGAGACGCCTGCCCGTGCCCGACCACGTTGGTCTGCAGGTCGAGGCTGCCGAACGAGCTCTGCCACTCGTGCAGGTCGGCCAGGCCCGCGCGCAGGTGGCGCAGCGCGCGGCCACGCCGGCCGCCGGCGGCGGCGAGCTCGGCCCGCACGTCGCGGTCGAGCAGGCGTACGGCGAGCGGCGCGCGGGCGCCGACCCGCAGCCGGTCGAGCGACGCCCGGGCGCCGCGCCGTCCGACGCGGCCGGCGCACCGCGCCGTAGCCGCGACCCGGGCCTGCGTCGAGCCGCGCCAGCGCCCGTCGCGTACCACCGCGGCCCACTCGCGTCGGCTCGAGCGCACGCCCGCGCGGCTGCCCAGGCGTCGCGTGCAGCGCCGGATCGGCGCGACGCCGCCCGGGCCCGCGACCAGCGCGCCGTACAGCCGCATCGACTCGGCCGGCCAGGTGAGTCCGTGGTCCTCGAGCTCGCGCGCCACCTGTTCCGCGCGGGACAGCAGCGACGGACCCTGGCGGCCCAGCTCGACCTCGGCGGCGAGCACCACGGCGTCCGCGCGCAGACCCCACACGGCGTCGCCGTTCGCCGGAAGTGGCGCGGGCCCGGCGCGCGGCCGCCAGCGCGTCCGGGGGCGACTGCCGCAGCAGCGTGCGCGCCAGCGCGAGCTCGGCCTCGCCTCGCCGCTGGTGGAGCCGGCGGCGCCGTAGGCGTGCGCCGCCGCGCGCAGCGCGTCGCGCCCTCCGTGCAGGCCGGCCGCCATCAGCACCTCGGCCCGGTCCTGCTCGCCGATCGCCTCACCACCGGCCTCGCCGGCGCGAGGACGGCGTACGCCTGCTCCAGGTCGCGCGAGCGCCCCGACCAGGTCGCCGGCGAGGAACCGGCGTAGCCGAGGTTGTGCACGCCTTGGCCTGCCGTAGCGTGTCGCCCGGCCTACGGGTAGCAGCCGATCGGCTGCGCTCGAAGTCCCGGGAGGCGGCCGCGCAGGTCCGCGCTGCAGGTGGACGTTGCCCCGGTTGAGGTAGCGCCTGGCCGAGGTCCGCGGGTCGTCGAGCAGCTCGATGGCCGGCGTCGAACGCACCCAGCGCGTCCGTCGGTGCGCCCGGCACGCATCAGCAGCAGGCCGGCTGGCTGAGCAGGACGCCGCGGGTCGGCTCCGGTGATCTCCGGGTCGCGCGAGCGCCTGGTCGCACAGGGCCAGCGCCTCCGCGCGTCACCCGTCTCGGCGGCGACGTAGGCCAGGCTGGCCTCGATCCGGGCCCGGAGCGCCGGCGTCCTGCGGTCGCAGCAGCGCTCGAGCAGAGCGCCCGGTCGGCGGCGCGGCACCCGCCGGCGTTGATGGCCGCCACCCCGCGTCGGTGCAGCTCCTCCGCGCTGAGCACCCGCCTCATGATCGGCGTGATCGAGGTCAGCGCCTCCACGGCCTGCCATGCGCGGGCGACCGCAGTCGCCGCGTCGTCGCCCGTCGGCGATGCCCGGACTGCAGCTGTCGCAGCGAGCCGCCCGGCCAGCAGCGGTGCCGCGAACGACGTCCCGCTCCACACGCCGAAGCCCGCCGCGGAAGTCGTCCGGGTCGATGGACTCGCGCACGACGGCCGAACGCCTTGGTCCGGGCCACGGCTGGAGCCCACCCTGGAACGGCGGGCATCGTGCTCATCACCGCGGCACCCGGGCACGTAGCGCGCGCACCCACGGGCCGGCGTTGCTGAACAGCGCGTCGGTGCTGCCGTTCGGGTTGAGCGCGCCGACGGACACGATCGGCAGCGACGTCGGCGTCCGGTCGGCACCGGCCCGGCGCCGTCCGACCACGGCGCGAAGGCGGCCGGGAAGCACGGCCGGCTGGTGGCGTCGTTGCCGGCCGAGCAGACCACGATGACGTCCCGTTGCCGCGAGAGGTCCTCGAGGATCGCGTAGCAGCGTCGGGTCGAAGAGCAGGTCCTCGCGGCGTCTCGTGGTAGTAGCCCATCGACAGGCTGAGGACGTCGATCGCGTGGCCGCCGGCCTCGCCGGCGCGGTGCCGGCGGGCCAGCTCGGCGATCTGGGCCAGAGCGGTCGACCAGTCGGACTCCACGATCGGACCCTCGGACGGCACGACCCGCCAGGCAGGATGTCGGCGTCGGGGCAGGCCTGGTGGACCAGGCCGGCGATGAACGTGCCGTGCCCGGACAGCGGGTCGATGACGCCGTCGAGCGGCCCGATCAGGTCGCCGTGCACCTCCGGGGTCGGTGGCCGGGTTCGTGTAGCCGATCGGCGCTGCCGTCGAGGGTCGACCGTCGTGCTCGACGACGCGGTCCAGCCAGGGGTGCGCGCCGCAGCCGGTGTCGAGGATGGCGACGACCGGCCGCCGGCCCGTGCAGCTGCCGTCGTCGCGTCGGCGCGGGGCCGCGGGCCCGACGTAGGCCACGGGCTGGCGGCCGCCGGAGCCGGGCATGCGCGTAGGTGCTGCACGGGTCGCGCGGCACCGACGCCGGGTGGCCGTCGTCGAACGGGTGCGACGTGCACGGGTCGATCTGAACGGGTGCGCCGTCGTCGAACGGGTCGAGCTCGCGGACGGAGCACGACGTGGTCGAGTCCGACGCCCTTGACGGCGTCGACCCCGAACTGCGCCCGGGTCTGCTGCAGCAGCGTCCAGCCGTCCGGCGCAATGCGTGGCCCGGTCGAGGCGACGACCAGGCCGGACGCCGCGCACGCCGAACCTCAGCCGGCCGTGCGCGGGTCCTCCGGCTCCGGGCACGACGTCCCAGCCCAGGGGCTCGGCGACCGCCCGCAGGACCTGGAGGCGCGCCGTCGAAGTCGACCGACTTGCGAGATCGCTCAGCCGCGGGCCGACGTACACCGTCGGCCGCGGGACGACGCCCTTGACCGTGATCGCGGTCGCCGGGTCGAGGACCCGGCCCTCGACGGCGGCGATCGTCGGCGTCGGCGGCTGGTGCGGGCTCGCGGTCGAGGGGCTTGCGGCCGGAGGGCTTCTCCTCGTCGGGCTGCGGCATCGGGTCCTTCCGGGACTGGCGTCAGATCTCGAACGTGGGGGTGGCGAAGGCCGGTCGGCCGAGGTCGTGCGGCTCCAGACGGATCTGGATCTGACCGACAGGGAGGTCGTTCAGGACGAACCGGCCGCTGTCGCTCACGACGGCGTCGTGGGAGCGGGGCTGCTCGCCGGGGATGGCGCGGACCGTCATCGGCTCGGCCGGGACCACCCAGCCGTCGACGCGGGAGACCCGGCCCTCGACGGCGACCCGCAGCAGCAGGTCGGTCTTGCCGTGCACGAAACGCAGGGTGTACGCCGTGCTGCCGCGCGCGCCGACCAGCTCAGTCGATCGTTCCACGAGCAGCATCAGCTCCAGGTCGAGGTCGGAGTCGGCCATCGCGGCCGCGGCCTGCATCCGGGGCACGAGGTCCTCGGGGACCGGGTCCCCCTGCTCGTACACCTCGCGGACGATCTCGAGGAGTGCCTCGCGGCTCAGCTCGCTCATCAGTTGCCTCCCACCTGAGAAAGGGCCACGCGTAGCTTGGCCAGACAGCGCCCCCGGGTGGGGCCGATGCTCCCGACCGGCATGTCCAGGTCGGTCGCGAGACGTGCGTAGTCGGGGCGGTTCTCGAACGCGACGACCCGCAGCAGACGACGGCAGCGCTCGGGCAGCCCGTCCACCACGGCCCACAGCCGGTGGTTCGAGTCGTTCTCGACGGCGATGGACTCGGCGGACCGCTGCTCGGGGAGCCGCGGCGCCAGGTCCTCGTCGGTGACGGGAGTCGTCCGGGCCCCCGCACCGGACACCCGCCACGCCTCGCGGCGCGCCGTCGTCGTCAGCCAGCCGCCCACCGCTGTCGAGTCCGCGATGGCCGCGCGCCGGCGTACGAGCGCGAGCCAGGTGGTCTGGACCACGTCCTCGGCCGCGTCCTGCTGGAGGCGGTAGGCGCGGACCACGTGCCACAGCACCGGTGTCATCACGGCGACCAGGTCGTCCAGGCCGGAGGGGTCGCCCTCCATCCAGCGGTCGAACGCTGCGGTCGCCTCTTCCCAGAGCTCGCCGGGGCGCGCAGCGCCCTCGCGTCGGGCGGGGCGCGTCGTACCGGTGTCGGTCATGCGTCGATCTGCTCCCAGTCGGTGCTCCGTCATGATCACAACCCGTAGGAGTGTCATTGCCCCCGCTTGATACATCCTCCACCGATCCGGTCGCGACGCAACGGAAATCGGACGAACCAGGGGTGTCGTTCGCCGCCCGCAGGCGCCCGAGAACCACCCGGTAGCCTCGTGGCCGTGACTCCCCCAACCCCCTCCCGCGAGCTCTCCGTGCGCGCCGTCGGGGAGTCCGAGCACCTCGACTTCGTGCGCGGACGGCGCTCGGCGAGCTTCCTGCAGACCCCCGCCTGGGGGCGGGTGAAGTCCGAGTGGCGGCGCGAGTCGCTGGGCTGGTTCCGCGGCGAGGAGATGGTCGGTACGGCGCTGGTGCTCTACCGCCAGCTGCCCCGGGTGAAGCGCTACCTCGCCTACCTGCCCGAGGGTCCGGTCATCGACTGGGAGGACGGCGACCTCGGTGCGTGGCTGGCCCCGATGACCGCCCACCTGAAGAAGGAGGGCGCGTTCGGGGTCAGGATGGGCCCGCCGGTCGTGACCCGCCGCTGGAGCGCCGCCCAGGTCAAGGAGGGCATCGCCGACGACGCAGTACGTCGCCTCGGCGACGTGGCCCCGCTCGAGCGGAGCCCGGTCGGCGCCCGGGTGGTCGCCCAGCTCCAGGAGCTCGGCTGGACACTGCAGGCCACCGAGGACGGCTTCTCCGCCGGCCAGCCGCAGTACAACTTCTGGATCCCACTCGCCGGCCGCACCGAGGACGACGTCCTCAAGGGCATGAACCAGCAGTGGCGGCGCAACATCAAGAAGGCCGCCAAGGAGGGCGTCGAGGTGTCGACCGGTGACGGCGACGACCTCAAGCTCTTCCACGACCTCTACGTCCACACCGCCGAGCGCGACCACTTCACGCCCCGAGGGTTCGCCTACTTCCGCACCATGTACGACGCCCTGTCCGCCGAGGACCCGGACCGGATCCGGCTCTGGCTGGCCCGGCACGACGGCGACCTGGTGGCCGCGACGATCGCGATCCGGGTCGGCGGGCACGCGTGGTACTCCTACGGCGCCTCGTCCACCGAGAAGCGCGAGGTCCGCGGCTCCAACGCCATCCAGTGGGAGATGATCCGCGACGCGCTGGCGGCCGGCGCCGACGTCTACGACCTCCGCGGCATCACCGACACCCTCGACTCCGACGACCCGCACGTCGGCCTGATCCAGTTCAAGGTCGGCACCGGAGGCGAGGCGGTCGAGTACGCCGGCGAGTGGGACCTGCCGCTCAATCCCCTGCTGTACAAGGCGTTTGCCGCCTACATGAAGAGGCGGTAGCCCATGGGCCTCACCCTGACCGTCGACGGTGACCGCTGGCGCTCGCACCTCCGCGCCGTCGCGGACGCCAACCCCGGGCTGACGCCCGTCGCCAAGGGCAACGGCTACGGCTTCGGCCTCGGCCGGCTCGCCCGCAAGGCGCAGTGGCTCGGCGCCGACACCCTCGCCGTCGGCACGTACGACGAGCTGCCCGAGGTCGCGAGCCGGTTCGACGGCGACCTGCTGGTGCTGACGCCGTGGCGGCCGTTCGGCGCCGCCCTCGAGCTCGACCCGGCCCTGTCCAGGCGGGTGGTGCACACCCTCGGCCGGCTGCCCTGACGTCGACGACCTCCTGGAGCGGCAGCCCGACGCCCGGTTCGTGCTCGAGCGGATGACCAGCATGCGGCGGCACGGCTTCTCCGCCCGCGAGCTGCGCACCGCCGCCGACCGGGTCAGCGGCCGCGGCGGCCTGGCCGGCGTCGCCCTGCACCTCCCGCTCGCCCAGGGCTCCCACCTCGACGAGGTGCACCGGCTGATGAACGACGTGGTGGCCGCCGGCCTCGGCCCGACCACGATCTGGGTCAGCCACCTCACCGACGACGAGCTCGCGCAGTTCCGGACGGCGTACGCCGACTTCGAGATCCGGCCGCGGATCGGCACCGGCCTGTGGCTCGGCGACCGGGACGCGCTGCGGGTGACCGCCACCGTGCTCGACGTGCACGAGCTCGACCGGGGCGACCCCTACGGCTACCGCGGCCGCACCGCCCAGCGCTCCGGCCACCTGCTCGTGGTCAGCGGCGGCACCGCGCACGGCATCGGGCTCGAGGCGCCGACCGGGCAGGCGACGCTCCGCGCCCGGGCCGCCACCCTCGCGCGCGGGGGCCTGGACGCCGCCGGAGTCGCGCGCTCGCCGTACACCGTGGACGGCAAGCAGCGACTCTTCGCCGAGCCGCCGCACATGCAGGCGTCCCTCCTCCTGCTGCCCAAGGACGCGCAGGTGCCGGCGGTCGGCGACGAGGTCGAGGTCCGGGTCCGCTACACGGCGACCACGTTCGACCGGGTCACCGTCACCTGACCCCGAAAGCGGTTCAGGCCCGGCGCACGCGGCGACGGATCTGCCACATGCGCAGGGTCGCGGCGATCGCGGCGATCATCAGGCCGCCCGCCGCTGCGATCATCAGCGCCACGGCGAGCGGGGTGTGACCGTTCCACCCGAAGAACGACACCTCGACCCGCTGGGTGTTCTGGGCGATGAAGACGATCAGGATGACGAGCACGACGCCGAGCAGCACGACCGCGATCCACGCGCTGCTGGTCCGTGAGCGGCGCAGGGGGTCCACCGGCTCGGGCCGGTCCGGTGGGCGGTCCGCAGCCGCACGGTCCGACGATGGCGGATCCGGTTCGGAGCTCGCTGCCCTGTCGGCACTCTCGGTCATGGTGGGTCCCTTCGATCGGTGCCGCGACGTACCCGGAATGCGTCACCGCCAGTCTCGCCCATGCGGGTGGCGGCGCCGTGACCGGCCGGAGACGTGTGCGCACGCCGCACGACGTGGAGCCGGCGCCTAGGCTGACGCCGTGGCGACGACCAGCGGCCGGATGCGCTTCCGGCCGACCGACGAGCTGCACCGGGTCACGACCCTGGAGCTCTTCTTCGACCTGGTGTTCGTCTTCGCCTTCACCCAGGTGACCGCGTTGATGGCGTATGACCCGACTCCGGTCGGCGCGCTGCGCGGGCTGGTGCTGCTGGCGCTGCTCTGGTGGGCGTGGTGCTCCTACGCGTGGCTGGGCAACCAGGCGCACGCCGACGAGGGCGTGGTCCGGCTGACCGTGATCGTGGCGATGGCCGCCATGTTCCTGGTCGCGCTGTCGATCCCCGAGTCGTTCGCCGACCTCGGCGGCGGGCTGTTCGCTCCGTTCGTGCTGGCGGCCTGCTACGCCGTGGTCCGGGTCGCGCACCTCGTCTGCTACTGGCTGGCCGCCGGCGACGACACGGCGCTGCGCCGGCAGCTGCTGGTCACCGCTGTCCCGGTGCTGCCCGCCGCCGCGCTGCTGGTGGTCGGCGGTGCCCTCGGGCCGCCGTACCAGACGGCGCTGTGGGCGCTCGCGCTGCTGGTCGACTACAGCGGCATCTACCTGGCCGGTACGTCGGGCTGGCGGGTGCACAGCGCCCGGCACTTCGCCGAGCGGCACGAGCTGATCGTGATCGTGGCGCTGGGGGAGTCCCTCGTGGCGATCGGCGTCGGCGTCTCCGGCCAGCCGTTGACCGGCGCGGTGGTGGCCGCCTCACTCTGCGGGGTCGCCGTCGCCGTCGCGCTGTGGTGGCTCTACTTCGACGTCGTGGCGCACGTCGCCGAGCGGACCCTGGCCGCGACCCAGGGCGAGGACCGGACCCGGCTGGCCCGCGACAGCTACACCTACCTGCACTTCCCGATCGTCATCTCGGTCATCTACATCGCGCTCGGCCTGAAGAAGGTCCTCGAGTACGTCGCCGACACCGAGCACCACACGCTCAGCGACCCGCTCACCGGCGTACCCCTCGTCGCGCTGTACGGCGGGGTCGCGCTCTACCTGCTCGGCCACGTCGCGTTCCGCCGCCGCAACGTCGGCACATGGAACCCGCACCGGACCGTCACCGCCGCCGTCCTGCTGCTCCTGCTCCCGGTCGCCTGGCAGCTGCCGGCGATCGCGAGCCTGGGCCTGGTCGCGGCGGTGCTGGTGGCGCTGGTGGTCTACGAGCTGGTCCGCTTCGGCGCGGCCCGCGAGGAGGTCCGGCACCACCACGGGTGAGGGCGAGCGCGGCGTCAGGTGAGGGCGTGCGCCCGGTGCCGGTGGACCGGTGGCTCCGCGCGCAGCACCGGGTCGTGCCACGGGTTGAGGATGTCGCGGGTGACGATCGCGACGAGGTAGAGCTCCGTCAGCATCCGCAGCCCGATCGCCAGCCAGTAGAACCCGGAGTCGCCGCCCGCCGCCGGGTCGAGGAAGTGACCGAGGTACCACCAGACCATCGCGAAGTAGATGACCTCGCCGCCCTGCCAGATCAGCTGGTCGCGCCAGCGCGGCCGGGCGATCACGGCGAGCGGGCAGCAACCAGAGCACGTACTGCGGCGAGTAGACCTTGTTGACCAGCAGGAACCCCGCGACGACGAGGAACCCGAGCTGCGCCAGCCGCGGCGTCTCCGGGGCGCGCAGCCCGATGGCGAGCACGCCCAGGCACCAGGCGCCGAGGAACACCCACGAGGCCGTGTTGATCGTGCTCGCCTGGAACGTGACGTCCCGCGCCTGGGACAGCACCAGCCAGATCGACCCGAGGTCGGCGCCGCGCTCCTCGTTGAAGTGCCAGAAGACCCGCCACTGCTCGCGGCCGGTGAGGTACGCCGGCAGGTTGGCCAGCACCCACGCCACCACCGCGGCGCCGGTGGTCAGCACGAAGTCGCGGACCCGCCGGTCGCGCAGGCAGATCACCAGGATCCCGCCGAGCAGCAGCAGGGGAAACAGCTTGGTCGCGGTGCCGAGGCCGATCAGCACGCCGGTGAGCACGGGTCTGTCCCGTGCCCAGGCCCACAGGGCCGCCGCCACGAGCAGCACGGCGAGCATGTCCCAGTTGACCAGCGCGCTCAGGGCGAGCGCCGGGGAGAGGGCGAACAGGGCGGCGTCCCACGGCCGCCTCGGATTCACGCCGCTCAGCAGCCACGCGGCGAGCAGCGCCGCCACCGCGAACCCGACGGCGTTGACGGCGACGAAGATCCTGATCTCCTTCGAGACCTCCTCGTCGGAGAAGAGCGACGCCGACCCCTTGGGAGAACCGCGGCGTGATGTCCGGCGAGCCGTTCAGCCAGTGCGTGACCCAGGCCGCGCCCCACGCGTAGTAGGCGATGCCGACGGGGTACTCCATCACGTCGTAGCGGTCGCGGACCTGCGGATCGTCGGTGTAGGGCCAGTTGAGCTCGACGAAGCCGCGACCGGTGTAGAGGTAGGGCAGGTCGGAGTAGCACATCTGGGAGTACTGCGCGTCGCCGTCCTGCCAGGACGCGACGTGGCACGGCGCCTTCTGCACCATGCCGATGGCGAAGCACAGCGCGGTCAGCGCCAGGACGACGCGGACGGGGGTCCACCAGCGGTGCCGGCCGGTGTGCTCGCCGACGGGTCCGCCGACGCTGTCACTGAGCGCGGTGACGACCGGGTCGTCCAGGGTCGGATGGACCCGGTCGTCGGAGCCGCGCCCGGGCGTCACCCGTGCCGCTCCCGGATGGCCTTGTCATGCCGGCGGCTGGCGCCGTCACTGGGCGAGCCGGACGGGCTGCCGGTGTCGGAGGGCGACGGGCAGAGGATCTCGCCACAGGTGCCGGTGGGTGACGGCGGCGACGAGGGCTCGGTCGGCTCCTCGGTCGGCGTCTTGGTCGGCTCCTCCGACGGCGTCTCGGTCGTCTTCGTGGGCGACGGCTTCTTGGTCGGGCTGGGCGGCGGCGTGTACGGCGCGTGCCCGTCCTCCGGCGCGTCGCCGTCGAGGTTGGCCGGCGGCGGGAACGGAACGACCTCGAGGCCCTCCATCGCCCGGCGCATGATCGCCGTCCACGTGTCGGCGGGGTAGTCGGCGCCGAAGTACGACGGCAGCCATCCGTCGAGCTGGTCGTCACCGTCGCCGCGGACGTACATCACGGCCGTCGCCAGCTGCGGCGTGTAGCCCACGAACCACGCCGAGGAGACCTGGTCCTTGTCGTTGGTGGCGGTGCCGGTCTTGCCGGCGGCGTCGTACGGCGACAGGCCGAGCGCGGCCTGGCCGGTGCCGTTCTCCACCACTTCCTGCATGGCGTACGACGTGTCGGCGGCGATGTCGGCGGAGATGCCCGGCCGGTCCGGCTGCTTGAAGTCGTAGAGCTCCTCGCCGGCGGCGTTCTCGATCTTCTCGATCACGTGCACGTCGCTGCGCTGGCCCTCGGCGGCGATGGTGGCGTAGGCGTTGGCCATGTTGATCGGGCTGAGCCGGGCCCGGCCGAGCGTGAGCCGGGAGTCCGCCTCCAGGTCGCGGCTGGCCTCGGGGATGCCCGGGTAGTCCTTGTCACGCGCATCAGGCGGGATGCCGAGCACGTTGGCCATCTTCATGACCTTGTCCGCACCGTCGGGGATGCTGTTCTGCATGTCGATGAACGCCGTGTTGATCGACTGCTCCAGCGCGTACGTCGCGTTGACGGACGAGCCGTAGTCGTTGCCGAGTCCGTCCGGGCCGGCTCCCTCGTTCCTGACGATCGCACCGTCGGGGAACTCGTAGGGCGAGTTGCCGTCGAAGGTGTCCTTGAGGGAGTAGCCCTCCTTGAGCGCGGTCGCGAGGGTGAACGGCTTGAAGGTCGAGCCGACCATGCCGCCGGACACCGCCCAGTTGATCTGGGAGTCGAGGTAGTCCTGGCCGCCGTAGAACCCGCGCAGCGCGCCGGTGCCGGGCTCGACCGAGGCGGCGCCGATGTGCAGCTGCTTGTCCTTGAAGCCCTCGGGCCGCGCCTCGAGCACACCCTGCTCCGCGGCCGCCATCGCCTTCTTGGTGAAGGTCGTGGTGACCCGCAGGCCGCCGCCGTCGATCTCCTCGTCCTTGAACCCGAGGCGGTGCAGCTCGTCCTTGACGAGCTTGAGCATGTGGCCCTTCTGGCCGCCGTACGTCGACTCCGCCTCGATCTTCGGGAACTTCGGCAGCTTCTTCTGTGCCTTCTCGGCCGTCGCGGCGTCGATCGCACCCGTGTCGGCCATGGAGCTGAGGACGTAGGCGTACCGCTCCTTCAGGTTCTGCTTCGCGTCCTTGCCGTTGGCCGGGTCGTAGCCGGTCGGGTTGTTCAGGACGCTGGCCAGGACGGCGCTCTGCTTGAGGTCCAGCTTCTTGGCCTCGACGTCGAAGTAGGCCTTGGCCGCCGCCTGGATGCCGTAGGCGCCGCGCCCGAAGTAGATGGTGTTGAGGTAGCCCTCGAGGATCTCCTTCTTGCTCTGCTGCCGCTGCAGCTTCAGCGAGAGGATCGCCTCCTTGGCCTTGCGGGTCAGCGACCGCTCCTGGGTGAGGTACAGGATCTTGACGTACTGCTGCGTGATCGTGGACGCACCCTGGGTCGCGTTGCCCCTGGCGTTGCTGAACGCCGCCCGGAGGATGCCCTTGGGGTCGATGCCCTTGTCGGTCCAGAACGACTGGTTCTCCGCGGCGACCACGGCGTCCTGGATGTTCTGCGGCATCTCGTCGAGCGGGATCGACTCGCGGTTCTGCGTGGCGTAGCGCCCGAGCTCGGTCTTGCCGTCGTTGTAGTAGACGAACGACGTCTGGGTCTGGAAGTCCTCGTTCGGGTCCGGGACGTCGATCGTCTGGTAGAGGAACACGAAGCTGCCCGCAGCCATCAGGACGAAGACCAGGCCGACGAGGCCGACCCACTTGCCCACCCGCAGCAGCTTCTGCTTGCGGGTGCGCGGGGTCCCCTTTTTCGCGGCGGGCTTCGTGACGGGTGGTCCAGCGGCGCGGCGCTTTCCAGGCAAGAGGAGAACTCCGGGTGTCTTCGACGGCAGTGGGCTCGGGGGCGCTCGGCGGGCGCCCGATACAGAGTACGCAACGGTTCACAAGGGGGCTAAGTGACGCGAACGCGACCCTCGACACACTCCGGACATGACCCCGCGTTCGAAATCCTGGATATATCGGTACGATATGTCGCGTGGCACGTCGTGGAGAGACCATCGAGCTGGCAGTCCTCGGACTGCTGCACGAGGGACCCATGCACGGCTACGAGCTGCGCAAGCGCCTGAACCTCATGCTCGGCTGGGGACGGGTGCTGTCGTACGGGTCGCTCTACCCCACCCTGAAGAAGATGCTGCGCGGCGCGCTGATCGAGGAGGCCGCGACCACGCCGACCCCGGTCACCCGCCGGCCGCGCATCGTCTACCAGCTCACCGACGCCGGCGACCGCGAGTTCTCGCGGTTGATGTCCGAGGTGGGCCCGACGGCGTGGGAGGACGACAACTTCGACATCCGGTTCGCCTTCTTCGGGCGGACCGACATGGAGATCCGGCTCCGCGTGCTCGAAGGGCGCCGGACCCGTCTCCAGGAGCGGCTGGACCGGGTGCAGAACCAGCTCTCGATCACCCAGAAGGAAGTCGACCGGTACGCCGCCGAGCTCCAGCGACACGGGGTCGAGTCGGTCGAGCGCGAGGTGCGCTGGCTCTCCGACCTGATCAACGCGGAACGCAACAACGGCCAGACGGCCGCCGCCACCCCCTCCCGTCGCTCCCGGCGACGAACAACCCCAGCCCCTCAGCTGACGCGACGAAAGTGACAAGGAAGGAAACCCGATGGGTTCGGTACGAGTAGCAATCGTGGGAGTCGGCAACTGCGCCACCTCCCTCATCCAAGGTGTCCAGTACTACCGCGACGCCGACCCAGCCGGCACGGTCCCGGGCCTCATGCACGTCACCTTCGGTGACTACCACGTCTCCGACGTGGAGTTCGTGGCGGCGTTCGACGTCGACGCGAAGAAGGTCGGCTTCGACCTGTCCGAGGCCACCGCCGCGTCGGAGAACAACACGATCAAGATCGCCGACGTCCCGCCGCTCGGCGTGACCGTGCAGCGCGGCCACACCCACGACGGTCTCGGCAAGTACTACCGCGAGACCATCGACGAGTCCGACGCCGAGCCGGTCGACATCGTCCAGGTGCTCAAGGACACCGAGGCCGACGTCCTGGTCTCCTACCTGCCCGTGGGCTCCGAGGTCGCCGACAAGTTCTACGCCCAGTGCGCCATCGACGCGGGCGTCGCCTTCGTCAACGCGCTCCCGGTCTTCATCGCCTCCGACCCCGTGTGGGCCAAGAAGTTCGAGGACGCCGGCGTCCCGATCATCGGCGACGACATCAAGTCGCAGGTCGGCGCGACCATCACCCACCGGGTGCTGGCGAAGCTGTTCGAGGACCGCGGCGTGGTGCTGGACCGCACCTACCAGCTCAACGTCGGCGGCAACATGGACTTCAAGAACATGCTCGAGCGCGAGCGCCTGGAGTCCAAGAAGATCTCCAAGACCCAGTCGGTCACGTCGAACATGCAGCACGACATCGCCGCCCGCAACGTGCACATCGGGCCGTCCGACTACGTCGCCTGGCTCGACGACCGCAAGTGGGCCTACGTCCGGCTCGAGGGCCGCGCGTTCGGCGACGTACCGCTGAACATGGAGTACAAGCTCGAGGTCTGGGACTCCCCCAACTCCGCGGGCATCATCATCGACGCGATCCGCGCGGCCAAGATCGCCAAGGACCGCGGCATCGGCGGCCCGATCGTCTCCGCGTCGTCGTACCTCATGAAGTCGCCGCCGGTGCAGCTGCCCGACGACGAGGGCCGGCGCCGGGTCGAGGCGTTCATCGCCGGCGAGGAGTGACCCACCACCGGTGGTTGAGGTGCGAGGAGCGCCAGCGACGAGCCTCGAAACCCCGTAACTCAGAGCAGGGCGGTGACCACTTCGGTCGCCGCCCTGCTTCACTTCCGGGGTTTCGAGGCTCAGGCCCTGAGCGGGCCTTCGCACCTCAACCACCGAGGCCGCGTAACCGCGGGTCACCTCGCGTCGTTTGGGAGGCACCGACTCACTCCCCGAGGTGCCCATGTCCCACCAGCGACTTCGTGCCCTGCGCGCATCGGCGGTCACCACCGCCCTGGCCGCCGGCCTCCTCGCCGTCCTCCCCGTCGCCCCGGCCACCGCCGCGGCTCCCGGCCCTGGCCCAGCCCGTCCAGCTCGGGGTCCCCTCGACCGGCCGAGACCGGCGGGATCACGATCGAGAACTCCTTCGTCAGCGCCGCAGGGCTGGGTGAAGCCGGACGACGAGTACCCCTCGCGGATCATCCTCACGAGCACCAACCTCGCCCCCACGCCGGCCACCGTCACGCTGACCGCGCCCGCCGGCACCGACGTTCCTCGGCGCCAGCGGCCCCGGGACGCACCCCGTCACCGCGGACTCGATCACCTGGACGCGCGACCGTCCCGGCCGAGGGCACGCCAGACCCTGGTGCTCGAGCAGCAGGCGGACTCGCTGACCGAGTCCCCGGAGCTGGTCTGGCGCGACCTCTCGACCAGCGCCGTGCTGACCGTTGCCGGCCACCCCGAGCACGACACCGGTGCGTCGCCACGGCCCCAAGGTGATCCCGCCCGGCGAGAGCTACGAGACCGCGAGGTACGGCGACCGCCCGTTCCCGGTCGTGCCCGTCGCCTACAACGACCGCGAGTACCAGACCGACCCACGAGCGCGACCTCGACACCGTGATCAACGCACCCGGACGTTCGAGGGCTCGACGTACAACCTCTACCAGGAGATGTCGCTCGGCCAGCTCTTCCCGCACGGCACCGTCCCGTCGACCGGCATCGCGACCGGCCGGCTTCGCGGACGACCGGCGCCGAGTTCGACTTCACCCCGCGCGAGCTGCCCGGCGACACCTGCACCGGCGGCCTGACCTTCGCCGACACCCCGGTCCCCGGCAGGACACCCCGGCTCTACCCGGAGCGGATCCAGGACGGCGTCTACCAGCTGCCCGGCAACACCGCGTTCTACGGCGCCGACGTCCGGCGGCTACGGCGATCGCCGGCGCCCGGCAGCGATCGACTCCGGCTGCGGCGGCCCCGGCAAGCTGGTCCGCGACGCCGCGGTCATCGCCGACCCGGAGATCGACTACTCCGACTACGACACCGACAAGGACGGCATCGTCGACTTCTTCATGGCCGTCTTCGCCGGCTGCGGCGGCAACGGCGCGTCCCAGCTCGGCCGTCGCTCGGCTGCCCCTACACCGACGCGCCGTACGACAACGTCTGGCCGCACTCGTCGTCGCTGGAGTTCTACTACACCGACCCGGACACCGGCCTGCCCGGCTACACCACCGACGACCAGCTCAAGGACCTCGAGGGCCGGCCGCTCTGGTACACCGACGACACCTACTCCGAGACGACCACCACCGACACCGGCGACGCCCTCAAGGTGTTCGTCCGGGTCGGCCCGTACAACGTGAACCCCGAGACCGCGATCGACAAGGCCAGCGTGATCTCCCACGAGTACGGCCACTCGCTCGGCCTGCCCGACTTCTACTCCACGCGACAGCCGGGAGACCTACGGCGACTGGAACCTGATGGCCACCGACAAGTCGCAGAACATGGACGTGTTCTCGCGCCAGGAGCTCGGCTGGATCGTGCCGCAGGTGCTCGAGCCCGGCAGCACGCAGGACGTCGACGGCTGGACCGACTCGCAAGCGAGGACACCGACACCATCGAGCTGGCAGCGCCCGGACGGCGACGCCGTACACCCTGACCGAGGGCGACGACGGCCGCGTGCAGAACTCCCAGGCGTACGTCGCGAAGCTGCCCGGCCGGCAGCTGCTCGACCCGGCGGTGTTCGACACGCGGCGACACCGCGAGCAAGACGCACGCCTGGTGGTCGCAGTCCGGCAACGACTTCGGCTGCGCGCCGACCGGCGGGCACAACCTCGACCTCGCGATCCCCGAGCTGGCCGACGGCCGACCCCGGGCAGCGACGGTGACGCTGGAGTTCAAGTCGCTGTGGGACATCGAGTGGGACTTCGACTACGGCTACGTGCTCGACGACGACCGACCAGGGCGAGACCTACACGTCGCACGCGTCGGAGGCCGGCTTCACGACGTCGAACACCGACCCGCTCGCCGGCAACCCGAACGCCGAACGCCTGCCAGACGAAGTACGACAACGGCATCACCGGCACCAGCGGCTCCTACGACGCGGGCACCGAGGCGACCGACCGGAAGACCGAGGGCTACCCGGACGCGGTGTTCCTCGCCGACAGCTACGACATCAGCGACCTGGCCGGCGCCGCGAACGGCGCCCTGCGGTTCAGCTACGCGACCGACCCCGGCCTGGCCCGTCCCGGCTGGTTCATCGACGACCTCAAGGTCACCGCTGACCGAGCCCGGCGAGGAGCCGCGCGAGGTGCTGGTCACCGACCTGGAGACCAGCGGCGGTCCGGACGACGAGCGGGTCTACAACGGCGGCTGCCGGACCGACCTGAGCACCGCCCAGCAGTGCACGCCGGGCTGGGCGTACGTCGCCGCGGGTGCGGAGACGCCCGCCGACCACGCCTACTACCTCGAGCTGCGCGACCGCAGCGGCTTCGACCTCGACGGCCAGGACCAGATCGACCGCGACCCGATCGCGTTCGGCGCCGGGCTGTCGCTCGTCTACACCGACGAGGCGCACGGCTACGGCAACAACGGCGTCCCGAACCCGCCGGCCCAGTCGCCGCTCGACTCCACGCCCGACCCGGGCAACGAGGCGCCGGACCTCAGCGACGCCGCGTTCACCGCGGCGCCGGACCGGTCGACGTTCTCCGACGCCGGCGAGGGGCACACCGACAACTACACGGACCCGGGCAACAGCTCCGTCGACCCGTCCTACCCGGACGTCGCCAACCCGTGGCGGTTCCGCTACGACTGCCTGGGCTTCGAGGTCACCTCGATGACCGGCACCGAGGAGGGCCGGACATGCTCGGACGGCGACCTGACCGGCGACGTGTCGTTCGACATGGGCGACGGGTGCGGCGACGTTCGACTACGGCTACGAGCCGGTCGAGCCCGGGCCGAACACCGCGCCCACGGCGGCCGCATCCGCGACGCCGACGTCGGTGACGGTCGGCGAGGACGTCGAGCTCAGCGCGGCGGACTCCGACGACGCCGAGACCCCCGGCGACCTCGACTACAGCTGGGACTTCGGCAACGGCGGCACGACGCAAGGACGCGGTCGGCGAGGTCGTGACGACGTCGTACGGCCAGGCCGGGCACGAAGCACGTCACCCTCACCGTGACCGACCCGCTCGGCGAGACCGACAGCGCCGGCGTGGACGTCACGGTGGCCGCACGACCCACCTCCAACCGGCACGTCAACTTCCAGTCCGGCGCGGTCGACCGCACCGGCAGCTGGCGCACCGTCCGCGACGACCGGGCCGACGACGGCAACTACTGCGACAACCTCGGCAAGGGCAGCGGCACGGACGGAGCGACGTACTCCTTCACGAGCCCGCGCCTCGAGCTGCTGCACGGTCGGTCCCAGCGGGGCGGCGCGCTGAAGGTGTGGATCGACGGCGAGCGGCAGCCGAACCTCTCGCTGCGAGGCGACACCAACCGGGTGAGCCTGAACGGCCGGAAGGTGTACGCCGGCCTCGGCGACGGCCGGCACACGATCCGGATCGAGGTGGCCCGCGGCGAGGCCTACGTCGAAGGGTTCGTCATCCGGCGCTGACCCCTCCCCCGAACGTGGTCGGCCCCCGGGACTGCACCCGGGGGTCGATCACCTCCATGGGCACGGTTGTCGAGACGGTTGCTGCGCAACCTCCTCAACCAGCGAGTCAGGCCTCGGCGTCGGCCTTCATCCGCTCCAGGGTCTGCCGCATGCCGTCGCGCAGCTCGCCGGTGAAGACCTCCTGGCCGCCGAGGGCGACCTTGGTCAGCCGCAGCGAGATGTCGGAGATGCCGTCCGGGGTCTCGCGGCGCTGGGTCACCTTCGTCCCGGCACCGGCCGGCTCCAGGGTGAACGACCAGATCGTGCGGTTGTCCTTCACGCGGAACGCGAACTCCTGGTGCGGCTCGAAGCGGACCACCTTCGACCGGGTCGGCCAGAAGAGCGGGCCGCGCCGGTTCAGGTTGTAGCTGCGGGTGCCGAGCTGGACGGGTCCGCGGACCACGGTCTTCACGACCTGGGGGCTCCAGGCCGACATCCGCGGCAGGTCGGTCAGCAGCGACCACACCTTCGCGGGCGGGGCGGCGACCTCGATGGACTCCTCGAGCTGTGCAGGCAGGTTCGTCATGCCCGGCACAACGGACACGCCGCCGGTCGGGTCACGCCTCGCCCCGCTTGTCCCACCAGTCGAGCAGCGCGGCCTTGGCCGCGTCCGGGTCCTTCGGCCCCTCCTCGAGCCGCAGCTCGAGCAGGAACGCGTACGCCGCCCCCACCTCGCGGCCCGGGACCGATCCCGAGGATCTCCATGATCTGGTTGCCGTCGAGGTCGGGCCGGATCGCGGCCAGCTCCTCCTCCTCGGAGAGCCGGGCGATCCGCTCCTCGAGCTCGTCGTAGGTGCGCCGCAGCCGCTCCGCCTTGCGCTCGTTGCGGGTGGTGCAGTCGGCGCGGGTCAGGATGTGCAGCCGCTCCAGCTGGTCGCCGGCGTCGCGGACGTAGCGGCGTACGGCGGAGTCGGTCCACTCGCCGTCGCCGTACCCGTGGAAGCGCAGGTGCAGCTCGACCAGCTTCGCCACCGCGTCGGTGTCGTCGTTGGAGAAGCGCAGCGCCCGCATCCGCTTGCGGGTCAGCTTGGCGCCGACCACGTCGTGGTGGTGGAAGGTCACGGTGCCGTCGTCGACGAAGCGGCGGGTGCGCGGCTTGCCGACGTCGTGCATCAACGCCGCGAACCGGGACACGAAGTCGGGACCGCCGCCGAGCCGGTGCTCGAGCTCGATCGACTGCTCGAGGACGGTGAGCGTGTGCTCGTAGACGTCCTTGTGCCGGTGGTGCTCGTCGCGCTCGAGCGCCAGCGCGGGCAGCTCGGGCAGCACGTACGCCGCGAGGCCGGTCTCGACGAGCAGGGTCAGGCCGAGCCGCGGGTAGGGGCCGCAGACCAGCTTGACCAGCTCGTCACGGACCCGCTCGGCCGAGATGATCTCGATCCGGCCGGCCATCGCCGTCATCGCCGCCACCACCGCCGGGTCCACCGTGAAACCGAGCTGCGCGGCGAACCGGGCCGCCCGCATCATCCGCAGCGGGTCGTCGGAGAAGGAGTCCTCCGGCCGGCCCGGCGTGCGCAGCACCCGGTGCGCGAGGTCGACCACCCCGCCGTACGGGTCCTCGAACGTGCGGTCCGGCACCAGTACCGCCATCGCGTTGACCGTGAAGTCGCGCCGGCCGAGGTCGCCGGCGAGGGTGTCGCCGAAGGCCACGTCGGGCTTGCGGGAGTCGGGGTCGTAGGACTCCGAGCGGTACGTCGTGATCTCGACCTGCCAGTCGCCCTTGCGGCAGCCGATGGTGCCGAACGCCCGGCCCAGGTCCCAGACCGCGTCCGCCCAGCCGCGGAGCAGCCGCTCGGTCTGCTCGGGCCGCGCGGACGTGGTGAAGTCGAGGTCGTTGTGCTGCCGGCCGAGCATCGCGTCGCGGACCGGACCGCCCACCAGGGCCAGCTCGAAGCCGGCCTCGCGGAAGCGGGTGCCGAGCTCGTCGATCACCGGCGCGACCCGGTCCAGCTCCGCCGCCGCCGAGCGCTGCACCTCGGAGATCTGGAGGGGAGGCAGGGCGGTGTCGGACACGACAGGAAACTCTATCCGTCGCGCGCTCGCGGGCCGCCGATGCGTCGGCGCGGTGGGCACCGGGTCGGCGGCTACAGTCGTCGCATGCTTCGCCCGCTGTCGCTGCTGCCTGCCCTCGTGGCGGTGGCGGCGACCACCGTGGCGACGGGCGCACCAGCCGCGGCCGACGATCCTCCGGACGCCGCGTCCGTGGCGGAGCGCGCGGTGGCGACCAGCAGGTCCCACGCCCGCGCGGCGACCACCGCCCGAGTCCGTGCCCGAGCCGCCCGGGACCCCCTCGAGGTCACCATCGCCGGCCTGACGCCGTCGTACCTCCCCGAGAAGGGGCCGATCGAGATCACCGGGACGGTCACGAACCACAGCCCCGACCCGTTCACCGCGGTCAACCTGCACGCGTTCGTGTCCGAGCAGCCGATCACGACCAGCGCCGACCTCGCCGAGGCGACCGACGTCGACGCCGCCGAGTTCGTCGGCGAGCGGATCACCACCCCCGGCACCTTCGACCACATCGACATGCTCGAGGCCGGGGAGTCGGAGCTGTTCAGGATCCGGGTCCCGCGCAAGGAGATCCTCGTGAGCGCGCCGGGGGTCTACTGGTTCGGCGTGCACGCGCTCGGCGACTCCGTCGAACCCCGCGACGACACGGCCGACGGACGGGCCCGCACGTTCATCCCGCTGCTGCCGGAGGACCAGAAGCCGGTCGACACCGCCCTGGTCATCCCACTCCGGCACCAGGTGCGGTACGCCGGCGACGGCAGCATCGTCGACGAGGAGGAGTGGGCCGAGACCCTGTCCAGCGGCGGCGCGCTGCGGACGCTGGTCGACTTCGGCGCCTCCGCCGGGTCGCGGCCCGTGAGCTGGCTGGTCGACCCCGCCGTCCCGGAAGCGGTGCGGCGGCTCGTCGCCGGCAACCCGCCCCGGTCGCTCGACGACACCGTGCCGTCCGGCGAACCCGGTGAGGGCGAGTCGCCGTCCGGCAGCCCCACCGCCGAACCAACAGACGGCGAGTCCGACGAGCGCGGACCCGGACGTCGAGGAGCCGGCGACGAATCCCGCGACCGAGCCCGGCACCGCGTGGCTGGACAAGATGCAGGACGCCATGGCCGGCGACGAGATCCTCGCGCTGCCGTACGGCGATCTCGACGTGTCGGCGGCGGCCGAGCAGGACCCCGAGATGTACGTCGCGGCCCGCCGGCGCAGCGGCCGGACCCTGGAGCCGGGTGGCTTCACCACCAGCCCCGCCGTCTCCTCGCCGAGCGGGTACGTCGACCCCGCGGCGCTGCCGGAGATCCGCGCGAACTCGACGATCCTGGTCACCGACCGGATGTTCCCCGACGGCGCACCGCCCCTCGCCCGGGTCGGCGGCCGCCACCTGACCCCCACCTCGTGGTCGACCGAGGAGGGCGGCCCCGGCCCCGGCGACCCGCTGTCGGCCGTCGCCCTGCGCCAGCAGATCCTCAGCGAGGCCGCCGTCCGCGCGCTCGACCCGGAGCGGCCGCCCCTGGTCGTCGTGATGCCGCAGAACTGGGACCCCGACAGCACCCTCGGCTTCTTCGGCGGCCTGGACGTCGACTGGCTGAACCTGGTCGACATCGGCGAGGTGACCTCGCGCCGCGGCGTCGGGGTGGAGGCCGACGACCTGGAGTACCCCGGCACCCAGGTCCGCCGCGAGCTCGACGCCGAGAACTTCTCGGCGGCAGCGGACCTCGCCGGCATCGGCGCGACCCTCCAGAACGTGCTGACCCGCAACGACACCGTGGCCGCCTCGGTCGCGGACGAGTCGCTGACGACGGTGTCCTACGCCAGCCGCGCGGACCCCGACGCCGCGCGTGCGGACGCCGACCGCTCGAGCCAGTGGATCGCCGACCAGCTCGGCTCGATCGAGGTGGACGCCCCACGCGCCGTCACCCTGTCCAGCAGCACCGGCCGGTTCGCGGCCACGATCACGAACCGGCTCGACCACCCGGTCACGGTCCAGATCGCCGCGTTGAGCGAGGACCCGCTCACGATCGACTCACCGGAGACGATCGACATCGCCGCGGACAGCAGCACCTCGGTCCTGCTCGAGGCCGCCACCGACCGGCTCGGCGTGCACAACGTGCAGCTGCTGGTGACCGACGAGGACGGCACCCCGATCGGCTCGTCCGAGGAGCTGCCGATCCGCTCGGTGCAGGTCAGCCAGGTGATCTGGCTGATCCTCGGCACCGGGGTCGCGCTGTTGTTCGGCACCATCGGCGTGCGCCTGGTCCGCCGGGTCCGGAAGGCGCGGGCATGACCGAGCCGGTCCCCACGGAGGCGAACCCCGAGACCGCCGGGATCCTCTCGAACACGGCGGTGATGGCCGCCGGCACCGTGGTCTCGCGGATGAGCGGGTTCGTCCGGTCCTCGCTGCTGATCGCCGCCCTCGGCGCCGGCCTGCACGCCGACCTGTTCAACATCGCCAACACGATCCCGAACATGGTCTACATCCTGCTGGCGGGCGGCATCTTCAACGCCGTGCTGGTGCCGCAGCTCGTGCGGGCCATGCAGAACGACGCGGACGGCGGCGACGCCTACACCAACCGCGTGATGACGCTGGCGATCCTGTTCCTCGGCGCGGTGACGATCCTGCTGGTCGTGGCCGCGCCCTGGGTGATGAACCTCTACCTCGACGAGAAGTACGGCACCCCGGAGCTCGCGGCCCAGCAGGAGTCGATCATCGACTTCGCCCGCTTCTGCCTGCCGCAGGTCTTCTTCTACGGGATGTTCGTGCTGGTCGGGCAGGTGCTGAACTCCCGCCGCAAGTTCGGGCCGATGATGTGGGCGCCGATCGCCAACAACCTGATCGCGGTCGCCGTACTCGTCATCTACCTCGTCGTCTACGGGCCCGCCTCGGGAGCCGAGCGGGACGCCGCGTTCACGACGGGGCAGGAGGCGCTGCTCGGCATCGGCTCGACCGTCGGCATCGTGGCGCAGCTGCTGATCCTGCTGCCCTACCTGCGGGCCGCCGGCTTCCACTTCCGGCCCCGCTTCGACTTCCGCGACGCCGGGCTCGGGCACACCCTGCGGCTCGGCATGTGGACCGTGCATGTTCGTGATCGTCAACCAGGTCGCCTACACCGTGGTCGTCCGGCTGGCCTCGGGAGGTACGGCGGACGCGCCGCCGGGCGCCGACGGCACCGGCTACACCGTCTACTCCCTGACCTTCCTGATCGTGATGGTCCCGCACTCGGTGGTCACCGTGTCCCTGGCGACGGCGATCCTGCCCCGGCTCAGCGCGTCCGCGAACGACGCCGACCACCCCGGCCTCGCCCGCACCCTCGGCGTCGCCATGCGCAGCGCGCTCGCGGTCGTCATCCCGTTCGCCCTGCTGCTGCCGGTGATCTCGCGCGACGTCGCCCACGTGATCTGGGGCTGGGGCGCCGGCCAGTCCGACTACCCGCTCTTCTCGCCGACGCTGGCGCTGTTCGGCTTCGGGCTGGTCTTCTTCACCGTCCACTACCTGATCCTGCGCGGCTTCTACGCGCTCGAGATGACCCGGACCGTCTTCTGGATCCAGTCCGTCATCGCCGTGGTCAACATCGGCGTCGCGATCGTCCTGGTCAGGGAGACGTCCGCGAAGGACACCTCGCCGGCGCTCGTCCTCGCCTACACCGCGGCGTACGTCGTGGGCTCGATGCTGTCCTACCTCGTGCTGCGCCGGATCCTCGGCGGCCTCGGCACCGCCCGGCTGGCGCGGTACCTCGTCCGCCTCCTCGTGGCGGCCGCCGGCTCCACCGCCGTCGCGTGGGGGGCGTCGCTGCTTCTCGACGACCTGGGCGCGGATCCGCACCTGGCCGTCGCCGCCCTGCGCGCGTTCGTCGTGACCGTCGTGGACGTGGTCGCGTTCCTCGTCCTGGCCCGGGTCCTCCGCCTGACCGAGGTGACCGAGGTCATGGACACGGTGACGCGGCGGCTGCCCTCCGCACGTCGCGGTTGAAGCGTCCTACGATGACGGGTAGGGCGAGAGACGCCCCGAAGCCGTTCGCCGAGCCATGCCGGGAGGAGGCGCGCACCCAGTGCCGCACTCGATCCGACCGGGCGACGTCCTGGCCGGCCGCTACCTGCTCGTCGACCTGCTGAGCGAGAGCGGGAACGGCCGGTTCTGGCGGGCACACGACCGCACGCTGGACCGGCACGTCGCCGTGCACGTCATCGCCGCCTCGGACGACCGGGCGGAGAGCATGATGGCCGCCGCCCGGCGCTCGGCGACGGTGCTCGACCGGCGAATCCTGCGGGTGCTCGACGTCGACGCGCGCGACGACGTCGCGTACGTCGTCAACGAGTGGGGCTCCGGCACCTCCCTCGACATCCTGGTCGCCCGCGAGGGGCCGGTCGGTTCCCGCCGGGCCGCGTGGATCGTGTCCGAGGTGGCGGCCTCGATCTCCAGCGCCCACGACGCCGGGGTGGCGCACGGCCGGCTGGTGCCGGAGAACGTGCTGATCGACGTCAGCGGGTCGGTGCGGGTGATCGGCTTCTCGGTGGACGCCGCGCTGCTCGGGCTGCCGCCCGGACGGCTGTCCACGGACGTCACCGACCTCGCGGCGCTGCTCTACTTCCTGCTCACCGGACGCTGGCCCGGGGTGTCGCGCTCCGCCGTACCGAAGGCGCCGCAGGACAACGGCCGCGTGCTCCGCCCGCGCCAGGTCCGGGCCGGGGTCCCGCGGCCGCTGGACACCCTGTGCGACCAGGTGATCAACCTGCACGGCGCCGGCGGGGACTCCCACCTCGACACCGCCCACGCCATCTGCGAGGAGCTGCGCGACTTCGTCGGCGACGCGTCCGGCATGGCGGCGGCCGAGGCAGCGGCCGGCCGGAAGAACGGCATCGCACCCGGGGCCGACACCCGGTTCCTGCCGCTGGTGCCCGGGCCGGCGGCCGCGCCGGTGGCGCCCGCCTCGGCACCCCCGGCACCGGATCCAGCGCCTGAACCCGAACCGGAACCGGAACCGGAACCGCCGGCGGCTCCGCCGGCCGAGCAGCCGACCCAGGCCGGCCTGCCGATCTTCGACGACGAGACCGACGACGTCTCCTGGCTGACCGCCCGCGCCGAGACGCCGCCGCCTCCGCCGCCGTTCGAGGAGCCGCCCGAGCGGCCGCTGTTCGCCCCCGACCCCGCCGACGGCAGCCCGGTCCGCCGACCCCGCCCCGGGGCCGCCTCCGGTGCCAACCCCGAGTACTGGCCCTGGGACGCCAGCACCGGCACCGGCTCCCCCGTCAGCACCGGCAGCGGGGTGATCCCCCTGCCCGACGACGAGGACGAGGACGACGGCGTCCCCGGGCGGAGCTGGCTGCGGCTGGCGGCCGTCCTCGGGGCCAGCACGCTGCTGCTGGTCGCGATCATCGTCGCGTTCAACCTCGGCCGCGGTCGCTCCCCGCTGGGCGACCTGCCCGAGGAGGACCAGGCCGCGACCACCCCGGCCACCCAGCCGTCCACGTCCGCGACGCCGCTCGCCAACCTGGTGGCCGCCGACTTCGACCCGCAGGGCGACCCGCCCGAGGAGAACCCGGAGCTGGCGCCGCTGGTGGTCGACGGCGACCCGGCCACCACCTGGCGCACCCAGACCTACGAGCAGAACTTCGGTCCCGGCGGGCTCAAGTCCGGGGCCGGCCTGACCATCGACCTCCAGGGCCGGCAGCAGGTCAGCTCGGTCGACCTCACCCTGGTCGGCGCCCCGACCGGTGTGACGCTCTACCTCGCCGACAGCGAGCCGTCCGGCATCCAGGGGCTGAAGCCGGTCGCGTCCGAGCAGGTCGAGACCGAGACGACCCGGATCACCCTCGACAAGCCGGCCACCGGCCGGTTCCTCGTCGTCTGGCTGACCTCGATCCCGCCCGTGGAGGGCGGCTTCCGGGGCGAGGTCGCCGAGGTCGTGGTCCGTGGCTGACCGGCCCTCGCTGTCGCCCGCGTCCGACGAGCGCTCCGACGCGGAGCTGCTCTCGGCGCACGTGCACGGTGACGCCGACGCCTTCGGTGCCCTGTTCGCCCGCCACCGAGACCGGCTCTGGGCGGTCGCGCTGCGCACCATGGGCAACCCCGAGGACGCCGCCGACGGGCTCCAGGACGGCCTCGTGGCGGCGTACCGGCGGGCGGGCTCGTTCCGCGGCGAGGCGGCGGTCACCACCTGGCTGCACCGGGTGGTGGTCAACGCCTGCCTGGACCGGATCCGGGCCGCGAAGGTACGTCGCGCCGACGCGTTGCCGGACGACCTCGACGAGCACGTCGGCCGGGGGTCGCTGGCGACCGCCACCGCCGGGACCGAGGACCCTGCCGACCGCTCGGTCGCGGAGGAGCGGCGCCGGATCGTGCTGGACGCGCTGGCCACGCTGCCGGCCGACCAGCGGGCGGCGCTGGTCCTGGTCGACATGGAGGGCTACCCCGTCGCCGAGGTGGCGGAGATGCTCGACTGCGCCGTCGGGACGGTCAAGTCGCGCTGCTCCCGCGGCCGCGCCCGGCTCGCCGTACTGCTCGGCATCCTGGCTCCCGGCGGTGACGACGACCACGTCGACCCGGGGAACCCCGACCCGGCCCCGCCCGTCCGATCATCGAGGCCCCGCGCTCCCCCCGCGGAGGCCTGAGGCCGGACCGGCCCACGACGAACCCAGCCACGAGAGGAGGTGCACCCGCATGACCGACGAACCTGACAACCCGCTCAACCCCGCTCACGAGGAGGAGGTGCGCCGCCTGCTCGGCGAGGCCCGGCACGACGAGCCGATGCCGCCCGAGGTGGCCGCCCGGATGGACCGTGTGCTCGACGACCTCGCCGACGAACCCGGCCGCCGGGCCCCCGTGACGCAGCTGGCCACGCGCCGGCGCCGGGTGGCCTCGATGCTGGTGGCCGCCGCCGCCGTGGTCGTCGTCGGGATCGGCGTCGGCCAGGTGATCGGCGCCGGGACCAGCGACGACGGGGACAACGCCACGTCCGGGGGGGTGGCAGCGGACTCCGACGCCGGGGGCAGCGGTGCCGAGGCCGAGGAGGAGCCGGGCAGCCGCGCACAGTCGAGCCAGGGCGAGGGCGACGTCCGGCGACTACGCAGCAGCGCCCGAGCCCCTCAGCGGGAAGGTCTTCAAGCTGGACCCCGACGAGCTCTCCCGCGACATCCACCGCGTCCAGACCTACGCGCTCACGGCCGAGTCGGCCGGCGACGCCAATCTCAGCAGTCCCTGGGCCACCAACCTCGCGAAGTGCGCCACCAGGAGCCAGGGCACGGGCACCTTCGTCCCCGTCCGGTACGGCGGGCGCCCGGCGGTCGTCGCCTTCCGGATGCCGGCCGGGGACACCCAGGTCGCCGAGGTCTACCTCTGTGGCGGCGCCGAGCCGGTCCGCTCGCTCACGCTCCCGATCCCGTAGCCCGGGCACCCCGCGGCGGGGGGCGGCGTACGGGAATGCGGCTCGCCTACGATTCGTTGATACGGCACGTCCATCAATCGAGGAGCCGCACCGCATGTCCGCACCGCGCAACGTCATCATCATCGGCTCCGGGCCGACGGGCTACACGGCGGCCGTGTACGCCGCCCGGGCGTCGCTGGCCCCGCTCGTCTTCGAGGGCTCCGTGACCGCCGGCGGTGCGCTGATGAACACCACCGAGGTCGAGAACTTCCCCGGCTTCCGCGACGGCATCATGGGCCCGGCCCTGATGGAGGAGATGCGCGGCCAGGCCGAGCGGTTCGGCGCCGAGCTGGTGCCCGACGACATCGTCGAGGTCGACCTCACCGGCGACATCAAGATCGTGAAGACGGCCACGGACACCTACACGGCGCGCTCGGTCATCCTGGCCACCGGCTCCGGCTACCGGAAGCTCGGCCTGCCCCGCGAGGAGGAGCTCTCCGGCCGCGGCGTCTCCTGGTGTGCCACCTGCGACGGCTTCTTCTTCCGCGACCAGCACATCGCGGTGGTCGGCGGCGGCGACTCCGCCATCGAGGAGGCCACCTTCCTCACCCGGTTCGGGTCGAAGGTGTCCCTCATCCACCGTCGCGACTCGCTGCGCGCCTCGAAGATCATGCAGGAGCGGGCCTTCGCCGACCCCAAGCTCGAGATCGTCTGGAACGCCGAGATCGCCGAGATCAACGGCGACGACCGCCTCGAGAGCGTCACCCTGCGCGACACGGTCACCGGCGACACCCGGAACCTCGCCGCCACCGGGCTGTTCATCGCGATCGGCCACGACCCGCGCTCGGAGCTGCTGGCCGGCCAGGTCGACCTCGACGAGAACGGCTACGTGCTGGTCCAGCACCCGTCCACCCGCACCAACCTTCCCGGCGTCTTCGCCGCCGGCGACCTGGTCGACCACCACTACCGGCAGGCCGTGACCGCTGCCGGGACCGGCTGCGCCGCCGCGCTCGACGCCGAGCGCTACATCGCGGCCCTCGACCACGAGGCCTCCAGCGCCGGCGCCGAGTCCGAGACGGTCGTCGAGGCCGTGCAGACCGCCGGCGCCTGACCCCTCGCCGAGCCCGGCGGCGGGTCGGGAACACCCGTGGCCCCGGTGGTGTTGACTCAGCACAGAGACGTTGACAGAGAAAGGTTCAGATCAGTGGCGAACATCCCAGCCGTGACCGACGCCGAGTTCGAGGCGCAGGTGTTGAAGTCCGACAAGCCCGTCCTCGTGGACTTCTGGGCGGAGTGGTGTGGCCCGTGCCGCCAGGTCTCGCCGATCCTCGACGAGATCGCGAACAGCCACAGCGACAAGATCACCTTCCTGAAGATGAACGTCGACGAGAACCCCGTGACGCCGTCGTCCTACCGGGTGACCGGCATCCCGACGATCAACGTCTACCAGGGCGGCGAGGTCGTGAAGTCCATCGTCGGCGCCCGGCCCAAGGCCGCGCTGCTCAACGAGCTCTCCGAGTACATCGCCTGACCATCGTCCGGCCCTAGGGCTGGCTCCGAGGCGCCACCCCGTGTGCGCGGGTGGCCTTCGGGGCGCGTGTCGTCTTCGGTGACGGGCGCACGGCACCCACGAGGCGCTCCAGCGCCGCCTCCACCTCGCTCCGCCAGGTGATCGCGGCCCGGAGCTCCATCCGCATCCGCGGGGTGGTGCTGTGCGCCCGTTGCGTCTTGAAGCCCACGCTGCCGAGGAACTCCACCGGCAGCACGCACGACTGCTGGCCCTTGCCGCGGGTGTCCCCGAACGCCTCGATCGCCTTGATGTCGCGCTTGATCAGGTCGCGGGCCATGCCCTGCACCAGCATCCGGCCCAGCCCACCGCCCGCGTGCTCGGCCGCGACGTACGCCGTGGTGAGCAGCACCGCGTCCGGCGAGATCGGCGCCGTCGGGAACCCCGCGGCCCCGGGCACGAACGCCTCCGGCGCGTAGATCAGGTAGCCCACCGGCACGTCGTCGACCAGGGCGACCCGGCCGCACGAGCCCCACTCCCGCAGCACGTGGCTGACCCACGCGTCCTTCTCGGCGTCGGGGTCCGCGACCCGGCTGCGGCGTACGGGATCGCGCTCCCAGAACAGGCAGGAGCGGCACGGCGCCGGCAGCGCCTCGAGGTTGTCCAGCGTCAGCCGGACGATCTTGCGGGACATGGGGCTCCTCCACCGCCCATGTTAGTGCGAGCCACGGGGCCTGACAGGATGGATCCGTGCGCCCGATCACCCAGAGCAAGAAGCTCCAGCACGTCCGGTACGACGTCCGCGGACCGATCCTGGTCGAGGCCCATCGCCTCGAGGCCGAGGGGCACCGGATCCTGAAGCTCAACATCGGCAACCCCGCGCCGTTCGGGTTCGACGCGCCGGAGGCGATCGTCGCCGACATGGTGCACCACCTGCCCGAGGCCCAGGGCTACAGCGACTCCCAGGGCATCTACCCCGCCCGCACCGCCGTCGCGCACTACTACCAGGAGCACGGCCTGCGGGACGTGTCCGTCGACGACGTCTTCATCGGCAACGGCGTCTCCGAGCTGATCTCGATGGTGCTCCAGACGTTCGTCGACGACGGCAACGAGATCCTGGTCCCGGCGCCGGACTACCCGCTGTGGACCGGCGCGGTGACCCTGGCCGGCGGCGTACCCGTCCACTACCTGTGCGACGAGGAGAACGACTGGAACCCCGACCTCGCCGACATCGAGTCGAAGATCACCGAGAACACCCATGCGCTGGTGATCATCAACCCGAACAACCCCACCGGCGCGGTCTACTCCCAGGAGATCGTCAAGGGCCTGGTCGACATCGCCCGGCGGCACGAGCTGGTCGTCTTCGCCGACGAGATCTACGAGAAGATCCTGTTCGACGACGCGGTGCACCACCACGCGGCCACCGCCGCCGGCCACGACGTGCTGTGCCTGACCTTCAGCGGGCTCTCCAAGAGCTACCGCGTGTGCGGCTACCGCGCCGGCTGGGTGATGATCTCGGGACCGAAGGAGATGGCCACCGACTTCCTCGAGGGCCTGACCCTGGTCGCCAACATGCGGATGTGCGCCAACGTGCCCGCCCAGCACGCCATCCAGACCGCGCTCGGCGGCTACCAGTCCGTGCAGGAGCTGATCGTGCCCGGCGGCCGGTTCTACGAGCAGAGCATGCTCGCGCACCGCCTGCTCAACGAGATCCCCGGCGTCACCTCGGTGCGGCCGCAGGGTGCGCTCTACTGCTTCCCGAGGCTCGACCCGGACGTCTACGGCATCGAGGACGACGAGAAGTTCGTGATCGAGCTGCTCCAGGCCAAGAAGATCCTGGTCACCCACGGCACCGGCTTCAACTGGCCCGACCCCGACCACTTCCGCCTCGTCACCCTGCCCGACGTGGAGGTGCTGGAAGAGGCGATCGGCCGGATCGCGGAGTTCCTGGCCACCCGCCGCTGACGGCTGCAGGGATACCCCTAGGCTCGGGACAGCCAACGCCACCAGGAGCCGGGATGCGCGACCTCACCTATCCGCCGATCATCCTCGCGTGCAAGACGGCCTTCCGGCTGCTCGGCCAGCGGATCGACGTGCAGGGCGCCGAGAACGTGCCGCGCACCGGTGGGGTGATGCTCGCGGTCAACCACGTCGGGTACGTCGACTTCATCTACGGCGGCCTGGCCGCCAACGCCTCCGGGCGCAGGGTCCGGTTCATGTCCAAGCGCGAGCTGTTCGACCATCGCTGGACCGGGCCGCTGATGCGCTCGATGCACCACATCGAGGTCGACCGCGGCGCCGGCGTCGCGTCGTACCAGACGGCGGTGGAGTACCTCCGGGCCGGCGAGGCGGTCGGCATCTTCCCCGAGGCCACGATCTCCCGGGCCATGGAGCTCAAGGAGTTCAAGACCGGCGCGGTCCGGCTCGCCGCCGAGGCCGGCGTCCCGGTGGTCCCGGTGATCCTCTGGGGCACCCAGCGGATGATGACCAAGGACCACCCGAAGGACTTCTCCCGCGGCAAGCCGATCCTGATCCGGGTCGGCCGGCCGCTCCACCCCAGCGGCGAGGACCCGGCCGCGGAGACCGCCGAGCTGCGCTCGCGGATGTCCGAGCTGCTCAGCGACGCGATCCAGGCCTACCCCGCCGACCAGCAGCCGCCCGGCTCCTGGTGGGTCCCCGCGTCGTACGGCGGGAGCGCGCCGACGCTCGAGGAGGCCGCCCGCCTCGACGCCGCCGAGAAGCGCGAACGCGCCGCCCGCCGCCGCGCCAAGAGCGGCTAGATCCCTCGATAGATCTACCGATCTAGCGACTTGTGTCTTAATCGCTTTGTCGACAAAGCGATGCGGATTCACGCTCAGATCGGGCGGTCGTTCCGGTTCCGCGGGTCCATCACGTCGACGATGCGCTGCAGATCCTCCATCGAGGCGAACTCGACGGTGATCTTGCCCTTGGTCCGGCCGAGGTCGACCTTGACCCGGGTCTCCAGCCGGTCGGAGAGCCGCTCGGCCAGGTCGACCAGGCCCGGCGCCACCGGCTTGCGGCGGGTCACCCGCTCCGCGGACCGTCCGGTGTCGCCGACCGCCACGATCTCCTCGAGGCCGCGCACGCTGATGCCCTCGGCGACGACCCGCTGGGCCAGCCGGTCCTGGAGGTCGGCGTCCTCGACGGCCAGCAGCGACCGCGCGTGCCCGGCCGAGAGCACACCGGCGGCGACCCGCCGCTGGACGGCCGGCGAGAGCTTGAGCAGCCGCAGCGTGTTGCTGATCTGCGGGCGGGAGCGCCCGATCCGCGAGGCGAGCTCGTCGTGGGTGCAGCCGAAGTCCTCGAGCATCTGGGCGTAGGCCGCGGCCTCCTCCAGCGGGTTCAGCTGCGAGCGGTGCAGGTTCTCCAGGAGCGCGTCCCGGAGCATGTCGTTGTCGCCGGTCTCCCGGACGATGGCCCCGATGGTCTCCAGGCCGGCCTCCTGGGCGGCCCGCCAGCGTCGCTCGCCCATGACCAGCTCGTAGTCCTGGTCGCCGGCGCGCCGGACCACGACCGGCTGGAGCAGCCCGACCTCCTGGATCGAGTGCACCAGCTCCGCCATGGCCTCCTCGTCGAAGACCTGGCGCGGCTGGACGGCGTTCGGACGGATCCGGTCCAGCGGGAGCTCGGCGAAGTACGCGCCGCCGACCATCTCGGGCGCAGCCGATCCCCGTCGGCGGACCCTGCCCGTCCCCGGCAGGGTAGGACGACGAGGCCTCGGCTCCGGGGACGTCGCCCTGGGGCGTGTCCTCCGTGGGCGCGGCGGTGGGGATCAGCGACCCGAGACCGCGGCCGAGGCCGCGTCGCTGCGGGGTCTTGGGGGCGTTCACGACGGGACTCCTTGGAGGGCCATCTCGCGGGCGGCCTCGAGGTAGCAGAGGGCGCCCGGCGACCCGGGGTCGTAGGTCATCACGGTCTGGCCGTACGACGGTGCCTCGGACACGCGGACCGACCGCGGGATGGTGCTCTTCAGCACCTGGTCGGCGAAGTGCTCGCGCACCTCCTCGGCGACGCCGGAGGCCAACCGCGTCCGCCCGTCGTACATCGTGACCAGGATCGTCGAGACGACGAGGCGCTGGTTGAGGTGCTGCTTCACCATCTCCACGGTCTCGAGCAGCTGGCCGAGGCCCTCCAGCGCGTAGTACTCCGCCTGGATCGGGATCATCATCTCGGCGCCGGCGACGAGCGCGTTCAGGGTGAGCAGTCCGAGCGAGGGCGGGCAGTCGATGAACAGGTAGTCGAACCGGTCCTCCCCCGCCTCGGCCGCGGTGCCGACCTGCGGGTGCGCGCTGATCGCCCGGAGCAGCCGGCTCTCCCGGGCCACCATGCTGACCAGCTCGATCTCGGCGCCGGCCAGGTCGATCGTCGCCGGGACCACCATCAGGCCGTCGACGTCGGGGCAGGGCACCGCGATGTCGGCCAGCGGCACCCCCTCGACCAGCGCGTCGTACGTCGAGGGCACGCCACGCCGGTGCTCGGCCCCCAGCGCGGTGGAGGCGTTGCCCTGGGGATCCAGGTCGATCACGAGCACCCGCTGCCCGAGCTGGGCGAGGGCGGCCGCGATGTTGACCGTCGAGGTGGTCTTGCCGACGCCACCCTTCTGGTTGGCGACCACGACCACCCGGGTGGCGGCCGGCCGGTCCAGCGCGGGCCGCATCAGCGCCCCCTGCCGGGCCAGCACGATGTGCTCGGCGGCCCGCGCCAGCGGGGTGCTGTCGTCGTCGAACGGCGCGGTCGCCGCGGCGAGATCCTCCGCGGTGCGCACGGTGAACGGGGAGGGGGACGGCGTCGTTTCACGTGAAACCACGGGTTCACCTTCCGGGATGCCAGCCTGTGGACGATTGGGAACATCCTGTGGATAACTGCGCTCAGCGGGCCATCCCAGACCGGTGGATAACTCGGTGGACGACTGGTCCGGATCGGAGGGCCACCCGAGCAGTGAGGGCCGGGTTCCCGTCGACGGGTCACTCAACTCCGATGCCTCCACCATGCTCCAGCCGTGATCCCGGCTCAGCGCCCACGACGGCGCCGCGCCTTCTTCGGCGACGTCGCCGAAGGCCGCCAACCTACCCCTGCCGGATCGGCCCACGAAACCCGGACCACGGTCGTGGTGGACAACTCGTTCCCGGCACCGACGGTCAGGACCTGGGGGGACGCACAGGCCAGCGCCCGGAGGGTGTCCGCCGCCTCCTCGATCTCGTCGTGGATCGACGACCCCTTCATCGCGACCAGCGCCCCCGTCGGCGCCACCAGCGGCATCGACCAGGTCAGCAGGCGGCCCAGCGGCGCGACCGCCCGCGAGGTGACGACGTCGAAGGTGCGCTTGCCGTGCAGCTCCTCCGCGCGCCCGCGCACCACCTCGACCTGCGCGCCCAGGTCCAGCTCGCGCACCGCCTCCTCGAGGAAGGTGGTCCGCCGCAGCAGCGGCTCGACCAGGGTCACCCGGAGGTCCGGGCGGGCGATCGCGACGACCAGGCCGGGCAGCCCCGCGCCGGAGCCGATGTCGCAGACGCCGGCGCCATCCGGGAGCAGCTCCGTCAGGGCGGCGCAGTTGAGCAGGTGCCGGTCCCAGAGTCGAGGGGCCTCCCGCGGACCGATCAGCCCCCGGACCACGCCCTCGGTGGCGAGGAGCTCGGCGTACCGCTCGGCCAGCGCCATCCGCCCGACAGGGAACACCCCCCGCGCCGACTCCGGCGCGGGGGGTGTTTCACGTGAAACATCGTTCATCGTCGAGTCAGCTCGGCAGGACCACCACGAAGCGGCGCGGCTCCACGCCCTCGGACTCCGACGTCAGTCCGGCCGCGGCGACCGCGTCGTGCACGACCTTCCGCTCGAACGGCGTCATCGGGTCCAGGGACACCTGCTCGCCCGACTCCTTGACCTCGCCGATCGCCTTCTCGGCGAGCTCCACGAGCTCCTCGCGCTTCTCGGCGCGGTAGCCGGACACGTCCAGCATCAGCCGGGACCGCTCGCCGGTCTCCCGGTACACCGCCAGCCGGGTCAGCTCCTGGAGCGCCTCGAGGACCTCGCCGTTGCGCCCGACGAGCTGCTGGAGGTCGGCGCCGACGATCGAGACCGCGGCCCGGTCGCCCTCCACGTCCATGTCCAGGTCCCCGTCGAGGTCGGCGATGTCGAGCAGCTCCTCGAGGTAGTCGGCGGCAATGTCGCCCTCGTTCTCGAGCTGCTCCTGGCGACTCGGGCGGGCGGGCTGGTCCGACTCCGTCCGACTCCTCCGACGCTTCAGGCTCCTCGACGTCGTCGGCTCGGTCGTCTCGGCCGTCTCGGGGGTCTCGGTCGCGTCTCGGGGGTCTCGGGGTCGACCTCGTCCGCGACCTGCGGCTCGTCGTTCGTCTCGGTCATGTTGTCGCTCATGCCTGGTCTCCCTCGGGCTTCGGCTTCGGCTTGGACTGGGATGCGGCGGGTTTGCCGCCGGACTTCTTGCGCTGCTCCCGCGACTGCTTCTTCGGCTGCTGGCGCGGCGCGGGACGGCGTTCGGGCTCGGGCGGCGCCTCCGCCTCCTCGATCACCGGGCTGCCGTGCTTCGCTGCCTTGGCCTTGTCGCGCTCGGCCTTCGCCGCGGCGGCGGGGGTTCCGGGCGCCGGGTTGTTGCGGATGACGTAGAACTGCTGGCCCATGGTCCACAGGTTCGAGGTCGTCCAGTAGAGGAGCACACCGATCGGGAAGGCGATGCCGCCCACGGCGAAGACGACCGGCAGCACGTAGAGGAGCAGCTTCTGCTGCTGGGCGTACGGACCGCTCAGCGCGTCGGCCGGCATGTTCTTGCTCATCAGCTGGCGCTGGGTCAGGAACGTGGTCGCGGTCATCGCCACCACGAGCACGGCGGCCGTGACCATCACCGCCGACGTCGCCGTTCGCGTTCAGGAACGTGTCCGAGAGCGGAACGACGCCGAAGAGCTTGGCGGCGCCGAACTGCTCGGCCTGGGTCTGGGTCAGCACGCCCTTCGGACGTGCCGTGCGAGGCGTTGTCGAGCAACCGGAACAGGGCGAAGAAGATCGGCATCTGCAGCAGGATCGGCAGGCACGAGGAGAACGGGTTGGTCCCGCTGTCCTTGTAGAGCTTCATCGTCTCCTGCGCGAGACGCTCCCGGTCGTGGCCGTACTTCTTCTGCAGCTCCTTGACCTTCGGCTGGATCAGCTGCATGTTCCGGCTGGACTTGATCTGCTTGACGAACAGCGGGATCAGCGCGGCGCGGATGACCAGGGTCAGGCCGATGATCGACAACGCCCACGCGGCGCCGCCGGCCGGGTCCATGAACTGGCTGAACAGCTTGTGGAAGCTGACCATCACGAAGGAGATGGCGTAGTACAGCGGCTCCCCGATGAAGCTGAAGATATTGCCGAAGAAGTCGAGCAACGTCAGGCTCCTTGTGTCGATGTGGCGCCCGGGCGGGGTGGCACGGGGTCGTAGCCGCCGGCGGCCCACGGGTGGCAGCGCCCGAGCCGGCGTACGGCAAGCCAGCTGCCGCGGATGCTGCCGTGGACGCTCACCGCCTCCAGGGCGTACGCCGAGCACGAGGGGTGGTAGCGACAGACCTGCCCGTACAACGGGCTGATCAGGGTGCGGTAGGCCTTCAGCAGGCCGATCAGGAGGTACTTCATGAGGGGGTCACTCGTTGCAGGCAACGGACCAGGTCCGTCCGGAGTTCCGCGGAGGTGGCACCGGCAGCCGCCGGGAGCGCCCGGACCACGAGCACGGCGGTGGGCGGGAGCGAGGAGAGCTGCTCCCGGGCGAGGTGACGCAGGCGGCGTTGCACGCGATTGCGGGTGACGGAGTTCCCCACGGCCCGGCTCACGACGAACCCCACACGGGGGACTGACGCCGATGGCTGGTGGTCGAGGTGCACCACCAGGGTGGCCGAGCCGGCCCGGCGGCCGGAACGCACCGCGCCGCGGAAGGACTCACTCTCGGTGAGTCGATGAGCCGCGGGCAGCACGAGCGACGGCCGGCTGGGGAGCCTGGCCGTCAGACGGCGAGGCTCTTGCGGCCCTTGCGGCGGCGCGAGGAGAGAATGGACCGGCCGGCGCGGGTGCGCATGCGCAGGCGGAAACCGTGCACCTTGTGTCGGCGACGGTTGTTCGGCTGGTACGTACGCTTGCTCACGAGTTTCTCTTTCGGTGGTGTACAGGGACGTCCACACCGGTGGGATCAGCAGTGCGCCTTTCGGCTGGCACCGCCCACCCACGGCGAATCAGGCGTGTGTTCCGTGGACATGCGGCACCGGTCGACACCAGGTGACCGGCCAACGGTACGCGCTGCGCTGAGGCAGGGTCAAACCACGGCGACTAGCCCCCGTCCGGGCCTGTGGATGAAGCCTTGCCGGGAGCGCCCGGGGCTTGTTACGTTCGGGCCACCGAGGTTCCCCGCCACCTTCGGACCATCCCGATCACGACCCCCGAGTGACCCGCACCACAATCGTGGAAAAAGGCCCCTGAACAGGGAAAACGTAGTTCGGTTGGCCTTCGAGGTGCGTCTCGGCCAGGGTCTCTCCACAAGGCAGGGGCCAGGTTCACAACCTGTGGACAAAACTGTGGACCGGATTCCGGTCCGCAGCACAGGAACGAGAAGGACGAAGAAGGCGGGAACGTGGAGCAGACAACGGCGGACCTCGGCGCGGCCTGGCGCAGCGTGGTCGACGACCTCCAGCCCAACCAGCGGGCGTGGCTCCGGGCCAGCGAGCCGGTCACCCTGCACGAGAGCACCGCGATCATCGCCGTGCCCAACGAGTTCACCCGCAGCCAGCTCGAGGGCCGGCTGCGCGGCCAGCTGGAGGACGCGCTCACCATGTCCTTCGGCCGCGAGATCCGGATCGCGGTCACGGTCAACCCGGCGCTCGAGGCCGCGGTCACCGGATATGAACAGATGGATGGATCGACAAGTCGAGAAACCGATATGTCGACAATCCAGCCACAGCAGCTCATCGAGCACCCGCCGCTGCCGCCCAGCGAGGCGCCGAGCAACGCGCTCGAGGCCCAACGGCCCACCGTGCTCGAGACCCGCCTGAACCCGAAGTACACCTTCGAGACCTTCGTCATCGGCTCGTCCAACCGGTTCCCGCACGCCGCCGCCGTCGCGGTGGCCGAGGCGCCCGGCAAGGCCTACAACCCGCTCCTCGTCTACGGCGACTCCGGGCTGGGCAAGACCCACCTGCTGCACGCCATCGGGCACTACGTCCGCAGCCTCTACAGCGGGGCCAAGGTGCGCTACGTCTCCAGCGAGGAGTTCACCAACGAGTTCATCAACGCGATCCGCGACGACCGGCAGGACCGGTTCAAGCGGCGCTACCGCGACGTCGACGTGCTCCTGATCGACGACATCCAGTTCCTGGAGGGGAAGACCCAGACGCAGGAGGAGTTCTTCCACACGTTCAACACCCTCCACAACGCCAACAAGCAGATCGTGCTCACCTCCGACCGGCCCCCCAAGCGCCTCGAGGCGCTCGAGGACCGGCTCCGGAACAGGTTCGAGTGGGGCCTGATCACCGACGTCCAGCCGCCCGACCTCGAGACCCGGATCGCCATCCTGCGCAAGAAGGCCGCGATGGACCGGCTGACCGCGCCGCCGGACGTGCTGGAGTTCATCGCCTCGAAGATCCAGACCAACATCCGCGAGCTCGAGGGTGCGCTGATCCGGGTCACGGCGTTCGCGAACCTCAACCGCCAGGAGGTCGACATGACCCTGGCCGAGATCGTGCTGAAGGACCTGATCCCCGAGGGCGGCGAGCCCGAGATCACCGCCGGGCTGATCATCGCCCAGACCGCGGCGTACTTCGGCCTCTCGATCGAGGAGCTCACCGGCCCGAGCCGTGGCCGGCACCTCGTGATGGCCCGTCAGATCGCGATGTACCTGTGCCGCGAGCTCACCGACCTGTCGCTGCCGAAGATCGGTGCCCAGTTCGGCAACCGCGACCACACGACGGTGATGTACGCCGACCGGAAGATCAACCAGCTCCTCGCCGAGCGGCGCGCGGTCTTCAACCAGGTCAGCGAGCTCACCAACCGGGTCAAGCTGCAGGCCCGCCAGGCCTGATCCGGGGCGCCCGTCTCTGTGGACGACGTGTGGGGCACGCCGGATCCTCTCTGCACAACCTGTGCACAACCGGTGAGTGTTACGGACCCGGTCACCTGTCGTTCACATGCGGACGCCGCGTCTCCACCGTTGGTCCACACCCCGTGTGAGCGGCGACTCGCCGTCCTGACCTGCGACTACGCCGGCCCTCCACAGTTTCCACCGACGCTATGACTCCTACGAACCTCTATCTGGATCGATCCTCGGTCAACATCATTCCGACGACCTTCCTGGGGACAACCTCCCGACCAGCTCCTGCTGCGAGCCAGACAACTTGCGGGCATTCGGCACCGAACCTCCCGTGAGCGCAGGCCGCATGGCAGGATGCTCAGTCCAGAAGGACGCCCCCCGGATTTCCCCTCCCCAGAACTCGAAGGACCTTTCACCGTGAAGTTCCGCGTCGACCGCGACGTGCTCGCCGATGCCGTCGCCTGGGCTGCTCGCAGCCTCCCGGTCCGCCCGAGTGTTCCGGTCCTGGCCGGACTGCTCATCGATGCGAGCGACGAGGGCCTCGTGCTCTCGACCTTCGACTACGAGACGTCGGCCCGGGCCACGCTCAAGGCCGAGGTGTCCGACGAGGGCCGCGCGCTGGTCAGCGGTCGGCTGCTCGCCGACATCTGCCGCAGCCTGCCGGCCAAGCCGGTGGAGATGGTGCTCGAGGGTCCGCGCGTCTCGCTGACCTGCGGGTCGGCCCGCTTCAGCCTGCAGACGATGCCGGTCGAGGACTACCCCACGCTCCCGAACATGCCCACCGCCACCGGGACGGTGCAGAGCGACGACTTCGCGCACGCCGTCGCCCAGGCGGTCACCGCCGCCGGCCGCGACGACATGCTGCCGGTGCTCACCGGCGTCCGGATCGAGATCGACGGGTCGCTCATCTCGCTGCTGGCCACCGACCGCTTCCGCCTCTCCCAGCGCGAGGTCGGCTGGAGCCCGCGCACGCCCGACGAGTCCATGGCCGCTCTCGTGCCGGCCAAGGTGCTCGGCGACACGGCCAAGTCGCTGACCGCGGGCAGCGAGGTCACCATCGCCCTGGCGGCGAGCGGTTCCGGCGAGGGCATCATCGGGTTCGAGGGTGCGGCCGCCGGCGGCGTACGCCGCACCACGACCCGCCTGCTCGACGGAGAGTTCCCGAAGGTCCGCAGCCTGTTCCCGAACGAGCACCAGACGGTGGCCCGGGTCGACAAGGCCGCCCTGATCGAGTCGGTCAAGCGGGTCGCCCTGGTCGCGGAGCGCAACACCGCCGTGCAGCTCGCCTTCAGCGACGGCGTACTCACCCTCGACGCGGGCTCCGGCGACGAGGCCCAGGCCTCCGAGTCCGTCGAGGCGCAGATCGACGGCGAGGACATCACCACCGGGTTCAACCCGCAGTTCCTGCTCGACGGGCTGACAGCGATCGACGAGGAGGTCGTCGAGCTGGCCTTCACCCAGGCCTCCAAGCCGGTCGTGATCTCCGGCTCGGTGGCCGAGGGCGAGGACTCCGGCTTCCGCTACCTGCTGATGCCGCGCCGCCTGCTGTCCTGACCCGGCCGCCGCGGGACTACCTTGGGACGCGGACCGCACCGACACACACCTGGGAGCTGGGATGGACATCGGCCTCGTCGGACTCGGCAAGATGGGCGGCAACATGCGCACCCGGCTGCGCGAGGCCGGGCACACGGTGGTGGGGTACGACCGGAACGCCGACGTCACCGACGTGGGCTCGCTCGAGGAGCTGGTCGAACGGCTCCCCTCCCCCAAGGTCGTCTGGGTGATGGTGCCGTCCGGCGACCCGACCCGGGAGACCGTCCGCACCCTCGGTGACCTGCTCGGCGAGGGCGACCTGGTGGTCGACGGCGGCAACTCGCGCTGGACCGACGACCAGATCAACGCCGACCTGCTCGCCAAGCAGGGCGTCGGGTTCGTCGACTGCGGTGTCTCCGGCGGGGTCTGGGGCCGGGAGAACGGCTACGCCCTGATGTACGGCGGCTCCGCCGAGGACGTCGCGAAGGTGCAGCCGGTCTTCGACGCGCTCAAGCCCGAGGGCGAGTTCGGCGCCGTGCATGCCGGCGCGGTGGGGGCCGGGCACTTCTCGAAGATGGTCCACAACGGCATCGAGTACGCCGTGATGCAGGCGTACGCCGAGGGCTGGGAGCTGCTCGAGACGGTCGACCTGGTCGACAACGTGCCCGAGGTGTTCCGCTCCTGGCGCGAGGGCACCGTCATCCGGTCCTGGCTGCTCGACCTCCTGGTCGCCGCGCTCGACGAGGACCCCGGCCTGGCCGGGATCCGGGGCTACGCCGAGGACTCCGGCGAGGGCCGCTGGACCGTCGAGGCCGGCATCGACAACGCGGTCGCGACGCCCGCGATCACGGCCGCGCTCTACGCTCGGTTCATCTCCCGGCAGGATGACTCCCCCGCCATGAAGGCGGTCGCCGCGATGCGCAACCAGTTCGGCGGGCACGCCGTGCACACCGCGCCGCCGCCCGGCGGCGACCAGCCCACCGGCTGACGAGCGGGCCGACCGCGTTGTACGTCTCGCACCTCTACCTGCACGACTTCCGCTCGTACGCCGACGTCGACGTCGCCCTCGAGCCGGGCGTGACCGCGTTCATCGGCCGCAACGGGCAGGGCAAGACCAACCTGGTCGAGGCGATCGACTACCTCTCCCGGCTGACCTCGCACCGGGTCGCGTCCGACGCCCCGCTCGTCCGGTCGGGCACCGAGCAGGCGCTGATCCGGGCGGCCGTGGTCCGCGACGGGCGTACGGCCACGCTCGAGGTGGAGCTCAACCCCGGCCGCTCCAACCGGGCCCGGGTCAACCGGTCGCCGCTCCCCCGGGCCCGCGAGCTGATCGGCCTGGTCCGCACCGTCGTCTTCTCGCCGGAGGACCTGACCCTGGTCAAGGGCGACCCGTCCGACCGGCGCCGCTTCCTCGACGACCTGCTGGTGCTGCGGACCCCGCGACTGGCCGGCGTCCGCTCCGACTACGACCGGGTGCTGCGTCAGCGCAACTCCCTGCTCAAGACGGCCGGCAACGCGCGCCGCGGATCGTCGTCGCAGGAGTCCGCGCTGTCCACGCTCGGCGTGTGGGACGCCCACCTCGCCCGGACCGGCGGCGAGCTCCTCGCCGAGCGGCTCGCCCTGGTCGACTCGCTGCGCCCGTACGTCGGCAAGGCCTACGAGACGGTCGCCCGCGGCGCCAGCCGCGAGGACGCCGAGATCGAGTACAAGCCGTCCTTCGACGTCGCCGGCGCGACCGGCCGGACCGAGCTCACCGAGCTCCTCCTCGCGGCCCTCGAGGAGCGGCGCAACGACGAGCTCGACCGCGGCATCTCCCTGGTCGGCCCGCACCGCGACGACCTGCTGCTGTCGCTCGGCAACGCCGAGGCGCGCCTGCCGGTGAAGGGGTACGCGTCGCACGGCGAGTGCTGGTCCTTCGCGCTCGCCCTCAAGCTCGCGGCGTACGACCTGTTGCGCGCGGACGGCGACGACCCGATCCTGATCCTGGACGACGTCTTCGCCGAGCTCGACACCGAACGCCGCGGCCAGCTGGCCGCGCTGGTGGCCGGTGCCGAGCAGGTGCTGGTGACCGCGGCGGTCGGCGCGGACGTGCCGCCGGCGCTGGCGGGGGTCCGGTACGCCGTCGGCGACGGCGAGGTGCGGAGGAGTGAGGATGACTGAGGAGCGAGCCGGCAGCCGACGAGCTCCTGTCGAGACCCCTCCCCCCGCGACGGACGAGCCCTCCGACCAGCACCGGGACGACGGGCTCGACCTGGCCCGGGCGCTCACCCGGGCCTCGGCCCGGATCGGCCCGACGAAGCGGAGCCGCAAGCCGCCACCGCCGGAGAAGCGCACCCCGCGCGGCCGCGCCTCGGGGGCGCACCCCGACGAGCGCGACCCGCAGACCCTGGACACCACGGTCGGCCGGATCGTCAGCGACCACGGCTGGGACCTCGACCTGCGCGTCCACGGCGTCTTCGCCCGGTGGGCCGAGCTGGTCGGCGACGAGGTCGCCGCCCACTGCACGCCCGAGACCTTCGACGACGGCAAGCTCGTCGTCCGGGCCGGGTCGACCGCCTGGGCCACCCAGCTCAAGCTGCTCGCGCCCACCGTCGTACGCCGTCTCAACGAGGAGCTCGGGCACGGCACCGTGACCCTGATCGAGGTCCTCGGGCCCCACGGACCGACCTGGAAGAAGGGACCCCGATCGGTCCGCGACGGCCGCGGACCACGCGACACCTACGGCTGAGATGACACGGCCGGATCTGCCGATCTGACGGCCTCGCGGACGTATGGGGACCCATCCGGCCCCCTCCTCGGCCGCCGCAGATGCCCTCACGCCCCGCAGAAGCGGCGTTTTCTCCACAGATCCCCCCACTCCCGGGGGCCGGTGCGTGGAATGCGGCGCTCTGGGCGGTATCATGGACATCGGGTCACCGGCTCACCGCAGCTGGGACCTTCTGTATGTCAGCGCAGTTCGTCCTCCGGGCGAACGGCCCGGTGCGAAGAGGTGCGTGTGTCCGACGAGACCCCCGTCGAGAACAACTTCCAGCAGCAGCCCCCCAGCTTCAGCGCAGCACCGGACGGAGTCAGCTACGACGCCTCCGCGATCCAGGTCCTCGAGGGCCTGGAGGCCGTGCGCAAGCGCCCGGGCATGTACATCGGGTCCACCGGTGAGCGCGGCCTGCACCACCTGATCTGGGAGATCATCGACAACTCCGTCGACGAGGCGCTCGCCGGCCACTGCGACCGGATCGTGGTGACCCTCCAGGCCGACGGCGCGATCCGGGTCGAGGACAACGGCCGCGGCATCCCCACCGACACCGCGCCCGGCCAGGACATCCCGGCCGTCACGCTGGCCCTGACCATGCTGCACGCCGGCGGCAAGTTCGGCGGCGGCGGCTACAAGGTGTCGGGCGGCCTGCACGGCGTCGGCGTCTCGGTCGTCAACGCGCTGAGCAGCCGACTGATCGTCGAGGTGAAGAACCGCGGCCACCTGTGGCGGCAGACCTTCCAGCTCGGCGTACCCGACGGCGAGCTCGAGCAGGTCCGCGCGCTCGAGGACGGTGAGAGCACCGGCACCACGGTCACCTACTGGGCCTCCGAGGACATCTTCGAGACCACGTCGTACTCCCTGGAGACGATCACCAACCGGATCCGCGAGATGGCCTTCCTCAACAAGGGCCTCGAGATCGTCGTGCACGACGCGCGCCCCGCGGCCGAGGAGCTGCTCGAGGCGGTCGAGGACGAGACCATCGACAACGAGGTCGACCAGGCGGGAGCCGACGCGATCCGCCGCAGCTCGGGCGGCGGCCTGGAGCGGGTCTTCAAGTACGACCGCGGTCTGGTCGACTACGTCGAGCACCTCAACCGGCGCAAGCAGGCGGCCAACCCGACCGTGATCGCGTTCGAGGCCGAGACGTCCGAGGGCGCTGCGGACCACATGAGCCTCGAGGTGGCGATGCAGTGGAACACCACCTTCTCGGAGTCGGTGCACACGTTCGCCAACACCATCAACACCCACGAGGGCGGCACCCACGAGGAGGGCTTCCGCGCGGCCCTCACCTCCCTGGTCAACAACTGGGGTGAGGAGTGGGGCCTGATGAAGAAGCCCGAGGACCGGGTCAAGGGCGACGACATCCGCGAGGGCCTGACCGCGATCATCTCGGTGAAGATGGGCGAGCCGCAGTTCGAGGGCCAGACCAAGACCAAGCTCGGCAACACCGAGGCCAAGGGCTTCGTGCAGCGGATCATGAACGACCAGCTCGGTGCCTGGCTCGAGCAGAACCCCGCCGAGGGCCGCGACATCGTGCGCAAGGCCCAGGCCGCGGCGTCGGCCCGGATCGCCGCGCGCAAGGCGCGCGACCTGGCCCGCAGCCGGAAGGGCCTGCTCGGCGGCGGCGGCCTGCCCGGCAAGCTGTCGGACTGCCAGTCCACCAACCCCGCCGAGTGCGAGGTGTTCATCGTCGAGGGTGACTCCGCCGGCGGCTCCGCACGCCAGGGTCGCGACCCGCGGGTCCAGGCGATCCTGCCGATCCGCGGCAAGATCCTCAACGTCGAGAAGGCCCGCATCGACAAGGTCCTGGCCAACACGGAGGTGCAGGCGATCATCTCCGCGCTCGGCACCGGCATCCACGAGGAGTTCAGCCTCGACAAGCTGCGCTACCACAAGGTCGTGCTGATGGCCGACGCCGACGTCGACGGCCACCACATCAACACCCTGCTGCTGACGCTGCTGTTCCGGTTCATGAAGCCGCTGATCGAGCACGGCTTCGTCTACATGGCCCAGCCGCCGCTCTACCGGATCCGGTGGAACAAGCCGCACGAGCACGAGTTCGTGTACTCCGACGCCGAGCGCGAGCTGCTCCAGCGCGACGGCCTCGAGCAGGGCAAGAAGCTGCCCAAGGAGAACCCGGTCCAGCGCTACAAGGGCCTCGGCGAGATGAACGCCGAGGAGCTGTGGGACACCACGATGAACCCCCAGCAGCGGCTGATGCTCCAGGTGACGCTGGACGACGCGGCCCAGGCCGACGAGATCTTCTCGATCCTGATGGGCGAGGACGTCGAGCAGCGACGCTCGTTCATCCAGCGCAACGCCAAGGACGTCCGATTCCTGGATATCTAGGTCTCTAGCGAGATTCCTAGATTCCAGTAGAACCGACCAGAGAGACGAAGAGACGTGACTGAGCAGACCGGAAACCTGATCAGCGGCGGCGGCGGAGACGACGGCGGCGAGGGCGGCGGCCGGATCGAGCCGATCGAGCTGCAGACCTCCATGCAGCGCGCCTACATCGACTACGCGATGGCGGTCATCGTCGGCCGCGCGCTCCCCGACGTACGCGACGGGCTCAAGCCGGTGCACCGCCGGGTGCTCTACGCGATGTACGACGGCGGCTACCGGCCCGACCGCGGCTTCTCCAAGTGCTCCCGCGTCGTCGGTGACGTCATGGGTCAGTACCACCCGCACGGCGACACCGCGATCTACGACACCCTGGTCCGGCTCGCGCAGCCGTGGGTGATGCGGGCCCCGCTGATCCACGGCCAGGGCAACTTCGGGTCGCCGGGCAACGACTCGGCGGCCGCGATGCGGTACACCGAGTGCCGGATGGCCCCGCTCGCGCTGGAGATGGTGCGCGACATCCAGGAAGACACCGTCGACTTCCAGCCCAACTACGACGGCCGGTCCCAGGAGCCGACGGTGCTGCCGTCGCGCTACCCGAACCTCCTCGTCAACGGCTCCGCCGGCATCGCGGTCGGCATGGCCACCAGCATCCCGCCGCACAACCTGCGCGAGGTGGCCGAGGGCGCGAAGTGGGCGCTCGAGCACCCGGACGCCTCCCGCGAGGAGCTCCAGGACGCCCTGATCGAGCGGGTCAAGGGACCCGACTTCCCCAACGGCGCACTGATCGTGGGCCGGGAGGGCATCGAGCAGGCCTACCGCACCGGCCGCGGCTCGGTCACCCAGCGCGCGGTGATCGAGATCGACGAGGACGCCAAGGGCCGCACCTGCCTGTCGATCACCGAGCTTCCCTACATGGTGAACCCCGACAACCTGGCGCTGAAGATCGCCGAGCTCGCCGACTCCGGCAAGGTGCAGGGGATCTCCGACGTCCGCGACGACTCGTCCGGCCGGACCGGCCAGCGGCTGGTCGTCGTGCTAAGCGCGACGCCGTCGCCCGGGTCGTGCTCAACAACCTGCTCAAGCACACCGAGCTGCAGACCAACTTCAGCGCGAACATGCTGGCGCTGGTCGACGGCGTGCCGCGCACGCTGTCGATCGACCAGTTCATCTCGAACTGGGTCACCCACCAGATCGAGGTCATCCAGCGACGCACCCGCTTCCGCCTGGCCGAGGCCGAGCGCCGCGCCCACATCTTCCGCGGGCTGGTCAAGGCGCTCGACGCGCTCGACGAGGTGATCGCGCTGATCCGGCGCTCGCCCGAGGTCGACGACGCCCGCAGGGGCCTGATCGAGCTGCTCGAGATCGACGAGATCCAGGCCAACGCGATCCTCGACATGCAGCTGCGTCGGCTCGCCGCGCTGGAGCGCCAGAAGATCATCGACAGCCTCGCGGAGATCGAGCTGGAGATCGCCGACCTCGAGGACATCCTCGCCAACGACACCCGGCAGCGGTCGATCGTCAACGACGAGCTCACCGAGATCGTCGAGAAGTACGGCGACGAGCGCCGTACCCAGATCATCGCGGCCGACGGCGACCTGTCCATGGAGGACCTGATCCCCGACGAGGACCTGGTCGTCTCGATCACCCGCGGCGGCTACGCCAAGCGCACCCGCGCCGACCAGTACCGGACGCAGAAGCGCGGCGGCAAGGGCGTGCGCGGCGCGACCCTGCGCGGGGACGACGTGGTCGAGCACTTCATCGCCACGTCCAACCACCACTGGCTGCTGTTCTTCACCACGGCCGGCCGGGTCTACCGCACCAAGGCCTACAACCTGCCCGAGGCGTCGCGCGACGCGAAGGGCGGCCACGTGGCCGGGCTGCTCAGCTTCCAGCCCGACGAGAACATCGCGCAGGTGCTGGCGATCCGCGACTACGAGCAGGCTCCGTACCTCGTGCTGGCCACGCGCAACGGGCTGGCCAAGAAGACCCGCCTGGCCGACTACAACAGCCCGCGCCAGGCCGGCGTGATCGCGATCAACTTCCGCGAGGACGACGACGAGCTGATCGGCGCCGAGCTGGTCAACGCCGAGGACGACATCCTGCTGGTGTCCCGGAAGGGGCAGGCGATCCGGTTCCGCGCCGACGACACCCAGCTGCGGCCGATGGGTCGCGCGACGTCCGGCGTCTCCGGCATGAAGTTCCGCGACGGTGACTCGTTGCTGTCCATGTCGGTGATCCGGGCCGAGCAGGTGGCGGCCGAGGAGGCCGCAGAGGCGCGGGCCCAGGCGGCCGGCGAGTCGACGGAGCCGGGAGACCTGCCCGACGTGAAGGAGCAGTACGTCTTCACGATCACCGACGGCGGCTTCGCGAAGCGCTCCCGGATCTCCGACTACCGCCTCCAGTCGCGCGGTGGCCTGGGCATCAAGGCGATGTCGCTGGCCAACGAGGACCGCGGCGTCCTGGTCGGCGCGTTCATCGTCGTCGAGGGCGACGAGATCCTGTGCATCACGCAGGCCGGACAGGTCGTGCGCAGCCCGATCAACGAGGAGTTCCGGGCCACCGGCCGCTCCACCATGGGCGTGAAGTTCGTGACCCCGAAGGCGGGCGACGCGGTCGCCGTCGTGGCCCGCTCCGTCGAGGCCAAGGAGGAGGCCGAGGGCATCGAGGCGGCGCCCGAGGAGGACGTGAGTGAGGCCACGGACGCCGCCGATGTGACCGACGTCGAATCGCCGGATGCGGGATCGGATGTCACAATCGAACCGAACGCCGATTCCGACGTGCCCGGGGAGAGTGAAGACTGATGACGGATCGCCCTGCTGAGCGGACCGCATCTCGCCCCAAGGTCACCCGCGACGAGACCGCGTCCAAGCCGCCCCTCACCGAGCGGATCCAGGCGAAGATCTCCAACGCGGCCGACGAGCACCGGGCCAACGCCCAGGCCGAGTCGCGACCGGTCGGCAAGAAGGGGCCCGCCCCCAAGCAGGCACCCCCGGTCGCGGGCAAGCGACCGCCGCGGCGGGCCCGGCTCCGGCTGACCCGGATCGACCCGTGGTCGGTGATGAAGACCGCGTTCCTGCTCTCGATCGCGCTCGGCGTCGTCACGGTCGTGTCGGTGCTGATGGTGTGGACCGTCCTCGGCGCCGCCGGCGTCTGGGACTCCATCAACCAGACCGTCCAGAACATCCTGGGTGGCGAGAGCGCCGGCGACTTCGACGTCGAGAACTACATCGGGACCTCCCGGGTGCTCGGTTTCACGATGCTCGTCGCCGTGATCGACGTCGTACTGATGACCGCGATCGCCACGTTGGGGGCCTTCCTCTACAACATGGCGGCGGCCCTCCTCGGCGGCATCGAGGTCACCCTGGCGGAGGACAACTGACCCCTCGCTCCGGCGCCCTCCCTCGTTTTGTGGGGGTCCTCGGCGGTGGGGTAGTCTCCCTCCGGTCGCCCGGCGGCGACCCGCTGGCATCTGTCGGCTCCGGGCCTATAGCTCAGACGGTTAGAGCGCTTCCCTGATAAGGAAGAGGTCACAGGTTCAAGTCCTGTTAGGCCCACCAACCACGGACGACCGTGACGAACGAGGAGTGACTCGTGAAGAAGATCCTGCTGGTCCTGCTGGCCGCCGTCGGCATCGCCGTCGCACGCAAGAAGCTCGAGGAGAGCAAGAACGAGCAGGCCCTCTGGGCCGAGGCCACCGACAACGTCGACAAGGCCTGACGCTCGCTCCGCACACCCACGGCCGGGCTCCGGCCGCGGGTGACCTGTTCTGGGGGCCTTGGCGCAATTGGTAGCGCACCTGCTTTGCAAGCAGGGGGTTAGGGGTTCGAGTCCCCTAGGCTCCACTCACTGAAACCGCAGGTCAGCTTGCGGTTTCTCCCATTTCGCCCTATCCCCATCCGATCCTGATCGCGCTGTGGGGACTGTTGGGGGATCCCTCCCCATCACCGCGAGTGGCTTCTCGCCAGGAGCGGGCGCGCCGGCACAGGGCTACGGGTGGAAGTCGACGGGCGTGAGGTTCCAGTGGTAGGTCGCGTTGGTGTCGGTGTGGTCACCCTCGAGGCGGGTCAGCCCGGGGTCGGGGAATCTGCCCGCCGTGGGTCCGAGGTCGAACCAGTAGGCGGCGCGCCCCCAGTTGGCAGGGACGACGTCGACCTGGCCGACGTTGCCGTTGCACGTCACGGTTGCGGTGAAGTGGAACTGCGGGAGGCCGCGGTCGACGAGGATCTGGGCGTGCGCGAGACCCCTTGGGCGCCCGAAGGAGAGCTCGATCTTGTGGAACTGGGCGACGGGTTCGTAGCCACCGGTGCCTTCCCAGGTGCAGCCGTCGAGTGAGTTGGTTCCCGAGATCGTGTACTGGAGGTCCAGGACACCCGATGCGGGGGCGGGGTCGAGGAAGGAGTAGTTCAGGATCCCCTGCCCGGCAAACGGTTGAACGCCGTCGTCGATGCGGAAGGTGACGCCGGCTGGGAACTCCCAACGCAGGGTCACGCCAGGCAGGACTGACGCTTGGGTGGCCTCGCCGCTGAGCGTGCCGGTGAGCTCGTACGGGACGACCCAGATGGTGTGGGCCTTCCGGCAGTTCTTCCCCTCCTTCGACTCCGCGACCCTGCGGGTGACGTCGGCACAGATCCGGGTCGCGTAGGTGCCGTAGTCCCACGTGGGGTCCCAGCGAACGTTGAACCGGCCGTTTGACGCGTGGGAGCGGCCGCGTCCGAGCTGCGGCACTGTCTCTCGTGCGACGTTGACGACGTGCCTGGCGTCGACGACGACCTGGACGCCGGTACGTGACTTCGGGGCGGTGGCCTGGCCCTTGTTCTGGGTGGTCTGCTCCCACGTGAACCTGGTGGTGCCTCCGCGGCCGGCGATGAATCCGAGGTGTCCTTGGCCGGGGACCGCGATCCGACCGGCCTTGACGATGAGGTCGGGTCGCTTCTTGGCTTTGGCATCCGCTGGTGCGGTGCCGGCCGTTGCGACGAGGAGAGCGATCGCTGCGAGGGCGCAGACCACCTGCCCGAGAGGCCGGTGGTGCCGGATGTTCACGGCTGATCTCGCGATCTGCAGTTCCCCGCCTATCGACTGTTCTCCAGGACGTCCTGTCCTGTCAACCGCGGCCTGCGGTCTGCCTTTTCGTCGATCATGGCCACCCGACTAGCAGGGGTTACTCGGGTGCCGGCGTCCGCTCGCAGTCGAGCGGCATGGGCATCCGCAGCCGGCTTCACCGACCTGGCGTTCGTGCAGATCGGCAACGACACCCAGGAGGAGTTCGTGCGCTGGGCCGAGAAGGAGCTGCTGCCGGCGGTGCGCGAGCTCTGACTCAGCCGACCAGCCAGGTCGGCCGGTCGTTGCCCGACTCCTCGGTGCGCGCGACCAGGTCGCGGACCACCTCCGCCAGGTCATCGGTCTTCTCGAAGACCCGGCGCTGGCGGGTGGCGCCGCCGCCGCGGGCGAGGAGCTGCTCGCAGAGGTCCTCGACCAGGTCGTGGTCGCCGGCGTCCTCGAGGGCGGGACGCACGAACGCGACCAGCGCCTCCAGCACCTCGCGGACCGGAGCGAGGCGGCGCTCGCCGGGATGGACGAGCTGGTCGGTCAGGCCGTACCTCGATGCCCGCCAGGTCGCGGCGCGGACCAGGTCGCTGCGCCAGACCTCGTCGGGACCGGGGTCGTCGGCGACCTGCGTGACCAGGCCGCGGGCCAGGGCGGCGACGAGGACGGCGTCGTCGAGGTCGGTGCAGACGTCGGTGACCCGGATCTCGACGGTGGGGTACTTCACCGACAGGCGGGCGTCGAAGTAGACCATCCCGTCGTCGAGCGCGGCGCCCCACTCGGTCAGCGTCCGCCGCACCTCGTCGTACGTCGATGCGGAGCCGAACGCCTCAGGGCTGCCGTGGCTGGGCCAGCGGTTCCAGATCTGCGAGCGCCAGCTGGCGTAGCCCGTGTCGCGACCGCGCATGTACGGCGAGTTGGCGCTCACCGCGATCAGCACCGGCAGCCACGGGCGGATGCCGTCGAGCACCCGCACCCCCTGCTCGTCGTCCTCGACGTCGACGTGGATGTGCATCGCCGACACCAGCGCGGTGCGGGCGAGCTCGCCGAACTCCTCACGGATCCGCTCGTAGCGTGGCTTCGGCGTGATCGAGGTGTCCTCGTCGACGAGGACCGGCGTGGGCACGGCGGCCGCCGCGGCCCCCGCCTCGCCCGCGGAGTCGGACACCGCGCGTCGTCCGGCCCGCAGCTGCCCGGCGAGGTCGTCGAGGGTCTCGCAGGGCTCGGTCATGGTCTCGATCTGCTGGCGGAACAGCTCGTGCTCGACCTCGGACTCCTCGTCGTCGCCCGCGCGCACGGCCTGCTCGGCGACGGCGGTCAGGAACCCGGTCTCGGGGTCGACGAGCATCAGCTCCTCCTCGACGCCGATCCTGCGGATGCCCACGCGGGCACGTGCCCCATTCAGGGGGCGTTCAATCCGTCGCCGCGTCGCGACCCGGACGAGGTTTGGCAGACTCGGGCGCATGCTCCCTCGCACGCTCGTCGTGCTCGCTTCCATGCTGCTCGTGGCCGGTTGCGGTGACGACGCGTCCCTGGACCAGCCGACGCCGCGGTCCGAGATGGCCCCGACCTCGACCGTCGCGCCGCCGTTCGACCCCTCGCTCGAGCCGGCCGAGGCGGTGCTGGCGATGGTCCCGACGACGGCGACGACGCTGACCGTCACCGACTTCGACACCATCCGGGTCCAGCTCGGGGTGCCCGACCTGACCGGCGCGGACACGACCAGCGCGCGCTGGGAGTTCTGGGACCGCGCCGGCAAGGAGGCGGTGGTGCTCACCGGGGGGATGCTGCGGACCGACAACGCCGACCTGACTGCCGACTACGGCTTCACCCAGGACGACGTGGACTGGGAGGCGCGGTTCAGCGGGCCGGAGGGGAACGGCTTCGTGCTCGGCTTCCGCCCGGACCTCCCTCTCGACGGCGTCACCCGCGCGGTCGAGGACGGGGTCGGTCCGCTGACGGGCGCGCGGGTGGTGCCGGAGGACCATCTCGTGGTGTCCGGTACGGCGCAGGCCGACGAGCCGGTCTGGGCGAACGAGCCGCTCTGGGATCCCCTGCTCGGCGAACCCGCGGGATCGACGTACGCCCGGCGCGGCTGCATCCCGGTCGAGGAAGCCCTCGGCTCCGCGGCCGACGACGAGCACATGGCGGCCGTGGACGCCGCGCACCCGGTGCACATCCTCGACGAGCTGCCGGCGTTCTCGATCGGCTTCGGCGACCACCTCGCGACGGTGCGGATGGAGGAGAACCGCGAGGACCTGTTCACCCGGCTCGACGTCGGCCGGGACTGGCCGACGATGGACTTCCCGCAGACCTTCCGTACGCCGGTCGCGGACCCGACCACCGGCCGGATCGGCTACGACCTGCCCCGGCCACCCGCTGCCGCGTCGCTGACCCTGCTCGAGGAGCTGCCGTTCGCGATCTGCAACGAGCTGCCGCCGACGGAGGGGTCGACGGCCTAGCTCGCCCGGATGCTGTCGTTGGCGTGCAGGGCCTTGACGGTCGGCGAGGTCTTCACGGTGTTCGGCTCGGGGTAGGTGCCGAACAGCCGGTCGGCGGTGCCGGCGGTGGTGACCGTGAACCAGTAGTGCTCGTTCTTGTAGTGGTGCAGCCGGTGGTTGCGCCACACCGAGCGGAACCACGCCGACTGCGGCCGGTAGTCGCTGTGCACGAGGTAGTGGGTCCACTCGTAGCCGAACTTCAGCCCGTAGACCGACACCAGCAGCGACAGCGCGCTCGACAGCGACGGCATTGCGAGCAGCGCGACCCCGACGTACGCCGGCAGCAGCCAGCACAGGACCTGCCACGGGATGAACACCAGCGGGATGTCGCGCGGGTCGGCGTGGTGCTCGCGGTGCTTGCGCGCCAGCAGCGAGTCGACCGGGACGCCGGCGACGCGGCGCGGGCGCCAGTGCAGGATGCCGACGTGGATCACCCACTCGATGACCGGGAACAGCGCGACCAGGGCGCCGGGGATGGCCAGCTCCCACCAGGAGCCGCCGCCGACCACGATCCGCGCGGCGACCGCGCCGGCGAGGAAGGTGGAGATCAGGTACGGCGAGGGGTGCCGCCAGAAGGAGCGCCACGCGCCGCGCAGCGAGACGTTGGTGCGCCGGGAGCCGGTGATCCGCTCCTCGTCGGCGGCCAGCCGGTCGGCGGCGAGCTTCTCGATCTCGGGGGAGGCCTTGGTCATGTCGTCGTCTCCTTCGGTGCGATCGTTCGGTGCCGATTCGTTCAGGGCGGCGAGTGCGGTGAGCAGGCTGGCGGTGGCCGGGCGCAGCACGCGGTCGGCCGCGGCCCGGGCGGTCTCGGGGTCGCCCTCGCCGATGGCGGCGGTCAGGACGCGGTAGGCGCCGACCTGGCCGACCTCCTCGCTCATCACCGCAGCGAGGGCCTCGAGGGCGGGTTCGTAGGCGGCCCGGAGGCTGTTGAACATCAGCCGGAAGGCCAGCGAGTCGGCGGCGTCGACGACCTGGTCCCAGAAGGCCAGCGCGTGCACCTGCCGCTCGACGTCGTCGTCGGTGGCGGCCAGCGCGTCGACGGTGTCGGTCAGGAGCGCGGTCAGCGCCGGGCCGCCGCGCTCGGCGGCCAGGGCGGCGACGCCCGGCCCGATCACCAGCCGCGCCTCGAGGATGCTGCGGGCGACGGCCAGGTCGAGGTTGCCGCGGCGTACGAGCAGGCGCGGCAGCAGGTCCAGGCCGGCGGCGCGCTTGAAGTCGCGGACCGTGGTCAACCCACCCTGACGGACCTCGACCAGCCGGGTCTGCGCCATCCGCTGGAGCGCCTCGCGCACGGCCGGCCGGGACACGCCCAGCACCTCGGCCAGGCGGCGCTCGCTCGGCAGCGTCTCGCCGGCCTCGATCCCGCCGTCGACGACCTCGGCGAGGACCTGGTCGAAGACCTCGTCGGGGACGGAGCGGCGGGTGACGGGCTGCAGCGGCATGCGGAGGACGGTAGCCCGGCTTGGTTCGGTGGTCAAGTGGTATGACCAGTAGTCCCGGGACTGGGCCAGGGAAACCTGCACCTGGCCAAGGGAGTTTTCAAAGCCAAGTGCGCAATTCCCTGGTTAACCAGGGAATTGGGCGCGCCCGCGCCCTCCGTAGGGTGGTGCCCGTGCCCCGCCTGCTGTCTCCGCGCTACTGGGGCGCGCACCTGCTGGCGCTGGTGGCGGTCGGGCTGGCGGTGGGCCTGGGCGGCTGGCAGTACGACGCGTGGCAGGAGCGGCGGGCGGCGGAGGCGGAGGACCTCACCCAGCAGCAGCCGGTCCCGCTGGACGAGGCGATCGGCCCCGACGACCCGTTCCCGGGGGACCGGGTCGGCCAGCCCGTCGTCGTCGAGGGCAGCTGGCTGCCGGACGCGACCGTGCTGGTGTCGGGTCGCGAGCACGACGGCCGGGACGGCTACTGGGTGGTGACGCCGGTCGCGACCGACGGCAGCGGCGGGCCGGCGCTCCCGGTCGTGCGCGGCTGGACGGCGAGCCCGGACGACGTACCCCCGCCCCCGACGGGGACCACCGAGCTGGTCGGCTGGCTGCAGCCGCCGGAGGGCACCGGCGAGGCCGACCCCGACCCGGCCGACGACGTGCTGCCGCAGCTGCGGATCGCCGACCTGGTCCAGCGCGTCGACCAGGACATGTACGGCGCCTACGCGGTCGTGGCGGACCGGGACGGCAGCAACGACGGGACCGACGGACTCGAGCAGGCGACCCTCGAGCAGCTCCCCGACGTCGGCCGCTTCACCGCCGTCCGCAACCTGCTCTACGCGATCGAGTGGTGGTTCTTCGGGGCGTTCGCCCTCTTCATCTGGGTGCGCTGGATGCGGGACGAGGTCGCGGCCGGCGCCGTGGCCGACGCGGCTGGCGAGGGCCAGTAGGTTGGGCGCGTGAAGAACCTGTTCAACGCCTACCGCGTGCTCGCCCTGGTCGTCGGGGTGCTGCTCGCCTTCTGCTCCCTCGTCGCCCTGCCGCTGAAGTACCTCGCCGCCGACGGCAGCGACCTCCAGCAGTTCGGCGAGTCGGCGAGCATCATGTGGGTCGCCCACGGCTGGGTGTTCATGGCGTACGTCGTGGTGGCGTTTCTCCTGTCCCGCAAGGCCGGATGGACGATCGGGTTCACCATCCTCGCCCTGGTGGCCGGCCTGATCCCGCTGCTCATCTTCTGGGTCGAGCACGTCGTCACCCAGCGTTTCCGGGCCGAGCACCCCGAGCTCGCCACGACGAACGCGACCTGATCCCGTGACGACCGCGTTCGTGCTCGGCGGGGGCGGAGTCCTCGGCGCGGTCGAGGTCGGGATGCTGCGGGCGCTGCTCGAGCGGGAGATCAAGCCCGACCTGGTGCTCGGCACCAGCGTCGGCGCCCTCAACGGCGCGATGGTGGCGCGCGACCCCAGCCTCGCCGTGATCGACCGGATGACCGAGCTCTGGCGCGGCGCCGCCGAGGACCGCGACGTGTACGGCGACCGGGCGCTGCGCACGGTCCGCCGGGCGATGTCGACCGGCACCCACATCTACTCCGCCAAGCCGCTCCAGCAGCGCCTGGCCGACGAGTTCGGCGACCTCACCTTCGAGGAGCTGCCGGTCCGGTTCCAGGTGTGCGCGGCCAGCATCGAGCGGGCCGCCGAGCACTGGTTCGACAGCGGACCGGTGGTCGACGCCGTCGTCGCGAGCGCCGCCGTACCCGGGCTGCTGCCGCCGGCGAAGGTCGGCGACGAGCACTTCCTCGACGGCGGGATCGTCAACTCCATCCCGGTCGGAAGGGCCGCGCAGCTCGGCGCCACCCGGATCTTCGTGCTCCAGGTCGGCCGGATCGACCGGCCGCTGAAGCCGCCGCGCCGGCCGTGGGAGGTGGCCCGGGTGTCGTTCGAGATCGCCCGTCGGCACCGGTTCGCCCGGGAGATGGGCGAGCTTCCCGACGACGTCGACGCGCACGTGCTGCCGGCCAGGGGTACGTCGGGCCGGGACGACTCACTCTTCGCGCACCGCGACTTCTCCGGGATCCAGGAGCGGATCGACGCGACGTACGAGGCCTGCGTCGACTACCTGGAGGCCCTGTGAGCTGGGCGCTGCGACGCCTCGTCGTGGCACCCGCGGTCATGCTCGTCACGGCCCTCGTGTGGGTGACCCTGCCGCTGTGGCTGATCGCCGCGGCCGCGCTGTCCCCGCTGCTGCCCGGCCGTCTGCGCGCGCTGCGCCTGGCCTGGGTGGCGATCCTGTACCTCACGATCGAGGCGCTGATGCTCGTCGTGCTGCTCGGGCTGTGGCTCGCGTCGGGGTTCGGCCGGCGGATCCGGACGCCGTACTTCGAAGGCATCCACTACGACCTGGTCCAGGGCGTGATGTGGGTGTTCTTCCGCGAGGCCCGGCGGGTGCTGAACCTGCGGATCGAGACCGACGGCCCGACCCCCAACGCCCACCCCGGCATGCCGATCCTCGTGTGCTGCCGGCACGCCGGCCCGGGCGACTCGTTCACCCTGATCCACGCGCTGATGCACTGGTACCAGCGCGAGCCGCGAGTGGTCCTCAAGGACACCCTCGCCTGGGACCCGATGATCGACGTGGTGCTGAACCGGATCCCGGCCCGCTTCATCACGCCCAACCCCGGAGCCGGCGAGGACCTCGAGTCCCAGATCTCCGCGCTGGCCACCGGGCTCGACGAGAACGACGCGTTCGTGATCTTCCCGGAGGGCGGCAACTTCACTCCGCAAGCGACGTCAGCGCGGCATCGACCGGCTGCGCAAGCTCGGCCTGGAGAAGATGGCCACGCGCGCCGAGGCGATGACCAACGTGCTGGCCCCGCGGCCGGGCGGGTTCATCGCCGCCCTCGACGCCGCGCCGGACGCCGACGTGGTCCTGGTCGCGCACACCGGCCTCGACCACATGCTCACCATCGGCGACGTCTGGCGCGAGCTGCCGATGGACAAGCGGATCATCATGCGCTGGTGGCAGGTGCCGCGCGACGAGATCCCGGCCGACCGCGACCAGCGGATCGACTGGCTGTTCGACTGGTGGGAGCGGATCGACGCCTGGATAGCAGAGAACCGGCCGGAGGATGTGTCCTCCGGCCGGTCCAGCTGAGCTCTACTCAGGACTTCTTGGCGGCGTCCTCGTCGATCGTGACCGTGTCGGCGGGGTCGTCCGGCGTGCTGACGGCGTGCGGCTCTTCGGCCGCGTCGGCGATCGCCTCGTCGGGCGAAGAGCCGCCCTGGTCGGTGTCGTCCGCCGGGGGCGGCGCTGCAGGGGTCGGGGCCGGAGTCGGGACGTACGACGACTGCCAGTTGTCGGTCGTCGAGTCGCCGCGCAGCTTCTTGAAGATGAACCCGCCCGCGGCCGCGAGACCGGTGACGAGCAGCAGCTTCTTCAGCTTGCCGCGCTTCTTCGGCTTCTCGCCCTTGATCTCCGCCACCTTGGCCGCGGCCAGGTCGCGTCCGATGACGGCCTTCTCGGCGGCCAGGTCGCGCGCTACCGCGGCCTTCTCCGCCGCGATGGCAGCGCCGACGGAGGCCTTGTCGGCCGCGATCGCGGCACCTTCGGCGATGGCCGGACCGGCCTTCGCCTTGGCGTCCGCGAGCACGGGGCCGGCCTTGTCCTTGGCGTCGGCGATCGCCGATCCGGCCTTCACCTTGGCGTCCGCGAGCATCGGCCCCGCCTTGGCCTTGGCGTCCGCGAGCGCGGGGCCGGCCTTGTCCTTGGCGTCGTCGAAGATGTCGGTCGCCTGGTCAATGAGGGACTTCTTCTTGCGTAGACCCATGGCGTAGTTCTTCCTCTCGTCGGTGCTTCCCATTCGACCATGCTTTGCACGGCCCTACCACAGGCGGGTCACCTTGTGGCCCATGCGAGGATCGGGGACGCACACCGAAGGTCGATGCACCACCGACGTACCCACTGACGCGAGAGGTAGTCATGGCTGACCAGCAGGCCATCTTGAAGACCAACAAGGGCGACATCACGCTCAACCTGTTCCCCGACCACGCCCCCGAGACGGTCGCCAACTTCACCGGACTCGCCGAGGGCACCAAGGAGTACGACGCCGGCAACGGCCGGACCGGCCCGTTCTACGACGGTCTGGGCTTCCACCGCGTCATCGACGGGTTCATGATCCAGGGCGGCTGCCCGCTCGGCACCGGCACCGGCGGCCCGGGCTACACCTTCAAGGACGAGCCGCACCCCGAGCTGGTCTTCGACAAGCCCTACCTGCTGGCGATGGCCAACGCCGGGCCCGGCACCAACGGCTCGCAGTTCTTCATCACCGTCGGCCCGACCGCGTGGCTGAACTTCAAGCACACGATCTTCGGTGAGGTCGCCGACCAGGCCGGCCGCGACGTCGTCGACGCGATCGCCAAGGCGCCCACCGCCGGCGGCGACCGGCCCGCCGAGCCGATCGTGATCGAGTCCGTCGAGATCGTCCGAGCCTGAACTGAACGAGCAACAGACTCCCGAGACCGGGGTGCCGACCTGCTATCGGCACCCCGGCCGCGAGACGTACATCCGCTGCCAGCGCTGCGACCGGCCGATCTGCCCGGACTGCATGCGCGACGCTGCGGTGGGCTTCCAGTGCCCGAGCTGCGTGGCCGAGGGTGCCAAGACGACCCGCAGCGGCCGCACGGCGTACGGCGGGATCCGGCCGGGCAACCCGGGCCTGACCACGATGGTCCTGATCGGGATCAACGTCGCCGTGTGGCTCTCCATCACGGTGGCCGCCTCGGTCGCGGGCCGGATCTACGCCTGGCTGGCGCTGATGCCCACGGCGCACTGCGCGTCGGAGTCCCAGGCCGGCGCCTTCTACCGGATCGGCACCGAGGTCGTCTGCACGACCCAGACCGGCGGCGACGGCGTGTGGGCGCTGGGCGTGAGCGACGGCGCCTACTGGCAGCTGCTCACCAGCGCCTTCACGCACGTGGAGTGGTGGCACATCGGGTTCAACATGCTGGCCCTGTGGGTGCTCGGCCCCCAGCTCGAGCAGGCGATCGGCCGGGTCCGCTTCGTCGCGCTGTACCTCATCTCGGCGCTCGCCGGCTCGACGCTGATCTACTGGTCGGCGCCGCTGAGCAGCTCGACCGTCGGCGCCTCGGGTGCCGTGTTCGGGCTGATGGGCGCGCTGCTCGTGGTCGCGTACAAGGTCCGCGGCAACCTGCAGCCGATCCTGATGTGGATCGGCATCAACTTCCTGATCACCGTCGTGGGCCGCGGCTTCATCTCCTGGCAGGGCCACCTCGGCGGCTTCATCGGCGGCCTGCTGATCACGGTCGTGCTGGTCTACGCGCCCCGGCAGCGACGTACGACCTGGCAGGTGCTGGGCCTGTCGACGATCACGATCGCCCTCGTCGGCGCCATCGTCGCGCGCACCCTCATGCTCAACTGACCGCCCCGAAAAGTTCTCCACACCTGTGGACTCACATGTGGAGAACTACACCGGTGTTATTCACATGTGCGTCCACACCCTGTGCGAAATGACGTTGACCCGCCCGAAAGTTTCGGGCGGGTCAGCGTGAAGTTTGTGGCGGGTGGGCTACTCCCAGCGGGTGGCGAAGGTGAAGCCGACGGCCATCAGGGCGATGCCGACGACCAGGTTGTACTGGCCGAGGTCGTTGAACACCGGGATCGCTGGAGAGGTCGTCGCTGAAGACGTAGAAGGTGCAGATCCACAGCAGCCCGAGCAGGAAGCAGCCGAGCATGCCGATCACGACGCCGCGGCCGCGGCCGAGCGGGGTGCTCGGGTGGGCCGAGAGGGCCAGGCCGAGCATGATCGCGCCGAAGCCGATCAGGTAGTTCCAGTCCTCGAGGTCGGCCATGAACTTCGGGCTGCCGGGCTTGCCCGGCGGGATCGCGGTGGGGTCGACCCGGACCTGGGTGTAGTAGTAGGCGATCCAGGCGATCCCGACCAGGACGAGCACGATCGCGATCACGAACCTCGCGGAGAACACCTTGCCCCGGGTGGGGTCGATGAAATCCTGCTTGGCCTTGGGCTTGGACACCCTGAACTCCTTGGGCTCGACGCTGATTCCGACCCGGCGGGGGCCGGGGGCTACCTTAGTCGGCATGTCCCCGGGATCCCACGCGAGGGCCGACGAGCCCGAGGAGGTTCCGGCCGAGCGCCGACGCGGGTGGAACAGGTGGCGCGTGGCCACTCCCGCGGTCTTCCTCCTCGCTGGGGCGCTGTTCGTGGTGAGCGCGTCCAGCAGCGAGGGCACCGACCTGCGCCCGGGCCGCTACACCGACCTGGCCTCGCTCGTGCAGACCGAGTCCGACCAGTACGACGCGCTGGACCGACGGGTCAAGGACCTCACCGCCGAGGTGGCCGAGCTGACCTCGTCGGTCAAGGGCGCCGACGTCAAGCGTGCCCAGCGCAGAGTCGCGGGCCTGAAGGACCCGGCCGGGCTGACCCCGCGGTCCGGCCCGGGCGTCACCGTGACCCTGTCGGACGCCCCGGAGAGCGTCATCAACTCCACCAAGCAGGACCTGAACCTGCTGATCGTCCACCAGCAGGACATCCAGGCCGTCGTCAACGCCATGTGGAAGGGCGGCGCGACCGCCGTCACCGTCCAGGGCCAGCGGATCGTCACCACGACCGGCATCAAGTGCGAGGGCAACTCCGTCCAGCTGCAGGGCGTGCCCTACCCCCAGCCCTACGTGATCTCGGCGGTCGGCGACCAGGGCGACCTGCTCGCCTCGATCGCCACCGACGACTACCTCGAGGTCTACCAGGACCAGGCCGAGCAGCCGGACATCTCGGTCGGCTGGGACATCGAGACCGAGGACCTCGTCGCCGCGCCGGCGTACGACGGGCTGCTCGACATCACCTACGCCAAGCCGCTGCGCTGAGCTGTAGAGCTGGGGATCAGCGCGGCGTGGCCGAGAGCCGTCCGGGCAGCGACCGCTCGTCGCTGGGTGTCGGGGTCGGCAGCGTCGGCGAGTCGGTCGGGCTGTCGGTCGGTGACGGCGGCTCGGTCGGCTCCTCGTACGTCGACACCACGATCGTGACGGTGGTCCCCTCGGGGGCCGGCTCGCCCGAGGGCGGGCTCTGCTGGATCACCGTCCCCTTCGGCTCGGTGGTGTCGCCGGACGGCACGACGTCGGGCACGTAGCCGGCCTCGCGCAGCGTCTTCTCGGCCTCCTGCTGCTTCAGCCCGACCACGTCCGGGATCTTCTCGGGCCCGTCCGAGTAGACGACGGTGACCACGGCGTTCTCCGCGACCATCGTCCCCTGCGCCGGGTCGGTCGAGAGCACCTGCCCGGCGGGCTCGTCGGACTCCTTCTCCTGGAGCTTCACCCGCAACCCGGCGTTGACCAGGACGTCACGCGCCTCTTCCTGCTGCTGGCCGATCACGAACGGGACCTCGACCTGCGGCTTGCCCAGGGACACCACGAGGTCGATGTCGGACCCGGGGGCCACGAACTGGTCCGGGTTCGGATCCTGCTGGATCACCTCGTCCTTCGGCACGTCGCTGTTCTCGAACGTCCGCTCGCCCACGCCGAGCCCGGCGTCGCCGATCGCGGCGCGCGCCTCGTCCTCGGTCATGCCGATCAGGTCGGGCACGCGGACGTCGTCGGGCGGCGACTCGAACATCTTCGGGAGCAGGTACGCCGCTCCCGCCACCAGGGCGACCACGAGGATCCCGAGCAGGACGTAGAGCCAGGTCCGGCTGCGTCCCTGCTCCTCCTCCGGCACCGCCGGTCCGCTCGCGGTGTCGGTGGTCGGGGCGAACGCGGTCGGCGGCGGGGGCGGGACCACCGCGTGCACCGGTCGGCCGGCGAGGTAGCGCTCGATGTCGCTGCGCATCGCGGCCGCGCTCTGGTAGCGGTCCTCGACCCGCTTGGCGAGGCTCTTCATCACGATCGCGTCGACCTCGGGCGGGAGGTCGGTGTCGTGGTCGGACGGCGGCACCGCCGGCTCGCGCACGTGCTGGTAGGCCACCGCGACCGGGCTGTCGCCGACGAACGGCGGCCGGCCGGTGAGCAGCTCGTAGAGCAGGCAGCCGGCGGAGTAGACGTCGGAGCGGGAGTCGACGGTCTCGCCGCGGGCCTGCTCCGGCGAGAGGTACTGCGCGGTCCCGACCACCGCCGCGGTCTGGGTCATCGTCGAGGACGCGTCGGAGATGGCGCGGGCGATGCCGAAGTCCATCACCTTCACGTCGCCGCTCGGGGTGAGCATGACGTTCCCGGGCTTGATGTCGCGGTGGATGATGCCGGCCCGGTGGCTGTAGTCGAGCGCGGACAGCACGCCGCTCGTGATCTCGAGCGCCCGCTCGGGCAGGATCTTGCGACCCTCGCGGAGGATCTCGCGCAGCGTCCGTCCGGCGACGTACTCCATGACGATGTAGGGCTGGGCGACGTCGGAGCCGTCGGTGGACAGCTCCTCGCCGGTGTCGTAGACCGCGACGACCGCGGGGTGGTTGAGCGAGGCCGACGACTGCGCCTCGCGGCGGAACCTCGCCTGGAAGGTCGCGTCGCTGGCCAGGTCGGTGCGCAGCCGCTTGATCGCGACCACGCGGCCGAGCCGGGTGTCGGTGCCCTTGCGGACCTCGGCCATCCCGCCGCGTCCGAGGAGCTCGCCGAGCTCGTAGCGGCCACCGATGAGGTGCTGTCCGGTCGTCATTCGCTGTCCTCGGAGATCGCGGAGGCGGACGGGGAGGCGGGAGCTGGTGGTCTCGGTCGCGCTGGTGTCGTCCGTGGTGGCGGGCGTGGTCGGCTCCGTCGGGGCGGTCTCGGAGGGCGTCTCGGTCGGAGGCGTCTCGGAGGGCGTCTCGGTCGGCTCCACCGGCGCCGGGCCCCAGTAGCTGACGGTCACGGTGTCGCCCTCCTGGAGGGTGCCGCTCGGGTTGACGCCGTCGACGATGTTCTCGTCCTCGGTGCCGGGGTTGTCCAGCTCGTCGCGCTGCACGTTCAGGCCGAGGGCCTGGAGCTCGCCGACGACCTGGTCGACCGGACGGCCGACGTAGTCCGCCTCGTTGACCTGCACGTTCTCCGGGCCCTGGGAGGACTGTGACTCCGACGGCTCGTTGGTCCGGGTCGGGGGCGTGGACGTCGGGTCGGTCGGGTTCCCGTCGTCGTCGCCGGAGTTCGCGAACAGCACGATCCCGATGACGGCGGCGATCACGGCGAGGGCGAGCAGCAGCCACAACCACCAGCGCTGCTTGGGCTCGTCGGGGCCGGCCACCGGGGAGGTGGACGTGGTCGGCGGCGCGTGCGGCACCACGGCCGGGCCGAGCACCTGGGTGCTGGTGGTGTCGGACACCGGCGCCGCCCCGATCGACGCCGGGTTGCGCAGCGCCGCGGCGAAGACCACGCCGTCGCGGAACCGGTCCTCGGGCGTCTTGGACATCGCCCGGCGGACCACGGCGGCGAGGGGCGCAGGCACGTCGTCGGGCAGGTCCGGCACCGGCTCGCGCAGGTGCATGAGCGCCGTCGCCACGGCCGTCTCGGCGACGAACGGGCGGCGGCCGGCGAGGCACTCGAACGCGACCACGCCGAGCGAGTAGACGTCGGAGGCCGGGGTGGCGGTGTTGCCCTGGGCCTGCTCGGGCGAGAGGTACTGCGGGGTGCCCATGACCTGACCGGTCTCGGTCAGCGCCATCCCCTCGGCCGCGCGGGCGATGCCGAAGTCGGTGATCTTGACCGTGCGGTCGGGGGTGACCAGCAGGTTCGCGGGCTTCACGTCGCGGTGCACGATCCCGGCGGCGTGCGCGGCGCCGAGCGCGTCGGCGGCCTGGCCGAGCAGGTCCTGGGTGACCGCGGGGTCGAGCGGCCGGCCGGACTCGAGCAGCGCCGAGAGCGGCTGCCCGTCGACGAGCTCCATGACCAGGTAGGGCCGCTCCACGCCGGAGCCGTCGGTCGAGGTGGCCTCGCCGAAGTCGTAGACCGCGGCGATGTTGGGGTGCTGGAGCGACGCGGCGTGCCGGGCCTCGGTCTCGAACCGGGAGCGGAACGTCGGGTGGTCGGCGTACTCGGCCTTGAGCAGCTTCACCGCGACCTCGCGGCCGAGCAGGGTGTCGGTGCCGCGCCAGACCTCGCCCATCCCGCCGGTCGCGATCCGCGAGTCGAGGGTGTAGCGACGGGCGTCGTCCACGAAGTTCTCGGGGGTCCGGTCGCTCATTTGATCACCGCCTCCATCACGCTCTTCGCGATCGGGCCGGCGAGCAGGCCGCCGGCGATCTCGCCGCGGGGGATGTTGGCCTTCTGGATCATGATGGCGACCGCGACCTGCGGGTCGTCGGCCGGCGCGAAGGACACGAACCAGGCGTACGGCGGCACCTCGGGGATGCCGCTCTGCGCGGTGCCGGTCTTGCCGGCGACCTCGACGCCCGGGATGGCTGCCGGGCTGGCCGTGCCCTCGGAGACGGTGTAGGTCATCAGCTCGGTGACCTCACCGGCCGTCGACGGACGACACCGCGCGCCGGAACTCCTCCGGCTCCGCCTTGTCGAGCACGTCGAGCTCCGGCGAACGGATCTCGTCGACGAGGTAGGGCTTCATCACCGTGCCGCCGTTGGCGATCCCGGCGGCGACCATCGCCATCTGCAGCGGCGTCGCGGCCACCTCGAACTGGCCGATGCCGGACTGGCCGGTCTCCGGCGGGTTCATGTTCTCGGGGAAGACCGACTCGGCCTGCGGGCCGAGGTCGTCGAGGTAGTGGCTGTTGAAGCCGAACCCCTCGGCGGTCTCCTGCATCTGGTCCGCGCCGACCTCGACGGCGAGTGCGGCGAACGTGGTGTTGCAGGAGTTCCCCATCGCCTGCTTGAACGGGATCCGGTTGCTGCCGCAGTCGCGGCCCTCGTTGTCGATCTGGCCGGTGGGGCCGGTGGTCTGGGGCAGCTGGTAGGTCGGGCCGCCCGGCACCTCCGAGTCGGAGGTCGGGTAGTTGCCGCTCTCGATCGCGGCCGCCGCGGTCACGATCTTGAACGTGGAGCCGGGAGGCAGCCGGGTCTGGATGGCGCGGTTCAGCAGCGGCTCGCTCTCGTCCTCCGCGAGCTCGTTGGTCCGCTTTTCCACGGCCGCGAAGTCGTGGCTGGCCAGCTCGTTGGGGTCGTACGTCGGCAGCGAGCTCATCGCGAGGATCCGGCCGGTGCTCGGCTCGATCGCCACGCCCGCGGCCTGCACGCCCTGGCCGAGCCCGCGCAGCCCCTCGAACATCGCGTCCTGCGCCGCCTCGTCGATGGTGAGCTGGACGCTGCCGCCCTTGGGCGAGGAGTTGCTGAGCAGGTCGACCAGCCGGGTCACGAACAGCACCGAGTCGTCGCCGGAGAGCACGTCGTTCTGCGACTGCTCCAGCCCGGTCTGGCTGAAGTAGGAGAACCAGCCGGTGAGCGGGGCGTACTTGAACGGCTGGGGGTACTGCCGCTGGAACTCGTACTGGTCGTCGGACTCCACGCTCTCGGCGACGGCGTCCCGGCCGACCAGGATCGCGCCTCGCTCGCCGGAGAACGACGCCTCGATCACCCGGCGGTTCAGAGGGTCCTCGTCGAGCGCGCCGGCCTTGTAGTACTGGAGGTAGGTCACGTTGACCATCAGCGCCAGGAACAGCAGCAGGCAGAAGATCGAGATGGTGCGGATCGGCTTGTTCATCAGGGCGTCACCACCTTCACGACCTGCGTGGCTTCCTGGTCGGCGTCGTCCTCGGTCGCGAGGGACGGCACCGGCCGGCGGGCCTGGTCGGAGATGCGGAGCAGCAACGCGATGATCACCCAGTTCGCGACGAGGGAGGAGCCGCCGTACGACAGGAACGGCGTGGTCAGGCCGGTGAGCGGGATCAGGTTGGTGACGCCGCCGATGACGACGAACACCTGGAGCGCGAAGACGCTGGCGAGACCGGTGGCCATCAGCTTGCCGAAGCCGTCGCGGCAGACCAGGGCGGTGCGCAGCGCGCGCTCGACGATCAGGCCGTAGAGCAGGATCACCGCGATCACGCCGGTCAGCCCGAGCTCCTCGCCGATGGCGGCGACGATGAAGTCGGACTCGGCGTACGGCACCCGCTCGGGCATGCCCTCGCCGAAGCCGCGGCCGATCAGGCCGCCCCAGCCCATGCCGAACATCGCCTCGACGATCTGGCCGCTGCCGGGGCTCTCGTCGAAGTACTTCATCGGGTCCAGCCAGAAGTTGAACCGGTTGGTCACGTTGAAGACGAAGAAGTACGCCGCGGTCGCGCCCGCCGCGAAGAGCAGGCCGCCCACCACCAGCCACCCGGGCCGCTCGGTCGAGACGTAGAGCATGACCAGGAACAGGCCGAAGAACAGCAGGCTGGAGCCGAGGTCGCCCTGGAAGACCAGGATGCCGAGGCTGACCAGCCACATCGCGAGGATCGGGCCGAGGTCGCGGCCGCGCGGCAGGTCCACGAACAGGACCCGGCGGCCGGCCAGCGCGAGCGCGTCGCGGTGCAGCACGAGGTAGCCGGCGAACGCGATGACGAGCAGCACCTTCGCGACCTCGCCCGGCTGGAAGGAGAACGGGCCGACGCCGATCCAGATCCGGGCGCCGTTGACGGTCTTGCCGATGCCGGGGATCAGCGGCAGCAGCAGCAGGGCGATGGCGGTGAGGCCGAGGGTGTAGGTGACGCGCTGGAGCACGCGGTGGTCGCGGATGATGAGCAGCGTGGCCACGAACAGGAACACGCCCAGGGTCATCCAGACGAGCTGCTGCTGCGCGAAGTCGAAGTTGTCGCGGCCGTCGGCCTCGTAGACCAGGTCGAGCCGGTGGATCACGGCCAGGCCGAGGCCGTTGAGGGCGGCCACGACCGGCAGCAGCACCGGGTCGGCGTACGGCGCGGAGACCCGGACCACGATGTGTGCGCCGATGATCAGCGCGGCCAGCCAGCCGCCGTACCCGAGGAGGTCGGTCGGCACCTCACCCTCGACGCCGAGCCCCACGGCGGCGTACGCCCCGATGCCGACGGCGAGCGCGAGGATCAGCAGGAACAGCTCGGCGCCCCGGCGGCGCCGGTGCACGAAGCCCATGAGGGTGTTGTTCTGGGCCATGTCAGCCCTCGGCCGTGTCGGTCGACGTGGTGGGTTCCTGGCGCTCGGCGAGGCTCTGGACCGTCTCGTGCGCGTCGTCGAGGTCGCCGGCGTCGATGCCCTCGCGGACCTTGTCGGCGTCGAAGTCGGGGAGCCGGTCGACCTCGACGTTGGTGGTCTCGTAGGGGCTGGCGAGCTCGATCCCGGGCAGGTCGGCGTTCAGCCCGCGGTAGATGACGACCATGCCGTCCGCCTCGCCGACGTAGTACTGCTCCTGGCTCCAGGACCAGGCGACGGCCAGGCCGATCCACGCGAGACCGACGACCACCACCACGGCCAGCAGCCGCTTGAGCCAGAGGAACCGGTCCGGGGCGCGGGGCGCGTAGCGCGCCTCCTCCTCGTCGATCGGGTCGGTCGGGATCGCGAAGCCGACGTCGTCGGGGATGTCGGCGTTGACGGCCTCGAGCTCGCCGGTGTCGCCGGAGCGGTGGCCGCGGAACAGCCCGCCCATGCCGCCGCGGCGGCGCTTGAGGTCGACGGCCGCGCCCACCAGCATCGGCTCCTGGGTCTCGGCGACGGTGTCGCCGGCGTCGCGGACGTCGGCGACGATGCAGGTGACGTTGTCGCTGCTGCCGGCGTCGAGGCTGGCGCGGACCAGCTCGACGGCGGCGTAGTCGGGGGACCCGGTGGAGAGGATGTCGGCCAGCCGGCCGTCGTCGAGCACGCCGCTGGCGCCGTCGCTGCAGAGCAGCACCCGGTCGCCGGCCTCGAGGTCGACGTGGAAGAGGTCGGGCTCGGCCTCGTGGATGCCGTCGATGGCCTTGAGGATCAGGTTGCGGTGCGGGTGGACCCGCGCCTCGTCCTCGGTGATCCGGCCCTCGTCGATGAGGGTCTGGACGAACGTGTGGTCCTTGGTCAGCTGGGTGATCGCGTTGTCGCGGAAGAGGTAGGCGCGGCTGTCGCCGACGTGGCCCATGCCGAGGCGCGCGCCGTCGAAGAGGGCCACGGTGGCGGTGGTGCTGGTGCCGTTGAGCGCGGGGTCCTCGTCGACCAGCTCGCCGATCCGGTCGTGCGCGCGGTGCAGGGCGCCGGCCACCTGGCCGAGCAGGTCGTCGGTGGGCTTCTCGTCCAGCCGGCGCAGCTGCTGCACGGCCGTGCTGGACGCGATGTCGCCCCGGGCCGCGCCGCCCACGCCGTCGCAGACCGTGAGCACCCAGGGGCCGGCGTACCCGGAGTCCTGGTTGTCCTTGCGGACCCGGCCCACGTCGGAGATCGCGGCGTACTGGAGGCGGAACGTCATCGGGGCGGGGCCTTACTTCCGCAGCTCGAGGATCGTCTTGCCGATCCGGACCTGGGTGCCGAGGGTGAGGGTGGTGGGCTGGGTGATCCGGACGCTCCCGATGTAGGTGCCGTTGGTGGAGCCGAGGTCCTCGACGAACCACTGGTCGCCGGACGCGGCGATCCGGGCGTGCCGGGTCGAGACGTAGTCGTCGTCGAGCCGGATGGCGGCGTCGTGGCCGCGGCCGATCAGGATCGGCGCCTGGTCGAGGTCGGCGCGCTCGCCGGCGTTGGAGCCCTCGACCACCGCGACGTGGGTGGGGCTGCCGCGGCGCTTGGCGGGCGCCTTGGGGGCCTTCGGCGCCTTGCCCTTGCGGGGTGCGGGCGCGCGGGCGCCCTCCGGCGCGCGGGCGCCGAACATGTCCGAGCGGATGACCGAGATGGCCGACAGCACGAAGATCCAGAGGATCGCGAGGTAGGCGAGGCGGATCAGGAACAGCGTCAGCTCAGACATCCAGGTCCTCCTCGATGACCTTGACGGTCATCTCGGTGTTGCCGATCTTGACCGTCGAGCCGTCGCGGAGCCCGGTGTGGGTGATCCGGTGGCCGTCGACCAGCATGCCGTTCGTCGACCCGAGGTCCCGCACGCTGAGACGGAGCTCGTCGCGGCTGCCGCCCCCGGCCACCTCGAACTCGATGTGCCGCCGGCTCACGCCGGGGTCGTTGATCCGGATGTCGGCCTCGGTGCCGCGGCCGACGACCACGCCGGGCGGGTGCAGCGGGTGGCGGGTGCCGTTGATCTCGAGCAGCGCGCGGGCGCGGCGTACCTGGGTGTGGGTGGCGTTGCCGGTGACCTTCGCCTGCGCCCGGCTGCGGATCCGGAACCGGCCGGTGGTGAGGTCCTCGGCCGCCTCGAACGCGACGCGTCACCGGACCCGGGAAGACGTAGCTCTGCTGGTCGGCGTGCTCCTGGACCTGGTTGGCGAGCTCCTCGGCGAGCGCGGTGTCGTACGGCGCCAGCCGGTCGAGGTCGGTCTGCGAGAGCTCGACGTGGAAGTCGTTGGGCGAGATCCGCCGCTGGCGGGACAGGATCTGCGCGTTGTTGTCGCACTCGCGCTGGAGGGCGGCGGCGATCTCCACGGGCTGCACGGCGCTGCGGAACGCGCGGGCGAAGGCTCCCGAGATCATGGCCTCCAGTCTCTGCTCGAACTTCTGGAGTCCACCCATGGCCCGCCTCCTCTCAGTTCTGCGGCACGCAGCTCGGTGGCACACGACAGTGCGCCCGGACGCCGTCGGTCGTTCAGGTCGAGCCCCGATCGTTATCCGTGCTGCCCCCGGCGCCCACCCACCCACACCGTGGGTTCGGCCACTCCCTCGACCCCTCAGTCGACCCTGCCTCCCGGGTTTGGGCAACTCTGCGGCGCTGGGATAGCCTTGCCGGGCTTCACGCGCGAGTGGCGGAATAGGCAGACGCGCACGGTTCAGGTCCGTGTGTCCGAAAGGACGTGGGGGTTCAACTCCCCCCTCGCGCACGTGTGACAGGCCCCGGGTCCATGATCCGGGGCTTCGTCCATTTCGACCCTGCCGCGATGGTCGCCCGACTGAGTCACGACCGCTGGAGGAGCGCGGCAGCACGCTGCACGTGGTCGTCCATGTGCCCGCGTGCGGCGAGCTCGAGCAGGGCGCGTGCGGTCGCGGCGACCCTCTCCTCGTGGCCGAGCCGGGCGTTGACCTCGATGTCGGTCGCGAGGATCGCCGCCTGCATGGCGACGCACACATCGGTCTCCCGACTCACTCTGCGGCGAGCCTCCTCGACCCAGCCCAGTGCCTGGGCAGGTTCGCTGGACGCGCGCGCCTGCATCGCGAGCACGCGGGCGGTGCCGCCCTCCCAGTACGGGTCCGAGAGCTGGCAGCTGAGCGCGAACTCCTGGTGCAGGTCGGGCATCTGACCCGGCCGGCCCGCGGCGAGCTCCGGGCGAGCTCGAGCGCGATGTCCCACTCGGGGAGCGCCGCGTCGTGCCGACCCCAGTCGGTCAGGTTGAACGCCCGCACGGACCGCACAGCCGCGAGGGTGGCGGTATCGGTGCCGGCGAGGGACTCGGCCTGGAGCACGCCCAGAATGGCGGCTTCCCCGCCAACCTGGTCGTCGAGGTCGCCGAGCAGATCGACACGAACTACAAGTAGCTCGCCCCGCCACGGCATCGCCCGGCCCCGCCGGGTCGGCACGGACCGACCCGGCGGGGCTGGCTACTGTGCGGTCAGAGGTTCACCGGGCGCAGGACCCGGTCGATGCCGTGGGCGATCTGCTTGTTGCCCCGGTTGATGTCGAGCAGCCCCGGCAGCACCTCCGCATTGCGGGCGTTGGGGTCCTGGTCGCGCAGGAAGATGCGGCCGTTCTTCCAGACGTTGACCCGGAGCGGACCGCCCTGTGCGGTGGCGAGCTTCGCGTCGTCGGCCTGGGTGGCCGTGGCCGAGGTGATCTTGACCCCGGGGATGACGTGGTAGAGCAGGATCGTCTCGAGGGTCTCGACGTCGGCGACGGACGCGACCGCCCTGAAGGTGCGCCGCTCGGTCGAGGGAGCAGCGCCGGTCAGGCTCTTGACCAGGCGCATGAACGCCCGGTCGGTCGGGATGAAGGCGGTGGCCTTCTTGTTTCCCTGGGCGAGAAGCCCCACCGGGCTGTCGGGCTTCGCCTTGAGGACCGTGCGGACGGCGCGGTCGACGATGTCGAAGTCACGGTGGTCGCCGTCGAACCTGTTGCCGTCGGCGGCGAGGACCTCCGCCAGACTGGTCGTCCCCGGGGCGGCGGCCCGAGCCGTTCCTCCGGTGGCGGTCGCGGGTGTGGCGAGGACGACTGACGCGAGCAGCGTCGTGACGCCGATGGTGACGGTGCGGATCAACATTCTGTACTCCCTCTCCGGGCTGGTCGTGCGTGTGGTCGCCGGCCGGTCCGGCTCCCTCCATGGCTGGGTTCGCAGCCGACGGGGAAAGAGATTGAGAATTCAGCAAATATCTAGACAACCTGAGTAGGTTCATGCAGGCAGATGGGCCCATTCCGCCGTCGACGGCTCAGCTCGACCCGGGGATCGCGAACCGCGCCTCGTAGGCCAGCACCACGAGCTGGGTGCGGTCGCGAGCGTCCAGCTTCATCAGCAGGTGGCTGACGTGCGTCTTCACGGTGGAGAGGCTCATGTGCAGCTCGGAGGCGATCTCCGAGTTGGACAGGCCCCGCGCGACCTCGGCCAGTACGTCGCGCTCGCGACCGGTGATCTCGGGGATGGGGACGCGTGGACCGGTCGAGGTCGCGGGTCGCGAGGTGAACTCCTCGATCAGCCGACGGGTCGCGCTCGGGGCCAGCAGTGCCTCACCGCTCGCGACCACGCGGATCGCGTTGCGCAGCTCATCGGGCATCGCCGCCTTGAGCAGGAACCCGCTGGCACCCACCCTCAGCGCCTCGAAGACGTACTCGTCGAGATCGAACGTCGTCAGCACCAGCACCCGCGTCGCCGCACGTGCGCGGGTCCGTGGCCAGTCGGCGGGTCGCCTCCAGGCCGTCCAGCTCAGGCATCCGGATGTCCATGAGCACGACGTCGGGAAGCAGCTCGGTGACGACGTCCAGCGCCTCCCTGCCGTTGCTCGCCTCCCCCACGACGGTGAGGTCGTCGGCGCTGTCCACCAGTGACACGAGGCCGCCGCGGAGCAGCGCCTCGTCGTCCACCACCACCACGCGGATCATGCCGACGGCACCGGTGCCGCAGGCGCGGTCAGAAGGCCGGTTCGAGGTGCGTCGAACGGCAGCTGCGCGAAGACGCCGAAGCCACCCTCGGGTCGCGGCCCGGCAGCCAGTACGCCGCCGAACAGACCGACCCGCTCCCGCATGCCCAGCAGCCCCTGCCCGGGCACCGTCCGTTCCCGGTCGGGCCCGAACAGCGCCGGGCCGTGACCATCGTCCCGGACCTCGACGACGACACCGTCGTCCGACCACCTGACACTGACATCGGCCTGCGCCCCCGGCGCGTGCTTGGCCACGTTGGTGAGCGCCTCCTGCACGATCCGGTAGGCAGACAGGTCCACGCCGGGCGGCACCGACTGCGGCCGCTCCCCGTCGACCACGAGCGACGTGGTGATGCCTGCGGCGGCGTACTCCTCGACCAATGACCGGACGTGCGCCAGACCGGGCGCCGGTACGAGGCTGGCCGAGCCCTCGTCGCCCTGGCGCAGCATCCCGAGCATCCGCCGCATCTCCGCCAGGGCGGTCCGGCTGCTGGTCTCGATGGTGGCCAGGGCCCGCTCCGCCGCGTCCGGGTCCTTCCGCAGACAGGTCCAGCCCGACGCTGGACTGGACGGCGATCGACGTCACCGAGTGCGCCACGACGTCGTGCAGCTCGCGGGCGATCCGCAGCCGCTCCTCGTCGACCGCCCGCGAGGTTGCCGTTGCCTTCTCGGACTCCATCCGCGCGGCGCGCTCGGCGTAGATCTCGGCGTAGGCGCGTCGCGTGCGGACCAGCTCTGCGATCGCGATCACCATCGCGAACGTGAACGCGTCGAAGAACAGGTCGCCCAGCGTCGTCCCGGCGATCGTCAGGTTCGCGAGCACGATCAGGGCATAGCCGACGACGACGGAGGCGACGCCCGCCCGGCGGGAGTCCTCGGCCAGGATCGTGTACGCCGCCAGCGCCACGCCGAAGCCGGTCGAGGCGACGCCCAGGAACAGGGCGATCGCAAAGCAGGCGGCCATCACCGCGAAGACGAGACGCGGCGCGCGGCGGCGTACGGCGAGGGGCGCACTGGCGCCGATGGCGACGAGGTAGTCGAGAGCGCGTTCCGGCGTGAGGCCGGACTGGTCCGTCACGAGCGGCTCGAGCCACAGCCCCACCAGCACTGCTGCGGCGAGCACATCGAGCGCCACCAGGTGCCGAGCTGCCACCGCGACGACCGGGTGACCTGCCGGGATGGTCCCGCTCATGGCCGCAAGGCTACTCCCGGCCGACCCCCCTCGAATCGGTCGCGAGAACGAGGCCGCGATGGTCGCAGGGACTAGCCCTGAGGGCCGATCCAGGTATGGGCTGCGGACCGAAGATCCGCGCGCGCGCAGCGTCGATGGTGAGTGGACAGCCCGGACCGACAGCGGTCCGGCACCTCCGAAGGGAACCACCATGACCGCTCAGCTGACCACCGCTCTCGACCGCCTCGTCCAGGAACCCGCCGTGCAGGTCGTGGACGTGTCCAAGACCTACGGCCGGGGCCAGAACGCCGTCCACGCCCTGCGCGGGGTGACGGCCGCCTTCAATCCAGGAACGTTCACCGCCGTGATGGGACCGTCCGGCTCGGGGAAGAGCACCTTGCTGCACGTCGCCGCCGGGCCTGGACCGACCCGACACCGGCGACGTCCACATCGCCGGCGCCGACCTCAGACGGAAGTCCGAGACCGCACTGACGAGACTGCGCCGCGATCGCGTCGGCTTCATCTTCCAGGCCTACAACCTGATGCCGTCACTGACCGTGGCCCAGAACATCGCGCTTCCCGCCCGCCTCGGCGGCCGCCGTGCCGACCGCTGCCTGGCTGGCCGAGGTAGCCGATCGCGTCGGTCTCACCGACACGCCTCAAACACCGGCCTGCGCAGCTGTCCGGCGGACAGCAGCAACGGGTGGCCATCGCCCGTGCGCTGGTCATGCGACCCGACGTCCTGTTCGCGGACGAGCCCACCGGCGCGCTCGACTCGCGCACCGGCGCCGAGATCCTCGACCTGATGCGCGAGTGCACCGATCGGGATCAGCTCACGATCGTCATGGTCACGCACGACCCGCTCGCGGCATCCCGCGCCGACGGGGTGCTGTTCCTGGCGGACGGGCGGATCGTGAACCACCTGACCGCACCCTCCGCCGACGCCGTCGCCGAGCGCATGACCCACCTGGAGGGCTGAGCCATGCTGTATCTCGCCATTCCCAACATTGCGCGCCCGCTGGCCCAGCTTCGTCGGCGTGCTCATGACCATCGCAGCGGCGGTCGCACTGATCACCGCCACCGGCGCGCTGCTGGAGTCGGGCATCCGTGGCGATGTCCCGCCGGAGCGCCTGGCCGGCGCCGACATCGTCGTCGCCGGCGACCAGTCGATCAGCGAACGACGCGGCAGCGGCGACGACGCCGAGACCATCAGCATGGGTGTCAGCGAGCGGGTTCCGCTGCCCGCCGACACCCTCGCGCGCGTCGGCTCGGTGCCCGGTGTCGAGTCCGTGGTCGCCGACGTCTCCTTCGGCGCGGCAGTGTTGAGCCCCGACGGGTCCGTCGCCGCGGGTGCCTCCGACGGGCCGTCCCTCGGGCACAGCTGGTCGGGCGCCGCCCTCACGCCGTTCACCCTGCTCGAGGGACATGGTCCCCCGGACAGCGGGGAGGTCGTCGTCGACAGCGCACTCGCGGAGCGGGCCTCGTTGCACGTCGGCGACGACGTCTCGGTGCTCGTCGCCGGGGGACAGGTCGATGCCCGACTCGTCGGCCTGGCCGAGTCCGCTCGCGGAGAGCTCCGGCAGCAGTCGGCCATCTTCTTCGACGACGCCACCGCCATGGCGCACTACGGTCGCGCCGACACCGTGGATCTCCTGGGAGTGACAGTCGCCCCGGGCGCCGACGTCGCGGCGGTCGCCGACGCTGTACGGCGATCCGTCGGCGACGACGTGTCCGTCCTCACCGGCAACGACCGCGGCCGCGCCGAGTTCCTCGACTCGTCGGACGCCAGCATCCGGCTGGTCGCCATCAGCGGCTCGCTCGGTGGCATCGGGATGTTCGTGGCCGTCCTGGTGATCGCGGGAATGCTGTCGCTGTTCGTGCGTCAGCGGCAGCGCGAGATCGCACTGCTGCGGGCGATGGGAGCGACCCCTCGACAAGTGCGCAGGATGATCTCGAGGGAGACGTTGATCGTGACCGCCCTCGGTGCGGCCGCGGGTGTCTGGCCCGGTCTTGTTCTCGCGTCGCACCTGGCCTCCGGCATGCAGGACCGGGGGTTGCTGCCCGGGACGTTCCGCGCCGAGCCCGGCATCTGGCCGGCGGTGGCAGCGGTGGGCGCGGCCCTGGTGGTCGGCCAGGGCGCGTCCTTCGCGGCGGCACGTCGCGCGGCCCGGATCCGGCCCATCGAAGCACTGGTCGAGGCGGCGGGTCCGACCCGGTCCATCGGCTGGTTCCGGGCGCTGATCGGTGCGGCCGCGGCCGTCGGCGCCGGCGTGCTCGCGCAGGTCGCCGCGTCCGTGAGCGGCCCCGTGGCACCCGCCGTGACCCTGGGTGTCTTCGCGACCGCGATCCTGGCGGTTGGCCTGCTCGCACCCGTGCTCGTCCGGGTCGGGGTCTGGTCACTCGGGCTCGTGATCGGTCGGCTGATGGGACCGGGCGGCTTCCTCGCGGACGCGAGCAGCAAGCACCAGGGTGCCCGGCTCGCCTCCGCGGTCACGCCGCTGGCACTGACGATCGGCATCGCCGGCATGACCTTGTTCCAGCAGACGACGCTCGACGCCACCGCCGAGAAGCAGGGCGAGGAGCGCCTCGTTGCCGAGCACGTGCTGGCGGCCGACGGGCCCGGCCTGCCGGTCGAGGCGGTCGACGAACTAGCCGGCTCGACGTCGGGCGCGGCGATCGGATTCGCGGCGACCAGCGTGTACGGCGGCTACGAGCTCGATCCGTACGCCGCTCAGGCGGTCACGCCAGGGCGCCTGGACGAGGTCCTCGATCTCGATGTCACCGAGGGAACGCTCCACGACCTCGGTCCCGACCAGGTCGCGCTGTCGACGTACGCCGCGGGCAGCCTGGACGCCCAGGTCGGAGAGAAGGTGGCGCTGAGGCTCGGTGACGGGACCTCGGTGACGCCGATCGTGGCGGCCGTCTACGACCGGTCGCTCGGTTTCGGTGACGTCGTCCTGCCGTGGCATGCCGCCGGGGAACACCTCGGCGACCGGACCGTCTCCACGGTCCTGGTCGCACGGCGGCGACGGCGACAACACCGCAGACGTGCTCGAGTCCTTCCAGGACGAGCAGCCTGGGGTCGAGGTCGGTGGCAGCGAGATCATCGCGGCAGCGGCGGACGCCAACGCCGAGACGCAGGCGTGGGTCAACTACGTCCTGCTCGGCATGGTGATCCTGTTCTCCGCGTTCGCGCTGCTCAACACACTGATGCTGGCCGTGGCCGGCCGGGTGCGCGAGTTCGGGCTGCTCCGGCTGGTCGGCGGCACCCGCCGCCAGGTCCTGGGCATGATGCGCCTGGAGGCCGCCACCGTGGTCCTCATCGGGAGCACGCTCGGCGCGGTCGTGGCGGCAGCAACGGTGATGCCGTTCGCGAAGGCGGTGTCCGGGGCCTTCCGCCCCGACATCGCGCTGGTCCCGGCTGCCTGCCTCCTGGGCGGGACGGCTCTGCTCGTGCTGATCGGGAATCTGCTCCCGGCTCGGCGCGCGCTACGGGTCAGCCCCGTCGACGCGATCGGGATCCGCGAGTAGCGATCCAAGGACGGCGAAGGCCCCCGGGTCCCCGGGTCCCGGGGCCTTCGCCAGGGCACGCCGGCTCATCCTCATGGGCGGTGATCTTGAACCATTCAAGAGAATGCGCAAGACTCCGAGACGTGCCCACGTCCCCTGGCCTCGAGCAGATGCTGCGCGGGGCCGGTCTGCGCGTGACCCGGCCGCGAGCCGCCGTCCTGAGCGCGGTCCACGAGCACCCGCACTCCGACACGGAGTCGATCATCGGCGTCGTCCGCTCGGATCTCGGCGACGTCTCGCACCAGGCGGTGTACGACGTACTGCGGGCGCTGACGTCCGCGGAGCTCGTACGCCGGATCCAGCCGTCGGGGACCGTGGCCCGCTACGAGGCACGGGTGGGCGACAACCACCACCACGTCATCTGCCGGTCGTGCGGCGCCATCGAGGACGTCGACTGCGCCGTCGGCCACGCACCGTGTCTGGACGCCTCCGACGACTCCGGCTTCATGATCGACGAGGCCGAGGTCAACTACTGGGGCCTGTGCCCCGACTGCAGCACGTCTCGACGTTCCTGATCACCACCGAAAGGATCCATGCCGGAAGGACGCCGTGTCGGCGAGAGAACGAGAACCCGACCATCTCCGCACCGACCCCGTCGGATGGACCACCCCGCCGAGGAGCAACCAGGACTGGTGGCCCAACCAGCTCAACCTGCAGGTCCTGCGCAAGCACCCACGCCGTGGCAACCCGCTGGGCGTGGACTTCGACTACGCCGCGGCGTTCGCCAAGCCTCGACGTCGCCGAGCTCAAGCGCGACCTCACGGCGCTGCTGACCACTCGCAGGACTGGTGGCCCGCCGACTTCGGCCACTACGGCGGGCTGTTCTATCCGGATGAGCCTGGCACGCCGCCGGCACCTACCGGATCGAGGACGGCCGCGGTGGCGGCGGCGCCGGCGCCCAGCGCTTCGCGCCGCTCAACAGCTGGCCCGACAACGCCAACCTCGACAAGGCCCGCCGGCTGCTCTGGCCGGTCAAGCAGAAGTACGGCCAGAAGATCTCGTGGGCCGACCTGCTGGTCTTCGCCGGCAACGTCGCCCTCGAGTCGATGGGCTTCAAGACCTTCGGCTTCGCCGGTTCGGCCGCGCAGGACGTCTGGGAGCCCGACGAGGACATCTTCTGGGGGCCGGAGTACGACCTGGCTCGGCGACGAGCGGCTACAGCGGTGACCGCGAGCTCTCCGAGCACCCGCTCGGCGCCGTCCAGATGGGCCTCATCTACGTCAACCCCGAGGGCCCGAACGGCAACCCCGACCCGATCGCCGCCGCTCGCGACATCCGCGAGACGTTCCGCCGGATGGCGATGAACGACGAGGAGACCGTCGCGCTCATCGCCGGCGGCCACACCTTCGGCAAGACCCACGGCGCCGCCAGACGCCGACGAGCTACGTCGGCGCCGAGCCCGAGGGCGCCCCGATGCGACGAGCAGGGCCTCGGCTGGCAGAACATCGTTCGGCACCGGCAAGGGCGCGGACACGATCACCAGCGGCCTCGAGGTCACCTGGACGACCACGCCGACCCAGTGGGGCAACGGCTTCTTCGACAACCTGTTCGGCTACGAGTGGGAGCTGTCCAAGAGCCCGGCCGGCGCCAACCAGTGGGTCGCCAAGGACGGCCGAGGAGGCACCATCCCGGACGCCCACGAGGGCCCGTCGAAGAGCGCCGCCCGACGATGCTCACGACCGACCTGTCGCTGCGGTTCGACCCGGTGTACGAGCCGATCTCGCGCCGGTTCCACGAGAACCCCGACGAGTTCGCCGACGCGTTCGCCACGCGCCTGGTACAAGCTCGCTGCACCGCGACATGGGTCCCGATCCAGCCGCTACCTCGGCCCCGAGGTCGCCGCAGGAGGAGCTGCTCTGGCAGGACCCGGTCCCGGACGTCGACCACGAGCTGGTCGACAGCGATCCGACGTGGCGGCGCTCAAGGCGCAAGATCCTCGACTCCGGGCCTGTCCGTGTCGCAGCTGGTCTCCGCCGCCTGGGCGATCCGCGTCGAGGTTCCGCGGCAGCGACAAGCGCGGCGGCGCCAACGGTGCCCGGATCCGGCTCGAGCCGCAGCGCGGCTGGGCGGTCAACGACCCCGGCCAGCCGACGCGGTGCTGTCGACCCTCGAGGGGATCCAGCAGGCGTTCAACGGCTCGCAGTCCGGCGGGAAGCAGGTCGTCGCTCGCCGACCTGATCGTGCTCGCCGGTGCCGCCGCGATCGAGAAGGCAGCCAAGGACGCCGGACACGACGTCTCCGTCCCGTTCACCCCGGGCCGCACGGACGCCTCGCAGGAGCAGACGGACGTCGACTCGTTCGCGGCCGCTCGAGCCGACGGGCCGACGGCTTCCGCAACTACCTGCGCGCAAGGGCAACCAGCTGCCGGCCGGAGACGCTGCTGCTCGACCGCGCGAACCTGCTGACCCTCTAGGCTCCCGAGATGACCGTCCTCGTGGGCGGCATGCGGGTGCTCGGCGCCAACGCAGGAGGGGTCGTCGCACGGCGTCCTCACCGACCGGCCCGGGACGCTGACGAACGACTTCTTCGCGAACCTGCTCGCCGCTGGGACCACGGAGTCGGACGACGTCGGACGTCGGACGAGAACGTTACGAGGCATCCGCGACCGCGCGAGCGGGTGACGGTGAAGTGGACGGCAATCGCGGACGACCTGGTGTTCGGCTCGAACTCCGAGCTCCGCGCCATCGCCGAGGTCTACGCGAGCGACGACGCGCAGGCCAAGTTCGTGCGCCGACTTCGTGGCCGCCTGGACCAAGGTCATGGACCTCGACCGGTTCGACGTCCGCTGACGAACCGCAAGCGCAGCACCACACGATGGCCCCGGGTTCGCCCGGGGCCATCGTCGTGTGGGTGCTCAGCGGTAGAGCCGCGTGCACCGGCCGTCGTGGAAGAGGGCGCCGCGCACGACCGGGTGGCCGCGTCGGGCGTTCACCACGACGGTGTGCAGGTGGTGGCCGTCGCCGTCGGTGATCTTCGAGGCGCAGCGCTGGACGGCGCCGCGCCGGTCGCTCGCGTGGCCGCCGACCCACAGGTCGACCCAGGTGGTGGCCCGGCGCGGGGCGGAGTCGAGGTCGTGGCAGGGGCCGCGCTGGGGGCGCGGACCGTCGCCGCAGGTGTCCTCGACGATGAAGTAGCGGCGCACGTGCGGGAGGTACATCTTCGTGCCGGCCGGGTAGTCCAGGATGTCGCGGCCGTTCCGGATCCGGTGGCCGACCGCGATCGTGATCGGGTTGCGGAACGTGCCGACGCCACCCGCGCGGTCGTGCCGGACCGGGTGCGAGATGTCCGCCGTGCCCGGTGGGGTGTTGTCGAAGTACGTGTAGCCGGTCGTGTACGCCGTCCGGATCCGCTTCTCGGCCGCCTGGGCCGGGAGCGGCGCGGTCGCGAGCAGGGCCGGCTGGCGAGCAGGGCGACGGTCAGGGTTCGGAGGGGAGCCATGGGTCCCACCCTGAAGCCAACGGCCGCGTCGTGCCAGCCCGTCAGCGACGACCGAGCAGGTGCTCCACCGCGAGCTGCTCGAGGTGGATGGCGCCGACACCGCGGGCTCCGGCGGCCTCGGCGTCGTACTCCTCGTACGCCGTCGGGTCGTTCCGCAGCTCCTGCCAGGTCTCGCCCGGCGCCAGCGTGGGCTGCGAGAGAGCCGGCACCTGCGCGAACTCCAGCGCGGCGACCACCTCGGGGTCGGCGCGGAAGTTGGCGGCAGCCTCCTTGAGCGCGAGGTAGGTGCGCATGTTGGCCGCGGCGCTGCGCCAGACCCCGTCGAAGTCCTCGGTCCGCAGCGGCTTGTAGTCGAAGTGCCGCGGGCCGTCGTACCCGCCGTTCTCGAGCAGGTCGACCAGGAAGAACGCGTTCAGCACGTCGCCGTGGCCGAAGACCAGGTCCTGGTCGTACTTGATCCCGCGCTGGCCGTTGAGGTCGATGTGGAAGAGCTTCCCCTGCCACAGCGCCTGGGCGACGCCGTGCACGAAGTTGAGCCCGGCCATCTGCTCGTGCCCGACCTCGGGGTTCACGCCGACCCGGTCGGCGTGCTCCAGGGTCGAGATGAACGCGAGGGCGTGGCCGACGGTGGGCAGCAGGATGTCGCCGCGCGGCTCGTTGGGCTTCGGCTCGAGGGCGAACCGGATGTCGTAGCCGTTGTCGAGGCAGTACGCCATGAGCGTGTCGAGGCCCTCGCGGAACCGGTCGAGGGCGGCGCCGACGTCCTTCGCGGCCTCGGTCTCCGAGCCCTCGCGGCCGCCCCAGAACACGTAGGTCTGCGCGCCCAGCTCGGCGGCGAGGTCGAGGTTGCGCATCACCTTGCGCATCGCGAACCGGCGTACGCCGCGGTCGTTGGCGGTGAGCGCACCCTCCTTGAAGACCGGGTGCGTGAACAGGTTCGTCGTCGCCATCGGCACGACCAGGCCGGTCTCGTCGAGCGCCTTGCGGAAGTCGGCTATCCGGCGGTCGCGCTCGGCCTCGTCGCTGCCGAACGGGATCAGGTCGTCGTCGTGGAAGGTCAGCCCCCAGGCGCCGAGCTCCGCGAGCTTGTGCACCGCCTCGACGGTGTCGAGCGGCGGGCGGGTGGCGTCGCCGAACGGGTCGCGCGCCGGCCAGCCGACGGTCCAGAGCCCGAACGTGAAGTGGTCCTCGGGAGTGGGGGTGAGGGAGTCGGCCACGATTGCCTCCGGGATTCGGGAAGTTAGTCCATGACATGGACAAACCAATAACGTACGCTCGCGAAGGTGAGTGGTCAAGCGTCCGCAGCGCTGCGCGTGGCCAACACGGGCGTCGTGGTCGAGCACCTGCGCCGCGGGGGTGCGACCTCGCGAGCCGACCTGGCGCGGAGCACCGGTCTGGCCAAGCAGACGGTGTCCACCATCGTCGCCAACCTGGTCGCCGACGGCGTCGTCCGCGAGGTCGGCCGAGGCGCCGTCGAGTCCGGTGGTGGGCGGCCCGCCGTCCTCATCGAGTACGCCGCCGACCGGGCGCTGGTGGCCGGGCTGGAGCTCGGCGTCGGCCGGACCCGGCTGGTCCTGGCGGACGCCCTCGGCGAGCCGGTCGTGACCCGCGATCTCTCGACCGCGGCCTCTCGCGCGCGTCGGTCGCCCGACCACGTGCTCGACGAGGTGGTCGCCGTCCTGCGCGACGCGACCCGCGACCGCGGCGGCCTCGGCCGGCTCCGCGCCGTCGGGGTGAGCGTCACCGGCCTGGTCCAGCCAGCGACCGGCACCTGCGTGCTCGCGCCCAACCTCGGCTGGCGGGACGTGCCGGTGGCCGACCTGCTGCACCGCCGGCTGACCGGCCGCGGCCGGAAGGTCCCCGTCGTCGTCCGAGGCGCGGCCCAGGCGTCCCTGATCGCCGAGCACCGCGAGGGGGTCGCGGTCGGGGAGCGCGACGTGGTCCTGCTCTTCGAGGACGAGGGGGTCGGGGCCGCGGTCATCGAGGCCGGCCACCTCCTCGACGGAGCGGACGGCACCGCCGGCGAGCTCGGGCACTGCGCCTGGCCGGGCGCGGAGGAGCGCTGTGGCTGCGGCCGCCGTGGCTGTGTGGAGACGCTCGTCTCGGGTCCGGCCGTACGCCGCGCGGTGGAGCGGGCGACCGGCCGGCGGATCCTGCGCCGGCCCGGCACGCCGACCCTGGCCCTGCTCGCGGAGCGGGACGAGCCGGAGGTGCGCGCGGCGGCGGCCGAGGCCGGCCGGGTCCTCGGCACTGCCGCCTCGTGGCTGACCGCGATGACCGCCCCGCGGATGCTGGTGCTCTCGGGATCGCTGGCGCTGGCGCCACCGGCCCTCCGCACCTCGCTCGAGGCCCGGCTGCGGGAGCGCGAGCTCGAGCCGGGGCTCCAGGTGGTGGCCGGCACGCTCGGCGCGGAGGCGTCGCTGCGCGGAGCCGTGCTGCTGGCGCTCGACCTGGCGCGGCGTACCGACCCCGTGGCGCCGTGAGCCGACGCCTGTCGACCACCCCGGTCGAGGGCGCCCGCGGGACCGGCAGGGTCGCGGCGCTGACCTTCGACGACGGCCCGAACCCCGGCGAGACCGACCGGCTGCTCGACGTGCTGGCGGAGCTGGGCGTGCAGGTGACGTTCTGCGTCGTCGGACGCAACGTCGATGCCCCGGGCGGCGCGGAGCTGCGTGCGCCGGATCGTGGCCGACGGGCACGTGCTCGGCAACCACGCGACGAGCTACGCCGACCTGGGCGACTGGACGAGAGCCGAGGTCGAGGAGGACCTCCGCCGGAACCTCGAGATCATCCGGGCGGCGGTGGGCCGTCCGGACCAGGAGGTGCCGTACTTCCGCGCCCCGAACGGCAGCTGGGGCGTGACGCCCGAGGTCGCGGTCGACCTCGGCATGCAGCCGCTGGGGCTGGGCAACGTGATCCACGACTGGGACGGCAACGACCTGTCGGCTTCGACCCTCACCCGCAACCTGCGCGCGGCGGTCCGCCCCGGCGCAGTGGTGCTCGTGCACGACGGCGGGGGCGACCGGTGGGGGTCGGTCGCCGCGGTGGAGACCGTCCTGCCCGAGCTGCTCGCCGACGGGTGGACCTTCACCCTGCCTGCCGGCTAGATGGCCCGGCAGGTCCCCCGGCTGACCAGCTGGGTCGGCAGCTGCACGTGGGTGCTCCGGTCGCCGGTCCCGTCGATCAGGTGGACCAGCAGGGTCACGGCCTCCTGGCCCATCTGCTGCATCGGCTGGCTCACCGTGGTCAGTGGCGGCTCGGTGAGCGCCGACTCGGGGACGTTGTCGAAGCCGACCAGCGACAGGTCCTCCGGGACGCTCAGCCCCAGCGCGGCGGCGGCGTCCAGGGTGGCGATCGCGGAGAGGTCGTTCGCGGCGAAGACGGCGGTCGGCCGCTCGCGCAGGGTCAGCAGCTCCCGGGCCGGCTCGAGTGCCGTCTGCCGCCGGTAGCCACCGACCCGGACCAGCTCGTCGTCGACGGCGATGCCGGCGGCGGCCATGGCCTGGCGGAAGCCCTCCTCGCGCAGTCGCGCCGACTCCAGGTCGGGGCGGCCGCCGAGGAAGCCGATCCGGCGGTGTCCGAGGCCGAGCAGGTGCTCGGTCGCGGCGCGGGCGCCGGCCAGGTTGTCGGAGTCGATGGTGGGCATGCCGGCAGGGCCCGTGTGCGGGTCGATCGCGACGACCGGGACGGCACTGCCGGAGTCGACCACGGTGGGCGTGACCAGGATCGCGCCGTCGATGAGGGTGCCGGCCAGGCGGGACAGCGACCGTCGCTCCCAGCCGGGCCGGGTGCCGGCCGGGCGTCCCGCGGAGTAGGCCAGAAGCTCGTAGCCGGTGTCCGAGATGGCCGAGGACGCACCCTTGAGGATCTCGGTGCTGAACGGCTCGAACTCGTCGACGAGGATGCCGAGCACGTTGGTCCGCCGGCTGCGCAGGCTGCTCGCCACGAGGCTGGTCTCGTAGCCCAGCCGGTCGATCACCTCCTGCACCCGGACGGAGGTGTTCTCGGCGACGCCGTACCGGCCGTTGATCACCTTGGAGACGGTCGCGACGGACACCCCGGCGGTCCGGGCGACGTCGGTGATCGTCACCCGCTGCACGTTCGTCACGCCGGGACCGTACCAGTGGAAAACGTTATCGAAAACGATTGACAAGTTCGTGACGGGTAGGAAACTCTGGCGCCGTCCGGTTGGTGACCTACGACTGAGGGACGAGGAAAATGGCGAGCAAGCGAACACTCTCCGCCGTGGGCCTGGCCGCAACTCTGGCCTTGCTGGCCGGCTGCGCCGGCGGTGGCTCCGACGACGAGACCGACGCCGAGGGCAACACCGTCATCACCTGGTGGCACAACGGCAACAACGACCCGCTCAAGGGCTACTGGGAGGACGTCGCCGCGGCGTACGAGGAGGAGAACCCCGACGTCAAGATCGAGATCACGGCGCTCCAGAACGAGGACCTCCGGACCCGCCTGACCGCCGCGCTCCAGTCCAACGACCCGCCCGACCTGTTCCAGCAGTGGGGCGGCGGCGAGATGGCGCAGCAGGTCGACAGCGGCCTGCTGATGGACCTCACCGACGAGATCCCCGAGACCATCGAGTCGGTCGGCGGCTCGGCCGCCGGGTGGCAGCTCGACGACCGCACCTACGGTCTTCCCTGGTCCCTCGGCGTGGTCGGGGTCTGGTACAACAAGGCCTTCTTCGAGGAGGCCGGCATCACCACTCCGCCCGCGACCCTGGACGAGTTCTTCGACGCGGTGGACAAGCTCAAGTCCGCCGGCATCACCCCGGCCGCGGTCGGCGCTGCCGACAAGTGGCCAGCGGCTCACTACTGGTACTACGCCGCGGTCCGCGAGTGCAGCGAGGACACCCTGGCCGCGGCCGGCCAGGACTTCGACTTCTCCGATCCCTGCTTCGTGCGGGCCGGTGAGGTCGTGCAGTCGATCGTGGAGTCCGAGCCCTTCAACGATGGCTACCTCGGCACGTCGGCCCAGCAGGGCGCGACCAGCTCCGCCGGCCTGCTCGCGAACGGCAAGGTCGCCATGGAGCTGATGGGGCACTGGAACCCCAGCGTCATGGCCGGTCTGACCGAGGACGAGCAGGGACTCGGCGACGACCTCGGCTGGTTCCCGTTCCCGACGGTCGACGACGGTGACGGCGACCAGGCGGCCGCGCTCGGTGGCGGCGACGGGTTCTCCTGCTCGGCCGCGGCTCCGCCGGAGTGCGCGGACTTCCTGGCCTACATCATGAGCGAGGACGTCCAGCGCCAGTTCGGCGAGACCGGCGTCGGCATCCCGACGGTGGCCGGCACCCAGGACTCGGTCAGCGACGAGAACCTCGCCGCCCTGGCGGAGTTCCGCGACGCGGCGCCGTACGTGCAGCTCTACCTCGACACGGCCTACGGTCCGAACGTCGGCGGCGCACTCAACGACGCGGTGGCCCTGCAGTTCGCCGAGAAGGCGAGTCCCCAGGACGTCGTCGACGCGGTGTCGGCAGCCGCCGGAGGATGAGCGGAGCGATCGACGTGGGGACGGGAGGGCACAGCTCGACGATGGACGGGGCCACCCTTCCCGTACCCGTCGAGGGGGCCGCCGGTCGCCAGAGCCCGCGACCGGCGGCTGCCCCTCCGCCCCCGACGAAACGGCGCACCACCCGCGACGAGTGGCAGCGGCGCGGGGAGATCCTGCTCCTCGTCGGTCCGGCGCTCACCCTGTTCGTGCTGTTCGTGCTGCTGCCGATGGGACAGGCGGCCTACTACAGCGTCTACGACTGGAACGGGCTGCAGCCGCTCGAGGACTTCGTCGGTCTCGACAACTACCGCGACGCGCTGTCCGACCCGGTCTTCCAGGACTCGCTGAAGCACAACTTCCTGATCGTCGGGTTCTCGATCGTGCTGCAGCTGCCGCTCGGGCTCGGGGTGGCGCTGCTGCTCAACCGGCGGATGCGCGGCCGAGGCGCCCTGCGCACGCTGATCTTCGTGCCCTACGTCCTGGCCGAGGTCGTGGCCGGCGTGGTCTGGCTGCTGATGCTCCAGCCGGACGGTTTCGTCGACCAGGCGTTGGAGGCCGTCGGGCTCGGCTTCCTGTCCCAGCTGTGGGTGGGCGACCCCGACGTCGTGCTCGTGACGATCATGATCGTGCTCACCTGGAAGTACGTCGGCTTCGCGATCCTGCTGTTCCTCGCGGGCATGCAGGGCATCCCGGTCGAGCTCCAGGAGGCGGCCGCCCTCGACGGCGCGTCGTGGTGGCAGACCCAGCGGCGGATCACGATCCCGCTGCTCGCCCCGACCATCCGGATCTGGATCTTCCTGTCCATGATCGGGTCGCTCCAGCTCTTCGACATGGTCTGGGTGATGACCGGCGGCGGCCCGGCGAACGCCAGCAGCACGATGACGACGTACCTGATCTCGCAGGGCTTCGAGCGGTTCCGCTTCGGCTACGGCAGCGCCGTCGCGGTGATCCTGTTCGCGGTCTCGTTCCTGGTCGCGATCGTCTACCAGCGGTTCGTCCTGCGCCGCGACATCGCGGACCCGCTCGGCGGGAGGAGGCGCTGACATGACGACGACCACCCAGCCGGCCAGGGACGCAAGCCCTCGCCGCACGCTGCGACCGGGAAGCTTCTTCGTCTACGGGCTCGCGCTCGCGGTCGCGGCGGTCACCCTGGCGCCCGTCGCGTACGCCGTGATCGGCGGCTTCCGGACCACGGGGCAGCTGGCCGCCGACCCGGTCGGCCTGCCGGACCCGTGGGTCTGGGAGAACTTCGCGAACGTGCTGACCTCGGACACGTTCTGGCGGCAGGGGCTCAACTCCGTCGTCATCGGCCTCGTCACCACCGTGATCGTGGTGGTCTTCGGGTTCATGGCGTCCTACGCCCTGTCCCGCTACGAGTTCCGCGGCCGCGAGCTGCTCTACACGTTCTTCACGCTCGGCCTGCTGTTCCCGCTGACCGTGGCGATCCTGCCGCTGTTCCTGCTCATCCGTGAGCTGAACCTGATGGACAACCCGCTCGGGGTGGCGCTGCCGCAGGCGGCGTTCGCCCTGCCGATGACCATCGTCATCCTGCGCCCGTTCCTGCGGGCGCTGCCGACCGAGCTGGAGGACGCGGCGGCCGTGGACGGGTGCTCGCGGCTGGGCTTCATGTGGCGGATCGCGGTGCCGCTGTCGGGCCCGGGCCTGGTGACGGTCGGCGTGCTCGCGTTCGTGGCGTCCTGGAACGCCTACCTGCTGCCGCTCCTGGTGCTCAGCGACCCGAACGCCTACACCCTGCCGTTGGGCGTCGCCACGTTCTCCACCCAGTACACGCAGGACACCGCGGCCGTGCTCGCGTTCACGTCGCTGGCCATGGTGCCGGCGCTGGTGTTCTTCCTGCTGGCCGAGCGTCGGATCGTCGGCGGCCTGACCGGAGCCGTGAAGGGATGACCAGGTGACCGACCTCGAACAGCGTGCCGTCCCGCCCGCCGACGACCGCGAGTCGCGGCCGCGGGTGCTCCTCGCAGCGATGACGCTGGAGGAGAAGCTGGCGCAGATCGTCGGCCTCTGGGTCGGCGCCGGCGCCGACGGCGAGGTGGTCGCACCGCTGCAGGACGCGATGATCGGCGAGACCCCGCCGGCGTTCGAGGAGTTCGCGGTGCACGGCCTCGGGCACATCACGCGGATGTTCGGGACCCACCCGGTGGAGCCGGTGGACGGCATGCTGGCCCTGCGCCGGGCCCAGCGCTGGCTGGTCAGCAAGACCCGGCTGGGCATCCCGGCGATCGCGCACGAGGAGTGCCTGACCGGGCTCGCGGCGTGGAAGGCGGCGACCTACCCGACCCCGCTGGCCTGGGGCGCCAGCTTCGACCCGGAGCTCGTCGAGCGGATGGGCACCCTGATCGGGGAGTCCATGGCCGGGCTCGGCGTCCACCAGGGGCTCGCGCCCGTCCTCGACGTGGTCCGCGACGCCCGCTGGGGCCGGGTCGAGGAGTGCATCAGCGAGGACCCGTACCTCGTCGGCACCCTCGGCACGGCGTACGTCCGTGGGCTGCAGGCGCCGGGTGTCGTGGCCACCCTCAAGCACTTCGTCGGCTACTCCGGGTCACGCGGAGGCCGCAACCTGGCGCCGGTCCACGTCGGCCCGCGCGAGCTCAACGACGTCCTGCTGGTGCCGTTCGAGATGGCGGTCCTCGACGGCGGCGCCCAGCTCGGTGATGCACTCGTACGCCGAGCTCGACGGCCTCCCCGTCGCCGCCGACCCCGAGCTGCTCACCGGTCTGCTGAGGGACCGCTGGGGCTTCGACGGCACGGTGGTGGCCGACTACTTCGGGATCCCGTTCCTGCTCACCCTGCACGGCATCGCCGCCGACCTCGGCGACGCCGCCCGCCAGGCGCTGGAGGCCGGCGTCGACGTGGAGCTCCCCACGGGCAACGCCTACCGGGAGCCGTTGCGCCGGGCCGTCGAGGACGGCCTGGTCCCGCTCGAGCTCGTCGACCGCGCGGTGCTCCGGGTGCTGCGGCAGAAGGAGGAGCTCGGGCTGCTCGACGACGCCTTCGACGACATCCTCGACCCCGAGCCGCCCGAGCTCGACTCGGTCGAGCACCGGGCGCTGGCCTCCCGGCTGGCCGAGGAGTCGGTCGTGCTGTTGGCCAACGACGGCTCCCTCCCGCTCGAGGCGCCGGCCCGGCTGGCGGTCGTGGGACCCAACGCCGACCGGCTCGAGGCGATGTTCGGCTGCTACTCCTTCGTCAACCACGTCCTGCCGCAGCACCCGGGCAGCGAGCCCGGGATCGCCGTACCCACGCTGCTCGAGGCGCTGGCGCGAGGAGTTCGCGGAGTCCGAGGTGCTGTTCGCGCGCGGCTCCGCTGTCGACGACGCCGACGAGGCAGGGATCCCGGCCGCGGTGGAGGCGGCGCGTCAGGCCGACGTCGCCGTGGTCGTGGTCGGGGACCAGGCCGGCCTGTTCGGGCGCGGCACCGTCGGCGAGGGCTGCGACCGCGACGACCTCGAGCTGCCCGGCGTCCAGCGCCTGCTGGTGGACGCGGTGCTCGCGACCGGTACGCCGGTCGTGCTGGTGCTGCTCACCGGTCGGCCGTACGCCATCGGCTGGGCGCTCGACCGCTGCGCCGGCGTGGTGCAGGCGTTCTTCCCCGGGGAGGAGGGCGCCACGGCCATCGCCGGCGTGCTGTCCGGCCGGGTCAACCCGTCCGGCCGGCTGCCCGGTGAGCATGCCCGGCTCGGTGGGCGCGCAGCCCTACACCTACCTCCACCCTCACCTCGGCGGGGCGTCCTCGGTGAGCAACCTGAACCCCGCGCCCGCCGCCCCCTTCGGGCACGGCCTGAGCTACACCCGGTTCGGCTACGGCCCGCTGATGGTGCAGGACCTCGAGGTCGACACCGCCGGCGAGATCCACGTGTCCGTCGAGGTGACCAACAGCGGCGACCGGGACGGCGCCGAGGTGGTCCAGCTCTACGGGCACGACGTGGTCGCCAGCGTGACCCGGCCGGTGGCCCAGCTGCTCGGCTACGCCCGCGTCGAGCTGGCGGCCGGGGAGACCGCGACCGTCTGCCTGTCCGTGCCGACCACCCGGCTCGCCTTCACCGACCGGCAGCTGCGCCGGGTCGTCGAGCCCGGCGCCGTGGAGCTCTTCGTCGGCCGGTCCTGCGCGGACCGGGTCGAGGAGGCGACGCTGACGCTGACCGGCGCCGCCCACGAGGTGAGCGTCGAGGACCGCCGGCTGACCGAGGTGACGGTCCGCAGGGCGGGGCTAGGCTGAGCCGACGGGGCACGAGGTCCGAAAGGCTGCTGATGCGCAGGATCGGGCTGCTCGGCGGGATGAGCTGGGAGAGCAGCAGCGAGTACTACACGCTGGTCAACCGCCTGGTGCGGGAGCGCCTCGGCGGGCTGCACTCCGCGGACTGCCTGATGTACTCCGTCGACTTCGCCCCGATCGCCGAGCTCCAGTCCGCGGGTCGGTGGGAGGACGCCGGCAACGCACTGGCCATCGGCGCCAAGGTCCTGGAGGCGGGCGGCGCAGACTTCCTTCTCCTCTGCACGAACACCATGCACCTCGTGGCCGACCAGGTGCAGGCCGCGGTCTCCATCCCGCTCATCCACCTGATCGACGTGACCGCGCAGGCGATCCGGGCGGCCGGGCTCACCGAGGTCGGGCTGCTGGCCACCGGGTTCACGATGGAGGGCACCTTCTACGTCGAGCGGATGGCCCGGCACGGCGTGACCGCCCGGGTGCCCGGCCCCGAGGACCGGGCGCTGGTGCACCGGGTCATCTACGAGGAGCTCTGTGTCGGGAAGGTGCTGCCCGAGTCGCGGGCGGCGTACCGCGAGGTGATCGGGCGTCTGGTCGAGGACGGCGCGCAGGGGGTGGTGCTCGGCTGCACCGAGATCGAGCTCCTGATCGGCCAGGAGGACAGCCCGGTCCCGGTCTTCCCGACGACCCGGCTGCACGCCGAGGCCGCGGTCGACGCGGCGCTGGGCTAGTGGGGATCGACAACCCCGGACCCCGTCACTAGCCTCGCCAATCAGGACGGCGGCGCCACGTTGCGCATGAGCAGCTGCTCGGGTGCGCCGCCCGGCGGACGGAGTGCGGCATGAGGATTCGGTCCCGACACACAGGCATCGCAGTGGCCGGAGCTGGCCTCCTGCTCGCGGCACTCGCTCCGCTCAGCCTGGACTCCGCGACCGCGTCCGAGGGCGCTCGACCAGCGGTCGTCGCCAGCCGCGGCGGCCCGGCCACCGCAGCGCCCCACGCGGGTCGTGCAGATCGTCCTCGACCAGCTCCGCCCGGAGTTCATCGACGCGTTCGACATGAAGAACGTGAAGCGGCTGATGCGCGGCGGTGTCTCGTACCCCAACGCCTATCTCGGCCACATGGCCTCGGAGACCGTGGTCTCGCACAACGTGATGACCAGCGGGCAGCTGCCCAAGCACATGGGCTGGTCCGACGAGTGGTACCGCGACACCGCCAACGTGCTCAGCGACCCCGGCGTCAACCACGTCACCGGGTCGATGTCCTCGACGCAGTTCGACGACCTGATCAACGCGGGGGGCTACCCGAAGATCGCCGACTACCTGCGCACCGCCTTCCCCGGCACGATCGTGGCGGCGATCGGCCAGAAGAACTACGCCGTCCACACGATGGGCGGACCGGGCGCCAACATGCGGATCACGTTCGGCAGCCGGGTCGCCGACTGTGACGGCGACGCGACCGTCGACAACACCTGGCGCGAGCCGGCGGGCGTCAACGTCCCGACGTACATCGACGGTCCGGCCTGCAACCGCTTCTACGTCGACGCCGACAAGGCCCTGGACTACGGCACCGCCGACGTGTCCCCGTCCTGGATGTACCCGCTCGAGGGCAACCGCGACATGGCCGGCGGCGACGTCGTCACCCCCGACGGGGTGAGCCACGAGGGTGGAGACGTCTGGGTCACCGACGCGGCGTTCGCCGTCATGGACAACGAGGACTGGAGCGGGCTGCTGCTGACGTACGGCGGCATCGACAAGGCCGGCCACATGTGGGGCGGCCTGAACGACCGGCCGCCGTACCCCGGCGGCGACGAGCACACGCACATGGCCGCGGCGGCCAAGGCCGCCGACGAGCAGATCGGCCGCGTCGTGCAGAAGCTGAAGGACGAGGGCCTGCTCGACGAGACGCTGATCGTGCTCAGCACCGACCACGCCCAGCAGACCTCCGAGTACTTCTTCGGCGTCGACGAGTTCGACTCGCGCGGCCGGGGCAACCTCAACTGGTACTACGGCGCCGATGCCGACGAGACCTACCTCGACGCGTCACCGGAGATCCAGCGGCTGGTCGACGAGACCGGCAACGTCGAGATGAGCATGCAGGACTCGGCGATCCGGACCTGGCTGGTCGACCGGTCGCGTGCGGCCAAGCGCGATGCCGCCCGGGTGATGGCGACGCTGGGAGGGGTGCGGGCGACGTACATCCTGGACGGGAGCCACTACGACCTGGTCTGGGCCGCGCCGCGCTCCCGGTGGACGAAGTCCGAGTGGACCTGGTGGCGCCAGCACGGCCAGGAGATCGTGAACACCGCGGCCGCGGACTACGGCCCCGACGTGATCGGGCTCCTGCGCGACGGCGCCAGCTACGGCGTCAAGGGTGACCACGGCGGTGCCCAGGAGGCCGTGCAGCGGATCCCGATCATCTTCTCGGGGCCGGGCGTGCGCGCGGGCTCGAGGCCGAGGGACGCGATCCGGTCCGTCGACATCATGCCGACGGTGCTGCGCACGCTCGGGATCCCGGAGACCTACCCGACCGACGGCAAGGCCTACCGGCTGCCCTGACGCCTCACCGCTCCGGCGCCGGCCCGGTCGACGCCCGCACCACCAGCTGCGTGGGCAGCACCCGGGTGGGCGGGTCGACCGGGCGGGTCGGGATGTGCCGCACCAGCGTCTCCACCGCGCGGGCGCCGGCGTCCTCGGTGCGCTCGGCCAGCGTGGTCAGCGGTGGGGTGCAGAAGTCGGCGCCGAAGATGTCGTCGAAGCCGACCACGCTGAGGTCGCGCGGCACGACCTTGCCGCGCTCGGCCAGCCGGCCCATCAGCCCGATCGCGAGCATGTCGTTGTGGCAGACCACGGCGGTGGCGCCGGACGCGAGCACGGCGTCGGCGGCGGCCGGGCCGCCCTTGACTGTCGGCGAGTAGGGCCCGAACCGCTGCGCGCTCATCCCCCGGGCCTCGGCGGCGGCACGCAGCCCGGCCCAGCGCCGGGCCCCGGACCAGGACTCCGGTGGGCCGCCTGCGAAGACCAGCGCCTCGTGCCCGTACGACGCCAGGTGGTCGACGATCTGCCGGGTGCCGGTGTCGAAGTCGGCCACCACGCACGACATCCCCGGGGCCGCACGGTTGATCAGCGTGATCGGGTTGAGCTCGGCGGCCCGGCTCAGCGTGTCCTCGGGGAGCCGGGACGCGCTCAGCACGAACCCGTCGACCGCCCCTCCGAGTCGCCGGATCAGCTGCTCCTCGACGGCCGGGTTCTCCTGGGTGTCGCCGAGCAGCAGGGTCAGCCCGGCCGCGGCAGCGGCCCGCTCGGCACCCTTGATCACCCCGGCGAAGTACGGGTTCGTGATGTCCGGGACCAGCAGCGCGACGGTCCTGGTGCGGCCCGACTCGAGCGCCTGCGCCGCCGGGTTGGGGACGTAGCCGAGCTCCTCGGCGACGGCCAGCACGTGCTCGCGGGTGACGTGGTTGACCCGCTGCGGGCGGGAGAACGCCCGCGACACGGTGGACGCGGCCACCCCCGCCGCCTCGGCCACGTCGGTGATCGTGGGGCGGCGGCGGAGCTTGGCGGGGTCGGGCATGGCCTCAGTATGGCAACAAATGGCAAACGCTTGCCATGTGATCCGGGCCACCCCACTCTCGTGTGATCCCAGAAACGCGCGGCGAGAATGGCCGTGAGGAAGAAGGACTCGCACCCATGTCAGAGACCACCGCGACAATCCGCACACCGAGGAAGGCCGCGCTCGCGGCGTGGACCGGAAGCGCGCTCGAGTACTACGACCTGGCGATCTACGGAACCGCCGCGGCGCTCGTCTTCCCCGACATCTTCTTCCCGGAGGGCAACGACTCCGCCGCCACCGTCGCGGCCTTCGCCACCTTCGGCGTCGCGTACGTCGCTCGCCCGATCGGCTCGTTCCTGATGGGCCACATCGGCGACAAGCTCGGCCGGAAGAAGGTGCTGATCGGCACCCTCCTGCTGATGGGCGTCTCGACCTTCCTGGTCGGCTGCCTCCCGACGTACGACCAGGTCGGGCTGCTCGCGCCGGTCCTGCTCGTGATCCTCCGCCTGCTCCAGGGCCTCTCGGCCGCCGGCGAGCAGGCCGGTGCCAACTCGATGTCGTTCGAGCACGCGCCCGACGACCGTCGCGGCTTCTTCACCAGCTTCACCCTGAGCGGCACCCAGGGCGGCCAGGTGCTCGCCCCGGCGGTGTTCCTGCCGCTGGCCGCCGTGCTGCCCGACGAGCAGCTCCAGTCGTGGGGCTGGCGGGTGCCGTTCTGGCTGAGCGCCATCGTGGTGCTCGTCGGCTTCCTGATCCGGCGCACCCTCGACGAGACCCCGGAGTTCCAGGCCGAGTCGGTCGCCGGCGAGGTGCCGCGCGCACCCGCTCGGCGTGCTGTTCACCGAGCACTGGAGGGGCGTGCTGCGGGTCTTCCTCGCGGCGTTCATCGCCATGGTGAACACGACGTTCCAGATCTTCGCCCTCAACTTCGCCACCTCGGACGACTTCGAGATCGGCTTCGACGACACCTTCATGCTCTGGCTGGCGATCGTCGCCAACCTGGTCGCCATCTCGGTCATCCCGTTCTGGGCACGGCTGTCCGACCGGGTCGGCCGCAAGCCGGTCTTCGTCACCGGCGTCGTCGGCAGCGGGATCCTGGTCTGGGGCTTCCTCGGGGCGATCGCCGCGGGCAACGAGCCGCTGACCTTCGTCCTCGGTGTCGCGCTGGCCGGCGTCGTCTACAGCATGCCGAACGCGGTCTGGCCGGCGACGTACGCCGAGTACTTCCCGACCCGCGTCCGCCTGTCCGGCATGGCGATCGGCACCCAGTTCGGCTTCGCCCTGGCCGGGTTCACGCCCACCATCGCCGGCGCCATCATGGGCGGCGACGCGGACAACTGGGTCAAGGTCGCGGGCTTCGCCTCCGCCGCCTGCGCGATCTCCGCGATCGCCGTGCTGACCGGCCCGTCCAAGACGCACCTCGTGCCCACCCCCGAGATCGGCCACCGGCCGCGCGGGACCGCGAACCGTGGTGCCGCCGTGGGTGTCGCGTGAGCGCCAGACCGGAGCAGGCGTCGTACACCCTCGGGCTGGTCGGCGCCGGCATCGGCGGCTCGCTCACGCCTGCCATGCAGGAGCGGGAGGGCCGCGAGAGCGGCCTGGCCGTCAGCTACCGGATCGTCGACGCCGAGGCGCTCGGCCTCGGGGTCGAGGACCTCCCGGAGATCCTGACCTGGGCCGAGCGGCTGGGGTACGACGGCCTCAACATCACCCACCCGTTCAAGCAGGCCGTGGTGCCGCTGCTCGACGAGCTGTCCGAGGACGCCGCGGACCTGGGTGCGGTCAACACCGTGCTGCTCCGCGACGGCCGCCGGCTCGGCCGCAACACCGACTGGTCCGGCTACGGCCGTGCCTTCCGGCAGGTGCTGCCCGACGCCGTCGAGGACCGGGTGGTGCTCGTCGGCGCCGGTGGGGCCGGCGTCGCGGTCGGCTACGCGCTCCTGCACCAGGGCGCCGAGCACGTCGCCGTCGTCGACGCCGACCGGGAGCGCGCCGACGCGTGCGTCGTACGCCTGGCCAAGCGGTTCGGCGACGACCGGGTCGCCGTCGCCACCGACCTCGAGGGCACGCTCGCCCACGCCCAGGGGGTCGTCAACGCGACGCCCGTGGGCATGAACGGGCACGCCGGTACGTCGGTCCCCGCAGGCCTGCTGCGCGCGGACCTGTGGGTCAGCGACGTCGTCTACTTCCCGCTCGAGACCGAGCTGATCGGCCTCGCCCGCGAGCGCGGCTGCCGGGTGCTGCCCGGCGGCGGGATGGCCGTCGGCCAGGCGATCGACGCGTTCGAGCTGTTCACGGGCCGGCCCGCGGACGCGGAGCGGATGGCGCGGCACTTCGCGGAGCTGACTTCCGTAGTGCGGAAGGCGATCGCCACCGTCTCGGTCAGCGGCGTGCTGGCCGAGAAGCTCGAGGCCGTCGCCGCCGCCGGGTTCGACGGGATCGAGCTCTTCGACAACGACCTGGTCAGCTCGCCGCTGTCCCCCGACGAGGTGCGCGCGCGCTGCGCCGACCTGGGCCTGCGGATCGAGCTGTTCCAGCCGGTCCGCGACATCGAGGGCGTGGCCCCGGACCGGTTCGACGCCGTGCTGCACCGGGTGCGGACCAAGCTCGAGGTGATGGCCCGGCTCGGGACGTCGACCGTGCTGGCCTGCTCCAACGTCCAGCCCGACGCCAGCGACGACGTCGACCTCACGGCCGAACAGCTGCACCGGGTCGGCGAGCTCGCGGCGGAGCACGGCGTGACCGTGGCCTACGAGGCGCTCGCCTGGGGCCGGCACGTGAACCGGGTCGGCCAGGCCTGGGAGGCCGTGGTGCGCGCCGACCACCCCGCGATCACGCTCGCCGTCGACACCTTCCACATGCTCTCCCGCGGCGACGACGGCTCCGCCCTCGTGGGCATCCCGGGCGACCGGATCGGGTTCCTGCAGGTCGCCGACGCGCCGCTGCTCGACATGAACGTGCTCGAGTGGAGCCGTCACTTCCGCTGCTTCCCCGGCCAGGGCACCCTCGACGTCACCGGCGTCGTCGCGGCCGTCCTCGAGGCGGGCTACCGCGGACCGCTGTCGCTGGAGGTCTTCAGCGACGTGGTGCGCGAGGTCGAGCCGGCGGTCACCGCTCGCGACGCCCTGCGCTCGCTGCTCTTCCTCGAGGACCAGGTCGCCGCCGTCGTCGATGGGCCGGCCCGCGAGCTGGTCACCCCGGCGTCGCCACCTCCGGTGCAGGCCGCGGCCGGCTTCCTCGAGCTCGCCGGTCCCGTGCAGCCGGCCGCTGACCTGCTCACCGGGCTGGGCTTCGCCCGGCACGGACGGCACCTGAGCAAGCCGGTGGAGTGGTGGCGCAACGGCGACGCGCACATCGTGCTCAACGCCGGCACCGACGAGCCCGAGGTCCGCGCGACCGCGCTGGGCATCGTCGCGCCCCCGGTCGAGGCGGTGGCCGCGCGGGCGAAGTCGCTGCTGTGGCCCGCCGTCGACACCACCCGCGGTGAGGGCGAGGCAGCCCTCCCCGGGATCACCAGCCCGTCCGGGCTGCACGTCTTCGTCAGCGACGCCCCCGGCGGGAGCGACGACTGGCAGCGGGACTTCGAGGTCGTCGGCGAGGCACCGGCCGACGGCTGGCTCGGGATCGACCACGTCGGCGCGGCCGTCGCGCCCGACCAGCTCAACGAGGAGGTCGGGTTCTTCCGGACCGTCTTCGACCTCGCGCCCGGCCAGGTCGAGGAGTTCATGGAGCCGCACGGCCGACTGCGCAGCCGCGCGCTCCGGCCGGCCAAGGGCGACCTGCGCGTGGTGCTGAACTGCGCCGACACCGCGCCCGGCCACGCCCACCCGGTCGGGGTCAACCAGGTGGCCTTCGCCGTCGCGGACGTCGTGTCCGCGGTCGCGGCGCTGCGCGCGCACGGCGTACCCCTGATGGCGGTGCCGGACAACTACTACGTCGACCTCGACGCCCGGTTCGCGCTGCCGCCCGACCGGCTCGACCTGCTCCGCGAGCACCACCTGCTCTACGACCGGATCGGCGACGGCGAGCTGCTGCACGCCTACACCCAGGTGCTGCCGGCCGGCTTCTACGTCGAGCTGCTCGAGCGGCGCGGCGGGTACGACGGGTACGGCAGCGCGGGCACGCACGTCCGGCTGGCGATGCAGTCTGCCTGAGGCCTCAGGCAAAACCTCGCTTCTTGCAGAGATCTTTACGTCCCATTGCTCGAAATCATGGCGTGAGCCCAGCAGGCTGGGACCTGGACAAGCGAGGTGCTGTGGGGCGCCTCCGGTCCGTGGGGTTGGTCAGGGGACATCGTGGGGGAAGTGCTGCACGCCGGGTCGGGGATCGTGGGCTCGGTCGTGGTCATGGTGGTCTGCGTCGGCCAGTTCGTGCGGAGCCGGTGGCCGGGCCTGCTGTTCTGGTTCGGTGCCGCGCTCGGCGCCTGCGTGGCCCAGGCCATCGCCCTCGCGGCCGACGGCACGGACGTCGGCTGGCTCTCGCTGGCGACCAGCGGCACGATCGGCGCCGTCGTCGGCATGCTGGCGGGCGGCGCCGTCGCCGACCTGTGGGAGGAGCGCCACCCGGAGGACTCCGACTGACGGCCACCTGAGCGCGCCGACCAACCCGGCCAACCGGTGCTGGCGACCGACCCCGCGACCCTGGGGCTGGACAGCATCGGATAGAAACGGGTTGGGTCTTCATCACACAGGTCGGTGGCGAAGGGAGCGCGGATGGGCAACGTCGCGGGGGCGCTGGCGGGCAAGCACGTCCTGCTCACCGGTGTGACCGGCTTCGTCGGCGAGGCACTGCTGCGGCTGATGCTGGCCGAGGTGCCCGACGTGCGGCTCACCCTGCTGATCCGGCCGCGGGGCTCCACCTCCGGTGCCGACCGGGCGCGGACGCTGCTCGGCAAGGACACCTTCACCGCGCTCGGCCACGACATCGACGCCCTGCTCGCGGGCCGGATCGACGTCCTCGAGGGCGACCTCAGCGACGTACCCGCCCTGCCGACCGACCTGGACGCCGTCGTCCACTGCGCCGGCGACGTCTCCTTCGACCCGCCCGTCGACGAGGGGTTCCGCACCAACGTGGTCGGCACCCGCGACCTGCTCGACCGGGTCCGCGAGGCCGGCGACGACATCCACTACGTGCACATCTCGACGGCGTACGTCGCGGGGCGCCGGCGCGGCACGATCCCCGAGGACCGGGTCGACCACGCCGTCGACGTCGACGCCGAGCTCGCCTGGGGGCTGGCCCAGCGGACCATCGTCGAGAACCAGTCCCGCAGCACCGCCGTCCTGGAGAAGCTGCGCTCCCGCTCCGAGCGCCAGCACGGCCGGGCCGGTCTGCTCACCGCGGCCGCGGCCGCCGAGGAGCGCCGCAAGGAGTGGGTCAAGGAGCACCTGGTCCGGATCGGCACCGAGCGCGCCCGCAGCCTCGGCTGGACCGACTGCTACACCTTCACCAAGGCCCTCGGCGAGCGGGTGGTCGAGGCGCATGCCCGCACCGCCCGGGTCTCGATCGTGCGGCCGAGCATCATCGAGTCGGCCCTCGAGAAGCCCTACCCCGGCTGGATCGAGGGCTTCAAGATGGCCGAGCCGCTGATCCTGGCCTACGGCCGCGGCGAGCTGCCGGAGTTCCCGGCGGCCGGCGACACCATCGTCGACATCGTCCCGGTCGACCACGTCGTCGCGGCGATCGTCGCGGTGCTCGCCCACCCCCCGGAGCCCGGCGCCCCGGCGTACTTCCATGCGTCCTCGGGCGCCCGCAACCCGCTGACGATCCGGGCCCTGCACGCGTCCGTGCGCGTCTACTTCGACGAGCACCCGTTCGAGATGGACGACCGGGGCGCGGTCCGGCTGCCGGACTGGCGGTTCCCCGGCGCCCAGAGCGTCGAGCGGCTGCTCGCCTCGAGCGAGAAGGCGCACCAGGTCGCCAACTACGTCATCGGGCACGCGCCGCGTGGCGACCGCACCCGTGACCTGGCCCGCAAGCTCGACCAGCAGGGGCGGCGGCTGGAGTTCCTGCGCCGCTACCTCAACCTCTACCGCGAGTACGCCGAGGCGGAGCTGCGGTTCGACGACGCCCACACGATCGGGCTCTACCGCAGCCTGGACGAGGCCGACCGGGCCAGCTTCGCCTTCGACACCGCCGTCGTCGACTGGGACCACTACCTGCGCGAGGTGCACTGCCCGGCCGTCACCGAGCCGATCCGCAAGCTGGACAAGGTGCGGCGCGCGCGGCGGAAGGCCCCGGCCGCGGGGCTCAAGACGCTGGTCCCGACCAGCTCGAACGGCGACGGCGACGGCGCCGGCGGCGGCAAGGTGGCCGCGTTCTTCGACATGGACGGCACGCTGCTGTCGTCGAACGTGATCGAGACCTACCTGTGGATGCGGCTCCAGGACCTCTCCACCGCCGAACGCGCGTCCGAGATCGGCCGGATCGCGGCCCGCCTCCCCGGCCTGGTCCGGGCCGAGCGCCGGGAGCGGAGCGCGTTCCTGCGCTCGATCTACCGCGAGTACGAAGGCGCCCGGCTTGAGCGACCTCGACCAGGTGGTCGACGCGTTCCTCACCGACCACGTGCTGGCCCGGCTCGCCCCGGCCGCCATCCGCCGGGTCCGCGAGCACCGCGCCGCCGGCCACCCGACGGTGCTGATCACCGGCGCGATCCGGCCGCTGACCCGCCCGCTGGCGCCGCTCTTCGACCACGTCGAGGCGGCCGAGCTGGGAGTCGACGACACCGGCCGGTGCACCGGGTTCCTGGCGTCGTCCCCGCTCGTGGGCGAGTCCCGCTCCGCGTGGATGCGGCAGTGGGCGTCCGACAACGGCATCGACCTCGCCACGTCGTACGGCTACGCCGACAGCTACTCCGACCTGCCGCTGCTCGAGGCCGTCGGCAACCCGGTCGCCGTCCGGCCCGACGTCGCGCTCTTCCGGCACGCCCGCAAGCTGCGCTGGAACATCGCCGACTGGCCGAGCTCGCCGGCCACCGCCCGCACGCTGAACCCGGCAGGTGACCGCGGATGATGCTCGCCCTCGAGATGTACCGCTCGCTGCCGCGGCACGTCGCCGGCAAGGCCGTCGGCGGCCGGATCCCCGGGCTGCTCTCCGGGTACGCCGCGCCGTTGCGGCTGATGACCATCGACCAGCCCGCGGTGGAGCGGCCGGGCTGGGCGCGGCTGCGCACCCGGCTCTCCGGGATCTGCGGCTCCGACCTCGGCGCGCTGTCCGGGCGGACCAGCCTCTACTTCTCAGGCCTGGTGTCGATGCCGTTCGTGCCCGGCCACGAGGTCGTGGCCGACCTGCTCGACGACTGCGAGGACCTGCCCGCCGGCACCCGGGTGGTGATCGACCCGGTGCTCACCTGCGCCGCGCGCGGTGTCGACCCGTGCGACGCCTGCGCCGACGGCGCCACCAACCGGTGCAGCCGGATCACCGTCGGCCACCTCGCGCCGGGGCTGCAGACCGGATTCTGCGCCGACACCGGAGGCGGCTGGGGCGAGGTGCTGACCGCGCACCGCAGCCAGCTGCACGCCGTACCCGAGGGCTACTCCGACGAGCAGGCCGTGCTCACCGAGCCGGTGGCCTGCGCGGTGCACACCGCGCTGCGCGCCGGCGTCCGCGACAACGACCGGGTCCTGGTGAGCGGCGCCGGCTCGGTCGGGCTGCTGACGACCCTGGCCCTGCGCAGCCTGACCGGGGCCGGGGAGATCACGGTGGTCGCCAAGCACGGCCACCAGCGCGAGCTGGCCCTCCAGCTCGGCGCCACCGAGGTGGTCGCTCCGGACGAGGCGCTGCGCCGGCTGCGCCGGGTGACCGGTGCCTTCCAGATCAAGCCCGACCACTCGCCGGCGTACCTGCTCGGCGGGGTCGACATCGCGGTCGACGCGGTCGGCAGCAAGCAGTCGCTCGAGACGGCGCTGCACGCCACCCGCGCCGGTGGCCGGGTCGTGCTGTCCGGGATGCCGCAGGCGGCGGACCTGTCCGCGGCGTGGTTCCGCGAGCTGGAGATCGTCGGCTCCTACTCCTCGTCCCAGCGCGAGGCGGCGCTGGGCGGGCGGAGCGCCTTCGACGTGGCCATCGAGCTGCTCGCGGGCGACGCCGTCGGCCAGCTGGCGAAGACCGTCGCCAGCTACCCGTTGCACAGATGGCGCGAGGCGCTCGACCACGCGCACGGTGCGGGGCGGCTCGGTACGGTCAAGGTGGCTTTCGACCCGAGGAGCAACCGGTGAGCGAAGCGAGGGAGATGTCGTGACCCGTCCAGGATTCGTGCTCGAGGTCGACGACCGGACCCCGCCGCTGGTGGTGAACGAGGGCGAGGGGTTCCGGCTGGAGTCCTTCCCGCTCGGCACCCGGGTGGTCTACCCGCCCGAGTCGATCCCCTCCGTGCCCGACGTGGACACCGCGATCCGCGAGGCCCTGCTGCACCCGGTCGACGCCGACCCGCTGCCGTCCCAGCTGCGGGCCGGGATGAAGCTGACGATCGCGTTCGACGACCTGTCCCTGCCGCTGCCGCCGATGCGGGCGCCCGACATCCGGCAGCGGATCATCGAGCAGGTGCTCACGATGGCGGCCGACGCCGGGGTCGACGACGTCCAGATCATCGCGGCCAACGCCCTGCACCGCCGGATGACCCCGGCCGAGCTGAAGCACATCGTGGGAGAGCGGGTCTTCCGGTCGTTCCACCCGCAGGGGCTGCTCTACAACCACGACGCCGAGGACCGCGACAACCTGCTGCACGTCGGGCTCACCGACAAGGGCGAGGACGTCGAGATCAACAAGCGCGCGGCCGAGTCCGACCTGCTGGTCTACGTCAACGTCAACCTGGTGTCGATGGACGGCGGGCACAAGTCGGTGCCGATCGGGCTGGCGTCGTACAAGTCGCTGCGGCACCACCACAACGCGAAGACGATGGTCCGGTCGCACTCGTTCATGGACCACACGAAGTCCCACCTCCACCACTCCGCGTGGCGGATGGGCCGGCTCCTCAAGGAGCACCTGAACATCTTCCAGATCGAGACGACGCTCGACAACAACGTGTTCCCCGCGCCGTACGACTTCCTGCAGAAGCGGGAGTGGGAGTGGTCGGTCAAGGACCAGGCGTCGATGCTGGCGATCCGTCGCGGGCTGTCGGTGGCGCCGAAGCGGATGCGGCACAAGATGTTCCACGACCTGCGGGCGCCGTACGGCCTGACCGGCATCCACGCGGGCGACACCGAGGCCGTGCACGAGAAGACGATCGCCAACGTCCACCGCCAGCAGCTCGTGGAGGTGCAGGGCCAGACCGACGTGCTGGTCATGGGCGTGCCCTACCTCGGCCCCTACAACGTGAACTCGACGATGAACCCGATCCTCGCGACCTGCGTCGGGCTGGGCTACTACTTCAACTCCTACCGCAACCAGCCGGTCGTACGCCGCGGCGGCGCCGTGATCCTGTACCACCCGCTCGAGCCGGACTTCAACCAGCTGCACCACCCGAGCTACGTCGACTTCTACGAGGAGATCCTGGCCGAGTCGACCGACCCGGCGGTGATCGAGGCGAAGTACGAGGAGCAGTTCGCGACCGACCCGTGGTACATCCACCTCTACCGCACCTCGCACGCCTACCACGGCGTCCACCCCTTCTACATGTGGTACTGGGCGGCGCACGCGATGGACCACGTCGATGACGTGATCTGGGTCGGCGGGAACCGCAAGACGGCTCAACGGCTGGGGTTCCGGGCCGCGTCGACACTGGCCGACGCCCTCGAGCTGGCGTCCGGGACGGTCGGCAGCAACCCCTCGATCACCTACCTGCACAACCCTCCGCACCTGATCGCGGACGTGCGCTGATGGCCGGATTCCTGCGCGAGAGCGTCGACGACGTCCGCACCGTCGCCAAGGGCTGGCGCTGGGGACGCCGCCCGGTCGTGCCGCGATCGGCGGAGGAGTTCGTGCTGCCGTCGCAGAAGACGGTGTTCCCGACCGACTGGTCGCGCCGGCGCCCGGCGCGATACGCCCGCGAGGCCGTCCAGAAGGGCGCGCTCGAGCCGGTGATGAGGTCGCAGGTGCGGCGCCACGTCGAGGGTCTGGACGTGCTGTCCCGGATCGACGGGCCAGTGATCTTCGCCGCCAACCACGCGTCCCACCTCGACACCCCGTTGATCCTGCTGTCGCTGCCCGACGAGTGGCGGCGGCGGACGGCGGTGGCGGCCGCGGCCGACTACTTCTTCGACACCTGGTGGCGGGCCGTGGGCTCGGCGATCTTCTTCAACACCTTCCCGATCGACCGCCGCGGTGGCTCGATGGCGACCACGCCCGGCGAGGTGCTGGCCGACGGCTGGAGCCTGGTGATCTTCCCCGAGGGCACTCGCTCCAAGGACGGCTGGGTCGGCCGCTTCCAGCTGGGCGCGGCGTACCTCGCCTGCCAGCACGGCGTCCCGGTCGTGCCGGTCGCGCACCGCGGCACCTTCGCCGCGATGCCCCGCGGCCAGGGCTGGCCGGGCCGCGGTCGGCGCCAGCTGACGATCCGGTTCGGCGAGCCGCTGATTCCCGGCGAGGACGAGTCGCCCCGCGACTTCTCCCCCGGATCCGCGCCGGCGTCGCCGCCCTGCTCGACGAGGACAAGACGACCTGGTGGGAGGCCCGCCGCCGGCAGGCGTCCGGCCACACCCCCGATCCCTCCGGCCCGCAGATCGCCCAGTGGCGGCGGGTGTGGGAGCAGACCGCAACGGTGGCTGCCGATGCCACCGAGGCGAAGGTGCGTCCCTGGAAGCGGTAGGGGCACCTGCTCCGCGGCCGACGGAACATGTAACGCCGTGTTACTTGCTGTACCCAGGGTGTTGCAGTGCCCCTGGTACAGCGGATAACCGGGCGTTACAAGCCAGGTCGCCCGCCGACCGCCTAGTCGATGCACTGGTGCCACTGCTGTCCGGTCCAGGAGCCGTCCTCGCGCTTCCAGACGTGCAACTGCATGAGCGGGCGGCCCTTGCGATGGAGGATGTCCGTGGTTCGCTTGCCGTCCTCGACGGACTGGAGGCGGACGGACCGGCCGTCGGGGAAGACGTCGTGCGCGAGCTCGTCCTCGAGCTCGGTGAGGGTGGGGGCGTCCGCCACGACCTGGTACTGGCTGGTGCAGTACCCCCCGCTGCCGCCACCCGAGTCGGTGCTCAGGCAACCGGAGAGCAGCGCCGCGCACAGCACGCCGGCCAGGATCGCTCTCACCCGCACGTGGTCACGCCCCGGCGGCCAGTCGGCGCAGCATCGACTTGAGCTCACGGCGCTGCCGGGGGGAGAGCGCTGCGAGGAACTCGTCCTCCGCTGCCTCGATCGCCCGGGTGGCCCGGCCGAGGACGCGGCGTCCCTGCGCGGTCACCCGGAGCGCGTAGGCACGCCGGTCGGCCGGGCTGCGCTCCCGGACGACCATGCCCTTGTCCTCGAGCGCGTCGGCGATCCCGACCATGGTCGTGCGGTCGATGCCGGTACGTCGGCTCAGACCTTGCTGGGTGAGCGCACCCTCGGCCACCAGGACCGAGAGGGCGCCGTACTCCTTGGGCGCGAGGCCGAGCCGCTGCAACCGGGTGGCGGCGAGCTCGCGGTGGTGGTCGTGCGCGTGACCGAGCAGGAAGCCGAGGTTGTCGGACAGGACCTCCGACGGTCCGGATGGGTCGGCCTCTTGTGTCATCGAGATGCAGGGTACATCATCAGAGTAGCGGATCATCAGTATCACTGACGATCAAGGAGGAAAGATGTCACGGGTCAACGTTCGCTACATCGTGAGCGACATGGATGAGGCGATCGCCTTCTACACGGAGACCTTCGACTTCCGGGTCGACATGCATCCCGGGCCCAGCTTTGCGGCCCTTTCTCGGGGAGACCTGCGGCTCCTGCTGAACACGCCGTCCGGGCCGGGTGGGGCGTCGCAGCCGATGCCGGACGGGCGTCGCCCGGAGCCCGGTGGCTGGAGCCGCTTCCAGATCGAGGTCGAGGACCTCGACCGTGCCGTCGAGGATCTGCGCACGCACGGCGCCTCGATGCGGAGTGACGTCATCGAGGGCCGGGCGGGCCGCCAGGTGATCGTCGACGACCCGAGCGGCAACGCGGTCGAGCTGTTCGAGCCCGCCTGACTAGCGCGTGTACGTCGCGGTGTAGGTGACGTTGGACCTCGGAGCCACCGAGTGCGTGGCTGCGCCGCCGTCCGACCAACGCACCCACCGCCACCCGTCCTGCGGCGTGAGCGCATTGAGGTTGAACCGCCAGCCGGCCCAGCTGACGAGCGTGGTGGGCGTCGTGAACGGACCCTCGCCATGTGCCCGCACGCGGCGCCCCGTCGGCGAGCTGGCGAGGGAGACATTGACCCGCAGCGGTTGGATGTCGCGGGCGACCACACTGGTGAGCCCTCCCGCGTCCGTCGCCTCGAGAACGACTTCGACGTAGCTCGCCGCGGTGGCCTGGAAGTCCTCGGGCGTCGGGAAGTTGAACGAGACGTTGTTGCCGCTCTGCAACAGCAGGGGGTGCACGTGGTCGTCGTTGTGGTGCAGCAGCACCGTCCATGAGAGCGCCGACGCGGGGAGCGGCCCCTGCTCCGGGTCGACAGCGGAGCCATTGAGCGTCACCCGCTGGTTGACGCTCCAGGTCGACCCCGCCGTCGGGGTGTTGATGGTGGCCGTCGGTGGTGAGTTTCCCGCGCTCACGAAGACGTTCGCGGGACTCGAGGTCTGGCCGGCGTCGTCGCGGACACGCAGGCTCGCCGTGTAGCCGCCGGCGGCGTAGCTGTGCGTGATCGTCGGCGCCGAGGTCTGGGCGGTGCCGCCGTCGCCGAACGTCCAGAGGTACGTCAGCGGGCCGCCCTCGGGGTCGAAACTGCCTGTGCCGTCGAGAGTCACGCCGAGTGGGGCGTCACCCGAGGTCGGGTCGGCGGTGAGCTGGGCGGTCGGCTGCACGTTCCCCGAGGTGAACGTCAGCCGGCGGAGCTGGCCCTGGGTGCCGAAGACCGTGTAGTAGAGCGCCGTCCCACCCTGATAGGGACCGAACTGCAGGTGCACGGCGCTCCCTTGCCCGAGGCCGGTGACCAGCTCGGTCTTCGTGAAGCCCCCCGCTCCGTCGGGCTCGAGCCGAAGGATCTGGCCGCAGACGTAGTCGGCGAACAGGTAGTCGTTGTCGTACTGCTGCCCCCAGACGCCGTTGGGCACGAACGCGCCCCCGGTGATGGCGTTGCAGGGCGTGGAGGTGTGGCTGTACGAGTGGATCGGGTTCGTGATGCCGGCAGGCGGAGGCCCACAGTTGCTCGGGTTGCCGTACACGCACGGCCCCTCGCGCAGGTTCCACCCGTAGTCCGCGCCAGGGGTGAGGAGGTTGACCTCCTCGAAGTTGTTCTGACCCACGTCGTTCACGTACACCTGCACCACCCCGGGCGGTGTGTTCGGGTTGTGGGCCATCCGGAACGGGTTGCGCAGACCCGTCGCGTAGATCTCCTGGCAGGTCTGGCCACCGGGGTTGGTGCCATCCAGGCCACAGGGATCGGTGCCGGCCCCCATGAACGGGTTGCCCGGTGCCGGTGCACCGTCGCGGGTGATCCGCAGGACCTTGCCGGCGAGCAGGTCCATCCGCCGGGCCTGCGGGCTCTGCCCGCCCTCGCCGACGGTGACGTAGAGGAAGCCGTCCTTGCCGAACTCGAGGTCACCCGAGTTGTGGAAGCCGGTCGGGGACGGAATGTTGTCGATCAGGACCAGCTCCGAGGCCGGGTCGATGATGTTGTTGTCCCCGAGCACGTAGCGGGCCAGCCGATTGACCGGCGCCATCGTCGTGTTGGTGGTACAGCCGCCGAACTTCGCGAACGTCCAGTAGACGTAGACGAAGTGGTTGGTGGCGAACCCGGGGTCGACCGCACTTCCCACGGCACCCCGCTCATTGTTGGTGCACACCCGGGTGCCGAGGTTCAGGGCCGGAGCTGTCAGCAGCGTTCCACCCGCGCTGAGGATCCGGACGGTCCCGGTCTGCGTCGTGATGACCCCTCTACCGTCCGGGGTGAACGAGATCGAGGTCGGTCGCGGCACCGTGGTGACCAGCTGGTCGGTGAACCCGGGTGGCACCGCCGCGACGGCAGGCGTGGGAGCCACCACAGCCGACAGGAGTGCACCGGCGAGCGCGGCCGATGCCAGGATTGCGGTCAGTCGTCGTCCATCTCGACCCTGCATGTGCTCGCCCTCCGGCCTCGGCCCCCGGGATTCGAGTGTGTCCCCAGATCAAGACCAGACGCTAGGGCTGCAGGCGATCGTCAGGTAAAGCCTGACTCAGGGGCCGGACGGCTCAGGGCGGGCGCGCAGCCGCGCATCGACGGCGGCCGCGCTGAGCTCGTGCTCGATCACGACCGCCGCGCAGCCCACGAGACCGGCCGAGTCGCCGTGGGTCGCGGGAGCGAAGCGCAGCTCGCGGGTCGCCCGGGCCGTGGACCGGGCGTAGACCGCTTCGCGAACCCCGGCGGAGTAGAGGTCGAACGCCGCACCCATGTCGCCGCCGATGACGACGGTCTGCGGGTTGAGCAGGTTGACGGCCACCGACAGCACCTCGCCGACGTACCGGCCGCTCTCGCGCAGCAGGTTCCGGGCCCGTGGGTCGCCCTGGAGAGCGAGCGCCACGAGGTCGCGCACGTGCCGGGCCTCGACTCCCTGTTCGGTGAGCCGGGCCACGAGCGCCCAGCCACCGGCGATCGTCTCCAGGCAGCCGGTCGCGCCGCACCGGCAGAGCTGGTCGCCCGCGGCGTCCACCCGGGTGTGTCCGAGCTCGCCGGTCACCCCACGGTGCTCGTTGACCAGCCGGCCGTCGGCGATCACGCCCAGCCCGAGCCCGGTCGACGCCTTGACGACGAGGACGTCGCTTCCCGGCACGGCCTGGCCGAACAGCTCCGATCGGGCCAGCGCCGAGGTGTCGTTGGTGAGGTAGAGCGGCGCGTTGCTCACCGGTGCGAGGTACGGCGCCAGCTCGACGCCGTCCCAGCCGCGCATGACCGGCGAGTCCAGGCTGACCCGGCGCTCGGGGTCGACGGTGCCCGGCAGGCTCATGCCGATCCCGGCGACCGACCGCGTGGTCTCGCGCAGGAGCGTGCCGAGCCGCTCGGCGACGGCGGGCAGCAGCTGGTCGGGCCCGGTGCCGACCTCGTGGTCGCTGCTGTCCCCCGCGATCTCGCGGCCCTCGAGGTCGAACATCCCCAGCTGGCTGCGCGAGCGGCCGATCGCGACGCCGAGCACCACGGCCGCGTCGACGTTGAAGAGCAGGCCGCCCGGCGGCCGGCCACCCGTGGACGCCAGCTCCTCGCCCTCGACGATCAGGCCGGCGTCGGCGAGCGCGTTCACCCGCGCGCTGACCGCGCTCCGGGACAGGCCGGTCTGGCGGCCGAGCTCGGAGCGGGTCGCGGCCCGCCCGGACCGGACGAGCGCGAGCAGGGCGCCGGGGGAGGTGTCGCTCATGGCTCCGGATTGAACCACGCGGACGAAGATTCGTCACTTTGTCCTGAAAAATACCAAAGAGTGCTTGTATCGATCCAAAAGTTCTGAGACCGTCGACCCATGGAACAGACCGCCCACGCGGCAACGCAGCTCGGCGCCCTGCCCGAGCTCTGCGACTTCACGGTGTTCGGCGGCACCGGCGACCTCGCCCTGCGCAAGCTGCTCCCGGCGCTCTACCACCGCGACCGCGAGGGCCAGCTGCCCGCCGGCCACCGGATCGTCAGCGTCTCCCGCAGCGACCTGGACGACGACGGCTATCGCGCCCTGGTGACCGACGCGCTGGAGACGCACATCGACGCCGCGGACCTCGACCCCGAGGCCGTGCACCGGCTGCTCTCGCGGCTGCACCACGTCCGCCTCGACATCGCCGCTCCCGACGACTGGCACGTGCTGCACGGCCTGCTCAAGGACCGACCCGGGCACGACGAGGCCGTCCGGGTCTTCTACCTCGCCGTGGCCCCCACCCTGTTCGGCCCGATCTGCCAGCGGCTCGACGAGATCGGCGTCGTCAACGGCGACGCCCGGGTGGTGATGGAGAAGCCGGTCGGCCGCGACCTCGCCTCCGCCCGCGAGGTCAACGACGCGGTCGGACGGGTCTTCGAGGAGTCCCAGATCTTCCGGATCGACCACTACCTCGGCAAGGAGAGCGTGCAGAACCTCCTCGTCACCCGGTTCGCCAACACCTTCCTCGAGCCGCTGTGGAACTCGCACTGGGTCGACCACGTGCAGATCACCGTCGCCGAGTCGCTCGGGGTCGCCGACCGGATCGGCTACTACGACCAGTCCGGGGCGATGCGCGACATGGTGCAGAACCACCTGCTCCAGCTGCTCTGCCTCGTGGCGATGGAGCCCCCGACGTACGTCGGCCGGGAGACCGTGCGCGACGAGAAGCTCAAGGTGCTCCAGGCGCTCAAGCCGATGGCGCCCGCGGACGTCGACCGCGACACGGTCCGAGGCCGCTACGGCCAGGGCCTGGTCGGCGGCGTCGCCGTCCCGGCGTACGACGAGGAGCTGGGCGAGGGCAGCTCGACCACCGAGACCTTCGTGGCGCTGCGCGCCGAGGTGCAGAACTGGCGCTGGGCCGGCGTGCCGTTCTACCTGCGCACCGGCAAGCGGATGGACCGCCGGTCCTCGGAGATCGTGATCGTCTTCAAGGAGCCGCCGCACCCGATGTTCCCGCACGCCGAGGGGCACACCAGCCCGAACCGGCTGCACATCCAGGTCCAGCCCGACGACGGCATGCGCCTGCACCTGACCGCGAAGGAGCCCGGCCCCGGCGGGATCCGGCTGAAGCCGGTGTCGCTGGACCTCAACTACGCCCAGGCGTTCGGCCGGCACTCGCCGGACGCCTACGAGCGGCTGCTGATGGACGTCGTCCGCGGCAACCCGACCCTGTTCATGCGCCGCGACGAGGTCGAGGCGGCCTGGTCGTGGGCCGAGCCGATCCTCGAGCGCTGGCGGGTCTCGCCCCGGGGACCCAAGCGCTACCCCGCCGGCACGTCCGGCCCGACCGCAGCCGCCACCTTGCTCGAGCGTGACCACCGAACCTGGCAGGAGCCCGACCAGTGACCACCACCCATCCCGTCGTCGCCGACGTGACCGAGCGGCTCGTCGAGCGCAGCCGCACCTCCCGCGCGGCGTACCTCCGCCGGATCCGCGGCGCCGCCGAGCGCGGCCCCGCACGCACCAAGCTCGCCTGCGCCAACCTCGCCCACGGCTTCGCCGCCTCCGACGAGCCCGGCAAGCAGGCGCTGCGCGGGCGGACCAAGCCCAACCTCGCCATCGTGTCCAGCTACAACGACATGCTCTCGGCGCACATGCCGTTCGAGACCTACCCGCCGGTGCTGAAGAAGGCCGTGATCCGGGCCGGCGGCATCGCGCAGTTCGCGGGTGGGGTGCCGGCGATGTGCGACGGCATCACCCAGGGCCGCGCCGGCATGCAGCTCTCGCTCTACAGCCGAGACGTGATCGCCATGTCGACGGCGATCGCGCTGTCGCACGACATGTTCGACGGCGCGCTGATGCTGGGCGTCTGCGACAAGATCGTGCCCGGGCTGCTGATCGGGGCGCTGTCCTTCGGCCACCTGCCGACGGTGTTCGTGCCCGCCGGCCCGATGACGTCGGGCCTGCCGAACGGCGAGAAGGCCCGGATCCGCCAGCTGTACGCCGAGGGCAAGGTCGGCCGCGACGAGCTGCTCGAGGCCGAGGCGGCGTCGTACCACTCGGCCGGGACGTGCACGTTCTACGGCACCGCCAACTCCAACCAGCTGCTGATGGAGGTCCTCGGCCTGCACCTCCCGGGCTCGTCCTTCGTCAACCCCGGCACGCCGCTGCGCGACGCGCTGACCGAGGCCGCCGCCCGGCGGGCGACCGAGCTGACCGTGCAGGGCGGAGAGCCCACGCCGGTCGGGGAGGTCGTCGACGAGAAGGCGATCGTCAACGCCTGCGTGGCGCTGCTCGCCAGTGGCGGCTCGACCAACCACACGCTGCACCTGGTCGCGATCGCCCGGGCCGCGGGGATCGTGCTGACCTGGCAGGACCTGGCCGACCTCTCGACGGTGGTGCCGTCGCTGGCCCGGATCTACCCGAACGGGTCGGCCGACGTGAACCACTTCCACGCCGCCGGCGGCATCGCCTTCCTCGTGCACACGCTGCTGCGGGCGGGACTGCTCCACGACGACGTGCTGACGATCGCGGGCCGTGGCCTGTGGCGCTACACGACCGAGCCGGTGCTGCGCGGCGACGAGCTGACGTGGGAGGAGGGGCCGAAGCGGTCGCTCGACCACGACGTGCTCCGCCCGGCCGACGACCCGTTCTCCGCGGACGGCGGGCTGAAGGTGCTGACCGGGCCGCTGGGCACCGGCGTGATCAAGGTGTCCGCCGTGAAGCCCGAGCACCGCTCGGTCACCGCGCCGGCGCTGGTCTTCGACGACCAGGCCGACTTCCTGACGGCGTTCGGCGCGGGCGAGCTCGACGGCCGGGACTTCGTCGCGGTCATCCGCTACCAGGGTCCGGCCGCCAACGGCATGCCCGAGCTGCACAAGCTCACCCCGGCCCTCGGCGTACTCCAGGACCGCGGGCAGCGGGTCGCGATCGTGACCGACGGCCGGATGTCCGGTGCGTCCGGCAAGGTCCCGGCCGCCATCCACGTCACTCCGGAGGCGGCGCTCGGCGGACCGCTGTGCCGGGTCCGGGACGGCGACCTGATCACGGTCGACCCGGAGCGCGGGCTGCTCGACCTCGACGGCGCCGAGTCGTTGGCGGCGCGGGTGCCCACGGGCCGGGCGCCCGAGGGCGAGGAGTGGTCCGGCACGGGTCGCGAGCTGTTCGCGGCGTTCCGGGCCACCGTCGGCCCGGCCGACACCGGCGCCTCCGTCTTCCCGTCGTACGACGCCCCGCAGCAGGAGGTGCCCGTTGTCCAGCCGGCCTGAGTCCCTTCTGACAGTTCACTTCTCGACCGGGTCCCGGTCGTGCCGGTGGTCGTCGTGGACGACCTGGCGACCGCGGTGCCGCTGGCCCGGGCGCTGGTCGCCGGCGGGCTGCCGGTGATCGAGCTGACCCTGCGCACCCCGGTCGGCCCTGGACGCGATCCGCGCGATCGCCGACGAGGTGCCGGAGATCCTGGTCGGCGCGGGCACGATCGTCACGCCCGGGCACGCGAAGCAGGCGCTCGACGCCGGCGCGCAGTTCCTGGTCTCGCCGGGCAGCACGCCCTCACTGCTCGCGGCGATGGCCGACACCGGGCTGCCGTTCCTGCCCGGGACCGCCACCGTCTCCGAGGTGCTGGCCGTGCTCGAGGCGGGCTTCACCGAGATGAAGTTCTTCCCGGCCGAGGCGTCCGGCGGCGCGGCGTACCTGACGTCGATCGCCTCACCCGTTCCGCAGGCGCGGTTCTGCCCGACCGGCGGGATCACGCCGACCTCCGCGCCGGCGTACCTCTCCCTGCCGAACGTCGGCTGCGTCGGCGGCTCCTGGCTCACCCCGGCCGACGCCCTCGCCACGGGCGACTGGGCCCGCGTCGAGTCGCTTGCCCGCGAGGCAGCAGCGTTGACCCGCCGTTAATTAACGGCGGGTCGAGCGTCAGACCGAGATCTTGAAGGACCGAGGCGAGGGAGTGCCGCGCTCCTGGACGCCGCGCTCGATGCAGAACTCGTTGCCCTCGGGGTCGGTGAGGGTCACCCAGCCGCTGCCGTCGTCCTCCCGGTGGTCCCCGACCACTGTCGCGCCGGCCGCCACGGCGGTCTCGACCGCCTCGTCGCGGGTGGCGCCGTCGGGGGACAGGTCGAGGTGGATCCGGTTCTTGGCGGTCTTGCCCTCCGGCACCGGGATGAACAGCAGCTGCGTGCCGTCGTAGGGGAAGCTCGGCGCGAGCACGACCTCGGGGTCGTCGTCGTAGTAGACGTTCCAGCCGGTGAGGGCCTGCCAGAAGGTGGCCAGCGCCCGGGCGTCCGAGCAGTCGAAGGTGATGCTGTGGATGTGAACGGCCATGCGCCGAGCATCGTCGGCATCGATGACGAGCGCCACCGGTTTGCGCATGTACCCTAGGGGGGTATAGTGTGGGTTTGCGCAACCACGGACGACCCGGGAGGGCGAGATGGCCAGCACCGACGGTACCCACCAGCACGGCTACCTGCACGCCAAGGACGACTACCTCAAGCGGCTGCGCCGGATCGAGGGCCAGGCCCGCGGCCTCCAGCGGATGGTCGAGGAGGAGCAGTACTGCATCGACATCCTCACCCAGGTGTCCGCGATGACGAAGGCGCTCCAGTCGGTGGCCCTCGGCCTGCTCGACGAGCACATGGCGCACTGCCTCGTCGACGCCGCCCGGGAGGGCGGTCGCGAGCAGGACGCCAAGCTCAAGGAGGCGTCCGACGCCATCGCCCGCCTCGTCCGTTCCTGACCCGCCGACCTGACCAGCACGAACCGGAGCACCCCATGAGCGAGACCCGCACCTTCACCGTCGCCGGGATGACCTGCAGCCACTGCGTCGCGTCGATCACCGAGGAGGTCGAGGAGATCGACGGCGTCGAGTCCGTCGACGTGGTCCTCGAGACCGGCGCCCTGACCGTCACCGCACCCACGGTCGACGCCGTCGCCGTGCGCGCCGCCGTCGAGGAAGCCGGCTACCAGCTCGCGTGAACAGCACGCTCCGTCGCCACTGCCCTCGCCGGTGGTTGAGGGGTCTCGACACGCTCGCTGCGCTCGCTACTCGACCTCCAAGGATCGCTGCGCTCGCTACTCGACCACCGGGGTGGGGACGGTCTCCGGCTCGTCGCGGAGCGGGTTCGCGATCTCGTCCTGCGGGAGCTTCGCCAGCCAGATGGCCAGGGCGGCGGCAACCACCGGCACCACGCCCGCGATGAAGAACGTCGTGCGCAGGCCGATCGCCTCGGACACCGGGCCGGCCACGGCCATGGACACCGGCATCAGGCTCAGCGACACGAAGAAGTCGAGCGACGAGACCCGCCCGACCAGCGCGGCGGGGACCCGACGCTGCAGCAGCGTCCCCCACACGACCATCGGCGCCGAGAACAGCGCGCCGCAGACGAAGGCGGCGACCGCGACCTCCCAGATGTGGGTGGCGACACCCATCCAGATCATCGGCAGGCAGGCGATGCCCCAGGCGAGGTTCATCAGCGTGAGGTAGCGGCGCGGCATCGGGACCGCCCCCATCACGATCGAGCCGACCGCCCCGCCGATGCCGAACGCCGCCAGGACCAGCGCGTGCGAGCTCGGCCCGCCGTCGAGCCGGTCCTTCACCAGGAACGGGATCAGCACCTCGAGCGGACCCATGATCACCAGGACCATGATCGACCCGAAGATCAGCGAGGACAGCAGCCAGGGCGTCCGCACCATGTAGGCGAAGCCCTCCTTCATGTCCACCAGCGCCGACCGGACCGGGTGCGTGCCCTGGGCGGCGGCGAGGTCGCGACGTACCGGCGTCTTCGGCACCGCGGTGAGGGCGAGCAGCCCGAGCGCGCTGGCCGCAGAGGCCACGACGAACGCAGCCGCCGGTGACGCCGCTCCCACGACCAGACCCGCGACGGCGGGGCCGACTGCCTGCTGGACGGTCGGCCGGATCATGCCCTCGAAGCCGTTGACCGCCTGCAGGTCGGACTCCGGCACGAGCGCGGGGATCCAGGCGGTGTACGCCGGCCAGTAGAACGCCAGCCCGGCGCCCGCAGTGAACGAGACGGCGGCGAGGTGCCAGACCTCGGTCTCGCCGAGCAGCGAGAGGACGCCGATCAGCGCCATGCCCACCAGCTCGACGATGCCGACCACGATCAGGATCGACTTCTGCGGCACCCGGTCGGCGATCACCCCCGCGAACAGCGCGGGGATCAGGACGCCGACAGCCCCGGCGGTGGTGGCGACCGACAGGTCGGCGGGTCCGCCGCCGAGCCCGATGACCTCCCAGACCAGGGCGACCAGCCACACCCCGGAGGCGAACATGTTCAGGGTCAGCGCGAGCGCCAGCCGCCGGTAGCCCGGCGAGTGGAACGGCCGCAGCGCCCGCCCCAGGGCGCGACCCCGCGCCTGGCCGCCGACGGTGGCGACGACCTGCTCGGTCATGGGGTCGGTCATGGGTTCTCCTGCGAAAAGGGGGGACCGGCCAATTCTGCCGGGACGGACCAACGTCGGTCGACTGATTTCGGTCCGGGGATACTGGCGCCATGTCCGAGCACAAGGCCCCGATGCCCAGCGCGGAGGGTCTCGCGGAGCCGCTGCGCTCGCGGTGGAGCCCGAGCGTGTTCGACGACGGGCACAGCTCGACGACGAGCAGCTCGAGACCCTGCTCCGCGCCGCGCAGTGGGCGCCCAGCTGGGGCAACACCCAGCCCTGGCGGTTCTTCGTCGCGCGCCGTGGGGACGCGACCCACGACGTGCTGGTCGAGCACCTCAGCCGCGGCAACAGCGGCTGGGTGCCGCGGGCCTCGGTCGTGCTGCTCACCGCCACCCAGGTGGCGCCGGACGAGCACGGCGAGGGCGGTGGCCCGCACGCGGCCTACGACCTCGGCCAGGCCGCGGCGCACATCACCCTGCAGGCCGCCTCGATGGGCCTGCACGCGCACCAGTTCGCCGGCTTCGACCGGGCCGCGGTCGCCGCGCGCCTCGGCGTACCCGACCACTACGCGGTGCTGAGCGGCATCGCGCTGGGCCGCCGCGGGGCGCCCGACGAGGTCGACGAGCGGACCCGCGGCAAGGAGGAGCGGGAACGCCGTCGCAAGCCGCTCGCCGAGTTCGTGTACGCCGATGCCTGGGGAGCGCCGTGGCAGCCCGCGTGAGCCGACGCCACCGGCACAACCGGCGCCGGATCATCCTGTTCGCGGTTCTCGTCGCCTTCATCAACCTGCCGATCCTGCACAGCACCTGGACCGACTGGCGGGTCGAGCGATCCGGCGTGGAGCTCACGGTGCCGCTCGCCGAGCACCGGGTGTCCACGCCGGACGACGATCCCCACTACTGGCTGGGCTTCCGGTTCCCCGAGGAGGTCGACCCGGACCAGACGCTCTGGCCGGCCGAGGTCGAGCAGGAGGCGTACGACGCGGCGGTCGCGGCCGACGAGGTCGAGGTCAGCGTGCTCGAGGACAACCCGGCGGCGTACACGGTGGAGGGCGAGACCCACGGCCGCGTGGGGTTGTTCATCACCCTGTTCGCGGACGCGATCCTGCTGGTGATCCTGCTGCTGGTCTGGCGGTTCCGCGGCCGGGGACGGCCGGAGCCATTGCGCATGGCGGCCATCGGCGACGTCGAGCGCTGCCCGCCCGGGGTGGTGCTGGAGCAGCTCGAGGGGACGCTCTACCTGGTGCGCGGCGAGGTGGTCGGCATCGCCGACGGGGAGATCGTGCTGGACCTGGGCGACCAGGACGTGGTGGTGGTCCTCGACGGCCACCGGAACCCGGTGGGCTACCAGCAGCCGGCTCAGGTGCGGGCGCGGGTCCTGGACTGAGCCTCGATCGGCACCGGTCGCGGGTGCGGGGAGCGGCCGGCCATGACGACGGCGCAGGCGACGAAGAGCAGACCGAAGACGACGTACAGCGTGATGGCGGCCAGCAGGAGCGGCAGCATCATGGCGGGCCTCCTTCGTCGTTCGTCGAGACCGGGGAACCGATCCCGACTGGGCACAGAATCGGCCTTCCCACTACAAAAGATGCCTCTTTTCGGGGATGTTCAAACGCCGGTCTAGACCGAAGCGAGCACCACGGGGTCCTCGCACGCCCGGGCGTAGGCCGCGATCCGGGCACGGATTTCGCGGCCCAGCAGCCATTGCCCGACCGGTTCGGCGGCGAACCGGAGCCAACCGGGCCGGATCGAGTAGGTGTACTTCCACACCGCGCGGGTGCCGTCGACGCCGTCGCGGGTCTCGGGGACGAACCGCCAGCCCCCGCCGAACGACCCGAAGAACCACGGACCGCTGACCATGGTCATGCCCACCGAGGTCGGCGGTCGGTAGGAGACGTACTCGCTCACCATCCGCGGCCCGACCCGCGCCCGGGTGACGGTGCGGACGCCCTTGGCGGGCCGTTCGGCGTCGACCAGGTGCTGGTGCCGGATGAACGGGTCCCACCGGAGGCGCACCTCACCGGTGGTCTGGGAGACGGCGAACGCCGTCTCCGGCGGGACCGGGACCCATGTGTCTGAGGTCACCTGGGGCATGGCCAGGAGCCTGACACACTGGGGCGCATGGCCTCTCTCGGTGATTTCCAGGCCCGTGCCGTCGACGGCAGCGGCGTCGACCTCTCGGCGTACGACGGTCAGGTGGTGCTCGTCGTCAACACCGCGTCCAAGTGCGGCTTCGCCGGCCAGTTCGGCGGCCTCCAGCGGCTCCACGACGAGTACGCCGACCGCGGCTTCGCCGTCCTCGGGTTCCCGTCCGACCAGTTCAAGCAGGAGCCGGTCGAGGACGAGGACCTGGGCGACGTCTGCCAGCGCGACTTCGGGGTGACGTTCCCCGTGTTCGGGAAGGTGGCGGTCAACGGCCCCGAGGCGGACCCGTTGTTCCAGTGGCTGCGCTCGGAGCAGACGGGGGTGCTCGGCGACCGGATCAAGTGGAACTTCACGAAGTTCCTCGTCCACCGCGACGGCACCGTCCTCGCGCGCTACGCGCCGACCACCGACCCGATCAGGATCGCGGCCGACATCGAGGACGCGCTCGCGGCCTAGTCCTCGTCCTCGGTCTCGACGCCGTCGAGGCCGAACTCGGCCCGCCGGTCCTCGGGCACGAGGTCGACGTACTCGCGCGTCTCCTTGATGTACTTCGCCATGAACGGGCACTTCGGGAGCACGGCCAGGCCGGCGTCGCGGGCGGCGTCGAGGACGTACTCCGCGAGCAGCTTGCCGATGCCCTGGCCCTCGTAGGCGTCGCTCACCTCGGTGTGGATCAGCGTGATCTCGGGGCCGGAGAGGTGGTAGGTCGCGAAGCCGGCGAGCTCGCCGTCGACGTGGACCTCGTAGCGCTTCTCGGCCGGGTTGTCCTGCACGGTGGCGGTCACGCGGCGACGGTACCCCGCGACCACAACGGCCACTACTTGCCCGTAGCCGCGCCGACGGGGTTGGGTGATGCCATGGCCGCCACCACGTCGTCGTACTCGATCACCATGCGCCTCTACACGGCGCCCGACCACGGGATCGTCGGCGCGGTGGCCACGGCGATCTCGCACGCGGGCGGCATCGTGACCGCGATCGACGTCGCGGAGTCCAGCCACGACCGGCTCGTGGTCGACGTGACCTGCTCGGCCAGCGACTCCGACCACGCGGAGCAGCTGGTGTCCGCCGTCGACGGGGTGGACGGCGTCGAGGTGCACAAGACCAGCGACCGGACGTTCCTGCTGCACATCGGCGGCAAGATCGAGGTGGCCTCGAAGGTCCCGCTGAAGAACCGCGACGACCTGTCCATGGCCTACACGCCGGGCGTCGGCCGGGTCAGCATGGCGCTGGCGAACAACCCCGAGGACATCCCGAAGCTGACGATCAAGGGCAACTCCGTCGCCGTCGTCACCGACGGCTCGGCGGTGCTCGGCCTCGGCAACATCGGGCCCGGGTGCCGCGCTGCCGGTGATGGAGGGGAAGGCCGCGCTGTTCAAGCGGTTCGCCGACATCGACGCCTGGCCGATCTGCCTGGCCAGCCAGGACACCGACGAGATCGTGCGCGCGGTCGAGATGATCGCGCCCGGCTTCGGCGGCATCAACCTCGAGGACATCGCCGCGCCGCGCTGCTTCGAGATCGAGCGCCGGCTGCGGGCCAGCCTCGACATCCCCGTCTTCCACGACGACCAGCACGGCACGGCGATCGTGGTGCTCGCCGCGCTGACGAACGCGCTGCGGGTGGTGCACAAGGACCTCTCCACGGTGCGGATCGTGGTCTCGGGCGGCGGCGCCGCCGGCACCGCGATCGTCACGCTGCTCCTCGCGGCCGGGGTCACCGACGTGGTGGTCGTCGACCGTGCCGGCGCGATCTGCCTCGACGACGACGCGCTGTCGGACTCGCACCGCGAGCTGGCCGGGGTCACCAACCCCCGCCGCGTGCAGGGTGACCTGCAGACCGTGCTCGTCGACGCCGACGTGTTCATCGGCGTCAGCGCTCCTGGGGTGCTCAAGCCGGAGTGGATCGCGGACATGGCCGACGACGCCGTGATCTTCGCGCTGGCCAACCCCGACCCCGAGGTCGACCCCACCGAGGCGGAGAAGTACGCCGCTGTGGTGGCGAGCGGTCGCTCGGACTACCCGAACCAGATCAACAACGTGCTGGCGTTCCCCGGCGTCTTCCGCGGCCTGCTCGACGCCCGCGCCTCGGAGATCACCACCGACATGCTGCTCCGGGCCGCGGAGGCGATCGCGCTCGTGGTCAAGGACGAGGAGCTCAACCCGAACTTCATCATCCCGACCGTCTTCCACCCCGACGTGCCGAAGGCGGTCGCGGCCGCGATCTCCGGCCGCTCCCACGACTAGGGCTCGTCTGGTCGGTCAGCTCGACCAGGGCGTGCGCACCCGCTCGACCTTCTCTCCTTCCAGGAACAGGTCCAGCCGCTCCTGGTAGAAGCAGACGAGACCCTGGACCGGCTCCGCGTCGTCGAGCGGCTCGTCGTAGCTCCACGCCATGTCCGGCAACGTCGTGTCGCCCGCGGTCACGTCGTAGTGCGTGGCCGCGCCCTTGTACGCGCAGGACGTCTGCAGCTTCCCGGGGCTGAGCTCGGCCACCACGTCCTCTCGCGGGAGGTAGTAGCGCGGCAGCGGGAACGTCGCCTCGAACAGCACGTGCGGCCGGTCCGACTCCGCCAGCACGGTCCCCTCGTGCTCGATCCGGACCCGCCGCGAGCTGCGCCGTACGTCGATCCGGTGGAAGGGGTCGCGCGGATGGCTGACGATCGGCTCGTCCTCCTCCCGCCAGTCGAAGCCGTCGAAGTCGAGTGAGACGTAGCCGGCGAGGTCGGGGTCGGTGAAGCGGAAGCCGGCGCCGGTGCGGCCGCCGGCGGAGAGAGCAACCGGCTCGCCGTCGGCGGTGTGCACGGCGAACGGGATGCTGGGGTCGAGCAGGGGCCTGCGGTCGCCCTCGAACCCGACCGGCTGGTAGTCCGGCTCCGGGCCTGCGTCGGCGGGCGTCGGTCGGACGAGCAGGTCGTCTTCCGGTACGGCGTACTGCGGCACGACCCGCATCGGTTCGTAGACGAGCACGGCGCGGGTGGTGTCCGCGACCGGCTCGGAGCCCAGGGAGACCCGGACCCGCTTCAGTGTCGGCTGGAAGCGCAGCTCGGGGAGCACCGAGAAGAGGTGCCGGTGAAGGAGGGTGGCCATGCGAACCACTGTGCTCCGCGGTCGCCGTGGATCCAACTGGTTTCCTCCGGCCGAGCCCCTTGACGGTCGCGGTTTACAAAGCCTATGGTTTTGTAAACCGCGACTCACGGAGGTTCCATGTCCGGCATCGCCCACAGCACCGTCCCGACCGGCTCCACGGAGCACTGGAAGGACAAGAAGCGCTACCTGTGGCTGATCGGCCTGGTCGTGCCGTCGCTGGCCTTCATCGGGTACGCCGCGTGGGCGGCGACCGGGTGGGGCGCCTTCTTCTGGATCGGCCCGGTGGTGATCCTGGTGATCGTGCCGGCGATCGACCTGATCTCCGGGCTGGACCGCTCGAACCCGCCCGACGACGTGATCGAGGCGCTCGAGCAGGACCGCTACTACCGCTGGATCACCTACCTCTTCCTGCCGATCCAGTACGTCGGGTTCGTCGGCGCGTTCTACCTGATCGCCAACGGGGACCCGCTTGGCCCAACTCGGATGGCAGAGCCAGGGGGACCTGAGCACGTTCGAGAAGCTCGGCCTGGCCATCTCGATCGGCTGCATCGGCGGGATCGGCATCAACACCGCGCACGAGCTCGGCCACAAGCGCGAGGAGAACGAGCGCTGGCTGTCCAAGATCGCACTCGCGCAGAGCTTCTACGGCCACTTCTACATCGAGCACAACCGCGGCCACCACGTCCGGGTCGCGACACCGGAGGACCCGGCCAGCTCGCGGTTCGGCGAGAACTTCTACCAGTTCTGGCCGCGCACGGTCCTCGGCTCGCTGCGCTCCGCGTGGAACCTGGAGAAGCAAGCGGATCGCGCGCCGCGGCAAGCACCCGTTCCGGATCTCCAACGACGTGCTCAACGCGTGGCTGATGTCGGCCGTGCTGTGGGGCGGCATGGTCGCCTGGCTCGGCATCGGGATCACGCCGTACCTCGTGATCCAGGCGATCGTCGGCTTCTCGCTGCTCGAGGTCGTCAACTACATGGAGCACTACGGCATGCTCCGGCAGAAGGTCGGCGTCTCCGGGCGCAAGCAGCGCTACGAGCGGGTCGACCCGACGCACAGCTGGAACTCCAACAACATCGCCACCAACGTGCTGCTCTACCACCTGCAGCGGCACAGCGACCACCACGCGAACCCGACCCGGCGCTACCAGTCGCTGCGTGACTACGAGGAGTCGCCGGTGCTGCCGACCGGGTACGCCGGGATGATCGTGCTCGCCATCGTCCCCGCCGTCTGGCGCCGGGTGATGGACCCGCGGGTGCTCGCGCACTTCGACGGCGACCTGAGCCGGGCCAACCTGAGCCCGCGCAAGCGGGACAAGATCCTCGCGAAGTACCCCCCGCCCGCGGCCGAGGCCGACCACGACGAGACCGGGTCGGCCGGCGGCGATGTCCTTGGGTCGCCGTCCGACGAGGTCCTGGCAGCGCGGTGCCCGGGCTGTGGCTACACCTACGAGGTCGAGGCCGGCGACGAGCACGAGGGCTTCGCGGCCGGCACCGCCTGGGCGGACATCCCGCAGTCATGGTGCTGTCCCGACTGCGGCGTCCGCGAGAAGGTCGACTTCGTGCCGCTGGCTCCTGCGTCCTCGGGGCCTTCCTAGACTGGCCCGCATGACGGGGCTGCGGGAGCGAATCGTGGAGGCCGCAGTCGTCCTGACCACCGACGCCGGCTGGGCGCAGGTGACGATGGCCAAGCTCGCCGACAAGGTGGGCGTGAGCAGGCAGACGGTCTACAACGAGATCGGCACCAAGCCGGCCCTGGCCGAGGCGATGATCCTGGCCGAGCTGGACCGCTTCCTCCAGGTCGTCAGCGCTGCCTTCGACCGGCACCCCGACGACCTGGTCGGCGCGATCCGGGACGCGTCCTGCGCCGTGCTCGAGCTGGCGCAGGACAACCGGCTCCTGCACGCCGTCGTCTCGGCCACGCACGGCGCCGACACCGAGCTGTTGCCGCTGCTCACCACCCACGCCGAGTCGTTGCTCGCCGCGGCGAAGCTGGTCGTCGCCGAGCGGGTCGCGCCGTACGACGTCAAGGTGGACGCCGCGCACCTCGAGGCCGCGATCGACATGGTGGTCCGGGTCGTCCTCAGCCACGTCATGCAGCCGTCGGCGACGCCCGCCGAGACCGCCGACGACATCGCCTGGATCGCGGCGCGGGTGCTCAGGAGCTAGGCGGTCACCGCTCGCACGCGGGCCAGCTCGACGGCCTCGTGGAAGGCGTTGAGCACGTAGTCGGGGATCCGCATGCCGCGGTCCCGCGCCCACAGCAGCTCGCGCTCGACCCGGGAGATCTGGATCGCGAACGACTCGAGGTTCTGGTCGATGCCCAGCGTCCTGACCAGGTCGCCGAAGTCGGCCTTCTGCTGGTCGTTGTTGGCGCCGACGGGCGCGAAGGAGACCCGGCGCATGTGCCGGACCAGCCACTTCTGCCAGCCGGAGAGCTGCGTGGCCAGACCGCGCGCGGACATCTTGTAGAACGCGTAGTGGGCGGGCTCCTGGCGGCGGATCTGGGCCACGATCGTGTCGGCAACCGCCTTCTCGCCGAGCTCGGTGACGCCCTCGTGCAGGAGGTTGTAGGCCAGCACCGCTGACCGCTCGGTCGACATCCCGGTCAGGTAGTAGAGCATCCGCACGACGTCCTGGATCGGGTCGAGGTGGGAGAGGGCGCCGAGGATCCTGATCTTCGCCGAGACGTGGTCGAGGTCGGCCACCGCGTTGTCCCGCCCGAGCCGCACCTGGAGCTCGTCGAGGATCTGGCCGTGCCGGATCTCCTGCGGCTGCCACACGTCGGCGTAGAAGGTCCGGTCGACCGGAGGCGGGTCGGGCAGCATCGTGATCAGCTCGAGCACGTTGCGGTCCACCTCGAGCTCGACGCGGGCCATGTAGTCGAGGACGTGGCCGAACCTCTTGGCCAGCAGGCGCGGGTTGCGGACCGTGAAGTCCACGGTCCCGAGGTCGATCGGCGGGTGCTCCTCGCCGATCCGCGCGACGTGCTCGACGAGACGGAGCTCCGTCTTCCGGGGAGTTGTCACCTCTATGAGAATACTGTGGGACACGTGCAAGGTTCGGAGTTCACGCCCATCCGGATGGGAACACCGACCGGTCGGGCCGTGATCGCCGCCGCCACGCTGGGCTCCGGCATGACCCTGCTCGACGGCACCGTCGTCAACGTCGCGCTCAAGACCGTCGGCGAGGACCTCGACGCGAGCCTGGCCCAGCTGCAGTGGATCACCAACGGCTACCTGCTCTCGCTGGCGTCGCTGATCCTGCTCGGCGGCTCGCTCGGGGACCGGTACGGCCGACGCCGGATCTTCGTCATCGGGACGGCCTGGTTCGCGGCCGCGAGCCTCCTCTGCGGGCTGGCCCCGACGGCGGAGGTGCTGATCGCGGCCCGGATCCTGCAGGGCGTCGGGGCGGCGCTGCTCACGCCCGGCAGCCTGTCCATGATCCAGGGCGTCTTCCGGCAGGAGGACCGCGCGGCGGCCATCGGCGCCTGGTCCGGACTGGGCTCCATCGCCGCCGCGATCGGCCCGTTCGTCGGCGGCACCCTCGTCGAGTTCGCCAGCTGGCGCTGGATCTTCCTGATCAACCTCCCGGTCGCGGTGGTCGCCGTCCTGGTCGCCCAGCGGCACGTCCCGGAGACCCGCGACCCCCATCCGCCGTCCCACTTCGACTACCTCGGTGCGGCGACCGCCTCGCTCGCGCTGGGCGGCGTCACCTACGCGCTGATCGAGTGGGGCGGTCAGGCTGCCGTGTGGGCGGCGGTCGCGGGTGTGCTGGCCGGGACCGCCTTCGTGCTGGCCGAGCGCCGCGAACGGGAGCCGATGCTGCCGCTGGAGATGTTCGGCAGCCGCACCTTCAGCGCCGCCAACGTGATGACCCTGCTGGTGTACGCGGGTCTCGGCGCGGTCCTGTTCTTCCTGGTCCTCCAGCTCCAGACCGTCGGCGGGTACGGCGCACTCGCCGCGGGCGTCTCGACGTTGCCGATCACGCTGTGCATGCTCTTCCTCGCCAAGCGGGGCGGCGAGCTCGGCACCCGGATCGGGCCGCGGATCCCGATGACGGTCGGCCCGCTGGTGATGGCCGCCGGCGTGCTCCTGCTGCTGGGAGTCGGCGAGGACGTGAGCTACGTGCGCGACGTGCTGCCGGGTCTCACGATCTTCGGCCTCGGCCTGGCGCTGATGGTGGCGTCGCTGACCGCGACCGTGCTGGCGGCCGCGCCCGACGAGCACGCCGGGATCGCGTCGGGCGTCAACAACGCGGTCGCCCGCGCCGGCTCGCTGCTGGCCGTCGCCGCGCTCCCCGTCGTCGTCGGTCTCGGCGGCGAGCAGTACGCCGACCCGGTCGCGTTCGACGCGGCGTACGACTCCGCGATGATGATCTGCGCCGGCCTGCTCGCGGCCGGTGGCCTGGTCTCCTGGTTCACCATCCGCCCGACCGTGCTGGAGTACGCCGGCGCGGAGCCCTGCCGCTCCGCCCGTCAGTAGGTTGGGGCCATGCGAGTCGGGGTGCACCTGGTCAAGTTCGACTTCGACGGCGGGCCGGCGGCGATCGGGCCGACGGTGGCGGCGGTCGGGGCCGCGGCCGAGGAGGCCGGGCTCGACAACGTCTCGGTGATGGACCACTACTTCCAGATGCCGTTCCTCGGTGGCGCCGACCGGCAGATGCTCGAGGGGTACACGACGCTGGGCTTCCTCGCCGCGCACACCTCGACCGTCGACCTGCAGCTCCTGGTCACCGGCGTCACCTACCGGCACCCGGGCCTGCTCGCCAAGATCGTGACCACCCTCGACGTGCTGTCGGGTGGCCGGGCGGTGCTCGGCCTCGGCGCGGCGTGGTACCAGGAGGAGCACGAGGCGCTGGGCGTCCCGTTCCCGCCGGTCGCGGAGCGGTTCGAGCGGCTCGAGGAGACGCTGCAGATCGTGCGGGCGATGTTCGACGGCGAGCGGGCGCCGTACGACGGCAAGCACTACCGCCTGGCCGAGACCGTGAACCTGCCCGCGCCGGTGCGGCGGCCGCCGATCATGGTCGGCGGCGCCGGCGAGCGGAAGACGCTGCGGCTGGTCGCGAAGTACGCCGACGCGTGCAACATCTTCGCCGACGCGGACGGCGGGACCGCCGCCCTCCAGCAGAAGCTGGACGTGCTGCGCGGCCACTGCGACCGCGAGGGCCGCGACTACGACGCGATCGACAAGACGATCCTGTGGTCCGGCCGGCTCGACCCGTCCGCGTCCGCCGACTTCGCGAGCTCCATGGAGGAGTTCGCCACGGTCGGCGTGACCGAGGTGCACGTGATGCACCTCGGCGACGAGCCGGTGGCGTTCGTCCAGGAGCTCGGCCGCTCGGTGGTGCCCGCGATCCGCGATCTGTGAGGCCCGCCCTCGGGCATGATGTCCCGCATGGACAACGGGGGTTGGCGCCGGCGGCGCGTGCTGCTCGCGGTCGTGGGCGGCCTGGTGCTCGTCATCGTCGCGGGCGTGGTCGCCTACCTGGTCCTGCGCGACGAGCACGACGAGGAGCTGGCCCGCGACACCATCGCGCAGGTCGAGGCGCCGGGGCCGGACTGGGACGCGGTCCGCGAGCTCGGGGACCAGAGCGGCGAGCGGGCGCAGTACGTCGTCAGCTGGCACCTGCGCCTCCAGGACGGCGACGACGAGGCGGTGTGCGACGAGGTGGCCGCCTGGCTGGCCGACACCAGCGAGGCGTTCCCCGGTGAGACGGCCCCCGAGGACGATCGCGATCCCAGCGTGGACCCGGCCCGGAAGAGCTGCCTGAAGGCGATCGACCCACGGCCGGAGGGCGCCGGCAGCGTCGCCTTCTCGCCGTGGCCGGGGACCGAGGCGGGCGGGTACCTCTTCGGCACCGGCCTGATCCTGAAGTACGACGGCGAGGGGCGGCGGGACCTCTCGGCCCGGGCCGAGGCCAAGGCGACCCCCTAGACGCTCGCCGGGACTCTGTACCGCGGCCGCTCGGTCGGGCTACGCTGGGCCTGCCTGATGCGCATCACGAAACGAGTTGCACCATGCGCAACAAGTCGTCCGCGACGACCATGACCCGGTTGCTCGAGCACGCACGGTACGAAGTGCTGCCGACCGCCTCCACCGAGGACAAGCTGCTCGAGCACGTCCCGCGCGACCGGACGATCACGGTCACGGCCTCGCCCAGCAAGGGGCTCGAGGCGACGCTCGACCTGGCCGAGCGCCTGACCGGCCACGGGTACGTCGCCGTACCCCACCTCGCGGCGCGGATGATCACCGGCCGGGCCGAGCTCGAGGAGATCGCGCTGCGGCTGACCGGCAAGGGCATCACCCGCGTGTTCGTGCCCGGCGGCGACGCCGAGCCGGCCGGCGACTACCTGGACGCGCTCGGCCTGCTCCAGGACCTGACCGCGATGGGGCACCCGTTCGCCCAGGTCGGGATCACCGGCTACCCGGAGTCGCACCCGACCATCAACGACGACCTCACCGTGCAGTCGATGTGGGACAAGCGCCACTACGCCACCCACATCGTCAGCAACCTGACCTTCGACCCGGCGAACATCCGCAACTGGGTACGCCGCCTGCGTGCCCGCGGCGTCACGATGCCCGTGCTGCTGGGCATGCCCGGCCCGGTGGAGCGGGCCAAGCTGCTGGCGATGGCCACCAAGATCGGGGTCGGCGAGTCGACCCGGTTCCTGGTCAAGCACAAGGGCACCTTCGCCCGGCTGGCGGCACCCGGTGGCTTCACCGGCGAGCGGTTCCTCGAGAAGTGCGCCCCCGCCCTGGGCGAGCCCGGCGCCCTGGTCGAAGGGCTGCACGTCTTCACCTTCAACCAGATCGCCGAGACCGAGGCCTGGCGCAACGACCTGCTGGCGCGGCTCACACCAGGTCGGTGACCTCGGTCAGCCGGAAGCTGTTGCCGGACGGGTCGCGGAAGCCGGCGTCGACGCCGTAGGGCCGCTTCTCCGGGACCTCCTGGAACTCCACGCCGCGGCCGGCGAGCTCCTCGTAGGCCTTCTGACAGTCGTCGGTCACCAGGAAGACCCCGCCGGACACGCCCTTCGCCATCAGGCTCCGGATCTGCTCGGCCGTCTCGGTGTCGAACATCGGCGGTCCCGGGATCGCCATCAGCACGATCGAGAAGTCGTCCTGCCCGGCCGGCCCGACGGTGAGCCACCGGAAGTTCCCCATCTCCGGCACGGTCACGTCCGACCGGACCTCCATGCCGAGCTTCTGGGTGTAGAACTCCAGGGCCTCGTCCTGGTCGTGCACCCACACCTGCGCGTTGCCGATCCTGTACATCGCTGCCTCCCTCGTCGGTTCGTCCTGGTGCCCACGAGGCTAGGTTTCAGGCGGGTTCGGCGTCTTCTCGAAACGTGCGGTTCTGCGGCCGGCCGTAGGCGCGGACGATGCACGACGGGATGACCGCGTGCGCCGACGCCGGCGGGTGGTTCGCGCGGTACGCCGTGGGGGACACGCCGTACACCCGGGTGAAGGTGGTCGTGAACGACCCGAGGCTGGACAGCCCGACGTCCGCGCAGATGTCGGCGACGGTGCGGTCGGTCATCCGGAGCATCGCCGCGGCGCGCTCGAGCCGCCGGGTCAGCAGGTAGACGTGCGGGCTCTCCCCGAACGCGCGGCGGAACTCCCGGCTGAAGTGCGCCTGCGACAGGCCCGCCGACCGGGCCAGGTCGGCGACCGTGAGCGGCTCGGCGTACCGCGCGTCGGCCAGGTCCTTGGCGCGCACGAGGTGCCGGGCGATCGGGTGCGATGCCATCGCCGCCATCGTGGCAGATCAGCGGCAGGGCGCGACGACCTCGGCGACCCGGGCGGTGAGGGCGGCGTCGGGCTTGCCGGTCTGGCCGAGCTCCTCGGCCGAGAAGTTGTGGATCAGGCGGTTCGAGGCGCACCGGGAGAACTCGTCCCCGATCTGGCCGCCCAGGATCGCGGACAGGTAGGTCCGGGTGAGCACGAGGCCGAGCACCTCGTCCGACGAGTTCTGGCCCACGACCGCCTTGCGGCCCGGGTCGCACGACTCGAAGACCAGGATGCGGTGGTCCTGCTGCACATTGGCGGCGGTGTCGGGGAGCGATCGCCATCCAGTCCTGCAGGCTGGAAGCCATCTCGGCGGTGTCGCGCTTCGTGTCGCCCTGGTAGTTGATCCGGACGCAGCTCACGCCGTCGCGCTCGAACGCGACGTACGCGTCACCGCCCCAGCCGTCGGCGGCGTCGATCGCCCGCAGCGGCGGGAGTCGCTCGGCCAGCATGAACAGCCAGCTCGCCTCCCCGAACGTGCCGTCGTCGAACTTCTCCTCGCCCTCCTCGAGCTTCGGGGGCCCGACGCCGAGCGCCGGCTCCTCGTCGGCGATCAGGGTCCACGGGTCGAGCAGGTGCTCGTCGGTCGTCGGGGGCTTCGCGAACAGCAGGTTCGCGGCGTCGTCGCCGTCCTCCTTGACCGCCAGCGAGATCATCGCCTCGCCGAGGGCGTACGGCGCCCCCATGAAGGTCTGCAGGATCTCCGGGACGTCGCCGATGTCCGCCCGGGCCGCCTTGGTCTGCGCCGCCTTCGAGCGCTGGAGCGCCGCGCGCTTCTTCTTGCTGAGGGACTTGGCCCACTCGGTCTCGATCCGGCTGGCGTCCCCCTCGACGATCGACTGGTAGCCGGTGACGGCCGAGCTGTCGTCGCTCTTGTCGAGGACCTTGAACCGGGTGCCGAGGTCGAAGTGCTGGTCCTGGAGGGCGTGCGTGAGCTCGTGGATCAGCGTGGACTGCACCGCCGGCGTGAGCTTCTTGCCGCGAACCCGGATCCGCTCGTCGTCGTAGGAGTAGAAGCCGATCGTGCCGCCCTCGGTCAGCTCCGACTGGCTGTCGAACAGGTCGACGTCACCGTCGAGGAGGCCGACCGCACGGAGCAGGCCGGCGGAGTGCTCGATCTCCTCCTTGTCCTCCTTGGAGAGGTCCTCCTTGCGCTCGGAGGCGATCTGGTCCTTGAACTCCTTGACGGTGAGGAAGTCGACGTGGATGGGGTGCTCGAACTTCAGGCCCCGCTCCTTCTCGACGATCTTCACGAACGGCTCGACCTTCGCGTCCCAGGCGCTCGGGTAGGGGTTCGGCTCGTCGTGGGCCAGCACCCGCCAGCCGCCGTACGCCGCGGCGCCGACGACCAGGAGCAGCACGAGGACGCCGGCCAGGAGGAGCAGGCGCGGCTTCGGGCCGGTGGGGGACTCGGTGGCAGGCATCCCTGCCGACCCCCCGAGAGAGTCGTTCACCGCAGCAGGGTAGGTGGTCTGGACGTCCCTGACGCCAAAACGTGCGAAGTCGTTATCGGTCCGACGGCAGGAGGGTCTCCAGCGCCCGCTCGAGGCCGGAGTCGCCGGTCTCGACGACGGTGAGTGGGAGGCCGATCGCGTCCGCCGCCTCCTGCGGCCTGCGCGCGGAGGTCGTCGTCCGGCTCCTGCGCCAGCCAGACCACGCGCGTGTAGTGGCCGAAGTAGGTGTCGCGCAGCTCGGGCCAGCGGTCCAGCCCGAGCTCCTGGAGCACGGTGCGGGCGAAGGAGCGGACCAGGAAGTCGGTGAGGAGGTAGGTGCCCGGCTGCTCGTCGAAGAACCGCTCCAGCCGCGACTCCCCGGCGAACACGTCGTAGCAGTGCAGGCCCGGCAGCCGCTCCAGCCCGAGGTCGCGGCAGACGTCGTCGAGGGCGCCGTACGTGCCGCAGTCGGCGTAGCCGACGACGACCGAGCCGTACGCCGGGGCCAGCTGCTCGGCCAGCCGGCGCACCTCGCCGGCGATCTTCTGCGGCTGGTTGTGCAGCAGCGGCGGCAGCGGGTGTACGTCGACCGGCCAGTCGTGCCGGGCGGCGATCGCGGCCGCGGGCTGGGCGATCGCGCCGCACGCGATCAGCGCGGTGCGCTCAGAGGTTGAACCCGAGCTGCTCGACGAACTTGTCGTTGAAGTCGGGGCGGTCGGAGAGCTCGACATACGTCACCTCCTCCAGCAGGGCCTGGGCGCCGGCGCGCTCGCGGATCGACAGCAGAGCCATCTTCGCGCCCTCGCCGGCGACGTTGCCGGCGGCGACGATGCGCAGCACCGGGAGCTTCGGGACCAGCCCGATCCGGACCGCGGAGGCGGGGGAGAGGTAGCTGCCGAAGGAGCCCGGCGAGCAGCACCTGCTGGACGTCGCGGTGCTCGAGGCCGAGCTCGCTCGAGCAGCAGCGACCAGCCGGTCGAGATGGCGGCCTTGGCGAACTGCAGCTCGCGTACGTCGCGCTGGGACAGGTAGACGGTCTCGGCGATGTCGGTGTCGCGGCTCGGGCCGGTAGAGGACGAACACCCGCTCCTCGCCGATCCGGGTGAGCCGGTCGGCCAGCGCGGGCGACGTCTCGGCCGCCACGTGGTCGGGCACGAACCGGCCGGAGCTGTCGAGCAGCCCGACTCCGGACCAGCTCGGCGACGGCGTCGACCAGGCCCGAGCCGCACAGCCCGCGCGGCTCGACGTCGCCGATCACGCCGAGCTCGACGTGGTCGTCGCGCTGCGTCCAGCTTGACGACCTCGATCGCGCCGTCGGCGGCGCGCATCCCGCACCGGATCGCCCCGCCCTCGAACGCCGGGCCCGGCGGGCGCGGCGGTGGACAGGATGGTGTCGCCGTCGCTGAGCACGATCTCGCAGTTGGTGCCGACGTCGATGAACAGGCGGGTCCGCTTGTCGCGGTCCATGCCGGTGGCGAGCATGCCGGCGACGATGTCGCCGCCGACGTACGCGCCGAGGGCGGGGAACATCGAGGCGCGGGCGCGCGGGTGGAGGTCGATGCCGAGGTCGTGGGCGAGCACGGACGGCGGCTGGGCGGTGGACATGACGAACGGCGCGACGCCGAGCGGCTCGGGGGCGATCCCCAGTGCCAGCGCGGTCATCGTGGCGTTGCCGGCGATCGCGACCTCGTAGACCAGCCAGGGGTCGACCCCGCCTTCCCGGCACACCTGGCGGGCCAGCTCGTCGAGGGTGTCGCCCGCGGCCAGCTGGAGGCGGTCGAGCATGCCGGGGTCGATCATGGTGGCGCTGATCCGGGTGATCACGTCGCCGCCGAACGGCTGCTGCTTGTTGAGCATCGACGCCACCGCGATGGGCGTACCGGTCACGAGGTCGAGCAGGGTCGCGACGACGGTGGTGGTGCCGAGGTCGAAGGCGATCGCGTAGCGGAGCGCGGTCGTGTCGCCCGCCTCGATGTCGATCAGGTCCTCGTCGACGATCACGGCGGTCACCTTGAAGTCGGCCTCGCGCAGCACCGTGGCCAGACGCCGCAGCACGTACAGGTCGGCGGTCAGCTCGAGGTCGGTGATCGCGTCGGTGAGCCGGACCAGGTCGGTGCGCTGGTCGGAGAGGGTCGGCTCCTCGAGCTCGACGTACCGCTTCTGGACGGCCGGCCGCAGGATCACCTGCCGGCCGACGCCGACGGTCGCCGCCTTGGGCCGGGTGGTGAGCGGCGGGACCTCGACCTTCAGGTCGCGGGTCGCCTGGACCAGGCAGGCGAGCCGCCAGCCGTCGGCGATCTGGTCCGGGCTGAAGGTGCGGACGTCGTGCCGGGTGATCGGCACCGTGGCGCCCTCGACCCGGACCTTGCACTTGTGGCAGGTGCCGTGGCCGCCGCAGGTGGAGTCGATGGCGATGCCGTTCCACGACGCGGAGTCGAAGACGGTGACGCCGGGCGGGACGCGTACGCCGCGGTGGGTGGGCTCGATCTCGGTGCCCGCTGACGGTGCCGAGTGGACGGTGAAGGCGATGTCCACCCGGCCGGTGCCGTCGTGGGTGGCCTGGTCGGAGCCCGGAGGCTCGATCAGGCCCTCCCGACGGACGTCGGCGATCGAGAAGTCCGGGCCGTCGGTCACGCGGTGCCGTTCACTGCGCGGCCGCGGCTTCGCGGGCCTGGCGGGCGCGGTGGGCGGCGATCCAGTTCCCGCCCCACTCGTCGTGCCCGAGCAGGAGGTCGGCGGCCTTGACCGCCTCGACGATCTCCGGGGTGCGGGTGTCCATGATCGCGCTGGTCAGGCCGGCGGTCATCGCCATCGGCAGGAACGCCGACCCGATCGCGTGCCGGGCGGGCATCCCGAACGACACGTTGGACGCGCCGCAGGTCATGTTCAGCCCGAACTCGTGCCGGATCCGGCGCATCGTCTCCAGGGTGGTGTTCACGACCTCCTGGTCCGCGCCGATCGGCATGGCCAGGGGGTCGATCACGATGTCCGCCTGGGCGATGCCGTACTCCGTGGTCGCGACCCGGACGATCTTGCGGGTCAGCTCGATCCGCTTCTCGACCTCCATCGGGATCTCGTCCTCGTCGTTGGGCAGCGCGATCACGGCGGCGTCGTACTTCTTGACCAGCGGGAGGATCTGCTCCATCCGGTCGTCCTCGGCGGTGATCGAGTTGACCAGCGCTCGTCCGTTGTACGCCGCGAGCCCGGCCTCGAGCGCCTCGACGACCGAGGAGTCGATGCAGATCGGCAGGTCGGTGAGCTCCTGGATCATGGTGATCGCCCGGGCGAGCAGGTCGGCCTCGTCGGTGAGCGGGACGCCCATGTTCACGTCGAGCACGTCGGCGCCGCCCTCGACCTGGGCCTTGACGTCGCGCTCGATCGCGGAGAGGTCGCCGGAGCGCAGCTGGTCCTGGAAGATCCGGCGGCCGGTCGGGTTGATCCGTTCACCGATCAGGCAGAAGCGGTTGTCGTGGCCGATCACCACTTGACGGGTGGCCGAGCGGATGTGCGTCTCGAGGCGGGGTGCGGCGTCGGTCATGCCGGGACCTTGGCGCGCTTCTCGTTGAGCAGGGCCTTCGCGCGCTTGACCGTCTGGGAGGCGTCGGGCGCGTATGCGTCGGCGCCGACCGCGTCGGCGTACTCCTGGGTGACGGGGGCGCCGCCGACCATCACGATCACGTCGTTGCGGATGCCGGCCTTCTCGAGGGCGTTCAGGTTGGCCTTGAACATCGGCATCGTGGTGGTGAGGAACGCGGAGAAGCCGACGATGTCGGGCTGGTGCTCCTCGATCGCGGCCACGAACTTCTCGGGCGCCACCTGCACGCCGAGGTCGATCACCTCGAAGCCCGCGCCCTCGAGCATGATGTTGACGAGGTTCTTGCCGATGTCGTGGACGTCGCCCTTGACCGTGCCCATCAGGAACTTGCCGACGGTCTGGACGCCGGTCTCGGCCAGCAGCGGCCGGAGCCGCTCCATCGCGCCGGCCATCGCCCGGCCGGCGATCAGCATCTCGGGCACGAAGAAGTCGCCGCGCTCGAACCGCGCGCCGACCTCCTCGAGCGACGGGATCAGGGCGTCGAACAGGAGGGTCTGTGGCTCCATCTGGAGCGTGAGCCCTTCCTCGGTCAGCTCCAGCACGCGCGGTGCGTTGCCGACCAGGGTCTCGTCGTACAGCCCTTGCAGGATTTCCTCAGGGGTCATGCGACACCCTCCTTGGGTGCTCGGCCACGCAGCAGGGTGGTCAGCTGCGTGGCGTGGTCCGACAGGTTGCGGCCGAGCTCCTCGAGCCGCCCTTCCAACCGGGGGGTCGGTCCCGAGATGCCCAGGGCGGCGACGACGTCGCCCTGGATGCCGTGGACCGGGACGGCGATGCCGGTCAGCCCGACCTCCAGCTCGTCCTCGGTGAGTGCCCAGCCGCGCTTGCGGGCGCGGGCGCCGTCCTGGCGGAGGCGCTGCGGGTCGGTGATCGTCGCGTCGGTCAGCCGCTGGAGGGGGCCGTCCGGGATCGGCAGCGCACCCCACGCGTAGAAGACCTTGCCGAGCGCCGAGCAGTGCTCGGGCACGTCGATCTCGGTCCAGTCGCGGGTGCCGAGGAAGTGGCGGGAGTCGACCTGGGCGACCTGCACGACCTTCTCGCCGCGGGTCACGCTCAGGTGCACGGTCTCGCGGGTGAGGTTGCCGATCTCCGCCATGGCGGGGCCGGCCAGCCGGACCATCTCGTCCCACGGGTCGTGCCGGGCGGCGTACAGCCAGAACAGCGAGCCGGCGACGTACGACCCGGCGCCGTCGCGCTCGAGGAGGCCGGAGCGCTCGAGGGCACTGAGCATCCGGGACGCCGTCGACTTGGCCAGCCCGCTCGACTCCTGGAGGTCGGCGAAGGTCATCGGCTCGTCGGCGCGGACCACCGTCGAGACCAGGTCGGCGGCGCGATCGACGGCACGGGTGCCGCTCGCCGCTCCGTTGCCGGTCTCGGTCACGGGGTCTCCTCGTCGATCAGGTCTTCACACCGGTTCCATGATGTGGAACCTTGGTCCCACATGATGAGGCTAGGAGCCGTGGGTGACCGCGGTCAAGGGACTCGGCGGAGATGCCCGCAGAATTGGAGGAGCGATGTTCCGGAACGCGATGCCGCGCTACGAGGTGCTGTCCGAGGACGCGATGGCCACCCTCGACAAGGGCTGGCGCCGGCTGATGACCGAGATCGGCGTCGAGTTCATGGACGACCGGGCGCTCGAGCTGTTCCGCAAGGCGGGCCAGCGGGTGGAGGACAACACCGTCTTCCTGGACCCGGACTTCGTGCTGGAGCAGGTGGCCAAGGCGCCGCGCGAGTTCGACGTCCAGGCCCGCAACCCGGAGAACAACGTCCACATCGGCGGTGACTCCATGGCGTTCGGCGCGGTCTACGGACCGCCGTTCGTGCGCCAGGGGGAGGTACGCCGCGACGCGACGATGGACGACTTCCGGAACTTCACCAAGCTGGCCCAGTCGTTCGGCGTCCTCGACTCGGCGGGCGGCGTGATCTGCGAGCCCAACGACACCCCGCTCGACAGCCGGCACCTCGACATGACCTACGCGCTGCAGACGCTGACCGACAAGATCTACATGGGCAACGTCGTCTCCGGCGTGAACGCCCGCGACACGATCGAGATGGGCTCGATCCTGTTCGGGTCCCGCGAGGCGATCGAGGAGACGCCGGTCTCGATCTCGCTGATCAACTGCAACTCACCGCTGAAGTGGGACGACCGGATGCTGGAGGCGCAGTTCGAGTACTCCGCCGCCGGGCAGCCCGTCGTCCTCACGCCGTTCATCCTGATGGGTGCGATGTCACCGGTGACCATCCCGGCCGCGCTGGTGCAGCAGATCGTGGAGGCGCTGTCCGGGATCGCGCTCTCGCAGCTGATCCGGCCCGGGACGCCGGTCATCTTCGGGTCGTTCCTCTCGAACATCGACATGCAGTCCGGCTCGCCGACCTTCGGCACCCCGGAGTCCGGCATCGGGCTGCTCTGCACCGGCCAGATCGCCCGCCACTTCGGGCTCCCCTTCCGCACCGGCGGCGGGCTCACCTCGTCCCAGGTCGCCGATGCCCAGGCCGGCTACGAGGCGCTGATGACGCTGCTCCCGACGTTCCTGGCCGGCGCGAACTGGGTGATGCACTCGGCCGGCTGGCTCGAGGGTGGCCTGGTCGCGGGCTACGAGAAGTTCATCGTCGACGTCGAGCTGGTGCAGATGCTCCAGCACGAGTTCACGCCTCTGGAGATCGACGAGGAGTCGATGGCGTTCGGTGCCCACGAGGAGGTCGGCCACGGCGGCCACTTCCTCGGCGCGATGCACACCATGGAGCGCTTCCGCACCTGCTTCTACCGCCCGATGCTCTCGTCCTCGGAGAACTACGAGCGGTGGCTCCGCAACGGCGGCAACGACACCAACGCCCGCGCCACCGCGCTCTACCAGAAGACCCTGGAGGAGTACGAGCAGCCCGCCCTCGACGACGCCGTACGCCAGGAGCTCGAGGAGTACGTCGTGCGTCGGAGGGCGGAGCTCGGCGACTAGCTGGCGGAGTACGCCAGGTCGCGCAGGTCTTCGTCCGCTTCGTCGTGCCGGTAGGAGCGCTGGCCGCTGAGCATGGCGTCGGCCAGGCCGGCGTGCAGCAGCGTGAACGCCCGGACCACCAGCGGGAGCAGGACGAGCGCCACGACACCGATGGCGAGGTTCAGCCAGATCTCGGTCGAGCGGGCGTCGCCCAGCCCGATCAGCTCGGCCAGGGTGTGGTCCTCGTCGTTGTTCGGGAGCCACTGCTCCCAGAACCAGTAGGTCAGGCCGCCGAGCGCGATCGCCCACCAGGTCACGGTGACCACGAACGCGATGATCCCGGTCACGAAGCTGACGATGCCCCAGGCCACGTCGACCCACGACTGCGGGTCGCGCATCGGGGTGAGCAGCCGACGCAGGACGCTGGCGTCGGGCTCGGCCACGACGTACTCCGGGGTCGGCGCCTCGCGGTACTGCAGCGACCGCAGCCGGATCCGCTCGAAGTGCGCGAAGGCCCGCGCCACCAGCAGCGTCGCCACCAGCACCGGGATCCCCACCCAGATGATGACGAGGGAGACGCCCGCGGCCAGGCCGGCCACCATCAGGGAGAAGGAGAGGACGACGATCGGCAGCGCGGTCAGGCTGTACGCCGTGTCGCGGAGCAGACGGTCGAGGACGGTGGGCTTGCGGGTCTGGCTGTCGGTGTTCTGGCTGTCGGTGTTCTGGCTCATGTCGAAAACGCTACGGAGATCGCGGCGCGCTGTCGGTGGTGTCAGTACCACTCTCGTTGGTCGTGGTGGCCTCCCTCGCGGGTTGAACACACGTTCGTTCAACCGCCCACGCAGTCGTTGCTGCCGGAGTAGCAGACCGGACCGGTGGGGCGTTCCGGTGCCGGGTCGGGGCTGTCGAAGCCGACGTGGAAGACCAGCGCCGCGGCCAGGCCGACGACGGCGGCGAAGGCGTGCCACCAGACCGTGCGGCCGGGCCGGCCGCCGTTGCGCCAGGCGGATCCGACGACGGCCAGGAGCGTGCCGAGGATGCCGGCAGCAACGGCGACCTGGTAGGTGATGACGCTCTCGCGGGTGACCTCGGGGGTCTCGCCGAAGAAGACGAGGTAGACGCCGAGCCAGTTGAAGAACAGGGTCCCGATCGCGCCGAGCACCATGACCGTGCCGAGGAGCTCGAGCAGGATCCGCCGACGGGGGCGCTGGACGAGGGGCTGGGAGCAAGGCGGTCGTCGGGTGCGGCGATGTCCATGCCGAGAAGGTTCGCCGGTCGGGGCCGGCCTCCGCGTGAGCGGCGGTACTCAGATTGCGGAAGCGTGAGACACCCCAAATGGGTTATGTCATATTTCTAGTGACTAAGTAGTCTTACAGATATCTGACCCACCCTCGAGAGGAGGCATCGTGGCCACGATCGAGCCTGCACAGCCCGCAGCGCCCGCGATCGCCAACCCGGTGACCGCCCTGTTCTTCGCCAGCTTCTGTGTGACTACGCTGCTGTTCGTCCTCACTGAGCACTTCATCTCGGCATCCGCGGCGGTGGCGGCGTACACCGCGGCCTGGTGCTTCGTCCGCCGCGCGTAACCCTGCACGTTGGGTTGGGCCCCGAGCCGCGTCGGGGACGGGCGCTGTTCAGGACAAGGGGCCCAACTCAACTTCTGCCCCGTCGAGTCTCGACACGCTCGCTGGCGCTCGCTACTCGACCACCGGTCAGCGGAAGACGATGGTCCGGTGCCCGTTGAGCAGGACGCGGGACTGTGAGTGCCAGCGGACGGCGCGGGAGAGGACCTGCGCCTCGACGTCGCGGCCGGCCGAGACCAGCTCGTCCTGGTCGAAGCCGTGGTCGACGCGCAGCACGTCCTGCTCGATGATCGGCCCCTCGTCGAGGTCGCCCGTGACGTAGTGCGCGGTCGCGCCGACGAGCTTCACGCCGCGGTCGAAGGCCTGGTGGTAGGGCCGGGCGCCCTTGAAGCTCGGCAGGAACGAGTGGTGGATGTTGATCGCCTTGCCGGAGAGCGCGCGGCAGGTCTCGTCCGAGAGGACCTGCATGTAGCGCGCCAGCACGACCAGGTGGATGTCGTGCTCCTTCACCAGCCGCAGCATCTCCGCCTCGGCCTCGGGCTTGGTGTCCGGGGTGACCGGCACGTGGTGGAAGGGGATGCCGTGCGACCGCACCAGCGCCTCGGCGTCGCGATGGTTCGACACCACGGCGGGTACGTCGATCGGCAGCGAGCCGGTCGTGGTCCGGAAGAGCAGGTCGTTGAGGCAGTGCAGGTGCTTGGAGACCATGATCAGCGTCCGGTACGGCGTCCGCGAGTCCCACAGCTCGTACTCCATGCCGAACTCGGCGGCCACCGGAGCGAAGTCCGCACGCAGCTCGTCGGCCGACGATGCCGTCGCCGTCTCGAAGGCGACCCGCATGAAGTACCGCCCCGACAGGCGGTCCCCGAACTGCTGGCTCTCGACGATGTTGCCGCCGTGCCCGACCAGGAAGCCGGACACCGCGTGCACGATGCCGGGCCGGTCCGGGCAGGAGAGCACGAGGACGTGGTCGCCGCCGGGAGCCGTGGCGTTGCCGGACTGGGAGAGCGGGGTCTGCGACATCAGTTGCCTTGCCGGGTGTCGGAGGACGCGAGGAGGGTCCGCGCTGTGTTGCGCTGACCGAAACAAAGTCTGCGATACGCAACAGCGAGTGCGCTAGTCTCCGGCCATGAGGAAGGCCGCGGAGGTCGACTCGACACGCGCTGACAGTAGCGCCGGCGTCCAGTCCGTCGACCGCGCACTCAGCATCCTCGAGGTCCTGGCCCGGGTGGGCGAGGCGGGCGTCACCGAGATCGCCGGAGAGCTCGACGTGCACAAGAGCACGGCCTTCCGCCTGGTCGCCACCCTCGAGGCGCACCGGCTCGTCGAGCAGACCGAGGACCGCGGCAAGTACCGCCTCGGCGTCGGCGTGCTGCGCCTGGCCGGCGCGACCACCGCGCGGCTCGACCTGGTCCAGGAGGCCCGGCCGATCTGCCGCCAGCTCGCCGCGCAGACCGGCGAGACCGTCAACATCGCGGTGCTGTCGGAGAGCTCGGCCCTCTACCTCGACCAGGTCGCCGGCTCGTCGGCGCTCCAGCCGCACAACTGGGTCGGCCAGCACATCCCGCTGCACGCCACCAGCAACGGCAAGGTGCTGCTCAGTGGGCTGGACCAGTCCGGGCTCGAGGCAATCCTCGGGAAGCTGCCGACGTACACCCCGGCGACGATCACCCGGAAGCCCAAGCTCCGCGACGAGCTGGAGCGGGTCCGCGAGCAGGGGTACGCGCTGGCGGTCGACGAGCTCGAGGTCGGGCTGACCGCGGCGGCCGCCCCGATCCGCAACGCACACGGAGATGTGGTGGCGTCGATGAGCGTCTCGGGTCCGACGTTCCGGCTGACCGCCGACCGGATGGACGAGGTCATCGGCCAGCTCATGCAGGCGGCGGAGGAGGTGTCGCACCGGCTCGGCTGGGGTCAACGTTAGGTCACATCGACCATCTGGCGCTTGACGGCGCGGGGCGGTCGCAGCATTCTCGGAAACGGCAGGCGGTTGCGCTGAGAGCAATCGGTTGCGCGATACGCAACTCGAAAGGGTGCGGAGAGTGGGTCTGGTGGAGGCAGGACTCTATCTCGGCGGCGCGTGGAGGTCCGCGCGCTCCGGGGCACGCCGGGAGATCCGGTGCCCGGCCGACGGGACCCTCGTCGCCGAGGTGGACGAGGCCGGCCCCGAGGACACCGACGCCGCCATCGCCGCCGCCCACGAGGCGTTCCACCACGGACCCTGGCCCCGGACCTCCAGCCGCGAGCGCGGCGACCTCCTGCTCCGCGTCGCCGACCTCCTCGAGCGCGACACCGACGCGATCGCCCGGATGGAGGCGCTCGACACCGGCAAGCGGCTCGTCGAGGCGGAGTACGACGTCGCCGACATCGTCTCGGTCTTCCGCCACTACGGACATGTCGCCGCGGAGGACGCCGGCCGGATGGTCGACACCGGGAACCCGGACGTGGTCAGCCGGATCGTGCACGAGCCGATCGGCGTCTGCGGGCTGATCACGCCGTGGAACTACCCGCTGCTCCAGGTGTCGTGGAAGGTCGCCCCCTGCCTGGCGACCGGCAACACCTTCGTCCTCAAGCCGAGCGAGCTCACCCCGCACTCCGCGATCCACCTGATGAAGGTGCTCGAGGAGGCCGGACTCCCTGCCGGTGTCGGCAACCTGGTGCTCGGCACCGGACCCGAGGCCGGCGCGCCGCTCTCGTCCGACCCGCGCGTCGACCTGGTCTCCTTCACCGGTGGCGTCGAGACCGGCCGCCGGATCATGGCCACCGCCGCCGGCACGGTGAAGAAGGTCGCCCTCGAGCTCGGCGGCAAGAACCCCAACATCGTCTTCGCCGACGCCGACTTCGAGGTGGCCGTCGACTTCGCGCTGACGGCGGTCTTCCTCCACTCCGGCCAGGTCTGCTCGGCGGGCGCCCGGCTCGTGGTCGAGGAGTCGATCCACGACCGGTTCGTGGACGCGGTCGTGGAGCGCGCCGGCCGGATCCGCCTCGGCGGCCCGTTCGACGAGAAGGCCGAGACCGGGCCGCTGACCAGCGCGCCGCACCGCGACAAGGTCGAGGCGTACGTCGCGGCCGGGATCGCCGAGGGCGCCGTGCTCCGCTGCGGCGGCGCTCGTCCCGACGACCCGGAGCTCGCCGACGGCTACTACTACCTGCCGACCGTGCTCGACCGGTGCACCAGCAGCATGTCGGTCACCCAGAACGAGTCGTTCGGGCCGGTCCTCACCGTCGAGACGTTCCGCGACGAGGACGAGGCGGTCGCGATCGCCAACGACAGCATCTACGGGCTGGCCGGCGCGGTCTGGACGCAGGACGCCGGCAAGGGCCAGCGCGTCGCGGGCCGGCTGCGGATGGGCACGGTCTGGATCAACGACTACCACCCCTACGTGCCCCAGGCCGAGTGGGGCGGCTACAAGCAGTCCGGCGTCGGGCGCGAGCTCGGGATGGCCGGCCTCGACGAGTATCGCGAGACCAAGCACGTCTGGCACAACATCCGGCCGGCCGAGCAGCGCTGGTTCGCGGGATAGGCGGCGGACATGGGTGCGGACCGGTACGACATCGTCATCGTGGGTGGCGGCTCGGCGGGATGCGCCCTCGCGAACCGGCTCTCCGCCGACCCCGGCACCACCGTGCTGGTGCTCGAGGCGGGCCGGTCCGACTACCGGATCGACCCGTTCATCCACATGCCGGCCGCACTGCCGATCCCGATCGGGAACCGGCTCTACGACTGGAAGTACGAGACCGACCCCGAGCCGCACATGAACGGGCGCCGGGTGTTCCACGCCCGCGGCAAGGTGCTCGGCGGCTCCTCGAGCATCAACGGGATGATCTTCCAGCGCGGCAACCCGATGGACTACGAGCGCTGGGGCGCCGAGCCCGGGATGAAGGAGTGGGACTACCTCCACTGCCTGCCGTACTTCAAGCGGATGGAGAGCTGCCTCGCCGGCGCCGACGACTGGCGCGGCGGCGACGGCCCGCTCAAGCTCGAGCGCGGCCCGGCCGAGAACCCGCTCTTCAGCGCGTTCTTCCAGGCCGCGCAGGAGGCCGGCTACCCGCTGACCGACGACGTCAACGGCTACCGGCAGGAGGGGTTCGCGAAGTTCGACCGCAACGTCTACCGCGGCCGCCGGCTCTCGGCCGCCCGCGCCTACCTGCACCCGGTCAAGAACCGGAAGAACCTCACCGTCGAGACGATGGCGTTCGCGACCAAGGTGCGCTTCCAGGGCAAGCGCGCGGTCGGCGTCGACTACCTGCGCGGCGGCCGGCTGCACCGCACCGTCGACGCGGGCCAGGTCGTCCTCTGCGGCGGCGCGATCAACAGCCCGCAGCTGCTCCAGCTCTCCGGCGTCGGCGACCCCCAGCTGCTGCGGATGTACGACGTCGACCTGGTCCACGACCTGCCCGGGCGTCGGCGAGAACCTCCAGGACCACCTCGAGGTCTACATCCAGTACGCCTCCAAGCAGCCGGTCTCGATCGCGCCCGGGCTGCGCTGGCGGGCCCGGCCGGGGATCGCCTACCAGTGGCTGTTCCACCGCCGCGGGCTCGGCGCCACCAACCACTTCGAGGGCGGTGGCTTCGCGCGCAGCAACGAGGACGTCGACTACCCGAACCTGATGTTCCACTTCCTCCCGGTCGCGATCCGGTACGACGGGACCGCGCCGACGGAGGGCCACGGCTACCAGGTGCACATCGGCCCGATGTACGCCGACACCCGGGGCTGGGTGCGGATCCGCTCGAAGGACCCGAAGGTCCACCCGTCGATGCAGTTCAACTACCTGTCGACCCCGAACGACAAGCGGGAGTGGGTCGAGGCGATCCGGGTCGCCCGCGACATCCTCAACCAGCCGGCGTTCGCGCCGTACAACGACGGCGAGCTGTCGCCGGGACCATCGGTCGAGACCGACGAGCAGATCCTGGACTGGGTCCGCGCCGACGCCGAGACCGCGCTGCACCCGTCCTGCACCACCAAGATGGGCGTCGACGACATGTCGGTCGTCGACCCCTCGACCATGCGCGTGCACGGCCTCGAGGGCCTGTGCGTCGTCGACGCCGGGGTGTTCCCGTTCGTCACCAACGGCAACATCTACGCCCCCGTGATGATGGTCGCCGAGAAGGCCGCCGACCTGATCGCCGGCAACACGCCCCTTCCCGCAGCCGACGTGCCGTACTACCGCCACCGCGACGGCACCCCCCTCTACCCGCCCGGCGACAGCCGCAACCCGGAGGCCCAGCGATGACCACGACCAGCCCCGCCACCCCCGCCACCGCACCTGCCAGCACGGAGACCCCGGCGGTCCACGTCGACGGGCTCTGGAAGATCTTCGGCCCCAAGGCCGACAAGATCATGGCCAGCGAGGACTCGAAGCTGTCGCGCAAGGACCTCCAGGAGAAGACCGGCCACGTGGTCGGCATCCGCGACGTGTCGTTCGACGTCGCTCCCGGCGAGGTGTTCGTCGTGATGGGCCTCTCCGGCTCCGGCAAGTCCACGCTCGTGCGGCTCCTCACTCGGCTGATCGAGCCGACGGCCGGCACGGTCACGCTGTACGGCGACGACATCACCGCGATGTCCGACAAGGCGCTTCTCGACACCCGACGGCGCAAGGTGTCGATGGTGTTCCAGCACTTCGGCCTGCTGCCGCACCGCAAGGTGATCGACAACATCGCGTTCGGCCTCGAGGTGCGCGGCGAGGGCAGGGGCGACCGCCGCAGCCGGGCGCAGGAGATGGTCGACCTGGTCGGGCTGTCGGGGTACGAGAACAACTTCCCCGACCAGCTGTCCGGCGGCATGCAGCAGCGGGTCGGCCTGGCCCGCGCGCTCGCCGCCAACCCGGACGTCCTGATGTTCGACGAGCCGTTCTCCGCGCTCGACCCCCTGATCCGCCGCGACATGCAGAACGAGGTCATCCGACTCCACCACGAGGTCGGCAAGACGATGGTCTTCATCACCCACGACCTGGCCGAGGCACTCAAGCTCGGCGACCGGATCCTGATCATGCGCGACGGCGAGATCGTCCAGATCGGTTCGCCGGACGAGGTCGTCGCCCAGCCGGCCGACGACTACGTGCGCGACTTCGTCAGCGACGTACCCCGCTCGCACGTGCTCACCCTGAAGTGGGTCATGCACGACGTCGAAGGGGAGATGCCCGACGGCCCCGTCCTCCAGTCCGACCAGATCGTGCGCGACGCCGCGCGCGTGGTGCTCGACCACCAGGGCCCGTGCCGGGTGGCCGACGGCGACAAGATCGTGGGCCTCGTCGACGACGAGGACATCCTCAGGGTCGTCGTGGCCGAGGAGGAGGCGACGTCGTGACCACGTCGACGCTCCCTCCCGGCGACGCACCCGCGGGGAAAGCGGCTGCCAGCAAGGAGGAGCAGCCGGTCGTCGAGTACGGCAGGAACCGCCACACCGGCGTCAAGATGCTGGCGATCCTGGTCGTCTGGGGCGTCCTCTACTCGATCCTCAAGGGCAACAACACCAAAGAGCTCGGGTTCCAGGACACCACCGCGATGCAGCGGAAGATCAACGAGGCCCGGGACTGGGTCCAGCTCGAGGGCCAGGACAACTGGTTCTTCGGCGGGGTGCTGGGCGGGATCGGTGACTTCCTCACCTCCATGGTGGAGTTCTTCCAGGAGCTGATCGCGATCCCCGCGCCGCCTCGGCCGGTCCCGGAGATCGGCTGGATCGGCGTGGTCGCGCTCGCCGCCTACGTGACCTACGCGTTCGCAGGCATCCGGTCGACGATCCTGGTCACCCTCTCCATGCTCTCGTTCGGGGTCCTGGGCCTCTGGTCGGACAGCATGGACACCCTGATCATCACCGGCGTCTCCGTCGGCCTGTGCCTCCTGATCGGGCTGCCGATCGGGATCTGGATGGCCCGGAGCAAGGGGGCGTCCGCCGCGGTCACACCCGCGCTCGACGTGATGCAGACGCTGCCGGCGTTCTGCTACCTCGCCCCGATGGCCCTGTTCTTCGGGATCGGACCGGCCACTGCGGTGGTGCTCACCTTCATCTACTCGCTGCCACCGCTGGTCCGGATCACCGAGCACGCGATCAAGTCGGTGTCCTCGACGACGGTCGAGGCGGCCCGGTCGTTGGGGCTGACCCGGTCACAGATGCTGCGCCAGGTGCAGCTGCCGATGGCCAGACGCACGATCGTGGTCGGCATCAACCAGTGCACGATGGCGGCCCTGTCGATGGCCACGATCGCGGCCCTGGTCAACGGGCCGGGGCTCGGCAAGCCGGTCGTCTCGGCGCTGCAGGTCCTCAACGTCGGCGCAGCCGCGGTCGCCGGCCTCGCGATCGTGATCGTCGCGATCATGCTCGACCGCACGACCACGGCCGCCAGCGAGCGCACCACGGGCCGCACCGACGTCGGCTCGGCCAGCGGGATGAGCGTGATGGTCGGCACGGTCGTCCTGGAGCGGCTCCCGCGCTGGGCGACCGAGGACGCCGGCAAGGGCCAGAAGCTGCCCCGCCTGACCCGCGCCGGCAGCGGACTCCTGCTGGGCGTCCTGTTCCTCCCGGTGGTCTTCTTCATCTGGCTCTCGCGCTACGACCTCGCGTACGCCGAGTTCCCCGACGTCAGCGAGACGCCGGTGCTGAAATACATCAGCGGCGACCAGCTGACGGTGTACCTCAACGACTTCACGGACTGGTTCGTCAGCGGGGTCGACGGCTTCACCACAGCACTCAAGGACGGCATCACCGAGATGGTGATCAACCCGTTCGAGGACCTGCTGGCCGACTCGCCCTGGTGGTTGATGGCGCTGGTGCTGATCGCCTTCGCCTACGTGCTGGGCGGCTGGAAGCCGGCGGCCATCACGGTGGGCTGCGAGGCCGTCATCTTGTGGACCGGGCTCTGGAACGACTCGATGGTGACCCTGGCGATGACGCTGATCGCCACCGTCCTCGTGATGCTCTTCGCGGTCGTGCTCGGGGTGTCGATGGGACGCAACAGACGGGCCGATCTGGGCATCCGACCCTTCCTGGACGCGTTCCAGGTGATCCCGCCGTTCGTCTACCTCGTGCCCGCGCTCGCGCTCTTCGGCGTCGGCCGGTTCACGGCGATCATGGCGGCGGTCGCCTACTCCGTGCCCATCGCCACCAAGCTCGTCGCCGACGGCATCCGCGGCGTCTCGCCGACTACGGTCGAAGCCGCCCGCGCCTCCGGGAGCACCACCTGGCAGATGATCTCGAAGGTGCAGCTGCCGATGTCTCGTGAGGCGTTGGTGCTCGCCACCAACCAGGGCCTCCTCTACGTGCTGTCGATGGTGGTCATCGGCGGCATGGTCGGGGGCGGCAGCCTCGGGTACCTCGTCGTCTCCGGCTTCAGCCAGGACCAGCTGTTCGGGAAGGGACTCGCGGCCGGCATCGCCATCGCCGCGCTCGGGATCATGCTCGACCGGATCGCGCGGTACGCCGCCGCGCGCGCCGGAAGATGAGGACGACCTCCGCGGACCGCCGCGGAGCAAGGAAAGGAAGAAGCATGGCACGAGGACTACGCCGTACCGGACACGTCGCCCTTGCCACCGTCGTGGGCCTCGGCCTGGCCGCATGCGGTGGAGGAAATATCGAGGACGACGACACTGCGAGCGGGAGCGACTGTGGCGAGCTGACCATCGCGATCAACCCGTGGACCGGTTACATCGCCAACGCGCACGTGATCGGTGTCGTGGCGGAGCAGGAGCTCGGGTGCACGGTCGACTACCCCGAGGTGAAGGAGGAGGTCGGCTGGCAGGGCATGGCCGACGGCTCGATCGACACCATCGTCGAGAACTGGGGCCACGACGACCTGATCAAGAAGTACATCGACGACCAGGGCTCCGTGGAGGACGCCGGGCTCACCGGCAACAAGGGCCTGATCGGCTGGTTCGTGCCCCAGTGGATGGCCGACGAGTACCCCGACATCCTCGACTGGGAGAACCTCAACAAGTACGCCGACATGTTCGAGACCTCGGAGTCGGACGGCCAGGGCCAGCTGCTCGACGGCGACCCGTCCTACGTCACCAACGACGAGGCGCTCGTGAAGAACCTCGACCTCGACTACAAGGTCGTCGTCGGCGGCAGTGAGGCGGCGCTGTTGACGAGCTTCCGCAGCGCGCAGGAGAACAAGACGCCGCTGCTCGCGTACTTCTACACGCCGCAGTGGTACGCCGAGGTCGACGGTCAGGCCACCCCCGGAGTCGAGGACCCGGTCCAGATCGCCCACGTGTCCCTGCCGCCGTACGAGGAGGGCTGCGACGCCGACCCGGCCGAGGTGGCCTGCGACTACCCGCCGTACGACCTCAACAAGCTGATCTCGACCGAGTTCGCCGACTCCGGCTCGCCGGCCGTGGACCTGATCAAGAACTTCGAGTGGACGAACGAGGACCAGAACCTGGTCGCCAGCTACATCGGCCAGGACGGCATGGACCCGGACGAGGCCGCCCAGAAGTGGATCGACGAGAACCAGGACAAGGTCGACGCCTGGCTCGGATAGCGGAGAGCACCACCACCACCGGGTCGGGGCGGCGCGCGCAGGTGCGCCGCCCCCACCCGATCCTCGGAAGGGGGAGGGATGACCGACATCAAGGAGGTCGGCGGAGCAGAGGGTGACAGGGACGACCATGGCCTTCCGGTGGACCGGATCGTCTTCGGCGTGGCCGCGGCACTGTCGGTCGGCTTCGTGCTGGCCGGCGCGATCTGGCCGAAGGGGATGGCGGACAAGACCGCCACGGTCCTCACCTGGATCACCGAGAACTTCGGCTGGCTGTTCGTGCTGACAAGCGCGGGTTTCGTGCTGTTCTCGGCGTACCTCGCCTTCACCCGCTACGGCAACATCAAGCTCGGGCCGGACGACTCGGAGCCGGAGTTCTCCACGTTCTCCTGGGTGTCGATGATGTTCGCCACCGGCATGGGCATCGGCCTGATGTTCTGGGGCGTCGCCGAGCCGCTGACGCACTTCAACGCGCCGCCGATGGGGCTGGCGGAGCCGGGATCGGCGGAGGCCGCGCAGCTGGCGATGGAGTACTCCTTCTTCCACTGGGGGTTCCACCCGTGGTCGATGTACGCCGTGATCGGCCTCTCGATCGGGTACTTCGCGTACCGCAAGGGCTACGGCAACCTGGTCTCCGCGACCTTCCGGCCACTCCTCGGTGACCGGGCCAGCCAGGGGCCGGGCAAGGCGATCGACGTGGTCGCGATCTTCGCGACGCTGTTCGGCTCCGCGACCTCGCTCGGCCTGGGAGCACTCCAGATCACCGGCGGCATCGACGACGTCTTCGGCCGCGGCGGTGGCAGCAAGTCGCTGGCCGTGGCCGTGATCGCGGTGCTGACGCTCTGCTTCGTCCTGTCGGCGGTGTCCGGCGTCGAGAAGGGCATCAAGTACCTCTCCAACGCCAACGCGATCGCCGCGGGAGTGCTGGTGCTGTTCCTGTTCGTCGTGGGCCCGACCGTGTTCATCCTGGGCACGTTCACCGAGACCATGGGCGACTACCTGACCCAGCTGCCCGGCCTGAGCTTCGCCACCGGCGTCTTCGGCGGCAGCGAGTGGCTGAACGGATGGACGATCTTCTACTGGGCCTGGTGGATCTCGTGGACGCCGTTCGTCGGCATGTTCATCGCGCGCATCTCCAAGGGGCGCACGATCCGGCAGTTCGTGATCTACGTGGTCCTGGTGCCGAGCCTGGTCTCGTTCATCTGGTTCTCGATCCTGGGCGGGACCGCGATCGACCTCCAGCTCAACCAGGGCTGGGACCCGCCCTTGACCGAGACAGGTGGGATCGCGCTCGAGGCGTCGCTCTTCGACACGCTGCGCGAGTTCCCGCTGTCGGGGATCACCGTGGCCCTGGCGGTCTTCCTGGTGGCGATCTTCTTCGTGACCGGGGCGGACGCCGCGTCGATCGTGATGGGGATGCTCAGCCAGAACGGCAAGGAGGAGCCGTTCCGGTGGCTGGTCATCTTCTGGGGTGTCGCCACTGGCTCTGTCGCGGCCGTCCTGCTGTGGGCAGGAGGTCTGTCGGCGCTGCAGACACTCGTGATCATCGTCGCCGGGCCGTTCATGCTGATCCTGATCGGGATGTGCGTGTCCCTGATGAAGGAGCTGCGCAAGGAGCGGTTCGAGTCGACGCTCCCCTCCCGGGTGCGGCGTGCGGTCGAGCACGCGCAGAAGTATCCCGACGGCCCCTGACCGCGGCCCCCACGAGGCCGTACGACGGCCCGCGTCCGATGCTGCTTGACGGGCGCGGGTCGTCCCGCACACACTAGTGCTGTTCCAGATAGCGCAATAGGTTGCGTCATACGCAACAAGGAGTCGAGCCCATGGCCATCCCCACCTCTGCCCGCGTCGTCGTCATCGGCGCCGGCATCGTCGGCAACAGCATCGTCGACCACCTGGCCCGGCTGGGCTGGCGCGACATCGTCCAGATCGACAAGGGGCCGCTTGCCGAACCCCGGCGGCTCGACCGGGCACGCGTCCAACTTCATCTTCACCGTGGACCACTCCCGGGAGATCACGGACCTGACGCTCGACTCGGTGCGGCAGTACCAGGAGATGGGCGTCTTCACCCAGTCCGGTGGCTTCGAGATCGCGCGCACCGAGGAGCGGATGGAGGAGCTGCGGCGGCGGATGTCGTCGGCGAAGGCGTGGGGGATCGAGGCCGAGCTGGTCTCCCCGGAGTTCGTGAAGGAGAAGGTGCCCTTCATCGAGACCGACCAGTTCATCGGGGCGTTCTGGACCCCGGGCGTGGGCGTGGTCGACTCGCTGCGGGCCGGGACGATCATGCGCGAGCGGGCGATGGAGCTCGACGCCCTGACCGTCGTACCGAACGTCGAGGTCACCGGCCTGGACGTCGAGGACGGCCGGATCCGCCGGGTGCGGACCAGCGGCGGCGACATCGAGACCGACGCGGTCGTGATCGCCTGCGGTGTGTGGAGCCCGAAGATCGGCGACATGGCCGGGATCTCGATCCCCCTGACGCCGGCCGTGCACCAGATGATCAGCGTCGGCCCGTGCCCGCAGCTCGCCGAGCGGGAGGGCGAGATCTCGTTCCCGATCGTCCGCGACATGGACACGTTCTGCTACGAGCGGCAGCACGGCGCCGACATGGAGGTCGGCTCCTACGCGCACCGCGCGATCCTGCACGAGCCCGAGGACATCCCCTCGATCGAGCAGTCCAAGCTGTCGCCGACCGAGATGCCGTTCACGTCCGACGACTTCGACCCGCAGCTCGAGCAGGCCTACGAGCTGATGCCGGAGCTGCTCGGCGCCGAGGGCGCGGAGATGCGCTACGCCATCAACGGCCTGCTGTCGCTGACCTGTGACGGCAACCCGATCCTCGGCGAGAGCGAGGTCCGCGGCCTGTGGACCGCCGCCGCTGTCTGGATCAAGGAGGGTCCGGGCGTCGGCCGGGCGGTGGCCGAGTGGATGACCCACGGCCACTCCGAGATCGACATCCACCACAGCGACATCGCGCGCTTCCACGACCACCAGAAGCGCCGCGAGCACACCCGGCTGCGGACCACCGAGTCGTTCATCAAGACCTACGGGATCATCCACCCCTCCGAGCAGTACGAGTCCGACCGTGAGCAGCGGCTCTCGCCGATGTACGAGTCGCAGAAGAAGCTCGGCGCGTTCTTCTACGAGACCGCCGGCTGGGAGCGGCCGCACTGGTACGAGTCGAACGCCAACCTCCTCGAGGAGTACGGCGACGCCGTGATGCCGCGCGAGCACGAGTGGGACTCGCGCTGGTGGAGCCCGATCATCAACGCCGAGCACCTGCGGATGCGCGAGGCGGCCGGCGTCATCGACCTGACCGCGTTCTGCATGTTCGACATCGTCGGCCCGGGCGCCCTGGAGTCGGTGCAGCGCACCTGCGTCGCCCAGTGCGACGTCGCCGTCGGCAAGGTGATCTACACACCGGTCCTCGACCCGAAGGGTGGCTTCCTCTCCGACCTGACCGTGATGCGGCTCGGGGACGACCACTTCCGCGTCGTCACCGGCGGCGCGCACGGCATGGCCGACCGCAAGTGGTTCGGCGACCAGCTCGTGGATGACGGCGCGACCACGCTGACCGACCTGACGAACGAGATCTCGACGATCGGCCTCTGGGGTCCCCGGGCGCGCGACATCCTGTCGTCGCTGACGGCCGAGGACGTGTCGGACGAGGGCTTCGGGTTCCTCACCTGTCGCGAGGTGGAGGTCAAGGGCACCACCGTGCTCGCGTCCCGCATCTCGTACGTCGGCGAGCTGGGCTGGGAGCTGTACGTCCCGATGGAGTCGGCGGCCGAGCTGTGGGAGAACCTGCTCGAGGCGGGCGCCGCGCACGGCGCCGTACCGGTCGGGATCGGCGTCTACGGCACCACCGGCCGGATCGAGAAGGGCTACCGCGCGTTCGGCTACGAGCTCGACGGCGAGCGGAGCATCGTCGAGGCCGGCATGCAGCGGCCGAAGGTGAAGGCGGCCGACTTCGTCGGCAGGGAGGCCTACCTGGCCCAGCGTGACCAGGATCCGCAGACGGTGCTGTGCACGCTGACCGTGGACGACCACACGTCCGCCAGCGGCGTGAAGCGCTACATGCTCGGCGGCGAGCCGATCCTGACCCGCGACGGCGGCACGCTGACCGACGGGCACGGCCACCACCCCTACGTCACCACCGCCGGCTCCGCGCCGTCGCTGGGCAAGCATGTGCTGCTGGCGTTCCTGCCGCCGGACCAGGCGGTGGTCGGCAACGAGCTCGCGGTCTCCTACATGGAGGAGCTCTACCCCGTGACCGTCGGCTCCGTCGACGCGACCGGCCTCTACGACCCACGCAACGAGCGGCTCCGCTGATGACGAACGTCCTGGTGTGCGTGAAGAGAGTGGTCGACTCGTCGAGCGAGGTCGTGCTGGCCGACGACGGCCAGTCGGTCGACGGCCGGTTCGCCGGTTTCACGATGAGCGCGCACGAGGAGTGCGCGGTCGAGCTCGCGGTCCAGATCGCCGGCTCCGACGGTCAGGCGGCGGTGATGACGCTCGGTGACGCCGAGGCGGTCGAGCAGCTCCGTGCAGCGCTGGCCGTCGGCTGCACGGCGGCGACCCACGTGGTCGGCGACCCGCAGACCTTCGGCCCCTCGGACGTGGCGCGCGAGATCGCCGCCGTGGTGCGGGACCAGGCACCCGACCTGGTGCTGCTCGGCAACGACGCGGCCGACAGCGGCGACTTCCAGGTCGGCATCCGGCTCGCCTACGAGCTGGGCTGGCCGGTGGTCAACGGAGTGAAGAAGGTCTCCGTCGCCGACGGTGTGGTGACCGCGAGCGGTGACGGCCCGGACGGCTACGAGACCTACCAGCTGCCGCTGCCCGCCGTGGTCACGGTGCTGGAGGGCGGGGTCGAGCCGCGCTACCCGACCGTGCCCGGCCGGATGAAGGCCAAGAAGGTGCCGATCGAGGAGCGCCAGCCGACCGGCGAGCCGGAGGGGCCGAACCGGGTCCGGCTGCTGCTGCCGCCACCCGCGCCCAGCAACGTGCAGATCCTGGGCAAGGGCGCCGAGGCCGCGCCCGCCGTGGTCGACCTGTTCGAGCAGCTGGGGGTGCTGTCCCGATGATCGTGGTGCTGATCGAGAAGGACCTGGACGGGCTGGCCGTCGAGGTGTGCCGGGAGACCGTCACCTTCGCCCGCACGCTGTCCGAGGCCGGAGGCGGAGTCCCCGTCGACGCCGTCGTCGTCGGCGACGTGTCCGACGGGCTGCGCGAGCAGCTCGCGGCGTACGGCGTCCGCGACGTGCACCGTCTCGACGGCGCGGCGTACGACTCCTTCGCCGCGGCCGCCTGGGCGGCCGGGATCGAGGACGTGCTGGCGACCACGACGACCGTGGTCGTGATGGCGGCCGGGACCGAGCGTGGCAACGAGGTGCTCGCGCACGTCGCCGCCCGCCGGGGCGTGGCGATGGCGGCGAACGTGCTGTCGTTCGGCGGCTTGTCGCCGTTCACCGTGACCCGCCAGGTGGTGGGCGGCCAGGCGCTGGAGGAGATGAAGCTGCCCCAGCGGCCGGCCGTGCTCACCGTCGCCGGACACGCGGTCGAGGCGTCGCCGGCGGCGACCCCGGGTGCGGGCAACGTCGTCGAGCACGCGCCCGAGGTGGCGGCCGCAGACCTGGTGGCGCGCGTCGTGTCCTCGGAGGAGCCCGAGCCCGACCTGTCCGGCTCGCTGAAGTCGGCCAAGGTCGTGATCGGTGCCGGCCGTGGTGCCGGCAGCTCCGACGGCTTCGCTGGCCTGCTCGAGCTGACCGAGCTCCTGCACGGGTCGCTCGGCGTCTCCCGCGTGGTCACCTCGCTGGGCTGGCGACCGCACCACGAGCAGGTCGGCCAGACCGGCAGCCGGATCTCGCCGGACCTCTACATCCCGTGCGGGATCAGCGGGGCGATCCAGCACTGGGCCGGCTGCTCGAGCGCCAAGAACATCCTGGCCATCAACACCGACGCCGAGGCGCCCATGGTCACCAAGGCGACGTACGCCGTGATCGGCGACCTGCACGAGGTGGTCCCGGCGATCAACGCGGAGATCAAGCGCCGCCAGGGCTGACACTCGCGGGAACCGATCGGTGGTCGGGCGACGTCCCATCGGCATGTGGCAGATCCTGGCGGCGATGGCGGTCGCGACGACCCTGGGCGCCTGTGGCCCGGCCGAGGGTGAGGTGACCTCGTCGCAGCTGGACCGGATGCGGGCGGCGGTCGGGGACCTGCCGTCTGCGTACTCCTTCGACGTTTCCTCGACGTGCGGTGAGCGCAACCTGCTCGGGGACTTCCGGGTGACTGTGGTCGAGGGGGACGTCGACCGCGTGCAGCCGCTCGGCGACAGTCGGCTCTTCGGGCTCGAGCCGGACGACTTCCCGACCCTCGCCGGCCTGGTGGCCCTGGTCGAGGGCGCCGAGCGTGACGCCGTGGTGGAGGTCGAGCTCGACGACGGCGGCCTGCCGCGCCAGGTCGCGATCGACCACGTCCCCGACGCGATCGACGACGAGGAGTGTTACCGCGTCAGCAACGTCACATGACGCGTCCCCCTGCGCGGTTCGGGGACTCGACCTACCCTGACCGGGTGGGAGGGAAACGGGGGCTGCGCGTGCTCGCAGCCGCGATCGCGCTGGTCTGCGTGGCCGGCTGCGGAGGCGGCGGCGGCGCAGACCCGAAGGCCGAGCCCTCCACCACGCCGGCGAACGGCGAGCCGAGCGCCGAGCCCACCGGGACCCCGGTCGCCGACCCGGCGCACGCCGTCGACCCACCCGGCAAGCGCACCGAACCGCTCGCCTCGGCCGACATGATGGTCTTCAGCCCCACGCGACCGCTCGACGCGGAGATGGTCCGCAGGATCGAGCGCCTCGACGGCGTGCAGACCACCAACCTGTTCTCGATGGGCCAGGCGGTGATCGAGAACCAGGCGCTCACCGTGGCCGCGGTCGACCCCGCGACGTACCGCCTCTTCACGCCGGTGGCGAGCGCGGACACCCAGATCGTCTGGGACCGGGTCGCCGGCGGCGAGCTCGCGCTCTCGCCCGAGCTCGGCAAGAAGCTGCCGATCGACAAGGACGACTTCCTCCGCCTCGGCACGGCCAGCGACGCGCCCGAGGTCCACATCGGCGCCTACGCGCCGCAGGTCGAGGGCGCCGTCGACGCGGTGGTCAACGAGAAGTGGGGCGAGGACCTCGAGCTCCAGCCCGGCAACGCGCTGCTCGTCTCGACCGGCCAGCGGTCGCCGCAGTCGCTGCGCAAGCCGATCGAGCGGATCGTCGGTGGGCAGGCCTCGATCCAGGCGCTGGACATCGTGGCGGAGACCGGGATCGACCCCGGCGCCCGCGTGCTGTCGGCGTTCGTCGTGGGCACGGTCGCGGACGCGGTCGGCGTCTTCAACTACACCGTGATCGGCGGCGGTCGGATCGCCCCCGACCCGGCCTGGGAGCGCACGCACATCGCCACCGAGCAGGTGCCGATCCTCGGCGCCGTCCGGTGCAACAAGCTGATGCTCCCGCAGCTGCGCGCCGCGCTGGAGGACGTCGAGAGACAGGGACTGTCCGACGAGATCCACCCGGGCGAGTACGCCGGCTGCTACTACCCGCGCTTCATCGCCGGCACCACCACGCTCTCCAACCACTCCTTCGGCCTGGCCCTCGACCTCAACGTCCCCGGCAACCAGCGCGGCACCGTCGGCGAGATGGACCGGGGCGTGGTCGCGATCTTCAAGAAGTGGGGCTTCGCCTGGGGTGGCGACTGGAGCTACACCGACCCCATGCACTTCGAGATGGACCGGCTGGTCCAGCCGCGCTGACGCTGCGCCCATTTCCCTGGTTAACCAGGGAAACACTCACCTGGCCAGGGAAGTTTCCTTGGCCAACAGCCCAAATCCCTGGTTAACCAGGGATTTGCGCACCACCGAGCCAGAGGTGTGACGCCCGCCGCTAGCCTCGACGCCATGCGCGCGATCCAGGTCATCGAGCCCACCGGTCCCGCCGACGTCCAGGTGGTGGAGGTCGACGAGCCCCACGCCCGCGACGACGAGGTGCTGGTCGAGGTGCACCGGGTCGGCATCTCCTTCCCGGACCTGCTGCTGACCAAGGGCGAGTACCAGATCAAGCCCGAGCCGCCGTTCACGCTGGGCGTCGACTTCGCCGGCACGGTGATCTCCGGTCCCGACGGCTACCAGCCGGGTGAGCGGGTCGCCGGGGTGCTGCCGTACGGCGGTGCCGCCGAGCTGGTGTCCGCGCCGCCGATGTCGGTGTTCTCGCTGCCCGACGAGCTGTCCTTCGACGAGGGCGCGGCGATCCCGCTGAACTACCTGACCGCGCACTTCGCGCTGGCCGAGCGCGGCGGGCTGCGCGAGGGCGAGACGGTGCTGGTCCACGGAGCAGCCGGCGGTGTCGGGACGGCGTCGATCCAGGTCGCGAAGGGGTACGGCGCCCGCGCGATCGCCGTGGTCAGCACCGAGGAGAAGGGCGAGCTCGCCCGGAAGGCCGGCGCCGACGACGTCGTGCTGCTCGACGGGTTCAAGGACGCCGTGACCGAGCTGACCGACGGCGAGGGCGTCGACATCGTCCTCGACGTGGTCGGCGGCGACGCGTTCACCGACTCGCTCCGCGTTCTCGCCCCGCAGGGCCGGCTGCTCGTGGTCGGCTTCGCCAGCGGCCAGGGCATCCCGCAGGTGAAGGTGAACCGGCTGCTGCTCAACAACGTCGACGTCCGCGGCGTCGGCTGGGGTGCCTACGCGATGGTGCGTCCCGGCTACATGCACGAGCAGTGGGACGCGATCCTGCCGCTGATGGAGTCCGGGGTGATCAAGCCGCCGATCGGGGCGACGTACGACTTCGAGGACTTCGGCCGCGCCCTGGTCGAGATGGAGCAGCGGAAGACCCTCGGCAAGTCGGTCGTGCGCGTCCGCGACTAGGGACGGGCAGGTCGCGAACGGCGAGTGCGACAGCGAGCGCGCCCAGGACGAGACCGCCGAGCTGCAAGGCCGTGGGGACGTCGCCGAACATGGCCCAGGCCCAGAGAGTCGTGACCGGCGGCGTGAGGTACAGCAGGGCGCTCGTCGACGACGCCCCCCATCGGCGCAGGCACAGGATGAAGGTGGCGTAGCCGCCCAGGCCGGCGAGCACGACCAGCCAGATCAGAGCGACAAGGAACTGTGGGGTGGGCGTGACCTGCGTCAGGGTGCCGGCCGCGGTTGCGTAGGCAGTGAAGACCCCTGCGGAAACGACGACCTGGATGGTGAGGCCTCCCATCACATCGACGGTGGGGCGCCATCGCCGCTCCAGCAGGGCCGCACCGGACAGAGCGACGACGCTGCAGAGCGGGATCAGGACTGCGATCCCAGCGCGGCTGTCCGCGCCACCGACGGTCAGGCCGACCGCGACCAGGCCGAGCCCGAGGCCGATGATCTGCCGGCCGGTGATGCGGTCCGTCCAGAAGATCCGCCCTGCGGTGGCGACCAGCATCGGCTGCAGCGCCGCCACCAGCGCTGTGGTGCCGGCGCCCACCCCGGCGCCGACCGCGCCGAAGACCCCACCCAGGAAGACGACGTGGGCAAGCAGTCCGAGAACTGCCTGCTGCGCCACGTCGCGCGCAGAAAGGCCACGAAGGCGCGGCCCGACCGCGACCAGCAGCACCAGTGCGGTCACGAGGTAGCGCCACGCGAGCATCCCGGAGGGGGTGCTGACATCGGCGGTGAGCCTGGCGCCGACAAACCCTGAGCTCCAGAGCACGACGAAGCCGGCGGCGAGGACGACGGAGCGCATGACACCCACGAAAGCATACCGATCGGTATACTCGCAGTGCACCTACGACGAGAGGACCGTGACGTGTCACTCGACCTCGTTCCCGTGCCCGCACCCAGCACGACCCGCGTGGGCGAACGGGTCCTCGCCGCCGCATCCGACCTGTTCTACAACCGGGGCATCACTGCGGTCGGCGTCGACCTCCTTGCCGAGCACGCCGGCACCACGAAGCGAACGCTGTACCAGCGGTTCGGGTCCAAGGACGGACTGATCGCGGCCTACCTGCAACTGCGCGCCCACACCTGGCAGACCGCGTTGCTCGACGTCCTCAGCGCTGCCTCACTGCGTACGCCGCGCGACCGGCTGACCGCAGTCTTCCGCTTCGCCGAGGAGTGGGCCGAGGCCAATGCGCGGGGCTGTGCCTTCGTCAACGCGTGGGCAGAGCTCAACTCGACGCAGTCCCTCGGCATCGAGGTCATCGCGGAGGAGAAGCGCTGGATGCTCCGCCTCTTCGAGCAGGTTCTCGGCGACGGCGAGCTCGCCGCGCAGGTGCACCTCGTCTACGAGGGCGCCCACGTCGCGAGCTCGACCCTCGGAGATCGCGAGGCCTACCAGCGTGCCGAGGCGACCAGCCGACGCCTGCTGGCCGGATAGGGAGAGGCCCGGGGTCAGTTCCGCGTCTCGACGCTCACTTCGCTCGTGCCTCAACCACCGTTAGTGTCGTCTTCGTGACGATTCTCGACGACGCCCACGCGGGCATGAATCCCGACATCCGTCCCCAGGACGACCTGTTCGGACACGTCAACGGGCGCTGGCTGGACGAGACCGAGATCCCCTCCGACCGGTCCAGCTGGGGGCCGTTCGTGCAGCTGGCCGACACCGCCGAGGAGCAGGTGCGCCAGATCATCGAGGACCTCGCCGCGGCTGACCCCGAGAGCCTCTCCGAGGACTCCCGCAAGATCGGCGACCTCTACGCCTCCTTCATGGACGAGGACCGGATCAACAAGCAGGGCCTGCGTCCGGTGCGCCCGCTGATCGACGCCGTCGACGGGCTGCGCGACGTCCGCGACCTGGCGGCGTTCCTCGGCGAGTTCGAGCGGCTCGGCGGGCACGGCCTCTTCGGCTCGTACGTCGACTCCGACGACCGCAACTCCGACCGCTACCTGTTCCACATCGTGCAGGGCGGGCTCGGGCTGCCCGACGAGTCCTACTACCGCGACGACAAGTTCGCCGAGGTCCGCGAGAAGTACGTCGCCTACCTCACGACGCTGCTCGGGCTGGCCGAGCACCCCGACCCGGCGGCCGCCGCCAGCACGATCCTCGAGATCGACACCAAGCTGGCCAAGGGTCACTGGGAGCGTGCCGACACCCGCGACGTCCAGAAGACCTACAACCTGACCACGGCCGAGGAGCTCAAGGCGCTGTGCCCGTCCTTCGACTGGGACGCCTACGTCACCAACCTCGGCGGCGACGCCGACACCGTCGCGGAGAGCTGCGTCCGGCAGCCGTCGTACCTCGCGCACCTCTCGGGCGTGCTCGACGAGGTGCCGATCGAGGACTGGAAGCAGTGGATGCTCTTCCACGTCCTGCGCGCCGCGGCGCCGTACCTCACCGACGACTTCGTCGCCGTGAACTTCGACTTCTACGGCCGCACCCTCAACGGCACTCCCGAGCTCCGCGCCCGCTGGAAGCGCGGGGTCGCGCTGGTCGAGGGCGGGATCGGCGAGGCCGTCGGCCAGGAGTACGTCGCCCGCCACTTCCCGCCGGAGTCCAAGGCGCAGATGGACGCGCTGGTCGGGAACCTGCTCGAGGCCTACCGCCAGTCGATCGCCGCGCTCGACTGGATGAGCGAGGAGACCAAGCAGCGGGCCTACGAGAAGCTCGAGACGTTCCGGCCGAAGATCGGCTACCCCGAGAAGTTCCGCGACTACTCCGCCCTCGAGGTGCGCGTCGACGACCTGCTCGGCAACGTCGCGGCGGCGTCGTCGTTCGAGACCGACCGCCAGCTGCGCAAGATCGGCTCGCCGGTCGACCGCGACGAGTGGTTCATGCTGCCGCAGACCGTCAACGCCTACTACAACCCCGGCACCAACGAGATCTGCTTCCCGGCCGGGATCCTGCAGAAGCCGTTCTTCAGCCCCGACGCCGACGCGGCCGAGAACTACGGCGGGATCGGCGCCGTGATCGGCCACGAGATCGGGCACGGGTTCGACGACCAGGGCGCGCAGTACGACGGCGCCGGCAACCTCAACGACTGGTGGAGCGCCGACGACAAGGCGGCCTTCGAGGTGAAGTCGAAGGCGCTGATCGAGCAGTACAACGCGTTCGAGCCGCGCGCGCTCCCGGGCGAGCACGTCAACGGCGCGCTGACCGTCGGCGAGAACATCGGCGACCTGGGCGGCCTCACCATCGGGCACAAGGCCTACGTCATCTCCCGCAACGGGGAGGCCGACGAGGACTCCCGGCGCAAGCTGTTCATGAACTGGGCCTACTGCTGGCGGACCAAGCGCCGCAAGGAGCAGGAGCAGCAGTACCTCACCATCGACCCGCACAGCCCGCCGGAGTTCCGCGCCAACATCGTGCGCAACCTCGACGAGTTCCACGAGGTCTTCGGGACCGCCGAGGGCGACGGCCTCTGGCTGGACCCCGGACAAGCGCGTCCGGATCTGGTGACGGGAGCCGGGCCATGATCGAGGTCGCCACACAGCGCGGACATCCAGGGCGGCCTGGTCGTGGGCCACGACGGCTCACCTGCCTCGGCCGAGGCGGCGCGCTGGGCGGCCCGGCTCGCCGTACGCCTCGGCGTGCGGCTGCACGTCGTCCGCACCTGGACCCTCTCCTCCGCGCCGCGGCCCGGCCACCGCCCAGGGCGGCTACGTGCCGCCGCTGACCGACTTCGAGCAGGCGGTGCGTGAGGAGCTCGAAGGCCGACGTCGCCGCCCTGGGCCTGCCGGCCGAGTGCCTGGTCGACTACCACGTGCTGCACGGCGCGTCCTCCCGCCGGCTGCTCGAGGCGGCCGCCCACGCCGACCTGCTCGTGGTCGGGTCTCGCGGGGCCGGCGGCTTCCGCGGCCTGCGCTTCGGGTCCACCGCCGACCAGGTCGTGCGCAACGCGCCGTGCCCGGTCGTCGTGGTGCCGGTGTCCAGCGCCCACGAGCCGACCGAGCCGGACAGCAGGCTCGGCAAGCAGACAGACGACTGACGGGCGGACCGGTCCCCCGTGACCGGTCCGCCCGTCGGCAGTCGTGCGTGATCGCTGTCAGTCGAACCGCAGCACGCTGAACGTGTAGTCGTCGAGCCAGCCGTCCATGGTGTGGTTGCCGGAGCTGTCGAACAGGTTCGCGTAGGCCTGGAGCCGGTGGTTGCCCTTGTCGACCTTCGTGCAGAACTGCAGCGAGTTGCCGTTCCAGCTCGGCTGGGCGGTGATCGCCAGCGGGTTGCCGACGCTGTGCGGCTCGATCGGGTTGCCGTCGAGGTGCACCTCGAGGCCCATCCAGTCGTCGGTGTCACCGCCGTTGACCCGGGTCTCGGCGGAGTAGGTGATGAGCAGGGTGTCGGTGCCGCGTTTGGGCCCCTTCACCAGCAGCTCTGCGCCCGGGATCGCCTGGTCCTCGGCGTTGGTCGCGGTCTCGGCGAACGTGAACGGCACGTCCATGATCCGGCTGCGCATGTTGATGTTCTTGCCACCGTCGCACTTGATGGCGCCGCTGTTGGTCGCGGAGCCGGTCTCGGCGGTCTGGCCTCCCTGCTGTTGCTTGGCGTTGTCGGACGCGGCGAGCGCGGAACTGCCGGCGATGGCCAGGCCGCCGGAGGTGACGACGACGGCGGCGAGGCCGAGGGCTGCGATGCGGTTCTTCATGGTGGGCTCCTTCGGGTTGTCTGCCGGTCTGGCATTGACCCCTAGGAGGACCCACCCCAGCACCAGATATGACCCGTTCGGGCCATCGCCTTGATCTGGGTGTGTAATCTTGATTACATGATTACGAGCGAAGATCTGGAGCGGGTGCGGGGCTGGTTCACCGGCCGCCTGCCCGGCGACTGGTCGGCCGCACCGGCCGACGTCACGGTCGACCGTGAGGAGATCACGGTCGTCCTGACCATCCCCGACGTCGACGCGGGCGACGCGTCCGACGTCGAGCTGGCCGAGGCGCGCGCGGGCCGCGCCCGGTCCTTCCGCGAGGAGACCCGCGAGGCCCGGATGGCGATCGACCGGGAGGCCCAGCACCGCTACGAGCGCAAGGTGTCGTGGGGCGTGCGGGTCGGCGAGCACGGCGAGCTGTGGACCAACGTCGCGGCGCCGGTGATGACCCGCCTGCGCCAGCCGCAGCGGCTGGTGCTGGACACCCTGGTCGACGCCGGCGTGGCCCGGTCCCGCTCGGAGGCGCTGGCCTGGTGCGTGCGGCTGGTCGGTCAGCACGAGGAGGACTGGCTCGCCGAGCTCCGCGACGCGATGGGCAACGTCGCCGACGTCCGCAGCAAGGGCCCGACGGCCTGAGCGCTTCCTAGCGGAGCCGCCGGTCCGCCGAGACCATCGTCTCCCAGCTGCAGCCCGCTGCGTGCGGGTTGCGCGGCAGCTCGACGTACGCCGCCCGCATGTCGATCGCCCAGTCGAGGGTGCGGGAGCAGTTGCCCATCCGCGCGGCGGTCGCCGTCTGGAACGCCACGGGCGGTCCCTGGGCCTTCATGGCGCGGTACATCCGTCGGTAGTGCGGGCGCCTCGGGTCCGGGTCGAGGCCGGAGATCGGCGAGCGGATCGACAGGTTCTCCAGGATGCAGCGCCCGTGGAGCCGGTTGCGGCAGTAGGCCATCATCCGGGCGGTGAACCGGTCGTCGACGACGATCCGGCCCGACGACCCGACGAGCTGCGCGGGGTTCAGGGCGAGTCCCGACCTGGTGCGCGACCAGACCCGGTGGGCGTCGATCTCCTGCCGGTGGCAGGCCTTGTCCGCCCGCGGGGTGTAGCCGGCGCGCACCAGGGCGGACCGGTTCGCTCCCAGCCAGGCGTGCCGGAGGAACGGCTCGGCGTAGAAGAGGGTGCAGCGGGAGATCGCCACCTCGGCGACGACCCGCGAATCGTCGTACCGACCGGCCAGCCGGCGCTGCAGCTCCGCGTAGGCCGCTCCGAACCGACGGGTCCAGAAGCGCGGCACGGTCCCGTACTGGCCGTTCGCGGGGTTGGTGACGTGGACCGGCGGCCCACCGAGGCGTTTCGCCCAGTCGGGGGACTGCACGCCCGTCAGCACGCGAAGCTTCACGCGTTCGCCGTCCTCCGCCGCGGCGTTCAGGGCCCGGTCGAGACCCCGCGTCGCCAGCCTGCCGCCGGCGCGCGGCTGGAGGTTCTTCCAGTGCAGGTGCAGGGCGTAGGTGTCCATCACCCCGGCGAGCCGGGCGGGAGGTGGCCCCTCGCGGTCCATGACGCCCGTCAGGAGCTGCTTGACGGGGCGACCGCCCTCACCTGCCAGGGAGGCCTGGGGGAAGACGACGACGGCCAGGAGGGCCACCGAGGCCGCAACCGTCCCGCGTCCCCTGATGCGTGAGCCACGAGACACGGCGGCCTCCCGGAGTGAGCCGACTCGTCTGGCTCTTTACTTTTCCACCGCTCCGACGGGTAGCCATCACCCGTCGGAGCGAGGTCCGGGGGAGATTCAGTTGCCCAGACGCTGGGCGGCTTCCCGCAGGACCGCCGTGGTGCAGCCGGCGTCGGCGGCGTTCCAGGGAAGCTCGACGTACGACGCGCCGCGATCGGCAGCCCAGTCCAGGGTCCGCTCGCAGTTGCCCATCCGGGCCGCCGTGGCGGTCTGGAACGCCCGGGACGGGCTGTGCTTGGTCATCGCCTGGTACATCTTCTGGTAGTGCTGGACGCCCTTGGCCGGGTCGAGGCTGTGGATGGGCGAGCGGATCGAGTTGTTCTCCAGCACGCAGCGGCCACCGAGGCGGGAGCGGCAGTAGCGCATCATCTTCTGGGTGAAGGCGTCGTCGACGGTGCGGCCGCCGTTCCCGGTCACGAACTGGGCCGGGTTGAAGGCCAGCCCGGCGCGGGTGCGCTTCCAGACCCGGTGCGCGTTGATCTGCGCCTTGTGGCAGGCCTGGTCCTTGGCCTTGGTGTAGCCGGCCCGCTTCAGCGCCTTGCGGCTGGCGGTGATCGAGGTCTGGCGGATGAACGGCTCGGCGTAGAACGTGGTGCAGCGGGAGATCACGACCTCGGCGAGGGTCGTGTTGCCGTCGTAGCGGGCGGCGAGCTTCTTCTGGAGCGCGGCGTACGCCTTGCCGAACTTGCCGGTCCAGAAGCGGGGCACGCTGCCGGCGCTGCCGTCGAGGTCGCGCATCGTGACGGGCTTGCCGCCGCGGTGCTTGGCCCAGTCGGGGGCGTGGATCCCGGCCATCACCCGGAGCTTCACCCGGGCGCCGCGCTGGTTGGCCGCGCGGAGCGCCCGATCGAGCGAGCCGGGGCGGAACGCGCCCGGCGAGGGCTGGAGGGTCTTCCAGTTCACGTTGACGACGTAGGACTTCACGATGCCCTCGAGCTCCTCCGGCGGCGGGCCGGTGCGGTCGAGCAGGCCGGTCAGCAGCGGCTTGAGGGAGGGAGCCGAGGCGGCCGCCGCGTTTGCGGGGGCCTGGCCGGGAAGAACCGAGAGGGCGAGGGGGGCGATGAGGACGGCGATCACGACACGCCAGCGGCGCGCAGAAACTCGTGGCATGGGGGGCTCCCGAGATTTCGACCGAGATGGGCAAAGGACTTGAGTGGTTCTTTCCCGTTTCTGTCATCCCCCAAAACGGTGAAAGAGACCACATCACGCAAAGGTTTAACCTTGCAAATCCCGGATCGGCCGTTCCGCGCGTGATATGAGGCAGATCTCCCTGTGGACTAGCGCGGCTGGTTGTCGGGCGCCGCTGGTAGACAGTCCGGGTGACCGAGACCGACATCCGCCCGCAGGCCGAGGCGCATCTGCGAGCCCTGGTGGGCCGCGACGACGCCCGGCTGCGCGACGACCAGTGGACGGCGATCGAGGCGCTCGCGGTCGACCGCCGGCGGTCGCTGGTCGTGCAGCGCACCGGCTGGGGCAAGTCGGCGGTCTACTTCGTCGCCACCCTGCTGCTGCGCGCCCAGGGCGCCGGACCGACGGTGATCGTCTCGCCGCTGCTGGCGCTGATGCGCAACCAGATCGCCGCCGCCGAGCGGGCCGGCATCCGCGCGGTCACCATCAACTCGACCAACATCGAGGAGTGGCAGCCGACCCAGGACGCCATCGCGGCCGGCGAGATCGACGTCCTGCTGGTCAGCCCGGAGCGGCTCAACAACCCCGGCTTCCGCGACGAGGTGCTGCCTCGGCTGGCCGCGACCTGCGGGCTGCTGGTCGTCGACGAGGCCCACTGCATCTCCGACTGGGGCCACGACTTCCGGCCCGACTACCGCCGGATCCGGACCCTCCTCGACGACCTGCCCGACGGCATCCCGGTGCTGGCCACGACTGCCACCGCCAACGCGCGGGTGACCACCGACGTCGCCGAGCAGCTCGGTCGTGACGTGCTGGTGCTGCGCGGGTCGCTCGACCGGGAGTCGCTGCGGCTGGGCGTGGTCCGGCTGAAGACCGCCGAGCAGCGGCTGGCCTGGCTCGCCGACCACCTCGCCGAGCAGCCCGGCTCGGGCATCGTCTACTGCCTGACCGTCGCCGCCACCCAGGAGATCGCCGACTACCTGCGCAGCCGCGGGCACGAGGTCGCGGCGTACTCCGGCAAGACCGACCCGACCGAGCGGCTGGCGCTCGAGCAGGACCTCCTGGCCGGGCGGGTGAAGGCGCTGGTCGCCACCAGCGCGCTCGGCATGGGCTTCGACGCGACCCTCGGCTTCGTGGTCAACATGGGCGCGCCGGCGTCACCCGTCGCCTACTACCAGCAGGTCGGCCGCGCCGGCCGCGGCACCGACGAGGCGAGCGTGGTGCTGCTCCCGGCGATCGAGGACCGCGACATCTGGGCCTACTTCGCCTCGCTGGCGTTCCCGCGCGAGGAGCTGGTCCGGCAGACGATCGCCGCGCTCGCCGACTCGCCCAAGCCGATGAGCACGGCCACCCTGGAGACCTACGTCGAGCTCAACCGCACCCGCCTCGAGACGATGCTCAAGGTGCTCGACGTCGACGGCGCCGTACGCCGGGTCCGCGGCGGCTGGGAGGCCACCGGCCAGGACTGGGCCTACGACGAGGAGCGCTACCGCCGGGTGACCGAGGCGCGGGAGCGCGAGCAGCGGGCGATGCTCGCCTACCTCGACACCGACGAGTGCCGGATGCGCTTCCTGCGCGAGCAGCTCGACGACCCGGAGGCCGCCGACTGCGGCCGGTGCGACAACTGCGGTGGGCTCACCCTCTCGTCCGACCTGTCCGAGCAGGCGCTGATCGAGGCGGCTGCGCGACTGGCCCGGCCCGGCGTGCCGATCGAGCCGCGCAAGATGTGGCCGACCGCGCTCGCCAACCTCGGTGTCGACCTCAAGGGCAAGATCGCCGACGCCGCGAGCGAGGGGCGCGCCGTCGCCCGGCTGACCGACCTCGGCCACGGCCAGGCGCTGCGCGAGCTGTTCGCGCCGGCCACCGACGACGGTCCGGTGCCGGCGTCCCTGGTCAAGGCCGTGATCGAGGTGCTGGGCGACTGGCGGCCGACGCGTCGACGGGATCGTGGTGGTCGAGTCGGCGACCCGTCCGACGCTGACCGCCGACCTCGCCGACGGCCTGTCCCGCTACCTCAAGGTGCCGGTCGTCGGCCGGTTCGCCATCGTCGATCCCGCCGTCGAGCCCGGGCGCGGGGCCATGAACTCCGCCCAGCGGGTGGCCGCCGTCGGCCGGCGCTTCTCGCTCGAGGCCGACGACGTCGCACTCAAGGACTCCTCCGTGCTGCTCGTCGACGACCTGGTCGTCACCGGCTGGACCCTCACCCTCGCCGCCCGCGCGATGCGCGGCGCCGGCGCGGCCGACGTGCTGCCGCTGACGCTGGGCGTCAGCGGGTGAGGTGCGGGTAGTAGTCCCGCGGCGTCCCGTCCCGCTCGATCAGCGCCAGCGTCTTGAGGCCGGCGGCTTCGACGGTCCGCGAGCTGAGCCAGGCGAGCGCGACGGTCGGCACCGCCACCATCGCGGCGGTGACCAGGAAGAACGCACCGGGGCGCGAGTCACGAGACGACCGTCACGTCCCCCGAAATGACACTGACCCGCCCGAAACTTTCGGGCGGGTCAGCGTGCAGTTTCTGACGGGTCAGTGGCCGACGAGGACTGCCTGGTCGACCGGGGCGGCGGGCTTGCTGCGCGGCAGCAGGAACGCCGGGATCAGGCAGGCGGCCACGAGGATCGTCGCCACGACGAACACCCCGGCGTACGCCTCACCCATCTCGACGATGAACTCCGGGGTCCCGGGCGGGACGCCGATGTCCTTGATGCCGTTGGTCAGCAGGACCGAGAACAGCGCCGTGCCGATGGAGGCCGCGACCTGCTGGACGATGTTCATCAGCGTCGAGCCACGGGCGATGTTGTGGTCGGTCAGGGTGGCCAGCGCCGACGCCATGATCGGCATCATCGTGCTGCCCATGCCGAGGCCCATCACGAACAGCGCACCGATGATGAAGGTGTACGACGTGTCGGCGGTCAGCTGCGTGAACATGCCCATCCCGACGGTGATCACCGCGATGCCGGTCATCACGACCTTGCCGGGTCCGATCCGGTCGGCGAGCACGCCGGCGATCGGCATGGTGATCATCGCGCCGATGCCCTGCGGGGCCAGCAGCAGGCCGGCGTCGAGCGCCGTCTCGCCGCGGACCTGCTGGAAGTACAGCGGGAACAGCAGGCTGGCGCCGAAGAAGGCGATCGCGAACAGCGACATGGCGATCACGGCGACCGTCATGTTCCGGTTCAGGAACAGCCGGAGGTCGACCAGCGGGTGGATGTTGCGGGCGTTGAGCGCCCACGGCACGAACGCGACGATCAGCGCCAGGCCGATGAACGCCGGGACCAGCACCTGGGTGTCCCAGATGGTGCCGGCCTCGGGGATGCTCGAGACGCCGTACAGGAACAGGGCAAGGCCGGGCGAGAGCATCAGCATGCCCAGCCAGTCGAAGGTCTCCGACGGCTCGACGTGGTCCTTCGGCAGCACGATCCCGGCGTAGACGAGGGCCACGGCGCCGATCGGCACGTTGATCAGGAAGATCCAGTGCCAGGAGGCGGCGTCGATCAGCCAGCCACCGATGATCGGGCCGAAGATCGGGCCGAGCAGCATCGGGATGCCGAGCACGGCCATCACCCGGCCGACCCGCTCGGGGCCGGCGGCGCGGGTCAGGATGGTCATGCCGAGCGGCATCAGCATGCCGCCGCCGAGGCCCTGCAGCACGCGGAACGCGACGAGCTGCTCGAGGCTCCCGGCCAGCGAGCAGAGCACGGAGCCGGCGGTGAAGAGCACCACGGCGAGCAGGTAGAGACGCTTGGTGCCGAACCGGTCGGCGGCCCAGCCCGTGAGCGGGATGACGCTCGCGAGGGCCAGGGTGTAGCCGGTCATCGTCCACGCCACCTGGGCGGAGGTCGCGTTGAACTCGTTCTGGAAGGTCTCGAGCGCGACGGAGACGACGGTGATGTCGAGGATGGACATGATCGCGCCGAGCACGACGACGCCGGCGACGATCAGGACGCTCTTGTCGAGCTTGTCGGACTGGTGTCGCGGGACTGGGCGGGGTCGGGGCGGATCTCGCCCTCGGTCTGGGAAGAACTGGTAGTCACCGGAAAAGCCTACGGAGCAAGGCGGTTGCGGCCCACCGACTTTCGTCGGGAGGTGGCTGTGACGTCCGTCTCCGGTGGCCGTTCAGGCGGGCTGCCGGGAGGCCTGCGACCCACCCGCGTCGCTGTCCTCCTCGGCCGTCAGCGGCTTGGCGATGTTCTCCAGCGACTCGCCCTCCGCCTTGACGCCGAGGAACGCCGCCACGATCCCGCCGGCCACCATCAGCGCGGCGCCGATGTAGTAGCCGAGCGCGATCGCGCTGATGCCCTCGCCACCGGCGGTGGCGTCGTCGATCAGCTTGCCGAACAGCAGCGGGCCGGCGATGCCGCCCGCGGCGGTGCCGATCGCGTAGAAGAACGCGATGCACAGCGCGCGGGTCTCCATCGGGAACACCTCGCTGGCGGTGAGGTACGCCGCGCTGGCGCCGGCCGAGGCGAAGAAGAAGATGACGCAGCCCATCAGGGTCAGGGTCACGGCGGTGTAGGCGTCGAGGGTCAGGCCGGTGACGGCGAGCAGCACCCCGGAGACGACGTACGTGCCGGTCAGCATCTTGACCCTGCCGATCGTGTCGAACAGGGGCCCGAGCAGCAGTGCGCCCACGAAGTTGCTCACTGCGAAGACGGCGATGTAGTAGCCGACCTGGTCCACGCCCATGAACGACGTCAGGGTGTCGCCGTAGGTGAAGAAGAAGGCGTTGTAGAGGAACGCCTGGCCGATGAACAGCGACAGGCAGAGCACGGTGCGCCGTGGGTAGAGGGTGAAGACGGTCCTCGCGATGACGGCGAGACTGATCGTCTTGCGCTGCCGGATGGTGATCGTCTCGTCGACCGACGGGAGTTCGTCGCCGGTCTCCTCCGTCACGGTCGACTCGATCTCGCGGACGATCCGTTCGCCCTCCTCCTCGCGGCCGTGGATGAACAGCCACCGCGGGCTCTCGGGCACGTTGCGCCGGACCACCAGGATGCCCACGGCGAGGATCGCGCCGAGGCCGAAGGCGATCCGCCAGCCCCAGGCGGGGTCGACCAGCGTCGGGTCGAGCAGGGGGATCGTCAGCAGCGCGCCGCCGGCCGCTCCGACCCAGAACGAACCGTTGATCGCGACGTCGACCCGGCCGCGGTACGCCGCTGGGATCAGCTCGTCGATGGCGGAGTTGATGGCGGCGTACTCGCCGCCGATCCCGGCGCCGGTGAGGAACCGGGCGCCGAAGTACCACGCCGGGTTCATCGAGAACGCCGTCAGCACGGTCGCCACGGAGTAGACGCCGAGGGTGATCAGGAACAGCTTCTTGCGGCCGAACCGGTCGGTCAGCTGGCCGAAGAAGAGGGCGCCGAGGCAGGCGCCGGCGACGTAGACGGCTCCGGCGACGCCGACCTGGAAGCTGGTCATCCCCAGGCCGTCGGGCGACGGAGCCTTCAGGGCGTCGCTCATCGAGCCGACGATGGTGACCTCGAGCCCGTCGAGGATCCACACCGTCCCGAGGCCGATCACCACCAGCCAGTGCCAGCGGCTCCAGGGCAGGCGGTCGAGCCTGGCGGGGATGTCGGTGGTGATCCGACCGGTCTCGACTGCCTCGGACATCGGTGCCTCAGCTCTCGCCGGCGAGCCGGCGGGTGACGTCGAGGACCCGGTCGACGAGGTGGTCGATGGCCGCCTCCTGTACGTCACCGATCGGACGGTCGCCGGCGGCGCCGGTGCCGTGCGACACGCCGTACGGGTTGCCGTCCTCGAACTTCACCGGGTCGGTGTAGCCGGGCGGCACGAGGATCCCGCCGAAGTGGTAGATCGTGTTGTAGAGCGCCAGCAGCGTGGACTCCTGGCCGCCGTGGTCGGTCTTCGCGGCGGTGAACCCGGCGTACACCTTGTCGGCCAGCTGGCCCTCGCCCCACTGCGGGCCGAGGGTGTCGAGGTACTGCTTGAGCTGGCTGGCGACGTTGCCGAAGCGGGTGGGGGAGCCGAACAGGACGGCGTCGGCCCACACGATGTCGTCGGGCTTGGCCGTGGGCTCCCCAGCCATCTCGTCGACGTGGTGCCGCCACTCCGAGACCCCGTCGATGATGTCGTCGGGCGCGAGCTCGTCGACGTGACGCAGGCGCACCTCGGCGCCGGCCTTCTCGGCCGTCGAGGCCGCGCGCCGAGCCATGGTGTCGACGGTGCCGGTCGAGGAGTAGTAGATGATCGCGAGCTTCACGGACACGGAGATTGCCTCCCGGGCGTTGGTTCAGCGTTCAACGGGCGGCGTACCCGGGGCCGGTCGACGCAAACCCCTTCGTGCCTAGCGGTCCCGCGCCTGCTCGGTGAGGAGTACGGCGAGGTCCCGGACCTTGACGTTCTCCCGCTGGCTCTGCTCGGAGAGGGCGGCGAAGGCCGCGTCGGCGTCGTACCCGTGCCGGGCCATCAGGATCCCCTTCGCCTGGTCGATGACCGAACGGGACGAGAGTGCCTGGCGCAGGTTGGTGACCATGTCGCGCAGGGCGCCGGTGCCCTCGATCCGATGGAGCACCTGGCCCACGGCGAAGGCCGCCAGGTCGGCGATCTCGAGGTCGACTCCGCCGAACGCGTCGGTCCGGGTGGAGTAGGCGTTGATCACCCCGACCATGTCGTCGCGGACGTGCACCGGCAGCGCCAGCACGCTGGCCACCTCGGTGTCGGCGGCAAGCTCGGTCAGGCGCGGCCAGCGGGGGTCGGTCCGGAGGTCGGCGGTGAGCACCCGCTCGCGGGTGTCCCAGGCCGACTGGCACGGCCCCTCGCCCGCCTGCATCTGGAGGCCGTCGAGCCGCTGGGCGAAGGCTCCGTTGGAGTCGATCGCGCGGGGGTCCGCCGGCGGACCGAGGGTGACGCTGAGCTCGGTCGCCGGGGCGATCACCTCGGCGAGCCTGGCCGCCAGGCCGGAGGCGGCCTCGGCCTCGCTGGCCGCCTCCTCGAGCTGGGCCAGGCTCTGGAACACGTTGGCGACCCGGAGCGACTCCTCGCGGGTGCCCGAGATGGGCGTGAGGCTCTGCGTCGAGGGCATCGCCACGCCCGGTCGGTCGGCGAGCCCGGCCTGGTCGAAGGTGCGGCGGACCACCGGTGGGATCCGAACCAGCCGCAGCTGCTGGTCGGTCTCCGTCGCTCGGTCCGCCGCGTCCTCGATGGCCCGCACCGCCTCGGGCGAGAGGTAGGTGACGCCGCGCAGGTCGAGCGTGTTCACCGGACCGTCGAGCGCCCCCAGCAGCACGGCGCGGAACCGGTCCGCGTTGGTCTCGTCGAGCTGCCCTTCGAGGCGGACCATGGTGCCGCGCACGGTCGACGACCAGCGCAGGTCGTCGACGTTCCCGCGGTGGCATCCCGCCAGCCTCGAGGCCAGCCCACCGTTCCGGGCCCGGACCGCGCCGAGGCCGTAGGCGCAGACGATGGCCGCGCCGGACCGGGCGGCCAGCTCGTGCAGGCCCTCCTCGAAGGCCAGGACGTCGTCGCTCAGCTCCAGCCACGCGTCGACGTCGCTGGTGCAGGTGACGCCCGGGAAACCCTCGACCCCGGCCCGCTCGACTCGCGCGGCGTACGCCTCGAGGACGGCCTCCACCCGGCGTCCGGTGCGTTCCCGCTCGTCGGCGACGGGCACCAGCTCGAGCTGCTCGTGGCCGGCGACCCCGCCCGGGAGCAGGCCGAGCAAGCCGGGCTCGACGTCCGACGCGGGCGCGAGATGGGTGTGGATCACCTTGTCGCCGCGATGCAAGGCGTCCGCTATCCGTGCGGCGATGCGTCGTTCGGTCGACAGTCGGTCATCGTGCAGGAGCAGAGCGTGCTCGGGCGGGCGTGGGTGAAGCATGAGTCGGAGGTTAGCGACGGGACGCGAGGGAGTCGCCTTCGCGACCTCACCCCTAGGGGTGGGAGGCCTTCCGCTGGTCTGGACCGGGGGGTACGGTCGAAAACGGACGCAGGCCCAGACCCCGCTTGCTGCAACCAGTCGGCAAGTCCGCTCGAGCCTTCGGGAGCGTGAGCGTACACATGACTTCGACCGACCTTTCCGATGAACGCATCCTGACTCGGCGACAGCGCCGCGAGCGCACCGCGCGTGCCCTCACCGCCAGCGGCACCACCCGCAGCGCGGCCCGCCGCGAGGAGCTGCTCGACTACGTCGTCCGGATCAACATGGGGGTCGCCCGGAGCGTCGCGAGCCGCTACCTCAACCGTGGCGTCGAGGAGGACGACCTGGTCCAGGTGGCGTACGCCGCGCTGACCCGCGCCGCCCGTGACTTCGACCCGAGCCGGCACGAGGACTTCCTCTCGTACGCCGTCCCGACCATCCGCGGCGAGCTGAAGAAGCACTTCCGCGACCTCGGCTGGACGGTCCGGCCCCCGCGCCGGATCCAGGAGACGCAGTCGCGGATCACGCGCGCGGAGGGCGAGCTCATCCAGGAGCTGGGCCGGTCGCCCCGGCCCTCGGAGATCGCCGAGCACCTCGGGGTCGAGCGTGGAGACGTCATCGAGGCGATGTCCGCCGACGGCTGCTTCTCCCCGTCGTCGCTGGACCGACCGCTGTCCAGCGCCGACGGCACCGGCTTCACCACGGTCGGCGACCTCCTCGGCGAGGAGGACACCATGCAGCCCGCGGCCGAGGCCCGGGTGACGCTGGCGCCGGTCGTGCGCCGGCTCAAGGAGCGCGACCGCCGGATCCTCTACATGCGCTTCTTCGAGGAGCGCACGCAGCAGGAGATCGCCGACGACATCGGGGTCACCCAGATGCAGGTGTCCCGGCTGCTCAGCCGGATCATGCGGGACCTGCGCGCCGAGCTCACCGACTCCCAGCACGTCTCCGTCGCCTGACGTCGCTGCTTCCTAGCGCACCGGGCGCAGCAGGTCCGGCCGGTAGGTCCGGCGTACGTCGTGCACGCGCAGGCCGCCCTCGGGCCGGGCCGGCACCCGACGCAGCGACATGTCCCGGTCGTCCGGGTGGATCCGCCAGTCGAGCCGGGCCAGCCGCGGCACGATCTGCTCGAGCAGCGAGACCGTGATGCCCTCGCCCGGGCAGCGGTGCCCGGTCTCCACGAGCCCGCCTCCCTGGGGGACGAAGTCGGCCCGGCGACGCTCCTCCTCGGAGCGGAACCGGCCGGGGTCGAAGGTGTCGCCGTCGCGCCAGGCCCCGGTGTCGCGGTTGGTGCCGAACACGTCGAGCAGCAGGCGGTCCCCGGTGCGCACCCGGTGACCCTGCCAGGAGAACGGGCATCGTGAGCGGCCGCCGATCACCGGGACGAAGGGGCTCATCCGGCGCACCTCCTCGCTGAACCGGTGGACGATGTCGCGGGTCGAAGGTCGCGCAGGCGTCGTTCAGGTCCGGGTTGGCCTCGAGCTCGCAGGGCGGCGAAGACGACGAAGTAGCTGACCGCGACCGTCGGCCGCAGCACGTTGAGCAGCTCGACGGCGGCGGTGCGGACCGGCAGCAGCTCACCGGACGCGTCCCGGGCGAAGGCCATCACGTCGACCACCGAGCCCGTGGGCGGCCGCCGGTGCCCCCGGCGTACCTCCTCGATCAGGCCGGTGGCCCAGGCGTTGGCACGTCGCCGGGCCAGGCGGGCGCGGAGGTGGGGCAGCACGGGCGTCCCGGTGCCGTCGACGATCTGGGCGAGCTGCCGGGCGCGGCGACGCATGACGACCGGGGCCTCGCCGACCCCCGCCCACTCCTGGACGGCCTCGCCGAGGATGCGCACCGCGGACGGGAAGACCGCCCCGCGGCCGTTGTGGACCCAGCGGTCCAGCTCGGCGTCCCACTTGTGGCCGACCCGGTCCGCGAGGTCGTCGACCATGGTGGGCGACGTGACGTCGAGGAAGAGCTGCTTGCGGTGCCGGTGCTCGGCGCCGTCCAGCCCGTGCACGGCGCCGCGGCCGTAGAGGATCCGGCCGATGGCAGCGGGCAGCGCGTGGCGGCGTACGACCCGGTCCTGGTCGTAGAACAACGCGACGCCCTCCCGCCCGCGGAGCACCAGCGTGCGGCGGCCCAGCAGCCGGATCGGCGTGGCCGATCCCCGGCGTGGAATGTTGCGGTCCAGCCAGTCCGAGAACTGGTACCCCTGGCGGAAGAGCGCGATCGTACGGTCCCGAAACGCGGTCATGTCGACTCCCATCACTGGAAGCGGCGGTACCCGCGGGGAGGTGGGGCAAACGGGCTCAGGCGAGCTGCGACTCGATCGCCGCGACGAGCCGCGGGTCGTGCGGCTCGACGCCCGGGTTGAACCGGGCGACGATCTCGCCGTCGGCGGCGAGGAGGAACTTCTCGAAGTTCCACTCCACGTCGCCGATCCGGCCCTTCTCGTTCGGGGCGGTGACCAGCTGCTGGTAGATCTCGTGCCGCTCCTCGCCGTTCACGTCGACCTTCTCGGTCATCGGGAAGGTGACGCCGTACGTCGCCGAGCAGAACTCCGCGATCTCCTCCGAGGAGCCCGGCTCCTGGCCGCCGAACTGGTTGCACGGGACGCCGACGACGGTGAAGCCGCGGGCGGCGTACGTCTCCTGGAGCTCCTCGAGCCCGGTGTACTGGGGAGTGAGCCCGCACCGGCTCGCGACGTTCACCAGCAGGGCCGGCCGGCCCTCGGTGAGGTCGCCCAGGGTGACGGGGGTGCCGTCCAGGCGGGCGATCTTGGCGTTCAGGATGCTCATGCATCGAGCGTAATCCGGCGCCGCGAACAGCCCGAATCGGGAACGACCTGTCGGCACCGGGCGTTAGCGTCACAGGTCCATCGGAGGTGCAGTCAGTGAGCTTCGTGCCCGTCACCGGCCGGGCGACGTTCGTGCCGGCCGAGCCGCCGCGCGACGGCGTGGTCGAGTTCACCGACGAGCGACGCACCGTCAGCCTGCCGATCCGCGCGGCGCTGCCGGTGCTGACGAAGGCCCACGCCCGCGACGACGTGCACCCCAGCGTCGGGCTCCTCGGCGGTGCGGCGCTGCTCGCGCTGCGCCTGATCGCCGCCGGGCAAGTTCGAGCCCGCCGGCTCCGCGCCGAGCTGGCGGATGGCGGCGCTCGACGGCGACGACGCCGACCGGGTGCGGATGCTCGCGCGCGCACGCGCCGACGACGCCGACGACGCCGCGGTGGCCGAGGACGTCGTACGCCAGGTGCTCGACGCGGTGGCCGACGCGATGCCGCGCAGCGCACCGGTCCAGGGACGGCGCGTGCCGGCGAAGGTCTCGACCGGCTCGACCGGCGTGGGTCGGGGCTACTCGACCCGGCTCCAGGAACGCCTGGCCCAGCGGCTGGCGTCGGTGACCGACGACCGGCCCCAGCTGGTGCGGGTCTCGCTGCGGGTGGAGGCCGACGAGGAGGAGCTGCTGGCCGGCGCGGTCCGGCTCGTGCTGCAGGTCCACGACGAGCAGGACACGCTCCACGTCTGCGACGCGGCGGAGCTGTGGGCCGAGTCCGGACCCGAGGCCGCGCACGGGTTCGGCGACCGGGCGCGCACCCACGCGACCATCGCGCTGCGCGCGGCGGCGGACGCCTGGCCGGTGCTCGACCGGCTGCTCGAGCTGCGCGTGCCCGACCAGATCACCCTCGACGGCGACGAGATCGCGAGCCTGCTGGAGGACGGCGTCGGCGCGCTGAAGGACCGCGGCGTCGACGTGCTCTGGCCGCGCAGCCTCGGTCGCGACCTGACCGCCACGACCGTGCTGGACCGCAAGTCCGGCACCCGCGAGGCGCCGCTCGTCGCGGGCATGTTCGGGCCCGACTCGCTCTTCACGTTCAACTGGCAGATCGCCCTGCACGGCGAGTCGCTGAGCGAGGAGGAGATGGACCAGCTGGCCGGAGCGGCCGCGCCGATCCTCAAGCTGCGCGGCAGCTGGACCGTCATCGACCCCGCGATCGCCCGCAAGGCACGCAAGCGGCTGGTCCGGACGGTCAAGCCGGTGCAGGCGGTGGCGGCCGCGCTCACCGGAGTCGTCCAGGTCGACCCGGTCACCGGCGACGGGCCGGAGGAGGACGTGCCGGTCGTGGTGGGTGCCTCCCTGCTCAAGGTCCGCGAGCAGCTGCGTACGGCGTCGAGCCGGGAGCCGATCGACCCGCCGGCGGCGCTGCGGGCCACCCTGCGCGACTACCAGCGGCACGGCTTCACCTGGCTCGCCGACCTGACGTCGATGGGGCTGGGCGCCTGCCTGGCCGACGACATGGGCCTGGGCAAGACGGTCACCCTGATCGCGCTGCACCTGCACCGGGTCGAGGCCGGCGCCACCGGACCGACGCTCGTGGTCTGCCCGGCGTCGCTGCTCGGCAACTGGGAGGACGAGGTGCGCCGCTTCGCCCCGGGCGTCCCCGTCCACCGCTTCCACGGCGGCCGGCGCTCGCTCACCGACGCGCACTCGGGCTTCGTGCTGACCACCTACGGCACGATGCGGCGCGACCACGCCGCGCTCGCGGAGGTCGCCTGGGACCTCGTCGTCGCCGACGAGGCGCAGCACGTCAAGAACGCCCGCTCGTCGACGGCGCGGGCGCTCCGGTCGATCCCCAGCGCCGCCCGGGTCGCGCTCACCGGCACCCCCGTCGAGAACAACCTCACCGAGCTCTGGTCGATCCTCGACTGGGCGACCCCGGGGCTGCTCGGCAGCCGCAACGCCTTCCGCAAGGTGTGGGCCGCGCCGATCGAGTCCGGGCTGGTGCCCAGCAAGGCGGTGCAGTTCCAGGAGCTGATCGCGCCGTTCCTCCTCCGACGACGCAAGGCCGACCCCGGGATCGCGCCGGAGCTCCCCGCCAAGACCGAGACCGACCACCGGCTGCGGCTGACCCGCGAGCAGGTGGTCCTCTACGAGGCGTTCGTCCGGGACACGATGGACCGGATCGAGCGCGCCGACGAGGACGCCCGACGCGGGCTGGTGCTGGCACTGCTCACCGGGCTCAAGCAGATCTGCAACCACCCCGCCCACTTCCTCAAGCAGTCCGGGGGTCGGCTGAGCGGTCGCTCGGAGAAGCTCGACCTGCTCGACGAGGTGCTCGGCACGGTCCTCGCCGAAGAAGGGGCCGTGCTGGTCTTCACCCAGTACGTCGCCATGGCGCGGCTGCTCGAGGCCCACCTCGCGCGCGCCGGCGTACCCCATCAGTTCCTGTACGGCGGCACGCCGGTCCGCGAGCGGGAGCAGATGGTGGCGCGGTTCCAGGCCGGCGACGTGCCTGTCTTCCTCCTCTCGCTGAAGGCCGGCGGCACCGGGCTGAACCTCACCGCCGCCGACCACGTGGTCCATGTCGACCGCTGGTGGAACCCCGCCGTCGAGGAGCAGGCCACCGACCGCGCCTACCGGATCGGGCAGACGAAACCGGTCCAGGTGCACCGCCTCATCACGACCGGCACCATCGAGGAGCGGATCGCGGAGCTGCTCTCCCGCAAGCGCGCCCTCGCCGACTCGGTGCTCGCCCGGGGCGAGGCCGCCCTGACCGAGCTGAGCGACTCCGAGCTGCGCGACCTGGTGACCCTGCGCCACTCCGACGACGAGGAGGAGCCGCCGTGACGGCCGTGCTCCACCCCCGGGTCGCGGCCCGCCGTGGGTCGGCGGCCCGGGCGCACACGTGGTGGGGCAAGGCCTGGGTGCGCGCGGTCGAGGAGGCGGCGTACTCCGAGGCCGACCTGCGCGCCGGGCGTGGCCTCGCCCGGTCCGGCCGGGTCGGCGGGATCACCGTCGACGACGGCTCGTTCCTGGCCGGGGTCGCCGACGGCGACGAGGTGTGGACGGTCAGCGGCGGGGTGCCGGTGCTCGACGACGGGGCGAGCCAGGCGCTGGTCGAGACCGTCGGTGCGGAGTCCGGCCGGGTGGCCGCTCTGCTGGCCGGAGACCTGCCGTACCTCCTCGTCGAGCACGCCGAGGAGGCCGGCGTCGAGCTGCTCCCGTACGGCGGCGAGCTCGAGGCCACCTGCACCTGCGCGGCCTGGGCCGACCCGTGCGCGCACGCGCTGGCCGTCCTCTACCAGCTGGCCTGGTTGGTCGAGGCCGACCCGCTGGTGCTCTTCCAGCTGCGCGGGCTGTCCCGCGACCGGTTGCTGTCCCGGCTGCACGAGCTGAGCGCGTCGCCCGACCGTGCGGACGACGACCTCGAGCAGGGGCTGGACGCCGCTCTCCGAGCGGCGCGGGTGCTCGAGCTGCTCGGGCAGCCCGACCGGCCGATCGAGCACCTGTTCTGAGCCGACCCCGGACCGAGGTCAGGGAGGCGGCATGGGGGTGGCCCGTGCGCGGAAGGCGTCGGCGTACTTCCGCCAGCGGTGACCCTCGGGGGTCACCTGCGCGCGCCAGGGCTTCCCGGCGCCGACGTAGTGGACGATGCCCGGGCGGGTGGCTCGTTCCAGCATCGGGATCGAGTTCCAGTGGGACGGGAGGTCGACCCGGTCCGCGCCGGCGTAGGCGTTGAACACGTCCTGGTCGTTGAGCCCGAAGCGGCCGGTCAGCAGGGGCACCCAGTCGCCGGTGAACCGGTCCGTCCGCAGCCTGGCCAGGTCGAGGACGAGCACGCCGGCGTTGAACGTGGTGAAGTCGAACGGGTGCCGCGCGGCCATCAGCCGCCGCAGCTCGGACGCGGTGTCGGGGTCGAGCAGGTCGCCGGAGGTCCGCCACTGCTCGGCACCGGAGCTGAACGTGGTGCGAGCGGCCAGCGGGTGACCGCGCAGGTCGATGCTCGCCAGCTCGCAGACGTCACCTTCGACGACCGTGTCGATGTCGACGTACGTCAGTCGGTCGAGCTGGTCGAGGATCTCGGGCAGCAGCAAGCGGTCCATGGTGGCGACGGTGGTGTGCCCGATGAGCCGGGTGATCTCGCCGTAGTCGACGTGGTCCATCCCGAGGAAGGTGACCGGGAGGTCCGGGAACTGGTCGGAGAACCACGCGCGGTAGTCCGGCCCGAGCCCGCGAGCGGTGACCCACAGGCGCACGGGGCCGGTCGCGTTGGCGACGAGTGACTCGACGGTCACCGGCAGCACGTCGGCGAGGTTCTGGTCGAGGCTCATCGCCACGTCCGTCACGTCGGTGCCCACGCGGTCGTGCGGGCCGAGCCGGTGGGTGTGGCGCGCGATCTCGCCGAGGACGGCGGGGAGGTCCATCGGCGGGGGAGCGATCCGTCCGGGCGCCTGCAGCCGGGACCTGGCTTCGGCCACCCGAGGAGCGGTGAGCTGGCGCCAGCGCGTCCGGACCTCGCTCTCGTCGGCGCCGGAGATGATCACGGCGAGTACGTCGGCCAGCAGCTCGCGGATGCCGTCGCGCATCGCCGTGAAGGGTGGCTCGCCGGCCTCCATGCCGAGCAGGCCGTCGAAACGGACGTCGCCCTCGACCTTCGGGCGGAACCGGACGGGGACGCCCAGGGAGGTGGCCGGGAGGTAGGAGTGCAGCCTGCTGGTCACGATCCGTCGGTACTCGCGCTGGTAGCTGTCCAGCAGTCCGGTGGCCGCCCGGACCCCGGGCACGAGGCCGGCCTTCCGGTGCTCGAGCCCGTGGTGGGTGACCGTGACGTGCGGTTGCTTGATCTGGCGGACCTGCTTCGCCGGAAGGTCGATGGCTGCGACCAGGTCGGCGCCCGAGCGGTCGACCTCGGCGATCGGCGGGAAGACCGCGTCCACGGTGGTGGTGACGCAGCCGGTGAAGAACGCGTCCACGCCGGCACTCAGCAGGATGTCGACCGTGGTCCAGTCGCGGCAGCCGACCGGCCCGTGCTCGCGGAGGTAGTCGATCGTCTCCGGCGTCAGTGCTCCCACCCGGTTGAGGTGGAACGAGATGAACACCGGCCTGATGTTCGGGTGGTACGGCAGCCCGAAACCGAGGTTGAACACCGGTTGCATGTGCCAGCCGAACGCCAGCAGCCAGGTGTTCGGCGGGACCTGCTCGCCGGGGCTGTAGTCGCGACTCACCGGCAGCAGGGTGACGTCGGCGCCCTCGGTGGTCGCGGCCCGTTCACCGGTGTGGCGCAGCTCGGGGCGGACGCGCGACTGGATCTCGCCCATCAGGTCACCGAGGCCGTCGGCGCCATGGAACCGAACGCCCGGGAAGCGGCCCAGGTTCCCGAGCATCGCGAGGGTCTGCACGTAGTCGCCGACGTTGCGAGACGCATGGTCGTAGTCGGGCTGCGGGTAGTCGATGACGCCGAGGCGGACCCCCGTCGTCTCTGGCTCCGGCAGCGGGTCCAACCAGCGGTCGAGGTTGTCCAGCAGCGCCCGAGCACGATCGTCCGGCGTGGCTGCGGCGGAGCTGCGCGGACGCTGCATGCCGGACGAGGTCCAGCGCGAGATCTCGGTGACCCGCCACCAGGAGTCTGCCGGCGAGCTCGGCGAAGACGGTGGCGCCGTGGGCCTTCGGCTCGCCGGCGACGATCCGGCCGATCTCCACCGCGGCCGAGGCGGCCTCGGGAGTCCCGGCCGCCAGCCCGGAGCCGACCGCCTCCACCGGCACCAGGCGGGCAAGGTCGGGAAGCGCGGCCTCGGCGAAGAACGCCCACGCCTGGGCGCGCTCGCCCGCGGCCATCGACACGAGGCCGAGGCCGATCGCGGGCAAGCCGGGGCAGCCCGCCCCCTCGAGCCCGAGAGCGAGTCCGCGTGCGGTGGGTCGCTCCTGCCCGGCGAGCACGCGGATGGCGTCCGACCGCCGCCTCGTCGAGCGGCGTCCCGGACGCGATCCGGTCGGCGAACTCCGCCAGGGTGCGCGCCCGGCGGGCGGCCGTGGCCACCTCGCCGGTCAGCTGCGGGTCGAACGTCGCGTCCTCGACCGTCGACGCGACGGCCTCGTCGCCCAGGACGGCGCGGGCCATGCGCCACTGGGTGCGGGCCAGCCGGGGGTCGACGGCGTCCGTGTCGTCGCCGTCGGGGCGCGGGTTCATCACAGGCCACCGTTGCGTTCGCGGACCACATGGACCTTGGCCCGGATCTCGAGCCGGTATCCGGGGCGGTTCGCGAAGTAGCGGTCGACGGCCTTCTTGCACCCGGTCCAGTTGTGGTAGTCGTCGACGACCAGGCGACCGCCGGGGACGAGCCGTGGGGCGATGTTCTCCAGGCAGGTCATGGTCGACTCGAACCAGTCCCCGTCGACGTGGGCCAGCGCCACGGGTTCGGTGCCGGTGACGGTGTCCTGGAACAGGCCCGGGACCAGGGAGACGTGGTGCTCCCCGATCGGGACGCCGAACGTCGCGAACGATGCCTCCACCTCGTCGAGGAGGTTGTCGCGATAGCCGTAGTAGACGTCGCCCGCTCGTCCCTGGGCGCGGCCCTCGGCGATGTCCGTGTAGCGCTCCGCGACCTCCTCGCCGTCCTCGTCGGTGGGCGGCGGGATCATGCCGAACACGTCGAAGACCTGGAGCTCCCGCTGCTGGGCCTTCGCCAGCGCCAGGGTGATGGCGGACCCACCCCGCGCGGTGCCGGCCTCGATCATGATCCCCTCACGACCGGTGGCCTCCGCCTCCAGAGCGCAGGACGCCAGCGAGCACAGCTGGTCCTCGGTCAGGAAGGTGAGTCCGAGCTCGCGGATCCGCTGGACCTTGGCGCGCAGGTCGTCCGGGACCGGGTGCTCCGGGAAGACGTCGAGGGACCAGCGCTGCAACGCCAGCAGCTCGGGTTCGAGGTCGGCGTACGCCTGCTGAGCGGCGTGGAGCCTCGTGCGCAGGCGGCGCAGCCGACGGCGTTCCTGGGTCAGGTCCTGCGTCTCAGCCTGGTCGGTCCGGCCCACCCGGGTGCGTCGCATCATGACGCGTCACAAGATACACACCGCCCGGCCCGCGCCGGCCGGGCGATAGGGTCCGCTCGTGCTCATCTCTCACGAGCATCAATTCCTCTTCGTGCACGTGCAGAAGACTGCCGGTACGGCGGTGCGCAGCATGCTCACCGACGCCGCCCCGGACGTCCGCGAGCTGCCCGATGTCTCCCGGCACGCAGGGCTCGGCCAGCTGCTCAAGCTCGAGCCGCGGGCCGCGTCGTACTTCATCTTCGGGTTCGTCCGGAACCCCTGGTCGCGGATGCTGTCCTGGTACCGCATGGTCGAGCGCCTGCGGGAGGACGCCGCAGCCGGACGCGAGGCGAGCCGCGACATGCTCGAGGGGGTCGCCTTCCTGCGCGAGGTCGCCGCGGAGTGCCCGGACTTCGAGTACTTCGTGATGACGGGTCCCGAGCGCTGGCGAAGGCTCCGCGTCCCGCAGGTCCGCTACCTGTCGGTGCCGGGCGGTGGTCGTCGGGCCGACTTCATCGGTCGGCAGGAGACCTTCGAGGCCGACCTGCAGGCCGTCTTCGCGCGGCTCGGCCTGCCCCTCACCGACGTCCGGGAGCGCAACGTCGACGCCAGCCGCCCGGACTACCGCGACGTCTACACCGACCGGATGCGCGAGCGGGTCGGGAACCTGTTCGAGAAGGACTGCCGCGCGTTCGGCTACGAGTTCTGACTCAGAACACGTAGTTCTCGTCCGCGCAGGCGCGGCGCGTGACCAGCTCCACGTCTCGGCGTCGTGACGACCGGTGACGTCAGCGTCGTCTGTTGCCGGGTTCAGGTCGTCGACCTCGTCGACGTGGCCTGCGTCGTAGACACCGGTGGCCAGCCTCGTCCGGGAGGCGGCCGAGGTCGATCAGGGCCGACTGCAGCTGCCGGATGGCGATCATCCTCCGCTCGTCGGGCTCGATCCCGGGCTCGAGCACCGGCCAGGCCGAGCTGGGTCGAGCACGCACCAGCACTTGATGGCGTCTTCGTTGCCCGGAACGTAGGCGGGTGGCGAAGGTCGCGCACGGTGCGGGGGCGGCCGTGCCGAGCTCGCACAGGCTTCCCGCATCGTGTCCCACGGCCCCAGGTAGGCGGCGTACTCGCGGTTCGGGTCTCGGGCGTCGGGGTCGCATGGGTACGTGTCGCACGACTTCGCGATGCGCAGGTAGCGAGCGTCGGCGAAGTCTGCGCGAGCGCGGCCTGCAGCGTCGGGCGCGGTGTCGCCCGGTGCCGAGGATGAGGATGCTCTCGTCGGTGCAGCTTGAGGTCGACCATGTCGGCGCCGATGCCGAGCGGGTCCACGTGCGGACGCGTCGGGTTCGGCGGGGCGCGGCGGGGTCGCGCATGTCGGCAGCCACGACGCCGGCACCGATCCCGACGAGGATCGACGCGAGCAGCGAGGCGAGGCGGAGCGGACCGGTCCCCATGTCGGCACGATACCGACGAGCGGGGGTCAGTCGGCGGCTTCGACGAGTACGCCGAGCGAGCGCAGCGCCATCTTCACCAGCAGCGCGTGCATGTCGGCGTCGGGCAGCAGGCCGCTGTGCGGGGTGGAGTTGATCAGGCCGAACGCCGCGTGCGCCATCGCCCGCGCGCGGTCGCCGCCCAGGCCGGCGTGGTTCCGGCGGAGCTGGCCGGCCCAGAGGTCGACGTACTCGAGCTGGAGCGTGCGTACCTGCTCCCGCGCGTCGGCGGGCAGCGACTCCCAGTCGCGGTCCTGGACCACGATCAGCGGCCGGTGCCGGAGGGCGAACTCCACGTGCCAGTCGACGAGGCCGGCCACCGCGGCAGCCGGGTCGCCCGCGACCTCCACGCGGCGGCGGCCGACGGCCAGCAGCTCCTCACTGATGGAGACCAGCATCTCCGCGAGCATGGCGTCCTTGCTCGGGAAGTGCTTGTAGAGCGCGGGACCGGAGATTCCGCAGGCCGCGCCCAGGTCGGCGACGGAGACGCCGTGGAAGCCGCGCGCCGCGAACAGCTCAGCGGCGGTCGCCAGGATCTGGTCGCGCCGGCTGGGTGGCGCGTCGAGCGGCTCGGTCGTCACCGGGCAAGGTTAGCGTTCGCTAACTGGCCGCGGGAGAGTCAGAGGTGCTGGAGCTTGAACTTCGACTGCCGGCCCTGGCCGAACGAGCAGGCGTCGGCCCAGGACGGGACGACCTTGTGCGAGCAGCCCACCCAGCCGTTCTCGTAGTCGACCGGCGAGCCCTTGACCCGGACCTCGAGCTCCTCGTCGGCGGCCGGGAGACCCTCGATCCGGAAGCGGCCGTTCGGTCCGCTCTGCGCGCGGCCGAGCAGATGGTCGGTGTTGATCCGGAAGACCTTGACGATGGCCCCGTGCACGGGATCGCCGGTGCCCTGGTCGACGAGTCGCCCGGCGAAGAAGCCTGAACCTCGGGCCGCCGTGGTGGCGTCCGCCGGTGCCTGGAGCGTCGCGGTCGTCAGTGCGAGCAGGAGAACGGCTGCCAGCAGCGCGGCCACGGGCCGCTTCATCGTGGTGTCCACCCGACGAGGATAGGGAGTACGCCGGGGCGGCGCGGCCGCTTTCGACGGATCGACGATGTCGAGAACCCGAGGCCGGCTCCGTCCCCGCTGTGAACGCGACCAGAATGGGTCGCACCACACGGAGGAGAAGCACGATGGCCAAGTACCTGCTGCTCAAGCACTACCGAGGCGCGCCGGCTGCGGTCAACGACGTGCCGATGGACCAGTGGACGCCGGAGGAGATCTCGGCCCACGTCCAGTACATGCGCGACTTCGCGGAACGGCTCGAGGAGACCGGCGAGTTCGTCGACAGCCAGGCACTCGCCCCCGAGGGCACCTTGGTCCAGTACGGCGGGGAGGGGCGCCCGCCGGTCACGGACGGCCCGTTCGCCGAGACCAAGGACCTGATCGCCGGCTGGATGGTGATCGACGTCGACAGCCACGAGCGCGCGCGTCGAGCTGGCCGGGGAGCTGTCGGCCGCGCCCGGGGGCGGGCGGGAAGCCGATCCACGAGTGGCTCGAGCTGCGCCCGTTCTTCGACCGAGCCCTGCGACCATCACGGAGTGAGCTCTCAGGTGGACGAGGTCCTGCTCCGGAGCCTCACGCCGAGCGTCCTGGGGATCCTCGTCCGCCGCGGCGCCGACTTCGCGGCGGCCGAGGACGCCGTGCAGGAGGCGCTGGTCGAGGCCGTCCGCGTCTGGCCGGACGACCCGCCGCGGGACCCGAAGGGCTGGCTGGTCACCGTGGCCTGGCGCCGGTTCCTGGACGCGACCCGGTCCGAGACCGCCCGCCGCCGGCGCGAGGACCTCGTCGACGAGGAGCCGGCGCCGGGAGCAGCGTCCGGGGTGGACGACACGCTGCAGCTCTACTTCCTGTGCGCGCACCCGTCGCTGACGCCGTCGTCCGCGGTCGCGCTGACGCTGCGTGCGGTCGGCGGGCTGACCACCCGCCAGATCGCGCAGGCCTACCTGGTGCCCGAGGCGACCATGGCGCAGCGCATCAGCCGGGCCAAGCGCACCGTCTCCGGCGTGCGGTTCGACCAGCCCGGCGACGTCGCCACCGTGCTGCGCGTCCTGTACCTCGTCTTCAACGAGGGCTACTCCGGCGACGTCGACCTCGCCGCCGAGGCGATCCGGCTCACCCGGCAGCTCGCGGCCTCGATCGACGCACCCGGAAGGTGGCGGGGCTGCTCGCCCTCATGCTGCTCCACCACGCCCGGCGGGCCGCGCGGACCGCAGCCGACGGCAGCCTGGTGCCGCTCGCCGAGCAGGACCGCGGCCGGTGGGACACCGTGGCGATCGCCGAGGGCGTCGAGATCCTGCAGGCGGCGCTCGCCCGCGACCGGCTGGGTGAGTTCCAGGCCCAGGCCGCGATCGCGGCGCTCCACGCCGACGCGCCCACGGCCGAGGAGACCGACTGGGTGCAGATCGTCGAGTGGTACGACGAGCTCGAGCGCCTCACCGACAGCCCGGTGGTCCGGCTCAACCGCGCGGTGGCGGTCGGCGAGGCCGACGGACCGCGCGCGGGCCTGGCTGCGCTCGCGGAGCTGCACGACTCACTGCCCCGCCACACCGCCGTGGCGGCGTACCTCCACGAACGCGACGGCGACCTGGCGACGGCGGCACGGCTGTACGCCGAAGCGGCTCACCAGGCGCCCAACCTCGCCGAGCGGGACCACCTGACGCGTCAGGCCGCCCGGCTCAACGCCCGCTGACGTCGCGAGCTCAGGCGTCCTTCGCCTCGGCGCGGACGTCGTCCATGTCGAGTGAGCGCACGGCGTCGATCAGCTTCGTCAGCGCCTCGGGCGGCAGCGCACCCGGCTGGGCGAAGACCAGCGCGCCCTCCTTGAAGGCCATCAGGGTCGGGATCGAGCTGATCCCGGCGGCGCCGGCGAGCTCGCGCTCCTCCTCGGTGTTGACGCTCCCGAAGACCAGGTCGGGGTTGTCCTCCGACGCCTGCTCGTAGACCGGCGCGAACTGCCGGCACGGTCCGCACCAGCTCGCCCAGAAGTCCACGAAGACGATGTCGTTGGACTTCACGGTGGACTCGAAGGTCTCGGCTCCGAGGTCGATGGTGCTCACGGGTGCTCTCCATTGCGGTCGGTGGTGCGTCGTCGTGGGAGAACGCCGGGGCCGGCACCGGGCATTCCGGCGGTGGACAGGGCAGGTTAACGATCGCTAACCTGACCGGGTGAGCCAGGACCTCAAGGCGCTCGTCGCCGACCTGCGCGAGCGGCTCGCCGTCGTCCGCAGGGGCGGCAGCGAGGCCGCCCGCACCAAGCACACCGACCGCGGCAAGCTGCTGGTCCGCGACCGGGTGGACCGGCTGCTCGACGCCGGCAGCCCGTTCCTCGAGCTCAGCCCCCTGGCGGCGACCGGGATGTACGGCGCCCCGGACTCCAGCGGCGAGTCCGTCCCCAGCGCCGGCATCGTCACCGGCATCGGCCGGATCAGCGGCCGCGAGTGCGTGGTCGTCGCCAACGACGCGACCGTCAAGGGCGGCACCTACTACCCGATCACGGTCAAGAAGCACCTGCGTGCGCAGGCCGTCGCGCTCGACAACAACCTGCCGTGCGTCTACCTGGTCGACTCCGGCGGCGCGTTCCTGCCGATGCAGGACGAGGTGTTCCCCGACCGTGAGCACTTCGGCCGGATCTTCTTCAACCAGGCCAACCTCTCGGCCCGCGGCATCCCCCAGATCGCCTCGGTCATGGGCTCCTGCACGGCCGGCGGCGCCTACGTTCCGGCGATGTCCGACGAGACCGTGATCGTCAGGAACCAGGGCACGATCTTCCTCGGCGGCCCGCCGCTGGTGAAGGCCGCGACCGGCGAGGTCGTCACGGCCGAGGACCTCGGCGGCGGCGACGTGCACGCCCGGACGTCCGGCGTCGTCGACCATCTCGCCGACGACGACGCCCACGCGCTGGCGATCGTGCGGTCGATCGTGGACACCTTCGAGCGGCCGACGGCGCACTCGATCCCGGTGCACGAGGTCGAGGAGCCGCACGAGGACCCGGCGACGCTCTACGACGTGGTGCCCGCCGACACCCGCACGCCGTACGACGTCCGCGAGGTGATCCGCCGGGTCGTCGACGGCAGCCGCTTCCACGAGTTCAAGAAGCTGTACGCCGAGACCCTGGTCTGCGGCTTCGCCCGGATCTGGGGCCACCCGGTCGGGATCGTCGCCAACAACGGCATCCTGTTCAGCGAGTCGGCGCTCAAGGGCGCGCACTTCATCGAGCTGTGCAACCAGCGCGGCGTACCCCTGGTGTTCCTGCAGAACATCACCGGCTTCATGGTCGGCCGCGAGTACGAGAACCGCGGCATCGCCCGCGACGGCGCCAAGCTCGTCACGGCGGTGGCCTGCTCGGTCGTCCCGAAGTTCACGGTCGTCATCGGCGGCTCCTTCGGCGCCGGCAACTACGGCATGTGCGGCCGGGCCTACGACCCGCGGTTCCTCTGGATGTGGCCGAACGCCCGGATCTCGGTGATGGGTGGCGAGCAGGCGGCCTCCGTCCTCGCGACCGTCAAGCGCGACGGCATCGAGGGCTCGCGGCGACGACTGGTCGGCCGAGGACGAGGAGGCCTTCAAGGCCCCGATCCGCGACCAGTACGAGCACCAGGGCTCGCCGTACTACTCGACCGCCCGGCTCTGGGACGACGGCATCATCGACCCGGCCGACACCCGCCGGGTGCTCGGCATGGGCCTGGCGGCCGCGGCGAACGCGCCGATCCCGGAGCCCTCCTACGGCATCTTCCGGATGTGATGAGCGTGTCCGTCTCCCTCGCAGGAGTGCTCGAGTCCGTCCTCGTCGCCAACCGCGGCGAGATCGCGCTGCGCGTCATCCGCACCTGCCGCCGGCACGGCGTGCGCAGCATCGCGATCTTCACCGACCTCGATGCCGACGCGCCGCACGTGCACGCCGCCGACGACGCGATCCGGGTCGAGAGCTACCTCGACATCGACGCCGTCGTCGCGGCAGCGGTCGCGACCGGCGCCGCCGCCGTGCACCCCGGCTACGGCTTCCTGTCCGAGCGCGCGCAGTTCGTGCGCGCGGTCGAGGCCGCCGGCATCGTCTTCGTCGGCCCGTCCGCCGAGGTCATGGAGCAGATGGGCCGCAAGGACGCCGCCCGCGAGATCGCCGTCGCTGCTGGCGTTCCGGTCGTTCCGCAGGGCGAGCCGTCGGACGACGCCGCGCTATCCCGGTGCTGGTCAAGGCGGCCGCCGGTGGTGGCGGCAAGGGCATGCGCATCGTCCGGTCGGCCGGGGAGTACGACGAGGCCGTCGCCGCCGCGAAGCGCGAGGCCGCGTCGGCGTTCGGCGACGACACCATCCTGGTCGAGAAGTACGTCGAGCACGGGCGGCACATCGAGGTGCAGGTGATGGCCGACAGCCACGGCAACGTCGTCCACCTCTTCGAGCGCGACTGCTCCACCCAGCGCCGGCACCAGAAGGTGCTCGAGGAGGCGCCCGGCCCCGACGATCACGCCGGAGGTCCGCGAGCTCGTCACGAGCTCGGCCGTGGCGCTGGCGAGGCACGTCGGCTACGTCAACGCCGGCACCGTCGAGTTCCTGCTCGACGACGACACCGGCGAGGCCTACTTCCTGGAGATGAACACCCGGCTCCAGGTGGAGCACCCGGTCACCGAGATGATCCTGGGCGACCTCGACCTGGTCGCCGGCCAGCTGATGGTCGCGATCGGCATGCCGCTGGGCTGGGACCAGGCCGAGATCCAGCCGAGCGGCCACGCCATCGAGGCCCGGGTGTACGCCGAGGACTCGTTCGGGGGCTTCCTGCCCCAGGCCGGTGCCACGTCGATCGTCCGCTGGCCCAGCCACGCGCGGGTCGACCACGCCCTCGAGCCCGGCCAGGTCGTCAGCACGTCGTACGACCCGATGCTCGGCAAGATCATCGTGCACGGCCCGGACCGCGAGTCCGCCCGGCGCGCGCTGGTCGCGGCGCTCGACGACACCGCGATCCTCGGGCTGACCACGAACGTCGGCTTCCTGCGCGCGCTGGCCGCCAGCGACGAGTTCCGCGACGCCACCATCGACACCGCCTGGCTGGACCACGCCACGGTCGAGCCGCCGAGCCGCGACACCGCCCGGGTCTTCGCGGCGTGGACCAGCGCGATGCTGGTCTCCATCGGACAGCGGCCACCCGTTCCAGGCCGACGGCTGGCGGTCCGGCGCCGACCCGGCGCCGGTCGTGGTCGAGCTCGACGAGACGGTCCTGGTCGACCGGGCGCGCGGGCTGGTGGGCGAGCTCGAGGTCCGCGAGCTGCTCGCCGAACGACACGTCGTCGTGCTCGCCCTCGCCGGCCGCCGCGAGCAGGCCGTCGTCAACGCGCAGGCGCACTTCGTGGAGGTCGTCCACCAGGGCCATCGCCACGTCTTCGAGCGTCCCGACGTCTTCGGCGACCACGCCGTCGACGCGGGCGACGGCACGATCCTCGCCCCGATGCCCGGCACCGTCCTCGACGTCCGCGTCGAGGCCGGCCAGGCCGTGGCCGAGGGCGACGTCCTCGGGGTGATGGAGGCGATGAAGATGGAGCTCAGCCTCAAGGCGCCGTTCGCCGGCACCGTCGCGGCGGTCGACGCCGCCACCGGCGACCAGGTCGCGCTCGGCGCCCGGCTGTTCCAGGTCGACCCGGAGGAGACCGCGTCATGAGGACGCCCACCGTCGTACCGGCCGAGGGGCTGCCGGAGCGGGTCACGATCTACGAGGTCGGCCCGCGGGACGGGCTGCAGAACGAGTCGGCGCTGGTGCCCACCGAGGTCAAGGCGGAGTTCATCCGGCGGCTGGTCGCGGCCGGGCTGCCGATCGTCGAGGCGACCAGCTTCGTGCACCCGAAGTGGGTGCCCGCAGCTGGCGGATGCGGCCGAGCTGATGGAGCTGCTCGGCGACGAGGGCCGCGAGCTGCCGGTGCTGGTCCCCAACGAGCGCGGGCTGGACCGGGCGCTCGAGCTGGGCTGCCGGCACATCGCGATCTTCGGGTCCGCGACCGAGACCTTCGCGCAGCGCAACCTCAACCGCAGCCTGGACGAGCAGTTCGCGATGTTCGAGCCGACCGTGCGCCGCGCCCGCGACGCCGGTGTCGACGTCCGCGCCTACGTGTCGATGTGCTTCGGCGACCCGTGGGAGGGCGAGGTGCCGGTCGAGCAGGTCGTCTCCGTCGGCAAGCGGCTCTTCGACCTCGGCGCCAGCGAGCTCAGCCTCGGCGACACCATCGGCGTCGGCACCGCCGGCCACGTCAAGCGCCTGGTCCGCGGGTTCCTCGACGCCGGGCATGGACGTCGACCAGCTCGCCATGCACTTCCACGACACCTACGGCCAGGCGCTCGCCAACACCCACTCCGCCCTGGAGCAGGGGATCACGACGTTCGACGCCAGCGCCGGCGGCCTCGGCGGCTGCCCCTACGCCAAGAGCGCCACCGGCAACCTCGCCACCGAGGACCTGGTCTGGATGCTGCGCGGCCTCGGGATCGAGACCGGCGTCGACCTCGAGCAGGTGGTCGCGACCAGCGTCTGGATGGCCGGCACAGCTCGGCCGGCCCAGCCCCTCGGCCGTGGTCCGGGCGCTCGCAGAGCCGGCCTGACCGCGAGATCCGTCCCTACGGCACAATCGGGGCCATGAGCCGCGTCGTCTACCTGCACATCGGTGCACCGAAGACGGGGACGACCTACCTCCAGGACCGGCTCACCCTGAACTCCAAGAGCCTCGTCCGCGCACGGCGTGCACTTCCCGACGCGGTCGCCGCTGGTCAGCCCCGGGCTGTTCCACTTCCGCGCCGCCCTCGACCTGCTCGACCAGGACTGGGGTGGCGATCCCGGGCACGCGAAGGGCAGCTGGGACGCGCTGGTCCGGCGGGTACGCCGCGCGTCCGGCACGGTCATCGTCAGCCACGAGATCCTCGCGCCGGCCCGGCCCGAGCACGTGGCCCGCGCGATGGCCGACCTCGCCGACAGCGAGGTCCACGTCGTCTACTCCGCCCGCGACCTCGGCCGCGCCATCCCGGCCGCCTGGCAGGAGAGCATCAAGCAGGGCCGGAAGTGGCCGTTCCGCAAGTTCCTGCGCCGCTGCCAGAACGCCAAGCCCTGGTTCGTCCGGGCCTTCGACCTCCCGGCCGTCCTCGGCACGTGGGGCTCCGACCTGACCCCCGACCGGATGCACGTCGTCACCGTCCCCCCGTCGGGCGGCGACACGACCGGCGGCGGTCCGCTGTGGCTGCGGTTCTGCGAGGCGTTCGGGATCGACCCCGCCTGGGCGCCCGAGGACAGCGAGCGGACCAACCGCTCCCTCGGCGTCGCCGAGACGCAGCTGATCCGGCAGCTCAACCGCAGGCTCGACCGGCAGACCCGGCGGGAGGCGGCGTACGACGCCCTGATCCGCGACATGCTCGCCGAGAACGAGCTGGTCAACACGACGTCTGCGCCGGTGCGGCTGCCGCCCGAGGCCTACGGGTGGGTCGAGCAGAACTCCCAGCGCTCCATCGACTACCTGCGGCAGAGCGGCGTGAACGTCATCGGTGACCTCGAGGACCTGCGCCCGGTCTGGCCCTCCGACGACGACCCCGTGGCAGAACCCCGACCGGGTGTCGCCCCGCAAGCGGCTCAAGGTCGCGGTCGACGCGCTGGCCGCGATGACCGAGGAGGCGGCGTCGCGGACCGACCCCGACCAGCAGCTCGTACGCCGGATCCGCGCCCGCGCCGAGAAGCTGCGGAGCCGGTGAACGCCGACACCGCCGCGGACCAGGGGGAGCGTCGGGCCTGGGGCTGGGTGCACCACCTGCGGGACGGCGGGACCACGCCGTGGGCCGCGTGGGCGCGAGCCGGGTGACGCCGATCGGCCCGGTCGTCCCCGGCGCGCAGCAGCTCGAGCTGCTCCGTCGCCTCAACCTGGCCGGCCCGGTGTCGCCGGTGCTCGCCGACCGGGTGCTGGACGCCAGCGCCGTCGGCCGCGGCCAGCCGGACCTCGAGCTGGTCGGCGCCGTCGAGGCGAACCCGTTCGGCCCCCGGCCGGTCGACCCGGCCGAGGTGTCGGCCGGCGAGCTGCTCCGGGTCGCCACCGCCGTCCTCACCGAGGACGTGGTCGCGGCCGGCCTGCCGCCGCGGCCGCGGCACCCGCGTGCCCGGCCCTGGCGCACCCGCTACCGGCTGGTCGGCGACCCCGAGCTGGTCGGCCCGGTCCGCGCGGAGCTGGCCGCGCGTGGCCGCCCTCCCGGGGGCGGTCGCGACGCGCCGGTGGTCGCTGCTCGGCGCCGACCTGGGCCGGATGCTGGCCGACGCCTGGACCGCCCGCTGCTTCGACCAGGGCGCCCGGTCCTGGCGGGCCTGGATCCGGCGGATGGCCGAGCACGACCGGCTGCCCGGCCGCTCCGACCTCGCCGCCGGTGCCCGGCACTGGGCGCGCCGGGTCGGCCGGGAGCGCGTGCACGTCGTCCTCGACCCCGACGCGCTGCCCGCCCTGCGTCGGCGTACGCCGGTCGGTGGCGCTGCCCGCCCCGCCCGCGGCCGCGGTGCCCGACCTGGCCCGCCGGATGGCGGCCGTGCTGGGGCTGCTACGTGTCCGGCGGCCAGCGGAGCGCGCTGCTCCGCCGGACGCTCCGGCCCCGGCTCGCGGGCGCACCCGGGCTGCCGCTCGGCGTACCGGAGGAGCACCTCGACTGGGTGCGCGCGCACGCGCAGCGGATCACCGAGGAGCTCCGCGGCGCTGGTTACGCTGTGCACGGGCCGCCCGAGGCGCTGCTGCCGGGCGACCGCGCGACGGTCGAGGCGCCGTCGGACACCGCGACCCTCGACCTGGCGCTGCGGATGATGCTGACCGGGACGCCGACGACGACCGAGGAGGGTGACGCGTGAGCAAGCGGGTCCTCCTGCACGTCGGCACCCCGAAGACCGGGACGTCGTACCTCCAGGACGTGCTGTTCCGGAACCGGCGCACCCTGCGCGGCGCCGGGATCCTCTACCCGGCCGACCGGTTCGACGCGCAGTTCCTCGCCGCCCTCGACCTGATGCGGCTGCCGTGGGGCGGCCTGGAGACCGAGGCGGTCGGCGCGTGGGACCGCCTGGCCCGGCAGGTCCGCGACTGGGACGGCACCGCGATCATCAGCCACGAGATCCTGGCCACCGCCTCCCGCGCCCAGGTCGCCCGAGCGCTGTCCTCGCTCGGGCACCCCGGCGTCGAGGTCCACGTCGTGCTCTCGGTGCGCGACCTGGTCCGGCAGATCCCGGCCGAGTGGCAGGAGAACATCAAGCACCGCCGCGAGCTCAGCTACGCGCGGTTCCTCCAGGCGATCCAGAACCCCGACCGCGAGGGCCGGATCGCCACCTGGTTCTGGGGCGTCCAGGAGATCCCGGACATCCTCAACCGCTGGTGCCACGACCTGCCGCCCGACCGGGTCCACCTGGTGACGGTGCCGGCGCCGGGCCAGCCGTCGAACCTGCTCTGGGAGCGGTTCAGCCAGGCGCTCGGCCTGACCGGCCTCGACCTCGACCTCGAGGGCGAGCGGGCCAACCCGTCCCTCGGCGTGCCCGAGACCTCGCTGCTGCGCCGGATCAACATCCGCGCGAACCACGCCCTCGAGCCGCCGCGCTACCGGCCGCTGGTCCGCGAGCTGCTCGCCCACCAGACGCTGTCCCACCGGTCCGGCTCGCCGCGGCTGACGCTGCCGCCGGACGCGCACCCCTGGGTCCAGGAGCTGACCGGCGCCTGGATCGACGAGATCAAGGCGCGCGGGTACGACGTCGTCGGGGACCTCGGCGACCTGGTCGGCCCCGTCGCCGACGCTGCCGTACGCCGACCCCGACCGGCCCGACGAGAGCGAGGTCGCCGACGCGGCCGTCGACGCGATCAAGGCGCTGCTGCTGGAGAACGCCCGCCTGCTCGACACCGAGCAGCGGCTCTCCGGCGAGCTCGACAGCGCCCACCGCGACCTCGAGCGCTCCTACCTGCGGCCCACCTATCGCCTCCGCCGGAAGGTCGTGCGCAAGCTGCGGCGCCAGCCGGATGGGTCGCGGGCTGCTGGCGGTCTACCGACGGGCGCGGGGCAGGAGCTCACGGTCGGCGTAGCGGCCGACCCGCCACGTCACGTAGCCGTCGGCTCCGGCGCCGACAACCCCACCCACGATGGGGACCCGGCGGCCGACCGTCACCGCGAGCCGCTTCCCGGCGACCTTGGTGATCAGGTCGGAGGCCACCTCGGCCGCGACCAGCCGCTCGACCTTCACGTCGTACGCCGGCGCGGTGGCGAGCGCCATCGGCGGGGCCGGCAGCTTCTTCTTCTTGACCAGGGCGTCGACGGTGTCCTCGCCGAGCAGGCAGGCCATGATCGCGTTGCGCACCCGCGGGTCGTCGAGGTCGTGGCCGCGCAGGTGGGCGATGCCGGCGATCATCCGGCACTGGATCAGGGCCAGGCCGGTGATGTTGGCCGGGATGGTGACGGCCGCCGTGACCACGCCGCCGAGGTTCGTGGCGAAGCCCTGCGCGCCGGCGTACCGGACGTGGTTCTCGATCACCTCGTGGATCGCCTTCTCGACGTCGCCGTGCTGCTCCTCCAGCTGCTTGTCGGCCGCCTTCGCGGCCGGCGGGAGCGGGCCGACGCCGTGGATGGCGCGGTTGAGGGCCTCGCGGACGAACGTCCAGGTGAGGTCGGGCGCCATCGCGGGGAACCGCGGGGCCACCCGCTTCCCGATGCTCGACGTGACACTTCCCTTGACGCCCATGGCGGGAATCCTACGGACCGCGTCGAAGTGGCTTACGGTCTCCTCATGCCCGTCGAGCCGCCGCCGACCTCCTGGTCGTTCCCCGGCCCGGAGCGGCTGGACGACTCCGACGACCTGGTCGCCGCCGGCGCGGACCTGGCTCCCGGCACGCTGCTCGCGGCGTACCGGCGCGGCATGTTCCCGATGCCGTCGGGCACCCGCGGCGACCCGATGTACTGGTGGAGCCCGGTCCGCCGTGGCGTGCTGCCGGTGCGCGGGATGCAGGTGTCCCGGTCGCTGCGGCGCTCGGCCCGGGACTTCGAGATCCGGGTCGACACGGCGTTCGAGGAGGTGCTCGACGCCTGCGCCGACCCGCGCCGCGACAGCGGCTGGATCGACCCGGAGATCCGGGCGGCGTACCTCCGCCTGCACCAGCTGGGCTGGGTGCACTCCGTCGAGGCGTGGCGCGACGGCCGCCTGGCCGGAGGGCTGTACGGCGTGGCGATCGGCGGGCTGTTCGCCGGCGAGTCGATGTTCCACCGGGAGCGGGACGCCTCGAAGGTCGCGCTGCTGGGGCTGTGCCGGATGCTCGACGACCAGCTCGTGGAACACGCGGCTGATCGACGCCCAGTGGTGCACGCCGCACCTGGCCAGCCTCGGCGCGGTGGAGATCCCGCGCCGCGAGTACCTCGCGCGGCTGGCCGTCGCGCTGCGCCTTCCGCTCCCGAGGTTCGTCGACCCGGAGGGGCAAGGTTGAATGGGCCGTCCGACGACGTACGACGGGACGGAGACACCATGAGGACTGCTCTGATTGCCGCGAGCCTGGTGCTGGTTGCCGGCACCGCGATCGGCTGCGGCGGTGACGGCGGCTGGTGGCGACGGCGGCAGCGACAACGCCGCGCCGCCCACCGATGCGTCCACGGAGGAGTTCTGCGGGAACTTCGGCGACCTGCTCGCCGACCTCGGCAAGCTGGACCCCGACGCGGAGGCGTCCGAGGCCGTCGCAGTGCTGAAGGAGGCCGGCGACCAGCTCGCCGAGACCGGCACCCCGGAGGACATGCCCGAAGCCGCGCGCGCCGGCTTCGACCTGGTCCTCGAGGAGATCGACAAGCTCGACGACGACGCGACCCGCGAGGACGTCAGCAACCTCGGCGCCGATGTCAGTCCCGAGCAGGAGGACGACATGGACGCCTACGAGAAGTACCTCCAGGACACCTGCGCCGACGAGCTCAGCGGCGGCGCCACGGTGGAGTGACGCGCGCCGTCAGACGACCTGCGGCGGCCGGCCGGTGTCGCTGACCATCGGCCGGCCGGCGTCGACCCACTCGACCATGCCGCCGTCGAGGTTGGCGACGTCGTACCCCTGCTGGGAGAGGTAGGCCACCGCCTGCGCCGACCGGGCACCGACCTTGCACACGACGACGGTGCGGCCGGGCGGCACCTCGTCGAGGCGCTGGATCAGCTCCATCAGGGGGATGTGCACGGCGCCGTCGATGTGGCCGTGCGCCCACTCGACCGGCTGCCGCACGTCGAGGACGCTCACGTCCTCGGGCAGCGGGTTCGGAAGGTCGGTCGTGTTGACGGTCGGGATCTGCATGGTCCCCTCACTTCAGAAGCTTGGACATCCGCCGGTCGGCGAGCGGCTTGCCACCCGTCTGGCAGGTCGGGCAGTACTGCAGGCTGGAGTCGGCGAACGACACCTCGCGCACGGTGTCGCCGCAGACCGGGCACTTCTGGCCGGTGCGGCCGTGGACGGCCATGTTGGTCTTCTTCTCGCCCTTCAGCTCGCTGGCCGCCAGCCCGCGCGAACGCTCCACCGCGTCGCCCAGTACCCCGCGGATCGCGGCGTACAACGTCTCGAGCTCGGTCTCGCTCAGGCTGCTGGCGGGCTTGAACGGCGACATCCTCGCGGCGTGCAGCAGCTCGTCGGAGTAGGCGTTGCCGATGCCCGCGATGGTGCCCTGGTGGCGCAGCACGCCCTTGATCTGGGCGCGGCCGGCGTGGTCGAGGATCCCGCGCAGCACCTCGATGGTGAAGCCGTCGGTGAGCGGGTCGGGCCCCAGCGACGCGATGCCGGGCACGTCGGCGGGCGACCGGACGACGTACATCGCGAGGCTCTTGCGGGTGCCGGCCTCGGTGATGTCGAGGCCGGACTGGTCGTCGAGGACGACCCGCACCGCGAGCGGCGACTTGTTGCTCGGCTTGGGCGGGATGCTCGGCACCTCGTCGCGCCAGCGGATCCAGCCGGCGCGGGCGAGGTGCAGGACCAGGTGGAGCCCGGAGGTGTCGATGTCGAGGAACTTGCCGTGCCGGGTGACGTCGTCGACGAGCGTCCCCTCGAGCGCCGAGAGCGGCGGGTCGAACGTCTTCAGCGCGCTGAACGCGGCGATGTGGACCTTGACGATGGCGCGCCCGTCGAGCCGGCCCCGCAGGTCGAGGGCCAGCGCTTCCACCTCGGGCAGCTCGGGCACGCCCGCAGTGTATTTCACGCCGCACGACTGAGCCCGCGAAGCCGTGGTGCGGCGAGATTGAGGAGCTCGGCGTCGATCGAGCTTGCGAGGGCGGCGCGACCGTCTCGAAATTCGCCCGACTTGTCGAGACCACCAGCCGCTCGTCCAGGGATCGCTACCGGATGTCCGATTTCCGGAGCATCATGGAGGTATGCCAGCCGCTCGCCCGCTCCCTGCGGCGGGGTCGGTCTTCCTCGACTCCCGCGGAGGCGACCGCGCGCTCCGGGTCAGCTGGCACCACGAGTCCGGCCTGGTCGTGCTCTCCCTGTGGCGCGACAACGTCTGTGCGGGCTCGTTCCGCCTGGACGTCGACGACGTGCCCGACCTGATCGCGCTGCTGCGCAGCGGCCTCGACCAGGCGTACGACGTCGCGCTCTCCCAGCGGCGTACCAGCGGCGCCGAGACCGCCTGACCGTCGATATCCGCGCGAAGCTGCGACCGCAACGTCGACAGCTTGTCGGCCCCGGCTGCCTGTCGTACCGGCGCGAGATTCGCCGCCGGAACGATCAACCAGCGAGACGCGCCCGGCGAAATCTACGGTCACGCCTAGACAGCCGGATACGGTCCGATCGTGGACCCGATCCGGAACCCGTACGCGCCCGGCGCCGGCCAGCGACCGCCCGAGCTGGCCGGGCGCGACGAGCAGCTCCGTGCGTTCGACGTCGTCCTCGAGCGGGTCGCGCGCGGCCGCCCGGAGCGCAGCCTGGTCCTGACCGGACTCCGCGGCGTGGGCAAGACGGTGCTGCTCAACGCGCTCCGCTCCTCGGCCGTACGCCGCCAGTGGGGCACCGGCAAGCTCGAGGCCCGCCCCGACCAGGCGCTGCGCCGCCCGCTGTCGAGCGCGCTGCACCAGGCGGTCCGCGAGCTCGGCCACCCGAAGCCCGACGACGTCGACCACGTGCTCGGCGTGATCCGGTCCTTCGCGCAACGTGAGGCCGGCGCCGGCGCGAAGCTGCGCGACCAGTGGCACCCGGGGATCGACGCCCCGGCCGTGAAGGGCCGCGCCGACTCCGGCGACATCGAGATCGACCTGGTCGAGCTGTTCACCGACCTCGGCGGGCTCGCGGCCGACGTCGGCAAGGGCGTGGCGGTCTTCATCGACGAGATGCAGGACCTCGGCCCGGACGACGTCTCCGCCCTGTGCGCGGCCTGCCACGAGATCAGCCAGTCGGGGCTGCCGGTGATCGTCGTCGGCGCCGGGCTGCCGCACCTGCCGGCGGTCCTCTCCGCCAGCAAGTCCTACTCCGAGCGGCTCTTCCGCTACCAGCGGATCGACCGGCTCGCCCGCGACGCCGCCGACCGCGCGCTGAGCGCGCCCGCCCTCGACGAGGACGCGGCGTACGCCGAGGACGCGCTGGCCGCGATGTACGCCGCGACCGGCGGCTACCCGTACTTCATCCAGGCCTACGGCAAGGTCGTGTGGGACCTCGCGCCGCGCTCGCCGATCACCGCCGAGGACGTCGCGGTCGCCGCGCCGCAGGCCGAGGCCGAGCTGGCCGTCGGGTTCTTCGGCAGCCGGTTCGAGCGGGCGACGCCGGGGGAGCGGGAGTACCTCCGCGCGATGGCCGACACCGCCGTCGTCATCGCCGAGACCGCCGAGGAGGGGCTCGACGACATCAACAGCGTGCCCACCTCCGACGTCGCGTCCGCGCTCGGCAAGAAGCCGCAGTCCCTCTCACCGGCCCGCGACTCGCTGCTGAAGAAGGGGCTGATCTACTCCGGCGAGCGGGGCCGGATCGCGTTCACGGTGCCGCACTTCGGCAGGTACCTCCGCGAGCACGCCTGAGCCGAGCTAGGGGATCCGGAAGCCCGAGCAGACCAGCCGCACGAAGGTGATCCGGCCTTCCTTGACCTTGTAGTACGCCTGCTGCTCGACGACGCGCGGACCCAGCTTGGTGTCCACGTCGAACCGGTAGCCGATCTGGCTGATGCCGGCCACGTCGTCGGTCTCGAGGACGGGGACGGCCGTGACCTCCATGTCCTCGAACCAGTGGTCGAACACGATCGCCTCGACGTCGGCGGGGTTCTCGGCCCGCCAGAACAGGCTCGGGGTCAATCCCTTGAAGTCCACCTCGTCGGCCAGCAGCGTGCGCAGACCCTCCCGGTCGCGCTTGACGATCGCCGCCACGAAGTCCTCACCCATGGTGCCCATCGGCCCACCTCCTTGGCGAGGAAGCTAGTGAGCTCGCCTTCCCCCGACCTTCCCCGGAACGGCCGAAAAGCCGTTGCCCCGCAGACCGTCGACCGCGCAGGCTGCCGGGCATGGACGGATTCGATCCCGCGACCAGCTTCGGCCCGGACGTCGCGCGCCAGTACGACGACGAGCCTCGCGGTGACGAGGCGGAGACGGTGGACCTCCTGGCGGAGCTCGCCGGGTCGGGGCGCGCCCTGGAGCTCGCCATCGGCACCGGCCGGATCGCCCTGCCACTGGCGGGGCGCGGGGTCCCGGTGGACGGGATCGAGCTGTCGCCGGACATGGTCGCGCGGCTGCGCGAGAAGCCCGGCGGCGACGACCTCACCGTGGTCATGGGCGACATGTCGCGGGCCGAGGCGCCGGGCCGCTATCGCCTGATCTACCTCGTCTTCAACACGGTCTACAACCTGCTGACCCAGGACGACCAGGTGCGTTGCTTCGAGAACGCCGCACGGCACCTGGACGACGACGGGGTGTTCCTGGTCGAGGCGGGCACGCCCGAGGCCTGGCTGCGCGGCCGGCAGTACATCAACGCGGAGCGCGTCAGCACCGACGAGGTCGTCCTGGACGTGCACCGCTACGACCCGGTGACGCAGCTGCTCGACGAGAACCACGTGCACCTCAGCAACGCGGGCGTCCGGATGGGGCCGATCTCGTGCCGCATCGCCGGCCACGGCGAGCTGGACCTGATGGCCCGGATCGCCGGGCTGCGGCTGCTGCACCGCTGGGGCGGCTGGAACCGCGAGCCGTTCACCGGGGAAAGCGTCCGGCACGTCAGCGTCTACGGCCGCTGACGCCTCGTGGGGCGGAGGATCAGGCGCGGACCCGGAAGCCGGAGCAGACGACCCGCATGTGCACGATCCGGTCGTCCTTGACCCGGTAGTAGGCCTGCTGCTCGACGACGCGCGGGCCGTCCGGCGTCTCGACGTCGAGCCGGTAGCCGACGCGGTCGACGCCGGCGATGTGGGCGGTCTCGAGGACGGGGACGGCGCTGACCTGCTCGTCCTCCTCGAACCAGTGGCCGAGCACGATGTCGTCCACCCCGCCGGGATCCGCGGCTTCCCACACCCGGCCGGGAGTCATGCCCTTGAAGTCGACGTCGTCGGCCAGGAGCAGGCGCAGGCCGTCCCGGTCCCGCTGGGCGATCGCCGCCACGAACTGCTCACCCAGGGTCGTCATCGGCCCACCTCCAGCACGGAACGTACCCGACTAGGGCAGCATGCCCCCATGCACTTCGTCGGAGTCGACCTGGCCTGGGGTGACCGGAAGCCCACCGGGCTGGCGGTCCTCGACGCCGACGGCCGCCTGCTGCACGTCTCGGCGGCCGGCACCGACGACGAGATCGTCGCCGCGCTCGAGCCGTACGTCGACGGCGACTGCCTGGTGGCGATCGACGCCCCGCTCATCGTCACCAACGCCACCGGCAACCGCCCGGCCGAGGCCGCGCTGAACAAGGACTTCGCGCGCTTCGACGCGGGAGCCCACCCGTCCAACACCGGCAAGCCCGAGTTCAGCGAGCAACCGCGCGGAGCCCGGATCGCGGCCCGGCTCGGGCTCGACCTGAACCCGCGCTCGGGACGCGCCCGCCGCGCGATCGAGGTCTACCCGCACCCCGCGACGGTGGCGCTGTTCCGGCTCGGCCGGACCCTGAAGTACAAGAACAAGCCGGGCCGCGACCTCGAGCAGCTCCGCTCCGAGCTGATCGTCCTCGTCGGCCTGCTGGAGGGCCTGGCCGCCGCCGACCCGCCACTCGTGCTGAACGGCCAGTGGCAGGCGCTGCGCTCCGCGGTGGAGACGGCCGCGCCGCAAGAGCGAGCTGCGGGTGGTCGAGGACCAGGTCGACGCGGTCGTCTGCGCGTACGTCGCGCTGTTCGCGACCCGGGAGCCCGACCGCACCACGACGTACGGCGACTTCGAGAACGGCTACATCGTCACCCCGACCCTGCCGCCGGACCTCGAGCCGACGCCGCGCGGGCCACGGGTCACCCCGGAGACGAAGGACCCCGGCGGCTCCGCCGTCCGCGAGTACGCCGAGCAGCACCCCGCGCTGCGGCTCGCGGCCGACCAGTTCGTCGCGCTGGTGACCTCGATCCTCGACGACGCCGGCATCAACTACCTGAGCGTGACCGGGCGGGCGAAGTCGGTGGCGTCGTTCGCCGCCAAGGCCGCGCGCGAGGTCGACGGCCGGCCCGCCTTCGCCGACCCGCTGCGCGAGATCACCGACCAGATCGGGGTCCGCGTGATCACCTACGTGCACAGCGACGTGCAGGCGGTCGCCGACCTGCTCGACGACCAGGTGGTCGTCCACGACGACCGCGACATGGGGCGGGAGACCGCGAGCGAGGGCCGCTTCGGCTACGCCAGCCGGCACCTGCTGATCGGCCTCGACGCCGGCCGCGACGACCAGCCGGCGTACGAGCTGCTCAGCGGCCGGCTCGCCCAGATCCAGATCCGGACCGTGCTGCAGCACGCGTGGGCGGAGTTCGAGCACGACATCCGCTACAAGGGCACGATCCCCGACGAGCACGTGCCCGACTTCGACCGCCGCTTCACCCTCGCCGCCGGGCTGCTCGAGCTCGCCGACCGCGAGTTCTCCACGATCCGCGACCGGCTCCAGGTCGGCATGACCGGCGCCCAGCCCGACGCCGAGGACGACGACCCGCGGATCAGCCCGCGCGAGCTCGCGGCGTTCCTGGCCGGGCAGTACGCCGACGCCGGCTGGTCGCGCACCGACCACTACGCCTGGATCTCCGGGCTGCTGCTGGAGCTGGGCATCACCTCGCTGGCCGAGCTCGCCGACGCGCTGCGGCCGGTGGACGCCGACGCGCTCACCGAGCGGATGGACTACCGCTACCCGCCGGGCGCCGTACGCCGGCTCGACGACGCACTGCTGTGGGCGTTCGGCGACGCGTACGTCGAGCTGCGCGGCAACGCGCACCGGGTCCCGGCCCTGCGAGCCAGGCTCGAGAAGATGGGCGACGAGTAGCATGCAGCCATGAGCCGGGCCAGCGACGACGCGACAGCGCGCGCCCGGCTCGCGCTCGTCGGGATGGCCTGCGGCCTGTTCGCGCTCCTGCTCCCGGCGCTGCTCACCGCCGCCCCCGACGCGAGCGGCGTGGTCGCCCTCGCGGCGCTGACGTTGGCGACTGGCGGCGCTGGTCCGGCTCGGTGCGTGGTGCGTCCTCGCGGGCGGCACGCCGGCCACGGTCCCCGTGGCCCGCGACGAGGCACCTCCGGTGCTGCGCGGACGGGTCACCGACCCCGTGCACCACCCGCTCCGCCCGCGTGCTCCTGGCCGCGTCTGACGCTCGCCCCGGCGAGCAGACGACCCCGTCCATCCCCTTCACTTTCCAGGAGCACACCCATGTCCGTTCTCGACCCCTTGTCCAACGCCCTCGCCGCCGTCGTCGCCGCGGCCCACGCGGGCCTCACCTCACTCGGCGCCGATCCGGCGTCCGGCACCACCTGGCTGCTGTGCATCGCCGCCGTCGTGGTCGCCGTCCGCGTCCTGCTGCTGCCGCTGGCGATCCACGGCGTCCGCCTGGCGCACGCCTCGGCCCGGGCCCGGCCGCAGCCTGCAGGAGCTGACCAAGCGCTATCGCAACCGCAAGGACGCCGACAGCATGCGCGCGTTCATGCGAGGAACGCCGCCGGATCGCGGCCGAGCACAACATGTCGCGGCTGGGCTTCCTGCCGCTGCTGGTGCAGCTGCCGATCTGGCTGGCGCTCTACCACCTGGTGGCCGACGCCGCCGCCGGTGTGCTCGGTCGGCGCGGTGAGCCCCGAGCTCGTCGCGTCGCTCGGCGCGGCCACCCTGCTCGGCGTACCGCTGGTCGAGCGCGGCTACCTCGGCGCCGGCTGGACCCACCTGGCCGTGGTCGCGGGGCTGGCCGGCACGGCGGCCGTGCTGTCGTTCGTCACGCAGCGCTACCTGGTCGCCCCGAACACCGTCCTGACCGACCTGCCCGAGACGATGGCGCGGGCGCAGCAGCTGATGCCCGCGATCTCCGCCGTCGGCCTGCTCGTCGCCGGGGGAGTGGTCCCGGCGGCGCTGCTCGTCTACTGGGTCTGCAACGCCACCTGGACGCTCGGCCAGTCGGCGGTCGTGTGGCGGTGGTTCCCCACGCCGGGCTCGCCGGCCGCCCTGCGAGCCGCCGCTCGCTGACCCCGGTCAGGCCGTCCGGCGCACCGGCCGGAGCAGCCGCTCGAGCAGGGTCGGGTCGGTGGGCCACGCCGCCAGCAGGGTCTCCCGCGGGATGCTGCGGGCGGCGTACCGGAGCAGCAGGACGACCGCGACCACGTCGTCGAGCGGACCGATGATCGGGAGGAACTCCGGCAGCAGGTCGATCGGCGAGACCACCCACAGGACGGCCACGAGCAGCGCCACCTTGGCCCGGCGCGGCACGTCCGGGTGCTTGCGCAGCGTGCGGGCGGTGGTGACGCAGGCGGGGAGGAACTCGGCGACCTGGCGGAGCAGTCCGTTCGGCAGCCGGTGCGCGAGCAGCATCATCAGCAGGCAGCTCAGCACCCACAGGCCGAGGACGACGCCCGCGACGATCAGCCAGGTGGTCATGGCGTGGCTCGTGCGCCGGTGCACCCGCGCCTCCCACGCCGCGAGCTCGACGCCCGCGCTGCCCGGCACGTTGCCGAGCAGCAGGTCGCCCGCCAGCCACTCGTCGTACGCCGGGAGGTCGGGCACGACCGGCTCGCCGGAGAAGTTGGCGACCACGAGCAGCTCGGTCTCCCCGAGCCGTCGGGTGAACGCGTAGACGACCGGGTCGTCCTCGAGCAGCATCGTGAGGTCGCCGTGCGCGACCGCCGGCTCCGACTTCCGGAGCGCGATGAGCTCCCGGTAGTGGTGGAAGACCGAGTCCGGGTCGGCGACCGAGGCGGCGGCGTTGACCTCGGTGTGGTTCGGGTTCACCGCGATCCACGGCTCGCCGTCGGTGAAACCCGCGTGCTCGGTGGCGTCCCACTGCATGGGCGTCCGCGCGTGGTCGCGGCTCATCGCCCGCAGCGCGGCCAGCAGCTCGTCGGGGTCGGCGCCCATCGCCAGCGCCTCGCGGTAGTGGTTGAGCGACTCGATGTCGCGGTAGTCGTCGATCCCGGCGAAGGGCGCGTTGGTCATGCCCAGCTCCTCGCCCTGGTAGACGTACGGCGTCCCGCGCTGCAGGTGCAGCACGGTGCCGAGCAGCTTGGCCGACCGCACCCGGTGCACGCCGTCGTCCCCGAAGCGGGACACCACCCGCGGCTGGTCGTGGTTGTTCCAGTAGAGGCTGTTCCAGCCGACGTCCGCCAGACCCGCCTGCCACCGACCGAGCGACTTCTTGAGCGCGCGTCAGCCGGAGCGGCAGCACGTCCCACTTGGTCGGCCCCTGGTCGACCATCACGTGCTCGAACTGGAAGACCATGTCCACCTCGGCCCGCGCCGGGTCGGTGAACAGCCGGGCCTCGTCGACGGTGACGCCGGGCATCTCGCCGACGGTCAGGAACGCGCCGTCCCGTCCGTCGAACACCTCCCGGTGCATCTCGGCGAGGAACTCGTGGATCCGCGGACCGCAGAAGAAGTACGGCGTCCCGTCACCGTGCGGGCTGCCGTCGAGGACGACGCCGTCGCGCAGCGGCAGCTCCTTGGAGATCATGTTGATGACGTCCATCCGGAAGCCGTCGACGCCGCGGTCCAGCCACCAGCGCATCATCGCGTGCACGGCCGCCCGCACCTCGGGGTTCTCCCAGTTCAGGTCGGGCTGCTTGCGGCTGAAGATGTGCAGGTAGTACTCGCCGGACGCCTCGTCGTACTCCCAGGCCGGGCCGGAGAAGAACGACCCCCAGTTGGTCGGCTCGGCGCCGGGCGCGCCGGCGGTCGTGCCCGTCCCGCGGCGGCCGCCACCAGTACCAGTCCCGCTTCGGGGAGTCGACCGACGAGCGGGACTCGACGAACCACGGATGCTCGTCGGACGTGTGGTTGACGACGAGATCCATCACGACCTTGATCCCGCGCTGGTGCGCCTGCGCGACCAGCTCGTCGAGGTCCGCGAGCGTGCCGAACAGCGGGTCGACGTCCTGGTAGTCGCTGATGTCGTAGCCGTTGTCGTCCTGCGGCGACGGGTAGATCGGCGAGAGCCACAGCACGTCGATCCCCAGCAGCGCCAGGTGGTCGAGCCGGGCGGTGATGCCGGGCAGGTCCCCGATGCCGTCGCCGTCGGAGTCGGCGAAGCTGCGCGGGTAGACCTGGTAGACGACGGACGTGGTCCACCACGGCGGCTCGGTGCTCATGCGTTCGAGCCTAGGGGCGCGGTGACGACACGCGTTCCCGCAGTCCAGCCGCCAGACCCCCACCGGATAGTCCGCCACGCAAGGCACGTGCTCGACGCGATATGAGGTGCGTTCGTGGCGGACGATCGGCCTCGGTCCGTCGACTTCGGTCAGGATGGGCGGGTGCCCGAGCCCGACGGAACCCACTTCGACCGGGTGGCCACCGTCTACGAGCGCGGCCGGCCGCCGTACCCCTCCGCCGTCTACGACCTCCTCACCCAGCACGGTCTGGTCGGCGAGGGGGTGCGGGTGCTGGAGGTCGGTGCGGGCAGCGGCCTGGCGACCGTCGAGCTGCTGGCCCGTGGCTGCCGGGTCGACGCGGTCGAGCCGGGGCCGAACCTGGCCGCGGCGCTCCGGCGGCTCGACCATCCCCGGCTGACCGTGCTCGAGGCGAGCATCGAGGACGTCGAGCTCGCCGAGGGCGAGTACGACGTCGTGGTCGCGGCCACCAGCCTGCACTGGGTGGACCTGGACCGGAGCCTGCCCCTGCTGCACCGGGCGCTGCGGCCGGGCGGCTCGCTCGCCGTGTGGTGGGCGGTGTTCGGCGACCCGGACTGGCACACGCCGTTCCGGGACCGGGTCGACGAGATCACCCGGGAGGGCGGCATCTGGTCCGGCGGCACGCCGCGGCCGCTGCAGGCGGCCGACCGGATGGCCGAGCTCGCCGCGGGCGGGCTGTTCGGGCCACGGGAACCGTCGGTGATCCAGTGGCCGATGAACCTGACGGTGGAGCAGGTGCGGGACCTGTTCACGACCTTCCCCCGGTGGTCGCCCGAGCTGGTCGACCAGGTCGCCGACGCGGCTGCCGACTGCGGCGGCGTGGTCGAAGAGCACTACCTCACCGTCGTCTACCTCGCCGACCGACTGGACGTGTAACGCCCTGCCGTCGCGCGACACGGTCGGGCATGAGCTTCCACGACCTGCCGACCTGGGCCGCCTGGCGGCACCACCCCGAGCGCGAGGGGTTCGAGGTCGTCTTCGTCGACCGGCACGCCGGTGGCTGTCTCGTGCACGGCACCACGACCGGGGTCGAGGATGGTGTGCCCGTGGTCGTGGAGTACCGGATCGACGTGGACGCCGGGTGGCGCACCCGCACGGGCCGAGGTGCGGAGCAGGTCCCGCGCCGGTGAGGGGCGGGTGCTGCTGGAGGGCGACGGCGCGGGCCGGTGGTCGGTCGACGGCCGGCGCCGGCCCGACCTCGACGGCTGCCGCGATGTCGACGTCGAGACGTCGTGCTTCACCAACACCTTCCCGGTCCACCGGCTGGCGCTGGCGGTGGGGGCGGTCGCCGAGGCGCCGGCGGCGTACGTCCGCGGCGAGGACCTCGCCGTGCTTCGCCTCGAACAGACCTACCGACGCCTCGACGACGACGGCGCGCGCCAGCGTTACGACTACGCGTCCCCGACCGTCGACTTCGCCTGCCGGCTGACGTACGACGCGTCCGGGCTGGTGCTGGACTACCCGCGCGTGGGCTCGCGGGTTGGCTAGGGCCGGCTAGCGGCTGGTCGCCTTGCGGTACTGCCGGTTGGCCAGCGGGATGAAGACCGCCAGGATCACGACGGTCCAGATCAGGGTGTAGACCTCGGGGTGCTGGAGCGGCCACTGGGTCGGCACCGGCCCGTCGATCGGGTTGACGTTGCCGAAGAGCTCGCGCGCCGCCAGGGTCACCGAGGAGACCGGGTTCCACGCGGCGAAGGTCTGCAGCGGCGCGGGCAGGGTCTCCAGCGGCACGAACGTGTTGGCGATGAAGGTGACCGGGAAGATCACCATGAACGACGCGTTGTTGACCACCTCGGGCGAGGGGACGAGCATCCCGATCCAGGCCATGATCCAGGAGATGGCGTAGGCGAACACCAGGAGCAGGACGTAGGCCCAGAGCGCCTCGAGCGCGCCGTCGCGGATCCGCCAGCCGACCAGCAGGCCGGTCAGGCTCATCACCACCAGCGTGAGCACGTTGTTGACCACGTCGGAGATGGTGCGCCCCGCGAGCACCGCCGAGGGCGACATCGGCAGCGACCGGAACCGGTCGATGATGCCCTTCTTGACGTCCTCGGCCAGGCCGTAGCCGGTGATGGTCGCGCCGAAGATCACGGTCTGCACGAAGATGCCCGGGATCAGGAACTCGCGGTAGAGGTCGCCGCCGTTCTCCTCGTCGATCGCGCCGCCGAAGACGTAGGCGAACAAGAGGATGAACATGATCGGGGAGAGGGTGGTGAAGACGAGCAGGTCGGGGACCCGCTTGATCTTGATGACATTGCGCTTGGCGACGACGAAGGCGTCGCTGAAGGTGTCGGTGGCGGTCATCGGTTGGCCTCCTGGGCCTCGGGCTCGGACTCGGCCGCGTGGCCGGTGAGCGAGAGGAACACGTCGTCGAGCGTCGGCCGGCGCAGCCCGACGTCGTCGAGCGCCACCCCCTCGGCGTCGAGCCGGCGCAGTGCGTCGGCGAGCACCGCGGCGCCGCCGGACACCGGGACGATGACCGTGCGCCGCTCCTCGTCGGTCGTCGCCTCGCCGGCCGCCAGCGGCGCGAGCGCCGCCACCGTGGCCTGCACGTGGGCGGAGTCGGACACGGTGATCTCGAGCCGCTCGCCGCCGACCTGGGACTTGAGGTGGTCGGCGGTGCCCTCGGCGATCACCCGGCCGTGGTCGATCACCACGATGTTGTCGGCGAGCAGGTCGGCCTCCTCGAGGTACTGCGTGGTGAGCAGCAGGGTGGTGCCGCCGGAGACCAGGCCCTGGAGCAGGCTCCACATCTCGGTGCGGCTGCGCGGGTCGAGGCCGGTGGTCGGCTCGTCGAGGAACAGCACGGGGGGCCGCGCGACGAGGGCGCCGGCCAGGTCGAGCCGGCGCTGCATGCCGCCGGAGTAGGTCTTCGACGGCCGGTCGGCGGCGTCCTCGAGCCGGAACTCCTGGAGCAGCTCGCGCGCCCGGGCCGCGCTCTCGCGGCGGCCGAGGTGGTAGAGCCGCCCGATCATCTCGAGGTTCTCGAAGCCGGTGAGGTATTCGTCGACCGCGGCGTACTGCCCCGAGACGCCGAGGTTGCGGCGGACGTCGCGGGGCTTGCTCGCCACGTCGAAGCCGGCCACCTCGGCCCGGCCCTCGTCGGCGGTGATCAGCGTGGTCAGGATCTTCACCGCGGTGGTCTTGCCGGCGCCGTTCGGCCCGAGGAGGGCGAGCACGCTGCCCTCGGGCACCCGGAGGTCGATGCCGTCGAGGGCGGTGACCTCCTTGTAGCGCTTGACCAGCCCTTCGGCCAGGATCGCGTCGGTCATGGGTGCTCCTTCCGCACGGTCTCGATCATGCCTCGGACCACCGACAGCCTTCCTCCGGTTTTCGCCGTCACTGGTCCTCGAGGACGGACAGGATGTTGCCGGCGGGGTCCTTGAACCAGGCGATCGTGGGGCCGGGGCCGCGGGAGATGCCGAGCTCGTCCTGGTCGAAGCCGTCGTACCTCTCGAAGGCGACGCCCTGGTCGGTCAGCGCGCGCACCGCCGCCTCGACGTCGGTCACCGGGAAGTTGAGGATCGTGAACGTCGCCGGCACGTGGGCCTCGCCCTTGGCGTAGGCGAGCACGCGGCCGCCGTTGGCCAGGTCGATCTGGAGCAGGCCCATGGCCTCGTCGAGCACGGTGACGTCGAGCCCGAGGGTCTCGCCGTAGAAGGCGCGAGCCGCCTCCGTGTCGTCGACCGAGAAGCCGCTGAAGGCGTTGGCGTCCTTGAACATCGTCGTCACGCCCCGGCCTGCTCGGCCATCTGCCGCTTGTGCTCCTCGCTGAGCTGGATCAGCTGGACGTAGTTGCCGTCCGGGTCGATCGCGGTGGCGAAGAGGCTGCCGTCGCGGTCCTCGAGCGGAGCCAGCCACTCGCTGCCCGCCTCGTCGACCCGGCCCGCGACCGCGCGGGCGTCGTCGACCTCGAAGTTGAGGACGACGCGGCCCGGCTCGGCGGTCTTCGGCCCGACGTCGTCGCGGCTGTCGAGGAAGAGGTAGAAGCTGCCGTAGCCGAGGATGTGGTACTGGTCCTGCCGGTCGTCCGACGCCGGCGGCAGCACGGTGGAGTACCACGTCGTGCAGGCGCTCGGGGTCGGTGCTGGAGAGCATCAGGCTGGTCAGGGTGGGAGTGCTCATGGCGAATCTCCGATCCGTCGGCGGGCGCGCGGATCTCGCGCGTCGCATGCATGGAGACCCGGCGGTCTCCGGAAGTCATCGCTCCGGCTTCGCCTTCTGCGGGTAGAGCGTCTCGCCCCGCGCGAGCATCGCCACGAACTCGTCGATCTTGCGGGCGCGGGTCTCGGCCCGCTTCACGACGCGTAGCCGGTGGACCAGGGCGAACCGGTTGCTGGACGTGAGCACGTCGAACATGGCCTGGGCGTCGGGGTTCGCCGCGACGGCCGCGGCCAGGTCGTCGGGCACCTCGGTGTTGGCCGGTCCGGCGTACGCCGCGTCCCAGCGACCGTCGGCCTTCGCCGCGTCGACCGCGGCCCGGCCGGCGGGCTGCATCCGGCCCTCCCGCTCCAGCCGCTCGATGTGGCCGACGTTGATGGCCGACCACATGCTGCGCGGGCCGCGCGGCGTCATCCGCTGCCAGTAGCTGCCGTCGTCGCGACTGCGCGCCTGCCCGTCGATCCAGCCGAAGCAGAGCGCCTCGTCGAGGGCGCCGGCGCGGGTCAGCGCCGTGACGTCGCCGCCCTTCTTGCCGACCGCCAGCCAGACGCCGGGCGAGGTGTCGTGGTGGGTCGCCAGCCAGTCGTGCCAGGCATCGGCGTCGGGCGCGACCAGCTCCTCCAGCTCCTTCACGCCGGCCAACTCTATTGCGCGCCCACCGACAGGCGGCCCGCCGAATCAGTGCTGCAGCTTCAGGTCCACCCAGACCAGCCGGTGGTCGCTGGACGGGAACGGGAACACGCCGGTCAGCCGGAACAGCGGGTCCGCCTGCACCGGCCAGAACACCGCCGAGTCCTCGATCTTGATGTCCCGGCTGGGCAGCACGTAGTCGGCGCGCAGGTTGCCGGGCGGCTCGGAGAAGTCGGCGGTGTCGTACTTCGACGGGTTGCCGTGCGTCTCGTTGCCGGGCTGCAGCTCGGAGGCCTCGACGGCGCCGGCGCTGGTCGGCGGGTGCTTCGCGTTGACCTTCGGGTTGTCCAGCAGCTGCTGGATCGCGCCGGGCACCGAGTCGCCGTCGACCGGGTCGGAGTTCTGGTCGCCCGCGATCACGAACCGCGAGCCCGGACGGATCCCGCCGTACCGGCCCTCGTCGTCGTAGATGTACGCCGCCTTGCGGCCGCCGCGGACGTAGTCGGCCCAGAACCGGATCTCGTCGAAGTTGCGGGTGCCGTTGCGGTCCTCGGGGCCGTCGAACACGGGAGGAGTCGGGTGCGCGACCAGGAAGTGCACGGTCTTGCGGCCGAGGTCGATCGGCAGGTCCCAGTGGGACTTGCTGGAGAGCCGGAAGACGTCCTGCTCCTCGGGGGAGTACCAGTCGGCGGGCTCGGGCGTGGCCGGGTCGTCGGGCAGCATCGCGCCGGGCATGTCCTTCCAGAGGAAGTGCTGGAAGGTCCGGATGTGCTGGTAGTCGATGGGGTACTTCGAGAAGACCGCCATCCCGAACTGGCCGGGGTAGTTGCCGAAGCCGAACGCGTCGTCACCACCGCCGATGGTGCCGTTGTTGTTGAGGTCGAAGCCGCTCGGGATACCGGTGTTGGACTCGGCCACGAAGTAGTAGGGGTAGTGCGCCGGGCGGGCGCCGTTCTGCGAGACCTCGAGGTAGTTGTCGCGGAACAGCTCGGCGGCCTGGCCGCCCTCGACGAAGTCGAACTCGTTGACCAGCAGCACGTCGGGCCGGCTGCGCTGGATGATCTCCGCGACGGTCTTGGCCTGGGCGTTGTCGGGCGTGGAGAGGTCCGTGACCAGCTGGCCCGCGGCCGACCGGTTCAGGGAGGCGTTGAAGGTCGCGAACCGGACCTCCTTGGCGTGGCCGTGGCCGTGCCCGTGGCCGTGGCCACGGTGGCGTCGCGGCCGCCGCCGGCGGTCGCGGTCGTGGGGGTCGCCAGCGCGAGGGCGGCGACGGTGACGGTGGCGGCAGCGGTGGCCGCGATCTTTCGAGCGGACATGGCCAGCAACCTACGCCGGATTTCGTGTGCCGGGGTGAACGGACGGTGTAGGACTGGTGCATGCACCGCTGGGTCGTCCTCGTCCTCCTGCTCGCTCTCGTCGGCTGCTCCGGCGACGACGGCGACGACGCCGCACCGGCCGGGGAGTCCCCCACGGCCGAGGTGACCCTGGACCCCGAGCTCCGCGACGAGCTGGTCGCGATGATGGATCAGGACCAGAAGGAGCTGACCGGCAAGGTCGCGACGAACGACAGCGACGCGCGGATCGCCCGGCTCAAGGAGATCATCGAGGAGCACGGCTGGCCGACGTACGACCTGGTCGGCGAGCAGGGTGAGGAAGCCGCCTGGGTGATCGCCCAGCACGCCGACCTCGACCCGGAGTTCCAGCAGCAGGCACTCGAGCTGCTGCGCGAGGCGGTGGCCGACGGGCAGGCCTCGCCGGGCAACCTCGCCTACCTCGAGGACCGGGTCGCCGTCGCGAAGGGCGAGCCGCAGCTGTACGGCACCCAGGTGGGCTGCCGACGCGGCGGGCCGGTCCCGGCCACGCCGATCGAGGACGAGGCCGGGCTCGAGGAGCGACGCAAGGAGGCCGGGCTCGACCCGTACGCCGACTACGTGGCCGAGATGACCGAGATCTGCGCCGAGGGGTAGCTCGGTCTCAGTCCTCCAGCAGCGACAGCTCGAGCTCGCCGAGCAGGTCGGGGTCGCCCAGCATGTCGATGCCGACGATCCGGTCGCCGTCGACCAGGAAGTCGAAGACCACGGCCGGCCGGCCGCCGCGCAGCCAGGCCAGCCCGGGCACGCCGTCGACCAGGGCCAGCTGCGCGGCCTTCGCCCGGCCGGCGAAGGTCTCGGCCACGTCCCGCGGGCCGCGCGCCTCCGCGGCAGCCCCGAAGGACACGACGGTGGCGTCGGCGCGCAGCACGACGTCCGGGTCGAGCATCGCGAGCAGGCCCTCGAAGTCGCCCTCGCGGGAGGCCGCCAGGAACGCCCGCACCACCTCGCGCTGGCGGCTGCGGTCGGGCGCTGCCTCGGAGCCCCGGACCCGGCGGCGGGCTCGGCTCGCGAGCTGCCGGGTCGCCTCGGGGGTCCGGTCGAGCACCGGCGCGATCTCGTCGAACGGCACCGCGAACAGGTCGTGCAGCACGAACGCCAGCCGTTCCGCCGGGGAGAGGGTGTCGAGCACGACCAGCAGGGCCAGGCCCACGGAGTCGGCCAGCATCGCCTCGTGCTCCGGGTCGACGGAGCCGGGCTCGGCCGGCGTCGCGTGGTCGGTCTCGGGGAGCGCCGTCTCGCGCCGCGACGTACGCGACCGGAGCAGGTCCAGGCAGATCCGCGCGACGACGGTGGTCAGCCAGCCGCCGAGGTTGTCGATGCTGTCGGCGTCCGTGCGGCTCAGCCGCAGCCAGGCCTCCTGCACGGCGTCGTCGGCCTCGCCGGTGGGGCCGAGCATCCGCTGGGCCACCGCGTTGAGGTGGGCGCGGTGCCGGTCGAACTCGTCGGCCAGAAGTCTCTCGTCCATCGGTCACATTCTCCCGTCAGGATCCGTCACCCCACTGACGAATCGCATCGACCCGATGTGACACCCACCCGAGGAGGAGCCATGACCACCGGAATGAAGACCATCGTCTACCCCGTCACCGACCTCGCAGCCGCCAGGGCGACGTACGCCGCGCTGCTGGGCGAGCCGCACACCGACGCGCCGTACTACGTGGGGTTCAACGTCGGCGGACAGGAGGTCGGCCTGAACCCGAACGGCCACGCCCAGGGCATGACCGGGCCGGTCGGCTACTGGCACGTGCCCGACGTCGAGGCCGCCCTGTCCGCCCTCGAGGCAGCCGGCGCGCAGCGCCAGGGCGACCCCCAGGACGTCGGCGGAGGCACCCTGATGGCGACCGCCGTCGACGCCGACGGCAACCCGATCGGCCTGATCGGCAAGCCCTGACGCCCGAAAGCTCTCGTTGGTCGAGCAGGTTGCGCAGCAACCGTGTCGAGGCCTCAGCCAGCGGATTCGCCGAAGCGGCCGCGGTGGTCGAGCGGGATCAGCGGCTTGTCGGCGCGGGCCTTGATCTGCTGGACCGCCCAGGTGTTGCCGTCCGGGTCGGCGAAGCCGAAGAACGTGCCGCCGTCGTCCGGGCTGAAGACCTGGATCGGGTCGCACTCGACCCCGCGCTCGACGAGCTCGGCCCGGGCGGCCTCGGCGTCGGCCACCACCAGCTGCAGGCTCTTGAGCGAGCCCGGCGCCATCGCCTTCTGCGGCGGCAGGTCGCCGAAGACGATCGAGCAGCCGGAGCCGGTGGGCGTGAGCTGGGTGACGTGCATGTGCTCGTTCTGGGTGTCGTGGTCGAGGTGGAAGCCGACCTGGTCGCGGTAGAACGCGATCGACCGGTCGATGTCGGAGACCGGGAGGATGACGACCTCGAGGGTCCAGTCCATGGCCGGCCTCAGCTCGCCGAGACCGGGGAGAGCAGCGCCTCGAGCTGGTCGTAGCCCGAGGCCATGCCCTGCTCCATGCCGCTGGACACCATCCCGTCCCGCGCCTCGAGGGTCGGGTAGACGGCATGGCCGGACAGGCGGGTGCGCCCGTCGCCGAGGTCGGTGAACGTCATCGACTCGATCGACACGACGTCCGGCACGCCGTCGTACTCGAAGGTCTGGATCGCGAGCTCGTTCTCGCGCACGGTGTGGAACGTGCCGCGGAAGCCGTACTCGCCGCCCTCGGCGTCGCGGTGCACGTAGCGCCAGCGGCCGCCGCTGACGAACTCGTGCGCCACGAGGTCGATCTCGTAGCCGTCGCCGGTCATCCACTGCCGGAACAGGTCGGGGTCGCGGTGTGCCTCGAAGACCGACGCCACCGGGGCGTCGAACTCGCGGGTGAAGTCGATGTACGGCAGGCCCTCGGGGGCGGTGATGGTCAGTGCGTTGGTCATGACTGGTTCTTCTCCTTGGTCGTGGGTCGGGCTTGGTCCAGGACGGCGTCGAGCCGCCGGAACTGGCGTTCGTGGGTGAGGCGGTAGCCGTCGATCCAGGCGGTGAGCTCCTCGAGCGCGGCCGGGTGCCAGGTGGACCGGGCGGCGCTGGGCCTCCCGGGTCCGGGTGACCAGGCCGGCCTGCTCGAGGCTGGCGATGTGCTTCGACACCGCCTGCAGGGTGATCGAGAACGGCTCGGCCAGCTCGTTGACCGTCGCCGGCCCGCGGCTGAGCCGGGCGATGATCCCCCGGCGGACCGGGTCGGCGAGGGCCGCGAAGGCGCGGTCCAGCCGCTCGTCGGTCGCGTCGGCCTTGGCCATTATTCAATCCCTACATTGATCAACTGATGAGTTGAATATTAGGTCGGCGAGACGCCGACGTCAACCCCTCGTGCCGGACCGGTAGCGTCTGCCCTCGTGGCCGCAGCACTACGGGGCCTGATGGCCGACACGCGGCCATTCGCGAACCCCCACTTCCGACGTCTGTGGCTGGCGAACATCGTCACCGTGGTCGGCGCGCAGCTGACCGTGGTCGCCGTCCCCGCGCAGATCTACGCCGACACCGGCTCCTCGGCGTACGTCGGGCTCACGGGCGTGTTCGGCCTGGTCCCGCTGGTCGTCTTCGGCCTGTGGGGCGGCGCGCTCGCCGATGCGATGGACCGGCGCACCCTGCTTGTGATCACCACCATCGGCCTGATCCTCACCAGCGCCCTCTTCTGGGCGCAGGCCGCCGTCGGCAACACCAACGTGTGGTTGCTGCTGTGCCTGTTCGCCGTCCAGCAGGCGTTCTTCGCGATCAACCAGCCGACCCGGAGCGCCGTACTCCCGAAGCTGCTGCCGCCCGACCTGCTGCCGGCCGGCAACTCGCTCAACATCACGATCTTCCAGGCCGGGCGCCATCGCCGGCCCGCTGGCCGCCGGCGCGCTGATCCCGGTGCTCGGCTTCACCTGGCTGTACGCGATCGACACGATCACGCTCTTCGCCACGCTCTGGGCGGTGATCCGTCTGCCGCGGCTGCCGGTCGAGGGAGTGCGCACGGCGCCCGGCATCAAGTCGGTGATCGACGGCTTCCGCTACCTGCGCGGCCATCCCGTGCTGCTGATGTCGTTCCTCGTCGACATCATCGCGATGGTCTTCGGCATGCCGCGGGCGCTGTTCCCGGAGATGGCGCACACCAGCTTCGGCGGCCCGGAGGAGGGCGGGCTCGCGTTCGCACTGCTCTTCGCGGCGATCCCGGCCGGCGCGGTCCTCGGCGGCGTCTTCTCCGGATGGGTGTCGCGGGTCGACCGCCAGGGCCGCGCCGTCATCTGGGCGATCATCGTCTGGGGCGTGGCGATCACGATCTTCGGCATCGCGGCCGGCCTCGCCGGCGGCACTGCGGGGGTGATGCTCGGGGTCGCCGTCGGGATGCTGGTGATCGGTGGCGCGGCCGACATGGTGTCCTCGGCGTTCCGCAACGCCATGCTGATGACCGCCGCGACGGACGAGGTCCGCGGCCGGCTCCAGGGCATCTTCATCGTGGTCGTCGCCGGCGGTCCCCGGATCGCCGACGTTGCGCACGGCAGCGCCGCCGCCGTCGTCGGTACGTCGGCCGCGGCCGCGGGCGGCGGAGTCCTGGTCGTGATCGGCACCGTCATCGCGGCCCTCGCCGTACCCGCGTTCGTGCGGTACCGCCTGTCGCGGACCGTGGCCTCCCCTGCTCCGATCGAGGACAAACCGAGCAGTGGGCCGAGTCAGGCCCCGGTTGAGTAGGCCGTCGCGACCGCCGCGCCGAACCGGGCGTTGTTGCGCACCAGCGCGATGTTGGCGGCCAGGCTCTCGCCGCCGGTGATCTCGACGATCCGGCCGAGGAGGTACGGCGTCGCGTCCTTGCCGTGGATGCCGCGCGCGTCCATGTCGGCGAGCGCCTGGTCGATGATCACGCCGATCCGGTCGGCCGGGATCTCGTCGGCCTCGGGGATCGGGTTCGCGACGACGACGCCGCCGGCCAGGCCGAGGTCCCACTTGTGCCGCATCACCGCGGCCACCTCGGCGGCGCTGTCGACGCGCATCGGGGCGGCGTGGCCGCTGGAGCGGGAGTAGAACGACGGGAACTCGTCGGTGCCGACCGCGAGCACCGGGACGCCGAGCGTCTCCAGCGTCTCGAGGGTCAGCCCGATGTCGAGGATGCTCTTCACGCCGGCCGACACCACGGCCACGTCGGTCGTCGAGAGCTCGGTCAGGTCGGCGCTCACGTCGAACGTCTGCTGCGCCCCGCGGTGCACCCCGCCCAGGCCGCCGGTGACGAACACCCGGATGCCGGCCAGCGCCGAGAGCCGCATCGTCGCGGCGACCGTGGTCGCCCCGTGGGTGCCGCGCGCCATCACGAACGGCAGGTCGCGCAGGCTGACCTTGGTCACGTCGGGGTGGCTGCCGAGCAGCTCGAGGTCGTCGTCGCCGAGCCCGACGCGCGGGCCGGCCGTCGAGCACCGCCACCGTGGCCGGCACCGCTCCGAGGTCGCGGATGATGCCCTCGACCTCGCGGGCCATCGCGACGTTCTGCGGGTACGGCATGCCGTGGCTGATGATCGTGCTCTCCAGGGCCACGACGGGCGCGCCGTCGCGGATCGCCTGTGCCACCTCGTCGTGGAGGACGAGCGACGGGTGCGGGGTCATGTGGTGATCCTCGGGGACGCGGCCATGGCCTGCTCGACCAGGGTGCGGGTCAGGTCCGGCCGCACCGTCTGCGGCACGGCCACGGTCAGCGCCGCGGCGGCGTGCCCGTACCGCGCCGCGTGCGCCGGCGTACTCCCGGCGAGGAGGGCGTGGACGAACGCCGCCAGCATCGCGTCGCCGGCCCCGGTGACGTCGACGACCGGCCCGGCCACCGGCTCCAGGCGTACGGCGTCGCCCGCCGTCGAGAGGATCGAGCCGTCGCCGGCCAGCCGGACCCAGACGTGCTCGGCGCCCTGCCGGTGCAGGCGGTCGACCGCCGCGCCCACGCCGTCGTCGTCGGTCACCGGTCCGTCGACGAGCGCGCCCAGCTCGGCGAGGTTGGGCGTCAGCGCGAGCAGCGGGCGACCCGCCGCGAGCAGGGGCGCGAGCCGTCGCGCCTTCGGCACGCTGACCGGGTCCAGCACCACCGGCGTGCCGGAGGCAGCGGCCAGGTCCAGGCAGGCGGCCAGGAACGCCGGCGACAGGTTGCCGTCGAGGACGACGAGCTCGGCGGAGGCGACCGCGCCCGCCGCCCGGCGTACGTCGTCGGGGAGCAGCGCGTCGGTGCCGGCCATGTCGGAGACCGCCACCACCAGCTCGCCGTCGCTGTCGAGGACGGCGGTGTAGGTGCCGGTCGGCAGCGACGTACGGACGACGTGGTCGACGCCCACGCCGGCGGCGGCCGTCTCGGCGAGCAGCCGGTCGCCGAGGTCGTCCCGGCCGACCGCGGCGACGAGCTGGACGGGCGTGCCGAGCCGGGCGAGGTTCTCGGCGACGTTGCGGCCGACGCCGCCGGCGGAGAAGGTCGCCGTGCCGGGGTTGCTGGTGGCCGGGACTGCGCGGTCGGTGCTGCGGGCACGCAGGTCGACGTTGGCGCCTCCGACGACGACCACGCCGGAGCGGTGGGCGGACTGGCGGGCGGCGGGCATGGCCACAGGCTAGGGCGTCAGGAATAGTTGCGGCCGGATGTGTCGTATCCGGCGCCGCCCGTTCGTGGCAGAGGTGGAAGGAGCCCATCGGGGGCTCCCCGACGAGGAGGAAGACCGATGACCCAGTACATGCTCTCCGTGCACGACGACCCCGCCGACGCCGTGCCCGAGGGCGAGGAGCTCCAGAAGCTCTTCGCCGCCGTCGACGCGTTCAACCAGAAGGTCCAGGACGGAGGGCGCTGGGTCTTCGCCGGCGGCCTGACCCCGGTCGAGTCCGCGACCAGTCGTCGACGGCCGTGGATCGGAGGTGATCGTGGTCGACGGTCCGTACGCCGAGTCCAAGGAGCATCTCGGTGGCTTCTGGATCATCGAGGCGCCCGACCTCGACGCCGCGCTGAAGTGGGCCGCCGAAGGATCGGCGGCCTGCGCCGGCAAGGTCGAGGTCCGGCCCTTCCAGGACGAGCCGCCGGCCTGACGAGTCCCCGCCGCGTGAACGACGCTACTGCGCACATCGAGCGGATCTACCGCGAGGAGTACGGCCGCGTGGTCGCCTCGCTGGTCCGCCGCTTCGGCGACATCGACCTCGCCGAGGAGGCGGCCGGCGAGGCACTCCTCCTGGCCGTGGAGAAGTGGCCGGTCGACGGCGTACCGCCCAACCCGGGTGGGTGGCTGACGACCACGGCCGGCAACAAGCGGCATCGACAGGATCCGCCGCGAGTCGCACCGCGACGCCAAGCACCGGCAGGCCGCCATGATCAGTCGACACCGGAACCCCACGAGCCGACCGGACCCGTCTCCGACGACCGGCTGCGGCTGATCTTCACGTGCTGCCACCCCGCCCTCGCCCCCGAGGCCCGGGTCGCGCTCACCCTGCGCCTGCTCGGCGGCCTGACCGTCGCCGAGATCGCGGAGGCGTTCTTCGTGCCCGAGACGACGATGGCGCAGCGGCTGACCCGCGCCAAGCGGAAGATCAAGGACGCGAACATCCCCTACCGGGTGCCCGACCAGGCCGACCTCGCCGGCCGCGTCTCGGCCGTGCTCGCGGTCGTCTACCTGGTCTTCAACGAGGGTTACCTCTCCACGTCCGGCGAGGAGTCCGACCGTCCCGACCTCACGGCCGAGGCGATCCGGCTCGGCCGGGTGCTGCGCGAGCTGCTGCCGGACACCCCCGAGGTCGCCGGCCTGCTGGCGCTGATGCTGCTCACCGAGGCGCGGCGCACGAGCCGGTTCGCCGGCGGCGAGCTGGTCCCGCTGGGCGACCAGGACCGCGGCGGCTGGGACCGCGCGCTGATCGCCGAGGGGCACGACCTGGTGCGCGAGTGCCTCGCGCTGAACCGGCCCGGGCAGTACCAGCTGCTGGCCGCCGTCAACGCCGTGCACACCGACGCCCCGACGGTCGCCGACACCGACTGGGCGCAGATCGCCACCCTCTACGCCCAGCTGTACGCCGTCGCGCCGACGCCGGTGGTCGCGCTCAACCGGGCGGTCGCGGTGGCCGAGCTGGACGGTGCGGCGGTGGCTCTGGCGGAGGTGGACCGGCTCGACCTGACCGGCTACCACGCCTGGCACGCCACGCGCGCGGACCTGCTCCGGCGGCTCGGACGCAGCGACGAGGCGCGGGCGGCGTACGACGCGGCGATCGCGGCCACCGCCAACGAGGCCGAGCGGGCCTACCTGACCCGGAGGCGTGGCACGCTGGCCCAGTGAATGAGCCAGTGAGTGAGCAGTGATCGACCGACTCCCACTGGCGAGCTGGCGGCTGCTCGTGGCCATCGCCGCCCTGGCTGGCTTCGCGCTCGCGTCCGACGCCCTCGACGCGCCGTTCCAGGAGCTCGGGACGCTCGCCTGCCTGGCCACCGGCCTGCTCTACTTCGCCCTGGCCGTGGTCGGCCTGGTCCGGCCGGACAGCAGCATGGGCGTGGCCTCGCGGCGCGGTCGCGACCGTGCTGCTCCTGGTCGGCGTCGCCCACGTGCTGTTCGTCGACGGCGGGGCCGACCAGGGCTGGCCGTTCCTCCAGCACGTCGTCACCCCGGTGCTGGTGCTCGTCGACGTCGCCCGCCAGCCCGGCCGCCCGGGCCGGTGGTGGTGGCCGCTGTCCTGGGCGCTGCTCCCGGTCGCCTACTTCGCCTACCACCGGTCTGCCGAGCTCGTCGTCTACGCCGCACTCGACCCGTTCGACCCGGACTACGGCCCGACCCTGGCCGGGCTGCTCGCGCTCACCCTGGCGAGCGCCTACCTCGCGTTCTCCCTTGTGCGGCTCCGACAGTCGACGTACGATCGCGATATATCGTGACCGGTCGCTGACAGTCGGCCGGGGGAACGGCTTCGAGGGAGACAACGACATGCAGGACAAGGGATTCAGCCGGCAGTGGGCCCGGCACTTCGACGACCAGTGGAGCCAGCACCGGGGTGGCTGGCACGGCAGCTGGGGCGACGGCCCCTGGGGCCGACCCGGACGGCAGGGTCCGCCGCCGTGGGTGGCCGGCCTCTTCGGCCTCGCCCAGGGCGAGCAGCAGCACCGCGGGCCGCGGGTCCGCCGTGGCGACGTACGGGCCGCCATCCTCGACGTACTCGCCGCGGAGCCGATGAACGGCTACCAGGTGATCTCCCAGATCGCCGACCGCACCCAGGGCGCCTGGAAGCCGAGCCCCGGCTCGGTCTACCCGACCATCCAGCAGCTCGAGGACGAGGGCCTGATCGAGGCCGACGACGAGCGCGGCCGCCGGACGCTGCGGCTCTCCGACGAGGGTCGCGCGTACGTCGAGGCCAACGCCGCCGAGCTGGCCGCCGTGTGGGCGCCGTTCGGCGAGCCCGAGCCGTCGCGGGACACGGGCGACTTCTCGAACCTCAAGCCCGAGATCGGCCAGGTGATGAACGCCGTCTGGCAGATCATCACCACCGGCACCGAGCAGCAGAAGCGCGAGGCGATCGAGGTCCTGGTCGACACCCGCCGCAAGCTCTACGGCCTGCTCGCGGACGGAGAGGCGGAATGACCAGCCAGCCGCACTCTGCCAACCGCCTGGGGCCAACCAACCCTGGGACGACAGCCTGCGGATGAGCGACGCCGAGCGCGAGCAGGCCACCACGGCGCTGGGCGAGCACTACGCGCAGGGCCGGCTCACCACCGAGGAGCACTCCGAGCGCCTCGACCGGATCTGGGCCGCGAAGACCCGCTCCGAGCTGCACCCGATCTTCCGCGACCTGCCCGGCCCGGCCGCGCCGCCGCCGCCGGCGCCGCGCTGGAGCGCCCCGCCGGTGTCATCCCCGCGCCGCCGCCGCCGCTTCCCGCTGCCGCTGGTCGTGCTGTTCGGGATCGTGGTGACGGTCGTGGTCCTCACCAACCTGCCGCTGATCCTGATCGGCCTCGCCGTCTGGTTCCTCCTGGTCCGCCGCGGCTCCTGCTCGCCGAAGTCCTACCGCTACCACCAGTCCGGCTACCACCAGCGCGCGAGCTGACGCTCGCTCTGCCGCGTCAAAGCGCCCACTTTGACGCGGGCAACGACGTCGACCGGCGGCCCCACTACGCGGCGGGTCTCCGGCACCTGGCACGGGGGATCCATCACTCAAGTGGACTCTTCAACCGCGTCACCACCCCCCGGCGGTCGCGGCGTGAATGAGGTGGCGGTTGGTGTAAGTCAGCTGGCTCGCTGCTAGTAAGCAAGCGAAGCCGGTCGGTGGCCTCGATCTGTGATCGCGGGTACCCACCGGTCCAAGCAGCCGCCATGCTGGATCTATGCCAAGAACGGACTGCGCCTCTCGGGTGATTCGGTCGAGTCCCGTACAGGTCTTCTTTGCGCTGGTCGACCAAGAGGCGCTTCTCCAATGGCTCCCACCCGGCGGCATGAGCGGTCGATTCGAGCGCTTCGACCCGCGTCCTGGCGGCTCGTACCGGCTGGTGCTGACCTATGTGGACGGCTCTTCGGCATCAGGAAAGTCGACGCCGACCTCGGACGTCGTGGAAGCGCGCTTCATCGATGTCGTACCCGACGTGCGCGTCGTGCAGGCAGTGGACTTCGACTCCGATGACCCAGCCTTCAATGGAACGATGACGATGACCTGGGAACTCTCCGCGGAGGACGATGGAACGCGAGTGGCAATCCGGGCCGAAGACGTTCCGTCCGGCATCTCCCACGCCGATCACGTCGCCGGGATGCAGTCATCCTTGGCGAACCTCGCTGCCTATCTCGAGGCAGGCACGTAGAACCGGCGCAGACCGCATGGCTCGTCGCCAGGTGCTTCCCTTCGCCGCATGTCGGCGCGCTCAACGACCGATCTGTTGCGAGGCGGTCGCCGGCCCTGGCGAAGAGCCGGGCTTCGCACGCGGACGGTTGCCTGTGGCGGTGCAAGCGCAGCCATAGGTTCGCCTGGCGGTTCACTATCGCTGCGAGGCCGAGCCGGCCGCGGCACCGGCTGAAAGCGCGGCTCGGCAGCCCCCTGTGGCCGCCCACATGGCCCTAGCATTGCAGCCGTGAGGAAGACGTTCACAACGCCGAGCGGGCTCGTGGGCTGGGTCACGGGCGCTGGCCCCGAGCTGTTGCTCCTGCACGGCGGCCCTGGCATGACCGACTACATGGAGAGCCTGCTGCCAGAGTTGGACGGCTACCGGGTCGCGTTGTTTCAGCAACGTGGAGTGGCACCATCGACTCTGGAGGGACCATTCGACGTGCCCACGCTTCGCGACGACGTCATCCATGTCCTCGATACTCTCGGCTGGCAGTCGCCCGCGATGATCGGCCACTCCTGGGGCGGCCACCTGTTGCTTCACCTCTTGGCTGTGACGCCCACGCGTATCAGGGCCGCCCTTGTCGTGGATCCGCTGGGCGCGGTCGGCGACGGAGGACTGGCCGCCTTCGAGGTCGAATTGCTGCGTCGACTCCCGGAGGCGACCAATACCCGCTTGAAAGAGCTCGACGCCCGCGAGGCGACTGGCTCGCTGACAGCCGCCGAGCGCCTTGAGGCCATGGAGCTCGCCTGGCCGGGATACTTCTCGAGCCTGGAGGTGGCGCAGCCCATCCCCCAGACCGGCCATGCCCCGAGCGAGGAGAGTTGGGCCTCCATCCGCGCAGAACTCCCGGCCCTCGCCGAACGGCTCCAGGGCTGCACTGTCCCGACTCGGTTCGTGCACGGCGCGCTGGATCCCGTACCAGTGACCGCGAGCACCGACATCGCCGAGATACTGGGTGCGACCGTGGATGTGCTTCCGGCCAACGGCCACTTTCCCTGGCTGGAGCAGCCCGGCTGCGTGCGCCGTAGCCTCGACCTGCTGCTCGCTGCCACTGCCTGAGCCACCCCTTTCGGATGGTCTCCGGGCATGCGAGTCCGTCCGCCCGTGCCACGCTCAGGTCGGCGCAAAGGAACCGCGTCATGTCGCCGCCGACGGGTACAGCCCAAGTGCGTGCTCGTCGACGTCTTTCCTTCGGGTGAGACACGCTCACGCCCGCGGGTGCGAGCGCGGCGAGCACGCCCTTGGTCGACGCAATCAAATGCCGCGATCACCGGGTCTTCGTCAGCCGCGGCATACCGCTGCGAAACGGTAGGCACTCAGCGGAACGGCGCGCTGCCCGAATCGCCCGGCTATGGCGACGTCGTCGTGGCGAGAAGGCGTCGCGCTCGACGGCCGAGGTCGCTCAGATCCACCCGGCCCTCCTCGGCCGCGGCGGCCAGCCGCGCGGCGAGGTCCATTGCCTCGTCGAGTTCGGGTGCAGCGACGGCGGATTCCTGGCCCATATCGCGAAGAATCGTCACCTCAGTCCTGGACGCGATCAAGGGGTCGGCGACCCCATCGATCCAGACTCGAGTTCGGCGGCCATCGCCGCGATCCTCCCCAGTGATTCGCTCCAGAGCGAAAATGCGGTCGGCGCGCGCAAACTTCCCGAAGCCCAAAGCCACCATGCGGGAGTCCGACGCCACGTAGCCATCTTGTCATTGCCCACCGACGGTGACCTCGCGTACAAACGTGGCTCGCGACGCTCCTATGGTTCGTCAAGCAGCTGCGGCCCCACTTTCGAGGAGCCGGTACAGGTCGCGGGCGACGTAGCGGGTGAGGCAGCGTTTGATCTCGCGGCTGGTCTTGCCTTCGGCTGTGCGGCGGGTGACGTAGTCGCGGGTGGCTGGCTGGTACTGGATCCGAACCTGCACCACGGTGTGCAGTGCGTTGTTGAGGTGGCGATCGCCGTAACGGTTGAGCCGATACCGGGTGGTGACCTGGCCACTGTTCGCCGGGATCGGTGCCATGCCGGCGAGCATCGCGAACGCCGCCTCCGAATGGATCCGTCCGGGGTGGGACCAGGCGCACAACACCGTGGCCGCGACGATCGGGCCGACGCCGAACTCCTCGAGCAGGTCGGGACGCCAGCTGCGGATGATGGCCAGGATCGCCTTCTGCAGCTCACGTGCCTCCTTCAACATCGCGTGCGCGCGACGGGCCAAGGTCCGCAGCGCCACCACGGTGCTGGTCGTCTCGATGTCCCAGGACGCGTGCACCCGCAGGCTCGCGGCGGTGTTGAGCATCGCGGCAAGCTTCTGACCACGGAACCGGACACGGATGGGTTCGGGCGCTGCGATCACCAGGCTGAAGACCTGCTGCTGGGCCTCGGTCGAGGCGTTGATCGCGGAGCGGCGAGCAGCCAAGAGCACTGACAGGGCTTGGCGTTCACCGCCACTGCGGGGAGTTCCTAACCGAGGTCGAGCCATCGCCTCGCGTGCAGCTCGGATCGCATCGAGCGGATCCGACTTCGCGCCGTTGCGGCGCGCGGCCCGCTTCGGGCGGTCCAGCTCGATGACGATCTCCGAGGACTCGAGCAGGTGACGGCTCAGGCCGGCGCCGTGACCTCCGGTCCCCTCGATCGCCCAGGCCCGCAACATCGGATGGTTGTTGGCGAACTCCACCAGCTCGACGTAGCCCTCGGCTGTTGCCTCGACGGTGATCTCGTCGAGGACACCACCAGTCCCAGCATCGATCACGGCCGCGGAGTGGGTATGGACGTGGGTGTCGACGCCGATGACGACATCGACCACATCGCGCAGATCGGTCAGACTGTTCATGCGTTCTCTCCTTCGCCGGACGGGACGTGGTTCCGGTCCGGGACGGAGGCTCGGCAGGACTGTGATGAGACACGCCCGGCGCCATCAACGCCAGGTGGTCAAGCTCCTGATCAGGCCAGCTCCTCCAACCGGTCCGGGGCCGGCGACCGCGAGCGGACAAGTCGCAGCAAGGCACAAAGCCAGTCTTTCCGGGGGTCACACCCGCGGTCACCAACCCACAGCCCAGCACCATCAGGCTGCGAAGGCGATCCTCACAGTCATTCCGCCGCGAGCCGGACGCACTCTCATGCCGAGATCAGGGCAGCCATCCGTTACGTCGGCGGTGCTTCGAGGGCCTGTTTGAGGAGGGCGTCGACCATCCAGTGTTGGAGGGCGCTGACTTCTCCGGGCGCGAGTCCGGCGACGTCGCTCAGCCAGACGCGGGTCTCGATGCCACATGCGGCGCGAAGTGCCAGCGCGACTCGGTGGAGGCTCTCCTGGCCCATCGACTCGGCGATGGGCGCGAGCGCCTCGAGGAACCACGGAATGACGCGGCCCTGGCGCAGCGGCAGCTCGTGCGGCACCTCGCCCAGCGAGAGCCGCAACATTGCACGCTGCTGCGGCTCATTCTCCTCCACGAGGCCGATGACGAAACCGGCAACGGCGGCCACGCGTTCGTCCAGCGCTTCCGGCGGCGGGTCGGGAAGGACCGACGCGGCACCTGTCTCCGGGTAGGCCGCGGCGAGGAGCTCGGCCCGTGACGCGAAGTAGCGGTAGGCGGTGGGGCGCGAGACCCCGGCAGCCTCGGCGACCTCCTCGACACGGGGCGTGTCGCCCGCGGTGATCAGCTCGCGCGCCGCAGCGATCAGCTGGTCGCGGGTGCGCTGCTTCTGCCGCGTCCGGCCCGACTCCACGTAGTCCGTTGACATGGTCTTCATGATATGCCACTCTCATCACGAGACTCAAGTCTCATGAACGATCGGAGTGTCAGATGGCTGAAAAGACGACGCTCGCGCCGGTGATCCGACGGGCAGGCGAGGGCGAGAAGCGATGGTTCTTCGGCGGTGGCGTCTTCACCTGGAAGCTCAGCAGCGCCAACGAGGACATCCACCTGTTCGAGGTCGACATGGTCGAGGGCAAGTGGACCCCGCTCCACACGCACCCGATCTCGGAATCCATGTGGGTGCTCGACGGGCACATCCAGTACCGCATCGACGAGGACGAACACCAGATCGGACCCGGTGACTTCGTGATGGTGCCTGCGGGCGTACCGCACGCCTTCGTGGTCACGAGTCCGACGGCGAAGGTGCTCGGCATCCAGCCGACCTGCGAGTGCGAGCCCTTCTACCTCGGCGCCAGCGAGCCGTTCGAGGGATCGTCGTGCCTGGTGGACTTTGACCGAATCGCGCAGAGCGCTCAGGAGAACGGCGGCATCCAGATCGTTGGCCCTCCGCCGTTCTAGTACACACCGATCTGCCGCGGACAGGGTTCCGCTGGGCCGCGGCCATTCGGACATGCCGCTTGATCCCGCGTTCCTCAATCGCCCCAGTCCATTTGGTGTGCGGGGATCCCCAGCTGGCGTGCGTACGCCTCGGCCTCGGCGCGGCGTGATCGGTCACCGCTCTTGTGACGGAAGACCCGACCTGCGAAAACGACGACGTGGTCGTGGCCAACCGTGAAGTTCGCGTACCAGCCACCTTCTGCCAGTAGTGACTCAGCGAGCGCGTCGGCCAACTGGTCGGCAACCTCGTCTGTGGCCTCGAACTCCACGAAGGTCCATACCGAGGGCTGGGCACTGGTCGCGGACGCAGAGACATCACGCCGTATGACACGGGTCAGCAGGAGACCCGGGACCTCGAACAGCGCACCAACCCGCAGGCTCTCGGCCAGGACCGCGCCCTTCAACACAGCGCGATCTAATCATGTGGGCAGCCAGGTGGGTCTTTCCGGGTCTTCCGCCGCGTCGAGTCGGGACGTCGCCGGCACTCGGCGCCGAACGGCTGGGTGTGTGTCATGGGCCAGAGCTCGGGCGGGCATCAGGGTTCGGTCCCCGACTCGGGGCAGGTCCGGATCGAGCCATCATCTCGGCGACCCAAGCCAGTGAGATGAGGACGAGTACCGTCGCAGCGTTGAACCACGCGAACGGCAGGTCGAAGCCCCACCAGAACGGCGCACACATGGCGAGGCCGCCGAGAGTGATGACGACGCCGATCGTGCGAGGCGCCAAGAGGATGGCGCCGCCGACGGCCAGGACAAGGCAGGAGCCGAGGAACGCCAGCAGCACCGGGACGGTGACGGTGATGCCGTGGGCTTCGAACGGCCCGTTCCCGTACGTCGGGTTTCCGAAGGCGAACCAGACTTCGTGGTCGTGGGCGAGGTGCCACATGGCCGGAATGTCGAAGGCGCCGAAGCCCACGCCGTTCACCAGGGCGCTGAGGCCTGCGAGGCGCAGCGCCCACACAGCCGACGCGGTCAGGTCACCATGCGAGGCAGACGCGCTCACGTGAGGTTCGTCCTCGTCGTGAAGCGAACTGCCGGTCCAACAGCACCAATACAGGTTCGCCCAGCGCTCGGGGTCTGATGTCCTGCGAGAGGAGTAGTCCTCATGGACGAAAGCCGCGGCCGTGGTGCCACGGCGATCAGAGCCGCGTCGGTCACGGTCGGAGTGGTTCCCATGCCTTTCCTGTCGCAGGGCGGACACCGTTTGGTTCCCGGTTGCCCGGTCGCATCCCAAGCCCCGGGCAGCCAGTTGGACACCCTGACGTCGATCGGAACCGCCCCCGGCTCGATCAGTGTCACGAGGCTCGTGAACACCGCCGCCTCGTGGCATCCGATCCGCAAGAAGAACAGCACGCCCTGCGCAGGGCCGTCTGTTCCTCTTGGCACGCCGGCGGGCCAGCTGACGCTCACGCAGCGGCCGCGTCAGTTCGCTGCTCCTGGGTGAGGCAGGGTCGTCGAGTCAGGCTTGCGACATGGCGAACCTCTCGATCAGCTCGGCGACCATGTCGGGGTTGCCGAGTTGCGGAACGTGGCCTGCTGGCAGCACCTCGAGCCGCGCGCGAGGAATCAGTGCCGATGCGGCTTGCGCGGCCTCGAGAGGCACGACAGGGTCGCGGTCGCCCCAGATCATCAACGTCGGAACTGCCAGACGACGTAAGTCCTGCGACGTGATCCGCATCGCCGTCCGCCAACCGAATGGCGACATCAGTGCGCGCAGCTCGGCGCGGTTGGCGGCGACAGCGACCGGGTCCCTCGCTCCCGCGATGAGGGAGTCGAGCAGGTCGGGGTGCTTCGTGATGGCCGTCTCCTCGCCCATGGAGGCCATCAGTCGCAGCAGCATGCGCCGACCCGGCTTGACGCCGCGTGCCAACAGATCACCGATCCCCGGCGTCACCATCAGCCGCAGCGGCAGGGGAATGTGTACGCCGGGAAGCGCCGGGACCGATCCAAGCATGACCAGCCCGGCGACTCGCTCGGGCCGAGCCAAGGCGTACCACGTTGCCCAGATGCCGCCACCGGAGGCGCCGACCAGGACGGCGGCGTCGAGGGCGAGCGCATCCAGGATCTCGTCGACGAACGCGACCGCGTGGTCATGGAACTTTCCAGGAGTGAACTCCGACGGATCACTGAGGCCGCAGCCAGGTCGGTCCACCAGGTAGGAACGCGAGGATCTCGTGCGTTCGGCGAGCATCAGATGCGACAGCGCCGAGGTGTTCGTGCCATGCAGATGCACGACGGGTTCGCCCCGACCGGCCTCGATCAGGTGCACGCGCTCGCCGGACGTTCGCCGTACGAACCGTCCCTGCACGTGGGCCGAACGGAGCATCCGGCCGTAGACATCCTGGATCTCGAGGGGATGGGGAGGGGGCGTCGCGGTGCTCGAGTGGACGGTCATGGTAACTCTCTCGCTAGAGGCTCTCGCCCGGCCACGATGCGACAGTTCGAGGCGGGCGACTAGTTCGGTTTGCGAACTCCCGGTTCTCAGTCGCCGGTGGGAGACTGGGTACGTGGGTTCCAGTGAGCTCGCCGGCTACTGCTCCTTCACCAAGGCGATCGAGCACCTGGGTGACCGGTGGCTCCTGCTCATCGTGCGAGAGCTCGGGGTCTTCGGCCCGGCCGGATTCAACGACCTGGCCACATCGCTCCCAGGTCGTGTCTCGCGGTCGGTTCTTGCGGATCGGCTCCGGCGCCTGGAGACCTTCGGTCTGGTGTCGCGCGGAGACGAGCGCGGTGTCCATTCGCCCTACCGACTCACGTCGGTGGGTCTCGGTCTGATGCCGACCATCCTGTCGTTGCGCGTCTGGGCCGACACCTGGCTTCCCGACGACCCGGACATGGTGGAGCGGGATCCCGCCATCGTGCTGGGCTGGCTGGCCCAGCGCGTCGTCCGTGACCGCGCGCCCGACCGGTCTGTCGTCGCGGAGTTCAGGCTGCGCCATCAACCCGACCGCAGGTACTGGCTGGTGATCCAGCACGACGTCGAGCCGTACGGCTGCCTGACGGACCCCTTTCTCGAGCCGGGCCGCTACGTGTACCTCGAGTCCGCGATGAGTACCCTCCTGGCGCTCGCCAAGGGCAGGGTCGAGTGGTCGGACGCCTTCGAGGACGGGTCGCTCACCGCCGCCGGCGATCCTGCCCTGGTGAGCCGGGTGACCGAGTGGTTCCAACGCACCGAGACCAGTGGGGTCCTCAGGCGAGCGAGAACGGAGGGTAGCGGTCGGTGACGAGCAGGAACGCGTAGGCGTTGACCCGCAGGGTCCAGCGGCCGACACCGACGACGAAGTCGAACATCCCGCGCGGGAAGCGGCCGGTGAACAGGATGGCGAACCAGGCGATGAGGACCACGACGAAGGCGCCGATCCACAAGAAGAACAGCACGACGAAGTGCGGGATCGCGAGGAACCACTTCACCAGCGGCAGCCAGCGGTTGAGGTCCTGCTCGGCGGCGGGATAGTCGATGCTCGAGCCGAACCCTCTGCTCCTCGACCGTCGAGGGGTAGTCGTCGGTGAGCAGTGCGACGTACGCGCCGATGCGGGCGCCGAACCGGGTGAGCTCTCGTGCGAAGTCGAACCACCAGCGCGGGTAGCGCCGCCGGAAGAGGATCATCAGGAGCGTGGCCAGGAACAGCCCGGCCACGATGCCGCCGTCGTCGACGTGGTCACCGTCTTGCCGCCCTCGTAGTAGACGGTGTCGCTGGCGCCTGCGGTGAGGACGCCGTAGACGATCGCGATGGGAATGACCAGGACGAGCCGGAACAGCGTCGTCACCCGGTTGCGCTCGACCGTGTACTCGACGTCGAGGCGCGCGGGGTAGGCGGTCGGTGCGGGCGTGCTGGGCATGGACATGACGGATCTCCTGTCGCCTCGATCGAGCCGTTCGCGACCAGTGCCTTCATACCACCAGCCTGACCGCGGACCGGGCTCCTGGCGGGCTGGGCGGCCTACGATGCCTGCGTGCTCACGAACCGGTCCGCGCCGCACGCCAGGGTGACCCCCGTCCTGACCGTGGCCGACGTCCGGGCCGCTGTGGCGTGGTACACCGAGGTCCTCGGTTTCGTCGAGCACGTCCGGATCGGGGAAGGCCATCGCTCGCAGCTCGGCCTGCCGGGCGCACCTGCCGCCGAGCTGGTGGTGGCCGAGGTCCGGCCGGGACGGCGCACGCCGGAGCAGGCACGCTCGCACCAGGTGATGCTCAAGGTCGCCGACGTCGCCCAGGTGCTGGAGACCGCGACGGAGCGAGGGGCGCGCATCGTGGATCCGCAGCACGACTGGGAGTACGGCGAGCGGCAGGCCGCGATCGACGACCCGTTCGGGCACCAGTGGATCCTCAACCAGACGCTGACCGATGTGGCCCCCGAGCAGTGGGGCGGCGAGACGGTCGTCCCACGGGCGACGTCTGACTGACTGGCCCGCCGCGGACGCTCAGGCGGTGGTCGGGACGTCGATCCGCGCGGGGGCCGCGTCGAGGAGCTCCTGCAGGAGCTCCTGGTCGCCGTCGACGGTGACCAGGTCGAAGCACCGGTCGACGAAGAGGGAGTAGATGCCGTCGGCGTCGCCCTCGACCACGACGTCCGGGTTGTCGATCGGGCCGTTCAGGACCTCGCCGTTGACGAGCGAGGCGACCTCGGTGTCGGCGCGGAACTCGAAGCGGCCGTCGGGGGCGAGGGGGGCCATCACGATGTCCATGGCGTTGGCCAGCCAGCCCTTGAAGAGCTCCTCGCCGGCGCCGGTCGGCGGGCCGAGGGAGCGGGCGCCCCAGATCGCCAGCTCGCGCATGGCCGGGCGCAGCTCGCGGCCGTAGTCGGTCAGCTCGTAGACCTTCGACGCCGCCGGCGGGGGGAGGGTACGGCGGGCGACGATGCCGTGGGTCTCGAGGTCGCGCAGGCGCGCGGCCAGGATGTTGGTGCCGATGCCCTGGAGGTTGGCGACGAGGTCGGTGTAGCGCTTGGGCCCGTGCATCAGCTCGCGGATGACGAGGAGCGCCCAGCGATCGCCGACCAGGTCGAGCGCGTGGGCCATCGGACAGTACTGCTCGTAGCGCTTGGCCATGCCGAAAGAGTACCACCAGATCTCGATTCGCAAGAAAATGCTTGCAAAACAGAAGTAGCCACTGTTACGGTCCTCACCATGACTTCAGAATTGCAAGCAACTTCAGCGGTGGAGCAAGACCGCCGCAGGTGGCTGGCCCTCGCGCTGCTGTGCTTGGTCCAGTTCATGGTGGTCCTCGACATCGCGATCGTGAACGTCGCGCTGCCCTCCATCCAGACCGACCTGGGCTTCTCCCAGGGCGACCTCCAGTGGGTGATCAGCGCCTACGCACTCGTCTTCGGCGGGTTCCTGCTGCTCGGCGGCCGCGCCGCCGACATGCTGGGCCGGCGCCGCATCTTCCTCGGCGGCATCGTCGTGTTCACCGTCGCCTCGCTGCTGGCGGGACTGGCCTGGTCCGACACGTCCCTGATCGCCGCGCGTGCGTTCCAGGGCCTGGGTGCGGCGATCATCACGCCCGCCGCCCTGTCCATCCTGTCCACGACGTTCACCGAGGGCCGCGAGCGCAACATCGCGCTCGGCGCCTGGGGTGCCGTCGGCGGGTTCGGCGCCGTGGCGGGAGTGCTCCTCGGGGGAGTCCTCACCGACGCGCTCAGCTGGGAGTGGATCTTCTTCGTCAACGTCCCGGTCGGTGTCGCCGGCTTCGTGCTGGCACCGCTCCTCCTGAAGGAGAGCCGCGACGCGAACGTGAAGAAGTTCGACGTGCCCGGCGCCGTACTGGTGACCGGTGGCCTGTCGTCCCTCGTCTACGCGATCACCCAGGCCGGTCAGGACGGCTGGCTCGCGGCGGAGACGCTCGTCGTGTTCGGGGCGTCCGCGGCGCTGCTCGCCGGGTTCGTCGCCTGGGAGCTGCGGCACTCCGACCCGCTGATGCGCTTCGGGATCCTCCGCACCCGGACGGTGAGCGGCGCGAACGTCGCCGGCTTCATCATGGGCACCGCGATGTTCTCGATGTTCCTGATGCTGACCCTCTACATGCAGCAGGTGCTGGGCTACTCCCCGATGAAGACGGGCGTCGCCTACCTCGCCGTCGCCGGTACGGCGATCGTCTGGTCGGCCGTCGCCGCGCAGCTGGTGACCCGGGTCGGGGTCAAGCCGGTGCTGGTCGTCGGGATGGCCGCGCTGACCGCCGGCCTGGTCTACTTCACGCAGGTGTCGGTCGGAGGCAGCTACGTCGGCGACCTGCTGCCCGGCTTCCTGATCATCGGCGTCGGCATCGGCTTCTCGTTCGTGCCGATCTCGATCGCGGCGCTGGCCGGCGTGCAGCCGGCCGAGGCCGGGCTGGCCTCGGGCCTGATCAACACCTCGCAGCAGATCGGCGGCGCGCTCGGCATCGCGGCGCTCTCCACGATCGCCACGACAGCAGACCGAGGACTCCCTCCTCACCGGCACGGCGGTCTCGCAGGCGCTGGTCGACGGCTTCTCGTCGGCGTTCCAGTTCGGTGCGGCCTTCGCCTTCATCGGCCTGGTCGCAGCCCTGACCCTGATCCGCCGCGACGAGCTGCAGACGGAGGTCGTGCCCGAGCTGGAGCTCGAGCCGGTGCTCGACGCGGCCTGAGCCGCCAGCAACACCTACGGCGTGAGGGCCGGTCCGCTCGGACCGGCCCTCAGTCGTCGTCGGGCACGTGGAGTCTCAGGGCCGCCAGGGCCGCGCGGGCATGCTCCGGCTCCTCGCCCTCGGCCACGGCCGCCAGCGCCGCCCGCCAGGCGGCCGCGAGCACCCGGCCGAGGAGAGGTGCCGCCGGGACGGCCTCGCCGAGCATCTCGGCCAGCCGGTCGTGCTCGGTGCCCGGCGGGAGGGTCGCCCAGGATCCGCAGGAACCTCTCGCGTACGGCGAAGTCCAGGCCCGACCAGCAACGCCGACGTCACGGCGGCCGAGCGATCCGGCCCCGACGCCGCCACCGCGCCCTCCATCCGGTCCAGCAGGCGCCGCTCGACGTCCTCCCGCACGAACGCGTACAGCCCGAGCTTGCTGCCGAAGTGGTGGTAGAGCGCTCCGGTCGTGACCTCCGCGGCCGTCGCCAGGTCGGTGACCGTGACCTCGTCGAACGGGCGCGCCCCGAACTCCCGCACCGCGGCGAGCGCGAGCCGGCCCCTCGGGGAGGTCGACACCGGGATCCACTCGCGCATGCGACCATAATGCCGTTATGCTCTGCCCAAATCGAGTTACGACACGGAAGGTGCGCCATGAAGCTCGAGTTCCTGTTCGTCCCCACGTCGGATCTGACGGCCTCGCTCGCCCTCTACCGCGACAGCCTCGGCTTCACCGAGATGTGGCGCGAGGGTGACGCGACCGTCGCGCTGTCGCTGCCGGGCACCGACGTCCAGCTGATGCTCGACGCCAACGACCCGAGCGCCCCGGTCGGGCCGCTGTTCGTCGTCGACAGCGTCGAGGCCTTCCACTCCGGGCGCGCCGAGACGCTCGCCGTGCTCGACGGAGCCCTCGGAGATCCCCGGCGGTTTCCTCGCCACCTACCAGGACCCGGGCGGGGCGACCCTCTACGTCATGGACCAGTCGACCGACCAGACCGTTCAGTAGGAGTCGAGGAACGCACTGCGCGAGCAGCTGCGCCACCGCCCAGTCCTGCGCGGCCACGCCGACCGACTTGAACGACGTACGGGGAGTCCGCTCGACACCCTGCGGTGAGTGCGACGCCGAGCTCGACCAGGTCGTCGGCAGTGATGGCGCCCGGCGTCGATGGCGTGCAGGATCTCGCCGGACTCCTCGAGGACGGCGGCCCGCTCGTCGACGACGACGAGCCCGCTTCCGAGCAGCTCGTCCGGCAGCTCGCGCATCGTCGGCCGGAAGGACCCGATCGCGTTGACGTGGACCCGATCCGGCAGCGCGTCCAGCGCGAAGAGCGGCGCCTCGGCGGTGGTCGCGCAGCAGACCACGTCCGCCGTGGCCAGGGCCGCCTCGACGTCGAGCTCGACCTCGACCCGTACGCCGCCCAGCTCGTCGGCGAGCGACGTGGCCAGCCGCTCGGCGCGGGCAGGGTCGCGGCCGACCAGGGTGACGTGCTCGATCGGGCGGACGGCGAGCACGGCGCGGACCTGGTCGGGCTGCCTGGGCTCCCGTCCCGATCACCACGCACCGACGCGCGTCGGCCGGGGCCAGCAGGTCGGTCGCCACACCGGACACCGCGCCGGTGCGCAACGTCGTCACCGCGCCGGCATCCGCGACGAGCTGCTCTGCTCCGCTCCAGGTCGTTCCACACCACCGTGCCGGCGATGGCGGGGTCCCGGCCGCCGAAGTTCAGGCTGAGCGTCTTGAAGATCGCGGTGCCCGACGGCCGGTGGTGCGCGGCCATGTCGAGGAACTGGCCGTCGCGCAGCGCCGTCCGGACCGGCATCTCGAAGTCGCCGGCCGCGAGGTCGACGAACGCCTGCCGCACGGCGTCGACGGCGTCCGCCATCGAGACCGTCTCGCGGACCTGCTCGGCACTGATCGATATGACACCCACGGCATCAGTCTGACCGGTCCCTAGGATCGCCCCCATGCAGGCAGTCCAGTACGACGCGTACGGCGCGGCGCCGACGCTCGTCGACATCCCCGCGCCGGACTGCCCGCCGGACGGCGTGCTCGTCGAGGTGCGCGCCACCGGCGTCTGCCGCTCCGACTGGCACGCGTGGCAGGGACGCGAGCCGGTGTCGCTGCCGCACGTGCCCGGGCACGAGTACGCCGGCGTCATCGCGGCCGTCGGTCCCGAGGTGACGGCGCGACGAGTGGGCGAGCGGGTGACGGTGCCGTTCGTCTGCGGCTGTGGTCGGTGCGAGTTCTGCGCGGCCGGTGACGCCCAGGTGTGCCCGGACCAGCAGCAGCCGGGGTTCACCATGCCGGGCTCGTTCGCCGAGCTGGTCGCCGTGCCGGCCGCCGACCTGAACGTCGTACCGCTGCCGGACGACCTGGACTTCGTCACGGCCGCGTCGCTGGGCTGCCGGTTCGCCACCGCCTACCGGGCGGTGACCGCCCACGGGCGGGTGGGTCCGGGGGACTGGGTCGCGGTCCACGGCTGTGGCGGGGTCGGGCTGTCCGCGGTGATGGTCGCGTCCGCGCTCGGCGCCCGCGTCGTCGCCGTGGACGTCTCCGAGCCCGCGCTCCGGCTGGCGGCGGAGCTCGGCGCGGAGGTGACGATCGAGGGCGGACCCGACGCCGCGCGCCGGATCGTCGACGCCACCGACGGCGGTGCCCACGTGTCCCTCGACGCCCTCGGCTCCACCGACACGGCCGTCGCGTCGGTGCGTTCGCTGCGGCCGCGCGGCCGGCACGTCCAGGTCGGGACTCCTGCTCGGCGAGCACGCGGCCCCGCCGCTGCCGATGGACCTCGTGGTCGGCAAGGAGCTCGAGATCCTCGGCTCCCACGGCATGGCCGCCCGCGACTACCCCGCGATGCTCGAGCTCGTCACGTCCGGTGCACTGCAACCGGCTCGGCTGGTGGGCTCCGTCATCGGGCTCGAGGAGGCCGGCGCGGCCCTGGCCGCGATGAGTCGCCCGGCGACGACCGCGGGGTCACGGTCGTTCGGCTCTGACGTCGTCGACTGCGATTGCTCGCCCTGCGTCGGTGCGGGGGTTTCGAGGCTCGTCGCTGGCGCTCCTCGCACCTCGACCACCGGTTGACAGCGAGGCTCGTCCAGCCAGGCGAAGCAGGCCGTCGACTGGGCGCGCAGGCCGCCGGCCCCCTCAGCGCCCGGCACCAGCGTCGCCACGCGCGCGGCGACGTCGGCCGGCAGGTCCTCCGACAGGTAGCGCAGGCCGTAGTCGTGCCGCCACGGGCAGTGCTCGACCCGCAGCAGCCGCACCACCGGCCCGAGGGCGAAGCGCAGGTAGAGGTCGACCGCCTCGGCGTCGTGACCGCGCGCGAGCGCCCGGTTGACCAGCCACTCGCCGGTGCCGCGGCGCTGGCGGACCTGCTCGACGGCGGTGTCGATCGCGGCCCGCAGCTCGGCCTCGTCGTCGTGCCGCAGCTCGATCAGGCCGTCGGGGTCGTGCAGCACGATCGGCGTCCCGTGCCGGCGCACGTCGATCCGGGTGTGCTCCTCGGACAGCGACGACAGGTGCAGGTCGATCATCCGGGTCGGCTCCTCGAGCAGCCCGGGCCGGTGCTGGAGGTTGACGAAGCACTGGCGGCCGTCCGGCCACACATCGTGCGGCAGCTCCCACACGTGGTCGACGTCGAAGTCCGCACGCATCCGCGCCAGCAGCCGGTCGTACGTCGCGTCGTGCGCACCCGGCGTGCACAGCAGGTCGACGTCGAGGTCGGACCACTCGTCCCAGCCGCCGGTCGCGGCCGATCCGCCGACCCAGACGACGAGCACGTCCGGGTCCTCGTCGCCCTGCCTGCGCAGCCAGGCCAGCCAGTCGTCGTAGCGGGACAGGTCGGTCATGGCGGCAGCATCGCACCCCGGCCACGGGTGTAGGCAACGGGCAAATGTGGGTACGGTCGTCGATGGTCGCCCATCTCGGAGGTGTTCCATGACCGACACCCGTCCCCCGCAGAGCACCGCGCCGTCGCGCGGAACGTGGATCGGAATCTGCGTCCTGCTCGCCCCTGCAGTGGTCCTGCCGCTGCTCGTCCCGCTCTACGCGAAGGAGGACCCGACCCTGTTCGGGTTCCCCTTCTACTTCTGGTTCCAGCTGGCCCTGATCCCCCTGGCGGTGGTGCTCACCGTCATCGCGTACTACCTCGCCAAGGGCGCCGACCGGCGTGACCGCGCGGCTCGCGACCGGGAGGCGGGCCGATGAGCGACGTCAGCACAGTTGCGTTCAGCGTCTTCCTCTTCTTCTTCCTGCTGGTCACGGTCCTCGGCTTCGCGGCCGCCCGCTGGCGCCGGGCCAAGGCCCTCGACAACCTCGACGAGTGGGGCCTCGGCGGTCGCGGCTTCGGCACGTTCATCGCCTGGTTCCTGATCGGCGGCGACCTCTACACGGCGTACACCTTCGTGGCCGTGCCGGCCCTCCTGTACGCCGGCAGCGCGATCGGCTTCTTCGCGGTGCCGTACACGATCGTCGTCTACCCGCTGATCTTCCTGTTCCTGCCGCGGCTGTGGTCGGTGTCCCACCGGCACGGCTACGTGACGCCTGCCGACTTCGTGGCGGGCCGCTACGACAGCCGTCCGCCTCGCCCTGGCGGTCGCGCTCACCGGCATCCTCGCGACGATGCCCTACATCGCGCTGCAGCTGGTCGGCATCGAGGTCGTGCTCGAGGTGATGGGCTTCGGCGTCGACGAGGGCAGCTGGGTCGCCGGGCACGCGCCGCTGTTCATCGCGTTCGCGGTGCTCGCCGCCTACACCTACTCGTCCGGCCTGCGCGCGCCGGCGCTGATCGCGTTCGTCAAGGACGCGCTGATCTACATCGTGATCTTCGTGGCGATCCTCTACCTGCCCACGCAGCTCGGCGGCTGGGACAGCATCTTCTCGGCCGCGTCCGACTCCTTCGACACGTTCAACAAGGAGAACGCCGACGCGATCGCGGCCGGTGACGCGGCGCCGAAGGCCATGATCCCCGGCGAGCTCGCTGCACTGGGCGTACGCCTCGCTCGCCCTCGGTTCGGCGCTGGCGCTGTTCATGTACCCGCACTCGGTCACCGCCGTGCTCTCCACGCGCGAGCGCTCGGTGATCCGGCGCAACGCCGCGCTGCTGCCGGCGTACTCCTTCCTGCTCGGCCTGCTCGCCCTGCTCGGCTTCGTCGCGATCGCGGCCGGCGTGCAGGTGACCAACCCGCAGCAGGCGGTGCCGCAGCTGTTCGAGAACGAGTTCCCCGACTGGTTCGCCGGCGTGGCCTTCGCCGCCATCGCGATCGGCGCGCTGGTGCCGGCCGCGATCATGTCGATCGCCGCCGCGAACCTGTGGACCCGCAACGTCTACAAGGCGTTCATCAACCGCGACGCCACCCACGCGCAGGAGGCGCAGCAGTCCAAGGTCGCCTCGCTCCTGGTGAAGTTCGGCGCGCTGGCTGTTCGTGCTGTTCATCTCGACGACGTACGCGCTGGACCTGCAGCTGCTCGGTGGGGTCTGGATCCTGCAGACGTTCCCGGCGATCGTGATCGGGCTCTATACCGGCTGGTGCCACCGCTGGGCGCTGATGGCCGGGTGGGCGGTCGGCATGGCCTACGGCAGCGTGGTCGCCTTCAACAACCCCAAGGTCGGCGACCCGGGCAGCCACTTCGGCAGCCCGCTCAACGAGTTCCCGTTCACCGAGACGCTCGTCTACATCGGCTTCACGGCGCTGCTGCTCAACCTGCTGGTGACCGTGGCCCTGACGTTCCTCTTCCGGGCGCTGAACGTGTCGGCCGGCGTGGACCAGACGAGCCCGGAGGACTACCGCGCGGACATCGGCGACGAGGGCGTCGAGGAGGAGCTCGACCCGCTCGACACCCCGCCCACCCGTAGCTGTACGCCGGGCGACGACCCAACGTCGACCGAGCTTGTCGAGGTCTCAGGGTCTCGACAAGCTCGACCGGCGTGGGTTGCGGCTACCTTGACCCCGTGACCACGCCCTCCTTCGAGCTCGACCAGGACCACCTCGACCTGCGCGACTGGGTGCACACGTTCGCCGCCGACGTGGTCCGGCCGGCGGCGGCGGAGTGGGACGAGAAGGAGGAGTTCCCGTGGCCGGTCGTCGAGGAGGCGGCCAAGGTCGGGCTCTACTCCGTGGACTTCGTCGCCAGCCAGGCCGCTCGAGCCGACCGGGCTCGGGTTCCCGATCGCCATGGAGGAGCTGTTCTGGGGCGACGCCGGGATCGGGCTCTCGATCGTGGGCACCTCGCTGGCCGCGGCCGGCGTGCGCGCGAACGGGACCGACGAGCAGGTCATCGAGTGGGTTCCGGCCATGTACGGCACGCCCGGGTGACCTGAAGCTCGGCGCCTTCTGCTCCTCCGAGCCCGACGCCGGCAGCGACGTGGGCGCGATGCGGACGAAGGCGACGTACGACGAGGCGAACGACGAGTGGGTCCTCGACGGCACCAAGACCTGGGCCACGAACGGCGGCATCGCCGACGTGCACGTCGTGACCGCCGTCGTCGACCCCGAGCTGCGGACCCGCGGCCAGGCGTCGTTCGTGGTGCCGCCGGGCACCAAGGGGCTCAGCCAGGGACAGAAGTTCGCCAAGCACGGCATCCGCGCGTCGCACACCGCCGAGGTGGTGCTCGACCAGGTGCGGGTCCCCGGCCGGTGCCTGCTCGGCGGCAAGGAGAAGCTCGACGAGCGGCTGGCGAAGGCCCGAGAAGGTGCGAAGAGCGGGACCCGCAGCCAGCCGTCGATGGCGACGTTCGAGCGCACCCGCCCCGCGGTCGGCGCGCAGGCGATCGGCATCGCGCGGGCGGCGTACGAGGTGGCGCTGGACTACGCGAAGACCCGCGAGCAGTTCGGCAAGCCGATCATCGAGAACCAGGCGATCGCGTTCACCCTCGCCGACATGGCCACGTCGATCGAGGCGTCGCGGCTGCTGGTGTGGCGGGCCGCGTGGATGGCCCGGCAGGGCAAGCGGTTCGAGAAGGCCGAGGGCTCGATGTCCAAGCTGTTCGCCGGCGAGACCGCGGTCCGGGTGACCGGCCAGGCGATGCAGATCCTCGGCGGCAACGGCTTCACGCGCGAGTACCCCGTGGAGCGGATGGCCCGCGACGCGAAGATCTACACGATCTTCGAGGGCACGTCCGAGATCCAGCGGCTGGTCATCGCGCGCACGATCTCGGGCGCACCCATCCGCTGAGGTTGGGTACGGCGGCACCAGCCCGAGGGAGGTGGCTCATGGTCGGCGAGGAGACGCGCCGCATCGTGCGCGAGAAGTGGCAGGACCCGGTCTTCTGGAGCGAGTTCGTGCAGCTGGCGAAGACGGTGCTGGCGGGCGTGATCGCCTGGGTGATCGTGAGCGAGGTGCTCGACCTGCCGCAGTCGTTCCTCGCCCCGTGGGCCGCGCTGCTGGTCGTGCACTCCACCGTCTACCGCACCTTCGCCCAGGGCGCGCGCCAGGTCGGGGCCGCGGTGGTGGGCGTGGTGCTCGCCTGGGCGGTCGGCAACGCCCTCGGCGTCGACACGCTGTCGGTCGCCGTGCTCCTGCTGGTGGGGCTGGTCCTCGGCTCGGCCACCTGGTTCCGGGGCGAGGCCACGACGGTGGCCGCGACCGGCCTGATCGTGCTCACGACCGGCTTCGCCGGGGACGACGACGTACTGCTGTCACGGCTGGCCGACACCGGGATCGGGATCGCGGTCGGGCTGGCCGTCAACTTCGCGGTCTGGCCGCCACTGCGGCGGCGTACGGCGATCGCGGCGATGGACGCCCTCGACGACCGGGTCGGCGAGCTGCTCCAGGACATCGCGGCGGGCCTGGGTGCGGGCGCCGGGACCGAGGACCTGGACGGCTGGGTGGAACGGACCCGCGAGCTCGACGACGACGTCGACCACGCCTGGGCGCTGGTCCGCCAGGCGACCGAGAGCGCCCGGCTCAACCCGCGTCGGTCCGCCGGCCCGCTGCGCGACCCGGACGAGTGGAACTCACTCCTGGAGCGGCTCGAGCAGGCGGTGGCCGAGATCCGCAGCATGCTGCGCACCCTGTCCCGGCGCACCGACGTGCTCTCCGGCTGGGAGCCGCTCTTCCGGAACGGGTTCCTCGAGGTCATGCAGCTGGCGGGCAGCGCCATCTCGGAGGCCGACCCGGGTCCGATCCGCGACTGCGTGGAGCGGCTGGACCAGCTGGTGGGCGCCCTCGACGCCGAGGAGGCGACGCCGCTCTGGCCGGTCTACGGCAGCCTGCTCGTCAACCTCCGCAACACCCTCGACGCCATGGACGAGGTCGCGGCCGCGAACCCGTTGCGCCAGCCGCCGCTGCCGTTCGGCCGGCGCTGAGCAGTTGCGGACAGTCCGGGGTCAGAGGTCGATCGCGCGGTTCACCCAGGTCGACGCGACCACCATGCCGACCTTCTCGTAGAGCGTCCGGGCGCCGGCCCGGGTGTCGGTCGAGAGGTAGCAGCGACGGGCGCCGTGCTCGCGGGCGAGCGCGAACGCGTCGACCAGCATCGGTGCGGCCAGCCCGCGCCCGCGGTGGTCCGGGCGGACGGCGACCTTCGCGACGTACCCGGCGTCGTCGGCCAGGTGGACGTGGGTGGCGCCGACGAGCTCGCCGTCGGCGTTCTCGAGCAGCCGGAGGTTCCAGGGCGCGTAGCCGGGGCGGCTCCAGATCCGCCTCCCGAAGTCCTCGAGCGACGCCCGGTCCCGGTCCGACCACTCGAGGAACGCGTCCTCGAGCAGGGTCCACGCCCGTTCGTGGTCGGCCTCCGTCGTGTCGCGGAGGGTGAAGCCGGCCGGCAGCGGCCGGGCGTCGATCTCGCGGCCCTCGGGCAGCTCGAGGTCCCAGGCGGTCCAGCGCAGCCGGTAGCCGAGGTCGGTCAGCAGCCGGTCGGCCGCGGTGCCCTCGGGCACCTGGCCGCAGAGCACGGTCGCGCCGAGCTCGCGTGCCGTGGCCTGTGCCCAGCGGGCGATCGCGGTCCCGATGCCGCGGCCCTGGTGGTCGGGCAGTACGGCGGTGTACGCGATGTCGCCCTCGCTGACGTCGCCGTACCCGACGAGCCGGTCGCCGTCGAAGACGCCGACGGTGGTGCCGGCGAGGTCGTGCCGGGGCTGCTGCCAGTCGGAGACGATGTCCTCGAGCGAGATCTCGGCCTCGCCGAGGTCGACCACCTCCTCGGCCTGGATGGCGGCCACCACGTCCGGTGCGTCGTCCAGGGTCAGGCTCCGGCTGGTGAGGCCGCCGGGCAGCTCGATCGGCGTGCTCACGGGTTCAGCTCGATCGCGCGGCTGACCCAGGTCGAGGTGACCTTCATGCCGACCTTCTCGTAGAGGCCGAGCGCGCCGGTCCGGGAGTCGGTGGACAGCTCCGACGTCACGGCACCGTGCTCGGCGGCCGCCGAGAAGGAGTCGACGAGGAGCGCCTGGGCAAGGCCCTGGCCGCGCTCGTCCTTGCGGGTCGCGAGCCGGGCGATGTAGCCGCAGTCGACGTTCATCTGCACGAGAGCGGTCGCGACCACCTCGCCGGACGGGTCGGTGACGACGCGGAGCATCCAGGGCTCGAAGCCGGGGCGCCGGACGGTCTGCGACTGCCAGGCGTCGTAGCTCTCGCGCTCGCGCACCGACCACTCGAGGAACGCGTCCTCCGTGACGGTGTACGCCGCTTCGTACTCGGACTCGGTGGCCGCCCGCACGGCGTACCCCTCGGGGAGCGGGCGCTCCGGGATCGTCGCGCCCTCGGGGAGCTGGAGCACCCAGCTGTGCCAGCGGACGTGGTAGCCCAACGACTCCATGAGGACGTCGCCGGGCGAGCCCTGCGGGGCCGGCATGCCGACCAGGTCCCAGCCCTGCTCGCGGCCCCGCTCCTGCATCCAGCGCGCGATCTGGGTGCCGATGCCGCGCCCGCGGTGGTCCGGGTGGACGGCGGCGTCGCAGCGGTTGCGGTACCCGACGTCGGCGTACGCCACGAGGTCCTCGCCGTGGAAGACGCCGAGCGTGCCGGCGTCCATGTCGTAGCCCGGCCGCTGCCAGTCGGCGACGATGTCGGCCTCCTCGATCACGCACCTCGCCCACGTCGGCGACCTCCTGCGGCGGCGACCACGGCGGTGACCGCGGCGGCCTCGGACGCGACGAGCGGGCGCTGGGTGTAGCCGTCGGGGAGCTCGAGCGGGGCAGCCATGGGCGCCATGGTGGCGGCCGATCGCCCAGCCCGGCCACCGATTTTCGCCGCAAATGAACGCTGACCCGCCCGAAAGTTTCGGGCGGGTCAGCGTAGGTGGTCGGATCGATCAGGCGGTGCGGATCGCCGAGATGTCGAACTCGAGCTTGACCTTCTCGGAGACGAGGACGCCGCCGGTCTCGAGAGCGGCGTTCCAGACGAGGCCCCAGTCCTTGCGGTTGATGGTGGTGCCACCCTCGAAGCCCGACGCGCAGGTTGCCGAACGGGTCCTTGGCGGAGCCGGTCTCCTCGAAGACGATCGTGACCGGCTTGGTGACGTCCTTGATGGTCAGGTCGCCGGTGATCTGCCCAGTCGGTCGCCGTCGCGCTCGACGGAGGTGGAGGAGAAGGTGATCTTCGGGAAGTTCTCGGCGTCGAAGAAGTCGCCGGACTTGAGGTGGCCGTCGCGGTCCGCGACGCCGGTCTCGACGCTGGCCACGTCGATGGCCAGCTCGACCTTGGAGTTGGCCGGGTTGGCGGTGTCGATGGTGGCGGTGCCCTCGAAGCCGGTGAACGCGCCGCGGACGGTGGTCACCATCGCGTGCCGGGCGGAGAAGCCGAGGCGGGTGTGCGTCACGTCGAGCGTGTAGGCGCCGGAGATGTCCTCGACGGCGGAGGTGCCGGCGTCGAAGGTGGGCTCGACGGCGGCGGTGTCGTTCTTGCGGTTGAAGAAGTTCATGTCTGCTCCTGGCGGGGTTGTAGGCTTCTTGTTGAATCTTCAACAGGCAAAACGGACTCGAGGTCCGTTTTCATTCCCGGCGGTGCGTGGCCTGGGTCACATCGACCGCCGCGCCCTAGGATCGCCGCGATGACCGACCCGCTCCAGACCACGCTGATCGTGCTGTCGCTGCTGCTCGCGGCGGCCGCGACGGTGTACGTCGTGCTCGACCGGCCGACCGGCCCGCTCCTGCTGGCCGGGCTGGCCCTGCTCGAGGCCGGGCTGCTCGTCCAGGCCGTGGTCGGGATCGTGCAGCTGGCCCGCGGCGACGGCGACGGCGTCAACGGCCTGGTCTTCGTCGGCTACCTGCTCGGCACCCTGCTGTTCGTGCCCGCGGCCGCCTGGTGGGCGCTCGGCGAGCGCAGCCGGGCCGGCACCGCGGCGCTGATCGTGGTCGGGCTCGTGGTCCCGGTGATGATCCTGCGGCTCCAGCAGATCTGGACGGCGCCCGGTGCCTGAGCGACCGGCAGCCCGCCCGCGACCAACACCGGTCTCGGCCGGGTGCTGATCCTCGTCTACGCCGTCTTCGCGCTGTCCGCGACCGGGCGCTCGGTCGTGCAGCTGATCGAGAAGGCCGACGAGGCGCCGCTGGCGTACGGGCTCTCGGCCTTCGCGGCGGTGGTCTACATCGCGGCGACGTACTGCCTGGCGAAGCCCGGCCCGCGGACCACCCCGATCGCGTGGATCGCCGTGAGGTCGAGCTGGTCGGCGTCCTCGTCGTCGGCACGCTGAGCATGGTGGAGCCCTCGTGGTTCCCCGACGACACGGTCTGGTCGGACTTCGGCAGCGGCTACGGCTGGGTGCCGGCGGTGCTGCCGTTCCTCGGCCTGGCCTGGCTGCTACCGCACGACGCGCGGAGCGCGACGTCAGCGGAACGCCGACTCCCCGGTGAGCGCCTGCCCGATCACCAGCTGGTGCACCTCGGACGTGCCCTCGTAGGTCAGCACCGACTCCAGGTTGTTGGCGTGCCGCATGAGCGGGTACTCCAGGGTGATCCCGGCGGCGCCGAGGATCGTCCGGCACTCGCGCGCGATCGCCAGCGCCTCGCGGGTGCTGTTGAGCTTGCCGATGCTGATCGCCTCGGCCGGCAGCCGGCCCTCGTCCTTGAGCCTGCCGAGGTGCAGCGCGAGCAGCATCCCCTTGCCGAGCTCGACGGCCATGTCGGCCAGCTTGGCCTGCGTGAGCTGGTAGCCCGCGAGCTGCTTGCCGAAGATCTCGCGCTCGCGGGTGTAGGCGATCGTCGCCTCGAGGCAGTCGCGCGCCGCCCCGAGGGCGCCGAACACGATCCCGAAGCGGGCCTCGGTCAGGCAGGACAGCGGACCCGACAGGCCCTCGGCCTCCGGCAGCATCGCGTCGGCCGGGAGGCGTACGTCGTCGAGCACCAGCTCGCTGGTGACCGACGCGCGCAGCGACATCTTCTGCTTGATCTCGGGCGCCGAGAAGCCCGGCGGTGTCCGTCGGCACGACGAAGCCGCGGATCGGCCCGTCCTCGCCGTCCTCGACGGTGCGCGCCCAGACCACCGCGACGTCGGCGACCGAGCCGTTCGTGATCCACATCTTGTTGCCGGTCAGCACCCAGTCGGTGCCGTCGCGCCGGGCGCGGGTGCGCATGCCGCCCGGGTTGGACCCGAAGTCCGGCTCGGTCAGCCCGAAGCAGCCGATCGCCTCGCCGGTCGCCATCCGGGGCAGCCAGGCGTCCTTCTGCTCGTCCGAGCCGTGCTTCCAGATCGCGAACATCGCCAGCGATCCCTGCACCGACACGACCGACCGCAGACCGGAGTCGCCGGCCTCGAGCTCCAGGCAGGCCAGGCCGTACGCCGTGGCGCTGGTGCCGGCGCAGCCGTAGCCGGTGAGGTGCATCCCGAGCAGGCCGAGCTTCCCGAACTCGAGGGCCAGGTCGCGGACCGGGACGTCGCCGCGTTCGTACCAGCCGGCGATCTCCGGCCGGAGCCGGTCGTCGACGAACGAGCGGACCGTGTCGCGGATCGCGCGGTCCTCGTCGCCGATCAGCGAGTCGGTGTCGAGCAGGGCGAGCGGAGCGAGCGGTGGCATGGGGCCATCATGACCGGTCCCGCGCACGAGAGCCGCGGTCCCTCGGGACCGCGGCTCTCGAACAGCGCCGAAGGCGGCGCTCAGGCTGCGTGGGGCTTGTGCGCGGGTGCCGACGCCTGGGCCTCGACGGTCCAGCGTGCCTCCATGTGGGTGCGTCCGCGGTCGTCGACCACGGGGACCCAGTGCATGACGGGTCGTTCCGTCACCTTGTGGTCTCAGCATGGGACACCTCCTGTTCATCTTGCGTTCACCAAGAGTAGCCCTATCCCCACTTCGGACGGTGAAACTGGCGCAATTTCGGCGTTTCTCCTCCACTTGGCGCCCGTTCCCGGCGCTCGCACGGCGTCCGGTCGCTCCCCGATGTGGGTTACCAACATGCGAGAGCCGCGCATGTCGGGCATCGATGGGGCGCCGCTAGGTCGCGCGAACTGCACGCATTCCTGCCCGAAATCGGGCAGGAAGTTGCATTTCATGGTGCCCGACGAGGGCAACGCTTGCCGGCATGCGGATCGACCCGGAGCTGACGGAGCGGATCGTCGCCAGCACCGGGCTGACCCCCACGCGAGGCGGCGCGCGTGATCGAGGACGTGCTCGCCTTCCACGCCGAGCCGGTCGAGGACTACGTCCGCCGCCGGCACGCCGAGCTGAAGACCTACGGCGCGAAGAACGACGAGATCTTCGCCCGGATCGCCGCCGAGCTGGCCGACCGGGTGGTCGCCGCCCCGGCACTCACCGAGCGGCAGCTCCGCCGCCTCGTCTACGGCTGAAGAAGGAACACCATGTGCGGAATCGTCGGGTACGTCGGCGGCCAGCAGGCCGCGCCCATCCTGCTCGAGGGACTGACCAGGCTGGAGCACCGCGGCTACGACTCGGCCGGCGTGGCCGTCCTCGGCGGCAGCGGCGTCAAGGTCGCCAAGCGGGCCGGGCGGGTGCGTGACCTCGACCGACGGCGCTGCCCAAGCGGTTCGCCGGCAAGGTCGGGATCGGCCACACCCGCTGGGCCACCCACGGCCCGGCGAACGACGTGAACGCGCACCCGCACACCGACACCGCCGGCACGGTCGCCGTGGTCCACAACGGGATCATCGACAACGCCGCGGCGCTCCGGCAGCGGCTGGCCGACCAGCGGCGTCGAGCTGGTGTCCGACACCGACACCGAGGTGATCGCGCACCTGGTCGCGGCGTCCACCGCCGACACGCTCGAGGGCAAGGTCAGCGACGCGCTGGCGGCGATCGACGGCACCTACGGCATCGCCGTCATGCACGCCGACTTCCCCGACCGGCTCGTGGTCGCGCGCAACGGCAGCCCGCTGATCATCGGCGTCGGCGACAGGGAGATGTACGTCGCGTCCGACCTGGCCGCGCTGGTCCGGCACACCACCACCGTCGCCCACCTCGAGGACGGCGAGCTCGCCACCGTCACCGCGACCGGCTTCACGACCTACCGCGAGGACCTGACGTCGACCGGCAAGCAGGCGACGACGCTCGACGTCGACCCGGCGGACGTACGACGCCGGCGAGCACGCGTCGTTCATGCGCAAGGAGATCCTCGAGCAGCCCGAGGCCGCCGAGCGGGTGCTGCGCGGCCGGCTCGACGAGCGGTTCGGCACCGCCCACCTCGGCGGCCTGAACATGGACGCCCGCGACACCCGCGCGATCCGGCGGGTGAAGGTGCTCGGCTGCGGGTCGGCGTACTACGTCGGCCAGATGGGCGCCGCGCTGATCGAGGAGCTGGCCCGGATCCCGGCGGACGCCGAGGCCGCCAGCGAGTTCCGCTACCGCAACCCGATCATCGAGCCGGACACGCTCTACGTCGCGGTCAGCCAGTCCGGCGAGACCATCGACACCCTGCTCGCCGTGCAGGAGATCCGCCGCAAGGGCGGCCGCGTGATCGGCCTGGTCAACGTCGTCGGCAGCGCGATCGCGCGCGAGTGCGACGGCGGCATCTACCTGCACGCCGGGCCCGGAGGTCGCGGTCGCGTCGACCAAGGCGCTGACCAACATGTTCGTCGGGTTCGCGCTGCTCGCGCTGCAGCTCGGGCGGGTCCGCGACCTGTCCATCGCCGACGGCAAGCGGCTGATCTCCGGGCTGCTGGCGCTGCCCGGCCAGATCGCCGAGATCCTCGAGCGCGAGGACGAGCTGGCCGAGGTCGCGGTCCGGCTGGCCGAGGCCGAGAGCCTGTTCTTCGTCGGCCGGGTGCGGGGCTTCCCGGTCGCGCGCGAGGGCGCGCAGAAGTTCAAGGAGATCTCCTACCGGCACGCCGAGGCCTACCAGACCTCCGAGCTCAAGCACGGCCCGCTGGCGCTGATCTCTCCCGACGTGCCGACGGTCGCGGTCGTGCCCGACGACGAGCTCACCGACCGCAACGTCGGTGCCCTGCACGAGATCGCGGCCCGGCGCGGCCCGCTGGTCGTGGTCACCCACAAGGGCGTCGACCTCGGCGACGTCGAGGCCGTCCGGATCGACGTACCTCCGCAACGAGCGGGAGCTCGACCCGATCCTGCTCACCCTGCCGCTGCAGCTGCTGGCCTACCACGCCGCTCGGCACCTCGGTCACGACATCGACAAGCCCCGCAACCTGGCGAAGTCGCGTCACCGTCGAGTGACGGACGTCGCCGCGACGGCGAATCACCGCTCGATGCCCGGAACCCCTACCGTGGAAGGCATGCCCGACGAACCCTCCGCGCCCGAGACCACCTTCGACGACCTCGGTCTCGACGAGGCTGTGCTCAAGGCGTTGCGCGACGTCGGCTACGAGACGCCCTCGCCGATCCAGGCGGCGACCATCCCGACCCTGCTCGAGGGCCGCGACGTGGTCGGCCTCGCGCAGACCGGCACCGGCAAGACCGCGGCATTCGCGCTGCCGATCCTGTCCCGGCTGGACCTGAAGCAGAAGTCGCCGCAGGCGCTGGTGCTGGCGCCGACCCGTGAGCTCGCGCTCCAGGTCTGCGAGGCGTTCGAGAAGTACGCCGCCCACCTCCGCGGGGTGCACGTGCTCCCGGTCTACGGCGGGCAGGGGTACGGCGTGCAGCTGAGCGCCCTGCGCCGCGGCGTGCACATCGTCGTCGGCACACCCGGCCGGATCATGGACCACCTCGAGAAGGGCACGCTCGACCTGAGCGAGCTCCGCTTCCTGGTGCTCGACGAGGCCGACGAGATGCTCAACATGGGCTTCGCCGAGGACGTCGAGACGATCCTGGCCGACACCCCGGAGGACAAGAACGTCGCGCTCTTCTCGGCGACCATGCCGGCGCAGATCCGTCGGCTGTCGAAGAAGTACCTCCGTGACCCGGCCGAGATCACCGTCAAGAACAAGACGGCGACGGCCGCGAACATCACCCAGCGCTACCTGATCGTGTCCTACCCGCAGAAGGTGGACGCGCTCACCCGGATCCTCGAGGTGGAGAACTTCGAGGGGATGATCGTCTTCGTCCGCACCAAGAACGAGACCGAACAGCTCGCCGAGAAGCTGCGCGCCCGCGGGTTCTCCGCCATGGCGATCAACGGCGACGTCGTCCAGGCCCAGCGCGAGCGCACGGTCAACCAGCTCAAGTCGGGCAAGCTCGACATCCTGGTCGCCACCGACGTCGCCGCCCGCGGGCTGGACGTCGAGCGGATCAGCCACGTCGTCAACTACGACATCCCGACCGACCCGGAGTCCTACGTGCACCGGATCGGCCGGACCGGCCGGGCCGGCCGCAGCGGCGACGCGATCTCGTTCGTGACCCCGCGCGAGCGGTACCTGCTCCGCTCGATCGAGAAGACCGCCCGCCAGCAGCTGACCGAGATGCAGCTGCCGACCGTCGAGGACGTCAACGTCACCCGGCTGGCTCGCTTCGACGACGCGATCACCGGGGCGCTGTCCTCCGAGGACCAGGTGTCGTTCTTCCGCGACGTCGTCGCGCACTACGTCCGCGAGCACAACGTGCCCGAGGTCGACGTGGCCGCCGCGCTCGCCATCGTGCTCCAGGGCGACACCCCACTGCTGCTCGAGCCCGAGCCTGCCCGACCCGCCCGACGCGAGCGTCCGGAGCGGACGGACCGGCCCGACCGGCCCACCGGTGGCGGCGGTCGTCCGGCGCGCGGAGGACCGACCGAGGGGATGGCGACGTACCGGATCGCCGTGGGCAAGCGGCACAAGGTCGAGCCCCGCCAGATCGTCGGCGCCCTCGCCAACGAGGGCGGCCTGAGCCGCCGCGACTTCGGCGCGATCAGCATCCGGCCGGACTTCTCGCTCGTCGAGCTGCCGGCGGAGCTGCCGCCGGGCACCGAGGAGGCACTGGCCAGCACCCGGATCTCCGGCAAGCTGATCGGCCTCCGACGCGACCAGGGCCGCCCGGAGGACCGGGGCGACCGCCCGCCGTTCAAGAAGAAGCCGCGGCACAAGCAGCGCTAGTGAAGGCAGCGGATCGCCTTTCCGGTGGGCATCCAGCGCGCTTTCCACTGTGCTTTCCCGGGGTGAGTTTGCAGGCGATATCCGGGCCATTTCGAAACGCCTGATGGTGGGCTAACGCGGTCTTGCGCGGGGTCGTCGGGGCGAGGAATATCGCCGATGAACCGACGCTCCTATTCCTGATGTGGAGGCACGCCATGCGTTATCGACCGATCGACGGCGAACCGCAGGACCCGAGGCTGGGACGCTTCATCCCCGACGACTTCGACCACGTCGCCAACTATCCACTGACGGCGATCGCCGAGCCTCCTACGCAGGTCCCGGTGGTCCTGGGCATCAACTGGTACTCCGAGTTCGACAATCCGGAGCAGGACCAGGAAACGGGTGAGTACTGGGTCGCCCGCGGGGGCGCCTCCACCCTCACGACCATCCGTGGTGGTCACTGTGTCTGTCTCGAGCCCGGCGGCCAGTCCGACAACGAGGAGTCGTGGGACTTCTACAACCAGGGCTCGGAAGGAGCGTGCGTGGGCTTTGGTTGGTCGCGCTGCATGACGATCCTCAACCAGGGCAGCCTGTATGCCGCCCGCTGGTTGTGGGACCGGTCCAAGGAGCTGGACCAGTGGCCGGAGACCAACCCGGGCGACGACGAGGGCACGTCGGTGCGCTCTGCCGGTGACGTCCTGAAGGCATCCGGCCACGTGTCGTGGCAGCCGGACTTCGCCGACGACGACCACCTCGAGCGCGGGCGCTACGCCGCCGAGCTCGGAGCCGGTATCCAGGTCTTCCGCTGGGCGCAGTCGGTCGAGGAAGTGCACCAGGTGCTGGGCAACGAGCGTGCGGACGAGCTCGGCGCCGTGCCGTACCTCAACTCGTGGGGCCAGGACTACCCGTACCGCACCTGGATGCCCGACGACGTGCTCGCGCGCCTCATGGAGGAGGACGGCGAGATAGCGGTCCCGACCGATCGGTAGTGATCCGGGCGGCTTGCCCTCGAGGCTGAACCTCTGGTGTCGCTCGATGCGTCTGACTGGTGGACGATCATGAGGAGCGTTCCTTGGACAGCATCGAGGCGACCGGATGTCAGCAGCACGGCGCAGGGACACGGAGGAGTTCTCTGACTTCGTCACGTCCCGCTCCGGTGCGCTGTTCCGGGTGGCGTACCTGATCCTGGGCGACCACCAGCTGGCCCAGGACCTGGTGCAGGAGTCCCTGGAGAAGACGTACGTCGCGTGGCCCCGGCTGCGCGAGGTCGCGAACGCGGAGGCCTACACCCGACGGGTGATCGCGACGACGGCCATCTCGTGGCGGCGGCGGCGCGGGTTCCACGAGCGTCCAGCGGAGTACCTGCCGGAGCCGGTGGGCGAGGACGTGGCCGCGACGGTCGTGGACCACGACGCGCTGTGGGCGCACCTGCTCGCGCTGCCTCCGCGGCAGCGGACCGCGATCGTGCTGCGCCACTACGTCGACCTCTCCGAGGCAGAGACGTCCGAGGCGATGGGGTGCTCGGTCGGCGCCGTGAAGAGCAGCGTCTCCACGGGCCTGCGGAAGCTGCGGGCACGCATCGGCCCCGACCTCGTCCTGCTTCCTCCCGACGACCAGGCGGTGTCACCGTGAACACGGATCTCCAGAACCTGCTGGCGCGCCGGGCCGACTCGGTCGAGCCCCCGGTCTTCGACCCGCGGGTCGTCATGGCCGGGGCGGAACGGCGGCTCCGGCGCCGGAACCGCTTCGTGGCAGCCGGTGCTGCCCTCACCCTGGCCGTCACGCTCGGGGTGACTGCTCTGGTCCTGGACCGAGGCGGCGACCCGAACGTTCCCTCGGACCGCCTCGATCGCGGGCTGACGTGGACGCCCGGGACCCGTCCGATCACCTATGGCCAGGAACAGACCCTGCACCTCGGCGACCGCGAGATCGCCACCGGGATCGACTTCCTGTCGGTGGACGTCACCGACGACGGCGCGGCGCTCACCACGGTCGACGGGGGCATCTGGTTCACCGACGGCAGCGACGGTGGAGCGGATCGGCAGCACCATCCCCTTGCGGGTGACGGCACATTCCGTGAGCGGACCCGTGGGTCGGCCTCGGGACTGGGTGGTCACCGACGAGGCCGGTTCGCTGCTCGCCTGGCTGGAGTACCCGGGCCGAGCGTCCGGACCGTCCGGGGCTGGTGGTCTACGACTCGAGCAGTCGCGCCGTGCTGGACCGGGTTCCGATCGACGTGCCCGACCACAGCTCCGCGACGATCCTCGCCCTCGAGGATCGGGGGGTCTTCCTGGCCGAGGACTCGAACGGTTACCCGGACCCGGACTCGCTGCGTCGGTACGACGTGGACGCCGGCGTGTTCGAACCCGTCGACCAGGCCGACGTCGCGGACGCCCGTCGCGGGGTCAGTCGGGCCCTGGTCGTCGGACCCTCGGCCGACGACGGCAGGCTCCTGCACTGGGAAGGCAACGGCCCCGGCCTCACCTCGGTCGAGTCGCTCACGGTGCGCGACTCCCGGCTCGACGAGCTCATCGACCCGCAGCACCGGCGAGCAGGTCGAGATCCGGGTCCCCGACGGGTACGAAGACGGCCAGCTGTGGTTCCTGCAGTGGGTGGACGACGACCGGTTCACCCTGATCTCCGGGAACGGCGCGCCGGTGGGCGACCTGCTCGTCTGCGGGATCTCCGAGGGCCGGTGCGACGTCGCTCTCGACAGGTCGGACTGGGCGACCGAGCCCCTGCTGCCGGGCGACGGCGGCGTCGGCGCCGAGCTGGCGCTCGGTCGCGCCATGCAGACCGTCCTCGAGGAACGGAACGGGGGCTGAGCCCCCGCCTCCGCTGGCGACGGATGCCGGTCAGGACCGCATGGCCCGCCGTGCGTCCCGACGCAGCGGGGGGAGCAGCTGAAGCAGGCTGAGGACGGCGAAGACCAGGGTGTTGAAGCCGACCCAGAGGCAGAGCGCCTGGTACCAGTCGGTGAGCAGCACCGATGCCGGCAGCAGGATCCCGTACGCCGCGACCATCGGCAACGCTGCACCGTGCACGGCCGGCCGTGGCACGTAGTTCCAGCCGGCCTTCCGGCCGGTGACGATCTGCAGGAGCGACGTGACGAAGCACGCCTGGAGGAAGAACGCGTAGGCGAGCTCGACGACGATCGGCGCGGCCAGCGCCCGACCCCGCCAGCCCACCGCCCACACGGTCACCAGTCGCTCGACGAGGAACACCGTCCCGATCGTCACCCAGAAGGCCGACCACTGGATGCTGTCCGCAGCCAGCAGCGTGATGACCAGCAGGAGCCCGTACGACCACAGGGCGATCACGCCGTACGACAGGGCCAACTGCTGGCCCCAGTACATCGCGGTGGCGCGGGTGAAGCCGTAGGCGCCGATGTTCTCCAGGGCACCACGGTGCCACCGCAGTCGCTGTCGCCACAGGTCGTGCCAGCCGGTCATCACCTCGGTGGTGACCCGGCACTGCGGTGGCGAGGTCATCCGGGCGCCCAGAGACTTCAGCGCCAGGGTGAGCTCGTTGTCCTCAGTCAGGGCGAGGGTGTCGTAGACCTTGCCCGGCGGACCGGGGATCAGGGTGCCACGGGCCTGGGCCACGGCGCGCAGCGCGTACCCGCGGATCACGGAGCCGGTCCCAGTGAGCACGAAGACCCGGTTCGAGCCTGCGGGCGACGATCCGCTGGTAGCGACCGAACTCGTTGCGCTGCAGCTGGCCGACGAGACCTCCGCCCGCCTCGCCGTAGAACAGTCCTCCGACCGCCATCAGGTCCGGGTCGCCCTCGAGGAGGGCAAGCGCGGTCTGGCTCACCCGATCAGGTACGCCGACAGCGACGCGGCCGCCACCTGGCCGGACGCGGCCGCGGTGAGGACCGAGGCCATCGGCATCGGCAGCGCGGCGACGTGGGCCATGTCGCCGGCGGCGTGCACGCCGGGCAGGCTGGTGCGGCCCATCGCGTCCACCTCGACGCACCCGGACGGGAGCAGCGCGAGGCCGAGCTGCTCGCCGAACGGCGCGGACTGGGCGAGCTCGGTCGACACGAAGACGCCGCCGAACTCCTCGTCCGGGCCGGACTCGAACGAGACCAGCGCGCCGGCGGATGAGGGACAGAACCCGGTGACTCGCTCCGGCCGGACGGCCAGACCGGGCGGCAGGTCGCCGGCGTCCTCCCCGTCGGCGAGCACGGTCATCCGCGAGGCGATCGGGCCGAGGAGCCCGGCCAGGTGCCCGACCCGCGGGCCCGGCGCCGAGGATCGCGACGTGCTCGCCCGCGAACTCGTGGCCGTGGCAGAACGGGCAGTGCGCGGCCACCGTGCCGAACAGCCCGGCCAGCCCGGGCTTGTCGGGAAGGGTGTCCCGCACTCCGGTGGCGAGCACGACCCCACGGGTCGTGACGACCTCGTCGCCGAGCTCCACCGCGTAGCCGCCCTCGTCGAGGCGGCCGGACCGCCGTGGCCGCCGCGGAACGGATGGCGACGGTGTCGTACGCCGCGAGCTCCTTCTGGGCGGCCGCCCGGAGCTCCGCCGGAGGGGTGCCGTCCTGGGTCAGGAAGTTGTGCATGTGGGTGGCCGGGTCGTTGCGGTAGCTGCCCGAGTCGAGCAGCAGCGCACGCCGGTGGACGCGCCCGAGCGTGAGTGCCGCCTGGAGCCCGGCGGGGCCGCCGCCGATGACGACCGCGTCGTAGTCGTGTGCAGAAATGTCAGGAGAAGTTGCCATGTCAGCAAGGATCTGACTTCATGTTGACATGAAGTCAAGCGGCGGTTCAGACCACTCGGTGTCCATCGGCGAGATGGCGTCCCGGTTCGGCCTGGAGACCCATGTGCTGCGGCACTGGGAGGAGGTCGGGCTGCTCCGGCCGGAGCGCGACCCGGCCGGGCGGCGGAGGTACAGCGACGACGACGTCGTACGGATCGCGGTGATCCTGCGCAGCAAGGCGGCGGGCATGAGCCTCGACCAGATCCAGGTGCTCCTCGACGACACCGCTCCCGAGCGGCACCGGGTGCTGGAGCAGCACGTCGCCGACCTCGAGCGGCGGATGGCGGAGATGGAGCGGTCGCGGGAGATGACCCTGCACGCGCTGCGCTGCCGGGCGCACGACATCTCGACCTGTCCGCGCTTCCGGGCCGGTGTCCAGGACATCCTCGACGGCACGGCCGAGGGTTTCCCCTCTTCCGCCGGGTGGGTTCCGGTGCTTGAGTGAGTCTCGGCCACATCTCGGGTGGCCGTCTCGGAATCTCGGAGGAACCACCATGCCCGCACCCGGTCGTGCGCTGAAGCGCACCCTGCTCGCCGCCGTCGCCCTCGTCGCCCCGCTCGCCCCAGCCCTCGCCGCCCCGGACGCGGCACACGCCGCCGGAGAGTCGTACGTCGCCCTCGGCGACTCGTACTCGTCCGGGGTCGGGACTCGCAGCTACATCGAGGACGGCAGCGAGTGCCAGCGCTCGACCCTCGCCTACCCGAGCCTGATCGCGGCCCAGCGCAGCTACGCGCTCGACTTCCGCGCCTGCTCGGGCGCGACCATCCCGGACGTCTCGAACACCCAGCTCGGCGCGCTCAACGCCGGCACCAGCTACGTGACGATCTCCGTCGGCGGCAACGACGCCGGCTTCGCCGACGTGCTGACCGAGTGCGCGACCCCGTGGTGGGCCGGCGACTGCGACGGCGCGATCGACCAGGCGCAGGCGTACATCAACAACACGCTGCCCGGCGCGCTGTCCTCGCTGTACGGCTCGATCCGCAGCCTGGCGCCGAACGCGACGGTGGTCGTGGTCGGCTACCCGCGCATCTTCATGGGCGAGGACTGCAACGCCGCGACCTGGTTCTCGCCGGAGGAGGAGGCGCGCCTGAACGAGATGGCGGACCTGATCAACAGCCGGACCTCGGCGCAGGCCTCGGCCCGCGGCTTCTCGTTCGCCAACCCGACCAACGCCTTCCTCGGGCACGCCGTCTGCGACAACCCGGAGTGGATCAACGGGCTGTCCAACCCGATCAGCGAGAGCTACCACCCCAACCGTGACGGGCAGGCGTCCGGCTACACGCCGACGGTCAGCCCCGTGCTGACCGGAGCCGGCTTCGTCGTGACCGCCTCGACGCTGCGCGCCGCCGCGGCGAACAGCGACGAGCTCGCCGCGCAGCAGCGTGAGTACGCCGCTCTCGACGCGTCGATCGAGCCGGCCGAGTTCCGGGCACCTGACCTGACCAGCCCGCCGATGAGGAAGGCCGCCCGCCAGGCCGGCATCGACCTCGACCGCTGGCTCGCCCGGCACTGAGTCGAAACCCCCGTCAGGAGGCAACTGGTAGAACCGGGGGTCATGGGGGCACTTCGAATCGCCGCCGGGCTGGCGGCCGGCGTACTCGTGACCGGAGGGCTGTCCGCCTGCGACGCGGCGGACAGCATCAGCGGGCCGGACCCGCAGGAGACCGCCGACGCGCTCGGCACGGCGCTCGGGACGGGGGAGTTCGCCGACCTCGAGTTCACCGACGAGACGTCGGACGCGGTCACCCAGCGCTACGGCAAGACGGTCGACGGGATGGGCGAGCTCACCCCGACCGTCGAGGTCGGGGAGGCCAGCGAGTCCGGCGACACCGCCACGGCCGAGATCGCCTGGACCTGGCCGCTGGGCGAGCAGGAGTGGTCGTACACCACCGACGCCACGCTGCGGAAGGTCGAGGACGACTGGCAGGTCGTGTGGAGCACGGCCCTGATCGAGCCGTCGCTGCGCGGGTCGCAGGTCCTCGACGTCACCCCGATCGAGCCGGAGCGCGGGGGCATCACCGGCGCCGGCGGGCTGGCGCTGGTCATCAACCGGCCCGTGGTCCGGCTCGGCATCGACCGGTCCCAGATCGGTGCGGGCGCGGCCGGCGGCTCGGCGCGCAGGCTCGCCGAGCTGGTCGGCATCGACGTGGCGCCGTACGTCAAGCAGGTGACCGCCGCGGGTGACAAGGCCTTCGTCGAGGCCATCGTCTACCGCCAGGACGAGATGCCGGCCGCGGTCCTCGCCGGCTACGAGGACATCCCGGGCGTGCTCGGACTCGCGGACGAGCTGCCGTTGGCGCCGACCCGCGAGTTCGCCGCGCCGATCCTCGGCACCGTCGGCGAGGTGACCGCCGAGATGGTCGAGGAGGACCCCGACCGCTACGAGGCGGGTGACACCGCCGGGCTGTCCGGGCTCCAGGCGAGGTACGACGAGCAGCTCACCGGGACGCCCGGCGTCGTCGTCAACGCGGTCAGCTCCGACGACAAGGAGCGCGAGCTGTTCCGCGAGGAGCCGGTGCCGGGGCAGCCGCTGAAGCTCACGCTCGACGTGGACCTGCAGCTGGCGGCCGAGCGGCTGCTCGCGGGCGTCGGGCCGGCCAGCGCGCTCGTGGCCATGAAGCCGTCGACCGGCGACATCCTGGTCGCGGCGAACGGCCCCGGCAACGACGGCTACAACATGGCGACGTTCGGGCAGCTCGCGCCCGGGTCGACGTTCAAGAGCGTCAGCTCGCTGGCGCTGCTGCGCGACGGGCTCACGCCGTCGTCGGTGGTGCCGTGCACGAGCACGATCGTGGTGGACGGCAAGTCGTTCAAGAACTACGACGACTACCCCTCCGGCGGGCTCGGCCGGATCCCGCTGAGCACCGCCGTCGCCAACTCCTGCAACACCGGCTTCATCTCGCAGGTGGACCGGCTGGGTGAGGAGGACCTGGTCGACGCGGCCGCGTCGCTCGGCATGGGGGTCGACCACGACCTCGGCTTCCCGGCGTACTTCGGGAACGTCGTGCCGCCCGAGTCGGAGACCGAGAAGGCCGCCGACATGATCGGCCAGGGCACGATCCTCGCCTCACCGATGGCGATGGCGACCGTGGCCGCCTCGATCCAGTCCGGGGCGACCGTGCTCCCGCGGCTGGTGAAGACGTGGGACGTGGAGCAGGCGGACGTGCCCGAGCTGACCCGCGCCGAGGCCACCGCCCTGCGGGGGATGCTGCGCGGGGTGGTCACCTCCGGCAGCGGCAGCCTCCTGGCCGACGTGCCCGGCCCGCCGGTGATCGCCAAGACCGGCACCGCGGAGTTCGAGAAGAACGGCAAGATCCTCACCCACGCCTGGATGATCGCCGCCCAGGGCGACCTGGCCGTCGCGGTCTTCGTGGACGTCGGCGACTCGGGCTCCGGCACCGCCGGACCGATCCTCGAGTCCTTCCTCCGCGAGGCCCGCAGCTGAGGCAGGGCAGGAAGGACACACGCCGGCCGAGCTTGTCGAGGCCTCAGGCGGTCGCTCCGGGCATGGGTGTGGCCCCGCCCGTGGGCGGGGTGTGGGGCTCGGTAGTCAGTCGGGTGGCCGGGGGCGGTCGCGGGAGACGTCGAGGGTGCCGGTGGTGTCGCGGAGGTACTGGTAGCCGTGCTTGGACGTCCACAGGTAGGTGCCGGGCTCGATCGGACCGGTAAGTCCATGCGCCGTGGGTCTTGATCCGGTGGTGCCGGCGACAGAGTGGCGCGAGATTGCACGGACACGTCGTCCCGCCACGACTGTGGGGGACGGAGTGGTCCTTGTCGCAGCGCGTGCGGGTCGGGTGCACCAGGGGAAGACGCAGGTCTTGTCGCGGAGGGTGACGATCTCCGCGTGCCGGTCCGGCACCACCGGTGACTCGACGGGGTCGTGGGCCTCGAGGTCGATGACCGGCTTCACGGTGATCTTCCCGGCCGACCGGCACCAGTCGCGGACCTGCCCGGCGGTGACCTGGGTGTTGCCCCGCTCCAGACGAGCCGTCCCGGCCGCGCCGGCGAGGGCCTGCTCGGACGAGGTGGACATAGAGCACCACCTGCCTGCGCTGGGGTCTCGACAGGCTCGACCGACGTTGGGTCCAGGTCGAAGGTCAGGTCACGGCGAGCTAGTTCGCCGACGGCCATCGCGCGGCGGACGTCGAAGGACTCCTCGGACCCGAGGTCCTTGAGCTGGGCGGCGAGCCCGGCGACGGCGGTCTCGAGGTCGTGGGCGTCGGCCAGGTCGAGGGTCGCCGTGCACGGCTGGCGGTGCCGTCGTAGGAGTCCTGCTGCGGCCTCGATGGTGAAGTAGCGGCCGTCGGCCTTCGCGAGGCGTCGTTCCTCGGCGAGGTCGGGCATGAACTGGGCGATGGCCTGCTCGACCAGGCGTGGAGCTGGTACGGGCCGATCTTGTGCGCCGTCGGCGCGACGTGGGCGTCCACGAACGCGGCTGCCTCCCGGCTCAGCAGGAGCGTCCGGTCGGCGATCCGACGGGCCTGCCACGCCTTCAGGTCACCCTTGACCACCCGCCGCCACACCCGCGGGAGGCGGTGCCGCAGCTCGAGGGCCTGCCCGACGTACGCCTTCCCCGCATCGGTGGACAGGCCGATGGCGGCGGCGAACTCGGTGACCGCGAACTCCGCCACCAACGGCGCACCCGCACCGGCCAGCGGCATCCCCTGGTCGCCGTACCCGACCAGCATCTCCGCCTCGTCGATCGAGTCGGTCGAGTGCATCGCCGCCCACGCCACCGCGTGCTGCAACAGACCGCGCCTCGGCGGCGTCCGCGATCGCACGGTCCGCACGCGCAGCAGCGAGCACCGCACCTGCGGTGTCGAGCTCGATCGCGTCTGCTGCCATAGACGAACTCCAAGCACCGACCACCGACACTCAGGCCCCGAAAACCCCTTGTTCTACAGGGATGTGGACAACTTCTTCGGGAAATCTTGAGACAGCGACCACAGCGGTCGACCCGAGCAGACCGCGAGCCGGAAGCAGCCGGAAGTAGTGCGACGACCACAGCGGCGAGCAACCACGTAACCCGAAAATCGGGACCACAGGCGACCGCGTGAGGCCTCGAGAAGCTCGGCCGGCGTACCTCGCCGCCCTGCCTTCCGAGCGGCTAGGTCAGCGCTCGCGCGGGGTGACCTTCTTGGCGACGTCCTCGGGCATGGCCTCGTAGTGGGCGAAGGTGCGGCTGAAGGTGCCGGCGCCGTGGGTCGAGGAGCGCAGGTCGGTGGAGTAGCGGACCAGCTCGGTCTGCGGGACCTCGGCCTTGACCAGGGTGCGGTCGTCGCCGACCTTGTCCGTGCCGAGCACCCGCGCCCGCCGCGAGGACAGGTCGCTCATCACGCCCGCCGATGTAGTCGTCGGGGACGAGCACGTCGACGGTGTCGAACGGCTCCAGCATCGTGACGGTGGTCTCCGCGGCCGCCTCGCGCAGCGCCAGCGAGCCGGCGGCCTGGAAGGCCATGTCGCTGGAGTCGACGGCGTGCGCCTTGCCGTCGGTGAGGGTCACCCGGAGGTCGACGACCGGATAGCCGTTGCGTACGCCGCGCTCCATCTGCGCGCGGACGCCCTTCTCGACGCTCGGGATGAACTGCCGCGGCACCGAGCCGCCCACGACCTTGTCCACGAACTCGAAGCCCGACCCCTCGGGGAGCGGCTCCACCACGATGTCGCACACGGCGTACTGCCCGTGCCCGCCGGACTGCTTGACGTGCCGGCCCTTGCCGCTGGCCTTCCCTGAGAAGGTCTCGCGCAGCGACACGACGAACGGCACCTGGTCGACGTTCACCGAGTACCGGCCGGCCAGCCGTTCGAGCACGACGTCGGAGTGCGCCTCGCCCATGCACCAGATGACCAGCTGGTGGGTCTCGGCGTTGTTGTCGACGCGGATGCTCGGGTCCTCGGCAGCGAGCCGGGACAGCGACTGGGACAGCTTGTCGTCGTCGGCCTTGCTCCGCGCCACGATCGCCACCGGGAGCAGGGGTTCGGGCAACGACCACGGCATCAGCACCCGCGGGTCCTCGACCGATGACAGGGTGTCGCCGGTCTCGGCGCGGGAGAGCCGGCCGATGGCGCACAGGTCGCCGGCCACCACCCGCGTCGCGGGCACCTGGGTCTTGCCGAACGCATGGCTGAGGGCGCCGATCTTCTCGTCCTCGTCGTGGTCCGCGTGGCCGGAGTCCTCGCCGAAGAACGACGTGAAGTGACCCGACACGTGCACCGACTCGTCGGGGCGAAGGGTGCCGGAGAAGACGCGCACGATGCTGAGCCGACCGACGTACGGGTCGCTCGTGGTCCTCACGACCTCGGCGACGAGCGGCCCGTCCGGGTCGCAGGAGATCGCCGCGGCCGACGCGCCCGCGGGCGTGAACACCTGCGGCGACGGGTGCTCCGACGGCGACGGGAAGGCACGGGTCATCAGGTCGAGCAGCTCGGGGCAGCCGATGCCGGTGACCGAGCAGACGGGTACGACGGGGAAGAACGTCGCCCGCGCGACCGCGCGCTCGAGGTCGGCGGTGAGCACCTTCTCGTCGATCTCCTCGCCACCGAGGTAGCGGTCCATCAGGGTCTCGTCCTCGGACTCCTCGATCACGCCCTCGATCAGCTGGCCTCGGAGGTCGGCGTCGGCGTCGGCGCTGGGCGCGAGCAGGCCGGTCAGCGAGACCACGTCGCCGCCGTCACGGACGGGCAGGTAGAGCGGCATCACCTTGTCGCCGAAGGCCTCCTGCGCCTGGCCGAGCACGCCTTCGTAGTCGGCGCGGGCCTGGTCGAGCTTCGTGACGATGACCGCGCGCGGCATGCCGACGTCCGCGCACTCGCGCCACAGCGACCGGGTGCCGTCGTCGACGCCGTCGTTGGCGGCGATCACGAACAGGGCGCAGTCCGCGGAGCGGAGTCCGGCCCGGAGCTCGCCGACGAAGTCCGCGTAGCCGGGGGTGTCGACCAGGTTGACCTTGATGCCGTCGTGGAGGAGGGGCGCAACGGCCAGCGAGATCGAGCGTTCATGGGTGTGCTCGGAGTCCTCGAAGTCGCACACCGTCGTGCCCTCGCGCACCGTGCCGGCGCGTGGGACGGCTCCCGCCGAGGCGAGCAGCGTCTCGACCAGTGTCGTCTTCCCGGAGCCACCCGGCCCCACGACGACGACGTTTCGGATCCGGTCCGGGCTGCTCGCCTCCAGATCCTGGCCCGCTGGTCTCCGGGAGCTTCCCTTGTCCGCCATCGTGCGCACCTCCTGCTCAGATCAGAGGCAACTCCTCTTCGCGCGCTCGTGCAAGGGGTATCCCGGAACCGTTCGCGTGACTACCCTGTCCGTGATGTCTCGGGTCGTGGGTCGTGTCACCCTGCTCGCGCAAGCGCGTCGCCTGCTTGCGGAGGGCGTCTCGGTCGCGCTCGACGGACCGCCCGGCATCGGCAAGAGCGCCCTCCTCGACGCCCTCGAGACCAGCGTCGACGCGCTCGTGCTCCGCGCCAGCGGCGCCCCCACCGAGCAGTCGATGCCGTACGCCGCGCTGCAGGACCTGATCGACCAGCTCCCCGCCGACCTGGCCGCGGCCGTGCCCGACGCCCTCCGCCCGAACGGCGACGCCGGACTGGTCGGCGCTCCCGCGAGCGAGGACCTGCGGTGCGCGGTCAGCTGCGCCTTCCGCAGCCTGCTCGACGAGCTCACCGCCGACGGCCGGAAGGTGCTGCTCCTGCTCGACGACGCCCACTGGCTCGACCCCGACAGCGCGTGCGTGCTCGGCTACGCCCGCCGTCGCCTGGTCGGCCGGGTCGCCGTGGTCGCCACCGTCGGTCCCGGCTCCGGCACCGGCATCGACCTCGCCGGCCTGCACCTGCTCGACGTACCCCCGCTCGACGCCGGCGACATGATCGACCTGCTCGGCCGGCACGGCCTGCCCGCGCACACCGCGCAGCGGCTCCACATCGAGTCCGGCGGCGTGCCCGCCCTCGCGCTCGCACTCTGCGGGGCGGTGGGCCAGCGCCCGTCGCTGCTCGGCCGGCCCTCGCCGGTGCCCGGCCGGATCGAGCACGTGCTGCGCGAGCGCTTCCTCGCCCTGCCCGACGGCGTCCGCGGCACCCTGCGCTACGCCGCCCTCCTGCACCGACCGACCGTCCGCCAGCTCGAGCGGGCGGGACGGCTGGACGCCGAGGAGGACGTACGCCGCGCCGTGGGGCTGGGCCTGCTGGCGCGGTCCGGCGACGCGCTGCGCTTCACCCCGGCGACCCTCGGCCGGGTGGTCGCCGAGTCGACCGCTGCCGGTTGCCGGGCCGAGCTGCACCAGGACCTGGCCGAGGTGGCGCCGACCGTCGCCGAGCAGATGCGGCACCGGGCGCTCGCCGACCCACGCCCGGACGCCGACTTCTCACGCGAGCTGGCCGCCGTGGCCGCGGACGCGGCCGGGTCCGGTGCCCGCGAGATCGCCACCGAGCTCTACCTGCTGGCGGCCGACCGGGCGCCCTGCGCCCTGTCCGACGAGCGGGTCGAGTGGCTCGCCACCGCTGTCGAGACCGGCGCGCTCGGCAACCACGCCGAGCTCGTGCACCGTGCGCTGGTCGACCTGATGGCCGGGCCGGCCACCCCCGCCCAGCTGGTCCGGGTGCGGGTCGCCCTGCTCGAGCTGGCCGGCTCCGGCGTCGCCGCGATGGACGAGATGCTGACCGCCGCGCTGGCCGACGCCGCCGACGACGACTGCCTGGTCGCGACCGTGCTGCTCCAGCGGGCCCGGGTCGCGTTGATGGAGTCGCGCCCCGCGGTCGCCGTCCGGCACGCCGACCGCGCCGTCCACCTGCTCCGCCGGGCCGGCGAGCCCGAGGACCTGGCCGGCGCACTGACCGTGCTCGCGGTCGCGACCCGCTGGACCGGCACCGGCCTGCACGACGCCCACCTGGCCGAGGCGCTGACCCTGGCCGGCCCGCCCGGCCCCGGCATGATCCACACGTCGTCGCAGTACATGGCCGCGCGGTTCGCGTTCTACGACGACCGGCTGGACGAGGCCTGGACCGGCTTCCTGGCGATGCTCACCCAGGTCGAGCGCGGTGCCGGGATGGACCAGGTGCACCTGCTGCGCTGCCTGGTCGAGGTCGGCGGCCGGCTCGGCCGCTGCGCCGAGGCGACGGCGTACGCCGCCCGCGCGGCCCGGACCGCCGAGGAGTACGACCTCGAGCCGCACACCGGCTGGTTCATCACCGGCGTGGCCGAGCTCGCGGGCGGTGAGCTGGCCCGAGCCAAGACCGCCGCCGAGCGCGGGGTCGCGGCGGCGGAGGAGGCCGGTGACACCCGCTACCTGCAGCGGCACCTGCTCGTCCTCGGCCAGGCCCTGCTGCGCTCCGGCGAGGCGCACGCCGCGCGCACCGCGCTCGAGCGGATCCGCGCCATCGAGGCCACCGAGGGGATCGGCGACCCGACCGTCAACCGCTGGCACCCGGAGCTGGTCGCCGCGCTGGTCGCGCTCGGCGACCTCGACCGAGGCCGACGTGGTGCTCGACGCCGCGCGCCGTGCCGTCGACGGCCGGCTCGGCACCGACGGCGTCAGCGCCCAGCTGGACCGCGCCGAGGCGGAGGTGCTCGGCGCCCGCGGCGACATCGAGGGCGCGATGATGCTGCTCGACCGCTCCGAGAAGGTGTGCCGCGACCTCGGCATGCGGATCGACCTCGGCCGGTCCCTGGTCGTCCGCGCCCACCTCGAGCGGCGCCGGCGCCGTGCCTCCGCGGCCCGGGCCGCCCTGGAGTCGGCCGAGGCACTGTTCGCGGACCTCCATGCCATCGCCTGGGTCGACCAGGTCCGCGCCGAGCTCGCCCGGGGCGGCGGGTCCGCGCCCTCCGGCCTCGCCGACGTACTCACCGAGACCGAGCTGCGGGTGGCGGCCGAGGTCGCCCGCGGCGCCAGCAACCGCGAGATCGCCGAGCGGCTCTACGTCAGCGTGAAGACCGTCGAGGCCACGCTGACCCGGATCTACCGCAAGCTCGAGGTGCGGTCCCGCACCCAGCTCGCCGCGCGCCTCACCGCCGCGCCGAACTGACGCAGGGCCGTCGACCCAGACGTCAGTCGAGCTTGTCGAGACCTCGGTTTCCGCCCTGCGTAGCTCACCGGGTTTCGAGGCTCAGGCGATTGCCCGCCTTCGCGCACCTCAACCACCGGGCGCAGTCATCGCAAGGGTTTTCCCGCTACCCGCCCCTGTCCGGACTTCCTAGGTTCAGCGGAGGCACCTGCCGCAGATCGTGGCGTGCCACCCCCGTTGGAACAACAGAACCTCAAGGGAGCACCACCACATGAATCCCAGAACGTTGCTCGGAGCGGCTCTGGTGACCTCGGTGTCCGCCGCACTCGCGGTCGGCACCCAGGTCCCGTCGTACACCGCCCCCGACTCCGCGAAGTCCCAGCCCCCGGCCGTCCAGGTCGACCGCCAGGCCCGATCGGCCGCGATCGACTCGGCGAAGGACTACCTCAAGGACCACGGGTCCCTCTTCCGTGCGTCGGCCGGCGACTCGTTCACCCGCGTCGACACCGCCGCCGGCGGCGCCGGCACCTACTACGTCGCCTACGAGCGCACCCACCGCGGCCTGCCGGTCGTCGGCGGTGACTTCGTGCGTCGCCGTCAACGACGCCGGCAAGGTCACCGGCCGGACCAGCGCCCAGGAGCGCACCATCAGCCTCTCCTCGGTGCGCCCCACCGTGTCGGCCGACCAGGCCCGCTCCACGTCCCGCGCCGAGGTGGCCAAGGTCGCCAAGGTCGGGAAGCCCGAGCTCGTGGTCTACGCGCAGGGCAAGCCGCGGCTGGCCTGGCAGACCCTGGTCACCGGCACCGAGGCTGGCGCCCCGACCAAGCTGACGGTCTGGACCAACGCCAAGTCGGGCAAGGTCATCGACACCTGGGACCTCGTCATGGACGGCACCGGCAACGGCTACTACAACGGCTCGGTCACCATCGGCACCTCCGGCAGCGGCTCGTCCTGGTCGATGACCGACACCTCGCGCTCCGGCCAGAAGTGCGGCGGCCAGAACGGCTCCGCCTACACCGGCACCGACGACGTCTGGGGCAACGGGGTCGCCAACAACCTCGAGACCGGCTGCGTCGACACGATGTACGCGATGAACAAGGAGTGGGACATGCTCGCGTCCTGGCTCGGGCGCAGCGGCATCAAGGGCAACGGCACCGGCTACCCGGCGCGCGTCGGCCTGAACGACGTCAACGCCTACTGGGACGGGTCGATCACGAACTACGGCCACAGCTCGGACAACGCCCGCAACCTGACCGCGATCGACATCGTCGCCCACGAGAACGGGCACGGCATCTTCCACACCACGGCGGGTGGCTCCGCCGGTGACAACGAGACCGGCGGCATGAACGAGGCCACCGGCGACATCTTCGGCGCCATGACCGAGGCGTACGCCGCCAACCCGAACGACCCGGCCGACTTCACCGTCGGCGAGGAGGCCGACCTGGTCGGCGACGGCCCGATCCGCTACATGTACAACCCGAGCATCGTGGGCGACCCGAACTGCTGGTCGAGCCAGATCAAGAACACCGAGGTGCACGCGGCCGCAGGCCCGCTCAACCACTGGTTCTACCTGCTGTCGCAGGGCTCGAACGCCTCGCCGGCCAGCCCGACCTGCAACGGCTCGACGGTGTCCGGCCTCGGCATCCAGACCGCCGGGCGGATCTTCTACAACGGCCTGCTGCTGAAGACCTCGAGCTGGACCCACGGCGCCGCCCGCAAGGCGACGCTCCAGGCCGCGGTCAACCTGTACGGCACCACCAACTGCACCAACTTCAACACCGTCAAGGCGGCCTGGGACGCGGTCTCCGTGCCGGCCCAGTCGGGTGAGGCGACCTGCGGTGGCGGCACGCCGCCCAGCTCCTGCTCGGAGTTCACGGCGACCGGCTCGGCGACGAGCGGCTTCTCGACGTACAAGCCCTCCTCGTCCGGCTTCACCGCCGCGGCGGGCACCATCAAGGGCTGCCTGACCGGGCCGTCCGGTGTCGACCTCGACCTCTACCTGCAGCGCCGCAACACCAGCGGCTCCTGGGTGGACGTCGCGGCCAGCGAGAGCGCGACCTCGACGGAGACGATCACGTACTCCGCCACGGCCGGCACCTATCGCTGGGACGTCTACGCCTACTCGGGTTCGGGCTCGTTCACGCTGAAGTACGACGTGCCGTGACCATCGCCTGACCCGCACGACACAACAGCACACGCACCACGACCAGTGGCCCCGGCGGATCGCCGGGGCCACTGGCGTTGTGTCGATGGTGTTGTCCGGAAAGGAGGGAACCCCCTGCTGCATGGGGTCAGCAAGGGGTTCCTGTCGACAACAAAGTGCTCCCTCCGAAGTCGACGCCACCATGATCCCACCAAGCCCAACCCATGTCAGCGGCTTTCCGGAAAGTGGCTCCTAGTGCAATTGTTGACGACATGACCGGACTCGACCTCCTCGACGAGAAGCAGCGCAACCTCTACATCGACGGGACCTGGCGGGAGGCCAACAGCGGCGACCGCCTGGACGTCCACGATCCGGCCGACGGGTCGGTGATCACCGACATCGCCGACGGCGACGCCTCCGACGCGATGGACGCGCTCGACGCCGCGGTGGCTGCCCAGCACGACTGGGCGCGCACGCCGCCCCGCGAGCGCGGCGGAGATCCTGCGCCGGGCGTTCGAGCTGCTCGGCGAGCGGGCCGGCGACTTCGCGCACCTGATGAGCCTGGAGATGGGCAAGACCGTCGCCGAGGCCAAGGGCGAGGTGGCCTACGGCTCCGAGTTCTTCCGCTGGTACGCCGAGGAGGCGGTGCGGATCCACGGCCGCTGGATGCAGGCACCGGCCGGCGGCAGCCGGCTGCTGACCATCAAGAAGCCGGTCGGCCCGTGCCTGTTCATCACCCCCTGGAACTTCCCGCTCGCGATGGGCACCCGCAAGATCGGCCCGGCCGTCGCGGCCGGCTGCACGATGGTGATCAAGCCCGCGGCCGAGACGCCGCTGTCGATGCTGGCCCTGGCCGCCGTGATGGAGGAGGCCGGCCTGCCGCCGGGTGTCCTCAACGTCGTCACCACCACGAACTCCCGAGGGGTCGGGGCGGAGCTGATGGCCGACGACCGGCTGCGCAAGGTCAGCTTCACCGGGTCGACCGAGGTCGGGAAGGTGCTGGTCCGCCAGTCCGCCGACGAGCTGCAGCGGGTCTCGATGGAGCTCGGCGGGAACGCGCCGTTCCTCGTCTTCGAGGACGCCGACGTCGACGCCGCGGTCGACGGGGCGATGATCGCCAAGATGCGGAACATGGGCGAGGCCTGCACGTCGGCCAACCGGTTCCTCGTGCACGACTCGGTCGCGACGGAGTTCGCCGACAAGCTCGGCACCCGGATGGGCGCACTGAAGGTCGGCCGCGGCCAGGACGAGGGTGTCGACGTCGGGCCGCTCATCAACGCCGACGCGGTCGAGTCGGTCAACGAGCTGGTCACCGACGCCGTCCACGACGGGGCCACCCTCGTCACCGGTGGCAAGCCGACCGACGGCCCGGGCCACTTCTACCCGCCCACCGTCCTGGTCGGCGTACCGGCCGAGGCGCAGATCAACAGCGTCGAGATCTTCGGCCCGGTCGCGCCGATCACCACGTTCAGCACCGAGGAGGAGGCGGTCGAGCGCGCCAACTCCACCGAGTACGGCCTGGTCGCCTACGCCTACACCAAGGAGCTGTCGCGCACGGTGCGGCTGGCGGAGTCGCTGGACTTCGGCATGGTCGGCATCAACACCGGCCTGGTCTCCAACCCCGCAGCGCCGTTCGGTGGCGTGAAGGCGAGCGGCTTCGGACGCGAGGGCGGCTTCGAGGGGATCGAGGAGTACCTCGACACGACGTACGTCGCCATCCCCGCGGACTGATCGGCAGCGTCCCGGGTGGAGCCGTACGCCGACACCGTCGAGCAGTACCGCGAGTTCGGGCGGGACGCCGAGCGCGACTCCGCCTGCTTCGCGGAGTGGTGCGCCGGCGTCGTCGACGACCAGGAGGTGCTGGCCTGGCTGGGTGAGCTGCCGCCGCTCAAGCAGCAGCCCAACCTGGTCTTCGCCGCGGCCCGCTGGCACGGCGTACCCGCGCCCGGGCCGTACGCCGGGCTGCGCGACGCCCTGCTCGGCGACGACGGGAGCATCCGGGCCACGATCCTGTCCCGCTCGACGCAGACGAACGAGGTCGGCCGTCTGGCCACCCTGACCCCGGCGTTCCGGCTGCTCGGCGACGAGCCGCTCGCGCTGCTGGAGGTCGGGGCCAGCGCCGGGCTGTGCCTCTACCCGGACCGGTACTCCTATGCCTGGCACACCGAGGCCGGCACCCGGACGGCCGGCGAGGGACCGCTGCTGGAGTGCCTCGTCCGGGGTGACTTCGCGGGGGCGGACCGGCCGCCCGAGGTCGCCTGGCGCGGTGGCGTGGACCTGAACCCGCTCGACGTCACCGACCCCGATGCGATGGCGTGGCTGGCCATCCTGGTCTGGCCCGAGCAGGACGCGCGCCGGGAGCGGCTGCTGTCCGCGATCGAGGTGGCCCGCGCGGATCCACCAGCCCTGGTCCGGGGCAACCTGCTCGACGAGCTGCCGGGACTGGTGGCCGAGGCCGGTGAGCACGGCCGGGTCGTGGTGTTCCACAGCGCGGTGATCGCCTACCTCGAGGAGCCGGACCGGCGCCGCTTCCACGAGCATGATGACCGGGCTGGTGGCCGAGGGACGCTGCCACTGGGTCTCCAACGAGGGCAAGCGGGTGCTGCCCGAGGTCACCGCGACGGGACCCGACGTACCGGACCTGAAGGCGACGTTCGTGCTCGGCGTCGACGGGCGGGTCGTCGCCTGGGCGCACGGCCACGGCAGCTCGATGCGCTGGTTCGGCTAGCTCTCGACCAGCGAGTCGAGCACGGCCTGGTTGTGCCGGTGCCCGATGGTCTCGTAGCCGACCACGATCACCCAGGGCGACGCCGCCACCACCACCAGGCACCAGAACAGGTCCACGCCGCGATCGGCCAGGATCAGCGCCGCGATCACGAGCGCCATCGTGATCGTGAACAGGACGACGTGAAGCGGGTCGAAGCTCCGGGAGATCTGCATGTACAGCAGGAAGAGCGTCAGGTAGTAGAGGGCCAGCGGCACCGCGATCGTCGCCAGCGTCGCCGTGGCGGAGAGGTGGGTCTCGTGCGCGATGTAGTACGCCGCGACGTGCAGGCCGGCACCGACCGCGACGGTCGAGGCGAACAGCGGGATGTGGCCGTAGCCCCAGCCCCACGAGCGCTCCCGATGGGCCTCGAGCAGCGTCGCCGCACGGCACCACGAAGTAGATCCACCACATGCCGAAGATCAGGGCGACCCCGGACACCCCGAGCAGGACCAGGCTCGTCGACCAGCCGGGACCCTCCGGTCCGATCACCGCCAGGAGGGCGACGGTCGTGCCGAGCAGGCCCTCCCCGAGGGTGATGATGACGAGCAGCCCGTACCGCTCGGCGATGTGATGGGGATGCCAGGGCGTGCCGCCGTCGGCCTTCCGCTCCGCCAGCACCGGACCCACGAGCTCGACCAGGATCAGCACGGTCGCCCAGGCGAACATCACGCCCACGCTGGTCTCCGCCAGCGCGAGGACCACCCACCCCACCTGGCTGAACGCCAGGGTGATCATGATCGCCTCGGCGATCCGGCGACGGTCGGGGTCCTGGCGGGCGGCCCGCGCCCACTGGAAGATCATGGGCACCCGCATGATGACGTAGCCGAGCACCATCACGCGGTTGTCGACGTGGTCGCTGGTCTCCAACGACTCGAACATCTCGGGCACGCCCAGCGCCAGCACGATGACGCCGAACATCTGCACCATCGTCATCAGCCGGAAGATCCAGTCGTCGGTGTCGTACGCCGACGCGAACCAGGTGAAGTTGATCCACGCCCAGGAGACCGAGAACGCGGCGAAGGCGAACCCGAGGATGCCGTCGGCGACGTGGTCGTGGGCGAGGGAGTGGGCCAGCGCGTCGGCCGCCACCCCGAAGGCGATCACGAAGGTCAGGTCGAAGAGCAGCTCCAGGGGCGTCGCCGCGCGGTGCGCCTGGTGCGGGTCGCGACCGCGCATGGCCACCAGACCGTGCCGGGTGCTGTCGGGCATGGGCAGGAGTCTAGGGACCGGCCGCGGACGGCCGCCGGGTCAGACCGCGGCGCCCAGGGTGTCCGCGAGCCCGGTCCGGTTGGGGATGCCGAGCTTGCGGTAGACGTGCGAGAGGTGCCACTCGACGGCCTTGATGGTCACCGTCATCTCGGCCGCGATCTCGCGGTTGGTCAGGCCGCTGGCCGCCATCCGCGCCGCGCGCTGCTCCGAGGCGGTCAGCTTGGCGAGGGTCTCGCTGCGGATCAGCCGGGGCTGCTCGCCGAGCCGCTCGAGCAGGTGCCGCACCCGGTTCTGGAGCGGGAACAGGTCCTCGCGGCCGGCGTACTCCTCGGCGCTGCGCAGCAGGGCAACCGCCTCGTCGCGAGCGTCCGGGTCGCCGTGCAGGATGATCAGCACGGCGAGATCGGTGTCGACCTGGGCGGACAGCCGCTCGGCACCGACGTCGTCGAGGGTCGCGCGGGCCTGCCGGAGCAGGGCCAGCCGGCCGTCGCCGATGGCGGTGGCGGCGACCGTGCGCAGCGCGTGCGCGACGGCGTACGGCGAGCCGGTGGCACGCGCGAGGGCGAGGTTCTCCTGCGCCAGGTCGCTCGCCTCGCGGTGCCGGCTCAGCCGGGTGAGGGCGAACGCCGCACCGCTGCGCCACGGGACCAGGTCCGGGTTGTCGAGGTCGCCGGAGAGCCGGGCGCCGGCCTCGGCGTACTCGGCGGCCGCCGTCTCCGTCTCCCCACGAGCCGAGGCCAGCTCGCCGAGCGCGTGCCGGGCCATCGCCCCGGCGTACCCCTCCTGCGAGGCGAACCCGAACAGCTGCTGGCCGGTGCCTGCGGCACTCGTCATCTCGCCGCGGGCCAGGTGAGCCTCCAGGGTGAGGGCGAGCCACAGCACCGTGCGGTGCGGGTCGTCGTCCGGGTCGGGAACCACGGAGAGGACGCGCTGCGCCTCGGTCACCTGGCCGGCGCGCAGGAGCGCGCGCGCTTCGCGCAGGTGGTCGGGCAGCGTCGTCGTCAGAAAGTCGGCGAGCATGGGCGAAACCCTAGGAAATCAAGGGCTCCCGGCGCCGGGAAATGGCCGGAACTTTGCCCGGTGGACCAGTCAGGTCCGGCCCAGGAAGGCGAGCAGCCGCTCGTCCGCCGGTGCGTCGACCTCCGCGGCGATCGGCGGGGCGAAGCGGAGCGGGCGGTCGTCGTGGTGGACCAGCCGGCGCGCCACCGGGAGCAGCTGGCGGGCGAGCTCCTCGGGGATCCGGGCCGGGCCGGTGGTCGCGCAGCTGACGTCCCACCCGTGCACCGTGACCTCGAGGGCGGCGGTGGCGACCAGGACGTCGCTGGCGAGGCCGGCGCCACCGACGCTGACGTCCGCCGGCGGCTGGCCGCTCCAGGCGCCGAGCAGGGCGCAGGCCTTCTCCTGGAGCCGGTCGACGCGCAGCGGGGACCAGCCACGCGCCGGCACGTCGACAGCGCCCCCGGCGGCCTCCGTGAAGGCGTCGAGGGCGTCGTCCATGTGGGCGAGGAGCTGGCGGAGGTTCCAGTCACGGCACGGGGTACGCCGGTCGAGGTCGGCGCCGGGGACCCCGGCGAGGACGACCCGGGTGTAGCCCAGTGCCCGGTCCAGCAGCTCGACGGCGCCCGTGAGCGCCGTGGTCACCGGACTTCCGAGACGGCGTAGTCGGCGGGAAGCCGCTCGGGGAGACCGAAGCGGGCGAACAGGTTCGTGTCGAAGAACGCCGCCACGTGGGACACGTGGTCGCCGTCGAGCTCGAGCACCTGGAGGTGGAACGGCTCGAAGTCGCCGGCCTTGGTCCGCATGTAGAGCCCGAACGCCGGCTGCCCGTTCGCGCTGGTGAGCAGCATCGGCATGTCGTAGGTGCCACCCGGGCACTGGGTGTTGATCAGCTGGCCGATGTTGACGTTGCCGGTGTACCAGCCGGTGAACGGCGGCATCTCCCAGACCGCCTCGGCGGTGAGCATGCTGACGATGGTGTCGATGTCCTTGCGCCAGAACGCGTCGACGTACCGGTCGAGCAGCTCCCGCTGGGCGGCGGTCAGGTCGTTCTCGACGGTCTCCTCGGTGAGGTGCCGGTCGGCCATCTGGGCGTGGGCGCGCTGGAGCGCGGAGTTGACCGCGGCGGTCGTGGTGTCGAGGGCCTCGGCGACCTCGGCGGCCGACCAGCGGAGCACGTCGCGCAGGATCAGCACGGCGCGCTGCCGGGCCGGCAGGTGCTGGAGGGCGGCGACGAACGCGAGCCGGATCGAGTCGCGCTCGGCCACGACGACGGCGGCGTCCGGGACCGGCTCCAGCCACGGGATCTCGGCGTCGGCCTCGAGCGCGTCGCCGGCGAGGGAGTCGGAGGTGCCGAGCCCGGTGGGCAGCGGCCGGCGCGGCCGGCCCTCGAGGTTGGTCAGGCAGACGTTGGTGGCGATCCGGTAGAGCCAGGTGCGGACCGACGACCGGCCCTGGAAGTCCGCGGACGCCTTCCAGGCGCGGAGGAAGGTCTCCTGCACGAGGTCCTCGGCCTCGTGGAACGAGCCGCTCATCCGGTAGCAGTGCGCGAGCAATTCACGCTCGTAGCGTTGGGTGAGCGTGGGGAAGTCGTCGAGCTCGGCCGTGGTGGTGCTGGTCCCGCTGTCCGCCCGCTCCGCTGTCGTCACGTCTGCCGTCCTCATCGGTGGCTCCTCGTCGTCGTCCAGTCTGCCTCTTCTACTGACCGGCGTCGACGGCAAAAGTCATCGTTGGGTGCCGCCAAAGTCACTGGTTAACCAGTGAATTTGGCACTCCCCACGGGAAACTCCCCGTGGGAAGTGCAAGTTTCCCGTGTTCAGTGGTGGTGCAAGGCGATGGCGAGCGCCCGCTCGGCCGCCGGCACGGCCAGCTCACGGTCGGCGGGGACCAGCCCGATCCGGGTACGCCGGTCCAGCAGGTCGTCGACGTCCACGGCGCCCTCGTGGGTGATGCCGAACAGCAGCTCGGCGAGGGTGACCGGGACCCCCTCGGCGACCGGCGCGAGCAGCTCGTCGTCGCCCAGGCCGCTGACCTCGCGCGCGGACCGAAGGACCAGCGCCGCGTCGGTGCCGTAGCGCCTGACCAGCCGGGCCGGTTCCTCCAGCCGAGCCAGCTCGGCGCGCGGGGCGGCGCCGGTCAGCGGGAGGGTGCGGGTGCGGCAGGGCGCCGCCCCGAGGCCGGCGTGGGCGACCGCGCGGTCGACGGCGTCCTCGGCCATCTGGCGGTACGTCGTCAGCTTGCCGCCGACGACCGTCACGACGCCGCTGCGGGAGGTGAGCACGGCGTGCCTGCGGGAGAGGTCGGACGTGGCGCCCGCCCCGTCCGAGTCGGAGGTGTCCAGCAGCGGGCGGAGGCCGGCGTACGCGCCGACGACGTCGGACCGCCGGATCTCCTTCGAGAAGACGGCCGACACGACGTCGAGGAGGAAGCCGATCTCCGGCTCCGACGGCTCGGGCACGTCCGGGATCTCACCCTCGACGGGCTCGTCGGTGAGGCCGACGTACAGCGTCCCGTCGGGCTGGGGGAGGACCATGACGAACCGGTTCGTGTGCCCGGGCACGTGCGCCGTGAGGGCCGCCCGGAGGCCGGGCAGGGTGTCGGCGCGGAGCACGGCGTGGGTGCCGCGCGACGGCCGCAGCGTGACCTCCTCGACCAGGTCGCCGGCCCAGACGCCGGCCGCGTTGACGACGGCGCGGGCCGTGACCGAGGACGTGCGCCCGGTGAGCTCGTCGCGGAGCTCCACCCCGGTGCCGGTCGCGGAGAGCACGCGGGCCCGGGTGCGGACGTGCGCGCCGAGGTCGGCGGCGGTCCGGGCGATCGTGGTGACCAGCCGGGCGTCGTCCTCGAGCTGACCGTCCCAGGAGAGCAGGCCGCCGCGGAGGCCGTCCAGCCGGAGGCCGGGGACCAGGGCGACGGCCTCGGTGGCGGAGATCCGGCGCGAGCGGGGAAGGGTGTCCCGGCTGGTGTGCGCGCTCCTGCGCAGGAGGTCGCCTGCGATGGAGCCGCCGCGCGCGATGGCGGCCTGGAGGTGGGTCACGCTGGACGTCAGGGGGATCACGATCGACATGGCGTGGGTCAGGTGCGGGGCGGTGACCTCCATCAGGATCCCGCGCTCGACGGCGCTCTCGTGGGCCACGCCGATCTGCCCGTTGGCGAGGTAGCGCAGGCCGCCGTGCACGAGCTTCGACGACCACCGCGACGTCCCGAACGCGAGGTCGTGGGCATCGACCGCCAGCACGCTCAGGCCGCGGCTGACCGCGTCCAGCGCGACTCCGGCCCCGGTGATGCCGAGCCCGATGACGACGAGGTCGACGTCGGTCGGAGCGCCGGCCAGGCCGGGCGTGATCTTCTGCGCGGTCACGGCGCGAGCGCCCTGGACAGGAGCATCCGGAGCTCGGCGTCGAGCTCGGCCTCGGTCACGTCGTCGTCGACCATCGTGTGCGCCGACAGCACGAAGCCGTGCGTCGCGAGCAGCATCGAGCGGGCGATCGCGGTCGGGTTGCCGGGCCGGATCGCGCCGGCCTCCTGGCCGGCGCGGACCTGCGGCTCGGTGATCGCCAGGATCGCGTCCTGGGAGCGCCCGCGCCGGGAGAGCAGGTAGGGGAGGAGCAGCTCGGGGTCGAGCTCGACGATCCGGAGGAACAGCTCGTTCTCGCGCAGCGCGCGGACGGTGCCGACGATCCCGGCGACGAGGCGGTCGACCGGGTCGGTGTCGGCCTCGCCGGCCGCGACCGCCGCCGCGACGACGGCGCCCCACTCGCGGGTCATCAGGTCGCCGAGCAGCTGCTGCATGTCCGACCAGGCGCGGTAGATGGTCATCCGGGAGACGCCGGCCCGGCGGGCGACCTCGGTGAGCGTCGTACGCCGCCACCCGACGTCGAGGATGCAGTCCCGCGCGGTGTCGAGGTAGGCGTCCCGCGGCTCGCGCTCCGGCACCGCTGTTGTGACGAAGTGACGTCATGTGTCACACTGTAACACATGACGACCCCCGAGATGCACCCCAGCCGCTGGGGTGACCCGGCCGCGGCCGCCCCCCTCGCGGACGCCGCGCGCGGCCTGATCGAGATGGCGTTCGGCCTCGACGAGCGGCCCGCCGTCGAGTCGCCGAGCCTGCCGGAGCCGCACCTCGCGCCCGAGCTCCTCGACGGCCTGCGCGCGCTGCTCGGCCCCGACCACGTGCTCACCGACGACGAGACCCGGCGGCTGCGCACCCGGGGCAAGTCCACGCCCGACCTGCTCAAGGCCCGGGCCGGCGACCTGACCGACGCACCCGACGCCGTGGTCCGGCCGGGCGGGCACGACGAGGTCGCCGCCGTCCTGGCGTACGCCGTCGAGCACCACCTCGCGGTCGTCCCCTTCGGCGGCGGCACGTCGGTGACCGGCGGCCTGGCCGCCCGGCGCGAGGGGTACGCCGGTCTGGTCAGCCTCGACCTGATCCGGATGAAGCGGCTGCTCGCCGTCGACCCGGTCTCGATGACGGCCACCCTCGAGCCCGGTCTGCGCGGCCCCGAGGCCGAGGCGCTCCTCGCCGAGCACGGGCTCACGCTCGGCCACTTCCCCCAGTCCTTCGAGTTCGCCACCATCGGCGGCTTCGCGGCCACCCGCTCCAGCGGCCAGTCGAGCGCCGGCTACGGCCGGTTCGACGCGCTCGTCGTCGGCCTGGCCGTCGCGACCCCGAGCGGGCGGCTCGACCTCGGCTCGGCGCCGGCGAGCGCCGCCGGCCCCGACCTGCGCCAGCTGCTGCTCGGCTCGGAGGGGGCCTTCGGCGTGATCACGTCGGTCACCGTCCGGGTCCGGCACCTGCCCGAGACCAAGGTGTACGACGGGTGGCGCTGGCCGTCCTTCGTCGAGGGCGCCGCCGCGATGCGGACCCTGGCCCAGTCCGGGCTGCTGCCGACCGTGATCCGCCTGTCCGACGAGGCGGAGACCGCGATCAACCTGGCGCGGCCGGACGAGATCGGGTCCGACGCCGCGGCCGGCTGCATGATGATCGCCGGCTACGAGGGCACGCCCGCCGCGGTCGAGGCCAAGCGGGCCGCGGTCACCGCCGTGCTGACCGACCTGGGCGGCACCAACCTCGGCGAGGAGCCCGGCCGGTCCTGGGCGCACGGCCGCTTCAACGCGCCGTACCTCCGCGACTCGATGCTCGACGTCGGCGTGCTCGTGGAGACCCTGGAGACGGCGACCTTCTGGTCGAACGCCGACCGGCTCTACGCCGACGTGAAGGCCGCGCTGGAGGAGTCGCTCGGGCAGCCGTCGATGGTGCTCTGCCACATCTCGCACGTCTACGAAACCGGATGTTCGCTCTATTTCACGGTCGCGGCCAAGGAAAACGAACAACCGATCGCTCAGTGGCAGGCCGCGAAGGCCGCCGCCAGCGACGCCATGATCGCCGCCGGCGCCACGATCACCCACCACCACGCGGTCGGCACCGACCACAAGCCGTGGTTCGCCCAGGAGATCGGCGACGTCGGGGTGTCCATCCTGCGCGCGGTCAAGGCCGAGCTCGACCCGACCGGCGTCCTCAACCCGGGGGTGCTGATCCCGTGACCGCACCCCACCACGACCCGGGCTCCGCGGAGAGCACCACCGGCACCCGGTCCTTCACGTTCCTCGTCAACCCCTCGTCGGGCGGCGGCGCCGCACCCGAGGCCGTGGTCCCGGTCGCGCGGCTCCTGCGCGACGCCGGCGCGCCGGTCGAGGTGACCTACTCGCCCGGCCCGAACGCCACCCGCGACCTGGTCTCGGGCGCGCTCGCCCGCGGCGACGTGGTCGTCTCCGTCGGCGGCGACGGGATGCTGTCCTCGCTCGCCGGCGCCGTCTCCCGCGGCGGCGGCACGCTCGCCGTGCTGCCGGCCGGCCGCGGCAACGACTTCGCGCGGATGCTCGGCCTGCCCGAGGACGCTGCCGGCCAGGCGCGGCTGCTGCTCGAGGGCGACGTACGCCGGGTGGATCTGCTGTCCTGGACCGTCGGCGACGACACCCGGCTGGTCGCGGGCTCGGTCTACGCCGGCGTCGACGCCCGCGCGTCGGCGATCGTCGACCGGGCGCACTGGCTGCCGCGCTCGCTGCAGTACCCGTACGCCGCCGTCCGCTCGCTCGCGACCTACCAGCCCGGTCGCTACCGGGTCGCCGTCGACGGCGTCGAGCGCGAGTACTCCGCCGCCACCGTCGTCGTGGCCAACTCGGCGTACTACGGCAAGGGCATGAAGATCGCCCCCGCGGCGCGCGTGGACGACGGCGTGCTCGACGTCGTCGTGATCGAGGCGGCCTCCAAGGCCGAGCTGATGCGGGCGCTGCCGACGGTGTACGACGGCGCGCACGTCGAGCGCCCCGAGGTCACCGTGCTCACCGGCAGGCGGGTCGAGATCCGCGGCCGCGCCCGCAGCCCGATCCCGGTCGGCGGCGACGGCGAGCCGCTGGGCATCCTGCCCGGCCTCTCCGATCAGCCCGCGGTCGCCGAGGTCCAGCCGGGAGCGCTCGCGATCATCGCCTGAAGGACCAGACCAGCAGCTCGGTCGGGCTGGCGGCGGTGACCGACAGCCCGGGCCGGTCGGTGATCCGGAACGCGTCACCGGCCGACAGCGGCTCGGCGAGGCTGGACCGCGCCAGCGCCCCGGTGGCCACGAAGACGTGCAGGAGCGGGTCGTCGGGCAGGTCCACGGTGTCGCCGGCCGCGAGCCGGGCCACGTGGAAGGTCGCCGACGCGGTGCCGATCCGGACGGCGGCGTCCGGATGGTGGCCCGGACGCGACCGGCACCAGCTCGCCCTCGGGGAGGCTGACCGGCGCGGTCGCGTAGGCGGGCTCGGTGCCGGTCTCGTCGGGCGTGAGCCAGACCTGGACGAAGCGGGTCGGCCCGGACGACGCGTGCGCGACCTCGGCGTGCACCACGCCCGAGCCGGCCGACAGCACCTGCACCGTGCCCGGGATGACGGCGGCCTCGTGCCCGTGGTCGTCGGCGTGGATCAGCGCCCCGGACAGCACCCAGGTGACGATCTCCTGGTCGCTGTGCGGGTGGTCCGTGAAGCCGTCGCCCGGCCGCAGCAGGTGGTCGTCGTGGCAGACCATCGGTCCGAAGCCGACGTTCTCGGGGTCGTAGTGTGCTCCGAACGAGAACGAGTGGCGGGTGCTCCGTCCCTCCTCCCGAGTGAAGAAACGTGCGGTTCCCCGGCGGACCTCGACTGTCATGGAGAGAATGATCGCGTGTTCCCCCAACTCCCCCCGGGGTTCCGCTTCGGAACCAGCACCGCGTCGTACCAGATCGAGGGCGCCGCGGACGCCGACGGCAAGGGCCCCAGCATCTGGGACACCTTCGCCGCGCAGCCGGGACGGATCAAGGACGGGTCGACCGGCGCGGTCGCCTGCGACCACTACCACCGGTGGCAGGAGGACGTCGCGCTGATGAAGCAGCTCGGCGCCGGTGGCTACCGGTTGTCGATCTCCTGGCCGCGGATCCAGCCGAAGGGCTCCGGCCCGGCCAACCAGCAGGGCCTGGACTTCTACGACCGGCTGATCGACGGGCTGCTCGAGGCCGAGGTCGCGCCGATGGTCACGCTCTACCACTGGGACCTCCCGCAGGCGCTGGAGGACGACGGCGGCTGGCTCAACCGCGACACCATCGAGCGGTTCGCCGAGTACGCCGCCATCGTGGGCGAGAAGTTCGCCGACCGGGTCGAGCACTGGATCCCGGTCAACGAGCCGAACGTCGTGACGATGCTCGGCTACGCCATGGGGCTGCACGCGCCGGGCAAGGAGCTGCTCTTCGACGCGCTGCCGGTGGCCCACCACGTGCTGATGGCGCACGGCCGGGCCGCGATCGCGCTGCGCGCGGCCGGCGCGACCAGCGTGGGCTGCGCCAACAACCACGCGCCGATCTGGCCGGCCAGCGACAGCGACGCCGACGTGGGCGCGTCCAAGCTCTTCGACGCGCTCTGGAACGGGCTCTACATGGAGCCGATGCTGCTGGGCCGCTACCCCATGGACCTGGCGCCGCTGCTGGAGGACGTCGTCCACCCGGGCGACCTGGCCACGATCCGCCAGCCGCTCGACTTCTACGGCGTCAACTACTACAACCCGATCAAGGTCGCGGCCACGCCCGAGGACCAGCCGATCCCGTTCGAGATGCTCGAGCTGCTCGGCTACCCGACGACCGACTTCGGCTGGCCGGTCGTCCCGGACGCGCTGCGGGAGTGGCTGATCATCTTCCGCGCCCGCTACCGCGCCGCGCTGCCGCCGATCATCATCACCGAGTCCGGCTGCGCCTACAACGACGGTCCGGACGAGCACGGCGTGGTCGACGACCAGCGCCGGATCGACTACCTCGACGCGCACATCCGCGCGGTCGCCACCGCGATCGAGCGCGGGGTCGACATCCGCGGCTACTACACGTGGTCGCTCATGGACAACTTCGAGTGGGCCGAGGGCTTCAGCCAGCGGTTCGGCCTGGTCCACATCGACTACGACACCCTGAAGCGGACGCCCAAGAAGTCGTTCGGCTGGTACGCCGACCTGATCGCCGCGCAGCCGCAGACCGAGAAGAAGATGGACTGACGCCGGTCTAGGTGAGCGCGGAGGCCATCCGCCGGACGATCTCGGTGAGCCGCTCCGGCGAGGTGGCGATGTTCAGCCGGACGTGGCCGTCCAGCCCGGGCTGGTAGTCCTGGCCCGGCGCCAGTCGCACCCGTCCGCGCGACAGCACGACCGCGGCCGGGTCGGCGTGGCCGTAGGCGCGCAGGTCGAGCCAGGCCAGGAACGTGCCCTCGAGCGGCCGCATCCGGGTCTCCGGCAGGTGCTCCGCGAGCAGCTCGCCGAGCAGGGTGCGCTGCTGGTCGAGCCGCTCGATCAGCGCGGCCAGCCACGGGTCGCCGTGCGTGTACGCCGCGATCGCGCCGACCACGCCGAGGTGCGACCAGGAGTCGTTGCGCGCCATCGGTGCGTCGCGCAGGGCCTTCCGGGCGCGCTCGTCGGGAGCCAGGATCTGCGCGCAGCGCAGGCCCGGGGTGTTGAACGCCTTGCTCGCGGCCACCAGCGCGACCGCGTGGTCCTCGGTGCCGTCCAGCGACAGGTAGGAGACGTGCTCCGCGCCGGGCAGCACCAGCGGCGCGTGGATCTCGTCGCTGACCACCCGGGCGCCGTGGCGGGTGACGACGTCGCGCACGCCCTCGAGCTCGGCGCGGGTGAACACCCGGCCCCACGGGTTGTGCGGCTGGGTCAGCAGCAGCGTGCGGGCGCCGGCAGCGAAGAGCGCGTCCAGCTGGTCGAGGTCGAGCTCGGCCCGCTCGTCGTCCGGGCCGACCAGGAGGTCGACCCGCTCGCGACCGGTGAGCTGGGCGACCTCGAGCTGGGGTGAGTACGCCGGCACCGGCATCACCATCGGCCCGGGCTCGCTCAGGACGTCGAGCGCGAACCGGATCCCGGCGGTGACGTCGACCGTCGGCAGCACCGAGTCGGGGTCGATCTCCTGCCGGAAGTGGCGCTGCGCGAAGCCGGCGTACGCCCGGCCGAGCTCGCCGCCGTCGTCGAAGGCCGGGTAGCCGGACATGCCCAGCCGCACCGCCGCCGTGACCGCCTGCTCGATCACCGGCGCCAGCGCGTAGTCCATCTCCGCGACCCACGCGGGGATCACGCCCTCGTCGACCTGCCCCCACTTGCAGGGCAGCGCCCGTCGTGCCTCGTCGTCGGTGAAGTCCCGGATCACGCCCCGAACCTACGCCAGAGCGGCGGCGAGCCGGGTGCCCTGCTCGATCGCGCGCTTGGCGTCCAGCTCGGCGGCGACGTCGGCCCCGCCGATCAGGTGCGGGTCGCCGCCGGCGTCGACCAGGGCGTCGTAGAGACCGCGCACCGACTCCTGCCCCGCGCACAGCACGACGTGGTCGACGTCGAGCACGCGCTGCACGCCGTCGACGGTGACGTGCAGGCCGTCGTCGTCGACCCGGTCGTACGTCGCACCGCTGACCTGCTCGACCCCCGACTGCTTGAGCACCGCGCGGTGCGCCCAGCCGGAGGTCTTGCCGAGCGCGATCCCGATCGGCGTGGTCTTCCGCTGGACCAGGGTGACCTCGCGGACCGGCGTCCGCGGCTTGCGCTCGGTCAGCCCGCCCGGGTGCACGGCCGGGTCGCCGACGCCCCAGTGCGCCATCCAGTCGTCGTGTTTCGAGACGCTCGCTGGCGCTCGCTCCTCAACAACCGAGATTTCATCGTCGTGAGCGAGGAAGTGGCTGACGTCGACACCGATCCCGCCGGCGCCGATCACGGCCACCCGCGCGCCGGGGACGACCCGGCGGCTGAGCACGTCGGCGTACGTCACGACCTTGGGGTGGTCGATGCCGGCGAGCTCGGGGATCCGCGGCTCGACGCCGGTCGCGACGACCACCTGGTCGTACGCCGCGAGGTCGGCCGCGGTGGCCTCGGTGCCGAGCCGGACCTCGACGCCGAGCACCTCGAGCCGGCGGGTGTAGTAGCGCAGCGTCTCGCGGAAGTCCTCCTTGCCGGGCACCTGCATGGCCAGCCGGAACTGGCCGCCGATCGACCCGGACCGCTCGAACAGCGTCACCGCGAGCCCGCGCTCGGCGGCCGAGACCGCAGCGGACAGGCCGGCGGGACCGGCGCCCACCACGGCGACCGTCGTCCGCCGGGCGCGGGTCGGGACGGGCAGCAGCACCAGCTCGGTCTCCCGGCAGGCGCGCGGGTTGACCAGGCAGGAGGCCGTCTTGTTCACGAAGACGTGGTCGAGGCAGGCCTGGTTGCAGGCGATGCAGGTGTTGATCTCGTCGGCCCGCCCGGCGGCCGCCTTGTTGACGAAGTCCGCGTCGGCCAGCAGCGGCCGGGCCATCGAGACCAGGTCGGCCTCGCCGGCGGCCAGGATCGACTCGGCCAGCTCCGGGGTGTTGATCCGGTTGGACGCGCAGACCGGCACCGACACCTCGGCCTTGAGCCGCGCGGTCGCCGACCGCCAGGCCCCTGGCGGGACCTGGGTGATGATCGTCGGCACCCGCGCCTCGTGCCAGCCGATGCCGGTGTTGAGGGCGGTCACGCCGGCCTCCTCGAGCAGGTGCGCGAGCTCGACGACCTCGTCCCAGGTCTGGCCGTTCTCGACCAGGTCGAGCAGCGAGATCCGGTAGACGATCGGGAAGTCCGGCCCGACCAGCTCGCGCGCCCGCCGGACGACCTCGAGCGGGAACCGCATCCGGTTGCGGGCCGAGCCACCCCACTCGTCGGTCCGGTCGTTGGTGCGCGCGGCCAGGAACTGGTTGATCAGGTAGCCCTCGGAGCCCATGATCTCGACGGCGTCGTACTCCGCCTTCCGGGCCAGCCACACCGAGCGGGCAAAGTCGCTCGCCGTCTTGTCGACGCCCTTGGTGGACAGGGCGGACGGTCGGAAGGGCGTGATCGGGGACTTCTGCGCCGACGCGCTGACGCTGAACGGGTGGTAGCCGTAGCGGCCGGCGTGCAGCACCTGCATCGCGATCGCGCCGCCCTCGGCGTGCACCGCGCCGGTGATCTCGCGGTGCCGCATCGCCTGCAGCCGCGAGGACATCTCCGAGGCGAGCGGCTTGAGCCAGCCGCGCTTGTTGGGCGCGTAGCCGCCGGTCACGATCAGGCCGACGCCGCCGCGGGCGCGCTCGGCGAAGTACGCCGCCAGCCTGGGGATGTCGCGCGCCCGGTCCTCGAGGCCGGTGTGCATCGAGCCCATCACGACCCGGTTGCGCAGCTCGAGCGGGCCGAGGGTGATCGGCGACAGCAGGTGGGGGTAGTTCACGAGTGGGCCTCCAGGTACTCGGTCAGCCAGTCGACCCAGAACTCCTCCAGGCGGATGCCGCCGGAGAGGACGAGGTACTGGTCCAGCTCGAGCCCGGCGAGGTCGCCGGGCTCGGGGTAGTCGCGGTCGCGCAGCCGGCGGAAGTGCTCGAGCCGCGAGGTGTGGTCGGCCAGGTTGCTGCGGACGACGTCGAGGACGGCGCCGGGGTCGTCGGCGAACGAGGCGCCGCGGAGCTTCACCGCGAGCTCGCTGCGCAGCGGCTGGGTCTCGGTCGGCTCCACGAGCCAGGACGCCAGCACCTTCCGCCCGGCCGGGGACACGGCGTACACGAGCTTGTTGGGCTTGCCGGTCTGGGCGACCTCGGTGACGGTGACCCAGTCGTCGGCCTCCATCCGGCGCAGCACCCGGTAGATCTGCTGGTGGGTGGCCGACCAGAAGTGCCCGATCGACCTGCCGAACCGGCGGGACAGGTCGAGGCCGGACGCGGGCTGCTCGCTGAGCGCGACGAGCAGGGCGTGTTCCAGGGCCATGCGGGGATCATGCCGACCTATGCAACGAGTTGCAAGCATCCGTGACCAGACGCACTTGCCAGATACCCTAGGGGGGTATATGATCCGGGCATGGACTCGACCTGGCGTACGGCGATCTCCGCAACCCTGCACTGCCTCACCGGCTGCGCGATCGGTGAGGTCCTGGGCATGGTGCTGGCGACGTGGTGGGGCTGGGGCGACGTCGCCAGCATCGCGCTGGCCGTGGCCCTGGCCTTCTTCTTCGGCTACCTGCTCACGTTCACCAACGTGCGCCGGGCCGGCCTCGACGCACGCAGCGCGGTCCGCACCGCGCTCGCGGCCGACACCGTGTCGATCACGGTGATGGAGATCGTCGACAACGCGTTCCTGCTCCTGGTGCCGGGCGCGATGGCGGCCGGTCTCGCCACCGGGCTCTTCTGGTGGTCGCTGGCCGTCGCCCTGGCCGTGGCGTTCGTGCTCACGGTGCCGGTCAACCGCTGGCTGATCCAGCGCGGTCGGGGGCATGCCGTCGTGCACGAGATGCACCACGCCGGCCACCACTGACCGGCCGGACCGGTTCGGCTCAGCTCGGTTCGTCGAGCGAGCTGGCGGTGTCTGCGAGCGTCTGCTCGCCCTGCCGCGCCAGGTCCCGGCGCTGGTCCGCGCTCAGGGAGGCCCAGTAGTCCTGGAAGCGCTGGGCGCCGGCGCGGGTGAGCGCGGCGAACTCGTCGTCGTCCGCCAGCTCCCGGAAGTCGAGTCGGCTGCTCAGCACCTCGTCGATCCGGTCGGCCAGCGGCGTGCCCTCGTGCTCGTCGCGGATCGCGCGCAACGACTCCCGTAGGTGCACGGCGGCCGCCCGGTCGCCGGTGAACGCCTCGATCGAGTCAGGGTGGTCGGGGGTCATGCCGCTCACTCGAACCCGGGCGGCACGTGGGTCAGGCGCTCGTCGGTGGTGAGTCCGTCGCGGGGCGCTTCGTCGTCGGACCACGGCGCACCGGCGGCGAGCCACTGGGTGCGGTACCGGCGGGCCGACTCGGGGCTGCCGTCCTCGTAGCCCCACTCGACCTCGCAGCAGGGGCAGATCTCGAACGACGGCTGTCGACCGTCGGGACCCCAGGGCAGGGTCTCCGAGCGGTAGCCGCAGACGCGGCAGTTGTTGAGGTTGCTCATGGCTGGACGAAGTACTCCCAGTTGTCGGGGAAGTTGTGCTTGCTCGGATCCGGCTTGAACATCGTCTTCATCACGCCGTCCTTCGACATCACGCCGAACGTGTTGGTGTCCGGGTTGTAGCGCCAGATGTCACCGTTGTCGCGTACCCGGGTGAAGGTACCCGGCGGTGGGTCCGTCATGAACCGTTTGGCCTCCTCGACGTACTGCTTGGCGTTGCCGACGCCGGGGAATTCGTCCTTGTGCTTGTTGAAGTGCTTCAGCGCGTTCTTCGCGTTCGCCCGGAAGCTGCCGGTGAACGGACCGCCGGACCAGAGCTGCCCGTTGACACCCTTGCTCGCGCTCCGGGCCGCCCGGACGTTCTTGAACTTGAGCAGCGCGGTCCGGACGCTGCGGACCTTCGGCAGGGTCCGGGCGACGGTGCCGACGGCACGCACGGCTTTGAGGGCGGAAAGGACGGCGATGATCTTGCGGGCACAGGAGATGGCTCTGGCGGTCGCGACCCCGGCGCCGACGGCGGCGGCCCCGCCGAACGTGAAGAAGCTCAGCGCGCCGCTGACGACAGCAGTCGCCCCGATCTCGATGGCGAGGTCCTTGATCAGGTCCTTGATCGCGTCGCGGGTCTGCTCGACCGACGCGGCGTAGTCCTCGCACGCGTCGCCGAGGCTGTTGCACTCGTCGGCCAGCGCGGTGACCTGTGTCCTGAGATCACGCGACGCCGACAGCGCGATCGGGATCTCCGGGGAGCGCTGCCCCGACAGCTGCGACTCGGCCGTCTCGCAATAGCTGGTGAGCCGCCCGACGTTGCTGCCCATGTCGCGCCACGCCCCCGCGGCCGCCCGGAGCTTGCCGGTGTCGGCACTCGGCCAGGCGTAGCCCTGGAGGTGGTCGACGACCAGGTTCCAGAACTCCGGCATGTCCGAGTTGTCGCCCCCGAGCGAGCTCGGCGGGGTGAAGTCACGCACCTGGACGGGGCCGTCCTGGGGCAGCCCGCCGCTGCCGTCGTACACCGGCCCCGGCTTCTTGTAGACCGACCGGGCGTTCGCATCACGGTGGTTCATGCCCGACGCCGCCGTCAGCGCACCCATCGTGGCGAAGGCCTGCACCAGGTCGGCCGCGGCGCCGACCGTCTCGCGCGCGGCGTCGTCGTAGTGCCGGACGAAGTCCTCCGACGACTTGTCGTCACCGGCCATGGCCGAGTAGCCGGACAGCTTCCCCGCGAGGGAGGTGAAGTGCATGGCGGCCAGCTGGTTGCCCGACGCGTACGCCTCGGCCGCGCTGTCGTAGGACGAGCCGGTGACCTCGAGCCTCATCGCAGCTGGTCCCACATCGACATGTTGGTCTCGGCAGCCCCCGTGTAGTTCTCGTGTGCCGTGCGCGCAGCCGCCCGCAGGTCGGCCATCGCCTGACGCATGGTCAGCATGCCCTGCGTCCACTCCTCGTGGGCCTCCTGCTGGGCCTCCGCTGCCAGCCCCTCCCAGACCGACTGCAGCGCAGCAACCTGCTTCTGGAGATCGTTGGTGAGCTCCTCGAGGGCCTTCTCGCAGCTCTCGACGTCGCCGATGACGGTGTCGAGCTCGTCGGAGTCGACGGTGAACCTGTCGGTCATGTCAGCCCAGCCGATCCACGATCCGGGCGGCGATCCGGTCCAGGTTCTGCTGGGACTCCTCGTCGGACGCGACGAAGTCGCGATGGGCGGCCTCGAGCAGGTCACCCATGGCGGTCAGCCCTTCGAGAACGTCGGTCGCCCCGGCCTTCCACTCCTCCCAGGCGTCGACGAAGGAGTCGGCCGCCACGCCGGTCCAGCCCGCGCCCAGGAATCCGCCGACCCTCGTGTCGATGGAGTCCCTGTCGCGCCGCAGTCGCTCCGCGCCGACGCGCACGTCGGCGATGCCCTTGCTGAAGGCCTCGTGGATCAGGGCCACGGTTGTCATAACGCTCCCCCTCGTCTCGTTCCCCTCGTCTGCCCGGCGTGACGTGACCCGAAACACATCGCCGGGTTTCCACAGGGTCCCACCGGTCTGGAGAACCGGACCGCAACCGGGCTGGTTCGGGCAGACTGACGGCATGCACAAGCGCGCCCCGCTCGTCCTGGTCCTGCCCCTGCTGCTCGCCGCGGTCGCCTGTGCGCCGGAGGAGGACCCGGACACGGGGAGCGACAACACCGCCGCCGAGGAGACCCCCACCGCGGCCGACCAGTGCGAGAAGGAGAGCCTGCCGCTCCTCGAGGACGGCACGCTCACGATCGCCACGGACTCGCCGGCGTTCCCGCCCTGGTTCGTCGACGACGACCCGACCAACGGTGAGGGCTACGAGTCCGCCGTGGCCTACGCCGTCGCCGAGCAGCTCGGCTTCACCGAGGACGAGGTGAGCTGGGTGGTCGTCCCGTTCAACAACTCCTACAAGCCGGGCGCGAAGAACTTCGACTTCGACATCAACCAGATCTCGATCAGCCCGGAGCGCGCGAAGGTCGTCGACTTCTCCGACAGCTACTACGACGCGTCCCAGGCCGTGGTCGCGCTCAAGGGCACGGCCGGCGCGGAGGCCACCAGCCTCAGCGACCTGCACGAGCTGCGGCTCGGCGCGCAGACCGGCACCACCTCGCTGACCGCGATCCGCGACGTGATCCAGCCGCACGAGGACCCGCTCGTCTTCCAGAGCACGAACGCCGCCAAGCAGGCGCTGCAGAACGACCAGGTCGACGCGATCCTGGCCGACCTCCCGACCGCCTTCTACATCTCCGCCGTCGAGATCCCGAACAGCGTGCTGATCGGCCAGTTCCAGCCGGAGACCGGCCAGCAGGAGCAGTTCGGGATGCTCTTCGAGAAGGGCAGCGAGCTGGTCCCGTGCGTCAACGAGGCGCTCGCCACGCTCAGGGACGACGGCACCCTCGCGGACCTCGAGCAGCAGTGGCTCGCCGACGTCGTGGACGTCCCCGAGCTCCAGTGACCGATGTCGGGTGGCGGCCGAGCGAGCGCGAGCTCGAGCGGCGCCGGCTGCGGAGCCGCAACCGCACTCGATCGTCGGTCATCGCCGCCGGCGCGGTCGTCATCGTCTTCCTGGCTCTCGGCGTCGGCGTCGCTCGCTCGCCGGGCTGGCCCACCGTGCAGGAGACGTTCTTCAGCTGGGAGCACGCGCAGGCGTCGTTCCCGCTGATCCTGGACGGCTTCTGGATCAACGTGCAGCTGTTCCTGCTCGCCGAGCCGCTCATCCTCGTGCTCGGGCTCGCGGTCGCGCTGGCCCGGCAGGCCCGCTCTCCCTGGCTGGCGCCGCTCCGGCTGGTCGCGATCGGGTACACCGACATCTTCCGCGGCGTCCCCACGATCCTGCTGATCGTGCTGCTGGCGTTCGGCATGCCGAGCCTGGGGCTCCAGGGTGTCCCGAACAGCCTGTTCTTCTGGTCCCTGGTCGCCCTCGTCCTGTCCTACGGCGCCTACGTGTCGGAGGTCTTCCGGGCCGGCATCGAGTCGATCCACCCGTCCCAGGTCGCCAGCGCCGAGGCGCTCGCGCTCTCCCGTGGCCAGACCATGCGCTACGTCGTGGTCCCGCAGGCCGTGCGCCGCGTCGTACCCCCGCTGCTCAACGACTTCGTCTCGCTGCAGAAGGACACGGCGCTGGTCGCAGCGGTCGGCGTCTTCGACGCGGTGTTCGCGGCGCAGGACTACGGGAACTTCAACTTCAACTACACCCCGCTCGTCGTGGTGGCCGTGTTCTTCGTGGCGCTGACCGTCCCGCTGGCGCGGTTCACCGACTGGCTCGGGCGCCGGTACGCCGAGCGCGAGTTCGCGGGAGCCGTCAGGTGACGGCGCTGCTGGAGGTCTCCGAGCTGCGCAAGGCGTACGGCGACCGGGTGGTGCTGGCGGACGTCGACCTGACCGTGGACCCGCACGACGTGGTCTGCCTGATCGGCTCGTCCGGCTCCGGGAAGTCGACGCTGCTGCGCTGCCTGAACCTGCTCGAGGACATCGACGACGGTGTGATCCTCTTCGACGGTCGGGAGATCTCCGACCCGCGCGTCGACCGGCGCGAGGTGCGCAGCCGGATCGGGTTGGTCTTCCAGTCCTACAACCTGTTCCCGCACCTGACCGTGCTGGACAACTGCACGCTGGCCCCGCGTCGGGTGCACGGCAGGTCCCGCACCGACGCCGAGACGCGGGCGCGTGACCTGCTCGCGCAGTTCGGCCTGGCCGACCAGGCCGCCAAGCACCCCGACCGGCTCTCCGGCGGCCAGCAGCAGCGCGCGGCCCTGGTCCGGGCGCTGTGCACCGAGCCGAGCCTGCTGCTGCTGGACGAGATCACCGCCGCGCTCGACCCGGAGCTGGTCGGGGAGGTGCTGGCGATCGTCCGCGACCTGGCGGCGGCCGGCACCACGATGGTGCTGGCCACCCACGAGATGGCGTTCGCCCGCGAGGTCGCCACGAAGGTCTGTTTCCTGGAGGGGGGACGTATCCTCGAGCAGGGCCCGCCCGAGCAGATCTTCACCAGCCCGCGCGAGGAGCGGACCCGGCAGTTCCTGCGTCGGGTGCTGCCCACTGACCAGCGCATCGACACCTCGGAGTGACCATGTCCGACTCGCCCGGCTCCCGCGGCCGCACCGCCGTCACCTGGCTGGTGACGCTGCTCGTCCTCGGCTTCATGGTCTTCATGTCGGTCAACCGCGCGATGGTCGAGGAGCACAAGCCGGTGCACCACTCCCATGGGACGACCTCGCAACCGTGACAGTGAATCTGTCATCATCGGGGGCATGAGCTTCGAACTCGGGCAGGGCACCGGCCCGCTCCGCGGCGTCAAGGTCGTGGAGATCGCCGGCATCGGACCCGGCCCGCACGCGTGCATGATCCTGGCCGACCTCGGCGCCGACGTGATCCGCGTCGAGCGGCCCGGCGGCCAGCTGCTCGCCGGGGGACCGCACAACCTGCTCAACCGCGGGCGTCCCAGCGTCGCGCTCGACCTCAAGGACCCGAAGGCCGTCGAGACCGTGCTGGCGCTGGTGAGGGACGCCGACCTGCTGGTCGAGGGCATGCGCCCCGGCGTCGCCGAGCGGCTCGGCTTCGGGCCCGAGGACTGCCGCGCGGTCAACCCGCGGCTGGTCTACGGGCGGATGACCGGCTGGGGCCAGGACGGCCCGTTGGCCCAGTCGGCCGGCCACGACATGAACTACATCTCGGTCGCCGGCGCGCTGCACGGGCTGGGCCAGGACAAGTCGCGTCCACACTTCCCGGCCAACCTGGTGGGCGACTTCGGCGGGGGATCGACGTACCTCGTGATCGGCCTGCTCGCTGCGCTGCTCGAGGCCAGGGTGAGCGGCGAGGGCCAGGTCGTCGACGCCGCCATCGTCGACGGCACCGCCCACCTCAACACGATGACCGCGGCCTTCCTCGCCGCCGGCACGTTCACCGAGGAGCGGGCCGCGAACCTGCTCGACGGCGGGGCGCCGTACTACGACGTCTACGAGACCTCCGACGGCCGGCACATGTCGGTGGGGGCGCTCGAGCCACAGTTCTACGACGTCTTCGTCGAGCTGCTCGGCATCACGGACACCGCACCCGACCGCTACGACCCCGAGCGCACCGACGAGCTGCGCAAGGTGATCGCCGAGCGGTTCGCGACCCGGACCCAGGCCGAGTGGGCCGAGGTCTTCGAGGGCACCGACGCGTGCGTCGCGGCGATCATCCCGATCAGCGAGGCGAAGGACCACCCGCACATGAAGGCACGCGAGGTGTACGTCGAGCGCGACGGCCTCCTGCAGCCGACGCCCGCGCCGCGCTTCTCGCGCACGTCCGCGAGCCTGACCACGCCGCCCTCACCGAAGGCCGGCGCGCAGACCCGCGAGGCGCTGACGGCCTGGGGGATCCCGGACGTCGACGCCCTGATCGAGAGCGGCGCGGCCGTCCAGGCCTGATAGAAGTGGGCGTGTGAAGCCGTTCCTCTTCCTCGGCATCCGTGCCGAGGACGCCGCCGCCGACGACGAGTACGCCGCGGTGCTGCGGTGCGCCGGCCTCGACGAGCGGGACCTGCGCCGGCACCGGCTCGAGCGCGACGAGCTCGGCCACGTCGACCTGGACGAGTGGTCCGGCATCGTGCTCGGCGGCGGTCCGTACAACATCAGCGACCCGGCCGAGCTCAAGTCGCCGGACCAGCGTCGGGCCGAGGCCGAGATGCGTGCCCTGGCCCTCGACGCGGTCGCGTCCGACTTCCCGTTCTTCGGTGCCTGCTACGGCATCGGCACCCTCGGCACGCTCGAGGGCGGCCTGGTCGACCGGACCTACGGCGAGCCGATCGGCTCGGTGACCGTCGCGCTGACCGACGACGGCCGCAAGGACCCGCTGTTCGAGGGGATGCCGGAGACCTTCGACGTGTTCCTCGGGCACAAGGAGGCGGTCACCGTGCTGCCGCGCGGTGGGGTGCTGCTCGCCGGCTCGGACCGCTGCCCGGTGCAGGCGTTCCGGCTGCGCAACAACATCTACGCCACCCAGTTCCACCCCGAGCTCGACGTGGACAGCCTGTGCCTGCGGATCGACATCTACCGCCACCACGGCTACTTCGACCCGCCCGAGGAGGCCGAGGAGCTGATGCGGATGGCCCGGGCCGCCGTGGTCACCGAGCCCCCGCGGCTGCTGGCCCGGTTCGTCGAGCTGTTCGCCCGCTGAGGTCGACGCCGTGACCACACCAGAGCACGTCGACGTCCTGATCGTGGGCGCCGGCCTGTCCGGCATCGGTGCTGCCTGCCGGCTGAGCGTCGAGCACCCGCACCGCAGCGTCGCCGTGCTCGAGGCCCGCGACGCGAGCGGCGGGACGTGGGACGTCTTCCGCTACCCCGGCATCCGCTCGGACTCCGACATGTTCACCTTCGGCTACCGGTGGCGGCCGTGGCCCGAGGACGTGGCCCTGGCGGACGGCCCGATGATCCTCGACTACCTGCGCACCGTGGCGCGGGAGTACGACGTGGACCGGCTGATCCGGTACCGGCACCGGGTGGTCGCCGCGAGCTGGGACTCCGACACGGCTCGCTGGACGGTCGAGGTCGACCACGACGGCGAGCCGGCCGTGCTGACCGCGTCGTTCCTGTGGGGCTGCAGCGGCTACTACGACACCGAGAACGGCTACGCGCCCGAGTTCCCCGGCCAGGACGGCTTCGCCGGCGAGGTCGTGCACCCGCAGCACTGGCCCGAGGACCTCGAGTACGCCGGCCGACGGGTGCTGGTGATCGGCAGCGGGGCGACCGCGGTGACTCTGGTGCCGGCGATGGCGGAGTCGGCCGGGCACGTGACGATGCTGCAGCGGTCGCCGACGTACGTCCTCTCCCTGCCGGCGCGCGACCCGATCGCGCGCCGGTTGTCCCGGCTGCCGCTGCGGGTGCGCTACCCGATCGTGCGGTGGAAGCAGATCCTCCTGGCCCTGGGGGTCTTCCAGCTCAGCCAGCGCCGGCCCGAGCTCGTCAAGCGCCTGATCCGCAAGGCCACGCTGCGCCAGCTGCCGCCGGACGTCGACGTGGACATCCACTTCAAGCCGGTCTACGACCCGTGGGACCAGCGGCTCTGCTTCGTCCCGAACGGCGACCTGTTCCGGGCGATCCGGCACGGACGGGCGTCGGTCGTGACCGGCACCATCGACACCTTCACCCCGAGCGGCGTCCGGCTGACCAACGGCGACGAGCTCGCGGCCGACCTCGTCGTGACCGCGACCGGCATCAACCTCAAGCCGTTCGGTGGGATCGACCTGATCGTCGACGGTGAGAAGGTCGACCCGGCCGACTCGATGGCGTACAAGGCCCTGATGCTGAGCGGGATCCCCAACTTCGCCTACACGATCGGCTACACCAACGCCTCCTGGACGCTCAAGGCCGACCTGGTCTCCGACTACGTCTGCCGGCTGCTCGCGCACATGGACGAGCACGGCCACCGCAGCGTCGTCGCCGAGCCGGACCCCGCCGTGACACCGACGCCGTTCATCCCGCTGACGTCGGGCTACGTGCTGCGCTCCGCACACCTGTTGCCACACCAGGGCGACCGGGATCCATGGCGGCTGCGCCAGAACTACCTCTACGACGTACGCAGCATCCGCAAGCACCCCATCGACGACGGCGTGCTCGCGTTCGCCTGATGTGACCGGGTCGGCATCGCCGGGATGCAACGGAAACCGCCGCGACCCCGTACTCTGGAGGAACAGTTCGCCCTCTCGCCGCGTGCTGTCCGTGCGTTGCAGCGAAAAGCTCCGCATGTGCCAGGGCTTCGCCCCGGCTTGTGGCGGGTTCAGTCCCACAGATAGAGCGTTGACTTCCCTTGTCTACCCAGAACTTCGCCGACCTCGGCGTGCCCGCAAACCTGACCAAGGTCCTCACGGGCCTCGGCATCACCGACCCCACTCCCATCCAGGCGGCCACGCTGCCCGACTCGCTCGCCGGCCGTGACGTGCTCGGCCGGGGCCGCACCGGCTCCGGCAAGACCTACGCGTTCCTGCTCCCGCTGGTCGCCAAGCTCGAGCTCACCGGCCGCCCGGCGGCCGCCAAGCGTCCGCGTGCCCTGATCCTGGCCCCGACCCGCGAGCTGGTCGGCCAGATCAGCGAGGCCCTCCAGCCGTTGGCCCGCGCCGCCGGCCTGACCACCCAGACCGTCTTCGGCGGCGTCGGCCAGAACCCGCAGGTGCAGGGTCTGCGCCGCGGTGCCGACATCGTGCTCGCCTGCCCCGGACGCCTCGAGGACCTGATCGGCCAGGGCCACTGCTCCCTCGGCGCGGTCGAGGTCACCGTGCTCGACGAGGCCGACCACATGGCCGACCTCGGCTTCCTGCCCGCCGTACGCCGCCTGCTCGACCAGACGCCCAAGGACAGCCAGCGGCTGCTCTTCTCGGCCACGCTGGACAAGGCGATCGACGTCCTGGTCAAGCGGTTCCTCAACTCGCCGGTGACCCACCAGGCCGACTCGGCGCAGTCGCCGATCTCGACCATGGACCACCACGTCCTGCACATCGGCCGTGAGCACCGGGTCTCCGTCCTCGTCGACCTCGCCAGTGCGCCCGGTCGGACCGTCGTCTTCACCCGCACCAAGCACGGTGCGAAGGCGCTGACCCGCCAGCTCAACAAGAGCGGGGTCCCCACGGTCGAGCTGCACGGCAACCTCAGCCAGGGCGCCCGCACGCGCAACATGGCGGCCTTCCACGCCGGCAAGGCGGCGACCCTGGTCGCCACCGACATCGCGGCCCGCGGCATCCACGTCGACGACGTCGCCCTGGTCATCCACGCCGACCCGCCGGTCGAGCACAAGGCCTACCTGCACCGCTCGGGGCGTACGGCGCGCGCCGGCGCCGCGGGCACCGTCATCACCCTGATGACCGACGACCAGGTCCGCGACGTCCGGCAGCTGACCCGGGCCGCGGGCATCAAGCCGACGACCACGAAGATCCACGGCGCCAGCCACCCGGTCCTCGTCCAGCTCGCCCCCGGCGAGCGGGTCACCGTGCCCGGCGGACTCGTCGTCGACGTGCCGTCCGAGAGCCGGCCTGCACGCTCCGCCGGCTCCGGTGGCGGAGGACGCAACCGCTCGCGACGCGGCGGTGGCGGTGGCCAGCGTGGCGGCGGCCAGACCGGCCAGTCCGGCACGCGCAACGGATCCGGCGGCGGCAACCGCAACCGGTCGCGCGGACGCAACGGCTCGGCTCCTGCGGCCGGCGGTTCGTCCAAGCACACCGCCGCTTCCTTCAGCTCCGGCCGCCGCTGACGCCTGGGCCTGCGCCGTAGAGTCGCCGCTCGTGGAGGGTGGTGGTCCGGTGCGGGCCTGGTTGCAGCGGTCGTTGTGGGACGTCGTCCCGCGCGACCACCGCGAGAGCCCGGAGGCACTGCGCCGCAGGCAGCTCGTCACGGCCGCGTTCGTGGTCATCGGCGGCGCCGTGCTCGGCCTGTCCCTGCGGATCGAGCCCGGCAGCCCGTGGTTCTACCCGGCGACCCTCGGCCTCGCGGTCGTGTGGACGGTGGGGGCGTTCGCGTCCGGGCCGCTGCACCTGGGCCGGATCGCCGACCCCAGCGGTGACCACCATCGGCCGGTCCTCACCCCGATCCTGATCGGGCTGGGTCTCGCCGGGCTCTTCGTGGTGGGCGGACTGGTCGTCCGTGAGATCGACTTCCTGGACGAGCAGATCCGCTCGGTGCTCGACTTCGCCGACGAGGGCGCCGTACCCCTGCTCCTGGTGATCACCACCGTGAACGGGATCGCCGAGGAGCTGTTCTTCCGCGGCGCGGCCTACGCCGCTGTCACCCGGTACCCCGTGCCGGTCACCACCGTCGCCTACGCGATCGCCACCCTGGCCACCGGCAACGTGATGCTGTCCTTCGCAGCAGTCCTGCTGGGCGTCGTCGTCGGTCTCCAGCGCCGGGCCTCCGGCGGCATCCTGGCCCCGATCCTCACCCACGTCACCTGGTCGACCGTGATGCTCTTTGCCTCTGCCGGCCCTGTTCGGATAACAGTCATCTGGTAGTCCAAGAGACTGACCCGCCCTGGTCGCCGCCGCCGGTGGACCTGTCCCTGCCCGACTGAGACCTCACGCTTTCGGAAGCGGCTCGGAGGAGGGCGCGTCACCGAGCATCTCGATGATGCCGGCGAGCACGCGGCGGGTCGCGTCGACATCGTCGTCGCCGAACGTGTCCCGCAGGATCCGCTCCAGGTCGATGATCCGCTCGTAGCCCTGCTGGGCGAACCCGAGCCCCTCCTCGGTGAACCGGACGATCTTGGCCCGGCCGTCGGCCGGGTCCGGCACCGTCTCCAGGATCCCGAGCCCGACCATGTCGCGGATCACCTCACCCATCGACTGCCGGGTGATGCCGGCCCGCGCCGCCATGTCCGCGGCTCGCGCACCGTCGGGAGGAAGGGTCGCGAACACCGCGTTGTGCGCCGGCTGGATCTGGGTGAGGCCCCGGGCATGGGCGTTCCGGACCATGTCGGTCCGCAGCGCGCGAGCCGACTTGTCGGCCAGGGCGATGAGCGGCACGGAATCCGGTCTGGTCAGCTCTCTTGACATTCGTAAGGTTTCCTTCCAGTATTTGGCAGGAAACCTTACAGTATCAGGAGCAGACCATGAACCCGTCATCGATCCGGACCCGTGTCGCCTCGCTGTTCGCCCGCGGTTCCCGGAGCACAACCGCCGTGGGGGTCGAGCAGGAGCTCTTCGCGATGGAGTTCCTCGGCGGTGGGCCCGTCTCGCCGACCCGGATCGGGAACGCGATCGAGGGCCGCGACTACGCCGAGTGGGTCTCCTTCGAGCCGGGCGGCCAGGTCGAGCTGAGTCTTCCCGTCGCAGCAACCGCCGCCGCTGCAGCGAGCCAGCTCGAACGGGTCACGTCCGCGCTGGCCGCTGACCTGATGCCCGCCGGGATCGTCCTGGCCGCCACGCCAGTCCGCAGCCAGGACCTGGCGGTGCCGCGGTTCCTGCACTCGGCCCGGTACGACGCCATGGAACGCCACTTCGACTCCGTCGGCCCGGCCGGCCGCCGCATGATGCGCGCGACTGCCTCGACCCAGATCTGCCTGGACTGGTGGCCGGGCAGGACGGGCCTCGAGCAGTGGCGGGTGCTGCTGCTCGCCGCGCCGTTCCTCGCTGCCGCCACCGCCCGCTGCACCGGTCCACGGAGCCGGCTGGCGACCTGGCTGGAGGTCGACCCGTCCCGGACCGCTTTCGACGACCGGCTGCTGCACGGCGACGACCCGGTCGCTGCCTATGCCGACTTCGCGGCGGGAGCGGCGGCCTTCGTCGACGGTGGAGTCGCGGACCACCTCAGCACCCTCTTCCCGCCGGTGCGGCCGCGCGGCCGCTACCTGGAGGTCCGGTTCCCGGACGCTCGCCCGGCTGCGGACGTCGCGCCGCTCGCGGACGGGCCTGGCCCGCTTGCTCTACGACGATGAACTGCGTCGGACCGCCCTGGTGTCACTGGCCGGGCAGGAGGCCCGCATGGCCGCACACTGGGCCGCGGCCGCGGCGGGCGTCCTCGACCCAGACATCGGGTGGCGGCTCCTGGGCTGGATGGACCGGGCGGTGGCGGCATGAGCATCCTCGTGGTCACCGACCCGCTCGACACCCTGGACCCGCGGATCGACGCGAGCGTAGGGCTGATGGACGCGGCGCAGGCGCTCGGCTGCGACGTCTGGGTCTGCGGCCCGGAGGGCCTCGCGGTCCGCGGGGGCCGGGTGCAGGCACGGGCACGAAGGATCGTGCTGCACCCGCGGCGGCGCGGTGGCGACCATCGCTGGCTGGTCGAGCAGCCGTGGTACGCCGATGCGGGTCACGCAACCCTCGACGTGGCCGACGAGACCGACCTGGTGCTGGTGCGGATCGACCCGCCGGTCGACGCCCGCTACCTCCACACGACGTACCTTCTCGACCTGGTCGAAGCCGCCGGCACCCGGGTGGTGAACCGGCCCGAGGGCATCCGTGCCCTGCACGAGAAGCTGATCGCGCTTCGGTTCCCCGAGCTCTGCCCGGCCACGCTGATCACCGCCGACCCCGTCGAGGTGCGCCGATTCGTCGCCGAGGTCGGCACCGCGGTCGTCAAGCCGATGGACGGGTTCGCCGGCGTGGGTGTGTGGCTGCTCCGGGACGACGCGACCGCCAACACGCTGGCCGAGTGCGCGACCGACGGGGGACGCCGGCACGTGATCGTGCAGGAGTTCCTGGCCGACGTCGCCGACGGCAACAAGCGACTGTTCCTGCTCGACGGCCAGATCGTCGGCGCGGTGCTGCGCCGACCCGCCGCGGACGACTTCCGGATCGGCCCGCCGGTCGCGGCCGCCGAGGTCGACGACCACGACCGAGCCATCGTCGCGACGCTCGCGCCGCTGTTGCACGACCACGGCATCGCCATCGCCGGTCTCGACGTGATCGCCGGCCGCCTGATCGAGGTCAACCTGACCTGCCCCGGCGGCATGCACAAGACAGACGCCCTCCTGGGCACCGACCTCAGCGACGTGATCATGCGTCGCCTCCTCCACCAGCAAGCCAACCTCCAGAAGGGAAACCGCGCGTCATGAGCACGACCGTCGTCATCTGCATCGCCCTGATGGGCATCCTGGTGTTCGCCCTGGGGGCGAACGTCACCCGGCACCGCGCCATCCGCGGCAAGAGCGGCGAGCCGCAGATGTCCACCGACCCGGCGGACCGACTGCTGATCGCGCAGCGCGCGCACGGCAACGCCACCGAGTACGTGCCGACCCTGATCGGCCTGCTGATCGTCTGCTCGACGCTCACCGACGGGTGGTGGCTGGACGCCCTCGCCATCGCGGCCACTGCCGCGCGGTACACCCACGCCTACGGGATGCTCCGCGCCACGACCCTGGCCGCGCACGGCCCGGTCCGCGACTCGGGCGCGATGTTCACCTACCTGTCCGGCGCGGCGCTCGGCGTCACCGCGCTCGTGGCGCTCTGACGGGGCTGCGAGATGTCCACCGCCACGGAGCCCACCATCACCGCCGTCGAACCGGCCACCGTCATCCGGGTCAGGATCCTGGCCGTCGTCCTGAGCGTCACCGCGGTTGCTGCGGTCGCTGTCGGGCTGCTGTGGCCGGAGCCGTCCGGTGACGGCGAGACCTACAGCTACGCCGACATCGTGACCCACCGCGACCTGTGGTGGGGCCTGCTGGGCGCCGGCGCGGTCATGGCGGTCATCAACGTCCCGATGCAGGCGCTCGCCACCCTGCTCCTGGTCCGGGAGCGCGGCAGCGCCTGGGCGACCTGGGGAGCGGCGGCCATGTGGCTCGGTGTCGCGCTCCAGGCCGCCGGAGTGGCCGGCTGGGCCTCGGCGTACTTCTACGCGACCGACCCCGGCGTGGGCGCTGCCTCGGGACGAGCCGTCATCGAGGCGGCGAACACCGACACCGCCCACCTGTTCGCACTGATGATCCCCGGGGCACTGCTGGTGATGGTCGGCACGGTCCTGCAGTGCGTCGGCCTGTTCCGCGCACACGTCGTCCCGACCTGGGTGCCGTTGGCCCTGCTGTTCACCACGCTCACGCTGGTGATCCCGGGCAGCGGCCTCGCGGGCCTGATCACAGCCGCGCCCATGGCCGCCGGCTCGATCGGCTTGGCGTACTTCGTGACCAGGCAGCCGACGGCCTCGCGAGCCCGGTGAGCTCCCGGGACAGCCCCGGCCTCACGGGTCGATCGCGCGTTCCTCGGCCTCGTGGCCAGGGTCGAGGTGGACCGCGCTGGAGACGCGCAGCGGCTCGAAGGAGCCAGCGGTGTCGGCCGAGCGGACGCGGGTGGTCAGGCAGACGTGGTCGCCGCCGTCGTCGAGGACGGCGATCCGGTCGAGGGTCATCCGGTTCGGGCACGCCTTGAGCAGCGGTACGCCGTGCTGGTCGAGGTCGACGTCGAGGTCGGCGAACTTGTCGGTGTCCTCGCCGGTGTTGGTGCCGAACAGCTCGGCCAGCGGCAGGTCGTCCGACGTCAGGAAGTGGACGGCGAAGTGGGCGGCGCGCAGGCTGACCCGGTAGGTGTGGTTGGCCTTGGACAGCCAGATGCAGTAGCGCTCGGGGTCGATGCTCGACTGCGCGTGGAAGCCGACCAGGCAGCCGGCCCGTTCGTCCTCGGCGACCGTCGTGACCACGATCAGCGGTGGGTCGACCGAGGCCATCAACGTGTCGAAGGCGTCGTCACTCACCGCGACCACCCCCGGCCGCCGATCGCTCGTAGCGCAGGAAGAGCGTGTTGTCCTCGGCCATCGTGCCCTTCAGCTCGAACGCCGCGATCCCCGCACCGGGTGGTGTGATGGAGACGGGGAGCGGGTCGCCGCCCATGAGCGGCGAGATCGAGAGGCACAGCTCGTCGAGGCGGTCCGCCGCGACCAGCTCGCCGAGCCAGGTCGGTCCGCCCTCGCAGAGCACCACGCGCCGATCGAGCTCGGCCAGCGCCCGCATGGCGGCGGCGGGGTCGACCCGTTCGTCACCGGCCACGACCACCGTCGCGACCTGCTCGGCCTCGGCCAGGCGCCGGGGATCCGCAGCCGCGCAGGTGATCAGGTGGGTGGGGGCGTCGTCGGGCGCGTCCGTGAAGACCTTGGCCGTCCAGTCGAACGCCAGCGACCGGCTGACCACGGCGAGCGGCGGCGTCGGCGACTTCCCGAGCAGCCGGCGCTGCTCCTGCGCGTCCTCGTCGAGGCGCACCGGCCCGTACCCCTCGCGGCGTACCGTCTCCGCCCCCACCAGCACGATGTCCGCGATCTGCCGCATCCGGCGGAACAGCTCCTGGTCGGGCGCGGTCGAGAGGGCGCCGACCCGGCCGCCGACGGCGGCCGTGCCGTCGAGCCCGGCGACCATGTGGCCGGTCACCCAGCACTCGTGCTCGGGGCGGGTGCGGTCGACGGCGAGGTACGGCGCGAGCGCGTCCCGCACCTCGGTGGCCTGCTCGAGAACATGCACGGCCTCACCCTAGGACGAGGGGGCACCACCGGTGGCACGCTCCTCGAGCGCGCGCCGCACCGCCTCGGCGTACGGCAGCGGGTCGCCCGGCACGATCTCCTGGATCGACCGGTCGGTGACGACGACCTCGGTGCCCATCGAGTCGATCAGGTTGCGGCCGGTGGTGATGTCGACGTCGGTGACCAGCGCCAGCCAGTACGACGACAGCCGCGGGGTCAGCACGGGCACCCGGACGATCGGGACCCGGTGCCCGCTGGTGACCTCCGCCGCGACCTGGAGCATCTCGAGATAGGTCAGCCGGTCCGGCCCGCCGATCTCGAAGACCCGGCCGAACGCCTCGGGAACGCCGACCACGCCGGCGAGGTAGCGGGTCACGTCGTCGAGCGCGATCGGCTGGGTGCGGGTGGACACCCAGCGGGGCACCACCATCGCGGGCAGGTTCTTCACCAGCTGCCGGGTCAGCTCCCAGGAGATGCCACCGTGGCCGACCACGATCGCGGCGCGGAGCACGGTGACCGGGACGCCCGCCTCGCCGAGCAGCCCCTCGACCTCGCGGCGCGAGCGCAGGTGGGGGGAGAGGTGGCCGTCGTCGGCGCCGAGCCCGCCCAGGTAGACGATCTGGCGCACCCCGGCAGCCGCGGCCGCCTTCCCGAAGGCGCGAGCCGCGTCGGCGTCCTTGCGCTCGAAGTCCGGGTCGTCGAGCGAGTGCACCAGGTAGAGCGCCACGTCGACACCCGCCAGCGGCTCGGCCAGGGTCGCGGGGTCGTGCACGTCGCCTCCGACCGGCTCGCCGGGACCGTCGTAGGACTCGGGCCGGCGGGTCATGGCGCGTACGTCGTGCCCGCGCTCCACCAGGTCGGGGACCAGGCGGCGGCCGACGAAGCCGGTCGCGCCGGTCACCAGCACGGTCAGCGTCTCGCTCATGGGGCCCACCTTAAGGACCGGTCGGGAACTCCCGGCGCCGGCCAGGCGTTGACCACCCACCGCCACCACAGGAGATGCCCTTGTCGTTCGACCCTGCCCAGACGCTCCGCGACCAGACCGACCGGCTCGTCGAGCTCGGCTACCCGGCGCTCGCCGGCCTCGACAAGGACGCCTTCCGGGCGATCATCGAGCCGTTGCACGAGGGTCTCGACAGGCTCGACCGACGTTTGCTCACCGTCGGCGACACCGGTGCGGCTCCGCTCGTCCTGGTGGTCACGCGGGACCTGGTGCGGCCGGAGGACACGGTGCCCCTGCTGACGCTGGCCGGGTCGGCGAAGCCCGGGAAGGTCGACCGCAACCACGCCGAGGGCGACCTGGCCGGCTACCACCCGCTGCCGGAGCTGGGCGTTCCCGACGCGAAGGCCTACCTCCTGCTGGGCGTCGAGCGGGGCGAGGAGTTCTGCGGGGTCCGGCCCGAGGACGCGCTGCCGGTCATCACCGGCCGCGGCCGGACGCCGCTGACCATCGACGAGGGCATCGCCGTGGTGACCCACGCGCCGCAGCTGCTGGAGAAGAACAAGTGCTTCATGCTCTCCGGCTCGCGGCGGCACGACCGGCGGGTGCCCGCGCTGTGGATCAGCGAACGTGCGCCGAAGCTGGGCTGGTGCTGGGACGGCAACCCGCACACCTGGCTCGGGGTCGCGTCCGCGGCCGGACGGTTCGCCGGCTGAGTCAGCGCGCCCGCTGGGCGATGCCCTCGCGCTTGGTCTCGTCCATCGCCGCCTCGTAGGCCTGCACCAGGCTCGAGATCGACAGCGGCTTGAGCCGCTCGACCACCTCGCGGACCCGCTCGGGTGACGCCCCGGACTCCTTGTAGACCGGCCAGGCCTTGGTCCGGAACACCTCGTAGAGCTCCTGGGCGATCTGCCTGCCGTGGGCGGCGTACACGTCCGCCGCGGCGAGCGCCGCCTCGGTCGGGAAGCCGAGGTCGAGCAGGCCCAGGCCGATCGACAGCTGGGAGACGGCCACCTGGTAGCGGCCGCGCTTGTTGCGCAGCACCACGCCCAGGGCGGCGAGGGTGACCAGGTCGTCGTCGGCGAGCTTCCGCCCGGCGCGCTTGTCCAGCTCGGCGCGGCTCATCTCGATCGGCGCCTCGTGCTGCCACGGCGCGAGCATGGTGCGCTGGAGCGCGATGTCCTCGGGGGTGGCGTCGCGCGGGATGTTGGCGACGTACTTCTCGATGGCGGCCAGCGTGAAGCCATGGCTCTGCAGCTCCTGGACGAGCTCGAGCCGCGCGACGTGGTCGGGGGTGTAGTAGCCGGAGCGGCCGCGCCGGATCGGCGGCGGCACCAGCCCCTTGGTCGTGTAGAAGCGGACGTTGCGCACGCTCATCCCGACCCGGTTGGTCAGCTCGTCGAGCGTCAGCAGCTCGCGCAGTGACTCGACCGTCTCGTCCACTCGGATTCCCCTTGTCCGTGCGGTGACCCGCACCACACCTGCCCGCCCTCCTTGACGACAGTGACAGTAACAGTGTCACAATCGAGGTCTCGACACGGTCGCTGCGCGACCTAGCTCGACCAACGAAGGACGGGCCGGGCGACCCGGCTCGACCAACGAAGTACACCCACCCGGACAGCTAGGACGGTCATGGCAGAAGCTTTCGTGTACGACCACATTCGCACGCCGCGCGGCAAGGGCAAGAAGGTAGGCGCCCTGCACGAGGTCAAGCCGGTCGACCTGATGGTCGGCCTCCTCGACGAGATCAGGACGCGCAACCCGTCCCTGGACCCGAACCGGGTCGACGACGTCGTGCTCGGTGTGGTCTCGCCGATCGGCGAGCAGGGTGGCGACATCGCCAAGACCGCGGCGCTGGCGGCCGGGTATCCCGAGACCGTGGCCGGCGTCCAGCTGAACCGGTTCTGCGCGTCCGGTCTCGAGGCCGTCAACCAGGCCGCCTCGCGCGTCCGCGGCGGGTTCGAGGACCTGATCCTCGCCGGCGGCGTCGAGTCGATGAGCCGGGTGCCGATGGGCTCCGACGGCGGCGCCTGGGCGTCCGACCCGGCCACCGCACTGCGCACCGGCTTCGTCCCGCAGGGGATCGGCGCGGACCTGATCGCCACCCTGGAGGGCTGGAACCGCGAGGACGTCGACGCGTTCGCCGCCGAGTCGCACCACCGGGCCGCCAAGGCCTGGGCCAACGGCTACTTCGCCGACGCGATCGTGCCGGTCACCGACCTCAACGGCATCACGATCCTCGAGCACGACGAGCTGATCCGCCCCGACACGTCCGTCGAGGGCCTGGCCGGGCTGAAGCCGTCGTTCGCGCAGATCGGCGCCGACGCCGGCTTCGACGACGTGGCGCTGGAGAAGTACCACTGGGTCGAGAAGATCGACCACGTCCACCACGCCGGCAACTCGTCGGGCATCGTCGACGGCGCCGCGCTGATGGCGATCGGCAGCGAGGAGGTCGGCACCGAGCTCGGCCTCACCCCGCGGGCGCGGGTGCTTGCCACCGCCGTGTCCGGCGCCGACCCGACGATCATGCTCACCGGCCCCGCCCCGGCCGCCCGCAAGGCGCTGGCCAAGGCCGGCCTGGAGGTCGAGGACATCGACCTGTTCGAGATCAACGAGGCGTTCGCCGCGGTCGCGATGCGGTTCATGCGCGACCTCGGCATCAGCCACGAGATCACCAACGTCAACGGCGGGGCCATCGCGATGGGCCACCCGCTGGGCGCCACCGGCGCGATGATCCTCGGCACGCTCATCGACGAGCTCCAGCGGCGCGACCTGCGCCGCGGCCTCGCCACGCTCTGCGTCGGCGGCGGCATGGGCATCGCCACGATCATCGAGCTCGTCTGAAAGGCAACGACACACCATGACTGCAACCCAGACCGACACGTCCGCCGTGCGCTACGAGCGGGACGAGGACGGCATCGTCACCCTCACGCTCGATGACCCGACCGCCAGCGCCAACACGATGAACGAGCTCTACAAGGACTCCATGGCGGCAGCCGTGGACCGCCTGTACGCCGAGGCAGCCAGTGATGAGCAGAGCGTGACCGGCGTCGTCATCGCCAGCGCCAAGAAGACCTTCTTCGCCGGCGGCGACCTCAAGGCGATGGTCCAGGCGACCAAGGACGACGCGCTCGCGATCTTCGAGACGGGCGAGGCGATCAAGGCGTCCCTGCGCCGGCTCGAGACCTTCCCCCGACCCGTCGTGGCCGCGATCAACGGCGCCGCGCTCGGCGGCGGCTACGAGATCACCCTCGCCTGCAACCACCGCGTGATCGTGGACGACCCCAAGGTCGAGATCGGCCTGCCCGAGGCGTCGCTCGGCCTGCTCCCCGGTGGCGGCGGTGTCACCCGCGTGGTGCGGATGCTCGGCATCCAGTCGGCGCTGATGGACGTCCTGCTGCAGGGCACCCGCTTCAAGCCGGGTCCGGCCCAGGAGAAGGGCCTGGTCGACGAGCTGGTCGCGACCCGCGAGGAGCTGGTCCCGGCCGCGAAGGCGTGGATCAAGGCCAACCCCGACTCGACCCAGAACCCGTGGGACGCCGACGGCTACCGGATGCCGGGCGGCACGCCCAGCAACCCCAAGCTCGCGGCGTTCCTCCCGGCGTTCCCCGCGCTGCTGCGCAAGCAGACCAAGGGTGCGGTCTACCCCGCCCAGCGGGCGATCCTGTCCGCCGCGGTCGAGGGCGCGCAGGTCGACTTCGACACGGCTTCCCGGATCGAGTCGCGCTACCTGACGAAGCTGATCGTCGACCAGAACTCGAAGAACATGATCCAGGCGTTCTTCTTCGACCTCCAGGCGATCAACGCGGGCAAGCTGCGGCCCGAGGGCATCCCGCCGTACCAGGCGGTCAAGGTCGGCGTCCTCGGCGCCGGGATGATGGGCGCCGGTATCGCCTACTCGTGCGCCCGCGCCGGCATGCAGGTGGTGCTCAAGGACGTCGCGGTCGAGAACGCCGAGAAGGGCAAGGCGTACAGCGAGAAGCTGCTCGACAAGGCCATCTCCCGGGGCAGGTCGACCGAGGAGAAGAAGGCCGAGCTGCTCAGCCGGATCACACGCGACCGCGGACCCGGCGGACCTCGCCGGCTGCGACCTGGTGATCGAGGCAGTCTTCGAGGACCCGTCGCTGAAGAACAAGGTGTTCGCGGAGATCATCGACCACGTCAACGACGACGCCCTGCTCTGCTCGAACACCTCGACCCTGCCGATCACCGAGCTCGCCGACGGGGTGGACCGGCCGCACGACTTCATCGGCCTGCACTTCTTCAGCCCGGTCGACAAGATGCCGCTGGTCGAGATCATCCGCGGCAAGGAGACCTCCGACGAGGCGCTGGCCAAGGCGTACGACGTGGTCCAGCAGATCCGGAAGACCCCGATCGTCGTCAACGACAGCCGCGGCTTCTACACCTCGCGGGTGATCGGGACGATGGTCAACGAGGGGCTCGCCATGCTCGCCGAGGGCGTGCACCCGATGTCGCTCGAGCGGGCGGCCACCCAGGACGGCTACCCCGTCGGCACCCTCCAGCTCTCCGACGAGCTGAACATGGAGCTGATGCGGAAGATCCGGGTCGCCACCCAGGAGGCCACGGAGCGCGCGGGCGGCACCTACACGCCGCACCCGTCGGAGCACGTGATCGACACGATGATCGAGCTCGGTCGCTCGTCGCGGCTCCAGGGCGCCGGCTTCTACGACTACGACGACGCCGGCAAGCGGCTGGGGGTCTGGAAGGGCCTGGCCGACACGTTCCCGGTCGCCGCGGAGCAGCCGCCGTTCGAGGACGTCAAGGACCGACTGCTGTTCGTCGAGGCGCTCGAGACCGCGAAGTGCTTCGAGGAGGGCGTCATCGAGTCCGCGGCGGCGGCCAACATCGGCTCGATCATGGGCATCGGCTTCCCGCCGAACACCGGCGGCGCCGCGCAGTTCATGACCGGCTACGAGTCGCCCACCGGCGAGATCGGCCTGAACGCGTTCCTGGCCCGGGCCGACGAGCTCGCCGAGAAGTACGGCGACCGGTTCCGCGCCACGCCGTACCTGCGCGAGCTGGCCGAGAGGGGCGAGACCTTCCCCTCCTGACCCAAACACCCGACAACGTCACTCTCCTGAACCGGGGACGAGTCGGCGTTCATGGTGGATCATGACCGGGTGGACGTGATCGGGCCCGTCGTCGAGGTACGCGACCTCCACGTCCGCTTCGGCGACGTGGAGGCGGTCGCGGGCGTCGACCTGGCGGCCTACGCCGGACGGGCGACGGCGCTGCTCGGGCGCAACGGCGCCGGGAAGTCGACGACCATGCGCGTCCTCGCCGGCGTGGTGCCACCGACCGAGGGGACCGTCCGGGTGGCCGGCCACGACATCAGCACGCATCCGCTCGACGCCAAGCGCGCGGTCGGGTACTGCCCCGACGTCGGCGGTCTCGTGCCCCGGGCGACGGCCTGGGAGCACCTCCAGCTCTCGGCGCGGTTGCGCCGGCTGCACGACTGGGAGCCCCGGGCGCGCGACCTGCTCGAGCGGTTCGAGCTCGGCGACGCGGCCAACCGGGTGACCGGCGGCTTCTCGCACGGCATGGGCCGGCGACTGTCGGTGCTGCTCGCGGCCCTGCACGAGCCCGGCGTACTTCTCCTCGACGAGCCGTTCGACGGGGTCGACCCGATCGGCGTCGAGGCGACCCTCGACGTGATCGCCGACGCCCGGGCGCGCGGCGCCTGCGTCCTGGTCTCCACCCACCTGCGCGAGCTCGCGATCGAGGCGTGCGGCGAGGTGCTCGTGTTGCGTGGCGGGTCGCGGGTCGCGACCGTCGCCGCGACCGAGATGGCGGGTGAGGAGGGCGCCCGTGCCTACCGTTCGCTCCTGGACTAGCAACGAGCTCCGCGCGGTCGGCGACGTCCGGCACCTGCTCCGTTTCCGGGCCGGCACCGTACGCCGCCGCATGCTCTTCGGCTGGGCGGTGGCGATCCTGTGCGTGCTCACCCTGGCCATCGCCATCGTCCCCGCCTTCCTGCCCGGCGCCGGCGCCAGCGATCGGGCCACCGAGTTCCGGGTGCTGATCCCGACGGCCTTCGCCGGCTTCCTCGCCCTGGCCGTCGTGTCGGCCGTGGTGTCCGGCGGCGGTCGCGAGCTGTTGCCGCGCGAGCAGGGCGTCGCCTACCCGGTCAGCCCGACCACCGACCACCTGGGGGCGCTGCTGATGGCGCCGCTCAACATCGCCTGGCTGCTCCAGGCCTGGGGCCTGCTCGGCGCGACGGCCTACGCATCCGGAGCCGACACGCTGCACAGCAGCATCCCGGTCATCGTGCTGTGGATCGCGGCCGGCACCGCGATCGCGCAGGTCATCGCCTGGACCATGGAGTCCGTCCGCCGCGGTCCGCGCGGGATCCTGGTGGTCCGCACGCTGGCCGTGACGGCCGTGCTCCTCGGCCTGATCCTGCACCTCACCGGCTCGCTGACCTCGCTGCTGGACCAGGTCCCCACCGTCTGGTTCGTGGCCGGCGGCCTCGAAGGCGTGACCTGGCGCTGGGTGCTGACCGTCGTCGTCGAGATCTCGATGCTGGTGGCCGCGGTCGTCCTCGGGATCCTGCCCGCGCACCGTGCCTCCCGGCGTACCCCGCGCGACGAGCAGCGCCTCGAGAGCGAGTCCCGGCAGCCGCTGTCGATGCCGCGCTCCGACCTGCTCGCCCTGCTGCGCACCGACCGGTCGTCGGTCTGGCGCACCGTCCCGATGCGCCGCGGCATGATGGTGCTCGCGATCGGTCCCGGCCTGGTGGCGATCGCCGGCAACCTGCCGTGGCCGACGATGACCGTGCTGCCCGGGCTGGTCGCCTCGGGCGGCGCGCTGCTCTTCGGCGTCAACGTCTGGTGCCTCGACGGCCGCGGCGGGCTGTGGCGGGAGAGCCTCCCCGTCTCACCCGGCCTGGTCTTCGCGGCGCGGGCGATCGTGCTCGGGGAGTTCCTCCTGCTGGCCTCGGCGATCACGATCGCGCTCGCGTCGCTGCGCGCGGGCATGCCCGCACCCGCCGAGCTGACCGCGCTGCTCTGCACCTGGCTGGTGGTCACCGTCCAGGTGGTGGCCGCCGCGCTGCGCTGGTCGGCGCAGCGGCCGTACGCCGTCGACCTCCGCTCGGCGCGGGCCACGCCCGCGCCGGCGGTCCTGATGGTCGTCTACTCGGCCCGCCTGGCGGTGAGCACCACGCTCACCGGGCTGGTGTTCTCGGGCCTGGCCCGGGTCCCCGACCCGGAGGTGTCGCTCCTGGTCGCGGTGCCGTTCCTGGCCTGGTCGCTCATCCGGATGCTGCGGACCTCCCGCATCTGGCAGGACCCGGCCGCCCGCGCCCGGATCGTCACCACGGTTGCTGCTTAGCGGCGTCCCGCCCCTACTTGGTCTCGAACCAGGGGTGGTGCAGGTCGTAGAAGGTGGCGTCCTTCATCGCCATCTCGAGCGCCTCGCGGACCTCGCCCGGCATGTCCGGCATCTCCTTGCGCTCGCCCTCGCGGGCCTCGGCCTCGCTGGTGAAGGCGATCGTCTCGGTGAACGTGCCGTCCGCCTCGATGGCCAGCGTCGCGCCGAGGATGTCGGGCCGCGCCTCGTGCAGCATCTCGGTGTCGGTCATCAGCACCTTGAGCCGGTCCGGCTGGTCGACCTTGCCGCGGATCACCTGGACGAAGCCGGCGCTGTCGGAGCCGCCGTCCATCATCAAGGTGACGTCCTCGCAGTCGTGGAACTCCACCGGACCGTCCATCAGCGCCATCATCCGCTCGGCCCACGCACCCTGCTCGGGACGCTCGGAGTTGCGCATCGCGGCCTCACGGGACTCGAAGCGGACCACGCCCACGAACGTGTTGTCGTCGGTGAAGCCGTACGTGCCGCCGAGCCAGCCGTCTGCCCCTGGCCCGATCTCCTCGCGCCAGTTCTCTGCCATGGCGCGGAGCTCGTCCGGCTTTGTGCACTTGCCCTGGATGATCTGGATGAACACAGCTGGCCTCCTTGTCTGCAGGCCGCCTCCGAATGAGGTGGTCTCGTGCCCAACCTTCGACGCTAGAACGGGCGGCATGGCCCGTCCATGACCCGGATGGGCCAGCCCGTTCGGGCTGGTCACTCGGGATCGGGCGGCACGGACTCCCGCCGGCAGCTGCCCTGGGCGTCGGCAAGCGCGGCCACCTCCGGTGCGTCCCACTCGCCGCGCAGCGGCGCGGCCACGCCGGCCCGCATCTCGTCCTCGGTCAGCAGGCCCGTCAGGCACTCGGCGTACGCCGCCCGGTCGAGCTTGCCCTTCGTGATCCGCTCCTGTGCGTCCGTCGAGATCGCCACGAAGTCGACACAGGCGAACTGCGCCTCCACCCAGCTCGTCGCGACGTCCTCGGTCAGCGGCGGCAGCTCGTCGACGACGTACCCCTCGTCGTCCACGACTCCTGCCTCGCGGAGCTGGTCCTGGGGGACCCGGTCGGTGAGCTCCTCCGCGAAGCAGGTGGCCGTCTCCGTGGCGTCCGTCTCCGCGTGGTCGCCGGCGAACAGGGCCGCCAGGCCGTCGCGGGTGACCGCCGGCGTCGCCTCGTCCGGGAGCTCGTCACCGGAGCAGGCCAGGCAGGCGAGCAGCACGCCGGGCACCAGGAAGACCAGGGTGCGGAGGGGTCGGAGCACGGCCACATGGTGCCACTAGGGTCGGGAACCATGGACTTCTCTCCCTCTCCTCGAGCAGCTGACCTGACCGCCCGGGTCGCCACGTTCCTGGCCGAGGAGGTCGAGCCGATCGAGGCGGCGTACCACCGTGACCTCGCGGAGCAGCGGCGCACCGGCGACCCGTGGCGCCCGTTGCCGGTCATCGAGGAGCTCAAGGCCAAGGCCCGGGAGCGCGGGCTGTGGAACCTCTTCCTGCCCAAGGAGCACGCCGGGGAGTACGCCGCGAAGTTCGGCACCGACGGCGGCGAGGGCCTGACCAACGTCGACTACGCCCCGATCGCGGAGCTGACCGGCCGGTCCGCGATCGCACCGCTGGTCCTCAACTGCAACGCGCCGGACACCGGGAACATGGAGGTGCTGCTGAAGTACGGCACCGACGCGCAGCGCGCGGAGTGGCTGGAGCCGCTGCTCGACGGGCGGATCCGGTCGGCGTTCACGATGACCGAGCCGGACGTCGCCTCCTCGGACGCCACCAACATGGAGGCGACCGCGGTCGTCGACGGCGACGAGGTCGTCATCAACGGGCGCAAGTGGTTCTCCACCGGCGTCGGCCACCCGGACTGCAAGATCTTCGTCTTCATGGGGCTGACCGACCCCGACGCGGACCGGCACCACCGGCACTCGATGGTGCTGGTGCCGCGGGACGCCCCGGGTGTCGAGGTGGTGCGGATGCTCAACACGATGGGCATCCACGACGAGCCGCTCGGCCACGGCGAGGTGTCGTTCACCGACGTACGGGTGCCGGTCACCAACCTGCTGCTCGGCCCGGGTGAGGCGTTCGCGATCGCCCAGGGGCGGCTCGGCCCCGGCCGCGTGCACCACTGCATGCGGCTGATCGGGCTGGCCGAGCTGGCGCTCGAGATGGCCTGCAAGCGGGGGCTGGAGCGGACCGCGTTCGGCAAGCCGCTGGCCAGTCTCGGCGGCAACCGCGAGCGGATCGCCGACGCCCGGATCGCCATCGACCAGGCCCGGCTGCTGGTGCTGCACGCCGCCTGGAAGCTCGACACCGGTGGCCCGGCGAACGCGCTGTCGGAGGTGTCCCAGATCAAGGTGGCGGTCCCGAACATGGCGCAGCAGGTCATCGACATGGCCATGCAGCTCCACGGTGCCGGCGGCCTGTCCGACGACTTCCCGCTGGCCGGCGCCTGGACCTCCGCCCGCTCGCTCCGGCTCGCCGACGGCCCGGACGAGGTGCACCGCGGCGTGGTCGCGCGGATCGAGCTCGGCAAGTACGGCGCTTCTCGGTGAGCCGTCGCGTCCTGGTCACCGGCGCCGCCTCGGGGCTCGGCGCCGCACTGACCGCTGCGTTCCGCGCGCGCGGTGACGAGGTGCTGGCGACGGACATCGCGGGTTTCGAGACGGCGCGCCAGCGCGCCCTCCTCAACCAGCGAGATGAGGCTCGACATCACGTCCGACGACGACTGGGCGGCCGCGGTCCGGCACGTCGAGGAGACGTGGGGCGGATTGGACCTGCTGGTCAACAACGCCGGCGTCGCGGGCGGTGGGCGGCTCGACGTGGCCACGCTCGACGAGTGGCGGTGGCTCACCGAGATCAACCTGTTCGGGGTGGTCCGCGGCCTCCAGGCGTTCGTCCCGATGCTCAAGCGGCAGCGGTCGGGTCACGTCGTCAACGTCGCGTCGCTGGCGGGGCTGGTGCACCCGGCCGGGATGGGTTCCTACAACGCGGTCAAGGCCGCGGTGGTCGCGCTCACCGAGACGACCGGTCACGAGCTCGCGCCGTACGGCGTGCGCGCCAGCGTCGTCTGCCCGTCGTACTTCCGGACCAACCTGATGTCCTCGCTGCGCGGCGAGGACCGGGCGGTGGCCGAGGTCGTCACCGGGCTCGTCGAGCGCTCGCCGCTGACCGCCGACGACATCGCCGCGGAGGTGCTGGCCGGGATCGACCGCGGCGACGAGCTGATCGTCCCCGACGAGCCGGCCCGGGCGGCGTACACGCTGAAGCAGACCGACCGGCCGGCGTACGACGCGATGATGCGCGCGCAGGCCGCCAAGCTGGAGGGGATGACCCGGTGACCGACGAGAGCCGTCCGGTTCGTGACGAGGACGCCTTCGACGTCGAGGCGGTGGCCGAGTGGTTGCGCGAGCACGCGACCGCCTTCCGTGACGACCTCGAGGGCACGCCCGAGGTGCGCCAGTTCCCGGGCGGCGCCTCCAACCTCACCTACCTGCTGCGCTACCCCCCCGAGATCGGCCAGCGCGAGGTGATCCTGCGCCGTCCCCCGGTCGGGGCGAAGGCGGCCAGCGCGCACGACATGGGCCGGGAGTTCCGCATCCAGTCGGCGCTCGCGCCGGTCTTCCCGTACGTCGCCACCATGGTCGGGTTCTGCGAGGACGAGTCGGTGATCGGCTCGGACTTCTACGTGATGGAGAAGCTGGACGGCACCATCCCGCGCCGCGACCTGCCGTGGGACCTGGCGCCCGACGACGTCTCGGCCCTGTGCGAGAACGCGCTCGACGTCCTGGTCGCCCTGCACTCGGTCGACACCGACGCCTCGCCCGAGCTGGCCAAGCTCGGCCGCGGTGACGGGTACGTCGCCCGCCAGGTCGGCGGCTGGATCCACCGGTTCGGCAAGGCCCGCACCGACGACACCGGCGACTGGACCGACATCATCGACTGGTTGGAGGCACACCAGCCGGACGACGTGGCGCAGCGGCTGATCCACAACGACTTCCGGTTCGACAACATGGTGCTCGGCGTGGACGACCCGGCTCGTCCGGCGCCGCACATCGTCGGCGTCCTGGACTGGGAGATGGCCACCGTCGGCGACCCGCTGATGGACCTCGGCGGCGCGATGGCGTACTGGGTCGAGCCCGGCGACGACGAGTTCTTCCAGCAGTTCCGGCGCCAGCCCACGACCACGCCGGGGATGTGGACCCGGGCCGGGATGGTCGAGCACTACTGCGACCGGATGGGCTTCGAGATGACCCCGGACCGGTGGCGGTTCTACGAGGTCTTCGGGCTGTTCCGGCTGGCGGTGATCGCCCAGCAGATCTGGTACCGCTACTTCCACCAGCAGACCACCAACGAGGCGTACGCCGTGTTCGGCCCGGCGGTCGGCTACCTCGAGACCCGCTGCCGCAGCCTGATCGACGCCTGATGGGGGTCGTGCTGCTGGTCCGGCACGGCCAGGCGTCGTTCGGCGCCGACGACTACGACGTCCTCTCCGAGACCGGCTGGGAGCAGAGCCGGATCCTCGGCACCTACCTGGCCGAACGCGGCGTCGTCCCCGACGTCGTGCTCCGCGGTGACATGCGCCGGCACCGCGAGACCGGCGAGGGCATGGTCGAGGGCGCGGGCTGGTCGGCGGCGGTCGAGGCCGACCCGGGCTGGAACGAGTTCGACCACCTCGGCGTCGTCGCCAGCTATCCGGAGCTCCCGCGGGACCGGGAGCTGGACCGTCGCGAGTTCCAGCGGGTCTTCGAGCTGGCCACCCAGCGCTGGACGGCGGGCGAAGCACGACGCCGACTACCCCGAGTCCTACCGGGCTTTCCGGGAGCGGGTCACGGCCGCGCTCGCCCGGGCCTGCGACCGGGCCGGGCCGGGCGGGACCGCCGTGGTGGTCAGCTCGGGCGGTCCCATCGCCACCGCCTGCGCGTCGCTCGTCGCGCCCGAGGAGGACGACCCGGCCGTGCTCGCGGGACTGTGGCGGCGCTTCAACACCGTCGTGGTCAACACCTCGGTGACCCGGGTCCTGGTCGGTTCGACCGGCGTCCGGATGCTCACCTTCAACGAGCACCCCCACCTCGAGGGCGACCACCTCACCTATCGCTGACCCCCAGCAGGGCCTGGGAAATTCGTCGGTTTGCGTGACGCGGATCACGGGCAGGGTGCGGTGGACGGCGTCGAACGGGCGCCGCGAGTGACCAGACGGGGAAGTCATGACGACGTCACAGCAATGGATCGCCCAGGTCCAGGCCGACAGCCTGGCCCGCCTGGAGGCGGTCGACGAGATGCAGCGCAAGCTCCAGGGCCTGGTGGCCGAGGCGACCTCTCCGGACCGGTTGGTCCGGGTGACGGTAAGCCCCACCGGTGCGCTGGCCGACCTCCGGATCGACGACCAGGCGATGGCCCTGGGCGGCGACCAGCTGGCGGCCACGATCCTCGAGACGATCGGCCGCGCGACCGCGGAAGCGGGCGCCCGGATGAAGGAGATCGTCGGCGCGGTCGTCCCGCCGGAGGAGCTCGACGCAATGCTCCGCGGTGACCTCTCGCAGTCGACCCGCGACGACGTCGAGGACGAGCTGCGCCGCCGGCGCGAGGGCGGTGTGTGATGGCCGACCAGGTGGAGATCCACTACGAGTCCCTGACCACGTGCGCCGACGGACACCGAGACGCGGCCGGGCAGACCGACGAGGTCGACCAGCTGCGGCAGAGCGCGACGCTGCCCAGCGGCTCGCTCGGCAAGCTGCCCCAGTCGGGCGAGATCCAGGCCGCGTTCGAGCAGGCCTGGTCCGGCACCGGCACCGCGCTGGCGGACCTCGAGAAGGCCTTCGAGGGCATCGCCGACCGGCTGATCCAGGTGCGCGACCACAACAAGGAGCTCGACGACGTCGTCAGCCAGAGCTTCGACAAGCTGCGGGGAGGTAGCTGACATGAGTGCCTCCGAAGCGATGTCCGTCTGGGACAAGATCAACAGCTGGATGGCGCCCCTGTCGGGCCTGATCGACGCCATCATGCGGCCGCTCGTGCAGCCCCTGGCCGACCAGTTCGACTCCATCACCGGCGACTCGGAAGCCGTGCGCGGCACGTCCGAGAAGTGGCGGCAGATGGCCCAGAAGCTGCGTGCCGTGGGCGACTTCGAGGCCCAGGTCGTCAGCAAGGTCAGCGGCGACTGGTCGGGCGATGCCTCCGACGCCTTCCAGGCGATGATCGCCCAGCTGCTCGACGAGATCGAGGAGATGGCGGTGTCGATGGACGACACCGCGGAGTTCCTCGACGACGCCGCGATGGAGGTCGAGACCGCCGAGCAGGCGGTCGAGGACATCATCCGCGAGCTGATCGAGTGGGCGCTGCTCACCCTGGCCGTCAGCGCCGGCCTCAGCCTGGTCACGTTCGGCGCCTCCGCGGCGGCCGGCGCGGCTGCGGCGGCGGCCAAGGCGGCGGCGGCCGGGTCGCGGATCGCGATGATCCTGGCCAAGGTCGCCAAGGCACTGCAGGCACTGGCCACGCTGCTCAAGACCCTCAAGACCGCCAAGGGCCTGCAGTGGACGGTCGCCCGGTTCATGGTCAAGGCCTACGCGATCAAGCCCGTGGTCAAGGCCGCGACCGGCCTGACCGGCGACCCGATCGGCGTACCGGCGAACGGCGTGGTGAAGAACCTCGCGGGCATCGCCGCGGACGAGTACGACGACCAGGTCTCCGGCGACGACCACATGCAGACGCCGGCCCGGGACGCCATCGACGACTACGTCGGCCCCGCGGCCGACCACACCGGTGGGGTCTCCGACGCGGTGGACCCGCTGCTCGAGGAGCTCGACGACCTGGTGCCGGCGTTCCCCGGCAGCAAGTGAGCTGACGGGGTCGCCGGCTCAGCCCCGCAGCTGGCGACCCTGCTGGCGCGCCTCGCGCCGGGCCTGCCGGAGACCCTTGAGGCCGGTGACGGTCACGACGACCCAGAAGGCGCCGAGCAGCAGGATCCCGACGCCGAAGCCGACGACCAGGCCGAGCCCGCCGCCGACCAGGAGCCCGATCGCGCACGGCACCACGAAGAGGGCGGCCTGGATCAGCAGCCAGCCCGTCTCCTCCGCGAAGTCGCGACCCACCTGACGGGCGAAGCCGGGGTCCTCGCCGGCATTGGCGTCGGCCGCGCGGCTGGCGTCGACCTCGTCGAGGATGGCCTGGGTCTCCGCGGCCCGCTGCTCGCGGGTCTTGCGCTCCCGAGGTGACATGCGTCAATCCTGCCACGCGGCTCCGTGGTCGAAACGCTGCGTGCGTCTGGGGTCTCGAGCTGTCCCACCGGTGGTTGAGGCGCGAGGCTGCCCGCGGCCGCGCCTCGAAACCCCGGAACGGAAGCAGGGCGGCGAGCCACATTCGTCGAGCGTGTCGGGACCTCACGCGCTGCCCTGCGACGTCGGGGGTTTCGAGGCTCAGGCGCTCAGCGCGCCTTCGCACCTCAACCACCGGTGGTGGGGTCTCGACACGGTTGCTGAGCAACCTGCTCGATCGACGAGAGAGTTTCGTTGGTCGAGTAGCGAGCGTCAGCGAGCGTATCGAGACATCGCAGCGCTGCTCTGCCTGCGCTGTCCCATCGCGAGCTCGACGTCACTGACCTCGATCTGCTCGTCGCAGTGGTTGAGGGATACGGTCAGCGGCGTGTGCGCCGGCTGACCCGCTTCCGCCGGAACGGGCGCTCACCGCACTGGACCGACATGTGGCCGCGCTCAGATCATCCGCTTGAGCAGGGGGAGCGGGGCGTGCTTCATCACGACCGAGAGCGGTGCCCACGGCAGCGGCGGCACGCAGGCCGACGCCTTCTCCTTCTCGACGGCGGCGACGATCGCGCGCACGCCCTTCTCGGTGGAGACCATCAGCGGCTGGTTCGCGGCCACGCCGTCGTTCATCTCCGAGGCGATGTAGCCCGGGTAGATCACCGACACCTTGATCGGCTTGCCGTGGAACTCGGTGCGCAGACCCTCGGCGAGGTGCGCGACCCCGGCCTTCGTGGCGGCGTACGTCGTCAGCGACCTGGGCAGCCCGCGCATCGCGGACATCGACGAGATCATCACGAAGTGGCCGGCGTCCTGCGCGCGGAAGATCTCCATGGCGGCCTCGGCCTGGGCGAGCGCGCCGACGAAGTTGGTCTCCGCGGTCTCCTTGTTGGCGTAGAACTTGCCGGTGCCGAGCGGCGCGCCCTTGCCGAGGCCGGCGTTGATGACGATCCGGTCGAGGTGCCCGAAGGTCGCGGCAAAGTCGCGGAACACCTCGAACACCCGGTCGTGGTCGGTGACGTCGAGCGCCCGCACCTCGATCCGGCGGCCCGGATCCGTGCCCAGGATCTCCGCGCGGAGCTCCTCGAGCCGGTCGGTACGCCGCGCGCACAGGGCCAGGTCGTAGCCCAGGCCGGCGAACTGGCGGGCCATCTCGGCGCCGAGTCCGGACGATGCGCCAGTGATCAGAATGGTCTTCGTCCCCGCAGATGTCATGCCCGAGAGTCTCGCGTAGGGTCCAGCGCATGAGCGGACGGGTGGTGCATTTCGAGATCCCCTTCGACGATGCTGACCGGGCGCGCGAGTTCTATCGCGCCGCGTTCGGCTGGGACCTGATGGACGTGCCGGGCATGTCCTACACGCTGGCGACCACCGGTCCGTCCAGCGACCAGGGACCCACCGAGCCGGGCTTCATCAACGGCGGCATGCTGCGCCGGGAGAGCCCCAACGAGGGACCGATCATGGTGATCGACGTCGAGGACATCGACGCCGCGCTGGCGACGATCGAGTCCCTGGGCGGGCAGACCCTGATCGGCCGGCAGGCCGTGGGCGACATGGGCTATGCGGCGTACTTCAAGGACGTCGAAGGCAACAGCATGGGGCTCTGGCAGACGGCGTGAGCCCACCGTAGGCTGCGCTTTCATGCTCCCTCCCTCAGACCGGCGCGCCTGCATCATCGGCGCCGGTTCCTCCGGCATCACCGCGGCGCAGGTCCTGGACGCGCGCGGCATCCCGTTCGACTGCTTCGAGATGGGCTCCGGGCGTCGGCGGCAACTGGCGCTACGGCAACGACAACGGCGTCAGCTCGGCGTACCTGTCGCTGCACATCAACACCTCGCGGCACGCCATGGAGTACGCCGCCTACCCGATGCCGGAGTCGCTGCCCGACTACCCGAGCCACTGGCAGATCGCCGACTACTTCGACGACTTCGTCGACCACTTCGGGCTGCGCGAGAAGATCACCTTCCGCACCGAGGTGGTCAAGGTCGAGCCGGCGGCGCAGGGCGGGTACGACGTCACCGTGCGGCCGATCGACACCGAGCACCAGCCGGAGACCCGGCACTACGAGCACGTGCTGGTCGCCAACGGCCACCACTGGGACCCGCGCTGGCCGGAGCCGAGCTTCCCCGGGAGCGAGACCTTCCCCGGCACGCAGCTGCATGCGCACTACTACCGGACGCCGGACGTGCTCGAGGGCAAGCGGGTGGTGGTGCTGGGCATCGGCAACTCGGCCACCGACATCGCGGTGGAGTCGTCGCGGGTGGCCAGGGAGACCTACCTGGCGATGCGCCGGGGCGCCTACATCGTGCCGAAGTTCATGTTCGGCCGGCCGACCGACCACCTCACCGACTCCCCGCTGGCGCGCGGGCCGTTCCAGCTCCAGAAGCGGGCGATGGCGCTGATGCTGCGGCTCTCGGTCGGCAAGGTGACCGACTACGGCCTGCCGAAGCCCGACCACGACGTGCTCGAGGCGCACCCGACGGTCAGTGACGACCTGCTGACCCGGCTCGGGCACGGCGACCTCCTGGTCAAGCCGAACATCGACCGCTTCGAGGACGACAAGGTCTTCTTCGCCGACGGCACCGCGGTCGAGGCCGACGTCGTCGTCTACTGCACCGGCTACAAGGTGTCCTTCCCGTTCCTGGCCGAGCAGATCGTCCACGCCGACGACAACCACGTGAACCTCTACCGGCGCGTGGTGTCGCCCGACCACCCCGGGCTCTACTTCGTCGGGCTGGTCCAGCCGATCGGCGCGATCATGCCGCTGGCCGAGGAGCAGGCCCACTGGGTGGCCGACCTGATCGCCGGCGAGGTGGACCTGCCGAGCGTCCGGGAGATGCGGGCGCAGATCGCGGCGTACGACGAGGAGCTGCGCCGGCGGTACGTCGCGTCCAAGCGGCACACCATCCAGGTGGACTTCCACAAGTACCGCGCCGAGCTCCGCAAGGAGCGCCAGGCGCGCTCGACCCGCTCCTGACCGCCCCAGCGCGCCGCGCCGAAACCGCGCCGCAGCCTTGTGCATACGTGGTATACATACCGCGTATCCACCGGCCAGCCGGGTCGGTGGCGTCACCGAATCGGGGCGAGAGATGTCGGTCAGGCAGGCACTGCTGGCGCTGCTGGAGCAGGGGCCGATGTACGGCTACCAGCTCCGGGCTGAGTTCGAGCAACGGACCGGGGCCACCTGGCCGCTCAATGTCGGGCAGGTCTACACGACCCTGAACCGGCTGGAGCGGGACGGTCTCGTCGAAGGCACGGGGGCCGACGAGGAAGGCCACGTCATCTACACCGTCACCGAGGCGGGTCGGGGCGAGGTGTCGGCGTGGTTCACCACGCCGGTGCCTCGCACCCAACCCCCGCGGGACGAGCTCGCGATCAAGCTCGCCATCGCCGTGACCCTGCCGGGGGTCGACGTCGGGGGGCTCATCCAGCGGCAGCGGACCGCCTCCATGTCGGCGCTGCAGGACTACACCCGCCTCAAGCGGGCGGGCCGGGCCGCGAACCCGACGGACACCGACGACCTCGCCTGGAGCCTGGTCCTCGACTCGCTGGTCTTCGCGGCCGAGGCCGAGATCCGCTGGCTCGACCACTGCGAGGCCCGCCTCCGCCGCGCCGCGCTCACCCGGACCGCCGCGGTGGCCGAGACGGCGCGCAACGCCGGTCGAAGCCTGTCGAGACCTCCACCGCGGAAGGAGGTCACGCCGATGAGCGCCCTGCTCGAGATCGATCTCGCCGCGCTCAAGCGGGCCGAGGACCGCTGGCTCGCCCAGTGCGCCGCTCGCCTGCGCCGCGCCGCCCTCGCGCATGCCCGCCGACGGTGAGGAAGGCGCGCAGCGCCGTCTCGAAACCCCGACCCGCGACGACCGAAGGGAACGCCCGATGAGCACCGTCCTCCACCTCGACGCCGTCACCCGCGTGCACGGCGAGGGCGCCACCGAGGTCGTCGCGCTGAAGTCCGTCACGTTCCGAGCCCACGCCGGCGAGCTGGTCGCGGTCATGGGACCGTCCGGGTCCGGCAAGTCCACGCTGCTCACGCTGGCCGGCGGGCTCGACCAGCCCACCGCCGGTGTCGTCAACGTCGAGGGCATCGACCTCGCCTCGCTGGGCAACAAGGGCCGGGCGCGGATGCGGCGTACGTCGATCGGCTACGTCTTCCAGGACTTCAACCTGATCCCGGCGCTGACCGCGATCGAGAACGTCGCGCTGCCGCGCGAGCTGGACGGCGAGCGGTCCCGGACCGCCCGCAAGTCGGCGTTCGCCGCGCTCGAGGAGGTCGGCATCGGTGATCTCGCGGCACGCTTCCCCGACGAGATGTCCGGCGGACAGCAGCAGCGGATCGCCATCGCCCGGGCGATCGTCGGCGACCGGCGGCTGATCCTCGCCGACGAGCCGACCGGGGCCCTCGACACCGACACCGGCGAGGAGATCCTGCGGCTGCTGCGGGCACGCTGCGACGCCGGCGCGGCCGGCGTACTGGTCACCCACGAGGCCCGGCACGCCGCCTGGGCCGACCGCGTGGTCTTCCTGCGCGACGGGGTCGTCGTCGACGAGTCCGGCACCGACCCGGCCGAGCACCTGCTCGAGCCGGGGATGAGTCGATGAGGCTGATCACCAACTGGCGCCCGTCGCTGCGCATGGCCTGGCGCGACGCGCGCCGCTCCCGGGGCCGCAGCATCCTGGTCCTGGTCATGATCGCGCTGCCCGTGCTCGCGGTGACCGCGGCGGACGTGGTCATCCAGACCGCCAACGTCTCGGGCACCGAGGCCCTCGAGCGCCGCCTCGGAACCGCCGACGCGCGGGTCCACTTCGAGGCCGGCGTCACCTCGGCCCTCCAGGGCTTCGACCCGGACGACGCCTCCAGCTGGTCGAGCAGCCGCAAGCCCCAGCCGCCGCCCGGCCCCGACGACATCGCCGCCGTGCTGGGACGCGACGTCCGGGCGGTCGAGTGGCGCGAGGCCTATCGCCTGATGACCACCGACAAGGGGAAGCTCGAGGTGCGGACCAGCGTGCTCGACCTCAGCGACCCCCTCGCAGAGGGCACGTTCCGGCTGGAGCGCGGGTCGCTCGCCGGCAGTGCGGACGAGGTGGTGATCAACAACGACCTCGCCAAGCGGGGCTTCGGCATCGGCGACGAGATCGAGGTGGACAAGGTCGGCGCGCTCACGGTGGTCGGCGTCGGCGAGGCGGCGGACCAACGCGACACCCCCACGATGGTGGGCCTGTCGCCGGGTCTTGCTTCGGAGAGCGGGACCACGTGGCTGGTCGACGCGGGTCCGGTCACCTGGGACGAGGTGCTCGAGCTCAACAAGATCGGCGGGCTGGTGCTGTCGCGGGCGGTCATGGAGAACCCGCCACCGGAGTCGGAGATCCCGGCTGAGATCCGGTCCTGGAGCGGCACGGACGACGCGTGGGTCGCCGTCGCGGGGCTGGTCGTCATGATGGCCCTGATCGAGGTGGTGCTGCTCGCCGGGCCGGCCTTCGCGGTCGGCGCCCGCCGACAGTCCCGCAACCTCGCGCTGATCGCGGCGAGCGGGGGGACGCCGCGGCAGTCCCGGCGCGTCATCCTGGCGTCGGCCCTGGTCCTGGGCTCCCTGGGCGCGGCGCTGGGCGTCGTGCTGGGGCTGGGTGCGGCGGCCGTGGCCCTCCCGGTCGTGCAACGGTTCGACGGGAGCTGGTTCGGGCCGTTCGACGTCCCCTGGCTGCACCTCGTGGGGATCGCCGGCTTCGGGCTGCTGTCCGCGTTCCTCGCCGCGGTGGTTCCGGCCTGGCTCGCCTCACGGCAGGACGTCGTTGCGGTGCTGGCCGGCCGACGCGGAGACCGGCCCGCCGGGATGCGCTCGCCGATCCTCGGTGCGGTGGTGCTCGGCATCGGCGTCGCCCTGTCGGCGTACGGCGCCACCGCGCAGAGCGGGGAGTTCGTGATCGCGTTCGCGGCGCTGCCGACCGTGCTCGGCATGATCCTCCTCGTGCCCGTCGCCGTGGCCGCCGTCGCCCGGCTGTCGCGGCGGTTCCCGCTGACGATGCGGTACGCCACCCGCGACGCCGCGCGACACCGCACCCGCACCGTCCCCGCGGTGGCTGCCGTCGCGGCCACGGTCGCCGGTGTCGTGGCGCTCGGGATCGCCAACGCCAGCGACGCGAAGCAGAGCGAGGCGACGTACACGCCCTCGCTGCCCGAAGGCATGGCGTCGGTCTCCGTCTACCGCGCCAGCGACGACGACTGGACGCAGATCCAGGATGTCGTCGCAGCGGAGCTGCCGAGCAACGAGGTGACCGAGATGCGCGGGCTCCGGGAGAACCGCGCCCTCGCGTCGTTCCGCACCGACGACGGCCGGGTGGAACTGGAGGGCTGGGGCAGCTCCTACGGGTCGTCGGTCCTGGTCACCGATCAGGCCGACGAGACGGTCCTGCCCGGCCTCTCCGAGGAGGAGCGGTCCCGAGCCCAGGAGGCCCTGGCGGCCGGAGGCGCGGTCGTGTGGTCGAGCGCCGACCAGACGGCCGACGAGGTGCGCGTCCGGGTGAAGGAGTCCGGACGTCGCAACAGCGAGGGACAGAACGCAGCCGCCACGGTCCCGGCCTACTTCGTGCACCCCGAGACGTGGAACGCCCCGGGCCAGGCGGTGCTGTCGACCGAGGCGGCGCAGAGCCGTCGGCGTGGAGCCCCAGCTGGTCGGCCTGGCGATCGCCGGCGGCGTGAGCAAGGCACAGGAGAGCGACGTCAGCGAGGCGCTGAGGGGGATCACCGTCGACGCCGGCCTCTACGTCGAGCGCGGCTACGAGTCGGACAGCGACACGGTCATCCTGCTGCTGGTGCTCGGCGTCCTCGGGGGAGTGCTGATGCTCGGGGGCACCCTGACCGCGACCTTCCTCGCGCTGTCCGATGCGCGGCCCGACCTCGCGACCCTGTCCGCGGTCGGCGCTTCTCCCCGCACCCGGCGTGGGGTGGCGTCGTCGTACGCCGCCGTGATCGGGCTGGTCGGTGCGCTGCTGGGGGCGGTGGTGGGATTCGTGCCCGGCATCGCGGCGACGTACCCGCTGACCGGCCAGAACTGGTACCCCGAGGGGGACGTTGCGTCGCCGAGCCACTACCTCGACATCCCGTGGCTGCTGGTGGGTGCCCTGGTGCTGGTGCTGCCGCTGCTCACGGCCGCCATCGTGTGGGTGTTCGCCCGCTCGCGGCTGCCGCTGGTGGCCCGCCTCGACTGACCTGCTCGGGATAGTCCGAGACGATGTGGTCGTGATCTCGGCCGGAATGACAACCACAACGTCGTCGGACTATCGGGCTCCGCCCCAACAAAAAGTCAGGCTTGACTGTTTGTTGGGGCGCCGCCATGCTGACCGGGTGACCAGCCAGGCGGGGACGACGGTGCGCGTGCCCCAGGAGGAGCGGACCCGGGCGATGCGGGCGCGGCTGCTCGACGCGACCGTGGACTGCCTGGTCGAGCGGGGCTTCAGCGGTACGTCGACCACGCTGGTCTCGGAGCGCGCCGGGGTGAGCCGGGGCGCCCAGCTGCACCACTTCCCGACCAAGAACGACCTGGTCGTCGCCGCGGTCGAGCACCTGACCGAGGTCCGGGCGGCCGAGCTCGCGGCCGCCGCGGAGAAGCTGCCGACCGGGCCGCGGCGGACCCGCGCGGTGCTGCGGATGCTCGGCGACCACTTCGCCTCGCCCGTCTTCACCGCCGCGCTCGAGCTCTGGGTCGCGGCCCGGACCGACGAGACCCTGCTCGCCGCGGTCGCGCCGCTGGAGCAGCGGGTCGGCCGGGAGACGCACCGGCTGACCGTCGAGCTGCTCGGCGCCGACGAGTCCCGGCCCGGGGTGCGCGAGCTCGTCCAGGGCACCCTCGACCTGGTCCGCGGCCTCGGCCTTGCTGACACCATCTCCGACGACGCCCGCCGCCGGGCTCGCATCCTCGACCGCTGGGCGGACATGCTCGACGACTCGCTCCGGGAGGGCGCATGACCTTGCTCGACGATCTGTTGACGGACCTCAAGGCCGAGGGCGACCAGCTCTGGAACACCGTCTCGGGGCTCGACGAGGACGCGTGGGAGACGCCCACGCCGGCTCCCGGCTGGGACGTCGCGCACCAGATCGCCCACCTGCTCTGGACCGACGAGGTCGCCGTGCTGGCCGCGACCGACAAGGAGATGTGGGACCTCGTCGTCGTGCAGGCGCTCGGTGACCCGGACGGGTACGTCGACGCCGCCGCGGACGAGGTGGCCAGGCTCGCCCCGGAGGCGTTGCTCGCCCGCTGGGGGACCGCGCGCGAGGCCCTGGTCATGGCGCTTCGTGAGCTCCCCGAGGGCCAGAAGATCGCCTGGTTCGGGCCGCCCATGTCGCCGGCGTCGATGGCCACCGCCCGGTTCATGGAGACCTGGGCGCACGCGCTCGACGTGTACGAGGCGCTGGGTCTCGACCCGGAGCCCACGGACCGGATCCGCAACGTCGCCCACCTGGGTGTCCGCACCCGCAACTACGCGTTCGCGGTGCACGAGCTCGACCCGCCGGTCGAGGAGTTCCGCGTCGAGCTCACCGCGCCCTCGGGCGAGACCTGGGCGTGGGGGCCGGAGGACGCGGCGCAGCGCGTGACCGGATCGGCGTACGACTTCTGTCGGCTGGTCACCCAGCGCATCCACCGCGAGGACACCGACCTCGTGGCCGTGGGCGAGGACGCCGACGAGTGGCTGTCGATCGCTCAGGCGTTCGCCGGTCCGTCGGGCGAGGGGAGGGCGCCCCGTGGCTGACGTGCTGCGGGTCGGGAACTGCTCCGGCTTCTACGGCGACCGGCTCACCGCCATGCGGGAGATGCTGGACGGCGGGCCGCTGGACGTGCTGACCGGCGACTACCTCGCCGAGCTCACCATGCTCATCCTCGGCAAGGACACGATGAAGGACCCGGCGCTGGGCTACGCGCGCACCTTCGTCCGGCAGGTCGAGGACTGCCTCGGCACGGCCCTCGAGAACGGCGTCAAGATCGTCAGCAACGCCGGCGGGCTCAACCCGGCCGGCCTCGCCGACCGGCTCCGCGAGGTCGCGAAGGGCCTCGGCCTCGACCCGGCCATCGCGCACGTCGAGGGCGACGACCTGCGGTCCCTCTCCTTCGACGGCGCACTGACCGCCAACGCCTACCTCGGCGGCTTCGGCATCGCCGCCGCCCTGCGGGAGGGCGCCGACGTCGTCGTCACCGGCCGGGTCACGGACGCCTCGCTCGTGGTCGGGGCCGGCGTCGCGCGGTTCGGCTGGACGCCCACGTCGTACGACGAGCTGGCCGGCGCGGTCGTCGCCGGCCACGTCCTCGAGTGCGGGACCCAGGCGACGGGCGGCAACTTCTCGGGCTTCCGCAGCCTCAAGCACACGGGCCAGCCGCTGGGGTTCCCGCTCGCGGAGCTGGCGGCCGACGGGTCGAGCGTGATCACCAAGCACGACGGCACCGGCGGCGCCGTCACCGTCGACACCGTCACCGCGCAGCTCGTCTACGAGATCCAGTCCAGCCACTACCTCGGACCCGACGTCACCACGCGGCTCGACTCGATCGAGCTCGTCCAGGCGGGATCGGACCGCGTCTCGATCACCGGTGTGACGGGTGCGCCGCCGCCGGAGCAGCTGAAGGTCTGTGTCAACGAGCTCGGCGGCTTCCGCAACACCGTCGAGTTCGTGCTCACCGGGCTCGACATCGAGGCCAAGGCCGACTGGGTGCGCGAGCAGATGACCGATGCTCTGGAGGCCGCGCCGCCCGAGTCCGTGAACTGGTCCCGCACCTCCGTCCCGCACGCCGACGCGGAGACCGAGGAGGCCGCGTCCTGCCTGCTGCGGTGCACGGTCAAGGACGCCTCCGCCGACCCGGTCGGCAAGTCGTTCACGGCGGCCGCGGTCGAGCTGGCGCTGGCGTCCTACCCCGGCTTCACGATGACCGCCCCGCCCGCGCCGCCGACGCCGTACGGCGTCTTCCGGCCGGAGTACGTCGACCGCGGCAAGGTCGAGCACACCGTGGTGCACGCCGACGGACGACGCGAGGTGATCCCCGACCCGGAGCGGTTCGCCAGCGCACCGGACGACGACGGCCGGAGACCCTCGCCGTACCCCGCACCCAAGGACGTGATGACCCGGCGGATGCCTCTGGGCACGTTCGTGCACGCCCGCTCCGGCGACAAGGGCGGCGACGCCAACCTCGGGCTCTGGGTGGCCCACGACGGCTCGGAGAAGTACGCCGCCCGCGTCACCTGGCTGTCCAAGCTGTTCAACCCGCGCAAGGTTCCCGACCTGATCCCGGAGGCGGAGGGCCTCGAGGTCGAGGTCTTCCTGCTGCCGAATCTCGGCGCGGTCAACGTGGTGATCCACGGGCTGCTCGGCGAGGGCGTGGCCGCGTCGACCCGGTTCGACCCCCAGGCCAAGGGGCTGGGCGAGTGGGTGCGCTCGCGGATGGTCGCGATCGAGGAGTCGCTCCTGTGACCGCGGAGAGACGAGGCGATCCGCGAGACGGCCCGCGAGTTCGTGCGCCGCGAGGTGGCCCCGCACCTCCAGGACTGGGAGGACGCGCACGAGGTGCCGCGGTCGCTGCACCAGGCCGCCGCGAAGCAGGGACTGCTCGGCGTCTCGTTCCCGCTCGAGGTCGGTGGCGAGGGTGGCGACCTGCTCGACTCGGTCGCGCTGGCGGAGGCGATGTTCGAGGCAGGTGCGTCGAGCGGGCTGATGGCGGCGCTGTTCACCGGCGGCATCGCGCTCCCGCACATCGCCGCCTCCGGCAACGCCGACCTGGTCGACCGGTTCGTCCGCCCGACCCTGGCCGGGGAGAAGATCGGCTCGCTGGCCGTGACCGAGCCCGGCGGCGGATCCGACGTCGCCGGCATCCGCACCACGGCCAGCCGCGACGGGGAGCACTACGTCGTCAACGGCGCCAAGACGTTCATCACCAGCGGCGTTCGCGCGGACTTCGTCACCACCGCGGTCCGCACCGGCGGCCCTGCTGAATCGTTGGGAGGCCACGCCGGCGATCTCCCTGCTCGTGATCGAGAAGGGCACACCCGGCTTCGCCGTCGACCGGTCCCTGGACAAGATGGGCTGGCACTGCTCGGACACCGCCGAGCTGTCGTTCGTGGACGCCCGGGTGCCGGCGGCCAACCTGGTCGGTGAGGAGAACTCCGGGTTCGTCCAGATCGCGGAGCAGTTCGTGGTCGAGCGGATCGCGCTGGCCGTGCACGCCTACGGCATCGCCGCCCGCTCCCTGGACCTGACCGCGGCGTACTGCCGCGAGCGGGAGACGTTCGGCAAGCCGCTCATCGCCAACCAGGTGGTGCGGCACAAGCTGGTCGAGATGCGGCGGCAGGTCGAGGTCGCGCGCATCTACACCCGCGAGATCGCGGCCCGCCACGTCGCTGGCGAGAGCGTGATCGCCGAGGCCTGCCTGGCGAAACAGACCGCGGTCGACTGCGCGACGTACGTCTGCGACCAGGCGGTCCAGCTGCACGGCGGGACCGGCTACATGCACGGGACCGAGGTGGAGCGGCACTACCGCGACGCCCGGATCCTGCCGATCGGAGGAGGCGCGAGCGAAGTGCTGGCAGACCTGGCGGCGAAGCTCCTGGGGTACGCATGAGCGATCTCGACGAGCTCGATCGGCGTGAGTCGATGTTGGCGAAGTTGGCCGCCCTCGATGCGGAGCACGCGAAGGCGGTGGCCGGAGGCGGCGAGAAGTACGTCGAGCGGCACCACGCGCGCGGCAAGCTGCTGCCTCGCGAGCGGATCGAGCTGCTGGTCGACGAGGGCTCGGCGTTCCTCGAGCTGTCGCCGCTCGCCGGCTGGGGCTCCGACTTCGCCGTCGGCGCCAGCGTGGTCACCGGCATCGGCGTGATCGAGGGCGTCGAGTGCATGATCACCGCCAACGACCCCACCGTGAAGGGCGGCGCCTCGAACCCGTGGACGGTCAAGAAGATCTTCCGGGCCTCGCAGATCGCCGAGGAGAACGGGCTCCCGACGGTCGCGCTCGGTCGAGTCCGGAGGTGCGGACCTGCCGACCCAGAAGGAGATCTTCATCCCCGGCGGCAAGCTGTTCCGCGACATCACCCGCTCGTCGGCCGCGAAGATCCCGACCGTGGCGCTCGTGTTCGGCAACTCCACCGCCGGCGGCGCCTACGTGCCCGGCATGAGCGACTACACGGTCATGGTCAAGGAACAGGCCAAGGTGTTCCTGGGCGGCCCGCCGCTGGTGAAGATGGCGACCGGTGAGGAGTCCGACGACGAGTCGCTGGGCGGCGCCGAGATGCATGCGCGGGTGTCGGGGCTTGGCCGACTACCTCGCCGAGGACGAGCGCGACGCGATCCGGATCGGGCGGCGGATCGTGGCCAGGCTCAACTGGCGCAAGGCGCGTGGTGAGACCCCCTTCGCAGATCCGGATTCGGATCCCGACGGGCTGCTCGACCTGATCCCGACCGACCTCAAGGAGCCGTTCGACCCGCGCGAGGTGATCGTCCGGCTCTGTGACGGGGTGTCCGCGTCCAACGGGCAGGTGTTCGACGAGTTCAAGCCGCTGTACGGCTCGTCGCTCGTCACCGGCTGGGCGAAGATCCACGGTCGCCCGGTCGGGATCCTCGCCAACGCCCAGGGCGTGCTGTTCTCGGAGGAGGCGCAGAAGGCGACCCAGTTCATCCAGCTGGCCAACCAGGTCGACACCCCGCTGCTGTTCCTGCACAACACGACCGGCTACATGGTCGGCAAGGAGTACGAGCAGGGCGGGATCATCAAGCACGGCGCGATGATGATCAACGCGGTCTCCAACTCCAAGGTCCCGCACCTGAGCGTGATCATGGGCGCGTCGTACGGCGCCGGCAACTACGGCATGAACGGCCGCGCCTACGATCCCCGCTTCCTCTTCACCTGGCCGTCCGCGAAGTCCGCGGTGATGGGTCCGGCGCAGCTCGCCGGCGTGCTCTCGATCGTGGCCAGGGCCGCGGCCGAGGCGAAGGGCAAGGAGTACGACGAGGATGCCGACAAGGGGATGCGCGAGTTCGTCGAGGCCTCGGTCGAGGAGCAGAGCCTGCCGTTCTTCCTGTCCGGGATGCTGTACGACGACGGGGTGATCGATCCGCGCGACACCCGCACCGTGCTGGGCATCTGCCTGTCGGTCATCGACAACGTGCCGTTCGCCGGCACCGACCGGTTCGGGGTGTTCCGGCCGTGATCAACCGACTCCTCGTGGCCAACCGTGGCGAGATCGCGTCCCGGGTGTTCCGCACCTGCCGCCGGCTCGGCATCGAGACCGTTGCCGTGCACTCCGACGCGGACGCTGCGCTGCCGTACGTCCGCGAGGCCGACCGGGCGGTCGCGCTCCCCGGCAACGCACCCGCCGAGACCTACCTGCGCGCGGACCTCGTGATCGAGGCCGCGCAGCGGAGCAGGGGCCGACGCGATCCACCCCGGCTACGGATTCCTGTCCGAGAACGCCGCCTTCGCCCGCGCCGTGCTCGATGCGGGTCTCGTCTGGGTCGGTCCCGATCCCGGCGTCGATCGAGAAGATGGGCTCCAAGGTCGAGGCCAAGAAGCTGATGGAGGCCGCCGGCGTCCCCGTCCTCGGCAACCTGTCCGTCGAGACCGCGACCGAGGCCGAGCTTCCGTTGCTCGTGAAGGCGTCCGCCGGCGGCGGTGGCCGGGGGATGCGGATCGTGCGCTCGCTCGCCGACCTGCCGGGCGAGGTCGAGAAGGCGTCTGCCGAGGCGGAGTCGGCGTTCGGCGACGGGACCGTCTTCGTCGAGCCGTACGTCGAGAACGGCCGGCACGTCGAGGTGCAGGTCGTCGGCCACGCGGACGGCGTCCTGGTGCTCGGCGAGCGGGACTGCTCGATCCAGCGCCGGCACCAGAAGGTGGTCGAGGAGTCACCGGCTCCCCGCCTTCCGGACGGAACCCAGGCCGCCCTGCACCAGGCCGCCCATGCGGCGGCCGGCGCGATCGACTACCGCGGCGCCGGCACCGTCGAGTTCCTCTACGACGCGGACACCGACCGCTTCTTCTTCCTCGAGATGAACACCCGGCTCCAGGTCGAGCACCCCGTGACCGAGGCGGTCTTCGGGGTCGACCTGGTCGAGCTCCAGCTCCTTGTCGCAGAAGGGCGACCGACGCCGGTCGAGCTTGTCGAGACCTCGCCGAACGGGCACGCGATCGAGGTGCGGCTGTACGCCGAGGACCCGGCCGCGGACTACCAGCCGCAGAGCGGATGGCTGACGAGGTTCGAGATCCCGGCCGAGGACGGGATCCGGGTGGACGCCGGCTTCGAGTCCGGCAGCGAGGTCTCCACTCACTACGACGCGATGCTGGCCAAGGTGATCGCCCACGCCCCGACCCGGGAGCAGGCGGCGCGGAAGCTCGCGTCGGTGCTCAGCCGGTCCCGGATCCACGGCGTCGTCACCAACCGCGACCTGCTGGTGCAGATCCTGCGCGACGACGCGTTCCTGGTCGGCGACGTCAGCACCGCCTTTCTGGTTGAACGAACGTTCGTTCAACCGCCGGAGGACCCCGGTGCGGCGGTTGCCGCGGCGATCGCGCTGGCCGAGCGGGCGGGTGCGGCGCGGAGCGTCCAGCGCGGCATCCCGGTCGGCTGGCGCAACGTCGTCTCGCAGCCGCACCGCACCGAGTTCGAGGGCGACGTGGTCGTCGAGTGGATCAAAACCCGCGACGGCTACGTCGTCGACGGCTTCGAGATCATCGGGGTCTCGACAAGCTCGACCGCCGTGTGGTCCGTGATGCTGGAGGAGGACGGCGTCCGCACGACGTACGACGTGGCAGTCACCGGCGACGCGGTCGACGTGGACTCGGCGCACGGCCACGTGCGGCTGACCCGGGTGCCGCGGTTCGTCGACCCGGCCGAGGCGGTGGCGAGCGGCAGCCTGCTCGCCCCCATGCCCGGCACCGTCGTCAGCGTCGCCGTCGAGGTCGGCGCCGAGGTCGCCGCCGGCCAGCCGGTGCTGGTGCTCGAGGCGATGAAGATGCAGCACACGGTCAGCGCGCCGCACGCCGGCGTGGTGACCGAGATCGACGTGACTCCCGGTGCCCAGGTGGCCTCCGGCGAGGTCCTGGCCGTGGTTTCCGAAGGAGATGAAGGATGACCGACACCGTTGCGTTCAGCGAGTCCGAGGAGCGCCAGGCGTTGCGCCGCGAGGTGACCAAGCTGGCCTCGAAGTACGGCCGCGAGTGGTTCACCGAGAAGGCTCGCTCGGGCGAGAAGACGACCGAGCTGTGGCTGGAGATCGGGAAGAACGGCTACCTCGGCATCAACATCCCCGAGGAGTACGGCGGCGGGGGCGGCGGGATCGGCGACGTCGCGGCGGTCTGCGAGGAGCTCGCCGCGCAGGGCTGCCCGCTGCTGCTGATGGTGGTCAGCCCGGCGATCTGCGGCACCATCATCACCCGCTACGGGACGGCCGAGCAGAAGCAGAAGTGGCTGCCCGGCATCTGCGACGGCACCAGCACGATGGCGTTCGCGATCACCGAGCCGGACGCCGGCACCAACTCCCACAACATCACCACCACCGCCCGCCGCGACGGCGACGAGTGGGTGCTCAACGGCCGCAAGATCTACATCTCCGGCGTCGACGAGTCCGACAACGTGCTGGTCGTCGCGCGCACCGAGGACGCGAAGACGGGCAAGCTCAAGCCCTGCCTGTTCGTGGTGCCGGTCGACGCGGACGGCTTCGAGGCGAAGTCGATCCCGATGGAGATCGTCAGCCCGGAGCTGCAGTTCCAGGTGTTCATCGACGACGTCCGGCTGCCCGCCGACGCGCTGGTCGGCGACGAGGACGCCGGCCTGGTGCAGCTGTTCGCGGGGCTCAACCCGGAGCGGATCATGGCCGCGTCGTTCTCGACCGGCCTGGCCCGGTTCGCGCTGGACAAGGCCGCGACGTACGCCAAGGAGCGCACGGTCTTCCAGGCGCCGATCGGCTCGCACCAGGCGATCGCGCACCCGCTCGCGCAGTCCAAGATCGAGATCGAGCTGGCCCGGCTGATGACCCAGAAGGCCGCCGCGCTCTACGACGCCGGCGACGACATGGGTGCCGGCGAGGCCGCGAACATGGCGAAGTACGCCGCCGCCGAGGCCGCCTGCGACGCGGCGGACCGGGCGGTCCAGACCCACGGCGGCAACGGGATCACCCAGGAGTACGGCATGGCCGGGCTCCTCGTCGCCACCCGCGCCGGCCGGATCGCTCCGGTCTCCCGCGAGATGATCCTCAACTTCGTCGCCATGCACTCCCTGGGACTGCCCAAGTCCTACTGACGCCGCAAGGGTCGAACCTCACCGCAGCGGCACGAACCGGTAGCCGCCGTGCTGGGTGACCTCCACGTCCTCGCCGGTGCGGGTGACCAGCAGCATCGTGCCGTTGACCGGGATCACCATCCGTCCGCCGTCGCCCAGCTGCTGGACCAGCTCGTCGGGGAGGGTGCGGGGCTCGGCGGACACCAGGATCCGGTCGTACGGCGCGTGGTCCGGGAGGCCGAGGACGCCCGGCTCCGCGGCTCGGATCGACGCCCACGACTGATGGGTGGCGGCCAGGTTGGCGGCGCCGAAGTCGACCAGGTCGCGCTCGATCTCGACGCCCAGGACTTCGCCGGTGTCCCCGGTCAGGTGCGCGAGCAGCGCCGTGCTCCAGCCCGACCCGGACCCGACGTCGAGCACCCGCTGTCCGGGCCGCACGTCGAGCAGCCGCAGCATCGCCTCGACCGTCCGCGGCTGCGAGTTGGTCTGGCCGTGCCCGATGGTCGAGCGGGCCGTCGATAGCCGGCCATCCGCCGCTGGCTGCGCGGCAGGAAGCCGGTGCGCGGAAAGGCCTGGAACGCGGCCCCGACGGCGTCCATGCCTCCGAGTCAACCACCCGGGCGCTTCTTCGGCGGGAGCGGCACGAACATCGAGGTGCGCGCGGCGTACTCCGGGTAGCCGGGCCGCTGCATCATGGTCCGCTCCAGCGGCCGGGCGCCCGGTGGCGTAGGCGAGGAAGTACGTCATCGCGATCGGCGCGGCGACCGTGACCAGCGCCGGCAGCCAGCCGTAGGCCGCGGCCCCGGCCAGCCAGATGCCCCACCACACGCACGCGTCGCCGAAGTAGTTCGGGTGCCGGGTCCAGCCCCACAGCCCGCGGTCCATGACCGGCCCGCGGTCCGGGTCGGCCTTGTACGCCGCGAGCTGGGCGTCGCCGACGGTCTCGAAGACGAAGCCGACCAGCCACAGGGCCGCGCCGACCCAGACCAGGCCGAGCACCGGGTCCGTCCCGACCGCTGCCGAGAGCAGCGGCCAGGCCACGAAGAACACCGCCGCGCCCTGGATCACGAACACCTTGCGGACGGCGGCAGCGAACCAGGCCGACCCGTCGTCGACGGTCAGCCCTCCGAGCAGCGCCGTGTAGCGCGGGTCCTCGCCGTGGCCGCGCTGCCGCCGGTACATGTGCCAGGACAGGCGGCAGCCCCACACCGCGACCAGGCCGGCCAGCAGCCACGGCACCCAGCCCGAGCCGAGCGCCGCGCAGGCCAGAGCGATCCCGGTCAGGGCCAGTCCCCACGTCACGTCGACGACCGAGACCCGGCCGATCCGGCGCGCGACGACGGCGGTCACGGCCATGGCGAGCGCGGCGATCGCGAACGAGGCGCCGGCGACGACGAGGAGGTCCTTCACGCCTCGTCCTCCGGCCGCGCGAGCACCAGCTGCTGCACGTCGAGGTAGCCCGACGCGAAGCCCGCTCGGGAGTACTCCAGGTAGAAGTGCCACATCCTGAGGAAAGTCTCGTCGAAACCGAGGCCGAGCACACGGTCCGCGGCGGCTCCGAACGCCGCGTCCCACTGGCGCAGGGTCTCGGCGTAGTGGGAGCCGAACGCCAGCTGGTCCACCAGCCGCAGGTCGGTGTCGCGCCGGGTGATCTCGTCGATCACCTCGACCGACGGCAGGAAGCCGCCGGGGAAGATGTACTTGTTGATCCAGGTGTGCGAGCCACGGGTGGCGAGCATCCGGTCGTGCGGCATCGTGATCGCCTGGATCCCGATCTTGCCGCCGGGGGCGAGCACCCGGTCGAGGGTGCGAGAAGTACGTCGACCAGTAGTCGTGGCCGACCGCCTCGATCATCTCCACCGAGAGGATCGCGTCGTACTCGCCGGCCACCGCGCGGTAGTCGCACAGCTCGACGTCGATGTGGTCGGACAGCCCGGCCGCGGCGACCCGTTCGCGCGCCAGCGCCTGCTGCTCGGTGGACAGCGTGATCGACCGCACGCTCGCCCCGCGGCGGGCAGCGCGGATCGCGAGCTCGCCCCAGCCGGTGCCGACCTCGAGGACACGCGTGCCGGGCCCGACGTCGGTGACGTCGAGCAGCCGCTCGATCTTCCGGACCTGGGCGGCGGCCAGGTCGCGGTCGTTCTCGTCGGCGAAGAGGCCCGACGAGTAGCTCATGGTCTCGTCGAGGAAGAGCCGGAACAGGTCGTTGGACAGGTCGTAGTGGTGCGCGACGTTGTCACGGGTGTTGGCCTCGTCCGGGCGTACGGCGCGTGGTCGCCGCGCGACGTACAGGCCGCGGAGCCGCTGCAACGGCTCGGGGATCAGCGTGCCGATGTCGGCGGCGAGGACGGTGAGGAAGCCGGCCAGGTCGTCCGCGTCCCAGGCGCGGGTCAGGTAGGCCTCGCCGAAGCCGATCAGGCCGTCGCGGCCGATCCGGGCGAAGAACTCGTCCGGTGCGATGACCGTCATCTCGGGGCCGCCGAGGCCCACGGTCTCGCCCTGGAGGTGCACGGTGACGTGCAGCCGGCTCACGGCGGCGCGGAACAGCCGGCGGGCGACCCGGGACGCCACGGCGACCCGGGGTCCGGAGGGGATGGTGTCCAGTCCCGGCCAGGCGGTGGCCGGCGGTCGGGTGGGGGCAAGGGTCACGGGGAGACGCCTTCCTGGTGGTGGTCGGGCCGGTGGCGCACCGGCAGCCGGCGCAGCCAGAGCCGGATGCCATGCATTCGGATCAGCACCGCCCCCCGGATTGCCTCGGGCGCGGCTCGCCAGGGTCGGGCGTCAGAACGGGTGCCGGTCAGGGAGGCGCTGAAGACCTCGCCGTCGTCGGCGTGCAGGGTGACCGCGACGTGCAGCCGGTCGCCCGGCGTCGGCACGGCGATCTCGTAGCGGCCGTCGGTGCCGTGGAACGGGGAGACGTACATCTGCTTCGGCGTCGTCGCCCGGCCCTGCGCGTCGGGGTGGACGAGGTAGGCGTGCCGGTCGCCGTACGTGTTGTGCACCTCGACCACGACCGGCCCCCGGTCGCCGCGCTCGTCGAAGCACCAGTGGACGCTGATCGGGTTGAAGCAGTGGCCGAACGCGCGCGGGTGGGCGGCCATCAGCACCCGGGCCGGCCGCTCGATGCCGTTCGCCGCCAGGAAGCGGTCGAGGTTCTCGCGGATCGACAGCGTCGCGTCACCGAGGTGGTCGCGGCCCTCGAACCGGCCGAGCAGGCCGTGGTCGGGCAGGTCGTCGAGGTCGACCAGCCAGGTGTGCGAGTCGTGGGTGAAGGTCCGTGTGAACGGCGTCCGCCGGACGTGGGTGATCGTCGTGTCGTAGACACCGGGTGGTTCGAGACGGTTGCTGCGCAACCTCCTCAACCGCCGAATCTCGCTGGTTGAGGAACGCGCCAGAGCCTGTCCGAAACCTGCGCGCCACTCCAGCCCCAGCCGCTCAGCCGCCGCGAGCCCCGACCGCGCACCGTCCTCGTGGAACCCCCACCCGTGGTAGGCGCCGGCGAACGCGACCCGGTCGGTGTCGAGCTCGGGCAGCCGCCGCTGCGCGGCGACCGAGGACGGCGTGTAGAGCGGGTGCTCGTACTCCATCCGGTCGATCACCGTGGCCGGGTCGACGAGGTGCTCGCCGCCGAGAGTGACCAGGTAGCGGGTGTCGGTCTCGAGCCGCTGGAGCCGGGTCAGGTCGTAGGTGACGGTGACCTGTCCGAGATCGTCGGCTGTCCGCAGGAAGTTCCAGGAGGCCCGGGCGCCGCGGGCGCGCGGCAGCAGGGAGTCGTCGGTGTGCAGCAGCGCGGTGTTGGGGGAGTAGGGGATCGCCGCCAGCACGTCGGTCTGGGTCGCGGTCGGCTCGGCCAGCATCGCCAGCGCCTGCGCGGGATGGGTCGCCACCACCACGGCGTCGAAGGTGCGGATCACGCCGTTGCCGTCGGTCACCTCGACCCCGGCCGGAGTCTCCGCGACGGAGGTCACCTTGGTGCCGAGCAGGACCTCGTCGCAGGCCGGCCGCGACCCGGGCGACGTACTCGCGCGAGCCGCCGGTGACGGTGCGCCACTGCGGCGACCCGAAGACGCCGAGCATCCCGTGGTTCTCGAGGAACTCGAACAGGTAGCGCGCGGGGTAGTCGAGCGCCACCGCCGGGTCGCACGACCAGACGGCAGCCACCATCGACTCGACGAAGTGGGTCCGGAAGTACGCCGAGAACCCGCCGTCCGCCAGGAACTCCCGCAGCGTGGTTTCGCCACCGGAACCAACGTCGGTCGAGCTTGTCTCGAGACCTCTGTCAGCAACCGCCGCGCCCGGCGATGAAACCGCGGGATCTCGACGAGCATCCGCAGGTACGCCGGCCGGCCGAGGTTGCGGGCGGTCGGGAACAGGCCGCGCGGGCCGAGCGCGCCGGCGTACTCCAGTCCCGGTCGCGTCGTCGCGGACCGACATCGACATCTCGGAGTCCTGGGTGGCGACGCCGAGCTCGGCGAACATCCGGAGCAGGGTCGGGTAGGTCCGCTCGTTGTGCACGATGAAGCCGGTGTCGATCGCCAGGCCGTCGACGACGTGGGTGTCGGCGTGCCCGCCGAGACGGTCGTCGGCCTCGAACAGCGTGACGCGCGCGGACTTGCCGGCGACGTACGCAGCCGTCAGTCCTGCGACGCCGCTGCCGATGACAGCGACGTTGGTGGGCGAGCCCATCAGGCGTTCTCGAACTCGAACAGCGTCGACCGGTGGCAGCGTCGGCTCGTCCGAGCCACCCTCGGGCTCGACGGTGATCCCCGCGCCGAGTGCGGTGGCGGGGTCGCCCTCGAGGAGCAGCTCGTCCTGCCCGGCCCCCATCAGCCCGGCGGGCACCATGCCGATGCCTTCGTGGTCCAGCCAGAGCTCGTAGACCTTGCCGTCAGGCGGCGGCGGCATGTCCGTGGTGACGATCACGGCCTTGTTGAGGTCGCGGGACCGGACCACGGTGGCCTCGGCGCCGTCGATCAGTGTCTGGGTGTACTCCTCGGCGTCCGGCGGCCTGCAGCACCTGGTCGACGGCGCTGAGCTGGGTCTGCGAGGAGCCGTCGTCCCACGGCTGCACGACCGCGGCACCCACGCCCAGGGCGATCACCGCAGCAGCGGCGGCCACCAGGGCGGCGGGACGAAATCGGCGCCGCTGCCGGGTGGCCGGCTCGGTGACCGGCGGCAGGGGGCGGACGGTGGCGATGTCGGCGAGCACCTTGTCCCGGAGCGAGGGTGGCGGCGCGGTGGCCACCGCCTCGGCGAGCAGGCCGCCGGCCTCGCGGAGGCTCTCCACCTCGGCGCGGCACTCGGCGCACTCGGCCAGGTGGCGCTCGAACTGGGCGCGCTCGATGTCGTCGAGTGCGTCGATGGCATAGGCGCCGGACAGCGCGTGGATGTCGCTCATTGACCCACCCCCATGGTGTCTCGCAGACGGATCAGGCCGTCTCGTATTCGGGTCTTCGCGGTGCCGACCGGCAGATCGAGCATGGTCGCCACCTCCGTGTGTGTGTATCCGCCGAAGTACGCCAGCTCCACGGCCTGGCGCTGCACCGCCGTGAGGGCGGCCAGCGCGCCGCGGACCCGGCGGGCTTCGAGTGAGGCCTGCGCGGCCTCGGCGGTCGCGTCGTGCGCGACTGGTTGGTTCTGCTGGTGGTACGTCGAGTCTCGGCGTGTGGACGCCTCGGCCGAGCGGACCCGGTCGACCGACTTGCGGTGCACGATCGTGAGCATCCACGCGATCGCGCTGCCCCGGCCGGGGTCGAAGCGGGAGGCCGTCCGCCAGATGTCCAGGAAGGCCTCCTGGGCGACCTCCTCGGCCTGGGCCGGATCGCGGACGATCCGGACCGCGAGCCCGAAGACCCGGGCCGAGGTGGCGTCGTACAGCTGGGCGAAGGCGGCCTCGTCGCCGCGCGCGGAGCGCTGGAGCAGCTCGGCGAGGGCGGCCGGGGCCGACGCCCCCTCGGGTGAGGGGGCGCCTGCCGGCACGGGCCGGATCGGGTCCACGTAGTCAATCCTTGCCTTGTTGGCTGTCCGGGGAAAGCCCGGATCAGGGCATCAGCACCGTGTCGATGACGTAGACGGTCGCGTTCGCGGTCGGGATGTTGCCGCAGAGCACGGTGGCCTTCTCGTCACCGATGGTGGCCTCCTCGCCCGAACCGTTGATCGTGATCATGTCGCCGGCCAGGGTCTCGAACTCGCCGGTGAGCTGGTCGGGGCTGATCTGCTCGGCCACGACGTGGTGGGTCAGCACCTTGGTCAGCGTCGGCTTGTCCTTGAGCAGCGCGTCCAGGTCCGCCTTCTTGATCTCCGCGAAGGCCGGTTCGGCCGGGGCGAAGACGGTCAGGGCGGGAGCGGAGTTCAGCGGCTCCACCAGGTCGGCCGCGGTCACCGCGGCGACCAGGGTCTGGAGCAGCGGGTTGGCGCTCGCCGCGGAGGCGACCGGTGCGGTGGCCATGCCGTTGAACGAGCCGTCGCCGTCAGCCGGCACGTCGCCGCAGGCGTCGCCGTAGGTCTGGGCGGCCGGGTCGGCCATCGCGTCGCCCTCGTCCGCGGGAGTCTCCTCCATCGGCGTCTCCGACGCGCTGGTGTCGTCGCTCGAGCTGCTTGCGGCCTCCGGCTCGTCCTCGCCGCACGCGGCCAGTCCGAGAGAGAGGGTGAGCGCCAGGGCGGCGAGGCCGCCGGTCCGGTGCAGGGTCTTGAGCTTCATGGAAAGCCTTCCGTCGATGTCTGTCATGAGGTGTTCGGACACTGGTGCGCAGGACCGGATTGGAAACCGGTGGTCGATGGTGCGGCTCAGCGCGACGCGGACGATGATCTGCTGGAGCCCGCTGGAGCCCTCGGGGAACGGCGTGGCCTTGACGGGGGTCTGCACCTCGCCGTCCTTCGTGGTCGCGCGGACCGCCATCGTGTGCTCGCCGGACTCCGCCTTCCAGGGCATGAACCACTGCCGCCAGTAGTCGTCACCGGCCGACGGGCCGAGCTCCGCGGGCTGCCACGGGCCGCCGTCGACCTGGACCTCGACCTTGTCGATGCCGCGGTGCTGCGCCCAGGCGACGCCGCCGACGAAGGTGTCGCCGGCGTCGATCTCCTCGAACGACTTCGGGGTGTCGATCCGGCTGGCGATCTTGATCGGGGCGTCGGTCGCCCAGTCGCGTTCGGTCCAGTAGGCGTCCTGCTCGTCGTACGTCGTGAGCGTCATCCGGGTCAGCCACTTGGTGGCGCTGATGAAGCCGTAGAGCCCGGGCACGACCAGCCGCACGGGGAAGCCGTGCTCGCGGGGCAGCGCCTCGCCGTTCATGCCGATCGCGACCATCGCGTCGCGGCCGTCGGTGGCGAGGTCGAGCGGGGTGCTGATGGTGAACCCCTCGACGTCGGTGCTGAGGATCTGGTCGGCGGTGGTGCCGACGCCGGCCTGGTCGAGCAGGTCGGTGAGGCGTACGCCGAGCCAGCGGGCGGCGCCGACGTACGGGCCGCCGACGTCGTTGGAGACGCAGGTCAGGGTGATGTCGCGCTCGATCAGCGGCATCGCGAGCAGGTCGTCGAAGGTGAACGTGAGCTCCTTGTCGACGTCGCCGTCGATGGTGAGCGTGTAGTCGTCGACGCTGATCACCGGGAGGCTGAGGCGGGTGTCGACCCGGTAGAAGTCGCCGTTGGGGGTGCGGAACGAGCTGACCCCCTTCACCTTGCCCTCGATGCCCTGCGGGAACGCGGGCGCGGCCTCGGTCGGCTTCGGGAGCGCGATGTCGGACGGGGAGGTGCGCAGGCTGGTGATCCAGCGGCCGGCGCCGCCCATCACGGCGGCTCCCGCCGCGAGCACGCCCGCGGCGACCAGGACGCCGCGGCGACTGAACCGATCGGCCGCAATCCCACGTCGGTCGAGCTCTGTCGGCGACGCTGCCGCACTGCGGCACAGCCACCACAGCGCGCCGACGCCGGCCACGCCGGTGGCGATCGCGGGTACGACGTCGAGGAGGTCCGCGGTCGGACGGGCCAGCGCGGCCGCACCAGAGGCGGCCACCAGCACCAGCAGCAGCCCGGCTCCGAGCGCGAACCTGCGCCGGGCCAGGATGCCGCCGATCGCGGCCAGGACCAGCGCCCCCAGCAGCACGGACCCGATCAGGATCGGCTTGTCCTTCGTCCCGAACTCCTGGACCGCCCACTCCTTGACCGGCGTCGGCGTCAGGTCGATGACGGTCGACCCGACCGCGAGGACGGGGGAGGAGGCGGGGTCGAGGAGGGCCGCCACGAGGTGCCCGGCCGCCATCCCCACGATGGTCGCGAGCACGCCGAAGCCGGCGTAGAGGAGTCGGGTGCGCATGACAGTGGTTCGGAGCGGGCGGCGTCCCGGACTGCACGTCCGGCAGGATGACCCGCATGACTTCACCCCACGAAATCGCTCGCTGCGCTCCCGATTGCGCGGGGACCCCGAAATGACGAGCTGAGCTCGTGCACTACGCCGTCGCCGACGGGCGCGCCACCATCACCCTGGACTCCCAGCACAACCGCAACGCGCTGTCCCGGCAGCTGGTGACCGAGCTGTTCGGGCACCTGGAGGCAGCCGAGGCCGACGAATCCGTGCGGGTGGTGCTGGTCCGGGCGGAGGGCAAGGTCTTCTGCTCCGGCGCCGACCTCTCGGAGGCCACCGCCGACGGGATGGAGGAGGGCGCACGCCGGATCGTCGAGCTGCAGCGGCTGATCTGCACGATGAGCAAGCCGGTCGTCACCCGGCTGCACGGCGCGGTGCGGGCCGGCGGGATCGGCATCGTCGCCGCGTCCGACATCGCGATCGCCTCGGAGGACGCGACCTTCGCGCTGACCGAGGTCAAGCTCGGCCTGGCCGCCGCGATCATCTCGCTGACGGTCCACCACCGGATGAACCCGCGCGCCGCCTCGCTCACCACGCTGGGTGGCGAGGTGTTCGGCGGCGCCGACGCCGCGGCGTACGGCCTGGTCACGACGGCGGTCCCGGCCGACGCCCTCGACGACGAGGTCGAGCAGGTCTGCGCGGTCGCTCGCCACCGGCGCCGCGCAGGGGCTGCGGGAGTCGAAGCGGATCCTGAACCGGGACCTGGTCGCCCGGATCGACGCGCACGGCGACGACATGGCGGCGCTCTCGGCGACGCTGTTCGCCTCCGACGCGGCCCGCGAGGCGATGACCGCGTTCCTGAACCGGAAGAAGTAGGAATCCAGCAGGCAACCATTCATCGGTGCCGGCCGGTCTGACCGGACATGAGTGCCATGACCGTTGCCTCGGGAGGACGGATGACGACGGGGGTCGACTTCGACGAGTTCGTGGTCGCGCGCTCCAGCGCGCTGCTGCGGACGGCGTACCTGCTGACCCACGACCACGCCCTGGCCGAGGACCTGCTCCAGGCCGCGCTGGCGAAGTCGTGGGCCGCGTGGTCGCGGATCGAGGGCAACCCCGAGTCGTACGTCCGCAAGGTCCTCGTCAACACCTACTCCTCGTGGTGGAGAAGGAAGTGGAACGGCGAGCACCCGACCGACGAGCTGCCCGAGGCCGGTACGCCGGACCCGAGCGCCGGCAGCGACAGCAGCCACGACCTGTGGCAGGCGATGGAGCGGCTGCCACGGCGGATGCGGGCCGTGGTGGTGCTCCGCTACTTCGAGGACCTCACCGAGGCCGAGACCGCGCACGTGCTGGGCTGCTCGGTCGGCACGGTCAAGAGCCAGGCCAGCAAGGCGTTCGCGAAGCTGCGGATCGATCCCGCGCTCGCGGTGGAGGAAGGTGATCGGCGATGACCGGCATCGACGAGCTGCGGCGCACGCTCGACGCGCACGCACGCGACCTGCACGACGACGGCGTACCCGGCCGGGCCGACGCGGCCCGCACCCGCGCCCGCCACGCGCGCCGGCAGCGGAACGCGCTGGTCGCAGGCGTCGCCGCCGTCGTGGTGGCGGCTGCCGTGACCGTCGCGAGCCTGGGGCGGGCGGAGCGACCCGTCCCGGCGGACCGCGAGCTCAACGGCCACACCGCACCGGAGACGATGCAGTCCCTGGGCTACACCTTCCGCTACGCCTCCGGAGCCGACGGTGGACGGCGGGACCACCGCGCAGGTGCGGGTTCGACGGCAGGTTGGGGCCGTGGCTCGTCAGCTGGGCGGCCGACCCCGGTGCCCCGGTCCGGGTGACCGACGGCAACGGCGACGTCCTCGGCACGGAGCCGGGCGAGTTCGACGACTTCGTGCTGGTGCCCCGAGGAAGCGAGTCGACGCTACCGGATCCGTGGCAGCCATGCTGCGCTGGCCGTCTACGAGCTGACCGACGCCGCACCTGAGGGCTACACCAAGGGCGGGATCACGTTCCGCGAGCAGGTCGGGAGCGACACGCTGGTGGGGGCCGGGATCGGCGAGCCCGGCGACTCCGTGGTGACCTTCGAGTTCGAGGTCCCGGAAGGCAGGCTCACGTCGCGCATGTTCTGCACGGGCCTCCAGGGGGAGATCGTCGTGCACGTCTCGATTCTCCGGCGAGGAGGCCGTGAGCACGTCCGGCGGCAACTCCGGCTGCGACGACGAGACCTTCGACCCCGGGGGCGCCGGCGGCATCGGCTACCCCGAAGGGATCGGTGTCCCTCCCGGCGAGACGGCGCAGGTCCGCCTCTGGGTCACGGACAACCACAACCAGCCGGTGTCGTCCGAGCGGCTCCGGATCGGGATCGGCCTCTACGAGAAGGGTGCCCCGGCACGGCAGACGGCGGCCGGGGACATCCCGGAGCTCCAGGAGGAGGACGGACACACCTGGCGCCTCACCGAGGTGGTCGAGAGCCAGCCGGGGGACCGATCCCTCGAGCTCGTGGACGACACCGAGGGGCCCACGTTGGTCTACCACTACAGCGCCCACGCCGGGCACACGCTGGAGCGGGTGCTCCTCGACGGCGTGGAGATCGAGTCGACGCTCGGCCTCGGTTCCGGGTCCGGGCCGGTAGGCCCACCGGACCCGGCACCGGCACCTACGGCATCCGGCTCGGAGCCGACGCCAGTCCGCGAGCCGCGCTCGCCCTGGCGACGTACGAGCGGATCGACTGAACAACTGCGTGGATTTCGCCCGCGGCCGGTAGGCTTGAGAACTTGCCATATCCGGTCGGGGGAGTAGGGAACGCCGTTGTCTGAGGAGCTGGCCGAGCGCGAGATCGCTCGGGAGCAGCAGTTCGTGGATCGCGTCTACCGGCAGCTGGCGCATTCCGCGGCGGCCGCCAAGGAGCTGGCCCGGGAGGGCCACGGCCGCGGCCGGCTGGGTCACGAGGGTGGGCTCGTCGAGCGCGACGCCATGGTCTTCCAGGCCGCGAAGCGGATCGCGCAGCTCGACGCCGCCCACGAGGGACTGGTCTTCGGCCGCCTCGACCTGCGCGAGGAGCTGGACCCGGAGCCGCGCTACGTCGGCCGGATCGGTCTGCGCGACGAGAACCGCGACTCGCTGCTGATCGACTGGCGCGCACCTGCCGCCGCCGTGTTCTACCAGGCCACGGCCGCCACCCCGCACGACGTCGTACGCCGGCGGGTGCTGCGCTGCGCCGGCGCCGCAGGTGGTGGGCGTCGAGGACGAGCTGCTCGACGCCTCGGTCGAGACCGACCTGCCGGTGGTCGGCGAGGGCGCGCTGATGGCGCAGCTGTCCCGAGCCCGCGACCGCTCCATGCACTCCATCGTCGCCACCATCCAGGCCGAGCAGGACCAGGCGATCCGCGCGCCCGGCAAGGGCGTGGTGTCGATCTCCGGCGGCCCCGGCACCGGCAAGACGGTCGTCGCGCTGCACCGCGCGGCGTACCTCCTCTACACCGACCGCCGCCGCTACGAGGGTGGCGGCGTGCTGATCGTCGGCCCGAGCGGCGTCTTCATGCGCTACATCGAGCGGGTGCTGCCGTCGCTCGGCGAGACCGCGGTGGCGCTGCGGTCGCTCGGCGAGGTCGTCGACGGGATCCGCGCGACCCGGCACGACGAGCCCGCGGTGGCCGACGTGAAGGGCTCGGCGCGGATGGCCGAGCTGTTGCGGCGTACGGCGCGGCAGCAGGCGCCCGGCAGCCCCAACGAGTTCCGCATCTTCTGGCGCGACGACGTCATCACGCTCGACCGCGGGCTGCTCGGCCGGATCCGCCGGCAGCTGATGTCGCAGGGCCGCCGCAACCGGCAGCTCCCGCGCGTCGCGTCCACCCTGCTCGAGGCCATGTGGCGGCAGGTGAAGGGCGAGCGCGGTCGCGACCGGGGCCGCGAGGCCTTCAACGACGAGATGCTGTCGAACCACGACTTCGTGGCGTTCGCCGTGTCCTGGTGGCCGCCGCTGGACGCGCCCGGAGGTGTTGTCCTGGCTGCGGGACCCCGACTTCCTGGCCCGGGTGGGCGAGGGCGTCGTGAGCCCGGAGGACCAGCGACTGCTCGCGAAGTCCTGGAGCGGCGACGGCTCGCTCTCGGTCGCGGACGTGCCGCTGCTCGACGAGCTGCGCTACGCGCTCGGCGACGTGCCGGCGCGGCACGAGGACGACCACCAGCTCGACGACCACGTCGGTGCGGACCTCCAGGAGCTGACCACGGCTTCGGACCGCGAGTACGCCCCGACCGGCCGGGCGTGGACCCCGCCGACGCACCGGATCGAGGACGACGCGTTCGCCCACATCCTGATCGACGAGGCGCAGGACCTCACGCCGATGCAGTGGCGGATGGTCGGCCGGCGCGGCCGCACCGCGTCGTGGACGATCGTCGGTGACCCGGCCCAGTCGTCGTGGCCGGTCCCGGCGGAGGCGGCCGCGGCCCGGGCCGACGCGCTCGAGGGCAAGGACGCGCACGAGTTCCACCTGTCGACCAACTACCGCAACTCCTCGGAGATCTACGCCCACGCCGCGGCGTACGCCGAGCGGGTCGGGCTGGACGCCGACCTCCCGACCGCCGTCCGGTCGACCGGTGTCGAGCCGACGGTGCTCAGGGACGTCCCCGACGTCGAGGCGGCGACCCGCCTGGCCGTGGCCGAGATCGCCGACCAGGTCGGCGGCACCGTCGGCATCGTGGTGCCTGCTGCCCGCCGGTCCGAGGTGAACGCGTGGCTGGCCTCCTGGCCGGAGCTCGCCGCCGACGCCCCCGCGGCCGCCCGCGCCGCGGTCGACGCCGGCGCCCCGCCGTCCGGCGAGGACCGGATCGTGGTGCTCACCGGCCTGGACACCAAGGGCCTGGAGTTCGACGGCATCGTCGTCGTCCGCCCCCGCGAGATCGAGGCCGAGTCGGCCACCGGCCGGGCCACCCTCTACGTCGTCCTCACCCGCGCCACCCAGCTCCTCACCACCATCGACGGCTGAGGCCCTGCGCCGGTGCGGGGGTTTCGAGGCTCGTCGCTGACGCTCCTCGCACCTCAACCACCGAACGGTCAGGCTGACGGCCGAAACCCCGTGAGATGCGCAGGGCGGTGACCGACGGCGCAACTAGTCTCTGCGCATGACCTCCCCCTCTGCCGCCCGGGACGCGATCGACGCGCTCCAGGAGCACGAGGCGTGGGCGGCGATCCGGCTCAGCCCGCGCAACGCCGGCGACCCGGCCACGGTCACCCTGGTCGGCGGGGCGCGGAGCGAGGTGGCGAGCCTGCTCGACGTACCCCTCGAGGAGGGTCCGCCGCCGGAGGGTCGGAGGTTCGACCGGCTGCTCGCGATCCCGTTCCGGCAGGTGGCCGAGCGCGGGTTCGAGGCGCACGACGACGGGACGCCGCTGGTGGTCGTCGACGTCGCCACCGAGACCGAGCTGCCGGTGGAGGACGTGCTCGAGGCGCTCGAGGACGACGGCGTCGACTTCACCGACCGCGGCGGCTTCGAGAGCAGCGACGCCGACTACGCCGAGGTGGTCGAGGCGATCATCCGCGACGAGATCGGCCAGGGCGAGGGCGCGAACCTCGTCATCGGGCGGCACTACCGCGCGGTCGTCGCCGACTGGTCCGCCGCCCAGGCGCTGACCGTGTTCCGCCGGCTGCTGGAGCGGGAGCGCGGCGCCTACTGGACGTATCTGCTTCTTCACCGGCGACCGCTACCTGATCGGCGCCAGCCCCGAGCGGCACGTCAGCGTGCACGGCGGCGACGTCCGGATGAACCCGATCTCGGGGACCTTCCGGATCGGGCACAGCGGGCCGGACGGGCTCAAGTCGCGGCTGCTGGACTTCCTCCAGGACGAGAAGGAGATCTACGAGCTCTTCATGGTCGTCGACGAGGAGCTGAAGATGATGTGCGACATCTGCCACGAGGGTGGCCAGGTGCTCGGCCCGTTCCTCAAGCCGATGACGCACCTCGTCCACACGGAGTACCTCCTCGCCGGCCGCACCGGCCGCGACGTGCGCGAGGTCCTGCGCGACACGATGTACGCCGCCACGGTGACGGGCAGCCCGGTGGAGAACGCCTGCCGGCTGATCAAGCAGTACGAGTCCGAGGGCCGCGGCTACTACGGCGCCGCGCTCGCGCTGCTCGGCCGGGACCCGGACGGCGCGCCCACCGCCGACAGCCCGATCGTGATCCGCACCGCCGACGTCGACCTCGCCGGCAACCTCAAGGTCACCGCCGGCGCCACCCTGGTCCGCGACTCCGACCCCTACTACGAGGTCGCCGAGACGCACGCCAAGGCCGGCGGCATCCTGTCGCGCGTTCGGCCTGGTGCCGCAGGCGTCCGCGCCCGCCGAGGGGGTGGCCGACCTGACCCGGGACGAGGACGTGCTGATCGCGCTCAACTCCCGCAACCGCCGGCTGAGCACGTTCTGGCTCACCGACCAGGGCGGCTCGCCGCCGGACCCGTCGCTGGCCGGGCAAGCGGGTCGGGATCCTCGACGGCGAGGACGACTTCGTGAACATGCTCCGCCACGTGCTCGGCGTGCTCGGCATGACCAGCGAGGTGGTCCGCCACGACGAGCACAAGGACGGCGACCTCGACGACTACGACCTCGTGATCGTCGGGCCCGGCCCGGGCGACCCGCGCGACGGCGACGACCCGAAGATGGCGACCCTGCGCCGCGCGGTCGACCGCCTGCTCGAGCGGGGCCAGCCGTTCCTGGCCGTCTGCCTCGGCCACCAGGCGCTGTGCCACCTGCTGGGCCTGCACCTCACGTTCAAGGACATCGTCTTCCAGGGCACCCAGTCGCCGGTCTCGATCGACGGCCGGACCGAGCGGGTCGGCTTCTACAACACGTTCGTCGCCCGCGGCTCCGACGACGCGGGTACGCCGGTCGAGACGCTGCCCGACGGGGTGACCTTCGAGGCCGATCCGGAGACCGGCGACATCCACCTGGTGAGCGGGCCGCACTACCGCGGCATCCAGTTCCACGCCGAGTCGATCCTCACCGAGCACGGCTACGACCTGATCCACGACCTGGTCCGCGACCTGCTCGCCACGCCGAGCGCCTGACCCAATTCTCGGTTCGAGGCAACCAAACTCGACCCTCCTGCGTCACTTAAGGCACAGGTGCAACCCGCAGCTGCCGATGGGAAACGCAAGAAGGCACGGGGGAGGACATGCACGGGGGTACGGGGAGGCTCGGCGCTGCGCTGCTGTGCGCGGTACTGGTGCTGACGGGCTGCACGGGCGGCCCGGACGGCGCCGTGGTCGACGAGCCGTCGCCGCTGCCGACCGTCAGCGAGCCGGCGCAGGTCGACCCGCCCGACCCGAAGCAGCCCAACATCGTGCTGGTCCTGATGGACGACTTCTCGATGGACCTGCTGCCGACCATGCGCAGCGCGGCGGCGATGGAGCGCCAGGGTGCGTCGTACCCGCACTCGTTCGTGACCGACTCGCTCTGCTGCGTCTCGCGGACCAGCCTGTTCACGGGGCAGTACCCGCACCAGACCGGCGTCCGGATCAACACCCCCAGCGCCCTCGACCCGACCCAGCCGCTCGGCGGCTACGAGGCGTTCGCGGCCTACGGCAACGGCGAGCGCACCTTCGCGGTCCGGCTGCAGGAGGCCGGCTACACCACCGGCTTCGTCGGCAAGTTCCTCAACCGCTACGAGTACGTCCCGGGCGGTCCGGTGCCGGCACCCCCGCCGGGCTGGAGCGACTTCAACGTGCTGTTCGGTGCGGCGTACGACGGGTGGGGCTTCTACCGCTCCTACGTCGAGGACGGCGTGATGGACGTCCGCCGCTACGGCATCCCGCCGGCCGACGCCAGCGCCGAGCAGAAGGACCGTTCGTACGCCGGCACGGTCACGCAGCGGGTCGCCCTCGACTTCATCGAGGAGCACCGTGACGACAAGCGGCCGTTCTTCCTCGAGGTGGCGCCGTACGCGCCGCACAGCCGGGTCGGCGGGACCGGCGCCTACCCGGGTGACCCCGGCTTCCCGCCGGCGTTCCGCGACCGGCCGAGCGCGGAGCGGCCGACCGGCAACTGCGGCCGGCTCGCGTGCGACGAGCTCGGCGTGGAGGACCTGCCCGGGTTCGGTGACGACCTCGCCGACAACGCGCCCGCGCAGGTGGACGGGACCCCGGCGGCCCCGATCTGGGACCCGGTCGAGGTCACCGAGACCCAGGCCGAGAACAACCTGCGCGACCGGGCGCGGATGGTGCAGTCGATCGACCGGACGGTGCAGCGGATCCTGCGCCAGGTGCCGCCGAACACCTACGTCGTGCTGACGTCGGACAACGGGTTCCACCTCGGCCAGCACGGGCTCGGCATGGGCAAGGGTGCGGCGTACGACAGCGACATCCGGGTGCCGCTGCTGGTGGTGGGTCCCGGCGTCCGCCCCGGAGCGCGCGACGAGGTGGTGTCGAACATCGACCTGGCGCCGACGTTCGAGGATCTCGCCGGCATCGCGTCGCCCGGCTACCGGGCCGGTGACTCGATCGTCCCGACCTTCGCCGACCCGACGGTTGGCCGCAACGACTACGCCTTCGTCGAGCACACCTGGGCGGGCGCCGGGGACGACCCGGACGCCAGCGACGGGGCGCTCGCGCTGGTCCCGTCGTACGTCGCCGTGCGCAGCCGGGACGCGGTGCTGATCCGCACCGACGCCGACCCCGACCCCGAGGCGACCGACTACGTCTGGGAGTTCTACGAGTACGCCGACGCGGCCTTCGAGCGGACCAACACCTACGCCGACCCGCACGACCCGGCCGAGCTCAGGACGCTGCAGCGCCGGCTGCACGCCTACGACCGCTGCGCCGTCGTCGTGCGCGACGCCGCCGTCCCGGAGGAGTGCCGCGCGCTCAGGCAGTAGGTTGTGCCGGTGGCCGCCCCGGACGTGGTGGTCGTGGACCACCACGACTCCTACACGTGGAACCTCGTGCACCTCGTCGCCGCCGTCACCGGACGCCTGCCGCGGGTCGTCCAGCACGACGAGGTGGACGCCGACGACGTGCTCCGGCACAGCCACGTCGTCCTGTCGCCCGGCCCCGGGCACCCGTCGGTCGTCACGCGACTTCGCGGTCGGTCGCGAGGTGCTGGCCGCGGGGACCGTCCCCGTCCTCGGCGTCTGCCTGGGCATGCAGGGCCTGGTGACGACGTACGGCGGGACCGTCGACCGCCGGCCGCCCGCGCACGGCGAGGTGGCCCGGATCGACCACGACGGGCAGGGCGTCTTCCGCGGCCTGCCGCAGGCATTCGCCGCCGTGCGCTACCACTCGCTCGCGGCCCTCGAGCTGCCGGAGGTCCTGGTCGCGACCGCGCACGTGGCCGGGTCGGATGCGGTGATGGGGGTGCGGCACGTCGACCTGCCGCTCGAGGGCGTGCAGTTCCACCCCGAGTCGATCCTGTCCGAGCACGGCGCCGCGATCGTCGCGAACTTCCTGGAGCTGTCGTGAGCCCCTGGATCCGGGAGAGCGCGGACCCGGTCGCCTACTTCCGCGAGATCGCCGCCCGGCACCCGCGCTGCTTCTGGCTGGACGGCGGCGGCGCGCGGGAGTGGTCGGGTCGCCGGTCGATGATCGGCTGGCTGGACGAGGACGACGTGTCGCTCACGTACGACGCCGCCCGGCGCGAGGTGACCCGGCACGGCGGTGGCCGGGCCGAGGTGGTCGGCGACGACGTGTTCGCGGCGCTCGAGGCGGAGATCGACGCGGGGACGCCGGACGACCACTGGTTCGGGTACCTCGGCTACGCCTGCCGGCCCGACCTGCCGGCCGCCACCGGCGGCGGGCTGCCCGACGCGGTCTGGATGCGGGCGCCGCACGTCCGGCTGTTCGACCACGCCGTCTATGCACAGGCCACGATTGGTCACGAACCGCACGTTTCGGGGCCGGTTGGTCGCGGTTTGGTCCCCAACCGCAAGCAAATCCACAGCCCGCCCGCCACCTACGCCGCCGGCTTCGACGCCGTCCAGGAGCACCTGCACGCCGGCAACTCCTACGAGGTGAACCTGACCTACCGGCTCGTGACCGACAGCGACCTGGACCCCGCGTCGGCGTACCTGCGGCTGCGCGACCTCAACCCCGCGCCGTACGCCGGGTTCCTCCAGCACGACCTGCCCGGCCACCGCGCGTGGCTGCTGAGCTCGTCGCCGGAGCGGTACGCCCTGGTCACCGCCGACCGGGTGCTCGAGACGAAGCCGATCAAGGGGACCACCCCGCGCGGCGCGACGCCCGACGAGGACGAGGTGCTGCGCAAGCGGCTCGCGGACGAGCCGAAGTTCCGGGCCGAGAACCTGATGATCGTCGACCTGCTCCGCAACGACCTGTCCATGGTGTGCGACCCCGGGACGGTCGAGGTGCCGGTGCTGATGGAGGTCGAGTCCTACGAGACCGTGCACCAGCTGGTGTCGACCGTGCGCGGCCGGCTGTCCGACGGGGTCACGACGGTCGGGGCGCTGCGCTCGCTGTTCCCGGCCGGGTCGATGACCGGAGCGCCGAAGCTGCGGACGATGCAGATCATCGACCAGGTCGAGGACACCCCGCGCGGCCCGTACTCCGGTGCCTTCGGCTGGATCTCCGCCGACGGCCGCGCCGACCTCGGCGTGGTGATCCGGTCGCTGATGACCTCGGGCGACGGCCGCTACCTGCTCGGCACCGGTGGCGGGATCACCGTCCACTCCGACGTCGACGAGGAGTACGCCGAGTCCCGCTGGAAGGCCGACCGCCTCCTCCGCGTCTTCGCTGACCCGTCAGAAACTTTCTGACGGGTCAGCGCTCAGGCGCGCCCGCGGGCGGCCCAGGCGGTGGCGGTGAGGTCGAACGGGGGCGGTGGCAGATGGCGTGCGCACGCGGCCTGGACGGCAACGCGGTCGGTGGCGGACAGCCCGGCGACGTAGCCGCCGGCGGGTCCGACGCCGAGGGTGAACGGCTCCCACCAGTCCTCGAACGTGGCGAAGTGGAGGGTGACCGAGACCGTGCCCGGCTCGACGTCGGCCAGCCCGGCCGCCTCGAACAGCTCGACCAGGTGACCCTCGCGCGACCCGGCCAGGTGGCTCTCGTCCGGGGCGTCGGGGTCGACGTCGTGGACCCCGGTCCAGAAGGGCGACAGCGGGCCGGTGCCGCCGGCGTGGTCCCAGACGCACGCGGCGACGGTGCCGCCCGGGCGGGTCACCCGCGCCATCTCGCGCAGCCCCGCCACCGGGTCCTGCATGAAGTGCACGACGAGCTGGGCCAGCGCGGCGTCGAACTCGTCGTCGCCGAAGGGCAGCTGCTCCGCCGACGCGGACCGGACGTCGAGGCCCGGGAACCGGCCGCGCGCCGCCTCCACGAACGGCGCCGACGGCTCGACCGCGGCCACCGCGTCGACGCCGAGCCGCTCGACCAGCCGGGCGGTCAGGGCGCCCGGCCCGCAGCCCACGTCGAGCGCGCGCTGCCCGGCCTGCACCCCGGCGTACGTCACGAAGTCGTCGGCCAGGGGCTCGGCGAACCTGCCCATGAACCGGAAGTACGACTCGGCCGCGACGTCGAACGACACACCACGACCCTAGCCCCGAGAACACGCTGACCCGCCAGAAACTTTCGGGCGGGTCAGCGCGCAGTTTCTGACGGGTCAGGCACGCTTCGCGGTGAAGAGGAGGTACTCCCAGCGCATGGTGCCGCCGCCCTCGTTGGCCCGGTCGCCGAGGTCGGCGAGCTCCTGGTCCAGCGCGGCCGCCCGCTCGGGCTGGTCGGCCAGCGACTTGTAGACCGCGATCGTCGGGCCGTAGACGGCCTTGAAGTAGTCGCGGAACTCCGCGCCGTTCGCGAACTGGTCGATGGTGACCGTCTTCCGCACCGCGACGACGTCGGTCACCCGGTCGCCGAGGAGCTCGCGCACGTGCTCCTCCTTGCCCCACAGCGGCGGGGGCTGCGCGCCCGGGGGCGGCGGCGGGGCGTACGGCTTCATGATGGCGAACATCTGTCCGATGAAGCCTTCGGGTGTCCAGTTCGCCAGCCCGATCCGGCCGCCGGGGCGGACGACGCGGACCAGCTCGTCGGCACTGGTCTGGTGGTGCGGCGCGAACATGATGCCGACGCAGGACATCGCGACGTCGAACTCACCGTCGGAGAAGGGCAGCGCCTCGGCGTCCGCCACCTGCCAGTCCAGCTGGACGTTGGCGGCCTCGGCGTGCCGGCGGCCGATCTCCAGGAGCTCGGGGGTGAGGTCGGTGGCGACGACGCTGCCGCCGGCGAGGGCCGCCGGGATGGCGGCGTTGCCGCTGCCGGCGGCGATGTCGAGGACCCGCTCCCCGGGCTGGACGCGACAGGCGTCGGCGACGGCCTGGCCGAGGTCGGGGATCAGGTTGACCGCGACGTCGTCGTAGTCGCCGAAGGCCCACATCGCGCGGTGCTTGGCCTTCAGCTCGGTGTCGGCGGCGGTGGTCTGCTGAGTCATGGTGGTGCTCCTGTGCATCGGGTTGATCGGGACGAGAACCACGGTCCCGCTTCCGCGGGTCCGAGACTAGTGCCAGATCTGTAGCGACGCCGGTTCACTATCTGTACTGGTCACGGCGCCCGAGTCGCACGACACTGTGACCGGGGGCGAGGAACCCGGAGGGAGTCACATGTCGACGTACGGCCAGTTCTGCCCGGTCGCCAAGGCGATGGAGGTGCTCGACGAGCGGTGGACGCTGCTCGTCGTGCGGGAGCTGCTCTACGGCAGCACCCACTTCAACGAGCTGCGCCGCGGGGTGCCGAAGATGTCCCCGGCGCTGCTGTCCAAGCGACTGCGCACCCTCGAGCGCGCGGGCGTCATCGAGCGCCGTGAGGAGGGCGACGGAGGCCGGACCAGCTACCACCTCACGCCCAGCGGCCGGGAGCTCTCGGGGATCGTCACCGCGCTGGGCGAGTGGGGGATCCGCTGGATCGGCGAGCTCGGCGACCAGGACCTCGACCCGCACCTGCTGCTGTGGGACATGAAGCGCAAGGTGCCGGTCGACGAGTGGCCCCGGCAGCGCACCGTGCTCGCGCTGCGGTTCGGCGACGTCGAGCCCAAGGCCGCGCGGTGGTGGCTGGTGGTCGCCGACGGGAAGGTCGACGTGTGCGACTTCGACCCGGGCTTCGACGTCACCGCCACCGCTGCACCTGCCGCTCCGCGACCTGGTCAGCGTCTGGCGCGGCGACCGCTCGTGGGAGCAGATCCTCCAGAGCGGCGACGTCGACATCGACGGCCCCACCGCCGTACGCCGGGCGCTGCCGGCCTGGCTCGGCCAGTCCGAGTCGGCGCTGATCCCGCGCCCGGAGGGCGACCTGCAGCCGGTCTAGGTCTGGGTCGCCGAGGCGGTCTCGTGGGCGGGCACGGCCGCTCCGGGGAGCTGGACCGTGAAGCGGGTGCCGCCCGACGGGCGCCGCTCGACCTCGACCGTGCCGGCGTGCCGCTCGACGACCTGGCGCACGATCGACAGACCCAGGCCGGATCCGGGCATCGACCGGGACTCCTCGGCCCGGTAGAACCGGTCGAAGACGTAGGGCAGGTCCTGGTCGGAGATGCCCGGTCCCTCGTCGTCGACGGTCAGCACGCCGTCGGCGACCGCGACCCGCACCGTGCCCTCGGCGGGGCTCCACTTGGCGGCGTTGTCGAGCAGGTTGGTGACCGCCCGCTCGAGCGGGCCGGACTCGCCGACCACCCACCACGACGCGACGTCGGCCTCGAAGGTGATGCCGGGCGCCCGCCGGCGCACCCGGACCAGCGCCCGGTCGACCACCTCGGCCAGGTCGACCTCCTCGACGACGTGGGTGAGCGGCTCGTCGCGGGCCAGCTCGACCAGGTCGCCGATCAGCGTGGTCAGCTCCTCGATCTGCGCGCGGACGTCGTCGAGCAGCTCGGCGCGGGCCTCGGGTGAGAGGCCCTGTCCGCTGCTCGCGTCGGCCTGGGAGAGCAGGTCGAGGTTGGTGCGCAGCGAGGTGAGCGGGGTGCGCAGCTCGTGCCCGGCGTCGGCCACGAGCTGGCGCTGCCGGTCGCGGGAGGCGGCGAGCGCGGTCAGCATCTGGTTGAACGCCGAGGCCAGGCGGGCGATCTCGTCGTCGCCCTCGACCGGCAGCGGCGTGAGGTCCTCGGTCCGGGCGATCCCCTCGACGGCGGTGGTCAGCCGGCGGACCGGACGCAGGCCGTTGGTGGCCACCGCCCAGCCGGCCATGCCCGCCGCGACCACACCGGCGATGCCGAAGAGCAGCATCACGCCGCCGAGCTTCGCGAGCACCTTCTCCTGCGGCTCCAGCGACTGGGCGATGGAGATCGCCTGGCCGGGGGTCGCCGTCGGGACGGTGACCACGCGGTACCGCTCGCCGCCCGACGTGACCGTCCGGACGCTCGACTCCTGATCGCCCTTGGCCACCTCGATCTCGGGTCCACCGAGCGGGAGGGTGGCCTCGTTGTCGGGCGTGTAGACCCGGTTGGTGGTCACGAAGCCACCCGGAAGTCACCGGCGCCGAGCAGCCAGGTCGGTAGTCGGACCTGCGCGGTGACCTCGGAGACCTCGGTGTACTCGGCCGCCTTGTGCGCCCGGTCGAGCAGCGACTCGTCGAGCGTGGACTGCATCTGCATCCGCACGGTCAGGAACGCCCCGAGCGCCACGAACGCGACGGCCAGGCCGACCGCGATCGTCGTCAGCAGGATCACCCGGCTGGCCAGGGACCTCCGGTAGTGCCAGATGCCCCCGTCCCAGCGCTGGGCGGGCTGGTCGGGGTCGGTCGGAGCGGTCATCACTCTTTGAGGACGTAGCCGACGCCACGCACGGTGTGGATCAGCCGCGACTCGCCCTCGGCCTCGGTCTTGCGGCGCACGTAGCCGACGTACACCTCCAGGGAGTTGGCGGTCGTGGGGAAGTCGTAGCCCCAGACCTCCTCGAGGATGAACGAGCGCTCCAGCACCCGGCGCGGCCGGCGCAGGAACATCTCGAGCAGCGTGAACTCGGTGCGGGTCAGCTCGACCAGCCGGTCGCCGCGGCGTACCTCGCGGGTGGCGATGTCCATCGACAGGTCGGCGAAGGTCAGCGTCTCGTCGGGCGCGTCCTCCTCGGGCACCACGCGCCGGAGCAGCGCCCGCAGCCGGGCCAGCAGCTCCTGCAGGGCGAACGGCTTGGTGAGGTAGTCGTCGGCGCCGGCGTCGAGCCCCTCGACCCGGTCGCCGACGGCGTCGCGGGCGGTGAGCACGAGGATGGGTACGTCGTTGCCGGCCTTGCGCAGCGCCTTGGTCGCCTCGATCCCGTCCAGCCGCGGCATCATCACGTCCATCACGACGACGTCGGGCGCGGCGGTCGCGATCCCGGCGAGCGCCTCGGCGCCGTCGGAGGCCATGCTCACGTCGTACCCGTTGAACTCCAGGGACCGGCGCAGCGACTCGCGCACGGCCCGGTCGTCGTCGACGACGAGCACGCGAGGCTTGGGCACGGCGGGAGCGGTCACGGCCCTACTGTGCCAGCCCAGGCTGAGCCGCCCCTGAGAAATCCTCGGCCAGGGCTCAGGCGAACTTCGCGGCGATGCCGGCCGCCCGGGCGGCGTACCCGCCCCCGAACATGCAGGCGTGCACCAGCAGCGGGAACAGCTGGTGCAGCGGCAGCCGCTCCTCCCAGCCCTCGGCGAGCGGCGACACCTCGGCGTACGCGTCGATCACGCGCGGCAGGTGCGGCAGCCCGAACAGCGACAGCATCGCGAGGTCCGCCTCGCGGTGACCGCCGTACGCCGCGGGGTCGATCACCCGGGCGACGCCGTCGAGGCTCCAGATCACGTTGCCGTTCCACAGGTCGCCGTGCAGCCGCGACGGCGGCTCCTCCGGCAGCAGGTCGGGCAGCCGGCCGATCACCGCCTCGATCGCGGCGGCGTCCTCGTCGGTGGCGCTGCCGCGGTCGCGGGCCAGCTTGAGGTAGGGCAGCACCCGGCGGGTGGCGTAGAACTCCGCCCAGGTGTCCGCGGTCTTGTTCGGCAGCGGCAGCCGGCCGATGAAGCCGTCCTCCTCCAGCCCGTACGCCGGCGCGCCGGCCGCGTGCGTCGGTGGCCAGGGCCTGCCCGAAGGAGACGGCGGCGTCCACGGTCGTCTTGCCCGGCTCGACCCAGCGCAGGATCAGGCACTCGTGGTCGGACGCGAGCACCTCGGGGACGGCGACGCCGCCGGCCTCGGCCAGCCAGCGCAGGCCACGGACCTCGGCGTCGAAGAAGCCGTCGGGGGCGTTGTGGTGGGTCTTCATCAGCGCGGTGGTGCCGTCGCTGAGCCGCAGCCGGGTGGCGGTCGAGATGTCGCCGCCGGCGACCGGTGCCGTGGCCACCACCGAGGAGCCGAGGAGCTCCTCGGCCCGCTTGGCGACCAGCGGCAGGCGCGTCATCGCAGTGCGTGCTCGCGTTGCAGGGCGTCGACGATCGACTCCGTGGTGCGCTCGACCATGCGCAGGACCTCCTCGAACCCGGCGGGTCCACCGTAGTACGGGTCCGGCACGTCCGCTCCCGGGTCGGCCGGATCGAAGTCCCGGAACAGCCGCACCCGGTCGTCTCGCCCACGCCGAGGTCGCGCGAGGTTGCTGCCGTCCATCGCCAGCACCAGGTCGTACGTCGACCGGCCGGCCGCGTCGTACTGGCGGGCGCGGTGCCGGGACGGGTCGTAGCCCGCCGCGGCGAGCGTCGCGGCGGCTCGTTCGTCCATCGGGCTGCCGACGTGCCAGCCGCCGGTGCCGCTGCTGGTCACCTCCACCCGGTCGGCGAGCCCCGCCTCCTCGAGCTTCGCCTCGAGCACCACGTGGGCCATCGGCGAGCGGCAGATGTTGCCGAGGCAGACGAGCGTGACGGAGTAGCGGCCCGGGCCGCGCGGTGGGGGCAGCGACGTCACGCGTACTGCCGGTCGGACTGCAGGAACCCGTCGACCATCCAGGTGACGACCGTGATCACGATCGCGCCGCCGACGGCGGTCCAGAAGCCGTCGACGTGGAAGCCGATGTCGAGCTGCTCGGCCAGCCAGCTGGTCAGCAGCAGCATCCCGGCGTTGATCACCAGCAGGAACAGCCCGAGCGTGATGATGATGAACGGGATCGACAGGATCTGCAGGATCGGCTTCACGAACGACGATGATGGCGCCGAGGATCAGCGCCACGAGCAGCAGCTCGAACCACTTGTCCTCGACCTCGGCCCGGAAGGGCTGGAGGCGCCGTCGAACCAGATCCCGTCGAAGATCCAGGCCGCGACGGCCAGGGCGATCGCGTTGGTCAGCAGCCAGACCACGAATCTCACGGCCCGAGCCTAGGGCGAAGGGCCGAATCAGTCTCCGTCGTTGAGGTGGAGCCGGTCGATGATCGCGACCTCGGCGCTCGCGAGGTGCTCGGCGAGGTCGGCCGCGGCCGCGTCGATCTCGCCGTTCTCGAGCAGTCGCAGCAGGTGGGTGTGCGACCCGACCTGGGCGTGCGCGTTCGGCGGGCCCGGTCGACCTGGGCCAGCGCGAGCCGGAGCTCGGCGTTGAGCGCCTCGGCCATCGCGACCAGCCGCGGCGAGCCGGTGAGGCCGACCAGGGACAGGTGGATGGCGAGGTGCCGCTCGTTGAGCTCCTGGTAGGACAGCTGCTCGTCGGCGGCGCGACTGGTAGGCGGCCAGCGCCCCGCGGACCTCCTCGCGCAGCTCCTCGCCGGCGGTCGGCCAGTGCCGTACGCCGGCGACCTCGAGCACCGTCCGCGCCTGGCAGACGTCGCGCACCGAGTCCGGGTCGGGGGTGGCGATCGAGACGCCGCGGTTGGGCTCGCGGGTGGCCAGCCCCTCGACGACCAGCACCGCGAGCGCCTCGCGGATGGTCGGCCGGGAGACGCCCAGCGACTCGGCGAGCGCGACCTCGCGCAGCGGCGTACCGGACTCGAGCTCGCCGTCGAAGACCGCCCGCCTCAGCTCGTCGGCGACCCGGTCGACGGTCGAGGAGTGCTCGAGACGCAGCGAGCCGAACGGCTCGGACACGGGGCCTCCTCGGGTGGCTCGGTGCGGTCCCGGCTCATTGTTCACCAGGAGTTGCGCGCGCCTGCCACCGTGCCCCACACTGGGTCTGTCAGATTGTCTGACAATCAAACAATACCTGGCGAGCGACGAGGGAGGCGACAACGCGATGGGCAACGAACTCGCATGGGGCAGGACGTACGTGATGGTCCGGCCCGACCACTTCCGGGTGGACTACCTGATCAACCCGTTCATGGACCTCGCCGACCAGCCCGACCCGGTCCGCGCCCGCGAGCAGTGGGACACCCTGGTCGCCACCATCCGCTCCCTCGGCGGCACCGTCGAGGCGATCGCGCAGCGTCCCGACGCCCCCGACATGGTCTACGCGATGAACCTCGGCCTCGGCGTCGAGCGCGCGGACAGCACGGGTGAGGTCCCGGGCACGTCGTGATGTCGCACATGCGGTACGCCGAGCGCCGGATGGAGACCGCGACCGCGCAGCCGTGGTTCGCCGAGCAGCGGCCGGACCACGTCGTACGTCGGTCGCGACGGCGTCGGCGCGCACTTCGAGGCCGGCGACGCGTTCGCGTTCGGCGACGCCCTGGTCGTCGGCTACGGCCCGCGCACCGAGGAGCTCGGCCTCAAGCACCTCGCCAACGACCTCGGCATCCGGGTCCGCGGCCTGCGGATCACGCACCCCGGCGATGTACCACCTCGACCTCGCGTTCTGCCCGCTCGACGAGCGCCGCGCGATGGTCTGCCCGGCCGCCTTCGACGACGAGTCCGCCGCCGCGCTGATGGCGCTGGTCCCCGAGCCGCTGGTGCTCACCGAGGAGGAGGCGCTGACCACGTTCGTGCGCCAACTCGATCGTCATCGGTCGCACCATCGTGATGCCGGCCTGCCCGGACCGGGTCCGCGCCCAGCTCGAGGAGTGGGGCTTCGAGGTCGTGCTGGTCGACGTCTCGGAGTTCCACAAGGGCGGCGGCTCGATCCGCTGCCTGACCAACCCGGTCGACGTCCGATCGGGCGCGACCTGCCCGCCGTCGACGGCGGCGAGGTCGTCCTGCCCCTGTCGTCTGACCTCGGTGCCGGTGGGCTCGCGTCGAACTGGTCGGCGAGCGTCGAGCCGGTCCCGACCTCGTGGCCGGGTGTCTCGAGACGGCTGCTGCCATCCTCAACCGCCGAGGGGTCGGCGGACCACCGGTCGATAGCCTCGGCGGCGTGTTCCCCATCGGTGGCGTCGGCGTCATGCTGCTGGGCGCGGTGCTGTCCCTCGCGGTCTGCGCTGCCCTGGCGGCGGTGCTCGCACGCCGTCACGGGTGGGTGGCGGGCATCGCGATCGCCGGGTTCGTGTGGTCGCTCGTGGTGATCGCGCTGGTCACGCTGATCCCGGCGGAGGGCGCGCCGGGGATCGTGCCGGCCGAGGGACGGCTGGAGACCTGCGGCGAGATCGGCGGGCCGGCGCCGGAGGGCTTCTGGATCTTCACGAGCGGCCAGCGGCTGCTGAACACGGTGCTGTTCGTGCCGGCCGGGATGCTGCTGGTCGTGGCCGCCGCGCGGTGGCGGTGGTGGGCGCTGGTCACGGTCCCGCTGGGCGTCGGGCTGCTCGCGGCGTACTCCGCGGGGATCGAGTACACCCAGTTCGAGCTGGCCCGGATCGACCGTGCCTGCGACCTCACCGACGTCGTCGACAACGTGACCGGCGCGCTGGTCGGGGTGGCGATCGGCGTACTGCTGGCGCTGATGCTCCGCCCGTGGCGGCAGCGGCGTGCAGGTGGCCTAGCCTGACCGCCATGACCTCCCCGCAGCCGCGTCCCAACGTCGCCGAGATCCCGCCGTACGTCGCCGGGAAGCCGCCGGTGCCGCGGCCGGGGATGACGACGTACAAGCTGTCCTCGAACGAGAACCCGTACCCGCCGCTGCCCGGGGTCGTCGAGGCGGCGACGGCCGCGGCCGAGCGGATGAACCGCTACCCGGACATGGGCAACGCCGAGCTCTACGCCGCGCTGTCCGGCGAAGCTCGGCGTCCCGGTCGAGGACCTCGCCCTGGCGACGGGCTCGGTGGCGCTGATCTACCAGCTGGTGCAGGCGTTCTGCGACCCCGGCGACGAGGTCGTCTTCGCGTGGCGCTCGTTCGAGGCCTACCCGATCGCGGTGGCCGCGTCCGCCGCCAGCGGCGGTCAAGGTGCCGGTGCTGGCCGACGGCCGGCACGACCTCGACGCGATGGCCGCGGCGGTCACCGACCGGACCAAGGTGGTGCTGGTCTGCACGCCCAACAACCCGACCGGCCCGGCGGTCACCCAGGCCGAGCTCGACGCGTTCCTGGCGAAGGTCCCGCCGCACGTGCTGGTCGTGGTCGACGAGGCGTACGTCGAGTTCGTGCGGATGGACGACCCGGTCGACGGGCTCGCGACGTACCGCCGCCACGAGAACGTCGTCGTCACCCGCACCTTCTCCAAGGCCTACGGCCTGGCCGGCTTCCGGGTCGGGTACGCCGTCGCGCCCGCCGCCGCTCGCGGGTGCCCTGCGGGCGGTGTCCCTGCCGTTCGGCATCTCCAGCGTCGCCCAGGCCGCGGCCGTCGCGTCCCTCGAGCGGGAGCCGGAGCTGCTGGAGCGGGTCGACGCCCTGGTCGCCGAGCGGGACCGGGTGGTCTTCGAGCTCGCCAAGGACGGCTGGAACGTCCCGGCCCCCCAGGGCAACTTCGTCTGGTTCGAGCTCGGCGACCGGACCACCGAGTTCGCCGCCGCCGCCGACGAGGTCGGCATCGTGGTCCGCCCGTTCGCCGGCGAGGGTGCCCGGGTGTCCATCGGCGAGACCGAGGCCAACGACCGGCTGGTCAAGCTGGCCGCGGGGTTCCGGTGACTGCGCAATTCCCTGGTTAACCAGGGAATTGCGCACACGGCCACGGAAGTTTCCTTGGCCAACTGCAGGTTTCCCTGGCCCAGTCCGCGGTTCAGGGCGTCGCAGCGCGGGACCGGCCGGCCATCGCGCGGCCGTACGTCACCCGCCGGATCAGCACCTCGAACGGTCCCCGCCGGCCGGTCCGCCGCATCCAGTCGGCCAGCACGACCGTGAGCAGCCAGGTGACAGTGGCCAGCAGCGCGGTCGTGGCCACGGTGAGGTCGTCGGACAGGTCGAGCAGGTACGGCGTGAAGACGATCGCCCACACCACCGACTGGGTCAGGTAGCAGGTCAGCGAGCGCTGGCCGGTCGCCGCGATCGCCCGGGTCACCCGGCCCGGGTCAGGCGCCAGCCGGACAGCGATCAGCGCGATCAGCGCGGCGTACCCGAAGCCCCCGAGCACGCCGGTCGCGTCGTGCAGCGGACCGATCAGCGACAGCACGTCAGCGCTCGGCGGCGAGACCACACCCAGCCAGCATCAGCGCGACCGGCTGGGCGCCGAGAACGGCCGCCCCGATGCCGACGACGGCGGTCGAGCCCAGCAGGACCCGGTGCCGCGACGGCTCCTCCAGCAGCCGCCGCCGGCCGGCCCACAGCCCCACCAGGAACGGACAGGCGAAGCCGATCGGGCCGAGCAGCGCGATGAACGGCGCCACGACGAGACGGTCCGGCAGCTGCGTCCACAGGTCGAGCGGCAGCATCGACGGGTCGGGCGGGTCCGTGCTGATCGACATCGAGTCGTTGTTCGGCAGCGCGGTCAGCAGGAAGAACAGACCAGCAACGACCAGCAGCCACCGGTCCTTCCACCGGATCGCGAAGGCGCCGAGGAACAGCAGCACGCCGTACGCCGCCAGGATGTCGCCGACGTACAGCAGCACGGCGTCCAGCACGCCGAGCACCACGAGCACCAGCGCCCGCCGCCACAGCAGCAGCCGGGTCTGCCAGACGCGTCCCGGTCTGCCGGGCGACGATGTGCGCCACGCCGTACCCGAAGAGCAGCCCGAACATCGGGAACGCGCGCCCGTCGACGAACGTCGCAATCGCCCACGTCACGAAGCGGTCGACGCCGGAGCCGTCCTGCGGGAAGCCACCGAGCACCGACGAGCCCTGCAGGAAGTAGTGCGAGTTCGCCAGCGCGATGAACAGCAGCATGAAGCCGCGCGCCAGGTCCGGGCCGAGTGCTCGCTCGGCGATCGTGGTGGGTCCGACGGTGCTCACGCTCACGGGAGAAGCCCACCAGCCAGCACGGCCGAGCGCAGCCGACCACGGTCCACGGCGTGCCGACTTTGGTCTCTGATCCGATCGCCCCAGGACGCGTCAGACGGCGTACGCCACGGGCAGGACGAGGATCGCGAACCGCGCCGCGCGTCCCACCAGGCAGACCGCGCCGAACTCCCAGCGGCGCTGCCGGGAGGCGCCGGCCACCAGGCTGACCAGTGCGAGCGGTGGCAGCCCGACGGCGGCGGAGACCAGCACGGTGGGAAGGCCGGTACGCCGTCGCGTCATCAGGCCGCAGACGCGGCCGTGCCAGCGCGCCGCGCGGCCCTCCCCCTTCCGGGCGAGCCGCGCGTGCAGCGGTCCCGACCCGCGACGGGCCGCCTCGAACAGCACGAGCTTGCCGACGGTCTGGCCGGCAGCCAGGGCCACGACCACGGCACCTACCGCCGCGGGCCGGGTCCGGGTGGCGGCCAGCACGGCGTACGCCTCGGCGTTGACCAGCGGGATCAGTGCCGACACGACACCGATGACGGCCGCGAGGCCCCACTCGGCCGGCGAGCTCATCGTCCCTCGGCCGCCAGGATCTGGACCACGCGGCGGGCCGACCAGACCTTCACCAGCACCACGCCGGAGGCCACCACGAACGCGACGGCGTCCGCGCCGACGGCCAGTGCCCCGACCACACCGGCGCTGTTGACCGCCTTCGCGGCGGGCGACCAGTTGAGCTGCCACACGCGCCGGTCCACCACGTGGAAGTGGTTGGGGCTCATCACCGACCAGCACAGGAAGGCCAGCGACAGCATCGAGTCGAGCACCATGAACGACAGGACGAACACGAGCACCACGGGGAGCACGGCGGGGACCGACGCCAGCAGGCCGACGCACATGACCCCGGTGCAGGCCCGGTCGCAGACGATGTCGAAGACCGCACCGAACCGCGTCTCCTGCCCGAGCCGGCGGGCCAGCCAGCCGTCCGCGATGTCGCCGGCCCAGAAGACGGCGTACCCCACGGCGAGCAGGACCAGGTCGCCCGTGCTGACGGCGACGGCGCCGATCACGACCGACAGGACCGTCCGGACCAGCGTGACGACGTTGGGGACGTTGACGAAGGGACCGACGGGGAGGACGCCGACGGCGAGCGCGGGGCGGGGAACTGCCGGGAGGTTGGTGGTCATGGCCTCACCGTCGGCCGACGGCAGGGGTCGCCGGATCGGGCGGTGGTGCCGTCCTCGCCGGTGCCCGGCACCGCGGGCCCGGACCCGACCGGTACCGGGGTACCGACTTCCGCCCGGGCGGTGTCGTCCGCGCGATTCGCAGACCACACTGGCGGAATGAGGGTGCCGCGCCGAGTGCTGGACGACCCCGACCTGCTGCGCCGCGTCACGTACGCCGCGGGCGGCGGGGCGGCGGTCATCTCGCTGGTCGCCACGCTCACCAGCTCCGGCGCCGAGTATGGGGCGCTGGCCGCCTATGCCATCCCCGTCGCCGTGCTCGCCTCGCTCCCGAGCCAGCGCAGGCGGTCCATGGTCCTCGCCGCGGGTGCGGCGTTCGTCGCCGCCTTCACCACCGCGGAGACCGTGCCGCTCTGGCTGGGCGTCGCGGCCCTGGTCTTCGGGTCCGTCGCCGAGGATCTCCGTTCGGTCCCGTGGATCGGCTGGGTCGGCGGGCTGCTCGGGTCGTTCGTCTCGTTCGCGGTCAGCGTGATTGTCCAGGACGGCAACCCGGTGTTCGCCGCGCTGCTCGGCGTGCTGTTCGGCGGCAGCCTCGGGCTGCTCCTGCGGGCGCGGCTGCGCACCCTCCAGCTCGCGGGAGAGGCCGTCAAGCTGCGCGGACGGACGGCCTGGCTCGAGCAGCGGACCAGTCTCGCCCGGGAGCTGCACGACGTGGTGGGTCATCACGTGACCGCGATGGTGGTGCAGGCCGAGGCCGGGCAGATGGCCGAGCCGGAGGCCGCGCTGCGGAACATCGGCGAGCTCGGCCGCAAGGCCCTCGGCGATCTCGATGCCCTCGTCGTGCACCTGCGCGACCCGAACGCGCCGATCTCCGTCAGCGCTCCGCCGCGGCTGCTCGACATCGACGAGCTGCTCGCCGCGCCGCTGCGACTCCAGGGGGTGGAGGTGGACGTCCGGCTGGAGGCCGAGCCGGGTCTGGACGAGGTCGAGGTGCTGACGGTCTACCGGATCGCGCAGGAGGCGCTGACCAACGTGACCCGGCACGCCCAGGCCACCCACACCTGGGTCGAGCTCACCCGCTCCGACGACCGGGTCAGGCTGCGGGTCAGCGACGACGGGATCGGCCCGCCACCGCTCTCCGAGCACGGCTCCGGCCTGGTCGGGATCGCGGAGCGGGTGGCCGCGCTCAACGGCACCTGGGACCTGGGCGCCCGGCCCGGCGGCGGCAGCATGCTCGACGTCAGCCTCCCGGTGGGCCGGCGATGACCACCGAGACGCGGACGGTGCGGGTCGCGGTGGTCGACGACCAGGCGATGGTCCGCGACGGGTTCGCGATGATGATCTCCGCCCAGCCCGACATGGAGGTCGCGGTCTCGGTCGAGGACGGGCAGCAGTTCCTGGACGCCGTACGCCGGGACCCGCGCATCGACGTCGCCCTGGTCGACATCCGGATGCCCGTCCTCGACGGCCTGCAGGCCACCCGCGCCCTCGCCGCCGTACCGCACGCGCCGGCGGTCGTGGTGGTGACCACCTTCGACGACGACACCTACGTGCTGGACGCGATCGCCGCGGGTGCCCGCGGGTTCCTGCTCAAACGGTGCAGCGGACGGGAGCTGGTGCGAGCGGTGCGCACCGTCGCCTGCCGGTGGCTCGATCCTGTCCACCGAGGTGACCGGAGCGGTCCTGTCCCGGGTGCGGGGCGCCGGGCCGATCTCCGACATCGACCTGGACGGCTACCGGCTCACCGGTCGCGAGCACGACGTCCTCGCCTGGTCGGCGCCGGGCTCAACAACACCGAGATCTCCGAGCGCCTCCACCTCTCGATGAGCACGGTGAAGACCCACGTCACGAACGTGCTCGCCAAGACCGGCAGCCGGGACCGGGTGCAGGCCGCGATCCTTGCGATCCGGTCCGGGATCACGCCGTCCTGACGGGTTCCGGAACGACCGACTCGGGCCGGCGGTCCATGTCCCGCCAGCGGCGATCGACCGCGGGCAGCATCGTCACCAGGAAGTACGCCGCACCGATGGCCAGCATCGCCGCGGTCAGGCCGTAGCCGCTGACCAGCAGCCCGCCGGCCAGACCGCCGAGCGGCATCAGCACGAAGCACATCGACGTCGTCAGCGAGGTGACGCGGCCGACCAGGTGCGCCGGGATCCGCTCGAAGATCACCGCCGACAGCACCGGGTTGAGGAAGCCCGAGGCGAAGCCGCCCGCGACGGCCACCACCAGGACCCACCACAGCGGGACGTCGAACGCCATCACCGCGAACCGTGGGGCGCCGGCGACGAGGAACGCGACCAGGTAGGTCAGGTACCGCGGCAGCCGCTCCCCGAACGCGGCGGCACACACCGCGCCGAGCACCGAGGCGCCGCTGAAGACGGCGAACAGCAGGCCGATCACGGCCGCCCCGCCGCCGTACTCCTTCGCCCACACCGGCACCAGCACGGTCGCCCAGGCGATGTCCAGGAAGTTGGTCAGCGCCACCATCACGGCGATGCCGAGGAGCACCGCGTCGCGGCGCAGGAAGTCCCAGCCCTCGCGCAGCTGGGCGAGGTACCCGAGGCCGTCACCTCCACGTCGGTCTCTGCGTCGGCCGAGCGTGTCGAGACCTTCCTGAGGCTCGTCGTCGACCACGCCAGCACGGCAGCGGACAGCAGGAAGCTGACGGCGTCGACCACCAGTGCGTTGGCGGGGCCGACCACGGCGACCAGTCCGCCGGCGAACGCCGCGCCGAGCATCGACGCCGTGCGCTCGACCGCGGAGTGCAGGCCCGTCGCCCGCTCCAGGGGTACGCCGGCGCGCGCGACCAGGTCGGGCACCATCGCGTGCTTCGCCGCGTCGCCGGGGCCACGCAACGCGCCGGCCATCGCCACGAGCAGCAGGAAGACCGGGAAGGTCAGCAGGTCGGCCATGTGCAGCAGCGGGATCGCCCCGACGACCACGACGCTGAGCAGGTCGCAGCTGATGCTGATCCGGCGGGCGCCGACCCGGTCGATGATCGGGCCGCCGAGCACCTTCATCAGCACCAGCGGCAGCATCTCGGCGAGCGCGACGAGGCCGGTCTTGGTGGGGCTGCCGGTGGTGGTCAGCACGAACCACGGCAGCGCGATCATCGACACCCGGGTGCCGGTGAGGGAGAGCGCCTCCGCGGTCAGCCAGCCGTAGAGCGGCTTGCGGGTGCTCACGAGCGCTCCTGTCCGAAGACCTTCCCGGGGAACGGGAAGGCCTGGAACTGCACCAGGAACTCGGCGGCGTCCACGTCATCCTCGTCGTCCTCCTCGGCGTCCTGGATCACCTTGCTCACCGCGTCGACCAGCGCCAGTGCCCGCTTCGGGGTCAGCCGGATCACCCAGTCGCTGAACTCGGAGGCCCTGCGCCACTCGTCGGGCAGCAGTGACCGCTCCTCGACGGCTCGCTGGAGGTTCTCGGTGAGCATCACCGCGACCGACTGCAGATAGGCATCCAGGACCTCGCGTCCCGCCTCGTCCGGCGGCTCCTCGCGCCCGGTGTTGGTCGACTGGTGCACCGCCCGCCACCAGCGGTCGCGGGCGTTGCCCCGCCCCGCGTCGTCCTCGACGAAGCCGTGCTGGGCGAGCTGGCGCAGGTGGTACGACGTCGCGCCGGTGTTGAGCCCGAGCCGGGTCGCCAGCTGGGTGGCGGTGGCCGGCCCGTCGATCCGGAGCAGGCCGAGCATCCGCAGCCGCACCGGGTGGGTCAGCGCCTTCAGGTCGGCGGGTGACGGGGTGATCGACGTGAGCTCCATGCGCCCAGCCTAGAATCGCAAACAGTTGTTTGCAAATAGATCTTTGCAAACATCTCTTGGCGTTTGGATGACCGGCCATCGGGCACGGGCCGTCCATGAGCGACGACGACCGGACGACGTACGTCAACCGCGGCCAGGAGTTCCAGCGGGACACCGCCTACATCCCCGACCGGATCACCCGCGAGGAGCGGGTCCCCGAGCGCGGTCCGGTGGAGGGCGAGCTGTGGCCGGTCGAGCCCGGTCGCTACCGCCTCGTCGCCGCCCGCGCCTGCCCGTGGGCCAGCCGCGCGATCATCGTCCGCCGCCTGCTCGGCCTCGAGGACGCCATCTCGCTCGGCACCCCCGGCCCGACCCACGACGAGCGCAGCTGGACCTTCGACCTCGACCCGGACGGCAGGGACCCGGTGCTCGGGATCGAGCGGTTGCAGGAGGCGTTCTTCGCGCGCTACCCCGACTACGACCGGGGGATCACGGTGCCCGCGATCGTCGACGTGCCGACCGGCCAGGTGGTCACGAACGACTTCCCCTGGATCACCCACGACCTGTGGTTCGAGTGGCAGGAGCACCACCGTCCCGGCGCACCCGACCTGTGGCCGGCCGACCTGCGCGGCGAGATGGACGAGGTGATGGAGCGGGTCTACACCGAGGTCAACAACGGGGTCTACCGCTGCGGCTTCGCCGGCTCGCAGGCGTCGTACGAACGCGCGTACGCCCGGCTCTGGGCGGCCATGGACTGGCTCGAGGAGCGGCTCGCCGACCGCCGGTTCCTGATGGGCGACGTCGTCACCGAGGCCGACATCCGGCTGTTCACGACCCTGGTCCGCTTCGACGCGGTCTACCACGGCCACTTCAAGTGCAACCGCAACAAGCTGACCGAGATGCCGGTGCTGTGGGCCTACGCCCGCGACCTCTTCCAGATGCCCGGGTTCGGCGAGACCGTCGACTTCGACCAGATCCGCGAGCACTACTACGTCGTGCACCAGGACATCAACCCGTCCGGCATCGTGCCCGAGGGTCCCGACCTGTCCGGCTGGACCGAGCCGCATGACCGCGAGCTCATCTGGGTGGCAAGCCGATCGAGCCTTGGTAGAAGCTCTCACTAGGCTCGGCGCATGGGCCACGACCACTCGCACGCCGCCGGGCGCGCGGAGGACCGGGCGCGACTGAGGCTGGTGCTGGCGATCACCGCCGTCGTGCTGGTGGTCGAGCTCGTCGGCGCCTGGGTCGCCGGGTCGCTGGCGCTGCTCGCCGACGCCGGGCACATGGCCACCGACACCGCGGCGATCGTGCTCGCACTGGGGGCGTCGTACGTCGCGACCAGGCCGGCCGGCCCGCGCTCGACGTTCGGCTTGCACCGCGCCGAGATCCTCGCCGCGATGCTCAACGCCCTGGCCCTGCTGGCGGTCTGCGGCTACGTCGCGTACGCCGGCATCTCCCGGCTCGCCGACCCGCAGGCCGTCGAGGCCGGCCCGATGATCTGGTTCGCGCTGGCCGGCCTGGCCGCCAACGCGGTGTCGCTGGCGATCCTGAACCGGTCCGAGACCGGCAGCCTCAACCTGCGTGGTGCCGCGACCGAGGTGTTCGCCGACCTCCTCGGCTCGGTGCTCGCGGTTGCCGCGGGCGTCGTGATCGCGCTGACCGGCTTCGAACGCGCGGACCCGATCGCCTCCCTGATCATCGCGGTGATGATCCTGCCCCGGGCCGTGCACCTGCTGAAGGAGTCAGCGGTGGTGCTGCTCGAGATCGCGCCCAGGGATCTCGACCTCGACGACGTGCGCGACCACCTCGCCGGCGTACCCGGCGTCGTCGACGTGCACGACCTGCACGCCTGGACGATCACCAGCGGCATGCCGTCGCTCTCCGCCCACGTGACCGTCACCGACGAGGCCCTGGCGGAGTTCGGCGTCGGCGGCATCCTCGACCAGCTCTGCCACTGCGCCCGCGAGCACTTCGAGATCGACCACGCGACCTTCCAGGTCGAGCCCGAGACCCACCAGGAGCACGAGGACCTCGGCGAGGCGCACTGACGCGCGCCATGCCATTCCGGCGCGATTGCGCCGGAATGGCATCTCTGGCCGCGCGAACCTGTCATTCCGCTGCAATCGCGCCGGAACGACCGGTCGGCCGAGCGCGACTGCATGGATTGGCCCCGCAGTGGCAGCCACGGGTAGATTCTTCGGCGCACGATGTGGTCCCGATCACAGGTACCCGGGGTACGTCGTGGCGCCCCAGCAACGGGGGTGGTAGCGGCCGGGGAACACCCACCCGTACGGTCGGACCGTCTCCACTCGCGACATGCGGAGACCCCGCGACGTCGCAGACACGAAGGAGTGCAGCACGTGACCAACGCAGGATTCGGCCCAGACCTGGTGGAGGTCTTCGGGCCCTCCCAGCAAGACGGAGGCCCCGAGCTCATCCAGCTCCTGACCCCGGAGGGGCAGCGCGTCGAGCACGCCGAGTTCTCCTTCGGCGACGGCATGAGCGCCGACGAGGAGGCCGAGACCATCCGCGGCTTCTACCGCGACATGGTCCTCACCCGTCGCATCGACACCGAGGCCACCGCCCTGCAGCGGCACGGCGAGCTCGGCATCTGGGCGCAGCTGCTCGGCCAGGAGGCCGCGCAGATCGGCGCCGGCCGCGCGCTCCGCCCGCAGGACTACGTCTTCCCGACCTACCGCGAGCACGGCGTCGCCTACTGCCGCGGCGTCGACCCGCTCAACCTGCTCGGGCTGTTCCGCGGCGTCGACCAGGGCTCGTGGAACCCCACCGACAACAACTTCGGCCTCTACACGATCGTGATCGGCGCGCAGACCCTGCACGCCACCGGCTACGCCATGGGCATGCAGCGCGACGGCGTCGTCGGCACCGGCGACCCCGAGCGCGACGCCGCGGTGATCGCGCACTTCGGCGACGGCGCCAGCAGCCAGGGCGACGTCAACGAGGCGTTCATCTTCGCCGCCTCCTACAACGCCCCGGTCGTGTTCTTCTGCCAGAACAACCAGTGGGCGATCTCCGAGCCGATCGAGCGCCAGACCCGGATCCCGCTCTACCAGCGGGCTCTCGGCTTCGGCTTCCCCGGCGTCCGCGTCGACGGCAACGACGTCCTCGCGACGTACGCCGTCACCCAGGCCGCGCTGCAGCGCGCCCGCGACGGCCAGGGCCCGACGTTCGTGGAGGCCTACACCTACCGGATGGGCGCGCACACCACGACCGACGACCCGACCCGCTACCGCCTCAGCGACGACGTCGAGCACTGGAAGCTCAAGGACCCGATCGCCCGCGTCGAGGTCTACCTCAAGCGCAACGGCCTGGCCGACGACGACTTCTTCGAGGCCGTCCAGGCCGAGGCCGGCGAGCTCGGCCACCACCTGCGCGAGGGCTGCAAGGCGCTCCCCGACCCGAAGCCGCTCAGCATGTTCGACCACGTGTACGCCGAGATGACCGAGGAGCTCGCCGCCCAGCGTGACGGCTTCGCGGAGTACCTCGAGACGTTCGAGGGGAGCCACGCATGAGCACCAAGATCACGCTCGCCAAGGGCCTCAACATGGGCCTGCGCAAGGCCATGGAGGACGACCCGAAGGTGCTCGTCATGGGCGAGGACGTCGGCAAGCTCGGCGGCGTCTTCCGGATCACCGACGGCCTGCAGAAGGACTTCGGCGAGGACCGCGTCATCGACAGCCCGCTCGCGGAGTCCGGCATCGTCGGCACCGCCGTCGGCATGGCCCTGCGCGGCTACCGGCCCGTGGTCGAGATCCAGTTCGACGGCTTCGTCTACCCGGCGTACGACCAGATCGTCTGCCAGGTCGCGAAGATGCACTTCCGCAGCCAGGGCAAGTCCAAGATGCCGATGGTCATCCGGATCCCGTTCGGCGGCGGCATCGGCGCGGTCGAGCACCACAGCGAGAGCCCGGAGGCGCAGTTCGCGCACACGCCCGGCCTCAAGGTGGTCGCCTGCTCCAACCCGGTCGACGGCTACTGGATGATCCAGCAGGCCATCGCCTCCGACGACCCGGTGATCTTCCTCGAGCCCAAGCGGCAGTACCACGCCGACAAGGCCGAGCTCGACGAGGACTCGACCCCCGAGCCGCTGTTCCGGTCCCGGGTCACCCGCCAGGGCACCGACCTCACCGTGCTCGCCTACGGGCCGACGGTGAAGACCGCGATGATGGCGGCCGAGGCCGCCGCCGGCGAGGGCAAGTCGCTCGAGGTGATCGACCTGCGCACTCTCAGCCCGCTCGACATGGGGCCGGTCTTCGAGTCCGTACGCCGCACCGGCCGCGCCGTGATCACGCACGAGGCGCACGTCAACCTCGGCATGGGCGCGGAGGTCGCGTCCCGGATCACCGAGGAGTGCTTCTACTCGCTGGAGTCGCCGGTGCTGCGCGTCGGCGGGTTCGACACGCCGTACCCGCCCTCGCGGATCGAGGAGGACTTCCTCCCCGACCTCGACCGGCTGCTGGACGCCGTCGACCGCTCGCTGAGCTTCTGAGAGGGCTGCGCGAATGTCTGAGTTCAAGCTGCCCGACGTCGGCGAGGGCCTGACCGAGGCCGAGATCGTGGCCTGGAAGGTCAAGGTCGGCGACGTCATCGAGATCAACGACATCATCGTCGAGATCGAGACCGCCAAGTCGCTGGTCGAGCTGCCGTCGCCGTACGCCGGCACGGTGCTGGCGCTGATGGTGCCCGAGGGCGAGATGGTCCCGGTCGGCACGCCGATCATCGCCATCGGCGACCCGAACGAAGCTGGCAGCTGACCCAACGCCGGTCGAGCCCGCCGAGGCCAAGGCGCCTGCACCGGCGCGAGATGGAGATCGACCTGTCCAACCCGCGCGCCAGCGGTGGCGGCGAGGGCGAGAGCCTGGTCGGACGCAACAAGGCCGACCGCATGCCCGTACGCCGCGCCCGCAAGGCCGCGACCCCCGGCGTCGCCGTCGGTGCCGCGGCGGCGAACGTGCAGGCGCAGGGCTCGTTCCAGCCCGGCCCGTCCCCGATGGTCGAGGGTGCCGACGAGCCGGCCGTCCCGTCGGTCTCGGCCCGGACCTCCGCGCCGTCCGACGTGCGCGCGCTGGCGAAGCCGCCGGTCCGCAAGCTGGCCAAGGACCTCGGCGTCGACCTCGCCACGCTCACCGCCACCGGCGCCGGCGGCACCGTCACGCGGGAGGACGTCGAGTCCGCGGCCGGCGGAGCCTCGCTGGTTGAGGAAGGCGCGCAGCGCCTGTCTCGAAACCAAGAGGAGCGGGAGCACCGCGAGCCGATCAAGGGCGTCCGCAAGATGATGGCCGGCGCGATGGTGCAGTCGGCGTTCACCGCCCCGCACGTCACCGAGTGGATCACCGTCGACGTCACCGCGACGATGGAGTTCGTCGAGCGGCTGAAGAAGCGGCGCGAGTTCAGGGACGTCAAGGTCTCCCCGCTGCTCGTGCTGAGCCGGGCCGTGATCCTGGCGATGCGGCGTACGCCCGAGATCAACTCGTTCTGGGACGAGGCGGCCCAGGAGGTCGTCTTCAAGAGCTACGTCAACCTCGGCATCGCGGCCGCGACGCCGCGCGGGCTGGTCGTGCCCAACGTCAAGGAGGCGCAGGACCAGTCGCTGCTCGACCTGGCCGGCGCGCTCAACCAGCTCACCGCCACCGCGCGGGACGGCAAGACCCAGCCGGCGGAGATGAGCGGCGGCACGTTCACGATCACCAACGTGGGCGTGTTCGGGGTCGACGCCGGGACGCCGATCATCAACCCGGGCGAGTCCGCGATCCTGTGCTTCGGCGCGGTCCGCAAGCAGCCGTGGGTCGTGGACGACGAGATCGTCGTCCGCCAGATCACCACCCTGGCGCTGTCCTTCGACCACCGGCACATCGACGGCGAGAAGGGTTCGCGCTTCCTCGCCGATGTCGCCGGCATCCTCGAGGACCCCGCGTCCGCGCTGCTGTTCTGACCGTCCACAGCCTCGGCATGAAGTCCTCGGAAGCGGGGTAGAACGGCAGCGTGAGCGTGAGTGCCGGCTACCCCGCCGAGGGCGAGTCCATCGGTCCCTACCGGATCGTGCGCCGGATCGGCGGCGGCGGGATGGGCGTCGTGTTCGAGGCCGACGACGAGTCGCTCAACCGCAAGGTCGCGCTCAAGGTCATCTCGCCGCACCTCGCCGAGAACGACGACTTCCGGGCCCGGTTCACCCGTGAGGCGCAGGCCCAGGCCTCGCTCGACTCGTCGCACGTCGTCCACGTCTACGCCCACGGCGTCGACGACGGCTGCCTCTACATCGCCGCCCAGCTGATCCCCGACGGCGACCTCGGGCAGATGCTCGCGTCGTACGGCGCCCCGCCGGTGCGGGTCGGCCTCGACGTGATGGCGCAGGTGGCCGAGGGGCTCGCGGACGCGCACGCGGTCGGGCTGATCCACCGCGACATCAAGCCCGCGAACGTGCTGCTGCGCCGGCGCGAGAACTCCGTCCAGGCCTACCTCGGCGACTTCGGCATCGCCCGGCAGGTCGGCGCCGAGCACACCCACACCGGCACCAGCACCATCGGCACCCCCTCCTACATGGCGCCCGAGCTGCACACCGGCGGCAAGGCGGGCGTGGAGACGGACGTCTACTCGCTCGGCTGCCTGCTCTGGGCGACTCTCAGCGGGCGGGCGCCGTACGCCGGGACGTCGGAGTACCAGATCGTCACCGCCCACCTCGAGCAGCCGATCCCGCAGCTCCCGGAGGACGGCCCGCTGGCCACCGAGATCAACCGGATCCTGCGCACAGCGATGGCCAAGGACCCCGCCGAGCGCTACCGCTCCGCCGTCGACCTGCGCGACGACCTGCGCCAGGCCCGCACCCTCCCCGACACCGCGACGCCGGTCGAGAAGGGAGCCGCCGCACCCGCGCGCTCGACGCGACGTCCGGCCGGCGTGCTCGCCGCCGGCATCGCGCTGCTCGCTGGCCCTCGCTGCGTTCGCTGTCGCCTACTACATCTTGACCAGCGGCGACGACGGCGACGACCCGGTCGCGCAGAACACCGACCCGACCTCGTCGGTCTCCACGTCCCCGAGCGAGCCGACCTCACCCACGACCTCGAGCGCACCGAAGGCGCCTCGACCGCGCCGTCCGGCTCCGACGAGGAGGTCGCCATCGCCAGCCTCGCCCAGGCCCTCGACGAGGACGGCGGGATGAGCGCCGCGCAGGCCGACTGCATGGCCGAGCGCTGGGTCCAGGACGCCGGCCTCCAGGAGATGGCCGACGCCGGCTTCTTCGACGCGGACTACAACTACGTCGACCAGGACCGGAGCCTGATGACCCCGGAGATCGAGGCCGCCGCCTCGAGCGCCGCCCTCGCCTGCGCCACGGCGACCTGAGCGTTGCTGGGAGTGGCCCCAGACGAATCGCTCTGTTCCGTGGACCTTGCGCAGCGGGCAACAATTGCCCGACGGTGAACTGGGGAACGTCCTCGTCGTACACGCCTCCGAGGAGAACCGAGATGGCCACTGTCGAACGGCCTACCAGGATTGTCCGCTGGACGCTTCGGCTGGAGGGCGCGACGGTGCTCGACCGCCCTGTGAAGGCGTTGGAGCCCGTCGTTGAGACGTTGTTCGGCGGCGGGACACGCGGCTCGATGCTGCGCGGCGAGTGGCTGGGTCATGCCATCCACCCGATGTTGACCGACGTTGTCCTGGGCACATGGACCTCGGCCAGTGTGCTCGACCTGATCGGCGGGACTGACTCGTCTTCCTCGGCCCAGAGGCTCATCGGCACCGGACTGCTGGCGGCCGGGCCGACCGCTTGGAGCGGGTGGGCCGAGTGGTCGGCAGCAGGGCCGCGCGACAAGCGGGTGGGGCTGGTCCACGCGGTCACCAATGGCGCCGCAATCGGCGTGTATGCGGCGTCGTGGATGGCTCGCCGACGCGGCCGGCACGGCACCGGGGTCCGGCTGGCGTTGGCCGGGATGGCTGCCACGGGTCTCGGCGCCTACCTGGGCGGCCACCTCACCGAGGCGCGCCAGGTTGCGAGCCACCATCCCGCCTACAACGACGATCCTGGGGCGTCCTGACCGACGCACCCTCATGACCAGCGCAAGGACCGCCGACCCCATGTCAGGCCGGACGAGCCCGGCCGTCCAGAGTCGAACATCGGCACATACCGCGAGTCGTGCGCTTGCAACCTGCGTCATTCGCCGTAATCGCCTCACCCCTCCCCCGCATGGGTTCGCCAAGCGGGGTAGGTAGGAACCCGGGATCGTCTGTCGCTGCTGTGGGAACGGGTGCAGTCACCTCGCAACCACGCCGAACACCCACAGGACTCACTTTCAGCCGAGAGCTCGGGAGGACGACCGCGCTGCCCCAGCAGAGGGGTCTCGCTGCGGCATCGACCTACCCGCTGCTTCAAGGACAGCAGGATCGCCAGGCAACCGGGATTGCGCGACACTGATGAGTCAACGTGACGCGGGACGGGAGGGTCGATGGAAGCGAACTCGTCCAGCCCAGATCGGGCCTTCCTGGAGGAGCTGCGACGTCATCGTGCGGAGCTGCGTGAGTCGATGGGCGCGCTGGAAGCTGCCCTGGCCGCGCCGGCTACCGGGGACTCAGTGCGGTGGGCCCAGCGTGTCCATGTTGCTTTGGTGGAGCTCGCGGGCGACTTCCGTGAACACATCGAGATCACGGAGGGCCCCAACGGGCTGTATCGCGACCTCCGCACGTCCTCACCGCGGCTGTCCGATGCCGTAGCCCGCCTCACCCGCGAGCACGGAGTGATGAGCGGTGAGGTCGATGGCCTGATGGCCCGAGTGACCGTTCCTGACGTCGTCGACGACGTGGACAGCGTGCGTGACCTGGGCACGGCGCTCCTGGGCAGACTCGTCCGTCACCGTCAGCAAGGCTCCGATCTCGTCTTCGAGGCCTACGAGTTCGACATCGGGGGCGAGACCTGAGCAGATTCCCGCAGCCCGCCGCGCGACACACCAGCAAACGAGCAGACACGACGTCCGGTCATGCCGCGGACGGGTGGTGCATGGCAGCGTGTGATAGCGCCGCCTGGTCGAGTGACTCGTCCTGGTGCTGTTTCGCTGGCCTGGACCTACGCTGGCAGAGTGGCGGTTAGCCGCACGATCGGGCGGGCGCGACAGGAAACGAGGTGCGTGCGCATGGCAGAGATAGTGCTGCGGGTTCGCCTCGTGAGTGGTGACCAGCTCGACGTCAGCTTTCAGGATGACGGCGACGAGGAAGAGGTCATCGATCGAGTCGTCGAAACCCTTGCGGAAGACTCCGGCGTGCTTCGCGCCAGCCATGGCGATCGGCTGATGGTGCTCTACGGCAGGGGTGTGGCCGCTGTCGAGATGACGCCACGCGGCGCAGTCCTTTAAGTCGCCACCGACGGTCTGGTCCGGCCCATGGACGCGGCAGGCACACCCGGTCGAGCAACGTGGCTGGACATCACACCCAGGTAGCAAACAAGCTCCCTGGCTGTCTCGGCCTCGACGTGCGGTCTTGACCGTTTCCAGTCAGTCGGTAAGGAAGTCGGACACGAGCCGGTTGAAGTCGTCGGGGCGCTCGATCGGCACCAGGTGTGAGGACCCGTCTCCGTGGATGACCTCGAGGCGGGCGCCCGGGATCGCGGCGGCCAGCTCGCGGGCGATCCAGGGTGGTGTCAGCAGGTCTTGCTCTCCCACGATGACCAGGGTCGGGGCCGTGATCGCGCCCAGCCGGTCGAGGGCATCGAAGTGCCCGTATGCGTCCGCTTGTCTTCCGTAGGCCTCAGGGACTCATCTGGTAGGGATTGCTTGCTAGCAGCTCGGCGGTGTCGTGCACCGCTTGGTGGTTCCGGAGGAAAGCCGTGGAGAAGAGAGTCACGAACTGTTGGCCACCGAACACTTCCCCGGTCGCGTCGTTCGCCTTGACCCAGCTCCAGATTCCGATCGGATCGACGGCGGCTCGTGCCGGCGCTGCTCCCGTTCCGGTGAGCACCAGCCGATCCAGTCGGTCGGCATGTCGGAGAGCGAACTCTTGGGCGATCATCCCTCCCATGGACAGCCCCAGCAGGTGACTGCGCGGGATCCCTAGCGCGTCGAGCAGACCGGCGAGGTCATCTGCCATGTCCGCGATTCGGTACGGGTGGCTGGCTTCGAGCTGCGGCCGGCGTCGCGGTTGTCGACCAGGACCACCTGGAACTGGGTGGAAAGGGCCGGGACCTGGGCCAGGGTCCAGAGCGAGGAGTCGTACCCGATCCCCATCACCAGAACCAGCGGTGGGCCGTTCCCGTGGATCTCGTAGTACAGCTCCTGCCCGTTCGCGTGCACGGTGCCTGACGGTGGCAGCTGTGTCAGATTCGTGTTCATCGGTCTTCTTGCCTCTCGTGTTCGGGTTGCGTTGGTCATCGACGTCGGTGGCGGGCGCGCCTGTCGTCGGGCGGCGCCCCGCAGAGGCGCCGCATTCTCGGGCGGCGCCTCTGACAACTGGCTTGGCGCTACACCGCCGCAGGCTGGCCGGCAGCCAGGTTCTTCACATCGGCGGTCGTGAGGGGCTTGCCCCCGATGCCGTAGTCGCCGCTGCGCACTTCCTCCAGGTAGCAGACCGTCACCGGCCGCATGTTCTCGCCTTCGATGCTGACCATGGCCTCGGTCAGCTTCTCGACGATCTCCCGTTTCTGGGCGGCGTCAAACACGCCTTCGACCAGCTTCACGTTGATGAGCGGCATTAAGTTCTCCTTCCGTCGCATCGGCTCTCGACGCGCAATTGAATGGCGTGAGGAAGACTGTTACCCGGGTAGCCCTCGGGGTTACAGCGGCCCGGAGGCGGGCCTGCCTGCGGACGGGTGAGCGATGGACGACGTGGCCGGAACGGAGCTGGTGGTGCGGGGCCGCGAGGCGGCCTCCGCCGGTGACTGGCCACGGGCCTACGGCTTGCTCGTCCGAGCCGACGAGCACACCCGGCTCACGCTCGACGATCTCGGGTTGCTGGCCGAGGCCGCCTACGCCACCGGCCATGTCGAGGTGACGATCGAGGCGTGGGAACGCGCGCACACAGACGCGGTGCGGGCCGGCGACTCGATCGCGGCGGCTGGCGCGGCGACTCGAGTCGCCCTGCACCTGTTGATGGACACCGCGTTGATGGCGCCGATCCGCGGCTGGGTACGGCGAGCGGAGCGTCTGCTTGAGGGGTACGACGAGACCCCGACCCATGCCTGGGTGGCGGTGATCAAGAGCTACGAGCGGCTGATGATGGGCGATGTGCGCGCCGCCGGTGAATGGGCAGGTCGTGCGATCGCGACGGGGTCGACCTGCAACCCGGCGGCGGCCGCTCTCGGTCGGGTGGCCGAGGCGCACGCCGTGATCCTGGCGGGTGAGGTCCGGCGGGGCCTGGACCTTGTCGAGGAGGCGGCGGTGGCCACCATCTCCGGTGAGCTCGATGCCATTTCGACCGGAATGGTCTACTGCGAGCTGGTGTGCATGCTCCAGGGCCTCGCCCAGCACGACCTCGCCGAGGAGTGGACCGAGGCCATGGAGCGGTGGCGCCACGGAACCGGTATCGGCAGCGTCCATGGCCGCTGCCGTGTGCACCGTGCCGAGATCCTTCGGCTGCGCGGGGCGTTTGCCGAGGCGGAACAGGAGGCCCTTGCCGCATGCGCGGAACTGCGACCGTATCTCCGCCGGGAATTCGGGTGGCCGCTCACCGAACTGGGCCGCATCCGACTCCAGTCGGTGATCTCGAGGGTGCGGAAGACGCGTTCCTCGCGGCCCGGCAAGCGGGGTGGGATCCGGAGCCGGGACTCGCCCTGTTGCGACTGGCTCAGGGCGACGTTGCGCTGGCCTCGGCATCCATCCGCGACGCGCTCGAACATCCCCTGAACGTCCCGTCCAAGGAGCTGCCGCCGAACACCGACCTGCGCCGGGCGCCGTTGCTCGCCGCTCGGGTGGAGATCGACGTAGCCGCCGGCAACCTCCTGGGTGCCCGCGACGCGGCCGACGAACTCGGCCGCGTCGCCGCAGCGTTCGAGAGCAGAGCACTGGCTGCCAGTGCGGCGATGGCTGACGGGCGGGTGCGGCTCGCTGCAGGCGATAGGGCCGGCGCCCGGCATGGGTTCGAGACTGCCGTCCAGCTGTGGAGTCGCGTGGGGGCTCCCCACGAGGCCGCGTTGGCGCGCACCGGCCTGGCACAAGCAGACCGCGCCGCCGGCGATGAGACCGATGCCCGCCTCGAGCTGGATCCGGCACCGCGGCCGGGGGGAACGCGGCAGGTCGACGACGGCCAGCGGGAGCCCAACGTGTTTCGCCTGGAGGACGGCGACTACTGGTCCATCTCATTCCAGGAACACACCGTGACCCTGCGTGATCTGAAGGGCCTGCACTATCTCGCGCGGCTGCTCGCGCATCCCCGGCCGTGAGTTCCACGTGCTCGACCTCGTCTCGAGCGGCGTCGCTCCTTCCGCGACCCCTCCGGGTAGGACTGATCCGGGCATGACGACCTCCGGATGGGGGGATTCTGGTCTGCTGCTCGATGCCCAGGCCAGGAACGCCTACCGCCGGCGGCTGGAGGAAATCGATGAGGACCTCGAGGATGCCCGGCTGATGAGTGACAGCGGACGTGTTGCCCAGGCCGAGGCGGAACGTGACTTCCTCGTCCGCGAATTGTCCCGCGCAGTTGGGCTCAGCGGGCGCGACCGGCGGGCCGGGTCCGCATCCGAACGCGCGCGCGTCAGCGTCACCCGAGCGGTGCGCCATGCCATCAGCCGGATACGAGAGCACAACCCGGCCCTCGGCGAACACCTCGACCGGGCCATCCGGACCGGGACCTACTGCGTCTACCTACCGGACTCGCGGATCACCCCATCCTGGATGACCTGACGACTGCGCCTCTCCCGCGTCCGGGGCTAGCATTCGCGCACCGCCCCGAGAGGACCTCCACATGGCCACCGACTACGACGCATCCCGCAAGACCGAAGACGAGCAGAAGGAACCGAGCCTGGAGGCCCGCCGCCTCACCTCGGGCGAGCAGGACAAGACCTCGGGGAAGGTAGACGAGGACGAGACCGAACTAGCCGAGTCGTATGAGCTTCCCGGCGCGGATCTCTCCCACGAGATCCTCTCCATCGAGGTCACGCCGAAGCAGATCGACGAGTTCACCTGCACAACCTGTTTCCTCGTTCAACACGAATCTCGACGGTCCTCACCGGCCGCCGACCTCTGTGGCGACTGCGCCTGACGATCGACGATTTACCTTCGGGCGCTGGCGCGGGGGGGTCGGCCACATCCGATGTCGCGGCGAAACCGCGCGAACGGTCGTGCGTTTCTGACCGCCGCGTGTCGGGTCGCCAACGCATGGATCCACCAACGTGGGACGACGCCGATCGGTCACTCGATCATGCGCCGGGTGTGCGAACGACCCCGCGTCCTGAGGGACGCGGGGTCGTCGACACGGCCTGATGGCCGGGTGTGGACCTACTTCACGGCGACGAAGGTGTCGTCACTCATCATGTCCGGGGAGACGGCCAGGACGCCGTTCTTCCAGCCCTCCGCCGGGACTTCGAGGATCGTGTCGCCCTTGACCGAAGCTCCGGCGTACACCTTCTTGAGCGAGTCGAACTCGTTGTCCGCAAGGAACATCGTCGATCCGCTCGTGGAGTCGATGGTGGTGCCGTCGGCGGTGACGAAGTTGACGGTTGCCCACGCGGTCTCGCCCTGCTCGTCGTCGCCCTTGTAGGTGGCGGTCATGTTGACCACGAGCAGCGTCGAGCCGGCCGCCGGTGCCTGGCCGAACGAGTCCCTGTCTGCGGTCGTGACGGAGTTGATGGTCACGGTCCAGTCGCCGCCGGAGATGGCGGAGCCGAGAGGTGCCGGGTTGTCGCGCGTGGTGCCGAGCGCCTCGTCGGAAGCCGCCTTGTCGTCGGACTTCGCGTCGCCCGAGTCCGCAGGGGTCTCGACCTTGGTGTTCGTCGCCTCGTCAACGGCGTCGTCGACCGCGCTGACGAACACGGCGTTGATGAGCACGGCGAAGATCAGGGCAAGCACGCCCATGACCAGGCCAGCAATCGCCAGGCCCTTGCCGGCCCCGGCCTTCTTGGACTTGGCGAGGCCGACGGCGGCGAGAACCACGCCGACGACGGCGAGGACCATGGCCAGGATGTTGAGGACCGGAATCCAGCAGCCGAGCAGTCCCAGCAGCGCGAGGACGAAGCCGGCGGTCGCGAGACCGTTGCTTCCCTTGGGCTGCTCGGGAGTGGACGGACCAGTCGGATAAGGGGCAGGCGCAGGCTGAGGTGGGTAGGTGTTGGACATGATTCCCCGTCTGATGATCGGTGGGCCCTCGCCATCGCGGGGCGCACATTGCTAGTCGAGCCGACGCGATGTTAGTTGCGCTGTCGCAACGTGCGCGGGCGAACAGGAAATCTCCTCCGCACGGACCTACGAGAGCCCGGTCACACCTTCTTGCGCAGCGCCTTCACGGCGGTGGCGACGCCGGCCACCTTGTCGAGTACGCCGAGGACGATCGGGTTGACGTCCATGCCCTCGGGGCGGAGCGGGTGGACCAGCGCGTCGGTGCCGCCGTCGACGAAGACGACGCTGCCGACCATCAGGCTGGAGGCGTCCGAGAGCAGGAAGCCGATGGTGGCGGCCACCTCCTCGGGGCGGCCGGGCCGGCCGAGCGCGCTCGGGTAGGCGTCGGCGAAGACGCCGAGCTGCGGGTCCTCGCGGAGCCGGTCGGTCATCGGGGTGGCGATCAGGCCGGGGGCCACGGCGTTGAGCCGGATCCCGGCGCCGGCCCACTCCTCCTTCACGCCCTCGCGGCGCGCCCAGTAGGCCAGCGCCGCCTTGGTCGCGGGGTAGACGTTGACCGCGTCGGTGGTCGCGGCGGCGGCCCGGGCGCCCTGCTCGTCGTCCTGGAGGCAGGCCGTGGTCACCTCGGAGGTCCAGCCGGGCTGGGCGGTGACCGAGTTCGAGGACATCAGCACGACCGAGGCGCCGCCCGCCGCGGCGAGCTGCGGCCGCAGCCCGCGGACCAGCTCGACGCTGCCGAAGAAGTTGACCGACACCACGAGCTCCGGGTCGACGCCGGTCAGCCCGGCGACGCCGGCGCACGGCACCAGCCCGTGCACGACGTCGGTCAGGTTGCGTACGCCGTCGAGCGCCTGGTCGCGCCCCTCGCTGGTGGACAGGTCGGCCACCACGTCGGCACCACGCAGGTCGACGGTCACCACCCGGTGGCCGTCGTCGCGGAGCAGCTGGGTGGTGGCGGCCCCGATCCCCGAGGCGGCTCCGGTGACGACGTACGTGCGCTGTGGCTGGCTCACGGCGGACCACGCTACCGAGGCCGCTTCGGCCCCAGCGACGAGGCATGAACCGTGGGATAGTGCCGAGCATGGGAACTCCCCAGTTCCTCGCCGAGGCGGACGTCGCCGCCCTCCCGGAGCACGCGGTCCAGGAATCGGTGCGAGCCGCCTTCGTCCAGCTGGCCGCGGGCCGTGCCGTGCAGCCGCCCCAGGTGGTCACCGAGCTTCCCGGCGGTGGCGACGTCATCGCCTACCAGGCGGTGCTGGCCGACGCCGAGGTCTACGCGGTCAAGGTCTCGCCCTACCTGCCCCAGCCCGACGGGCAAGGCGATCGTCACCGCCTGGACCCTGCTGGTGTCCACCAAGACGGGCGAGCCGCTGCTGCTCGCCGACGCCGGCGCGTTGACCGTCGAGCGCACCGCGGCCACCACCGCCGTGGCCGTCGACCTGCTCGCTCGTGCCGAGGCCTCGAGCGTGGCCGTGATCGGGTGGGGTCCGGTGGGCCGGGCGCACCTGCGTCACGCGCGGGTCGTCCGCGACTTCACCGACGTGCGGGTGTGGTCGCCGTCGACGACGCCGAGCGACCTCGAGGGCCTCGACGGTGTGCGGCTGGCCGCGTCCGCCGACGACGCCGCCGCCGGTGCCGACGTGGTCCTGCTGTGCACGTCGGCTGCCGCGGCGGTGGTCGACGTACGCCGGCTGGAGCCCGGCACGCTGGTCACCTCGGTGTCGACGAACGTCCCCCGCGCGCACGAGATCGACCCGGCGGCCCTGCTCGAGCTCGACGTGTACGCCGACAACGCACCCACGGCGGTGGCCTCGGCCGGAGAGATGCTGATCGCTGCCGACGAGCACGGCTTCACCGCCGGCCATGTCCGCGGCGACCTGGCCGGCCTGCTCGCCGGCACCTCGCCGGCGCCGACCGGCGAGAAGGTCGTGTTCTTCCGCTCCATCGGGCTCGGCATCGAGGACGCCGCCATCGCCCAGGTGGCACTCGCTCAGCGGTAGCGACGAGCCCGTTCCTCGGGAGAGCCGGGGCCGGACGGCGAGCAGCGAGGCGATCTCGTACTCGAGGACGGCACCCACCCGCTGGCAGAACGCCTCGGCCTCGTCGGCGGCGTCCGGCTGCTCGGCGACGATCCGGTCCACGATCCCGCGCGCGTGCAGGTCGATCGCCCGCACCAGCTGGGCGCGCGCCATGTCGGGCGCGTGCGAGGTGTCGCGGTACACGATCGCGGAGGCGCCCTCCGGCGGCAGTGGCGACAGCCAGGCGTGCTGCGCGGCGACGACGCGGTCGGCGGGGAGCAGGGCCAGCGCGCCGCCGCCGTTCCCCTCGCCGAGCATCAGGCAGAGCGTCGGCGCGTCCAGGGTGACCAGGTCGGAGAGGCAGCGCGCGATCTCGCCGGCCAGGCCGCCGTTCTCGGCGTCCGGCGACAGGGCCGCGCCCTGGGTGTCGATGACGGTGACCAGCGGCAGGCCGAGCTCGGAGGCCAGCCGCATCCCGCGCCGGGCCTCGCGCAGCGCCTCCGGCCCGAGCGGGTGGTCCCAGGTCTGCCCGCGCCGGTCCTGGCCGAGGAACACGCACGGCGCCTGGCCGAACCGCACCAGCGCGATCAGCAGGCCCGGGTCGGACTCGCCCTGACCCGTGCCGTTGAGCGGGATCACGTCGGTGGCGGCGTACCGCAGCAGCCGGCGTACGCCGGGCCGGTCGCGGCGGCGGGACTTGGTCACCGCCTCCCAGGTGTCGACGTCGGGCACCGGGTCGTCGGGCGGCGACGGGACCGGCGGGATGCCCTGCCGGGGCGCGAGCAGGATCGCGAGCGCCCGGTCGAGGATGTCGGCGATCTGGTCCGGCGCGAGGACGGCGTCGATGATGCCGTGCGCGTAGAGGTTCTCCGCCGTCTGGACGCCTTCGGGGAACTCCCGGTCGTAGAGCGCCTCGTAGACCCGCGGGCCGAGGAAGCCGACGAGCGCGCCGGGCTCGGCGACGGTCATGTGGCCGAGCGATCCCCAGGACGCCATCACGCCGCCGGTGGTGGGGTTGCGCAGGTAGACGAGGTAGGGCAGGCCGGCCTCCTTGTGCGCGGCCACGACCTGGCTGATCCGGATCATCTGCACGAACGCCGGGGTGCCCTCCTGCATCCGCGTCCCGCCGCTGATCGGGGCGGCCAGCAGCGGCAGCCCCTCGGCCGTGGCGCGCTCGACGGCGGCCACCAGCCGGTCGGCGGCGGCCCGGCCGATCGACCCGGCGAGGAACGCGAACTCGCCCATCACGACGGCGACCCGGCGGCCGTGCATCAGGCCCTCGCCGCTGAGCACCGACTCGTCCACGCCGCTCTTCTCGGCCGCGGCGGCGAGCTCCGCGGCGTACTCCTCGGAGATGTCGCCGCGCTCCGGCGGGACGTCCCACGACGACCACGAGCCCTCGTCGAGGACGAGGTCGAGCAGCTCGGCGGCGGAGAGGCGGGTCACACCGTTCAGCGTACGGCGACGACCGTTCGTCGATCCGAGGGTGGTTGAAAGCGGACGTTTCGGGTAACGGTTCAGGTGGATCACACCGGACCCACGCCTTTCTCGGGAGTCATGCCATGTCCCTGACCGTTCTCGATCGCGAGCGCACCGTCGCCGGTGCCGGCTACAACCGGTGGCTCGTCCCGCCCGCGGCCCTCGCCGTCCACCTCTGCATCGGCCAGGCCTACGCCACCAGCGTCTACAAGGCCTCGCTGGTCGACCACTTCGACGCCTCGCTCACCGCGGTCGGGATCATCTTCTCGATCGCGATCGTGATGCTCGGTCTCAGCGCGGCCGTCTTCGGCACCTGGGTCGACACCGGCGGGCCGCGCCGGGCGATGGCCGCGTCGGCGGCGTTCTGGTCGACCGGCTTCCTGGTCGGCGCGCTCGGCATCGCGACCAGCCAGCTGTGGCTCGTGTACGTCGGCTACGGCTTCATCGGCGGCATCGGCCTCGGGCTCGGCTACATCTCGCCGGTGTCCACGCTGATCAAGTGGTTCCCCGACCGGCCCGGCCTCGCGACCGGCATGGCGATCATGGGCTTCGGCGGCGGCGCGATGATCGCCAGCCCGCTGTCGACCTGGCTGCTCGGCGTCTACGACCCGTCCTTCGACTCCGCGACGGCGATCGCGAGCGGTGCCGCGGTGGCGAAGCTGTTCGTCACGCTCGGCCTGATCTACCTGGTCGTGATGTCGTTCGGCGCCTGGCTGATCCGGGTGCCTCCCGAGGGCTGGGTGCCCGAGGGCTTCGACCCGCACTCCATCGAGGAGAAGCCGCTCGTCACGACGGCGAACGTCTCGGCGGCCAACGCCATCAAGACCCCGCAGTTCTACCTGCTCTGGGTGGTGCTGTTCTGCAACGTCACCGCCGGCATCGGCATCCTCGAGCAGGCGGCGCCGATGATCATGGACTTCTTCCGCGAGGGCGACACCTCGACGGTGGCGGCCGCGGCGGCTGCTGGCTTCGTCGGCGTGCTGTCGCTGTTCAACATGGCCGGACGGTTCGCGTGGTCGTCCACGTCGGACGTGGTCGGCCGCAAGAACATCTACATCCTCTACCTCGGCGCGGGCATGCTCCTCTATCTCGCGCTGACCTTCGTCGGCCCGTCCAGCACGTTGATCTTCGTGCTCCTGGCCGGCCTCATCATCAGCTTCTACGGCGGCGGCTTCGCGACCGTGCCGGCGTACCTCCGCGACCTCTTCGGCCCCTACCAGGTGGGCGCCATCCACGGCCGCCTGCTGACCGCGTGGGCAGCGGCCGGCGTCGCCGGACCGTTGATCGTCAACGGCATCCTCGACACCCAGGGCGAGCCGGGCAGCCTGACCGCGGCCGACTACCGGCCCGCGCTGCTCACGATGGTGTGCGTGCTCGCGGTCGGCTTCGTCGCGAACCTGCTGATCAAGCCGGTCGACTCCCGCTTCCACGAGCCCGAGCGCGAGCGTGCCGAAGTCGGGTCGACCGACGCTGCGGACCGGCGACTCCGGCGGCGGCAGCACCGTGCCGTCCTGGCTGCTCCCCGTGGCCTGGCTGGTCGTCGGCGTCCCCCTCGCCTACGGCGTCTACGAGACCGTCGTGAAGGCGATCGACCTCTTCGGCTGAGGCTTCACCGTGATAGTCCGCCACGAAAGGCACCTTCTCAGCGCCCGGGAAGGGTGCATGTTCGTCGTGGACTATCCCGCCGGGCGGGCGTGCCAGGCGCGCAGCACCTCGGCCTCGTCCTCGCGGCTGATGCCGGTCGAGGCGGCGTCGGGGTGGTCGCGCAGCCAGGCCAGGGTGTCGCGGGCGGTGTCGCCGATCGGGCGGGTGGCCAGGCCGGCGTCGTACGACGCGTGGACGTCGTGCGCCATCAGGCCGGCGTACTCGGGGAGCGGCAGCCAGACCGGCAGCGCGCGCGGACCCATCCACGGCTCGACCTCCTGCGCGGCCAGGAAGTCCTGGTCGACCCAGGTCAGCTGCGGGTCGACGCCCAGCCCGTCGGCCATGCCGGAGAGGAACTCGGCGCGGGTCATCACGTGGCTGGTGCCGTCGAAGACGCCGGTGGTCCGGGCCTCGGCGGCGTCGACGATCCAGTCCGCGAGGTCGCGCACGTCGATCACCTGGACCGCGTCGTCCGGCGCACCCGGCGCCAGGATCTCGCCGCCGTCGGCCAGCCGGGAGGGCCAGTAGGAGAAGCGCCCGGTCGGGTCCTCGGGTCCGACGATCAGTCCCGGCCGGACCACCATCGCGGAGGCCGCGCCGTCGAGCACGGTCTGCTCGCACGAGACCTTCATCGCGCCGTACAGCTCCGGGGCGCTCGCCGGGTCCTCGTCGGTGTGCACGGGCTCGCGCAGCGGCAGGGTGTCGGGCGTCCCGTTGGGGATCGAGTCGTCCGAGTAGACGTTGATCGTCGAGACGAAGGTCCAGTGGGCGTCGGGGAACGCCTCGACGGCGCGCTGCACGTAGCTGGGATGACGAGCCACGTCCACGACTGCGTCGTACGAGCCGGACGCGAGCTCCGACGGGAGGTCCTCTGCCCCACGGTCCCAGACGACATGGCTGGCCCCGTCGGGCACGGAGCCCGAGACGCCGCGGCAGGCGCAGGTGACGTCGTGGCCGCGGCGTACCGCCTCGGTCGCCACCGCGCGGGAGAGGAACAGGGTGCCGCCGAGCACGAGCAGTCGCATGGCGCCACTCAAGACGGAGGATGCCGCCGGGGCAAGGTCCGGTGCGCCGGATTCGCTGTCGGCGTAACGTGAATCGCAAGCCGTCGGCGTCCTCGGGAACCTGGCGGGCCTCTCGGGTGTCGTTCTGCTCAAGGTGGCCAAGGAGGTCCCATGAGCGAGGAGATGCTGGCGCGGACGCGTGAGCCGGAGGCGGAGCACGCGCCGTCGCTGGAGGACGTCTTCAAGGCGTCGTACCGCCGTCTGGTCGTGCAGCTGTACGGCGTGGTCGGCGACCTGGCCGAGGCCGAGGACGTCGTCCAGGAGGCGTTCGTGCGGGCGACCGCGGCGGGCAAGCGCTTCCGTGCGGTCGACAACCACGAGGCGTGGCTCCGTCGTACGGCGATCAACCTGCACCGCAACCGCTGGCGCAAGATGCGCAACTTCTCGCGGATCAAGCATCGGCTCGAGCACCCGGCCGACGCGCCCGGACTGGAGGAGCACGTGGTCGTGATCGAGGCGCTGCGTGCGCTTCCCGAGCCCCAGCGCCAGGTGCTGGCGCTCTACTACCTGGCCGACCTGTCGGTCGAGGACATCTCGGCGACGCTCGGGATCGCCGAGGGCACGGTCAAGTCCCGGCTCGGGCGGGGCCGCGAAGCCCTGGCCCTGACGCTGGGCTCGATGGAAGGGGGGCTCGGCGATGCATGAGCAGCTGATCCGCGAGTTCGCGGAGCGCGCCGAGGCCGGAGTCCGGCTGCCGGACCTGACGGAGCTCCAGGACCGGGGTCACCGGCGGCACCGGAACCGTCTGGCGTCGGCCGCGCTCGCCACCGTGCTCGTCGTGGCCGCCACCGGGGTCGGGATCCTGGTCGGCACCGCCGGCGACGACGGTCGAGCCACGCCGCCGCCCGCCGACACGCGGGGGGTCGACGTGGACATCCTGGTGCCGGGCAAGCAGGTCGCCGCGGGCCGTGAGTACGCCAATCCCGTCTTCGGTCAGGACTACGCGCACACGGTCCCCGACGGGAAGCTGCTGGTGGCGCAGTTCACCGTCGTCGGCCAGGACTGGTACTGGCTCAAGGACTCGATCGGCAAGGCGGCTCCCGGCATGGAGGACGGTGGAGGCTCCGCCGTACGCCGAGGTCACGGTGTCGCTGGCCGACCGGGTCCCGATCGATCAGTGCCGAGCGGGAACCCCGCAGTGGGTGGACGCGGCGGGCACGCCGCTCGGGTTCTCGCGCCAGATCGCGGCGATCCCGCTCGTGCGGGTCCTCGACGAGCCTGCGACCACGGAGCTGTCGGGCTATCCGGCGGCGCACCTGCAGCTCGAGGTCTCCCGGCTGTGCCCGCGGTACGGCGACATGTTCCTGTGGAGCGTCTTCCCGATGTCGAGCAGCGGGGAGCCGGGCGTGGGTGACGTGTTCCGGCCCGGTCAGATCGTCGACCTGTGGGTGGTCGACGTCGACGGCAGCATGGTCGTGGTCAGCGAGAGCCATTCGCCGGAAGTTCCGGCGTGGGTCACCGAGGACGCGCAGGCGATCCGCGACTCGGTCGAGTTGTTCCTTGTGGACGAGTAGGCCGGCTCAGAGCAGGTCCGGCGTCTGGTCGCCCAGCAGCCAGTCGTCGAAGAACGGCTGCAGGTCCTGGCCGGTCTGCTCGGACCACCACGCGGTGATCTCGTCGTAGGAGCCGTGCCCGTTGTCGTTCTGCTCCGGCCAGGCGCGGACCAGCTCCCAGAACCGGTCGTCCCCGATCCGGCGGCGCAGCTGGTCCCACATCAGGGCAGGGGGGAGGTAGACGTTGGTCTCGCCGTACGTCTTCGGGTCGTAGTCGGCGGGCGGCCCGGACTCGTCGCGGATCTGCTGGTCCGTCGCCGCCCAGATGTCCACCTGGTCCTGGAGCGGCGAGCCGTGCTCGGACTCCCACGTCGCCTGGAGGTAGGTCGCCATCCCCTCCGACATCCAGATGTCGCGCCAGTCCTCCGGCGTCACCTGGTCGCCGTACCACTGGTGCGCCATCTCGTGCAGGATCACCGGCGAGTCCAGGATGTAGTCGTTGTTGCCCAGCGTGACCATGGTCTGGGTCTCCATGCCGCTCAGGGAGTCGACGACCAGGATCCCGAACGACGAGAAGGGGTACGGCCCGAGCCGCTCCTCCAGCCAGTCGAGCAGTCGGTCGGAGTTCCGCAGCCGGTCGCGCGCGTGGTCGTCGTCGCGCGGGGTCCAGTAGGTCATCGGGATCCCGCTGCCCGACCGGTCCTCGGTCATCGTGAAGTCGCCGATGGCGATGGTCACGAGGTACGACGCGGCCGGCTCGTCGAGGTGCCACTCGGTGACGGTGTCGCCGTCGACCTCCTCGCGCGACCGGAGCTCGCCGTTGGCGACGCCCACCCACGGCGCGGGGGTGCTGATCGTGAAGTCGTAGAGCGCCTTGTCGGACGGCTGGTCGTTGACGGCGTACCAGGTGAACGCGCCGTACGGCGCCTGCATCGTCCAGGTCTCGTCGCGGTCGGTGACCTCCCAGCCGACCGAGTCGAAGTCGGTGCGGGTGGTGGGCGCGGGCACCGGCTCGGGCGTGCCGGAGTAGCTGATCTCGACCACGTAGCGCCGGTCGGCGGTGACCGGATGCGCCACGACCAGGTCCTTGCCGTCCTCCTCGAACTCGGCCTCCTCGCCGTCGACGGTGAGCTCGCCGACCTCGAGCGGCTCGCCGAAGTCGAGCTGGAACTGCTCGGCGTCCTCGGTCGCGCGGAAGACCAGCGTCTCCTCGCCGTCGAGGGTCTGCGTCTCCGGCGTCCAGGCGAGGTCGAGCTGGTAGTGCAGGGCGTCCACGCCCGGGTCGCCCACGTCGGGGTAGACGCGGTCCTCCACCGGCTCGCTCAGCGCGGCGTCGAGGGCCGGGTCGTCGGTGTCGGGCGACGCGACCGTCCCACGCGCCTCGGCCGAGCCGTCCGGCGACGCCGGCTCCTTCTGCTGGCTCTCCCCGCTCGAGCAGCCGCCGAGCAGCAGCGCACCGGCGGCCAGGCACGCGAGCCCACGTCTCCCCATCGTCGGAGACTATTCGTCGCCGCGGAGCAGCGGGCGGGCCAGCTTCCGACCGTGATGGATCTGTGCCTTGACCGTGCCCAGCGGGGCATCGACCTGCTGGGCGATCTCCTCGTAGGACAGGCCGTAGACGTCGCGCAGCAGCAGCGGCTCGACGTACTGCGGATGGTCGCGCTCGATCACCTCCATGGCCTCGAGCAGGTCGAGGCGGGTGCCGGCGATGACGCTGGTGGTCCGCGGGTCCGGCCGCTCGAGGTGGACGTTGTCGGTGGCCACCGCCTGGTTCTTCATCCGTCGGTACGTCGAGCGCGCGGAGTTCACCGCCACGACGTGCATCCAGGTGGTGAACCGGCCGCGGCCTCCCCACGAGCCGATCTTGTTGGCGATGTTGATCAGCGCCTCCTGGCAGGCGTCCTCCGCGTCCGGTGTGTACGGCAGCACGCCGCGACACACGTTGAGCGCGCGCGGCCGGACGGCGCCCAGCAGCGCCTCCAGCGCGTCGCGGTCACCCGTCTGGGCGCGCCGTGCCAGCTCGTCGATCTCGTCCGGCGTCAAGGCACCCTGACTGTCGTCCCTCGCCATCCCCCGTGCTCCTTCCCTGCCGACTGCAACATAATGCAACCGTGTCCATGCCAGCCCGCCTCGGTCGCTACGCCGTTCGACGGCGGATCGGCTCGGGCGGTTTCGCCACGGTGTGGCTGGCCTACGACGAGCAGCTGGACTCGCCGGTCGCGGTGAAGGTGCTGGCCGACAACTGGACCGAGGACCACCACGTCCGCGGCCGGTTCATCGAGGAGGGCAGGTTCCTCCGCAAGGTCGAGTCGCCGCACGTGGTGACGGTCTACGACGCGGGCGAGCTCGACGACGGCCGGCCCTACCTGGTGATGTCGTACGCCGACCAGGGGACGCTCGCCGACCGGCTCGAGGTCGACGGGCTCACCGTCGGCCAGTCCGTCGAGGTGGTCCGCCAGGTCGGGCTCGGCCTGCAGGCGCTGCACGACCACGGGGTGCTGCACCGCGACGTGAAGCCCGCGAACGTGCTGTTCCGCACCCCCGACCCGGTGTCCGGCGCGAAACGCGGCGACGTCCGCGCGATGCTCGGCGACCTCGGGCTGGGCAAGGCGCTCGACGTGTCGTCGCGGCTGACGATGATCGCCGGCACGCCCACGTTCGTCGCCCCGGAGCAGGCGCAGGGGGAGCACCTCGACCCGCGCGCCGACCAGTACTCCCTGGCCGCGCTCACCTACCTGATGTTCACCGGCAAGGCGCCGTTCGCGCACGCCAGCCTGTCCGCCGCGGCCGCGCCGGGGGAGCCGCCGCGGCTGTCGGCACCCGAGCGCGAGTTCCCCGACGAGGTCGAGGCGGTCGTCTACCGGGGTCTGTCGCCCGACCGGGAGGAGCGCTGGCCCGACGTCACGGCGTACGTCGAAGCGTTGCGCGCGGCCCTGGGGGAGGGCGTTCGTGAGGCGATGCCGGCTCCGTGGCTGCCGCTCGATCCGCACCTCACCCAGCCCGGCGCGCGCCCGACGTCGCGACCGGACCAGGAGCCGCTCGCCGACCCGACCCCGCCGCCGCGCCGGCGTCGACGCCGGCTGGCCGCCGTCTGCGCCGGGATCGGGGCGCTGGCCACGGGTGCGGCCGCCGGCTATGCGCTGTACGGCGGCAACGAGGGCGACACGACGGTGTCCGACGACAGCGGCTCGCTGAGCGTGACGGTGCCCGCGGACTGGCACGGCGTCGTCGCCAGCGAGGGCTGGCGACCACCCGACGAGCGGAGCCGGTACGCCGCCCTGTCGGCGGGTACGACCGAGGGCTGGGAGGAGACGCACTCCCGTGCCGAGGGGGTGTTCCTCGGCATCCTGCCCGGCACCGAGCTGCCCGCGCAGGTCCCGCAGCACCCCGAGTGCCGCCGGGCGCAGTCGCCGGTGACCGACGAGGGCGAGCTGGGCTCCTCGGTGACGGTCGTCTACACCGGCTGCCCGGGCGGTGACCTGACCGTGGAGCGGGTGATCCAGGTCGCCGACAACCGCCTGCTGTGGGTGCAGGTGCGCAGCGAGGACGGCGCGACCGCGAACTCGGTGCTCGACAGCGTGACCACCCACGGCATCTGAGCCGCGGCGTACGCCGGGTCAGACGATGGTCTGCTCCACGGTCTCGGCCGCCTCCACGGCCGACGGCGTACGTTCCGACATGCTGTCGCGCAACGGCACCTGCTTGACCAGCCAGGACAGGACGATCCCGGCCACCGCGATGATCGCGCCGACCAGGAAGATCGCCTGCGTTCCGTCGACGACCGCGCTCTTGAACAGCTCCTGTGCGGCGGCGGGCAGGTCGCGCAGCGCGGCCGGGGTCAGGCCGGCGGTGTCCGTCGGCGCGGCACCGGACACCCCGGCCGACTCCAGGCTCGACGTGATCGAGGCGGCGTAGATCGCGCCGAGGATGGCCACGCCGAGCGAGCCGCCGAGGTTGCGGACGAACGTCGACGCGCCGGTCGCCGCACCCAGGTCCGAGATGGGCACGCTGTTCTGTGCGATCAGGTTCGTGGTCTGCATCAGGCAGCCCATGCCGGCGCCGAGCAGCACCATGTAGATGCTCGTCTCCCAGGTGGGTGTGTCCATCTCCATGGTCGAGAACAACCACAGGGCGAGGGTGATCAGGACGGTGCCGACGATGGGGAACGTCCGGTAGTGGCCGGTCCGACTGATGACCTGTCCACCCGCGAGGGAGAACAGCATGACGGAGATCATCATCGGCATCAGGAGCAGGCCGCTGTTGGTGGCCGACGCGCCCTGCACGAACTGCTGGAACTGCGGCAGGAACGTGATGCCGCCGAAGAGCGCGAACCCGGCCACGAACCCCAGTGAGGTGGCCACGCTGAAGTTGGCGTTGCGGAAGAGTCGCAGGGGAATGATCGGCTCCGCCGTACGCCGCTCGATCAGCAGGAACGCCACCAGGCCGACCACTGCCACCGCGGCCAGGACGAGGATCTGCCACGACCGCCACGGGTACTGGTTGCCGCCCCAGGTGATGGCGAGCACGAGCGCGGTGATCCACGCGCTGAGCACCGCGGCGCCCCACCAGTCGATGGTGACCTTGCCCTCGGTGCGCTTCTCGTGCGAGAGGTGCAGCGTCGACCAGACCACCACCAGCGACAGGATGCCCAGCGGCAGGTTGACGTAGAAGGCCCAGCGCCAGGACGCGTGGTCGGTGATGAACCCGCCGATGAGCGGTCCGCCGATCATCGCCGCCGGCATCACGGCCATCATCACGCCGATGTACTTGCCGCGCTCGCGCGGCGAGACCAGCATCCCGATCACCGACATGATCCCGACGATCAGCCCACCGGCGCCGAGGCCCTGGAAGCCGCGGAACAGGATCAGCTGGGTCATGTCCTGGCTCATCCCGCACAGGGCCGAGCCGATCAGGAAGATCACCACCGACACCATGAACGTCGACTTGTGCCCGAACAGGTCGCCGAGCTTGCCCCAGATCGGCGTGGCGATGGTCGAGGCGAGGATGTAGGCGGTCACGACCCAGGACAGGTGGTTGAGGCCGCCCAGGTCGCCGACGATCGTGGGCAGCGCCGGCGCGACGATCATGTTGTCGAGCTGGGCGAGAAGCATGGCGAGGATCAGTCCGCTCATGGCGGTGATGATCTGGCGTGGCGTGAGCTTCTGCTCCCCCGGATCGAGCGTCACGGGTCAACTCCCGGATGGTTGGCGTCGGCAACTATCTGCACCGGGCAGTTTAGCCCCGGTTTCTGCTGCCGGGGAGGGGCTAGGGGACCTTCTCCACGCTGGCCGCGACGTTCTCGAGCAGGTCCTGCAGACCGTCGCGATCGACCTCGCGGCCGACGACCGACATCTCGAAGCGCGCCTCCTCCTCGCCGGGGAGGCTGAACCACCGGAACGTGTTGAAGCGCTGCACGTTGCGGGTCGCGTCGCGGTAGCTGAACGAGAGCAGGTCCTGGGTCTGGCCCAGGACCACGACGTCCTCGTAGCCGGCCTGCATCGCGGACAGCTTCTGGATGACCATGTCGGACTTCGTCTTGTGCTCGGTCGAGAGCTTGACGCGCAGGCTGTAGCCGCCGACCTCGGGCTCGTCCTTCGGCCGCCAGCGGATCTCGTTGAGGCCCTCCTCCGTCGACTTCCAGCCCTGCGGCGCGACGTACTCCCACTGGAACGGCTGCTGGCCGAGCGTGTGCGGCTTGTAGTCGAGGCCGACCTGGAGGGCCGGGTAGGGGATGTCGGCGGCGAACGGCTCCTGCGGGTCGACCGGGATCGACGGCGATTCCGCCGGCAGGGGCGAGGCGGACTCGGCGATCGTCGTCTCCGGCTCCTGGAGGCCGGCGGCGGCGTAGCCCCCGGCCGCGCCGAGGACGGCGAGCAGCAGCAGCGCCCCCAGTCCCCGCCAGCTCATGGGAGCACGGTAATCGTTGGTTGAGGTGCGAAGGCGCCCTGGGCGCCTGAGCCTGGAAACCCCGGAAGGGATGCAGGGCCTATCCGGAGTTGCGTGGCCGCGTCGCGCGCGCTTGGGTGGCGGCATGACCACCGACCTGCTCTCCCAGCACCGCGAGCGCCTCGACGCCGCGGTCGCGGCCTGCTCCTCGCGGGGCTTCTACTCCGCCTTCGACGAGTCCCCCTCCCCGCGCGTGTACGGCGAGTCCGCCGCCGCGGACGGCAAGGCGGCGTACGACGCATGGCTGGGCACCGACTTCCCGGTCGAGACCCCCGGCAGCGACGGGACCGTGGCGACCGAGCGGTCGCCGTACGGGTTCGAGCTGGGGGTGCGCTACCCGCGCGTCGGCGACGTGGACGCCCTGATCGGCGCCGCGGGGGCCGGCATGAAGGCGTGGCGCGATGCGGGACCGGACGGGCGCACCGGCGTCTGCCTGGAGATCCTGGACCGGCTGCACGGCCGGGTCTTCGAGCTCGCCAACGCGGTCCAGCACACGAGCGGGCAGGCGTTCGTGATGGCGTTCCAGGCCGGCGGCGCGCACGCGCTGGACCGCGCGCTCGAGGCGATCGCCTACGCGCACACCGAGATGACCCGGACCCCGGCCACCGCGCTGTGGGAGAAGCCCGGCCGCGGCGAGCCGCTGCGGATGGAGAAGACGTTCACGATCGTGCCGCGCGGGATCGCGCTGGTGATCGGCTGCAACACCTTCCCGACCTGGAACTCCTGGCCGGGGCTGTTCGCGTCCCTGGTGACGGGCAACCCGGTCGTGGTGAAGCCGCACCCGGCGGCGGTGCTGCCGCTGGCGATCACGGTGCAGGCCTGCCAGGAGGTGCTGGCCGAGGCCGGCTTCGACCGCAACCTGGTCACCCTCGCCGTCGAGGACCCGGCCGACAAGCTGGCCGCGACCCTCGCCATCCGTCCCGAGGTGAAGCTGATCGACTTCACCGGCGGCAACGCGTTCGGCGAGTGGCTGGAGGACAACGCCCGCCAGGCGATCGTGTTCACCGAGAAGGCCGGCGTGAACACCGTCGTCGTCGACTCGACCGACAACTTCAAGGCGATGTGCCAGAACCTCGCGTTCTCGTTCGCCCTCTACACCGGCCAGATGTGCACGGCCCCGCAGAACGTCTACCTGCCGGCCGACGGCATCGCCACCGAGGACGGGCAGAAGACCGTGGCCGAGGTGGGCGAGGGGATCGGCGGCGCGCTGGGCAAGCTGCTCGGCGAGGACGCCCGCGCGGTCGAGCTGCTCGGCGGCGTGGTCAACGAGGGCGTGCTCGAGCGGCTGGCGGCTGCCGGCTCGGGGGAGCGCGGCGAGGTGCTGGTGCCGAGCCGCGAGGTCACCCACCCGGCGTACGCCGACGCGACGGTGCGGACGCCGACGATCATCGGGCTGACGGCGAAGGACACCGACGTCTACGAGTCGGAGTGCTTCGGCCCGGTCGCCTACCTCATCTCCACCGCCGGGACGGACGAGTCGATCGACCTGTTCCGCGACACCGTCAAGCGGCACGGCGCGATGACGGCCGCGGTCTACTCGACCTCCGACGGCGTCATCGACGACATGCGCGAGGCCGCCCTCGATGCCGGGGTCGCGCTCTCGGAGAACCTCCTCGGCGCGGTCTTCGTCAACCAGTCCGCGGCGTACTCCGACTTCCACGGCACCGGCGCCAACCCGGCCGCCAACGCGTCCTACACCGACGGGGCGTACGTCGCGTCGCGGTTCCGGGTGATCCAGTCGCGGCGGCACGTCTAGGGCCGCCCAATTCCCTGGTTAACCAGGGAATTGCGCACTTGGCTTGGGAAACTTCCCGTGCCAAGTGCAAGTTTCCCGTGCCCAGTCGGGGCCGAGGGGCGTGATCAGTAGCCGGGGAAGACTCGGCGGAGGTCGTCCAGGGTCACGTTGCCGGTGACCTCCACACCGTCGGGCAGGTACGGCGCCTTCAACCGGCCGGCGAGCAGCCGCAGCGCCGCCTCGGGCGTGCCCTGGAACGTCGCGGTCGGGTCCGCGGAACCCGACGCCGAGACGCTGACGTGCTCCTCGACGAGTACGACGACGCCCGTCCCGTCGACCGCCACCCGGGCCGGCTCGGCCAGCTGGTCGGCCTTCCCGGTGAACCGCAGCAGGAACCCCAGCTCGCCGGTGAGGTGCTCGAACGCCAGCAGGGCCGCCCCGTCGTCGATCCGAGCAGCGGGATCCAGCCCGACGCGGGCGTCCCACGAGTGCAGCAGGAGCTCCTGGAGCCGCATGCCGGCGATCGACGCCAGGGGAAGCGGCGCGGGCAGGTAGCCCAGCTTGACCTGCAGGGTCTCCCGGTCGTGCGCGGACAGCGCCTCGAGCCAGGACACCAGGGCCTCGTTGTGCCGCAGGAACTCGTCGGCCTGCTCGCGCGGCGTTGCCGCGTTCCAGCGGTCCCACACGGTCTGGTTGAGGTCGGCCGGAGGCGGCTCGTAACCGGCGAGCGCGGCCGCGTAGCCGAGCAGCCCGATCTCGGCCCCGCTGCCGAGATGGGACAGCACCTGCGCCACCGTCCACTCCGAGGCTCCGGAGGTGCGGCCGAGCTGCTCCTCCGAGAGGTCGGGTACGACGGCCGCGAGCTCCTCGTGGGCCGCGCGGAGGGCAGTGATCGTCCGGGCTGCGAGAGAGGTCACGCACGGCGGAACCACGGGCGACGCCGGCTTCTTCCCGGAAGCAGTGCGCAAGCACGGTCGGGCGTCCGGATGTCGGACCCGGCATCCTCCTGGCGACGACACGTGTCGTCCTCCGGAGGACCCGCCGCGGGGAAGCCCGGGAGTAGCCTCGACAGCATGGCCGGACTGGCCCTGTCGTGGTCGTGGCGAGGCTGGCTGGTGCCGGCTCTCCTGTCCGCGCTCGCGGTGGTCGAGGTGTGGTCTCCTGGCCTCACCGATGCCCGGGTCGAGGGGCCGCGGTGGGTGCTGACTGTCCAGGCCATGGTCTGTTGCGGCGCCCTGCTCGTCCGGCGTCGACGCCCGATGGCCGCCGTCGTCGCTGTGTGCGTCATCCTGCTCGCACCACATCCCTTCGGCTGGGCGAACCAGACCCTGGGCCTGGAGCTGGCGCTCGTGGTGGTCGTGTTCGCCGCGGGACGGTACGCCGCACGGCCGGTCGCCTACCTGGCGGTACCGCTGGCCATGTCGGTCGTCCTGCTGGGTCCGTTCGAGCCCACGGAAGCGTGGACGAGTGCGTGGGTGTGGAGCTTGAACGCGCTGTGGATCTTCGCGCTCGGCGCGGCCTTCCGCCGTGAGGCCCGGGTACGTGACCTGTTGGCCAAGGCCTCCGCGGACGCGGCCCGCGCCGACGCCACCGACCAACGGCTCGAGCTGGCTCGCGAGGTCCATGACGGGGTCTCCCACAGCCTCGTAGTGGCGGTCCTGCAGGCGGAGGTCGCCGAGCTGGAGCTCGACCGGAACCAGGCGCAGGCGCGGCGGGCACTCTCGCAGGCCGCCGACGCCGCGCGGTCGGCCTTGGCGGAGACCCGCGGCCTGGTGGAGGTCCTGCGCGATCCGGACATCCCGACGACGACGCTCAAGTCACCGTCGTGGGAGGACGTCCCGTCTCTCCTGCGCCGGATGCGCGAGTCCGGCCTACCCGTGACCTTCGAGGTCACCGGCTCGCCGACGGCCATGACAGAACAGACCGCGGCCACGGCGTACCGGGTGGTTCAGGAGTCGCTCACCAATGTGCTTCGCCACGCGGGAAAGGTCCCGACGGCGGTCGGGGTCGTCCAGAGCGTCGAGTGCATGGTGATCGACATCCAGGACGCCGGGGACGCTGCCGGGCTGGCCGGTCCCGAGCAGGGTCACGGGCTGGCCGGGATGCACGAGCGGGTCACCGCGTGTGGCGGTCTGCTCACCACCGGCCCCCGCCCTGGCGGAGGGTTCGGGGTCAGGGTCTCACTCCCCGGGACGGGTATCGGATGAGCGCCCCGGGGATCACCGTCATCGTCGCCGACGACCACGAGCTCGTCCGGGACGGCCTCGCCGCGCTGCTCTCCGCCGAGCCGGACATCGAGGTGGCCGGTACGGCGGCGGACGGCGTCGAGGCGATCGGTCTCGTGCAGTCCCTGCACCCGACGGTGGTCCTCATGGACATCCAGATGCCCGACATAGACGGCATCCAGGCGACCCGCCAGCTGTGTGCGTCTGGGACCACGGCCAAGATCCTCATCCTGACCACGTTCGGCGCGGACGACAACGTCGTCGCGGCGCTCCGTGCTGGTGCGAGCGGGTTCCTGCTCAAGGACAGCCCGCGGCTGGCGCTGGTCGCGGCGGTGCGCGCCGTGGCCTCCGGTGACGCGGCGCTCGACCCTGCGGTGCTCGAGCGCTTGGTCCGCCAGCGGGGGCGCCATGATGGCACCGATCAGGCCGTCGCCCTGGGCCGGCTCTCACCCCGGGAGGCCGAGGTCTTCAGGCTGGTCAGCCAGGGTGCCACCAACGACGAGATCGCCCGGCTGCTCTTCATCTCCGAGACCACGGTCAAGACCCACATCGCCCGCACCCAGGCGAAGCTCGGCGCCCGCGACCGGATCCAACTCGTCGTGATGGCCAACCGCACCGACCTCGACCGCCCGGACTGAGGTCCGGACGGCCTGGTCGTGCGGTCCTCAGCGCGGGGACCGCAGCCCGGGGACCGAGAGCAGGATGAACTCACTGTCGTCCGGCAGCCCCGGGTTCCGGCCTGAGTTGGGGAGGTTGTTGTCGCAGCCGACGAGGATCCGGTCATGGGGAGACGACGTGGACCACCTCGACGGATTCGCAGGTGACCCGGAAGGGGTCGCCCAGGCCGACGTCGCCGGTGTGGAGGGCAGGCAGGGACACCAGCTCGGGGTCCGGGATGGCGGCCAGGTCGACCAGCTCGGTCTTGACGAGGAAGCCGGCGGAATCTGTCTGCCGAAGGTCCACGAGGTAGACCCGTCGGAACAGGGCGTTCAGCCCCGACCCGGCGTCCCGCTCGATCAGCACTGCACGGCCGCCGGGGATCGCCCACATGTCCGACGGCATGTTGGCGGGAGCCTCGCTCCGGTATCGGAGAACCCGTCCGGTGAACTCGCGTCGCCCGGTGCTGAACTCGTAGACGTTGCGACCGACCTGGCCGGTCTCGGCGATCGTCGCGCCTTCGAGTGCGGCGTACAGGTACCTCCCGTCCGGGCTGATGCCCATGGCCTCGAAGCCGCGGCTGTTGGGCTGGGTGGCAGCGTCACTGCCGAGGTTCGGGTTGTTGGGCGACCTGATCCCCGGGACCTCGTAGGGGGCGTCGAGGAGCCTTCCCCGCTCGGTGAAGTGCAGGATCCAGGGTCCGAACTCGTCGCCCACCCAGAGGTCGCCGTTCCGGCCCCGCTGCAGCGACTCGGGGTCGATGTCGGCGCCGGTCAGCAGGCGACTGTCGGTGTCCTCGTTCACGATCGGGAACGACAGCCGGTGGTCGGGGTCTCGGAACGAGATGAACTCTCCGACCCGGACGTTTCCCGAGCCTCCGCGGGACGTCTTGAAGTGGGGCCGGACGGCGTACGCGCGGATCAGGAAGTCACGCGAGTTCGCTTTCGAGCCGAAGCCGTTGTCGGGCATGGCCAGGTACTCGCCGGAGCGCTTGCCGGCGACGATCGCCGAGAAACCCTCCACCGGTTGCGAGGGCAGGGGGAACGTGACTCCGTTGACGACGCCCGGCCCGGGTACGACGAAGGCACCCGCGGGCGGTCCTTCCGCGAGCGTGTCGACCGGCAGGACGGCGCGCCCCACCAGGCTTGGGCCGCGTGCCGAGGTGTTCGAGTGGATCTCGGGGCCGGAGGCACTGGCGGCGGAAGTCCCGGCGACAGCCGGGATCGTGAGCATGACAGCGGTCAGGGCGACGAACGGCGAACGGTGCGCCGCCGCTCCATGGTGGGCAGTACGCATGGCAACTCCTGGGGAGGATGGCCGGAGGGGAAGGGGGCCAGCCGCGGGCGTTCGTGCGTGAGCGCCCGGGCGGCGGCCCGGATGACCAGCCGAGATCCGCCATCGCGACGGAGACCTGGCTCGACATCGTGGGTGGATGTCATCAGCTCTCCGAGTGTGGATGCGGCTGGGGCACGCTGCGTCCGTCGGCAGGGCCACGTCGGTCGTCCGACAGGCCACCGCTGTGGCCGTGAGGTGGACCCCGGCCAGCGAGCGTGCGCAAGCACGGTCGGGCGTCCGGATGTCGGTGCGACCGATGATTCTGAAAGTTCTGGTGGGTCTGCCTGTCGTATCCCACCCCACCCGTTCGTGGAGAAGGCAAGACACCTTCTGCAAACGAGGAGAATCCGATGAACGAGCGTCGCAGCCGCTGGCTGGCTCTCTACGTGCTCTGCCTGGGCGACCTGATGATCGTGCTCGACTCGAGCATCGTGAACGTGGCCCTCCCGTCCATCCAGACCGACCTGGGCTTCTCCCAGTCCGCGCTCGCGTGGGTGGTCAACGCCTACCTGCTGACCTTCGGCGGCTTCCTGCTGCTGTCCGGCCGGCTGGGCGACCTGCTCGGCAACAAGCGGGTCTTCCAGGGCGGCGTGGTCGCGTTCACCGTCGCCTCCGTGCTCTGCGGCATGGCCCCGAGCGCCGGGCTGCTGGTCGCCGGTCGCGCGGTCCAGGGCCTCGGCGGTGCCGCGGTCTCCGCGGTCGCGCTGTCGCTGATCATGGGCCTGTTCTCCGACCCCGGCGAGCGGGCGAAGGCGATGGGCTTCTTCGGCTTCGTGATGTCCGGCGGCGGCGCCGTCGGCGTGCTGCTCGGCGGCGTGCTCACCGGGCTCCTCAACTGGCACTGGATCTTCCTGGTCAACGTCCCGATCGGCATCGCCGTCTGGATCGCCGCGCGCTCCGTGCTCCCCTCCGACGAGGTCGCGCCGCAGGCCGGCCGCCTCGACGTGCCCGGCGCCGTACTCGTCACCGTCGCGCTGATGCTCTCCGTCTACGGCATCGTCGGCGGCAACGAGGCCGGCTGGACCTCCGCCCGGACCCTCGGCCTGCTCGGTAGCAGCGTCGTCCTGCTCGCCGCGTTCGTGGCCCGCGAGGCCGTCGTCGAGCACCCGCTCGTCCCGCTGCGCCTGTTCAAGCTCCGCAACGTCACGGTCTCGCAGATCGTCGGCGTGCTCTGGGCGGCCGCGATGTTCGCGTGGTTCTTCCTGGCCGCGCTCTACCTCCAGCAGGTGTTGGCGTACGGCGCCCTCGAGGTCGGACTGGCCTTCATCCCGACCAGCGTGGTGATGGCGTTCTGCTCGCTGAAGCTGTCCGACCGGCTGGTGATGCGGTTCGGCATCCGCCCGCCGCTGGTCGTCGGACTGGGCCTGGCCGCGGTCAGCCTGGCGCTGTTCTCCCGGGCACCCGTCGACGGCTCGTTCGTCACCGACGTGCTGCCCTCGATGCTCCTGCTCGGCGCCGGCGCCGGCATCGCGTTCAACCCGGTGCTGCTCGCCGCCATGGGCGACGTCGAGCCGCACGAGTCGGGCCTCGCGTCCGGTGTCGTGAACACCAGCTTCATGATGGGCGGCGCCCTCGGTCTGGCCGTCCTGGTCAGCATCTCCTCCTCGCGGACCGCCTCGCTCGTCGCGGACGGTGTCGCCCCGCTGGAGGCGCTGAACGGCGGCTTCCAGGTCTCGTTCGCGGTCGGTGCCGTCTTCGCCGCCTCCGCGGCCGTCATCGGCGGCGTCTTCCTGCGGCCCAAGCCGATGCAGATGCCGGAGATGGGTCCCGAGGCCACCGATGAGCTCGAGGCGGCCTGCCCCGACCCCGTCTGAATATGTAACGCCGTGTTACATGCTGTACCCGCCCTGTTGCAACGGGGTGGGTACAAGCAGTAACACGGCGTTACATGGCGCTGGTGCTACTGCCGAGGGGCAGCGGGTGGTCGGCGTTGTACATGAAGCAGGATCCTGAAATCTGGCCGCTGGGCTGGAAGGCGAAGGGAGGATCCCAAGCCGCGGTCAGTCGACGTCGGCGTACCGTCGGCACCGCCTGGCGGCACTGTTGCTGGGTGGCGTCTCGCGCTCGGCGTCGACGGATAACGTCGATCCGGGAAGACGGCGAGTGTCCGATCTGCTCATAGGTGTGGGCCGGTGCAGGGATGAACGGCTGCTCTGCGGTGCATAGAGGGGGCTGGCCGAGGCAGGCCCAGAAGTCACGGGTGGGTCAGTGGCGAGCCGCTCCGCGTGGAGGTGGTGGTGCGGACGTTGCTGTAGTCCCAGAACGCGCTGGGAACGTCACGTCGCAACGGACCCACGAGGCACCGTCGGCGACCTGTTCACTGCTCGGGAGGAACATGTGGTTCCCCACGGAACCCAGTTCTGGGGGTCCAAGCCGATGTACGTGCGGGCGTAGTCCCAGCAGAGGTCGTCGGCCTCCTTCTTCGCCGCTGCGACCGTGGGTTCGCTGAGCTGGACCACCTGCGCCGTCTGGGTTGTGTGCGGCTCGGTGCACGGCACCTGCTCGGAGTCGTCGAACCAGTAGTCGTCGCTCACGGAGTAGGTCTAGGCACGTTTCCAGCACGTGCCGGGCAAGGGTCCGGGTCGCCGCGAGCATCCGGCAGGGACTGGGCGTTGGAGCCGGGTTCGGCCGCGCGTTGTTGCGCGCACCGGTGCACGACCTGGATGCCGACAACCAGGGCTACCACCAGGCAGGCGGCGCCGACCAGCGCGGTCACGGCACGAGCGCCGGCGGGCGGCGGCGACCCGGTCGTGGATCTCGCTCAAGCCGGTAGCGACGTACGGTCCTCGAGGGCCGAGCCGCGTTCGGCCAGGAACTTCAGATGGTCTTCGCCGTTAATGAACGGCTGCTCATCGTCCGATGGCCGGGGCCAGAGCTCCATCCAGCCTGAGCTTCGCCAGCGCCTTGGCACACTGGCTCTTGACCGTGCCGACCGAGCAGCCCAACAGGTCGGCGGTGTCGGCCTCGGTGCGGTCCTCGAGGTATCGCAGGACCACAACTGCACGCTGCCGCCGGGGCAGATGCCCGATCGCGTCCCAGAGATCCTGGCCGTCGGCCGGAAGGTCCGCCCCGTCGCCGCCGCCGCCGCTAGGGCGGTCGTCGGTGGGTGTCTCCTGGGTCCACCGCCGGCGCCACCACGACGCCGACGTGGTGACCATGATCCGGCGGACGTAGGCCTCTGGATCCTGGATGCGCCGCCAGGCGAACCAGGCCTTGGTCAGCGCCGTCTGCACCAGGTCCTCGGCGAGGCCCTCGTCCTGGACGAGCAGGTACGCCGAGCGCACGAGCGCCTGCGAGCGGGCCACGACGAACTCGTCGAACTCCGCCTCGTCAGCCATACGACCACGACCCTTCGGGCCAGCGATGCCGGATGGGGCCGACATCCCTACCAAGACGCGCTGGTGCAGCGATTTGGCGGCCCGACTTCGGCGTCCAGCCAACGGGCACCTACCGTGGTGAGGCATGAGCAGCTTCCTCCTGAGGAACGCCCGTCTGGTCGAGCTCGGCAGCGGCCCCGGGCACGACGCGCCCGTCGACGTCCAGGTGGTCGAGGGCCGGGTCTCCGAGATCGGCCCCCGCCTCGACGTCCTGCCCGGGATCCGTGAGTACGACGCCGAGGGCCGCTGGCTGATCCCCGGCCTGTGGGACCAGCACGTGCACCTGGGCCAGTGGACGGTCTCGCTCCCAGCGGCTCGACCTGGCGCCGCGTCGCGGTCGCCGGAGGAAGCCACGGCCATGGTCGCCGAGCGGCTGGTCGAGCTGCCCGGCGAGCCGGTCATCGGCTGGGGACACCGCCTCTCCCGCTGGGACCGCGACCCGACCGTCACCGAGCTCGACGCCGTGGCCCCGGACACCCCGGTCATCCTGATCAGCGGCGACGGCCACCACGCCTGGCTCAACACCACCGCCCTGATCGCGCTCGGCGCTGCCGGTGCGGGACAAGGTCGTCTACGAGCGCGAGTGGTTCGCGGCGTACTCCCGCCTGGTCACGCTCGTCGGCAACGACGGCACCTCGCCCGCGGCGTACCAGCGCACCCTCGAGGCCGCCGCCGCGATGGGCGTCACCGGCATCGTCGACTTCGAGTTCAGCGGCGGCGCCCCCGAGTGGGCCGAGCGGTTCGCCGAGGGCGCGGACCTGCTGCGCGTCCGGATGGCGACGTACGCCGACGGCCTGGACGCCGTGATCGACGCGGGCCTGCGCACCGGCGACGTGCTGCCGGGCTGCGACGAGCGGATCACGATGGGGCCGCTGAAGGTGATCTCCGACGGCTCCCTGAACACCCGCACGGCCTGGTGCTGCGACCGTACGCCGACGGCACCGGGCAGCGGCGAGCCCAACCAGTCGTCCGAGGAGCTCCGCGACCTGCTCGCCCGCGCGGCCGAGCACCACCTCGAGGTCGCGACCCACGCGATCGGCGACGCGCGCCGTCCGCGAGGCGCTCGACGTGTACGCCGCCACGGGGGCGTGGGGCTCGATCGAGCACGCCCAGCTCATCCAGCGCGACGACGTACGCCGGCTCGCCGACCTCGGCATCCGGGCCAGCGTCCAGCCGGCCCACCTGCTCGACGACCGCGACGCCACCGAGCGGGTCTGGCCGGACCGGTCGGACCGCTGCTTCGCCCTGCGCTGGATGCTCGACGACGGGGTGACCCTGGCGATGGGGTCCGACGCGCCGGTCTCCCCGCTCGACCCGTGGCTGGCGATGGCCGCCGCCGTGCACCGCACCGGCGACGACCGGGAGCCGTGGCACGCCGAGCAGGCGCTCACCCCCCGCGAGGCGCTGGCCGCCTCCGTGGACGGGCAGGGGACCGTCGCCCCGGGCTCGCCGCGGCGACCTGGTCCTGCTCGACCGCGACCCGCTGCTGCCCGGCGAGGACTCCGCCAAGCAGGCGGCCCTGCTGCGCGACATGCACGTGCACGCCACCTGGGTCGCCGGCCGGCTGGTCCACGGCGAGGAGGCCTGAGGCCGCCTCAGTCGCCGGGCTGCCTCGCCCCGAGCGCGATGGTCAGCTCGAGCACGGTGGCGGGGTCCTCCAGCCGGTCGCCGTACAGCTCGCGCAGCTGGCCCATCCGGTAGCGCACCGTCTGCGGGTGCACGAACAGCTCGGCCGCGACTCGTCGCGCCGGCCGTGGTGCAGCAGCCAGGAGCGCAGCGTCTCCGCGAGCTTCTCGGCGGTGGCGGGACGGAGGTCGGCGAGCGGCTGCGAGCGCCTGCGCCCGCAGGTCGGCCAGCGCCTCCGGGTCGGCGTCAGGACCAGCTCGGCCAGGTGCTCCTCGGTGTCCACGGCGTCGCCGTCGCCGCAGCGCGCAGCGCCCGCAGCGCCCGGTCGTACGACGACCGCACCGCCAGCCACGGCCGCGCGGGCCCGGCGACGGCGCCGCGGTCCGCGCAGCAGCCTGCAGCAGCGCCGGCCGCGTCCGGCCGCCCGGCGTCGGGCACCAGCAGCAGCAGCCCGGCTCCTCGAGCCCGGCGGCAGGTCCTCGGCGGCTGCAGGGTGCGGCGGTCGAGCGCGCCCAGCACCGGCCGGACCTGCGCCTCGGGCAGCAGCACGGCGGTCAGCGTCTTCGGCGGCGTCCAGTCGGCGCGCTCGGCCGCGGCCAGCAGCGCGTCGGGCGGCGCGCCGCGCAGCAGGTGCTGCGGCCAGCCGCTCGAGGTAGCCGCTGGCGCACCCGGCCGGTGGTCGTCCAGCTCGTCGGCGTGGCCGGCGACGCTCGCGGCCGACAGCTCGTCGATGTAGGCGAAGACCAGCTCGGCGAAGCTGCGCCAGCGTGTCGGCCGCGACGCCGGCTGCGCACCGCGGTCGCCGACAGCTCGCGCCAGGCGACGCGGGCGCCGACGCGGTACGCCGCGAGCAGCGCGTCGACCGTCCGGCCGCTGCGGGCCTCGCCCCGGCCCAGCGCGTAGGCGCCCTCGACCGCCGGCGCGGCCGGGGTGCGCGGGTCGGCGCCGCGGCCGCGCGCGGCCAGCGCGAGGAACCCGCCGAGCGCCAGCTGCACCGCCGTTCTCGATGGTCTCGCCCATCGGCCCGGTCGAACGCGCCGGCGTAGCTCGGGCACCTCGTCGATGATCGCCGTCGACGGTCTGCTCGGCGACCTGCGGCAGGCCGCGAGCGCATCGCCGTCGATGGTGTCCGGCGGTCAGGTGCAGGCCGTGGCCGGCCGTGCGCCGGGTCGTGGGCACGGCACATCGTTGTTCGCTCCGAACAAAAGTGACGCAGTCGATTCACGTCGATGGTCAGGATTTACTCGGTCCAGCGGACAACATGGAGTCATGAGCATCGCTCTTCCCGCCCGACCCCGCCGCGCGGGTCCACCGTGACGCTGCCGCGACGGCCTGCGACGCCTCGCCGAGGCGGCGACGACCCCGCTGGTGCCCGCCGACTTCCTCGACCTGTTCGCACCCGCTGCGCCCCGGCGCCGACCTGCGCGGCCGGATCGTGGCGGTCCAGCCCGAGACCGCCGACGCCGCCACGCTCGTGATCCGCCCCGGCGCCGACTGGGCCGGCCACGTGCCCGGCCAGTACGTCCGGATCGGCGTCGACGTCGACGGCGTCCGGCAGTGGCGCGCCTACTCCCTGACCCACGGCCCGCGCGCCGACGGCCGGATCTCGATCACCGTCAAGGCCGTGCCGGACGGCAAGGTCAGCAACCACCTCGTGCACCAGGCCCGGCCCGGCACGCTGGTCCACCTCGAGCAGGCGGCCGGCGAGTTCGTGCTCCCGAGCCCGACCGCGGCAAGCTCCTGTTCGTCACCGCCGGCTCCGGCATCACGCCGGTCATCGGGATGCTGCGCAACCTCTTCCCCGTCACCGACAGCGGCGTGGTGCGGCTGCGCCGCAGCCGCGACCTCGACATCGTCGTCGTCCACGTCGCGCCCAGCGAGCCGCGACTCGATCTTCCTCGACGACCTGCGGGACGCTCGACGCCGCCGGCGCGATCCGCCTGGTCGACGCGGTACGACGACGAGCACGGCGTGCTCGACGTCGCCGACCTGGCCGACCTCGTGCCCGACCTCGCCGAGCGCACGACGTACGCCTGCGGCCCGGGCGGGCTGCTCGACGCGCTCGAGGCCCACCACGACGAGCGCGGGCTCCCGCTGTTCACCGAGCAGTTCCGCACCAGCGCGCGTCGTCGCCGGCGAGGGCGGCACGGTCACCTTCGAGCAGACCGGCACCGACCGTCGAGGCCGACGGCTCCACCCCGATCCTCGACGCCGCCGAGGACGCCGGCGTCCTGATGCCGAGCGGCTGCCGGATGGGCATCTGCTACGGCTGCGTGCTGCCGCTGCGCGAGGGCGCCGTGCGCGACCTGCGCAACGGCGAGCTCACCACCGCCGTGCCCGGCGAGACCGGCGCCGGCGGCGTACGATCCAGACCTGCATCAACGCTGCCGCCGGCGCCTGCCACATCGACCACTGACACTCCGATCGCGAGCGCCGCACCGCTCACCCGAGCGAAGGAGACCCATGACCGCGATCCAGAAGAAGCCCGACAACCCGATCGCCCACCTCACCCGCGAGGACATCGAGCAGATCGGCATCGAGCTCGACGCCATCCGCCAGGACGTCCTCGACTCCCGCGGCGAGTCCGACGCGGCGTACATCCGCAAGGTGATCAAGGCCCAGCGCTCGATCGAGCTCGGCAGCCGCGCGGTGCTGCTGTTCAGCATGTTCCCGCCGGCCTGGGTGCGTCGGCACCGCCGGCCTGAGCGTCGCCAAGATCCTCGAGAACATGGAGATCGGCCACAACATCCTGCACGGCCAGTGGGACTGGATGCGCGACCCGAAGATCCACTCGACCACCTGGGAGTGGGACATCCGCGACGCCCGCCGAGCAGTGGAAGCACAGCCACAACGAGCTCCACCACACCTACACCAACGTCATCGGCAAGGACAACGACCTCGGCTACGGCATCATGCGCGTCGACGAGGACCAGCCCTGGCACCCGTTCTACCTGGCCCAGCCGGTGTGGAACTTCGTCAACGCCTGCTTCTTCGAGTACGGCATCGCGGCCTACGACCTCGAGCTCGGCGCCGACGATCAAGAAGAAGCAGACGCAAGGACCCGGAGTTCCAGACGCGCGCCAAGCAGGTGCTGCAACAAGATCAGCAAGCAGGCGGCCAAGGACTACGTCGTCCACCCGGCGCTGTCGGTCCCGACCGGCTCGTTCCTGACCACGCTGGCCGCCAACTTCACCGCCAACACGGTCCGCAACCTCTGGAGCCACTCGATCATCATGTGCGGCCACTTCCCCGAGGGCGTCGAGACCTTCGAGAAGCGCTCGATCGAGGGCGAGACCCGCGGCGAGTGGTACGTCCGCCAGATGCTCGGCTCGGCCAACATCTCCGGCTCCAAGGCGATGCACCTCATGACCGGCAACCTCAGCCACCAGATCGAGCACCACCTCTTCCCGGACCTGCCGTCCAACCGGTACGCCGAGATCGCGCCGAAGGTGCAGGCCCTGTTCGAGAAGTACGGCCTGAACTACTGCACCCGCCCGATGCCGCAGCAGGTCTACTCCGCCTGGCACAAGGTGGTCCGGCTGTCGCTGCCCAACGGCTGGCTGGCCACGACCAACCCGTCGAACCTGCCCACGCAGCTCAAGACGCTCTACAAGATGACGGCGGGGGGCCCGAATCCGTCGCGCCGCCCAGGCCCGGCTCGACCAGCTCGCGCGGCGTCAGGACGTGGAGCGCGCCGCCTGAGGGCACTGGCAACCCTCGCCACCGACCCCGAGGACTGACATGCCCATCTCCGACTTCCCCCGCTACCCGCTGACGTTCGGCCCGAGCCCGGTCCACCGCCTCGACCGCCTGACCGACCACCTCGGCGGCGCCCAGATCTGGGCCAAGCGGGAGGACTGCAACTCGGGGCTGGCGTACGGCGGCAACAAGCTGCGCAAGCTCGAGTACCTCGTCCCGGATGCGCTGGCCCAAGGGGCCGACACGCTGGTCAGCATCGGCGGCTACCAGTCCAACCACACCCGCCAGGTCGCGGCGACCGCGGCCCGGGTCGGCCTCCAGTGCGTGCTCGTCCAGGAGAACTGGGTCGACTGGCCCGACGCCCTCAACGACCGGGTCGGCAACATCATGCTGAGCCGGATCATGGGGGCCGAGGTGCGCCTGGACCCCGCCGGCTTCGGGATCGGCTTCAAGGACTCGTGGCGCCAGGCCCTCGAGGACGTCGAGCGCCGCGGCGGTACGCCGTACCCCATCCCGGCCGGTGCGTCCGACCACCGCCTCGGTGGGCTCGGGTTCGCGAACTGGGCCGACGAGGTCGCCGCGCAGGAGCGCGAGCTCGGCGTCTTCTTCGACACGATCGTGGTCTGCTCGGTGACCGGGTCGACCCACGCCGGGATGATCGCCGGCTTCGCGGGGCAGGACCGGCCGCGCCGCGTGATCGGGATCGACGCCAGCGCGAAGCTCGCGGAGACCCGGGACCAGGTGGAGCGGATCGCGCGCAGCACGGCGGAGCTGATCGGGCTCGGCCGCGACCTGCGCGACGACGAGATCACGGTGCTGGAGGGCTGGGCCGGCGACCTGTACGGCGTACCGGTCCAGTCGACCCTCGACGCCATCAGGATCACCGGGCAGCTCGAGGGGATGATCATCGACCCGGTCTACGAGGGGAAGTCGATGGCCGGACTGCTGGACCTGGTGCGCGACGGCCGGATCGGCCGCGACAGCACGGTGCTCTATGCGCATCTGGGCGGACAGCCGGCGTTGAACGCCTACAGCGCGCTCTTCACCCACACCGATCCCGTCCCGCTCTAGTCACTCCGACATGCGAAACCGCCCGGCGCTCCGTGTCAGTCAGGAGTGCCGGGCGGTTCTCGGGTCCGCATGGCCGGTCAGCCGAACGCGCGCCAGCCGTACATGATGGCCACGTGGGGCGTGGCCACGGTCGAGTGGTCACGCGGAGCCTCGACGATGCCGTTGCGCCGGCGGATGTGCGGCCGGACGCGGGTCGGGTAGGTGCTCCGGGTGCTGCGGGTACGTGCGTTCATGAGCCTGCTCCTGTTCTGGGTCCGCGCCGGGTTCGGCGACTGGAACCAGTGGACACCGGGGCACTTGCACGCGACTTGCACCCGACTTGACCCCCGTGACAGAGGGTCTCGACAAGCTCGACCGACGTCGGTCGAGCTGGTCGAGACCTCACCGTCGTCAGCGGCGCCAGACGAAGACCTCCTCGAGGTCGAACACGTCGCCGGGCACCAGGTTCGAGGCGTAGGACTGGTAGGCCAGCGATCGGCCGTCGCCGCTGATCGCGACCGCGTTGGCGGCGCTCCAGTTGTTGCTGCCGGTGCCGTCTGCGGCCTGCGAGGCGCGGGTCACCGCGCCGGTGCGCACGTCTGCCACGAACGCGTCCGGGGCGGACGTGTCGCCCGGGACCAGGTTCGAGGCGTCCGAGCCGAAGCCGACGTACCGGCCGTTGCGGGAGAGGCTCGGCAGGTAGGAGTTGCCGTTGCCCTTCACGGTCGTGACCCGGTGGACGGCGCCGGTGGCCAGCCGCATCCGGTAGACGTCGGTCGCCTGGCCGTTCTCGCCGGGCAGGTCGGTCGCGCAGGACGCGAACGCCACGAACGTCCCGTCGCCGGAGATCACCGGCCGGCCCGCGCTGCCCGCGGGAACCGGCTGGCACGGCGGCGAGTCCGGCTCCTGCCAGAACCGCACCGTCGTCCGCTTGGCCACGTTCCGTGCCCAGAGCCGGTTGGCGTCGCCGAACACGACGACCTTGCCGTTGTCGGAGATGTCGCCGTTGAGGACCGACTCGCCGATGTCGTTGCCGGTGGGGTGGAGCGATGCCTGCCGGGTGATGCCGTGCACGACGTCGCGCACGTAGACGTCCTCCAGCAAGTCGTCGTCCTTGGGGCCGAGCTTGCCGAAGGTCTGGAAGGAGACGTGCTTGCCGTTGCCGGAGATGACGGGCGAGAAGCTGTTCTGCCGCGCCTGCTCCTCCTGCGAGGTGACCGAGACCAGTCGGATCCGGTCGGTGCGCAGGTCCTTGACGACGACGTCGAGGGTGCTGCCGTTGCGGTCGGTGGTCAGGTTGGTCGCCCAGGTCGTGAACGCGACGTACCGGCCGTTGTCGGAGATCGTCGGCTCGATGCTGTAGTCGTTGCCGGGCTCACCGGCCAGCTCGCTGACGAGCGCCGTGCTGCCCGCGACGGTGTCGCGCAGGTAGACGTCGTCGAGGGCGTTGTCGTCGGACGCGACGAGCGGTGCGTCGGTCGAGAACACGACGTACCTCCCGTCGTACGACGTCACTTGAGCGGTGCCGTTGGTCTTGCTCTTGAACTCGAGCTGGTCGTCGGACCCGTCCACGAGCGCGACCTGCTCGTTGTGGGCGGCGACGAGCGCCAGCGCCGGGGACCCGGCGAGGACGGTCGTGGTGGCCGCGACGAGGGCGAGTCCGCCGGCGACGAGCGCGGGGCGGGGGAGTCGGGGGCGTGCTGCATTCATGGTGTTCTCCTGGTCGGTGTCTGCACCCATGACGCAGTTCCCCCGTCGAGGGTTGCAATCGGAAAGGAAGACAGCCCACGACGTCCCCGCCGAGCGGGGGACGACGGGTGGCGGGGACGCCGTGGGCTGTCGGTCTGGGTGGGAGCGTGAAGGGGTCTCGACAGGCTCGACCGACGTCGGTCGAGCCTGTCGAGACCTTGTTGCTCAGTGCCCGATGACGGGCTTGTTGCTGCGGATCACGCCGAAGGGGTCGCGGCGGAGCTTGATCGCTCGCAGCCGCTGCAGCGCCACCGGGTCGTAGCCGGCCGCGTCGTCCTGGTCCTCACCGGTGAAGTTCGGCATCCGGCGACCGCTGGCCAGATGGCCGACGGCGGCGTCGATGGCCGCGAAGCCGTACGGGATCGCCGCGGCCAGCTCCGGGACGGCCGGAATGCCCAGGGCGAACACGTTGAACGGCTCCACCACGGTGCGTACGGCGCCACCCAGGGCGGGCTCCTCGGCGAACGCGCCGCCGAGGCCGCGGATCTGGATGATCGTGAGCGGGCAGGTGTCCCGGTCGCCCACCGCTGCCACGAGCGCGTCGATGGCCTCGTCGTCGAGCGAGGTCAGGAGCATCGAGTGCTCCATGCCGGGCATCGGGTCGGTCGGCTCGGCAGCCACGTCACCGAGCTGGCTCGGCTGGAACTCGTCCATCAGGTCCATCACGACCGGCGCCGCGTCCCGCAGCGACCAGAGCAGGATCTCGGCCATCTTGGCGGACCCGATGTAGGTCGAGGCGACGTTCACGAACGACTTGCCGCGCATCGGCTCCGGGACCATGTCCATGTCCGGGAAGTGCATGATGTGCGCCCACATCGTCAGCTCGCGGGGGGCCACGAGGGACAGGTCGCGGAAGGCCTTGAGCACCTTCGGCGCGTCCTCGATCGACCACAGCAGCTGACCGCCGTACAGCTCGGGCGCCGGGAACAGCCGGATCTCGATCCGGACCACGATGCCGAAGTCGCCGCCGCCGCCACGGATCGCCCAGAACAGGTCGGGGTCGGACTCCTGGGTGACGTGGACGAGCTCGCCCTCGGGGTTGACCAGGTCGACGGAGAGCACGCTGTTGGCGGTGAAGCCGTGCTTGCGGGTGAACCAGCTGACGCCGCCGCCGAGCAGCAGGCCGACCACGGACGGGTCGGGGTTGCTGCCGGCCAGACCGATCAGGCCGGTGCCGTCGAGCTCGCGCATCAGCTCGCCCCACTTCACGCCGGCGCCGACGACCGCGGTGCGCTCCTCGACGTCGACCGCGATGCCGCGCAGAGCACGGGTGCGGAGCAGGAGGGTGTCGTCGAGCGTGGTGCGGGGGGCGTGGCCGGACGGCTGCGCGGTCACGGCGACGCCGGACTGGATGGCCCAGCGAACGGCCTTCACGACGTCGGGGACGTTCGCCACCTCGAGGACCGCGGAGGGCTGTTGGTCGACGTTGACCAGCCACGGGGTCCGGACCTGCTGGAAGTCGGCGTCGGCGGGGGTGACGAGGCGGCCGTCGACGTCGGCACGCAGGGCGTCCCAGTCGATGCTGTCGACGGGCCGCAGGGTGAGGGTCGTGGTGGTCATGGGGTCGTGCTCCTTCGATGGCTCGGGTTGTCGGGGTCAACCGTCGCGGCCACCACTTAGCGCCGCCTTGTCGCCGACTTAATGCCGCTGCCGCCACCGCTCAACCCGACCCCAAGGAAGTGGCAGGCGACCACTGGTGCCCTTCTCGTGTCACCCCACCCGGTGACGCACTCCACCGAGAAGGGCTGACGATGAACGCGCTCCCCACCCACCGGCGTACCTCGCTCCGGACGACGCTGGCGCGGCGTCTGGGCGGCAACCTCGCCCTGGTCGCGGTGCTGCTCGGCGCCTGGACCGCGAACGTTGCCGGCGCGACCAGTGCCGAGGGGCGGCCGTTCCCGGACGCTGGTCTGGACCGGGTGTCGCACCTGGTCGAGAAGCATGACTGCTGGACCGGCCAGGCACCGCCCGACGCCGAAGAGCCCCGCCACGCCGTGGTGACACTGCCCGGCGGCCGCCCGCGCGTCATGTCGGCCGATGTCGGCTTCGGGATCTGGCTCTAACCACGAACCGGGTGTGCTGCACGCTTTCTGCCGCTGATCCGAGGAAGGCGTCCTATCCTCTGAGCCGTGCACGTGAGCGTGCTGGGCGCCACCGAGGTGTGGCGCGAGGACCAGCGAGTCGGCCTCGGTACTCGCAAGCGCCGGGCCCTGGTGGCGGCGCTCGCCCTCTCGGGCGGGCGCCCCGTCTCCGTCGATGCCCTCGTCGACCTGCTCTGGGCCGACTCGCCGCCCGACGGCGTGGCCGGCACCCTCCAGGTCTACGTCTCCGGGCTGCGTCGCGCGCTCGAACCGGAGCGCGCCCCGCGGGCTCCCGCCACCGTGCTGGTCACCGTCGCGCCCGGCTACGCCCTGCACCTGCCCGACGGGTCGCTGGACGCGGCCCGGTTCGACCGCACCGTCAGCGAGGCGCACCGGCGGCTCGCCAACCGCGGCTCCCTGTGGGTGCCGCCCGACATGTCCGCCGACGAGCTGGCGGCCACCGCCCACGAGCTCGACGAGGCGCTCGCCCTCTGGCGCGGGGTCCCGTACGTCGAGCTCGAGGACGCGGCTGCCGCCGTCGCCGAGCGGGCGCGGCTGGAGGAGCTGCGCAGCGTCGCCCTCGAGGACCGGGCGGTGGCCGCGCTGGCGCTCGGGGACCACGGCACGGTCGCGGCCGAGCTCGAGGCGCTGACCGCGGCGTACCCGCTCCGCGAGCGGCTGTGGGGGCTGCGCGCCGTCGCCCTGGCGCGGGCCGGCCGGCAGGCGGACGCGCTGGACGCGCTGCGCCAGGTCCGCGAGGTCCTGGATGCCGAGCTCGGCCTCGAGCTCAGCGCCGAGCTGCGCGACGTCCAGACCGCGGTGCTCCGCCAGGACCCGGAGCTCGCGTGGAGCAGCCCGGCCGGCACCACCACCACGGTCGCCCCGCCCGCATCTCCGCCGCCCGCGGAGACGTCCGGCCCACCGGCGGGCCGGCCGGAGCGCCCGGAGAAGTTCGTCCCGACCCTCCCGACGTGGCCGATGGTCGGCCGGCACGACCAGCTGCTGGCGCTCGAGGCGGCCCTCGACCTCGCCGACCAGGGGACGCCCGCGTTCGCCGCGGTCACCGGTGAGCCCGGCATCGGCAAGTCCCGGCTCTGCGGCGAGATCGGTGTCCTCGCCGTGCACCGCGGCGCACGGCTGCTCGTCGGCCGCTGCTCGCAGGACGACGGCGCGCCGCCCCTGTGGCCGTGGCAGCAGGTGCTGCGCGGGCTCGGGGCCGACCTCGATGTCGGCGACGGGGAGGACGAGGGTGCCGAGTTCCGCACCTGGGAGGCCGTGGTCTCCAGCCTGGCCGAGGTCTCGGCCGGCGACGAGACGCTCGTGGTGGTCCTCGACGACCTGCACTGGGCGGACGTCCCGACGCTGCGGGTGCTCCGACTGCTGATCGAGACGATCGAGTCCGGCCGGCTGCTGGTGCTCGCCACCTGGCGCACCCACCCCGAGCCGTCAGGCGCGCTCGCCGACGCCGCCGAGTCGCTGGCCAGGCGGCACGCCGCGCGCCTCGAGCTCACGGGGCTGGGCGCGGCCGACGCCGCGGCCGTCGTGGAGGCCGTCGCGGAGGTCATGCCGAGCGCGGAGCAGGCCGGGCTGCTGGCCTCCCGCACCGACGGCAACCCGTTCTTCCTGGTCGAGTACGCCCGGCTCGCCCACGACGGCGGCGACCTGTCCGGCCTGATGGCCGAGGCCGACCCGCCGACCGCGGTCTCCGACGTGCTCGCCCGCCGCCTCGAGCGGCTGCCGGAGGAGAGCAGGTCGGTCCTGCGCTGGGCCGGGGTGATCGGGCGGTTCTTCGACCTCAGCACGCTCGCGTCCGCGGCCGACGTCAGCGAGGACGACGTCCTCGACCGGCTCGACCCGGCACTCGAGGCCGGCCTGGTCCGCGAGGAGGGCATCGGCAGCTACCTCTTCGGCCACGCGTTGGTGCGGGACGCGATCTACGGGTCCTTCAGCGCGACCCGGCGGGCGCGCGCGCACGCCCGGGTGGCCGCGGTGCTCGAGGGTCAGCCGGACCGAGAGAGCGAGACCGCCCGGCACTGGCTGGCCGCCGGCCCGGCCCACGCCGGCCACGCCTGGCGGGCGGCCCGGACCGCCGCCAACGGTGCCCGGCGGGTGCACGCGCACGATCCCGCGGCCGAGCTCCTGGCTGCCGCGCTCGACTCGCTCGAGCAGGACCCGGACGCGACCCTCCAGGACCGCTACGACCTGCTCATGGACCTGGCCGACGCCCACCGGTGGCGGGGGGCGTGGATCGCGCTGCTGGACGCGGTGGAGCACGCGATCGAGACGGCCGACAAGCTCGGCGACGTCCGCCTGCTCGGGCGCGCCGCCTCGGCCATGACCATCGGCGCGCTGTGGCAGTCCGCCGGCCACGGCGACACCCACCACACGGTGGTCGAAGCGCTGCGCCGGGCCATGGACGGACTCCCGGCGAAGGACGACCCGCTGCGCTGCCGGGTGATGCTCGGCCTGGCCAACGAGCTCTACTACAGCGCCAGCTTCGAGGAGCGCCGCGCGCTGATCGAGCAGGCGCTGGCGATGGCCCGGCGGCTGGGCGACGACGCCCTGGTGCTGGACGCCTGCGAGGTCGGCTTCGTGTCACTGTGGCGGCCGGACACCGCCGAGCTCAGGCTGGAGCTCGCGAGCGAGGCGATGGAGATCGCGTCCCGGATCGGGAACGAGCGGGCGTTCGTGGTGGCCGCCACGCTGACCGCGGTGGCGCACGGGGAGTGCGGGAACGTGGCCGAGATGTGGGCGAGGGCCGCCGAGGCCCGGGCCCAGGCCGAGCGGCTGCACCTGCCCTACGGCCTCGTGGTCCTGGACACGCTGGAGCTGCCCTGGCTCGTGATGGCCGGCCGCTTCGACGAGGGCGAAGCAGCCCTCGATCACGTGGCTCGCCTCGCCGGGCAGATGTCGCTGCCGCAGACCGACGACGCGGTCGCCGGCGCCCTGATCACGTTGCGGCTCTGGCAGGGTCGCGGCGACGAGATCGCCCCCGCGCTGCTGGGCCTCGAGGGCGGCCCGATCCCGATCACCTCGACCGTGCTGGTGTTCCTGCTCCGGTCCGGCGACCTGGACGGTGCGCGGGCGCACGCGGCCGAGCACCCGGTCGTCCTGGACGAGGTCGACTGGTTCTCGCTGATGAACTGGGCCTGCGCAGCCGAGGCGGCGCTCGGGCTGGGCGACACCGAGCTGGCGGCCGCGGCGTACGAGAAGCTGGCGCCGTACGCCGGCAGGGTCGCCTCGGCGGGCTCCGGCAACGCGATGGGGCCGGTCGACGCCTTCCTCGCCCACGCCGCCGCCGCGGTGGGCGACCTGGACATCGCCACCAGGCACGCCGACGAGGCGCTCCGGCTGATGGAGGAATGGAAGATCCCGCTGGCCGCACAGTGGCTGCGCGACCAGCGGGAACGCTTCTCGTTCTAGGACCAGGCGTCAGGCGACGTACCGGAACGCGACCGCGTTCCGCTGCTCGAAGCCCTTGCGGGAGAACCGCCACATCAGCTTGTGCATCCCGCCGGTCTTGGCGAACAGCTCACGCCGGATCGGACCGGGCACCTCGTGCAGCACCCACGGCACCAGTGCCAGCGCCAGCACGTCGCGGAGCCCAACACCGGAGCTGAAGTGCTCCTTCTCCAGCCGCTCCCAGTCCTCCTGGGTGAGCAGCGCCTGGATCAGCGCGATCGCCTCGGTCTCCTCGTGCCTGAGGTGGTCACCGAGCCGCTCCCGGGCCGCGATCAGCCGCACGGCCAGGGCGCGGCGGCAGTCGTCGTCGGCGTGGCCTGCGAGCCGGGCGAACCCGGCGGCGCAGGCCTCGAGGATCGGGTCGATCTCGCCGTGCTCGGCCTCCATCGCCTCCAGCACGGCCCGGCCCTCGTCGTCCGTCCGGTCGACGAGCATCGGCCAGAGACCGGTGTCCTCGCCGGTGTGGTGGTGGTGCAGCGCGAAGGAGAAGGTCTCCCAGCGCTGCGCCAGCGCCTGCCACGACTCGCGGTCGGCCACGGGAGTGCAGCCCGCCGCCGCCGCGAAGGCCGCCAGGTCCCGCCGGAAGGCGTGGTGCATCAGGTACATCATCGCCATGTCCACCGGCCCCGCGTGGGCAGCGGTCTGACCGGGCAGCCGGATCTGCTCCGGCCAGGTCGCGTTCTGCGTCTTCATGGGGTTACCTCCTTCAGCGGGTGCCGACGGGCTGGCGCTCGTCGGTGGTGGGGTTGGCGGGGGTGAGCTGGCCGAGCTCCTCGTCGGTGATCTCGGCGCGGACGCCCGGGAGCAGCCGGTCGAGCCACGCGGGGACCCACCAGTTCCAGCGGCCCAGGAGCGACATGGTCGCCGGCACGAGGATCATCCGGACGACGGTCGCGTCCAGCAGGATCGCGACGGCCATGCCGACGCCGAGCATCTTCACGACCACGTCCACCTCGGTGGCGAAGCCCAGGAAGACGGCGACCATGATCGCGGCGGCGCAGGAGATGACCTTGCCGGTGGAGGCCAGGCCCCGGACCACGCTGCCGTGCGGGTCGCCGGTGCTCTCGTAGTCCTCGCGGATGCGGGACAGCAGGAACACCTCGTAGTCCATGGACAGGCCGAACAGGATGGTGAACATCAGCATCGGCACCCAGCTCGAGACCGGGACGGCGTGGTCGAGCCCGAGCAGCTCGGTGCCCCAGCCCCACTGGAAGACCGCGACCATGACGCCGTACGCCGCCGCGATGCTGAGCAGGTTCATCACCGCCGCCTTGATCGGGATCAGGACGGACCTGAAGACCATCGCCAGCAGCAGGATGGAGACGCCGACCACGAAGCCGATGACCAGCCAGAGCCGGCCGGCGAGCAGCTCCGCGATGTCGGAGAACATCGGGGTGTTGCCGGTGACCTCGACCCCGGCCGGCACCTGGGCGCGGACGGACTCGACGAGGTCGGTGCTGCGGGCGTCGGTCGGACCGAACGACGGGACCGCGTTGAAGCTGGCGATCGCGCCGTCGGGGGAGACCACGGGCTCGGTGACCGCGACGAAGTCGGCGCGGGCGTCGATCTCGGTCGTCAGCGTCTGGATTGCGGAGTCGCTCATCTGGTCGCGGTCGGCGACGAAGACGAACGGGCCGTTGAACCCGGGACCGAACTCCTCGGCGACGAGGTCGTAGGCCTTGCGGGTGGTCAGGTCGCTGGACTGGGTGGACGGGTCCTGCGGCCAGGTGCGCATGTCGAGCACCGGCAGCGCCAGCAGGATCATCACCAGGGCCGCGCCGATCGCCCACGGGAGCGGGGTGCGGCCGACCTTGGCTGCCCAGCGGGCGGTCAGGCTGGGACGCTCGGTCTCGGCCTGACGGACGCCGATGACCTGGGTACGGCGGACCTTGCGGGGGAGCACCTTGCGACCGGCCAGGCGGCACAGCGCCGGGACCAGCGTGAGGGACGCGGCAGCGACGGCGACGACCGTGATGGCGGTCGCGAAGCCGAAGGACGCGTAGACCTGGAGGCCGGACAGGCGCAGCCCCATGAGCGACACCAGCACGGTGCTGGCGGCGAAGACCACCGAGCGACCGGCGGTGGCCACGGCGCGGCCGGCCGCGTCGGCGACCACGTGCCCGCCCCGGACGTACTCGACGTACCGGGTGACGATGAGGAGGGCGTAGTCGATGCCGACGCCGAGGCCGACCATGGTGGCCACCATCGGGGCGGCCGTGCTGACGTCCATGGTGGCGGCCAGCAGGAGGATGGCCCCGCTGCTGACGCCGAGGCCGGTGAGGGCGACGGCGATCGGGAGGCCGGCGCCGACGACGGAGCCGAACGCGAGCACCAGGATCAGGAGGGCGGCCACGACGCCGATCAGCTCGCCGTACCCCTCCATCGGGGCGGCGGCGCTGCCGGGGACCTCGCCACCGAGCTCGACCTGGAGGCCGGAGTCGCGGGCGGGCTCGACGGCGTCCTCGAGCGGCTCGAGGTTGCCCATCAGGTCCGGGTCGGTGACCGGGACGTCGTAGGTCACGTCGATGATCGCGGTGTCGCCGTCGGCGGAGAAGTTCGCCGGGGACACCGACAGCACGTGCGCCATGTCGGTGAGGCGCTCGCTCAGCGCGGCGACCTCGGCCTGGGCGGGCTTGGCGCCGGTCTCGTCGTGGACGACGACCTGGGCGGAGGCGAAGCCGGCCTCGGGGAGGTGCTCGCGGAGCTGGTCGACGCCCTTCTGGGCGCGGGCGTCGGGGACGTTGTAGTCGTCCTGGGGGGTGCCGCCGAACGCGCTGGAGAGCGCCACGACGGAGATGGCAACGAGCACCCAGGCGAAGATCGTTCGCCACGGATGGGCGGCCGAGCCGTGGCCGAGGCGGAAGAGGAAGCGGGACATGGTGGTGGGTTCCTTAGGACGCTGGTGGGTGGTGACAGCGCCAACACTCACGGTCACCACTTACGCCCCGCTTGCTGCTGACTTACGGGGGTCGAACGTCCTGGTCCGGCGGGAGACGCCCCGCTGGGGGCAGGCGGGGGCCGGGATAGTGTCGAGCGGGCCGCACCTGAGGGACCTGTTGAGACGAGTTTGGGGGAACTGACACTCATGGACCGCATCCAGATCGAGCTGCCGGCGCCCGGCTTCGACCGACCCGGCAGCGTGGTCCGCTACGGCCACTACGGCCGGCCGGTGCTGGTGTTCCCGAGCGAGCAGGGCCGGGCCTGGGACTACGAGAACAACGGGATGGTGACCGCGGTCGCCGACCTGGTCGAGGGCGGCCGGGTCAAGCTCTACTGCGTGGACTCGTACGACGCCCACACCTGGTCGAACAGCTCGATCCCGCTGGAGGCGCGGGCGCAGCGGCACGGCGCCTACGAGTCCTGGATCACCAAGCAGGTCGCCGGCTTCATCGCCGAGGACTCGCCCGGCGTCGGGGAGGCGATCGTCACGGGCTGCAGCCTGGGCGCCTACCACGCCCTGAACTTCACGCTCACCCGCGCGGACCTGTTCCCGGTGGCGATCTGCCAGAGCGGCAACTACGACCCGTCGCAGTGGCACGCGTGGGGCGACCGCGGGGACGCGGCGTACTTCACGAACCCGAGCGACTACGTGCCGAACCTGCACGGCGACCACCTCGAGTGGCTGCGCAGCCGCGTGCACCTCGTGCTCACGGTCGGCCAGGGAGCGTGGGAGACCGAGCCCACCGGCTCGCTGCCGTCGGCCCAGCACATGGGCGGGCTGCTCGCCGACAAGGGGATCTCCCACGACCTGGACGTGTGGGGGCACGACTCGGCGCACGACTGGCCGTGGTGGCAGAAACAGATCGCCCACCACCTGCGGCGGTTCTGCTAGACCGCGGAACCTGCTAGACACAGACCATCATGGGCGTCCCCGGAAACCCACCTCCCGCCGCGCTGGCAGCCACCGAGCTGTTCGCGGTGGACGCCTACCGGACCGAGTTCGACGCGACGGTCGAGGAGGTCGACCGCGAGGGACGGCCGGGTCCGGCTGTCCCGGACCGCGTTCTACCCGGTCGGCGGCGGTCAGCCGTGGGACCTCGGCACCCTCCGCACCCCGGCCGGCAACCTCGCCGTGACCGCCGTACGGCGGGAGCGGGGGCCGATCTGGCACACGGTCGAGAGTGAGGGCGAGGGCGACCTCCCGGACGTCGGCGACGAGGTCCAGGGCGAGATCGACTGGGACCGACGGCACCGGCTGATGCGCACCCACACCGCGCTGCACGTCCTCTGCGGCGTGATCTGGGCCGACTACGCCATCCCGGTCACCGGCGGCAACATGGAGCCGATGAAGGGCCGCCTCGACTTCCCGTTTCCGGCCATGTCGGCCGACCTCGGGGCCGCGGTCGAGAAGCGGATCAACGACGAGATCGCCAAGGCACACGAGATCGTCGTCGACTTCCTGCCGCGGTCGGTCGCCGACGCCGACCCCGCGATGATCCGCACAGCTGCCAACCTGATCCCGCAGGAGATCGACCCGCTCCGGGTGATCGACATCGTCGGCCTCGACCGGCAGGCCGACGGCGGCACCCACGTGCTGTCGACGGCGGAGGTTGGCGCCGTAAGGGTTGTGGGTACCGAGTCCAAGGGCAAGGACAACAAGCGAATCCGTCTCGAAGTCGTCGACCCGGAAGGGGACTGAACAGATGAGTGACCACCTGATCGGACTGCTGCTCGGAGCCGAGGAGGACTGGCCACGCGCGTTCGAGTCGATCCTGCGCCGGGTCGGGACCGTCAAGCACGACGGCGACGACCACACGGTGAGCAGCGAGCGGCTCACGATCGAGCCGTTCGGGCTGAGCGATCCGGTCCGCACCGAGCTGGTCATCGACCGGCTGGCGTACTGGTACTACCACCCGCGCGAGTGGCTGAAGAAGGCGTCGCTCGTCAACGGGACCTACCTGCTGAACAGCCCGTTCACCTTCCAGTCCATGGAGAAGCACAGCGCCTACTGCGCGATGATCCGGCTCGGCCTCAAGGTCCCGCCGACCACGCTGGTGCCGTACAAGAACCCGGTCGACAACGTCCGCTGGGCCTACACCGCGGAGAAGTACAACCAGTCCTTCGACCTCGACCACCTCGCCGAGGAGCTCGGCTACCCGCTGTACATGAAGCCGTTCGACGGCGGCGGCTGGCGCGGGGTGTCCCGGGTCAACGACCGCGGCGACCTGCATCGCGCGTACGACGAGTCCGGCGAGATGCTGATGCACCTCCAGGCCACCGTCGACTACGAGCACTTCGCGCGGGCGCTGTCCATCGGCCCGGAGACGATGGTGATGGACTTCCGGCCGGACCAGCCGATGCACAACCGGTACGCCGTGACCCACGGCTTCCTGTCGGAGTCGGCCGGCCACCAGACGGCGGCGATCAGCCGGATCGTCAACGCCTTCTTCCACTGGGAGTTCAACTCCTGCGAGATGCTCGTGGCGGGCGACGAGGTCTACCCGATCGACTACGCGAACGCCTGTCCGGACGTCGCCGTCACGTCGCTGCACTACTACTTCCCGTGGGCGATCAAGGCGCTGGTGCGCTGGTCGGTCTACTCGGTGGTCACCGGTCGCCGCGCCAACGTCGACCTCCAGACGCAGAAGTACTTCGAGATCGCCGACGACACCGCACTCGACTACGACGCGAAGATCGAGGCCTACCTCGCCCTCGCCGACGGCCACTTCGACTCCGAGCGGTACTGGGACTGGTGCTCGTCCAACCTGCCCCACCTCGACGAGCAGGTCGTCGAGTGGGTGGCCTCCGACGAGTTCGACCGGCTGCTCCGCGACACCGTCCAGGCGACCTACCCGCCGCACGAGCACGAGGAGTTCCTCGCCCACTTCCGCGGCCTGCTCGGCATGTGGGTCAAGGACAACTCCTAGCCACCTGATTCGGCGGTCGAGACCGAGGAGCGTGCAGCGCACGAGCGCTCAACCACCGTGAGTTGTGCAGGGCCTGAGCAAAGGAAACGCCTAGGCTTCGGCCCATGTACGTCGCGGCCGCCCTCGCCGCCGTGTTCGTCCTCTGGCTGCTGATCGGCCCGTGGGTCCTGCTCGCGGCGCTCGCCTCGCTGGCGATCCCACGGGTCCGCTGGTGGCTGCGACCGGAGCGGCCGTGGCGGGTCGCCGGCATCGCCGCCGGCGCGATCGCTCTGCTGGCCGGCCTGGTCGTGGTCATCCCCGACGCCTGGCTCCCGATCCCGCCCGGCCCGGGGCTGCTCGTCACCCCCGACTACGTCGGCCGCGCGGCCGTGGCGCGGCCGGTGACCGGGGTCGACGTACCCCAGCACCCGCACCTCGCCCGCAACGGCGCCAGCTCGATGCACAACGACGCCTGGGCCAGCGACGCCTACACCTGGCCCGGCCCCACCGGCGACCGGCCCGAGGTCGACTCCGCGTGGTACGGCGTCGAGGAGTGCGCCACCCTCGCGTTCGACTCGCACGACCGGATCGTCGCGCTGTGCGGCGACCTCGAGGGGCCGACCATGCGGATCCTCGACCCGGACTCGATGCGACCGATCGTCACCAAGGACCTGCCCGACCGGATGGACGTCGAGGGCAAGGCGCCGTGGGAGAACCTCTGCGGCGGCGCCTACTTCTACCTCGACGAGGACGACCGCGCCGTCGTCGCGACCACCGACCGCCGGATCCTGGCCATCGCCACCTCCGACGCCGACGGCAACGCCGACCTGACCACCGAGGAGTCCTACGACGTCAGCGACGTCGTCCCCGAGGACGACTGCCTGATCGCGCTGATGCCGGACTGGGACGGCCGGATCTGGTTCGCCACCCAGGGTGGCCGGGTCGGCGCCGTCGACCCGGCGTCCGGCGAGGCGCAGGTGCTCGACCTCGGCGCGGAGATCGCCAACTCGCTCGCGGTCGGCGAGGAGGGCGTGTACGTCGTGACCGTCGACGCGCTGTACCGGCTGTCGGCCGACCGGTCCGGGAAGCCCGCGGTCGACTGGGAGACGACGTACGACCGCGGCAGCGAGCAGAAGCCCGGCCAGCTCAGCCGGGGCAGCGGCACGACGCCGACCCTGCTGTCCGACGGCCTGGTCGCGATCACCGACAACGCCGACCCGCGGATGCATGTGGTGTTCCTGCGCCGCGACACCGGTGAGGAGGTCTGCGAGGCGGCGGTGTTCGACGAGGACGCGAGCGCCACCGACAACTCACTCGTCGCGGTCGGACCCGCAGGCGTGGTCGTCGAGAACAACCACGGCTACTCCAGCCCGCTCAGCACCGTCCTCGGCCGCGCCACCGACCCCGGCTTCGCGCGGGTGGACGTGGTCGACGGCGAGTGCGAGGTGACCTGGACGAACGGCGACGTGGTCGCCCCGACCTCGGTCGCCAAGGCGTCGCTGGCCACCGGCCTGGTCTACGCCTACACGAAGCGCCCGACCTGGTGGGGCGTCAGCGCGTGGTACCTCACCGCCCTCGACCTCCGCACCGGCCGGCACGTCTTCAGCGTCCGCACCGGCACCGGCACCCTGATGAACAACCACTACGCCGCGATCACCCTCGGCCCCGACGGGTCGGCGTACATCGCGACCCTGGCCGGGATGGTGCGGGTCCGCGACCGGGAGTGACTCGGTATCCCGCAAGCATCGATCAGTTTTCGAGAAGCAGCCTCCTCGTCGGCCGCCGAGAATGGAGTCGTTGCCGACGAGACCCACTGAGGGAGAACCCCATGCCCAGCAGCAAGAAGCCCGCCGACGGATTCACCGAGGACGAGCGCGCCGCGATCAAGGAGCGAGCCCAGGAGGTGAAGGCCGCCAGGAAGCGCGGAGGCGGCAAGGCGGACGGAGAGGCCGACCTGCTCGCGAAGATCGCCGAGATGGAGCAGCCGGACCGGGCCATGGCCGAGCGGGTCCACGCGGTCGTCATGGCCAACGCACCTGAGCTCGAGCCGAAGACCTGGTACGGCATGCCGGCGTACGCCAAGGACGGCAAGGTCCTCTGCTTCTTCCAGAGCGCCGCGAAGTTCAAGGCGAGGTACGCCACCCTCGGCTTCAACGACCCCGCGCAGCTCGACGACGGGGACATGTGGCCGACGGCCTTCGCCGTGACCGAGGTGACCAAGGCGGTGGAGAAGAAGATCGCCGCGCTGGTCAAGCAGGCGGTGAGCTGACCCTCCGGACAGCGCAGGGCGCCGACGGCCCGACGGCCGCCGGCGCCCTGCGTCCAGGCTCATAACTCGGTCAGCAGTTCTTGCCGTCGTCGGTGCTGGCGAACAGGTCGCCCTCGGCGAACGAGTCATCGCCCGTGACCTCGTTGAGCGCGTCCGCACCCTCGGCGGTCAGCGCGAGGTCGTAGTCGCCCTCGCCGGACTCCTCGCCCTCGTCGGACCCGTCGCTCTCGCCGCCGTACGACGACTGCGCGTAGGTCTGCTCGTCGCCCTCCTCGGAGTCACCCTCGTCCTCGGGGACGACCTGGAGCAGGTCGGTGCGCTCGCCGTCGACGTCGAAGCTCACCAGCCAGTCGGAGGTGTCGACGGAGGGGTCCGCCCAGGTGGCGGTGCCGGCCTCGGAGGAGTACTCGATGCCGCCGAGGAACTCGACCTCGCTGTCCTTCTGGTCGCTCTCCTCGTCCTGCGGGAACTCGAGCTCGGTGAGGCCGTCCTCCTGCTCCTCGGCCGTGGCCGGGTCGACGGCGTCGAGGCTGACACCCGCTTCCTCGAGGGTGGCCGCGGCGTCCTCGTCGGTCACGATCTCGGCCGAGCGGGTGTCCCCGTGCTCGCCGCCGTCGTAGCCGTCGTGTCCGCCGGACTCGTCACCGTGCGCCTGGGCGGGGCCGGCGCCGATCGTGCCGGCGACTGCCAGCGCGGCGAGGGGAGCGAGCAGGGCTGTGGTGCGCTTGCGCATGAACTTCTACCTCCAGGAGGTCGGGGGTTCGTGCTTCTTTACCTTCGCCACCGTGCCCAGCCGTCCCGGCGCAAATCAAACTGATCCACTGGCATTTCACGCAGTAGGACGGCGTGTCGCGAATCCGTCGCCGCGTCCCCGGTTTTCGAACGCCCGTTATCGCCCGACGGTCGCCCGGCGCGTGGTGTAGGCGTCGAGCCGCTCGGCGAGCTCGTCGGAGGTCGCGCCGCGGGCGAGCAGGTCGGTCACGACCTCCGCCATCGACGGCGGGGTCAGGCCGTCGACGGGCTGGTCGAGGTCGAGATTGGTCGGGAACGGGTAGCCCTCCGCCGAGGCGGCGACGGCGTTCTCGATCGCCGCGGAGGTTGCGCCCGCGGCCACGCGATCGCGCAGCGCCGGGTAGACGGCGCGGGTCACGCGGTCGCGGTCCACGGTCTCCATCGCCCGGCCGAACGCCGACGACACCTGGAGCAGGTTCGCGACCCGCTGGATGTCGGCGGAGACGTTGGTGCCGGCGCCGTGGAACAGGGCGGGGTTGAAGAACGCGGCGTCGCCCTTGGCCAGCGGCAGCTGCACGTAGTGCTGCGCGAAGTACTCGCGGAACTCCGGCAGCCGCCAGGCGAGGTAGCCGGGAAGGTACTTGTGGGAGTGCGGCAGGTACATCGTCGGCCCGCTCTCGACCGGCATGCCGGTGTGGGCCACGGCGCCCTGGAGGGTCAGCACGGGGGAGAGGGCGTGCACGTGGGTCGGGTACCGCTCGATCCGGTCGTTCGCCATGAAGCCGAGGTGGTAGTCGCGGTGCGGGTCCTGCGCCTTGCCGCCAGGGCGTACGACGTTCACCTGCGACGTCACCTGGTAGCCGGGGCCGAGCCAGGCACGCGAGACGAGCGCGATCACGTCGTTGGCGTAGTAGTCGACGAACGTCTCGGGGTCGCGGACCGCCAGCTTCTCCAGGGCGTTCCACACCCGGTCGTTGGCCCCGGCCTTCGCGAAGTGGTCGCCGGCCGGCCCACCGGCCGTACGCTCGTCGGCGATCATCGCGTCGAACGCCGCGGTGGCGCGGTCGACGACGGTGGGGTCGGGGAAGGCGCCGCGGATCGCCACGACTCCTGGGCCGTCGGTCAGCGCGCGGACGAGCTCGCCGGCGACGTCGTCCTCGGCGCGGTCCGCAACGTGGCGGCGTCGTAGACGAGGACGTTGTCGACGACCTCGGCGGCCAGCGGGTAGTCGGCGCGGTCGGTGGTCTGCTGGACCAGGGCGACGAAGTCGTCGAGATCGCAGTCGGCCGTGCGCAGGCGGGCGGGGGCGGAGGCGAGGGTCGAGGAGGTCATGCCTCCACGCTAGGTCCGCGCGAGGCGTCCGGACCGGCGATAATGCCTCAAGAACGCCTCAGCGAAGGGCAGGTCACCACATGGCCAGGGAGCGCCGGGCGCACCGGGTGAGCGACATCGCCGCCCAGGCCGGCCTCAGCCGAGCCACCGTCGACCGTGTCCTGCACGGTCGGGACGGTGTCCGCGCGGCGACGGTCGCCCAGGTGGAGCAGGCGGTGGCCGAGCTGGACCGGCAGCAGGCACAGGTGCACCTGTCCGGCCGGACCTTCCTCGTCGACCTGGTGATGCAGGCGCCGGACCGGTTCGCGACGACGGTCCGTGCCGCTCTTGGAGCTCGAGCTCCCCGCTCTCCGGCCGGCGGTGTTCCGCGCCCGGTTCCACCTCAGCGAGGAGAGCGACCCGGCGGGTGCGGCGGCCCAGCTCGCGGCGATCGGGAGGCGTGGCTCGGACGGCGTGATCCTCAAGGCGCCGGACCACCCGCTGGTCGCGGAGGCGGTCGACGCGCTCGTGGCTGCCGGCATTCCGGTCATCACCTTCGTCACGGACGTGGCGTTCAGCAAGCGGCTCGCGTACGTCGGCGCCGACAACCGCGCCGCCGGGGCCACCGCGGCGTACCTCATCACCCGCTGGGGATCCCGGGAGCCCGGCGGCGTCCTGGTCACCCTGAGCAGCTCGTCGTTCCGCGGCGAGGAGGAGCGCGAGATCGGGTTCCGCGCGACCATGCGCGAGCTGGCCCCCAGCCGCGCCATCCACGAGGTCACCGACACCGACGGGCTCGACAGCACCATGCTCGACGCGGTGCGGGCCGCCCTCGCGGCCGAGCCCGACGTGGACGCGGTCTACTCGATCGGCGGCGGCAACACCGCAACCCTCGCGGCGTTCCGCGCCCTCGGCCGGACCCCCGACGTCTTCGTCGCCCACGACCTCGACGGCGACAACCGCGCCCTGCTCCGCACCCGCGCGATCTCGGCCGTCCTCCACCACGACCTGCGCGCCGACATGCGCCGCGCCTGCCGCCTCGTCATGCAGGCCCAGGGAGCCCTGCCCGGCAGCCCGGTCACCGTGCCGTCGCCGGTGCAGGTGGTGACGCCGTACAACGAGCCGTCCGGCCTCGACCTCGACGGGTCGGGCTAGGCGTCGTCGCGCTCGTCCTCCTGCCGCAGCTCGGCCTTGAGCTCGTCCTGCTTGCGGCGCCGGTTGATCTCGGCGCGGGCCAGGACGTAGGCGAGCACGACCGGCCACACGTACTTCGACTTCTCCAGCACCTCGCGCACCCAGCCGGGCAGCGACCAGTCGGGGAGGTTGATGTCCGGCCACGGGATCGACGGCAGGTCGGGCAGGTCGGGGCGGGGGAGGTCGGGCAGGTTCACGTCGGGAAACGGCAGCGAGAACGCGAAGTTCGCGGCCAGGAAGAAGAACAGCAGCGGGACGACCACCTTCGCGACACCGCCGGCGGTCTGGATCGCGGCGTGCCGGCGCGGGTGCGCCCGCACCCTCTCCTCGTACGCCGCGGCGCGCGACCCGGGCGCGGGGTCGAGGTCGATGCCGCCGACGCCGACGGCCGCCTTCGCGGCCTCCTCCTCGCCGGGCTCGAACCAGGTCGCCCGGCGCGGGTGGCCCAGCGCCGAGAACCGCAGCGCCAGCAGACCGAGCTCGGGGTCGTCCGGCTTGATCGTCACCTTGTCCTCGGCCGACTTCTTGGCGGCCACGAGCTCGTCGTCGACGTACCAGCTGATCTCGCGGCGCAGCGCGCCCTCGCTGATCTCCACGCGGTGGGTGCGGCCGGCGACGGTGAGGTCGAAGCGCTGCGGCGGGCGGTCGGACATGACGAGGACGCTACGGATGCGGGCACCCGCCCACATCGGCCCGCGGTTCACGCCATCCAAGACTTTGGTCAGGGGTACTCGATACCGACGGCGCGCTCGCTGAGCTCCCACAGCGCGCGCTGGGCGTCCTCGTCGTGGGACAGCGCGGTGCTGTCGACGACCTCGGGGAGCCCGCCGGCTCTGGCCGATGCTGCTCGGTCCGCAGTACGTCGACCCGGGCAGGTCGGCGGTCGCCGCCATCAGGGTCGGCAGGGCGCCGGAGTGAGCCGACTGCGCCACCGCCTTGATCGCCGCGTCCAGGATCGAGGCGATCCCGCCGGACGACCGGCCGTACTGTCCGTTGGCGGCGAGGTGGGTCCCCGCGAAGCCGGGGTGCGCGGCCAGCGCCTTGACCGGGAGCTCCGCGTCACGGCAGCGCCGGTCCAGCTCGTAGGTGAAGAGCAGGTTGGCGAGCTTGGTCTCGCCGTAGACCGGCCACTTCGAGTAGCGGCCGACCTGCTTCGTCGGGTCGCCCAGCGGGGGCTTGCGGGCGGTGCGGTGCATCTGCGACGACACGGTCACGACGGTGGCCGCCTGGCTCGCGACCAGCTGCGGGAGCAGCAGGCCGGTGAGCAGGAACGGGCCGAAGTGGTTGGTCGCCATCTGCAGCTCGAAGCCGTCGTCGGTCCGGCTGTACGGCGGGGCCATCACGCCGGCGTTGTTCACCAGCACGTCGATCGGGCCGAACGACCCCGCGTGCGCGGCCGCGCGGCGTACCGACGCCATGTCCGCGAGGTCGACCACGAGCTGCTCGAGCTCGGCGTCCCGCACCTGCTGGCGGATCAGGTGCTCGGTCTCGTCCAGCTTCTCCTTGCCCCGGCCGGCGAGGATGACCCGGCCGCCCCGGCGCACGAGCTCGAGGGCGGTGTGGTGGCCGAGCCCGCCGCTGGTCGTGCCGGTGACCAGGATGGTGCGGCCCTCCTGGTCCGGCATGTCCGAGAGGGACCAGAGATCGGTCTTCGTCTTCAAGGTGTGACCGCCAGGGTGTCGAGGATCTGCTGTCCGAGGACCTTGTCACCGGTGACAACGACCGACCCGGGCTCGGGGGTACGCCGCCCGCCAGCGAGGACGATGAACGTCTCGCGGTCGGTCTCCAGCCGGACGGTCGGGTCGGTCGGGAGCTCGGGCATCCGCTCGCCGCGGCCGCTCTCGTTGACGGTGAACGCGAACGGGCCGCTGCCGCTGACCTCGAGGACGACGGTGGTGCCGACGGGTGCGCCCACCCGCTTCGCCAGCACGAAACCGAGGCTCTCGGCGAGGTAGTCGGCGGTGTGCTTCGCGACGGGGGAGTCCATGTCGCCGGGGATGCCGACGGCGCGGCGTACGTCCTGGGCGTGCATCCACACGTCCAGCGGGCGGTTGCGCAGCAGCGTGTTCCAGTCCCAGCCGACGCCGCCGAAGATCTGGTCCGGCTTGGCCGCGCCGTCCGTGGGCGGGTCGGCGAGCAGGGCGGTGTGGCGCTTGGTGGCGGCCTCGCGGATCTCGTTGATCAGGTGGTCCGGGCTCTTGTCGGCCCGCGAGACGACGCCCTGCTCGGTGTAGAGGCCCATCAGCCCGGTGACGTGGTCGGGCTCGCCGACGTCGACGGTCTCCTCCGCGTTGCCGGCCAGGATCCCCTCGAGGTGCGCGATGTGCGCGGCCACCGCGTGCACGTCCCAGCCGTCGAGGTCGGTGGGGGTCGACCACTGCTCCGCGGGGATCTGCTCGAGCAGTGCGGTGAAGTCGTTGATGGCCTGCCACCACACGTCGACGTAGCCTGCGAGACGCTCCCGATCCGTCATGCGCACAGGCTAGTCGGGCGGTCGCGCCGACCGTCCGGCGGATGCCCTTTACGCCTGTTCGGGTCGGAAAGTCAACCCTTGTCCAGACCATCCCTACCGGGGGAGGGTCTAGGTGCAGTCGCCTCGTGTGCCGACTGACAGAGGGGCTTCAGGATGCCCTCTGACTCGCACCCATCGGGGGGTGCTCAGGGCCGGGCGCGGGGCGGCGGTGGATGTGCATCGGGCTCATCCACCGAAGGGAGATCCCTCGTGAATGCACGAATCAACCCCAAGACGGCCCTGCTCGCCGCCACCGCGGCGCTCGGCACGGCCCTCACGCTCGTCATGGCACCGACGAGCGCCGCCTCCGCTCCGGACCCGCACCCGGGTGCGAAGCAGAGCCAGGCCCAGACCGCCCGTGCCAACGCGGACGCCCGCCAGGCCGACCGGGCGGGCGCCGTGGCCCGCGATGTCGGTGCGAAGCGCACCGCGGGTGTCTGGTACGACGCCAAGCGCGACACCATGGTCGTCAACGTGACCTCCGCTGCGGCAGCGCGCGAGGTCCGCCAGGACGGCCTGACCGCCAACCGGGTGGAGCACAGCAGCGCGGCGCTGAAGAAGGTCACCAACAAGCTGGGCGACAAGGTGTCCCGCGCCGGGACCGCCTGGGCTGTCGACCCGGCCGCCAACGAGGTGGTCATCAGCCTCGACTCGACGGTGGGCAAGACGGCGACGGCGCGGATCACCAAGCTGGCCCGCTCCTTCGGCGACAAGGCCAGCGTCGAGCGGACCGACGGCACGTTCAGCACCACCGTCTCCGGCGGTGAGGCGATCTACACCGGTGGTGGGCGTTGCTCGCTCGGCTTCAACGTGGTCAGCGGCAGCACCTACTACTTCCTGACCGCCGGCCACTGCACCAACATCGGCAGCACGTGGTACGCCAACTCCGGCCAGACCCAGGTGCTCGGCAACACCGCCGGCTCTAGCTTCCCGGGCAACGACTACGGCATCGTGCAGTACACGACCAGCCCGGGTGCCGGGAACGTCTACCTCTACAACGGCAGCTACCAGGAGATCAACGGAGCAGCCAACGCGTTCGTCGGTCAGTCGGTCACCCGCAGCGGCAGCACCACCGGCGTCCACGGCGGCACCGTCCAGGCCACCAACGCGACGGTGAACTACGCCGAGGGCACGGTCTCCGGTCTGATCCAGACCAACGTCTGCGCCGAGCCCGGCGACAGCGGCGGCTCGCTGTTCTCCGGTTCCAGCGCGGTCGGTCTCACCTCCGGCGGCAACGGCAACTGCGTCATCGGCGGGACGACCTACTTCCAGCCCGTCACTGAGGCGCTGAGCGCCTACGGTGTGAGCATCTACTGACACCATCGGTGGTCGAGTAGCGAGCGCCAGCGAGCGTGTCGAGACCATCAAGCCACGGCGCCGCACGGTTTACCCGTGCGGCGTCGTGCTGTGTCGGTCAGGACGTGGCCAGCAGGACGGCGATCGCCAGCATGGTCAGGCCGATCAGGACGTCGAGCACCTGCCACGACCGCGCGCTGGAGAGCAGGCGGTGCGCCCTCCTGGCGCCGTACCCGAGGCCGATGAACCAGAGCGCGCTGGCGATCGCGGCGCCGAGGGCGAACCACCAGCGGCCCACGTCGCCGTGCTGGTTGGCGATCGAGCCCAGCAGCAGCACGGTGTCGAGGTAGACGTGCGGGTTCAGCCAGGTGAGTGCGAACGCCATCGCGATCGCCGTACGCCGGCTGCCGTTGCCGTTGGTCGCTGCCTGGAGTGACTGCGCCCGGCGGGCCCGCAGCAGCGAGCTGACGCCGTACCAGGTCAGGAAGGCGACTCCGAGCCACCGGACCGTGGTCAGCGCCCAGGGTGCGCGCTCGACGATGGTCCCGATCCCGCTGACCCCGGCCGCGATCAGGACCACGTCGGAGAGCGTGCAGATCGCCACCACCACCCCGACGTGGGCGCGCGCCAGCCCCTGCCGCAGCACGAACGCGTTCTGCGCGCCGATGGCGACGATGAGGGACAGGCCGGTCAGCAGACCGGCGACGAAGGCGGAGGGCACGACATCGACGGTAGTGACGGGGTCGTCTGTAGGCCAGCGAATGTTTCTACAGATCCATTAGCATCGCTTCATGGACCTCGCACCGTCCCAGCTCGCGGCGCTGATGGCGATCGCCGACCACGGCACGTTCGAGGCGGCCGCCCGGGCGCTGCACGTCACGCCGTCCGCGGTCAGCCAGCGGATCCGGGCGCTCGAGTCGGGCATCGGCCGGGTCGTCGTCCAGCGCACGGCGCCCTGCCGGCCGACCGAGGCGGGTCTGACGCTGCTCCGGCTGGCCCGGCAGACGCAGCTGCTGTACGACGAGGTGCGCGGCGAGCTCGCCGACGAGGGGCCGGCGCGCACCGACCTCCCGGTGGCCGTCAACGCGGACACGCTCGCAACCTGGTTCCGCGACGTCGTGGCCGTCGTCGCCGGCTGGGACGACGTCGCCCTCCGCCTGCACGTCGAGGACCAGGCGTTCTCGGCCGACCTGCTCCGAAGCGGCGAGGCGCTCGCCGCCGTGACCTCGGAGAACGTCGCCGTGCAGGGCTGCTCGATCGAGCACCTCGGCGTGCTCCGCTACCGGCCCGCCGCTTCTCCTGCGTTCGCGGAGCGCTGGCGGCACGGCCGTGGGTTCGACTGGGAGCGGATGCCGGTCGTCGTCTTCAACGAGAAGGACGACCTCCAGCACGGCGTGCTCCGCGACCGCGGGGTCACGGCACAGCCGCCGATCCACCGGGTCCCGACGTCGGCGGACTTCCACGAGGCGGTCCGGCTCGGCCTCGGCTGGGCGACGGTCCCCGAGCCGCAGCTCGACCCCGACCTCGAGTCGGGGCGACTGGTGCTGCTCGAGTCACGCCGGCACGTCGACGTACACCTCTACTGGCAGCGCTGGCGGCTGGACTCCCCGTGCTCGCCCGTCTCACGGAAGAAGTACGCGGCGCGGCTTCGGCGAATCTGCGCCGGGGTCAAGCGTCGTAACGACGCTCCTCGACGTGCGTGGTCTTCGACCGCTGCTGGTTCATGACCATGGCCAGCACGATCGCCAGCACGCCGACGACCAGGCAGATCCAGCCGAGCGTCTCGACGTCGACGACGTCCTGGATGGCCTGCGGGAACTCCTCGATCACCCCGAGGACGAGGATCAGCCCGATCACCAGAAGCAGGATGCCGACACCGATGCCCATGCGAACTCCTTGAACTGTGAGTGGTCCCCCGACCGTCAGGACTCTTACCCGATTGCCGCCCTAAATCACGCTGACCCGTCAGAAACTTTCTGACGGGTCAGCGGGCAGTTTGTGACGGGTCGGTCAGAAGGCGGACTCGTCGAGGTCCATCAGGGAGAGGTCGATGGGCTCGGCGAGGGCGCGCTCGGCGGTGATCTTCGGCAGGTTGTGCTGCGCGAAGAACTGCGCGGCCGCGACCTTGCCCTCGTAGAACGACTTGTCCTTGCCGCTGATGTCGCCGGAGAGCTTCTCCAGCGCGACCTCGGCGCCGCGGAGCAGCAGCCAGCCGCAGACGACGTCGCCGAGCACCATCAGCAGGCGGCTGGTGTTCAGCCCGACCTTGTAGATGTTGCGCAGGTCGCCGCCCTCGGCCGATGCGTCGGCCGACATCAGGTCGTTGATCATGTGCCCGACGATCGCGTTGGCGTCCTCGAGCGCGGTGGCCAGCAGCCCCCGCTCGACCTTGAGCCGGCCGTTGCCGGCCTCGGAGGCGATGAAGCCCTCGATCTCCTTGGCCAGGTGGCCCAGCGCCTTGCCCTGGTCCTTGACGATCTTCCGGAAGAAGAAGTCCTGGCCCTGGATCGCGGTGGTGCCTTCGTAGAGGGTGTCGATCTTGGCGTCGCGGACGTACTGCTCGATGGGGTACTCGTGCAGGAAGCCGGAGCCGCCGAAGGTCTGCAGCGACTCGGTGCCGAGCAGCACCCACGAGCGCTCCGAGCCGTAGCCCTTCACGATCGGCAGCAGCAGGTCGTTGACGGCCGCGGCCAGCTTCGTGTCGTCGGTGTCGGTCTCGCCGGCGTGCTCGGCGATCATCACCTTGTCCTGCCAGGACGCGGTGTAGAGCACCAGCGCGCGCATCGCCTCGGCGAACGACTTCTGCGTCATCAGCGAGCGGCGTACGTCGGGGTGGTGGGTGATCGTGACGCGCGGCGCGGTCTTGTCGGCGGCCTGGGTCAGGTCGGCGCCCTGCACCCGCTCCTTGGCGTAGTCGAGCGCGTTGAGGTAGCCGGTCGAGAGGGTGGCGATGGCCTTGGTGCCGACCATCATCCGGGCGTTCTCGATGACCTGGAACATCTGCGCGATGCCGTCGTGCACCTCGCCGAGCAGCCAGCCCGTGGCCGGCTCCTTCTCGCCGAAGGTGAGCTCGCAGGTGTTGGACACCTTGATGCCCATCTTGTGCTCGACGTTGGTGACGTAGGCGCCGTTGCGCTCGCCGGTCAGCTCGCCGGTCTCGGGGTCGAAGTGGTACTTCGGCACGATGAACAGGGACAGGCCCTTGGTGCCGGGGCCGCCGGCGCCCTCGACGCCGGACGGGCGGGCCAGCACCAGGTGGATGATGTTCTCGGTCAGGTCGCTCTCGGCCGAGGTGATGAAGCGCTTGACGCCCTCGATGTTCCAGGTGCCGTCGTCGTTCGGGCGTGGCCTTGGCCCGGCCGGCGCCGACGTCGGAGCCGGCGTCGGGCTCGGTCAGCACCATGGTGGTGTTCCACTGGCGGTCGACGATGTGCTGGGCGATCTTCTGGTCGCGCTCGTTGCCGTTGCGGTGCACGATGCCCGCGAACGCCGGCCCGGCGCCGTACATCCAGATCGGGGCGTTCGCGCCGAGCACCAGCTCGCCGATCGCCCAGTTGAGGCTGGAGGGGGCGGGGGTGCCGCCGAGCTCGGCGAGGGTGCCGAGGCGCCAGTACTCCGCGTCCATCCACGCCTGGTAGCTCTTCTTGAACGACTCGGGCACCGGCGCGGTGCTGGTCTCGGGGTCGAAGACGGGCGGGTTGCGGTCGCTGTCCTCGTACGACGCGGCCAGGTCCTCGCGGGCGAGCCGGTCCACCTCGGCGAGGATCGAGCGGGCGGTCTCGCCGTCGACCTCGGCGAAGGGACCCTGACCGAGGACGTCGTCTCGGCCGAGCACCTCGAAGAGGTTGAACTCGATGTCGCGGAGGTTGCTCTTGTAGTGGCTCACGATCCACCCATTCCGTGTCGGGGACAGCCGACGCATGGCTACTCGTCGGTTCTACTCGTCGGTAACTTAATTCTAGGAGTGGGCACGGGGGCGCGCAAGCGAAGTGAGCCGAATCTCCCCGGACACCCAAATTTGGCGACCGTGGGCAGGGCGAATTGACAACCAGTAGGGCACTCATTTGTACTGGTTTGGTCAAGATACCAACTTGATGGACTTTAGTAGTTTCACTGACCACTCGGTGATGGTGCGATCACCGAGCGACCAAAGGGATACTTCCCATGCGCAAGCTCCTCGTGCTCGGCTTCGTGGGCCTGTTGGCCCAGCTCATCGACGGCTCCCTCGGCATGGCGTACGGCGTCACGTCGTCGACGCTGCTCCTCGCCGCCGGCGTCGCTCCCGCAGCCGCCTCGGCCGCCGTCCACTTCTCCGAGATCGGCACCTCGCTGGTCTCGGGCTTCTCCCACCACAAGCTGGGCAACGTGGACTGGCGGACGGTCTCGATCCTCGCCATCCCGGGCTTCATCGGCGCCTTCGCGGGTGCGACCTTCCTGTCCAGCCTGCCCGCCGACACGGCCAAGCCGTGGGTGGCCGGCCTCCTGCTGGCGCTCGGCATCTACGTGATCTACCGCTTCCTGGTCCTCGGCGGCCGCCGCCCCACCTTCAAGGCGCGCCCCGGCAAGATGTTCCTGGCGCCCATGGGCCTGGTCGGCGGCACGCTCGACTCCATCGGTGGCGGCGGCTGGGGTCCGGTCGGCACCACCACGCTGCTCTCCTCGGGTCGCCTCGAGCCCCGCAAGGTCGTCGGCTCGATCGACACCTCCGAGTTCGTGGTCGCCGTCGGCGGCTCGCTCGGCTTCATCCTCGCGCTCGGCTCGTCCGGCATCGAGTGGTCCTACGCGGCCGCCCTGCTGGCCGGTGGCGTCATCGCCGCCCCGATCGCCGCCTGGCTGGTCAAGCACCTCGCGGCCCGGGTGCTCGGTGTCGCGGCCGGTGGCCTGATCGTGCTGACGAACACCAAGACCATCGCCGAGGCGCTCGGTGCGACCGGCTCGACCGTGGGCGCGATCGCCGCCGTCGTGGCCGTCGCCTGGATCAGCGGCATCGTCTGGGCGGTCCGCCAGGAGCGCAAGGCCCGCGAGATCGAGGAGCTCGAGGAGCAGCTGGCCACCGTCTGACGCGACGTACCCAGCTCCGAGCGGCTGTGGGGTAGTCGGTGTCGAGACGGAATCCCACAAGCCGCGGTCCGGCGGGCGCACCCCCGCCGGGCCGCGTTCCATTTCCGGTGCACTGGTCAAGACGACTCGCGGGAATCGACCATTTGGTCGAGTGAACGGATCGACCAATCTGACACACTGGACACATGCGTGTATCCGCCAAGTCCGACTACGCCCTCCGGGCGCTGATCGAGATGGCCTCGCGTGGCGAGGGTCCCGCCGTGAGCGCCGAGGAGCTGGGTCGGCTCCAGGAGATCCCGCACGGGTTCCTCCAGGCCATCCTCGCCGACCTCCGCCGCGCCGGCATCGTCATCTCCCAGCGCGGCCAGTCGGGCGGCTGGCGGATGGGCCGCAAGGCCAGCGACGTCTCCGTCGCCGACGTGATCCGCGCGGTCGACGGGCCGCTGGTGTCGGTCTACGGCCTGCGGCCGGAGGCGGTCACCTACAACGAGACCGCCGACGTGCTCCAGCACGTCTGGATCGCCGCCCGCCGCTCCCTGCGCGACGTCTTCGAGCAGGTCTCGATCGCGCAGCTGGCCGAGCGCCGGCTGCCCAAGGCGGTCACGTCCCGCACCGCCGACGAGGACGCCTGGCAGCCCCACTAGAACATGTTCTAGATTCGCCGTACCATCGGGCGCATGACGCTGCCTGACGCCATCACCTGGAACGCCCCGAACGGCGAGCACCCCGCCCGCACCGCCTCGCAGCGCTCGTACGCCGCGGTCGCCAAGGGCGACCTGGACGAGTGGCTGACTGTGTACGCCGAGGACGCCGTGATCGAGGACCCGGTCGGGCCGTCCATGTTCGACCCCGACGGCAAGGGCCACCACGGCCACGACGGCATCCGCGCGTTCTGGGAGCTGGCGATCGCGCCGATCGAGACGTTCCACTTCCGGATCCACGACTCGCACGCCAACGGCAGCACCTGCGCCAACATCGGCACCATCACCACGACGTTCCCCGACGGCGGCCAGGTCGACACCGACCTGGTCATGGTCTACACCGTCCACGACGACGGCCGGGTCGCCTCGATGAAGGCGTACTGGGAGCCCGAGCGGGCGATGGGCACCTACCGCAAGGGCTGAGGCTCAGGCCTCGGCGTTCGCGGCCACCCACTCGACCAGCGGGCGCAGCGCACGCCAGTCGTCGCGGACCAGGTCGAGCAGCTCGGGCGTGTGGATCACCGGCTCGAAGCCGTGCGAGTGGCGGGCGACCAGCGACTTGTGGCGCAGCAGCTCGATCCGGGGGTGGTCCGCGTCGTAGCCGCGCGGGCTGGTCTTGAGGCGGTCGCCGCCGATCTCCCACCCGTCCTTCTCGAGGGTCGCGAGGATCCGCTCGAGCTCGGTCCCGGTGCGGTCGTCGTCGATCGCGGCGCGGACCGCGGCCAGCCGTGGCGAGCTCGCCTCGTAGAAGCCGGCGCCGGTGCGCACGCCCTGGGCGGAGATCTCGACGTACCAGCCGGTCGCCGGGCCGGCCGCGACGAAGGCGCCCTGGTGCGTCTTGTACGGCGTCTTGTCCTTCGCGAACCGCACGTCGCGGTAGGGCCGGAAGATCTTGGCGCTCTGCCCACGGGGCGAACTCCGGTGCCAGCGCGGCGCAGAGTGCGGTCATCGGCGCCTTCACGCACTCGGCGTACGTCTGCTTGTGCTTCTCCCAGTAGGACTTGGTGTTGTCGACCTCGAGGTCGTCGTAGAAGTCGAGGGCGGCCACGGGGAAGCCGGCGAAGTCACTCACCCGGCCACTCTAGGAGCCGCTCAGGAGACGGGCGCGGACACCTGCTCGTCGCCCTTGCTGGTCAGCGCGGTGACCGTGATCGTGTCGCCGCCGCAGCGCGGTGCGGACGAGGGTGGCCTGGCCGCCCTTGCCGGTCTCGTAGGCGACGGTCGAGCTCGCCGTCGGCCGACCAGCGCATCAACCGCGCGGGGTCGCCGTCGCGCTGCGGGTCGCGGACGAAGTACGCCGCGTCGCCGCACGGCGTCAGGCTGCCGGAGGTGCCGGGGCCGAGGTCGAAGTAGCCCTCGCCGGCCCGCGCGAAGAAGTCGGCGGACTCGATCCGGTTCTCCTTCGGCACCACCGACCACACCGCGCCGTCGTCGAGCAGGGCGCTGTCCCAGCCCTTGCACTCGGTGACGCCGGGCAGCCGCTCGAACCTGGTGCCGGTCACCTCGGCAACGGTGCGGCAGGACGGCCGCCCGTCGTCGAAGGTCAGCAGGGTGGTGCCGAAGGGGGTGATCCGGGCGTCGTTGAAGCCGCTGGCGCGGCGAGGCGCAGTAGCCCTTCTGAGACTTCCGGGTGGCCAGGTCGACCGACGCCAGGCAGTAGGAGCGACTCTGGCCGAGCGTCGCGTGCAGCAGCGTGCCCTCGCCGAGCGCCCAGGTGCCACCGGTCGTCGTCGGGACGTCGGAGGAGCCGTCGACGGTGAACTGGTCGCCGGTCTGCAGGTCGATCACGGTCGCGACGTTGGGCTTGGTCTCGAGCTCGTCCTGGGCGACCACGACGGCGTACTCGCCGTCGATCAGTGCGTCGTTGATCCGGTAGCGAGTGGGGGCCTTGATCGTGACCGGCTTCGGGCCCGTCGAGCACGGCCTCGGTCGCGCGCTCGGGGTAGCTCAGCGTCCACCGGCCGCTGACGGTGGCGGTGTCGTCGACCGAGCCCGGCACCGGCTTCCAGTCCAGCAGCGCGGTCGTCTCCTCGGCGACGGCCGGGTCGTCGGCCGTCCCGCCCGACGGTTCGGGCTCGGGCGTCTTCGTCGGCTCGTCGCTGGGGGAGTCGCTCGGGGAGTCGCTCGGCGTCGGCGGCGGTGTCGTCGGGTCGGCGCCGGGATCGTCCCCGTCGCCGGCGCAGCCGGCGAGGGCGGCGGCGAGGACGAGCGCGACCAGGCCGCGCCGCATCAGACGCCGATGTTCTGCTGGAAGTGGGCGCGGTTGGCGCGGTAGCTCTTGTAGGCGCTGCGCCACTGGACCCGGCTGATGTAGGGCTCCGACGGGTCGAACCGCTGCTGGTTCCACGGCTCGAAGTAGCCGATCTGCGCCGGCTTCTTGCCGCGCTTGTCGTAGCCGCGGCCCACCTGGAAGTGACCGGACGCGTCGTCGTCGAGGTACGGGTAGTACTTCTTCAGCAGCACCGGGTGCAGCACCAGCGGCGCCTTGTAGTCCTTGATGTGCCGCATCTGGAGGAGCAGCCACTTGCCGTAGGCCCAGTCCGAGATGTCGAGCACGATGTACGGCCCGGCCCGGCGCTTGCTGTCGTAGCCGGTGTTGTTGTTGACGACCCGCACCATGTCCGAGATCCCGGTGCCCTCGGTGGTGGTGTGCAGCTTCCTGGCCCAGACGCCCTGGCCCCGCTTCTCGTGCTGCCAGCCCCACGCGATCATCTGCATGGTCGTCGGGCCGCACCAGTAGGTCCGGGTCTGCTCGGCCACCTTCTGGCCCGGCAGCACCACGGCCCGCTCGGGGTAGTCGCCGTGGGTCTTCGGCTTGGCCGCGGTGTCGACCTGCGGTGTTCGCGTCGGCCCGGGCCTCGGGGTGGTTGGCCACGAAGTCGTCGGGGAGCGCGACGCCCTCGATCTCGTGGCGCAGCAGCCAGACCTTGGCCACCGATCGTGCGGCCTGGGTCAGCTCGCGGCGGTCGGCGGCGGCCCGCTCCTCGGGGTCGAGAGCGGCGGCGCGGTCGAGCGTGGCCAGCAGGTCGAGGTCGCCGGTCGAGCTGGCGGCGTCGCCGGGGCGCAGGGCGAGCGTGCGGGCGGCCGTGGTGACACGGGCCTGTACGTCGGCCTCGGAGCGGTCGGTCCAGCCGGTGTGCAGGCAGTAGCGCTGGCCCTCGAAGTCGGCGCACCGGACCAGGCCGTCGACCAGGCTGCTGGGGTCGGCCTTGGTGTCCATGGTGTCGCATCCGGCCGACCGTGCGGCCGGTGGTGACGACCCGGTCGATCTCGGCGCGCATCGCCGGCGTGACCCGGCCGAGGCCGGCGCTGCCACTGGGCGCGAGGGCGGCCTGTTCCTTGTCGCCGATGGGCGTGACGGAGCCCTCCTCGTCGTCACCGCGGGGCACGAAGGGGGCTACCGCGAGCAGGACGACGAAGGCGCCGATGGCGATCTTGCGGGTCCGAGACATGGAGGCAAACCCCTGCGTGAGACGACGAATCCGTCTCCCCACTGTCCCCAACAACCCCAGAAACCGCAACTTCCCCATCAGTCACAGACCGGTGGTTGAGGTGCGAAGGCGCGTAGTCTCGAGTCGAAGGGGCAGTCGACAGGCTCGACTGCGACGTTGGGTCGAGCCGTCGCTGCGCTCGACTGCGCACGTGGTTGCCGATGAGGGAGAAGAGGAGTGGAGCGGATGACGAGATTCGAACTCGCGACATCGACGGTGCGGCTGAGTGTCGCGCTCGGCGCGACCACTCGGCCGCGGAGTGGATGTGCGTGGAGCGGATGACGAGATTCGAACTCGCGACATCGACGGTGCGGCAGAGTGTCGCGTTCGGCGCGACCACTCGGCCGCGGAGTGGATTTGCGTGGAGCGGATGACGAGATTCGAACTCGCGACATCGACGGTGCGGCAGAGTGTCGCGTTCGGCGCGACCACTCGGCCGCGGAGTGGATTTGCGTGGAGCGGATGACGAGATTCGAACTCGCGACATCGACGGTGCGGCTGAGTGTCGCGCTCGGCGCGACCACTCGGCCGCGGAGTGGATTTGCGTGGAGCGGATGACGAGATTCGAACTCGCGACATCGACGGTGCGGCAGAGTGTCGCGTTCGGCGCGACCACTAGGCCGCGGAGTGGATTTGCGTGGAGCGGATGACGAGATTCGAACTCGCGACATCGACCTTGGGAAGGTCGCGCTCTACCAACTGAGCTACATCCGCAGGTGCCGGCCCGGGGGCTGCGGCGGAGGCGATGCTACCCCAGCAGCGGCGGGGGTAGGTTACGACCCGTGCTGATGAGCGACCGCGACATCCTGGCCGACATCGACGCCGGCCGGATCGCCATGGAGCCCTGGGACCCGTCGATGCTGCAGCCCTCCTCGATCGACGTCCGGCTGGACCGTTTCTTCCGGGTCTTCGAGAACCATCGGTATCCCCACATCGACCCCGCGGCCGACCAGTCCGACCTGACCCGGATGGTGGAGCCGGAGGGCGAGGAGCCGTTCATCCTGCACCCGGGAGAGTTCGTGCTGGGGTCGACGTACGAGGTCGTGAGCCTGCCCGACGACGTCGCGGCGCGGGTCGAGGGCAAGTCCTCGCTGGGCCGGCTCGGCCTGCTCACCCACGCCACGGCCGGCTTCGTGGACCCGGGCTTCTCCGGGCACGTCACGCTCGAGCTGGCCAACGTGGCCACGCTGCCGATCAAGCTCTACCCCGGGATGAAGATCGGGCAGTTCTGCTTCTTCCGGCTCTCCTCGCCCTCGGAGCACCCGTACGGGTCGGCGAAGTACGGCTCGCGCTACCAGGGCCAGCGCGGCCCGACGCCCTCCCGGTCGTTCCAGAACTTCCACCGCACTGTCATCTAACGCACACTCATTGAGCGCACGACCCTCTTGCAGACCTCTCCCCAGCAGAGGTTAGGCTTCCCTAAGTAAGCCTGACTTCCCCGAGGAGAATCCCTGATGTTGCGACGCTTCCGCTCCGTGCTGGCACCGATGGCGGGGCTGGCGCTCGGCGCCTCGGTCCTGGCCGGGTGCAGCACCGGCTCGACCGAGGCCACGGACGCCCCGGACCCGGAGACCGAGTCGCAGGTCGACGCCGACGCCTTCCCGGTCACCATCGAGCACGCGTTCGGCGAGACCACCATCGAGGAGGAGCCCACCCGGGTCGCCACCCTCGGCTGGACGGACCAGGACATGGCGCTGTCGCTCGGCGTGGTGCCGGTGGGCGCCACCAAGCTGACCTGGGGCGGCAACGACGCCGGCTCGTCGGACTGGTTCGACGCGGAGGTCGAGGAGCTCGACGCCGAGGCGCCGGTCCGGTACGACGACGCCGACGGCGCGCCGGTCGAGGAGGTCGCCAAGCTGGCGCCCGACCTGATCCTGGCCACCAACTCGGGCATCACCGAGGAGGAGTACACCAAGCTCAGCAAGATCGCGCCCGTCGTCGCCTACCCGGACGCGCCGTGGATCACGGAGTGGCAGACCGCGCTCGACATGGTCGGCCAGGCGCTCGGTCGCAGCACCCTCGCCGACGAGGTGGCAGCGGACACGCAGGCCGCCATCGACGACGCCAAGGAGGAGTACTCCCAGATCCAGGGCAAGTCGCTGATCTTCGCCTACCTGACCACCACCGACCTGTCGACCATCGGCATCTACTCGCCGCAGGACCCGCGGGTCTCGCTGATGAACGACTTCGGCCTGGTCAACGCGCCGATGGTCGAGAAGTCGATCGAGAAGGGGCAGTTCTACGGCTCGGTGTCGGCCGAGCGGGCCGCCGACCTCGAGTCCGACGTGCTGCTGACCTACGCGGAGACCGACAAGGACATGGAGACCTTCACCGACGACCCGCTGCTGGGCCGGATCCCCGCCATCGAGAGCGGGCACGCGTACGGCGAGGTGGACAAGCACGTCGGCCTCGCCATCACGAACCCGAGCCCGCTGTCGATCCCGTTCACCATCGAGAACTTCCTCCCGCAGGTCGCCCAGGCAGTCGACGGGACCTGAGGCATGCGCTGATGACCGTCCTCGAGACGGCGTCCGAACGGCACGCCACAGCCGGACGGACGCGGACCAGCACCGCAGCGGCGCTCGTCGTCGCCGCGGTGCTGGTCGTGTCTGCGCTGTCGGTGCTGGTGGGCTCGACGACCGTCTCGCCGACAGCGGTCTTCGACTCGGCCGACCCGGACCACGCGATCGCCGACCGCCCGGCTGGCGCGCACCTGCCTGGCGCTGGTGATCGGCGCCGCGCTCGGACTCGCCGGTGCCTGCATGCAGGGGCTCACCCGCAACCCGCTGGCCGACCCGGGCATCCTCGGCATCAACGCCGGGGCATCGTTCGCGATGGTGCTGGCGATCTCGTACTTCGGCGTCTCCGACCTCTCGGCGTACATCTGGTTCGCGTTCGCCGGCGCCGCGCTGACCATGGTGGCCGTGCACGCGATCGCGGCGATGGGCCGCGACGGTGCCACCCCGGTCAAGCTGGCGATCGCCGGCGCCGCACTCACGGCGGCGCTCTCGAGCTGGACGTCCGGGGTGCTCCTGACCGACCGAGCGACGATGGAGAGCTTCCGGTTCTGGCAGGTCGGCACTGTCGGCGGCCGCAGCTTCGACGTCCTCCTGACCGGCCTGCCGTTCCTCGTCATCGGCGCCGTCCTGGCGCTGGGGAGCTTCCGGCTGCTCAACGCGCTGGCGCTCGGCGACGACCTGGCCCGCGGTCTGGGCCGGCACGTCGTGCGCGACCGGCTGGTGCTCGGCCTGGCCTGCGTCCTGCTCGCCGGCGGAGCGACCGCGCTGGCGGGGCCGATCGCCTTCGTCGGCCTGATCGTGCCGCACGGCGTGCGCGCCGTCGTCGGCGGCGACTACTCGAAGGTGCTGCCCTTCTCGATCGGGTACGGCGCCGTGCTGGTCACGCTCGCCGACACCGTCGGCCGGGTCGTGTTGCCGCCGACCGAGGTGCAGGTCGGGATCATGACCGCCGTCATCGGCGTCCCCGTGTTCCTGTACCTGATCCGCCGGGGCCGGATGGGGGCGCTGTGATGAGCGTGCTCGAGGATCTCGAAGGGTCTCGACAGGCTCGACCGACGTCGGTCGAGGTGATCCGGTCGGCTCGTCGGCGGCCGGTGCGCCGGGCGCGTCTGGTGGTGGCCGGCCTGTCGCTGGTCCTGCTGGGTGTCTTCGCGGCGCGGGTGCTGCTCGGTGACTTCACGTTCACGATCCCCGACTTCTTCCGGATCCTCTTCGGCGAGGAGATCCCGGGCGCGACGTTCATCCTGATGGAGAGCAAGCTGCCGCGGGCCGTGCTCGGCGTCCTGGTCGGCGTCGCGTTCGGCGTCGGCGGGGCGATCTTCCAGACCACGCTGCGCAACCCACTGGCCAGTCCCGACATCATCGGCATCAGCCTGGGCGCCAGCGCCGCCGCGGTGTTCGCGATCATCACGTTCGACCAGCGCGGGGGCTGGGTGTCGGTGGCCGCGATCGTCGGCGCGGTCGGCATCGGGCTTCTGGTCCGGCTGGTCGCCGGGCCGGGCGCCGGCTACCGGCTGGTGCTGATCGGGGTCGGCGTCGCCGCCGCCCTGCTGTCGGTCGTCCAGTACCTCTTCACGCGCGCGGACGTGTACGACGCCCAGCTCGTGCTGCGCTGGCTCACCGGCAGCGTCAGCGGCGCCGACTGGCAGACGATCCGGCTGCTGGCCGGGCTCCTCGTGGTGCTGCTGCCGGTCATGGTGTGGCTGGCCAGGTCGCTGCGGATCACCGAGCTCGGCGACGACGCGGCCGCCGGGCTCGGCGTGACGCCGCGGCGTACCGATGCCCTGCTGCTGCTCGCCGTGGTCCTGACCGCGGTGGCGGTCGCGGCGTCCGGCCCGATCGCCTTCGTGGCGTTCCTCGCCGGCCCGATCGCCCGGGCGCTCAACGGGGGCCGGACCACGCTGGTCGGTGCCGGCCTGGTCGGGGCGATCGTCGTGGTGGCCGGCGACTACGTCGGCGACTACCTGCTCGCCGACATCAACTTTCCCGTGGGCGTCGTGACCGGCGCGTTCGGGGCGCCGTTCCTGCTCTGGCTGATCGCCCGCGGCCGCACCGGAAGGAGGGCATGACATGTCCGCCCTAGAGGTATCGACGGGGTCGACCGACGACGAGGTGGCGATGGACGCGGAGCGTGAGACGCCGGCGGGACCGGCCCGGCTGGTCGCGGACGGCGTCTCGCTGGGGTACGGCGAGCGGGAGGTGGTCTCCGAGCTGACCGTCCGCATCCCCGACGACCGGGTGACGGTCATCGTCGGCCCGAACGCCTGCGGGAAGTCGACGCTGCTGCGGGGCATGGCGCGGCTGCTGCGGCCGTCGTCCGGCGCGGTGCTGCTCGACGGCCGCGCGATCCACCAGCAGCCGACCCGGCAGGTCGCGCGCACCCTCGGCCTGCTCCCGCAGAACCCGATCGCGCCCGAGGGCGTGACCGTCGTCGACCTGGTCGGTCGCGGCCGGCACCCGCACCAGGGGGCCTTCCGACGCTGGTCGCGCGAGGACGAGGAGGCCGTCACCGAGGCCCTGGAGCTGACCGACACCAGCGGCCTCGCCGACCGCGTGGTCGACGAGCTGTCCGGCGGCCAGCGGCAACGGGTCTGGATCGCCATGGCCCTGGCGCAGGGCACCGACCTGCTGCTCCTCGACGAACCGACGACGTACCTCGACGTGGCCCACCAGGTGGAGATGCTCGACCTGCTGGCCGACCTCAACCGTGGCCGGGGCACGACTGTGGTGATGGTGCTCCACGACCTCAACCTGTCCGCCCGCTACGCCGACCACCTGGTCGCCATGAAGGACGGCGAGATCGTCGCCGAGGGCACCCCGTCCGAGGTCGTCACCGAGGAGACCGTGCACGCGGTCTTCGGCCTCGGCAACCGGGTGATCACCGACCCCGTCTCGCACACCCCGCTGGTGGTTCCCGTGGGGCGACACCACACTCCCGAAGGGACCCGATGATGACCATGACCGCCACCCACTCGCTGCCGATGATCCTCGAGGAGGTCGAGGTGGTCGCGCTCGAGCGGCTGTCCCCGACCTACGTCCGGGTCGAGCTGGGCAGCCCCGCGCTGGCCGACTTCGGCGTCGACGGTCCGCTCTACGACCAGCGGATCAAGCTGGTCTTCCCGAACGAGGCCGGCAACCTGCCGTCGTTCGCCGGCGCCGACGAGTCCTGGTTCACCACCTGGCTGGACATCCCGGCCGCCGAGCGCGGGCACATGCGCACCTACACCGTCCGCGACGTACGCAGGACCGGCGCGGACACCCGCCTGGTGGTCGACTTCGTGCTGCACCTCGACGAGGGTGCGACCGGGCCGGGGTCCGCCTGGGCCGCACAGGCCAAAGTCGGCGACCGGCTGGTCACGCTGGCGCCGAAGCGGGGTGAGTTCTACGGCGGAATCGAGTTCCAGCCCGGTACGGCGAAGTCCCTTCTGCTGGCCGCCGACGAGACCGCCGTACCGGCCGTGTGCAGCATCCTCGAGGACCTGCCCCGGACCGCCCGCGGGATCGCGTTCCTGGAGGTGCCCGAGTCGGGCGACGTGCTGGAGCAGGGGCGCCCGGAGGGGGTCGAGGTGGTCTGGCTGCCCCGGGACGGCGCCCCGCTGGGATCGCGGCTGCACGATGCCGTGCTGGCCCATCTCGGCGCGCCGGTCGACGCGGACGAGGAGCCGGAGGAGGTCGACCCGGACCTGTGGGAAACCCCGACGTACTCCTCCTCGGGCGAGGACGTCGAGGGCACCGCGCTGACCGTGGGCCACGACCTGGACGGCGTCTACGCCTGGATCGCCGGCGAGTCGGGCGTGGTCACCACCCTGCGCCGGCACCTGGTCAAGGAGCTCGGCATGGACCGCCGCCAGGTCGCCTTCATGGGCTACTGGCGGCGTGGTGTCGCGATGCGCTCCTGACGCGTCCTCCCGATAGTCCGAGACGTCTTGGTCGTTCAGGGCGCCATCTGACGACCAAAACGTCTCGGACTATCGGGGCAGGCCCTCAGTTGTCGATCCGGTCGGCGAGCTGGCGGAGGCGTTCCGCGACGCGGTGGCGCTGTGGGGGGTGGGGGAGCTGGGGCTCGGCGGCGCGACGGACGCGCTCGCGGATCTGGTGCCGGGCCTGGGACTCGATGGTGTCGTACATGGCGTGCTCCTGATCTCTGGGTCGATGAGTGGTCGGGTGGGTCAGACCTGCTTGAGGATCACGTCGCCGCTGACGGTCTTCGCGCGCAGCTCGACGTGGTCGGCGCCGTCCTCGGGCTGGCCGGCGCCCTCGAGGTTGGAGTGGATGGTGCCGGAGACGGTGGTGATGTCGGTCCAGACGGGGGTGCCGGCCGGGATCCCGATCAGGACGTCGCCCGAGGCGCCCTTGGCGGTGACCTTCCCGCGGTGCGCGGAGGTGATCAGCATGTCGCCGCTGCCGGTCGACATGGACACGTCGGAGCGCGCGTCCTCCAGCCGCAGGTCGCCCGATCCGGTCTTCACGGCGGTGGGTCCGCTGCTGGTGCCGATCTCGACGTCGCCCGAGCCGTTGGAGATCCCCAGGGCACCCTCGGCGTGCCGGACGTTGACGTCACCGGACCCGCTCTTCACCCGCAGCTCGGCCGCCGCGTGGTTGATCAGCGACGTCACCGGAGCCGGTCTCGACCAGCCCGGTGCCGGCGATGTGGTCGAGCTCGACGCTGCCCGAGCCGGTCTTGGCGTGAGCACTGCCGACGGTGCCGTGTGCGACGAGGTCGGCGCTGCCGGTCCGGGTGGCCAGGTCGCTCCCGGTCGGGAAGGTGACCTCCACCCGCAGGTCCGAGTCGCCCTGGAAGAAGCCGGCCCGTCGGCGCGGAGCGATGACGCTGATCTGCCGTCCGGACTGCTCGACGTGGACGTCCTCGGCGCCGCGGCCGGCGATCTCGACGGTCGTCTCGGTGGTCTCGGCGGCGGTCACCAGGACCGTCCCGCGGTCGAGCTCGACGTACAGGGCGACCGGCTCGTGGGTCTCGAAGTGGTGCTGGGTCATGACTGTCTCCAGGGTGTGCTTGTCCGCCGGGCCGGCCTTGTCGCCGGTCCGTGGGTGGGTGGTGGTGGGTTGTCGGGCCGGGTCAGACCCAGCCGGTCATGCGCTTGTTGCCGCGTCCCTTCCCACCGAACGGGTCGTTCCCGCCGAAGAAGGGGATGCTCGAGAGGTCGATGTCGACGTTGATGGCGTTCTCGCGGGTCGCGGCGCGCACCACGTGGACCAGCCACGTGTTGAGCGAGTGGCCGGAGCGCGCCGCCAGCTCCTCGGCCCGGGCCTTGACCGACTCGGGGAGGCGCAGGGTCACCCGGGCCAGGCCGCCCTCCTCCTCGATCTCCTCCGGGGTCGGGGGAGCGGGCGGTGGCGGCGGAGCCGGGGCGTCGTGCGCGCTCTGCACGACGAAGTCGAGCTCGCGCCCGTTCAGACGTACGTCGACCCCGCCGGCCGGCATCTCGGCCGTGATCTCCGCGGCGGCCTGGGAGATCGCCTCCATCAGGGCCAGCCGGGCGGAGGGGTCGAGGGCCATGGCCAGCCGCTCGGCCGCCTGGGCGATGTCGGGTCCGCCGGCCTCGGCGGCCGCGGACAGGTCCCGGCGGAGGCTGTCGACGTACGGCGTGATGTCCATGTGCACCACGTTGACATCACTCTGACGTCATGTCAAGGACATTGCGACGTCAAAGTGTGGTGTCAGATGGCGTCAGGCGAGGTCCGAGGCGACGAAATCCGTCGGCCCGCTACGGTTTCGAGGTCTCTTTCTCGGGAACGGAGTACGTATGGCGCTGGATGCGAAGATCACGGTGATGGCGGAGAGCCTCATCGATGCCAGGTTCGTCGACTACCTCATCATCGCGACGTACTTCGCGTTCGTCCTCGGCATCGGCTTCATGGCCCGAAGACACGTCTCCGACTCCGTCGACTTCTTCCTGTCCGGGCGCTCACTCCCGGCCTGGGTGACCGGGCTCGCCTTCATCTCGGCGAACCTCGGTGCGGTCGAGATCATGGGTATGTCGGCGTCCGGCGCCGAGTTCGGCCTGCCGACCGTGCACTACTTCTGGGTGGGCGCGATCCCCGCCATGCTCTTCCTCGGCGTCGTGATGATGCCGTTCTACTACGGCTCCAAGGTCCGGTCGGTGCCGGAGTTCATGCTCCGCCGATTCGGCCCGGGTGCCCACCTGGTCAACTCGATCTCCTTCGCGGTGGCGCAGCTGCTCATCGCGGGCATCAACCTCTTCCTGCTCGCCACCATCCTGCGCGCGCTGCTGGGCTGGAGCCTCTGGGTCGCGCTGATCGTGGCCGCGCTGGTGGTGCTCACCTACATCACGCTCGGCGGACTGTCGGCGGCGATCTACAACGAGGTCCTGCAGTTCTTCGTGATCGTGGCCGGGCTGCTCCCGCTCACCCTGATCGCGCTCCACCAGGTCGGCGGCTGGGACGGGCTGACCGCCGGGATCACCGAGGCCGCCAACAACGGGGCGGGCCCACCGGCCGAGCAGCAGCTCAACAGCTGGCCGGGGCAGGCGCTGTCCGGCTTCGACTCGTCGATCTGGTCGGTCGTCGGCATCGTGTTCGGCCTCGGGTTCGTGCAGTCGTTCGGCTACTGGACGACGAACTTCGTCGAGGTCCAGCGCGCCCTGGCCTCCGACTCGATCGCGTCCGCCCGCAAGACTCCGGTGATCGGGTCGTTCCCCAAGATGTTCGTCCCGTTCATCACCATCCTGCCCGGCATGATCGCGGCGGTCCTGGTCACGGAGATCGCCGACTTCAAGGGCGGTGAGAAGGTGCCGGGCGGTGCCTCCGGCGAGGGCGTCGCCTACAACGACGCGCTGCTCTACCTCATGCGCGACCTGCTGCCCAATGGACTGCTCGGTCTCGCTATCGCCGGTCTGATGGCGGCCTTCATGGCCGGCATGGCAGCGAACATCTCTGCGTTCAACACGGTCTTCAGCTACGACCTCTGGCAGGACTACGTGATCAAGGACCGCGAGGACTCCTACTACCTGTGGGTCGGCCGGGTTGCGACCGTCGCCGCGACGTTCATCGCCGTCCTGACCGCGACGTTCGCCAGCAACTTCTCGAACATCATGGCCTACCTGCAGACGTTGTTCGGCTTCTTCAACGCGCCGCTGTTCGCGACGTTCATCCTCGGCATGTTCTGGAAGCGGATGACGGCGACGGCGGGCTGGATGGGCCTCGTCGCCGGCACCGTGGCGGCCGTGGTCGTGGCGTTCCTGACCGAGGACGCGTTCGGGTCGTGGAGCCAGGGCGTGATCCCGGTCGGCGGGCAGGGTGCGGCGTTCCTCGCAGCCTCGGCAGCCTTCATCGTCGACGTCGTGCTCAGCATCGCGGTCTCCCTGGTCACGAAGCCGAAGCCGGTCGAACAGCTGGCCGGGCTCGTCTACTCCGAGACGCCCAAGGAGCAGCGCACCGACCCCAAGGAGGCGACGTACCCGTGGTACCGCCGTACAGTCCCACTAGCGTGCCTCTCGCTCGCCATGGCCATCGCCCTGAACGCGATCTTCTGAGGAGCCCGCGATGAATGACAGCACAGCAAAGAAGACGGCCGGCGCGTTCGACATCCGCAACATCATCGGCGGGCTGCTCCTGATCTACGGCGCGATCCTGACCCTGATGGGGCTCTTCGGCGACACCGAGGAGGACAAGACCGGCGGCATCAACGCCAACCTGTGGGCCGGCCTGGCGCTGCTGGTGGCCGGGGCGATCTTCATCGCTTGGTCGCGGCTGCGACCGATCGTGGTGCCGGAGGACATCGATCGCGAGATGAACCGTCCCGGCGCCGGTCACTGACCGAACGGCCCGGTCAGGGCATGTCCTTCTCGGTGTAGAGGACGACGGTGTCGATCGCGCCCTCGAAGCGGTAGAGGTCGAGGGTCACCGGGCAGTCCTCGGGTCCGGCCTGCTGCAAGGACAGGGACAGCGACAGCGCCTGCTCGGCGCCCGTGCTGGCCGGGCGGGAGACTCCGCAGTTCGTCAACGGGGGCTCGGTGAGCTGGGCGTCGAGCCGCGGCGTCCGGTACGCCGTCGTGCCGGGCACGGCGTACACCTCCTCGAGGGCGGCGGAGAGCAGGGTCAGCACCCCGGGGTCGCCCCAGCGCTCCCGGTCAACAGCCTGGTCGCCGGTCAGCGTCACCGGGTCGCTGTCGTCCACGACCACGTCGACGGCGTCGGCGAACTCCGGTGCGGGCCCGCGGCCGGCCGCCCAGTGCAGGAACTTCCACGCGTCGAGCCGGGCCGGGTAGCGCGCCATGCAGAACGGGTCGGACGGGACGGCGGTCCAGATCGTCACCGTGTCGCCGGGCTCGAACCGTGCGCCCGTGGGCGGCTCGGATCCGACCACCGTCTCCACGACCTCGCAGGTGCGGGTTCTCCGCTGCTCGACGCGGAGGCCGCGCTCGGAGAGGAGCGCTCGCGCCGCGTCGGCGTCGTAGCCGAACAGCGAGGGCACCTGGTCGTCGTCGAGGACCGGCTCGGGGTCGTTGCTGGCGGCAACGGCTGCGGCCGTCAGCGCGACGGCCGCGACGGCGACCGCCGCGACGGCCGGCCAGCGCGCCCGGCGGGCCGGCCGGACGATCGCGTCGCCGGGTGGCGGCGGCACGGTGTCGGCAGCGACCATCATCAGCTCTCGGGCGGCGAGCCGATCCGGTACGCCCAGGGTGTGCCTGGCCATCGCCTCCAGCGCGACGACGGCGTCCACCTCCAGCTCGAGCGCCGCGGCCTCCTCGTGCGGCGTGAGGTCGGCGTGGAAGGCGAGCACCGCGACCTCTCGCTCGGGCGGGTCCATGCCCGCCAGCGTGCGGCGGACGGCGAGGCCGGGCTCGTCGCCCTCCGGGAGCCGGGCGGACTCCGGGCGCGCGGCTAGGACCAGTGCGGCGAGGACGACCGGGTCCGGGTCACCTCGTCGCTCGATGTGTCCCGCTTCCTGGAGCAGGACGTCCCGGACGATCTTCGGCGCGGCCACGTGGGCGACGCCGAGCAGCACGGCGGCGCGGACCAGCGCCGTCCTGCGCGCCGCGACGTACTCCTGGAAGTCCATGCCCGCTCCCGTTCCGCCGTCCACGGTACGACGGCGGTCACGGGGAGGCGGGCGGTGACGTGCCGAGCAGCAGGTTGACCGCGGCGATCGCGCCGTCCTGGTCGACCCACACCTGGACCGCCCAGGCGTCGCGGCAGTTCGCCGCCTCGGGCTGGTCGAGGCGGACCATCGCCAGCTCGGACAGGTACCCCGGCAGCTCGCCAGTGCTGCGGAAACAGCTGCTCACCGGTGGCAGATGGGTTCTGACGATCCGGTCGTCCTCGTGGTTGATGACGTGGACGGGCGAGAGGTTCGACATCTCGCAGGGCGCGCTCATCCATCGGGGGCAGAGGTCCCAGCTGGTGCGGTCGGCTGCCTGGCCCGGAGTGAGATAGCGCTCGTGGGCGTCAAGGAACAGCAGGTCGACCTGCTCGGCGAACCTCGGAGCGGCGCCGCCACGGGCGAACTCCACCCACGCCTTGCCGGCGGCGTCGGCCGCCCGCTCCGCCAGGTCGAGCTCCAGGTCGTGCTCCGCGGCCTGCCCTTCCGGGCCGCCGGTCCGCAGCACGACGGCGTCGATCCGGCCGCCGGTGGAGAACACGTTGACGACGAAGCAGTCCTGGGGCAGGGCGGGGTCCGGGTAGTCCATCCAGAGGGCGAGCGAGTCGCGGGACGCCAGTGATGGAGGAAGCTCCTGGCCGTCGCACGGGAGGTCGGTGGACAGCGACGTGTCCACGGCGACGAGGCCGGGCACCAGCAGGCGGTCGCCCATGTCGAGAACGTGCCCCGAGGCTCGGTGCAGCGCGGCGAGCCCCGAGTCGTCCGCCCAGCTGTCGATCGCTGCCGCCTGCTCGCCCGAGAGGGTCGTGGCCGTCCCGTTCACGTACGACGTGACCTCGTCGGCGAAGGCGGGGGCGTCGCCGCGGCCGTTCGCGAAGTCGAGCAGCGTCCACGCCGACTCCCGGGCGCCGCGGAAGTCGAAGCAGACCCCGTCCATGGGGAGAGTCGGGTCGGAGACCTCCAGCCGGACGCGCGCGCCGGGTTCGACGGCGGTGCCGGCGATCGGGGCGGTGCCGATCGCGCGCCCCAGCGCCTCGCAGCCCGGGACCCGACGCACGTCCACCGTGAGTCCCTCGGCCTCGAGCAGGCGCGTGGCGCTCGCCTCGTCGTACGCGAAGACCGATGGGACACGCAGCGCCGCGGGGGCGGGTGCCGGAGACGGCGCGGATCCACCGCCAAGCGTGACGACAGCCGCCGTGGCGACGACGGCGAGCACGGCCGCGGCGGCGCCGATGATCGGCCACAGGGGTCGGCGCGACAGCTCGGCGACCTCGGGCGCGTCAGGGGACACCTCGATGGTGGCGGCGGCGCTGGTGAGCAGGTCGCGGGCCTCGTCCTCGGTGAGCATCACGGGCTCCTCACGATGTTCTGGTCCTCCGCCAGCGCGCGGAGTGCGCGGGCGGTGCGGGACTTGACGGTCCCGGCCGGGAGGCCGAGGGCGTCCGCTGTGTCCCGCTCCGAGAGGTCCGCGTAGAACCGCAGCACCAGCACCTCGCGGTGCTCGCGGCTCATCGCCGCGAGCGCGCGGCGTACGGCGAGCCCGGTGGCCAGGTCGTTCTCGACGGCGGTCTCCGGGAGCACGTCGGTCGGTACCTCGCCGTGCCATCGGCGGGCGCGGGCGTCACGCAGGGCATTGACGAGGATCCGGTAGACGTAGGCGTCGGGCTGGTCCGCCTCCGTCACCCGGCGCCAGCTCCGGAACGCCTTGCCCAGCGCGGTCTGGACGACGTCCTCGGCGTCGGCGTGCGGGCACCCGAGCAGTACGACGCTGCGCACCAGCTGCTGCCGGCGCGCGGCGACGTACTCGCTGAAGTCCACGGTTCACCTCTCGGACAACCGTATGACCGGCGGGACCCTCGATCCGGTTCCCGCGACCTGCTCAGAGATCGAAGAGCGAGCCGGACTCGTTGATGTCGACGTCGGTCTTCGGCTGGTGGGCCTCGCCGCTGCTCGCGGGCTTCGGCTTCTCGGCCGGCTTCTCTTCCGGCTCGCTGTCGTCCTGGGTCTCGACAGGCTCGACCGGCGTTCTTCTGGTCGCTGTCGGCTTCCGGCTCCGGCTCGGGCTCCTCGGCGGCGGGCGCGTCGTCCGACGCGGCCTCGGTCGCGGCCTGGCTGAGCGCGGCACCCGAGCTGAGCTCCGAGTCCTCGGCGGGCTCGGGCTCGGGTTCCGGCTCGCTGTCGGGCTCGGGTTCGGGTTCGGGTTCCGGGTCGGCCTTCGCCGCGGGAGCGGCGGGTTCCGGGGCGGCGATGTCGAAGAGGGATCCGCCGTCGGGGATCTCGGCCTTCGGCTCGGCGGCCGGCTCGGGCTTGGCCTCGGGCTCGGGTTCCGGTTCGCTGGTTCGGGCTCCGGGTCGGCCTTCGCCGCGGTCGAGCGGCGGGTTCCGGGGCGGCGATGTCGAAGAGGGATCCGCCGTCAGCGGGTCTCGGCCTTCGGCTCGGCGGCCGGCTCGGGCTTGGCCTCGGGCTCGGGGTCCGGTTCGCTGTCGGGTTCGGGCTCTTCCTCGCCTCCGGCTCGGGCTCCTTCGTGGCCTCGGGCTCGTCGGCTTCGATGTCGAAGAGGGATCCGCCGGCCTTGGTCTCGACAGGCTCGGCGGGCTCGTCCGGCTTCTCTGCCGCGTCTGCCTTGGCTTCCGGCTCATCGCCTCCGAGGTCGAACAGGGAGCCGCCGGACTGCTTGGCTTCCGCGGGCTCGGGCTCGGGCTCCTTCTTCGCCTCTTCCTCGTCGCCGCCGAGGTCGAAGAGCGAGGAGCCGCCGCTGGCCTTGGCGGCCGGGCCGACGTCCTCGGTGTCGGTGACCGTGTTGGCCGTCTGGGTGTCGTCACCCGGCTCGGGCTCGGCCTTCGTCTCCTCGGACTTCTTCGCGGCAGGTGCCGTGGCGCCTCCGCCGGGCGCGAGCTTCGTGGCGGACTCGCCCCTCACCGACGCGAGCAGCATCTGCGCGACGTCGAGGACCTCGACCTCCTCGCGGGCCTCGCCCTTGGCCTGCTGCGAGGTCAGGCCGTCGGAGAGCATGACCCGGCAGAACGGGCAGCCGACGGCGATCTGGTCGGCGCCGGTCGCGACGGCCTCGGCGGTGCGGTTCTCGTTGATCCGCGTGCCGATGGTCTCCTCCATCCACATCCGCGCGCCGCCGGCGCCGCAGCAGAAGGACTTCTCGGAGTTGCGGGGCATCTCCTTGAACTCCGCCCCGGGCAGCACCTCGAGCAGCTCGCGCGGCGGGCTGTAGACGCCATTGTGGCGGCCGATGTAGCAGGGGTCGTGGTAGGTGATCGATCGGGACTGCGCTCCCACGCCGTCGGCGACCGGCGTCAGCTTGCCTTCACGGACCAGGCGGTTGAGCAGCTGGGTGTGGTGGACGACCTCGAGCTCGATGCCGAAGTCCTTGTACTCGTTCTTGAGGGTGTTGAAGCAGTGGGCGCAGGTCGAGACGACCTTCTTTACCTTGTACTCCTTGAACGTCTCGACGTTCTGCTGCGCGAGGCCCTGGAAGACGAACTCGTTGCCGGCCCGGCGAGCCGAGTCGCCGGTGCAGGTCTCGCCGTTGCCGAGTACGCCGAAGGAGACGCCGGCCTTGTCGAGCAGCTCGGCGACGGCGCGCGTGGTCTTCTTGGCGCGGTCCTCGTAGGCGCCGGCGCAGCCGACCCAGAACAGCCACTCGACCTCGTCCAGCGACTCGATGTCGTCCCCGACGACCTTGACCTCGAAGTCGAGGCCCTTCGCCCAGTCCATCCGCGCGTTGGGCGACATGTTCCAGGGGTTGCCCTTGTTCTCCATCCCCTTGAAGAGCTGGTTGAGCTCCGCCGGGAAGTTCGACTCGACCAGGATCTGGTAGCGCCGCATGTCGACGATGTGGTCGACGTGCTCGATGTCGACCGGGCACTGCTGGACGCACGCGCCGCAGGTGACGCAGGACCAGAGCACGTCCGGGTCGATGACGCCGGAGCCGTCCTCCGGCATGTAGAACCACTCGTCGCCGGTGTCACCGACGAGCGGGCGCTCCGCCTCCTTGGTGAGGGTGTCGTTGCCCTCGAGGAGGCCCTCCCGCTTGCCTTCCGCGGCCAGGGTGTACGGCGCCTTCGCCATCGCGTGGTCGCGCAGGGCCATGATCATCAGCTTCGGCGAGAGCGGCTTCTCGGTGTTCCAGGCCGGGCACTGGTCCTGGCAACGCCCGCACTCGGTGCACGTGTTGAAGTCGAGGATGCCCTTCCAGGAGAAGTCCTCGATGGAGCCGACGCCGAGCGTCGCGTCCTCGTCGAGGTCGTCGATGTCGTCGAGGGTGACCGGCTTGCCCTGGTTGGTGAGCTGCTTGGTCGCGCCGAGTGCGACCGGCTGGCGCTTGAACAGCACGTTGAGCGGCGCCAGGAAGATGTGCAGGTGCTTGGAGTGCAGGACGTCGATCAGGAAGACCAGCATCACGCCGATGTGCAGCAGCAGCCCGAGCCCCTCGAGCACCTCGAGGGTCTCGTGCGAGAGGCCGTCGAGCAGGTTGCCCAGGCCGATCGACACGAACGCGCCGCTGTCGTACGGCAGGTTGCCGAGCGCCGAGGCGGCGGCGCGGAAGAAGAACAGCGTCCAGAGGACGTTGAAGATCATGAACAGCACGAGCCAGGCGCCGCCGGTGTGCGAGCCCTGGAAGCGGGAACGGCGACCGAGCCGGTCGGGTGACTGCTTGAGCCGGATGATCGCGAAGGTGGAAATGCCGAACAGGCACATGATGGCGATGAAGTCCTGGGCGAACCCGAGGATCGCCCACTCGCCGATGACCGGGATGGCGAAGCCCGGGTCGAAGAGGGCGCCGTACGCCTCGACGTAGACGGTCCCCAGGATCAGGAACGCCCAGAACACGAAGAAGTGCGCGGCGCCGGGCACCGACCACTTGAGCAGCTTCTTCTGCGCGAAGACCTCCACGACCTGGGTCCTGAGCGACTCTCCGAGGCGCTTGGTGACGTTCTCCAGACGGTCCGGTGCGGGCTGTCCACTGGTGATGAGCCGGCCGAGGAAGAGCACCCGCCGCCCCGCGAAGGCCAGGACGACGACGGTCATTCCCAGCCCCAGAATCAACACCAGATCCACAGTTGCTCCCTCACCTCGGGCGGGTTCGCCGGCAAGTCGTTGTCGTGTCGGCGATGAGACTACGGGGATTTCGGCACCCGAGGCATCCAGTGGATGCGTGAGCAAGGTCCCATCGGCGGACGCTGTCCGGCCATACCCTACCTGCCGGTAACTTGCGGCCGCGCCGGGGTCCAGCAGGCGGCGGCGGTGACGGGTCGGTTCGCTCTTGGTTCAATGCCTCCGTCGACGACGCGAGGGAGTGGGGGAGACGTGGACGAGGAGCTGAGTACGGCGATCGTCGCCCATCTCCGCCGCGGCATCGACCCGGGCGAGCTGACGAATCGCGTGCAGAAGATCGTCCAGGAGTGCCTGGACCAGCACGTGGACTGGAACGGACTCGGCCTGGGTGACGCCGGGAGGTTCGCCGCCGCGGAGACCGGGCGCCGGCACCCCGAGCTGTCGACCGAGGCGTTGGACGCCTTGGCCTGGCACTTCAGCTTCGAGTGGCGCTGACGCCCGCGGTCAGTGCAGGCCGGTGACCCGCCCCGCCTTCGAGAAGGTCACCGTCA
>CAWDLL010000007.1:0-20392 GCA_963803235.1 uncultured Actinomycetota bacterium
TCGCCGACCAGCTGCTTGTCGATGCCCTGGACACCGAGCTTGGTGGGGCTCTCGACGGTGAACGTGATGCCCTCGGGGGCGTTGAACGTGATCGAGTGGGAGTACCCGAGCTGGAACTCCAGCTGGGTCGGACCCTTCGACAGCACGCGGTAGCCCACGCCGACGATCTCGAGCTTCTTCTCGTAACCCTCGGTGACGCCGACCACCATGTTGTTGATCAGGGTGCGGGTCAGGCCGTGCAGCGAGCGGCTCTCGCGCTCGTCGTCGGGGCGCTTGACCTCGAGCACGCCGTCGTTCTTCTCGACGGTGATCGGCTGCGCGACGCTGTGCGACAGGGAGCCCTTGGGGCCCTTGACGGTCACGAGGGTCTGGTCGATCGCGACGTCCACACCTGACGGGACCGCGATGGGGAGCTTGCCAATGCGCGACATGCTTCTTCTCTCCTTCTCGGTCTCGGGTTACCAGACGTAGGCGAGGACTTCCCCACCCACGCCCTTCTGGTTCGCCTGGCGGTCGGTCAGCAGGCCCTGGCTCGTCGAGATGATCGCGACGCCCAGGCCGCCGAGCACCTTCGGCAGGCCGGTGCTCTTGGCGTAGACGCGCAGGCCGGGCTTGCTGATCCGGCGGACGCCCGCGATGGAGCGCTCCCGGTTGCGGCCGTACTTCAAGGTGATGGTCAGCGTCTTGCCGACCTCGCCCTCGGCGGGCTCCGCCACGTCGTAACGAGGTGATGTAGCCCTCCTGCTGGAGGATCTCCGCGACGCCCTGCTTGAGCTTGCTGTACGGCATCGACACAGCGTCGTGGTACGCCTGGTTGGCGTTGCGCAGACGAGTAAGCATGTCTGCGATCGGGTCAGTCATCGTCATGGCCGCGAGGCCCTTTCTCCACCGTGGTTTCGCACCTGCACCTCAGGCGCGACCTGCAGCGATCGTTGGTTGTAGATAGGTGGTCTGGTCACCAGGAGGACTTGGTCACGCCGGGCAGCTCGCCGCGGTGCGCCATCTCCCGCAGGCAGATACGGCACAGGCCGAACTTGCGGTAGACGGCCTTCGGCCGGCCGCAGCGCTGGCACCGGGTGTAGCCCCGGACCGCGAACTTCGGCTTGCGAGCGGCCTTGACCCTCAGAGCAGTCTTCGCCATGTCAGTTCTCCTCGTTCCTCATCGCTCCGCGAAGGGGAAGCCGAGCTGCTTGAGCAGCGCCCGACCCTCGTCGTCGTTGGTGGCCGTGGTGACGACCGTGATGTCCATGCCGCGCGAGCGGTCGACCCGGTCCTGGTCGATCTCGTGGAACATGACCTGCTCGGTGAGCCCGAACGTGTAGTTGCCGCGGCCGTCGAACTGCCGGGGCGAGAGCCCGCGGAAGTCACGGATGCGGGGCAGCGCCAGGGACAGCAGCCGGTCGAGGAACTCCCACATCCGGTCGCCGCGCAGCGTGACGTGCGCACCGATCGGCATGCCCTCGCGCAGCTTGAACTGCGCGATGGACTTGCGGGCCTTCGTGACCTGCGGCTTCTGGCCGGTGATCGCGGTGAGGTCCTTGATGGCGCCCTCGATCAGCTTCGAGTCGCGAGCCGCCTCGCCGACGCCCATGTTGACCACGATCTTGGTCAGGCCGGGCACCTGCATGACGTTCTTGATGTCGAACTCGGACTGCAGCGCGGGGAGGATCTCCTCGCGGTAGCGAGTCTTGAGCCGGGGGCTGACCTTCTCGGTCGTCGCTTCGGTCATCAGATTTCCTTGCCGGTCTTGCGGGAGATGCGGACGCTGCGGTGCCCGGAGTACGTCGAGCCGTCGGAACGGCGCTTGGTGACCTCGTCGCGGCGGAAGCCGACGCGGGTGACCCCGTCGCCGTCGACCAGCATCACGTTCGACACGTGGATCGGCGCCTCGGCGGTGATGATCCCGCCGGTGGTGCCGGCCCGGCCGCCCTGGTTGACGACCTTGGTGTGCCGCTTGACGCGGTTCACGCCCTCGACGATCACCCGGTGCTCCTCGCGGAGCACCTGGATGACCTTGCCCTCGGCGCCCTTGTCCTTGCCAGCGATCACCTTGACGGTGTCGCCCTTCTTGATGTTCACGCTCTTACCCATGAGTCAGAGCACCTCCGGCGCGAGCGAGATGATCTTCATGAACTTCTTCTCGCGCAGTTCGCGGCCCACGGGGCCGAAGATGCGGGTGCCTCGCGGCTCGCCGTCGGTCTTGAGGATCACCGCGGCGTTCTCGTCGAAGCGGATGTAGGAACCGTCCGAGCGACGACGCTCCTTGACGGTGCGCACGACGACGGCCTTCACGACGTCACCCTTCTTCACGTTGCCACCGGGGATCGCGTCCTTCACGGTGGCGACGATGACGTCGCCGATGCCGGCGTAGCGTCGACCCGAGCCACCGAGAACACGGATGCAGAGGATCTCCTTCGCACCGGTGTTGTCGGCGACCTTGAGTCGCGACTCCTGCTGGATCATTTCTTCTCCTGGTTGTCGTGCCGGTTCTCGCTACTGACGAGCGGCGAGCCTGGCCGAACTTGTGTGGACTTGAGGGGCCTGGAGCCCTGGGGGCTTACTTGGCCTTCTCGAGGATCTCGACGACGCGCCAGCGCTTGGTGGCCGACAGCGGACGGGTCTCCATGATCAGGACCCGGTCGCCGATGCCGCACTGGTTCTGCTCGTCGTGCGCCTTGAGCTTGCTGGTGCGACGCAGGACCTTGCCGTACAGCGCGTGCTTGACGCGGTCCTCGACGGACACGACCACGGTCTTGTCCATCTTGTCGCTGACGATCAGTCCCTCGCGGGTCTTGCGAGTGCTGCGCTCGACCTTGTCGACTGCCTGCTCGCTCATGCGGCACCGCCTTCCTGGGCGTCGTTGTCGTCACTCGGAACCGTGCGGATCCCGAGCTCGCGCTCGCGGACCACGGTGTAGATCCGGGCAATGTCCTTCTTGACCAGGCGCAGCCGGCCGTGGCTCTCCAGCTGGCCGGTGGCCGCCTGGAAGCGGAGGTTGAACAGCTCCTCCTTGGCCTCGCGCAGCTTGGCCTCGAGGTCGATGTCGTTCATCTCGTCGAGCTCGTGAGCGGTAGCCATCAGAATTCACCTGCCTCACGGGAAATGAACCGGCACTTCATGGGGAGCTTGTGCATCGCGCGGCGCATGGCCTCGCGCGCAGTCGCCTCGTCCACGCCGGAAAGTTCGAACATGACGCGGCCGGGCTTGACGTTGGCAACCCACCACTCGGGGGAACCCTTACCGGAACCCATCCGGGTCTCGGCAGGCTTCTTGGTCAGCGGGCGGTCGGGGTAGATGTTGATCCACACCTTTCCTCCACGCTTGATGTGACGGGTCATCGCGATACGCGCCGACTCGATCTGACGGTTGGTCACGTAGTGACCCTCGACCGCCTGGACGCCGAAGTCGCCGAAGGCGAGCCTCGTGCCTCCCTTGGCCGCACCGGTCCGCTTGGGGTGGTGCTGCTTGCGGTGCTTGACACGACGGGGCATCAACATGGTGCTCAGCCCTCCTGACCGGACTCGGTGGTCGGGGCGGGAGCCGCAGCCTCGGCCGGAGCCTCGGTGGCGGGAGCCTCGGCGGCCCGGTCCGAACGGGTCGGACGGTCGCCACGCGAGCCACGGCTCGGGCGGTCGCCACCACGGCTCGGACGGCCACCGCGACCGGGAACGCCGGCGCGGGCAGCGGCCTGCGCCTGGCGCTCGGCACGGGTGCCGGCGACCTCGCCCTTGTAGATCCAGACCTTCACGCCGATCCGGCCGAAGGTCGTGCGGGCCTCGTAGAAGCCGTAGTCGATGTCGGCACGCAGCGTGTGCAGCGGGACGCGGCCCTCGCGGTAGAACTCGGTGCGCGACATCTCGGCGCCGTTGAGGCGGCCGGAGCACTGGATCCGGATGCCCTTGGCACCGGAGCGCATCGAGGTCTGCATCGCCTTGCGCATGGCGCGACGGAACTGCACGCGGCCGGACAGCTGCTCGGCAACGCCCTGGGCGACCAGCTGAGCGTCGACCTCGGGGTTCTTGACCTCGAGGATGTTCAGCTGGACCTGCTTGCCGGTGAGCTTCTCGAGCTCACCGCGGATGCGGTCGGCCTCGGCGCCACGGCGACCGATGACGATGCCCGGGCGCGCCGTGTGGATGTCCACGCGGACGCGGTCGCGGGTGCGCTCGATCTCGACCTTGGAGATGCCGGCCCGCTCCATGCCCTTGGAGAGCAGCTTGCGGATCGCGACGTCCTCACCGACGTACGCCTTGTACAGCTTGTCGGCGTACCAACGGCTCTTGTGGTCCGTCGAGATGCCGAGGCGGAAGCCGTTCGGGTTGATCTTCTGCCCCATCAGGCAGTCCGTCCCTTCTTCTCGGCGACCACGCCAGCCGGCTGAACAGCCAGCGTGATGTGGCTCGTGCGCTTCATGATCCGGGTCGCTCGGCCCTGGGCACGCGGGCGCCAGCGCTTCATCGTCGGACCCTCGTCCACCTGGGCGACGGAGACGACCAGGTCGCCGGCGTCGAGGCCCTCGGTGGTCTCGGCGTTGGCGATGGCGCTCTCGAGCACCTTGTAGACGGTCTGCGAGGCGGCCTGCGGCGCGAACTGCAGCAGGGCCAGGGCCTCGTCGACCGGGAGGCCGCGGACCATGTCGACGACACGGCGGGCCTTCATCGGCGTGATCCGCACGAAGCGTGCGCTCGCGAAGGCGCCCGGCTGGTCGCCGAGCAGCGTCTCGCGGCGGGCGCTGGTGCGCCGGCGCTCGGTGGTGCTCATCGACGGCGTCCCTTCCGGTCGTCCTTCACGTGCCCGCGGTAGGTGCGGGTGGGGGCAAACTCGCCGAGCTTGTGGCCGACCATCGAGTCGGTCACGAACACGGGAACGTGCTTGCGGCCGTCGTGCACGGCGATCGTGTGGCCGATCATGGCCGGCACGATCATCGAGCGACGCGACCAGGTCTTGATCACGTTGTGACTGCCCTTGTCGTTCTCCGCGTCCACCTTCTTCATGAGGTGGTCGTCGACGAAGGGGCCCTTCTTCAGGCTGCGAGGCATCTCGTTACTTCCCTACTCAGGCTTCTTGCCGGACTTGCGGCGACGGATGATCTGGGAGTCGGAGGCCTTGCGCTTGCGCGTGCGGCCCTCGGGCTTGCCCCAGGGGGACACCGGGTGGCGGCCACCGGAGGTCTTGCCCTCACCACCGCCGTGCGGGTGGTCGACCGGGTTCATGACGACACCGCGGACGGTCGGGCGCTTGCCCTTCCAGCGCATGCGGCCGGCCTTGCCCCAGTTGATGTTCGACTGCTCGGCGTTGCCGACCTCGCCGATGGTGGCGCGGCAGCGGACGTCGACGAAACGCATCTCGCCCGAGGGCATGCGCAGCGTCGCGCGGGAGCCCTCGCGGGCCACCAGCTGGGCGCTGATGCCGGCCGAGCGGGCGATCTTCGCGCCGCCGCCCGGACGCAGCTCCACGCAGTGGATGGTGGTACCGACCGGGATGTTGCGCAGCGGCAGGTTGTTGCCGGGCTTGATGTCGGCGTTCGGGCCGGACTCGACCGCGGTGCCCTGGGTGAGGTCCTTCGGCGCGATGATGTAGCGCTTCTCGCCGTCGGCGTAGTGCAGGAGCGCGATCCGAGCCGTGCGGTTCGGGTCGTACTCGATGTGCGCGACCTTGGCCGGCACGCCGTCCTTGTCGTAGCGACGGAAGTCGATGATGCGGTAGGCGCGCTTGTGGCCGCCACCCTGGTGCCGGGTGGTGATCCGGCCCTGGTTGTTGCGGCCGCCCTTCTTGGGCAGCGGACGCGTCAGCGACTTCTCCGGAGTCGTCCGGGTCACCTCGACGAAGTCGGCGACCGACGAGCCGCGACGGCCCGGGGTAGTCGGCTTGTACTTGCGGATTGCCATGAGTTCTCAGTCCTCGTTTCAGCGAGCCCGGTCAGGAGACCGGACCTCCGAAGATGTCGATGCGGTGGCCCTCGGCCAGGCTGACGATCGCGCGCTTGGTGTTGGCGCGCTTGCCCATGCCGTAGCGGGTACGGCGGGTCTTGCCCTGGCGGTTGATCGTGTTGACCGACGTCACCTTGACGTTGAACACCTTCTCGACCGCGATCTTGATCTCGGTCTTGTTGGCGTCGGGACGCACGATGAAGGTGTACTTGTTCGCGTCGAGCAGGCCGTAGCTCTTCTCCGACACGACCGGCGCGATCAGGATGTCGCGGTGGTCCTTGTGCAGGGTGCTCACTGGTCAGCCTCCTCGGCCTCGTGCGTCGCCTCGATGGACTCCGTGCTGCCTGCCTCGAGGAACCCGGCAGCCTCGGCGTCGGCGGCGCTCTTGAACCAGAAGTCCGGCTCCGTGGCGTCGTACCACTGGCCCTCGGGCGCGTGGAACTTCATGGAGCTCTGGTTGGCCTTGATCTCGTAGCCCTTGGGAGCGTTTCCGCTCTTCAGCGGAGCCTTCGCGCCGGTCGGGCAGCTTGGGCTTCTCCTCCGCTGCCGGCGCCTCGGACTTCGGAGCCTCGGCGGCGGCGGCAGGAGCCTGGGTGACCTTGGCCTTGCGCTCGGTCGTGGCAGCGGTGCCGTTCACGAACGTGTCGTACGCGCCCTGGGTGAAGATCACGTCGTCGGCGGCCAGCACGTCGTAGGTGTTGAGCTGGTCGACGGCCACGATGTGCACCTCGGGTGCGTTGCGCAGCGACAGCCAGGTGACGGCGTCGGCGCGCTCGAGCACGACGAGGTAGCGGGTGCGGTCGGTCAGGCCGGCCAGCGCGGCCAGCGCGGCCTTGGTCGACGGCTTGTCACCGGAGACCAGGCCCTCGACCACGTGGATGCGGTCGTTGCGCGCCCGGTCGGACAGGGCACCGCGAAGCGCGGCGGCCTTCATCTTCTTGGGCGTGCGCTGGTCGTAGCTGCGCGGCTGCGGGCCGTGGACGACGCCACCGCCGGCGAACTGCGGGGCGCGGGTCGAGCCCTGACGGGCGCGGCCGGTGCCCTTCTGCTTGTAGGGCTTGCGGCCACCGCCGCGGACCTCGCCGCGCCGCTTGGTGGCGTGCGTGCCCTGACGGGCGGCGGCCTGCTGGGCCACGACCACCTGGTGGATCAGGGGGATGTTGACCTGGACGTCGAAGATCTCGGCGGGCAGGTCGACCTTGACGGTCTTCGCGGTCACTTCGCGGCCTCCTGGTTCTTCTTCGCGGCCGAGCGGAGGACGACGAGTCCACCCTTGGGGCCGGGAACGGCGCCCTTGAGCAGGATCAGGCCCTTCTCGACGTCGACGGCGTGCACGGTGACGTTCTGGGTGGTGACGGTGTCGCTACCCATCCGGCCGGACATCCGCACGCCCTTGAAGACGCGGCCCGGGGTGGCGCAGGCGCCGATCGAGCCGGGCTTGCGGTGGTTCTTGTGAGCACCGTGGGAGGCGCCGACGCCGTGGAAGCCGTGACGCTTCATCACTCCGGCGAAGCCCTTGCCCTTGCTGGTGCCGGTGACGTCGATCTCCTCGCCAGCGGCGAAGGTGTCGACGGCCAGCTCCTGGCCCACGGAGTACTCGGTCGCGGCGGTGGTGCGGATCTCCACCAGGTGGCGGCGCGGGGTGCTCCCGGCCTTGGCGAAGTGACCGGCGGCCGGCTTGTTCACCTTGCGACCGTCGATCTCGCCGAACCCGACCTGGATGGCGTGGTAGCCATCGGTCTCGGGCAGGCGGACCTGGGTCACGACGTTGGTGCCGGCCGCGATCACGGTGACGGGGACGACGCGGTTGTTCTCGTCCCAGAGCTGGGTCATGCCGAGCTTGGTGCCCAGCAGCCCCTTCAGGTTTCGTTCAAAAGTCATGGCTCGGACCTCAGAGCTTGATCTCGATGTCGACGCCCGCAGGCAGGTCGAGCCGCATGAGCGAGTCGACGGTCTTGGGCGTGGGGTCGATGATGTCGATGAGGCGCTTGTGGGTGCGCATCTCGAAGTGCTCGCGGGAGTCCTTGTACTTGTGGGGCGAGCGGATGACGCAGTACACGTTCTTCTCGGTCGGCAGCGGCACCGGGCCGGCGACCTTGGCGCCCGTGCGGGTCACCGTGTCCACGATCTTGCGCGCCGAGGTGTCGATCACCTCGTGGTCATAGGCCTTGAGCCTGATGCGGATCTTCTGTCCCGCCATAGGTCTCTCTCGTCCTCTTCAGCTCAGTCGCACCGTCAGGTGCCGCGTGCAGTGCCATCCCGAGACCTCCCCGGGTGAGGGGTCCCGCCCGTGCTCCTCACCTCGCAACCGCCGACCCCCGCGGTCGGGCGTGTCGCGCAGTTTCGACGCAACACAAGACCGGGGTCCTGCAGCTAGTTGGTGACGCCCGACGGGTTCGTCGGGCCGATCGGGTCTCCTGGATCGGTGCGGCTGCACGCCAGACCACTGATCACTTCGAGGAGACGCGATTCAGGAATCAAGGTGTTCCGCACCCCGGCAACCCGCCGGAGCAACCGGACTATCTTGGCAGACATGCCACCGGTAGGCCAAATCGGATCGACCCCGGGCCTTCGGGCACCCGGTGACGTGCTCGTTCACCTGCGCCGAGCCCGCGACCACGCCGACCGACACTACGCCGAACCGCTCGACCTGGAAGCCCTCGCCGAGGTGGCCGGACTGAGCAAGTTCCACTTCCAGCGGCTGTTCCGGGCGACGTACGGCGTCACGCCGGCGGCGTACGTCTCCCAGCGCCGGGTCGAGCGTGCCCAGGACCTGCTCCGGGCCACCAACCTGACGGTGACCGAGGTCTGCCACGGCGTCGGGTTCTCCAGCCTCGGGTCGTTCAGCAGCCGGTTCCGCGAGATCGTGGGCGAGTCACCGAGCGACTTCCAGCGGCGGTACGCCGAGGGCGCACCGCACATCCCGGGCTGCTTCGTCTTCATGTGGGGGCTGGCGGAGCGGAGGTCCGCAAGCGAGGAGAAGCCGAGCGGCCCCGAACCCGCCTAGCGTGGCCGCATGATCACCAACATCTCCATCGTCAGCGTCTTCGTCAAAGACGTGGACGAGTCGAAGCAGTTCTACGTCGACGTCCTCGGCTTCGAGGCGAAGGACGACATCACGCTGGGCGACGGCTACCGCTGGTGCACCGTCATCCACCCCGAGCAGCCCGAGCTCCAGGTCCACCTGACCGTGCCCGGCCCGCCGCACTCCCCCGAGATGGTCGCGGCGATCGGCCGCGCCCAGGACGAGGGCGGGATGCACGGTCTCGGGCTCAACGTCGACGACTGCCAGCGGACCTACGAGGACCTGGCCGCCCAGGGCGTGGAGTTCCTGCAGAAGCCCGAGAAGCGGCCGTACGGCACCGAGGCGCTGTGCCGCGACAACTCCGGCAACTGGTTGGTGCTGGTCGAGCCGTCCGCATACTCCGCGGAAGACTTCAACTGATTTCAACTAATGTGACCCCGGTCACCCACGATTTCCCCCGTCCTGTCCGGACCACTGCAACGAAATCCGCAGAACCGCTCAGGGAATGAGGGGGGACAGTGCACCATGTATCCGTGACCGATCCAATGAAGTTGTGGGACTTCAACGATCCGGCCGGGTCTGAACGACGCTTCCGCGAAGCCGCGGCGGCGACGCAGGGGGACGACCGGGCGGCCTACCTGACGCAGGTGGCGCGCGCGCTCGGCCTGCAGGAGAAGTACGCCGCGGGGCACCAGGTGCTCGACGGGCTGGCCGGATCCGGCGACGTCCCGATCCACATCGCGCTCGAGCGCGGCCGACTGCTGCGCTCCGGTGGCGACCCGGCCGAGGCCCGGCCGCACTTCGCCGAGGCGGAGCGGCTGGCCGAGAAGGCCGGCCGTGACGACCTGCGGATCGACGCCATGCACATGACCGCGCTCGTGGCCGACCCCGACGACCAGATCGCGGTCAACCTGGCCGCGCTCGACGTCGCCCGGTCCTCCGCGGACCCGCGCGCCCGTGACTGGGACGCCTCGCTGCTCAACAACATCGGGATGACCTACGCCGACGAGGGCGACCACGAGGCCGCGCTGGCGCGGTTCGAGGAGGCGCTCGAGGCCCGGGAGCGGATCGGCGACGTGGAGACGATCCGGGTCGCGCGCTGGATGGTCGCCTGGTCGCTGCGGAACCTCGGCCGGCATGCCGAGGCACTCGCGATGCAGCACACGCTCAAGGACGAGCTCGACGCCGACGGCGAGGTCGACCCGTACGTCGACGAGGAGATCGCTCTCCTCGAGCGGCTGAGCCTCACCGGGCGAGGCTCAGGTGCCTCGACCCCGTCCACCGGCAGCCGCTCGCACTCCGTCCCGGCCGCCTCGCACGCGTAGAGCGCCGTCCCCTGCCCGTCGTACGTCGTCACCAGGGCTGTGTCGTCGTCGGCCCAGGCCACGGACTGCGGCTGGCCCGGGCACCGGGAGCCGTCGGCCCTCCCCGGCGGACCAGAGCGTGGCCCTCGACGAGGTCTTCCCGAGGGTGATCGAGACCAGGTGCTCGCCGTACGGCGAGAGGACGCCGGAGCCGGGCACGACGTCGGCCAGCTTCGCCGTGCCGGAGCTGACGTCGTAGATGCGGGTCTGGTCGTCGCGGTCCATCACCGCGACCAGGTCGCGCGTCGCCTGGGCGACGACGCCGTAGCCGCCGGGCGTGGGGATGGCCACCGGGCCGTCCGGCGTCCGCAGCACCAGGTCGCCGTTCTCGGACACCAACGGCGCACCGGTCCCCTGGGCCAGATCGGAGATCGAGCTGTTGCGGGGGACGTCCACCGGGCCGGTGTCGGTCCCCGCCTTGAGGTCGCGGACCGTCAGCCGGTCGTCGAGGTCGATCCATCCCAGCCAGCGACCGTCGGCCGAGAGGTCTGCGCCCTGGACCGCGCCGGGGATCCCGGAGTCGACCCGGTCGAACTCCCAGGGACCACCCGGCCCCTCCTCGCTGTTGTGCACGTCGAAGCGGACGACCTCGCTCTCCGGCCCGTAGGCGTACACGAACTCGCTGGTCCAGCCGATGACTTCCTCCGACCGCAGGCCGAGGTCGTGCACCCCGCCTTGCGGGTCGAGCGCGGTCACCATCCCGTCGGCCACGAAGTAGATCGGGGTGTCCAGCTCGACGTGCAGGGAGCTGGCCCCGGGCGGTGCGGTGGGCGAGGTCTCCGGGACGGACGAGCCCTGGAGGAAGGGCAGTGCGGAGGCCACCAGCACGGCCGTAGCCGCGGCGACGGCCAGGCCCACGCCACCTCGGGCGTAGGCGCGGGACCGGCGCTCCCGGCGGACCTGCTGCTGGAAGGCGACCCGGTCCTGGGCCGGCGCGCGGGTCGCGGCCCCGACCTCCTTCAGTGCCTCGCGGATGTCGGTGCCGCTCATGAGAGCTCCTCGGTCAGGTCGAGTGCGGGCAGGGCGTCGCGCAGCCGTCGCAGCGCGTGGTGGGTCTGGCTCTTGACGGCACCCTCGGAGCAGCCGAGCTCCCGAGCGGTCTCGGCGACCGAGAGGTCCTCGAAGTAGCGGAGCACGACCGTGGCCCGCATCCGGACCGGCAGCTTGCGCACCTCGGCCCAGAGCGCCAGGTGGTCCGCCCGGACCGCGAGGTGGTCGTGGCCCGCGTCGGGGACCAGGTCGGTCACGACCTCCCGACCGCGCCGCTTCCAGCCGCGCTGGGCGAGGTTGACCATCGCCCGGCGCACGTAGGCGTCAGCGGCGCCCTTGTCCCTGATCGCGCTCCAGCGCACGCAGGTCCGGGCCAGCGCTGTCTGGAGCAGGTCCTCCGCGTCGTGCCGGTCGCCGGTCAGGAGGTACGCCGTCCGGTAGAGCGGTCGCCAACGCGCGGCCATGAACTCCTCGAACCCGAGCCCGGGGTCTGTCATCAGGGTCCTCTCCGCAGGTGATGCCGTCACAGGACAAGGAGGCGCCGGACCTGCAGGAGGTTGAGAGGGTAGCCGGGAAATCTTCTACAGCGATCCGGTTTCGGAGGGCGCCAGGAGGTGTTCCTGGGCGATGCCGCGACGCGGGATGAGCAGGCAGAGGACGGCCGCGCCGAGGCAGAGGGCGCCCGCGGTCATCCACGCGACGAAGTAGTCGCCCAGGCCGGTCCGGATCCAGCCGGCGTAGCTGGCCGCGACGCCGGCGCCGACCATGTGCGAGGCGAACACCCAGCCGAACACCACGCCGGACCGCTCGATCCCGAAGTGCTGTCGGCACAGGGCGACCGTCGGTGGCACGGTCGCCACCCAGTCGAGGCCGTAGAACAGGATGAACAGGAACAGGCTCGGGTGGACGTGCGGGCCGAGCAGCCACGGCACGAAGAGCAGGGACAGCCCGCGGAAGAAGTAGTAGACGAACAGCAGGTAGCGGCTGTCGACGCGGTCGGTCAGCCACCCGCTCGCGACCGTGCCGGCGATGTCGAAGATGCCGATCAGCGCGAGCAGGCCCGCGCTGGTGGTCTCGGGCATGCCGTGGTCGTGGGCCGCCGGGATGAAGTGGGTGCCGATCAGCCCGTTCGTCGACCAGCCGCAGATCCAGAACGTCGCGAACAGGATCCAGAAGGTTCGGGACCGGGCGCTGTCGCGCAGGGTGGTGAGGGCCAGGCGGGCGGCGCCCTGGGACCCGGCGGCCGGTGGCGGGGGCACCCAGTCCTCCCCCGCGCCGTACGGCGTGGTGCCCGCGTCGGCGGGCTGGTCGCGGAGAACCACCCAGACGAACGGCACCAGCAGCAGCGCGAACCCGGTGACCAGCGCCGCGGCCCAGCGCCAGCCGGGGCCTTCGGCGAGATGTGCGATGGCCGGGAGGAAGACCAGCTGGCCCGTGGAGCTGGCGGCAGAGAAGACGCCGATGATCACGCCGCGGTGCCTCACGAACCATCGGTTCGCGACGATCGCCCCGAACACCAGCGCCAGCGATCCGGTCCCGATGCCGACCGCGAACCCCCAGAGCAGCCACAGCTGCCAGGCCTCGGTCATCACCAGGGTGAGACCGGACCCCAGCGCGACGAGCAGCAGCGCCACGGCGACGACCCGGCGCAGCCCGAACCGCTCCATCAGTGCCGCCGCGAACGGGGCGGTGAGCCCGTAGATGATCAGGTTGAGGCTGACCGCGCCGCTGGTCGTGGCGCGGGACCAGCCGAACTCCTCCTCGAGCGGCACGAGCAGGGCGCCGGTCGACGACCTGAAGCCGGCCGCCGCGATGAGTGCGGCCATCGTGACCGCCGCGACCCACCAGGCCCGGTGAATCCGGCGGGTGCCGGGGGCGGTGAGGGTCACGCGGGAAGCCTAGGGCGGTTGGCGCCGGCGGACCCGGCCCTTACCGGCCACGACCCGGCGAGATCCGGCCAGTCCGCCTGCTTCTCTTGTCCGGGGTCGGGGGTCGGCCTACCTTCATAACGTGGGCTGGTCGCTCAGCGAGGCCTTGGCCGTGCTCTTCATCATCCTGGTGGATCTCCTCCTGGTCAGTTCACGCTGCCGTCTCGCCGCCCAGCGCGGCATCCGCTCGCTCGGTCGCGGCGCCCGCAGGGTCACCCGCCGGCCGGTCCGGACGGTTCCGTCCGGCCGGCCGATCGAGGCGATCGCCTGTGACGTGCGCCGGCTCGGCGAGCGCTACCGCTTCACCCGCACCGGCGTCTCGTTCGCGAAGTACGAGGCGTTCCGCCGTGCCTACGACGGCGTGCTCGCCGAAGGCTGTGACGCCCTGGGCGTGGCCCACCTGCTGGCCGTGCTGGAGCCCGGCGACGAGCTCGACGCCGAGCGGGTCCGGGTGGAGCGCATCCTGCACATGTGGGGGCTCCAGCTCGACGACGCGGCCTGACCCGTCAGCCCACGGCGACGGTGCGGTGCCGCCAGAGCTCGGCCACGTGCCGCGCGTCGGTGCCGCAGCAGCCGCCGATGATCCGCAGCTCGGGCAGCGAACGCTCGATGCGGCGGTGCGCGGCGGCCAGCTGCGCGGGGTCGCCCGCGTCGAGCTCGGTCATCGCGTCGAGCTCCTCGTGGCTGCGGGTGGAGGCGTTGACCCGGATGCCGTGGACCCGGTCACGCCAGAACCCGTCGATGCCCAGGCCGCGCTCGATGTGCTCGGGGTGCGCACAGTTGACGAAGAAGTAGTCCGGCCCGCCGGCGGCGTCGGTCTCGGCGAGGGCCTCCATCAGCGACTTGCCGGTGGGCAGCTTGCCGTTGGTCTCGACCGTGAACGAGATCGCGACCGGGATGCCGATCTGGCGGGCTGCGGCGACGATGCCCAGCGCCTCGCCGGTGTCGGTCAGGGTGAGGGCCGTCGCGACGTCGGCTCCGGCATCGGCGAACGCCTGGAGCTGCGGGCGGTGGTAGTCGGCAGCCTCGTCCGGGTCGACGGCCGCTCCGGGGACGTAGCCGTCCCCGCGCGGGCCGACCTGGCCGCTGACCTCGACCGTGCCGATCCGGTCCGACCAGCGGTCACCGATGGCCGCGCAGGAACGTGATCGAGTCGCGGTTCACGGCCGCCAGTGCGTCGGCGTCGTACCCGAGGCGGCTGCCCCAGTCGCTGCTCGCCCGCCAGGTCGGGGACTCCAGCCGCAGCCCCACACCGGCCGCCGCCGCGATGGCGGCGTACTCCTCGTAGTACTCCTCGACCACTTGACGGCCGCGCTTCCCCTCGAGCAGCGGGAACGCCGCGAAGTCCGGCAGGTCGAAGCCCCGGTTGTAGATCAGGTCGGTCTCCAGTCCGCCGTCGGTGACGAACTGTTCGGATGCGGTCATGGTTCCCTCCCAGGAATCGTTACAGACTGAATGGTCCGTTAGTTGTATCAGACCGTTTGGTCTGATACAAGTGGATATGTGCCCAGAGACGGAACGGCGACGCGCGAGCGGATCCTCGACGCGGCCGAGAAGCTGGTGATCGACAACGGCTACGCCGCGACGTCGGTCGACCAGGTGATCGCGGCCGCCCACAGCTCCAAGGGCGCCTTCTTCCACCACTTCGACTCGAAGGTCGACCTCGCGCGCTCCCTCGTCGAGCGGTACGCCGCCGCGGACGTCATGAACCTCGAGGCAGCGACCGCGCACGCGCTCGAGGTGACCGACGACCCGGTCGGCCGGGTGGACGCGTTCCTGGGGTTCTTCGAGGACGCAGCCGACGAGATCATGTCGGAGCAGTCGAGCTGCCTCTACGTCTCGATCCTCACCGAGCGGCAGCTGGTGCTGGACGGCACCTCCGAGCCGATCGTCAAGGCGGTGCTCGCCTGGCGCGAGGGCATTGCCGCCCTCCTCCGCGACGCGGCCGCCGGGCGGCACACCGACGTGGACGCGGACGCCCTGGCCGACCACGTGTTCGTGACCTTCGAGGGTGCGTTCCTGCTGGCCAGGTCGACCGGCGACCCCGGGCACATGCGCGCCCAGCTGCGCGTGCTCCGCCAGCTCGTGGCCGCCACGATCGGCTGAGTCGGCTCAGCGGCGGGCGTAGGCGAGGTCGGTGATCTCGCGACCGGCGGCGACGCCCTTGCGCTCGAACTTCGTGACCGGCCGCTCGTCCCATCGAGGGACCACGCCGCCGTCCAGCGACGGCTCGCCGTCCAGCGCCTCGACCATCTGCTCGGCGTAGTCCGTCCAGTCCGTGGCCAACCGCCACACCGCGCCCGGCGCCAGTCGGCTCGCCGCCAGCCGTGCGAAGTCGGGGTTCACCATGCGGCGCTTGCGGTGCCGCGTCTTGTGCCAGGGGTCGGGGAAGAACGTCCACAGCTCCGCCAGCGAGCCCTCCGCCACCAGGTGCTGCATCGACCAGACCGCATCCACCGAGCAGAACCGGACATTGGTCGCGCCGGCATCGACCACGCGGGCCAGCCCGTCGGCGACACCCGGTCGCCAGACCTCGAGGGCCAGCACGTCGTACGCCGGGCGGGTCGCGGCGAGCGCCGCGGTCGCCTCGCCCACGCCGGAGCCGATCTCCACGATGAGCGGGGCCTCCCGGCCGAACCACGACGCCAAGCGAGAACTCCGGCTCGTCGACCGCCTCGTCCGGGATCCACCACCGCCCTGCGAGGTCGTCCCACGCCTGCTGCTGACGCGGCGAGAACCTGCTGCCGCGGCGGGCGTAGGTCAGCACCTCGCGCATCCGGCGGCCGTCCTCGGTCAGCCGCTGGTGCGGCCGCGCCGGGCGGCTTCCGGGCTGATCGGGCGAGGGCTCGGACATGTCCGGACGAGTCTAGGACCGGTGCTCGTCCGGCCAGCCGGTGGTCACTCGTCGTCGGGGTCCCCCGCGCCGTCGCTGTCGGTGCCGATCACGTTGAAGTCCCGGTCCAGGTGCACGTCGACCTGCGAGCCGTCGTCCGTGGTCACCTCGACCTCGTAGAAGCCTTCCTCGTCCTCGACCTCCGTGTCGGTGACCTTGCCGCCGCCGGCGTGGTCGAGAGCCACCTGTGACGCCCGGTCGAGGGCGCTGCCCGTGATCGGTCGCTCGGTCCCGTCGTCATCACCGGCGGTCCCCGAGGCCGTCGCCACTCCGGCACCGCCCAGCACCACGGTGGCGGCCGCTCCGGCGGCCAGGGCCTTGGTTCGTGTTCGCATGTCCTCGTCCTCTCGCTCGTCTCACGTGCGTCCCACTCTGCGCCGGCACCGCTGAACCCAGCCTGAACGACCAGACACCCAGAGGGCGTTCAGCACCCCTTCAGCAGCCCCCGCCCACTCTTCGAGGACACACCCCGAACGACGAGGAGAGAACGATGAGCACCAGGAACTGGATCCACCCACCCATGGCGGTCGCGGTCACGACCACGCTCCTGTTGTCGCTGGCGGCCTGCGGGGAGGACGCGCCCCCCGCAGCCACCGGCAGCAGCTCGACCGGGCTGCCCCGGGGGGACGAACCCGTGGAGCTGGACCCGGCCGACTTCGTGGCCGGATCGGACCACCCGTACTTCCCCCTCGAGCCGGGCACGCAGTGGACCTATCGCGAGGTCGACGTCGACGGCGCCACCCAGCACGTCGTCGTCACAGTCACCAGCCGGACCCGCGAGATCGCGAACGGGATCGAGGCGCGGGTCGTGCGCGACACCGTCACCGAGGACGGCGAGCTCGTCGAGGACACCTTCGACTGGTACGCCCAGGACGCGGACGGCAACGTCTGGTACCTCGGCGAGGACACCGCCGAGTTCGAGAGCGGGAGGCTCGCCAGCCGGGAGGGCTCCTTCGAGGCCGGCGTCGACGGCGCCATGCCCGGCATCATCATGCCCGCGAAGCCGACGGTGGGGCTGGTCTACCGGCAGGAGTACTACGCCGGCGAGGCGGAGGACAACGGCGCTGTGCTGGCCACGGGTCAGCAGGCCGAGGTGCCGCAGGGCCACTTCACGGAGGTGCTGCTGACCGCGGACTCCATCGCGCTGGAGCCGGACGTGCTCGAGTACAAGCTCTACGCGCCCGACGTCGGCCTCGTGCTGACCCTGGACGTCTCCGGGGGCTCGGCCCGGGAAGAGCTGCTCTCCACCGAGCAGGTGAGCGAGGCGGCGGCAGCGGCTGCGGCCACGGCGCCGCTCGGTGAGCCGTACGCGTAGCCGCCGGGATCACTACATTGACCCCATGATCGACCGCGACCGACTGGCCACCCTCCGCGCCGACGAGGAGAGCCGGTTCGTCGACCTGCATCCACGATCGGCCGCACTCGCCAAGGACGCGCAGGGCGCGCTGCTCGCCGGAGTGCCGATGCCGTGGATGACCCGCTGGGCCGGCAGCTTCCCGCTGACCTTCGACACCGCGACCGGCGCCCGCCTCGTCGACGCCGACGGCCTGGAGTACGTCGACCTCTGCCTCGGCGACACCGGCGCCATGACCGGGCACGCCCTCCCCCAGGTCGCCGACGCCGTCGCCGAACGAGCCCGCACCGGCATCACCACGATGCTGCCGTCGACCGACGCCACCTGGGCCGCCGAGGAGCTGGCGCGCCGGTTCGGCGTGCCCTCCTGGCAGTTCGCGCTGTCGGCCACCGACGCCAACCGCTTCGTGCTCCGCTACGCCCGCCACCTCACGGGCAGGCCGAAGATCGCGGTCTACGACTGGTGCTACCACGGCACCGTCGACGAGACCTTCGCCATCCTCGAGGGCGACCAGGTCGTGCCCCGCCCCGGCAGCATGGGTCCGCAGGCCGACGTGGCCACCACGACCGCCGTCCTGCCCTTCAACGACGCCGACGCCCTCGACCGCCGGCTCGCCGAGGGCGACGTCGCCTGCCTGCTCATGGAGCCGGCCCTCACCAACATCGGCATCGTGCTCCCCGAGGACGGCTACCTCGATGCGGTCCGCGAGATCACGCGGCGGCACGGCGTACTCCTGATCATCGACGAGACGCACACCCTGTGCGCCGGACCCGGCGGCTGCACCGCCGCCTGGGACCTCGACCCCGACTTCGTCGTGGTCGGCAAGGCGATCGGCGGCGGGGTGCCCGCCGCGGCGTACGGCATGACCCAGGCGGTCGCCGACCAGCTGCTCGGCCCCATGGCCATGCCCGAGATCGACGTCGCGGGCGTCGGCGGCACGCTCACCGCGAACGCCCTCTCCCTCGCCGCCGTCCGGGCGACGCTCTCCACCTGCCTGCGGCAGCAGGAGTTCGACGTGGCCATCCCGCTCGCCGAGCGCTTCACCGAGGGCGTCGCCGGCGTGATCGCCGAGCACGACCTCCCCTGGCACGTCCAGCGCCTCGGCTGCCGCGCGGAGTACTGGTTCTGCCCACCTCCACGTGACGGCGCCGCCGCAGCAGCCGCCGTCGACGAGGACCTCGAGGCGTTCCTCCACCTCTGGACCCTCAACCGGGGCATCCTGCTCACGCCGTTCCACAACATGGCGCTCTTCAGCCCGCACCACACCGAGTCCGACGTGGACACGCACACCGAGGTCTTCGGAGCGGCGATCAACGCCCTGCTCGGCTAGTCACTCGGCCGCGTCGAACTCCGCGGTCGCCTGGTGCCGGCCCGCCACGCAGAACTGGTTGCCGTCCGGGTCGGCCATGGTGACCCACCGGAAGCTCTCGTCCCCACGCCGCTCGACCAGGCTCGCGCCCACCGACAGCAGCCGCTCGACCTCGCTGTCGACGTCCTCGGCCATCAGGTCGAGGTGGATCTTGTTCTTCCCGGGCGTCGGATCCTCCACCTTCTGGAACGACACCATGATGGGCAGTGCCTCGACCTTCATGACGACGTACCACCCCCCATTGGTCTCCGTGATGACGCCGCCCAGCTGCTCGGACCACCACCCCGCCAGCTTCTCGGCATCCGCCGTGTCGATCGTGATCATCCCCAGTGCAAGAGTCATGCGGGCGACGCTAGAGGAACCCGCCGACAGGGGCAGGGGTGAGACGCAGAACGGCCCCGGAGCAGAGCTCCGGGGCCGAACTGGATGAAGCGCTAGATCACTTGGTGATCTTGGTGACCCGGCCGGCGCCGACGGTGCGGCCACCCTCACGGATCGCGAACCGAAGACCCTCGTCCATCGCGATGGGCTGGATGAGCTCCACCGACATCTCGGTGTTGTCACCCGGCATGACCATCTCGGTGCCCTCGGGCAGCGTCACGACGCCGGTCACGTCCGTGGTCCGGAAGTAGAACTGCGGACGGTAGTTGTTGAAGAACGGCGTGTGACGGCCGCCCTCCTCCTTCGACAGGATGTAGACCGACGCGTCGAAGTTGGTGTGCGGGGTCGTGGTGCCCGGCTTGATGACGACCATGCCGCGCTCGACGTCCTCGCGCTTGGTGCCACGAAGCAGCAGACCGACGTTCTCGCCAGCCTGGCCCTCGTCGAGCAGCTTGCGGAACATCTCGACGCCGGTGACGGTCGACTTCTGCGAGCCCTCGCGGATGCCGATGATCTCGACCTCCTCGTTGACCTTGACGATGCCGCGCTCGATACGACCGGTGATGACGGTGCCACGACCGGTGATCGTGAAGACGTCCTCGACGGGCATCAGGAACGGCTTGTCGGTCTCGCGCTCCGGGGTCGGGATGTAGTCATCCACGGCCTGCATGAGCTCGGCGACCGAGTCGCCCCACTTCTCGTCGCCGTTGAGGGCCGGGAAGGCGGCAACCTTGATGACCGGGATGTCGTCGCCATCGAACTCGTACTCGGAGAGGAGCTCGCGCACCTCCATCTCGACGAGCTCGACGAGCTCCTCGTCGTCGACCATGTCGCACTTGTTCAGCGCGACGACCAGGGCGGGGACGCCGACCTGGCGGGCGAGCAGGACGTGCTCGCGGGTCTGCGGCATCGGGCCGTCGGTGGCGGCGACCACGAGGATCGCGCCGTCCATCTGAGCCGCACCGGTGATCATGTTCTTGATGTAGTCGGCGTGACCCGGGCAGTCGACGTGCGCGTAGTGGCGCGCCTCGGTCTGGTACTCGACGTGCGCGATCGAGATCGTGATGCCGCGCTGCCGCTCCTCGGGAGCCTTGTCGATCTGGTCGAAGGCCGAGGCCTCGTTCAGCGTCGGAAACTTGTCGTGCAGCACCTTGGTGA
>CAWDLL010000008.1:0-55092 GCA_963803235.1 uncultured Actinomycetota bacterium
AGGTCGTCGCCGACGGCGGCCTGGTGGGCCTGCCCCTCGCCGATCTCGACGGCGGGCTCGAACCCCGCGCCGACGCACCCGACTCACTCGCCTGGTGGCACCTCAACTGATTCGCACCCCCATAGGAGCACGACATGGCAACAGTGACCTTTGAGAAGGCACAGCGCTGGTATCCCGGGGCGGACAAGCCCGCGGTGCCCGGCATCGACCTGGAGATCGGCGACGGCGAGTTCATGGTTCTCGTCGGCCCGTCCGGGTGCGGCAAGTCCACCTCCCTGCGGATGCTCGCGGGGCTGGAGGAGATCAACGACGGCAAGATCTTCATCGGTGACCGCGACGTCACGCACACTCCGCCCAAGGACCGGGACATCGCGATGGTGTTCCAGAACTACGCGCTGTACCCGCACATGAGCGTGGCCGACAACATGGCGTTCTCCCTGAAGATGGCGAAGGTGCCGGAGGCCGAGCGCAAGAAGCGGGTCGCCGAGGCCGCCAAGATCCTGGGGCTGGAGGAGTACCTCGAGCGCAAGCCGAAGGCGCTCTCCGGTGGTCAGCGTCAGCGGGTGGCGATGGGCCGCGCGATCGTGCGGAACCCGCAGGTGTTCTGCATGGACGAGCCGCTGTCGAACCTCGACGCGAAGATGCGGGTGCCGACCCGCACCGACATCGCGAAGCTCCAGGCCGACCTCGGCGTCACCACCGTCTACGTGACCCACGACCAGGTCGAGGCGATGACCATGGGCGACCGGGTGGCGGTGATGAAGGCGGCGTAGCTGCAGCAGGTCGCCACCCCGCTGGCGCTCTACGACAAGCCGGTCAACCTGTTCGTGGCCGGCTTCATCGGCTCACCGCAGATGAACCTGCTCGAGGCACCGCCAAGGAGGGCAAGGCCCAGATCGGCGACTACCTCGTGCCCGTCGACCCGACCGCGTCCAAGCACGGTGCGGTCACGCCAACATCACCGTCGGGGTCCGCCCCGAAGCCTGGCGGGTGGTGACGGAGAGCGAAGGCGGACTCCCGGTCCGGGTGACCGTCGTCGAGGAGCTCGGGGCGGACGCGTTCGTCTACGGCTCCAGCGGTGTCGAGGGCACGCCCAACAACATCATCGTCCGGGTGAGCCACCGCGACACGGTGCACAAGGGCGAGACGCTCCACGTCACGACCGACCCGCAGCACGTCCACGTGTTCGACACCGACACCGGCGAGCGCCTCTCGGACTGAGCGACGGTCTCCAAGGTGTCGGGTGTGAGCCGAACGGCTAGCCCAGAGTTGGGGACGAGCCCGAGGCCAAACCACTCCGAACGCGCTGGTCGCGGGCGGTGGAACGCGGAAAGGCTCATTCGGACGAGCAGACGGGACTGCTGAAGGTCTGATTGTCACTCGTGGTGAGTGGTTCTTCAGGCCGCGTCAGCGGCCACGTAGATGGTCTCAAACTCGATCGGGGTGAGCTTGCCGAGGACGCGTTGGCGCCGACGGCGGTGGTAGGTCCGTTCGATCCAGGTCACGATCGCCAGCCGGAGTTCGGCGCGGGTACGCCAGCGTTGCCGGTTCAGGACGTTCTTCTGCACCAGCGCGAAGAAGGACTCCATGGCCGCGTTGTCGCCGGCGGCACCGACACGACCCATCGACCCGGTCAGATCGTGGTGCTTGAGTTCCTCGACGAATCGACTGGACCTGAACTGGCTGCCCCTATCGGAGTGGACCGTGCAGCCGGCTACCTCCGCTGGTCCACCGCGACGAGCAACCGCGCTGGCGATCGCGGCTACTGCGATGCGGGTCTTCATCCGTGAGTCGATCGAGTAGCCGACGATCCGGTTGGAGTAGGATCCAGGTGACGATCGCGATCCGCAGCTCGCTGGCGGGTGGCCCAGGTGCGGCGGTTGAGGACGTTCTTCTGCAGCAGCGCGAAGAACGATTCCATGGCGGCGTTGTCGCCGGCCGAGCCGACCTGGCCCATCGATCCGACCATGGCCGTGGCGGTTCAGCGCACGGACGAACTTCCGGTGACCGAAATTGCGACCCGCGGTCGGAGTGCACCGATGCAGCCGGCGACGTCAGCGCCGCGGCGGGCGACGGCCGTTGTCGAACGCGTGCGACGGCGAGCCGGGACTTCATCCGTCGAGTCGATCGAGTAGCCGACGATCCGGTTGGAGTAGACGTCCTTGATCGCGCAGAGGTAGAGCTTGCCCTCATCGGTGTGGTGCTCGGTGATGTCGGTCAGCCACAGCTGGTTCGGCGCGTCGGCGGTGAAGTCGCGGTTGACCAGGTCGTCATGGACCGGCGGCCCCGGATGCTTCGCCTTGCCGCGGCCTTCTTTGCCGAAGAAGCTCCACCAGCCTTGTCCGAGCAGATCCGCCACGCCGGTCCGCTCGCCATCGACTGGCCGGCCGCGGCGGGCCTCGTCGGCGAGGAACCGGTAGCCGAACTCCGGGTCGTCGCGGTGGGCGTCGAACAGCGCGTTGGCGCGGTAGCGCCTCGGCCAGATCGGCTCGGTGACCGGACTGGCGAGCCAGCGGTAGTAGGGCTGGCGAGCGAGCTGAGCACCCGGCACGTCACCGCGACAGGGATCCCGTCGCCGGCAAGGTCACGGACGAGCGGGTACATCATTTTCCCGGCAGGTTCGCCTGGGACAGATACGCCGCCGCGCGGCGCAGGACCTCGTTCTCCTGCTCCAGCAGCCGGATCTGCGGCGGGCCTCACGCAGCTCGGCCTTCTCGCCGCTGGTGCGTCCCGGGCTTCACGCCGTCCTCGACGTCGGCGTGCGCGCAGCCAGTTGCGCAGACACGACTCGCTGATCCCGAAGTCCTTGGCGATCTGCTCGATCGGACGCCAGGCTCACGGTTCCGAGCGACCGCGACGACGTCGTCGCGGAACTCCTTGGGATAGGGCTTCGGGCACGGTGCGACATCCTTCCAGCGGCGCCTCACGGCGCCACAGATCAGATGTCACCTAGCCGTGCAGCAGTCCCGTCTTCGACTGTGCTCTCGGCGGCTCGTCCACCGCTCAGAGGTCCTGTTGGTCAGAGGCGGTGACTTGATGGCTGCGTGGCTCGGTATGCGCGCACGCCACATCGAAAGTCGACCCGTCCGCTGACCCATGGTTGTGGACGTCCAACGGTTCCTCACATCTCACGTCGCTGGTGAGCGGCCTGGTGAGCCGATTTGGCAGTGTGGGTCGGTTGAGGTGATCACGAGCCGAGAGGCGGCGATGAAGTGAGCAGTGTTCAGAAGCGACCGAGTGGCAAGTGGCGTGCCCGGTACCGGGACTCCGGCGGCCGCGAGAGCATTCCAAGCACTTCACGCGCAAGGTGGACGCGCAGCGATGGCTGGACGAGGTCACTGCGTCGGTGGTCACGGGAACGTACGTCGATCCGAAGGCTGGCCGGATGACCTTCGAGGAGTACGCCGAGCGGTGGCGGGCCGCGCAGGTGCATCGGCCGGCCAGCCAGGCGCACGTCGAGACGATGCTGCGCCGGCATGCGTATCCGACCCTGGGATCACGGCCGCTGTCGTCGATCCTGCCGAGCGACGTGCAGGCCTGGGTGAAGCGGCTCTCGGTCGATGAGCCCGGGCGACGGGCGCTGGCGCCGTCGACGATCGGGGTGGTGCACAGCATCGTGGCGACGATCATGAAGGCCGCTGTTCGGGATCGTCGCATCGTCGCGAACCCGTGCGACGGGACCAGGCTGCCGAGACGCGAGCGGGTCAAGGTCGTCCCGCCGACCACCGAGCAGGTCGATGCGATGCGAGATGCGATGCCGCCCGAGCTCCGGGCGCTGGTGACCTTCGCCGCCGGAACGGGCATGCGGCAGGGGGAGTTGCTGGGTCTCACCGTCGACCGGCTGGACATGCTGCGCCGCGAGGTCCACGTGGACCGGCAGCTGGTGAAGATTGCCGGAGAGCGCCCGAGGTTCGGGCCGCCGAAGACGGACGCCAGCGTGCGGTCGATCCCGTTGCCGCAGGTGGTGGTCGACGCGGTCGCGGCACACCTTGCGGCCTATCCGCCGGGGAGGGACGGGCTGGTGTTCACGATCGATGGTGAGCCGATCACTCGACAGGCCTTCGGGCACCTGTGGCGTCCCATCGCGCGGGCCGCTGGACTTCCGCCGCGCACCGGGCTGCACGCGCTTCGGCACTACTACGCCTCCTTGCTCATCAGGTACGGCGAGAGCGTGAAGACGGTCCAGGCGCGGCTGGGGCATGCGTCGGCGGCGGAGACGCTCGACACCTACTCGCACCTGTGGCCGGACTCCGACGACCGGACCCGCGAGGCGATCGACTCGGTGCTTCAATTTCCTGCGGACTCTTTGCGGACCGCTGACCTCGTCTGACGGCGTCTCCGCAGGTCAGAGGGGGTGAAGCGGATGGGCTGGCCTGTAGGCCGGGTTCTGTCCCGCCAGACCCCTTGCGGGGCCGAACGGGGGCGACCATCCATCTACGACGGCCGTTGCCGGCCGCCTCCAGCGGTCTACCCGCGCACTCGGGCGGGCCGCCCTCGAACGTGCGCGCGCCCCGCGCCCGAAGGCGCGAGACTTCTTGACCTTGCTCCAGGTGGGGTTTGCCGAGCTACGCCGGTCACCCGGCGTACTGGTGGTCTCTTGCACCACCGTTTCACCCTTACCGCGCCGGCCGGAGCCGGTGCGGCGGTCTGTTTTCTGTGGCACTGTCCCGCGGGTTGCCCCGGGTGGGAGTTACCCACCACCTTGCCCAGTGGAGCCCGGACCTTCCTCGGGGATCCCGACAGTCAGGATCCACGCGGTCGCCCGGCCAGCCCATCCGCGGGAACAGGATAGGGCCAAGTCACGCGCAGGCGCAGGTTCAGGGGTTCGTCAGCACCTCGGCACCGTTCGGGGTGACGAGCAGCGTGTGCTCGAACTGCGCGCTGCGGCGCCGGTCCTTGGTGACGACCGTCCAGTTGTCGTCCCACATCTCCCACTCGTGGGTGCCGAGGTTGAGCATCGGCTCGATCGTGAAGGTCATGCCGACCTCGATCATGTCGTCGTACATCGGCTCGTCGTAGTGGGGGATGATCAGCCCGCTGTGGAAGGCGGTGCCGATCCCGTGGCCGGTGAAGTCGCGGACCACGCCGTACCCGAACCGCCGGGCGTAGGACTCGATCACCCGGCCGATGACGTTGATCCGGCGGCCCGGCCGGACCGCCTTGATCCCGCGCTCGAGCGCCTCGCGGGTCCGCTGAACGAGAAGCCGGGACTCCTCGTCGACGTCGCCGGCGAGGAAGGTCGCGTTGGTGTCGCCGTGCACGCCGTTGAGGAAGGCGGTGATGTCGATGTTGACGATGTCGCCGTCCTGGACCCGGCGGCTGTCCGGGATGCCGTGGCAGACGACCTCGTTGACGCTGGAGCACAGGGACTTCGGGAAGCCGCGGTAGCCGAGCGTCGACGGGTAGGCGCCGTGGTCGCAGAGGAACTCGTGGCCGATCCGGTCCAGCTCGTCGGTGGTCACGCCCGGCTCGACGTGCGCGCCGACCAGCTCGCGGGCCTGCGCGGCCAGCCGGCCGGCGACCCGCATCTTCTCGATCGTCTCGGCGTCCTTGACCTCGCTGCCGGTGAACCGCTCGGGCGCGGGCTTGTCGACGTACTCCGGTCGGGCGATGTGGCTGGGGACCTCGCGACGGGGCGAGATCGTGGCGGCGAGCACGGGAGTCACGGCGTCGAGTGTAGTTTCCGGTGACATGAGCAAGTTCTGGTACTGCGTCAAGCACCACCGCGTCGAGCAGGGCGAGGACATGTGCCCGCCGATCGACCGGCTCGGACCCTTCGACTCCCGCGAGGAGGCCGAGGGGGCGCTGCAGAAGGCCCAGGAGCGCAACGAGGCCTGGGACGACGAGGACTGACGCGTGCCCCGTGGTCGCCCCCGCGGGGCGAACGCCGTCTCGCCCTGGCCGTTCGTCGGCATGGCGGGGATGGCCTGCGTCTTCTTCCTGTACGCCGTCAGCGGGCTGCTCGCGCCCTGGTGGGCGGTCGCGCTGCTGCTGGTGATCTGGGCGGTCGGCCTGTTCGTCGCGACCGCCTGGTGGAGCCTGCACCCGACCTGGGTGCCGGGGATCCCGGTCTTCCTGGCGGTGCTGTGGTTCGTGGTGATGAACGCCGGCGGCGCCTGGCTCGGCTGGACCGCCTGACCGTCGGGGCTAGCGGGGCGAGACCCGCAGCACCGAGTCGTTGCTGCCGTTGCTGGTGGTGATCAGCAGGTCGTTGTCGGGGGCCAGGGTGACCGACCGGAGTCGGCCGAACTGGCGCAGCCGCGCGGGGGTCTTCGTCCACTTGAGCTGGCCGGCCTTGTCGAACTTCATGAAGATCACCCGGTTGCCCTCGAGGCAGGCGACGGCCAGCGTGCCGTTGTACCGGCCCCACTGCCTGCCGTGCACCCAGGCCGCACCCGAGGTCGCGGGGGTGGGGCCGGAGGACCAACGGGCGTTGTACTGCCGGCCGGGGAGCGACTGGTCGGTCATCGGCACGCCCTCGTCGTAGCCGGGGCCGGGCTGCCATCCGTAGTCGCGGCCGCCGCCGAGCCGGTTGATCTCGTCCTCGATGCCGGGGCCGTGCTCGGCCGACCACAGGGTGCCGTCGGCGCGCTCGGCCAGCCCCTGCACGTTGCGGTGGCCGTACGTGAAGATGTAGCGCTTCTTCCGGTTGCTGGCGTTGGCGAACGGGTTGCTCGGCCACGGGTTGCCGGTCATCCGGTTCAGCCGGAGGGTCTTGCCGCCGAGCGACTTGAGGTTGCGCGGGTTGTTGCTCTGCGCGGCGTCGCCGGTGCCGACCAGGAGCGAGCCGTTGCTCGTGATCAGCAGGCGGCAGCCGCCGTGTCGGCCACTGCTGGTCGGGAAGCCGCTCACCAGGGTCTCGAGGCGCCGGGCGCGGGTGCCGTGCGTCGTTCAGCCGCCAGGCGTTGACCCGGACGTCGTGGCCGCCGCCCTGCTTGTTCCAGCCGGAGCAGGTGTAGAAGCGGCCGTTGCTGGCGAAGTTCGGGTCGACCTCCAGCGAGGTGAGGCCGGTCTCGCCGGAGACCCAGACCTTCCCGCTGGGGAAGGCGACCTGTCGGGTGTTGCCGTCCTCGCGGATGAGCAGGTCTGCGCTGTCGCGCTCGGTGATCAGGAGACGGCCGCCACCGATCGACTTGACGTCCCACGGGATCTCGAGCCCCGTCACCTGGCGGCGCACGTTGAGTCGGGGCGCGGCCTTGGCCGTCTGCTTGTGGTCGGCCTTCGACACGGCGGCCGACGACGCGGCGGTGGAGGTGGGGCACGCCACCGCCGACGTGGTCGGGACGACGAGGGCCAGGGCCAGGACTCCGAGAAGTGGGCGCATGGGGGTCACCGTAGTCCGTCTCCTCAGAACGTGTGCTCGTCGCTCGGGAAGGTCCCGCCCTTCACGTCCTCGGAGTAGGCGCGCGCCGCTTCGAGGAGTACGCCGTGCACGTCGGCGTACTGCTTCACGAAGCGGGCCATCCGGCCGGTGCGCAGCCCGAACGCGTCCTGCCAGACCAGGACCTGGCCGTCGCAGTCGGGGCCGGCGCCGATCCCGATGGTCGGGATGGACAGCTCTCGGGTGACCTGGCCGGCGACGTCGCCCGGCACCATCTCCATGACGACCGCGAAGGCGCCCGCGGCCTCGATCGACTTGGCGTCCTCGAGGATCCGCTGGGCGGTCTCGCCGCGGCCCTGGACCCGGTAGCCGCCGAGGGCGTGCTCGCTCTGCGGGGTGAAGCCGATGTGCGCCATGACCGGGACGCCGCCGCGGGTGAGCAGCTCGATCTGCGGCGCCATCTCGCGGCCGCCCTCGAGCTTCACGCAGTGCGCGCCGCCCTCCTTCATGAACCGGACGGCGGTCTCGTAGGCCTGCTGCGGCGAGGCCTGGTAGGAGCCGAAGGGGAGGTCGCCCACGACGAGCGAGCGGCGTACCGACCGGGAGACGGCGCGGGTGAGCGGGAGCAGCTCGTCGACCGTCACCGGAAGCGAGGTCTCGTTGCCGTAGACGTTGTTGCTGGCGCTGTCGCCGACCAGGAGCACCTCGATGCCGGCCTCGTCGAAGGTCTGCGCGGCGTACTGCTCGTAGGCGGTGAGCATGGCGAACTTCTCGCCGCGCTCCTTCATCTCGCGCAGGTGGTGGGTGCGGATCCGCTTGGTGGGGGCGGGGCCGGCGGGTGCGGACGGGCCGCTGCCGTACGGCGCGGTCTCCTCGGGTCCGGACGTGCTCATCCTCGAGCTCCTTCGGTGCGGTCTCGCGGCTCCCTGATGGAGTCCACGGATCACTCTCAGGCTAGTCCGGCACCGTGGCGTTGCGGGTGTGGCGCCCCTCACGCGTGAGCTCGCCCTGGAGGCCGGCGAAGGCCACCGCGTCGCTCGCCGTACCGGTGTGCCACCCCTCGAACCACGCGGCGTACTGGGAGATCTCGTCGAGCCGCCACTCGAGGTCGAACAGCTCGAGCAGTGCCGGGTCGGCGCCGTGCTGCGGGTGTCCGGCGTCGTCGAGGGTGCGCAGGTCGCGCTCGCGGGGAGCCAGCTTGAGCGACTCCCAGTCGATGAGCAGCGTCGAGTCGGGCGTGGTCAGCTGGTTGCGGGTGTGCGGCTCGCCGTGGGTCGGCACCCACGTGGCCGCGTCGGCGGTGGCGGCCAGCTGGTGGTAGCGACGCGGTCCAGGCCGAGATGTCGTCGAGGTGCGCGCGGATCGAGGCGCGGGCGTCGGGGCCGTGCGGGCCGGCGTCCCAGGCTTTCGCCGTGCGGGTGGCCAGGTCGTCGGCGAGGCCCTCCCCGACGAGCGGCTTCCAGCGGGGGAGTCGTGTCGTCGGCTGAGTGGCGTGCAGGCGGTCCAGCAGGCTGCGGGTCTGCCGCGCTCGTGCTGGCGTGATCGACCCGTCGCCGGACGTGCCCGTCCGCCACGGCGTGACGCTGAGTGCGCCGTCCTCGAACGGGACCGTCATCGTCCCCTCCGTCGTGGCGACGGGCGCCAGCACGAACTCGAGGCCGGCGTCGGCGAGCGCCCTCGCCCCGGCGTACGCCGCCTCGAGCGACTCGCGCGTGTGCCGCTCGCCGCCCAGGCCGTCGAACGTGACGAACAGGATCCTGCGCGCGCCGCTCGCCCGCCAGTGGTGGGCACCGAACCCGACCGGCAGATGCCCGATCCGATCGGCGTCCGCCGCCCAGTGCTCGTTGACCGCAGCCAGGACGTCCTCGTCCGTCAGGTGCGGCGGGGGCTCACGCATGCGACCGGTCTACCACTCGCCGCGTAGCCGGGAGGCGGAAATGCCTACCGGGTCCAGACCGCTCGCACTGACGTCGAAGGCAGGGCGGCGGGGTACGTCGGCCGAGCTGGTCGAGGCCTCACGAGCTCGCCCGTGGCGACTGGGTCTCGATACGCTCGCTGGCGCTCGCTACTCGACCACCGAGGTCTCGTCGGTCGGTCCGGGCATGGGAATGGCCCCGCCCGTGGGCGGGGTGTGGGGCGGGGTAGCTAGTCGGGTGGCCGGGGCCGGTCGCGGCTGACGTCGAGGGTGCCGGTGGTGTCGCGGAGGTACTGGTAGCCGTGCTTGGAGGTCCACAGGTAGGTGCCGGGCTCGATCGATCGGTACGACCAGGCTCCGTGGGTCTTGATCCGGTGATGGCGTCGGCAGAGTGGCGCCAAATTGCACGGACACGTCGGCCCACCACGTGCATGGGGGACGGAGTGGTCCTTGTCGCAACGTCTCGCCGGTCTGTTGCACCAGGGGAAGACGCAGGTCTTGTCGCGAAGCGCGACGATCTCGGCGTGCCTCTCGGGCACCACCGGTGACTCGACCGGGTCGTGCGCGTCGAGGTCGATCACCGGCTTCACCGTGATCTTCCCGGCCGTCTGGCACCAGTCGCGGACCTGACCGGCGGTCACCTGGCTGTTGCCCCGCTCGAGCCGGGCCGTGCCGGCCGCACCGGCGAGTGCTTGATCGGACAGGTGGACGTACATGACCACCTGCCGACGTGAGGTCTCGACAGGCTCGACCGACGTGGGATTCAGGTCGAGGGCCATCTGCGCTCGTGCCATCTCGCCGACCGCCATCGCCCGGCGCACGTCGAGAGACTCTTCGGAGCCGAGGTCCTTGAGCTGCGCGGCGAGGCCGGCGACGGCGGTCTCCAGGTCCTGGGCATCCGCGACGTCGAGCTCGCCGTGCACGCTCGCGGTGCCGTCGTAGGAGAACGTGCTGTGGCTCGATCGTGAAGTACCGGCCGTCCGCCTTCGCCAGGCGTCGTTCTTCGGCGAGGTCGGGCATGAACTGGGCGATGGCCTGCTCGACCAGGGCGTGCAGCTGGTACGGGCCGATCTTGTGCGCGGTCGCCGCGACGTGCGCGTCCACGAACGCCGCTGCCTCCCGAGACAGCAGGAGCGTCCGGTCGGCGATCCGACGGGCCTGCCACGCCTTCAGGTCACCGCGGACCACGCGGCGCCACACCCGCGGGAGCCGGTGCCGCAGCTCGAGGGCCTGCCCGACGTACGCCTTCCCGGCGTCGGTGGACAGGCCGATCGCGGCGGCGAACTCGGTGACCGCGAACTCCGCCACCAACGGTGCGCCCTCACCGGCCAGCGGCATGCCCTGGTCGCCGTACCCGACCAGCATCTCCGCCTCGTCGATCGAGTCGGTCGAGTGCATCGCCGCCCAGTCCACGGCCAGCATCAACAACCGGGCCTCTGTCCCGGTCCGCGACCTCGCGTGAGCACGCGCGGCAGCGAGCACCGCACCTGCGGTGTCGAGCTCGATCGCGTCTGCTGCCATAGAGAATCCAAGCATCGACCACCGACACTCAGAGGCCGAAAACCCCTTGTTTCACAGGGATGTGGACAACTTTTCGAGAAATCTTTGGACGGCGACCACAGCGGTCGACCCGAGCGGACCGCGAGAGGGGAAGCAGGCGGAAGTAGTGCGACGACCGAAGCGGCGAGCAACCACGTAACCCGAAAATCGGAAACCACAGGCGACCGTGTGAGGCCTCGACAAGCTCGGCCGACGTACCTCGCCGCCCTGCCTTCGCTCACGGGGTTTCGAGGCTCGTCGCTGGCGCTCCTCACACCTCAACCACCGGTGGGGGCTAGGCCGACACGGCGTCGGCGGCGGCTTCCATGTCGGCGATCACGATCCGGCGCATGCTGAACATGGCCTCGGTGGCGGCGCGGGCGCGGACGGGGTCGGGGTCGGAGACCAGCTCGTAGAGCCGGGTCGGGACGATCTGCCAGGAGAGGCCGAACTTGTCCTTGAGCCAGCCGCACATCGACTCCTGGCCGCCGTCGACGAGGCTGTCCCAGTAGTAGTCGACCTCGGACTGGTCCTTGCAGGCGATGCTGAACGAGACGGCCTCGGAGAAGCGGGCGTGCTCGGGACCGCCGTTGATGCCGCGGAAGGTCAGCCCGTCCAGGGTGAAGTCGCCGGCCATCGCGGTGCCGGCTCGCTCCGGTACGGCGTCGTTGTAGCGGGCGATGTGGTTGACGGACGAGTTCGGGAAGATGCCGGTGTAGAACCTGGCCGCCTCCTCGAGGTTGTCGTCGAACCAGAGGCACGGACTGATCGAGCTCATGGGAACTCCCTTCGCTGTGACGTCGTGAGTACCGACCGCGCCGTCCGCGGAAACTCATCGGGAGCGCCACCCGCCCTAGACTGAAACCGTGGACTTCTACTCGGCGTACGACCACGGGTTCGCCCGGGTCGCCGCGTGCACGCTGCCGGTGGCGATCGCCGATCCGGCGGCCAACGCGCGGATCGTGCTCGAGCAGGCCCGTGCCTGCCACGAGGACGGCGTGGCCGTGGCGGTGTTCCCCGAGCTGACGATGTGCGGCTACTCCATCGACGACCTCTTCCTCCAGCAGACCCTGCTGCAGGGCGTGGAGGTGGGCCTGGCCGAGGTGGTCGAGGGGTCCGCGGACCTGCTGCCGGTGCTGGTGGTCGGCGCCCCGCTCGTGCACGGCACCCGCGTCCTCAACTGCGCCGTCGTGATCCACCGCGGCCGCGTGCTCGGCGTGGCGCCGAAGTCCTACCTGCCGACGTACCGCGAGTTCTACGAGCGCCGCTGGTTCGCGCCGGGCGACGACCGGCGGGGGAGCACGATCACCGTCGCCGGGCAGGAGGTGCCGCTCGGACCGGACCTGGTCTTCGAGGCCACCGACGTGCCCGGCCTGAAGCTGTACGCCGAGATCTGCGAGGACATGTGGGTCCCGGTGCCGCCGAGTGCGGAGGCGGCCCTCGCCGGAGCGACCGTGCTGGCCAACCTGTCCGGCAGCCCGATCACCGTCGCCCGCGCCGAGGACCGGCGGCTGCTCGTGCGCAGCGCGAGCGCGCGCTGCTCGGCGGCGTACGTCTTCGCGGCCGCTGGCCAGGGCGAGTCGACCACCGACCTGAGCTGGGACGGCCAGACCATGGTCTACGAGTGCGGCGACCTGCTCGGCGAGAGCGAGCGGTTCCCCGAGGGCGCCCGGCGCACCGTCGTCGACGTCGACCTCGACCGGATCCGGCAGGACCGGATCCGCCAGGGGACGTTCGACGACAACCGGCGGTCCCTGGGTGAGCGGGTCGACAACTTCCGGACCGTCACGCTTCGAGCTCAAGCCGCCCACCGGCGACATCGGGCTGCGCCGCAAGGTCGACCGGTTCCCGTTCGTGCCCGACGACGTCGAGCGGCTCGCGCTCGACTGCTACGAGGCCTACAACATCCAGGTCTCCGGGCTCGAGCAGCGGCTGCACGCCATCGGCCAGCCGAAGGTCGTGATCGGGGTCAGCGGCGGCCTCGACTCCACCCACGCGCTGATCGTGGCCGCGAAGGCGATGGACCGGCTCGGCCGCGCGCGCAGCGACATCCACGCCTTCACGATGCCGGGCTTCGCCACCGGCGAGACCACGAAGTCCTACGCCACCCGCCTCTCGAAGTCGCTCGGCGTGACGTTCGAGGAGATCGACATCACCGCGGCCGCGAACCAGCTGCTCGCCGACCTCGAGCACCCGTACGCCGACGGCCGGCCCGTCTACGACGTCACGTTCGAGAACGTCCAGGCCGGGCTGCGCACCGACTACCTCTTCCGGCTCGCCAACCACCGCGGCGGCATCGTGCTCGGCACCGGCGACCTGTCCGAGCTCGCCCTCGGCTGGTGCACGTACGGCGTCGGCGACCAGATGTCGCACTACAACGTCAACGCCGGCGTGCCCGAAGACGCTGATCCAGCACCTGATCCGCTGGGTGGCCGACGCACGGCGAGTTCGAGGACGGAGACCAACGAGCTGCTGCGCGAGATCGTCGAGCAGGAGATCACGCCCGAGCTGATCCCGACCCGCGAGGACCACCTGCCGCAGTCGACCGAGGAGTCGGTCGGGTCCCTACTCGCTCCAGGACTTCACCCTCTTCCACGTCATCCGCCGCGGCTACCGCCCGAGCAAGATCGCGTTCCTCGCCTGGCACGCCTGGCGGGACGCGTCCGCAGGGGAGTGGCCGCCCGGGTTCCCGGACTCGCGCCGCACGGCGTACGACCTGCCGACGATCCGCGGCTGGCTCGAGGTCTTCGTGCGCCGGTTCTTCGCCAGCCAGTTCAAGCGGTCGGCCCTGCCCAACGGCCCGAAGGTGAGCGCCGGCGGCACCATGTCACCGCGCGGCGACTGGCGGATGCCCTCCGACGCCGGCGCGACCGCCTGGCTCGCCGAGATCGAGGCCAACGTCCCGGTGTCCTGACCGAGAGGTGTCCGCTGAGGGGGTCACACCGGCCCCGGATTCTGCTAGAACGGGACGGGTCCGCTCGGAGTCCAAGGGAGCCCCGCCGTGCGCCGTACCCCTATCGCGATCGCGTCCGCCTCACTCCTCGTGCCCCTGGTCGCGGTGACCGGAGCGGGCTTCAGTCCCGCCGCCGCGGCGCCGTGCGAGTCCGACACGCCACCGACGTACGCCGGGGAGGTCCCCACCGGCGAGGACGTGCCGAGCATCGGGTTCCCGATCGGCAGCGAGGAGACCACCGCCGCCCAGATCGAGGACTACCTCGTCGCCGTCGACGAGGCGAGCGACGACGTCCGGCTCGGGTCCTTCGGCACCTCGAACGAGGGCCGCCCGCTGACGTACGCCGTCGTGGGTTCGCCCGCCGACGTCGCCGCGGCCAAGAGCGCGGCCAAGCAGCTCCGCGACCCCCACACGACCCCGGCGAAGGCCGCCCAGATCGCCGCCAGCAGCCCGGCCATCGTCTGGATGGCCGGCAACGTGCACGGCGGCGAGGAGAGCGGCGCCGACGCGGCCCTCGTGATGCTCCGCGACCTGGCCGACCGCACCGACTGCGCCGCCACCACCATCCGGGACAACACGGTCACGGTGATCATCCCGACCCAGAACCCCGACGGCCGCGAGGCCGACACCCGCCGCAACGTCTACGGCTTCGACCTCAACCGCGACTGGTTCGCGCGCACCCAGGCCGAGACCGACGGCAAGCTGCAGCTGATGCGGCAGTACCCGCCCGTGCTGATGAGCGACAACCACGAGATGGGCGGCACCGACTTCTTCTTCCCGCCGAACGCCGACCCGATCCACCACGAGGTGGCCGACCGCTCCGTCACGTGGATCAACGACCTGTACGGCGGCGCCATGCAGGACCAGTTCGACGAGGACGCGATCCCGTACTTCAACTACGACGTCTACGACCTGCTCTACATGGGCTACGGCGACAGCGTGCCCACCACCGGCTTCCTCGGGCGCCTCGATGACCTACGAGAAGGGCGGCGAGTCGCCGATCCAGCAGCGCACCGACGAGCAGCACCTCGCCACCTGGACCTCGATGTACGCGCTCGCCACGGACAAGACCGCGATCCAGAAGGGCCTGGCCGCGAACTACCGGCAGGCCTACCGGGAGGGCGTCCGCGGGGAGCTCGAGCGCAACGAGGTCTTCGCCCCCGGCAGCACCCTCGAGCTCCAGGTGCCCGACGAGACCGTCCGGCACTACTTCATCGAGGTGACCCGCGACAAGGCCGCCGAGGCGCGCTCCCTGGTCCGGCGGCTGCAGCGGATGGACGTCGACGTCCGCCGGCTCACCAAGCCGCTCAAGGTGCCCGGCTACAAGAGGTACGGCGAGCCGCGCGCGACCCGCACCCTGCCCAAGGGCACGTACTGGGTGCCGATGGCGCAGGCCCAGAAGCACTGGATCCAGGCCATGCTCGGCGAGGACAGCTACGTGCCGTTCCCGTACTTCTACGACGTGACCGCCTGGAGCGGCCCGCTCCTGTTCAACGTGCCCGCCGGCCGCACCGGCGCCAAGCTGCGGCCGAGGTCGGCACACGTGCCCACCCTGGCCGAGCCGGCCGCGCCGCGGGCACCCCGCACCGCGGTCGGGGTGTGGCTGACCGACGACGGCACCTCGGCGTTCGAGTCCGAGGGCTGGCTGCGCTGGCTGCTCGACGAGAAGTGGCGGGTGCCCTACCGCAGCCTGACCACCCCCGACGTCCTCGAGAACGCGCTCGCCCCGCTCGACGTCCTCCTCGTGCCCAACGGCGACGCGGAGACGGCGTACGACGAGCTCGGGCCGGCCGGACGCGAGGCGCTCCGCACCTGGCTCGCCGACGGCGGCACGCTCGTCACCTGGCGCGGCGGCACCCAGCTGGCCGCGCTGATGGAGCTCACCACCGCCGAGCTCGCGGAGCCGACCTCCGACGTGCCCGGGTCGCTGATCCGGGCGAACGTCGCGCGGACCCCGCTGGCGCGCGGCGTCGGCTCGAGCGTCTGGAGCTTCTACGAGTACGACTTCGTGATGTCCACCGCCGACGCCGCGAGCGTGGCCGTCCGCTTCCCCGACCCCGCCTCCCCGCGCTGGTTCGTCTCCGGCTTCGAGGACGGCGCCGAGGAGCTCGGCGGCACCGCCGCGGTCGTGGACGAGCCGTACGCCGACGGCCGCGTCGTCGCGTTCGCCGGCGAGCCGAACTTCCGCGCGTTCACCGACGGGACCCAGAAGATCCTGTGGAACGCGGTGTACGGCGCCGACCCGAGCCGGCCGCAAGGTCCCGCTGAGTGCCACGGCCGAGCAGCGTCGTCAGGCCGCGGCCGCCGCGCGGTCGCTCCGGACGTACGACGGCCGCGTCGTGCTCACCCTCCGCGGCCAGCGTTCGGAGGCGGTCGAGACCGCGCTCGAGCGGGCGGGTGTGGACCCGGTCGTCGAGCGCGCCGACGGCCAGACCCGCTACACGTTCCTCGCCCCCGACGGCGACGGCCGGGAGCTGGTCCGGCGGCTGGGTCCGGCACTCCGATCGGGTCGACGACCAGCTGGTCGCGTTGCGGGTCCCCGACATGCAGTGACACGCGGTGAGCGGCGCTTGGCCGGATGCGACATAGTGGTCGCCATGGGCAAGCAGGAAGACTTCGTTCTCCGCGCTCTCGAGGAGCGTGACGTCCGGTTCGTCCGGCTCTGGTTCACCGACGTCCTGGGCTTCCTGAAGTCCGTGGCGGTCGCGCCGGCCGAGCTGGAGGGGGCGTTCACCGAGGGCATCGGGTTCGACGGATCGGCGATCGAGGGCTTCGCGCGCGTCTACGAGGCCGACATGCTCGCCAAGCCCGACCCCGCGACGTTCCAGATCCTGCCGTGGCGGGGCGAGGGCCCGTCGACGGCCCGGATGTTCTGCGACATCGTGATGCCGGACGACTCCCCGTCCTACGCCGACCCCCGCTACGTCCTCAAGCGCACGCTCAGCGCCGCGGCCGACAAGGGCTTCACCTTCTACACCCACCCCGAGATCGAGTTCTACCTCTTCAAGGACACGCCCCAGGTCGGCGTGGAGCCGGAGCCGGTGGACCGCAGCGGCTTCTTCGACCACACCGCGCAGTCGATGGGCGCCGACTTCCGCCGCGAGGCGATCACGATGCTGGAGTCGATGGGCATCTCGGTGGAGTTCAGCCACCACGAGGGCGGCCCCGGCCAGCAGGAGATCGACCTGCGGTACGCCGACGCGCTGAGCACCGCCGACAACATCATGACCTTCCGCACCGTGATCCGGGAGGTGGCGCTGAGCCAGGACATCTGGGCCACGTTCATGCCCAAGCCGTTCACGACCCACCCCGGCTCCGGCATGCACACCCACGTCTCGCTGTTCGAGGGCGACCGGAACGCCTTCTACGAGGCCGGCGCCGAGTACCAGCTCTCCAAGACCGGCCGCCAGTTCATCGCCGGCATCCTCAAGCACGCCAGCGAGATCAGCGTCGTCACCAACCAGTGGGTCAACAGCTACAAGCGCCTGCTCGGCGGCGGCGAGGCCCCGCCGTACATCTGCTGGGGCCACAACAACCGCTCGGCGATGATCCGGGTCCCGATGTACAAGCCCAACAAGGGCCAGTCCACCCGGATCGAGCTGCGCACCCTCGACGCCGCCTGCAACCCCTACCTCGCGTACGCCGTGGTGCTCGCCGCCGGGATGCGCGGCATCGACGAGGGCTACGACCTGCCCCGCGAGGCCGAGGACGACATGTGGTCGCTGACCGAGCGCGAGCGCAAGAGCCTCGGGATCGAGCCGCTGCCCAAGAGCCTGTACGACGCGATCGGGATCGCCGAGAACTCCGAGCTGCTCGCCGAGACCCTGGGCGAGCACGTCTTCGACTTCTTCCTCCGCAACAAGCGCAGCGAGTGGGAGGACTACCGGGTCCAGGTGTCCGCGCACGAGCGGGACCGGATGCTCCCCGTCGTATGACCATGATCGGCCAGCCGGGGCCCGTGGTCTTCAGTCCGCGGCGTGCCCGCCAGCTCCGCGACGCACTGATCATCTCGCTCGTCGTCGACGCCTACCTCGTCGCGGTGGTCGTGATCGAGGTCGGTGCCGGCAACACCGGCCGGGCCGTCTCGGTCGGCGTGCCGACGGCCACCCTGCTCGGCTACACGGTCGCGTGCCTGATCCAGCTGCGGCACCGCCGGCAGGCCGCCAAGGTGCTGTGCGCGATGACCGGCTCCCTGCTCATCGTGGTCGGGCTGGTGCTCGTCGCCACCCTGTTCGGACTGATCCCCATCGTCCTCGGCATCGCGGTGGTCTGGCTGTCGTTCCGGCGCGAGCGTGAACGCTAGGTTGACGCCTGTGGAGCCGCGTCCCGTCGTCCTGGTCGTCGAGCACGAGCCCGCGTGCCCGCCGGCCCACTTCGGCACCTGGCTCGACCGAGGCCGGCGCCGAGATGCGCGTGAGCCGCCCGTGGGCGGGCGAGGAGCTCCCGGCCCTCGACGGCGTCGACGGGCTCCTGGTCCTCGGCGGCTCGATGGGCGCCAACGACGACGACACCTGCCCCTGGCTCGGCGCCACCAAGGACCGGATCCGCGAGGCGGTCGCCGCCGGCCTGCCCACGCTGGGCATCTGCCTCGGCCACCAGCTGGTCGCGGTCGCCCTGGGCGGCCGGTCCGAGCCGAACGCCGCCGGGCAGCAGGTCGGCCTGTACGACATCGGCTGGACGCCCGAGGCGGAGAAGGACGAGCTGGTGGGGCCGGTCGCCACCCCGCGACGCGGCGTGCAGTGGAACTCCGACGTGGTCACCGAGCTGCCCGAGGGAGCGGTCGCGCTGGCGGCCACCCCGGCCGGGGAGAACCAGGTGACGCGGTTCGCCCCCGCCGCCTGGGGCGTGCAGCTGCACCCCGAGGTGGACCGGGCCGTGCTCGTCTCGTGGGCCGCGGGCGACCGCGACGACCACCTGAAGCTGGGCATCGACCAGGAGGCCGTGCTGGACGAGATCGACGCCGCCCGCGACGAGCTCGACGAGGCGTGGCGCCCGCTGGCCACTCGGTTCGCCGAGCTGGCCGGACGCACGCGATGACCGGCCGGACCGATGAACCGGGCCACCACGAGCAAGGGCAGCCTGATCCGGCACGGGCTTCGCCGACACCGACCGTGCCCTCGAGGACCTCCGCCGGCTCGGCGACGCGGCCGACCCGCTGCTCGCCATCCTCGGCCGCACCGCCGACCCCGACCTGGCCCTGGCCGGGCTGGTCCGGCTGGCCGAGGCCGCGGGCGACGGCGGCGCGGAGCTGCTCGTCGGCGCTCGCCGACGACGAGGGCACCGCGATGCGGCTGCTGTCGGTGCTGGGCATGAGCATCGCCCTCACCGACCACCTCGTCCGGCACCCGGAGCAGTGGCGCGAGCTCACCGACCCGCTGCTCGGGAGCACCCGGCCGGCGGCGTTCGCCGTACGCGCCGGGCTGCTGCGCGCGGTCGGCGCCGACCCCGACGACGTACTCCCGATCGGCGACGGTGCCCGACCGGCAGGCGCTCGACGCGCTGCGCGTGGAGTACCGCCGGGTGCTGCTGCGGCTCGCCGCCCGCGACCTCGCCCACCACCAGGGCGTCGACGACGTGGCCGCCGAGCTCTCCGACCTCGCCGCCGGCACCCTCGAGGCGGCCCTGGCCGTCGCCCGGGCCCGGGTCGGCGACGCGGCCTCGACCGCCCGGCTGGCCGTGATCGCGATGGGCAAGTGCGGCGGCCACGAGCTCAACTACGTCTCCGACGTGGACGTCATCTTCGTGTTCGAGCCCGCCGAGGGCGCCGACGAGAACGCCGCGGCCAAGGTCGCCGGCCAGCTGGCCAGCCACCTGATCCGGATCTGCTCCGACCACACCGGCGAGGGCACGATCTGGCCGGTCGACGCGGCCCTGCGACCCGAGGGCAAGTCCGGCCCGCTGGTGCGGACCCTGGCCAGCCACCGCGGCTACTACGAGCGATGGGCCAAGACCTGGGAGTTCCAGGCACTGCTCAAGGCGCGACCCGTCGCCGGCGACCTCGAGCTCGGCCGCGAGTACGTCGAGATCGTCGACCCGATGGTCTGGCAGGTGGCCGAGCGGGACGGCTTCGTCGAGGACGTCCAGGCGATGCGCCGCCGCGTCGTCGACCACATCCCCGCCCACGAGGCCGAGCGCCAGCTCAAGCTGGGGTCCGGCGGGCTGCGCGACGTCGAGTTCGCCGTGCAGCTGCTCCAGCTCGTGCACGGCCGGGCCGACGAGCGGGTGCGCCCGCCGACCACGCTCAGCGCGCTGGCGGAGCTGACCCGGGGCGGGTACGTCGGCCGGCCGGACGGCGAGGCGCTGCACGAGGCCTACTCGTTCCTGCGGATGCTCGAGCACCGGATCCAGCTGCACCAGCTGCGGCGCACCCACGTCGTGCCCGAGGACGAGGACGCGCTGCGCCGCCTCGGCCGGTCGCTCGGCTTCACCAAGGAGCCGGTCGCCGAGCTGGACAAGGTCTGGCAGCACCACCGGCGCGAGGTGCGGCGGCTGCACGAGAAGCTCTTCTACCGTCCGCTGCTCGCCGCCGTGGCGAAGATGCCGGGCAGCGAGGCCCGGCTGACGCCCGAGGCGGCGCGGCGTGCGGCTGGCGGCGCTCGGCTACGAGGACCCCAAGGGCGCGCTGCGGCACCTCGAGGCGCTCACCTCCGGCGTCTCGCGCACCGCGCAGATCCAGCGCACGCTGCTCCCGGTGATGCTCGAGTGGTTCGCCGACGCGCCCGACCCGGACGCGGGTCTGTTCGGGTTCCGCCGGATCAGCGACTCGCTCGGCGACACCCCGTGGTACCTCAGCACCCTGCGCGACGAGGGCCAGGTCGCCGAGCGGCTGGCCCGGTTGCTGGCCACCTCCCGCTACGCCACCGACCTGCTGGAGCGCGAGCCGCAGGGCGTGCGGATGCTCGGCGGCGACCTGACGCCGCTGACCGCCGAGGCGCTCACCAGCGAGATGCTGGCGACGGCCGGACGCCAGCAGGGCGCCGAGGACGCGGCTGCGTGCGGTGCGCGGCGATCCGGCGCCGCGAGCTGTTCCGGATCGCCGTCGGCGACCTGCTCGGCGAGACCGACGTGGCCGACGTCGGCGCCGGCCTGTCCCGGCTGACCGACGCGACCCTCGAGGCCACGCTCGACGTCGCCGGCCGCGCGGTCCGGGAGCAGAAGGGGCTCGACGAGGCGCCGACCGTGATCGCGATCATCGCGATGGGCCGGTACGGCGGCTTCGAGCTGTCCTACGGCAGCGACGCCGACGTGATGTTCGTGCACGACCCGGTCGAGGGTGCCGACCCGCACGCGGCATCGACGTACGCCCAGGCGGTCGCGAACGAGCTGCGCCGCCTGCTCGCCCTGCCCGGCGGCGACCCGGCGCTCGAGGTCGACGCCGGCCTGCGGCCCGAGGGCAAGCAGGGTCCGCTGGTGCGCACCCTCGACTCGTACGCGAAGTACTACGCCAAGTGGTCGAAGGTGTGGGAGGCGCAGGCGCTGCTGCGCGCCGACGCCGTCGTCGGCGACGAGGACCTGCGCCGGCGGTTCACCGAGCTGATCGACCCGCTGCGCTACCCGGCCGACGGGATCACGCAGGACGACGTGATCGAGGTCCGCCGGATCAAGGCCCGCGTCGACACCGAGCGGCTGCCGCGCGGCGCCGACCCGAACACCCACCTCAAGCTGGGTCGCGGGGGACTGGCCGACATCGAGTGGACCGTCCAGCTGCTCCAGCTCCGGCACGCCGCCGAGCATCCGGGGCTGCGCACGCCCCGGACCCTGGACGCGCTCGCCGCCGCCGGCGAGGCCGGCCTGCTGGACGCGAAGGACGCCGAGTGGCTCGCGCACGGCTGGCGCACCGTCAGCCGGGTCCGCAACGCGGTCACGCTGGTGCGCGGGAAGCCCGGCGACCACCTGCCCCGCGACGCCCGCGAGAAGGCGGCGGTCGCCACCGTCATGGGCTACCCGCCCGGCGCCTCCGCCGAGCTCGTCAACGACTACATGCGGCACACCCGGCGCACCCGCGCCGTCGTCGACCGGGTCTTCTGGAGCTGATCGCCGCGCGTGACGTACGCCGCGGCGCCGACGTTGACCCTGTCGTGCGAGAATCCACGGCCATGGACCGGAGCGCGACGAGGTGCCCTGCTCTGGGCGCCGCGCGTCCCTGGTCGCGTCCGTGGCGTTCTTCGCCGGTGTCCTCGGCCACGTCTCCGCCGACGGGCTGCTCCCGTCCCCGCTCGTGCTCGCCGGGCTGCTCGCGCTGGGCGTGCCGTTCTGCGCCTCCCAGCTGACCAGGCCCGCGTCGATGCGGCGGATCGTGCTGATGCTGATGGCCGGCCAGACGGCCGTCCACGTCGCGCTCTCCGTCGACGGCCGGTCACCGCGGTGACGGCCACCCGGCTGCCACCGTCGCCCGCTCCGGCGACCTGGTGCTGCCGACCCAGGGCGGCCAGCGGGTCGGCTCCCTGCTCGACGGCTACCAGGCCACGCTGGCCCACGGCGGCCAGACCGAGCCCGCGCTGCCGGTCGGCTCGGTGTTCGCCGAGCTGTCCGCCCACGCCCCGATGATGGCCGCCCACCTCGCCGCCGGCGCGCTGGTCGGCGTCTGGCTCGGCGTCGGCGAGCGCAGCCTGTGGGCACTGATCGCGCTCGCCGGCACTCGTCCTGACCCGTCCTCTGCTCCTGGCCGGCGCCTGGCTCCGACTGGCCGTCGTCCCCAGCCGTCCCGCCCCCGTCGCCGCCGCACCGCGGCCGCTGGCCTCCCTCGTCCTCCTCGCCCGCAGCCTCCAGCGCCGCGGACCCCCGGCTCTCCTCGCCTGAAGCCTCCCCACCCGGCACCCGGCGGCCCGACGAGGTCGACCGCCTCGGCCGGGTTTCCCTGCGTGCCCGCCGGCACGCCCATCTTCCGAGGAGAGACATGACCATCCTGCGCGCGCCGCGTGCGCGAACGCGCCGACCGGCCACCGCGACCGCGGTCCGGGCTGTTCCGCGCCGTCTGGCGCTGGCACTTCTACGCCAGCTTCCTGGTGATCCCCGTCCTGCTGCTGCTGGCCACGACCGGGCTGATCTACCTGTTCCGCTTCCAGATCGAACCGCTCATCAACGCCGACCTGATGAAGGTCGACCAGCCGGCCGACCAGATCGCCCAGCCGTACGCCGCGCAGCAGGCGGCGGTGGGGCGCGAGTTCCCCGACAACACGATCGTCTCCATGACCGAGCCGTCCGAGGCCGGCCGGAGCACGATGTTCTCGACCGTCGCTCCCGACGGCGCCGCCGAGGACGTCTACGTGAACCCGTACGGCGCCGAGGTGCTCGGCTCGCTGAACCCCGACACCACGCTGTCCGGGTACGCCGTGCGGCTGCACGGCGAGCTGATGGCCGGCCCGTGGGGCGACTACGTCATCGAGCTCGGCGCCTGCTGGGCGGTGGTGATGGCGATCAGCGGCTACTACCTGTTCTTCCGCGGCTGGCGAGCCCGCCGCAGGGCACGGGCGTCGAGGGTGCCGGGCTCCCGGCTCCGCTACCGGCACGGGGTGGTCGGCTCGTTCGTGGGCGTCGGGCTGCTGCTCCTGCTGGTGTCCGGGCTGCCCTGGACCGGCCTGTGGGGCGAGAAGGTGCAGGAGCTGGCCACCGACCGCGGCTCGTCGCTGTGGAGCACCGACCCGGGCGCGGTGTCCGACCCGACGTCGACCCTCGACGAGTCGCTCCCGCACAGCCACGCGCACGAGGTGCCGTGGGGGATGGGCGAGTCGGAGGTGCCCACCTCGGAGCCGGGGGAGGAGCGCAGCGTCGCCAACGTCGACACCGCCGTCCAGGTCGCCGACGGCGAGGGGCTCCGGCACCCGATGACGGTCGCGCTGCCGGCCGACGAGACGGGCGTCTTCTCGGTGATCGGCTACGCGTTCGACGCGCCGTCCGACGAGCGCACCGTCCACGTCGGGAGGTACGGCGGCGAGATCGTCTCGACGTACGGCTTCGACGACTACCCGGTGCTGGCGAAGGTGGTCTCGCAGGGGATCGGCCTGCACGAGGGCCGCAGCCTGGGGCTGTGGTCGTTCTGGGGCTCGGCGCTGATGTGCGCCGCGGTGATCTTCATGTGCGTGTCCGGCCCGCTGATGTGGTGGCGGCGCCGCCCGGCCCGGGCCAGCTCGGTCGGCGCACCGCGAGGCCGGATGCCGCTGAAGGCCACGCCCGCGCTGGTCGCGGGGCTGGTCGTGCTCGGACTCCTGCTCCCGATGTTCGGGGCCTCGCTGCTGCTGGTGCTGCTGCTCGACCAGCTGGTGCTGCGGCGGGTGCCGAGGCTGGGGGCGCTACTTCGACGTCAGCTGAGGCGCGTCAGTAGTCGACGGCCTCCCGGATGAGCGGGCAGGTCATGCAGTGGCCACCGCCGCGGCCGCGGCCGAGCTCGGCGCCGACGATCGGGATCACCTCGACCCCCGCCTTGCGCAGCAGGGTGTTGGTCGTGGTGTTCCGGTCGTAGGTGAAGACCACGCCGGGCTCGACGGCGACGGCGTTGTTGCCGCTGTCCCACTGCTGCCGTTCGGAGGCGTAGACGTCGCCGCCGGTCTCGATCACCTGGAGCGACTTCAGGCCGAGGGCGCTGGCAACGACGTCGACGAACGGCGTCGAGCCCTCGTCGACGACCTCGACGCCCGGTGATGTGTCGCTGGGGTGAAGCGTGAAGCTGTGCACGGCGTCCACGATCGTCGGGTAGAGGGTGACGATGTCGCGGTCGGCGAACGTGAAGACGGTGTCGAGGTGCATCGCCGCGCGCAGCTTCGGCATCCCGGCCACCACGACCCGCTCGGCCGCGCCCTGCGCGAAGAGCGCCGCGGCGACCTGGGTGATCGCCTGGCGGGAGGTGCGCTCGCTCATCCCCATCAGCACCGCGCCGTTCCCGATCGGCATGATGTCGCCGCCCTCGAACGTCGCCTGGCCCCACTCCTGCTCGGGGTCGCCCCACCACACGGTCGAGCCGACGAAGTCGGGGTGGTAGCTGTAGATCGCCTTGTAGATCAGGGTCTCGTCGTGCCGGGCCGGCCAGAAGAGGGGGTTCATGGTGAGCCCGCCGTACAGCCAGCAGGTGGTGTCGCGGGTGTAGAGCGTGTTCGGCAGCGGCGGCATGAGGTACTCCCGGCCGCCGAGCGCCTCCTGCGCCAGCGCGGTGTAGCCCGTGCGGAAGTCGTCGGGCAGGTCCGAGACGGCCAGTCCGCCGATCAGGAACTCGGCCAGCTGCCGCGAGGTCAGCGACTCCAGGTAGGCCCGGGTGCCGTCGACCAGCCCGAGCCCGACCAGGTTGGCCACGATCTTGCGGTCCAGCAGCCAGCTCTTCGCCTCGGCGATGTCCATCGTCTGGGTCAGCAGGTCGTGCAGCTCCACCACCTCGACCCCACGGCCGCGCAGCTTGTTCACGAAGTCGGCGTGGTCGCGCTGGGCGTTCTCCACCCACATCACGTCGTCGAACAGCAGGTCGCCGGCGTTGGTGGGCGTGAGCCGGCGGTGCGCCAGTCCCGGTGCGCAGACCAGCACCTTCTGCAGCCTGCCCACCTCGGAGTGCACGCCGTACGTCGCGCTGGCCCCGGTGTTCTCGGTCATCGTTGCTCCCTTGTTGTCCGTCGCGCCCAGTGGCGCCGGCCTCACACCTCGATCCAACCGGCCGCGAGGGCGACCACGCCACCGACCGCGCCGAGGACGGAGACGGCGAGGATGATCTGCTCCTTCGCGGAGAACAGCTGCCGCCCCTGCTCACGCCGGGCCATCACGAACAGGATCGTGGCCGGCGCGTAGATGATGAAGGAGACCAGGATGAACTTCGGTCCGGCCGCGAACAGCAGGAACGCGCAGTACACCGTCGCCAGGACCGCCACGACCAGCTCGCGGCCGTAGCCGCGCGGCGCCTCGTCGTACGTCTCCCGGGTCGCGACCAGCTTGAGGGCGTACGCCGCGGCCAGCAGGAAGGGGATCAGGGTCAGCGCGCTCGTGAGATCCAGCGCGAAGTTGAACGCGTCGGCGGAGAACAGGGTCACGACGAGCATGACCTGGATCAGCACGGTGGTCATCAACAGCGCGGGGCCGGGGACGTCGTCCTGGTTCACCCGCTTGAGGAACCGCGGCATGTCGTCGTCCCTGGCGGCCACCAGAAGCACCTCGGCCGCCATCAGCGTCCAGGCGAGGTAGGCGCCCAGCACCGACACGATCAGGCCGACGCTGACGAAGACCTGACCCCACTCGCCGACCGCCGCCTCGAGCACGCCGGCCATCGACGGCTGCCGCAGGTCGGCGATCTCGGAGTACGGCAGGATCCCGTAGGAGACGATCGTGACCGACGCGAAGACGCTGAACACCATCAGGAACCCGAGGATCGTGGCCCGGCCGACGTCCTCCCGGCGCTGCGCGTGCCGTGAGTAGACGCTGGCGCCCTCGACCCCCAGGAACACGAAGACGGTGACCAGCATGGTGTTGCGGACCTGGTCGAACAGGTTCCCCACGTCGTCGTTGCCGCTCCAGTTGTCGGCGAACACCTGCGGGTCGAGGTAGAACACGGCCAGCACGACGAACACCAGGATCGGCACGACCTTCGCGACCGTGACGATCCGGTTCAGGACCGCGGCGTCCTTCACGCCGCGGCGGATGAGCAGGTAGAACACCCAGATACCGACCGTCGACAGGGCTGCTGCCAGGACGGTGTCGCCGTCACCGAGGGCGGGGACGAGCGCGCCGACGGTCGACATGATCAGCACCCAGTAGGTCACGTTGCCGACGCAGGCGCTGGCCCAGTACCCGAACGCGGAGAAGAACCCGAGGTACTCCCCGAAGCCGGCCTTCGCGTAGGCGTAGACCCCGGCGTCGAGGTCGGGCTTGCGCACGGCGAGGGTCTGGAAGACGAAGGCGAGCATCAGCATGCCGGCGCCGGCGATCGTCCAGGCGATGAGGGCGCCCGCGATGCCGGTCTCCTGCGCGAAGCGTCGAGGCAGCGAGAAGACGCCGGCGCCCACCATGGAGCCGACGACCATCGCCGTCATCGTGGCGAAGGTGAGCTTCTGTGCGGCGGACTGCTCCGAGCCGGTGTCCGTGCTCGCCATGCGCTATTCCTGCCTGCTCAGCCCGCGTCGCGCGCGAGTGTCCCGAACGCCCAGATCACCACGGCGTCGAGGACGATCAACGTGAGCGCCCAGAGCGGGACGATGGGCAAGTAGGCGAAGTTCGCGATCATCGACAGGCAGGCGACCAGGATGCCCAGCAGCCATCCCCACGAGCGCCGGGCGATGACGCCGATGGCGGTCACCAGCGCGACCAGGCCGAAGACCAGGTGGAACCAGCCCCACGCGGTGAGGTCGATGGCGAAGACGTAGTCCTCGCCCGCAGCCAGGATCTCGTCGCCGGAGATCGCGGAGATGCCCTCGAGGATCTGGAACGAGGCGCTCACCGCGAGCACGATGCCCGCGAAGAGTGCGATGCCGCTCGCCCCGGGAGATGAGCGTCGCCCGGTTCGGGATGTGGTGGCGGGTTGGGCGTGCATCCGAGTCCTCTTCGGCGGCGGCGAGGCTTGTTGAACCGAGCGTAGGAAGCCGGAGGGGCGGATTTGTCCCCCCGATTCGGGTGAACGCCGCGCCGCGAAGGACTCGCCGAGCACCCGTTTGTGCAGGTCAGAGGGGGTTTTCAGGTTCCGCAAGGCGGGCGCAGGAAGGCTTGAGAATTCCTTGAGGATCCCTCGAGGGTTTGTCGCATGGTCCCTTGAAGTCGGCCCGGCAGAGTTCACGTCATCAAGGAACCGACCAGCCGAAACGAAGCAGTGCTGGTCCTCAACAGAAGGAATCAGCCATGCGTTTCGGTAGCCGCACCACCACCGTCAAGATCCTCGCCTCGATCGTCCTCGTCGGAGGCGCCGCCTCCGTCGCGGCCCTCGGCACCTACGGATCGTTCACCTCGACCACCACCGCCAGCGAGAACGTCAGCACCGGCAAGGTCGTCCTCAACTCCGCCGCCGGCGTCCGCGGCCTCTCGATCGACGCCACCGGCCTGGTCCCCGGCGACACCGTGCAGCGCACCGTCGTCCTGACCCGCAGCAGCGACACCGAGTCCTTCGGCTCGGTCAAGCTCACGACGACCGGCACCAACAACAACCTGCTCACGTCCGACGCCACCAACGGTCTCCAGATGAAGGTCGAGCAGTGCGCGGCCGCCTGGGTCAAGCCCGTCGGCAGCAACGACCTGACCTGCGCCGGCGGCCCCACCACCGTGGTCGCCCAGCGCGCCGTCATCGGCTCGAACCTGGACCTCGCTGCGGCCACCACCGCGCTCAACGCGGTCGGCGCCACCTCGAACCTGCGGGTCACGCTGACCCTGCCGACCGCCGCCGACAACACCTTCCAGAACCTGTCGAACACCGTGAACTTCAGCTTCGACGCCACCCAGCGCACCGCCGAGGTTCGCTGATCCAAGACCCCCGTGTGGCCGCCGACGGCGTCGGCGGCCACACGGGCCTTCCAGCCCCAGCAGTCCAGCCACCCGCACCCGTGAGGAGAAGACCATGAGCAGCACCACCGCCACCGCCCGCCACCGGGCCGTCGCCCGCACCGCCGTGGCTCCCACGCAGGTGGCCCCGCGGGTCGCACCCAAGCGGGTCGCGATCCAGGTGCAGCCCGTCGTACGGCGCTCGCTGCCGCGGCGGATGCTCGGCTGGCTCGCCAACACGCTTCTTCTGCTCTGCCTGGCCGTCTTCCTGCTGGTCGCGGTCGGACCGCACATCTTCGGCTACCGCACCGCCACGATGCTCACGGGAAGCATGGAGCCCGGCATCATGCCCGGCGACGTCGTGCTGACCACCCCGGAGCCGGCCGCGGACGTGCAGGTCGGCGACGTGATCAGCTACCACATCCCGATCGAGGACCGCCGCGTCGAGACCCACCGGGTGGTGAAGGTGATCGAGCGAGGGAACGGCACGATCGCGGTCCGCACCCAGGGTGACAACAACTCCAACGTGGACCCGTGGACGGCGACCATCGAGGGCGACACGGTCTGGGAGGTCCAGACCGTCATCCCGAAGCTCGGCTCGGTCATCCGATTCCTCCGCGCGGACGCGTTCCAGCACGGTATCTTGTGGGTGGCCTTCGGTGGGCTCCTCCTTCTCGGCCTCAGTCTCATCTGGGGCAAGGGCTCCACCCGCGACGACGAGGCCACTGAAGTGGACGGGGGACAGTCGTCATGAGCGTGCTCGACCCTGCACCCGCGGTCTTCAACCCGGGCGCCGTACGCAGCTTGACCGGCCACACCGAGGACCGGGCGTTCGCCCGCGTCTTCGTGAGCCGCTACCGCCAGCTGCTGCCGCTGCGCGTACGTCGGATCGTGTGCGCACTCCAGGCGCACGACGTGGACGACGCGATGGACGCGGTGCTCAGCCTGAAGTCCGCCTCGTCGACCCTCGGCGCGGCCGAGCTCGTCGAGCTCGGCGCCCGGATCGAGGAGTGCCTGCGCAGTGACGACCTCGTCGGCGCGATCGCCGTGGCCGGGGCGCTCCCGGGTGCGGCACGGCGCGCCGAGCGTGCGCTGACCGCCTTCCTCGGCGGCTGAACGCACCACCCTAGGTCGGCAGCTCCATCCGGTAGCCGACGCCGCGCACCGTGCGGATGTAGCGCGACTGGCCGCGCGCTTCTCCGAGCTTGCGCCGCAGGTTGCCGATGTGGACCTCCACCAGGTGGGTGTCCGACGCCCACTCCGTGCCCCAGACCGAGCGGAGCAGCGACTCCCGGCTCCAGACCCGGGCAGGGGAGCGCATCAGCTCGCTGAGCAGGTCGAACTCGGTGCGGGTGAGCTCCAGCTCCTCGTCGTCCCGGAACACCCGCCGCCCGTCCACGTCGACCCGCAGGCCGCCGTGGGTCAGCACCTCGTGGTCCTGGTCCGCCGCGGTCGCGACGCCCGGCGTGCCGTTGGACGGAGCGACCGCCGGAGCGGCGTTGATGCCGGTGCGCGGCCGGCGGAACATCGCGTTCACGCGGGCCCGCAGCTCGCGGGCGGAGAACGGCTTGGCGATGAAGTCGTCGGCGCCGGTCTCGAGGCCCAGCAGCCGGTCGATCTCTTCATCCCGGGCGGTGATCATCACGACGTACGCGTCGCTGATGTCGCGGATCCGGCGGCACACCTCGATGCCGTCGATGCCCGGCAGGCCCAGGTCGAGCGTGACCAGGTCCGGCTGGGTCTCGCGGACCGCCTCGACCGCGGCCAGCCCCGAGGCCACGGCGGTGACCTGGAAGCCCTGGGTCGAGAGCGTGAACTCCAGGAGTTCGCGGATGTCGTCGTCGTCCTCGACGACCAGAGCGCGACGCTCGTTCTCCGACTCGTGCTCCATGCCCCGCATGATGCCAGTTCTTGAGACTTTCTTGAGGTCGGCCCGCGGGCCTCTTGAACACCGGACGCGAAGATTGTCCTTGAACCCAGCCCGTCCCTCGACCCCGGAGACCCGCGATGACCCTGTTCGACCACAGCCGCCGTGCGGTGTCGGTCCTGCTGGTCGCGCTGTTCCTGGTGGCCGCGCCGGCGGTCGCATCGGCGAAGTTCACGGCGAAGAAGACGGCCGGGATCGTCGTCGGCACCGACAAGATGGAGACCCCGTCGAGCTTCGACGGCAGCTACAAGTGCACCCGCTCGGGCAACACCGAGTACTTCGAGGTCACGATCACCAACTTCACCTACACCGGCCCGTCGGGGTCCTCGTACGGTTACGGGCTGGGCATCGGCACGCTGGTCAAGGACACGGCATTCACGACCTCGAAGAACCAGACGCTGAACGGCTCCCGTTCCTACGACGGGCAGAGCACCACGTGGACGATCGGGATCCAGGCCTGGCTGCAGAACTGGTACGGCGGGATCGGGACCATGGACATCGTCTGCCCGTCCAGCGGGAACAAGACCGGCACCTTCTGAGCGAGGGGCCAGCCCCGCCCGCCCTGCTACATCAGGGTGGTGGCGCCGAGGAACGCGGTGACGGCCGTCGTGGCGACGAAACCGGCCACGGCGATGGCGGCCACGACAGCCGCGCCGAAGACCCGCCGGCCGGCGGACCCGTCCTTCGGGAGGGCGGCGTCGCGCGCCGCGGACAGCTTCCTGCGCACCACGCGGAGGGCGCTCCTGGCCCACTCCCACTCGGTGGCCAGGACGGCCAGGCCGAGCCCCATCACGACCAGCCCCGGACCGGGGAGGACGAGCATCGCGACCCCGGCCAGGATGATTGCGACGCCGAGCACGGTGGCCACGACCTTCATCACGACGGCGCGGACGGGGCCGCGGTGGGCGCGGGCGCTGAGGCGCTCCAGGCGGGTGATGAAGGGTGAGGTCATGCGTCGTCGCTCTCGTGGGCTCGGTGGGGGATGGGCTGGTGCCACATCGCCGAGTCAGCGTGACGGACCAGTCTCCAGAGTACCGGCGCGGACGCCGCCGTCTGTAATCCTCGCCTCAGCCCTCGGGTGGCTTCTCGGGCGCGCCGGCGGACGCCCGCTCCTCGTAGGGGAAGAAGGAGAGCCGTCCGTCGGCCTCGAGCACGGCGAACTCGATGTCGGACGTACGCCGGATGCCCTGCTCGCGGGCAGCGACCAGGAAGTCGGCGACCGCGAGCCGCTGCGACTTCATCGCCTCCTCGAGGACGTCGCCGTCCTGGAAGACCAGCACCGGACGCCCCGTGACCCAGGGGCGGACCCTCGGGACCCGCCACTGGAACCAGGACAGCGCAACGGTCAGCAGCGCGAAGGTGCCGACGGCGAGCACGGCGGCGGTCATGGAGTAGTCCTGCTGGGTCACGCCCTGCTGGACCAGGTCGCCCATGGTCACGTAGAGCAGCAGCTCGAAGGTGCTCAGCTCGCCCAGCGTGGACCTGCCGACGGCCCGGGTGACGATCCAGAGGAACAGGAAGATCACCAGCGCGCGGATCACGATCTCCACCGTCGTCTCCTCTCGGTCAGGGCAGCAGGAAGGTGTCGATGTCGACCGACGCCAGCGGCTGCAGGTCGGCGTCGACCACCGACACGGTCGCGCCCTGGCCGCGTTGGCTGGATGGCTGGATGTAGGCGTCGTAGTCGACGGTGAAGGTGTCGCCCTCGGGGGCGTCGAACGTCAGGTAGAGGGTCTCCGCGTCGCGCACCGACGCGGACGGCTCGGGGGTGAAGCCCTGGGTCTCGTAGATGTCGAAGTAGTCGCCGGTCACGGCCAGGGTGAGCGTCTTGTCGAATCCGCCGTCGTGGGTGACCGTCACCTGCCAGGGCACGTCGAGCCCGGCCCGGGCGACGGTGGCGTGGTCCACGCTCAGCTCGTAGCCGTCAGCCTCGTCGGTCGCGGTCGACGTACGGACGCCGAGCAGTCCGAGCGCCCCGGCGAGGACGACGACCAGCAGGGCGGTCAGGAAGGCACGTCTTCCCCAGATGGCCGTCTGTTCCTGGTCGTGGGACTCGAGGCCGGTCAGCGTGGAGTCGGGCATCCGCACATCTTCGGTTTAGCACCGCGGTCGGTGCCCTCCAGCCCGACATGCCGCCCGGGAGCCGCAACTCGCCCGTTCGGGTGGAGGTGATGGCACGGCGATCGGGGTACCTCGCTGCATGTTCTCTGCAACACCCACCGAGATGTCCCCCGGTTTCCTCGACTGCCGCGACGAGTGGCAGGCCATGGACGAGCTCGACGTCGAGGTCGACTGATGCTGGTCCCCAAGCCGCGCGGCGGCTTCAGCGAGGCCTTGTTCGAGGCGCTCCGCCGCGGCCTGGACGATGCGCCGCCGCTGCCCCAGAGGGAGCCCGACGACGCCGAGCGACGCCGCGATCGCGCTGTGGACGCTCTACGAGCTGTCGTACGGCGGCTTCGACGACGTCGACGACGAGCTGGAGTGGGACCCCGACGTGCTCGCGGTCCGGCGCGGCCTCGAGCGCGAGCTGGAGGGCCGCCTCCGGGCTCGCTACGTCCCACCGGCGTCGACCGAACCATTCGCGGACGCCCTCTTCGACTTCCTGGCCGGCCACGACGGGGCGTCCCTGGCGGCGCACGTGCAGCGCACGGCGACACGGGAGCAGGTGCTGGACCTGCTCCGGCTCCGCTCGATCTACCACCTGAAGGAGGCCGACCCGACGTCGTGGGCGATTCCACGGCTGCCCACCGGCCCGAAGGCGGCGCTGGCCGAGATCCAGTACGACGAGTACGGCGCCGGCGACCCCAACCGGCTGCACGCCCACCTGTTCGCCCGCGGTCTCGAGGCAGCCGGACTGCGTGCGGAGTACGGCGCGTACATCGACGAGGTGCCACCGGAGATCCTCGAGCAGAACAACGCCATGTCACTCTTCGGCCTGCACCGGCGACTCCGCGGCGCTGCTGTCGGGCACTTCGCCGCCTTCGAGGCGACCAGCTCGCTGCCGTCTCGACGGTTGGCGCAGGGGCTGGAGCGGCTAGGGTTCCCCGACGAGCTGGTCGGCTACTACACCGAGCACGTGGAGGCGGACGCGGTGCACGAGCAGCTCGCCGTCCGCGCGGTCTGCGGGGCGCTGGTGGAAGCGGAGCCCGCGCTGGTCGACGACGTGTTCCTCGGGGCGTACACCTGCCTCGACCTCGAGGACCGGGTCGCCACCCGGCTGCTCACGCAGTGGGAGGCGTCGTGAGCGACGTGCCCGCCTTCGAGCACCACGACGGGTTCATCTGCCCGGGCGGGCCGCTACTGCTGCGCGGCGACCACGTCGTGGAGGATGCCGACGGCGTCCCCCATCGCACCAGCCGTCCGATCTCGGCGGTGTGCCGGTGCGGCAAGTCAGCGACCAGCCCGTGGTGCGACGGCACCCACAAGCTGCTGCCGGAGCGGTCACGCCCCTGACCGGGGAACCAGCCGCACCACCACACCGCGGTCGAACTCCCTGACCTCGACCTGCTCGAGCCCGGCCGCTGCCACCTCGGGTGCCAGCGCCGACTGCCTGTGCGCTCGTCCCGAGCTGGAGCAGGACCGACCCACCGGCGGTGAGATGACGGCCTGCCACCGCCACGCAGGCGCGGGCCAGGTCGAGCCCGTCGTCCCCGCCGTCGATGGCGATCGGCGGGTCCTCGGGGAAGCGGCCGATGTCGTCGCGGGGCACCCACGGCGGGTCCGCGATGACGACGGCGAACGACTCCTCGACCTCGAGCGCCGACGCCAGGTCGGCGACGCGCGTCTCCACCAGGTCCGACAGTCCCGCCGCGGCGGCGTTCTCGCCGATCCGCTGCGCGGCGGCCGGGTTGATGTCGACGCAGACCAACGAGCGAGGCTCGAGGGCGATCGCGAGCAGCCCGATGTGACCGGCGCCGGCGCACAGCTCGAGGACCGGACCCTCGGGCGCGGTCCGGATCAGCTCGGCCGCCCAGGTCGACTGCCCGGCCGTCCACGGCCGCGGCCGCAGCAGGCGGTCGTCGTAGCGGATCGTCAGTGAGCCGAACGCGACCTCGTCGACGCTCAACCGCCGTGGCTGGCCTTGCCGCCCTTCCGGCCGGCCTTCTTCTTCTGGGCGGTGGTGCCGCCCTGGGAGGAGTCGCCGCCCGAGCCGCTCTTCTTGCCGCCCCGCGAGGAGGCGCCGGGGGAGTTGGCGATCTTCGCCGCGCGCTCCTTCGACATGCCCTTGTCCTTGAGGGCTTCGTACTGCTTCTCGTTCTTCACGTTGGCCGAACGTCCGCCGGGCATCGCACACCTCCTGGGTCCTGTGGTTGTCACGGCGGTACCCACGGTCGCGGACGGCATGCCGAGACCAGTCGGGGGTAACGAACGCCTCGAGTCATCCCCGGACCCAGGAGGACCCCATGCGTGTCGGCTACTTCCTCTCCTGCGAGGAGTACTCGCCCGAGCAGCTCGTCGAGCAGGCCGTCGCCGCCGAGGAGGCCGGCTTCGACGCGCTGTGGATCAGCGACCACTTCCACCCGTGGAACGACGAACAGGGGCAGAGCCCGTTCGTGTGGTCGGTGATCGGCGCCATCTCGCAGGCCTGCTCACTGCCGGTGACCACCGCCGTCACCTGCCCGACGGTGCGCACGCACCCCGCGATCATCGCCCAGGCCGCCGCGACCTCGGCCCGGATGCTGAACGGCGGGTTCGTCCTCGGCATCGGGACCGGGGAGGCGCTCAACGAGCACGTCCTCGGCGGGCCGTGGCCGTCCCTCGACGTACGCCTGGAGATGCTCGAGGAGGCGGTCTCGATCATGCGTGAGCTGTGGACCGGCGAGGTCGTCACCCGGCAGGGGAAGCACTACCAGGTGGACACGGCCAGGATCTACACGCTCCCCGACGAGCCGCCGCCGATCTACATGTCCGCCTTCGGCCCCAAGTCGCTGGAGGTCGCGGGCCGGATCGCCGACGGCTTCATCTGCACCCAGGACGACGCGGACATGGTGTCGTCCTTCAAGGAGAAGTCGGGCGGCAAGCCGGCGCAGGGCGGCTACAAGGTGGCCTGGGCGGACACGCCCGACGAGGGCGTGGACCACGCCCACCGGCTCTGGGCCAACGCCGGCCTGCCCGGTGAGCTGGCCCAGGTGCTGCCGTCGCCGCAGCACTTCGAGCAGGCCTCGCAGCTCGTGACCCGCTCCTCGACCGAGGACAGCATCGTGGCCGGGTCCAAGGTGGACGAGCACGTCGAGCAGATGCAGTCCTACGTCGACGCCGGCTACGACGAGGTGTACGTCGCCAACATGGGTCCGAACTACGCGCCGATGATCGAGGCCTACGGCCGGGAGGTCCTGCCCACCATCGCCGAGCGCTGGCGTAGGGTTGGTGAGTTCCCGGTGAGGTGAAGCAACCGCCTCTCCAGGCACACACGCAGACGACTCGTCTTCCAGCCAATTTCGGTTCTGCTGTCGTGTTTTTCAGTTCGAAAGGCGACAGCCATGGCGGAACGTGCCGACATTGCGGATGCCATCACTCGCGGGTCGCGGGCGATCAACGCGCCGTACGAAGTGAAGGCTCAGCTCGATGTCATCGTCCGGGTCGCGCAGACCTCCATGCCGGAGATCGACCACGTCGCCCTGGCGATGGGCCGGGTCCGGGCCGAGGAGAACCTCAGCGCGGCCCTGGCGTCGCGGACCACGATCGGCGTGGCACTCGGGCTGGTGATGGAGCGCTACGGCATGGGGCAGGACGAGGCGTTTGCCTACCTCACCCGGATCGCCTCCAGCTCCGAGACCAAGCTGCGCGCCGTGGCGGAGCACCTCATCGCCGAAGCGGCCGCGCGCAACCAGCGGAACTGACGCCGGTTCGACCCGAATCCCACGGCCGGATCGGGGTACCTCGCGGCGAAGGAAGGACGCCTGCCGCGGCCCGCGTCGTTCCAGGTCCCCGGGGTCCAATCAGTGGCGTCGGGGACTGCCCATGAACGGGGTCAGGTGAGATCGGCCCGCAGGTCGCGCATGATCCGGCTGAGCAGCCGGGAGACCTGCATCTGGGTGACGCCGATGTCGTCGGCGATCTCCTGCTGGGTCAGCCCTTCGAAGAACCGCATGTAGAGGATCCGGCGGTCGCGCTCCTTGAGCCGTTGCACGGCCGGGGCCAGTGCCACGCGGGCCTCCGCCGCGCTCTGGGAGTGGTCGTCATCGCCCAGCAGGTCACCCACGGTGGCGGCGTCGTTGCCGTCAGCGCCCGTCAGCGGACGATCGAGCGACGACGGCGCGAAGCAGCCGTCGGCGGACATGGCCTCGACCACGTCGTCGAGGTCGATCCCGAGGTGTTCGGCGATCTCCGAGGGGCGGGGGGATCGTCCGAGCTCCTGGACCAGGGCACCTCCGCCCGCGTGATGCGGGACTGGGTCTCCTGGATCCGCCGGGGCGGGCGCACGGCCCAGCCGAGGTCGCGGAAGTGCTTCTTCAGCTCGCCGCGGATCGTCGGGACGGCGTACGAGAGGAAGTCCTTGTGCCGGCCGGGGTCGAAGTCCCGGGCGGCGCGGGTCAGCGCGGCGTACGCCACCTGGACCAGGTCGTCGTCCTCGATGCCGCGTTCGAAGTAACGGCTCGCGACGCTGCGGGCCACCTCCATGTTGATCCGGACGACGTACTCGAGGAGCTCCTCGCGTCGGTTCGACCCGCGCGCTGCGCGCCGCCGCCGTCAAGGCTCGGGCGGTGCGGTCGCGTCGTTGGGCACGCGTCAGGGACAGTTCGGCGAGGTCGAGAGACCTCCTGGTCGCGGTCAAGTGTGGGCGTCGTCATCTCTGGCTTCGAAGAGCTTCGGAGGAGACTTGCCGACCTGTTGCAGCAAGCGGGGTCTGGGCTTGGTGCTTCGCTCATCGACGCTACTCGTTCGCGAGCTGACCCCGACCCACCCGAGCGGGTGAAATGCGCCGCGTGTGTGCGGACGTCGGGATATGGGTATCCCTTACAGATGAGCATTCGAGGATTCGCAGATTCCACGATCTCGGGGACAGGTCGGCCATCGGCTCGTACGGTGGGGTCGTTTGACCCCTCGGGAGGTTGCCGGTCATGAATCCACTGCTCCGTCTACGCGCTGCCCTGTGCCTGCCACTCGTCGGGCTGATGCTGGTCGCCATGGCGCCACCGGCCCAGACCGCCGCCGCGCAGAAGGCGTCGCTCGACGTCTCGCCGCGCGTGTACGTCGGCGGCCAGCGGCTCACCTTCGAGGGCAACATCGGCAAGGCGGGGAAGCGGCGGGTCCACGTCCAGACCCACATGGCCCGTCCCGGTGACTCGTGGGTCGACCTCGAGGGGTCCGGCGCCATGACCGACGCCAACGGGAACTTCAAGTTCAACCAGCGCGCACCCTCCATGTTCGGGATCAAGCTGCGCGTGGTGTCCGGCGGCACTGCGACGCCGGCCTTCGTCTCCGACGCGCGGTCCCAGGACCTCACACTGCGCGCGATCAGCGGCGTTCCCGGGATGGAGGACAACGAGGTCCTGGTGGGAGTGCCGTTCGAGATCCGGGTGGACACCACACCCACCATCACCCGTCGTCCCGACCTGCCTCCGCCCGCCTTCCCGGGTCGCGAGCTGACCCTCCAGCAGCGGGTCAACGGGAACGAGTGGGACACCCTCGACACCACCACGACCAACCAGAACGGTGTCGGGTCGTTCGACGTCTCCGCGCTTGAAACCGGCAATGTCGTCTACCGCGTCCGCCAGGAGAACTACACCGACGGCGGGAACGAGATCGGCTGGTTCCCCTCCTTCCCGACCTACGTGCGAGTGCTTCCGGACGTGGGGCTTCCCGGCGGCGGTGTGGCCGGCCGCGCGTCGGCGTCGCAGGGCGACACCAACGCCAGGACCGTCTCCCGCGGGCCGGCCCTCGGGCCGACCGCCGTGGGTCGACGTACGCCCACGGCGAGCGGGACCTACGGCTGGGGTCGCGCGATCTTCGACTTCGCGTGGGAGTTCGGCGAGTCGCTGACCAGCCGGCCCTACCGCGGCAGTGACCCGGTCGGACGCTGGGTCGACGCGTCCAACGGCTCGGGCCGCGTCGCCAAGCACAACGGTGGCCTGATCCTCGACAGCCAGCGGAACTACGACGGGCCGGGCGACCACGGCACCACGTCGGCGACGCTGCGAGACAACGCGATGAAGTACGGCCGCTGGGAGACCAAGTTCCGGCTCAAGTCGCCGGAGAAGAACGCGCGCGACTACCGCGTCCGGGTCGAGCTGGTTCCCGAGAACACGAGTGACAACGCGTGCGGCGCGCGCAACATCACCGTCGCCGACGTGGCCGCGCACTCGCGCCGGGTCATCGTGGGCGCCAAGTCGGCCGAGGCCAACAAGCAGTGGACCTACAACAAGAAGATCGGGTCCCTCCTCGACGGCGGCACCGCGGCCTTCGGGGTCGAGGTCTCCAAGAGCCACATCTCCTGGTTCGTCAACGGCAGGGTGATCGCCACGCTCAAGAACAAGAAGGCGGTCTCCGACGTGCCGATGACGATGCGGCTCAGCCTCGTCGGTGACGGCCAGAAGGAGATGAACGCGACCCAGGCGATCTTCGACTGGCAGCGTGGGTACTCCGCCAGCCCGGGACGCACGGCCACGAGCGGCCACAAGCTCAAGGGCGCCGGCTACGCCGGCGGCTGCTGAGACCGTCGGTACCTAGCGAGCGGACTCGTTCTTAGGCTCGGGCCGTCCGTGTCGCGGAGGCGCGTCCGGGCCGGCCGTGCCCTCGTCGGCATCGCCGGACTCGGAGTCCGGGTAGCCGCGGTGGCATCGGCGGGCGCGATCGGTTCGGTGGAGTCGTCCCGGTCCAGAGAGGTCACCTCGGAGACCTCTCCTGACTCCTGCTGGTCGTCGTGGCGGGCCATGTGTGTGATCTCCTCTGGTGGAGCGCTTCAGGGTGCAGTCCAGCGCGCCGTACCCCCGCGGGTGCGAGGCATGCGAACGTGGCTGCGGACGATCGGAGGTTCCGTGGCCCCGTCCGGGGTACGCCAGAGGATGGGTGACGAGTCGAGGACCGCTTGCGATCCTCGCGCGTGGGTACGCCGGATCCATGGCGACAAGGAAGCAGACAGAGGCGGCCAAGAAGAACGTGCGGAAGGCGGCCAAGGCCGCCAAGCAGCAGAAGTCGCTGGCCAACATGCCCAAGGCGACCAAGACCGCCCTCGGGAAGCAGGGGGCCGCGGTCGCCCAACGCAAGCGCACCGGGGCGAGCTCGCCCAAGACTCGTCAGGAGCTGTACGACGAGGCGAAGCGTCGCGGCCTCAAGGGACGCTCGAAGATGGGCCGTGACGAGCTCGCCCGAGCGCTCGGCCACGGCTGACGCTCGTCGGCTGTCAGCTCTCGTTCACGCTGGCCAGCGTGTCCGCCAGCAGGGACAGCGCGCGGTCGACGGTGCCCTCGAGGATCTCATCGGGAGACCCGTCGAGCTGGAGCTCCTCCACCGTCGTCGAGTCGCGCACGGCGACGGCGAGGTAGACGGTCCCCGCCGGCTTGCCCTCGGCCGGATCGGGCCCGCCGACACCGGTCGCGGCGACGGCCACGTCGGCACCCAGCAGCCGGACGACGCCGCGCGCCATACCGTCCGCGCATTCTGGCGTGACGACCGGCCCCTCGCGGACACCGAGGATCTCGAACTTCACGTCCTCCTGGTAGGCCACCACCGACCCCCGGAACCACGTCGCGGCGTCCGGTCCGGCCCCGAGACGACTCGCGATCAGGCCGCTCGTCAGTGACTCGGCGGTGCCCACCGTCAGATCGTGCTCGACGGCGAGCCCGGCGATCCGCTCAACCGTCTCTTCGCGTGAGGTCATGCGGGCATTCTGACCCATCGTCGACGAAGAACCGCACCGAGATCGGCCGGATGCGTCCCGCCCTGCCAGAATCGGCGGGTGGCGGAGGCGACGGCCGGTGAGTACGCCGACGAGCGGGTGGCGCGCGTGCGCGACGACCCGCAGGCACGGCTGGGACTCCTGCGCGAGCTGTACCAGGTCCCGGCCGCCGTGGACCGCGGCTACCTGCCGTACCGGCGCGCCGCGTCCGCCTTCATGGGCTGGCAGCTTCGTCGGGGACTGCTGAACGCCGACGCCAGCCCCTGGTGGCGCGCGGTGAACGAGACCCTGCTGCGGGACACCTGCGAGGCCTCAGCGATCGCGTTCGGCCGCGCCGGTGCACCTCGAAGTCCTGGCGTCGAAGCGACCCTCGACTTCATCCGCGATCCGACGGCGCGGACGTGGTACCGCGCCCACAACTCGTCGATCGCGTCGGCCTACCTGGCCCACGAGGACCTGGCCCGCCAGGAGGGCCGTGTCGAGCGGTTCTTCATCAACCTCGTGCTCGTGCGGGTGCTGTACGCGCACGCCCTGGTCTCCGCGCCCCGGCTGGCGCTCGGCCGGCTGGCGCCTGCGAGCCGGCTGCTCGGCGACCCGCGGCTCGGCATGACCGGCATCTTCCTGTCACTGGCACGCGTGCTGCCCGATGACTACCCGCTCGACGACGACCTGGGCCGGTACGTCGATGCCGAGCACAGCCTCGGCCACCTCCTCGACGTCGGCATCATCGTGCCGAGGCTGGCCGGGCTCTACGACTGGTCCGCCGCGGAGCTCGGGCTGCCCGCCCTCCGTGGGCTGCTCGACCCCTCAGGCCCCACGCCGGCGTACGCGTGGGACCCGCAGGAGGGCGAGGTCTGGCACCCGAAACCGTCCCGGCTCGCGCGAGCGGCCCGGCGGCTGGTCAGAACGTCCAGCGCGTAGCGCCGCCGGGCTCGACGGTGCCGAGCGCCGTCGCCGAGGTCACGTCGATCCGGTAGACGTGCCAGGGCGGCCGCCCGGCCGAGGGGGCGCTGTACTCGGCCGTGATCGCCGTACCGCTCTCGTCCACGCGGGCCGGCCAGCCTTCCTCCGCCCAGGCCGCCGCCATCGCGGCGACGGTCTCGGGGTCGGTCACCTGGACCGCCCGGCCCTCCACGACCAGGTCGAACTCGTGCAGCGAGAGGCTCAGCGCGCAGCGCGGGTCGCGTGCGACGTTGCGGCCCTTGCGGGTCCCGGCGCCGGTCTCGAACCAGAAGGCGCCGTCCACCCACAGCGCACCGACGCCGGTGACGTGCGGGCTGCCGTCGGCGTTGATGGTGGTGAGCCAGCAGGTGTGCCGGTCGGGGCCGCCGGTGCCCGGCGCCTGGGTGAACCCCGCTCCGAGCCGGGTCTCGACCGAGGTCCAGTCCATGGCCGGCAGGTCGTACAGGTCCGCGAGGTTGGTCGTCTCCATGGTGTTCCGACTCTACGAGCCGGCCCGACTCATCGGTCCGCGCCGCTCCCGTCGCGCAGCGCGATCATCCCGGGGATCACGCCGAGGTACGCCGTGCCGTCCGGGCCGATGCTGAGCCCCGCGTAGTTGTTGTTGTACGCCGGCCCCGCGCCGGCGAGCACCTTCCAGACGACGCGGCCGGTGCGGTAGTCGAGGGCCGTCCAGTACCACGGGTCGGTGGGGTCGGTGTCCTTCGTGTACGCGTAGACCAGCCCGGTGCCGAGCGACAGCTTGGGCACCACGGTCGGCGCGGAGATCGTGTCGTTGGTCCAGACCGTGTGGCAGCCCCGGCCGTCGCGGTCGATGTCGACGCGGGCGAAACCCGGCACGGTGGTCTGGCCGCCCGCGACCGACGTCGGGCCGTCGTACCCGTAGTTGTTCTCGACGATGATCGACCGGCCGGCGCCGATCAGGGAGTTCTCGGTGCTGCCTGCGCCCTTGCCGAACACCGGCTCCTCGCAGACCAGCCGCCTGGTGTCGGGGTTCTTCGCGGTGCGGTAGACGACGACCTGCATCGGGTCGGCGTTGTCGGCGATCGCGACGTAGCCGCCCGGCAGCACGGTGGGCGTGGTGCCGGTGCCGTCGTCGACCTGGCCGGGCTTGACCAGCCCGGAGTTGTCGTACCGCACCTGCCAGTCGACCACCGGGCGGCCCCGTCGGTCGTGGGAGAAGCGGTAGAGCCTGCGGTTGGTGGCGACGTACGCCTCGGCGTGCGACCCGACGGCGATCGAGTTCTCGATCTGGCCCTCGGCGCCCTCGCCGAGCCGGACGATGTGGACGTCGCCGGTGGCCAGGTCCAGCGTGCCCACCGCGCCGTTCTCCTTGGTCACGAACCAGAGCAGGCCGTCGGTGCCGGGCAGGCCGGAGTTGAGCACCTCACCGTCGCGCAGCCGCGAGGAGAGGTCGTGGTCCTTCGCCAGCACCAGCTCGTCGCCGTTCGTCCGGATGACGAGGACGTGGCCGTCGGCGGTGCCGATGACCGCGCGGTCGCGGTCGTCGACGTAGAAGTAGGCGCCGCCGCCGAAGTTCTGGAACGGGTTGGACGGCACTCCGACGGTGGGCTCCGGGCGCGGCAGATCGTAGGAGTCGATGACGTCGAGGGTGTCCGGGTCGACGAGGTACAGCGCCCGGGTCACGCCGATGCACGTGGTCAGGATCCGCCCGGCCGTGTCGTAGGCAATCGATCCGCACACGCCGCCGATGTCCGCCGACAGGGTCTCGGGGTCGACGCCGAGCGGACCCTTCCGCCGGTAGGTGTCGGTCTGCCACCCGTCGTTGTGGATGCTCGAGTCGCCGTTGGCGGCCAGGTGCGGGTTGCGCGGTGTCCTCGGTACGCCGCGGACCGGGCGCGCGGTGGCGGGCTCGCCGACGAAGGCCGGCGCCGTGGTGGGCGTCGACGGCACCGGCAGGACGACGCCGTCGCCGGCCGCGAGCGAGGAGCCCGGCAGGAGGGCGATGGCCGCGGCCCCGAGGAGCAGGAGTGCGGTCGGTCGTCGGACGCGTGAGAACACGACTCTCCAACTAGACAATGGGGTCCGGGGTTACGGAGACGGGGCTCACGTCGCGTCACGTCTCGCCGCTAGCCTGCGGGTGTCAGAGGGAGGTGCAGGATGCAGGAGCCGGTCGACGAGCACTTCGTCGAGCAGGTACGCCGGCTGGCGCCCGGCTCGGCGCGGACCACGATCGACCCCGACCTCCTGCTCGCCCTGTTCGACGCGCAGGCGCAGAGCCGCCACCTCGACCTGGCGGCACGACGGCTGCAGGAGCAGGGCGAGGGCTTCTACACGATCGGCTCCGCCGGCCACGAGGCCAACGCGGCCGTCGGGTTGCTGACGCGGGTCGAGGACCCGGCGCTGCTGCACTACCGGTCCGGTGGCTTCTACGCAGCCCGGGCCGGGCGGCACGCTCGCGAGCACCCCGACGACGCGACCAACCCGGTCCGCGACGTGCTGCTCGGGCTGACCGCCTCGGCCGCGGACCCCATCTCCGGCGGACGGCACAAGGTGTTCGGCCACCCGGCGCTGCACGTCGTGCCGCAGACCTCGACCGTCGGCTCGCACCTGCCGCGGGCGGTCGGCCTCGCCTACGCGCTGGACAACCTGGCCGACCTGGCTCTGCGTCGACGGTGGCCGGAGGACGCCATCGTCGTCGCCTCGATCGGCGACGCCTCGGTCAACCACTCGACGGTGCAGGGCGCGCTGAACGCCGCGGCGTACCTCATCCATCGCGGCCTGCGGGTCCCGCTGCTGCTGGTCTGCGAGGACAACGGCATCGGCATCTCCACCCGTACGCCGGCGGGCTGGGTGGAGGCGGCCCTCGCGCGGCTGCCCGGGTTCGGGTACGTCGCGGCGCCCGATCCGCGCCCCGACCTGCTGCTGGCGGACGTCGGCAGCGCCGTCGACCGAGTCCGGGAGTCCCGCCGGCCGGTGGCCCTGCACCTGAGCACCGTCCGGTTCCTCGGGCACGCCGGCTCCGACGTCGAGCTCGGCTACCGCACCCAGGCGGAGATCAGCGCCGACCACGCGCGCGACCCGCTGCTCGCCACCGCGGGCTTCCTCGTCGAGCACGGCGTCCTCACGCCCGGTGAGCGTGCTCGACCGGTACGCCGCGACCAGGGCGCGGGTCGCGGACGAGGCGAAGTCCGTGGTCGGCGAACCCCGGCTGCCCGGCCGGGCATCGGTGATGCGGCCGCTGGTCGCGCCTGCGACGTCGAGCCCCGCAGCGAAGCCCCGGCACGGGAGCCCGATCACCCGACCGGGAGCCTCACCCTGGCGCAGGCGATCAACGGTGCTCTCGCCGAGACCCTGGCCTCCCGCCCGCATGCCCTCGTCCTCGGCGAGGACGTCGCCGTCAAGGGCGGGGTGTACGGCGTGACCCGCGGCCTGCGCAAGCGCTTCGGCGGCAGGCGGGTCTTCGACACCCTGCTCGACGAGCAGACCATCCTCGGCACGGCCCTCGGCGCGGCCCTGGCCGGGCTGCTGCCGATCCCGGAGATCCAGTACCTCGCCTACCTCCACAACGCCGAGGACCAGCTGCGCGGCGAGGCGGCGTCGCTCGCGTTCTTCTCCGACGGGCAGTACCGCAACCCGATGGTGGTCCGGATCCCCGGCCTCGCCTACCAGAAGGGTTTCGGCGGCCACTTCCACAACGACAACTCGCTGGCCGTGCTGCGCGACATCCCCGGGCTGGTGCTGTGCGTGCCGAGCCACCCGGCCGACGCGCCGCTGCTCCTGCGCGAGTGCGTGGAGCCTCGCCGAGCGCGAGGGCAAGGTCTGCGTGGTCGTGGAGCCGATCGCCCTCTACCACTCGCGCGACCTGCACGAGCCGGGCGACGGCCTCTGGACGGCGCCGTACCCCGCCGAGGGTCGGGCGCGCGGCCCGCGGGTCGACCGCGACGGCGCCGACCTGCTGATGGTCACGTTCGGCAACGGTGTCCCCATGTCGCTGCGCGCGGCGCGCGCCCTGGCCGTGGACGGCGTCCAGAGCACGGTCCTCGACCTGCGGTGGCTCTCGCCGTTGCCGATGACGGAGGTCGCCGCCCTGGCCGTCCACTTCGACCGGGTGCTCGTCGTCGACGAGACCCGGACGTCCGGTGGCGTCGGCGAGGGCGTCGTGGCCGGTCTCGTCGACCGTGGCTACTCGGGTGCCCTGGCCCGGGTGGCGAGCGCCGACTCGTACGTCCCGCTCGGCCCGGCCGGCGCGCACGTGCTGCTGGCCGAGAGGGAGATCGTGTCCGCGGCCAAGCGGCTGATCGGGATCGGGGCCGGCGATGGCCGCTGAGCTCCCGGCGCAGGCCGTCGGTCGTCGTCATCGGTGGCGGCGTGATCGGGCTGAGCACGGCGTACCACCTGGCCGCCGCCGGCGTCCCCGACGTACGTCCTGCTCGAGCGCGACACCCTCGGCTCCGGCTCGACCTGCAAGGCCGCCGGTGGCGTGCGCGCACAGTTCTCCGACGCCACGAACATCCAGCTCGGGCTGCGCAGCCTGCGGGTCTTCGAGCGGTTCGCGGAGGACTTCGGGCAGGAGATCGACCTGCACCAGGTCGGCTACCTCTTCCTGCTCGACCGGCCCGAGGACGTCGACGCGTTCACCGCGAACGTCGCGCTCCAGAACGAGCTGGGCGTCCCGAGCCGGATGATCGAGCCGGCCGAGGCGAGGCGGCTGTCCCCGCTGATCGACCTCGACGGGGTCCTCGCGGCGTCGTGGTCGCCCGAGGACGGCCACTGCACCCCGGAGTCGGTGGTGCTCGGGTACGCCGGCGCGGCCCGTCGGGCAGGCGCCAGGATCCTCACGCACTGCGCCGTCACGGGCATCGAGGTCGTCGACGGCGAGGTCCGGGCCGTGCTCACCGAGGCCGGGCGGGTCCGCACCGAGGCGGTCGTGTGCGCGGCCGGCGCCTGGTCGCAGGCTCTCGGGGAGATGGCCGGGGTCGACCTCCCGGTCGAGCCGCTGCGCCGCCAGATCCTCACCACCGGACCCGTTCCCGGTGCCGACGCCGACACCCCGTTCACCATCGACTTCTCGACCAGCTTCTACTTCCACAGCGAGGGTCCGGGGCTCCTCCTCGGCATGTCCGACCCCGACGAGAAGCCCGGGCTTCGAGCTCGGCCGCTCCGACGACTGGCTGCCGCGCCTGGGCGAAGCGGTCGAGCGACGGGTGCCGGCGCTCGCCGAAGCCGGCATCGTCTCGGGGTGGGCCGGGCTCTACGAGATGACGCCCGACCACAACGCTCTGGTGGGGGAGGACCCCGTCGTGTCCCGGTTCCTCTACGCCACCGGCTTCTCCGGCCACGGCTTCCTGATGGGGCCCGGCGATGGGCGAGGTGGTGCGCGACCTCTACCTCGGCCGGCCGCCGGTCGTGGACGTCAGCGGCCTCGACGCCGGCCGGTTCTCGGACCGGGGGAGCCGACCGGAGCTCAACATCGTGTAGTGGCGTGCGGTAGGAAGGTCCCATGACCACGATCCCCACCCAGGACGAGCTGTCCACCCTGGCCCTCGACACCGCACGCCGTTGCGGCGTCGACGTCGAGGCACACACCGGCGAGGCGGTCTCGCGCTCGCCGATCAACGGCCTCCCGGTCGCCTCCCTCGCCTGGCGGGACGCGGCGTACGTCGATGCGGCGGTCGGCCGCGCCAACGAGGCGTTCCTCGCCTGGCGCCGGGTGCCGGCGCCGGCCCGAGGGGCGCTGGTCAAGCGGTTCGGCGAGCTGCTCGCCGAGCACAAGGACGACCTCGCCGCCCTGGTGAGCATCGAGGCCGGGAAGATCACCTCCGAGGCCCGCGGCGAGGTCCAGGAGATGATCGACATCTGCGACTTCGCGGTCGGCCTGTCCCGCCAGCTCTACGGGCGGACCATGCCGTCCGAGCGGCCCGGCCACCGGCTGATGGAGACCTGGCACCCGCTCGGCGTGGTCGGCGTCATCTCGGCCTTCAACTTCCCGGCCGCCGTCTGGTCGTGGAACACCGCCGTCGCCCTGGTCTGCGGCGACCCGGTCGTCTGGAAGCCGTCCGAGGCCACGCCGCTCACCTCGCTGGCCTGCCACGCGGTGCTGGCCCGCGCGATCGCGGAGCACGACGCACCCGAGGCGCTCTCGCAGGTGGTCCTCGGCGGGCCCGAGGCCGGCCAGGCCCTGGTCGACCACCCGGGCATCGCCCTGCTGAGCGCCACCGGGTCGACCCGGATGGGGAGCGCGGTCGGGCCGCGGGTGGCCGAGCGGTTCGGCCGGTCGCTGCTCGAGCTCGGCGGCAACAACGCCGCCGTGGTGTCCGGCAGCGCCGACCTCGACCTGGCCGTGCGCGGCATCGTCTTCGCAGCGGCGGGCACGGCTGGCCAGCGCTGCACCACCATGCGGCGGGTGATCGCGCACGGCAGCGTCGTCGACGAGCTCACCGACCGCCTGGCCTCGGCGTACGACCGGCTGCCGATCGGGAACCCGATGGCCGAGGGCACCCTGGTCGGCCCGCTGGTCAACCAGCGTGCGTACGCGTCGATGGAGGCCGCGATCGCCCAGGCCACCGGAGAGGGCGGCAAGCTCGTCGTCGGCGGCGGTCGCGCGCACGAGGACGCCGCACCCGACGCCTACTACGCGCGGCCGGCGATCGTCCGGATGGACGAGCAGACCGAGGTGGTCGCCCGCGAGACGTTCGCGCCGTTGCTCTACGTGCTGCCGTACGACGACTTCGGCACGGCGATCGAGCTCAACAACGCCGTCCCGCAAGGCCTGTCGTCCAGCGTGTTCACCTCCGACGTCGCCGAGGCCGAGTGGTTCTGCGGCGCCGAGGGCTCCGACTGCGGGATCGTCAACGTGAACATCGGGACCTCCGGCGCGGAGATCGGCGGCGCGTTCGGCGGGGAGAAGGAGACCGGGGGAGGCCGCGAGTCGGGCTCCGACGCGTGGCGCGCCTACATGCGCCGGGCGACCAACACGATCAACTTCTCCGGCGAGCTGCCGCTCGCCCAGGGCGTCGACTTCAGCGTCTGACGGATCCAGCCATGGCGCAGCGGGTCAGCTTCCCGAGCACGACCGGCCCCCAGCTGGCGGGCCTGATCGACGAGCCCGCCGGCGAGGTCCGGGGCTGGGGCGTGTTCGCGCACGGGTTCACGCTCGGCAAGGACTGCCCGGCGGCGGCCCGGATCTGCAAGCAGCTGGCAGCCGAGGGGATCGGGATGCTGCGGTTCGACAACCTCGGGCTCGGCGACTCGCACGGCGACTGGGGCGACGGGTCGTTCACCCACAAGGTCGCGGACACCGCGATGGCCGCGGCGTACATGACGGAGCGAGGGACGCCGGCCGACCTGCTCGTGGGGCACTCGTTCGGCGGTGCCGCCGTGATCGCGGCGGCCGGCGACGTCCCTGATGTCCGGGCCGTGGTCAGCATCGGCGCGCCGGTCGAGCCGAGCCACGTGGAGCACAACTACGACGCGCTCGTCGACCGGGTGATGGCCGACGGGCACGCCGAGTGGCTCGTCGGCGGCCGGGCGCTGATCCTCAAGCGGGCGTTCGTCGAGGACGTGCGACGTGCCGAGCTCCGGCAGAAGGTCCGCGAGCTGAGGAAGCCCCTGCTGGTCATGCACTCACCGACCGACAACACGGTCGGCATCGCCAACGCCAGCGAGATCTTCCGGGCCGCCCGCCACCCCCGGAGCTTCGTCTCGCTCGAGGGGTCCGACCACCTGCTCACCGCACCCGGGCAGGCCCAGCGGGCGGCGCGCATCATCAGTGCGTGGGCCGACCCCTACCTCGGCGCACCGTCCTGAGGGCCAGCCGAGGCGGAGGACGCGGGCGGCTCGGTGAGGACGCGCAGCGCCATCTGGGTGGTGGCGGGCACGCCGAGGTAGCCGACGACCCTTGCGACCCTGTCCGCGTCGAGCGGCAGCAGCCCGGGGGTCCCGGCGACGTCAGGCGTCAGGCCGAGGTCGAGGTCAGTGCGGCCGGACATGATCGACAGGTTGAACTCGAAGCGCTCCCGGGCACCCGGGGCGGTGAGTCTGCTTCAGCAACCCCGCGCCGATGCGGCGCAGGCCCGCCTCCTCGCAGAAGGAGTCGAGGGTGGCCACCAGGGTCGCGCCGGCGCAGTGGTCGATGTCGGCCCAGACGGCGCGCATCGAGCCCATCTGGGACAGCAGGACGGGCGCGGTCTTCTCGCCGATCCCGGGCACGCCGGGCAGGTTGTCGCTGATGTCGCCGCGGAGGGCGGCGTACTCCAGGTAGTGCTCGGCCTCGATGCCGTACAGGGCGTGGAGCCGGGTGGGGTTGAGGAGCGGTGAGCCGGCGATCCCGCCGTTGATCAGCCGGAGCACCTGGGTCCTGGCGCTGATGTGGGCGAACGCGTCCCGGTCGGAGGTGACGATCACGCAGTTCCACTCGGAGCGCTCCGCCCACGCGGCGGCGGACGCGCTGACGTCGTCGGCCTCCAGGCCGGATGGCGTGACGGTGCGCAGGCCCAGCGCGTCGAGCAGGTCGCAGGCGCGCTCCAGCTGGTCGACCAGCGCGGGATCCTTCTCGCGGCGCCCCGCCTTGTACGCCGGGTAGGCGTCCGCACGCACCGACGAGCTCCGGTCGTCGAGCCCGAAGACCACCGCGTCCGGGGCGAACTGGTCGATCACGTCGAGGATCTGGCGCAGCATCCCGTGCAGGGCCCACGCCGGACGCCCTCCTTGGTCACGGAGCGCGGACTCGGCGCGGGCGTGGTGGTTGCGGTGGAGCAGCGACGGAGCGTCAACGGCCAGCAGCAGACGAGGCTCGCGGGGGAGGGTTCCAAGGGTCAGCATGACGGTGCGGCCACCCTACGCACACAGGTCGCCAGATCGCTCCGGGGCCGGATCAGCCGAGCACCGTCCCCTCGCCCGCCGCGGACGGCGCGACGTCGGGAAGGCGCATCATCCGGAACGAGTTGAGCAGCCCGAGCAGGGCCGCGAGCACGGGCACCAGCAGAGCGATCTGCAGGGACAGGTCCCGCGCGTCCGCGTTGATGCGCAGGACCTCGGCCTCGACGGCCTCGGGCTCGCCCTCGATCAGGGCGTCGAGCGCGGAGTTGCTCATCACCTGGGCGTCGTCCTCCAGGGTCTGGGCGATCTCCTCCTGCTGGTCGGCGGGGATCGCCTCGCTGGCCTCGGTCATGTTGGTGAAGCTCAGCGCCAGCGCCCACAGCATGATGCCGCCGGCGATGGCGAGGCCGAACGAGAGCCCGAAGGACCCGGCCGCCGAGTTCACGCCGGCGGCCTCGCTCACCCGGTCCTCCTCGATCGGGGCCAGCGTGTAGTTGTTCAGCTGGGAGACCAGGAAGCCCAGCCCCGCTCCCGCGATCATCAGCGGGCCGATCAGGTACCAGCCGAAGTCTGCGCGCGGCACGAGCGGGATGAGCAGCACCATCCCCACCGTGGCCAGGAAGAACCCGAGCCGCACGATGCTGCTCGCCCGACGCTTGCCCTTGCCCCTCCCGGCGAGCATCGCCACCGCGAACATGCTCAGCGACAGCGGAGCCAGCGACAGGCCCGCCTCCATCGCGTTGTACTCCAGGGTCATCTGCAAGAAGATCGGCAGCACGATCATCGCCCCGCCCAGGGTGATCTGCTGGAGCATCTGCTGGGTCACCCCGATCCGGAAGTGCGGGAACCCGAACAGGTGCGGGTCGAGCAGGGTCGGCTTCCCTGCACGCGTACGCCGGTTGAGCCACCATGCCAGCAACGACAGCCCGACCACGCCGACCGCGATCAGCGCGCCGACCGCCTCGCCGCCCTCCTGCCAGACCAGGATGCCGAGGACCACGCCGCCCATACCCACGACCGACAGCAGCGCGCCCACCAGGTCGATGTGCCGGGGGCCGGTGTAGGGGACGTCGCGCACGATCTTGATGTTGATCAGCACCACGGCGATGACGACGGCCTCCAGCATGAAGCCCACCCGCCAGGACAGGTACGTCGTGACGAACCCGCCGAGGAGCGGCCCCACCGCCGCGGCGATCGCGGCCGCGGCTCCCACCAGCGCGTAGGTCTTCTTCTGCGCCGCGCCCTCGAAGTTCCCGTGGATGAGCGACTGCATCGCGGGGAGCAGGAGCGAGGCGCCGAGCCCACCGAGGATCGCCCAGAAGATGATGATCGCCGTCAGGCTCTGGGCCAGGGTCATCGCGATGGCACCTGTGGCGTAGGCGAGCAGGCCGAGCACGTAGGCGCGCTTGCGGCCGATCAGGTCGCCGACCTTGCTGCTGATCAGGATGAACGCCGCCGAGACCAGCGCCTCGAGCGCGATCGCCGACTGGACGCCGCTCACGGTGGTGTCGAGATCCTCGACCACCGACGAGATCGAGACGTTCATCAGCGAGGTGTCGACGACGAGCACGAACATCGCCGCCGCCAGCAGCAGGGCCAGCCGCGTGCTGCCGGCCTCCTGGGGGCTCTCGGAGCTCGAGTTCGCGCTCACTTGCCTCCGAAGGCCTCCAGCAGCGCGGCCCGCTCGGCTTCGGTGAGGTTGGTGTTGATCAGCGTCGTGTCGAGACCGTGGAACCGTTCGCCGAGCCGGTCCAGGTCACCGTCCTCGGTGACGGCGAACAGCGCCGAGGTCCCCTCGACCAGCTCGGTGCGGATCTTGGCCAGGTCCTCCTTGGTGATCCCGGTGCCCTCGGTGGCCTTGCTCAGCGCGCCGATGGCGGCGCCGACGGCGCCGCCGATGATCGGTACGAAGAACAGGGCGCCGACCATGAGTCCCCACAGGGCGCCCCAGCCGGCGCCGTGCTTCGTCCGGTCGTGCGAGTGCTTGGTCTCGGGCTTCGAGGCACCGACGGGCCAGGACACGGCGGCGTGGTCGACGATCGTGACCAGCCCGTCGTTCTCGGCGTCCTTCAACACCGAGGCGGCATGTTCGGCGCCCTCGGGGTCCTGGAACTTCCACACGGTGAATGCCGTCATCGTCCACTCCTTCGGGTGTCTGTCGTACGTCGTCGGCGGTGCGCGTCGCCGTACCTTCAGGCGAGCAGCTTCGCCTTGGCCTGCTGGAACTCCTCGGCCGTGATGGCCCCGCTGGCCTGCAGGGCGGCCAGGCGTTCGATCTCCGCGGCCGGGCTGCTCGTGCCGGCGACGCTGCGCACGTAGGTGGCCATCGCCTCCTCCTGGGCCTTGGCGTCCCCGATGTGGTGCTGGGTCATCGTCTTGCCGCGCGCGATCAGGTAGACGAACACCCCGAGGTAGGGCAGCACGACGACGAAGATCGTCCACAGCGCCTTGCCCCAGCCCGACAGGTCATCGCTGCGGAAGATGTCGGAGAAGACGGTGATGAGCAGCCAGATCCAGATGAAGAAGAGGAAGAACCACAACATGGACAGGAAGACATCACCCTGTCCGAACTCCATCGCGGTGACCACGATTTGCACCTCCAGGTACGTCGATTGGAACAGATCGTCTCCACGGGACGGGACGGCGTCGTCATCCGTAACGGGTGATCCGGGAGAGCGATCGCGGTGGGACTCTCGCCTCGAGGCGCCTAGCTAGGAGCGGCTGATGACACAGACGGACGAGCGTGCCCGAGGATCCGTAGCCGGAATCGAGGCGAGCGAGGTCGCTCGAGGGCTCGGCGTCGAGGTGTCGGCGGGGCTGAGCCAGGCGGAGGCCGCGAGCCGCTTGCAGAGCCACGGTCCCAACAAGCTCACCGGCGGCAAGAAGGAGTCCGGCGCCGAGGCGTTCCTGCGGCAGTACCGCGACTTCATGCAGATCGTGCTGCTGGTGGCCGCGACGGTGAACCTGATCGTGACCGGGGACGTCGGCACGTCGGTCGTGCTGGCCGGGCTCACCCTCTTCAACGCGGTGATCGGCCTGCGCCAGGAGGCGAAGGCGGAGGAGAGCGTCAAGGCGCTCGCGCAGATGATGAAGACGATCGCCCGGGTCCGCCGGGACGGCCAGGCGATCGAGATCAACGCCGAGGAGCTCGTCCCGGGGGACATCGTCCTCGTCGAGGCCGGCAACCGGGTGCCCGCCGACGGCCGGATCTGCGTGGCCGCGACCCTGGAGATCGAGGAGGCCGCCCTCACCGGCGAGAGCCTCCCGGTCGGCAAGTCCACCGACTCCCGTCCCGGGTGACGACGTACCCCTCGGGGACCGGACCTGCGTGGCCTACATGAACACCGCCGTCACCCGCGGCCGCGGCGAGATCATCGTCACCGGCACCGGCATGGAGACCGAGATCGGGCACATCGCCGACCTGCTCGCGAACACCGAGACCGACAAGACGCCCCTGCAGAAGCAGCTCGATGCGCTGTCGAAGATCATCGCCTTCATCGCCGGGGTCGCGCTGGTGTTCGTGATCGTGCTCGGGCTGATCCGTGGCGAGTCGTTCGACACGCTGTTCATCACCGGTGTCGCGCTCGCGGTCGCCGCGATCCCGACCGGCCTCCCGGCGGTCGTGACGGCGCTGCTCTCCATGGGCACCCGCGAGATCGCGCGCCGCCACGCGATCGTCAAGCGGCTCCCGGCCGTCGAGACGCTCGGCTCGACGTCGGTGATCTGCTCGGACAAGACCGGGACGCTCACCCTGAACAAGATGACCGCCCGCGAGCTGGCGATCCCGGGCCAGCACCGGTTCACGGTGTCCGGCGAGGGCTACGGCATCACCGGCGAGATCAAGCACGTCGGCGGCACGCACTTCGACCTGGACGCCTACCTGCTGCCGATGCTGCTGTGCGCCGACGCCGTGCTCGACGGCGAGGGCCTGATCGGGGACCCGACCGAGGGCGCGCTGATCGTGCTCGCGGCCAAGGGTGGCCTGGACATCGACGCGACCCGGCGGGAGTTCCCGCGGGTGGCGGAGGTGCCGTTCGACTCGGAGTACAAGTTCATGGCCACCTTCCACGAGATGACCGACGACCAGGGCCACCCGGTCGTCCGGTGCTACGTCAAGGGCGCGCCCGACGTGCTGGTCTCGCGCGGCGGCACCTATCGCGAGCCGGACGGCAGCGCTCGTGCCGATCACCGACGAGAACCGACACCTCGCGCTCGAGGCCAACGACGCCATGGCCAACTCGGGCGAACGGGTGATGGTCGTCGCCCAGCGCGACTTCGACCCGGCCACCTTCCAGCCCGAGGGTGACCTCCTCCCGATGGTCACCGACCTCACGCTGCTGGCGATGGTCGGCATCGTGGACCCGCCGCGCCCCGAGGCGAAGGCGGCGATCGCCGAGTGCCGCGACGCCGGGATCCGGGTCCGGATGATCACCGGCGACCACGCGACCACCGCCGCGGCCATCGCGGGTGAGCTGGGCATCGAGGGCCGGGCGCTGACCGGCACCGAGTTCGCCGCGATGAGCGACGACGACCTGCTCGGCCAGCTGTCCGAGATCGGGGTGATCGCCCGGGTCGCGCCCGAGGACAAGATCCGCCTGGTCCAGCTGCTGAAGCGTCAGGGCAACGTCGTCGCGATGACCGGCGACGGCGTGAACGACGCCCCCGCACTGAAGGCCGCGGACATCGGCGTCGCGATGGGGATCACCGGCACCGAGGTCTCCAAGGAGGCCGCGGTCATGATCCTCACCGACGACAACTTCGCCACCATCGTCAGCGCGGTCTCCTACGGCCGCACGCTCTACGACAACCTCGTGAAGTACCTCCGGTTCCAGATGTCCACGCTGGTCGCCTACATCGCGATCTTCCTCGGGGCCGGGATCTTCGGCATCGCCGGCGGGGTGCCGCTCAACCCGCTGCAGATCCTCTGGCTGAACATGGTCGTCGACATCCCGATCGCCATCGCGCTCGGCTTCGACCAGCCCACCAAGGGCCTGATGGCCCGACCGCCCCGCCCGGTCGGCGCGCCCGTCCTGTCGCGGGCCAACTGGGTGCGGCTGTGCATCCAGGGCGCGGTCATGACGGTCGGGTCGCTGGTGGCCTACCAGATCGGGGACGACCTCGGCGGCCCGGTGGTCGCCGCCACGATGCTGCTCACCACGTTGTCGCTGTTCCACGTGATCGCGGGCCTGATGTCGCGCGACCAGCTCAACACGATCTTCGACCGGGATGCGGTGCCCGCGGCCGCCCAGCTGCGCAGGTACGGCGTCTCCCTGATCGCCATCCTGGCCATCACCACCATCGACCTGTTCCAGCGGATCTTCGGGACCGGCGGGCTGACCGGCGACCAGTGGGCCATCTGTGTCGGTCTCGCCGCCAGCCTCCTGGTCATCGAGGAGGCCATCAAGTTCGTGCTCCGGCGCCGCCA
>CAWDLL010000009.1:0-43038 GCA_963803235.1 uncultured Actinomycetota bacterium
CCGGGCGGTTCTCGTACGGCGTGGACAGGACGATGGTGGTACGGGTGGAGACGTTGGCGGCGGAGCGGATGCGGGCGAGCAGGTCCTCGAGGTCGGTAGGCGTGGGGACGCGGACCTTGAGGATGTAGGACTCCTCCCCTGCGACCGACCAGCAGGACTCGATCTCGATGATGTCGCGCAGCCGCTCGGGCGAGTCGTCCGGTTCGGAAGGGTCGATCGGGCGGATCGAGATGAACGCGGTCAGGGGCAGGCCGATCTCGGCGTGGTCGATGGTGGCGTGGTACCCCGTGATCAGGCCGCGCTGCTCGAGCCGCTTCACCCGCTGGTGGACGGCCGACGTGGACAGGCCGGTGGCCTTGCCGAGATCGGTGAACGACATCCGGCCGTCGGTGCGCCAGGAGCTCGAGGATCCGGCGGTCGGTGGGCTCCACCTCAGACTGGCTCACGGCCGACACACTAGCGTCAAGGCCGACCGGACGGAGGGTGGACGGGACGCGTGGCAGGATTCGCCACGTGACCGACCGCCTGATGCTGCTCGACACCGCCTCGATGTACTTCCGCGCGTTCTTCGGCGTGCCCGAGATCAAGGCCCCGAACGGTACGCCGGTCAACGCCGTCCGCGGCCTCCTCGACTTCATCTCCCGGCTGGTCGGCGAGTACCAACCCGACCACCTCGTCTGCTGCTGGGACAACGACTGGCGCCCGCAGTGGCGGGTCGACCTGATCCCGTCGTACAAGTCCCACCGCGTCGTCGTCGCCAAGCCGGGCCCGACCCCGACATCGAGGAGGTCCCCGACCCGCTCGAGATCCAGATCCCGGTGATCGAGGCCGTGCTGAAGGCATTCGGGATCACCAAGGTCGGCGCGGACGGCTACGAGGCCGACGACGTGATCGGCACCTTCGCCGCCCGGGCGCAGCGCCCGGTCGACGTCGTCACCGGCGACCGCGACCTGTTCCAGCTCGTCGACGACGAGGCGGACGTCCGGATCCTCTACATCGCCCGCGGCGTCGGCAAGCACGAGCGGGTGACCAACGACTGGGTCCGCGACAAGTACGGCATCGACGCCCGCCAGTACGCCGACTTCGCGACCATGCGCGGCGACGCCTCCGACGGGCTGCCCGGCGTGGCGGGTGTCGGCGAGAAGACCGCCGCGACCCTGCTCCAGCGCTTCGACGACATGCCGGGCATCATCGCGGCCGCCAACGACCCGGACTCCAACATGGGTCCCGGCCCGCGCGGCAAGATCAAGGCCGCCCACGACTACCTCGAGGTGGCACCCACCGTCGTCGCGGTGGCCCGCGACATCGACCTCGGCTCCCCCGACACCACGCTGCCCAGCACCCCTAGGACCCCGACATGCTCGCCGCGCTCGCGGAGGAGTTCGGGCTGACCAGCTCGGTCGAGCGGCTCACCGAGACCCTGGCGGCCGACCGCGGCTGACCGCGGCTGACCGACCCGTCGTACGGTGGCGGCATGAGCAACCAGGTAGCCATCGTCGGGGGCCACGGCCAGGTGGCCCGTCATCTCCATCCCCTGCTGGTCGAGGCCGGCCGGCAGCCGGTCGCGCTGGTCCGCAGCGACGACCAGCGCGCCGAGCTCGAGGAGCCGGCGCGCACGTCCGGCTGCTCAACATCGAGCAGTCGAACGGCGAGGCGTTCGGCCAGGCGTTCCAGGGCTGCGACGCCGTGGTCTTCGCCGCCGGCGGCGGCCCGGACGGCAACATCGAGCGCAAGCGCACCGTCGACCTCGAGGGCGCACTGAAGTCGATCGAGGGCGCCCGCGCCGCCGGGATCACCCGGTTCGTCATGGTCTCCGCGATCGGCGTCGACGAGCCGCTCCCCGACGACACCGCACCCGTCTGGAAGGCGTACGTCGAGGCGAAGCGCGACGCCGACGAGGCGCTCCGGCTGAGCGGGCTCGACTGGACGATCCTCCGCCCGGGCCGGCTCACCGACGACGCCGCCACCGGGCTCGTCGCCCTCGGCCCGGACGTCGAACGCGGCGAGATCCCGCGGGCGGACGTCGCCGCCACCGTCGCCGCCGTCCTCGACGACGACCGGACCATCGGGAAGCAGTGGAACCTCGTCGGCGGCCAGATCCCGGTCGCTGAGGCGATTTCGGCGGCCGTCGACAACGGCTAGACCAGCATTGCCGGGCCGGATCCGGCGGCCCTACGTTGCGAGATGCCCCCGGGAGTTCTCGGGCCGAACCGGTGCGAAGCCCTCGGGGACGGTCCTCTCCGTCCGCGCATCGAAGGGCTCCCCGCATGCGCCTTCCCGTCCGCCGCCGTACCGCCGCCTCCTGGGTGGCCGCCACCTCCGTCGTCGCCCTCGCCGTCGCCGGCGTCACCTCCACTGGCTCCACGGCCTCGGCCGCGGATCCCGACGCAGGTGATCCAGGGCCTCTCGTCCTTGCCCAACCAGGTCACGCTCGACAACCAGGTCGACGCCGACAAGGCCTCCAGCAGCGCACTGGCGAAGACCTCGCCGGGGCTGTTGAAGATCACGAGTCCCAAGCGGATCCCCGTGATGATCAAGTACGACTACGACGCCGTCGCGAGCTACCGCGGGACGGTCTCCGGGTACGCCGCGACCAGCCCGAGCGTCACCGACCAGAAGCTCACCACCCAGCAGGGTCAAGAAGTCGGACTACCTGCGCTACGTGAAGGAGACCGAACGCAGCATCACCCGCGGGGTCAAGTCGGCGGTGCCCGCCGCCACGGTGACCGCGAGCTACCGCGTCGTGTACGGCGGCGTGGCCGCCACCGTGCCGGGCAACAGCGTCCGCAAGATCCTGCAGACGCCCGGGCGTCGTCGCGGTCCAGCGGGACGCGGTCAACCACCCGCTGACCGACTCCAGCCCGGCGTTCATCAACGCCACGGCGGCCTACAACACGCTGCACACCACGCGGAACGCCGGCCAGGGCATCCTGCTCGGCAACCTCGACACCGGCGTCTGGCCCGAGCACCCGGCCTTCGCCGACCAGGGCAACCTGCCGGCGTACTCAGGTCCGGCGATCCCCTGCAACTTCGGTGACAACCCGCTCACTCCCGCCGCGGACCCCTTCGTGTGCAACAGGAAGCTGGTCGGCGGCCGGGCGTTCCTGGCGACCTACGACGCGAACAACCCACTACCTGTACTCCACGACCGCGCGTGACTCCGAGGGTCACGGCTCGCACACCGCGTCCACGTCGGCCGGCAACCAGCTGGACAACGTGCAGACACGCTCGGCCCGCAGCTCGCCCGGATCAACGGCATCGCCCCGGGTGCGCAGATCGCCGAGTACCGCGTGTGCGGCCCCGCGGGCTGCTACGACTCCGACACGACCGCGGCGGCCGAGCAGGCCATCCTCGACGGCGTCGACGTCATCAACTTCTCGATCAGCGGCGGCACCCAGCCGATGAGCGACCCCACCGAGCTGGCGTTCCTCGACGCGTACGCCGCGGGCGTGTTCGTCGCGACGTCCGCCGGCAACGACGGTCCCGGTGCGTCGACCGCCAACCACCTGAGCCCGTGGGTGATGAGCGTCGCCGCGTCGACGCAGACCCGCGAGTTCGCCTCCCACCTCACCCTCACCGCGGGCAACGGCGACACCTACGGCGTCGACGGCTCCACCATCACCGCCGGCGCCGGGCCGCTGCCGGTCGTCGAGGCCGCAGACGCGCCGTACAACGACGAGCTCTGCGGCAGCCCCGGCCGCGCCGGGACTGTTCACCGGCAAGCTCGTGGTGTGCGTCCGCGGCGATGGCATCGGCCGCGTGGCCAAGGGCTTCAACGTCCTCCAAGGCGGTGCTGCCGGGATGATCCTGATCAACCCGAGCCTGGCCGACGTCGAGACCGACAACCACTGGCTGCCGACCATCCACGTGGCCGACGGGGCCGACCTGCAGGCGTTCGTGGACAGCCACACCGGCATCACCGGCAGCTTCACCGCCGGAGCGGCCCGCAACGGCCAGGGCGACGCGATGGCGGCGTTCTCCTCACGCGGCCCGGCCGGTCTGTTCATCAAGCCCGACATCACCGCGCCGGGCGTGCAGATCCTCGCGGCGATGACCCCGACCCCGGAGGACCCGGTCAACGGCCCTCCGGGCGAGTACTACCAGGCGATCGCGGGCACCTCGATGGCGTCGCCGCACATCGCCGGCGCCGCGATCCTGCTCAAGGCACTGCACCCGGGCTGGGGCCCCGGCCAGATCAAGTCGGCCATGATGACCCAGGCGAAGACCGCGGTGGTCAAGGAGGACCTGACCACACCGGCCGACCCGTTCGACATGGGCGCCGGCCGGATCGACGTGGGCAAGGCCAGCAGCGCGCCGCTGACGATCTCGGACACGGCGGCCAGGTTCGCGTCCCTCAGCGGTGACCCGGTCAACGCGATCGACCTCAACATCCCGTCGATCAACGCACCGGTCATGCCCGGCCGGATCACGACCGGGCGCACGGTCAGGAACGTCACCAACGGCTCGCTCAAGGTGACGATGGCCGCGACCGTCCCGGCGAACACGAAGATCACGTTCAACCCGGCCAGCTTCACGCTCGCGAAGGGAGCCACCAAGACCGTCGGCATCACCATCGAGTCGACGGCACCGGTGAACTCCCAGCAGTTCGCGGCGGTCAGGTTCAACACCCCGAAGGGCAACGCGCGGATCCCCGTGGCGTTCGTCCCGAAGCAGGGCTCGGTGAGCCTGACCCAGAGCTGCGCCGCCGGCTCCGTCCGGCGCAACGCCTCGACGGTCTGCACGGTGAGCGCGACCAACAACTCGTTCACCGACTCCAACGTCGACCTCACGACGACGGTCAACAACCGGCTGCGGCTGACCGGCGCCTCCGGTGCCACGTTGTCCAACAACCGGGTGCGCAAGACGGCGACCCTGGCCGGCGCCAGCCTCGGCGTTCCCTCCGTCGATCCGGGGGCAGGTCCCGCCGGCTACCTCCCGCTGGACGCGTTCGGGGTAACGCCCGATCCGATCGGTGACGAGCAGATCATCAACTACACCGTCCCGCCGTACCAGTACAACGGCGAGACCTTCACCACGATCGGCGTCGACTCCAACGGGTACGCCGTTGCTGGCGGCGGCACGTCGGAGGACAACAACTGTTGCAACCTGCCGCTGGGTCCCTCGGCGGAGCGGCCGAACAACCTGCTGGCGCCGTTCTGGACCGATCTGGACGGCACCGGTGCACCGGGCATCTTCGCGGCGACCCTGACCGACGGGGTCGACACCTGGCTCGTGCTGGAGTGGCGGGTCAACGTCTTCGGGACCAACAGCCTGCGGACCTTCCAGGTGTGGATCGGCGTCAACGGCACCCAGGACATCTCCTACGCCTATGACCCCGCCAACCTGCCGGGCGACCCGAGCGGGCAGGACTTCCTGGTCGGGGCCGAGAACGCCGCGGGTGAGGGAGACGTGTCCCGGTTCCTGCCCACCGAGGACCTGGTGGTCACCTCGACCAGCCCGACGCCGGGCGCCACGGTCACGTACACGGTGACGGTGCGCGGGCTGACGGTCGGCGCCGGGAACGTGCACACCGACCTGATCGCGACAGGGGTGAAGGGCGTCACGACAGCGGACACACCGGTCACGGTCACTCCGTAGCCGGGTGGTGGCGTACTCGTCACTCACTCGGTGAGCGACGAGTAGGCCACGACACCGCGGCGCACGCGTTCGACGACCTCGCGCGCGGTCTTGCGCAGCGGGGTGCCGCCGGCGGCGTCGGCGACCTGTCCGGCCAGGTCGAGCAGCTGCTTCATCCAGCGCACGAAGTCGCCGGCAGCCAGGTCGGTGGCGCCGAGCACGGAGTCGAGGTCGTCGCCTTCGGCCCAGCGGTACGTCGCCCAGGCGAAGCCGAGGTCGGGCTCGCGCAGGAAGTCGAGCCGGTGCTCCCGCTCGAGCGCGTCCAGCTCGCCCCAGAGCCGCACCATCTCGGCGATGGCCTCCTTCGCCGTCGCCGCCGGGGATCCGCGGCGAGCGTGCGTCGTCCGGCCGCCGGGCCTCGAAGACCAGGATCGAGAGCGCGGCCGCGAGCTCGGACGGGGTCAGCTCGTCCCACAGCCCGTGCCGCAGCGACTCGGCGGCCAGCAGGTCGACGTCGGAGTAGATCCGCATCAGGTGCCGGCCGCGCTCGGTGACGGTGTCGCCGTCGAGGTACTCCAGCGCGACGAGCACCTCGCAGACCCGGTCGAACTGCCGGGCCACGGTGTTCGTGCGCTGCTCGACCCGGCGACGCAGCGTCTTCGCGTCGCGGTCGAGCTTGAACCAGCGCTCGCCCCAGCGGGCGTGGTCCTCACGGTCGGGGCACTGGTGGCAGGGGTGCGCCTTGAGCTCGGCCCGGAGCCGGTCGATCTGCTCGTTGGCGACAGACCTGGTCGATCCCGAGCGCCGCTCGCCGTCGTCGCGGGAGGGCGGAGGCGGGGTCAGGTTGTGCGTCCGCGACCGCAGTGCGGACGCCAGGTCACGCCGCATCTGCGGGTTGCGGCCGTTGAAGTTGCGCGGCACCTTCAGCCGCGTCATCGCGGCCACCGGCGACGGGAAGTCGATCGGCGCCAGCCGTCGGGCCTGCCGCTCCGCGGTCACGACGTAGGGTCGCGGCTCGTCCCCGGAGAGGCCGGGGTCGACGACGACCGCGAACCCGGCGAACTTCCCGGCCGGTACGTCGATCACGTCGCCCGGCTTGAGCCGGGACAGCGAGTCGAGCACCTCCTCGCGCCGGTCGGCCCGGCGCGACCGCGCGGCCTCCTTCTCCAGGTCGGAGATCCGGCGCCGGAGCGCGGCGTACTCCATGAAGTCGCCGAGGTGGCAGGTCGCGGCCTCGCGGTAGCCGTCGAGCGCGTCCTCGCTCTTGCGCAGCTGCCGGGCCAGCCCGACCACGGCCTTGTCGGCCTGGAACTGCGCGAAGGACTGCTCCAGCAGGTCCCGCGACCGCTCGCGGCCGAACTGGTGGACCAGGTTGACGGCCATGTTGTACGACGGGCGGAACGACGACCGGAGCGGGTAGGTGCGGGTGGACGCCAGGCCGGCCAGCTCGCGCGGGTTCATCCCCGGCTGCCACAGCACCACCCCGTGCCCCTCGACGTCGAGGCCCCGGCGGCCGGCCCGGCCGGTGAGCTGGGTGTACTCCCCCGGCGTGATGTCGGCATGGGTCTCGCCGTTCCACTTGGACAGCTTCTCGATCACGACCGTGCGGGCGGGCATGTTGATGCCGAGCGCGAGGGTCTCGGTCGCGAACACCACCTTGCAGAGGCCGCGGACGAAGAGCTGCTCCACGCACTCCTTGAACGCCGGCAGCATGCCCGCGTGGTGCGCCGCGATCCCGCGGGTCAGGCCGTCGAGGAAGTCGTGGTAGCCCAGCACGTGCAGGTCGTCGTCGGGCAGGTGCCGGCAGCGCTCCTCGACGAACGCGTAGATCTCGTCCCGCTCGTCCGGCCGGGTCAGGCGTACGCCGGCGGACAGGCACTGCGTGACCGCGGCGTCGCAGCCGACCCGGCTGAAGATGAAGACGATCGCCGGCAGCAGCCCTTCGCGGTCCAGCCGGTCGATGACGTCGACCCTGCTGGGGATCCAGACGCGGCGGCCGTTGCCGACGCTGCGCGGGTTCTTCGAGGAGCCGGGCTTGCCCTTCCGCGGCGACCGGCGGTCGCGCATCAGCCGGCTGCTGGCGAAGTCGTCGCGGGCGATCCGGACCAGCTCGTTGTTGACCGGGGCGCCCTCCTTCACGAAGCCGGCCGACGCGTCGACGTCGGAGCTCGCGAACAGGTCGTGCATCCGGCGGCCGACCATGACGTGCTGGTAGAGCGGGACCGGCCGCTTCTCCTCGACGATGGTGGTGGTGTCCCCGCGGACCGTCTCCAGCCACTCGCCGAACTCCTCGGCGTTGGACACGGTCGCGGACAGCGAGATCAGGGCCACCGACTCGGGCAGGTGGATGATGATCTCCTCCCACACCGCACCCCGGTCACGGTCGGCGAGGTAGTGCACCTCGTCCATCACCACGTAGCCGAGGCCCAGCAGCGTCCTGGACCCGGCGTACAGCATGTTCCGCAGGACCTCGGTGGTCATCACGACCACCGGCGCCTCGCCGTTCACGCTGTTGTCGCCGGTGAGCAGCCCGACCTGGTCCTCGCCGTAGCGGGCCACGAGGTCGTTGAACTTCTGGTTGGACAGCGCCTTGATCGGCGTCGTGTAGAACGCCTTGCGCCCGGTCGCGAGCGCGAGGTGGATCGCGAACTCGCCGACGACCGTCTTGCCGGAGCCGGTGGGCGCGGCCACCAGGACCCCGCGCCCGTCCTCGATCTCCTGGCAGGCCCGGACCTGGAAGTCGTCGAGCGGGAAGTCGTAGTGGCTGCTGAAGTCCCGGAACACGGGGTAGCCGCGGCTGCTCCGGTAGTCGGAGTACCGCTCGGCCGGGCTGCGGTCGTCGGCGTCAGGCAAGGACGGTCAGCGCTCCTGGTGCGCACTCGATGGTCATCGGCAGCTCCCCGAACCGCTCGCCGTCGGCGTACGAGACGATGCCGGGGGCGGCCACCGTCACGGTACGCGCGAGGTGGTGCTCGTACTGCGGGTGGGTGACGTGGGTGCCCTTGAACAGCTTGGGGTAGGTCCGGATCAGGTTCAGCTTGCTGATCGGCTTGATCACCACCACGTCCAGCAGGCCGTCGTCGAGCACGGCGCCCTCGGTGATCCGGAGCCCGCCGCCGAAGGACGGGCCGTTGCCGACGGCGACCAGCATCGCGTCGAGCTGCCGGGACTCGCCGTCGAGCTCGATGGTGTAGTGCAGCGGCTCGAAGACGCGCAGCTCGGCGATGGTGGCGAGCTGGTAGCGCGACTGGCCCTTGGGCCAGGTCATCCGGTTGGCGCGCTCGTTGACGATGGCGTCGAAGCCGGCCGCCAGCACGGTCACGAAGTACTTCGTGCCGCTGCGGGCCAGGTCGATCGTCCGGGGGGTGGAGGCGATCACCCGGTCGGCCGCGGCGATCGGGTCCTTGCGCGGGATGTCGAAGTAGCGGGCGACGTCGTTGCCGGTGCCGGCCGGGATGATCCCCAGGCTGGTCTTGCTCTCGGCCACGGCCTGGACGGCGATGTGGACCATCCCGTCCCCGCCAACGGCGACCAGCGACTCGACCCCGTCGGCGACGCACTGGCGGGCCAGGTCGAGCGCCTCGTCGGCGTCGCGGCCCTCCAGGTTGCGGACGACGAACCCGGCGTCCCGGAGCCGGGGCAGGGCGGCGTCGCGGGCCTTGGCACCGCGACCCTTGCCCGACGTGGGGTTGGTGAGGAGCGCGATCTCGCGCGAGTTGCCGGCCACGCTCAGACCCTAGGGCACGGCCCGCAACGGGGCGCTCTGCCACGCGTCTCCGCTAGAACTCCGAACCTTCCCACCGTGGGCGGTCCGCGCCGATCCGGAGCTGGACGGCGTACCGGTCGGCGGAGGCGCCCACCGCCTTGGCCAGCCGTCCGATGGCGTCCAGGCACAGGTCGGCGGTGAAGGACGTGCCGGGCACGGCGAGGGTCAGCCGCTCCTCGCACTCCAGCAGCAGGATCTGTCCGTGCCGCCAGGCGAGGTGCGCGCGGGTGCGGATGTCGTCGTCGGTCACCGGCTTCGGATAGGCGTCGTCGACGGCCAGCAGGTCGCAGGGCACGTCGTCCTGGCCCGCCCCGGTGAGGGCTCCGGTCACGTGGTGTCCATGGCGTACGCCGTGGGGTGTGGTCCACACGACCTCGGCCTCGCCCAGCCAGTCCGGGAGGTCGAACGGGTCGACGTCGTTCACAGGGGTGAGACCTCGTCGTCGGACAGGTCGTCCAGGTCCTCCTTGGCCCGCCGGCGGTCCAGGACCCGCGCGATGACCTCGGAGACGCCGAACAGGACCAGCATCGGGATGGCCAGGATGAGCATGGTGAACGGGTCGGTCGACGGCGTCGCCACTGCCGCGAAGATGAACGTGCCGACGATGATCCAGGGGCGGTGGGCACCGATGGTCTTGCCGCTGAGGACGCCGGCGGCGTTGAGCAGGATCACGAAGACCGGGATCTCGAAGGCGATGCCGAAGACCAGCAGGGTCCGGATCAGGAAGGTGAGGTAGTCGTTGAACTCGACCAGGTTCGTGAGGTCCGCGGGGGTCAGGCTGATCAGGATCTCCAGGCCCTTGGGGAGCGTGAGGTAGCCGACCGCCACACCCACGAGGAACAGCGGCCCCGCGACCGCAGCGAACACCCGCGACCACTTGCGCTCCTTCGCGTGCAGCCCGGGGAGGATGAACGCCCAGATCTGGTAGAGCCACAGCGGGCTGGTCAGCACCACCGAGACCAGGCCGCACAGCTTGAGGTAGAGCATGAGCGGCCCGCCGGCACCGGCGATGGTCGCCTCACTGGTGACCGACTCCGGCAGCCCCGCCTTGGCGTCCTCGTACGGCTGCAGCACGAGCTGGAAGATCTGGTCGAAGAAGAACAGCGACACGACCAGGCCGACGGTCAGGATGACCGCGACCTTCAGGACGCGCGCACGCAGCTCACGCAGGTGGTCGGACAGGGCCATACGGCCGTCCGCGCCGACGGGATGGTGGGGCTTCCCGGCAAAGAGCTGGATGACTCCGGAGAGGGACACCGACGAGGATCGGGTAGCGGTCAGCTGGTGGTGCCGTCGCGCTGCTCGCGCACCACCGGCTCACTCGGCGCCGCGGGCGGGGCGGCTGGACCTGGCGGGCCTCGATCTCGCGCTGCTCGGGCGTCTTCAGGTCGTCGTCGTCATCGTCGTCGTCGACCAGGCCCTTGGTCTCGGCCTTGAAGATGCGCAGGGCACGACCGCTGCCGCGGGCGAGCTCGGGGAGCTTCTTGGCGCCGAACAGCAGCAGGATCACGAGTACGACGAGCACGAGCTCCCAGCCGCCGGGGATCGCGATGAACGGGTTCAACATGACTTCCTCACATCCGCTGTCGGTCGTTTGCCATCGTACGCCGGTTCAGGCGTACAACCTGAGCGCCTCCTGTGCCTTGGCAGTGAAAGCCTCGGCGAACTCTCGAGGGGCGATCACCTGGGCATTCGGAGCCAGGCGCAGAAGCAGTCGGTGCAGCCAGCGTTCGTCCGCGATCAGCAGGTCGACGTCTAGACCGCCGTCGTCGAGCGGCCGGACGTCCTCGACCGGGTAGTACTCGACCATCCAGCGCGCCGGGGGCGCCAGCCGGACCGTGGTCAGCGTGGTGTCGGGCGAGCGGTGGAAGATGCCGTCGGCGAGGTCGCGCGGCGCCTCGGCCGGGGTCTGGATCGGCGTGTCGAGCACCCTGGCGGAGCGGATCCGGTCCAGCCGGAACAGCCGCGGCGCCTCGGCGCTGTGGCAGTAGGCGTCGAGGTAGGTGAAGCCGTGGGCGGTGACGACGCCACGCGGGTCCACCACCCGCTCGGACTCCTCGTCCCGGGACGGGACGTAGTAGACGAGCCGGACCTGGCGCTGGTCGCGGGCGGCCCGCTCGAGGTCGGCGCGGTAGCGGGCGCCGGCGTCGACGACCGGGTCGGCACCGGGGTCCACGCGGGGGTCGAACCGGCCGGCGGCCGCGGCCTCGAGCTTGGCCAGGGTGCGGTCGACCACCTCGCGGGTGTCGTCGGCGGCTCCGTTGCGCAGCGCCCGGAGCGCCACGATCACCGCGGTCGCCTCGGTGGGCGAGAGCTGGAGCGGGCGGGCGAGGTAGTCGGCGTTCGACACCCGGATCACGCCGTCGCCCTCCTCGCCCTCCAGCGCGTCGAGGTCGACGTCGATCAGGTCGTCCGGGTAGCCGCCGGGCAGGCCGCACATGAACAGCACCTTGAGGTCGTTGAGCAGCACCTCCTGGGACACGCCGAGGTCGGCGGCCGCCTCGTCGACCCGGACCGAGCCGCGGGCATGGAGGTACGGCACCAGCGTCAGCAGGCGGCCGACCTGGGCCTTGGCGGAGTTCGGAGCCGGGGTCGCGGTCATCCGGCGCCTCCCCCGACGACCGCCGACAGCCGCTCGACCACCCTGGCGCGCAGCGCGGGCGGGGACTCGACGTACACGTCGGCGCCATAGGCCAGCAGCTCGTCGGCCAGCGCCAGCCCGCCGCGGGGCAGCTCGAGGCGGTCCCAGCGGGACGCTGCGTCCGGGCCGGGTACGTCGGTCTCGACGCTCGCGGCGGCCCGGCGCAGGCCACCGCCCGCGTCCTGGCGGACCAGCACGGTGACCGGCTCCGGCGGCGTGTGCGGCGCCAGCCGGCGGGCCATCTCGCGGATGTCGACGCCGGCCGGGATGTCGTAGGACCCGGACCGGCCGGTCCTGCGGGCCTGGCCCTGGATGCGGGAGAGGCGGAAGATCCGCTCCTCGCCGCGGTCGGTGTCGAACCCCACGGCGTACCAGCGCCCGGAGAACCGGACGACACCCCACGGCTGCAGGTGCCGGGTCGTGACCTCGGTCTGGCCGGCGCGGCGGTAGTCGAACTCGACCGGCGTCCGGTCCTGGGTGGCCTCCCAGAACACGTCGAAGGACGGCTCGTCGGCCGTCAGCCGCGGCTCGACGACGTCAAGGGCCGACAGGTCGACCGGCAGCCCGAACGCCGTCAGCTTGCGGACCGCCTCGGTGGTGGCCTCGGCGAGCCGGGCGTGCTCCCAGACCTTGGTCGCGAGCGCCACGACCGCGGCCTCGTCACCGGTCAGCGAGATCTCGGGGAGCTGGAACTCGTCGGGGCGGATCCGGTAGCCCGGCTCGTCCTCGAAGAACGGGTCGATGCTGCCGACCTCGATCGGGACGCCGATGCTGCGCAGGTCCTCCTTGTCGCGCTCGAACATCTTCTCGAACGCGTCGTCCCCCTGGTCGGGGTAGAGGATCTGCCGGATCCGCTCCTTGGAGACGTAGTGGCGCTGGACGAGCAGCATGATGAGCAGGTTGAGCAGCCGCTCGGTCTTGTCGCTCGCCACTCCCGGACTCCCTGTGTGCGTCAGCCGGCGGCGAGGATGTCGACGACGAAGTACAGGGTGTCGGTGCCCTTGATCCCGGCCTGCTCGTTCCCCTTCGGGCCGTAGCCGTCCTCCGGGGGGATCGCCAGCATCATCCGGCTGCCGACCGTGGCGCCGACGAGGGTCTTGTCCCAGCCGGGCACGACGGAGCCGACCCCGATCGGGAACGACGTCGGCTGGCCGGTGCTGTAGTTCTCGTCGAAGGGCGCCTTGCCGTCGTAGACCTGGCCGAGGTAGTTGACCACCAGCGCCTGGCCCTTCTCGACCGTGGCGCCCTCGCCCTCGATCAGGGTGGCGGAGCGCAGCTGCTTGCTCGGCTCCGGCGCCTTGCTGAAGTCGAGGGAGGACGGGACGCCGTCCTTCTCCACGATCTCGGGTGCCCAGCTCGGGGCGGGCTGCTCCGCGCCCTCGGGGCCGTCGAGCGACGGCGCTCACCAGGTCGATGACCGCGACGACGGTGTCCTTGTTGGCGATCCCGAGCTGGGCGTTGCCGGTCGGGCCGAAGGCCTCCTCGGCGGTGGCGGCAACGGCCACGCGCGAGCCGACCGTCTGGCCCTCGATGCCCTCGACGAAGAGCGGGCTGAGCACCTTCTCGTCGGCGGTGAGGAGCTGCGGCGCCTTCTGGCCCTCCTCGTAGGTGCTGAAGGACTGCTCCTGGCTGAAGCCGTTGCCGATCCAGATGTGGGCGAGCACGGAGTCGCCGGCGGCGATCTCCTCGCCGTCGCCCTCGGTGATCACCTCGCTGGTGGTCTCCTCGACCTCGATCTTGCCGTCGAAGGTGACCTCGGGCGCGGTGCCGGGCTCCCCCTCGATCGTGAGCGAGGACAGGTCGCCGCTGCCGCCCTCGTCCCCCGAGCCGTCGTCGGAGTCGTCGCCACAGGACGACAGGCCGAAGCCGAGGGCGATGGTCAGGACGAGCGGGAGCACACGACGGGTACGTCGGGACACGGAAACACCTTCACACACGGGGACGTCGGACAGCCCGGTCACCTTATAGGGCCACCCTGAGAGGTTCCGGCACCGCCCGCCCGTGGGGCGACCCGTCTCACATGCCGTCGATCAGCCGCTGGACCCGCTCGTCGTACGCACGGAACGGGTCCTTGCACAGGACCGTCCGCTGCGCCTGGTCGTTGAGCTTGAGGTGCACCCAGTCGACCGTGAAGTCGCGGCGGCGCTCCTGCGCCTTGCGGATGAACTCGCCGCGCAGCCGGGCCCGGGTGGTCTGCGGCGGCACCGACTTGGCCTGGAAGATCTTCAGGTCCGTGGTCACCCGGGCGACCGCACCGCGCTTCTCGAGCAGGTAGTAGAGCCCGCGGCCGCGGTGGATGTCGTGGTAGGCGAGGTCGAGCTGGGCGATCCGCGGGTGGCCGAGGGGCAGGCCGTGCTTGGCGCGGTAGCGCTCGATCAGCTTCCACTTGATGACCCAGTCGATCTCGCGGTCGACCAGGCCCAGGTCGTCGGACTCGACCGCCTTGAGGCCGCGCTCCCACAGGTCGAGGGCGCGCTCGATGACCGGCGTGCTGATCTCGCGGCGGTCGACGAAGTCGCGGGCCTTGGAGAGGTACTCCTGCTGGATGTCGAGCGCGCTGGCCTCCCGGCCGTTGGCGAGCCGGACCTTGCGCCGCCCGCTCATGTCGTGGGAGATCTCGCGGATCGCGCGGATCGGGTTCTCCATCGTGAGGTCGCGCATCACCACGCCCTCCTCGATCATCCGCAGCACCAGGTCGCAGCTGGCGACCTTGAGCATGGTCGTCGTCTCGCTCATGTTCGAGTCGCCGACGATGACGTGGAGGCGGCGGTACTTCTCGGCGTCGGCGTGCGGCTCGTCGCGGGTGTTGATGATCGGCCGGCTGCGGGTGGTGGCGCTGGAGACGCCCTCCCAGATGTGCTCGGCGCGCTGGCTGACGGAGTACGACGCCCCGCGCGGGGTCTGGGTGATCTTGCCGGCGCCGACCACGATCTGCCGGGTCACGAGGAACGGGATCAGGATGTCGGCCAGCCGGGTGAACTCCCCGGCGCGGCCGACGAGGTAGTTCTCGTGGCAGCCGTAGGAGTTGCCCGCGGAGTCGGTGTTGTTCTTGAAGAGGTAGATCTCGCCGGCGATGCCCTCGTCGTGCAGCCGCTGCTCGGCGTCGAGCAGGAGCCCCTCGAGCACCCGCTCCCCCGCCTTGTCGTGGGTGACGAGCTCGGTGACGTCGTCGCACTCGGGCGTGGCGTACTCGGGGTGGCTGCCGACGTCGAGGTAGAGCCGGGCGCCGTTGCGGAGGAAGACGTTGCTGCTGCGGCCCCAGCTGACGACCTTGCGGAAGAGGTAGCGGGCCACCTCGTCGGGACTCAGGCGGCGCTGGCCACGGAACGTGCACGTGACGCCGTACTCGTTCTCGATGCCGAAGATCCGCCGGTCCACGGACTCAGCCTAGGGGCACTCCGGTGATCTCGCGCGGAACCGGCTCAGTGAGGATCAGCTCGTCGACCTCTTCGGCGAGGATCCGGCGCGCCGAGTCGCTCAGGCCGACGTCGGTGACGACCGTCGCGGCCTCGGACAGGCGGGCCATCGAGCTGAGCCCGACGACCCCCCACTTGGTGGAGTCGGCGATCACGATCAGCCTCCGGCCGGCGGCGACCATGGCCCGGTTCGTCTCGGCCTCGAGGAGGTTCGGCGTGCTGAACCCGGCCCGGGCGTCCATGCCGTGCACCCCCATGAAGACGGCGTCGAGGTGGAGGGAGCGGAGGGCCGCGATCGCGATCGGTCCGACCAGCGCGTCGGACGGCGTGCGCAGCCCACCGGTGAGCAGCACCGACTCGCGGTTGACGCCCGACCGGTGCAGGACGTCGGCGACCCACACGGAGTTGGTGACCACCGTCAGGTCGGGGATGTCGACGAGGTGCCGGGCCAGCGCGTGGGTGGTGGTCCCGGCGGAGACCGCGATGGCCGATCCCGGCTGCACCATCTGCGCCGCGCGGTCGGCGATGGCCTCCTTCTGCGCGAGCTGCCGGGCCGACTTCGCCTCGAAACCGGGCTCGGCGGTGCTGGGCTCGGCCCGGACCACTGCCCCGCCGTGCACCTTCTCGAGGACGCCCTGGTCGTGGAGGACGCCGAGGTCGCGCCGGATCGTCATGTCCGAGACGCCCATGGTGGTCACGAGGTCCTTGACCCGGACGATGCCGTCGCGCTCCAGCTGGGCCAGGATCCGGGAGCGTCGTTCGGCCGCGATCATCGCGCCTCCCGCACCACGGCGACGCCGCCCGCCGGGACGGTCAGCCGTCCGTCGACGTCGCGGTCCTGCAGCAGCTCGTGCCCCGGACGTCCACGGTGGCGGGCTCGTCGCCGTGGTTCACGACGAAGACCCAGCTGTCGCCGCCCTCGTGTGCCCGCCGAGTGACCTCGACGCCCGATCCCCCGCCGGCTGCGACGGGCTCGACGGCGGCCTCTGCCAGCAAGCGGCCGACGAGGGCGTCGGTGGCGGCCTGGTCGGTCCGGCAGGCGACGTACCACGCCGTGCCGGCGCCGTACGCGTTCCGCGTCACGGCGGGCTGACCTGCGGCCGGCCCGTCGACGTACGTCGCCACGGCCTCGGCGCCGGCCAGGTGCAGGTCCTCGGCCCAGACGTCCGCCGACCACCCGTTGTCGAGCGTCACCCGCTCGTCGCTGCGCAGGGGCAGGAACTCGTCGGCGCGTACGCCGAGCAGGTCGCGGAAGGCGCCGGGGTAGCCGCCGAGCCGGATGTGGTCGTGCTCGTCGACGATGCCGCTGAAGTAGGTCACCAGCGCGGTGGCGCCGCCCTCGACGGCGTCCCGGACCCGGGCGGCTCCGGCGTCGGTCACCGAGTAGAGCGTCGGCACCAGGACCAGGCGGTAGCCGGTGAGGTCGGACTCGGGGTGCAGCACGTCCACCCCCACACCGGCGTCGGTCAGGGACCGGTGCAGCGCATGGGAGCGGTCGAGGTAGGTGACGTCGACGCTGGGATGCGAGTCGAGCTCGCAGCCCCACCAGGCGTCCCAGTCGAAGAGCATCGCGACATCGTTGCGCACCCGGCTGCCGACCACATCCCCCAGCGCATCCAGGGCGCGGCGCAGCTCGACGACCTCGCGCCACAGGCGGGTGTCGGTGCCGGCGTGCGGCACCAGCCCCGCGTGGAACTTCTCGGCGCCGGCCCGCGAGGCACGCCACTGGAAGAACAGGATCCCGTCCGCCCCGCGCGCGACGTGCTGGATCGCGGAGCGCAGCAGCTCGCCCGGCCGGCGGGCGATGTTGCGCGGCTGCCAGTTCACGGCGCTCGGCGAGGTCTCCATCAGGATCCACGGGCCCCCACCAGCCAGGCCCCGGGTCAGGTCGGCGCTGAACGCGAGCTCGCGGAAGCCCTCGGGGTCGGCGGCCGTGAGGTAGTGGTCGTTCGAGACGACGTCGACCTCGCGGGCCCAGGACCAGTAGTCCATGTCGCGTGCGTTCGCCATCACCATGAAGTTCGTGGTGACCGGGATCCCGGGCGAGACCTCGTGCAGCACGTCGCGCTCGGCCACGAAGTTCGCGAGCAGCTCGTCGGAGGAGAACCTGCGGAAGTCCAGCTGCTGCGTGGGGTTGGGGAAGTTGGCGGCCGAGCGGGGCGGCAGCACCTCGTCGAAGTCGGTGTAGCGCTGGGACCAGAACGCGGTCCCCCACGCCTCGTTCAGTCCGTCCACGTGGGCGTACCGCCGGCGCAGCCAGGCGCGGAACGCCTCGGCACTGACGTCGCAGTAGCAGTGTGCGTTGTGGCAGCCGAGCTCGTTCCCCACGTGCCAGAGCCGCAGGCCGGGGTGCTCGGCGTACCGCTCGGCGAGGGCGCGGCACAGGGCGACCGCGTGCTCCCGGTAGACCGGGGAGCTCGGGCAGAACGCCTGCCGGCCGCCCGGCCAGACCCGGGTGCCGTCGGCGCGCTGGGGCAGCATCTCGGGGTGCCGGGTGGTCAGCCACGGGGGTGGCGACGCGGTGGCGGTGGCCAGGTCGATCCCGATCCCGGCGCGGGCCAGCCGGTCCAGGACGTCGTCGAGCCAGCCGAAGGTGTACTCCCCCGGCGCGACCTCGAGGTGCGCCCAGGAGAAGACGCCGACGGTGGCCAGGTCGACGCCCGCCTCGAGCATCAGCGCGACGTCCTCGTCCCAGACCGCGCGTGGCCACTGCTCGGGGTTGTAGTCACCACCGAACGCCAGGCGCGCCGCGCCCGGCAGCACCGGTGCGGCCAGGTCGGGGCCGGATGTTGAAGTCAACAGAGAGCCCTTCGAGGACGTTCGATAATGTCAGTATTTTGCCCGCGTTTGGGACGATCGCCACCTTGACATGTGATGCCGGTCACGTCAATGTTCAATTCAGGTGTTCGTTTCTGTTGATCTGGAGGTCGTCATGTCACGTCCCGGCTCGGCTCAGCCGATCCCCCCGTCGGTGCTCGGGATGGCGGCGTCGCGCCGCAGCGTGCTCCGCGGGACGCTCCTCGGCGGTGCGCTGCTGAGCTCCTCGACCCTGCTCGCGGCGTGCGGAGGTGACGACGGAGGCGGCAGTGCCGACGCGGCGGTGAAGTTCGGGATGAACGAGGCCAAGGGCGCAGGTCCGGCCTACGAGCGGCTGGTCGCCATGGCCGAGGCGTACGCCGACAAGGCCGGCGTGACGGTCGAGCGCAACGAGGTCGACCACAACACCTTCCAGGAGAACCTGAACACCTACCTCCAGGGAAACCCGGACGACGTGTTCACCTGGTTCGCGGGCTTCCGGATGAACCAGCTGGCCGAGCAGGGGCTGATCTCCGACGTCAGCGAGGTGTGGCCGATCGACGGCATCTCGGACAGCTTCAAGGAGGCCGCGACCGCGAGCGACGGCAAGCAGTACTTCGTCCCGAAGGACTACTACCCGTGGGCGGTCTTCTACAAGAAGTCGGTCTTCGAGAAGCGCGGCTACGCCCCGCCGGTCACCTTCGACGAGTTCGACTCCCTGATGAAGAAGATGCAGTCCGACGGCCTGGTCCCGTTCGCCTTCGCGGACAAGGACGGCTGGCCGGCCATGGGCACCTTCGACATCCTCAACATGCGGATCAACGGCTTCGACTTCCACATGAGCCTGATGGCCGGTGAGGAGGACTGGGACAGCGGCGAGGTCAAGCAGGTCTTCGACACCTGGCGCGGGCTGCTCCCCTACCACCAGCGGACCCGCTGGGCCGGACCTGGCAGGAGGCCGCGACGTCGATGGGCAACGAGGAGGCCGGCATGTACCTCCTCGGGACCTTCGTCGTGGACGCGATCCCCGACCTCGAGGACGACCTCGACTTCTTCACGTTCCCCGAGCTCGACTCCTCGATCGGCGCCACCGCGCTGGACGCCCCCATCGACGGGTTCTGCCTCGCGGCGGGCGGCGACAACCAGGAGGGCGGCATCGAGATGCTGAAGTTCCTCGGCACGGCCGAGGCCGCGGACGCCGCCAACGCCGACACGACGCCGTTCATCGCGGCGAACGAGAACGCCAGCACCGCGTCGTACTCCGACCTGCAGAAGAAGTCCGCCGAGGTGGTCGGGGCCGGCGGAGCAGATCGCCCAGTTCCTCGACCGCGACACCCGGTCCGACTTCGCCTCGACGGTGATGATCCCCTCGCTCCAGCAGTTCCTGGAGGACCCCGACGACATCGACGGCGTGACGGCCAGCATCCAGGAGCAGAAGGTGTCGATCTTCGGCGGCTGACGGTCCTAGGCTCGTACGGCGCGCAGATCTCGAGGAGGCACGGACCCGACGTGGCGAACATCGAACTCCCCACCGAATCGCGTCGACAGCCACGCCCCGGACCCCGCCACGCAGACGGCTCGCCGCGCGCGACCGGGTGGTGGTCATCCTCATGGTCGTCGTACCGACCCTGTTCGTGGTCTGCCTGGTGTGGGTGCCGGCGGTGCTGTCGGTCGTCTTGTCCTTCGGGACCTGGAACGGGATCGGCGACATCGACACGATCGAGTGGGTGGGCACCCAGAACTACCGGGACATCGTCAACATCTATCCGCCGTTCTGGCCGGCGATCCGGCACAACCTGATCTGGCTGGGCTTCCTCTTCCTGGTGCCCACGCTGCTGGGGATGCTGCTGGCGGTGGTGCTGGACCGCAACATGCGCGGCAGCCGCTTCTACCAGACCGCCTTCTACATGCCGGTCGTGCTGTCGCTCGCGCTGGTCGGGTTCATCTGGCAGCTCTTCTACTCCCGCGACCAGGGCCTGCTCAACCAGGTGCTCAACACCGAGATCGACTGGTACGGCGACTCCGACATCAACCTGTGGGCCGTGCTGGTCGCCACGGCGTGGCGGCACACCGGCTACATCATGCTGATCTACCTCGCCGGGCTGAAGGGCGTGGACGCATCGCTCCGGGAGGCCGCGGCGGTCGACGGCGCCAACGAGCGGCAGACCTTCTTCCAGATCGTGTTCCCGGTGATGCGGCCGATCAACATGATCGTCGTGGTCATCGTCGTCATCGAGTCGCTGCGTGCCTTCGACCTGGTCTGGGTGATCAACCGTGGCACCAACGGCCTCGAGCTGATCGGCGCCCTGGTCTCCCAGAACGTCGTCGGCGAGGCCAGCCGCTACGGCTTCGGGTCCGCGCTGGCCGTGATCATGATGGTGATCTCGTCGGTCTTCATCACGATCTACCTGCGGTCGGTCTTCAGGGAGGAGCGGCGATGACGAGCACGCTGGACCCCGAGACCCCGGTGACGGTGCTGGACCGGGCCCAGCGCGGCACGATGAGCAAGCCGCGCGGGCGGGTCGCCACGGCGGTCATGCTGGTGCTGGCGCTGATCTGGATCTTCCCGCTGTTCTGGGCGGTGCTGAACTCGTTCCGCGACTACGACTACACGCAGCAGAACGGCTACCTGTCGTTCGGCGGCTGGACCTTCGACAACTACCAGCTGGCCTGGGAGAACGGCGACCTGGGGAAGTACTTCCTCAACTCGCTGATCATCACCGTGCCGGCCGTGGTCCTGACCATCTTCCTGGCGTCGCTGGTCGGGTTCGTGCTGTCCCGCTTCAGCTACCGCTTCAACCTGCTGCTGCTCGGCGTGTTCCTCGCCGCGAACCTGCTGCCCCCGCAGGCGCTGCTGGTGCCGATCTTCCGGATGTACCGCGAGATCCCGCTGCCGGCGTTCATGAGCGACTCCGAGCAGCTCCTGGGCAGCTACTGGGGGTTGATCGCGATCAACATCGCCTTCCAGCTCGGGTTCTGCACCTTCGTCCTCAGCAACTACATGAAGACGCTGCCATCGAGCTCTACGAGGCGGCCGAGGTGGACGGGGCGAGCGTGTGGCGGCAGTACTGGCAGCTCACCCTGCCGCTGGTCCGCCCGGCCCTCGCGGCCCTGGCGACGCTGCAGACCACCTGGATCTACAACGAGTTCTTCTGGGCGACCGTGCTGCTGGGCGGGGACGGCGACAAGTTCCCGATCACCAGCGCCCTGAACAACCTGCGCGGCCAGTTCTTCGTCGACTACAACCTGCTGTCGGCCGGGTCGGTCCTGGTGGCGCTGCCGGTGCTGCTGGTGTTCTTCGTGCTGCAGAAGCAGTTCGTCTCCGGGCTCACCCTCGGCTCGACGAAGGGCTGAGGGTCGTTCGGTTGGGGACAATTCGTGGGCTGGGGATTGCGGTTTGGTCCCCAACCGCAAGTCCATCCGCAGATTTCATGCGGTTCGTGACCAATCGATGACTCCCATTCGTCCGCTTCCATCGGTTCAGGACACGCTGTCGGCCGACTTCGGAGTACAGGGAGTTCTCCACGAGCCTGACGCCATCGATCGAGGCTCGAGCGCTTGTGTGGCCGGCCGAGATCCCGATCGATCTCGTGCATGACAACCAGCGGATGGTTGAGCAAGTCGTCAAGGCTGAATCCTCGACGTTGGTAGTCCGCCCCGCCCAGACCCCTGTCCCGTCGCAGATCGGTCACGTGCTGCCGGACGCGGCGGTGGTGTGCGCCGTCGTACTCGTGGATCAAGCGGGTGCCGCTGACCAACAGGTCGGCATGGCCCACAACCGCGCCCTGGTCGTTGAGAGAGTCACCTGGGGCTCGACGGGGACGTCCATCGCTTCGTCGAACATGCGGAGAATCGTTTCGCCGGCCGAATCTGCCCGCGGGGACGACATCTCCCAAGCCGCTCTCAGGGGGCGTACGCCAGGTCTTCCGGAGCCGAGGATTGGCCCCAGGCGCCAGGATCGACATGCCCGAGCCGCCGCGCCGAGTCGAGCATGATCGTCAGGTCGAGGGACCCCAGGTCTCGGCCAGCGCGAAGGAGGATCTCCTCGGGACGCTCGATCGGCAGGCCCTCACCCACGGGTCCGGCTTCTCGCCTCAACCGCGAACAGATCAGCCCAGGGCGGCGCGGACGCGACTGGTCACCTTCGACCGCTGCGAAGACAGGCGTCTGCTCGGGCAGCCGCGGCAATTGCCAGCCCAACAGCCGCGCACCTGTGACGTGGGTGAAGACCGCTTGTGGAGGAAGCACCAGGAGCCAAGCGGCTAGCTCGCGGCGAAAGGTGTCGTCATCACTGAGTCCCGAGCTCGGAGGCAGGAAGAGCCCATGACTGACGCGATGGAATCCGGCGATCCGGATCTCGCCGCGAATGGCTTCGCCGGCTCGCTTCGTTTCCTCGTCATCGCCCACGAGAAGGATGGTGTGCCCGTCGGCAATGTCGAAAACGGGTCGATCCAGCAGCTGTGGACAACCGGCTACACAGGCCACGGAATGGTCAGAAACCGCAACGAATCTGTGCAGTTACTTGCGGTTGGGGACCAAACCGTGGCCCCGAGGGCCTCAGCTCACCAAGACGCCGGGTCTGTGGCTCAGAGAACGGTCCGGCGTGCCTTCTGTCGCGCCGGATCAGGGCGCGATCGGGGGCTCGCCGTTTGCCGGGCTCGCCGGCCGGGGCGTCGTCGGCCGCGGGAGCGTCGACGGGGGGCTCCTCCGGGGCCGGCTCGGACGGCCCACGGTCGGCGAGCAGCGTGGTCAACCGGGCCGGCGCCAGCCGGCGGAACTTCCGCGGCTGGGGGCGGCTGCGGTCGAGGATGGCGACCTCGAGGTCCTCGACCGGGATCACCCGGTCGGAGGCGTCGGTGTGCCCGAGCGCGGCGACCGCGAGGTGCAGCGCATCGTCGAGGGTGGCGCCCTCGGTGTAGTGGGACTTGAGGTACTCCCCCACGACGTCGGCCGCACCGCCCATCACGGCGTACCCGTGCTCGTCGGCGACCTGGCCGTCGTAGGTCAGCCGGAAGATCTGGTCGGTGTCGGGCGTGTCGCCGATCTCGGCGACGAAGATCTCGACCTCGTAGGGCTTCTCACCACCGCTGGAGAAGATCGTGCCGAGGGTCTGCGCGTAGGCGTTGGCCAGCCCGCGCCCGGTGACGTCGCGCCGGTCGTAGGCGTAGCCGCGCATGTCGGCCAGGCGGACGCCGGCGATCCGGAGGTTCTCGAACTCGTTGTAGCGACCGACGGCGGCGAACGCGATCCGGTCGTAGATCTCGGCGATCTTGTGCAGCGCCTGGGACGGGTTCTCGGACACGAACAGGACACCGTCGGCGTACTGGACGACGACGACCGAGCGCCCACGGGCGATGCCCTTGCGCGCGAAGTCCGCCCGGTCCTTCATCAGCTGCTCGGGCGAGACGTAGAACGGCATGCTCATCGGTGGCTCAACTCCAGGTCGTCGCGGTCAGCTCAGGGCGGCGGTGGGGCCGTCGGGGCGGGTCATCCGTCCCTCGATCATCCGGTCGGCGATCGCGGCCACCTCGTCGTCGGGCATCCGGCGGCCGCCGTCGGCGGTGATCACCTGGACCACCGGGAAGATCCGGCGGGTCAGGTCGGGCCCGCCCGTGGCGGAGTCGTCGTCGGCGGCGTCGTAGAGAGCCTGGACGACCGCCAGCACGCAGTCGGACTCACCGAGGTCGGCGCGGTAGAGCTTCTTCAGCGAGCCGCGCGCGAACAGCGAGCCGGAGCCCACCGAGTGGAACGCGGTCTCCTCGTAGCGGCCGCCGGTGACGTCGTAGCTGAAGATCCGGCCGCCGTCGGTGGTCAGGTCGTAGCCCGCGAACAGCGGCACCACGGCGAGACCCTGCATGGCCATGCCGAGGTTGGAGCGGATCAGGGCCGCCAGCCGGTTGGCCTTGCCGTCCATGGAGAGGGTGGTGCCCTCGATCTTCTCGTAGTGCTCGAGCTCGGTCTGGAACAGGCGCACCATCTCGACGGCGAGCCCGGCCGAGCCGGCGATGCCGACCGCGGAGAACTCGTCGGCCGGGAAGACCTTCTCGATGTCGCGCTGGGCGATGACGTTGCCCATGGTGGCGCGGCGGTCGCCGGCCATCACCACGCCGCCGGGATAGGTCGCGGCGACGATGGTGGTGCCGTGCGGCGCGAGGTCGCCGGCGTGGCCCTGGGGGACGGTACGCCGCGCGGGCAGCAGGTCGGGTGCCTGCGCCGACAGGAAGTCGGCGAAGGAGGACGAGCCCGGGACCAGGTAGGCACCGGGCAGGCGGGCGTCGATCACTGGCCGCCCTTCTGGATGAACGACTTCACGAAGTCCTCGGCGTTGGTCTCGAGCACGTCGTCGATCTCGTCGAGGATCGCGTCGATGTCGTCGTCGAGGGCTTCCTTGCGCTCGGAGACGTCCGACTCGGTGGTGGCCTCGGTCGACTCCTCGGTCTCGGAGGACTTCCGTGGCTGCTTGTGTTCCTGTGCCATGTCTTGACCCTATCCAGTCACGAGGTGAGAGCGGTGAAAAGCTGGTCCGCGGTTTCACAACGATCCAGCAGCTCCCCGACGTGGGCGCGGCTCCCGCGGAGCGGGTCGATGGTCGGAACCCGCTGCAAGCGACTCCCGGCCGGGCAGGTCGAAGATCACCGAGTCCCAGGACGCCGCGGCGACGTGCTCGGCGTACTTCTCGAGGCAGCGGCCGCGGAAGTAGGCGCGGGTGTCGGTCGGCGGGTCGTGCATCGCCAGCTCGACCGAGGTGTCGTCGAGCAGCCGCTCGATCCGGCCCATCCCGACCAGGCGGTGGTAGAGACCCTTCTCGGGCCGGATGTCGGAGTACTGGTAGTCGATCAGCTGGAGCTTGGCGTCGTCCCACTCGAGGCCGTCGCGGTCGCGGTACTGGTTGAGCAGCTGGAGCTTCGCGACCCAGTCCAGCTCGCTGGCGCAGAGCATCGGGTCCCGCTCGAGGCGGTCGAGCACCGACTCCCACCGGCTCAGCACGTCGAGGGTCTGGGCGTCGGCGTCGGCGCCGAGCCGGTCCTCGACGTACTTCTTGGCCAGGTCGAGGTACTCCATCTGGAGCTGGACGGCGGTCAGCTTGCGGCCGTCGGTCAGCGTGACCTGGTGCTTGAGCGTCGGGTCGTGCGAGACCGCCCGCAGGCCCGGAGACGGCGCCGTCGACGGTGAAGTCCTGGCCCAGGAACCGGTCCTCGATCATCGACAGCACCAGCGCGGTGGTGCCGACCTTGAGGTACGTCGACACCTCGGCCAGGTTGGCGTCGCCGATGATGACGTGCAGCCGGCGGTACTTCTCCGGGTCGGCGTGCGGCTCGTCGCGGGTGTTGATGATCGGGCGCTTCAGCGTCGTCTCGAGGCCGACCTCGACCTCGAAGAAGTCCGCGCGCTGGCTGATCTGGAAGCCGTGCTCGCGGCCGTCCTGCCCGATGCCGACCCGCCCGGCACCGGTGACGACCTGGCGGCTGACGAAGAACGGCGTGAGGTGCCGGACGATGTCGCCGAACGGCGTCGACCGGCGCATCAGGTAGTTCTCGTGGGCGCCGTACGACGCCCCCTTGTTGTCGGTGTTGTTCTTGTAGAGGGCGATCGGGCGCTCCGCCCGGCAGCTGGCCGGCGCGGCGGGCGGCGTCGAGCATGACCTGCTCCCCCGCCTTGTCCCAGAGCACGATGTCGCGCGGCGTCGTGACCTCGGGCGTGGAGTACTCCGGGTGCGCGTGGTCGACGTAGAGCCGGGCGCCGTTGGTGAGGATCACGTTGGCCAGGCCCATGTCCTCGTCGGTGAGCTGGCTCGGGTCGGCGACCTGTCGCGACATGTCGAACCCGCGGGCGTCGCGCAGCGGCGACTCCTCCTCGAAGTCCCAGCGGGCCCGGCGGGCCTTGACGGTGGCCGAGGCGTAGGCGTTGACGACCTGCGAGGACGCGACCATCGGGTTGGCCATGGGCTGGCCCTGCACCGAGATGCCGTACTCCACCTCGGTGCCCATGACCCGACGGACGCTCATGGGCCGAGCCTACGCGGTGATCAGCAGCTCGAAGCCCTCCGGCCGCGTGGCGACTGTCGTTCCCCGACCCGGTCGGGTGGTGCTCTCGTGCGCCTGTCGCTCGGTCCACCAGTTGTCGGTGTGGGGGCGGCCCCACGAGTCGCGGAGAGGAAGCGCCCGGCTGGTCCCGGTCTCGTAGATGTCGGTGTAGCTCATGACGCTCTCCTGGGTGTCGATTCCTCGGTTGTCGAGGTACTGACAACGCTAGGGAGAACGCGGGCTCCTGCCGACCGTGCAGGCACCAAACTCGGCACGGGCACCCACACGACCTGTGTGGGGTGGTGCTACCCCTACCTCGAGGGGCTAGCCGCATCCGGTCACGTGTCCGCGGCCAGCTCCCGGAGCTCGGCAGCCGCGCGGTCGAGCACGGCCTGCGACCCGAGACGGCCGGCCTCGGCGCGGAGCTGGGCCAGCGCGATCACGTCGACGAGGTCGCCCATGGGCGTGAACGTGCGGCCGCTGAAGCGGGCGATCTGCGGTCCGACGGCCGCGGCCCCCGGTGCGTCGTCGGCGCAGATCAGCAGCAGGGCGGCGAGCTCGTGCCGGCCCACCGTCGACAGCAGGCCGGCCGCGTTCCGTGCCGTGGTCCAGAGCTGGGTGGTCTGCCCGGTGCGCCGCCAGTAGTCGATCAGGTAGGCGAACCCGTCCGCGGCTCCGGACACGTCGCCGATCCGGGTCCGCGCGGACGCGAGCGCGACGCTGGCGATGCCGACGACGAAGTTCGCGCCCGCCCGGCGGGCGCCGTCGATGGCCTCCAGGTAGTACGGGACCGACTGCTCCACGTTCGTCGTCGCCCGGAGCTCCCCCTCGACGTACGCCGCGAACGCGACGTGCGAGACGCACCTCGACGCGGCGTTCGCCGCGTGGGCGCGGTCCAGCAGGGCGCGTGCGGCCACCGGATCCCCGCCGTACGCCGTGGCCAGCGCGGCGGAGGCGACGTACGCGCCGGACACCACCGACCGTCCGTCGCCCGACCGCAGCCAGCCCTCGGCCGCCGCGGCGAAGTCGCCGCGGAAGTGGGCGACCGCGCCGTGCGCCCGCCAGGCCCGGTGCACCTGGACCGGGTCGGGGTCCGGTCCCGCCAGGGCGATCGCCTCGTCGGCCAGCTCCGCCGCGAGGTCAAGGTCCCCGAACAGCCGCGCGGCCTCGGCGGCGCAGCCGAGCACCGCCACCCGCTGCGGGTGGTCGGCCAGGGTGCGGTCGGCCGCGAGCTCCAGCGCCCACTGCCACAGCTCGCGCAGGTCGCGCCACAGCGAGGGCTCGTCGAGCCACACGGTGATGCCGACCCGGACGTCGTCCCTGCCGTGTGCCCGCGCCAGGTCGCGCGCCGCCCGGAGGTTGTCCAGCTCGGCCCGGAGCCGCCGGTCGTTCTCCGGCTCGTCGGGCCCGAACATGCGCGTCGCGAGCTCGGTGGCGACGGCGAGGCAGCGGTCCAGGAACCGGCCCTCCGCGGCGTCCCGCTCGCCGGTGGCGGCGAGCTCGTCGAGGAGGAACGCGCGCACCGTGAACAGCAGGCGGTACCTGCCCGCCTCGGGGTCGGCGACCACGAGCGAGGCGTCCACCAGCCGGTGCAGCAGGTCGAGCGGGTCCCCCGGCGCCCGGACGTCCGCGGCGAGCGCCTCGACCGTCGCCAGGTCGACGCCGCCGGGGAACGGCGCGAGCGCGCGGAGCAGGCGCTGCTCGTCCGGGTCCAGCAGCCGGTAGGACGAGTCGATGGTCGCCCGGAGCGTGCGCTGCCGGTCGTCGTCCCCCTCCCGGCCGGTGCGCGAGGTCGAGCGCCCGGTCCAGGCGGTCGCGGACCGCGCGCAGCGGCATCACGGCCACCTGCCGGGCGGCCAGCTCGATCCCGAGCGGGAGCCCGTCCAGCCGGCGCAGCACCTCCACGACGTCGGCGGCATCCTCGGCGGCCAGCTCGAAGTCGGCCCGGCGTCGCCGGGCGTGCTCGACGAACGCGCGGACCCCCGGCTGCCGGCGCAGCGACTCGAGGTCGGCGCCGTCCCGGGGCACGGGCAGCGGCTGCAGCCGCACGACGTACTCCCCCGGGACGTGCAGGGTGACCCGCGAGGTGGCCAGCACCCGGACGCCGGGCGCGTGCCGGGCGATGGTGACCACGAGCTCGCGGCAGGCGTCGGGCAGGTGCTCGCAGTTGTCGAGCACCAGCAGCAGGTCGCGGTCGGCGAGAGCAGCCGCGACGTCGGCGGGGCGGACGTCGTCGCCGGTGGTCCGCAGCCCGAGCGTCGACGCGACCGCCTGGCAGACCCGCTCGGGCCGGTCGACGGCGGCGAGGTGGACGACCACGACGTCGCCCGTTGGCGCCGTGCGCGGCCGACGGGTCGGCGGCCACGTCGAGCGCGAGCCGGGTCTTGCCGACGCCGCCGGGGCCCGTGATGGTCACGGTCGCGTTGGTCCGCAGCAGCCGGAGCACCTCCTCGCGGTCGTGCTGGCGGCCCACCAGCGGTCCCGCGGGTCGGGCCACGCGCAGGGCGGCGGCGCGTGCCGGCGCCAGCGAGGCGAGGGCGAGGCTGCCGCCGGCCACCATCTGCTCCAGGTCGGCCAGCGCGGGTCCCGGGTCCAGCCCGGTCTCCTCGACCAGCCGGCGTCGGTAGGACTGCGCGGCCGCCATCGCCTCGGCGGTGCGGCCGTCCGCGGCGAGGGCCCGGACGTGCAGCAGGGTGGTGCGCTCGCGCAGCGGCTCCGCGGCCGCGGCGGCGGCCGCGTCGACGGCGACGGCGCGGTCGCCGAGCGCCAGCCGGGCCTCCACGAGGTCGTCGACGAGACGCAGGCGGAGCTCGTCCAGCCCGACCGACTCGACCTCGAGGGCCGGCAGCCCGCGGAACTCGGCGAGGGCCGGGCCGCGCCACAGGTCCAGGGCGCTGCGTGCGTACGCCGCGGCGGTGGCGGGTGCCGTGCCCGGTGCGGCCGCGGCGCCGGGCCAGCCTGCGGGCGGCATCCGCGTCCAGCTCGTCCGGCTCCAGCAGCAGGCGGTAGCCGGACCCGTGCCGCTCCAGCCGGTCGGCGAGCGCGCCGAGATGGCCGCGCACCCGGGAGACGTGGTTGTAGAGCGCCTGCACGGCGTTCCGCGGTGGCTCCTCCGGCCACAGGCAGTCGACCAGCCGGTCCGCGCTCGCGCCACGGCTTCCCTCGAGGGCGAGCAGCGCCAGCAGCGCCCGCCGGCGCAGCCCCGGGACCGCGACCGGCTCGCCGTACACCCGGAGCGCGAGCGGCCCGAGGACGTCCACGCACAGGGCGAGGGAGGTCCGGTCGGCGTCCATCGGGGGCTCCTGGCTCGGGGTACGTCGTACCGCACTGTGCCCGAGCACGGCCGCGGCCGTCACCTGGTTTCGAGAGGCGGGGCGAAGCTCTCGGTGGCCACCCAGGCGCTGAACCGCTCCCGGCCGACCGCGGCGACCAGGCCGCTGGTCTGCGACTCCTGGCGCAGCAGGGCGTCGACCTTGCGCTCGAGCGACGCACCTTCGAGCCGCAGCTGGAAGGCGAGCTCGTCGTCGGTGCAGATCCGCGGCCGGCCCAGCTCGAAGACGCCGTACTCCTCGTCGAGCTCGGCGTCGACGGCCGGCTCCTGCGCGACGGCGTGGAGCAGGCGCGGCGGGTGTCGCGGACGCCCTCACCGCCTGGTCGGCCCAGGCGGCTGACGGCCTGGTGGTCGGGGTGCCCGGTGAAGCCGTCCGGGCCGAACGTGACCAGCGTGTCCGGGCGTACGTCGTCGAGCAGGGCCGTCAGCCGGCCGACCGGACCTCCGGGATCCACGTCGGCGCAGCCACCGTCGGGGTAGTCCCACCAGTGGTGCTCGTCGACGCCGAGCATCGCCAGCGCCGCCTCGAGCTCCTCGGTCCGGAGCTTGGCCAGCGCGGCCCGCTCGTCCGGCCCGGCGTCCGGATCCGCGGCCTCGCCCCGGGTCGCGGTCACGCAGACGGCCCGCTGGCCCTGGTCGCGGAGGGCACCGAGCAGCCCGCCGGTCAGGTAGGTCTCGTCGTCGGGGTGCGCCCAGAGCGCGAGCACGGTGCCGAGGTCGGTCAGCGAGGCCATGCCGCATTGTCGCGTGCGAGCGCTGTCACCGGCCTGTCACGGGCCCGGCGGGTCGCGCCGCGCTGCGACAGGGCGGTGTGAGGGCGACCCCGGACCGTGGTCGGCGACGGGCGCCACCGGGGTGCCCTCATCGAAAGGAACACGCATGACCACGCAGATCGACGCTCCCGCGCTCGACCTCGCCCGCGTCGAGGAGTTCGCGGGGTTGGTGGCCGGGCACGCCGCCATCGCCTACAACGGCGTCCTCGTCTACCTCGGCGACCGGCTCGGGCTCTACCGGGCACTCGCGTCCGTCGAGTCGGCCACCAGCCGCGAGCTCGCCGAGCGCTCCGGCCTCGCCGAGCGCTACGTCCTGGAGTGGCTCTCCGCCCAGGCCGCCATCGGCTACGTCACCTACGACTCCGAGACCGGAAGCTTCTCGCTTCCGGCCGAGCACGCCATGGTGCTCGCCGACGAGGGCAGCCCCGCCTTCGGTGCCGCGACGTTCGAGGTGATCACCGGCGTGCACGCCGCCACCGACAAGCTCGCGCACGCCTACGCCACCGGCGACGGGGTCGGCTGGCACGAGCACGACTCCCGCGTCTTCACCGGCGTGGAGCGGTTCTTCGGGACGCTCTACCGCAACTCGCTGATCGCCGAGTGGCTGCCGGCCGTGGACGGCCTCGCCGAGCGGCTCGAGGCCGGCATCCGGGTCATCGACGTGGGCTGCGGCCTGGGCACCGCCACGATCATGCTGGCCGAGGCGTTCCCGAAGTCGCGGTTCGTGGGCGTCGACTACCACGAGGAGTCGATCCAGCGGGCGACCGCGGCCGCGGAGGCGGCCGGGGTCTCCGACCGGGTGCACTTCCACGTCGGCGACGCCTCGACGTACTCCGGCAGCTACGACCTGGTGTGCTTCTTCGACGCCGTGCACGACATGGGCGACCCGGTCGGCGCGCTCGCGCACGCCCGTGCGTCGCTGCGGCCCGGAGGCCAGGTGTTCGCGGTCGAGCCGTTCGCCGGGGACACGCTCGAGGACAACCTGACCAGCCCGGCGGCGCTGCCGTACTACGTCGCCAGCTCGCTGCTCTGCGTCCCGAACAGCGTCTCGCAGGGCGGCGCGGCCCTCGGTGCCCAGGCCGGGCCGGCGAGGCTGACCGCCGCCTTCGCCGACGCGGGCTTCACCTCGGCCCGGGTCGCCGCCGCGACGGCGTACAACCTGCTGATCGAGGCGCGGCTCTGAGCCGCATCCGCGGCGGTGCCGGCTCGGGCCGGCCCCGTCGTTCGGGCGTACGCCGGGTCAGCGGCGACGCGGGCGGCCCTGGCGCGCGTGCGCGAAGTTGACGCCGATGATGCCGGCCCAGGCGACGCACAGCGCCCCGAAGCTCGTGTTGCCCTCGGGGATCGCGAGCGTGATCGCCGACGTGGGGATGCCGACCACGACCGACACGATCCCCAGCGCGAGCTGGCGCTGGCCGGCGTGCTCGGAGGCCCGCCGGTCCCAGGCCATGTCGTTCTTGTCCGCGGCGTAGCGCGCCTCCACGGCCCGCTCGATCCGGTCGGCGAAGCCGTCGACCAGCTCGCGGTCGTAGCGCAGACCGAGCTCGCGGCGCGTCTCCAGCAGCGCCTCGAGCTCGCTGCGTTCGAGCTCTTCCTCCGCCATGCCCTAGAGGTACTGGCCCGTGTTGGACACGGTGTCGATCGAGCGCCCCGGCTCGGTGCCGCCCTTGCCGGTGATGAGGGTGCGGATGAAGACGATCCGCTCGCCCTTCTTGCCGGAGATCCGCGCCCAGTCGTCGGGGTTGGTGGTGTTCGGGAGGTCCTCGTTCTCCTTGAACTCGTCCACGCAGGCCTGGAGCAGGTGGGAGATCCGCAGACCCTTCTGCTCGTGGTCGAGCAGGTCCTTGATCGCCATCTTCTTGGCCCGGTCGACGATGTTCTGGATCATCGCGCCGGAGTTGAAGTCCTTGAAGTAGAGGACTTCCTTGTCGCCGTTGGCGTAGGTCACCTCGAGGAAGCGGTTCTCCTCGGTCTCGGTGTACATCCGCTCGACCGTCGCCTGGATCATGCCGGCGACGCAGGCGTCCTTGTCGTTGCCGAACTCGGCCAGGTCGTCGGCGTGCAGCGGCAGCGTCTTGGTGAGGTACTTGCTGAAGATGTCGCGCGCCGACTCGGCGTCCGGGCGCTCGATCTTGATCTTCACGTCGAGCCGGCCGGGCCGCAGGATCGCGGGGTCGATCATGTCCTCGCGGTTGGAGGCACCGATGACCAGGACGTTCTCGAGCAGCTCGACGCCGTCGATCTCGCTCAACAGCTGGGGAACGATGGTGTTCTCGACGTCGGAGGAGACACCCGAGCCGCGGGTGCGGAACAGCGAGTCCATCTCGTCGAAGAACACGATGACCGGCGTGCCGCCGCTGGCCTTCTCACGAGCGCGCTGGAAGACCAGCCGGATGTGCCGCTCGGTCTCGCCGACGTACTTGTTGAGCAGCTCGGGGCCCTTGATGTTGAGGAAGTAGGACTTCCCCTCCTGGCCGGTCTTCGCCGCGACCTTCTTGGCCAGCGAGTTCGCGACCGCCTTGGCGATCAGGGTCTTGCCGCAGCCCGGAGGGCCGTAGAGCAGCACGCCCTTGGGCGGCTTGAGCTCGTGCTCCTTGAACAGCTCGGGGTGGAGGTAGGGCAGCTCGACCGCGTCGCGGATCTGGTCGATCTGGTTCACCAGACCGCCGATCTTGGAGTAGTCGATGTCCGGGACCTCTTCGAGGACGAGCTCCTCGACCTCGGACTTCGGGACCTTCTCGTAGACGTAGCCGGCCCGCGCCTCGAGCAGCAGGGAGTCGCCGGCGCGCAGGGTCATCGAGCGCAGCGGCTCGGCGATGCGGACGACCCGCTCCTCGTCGGCGTTCGCGATCACCAGCGCGCGCTCGCCGTCGGCCAGGAGCTCCTTGAACATGACGACCTCGCCGACCTCCTCGAAGTCGAGCGCGGCGACGACGTTCAGCGCCTCGTTGAGCATGACCTCCTGGCCACGCACGAGCTCGTCGAGCTCGACCGCGGGGCTGACGTTCACCCGCAGCTTGCGACCGCCGGTGAAGACGTCGATGGAGTCGTCCTCGTTGCGGTTGAGGAAGGTGCCGAAGCCGGCCGGCGGCTGCGCCAGCCGGTCGACCTCCTCCTTCAGCTTCATGATCTGGTCACGGGCCTCGCGCAGCGTCTGGGCGAGGCGTTCGTTCTGGGAGGTGACGGCCGCGAGGGACCGCTGGGTGTCGGCGAGGCGCAGCTCGATGCCGCGTGAGTGGCCGGGAGCGTCCCCCAGCCGCCGGCGGAGGTCTGTGACCTCCGCTTCGAGGAATCGCACCTGGTTCATGAGCTCGTCGGGGCTACGACCCCCACTGCCGGGAACGCCTTCGGATGCTGACATCGGCGTCACCTCCTCTGCTCAGGACCCTACCCGGATGGGCGCCCCAAGGAAGGCCACATTGTGCTGTGTTGGTCACGATTTGGACTACCGGGGCCATGCCTGTGGGACACGAACGGGCCATCTCCGGGCCACTCGGGGTGACCTACGCGTCGTACTCCTCGTCGATCACCTGCGGCGGCAGTCCCGCCGGTCGGGGACCGGAGTAGTCCGTGCCGTAGGCACCGGGCGCCGGGCGGCGCTTCTTCAGCGGCGCCCGCTCCCCCGGAGCCATCCGTCTGGCGGTCACCAGGAACGCCGTGTGGCCGATCATCTTGTGTCCCGGCCGGACGGCCAGGCCCTCGACGTGCCAGTCGCGGACCAGGGACTCCCAGGCCGACGGCTCGGTGAAGCCACCGTGCGCTCGCACCGTCTCGACGAAACGGGACAGCTGGGTCGTGGTGGCGACGTACGCGCAGACGATGCCGCCGGCCCGCAGCGCACCCGCGGTCGCGTCCAGGCAGTCCCAGGGCGCGAGCATGTCGAGGATGACGCGGTCGACCTGCTCCCCCAGCTCCGGGAGGGCCTCGGCCAGGTCGCCGAGGGTGAGCCGCCAGGCGGGGTGGTCGCCGCCGAAGAACTGGGTCACGTTGCGTCGCGCGACGTCCGCGAACTCCTCGCGCCGCTCGTACGACGTCACGCGGCCGTGCGGGCCGACGGCGCGCAGCAGCGAGCAGGTCAGGGCGCCCGACCCGACGCCGGCCTCCACCACGTGGGCACCGGGGTAGACGTCGGCCATCGCCACGATCTGGGCGGCGTCCTTGGGGTAGACCACGGCGGCGCCGCGCGGCATCGACACGACGTACTCGGACAGGAGCGGGCGGAAGACGAGGTACTCGCCGCCGGCCGACGAGGTCACGCTGAACCCCTCCTCGCGGCCGATCAGCTCGTCGTGGTCGAAGTGCCCGCGGTTGGAGAAGAACCGCTTGCCGGGCTCGAGGCAGATGTTGTGGCGGCGGCCCTTGCTGTCGGTCAGCCGGACCCACTCACCGGCGCGGAGCGGTCCCCGGTGGACACCGGAGAAGGCCTCGGGGGCGACGTCGTCGAGCATGCCGGAACCCTAGTCGGGCACCCGCCCGGGCTCAGCGGCGCGGTTCGCGGAAGGCCTGGTCCACGTCGGAGGTGGACAGGACGCCGTAGATGGTGCCGTCCTCCTCGACCAGGAGGTACTCGTGGGCGGGCGTCCGGCTGATGGCGAGGATCAGGTCCTCACCGGAGATCGTCGCGGGCAGGCGGATGCCCTCGTCGAGGGTCCGGGCCACGGTCGACACGGCCACCCAGGGGCGCCGGTCCTCGGGGGTGGCCAGCAGCGCCGCCTCGTTGACGACGCCGACGGGGAGACCGGCGCTGGTGACCGTGACGATCCCGCCTGCCTCGGCCTCCTGCGCGCGACGGACGGCCTCGCCGAGCGGGAGGTCACCGGGGACGGTGAGCGTGCGGCGGGCCAGGTCGCGGGCGACCAGGTCCGGGAGCCGGCTGCGCAGGCGGGCCGAGGACATCGCGTTCGTCGCCCCGGTCCACAGGAAGAGCGAGATCACGAACGCCAGCACGAAGTCGAGGATGGTCGGCGGCTCGTCGAAGATGGCGTCCATCAGGAACGGCCAGCCGAGCACGGCGACCGCTGTCACGCGGCCGCCCCAGCCGGCGACGAGGGTGCCGCGGTGGGGGTCGCCGGTCGCGCCCCAGACGGCGGCCTTGAGGACCCGGCCGCCGTCGAGCGGCAGGCCGGGGACCAGGTTGAGCAGGCCCACCAGGAGGTTGGCGCCGGCCAGCGAGGCCACCGCCAGCTCGAGCAGCCCGTCGGGGGTGATGAACCAGAGTCCGAGCGCGACCACGCCCACGGCGAGCGAGGTGAGCGGCCCGACGACGGCGATCATGAACTCCTCGCGCGGCTTGCGGGCCTCGCCCTCGATCGAGGTCATGCCACCCAGGAAGTGCAGGGTGATGGAGTTGACCGGGAAGCCGTAGCGCTTCGCCATCAGCGCGTGCGAGGCCTCGTGCAGGAGGACCGAGCCGTAGAGCACGACCGCGAACGTCGCCCCCGCGACGTACTTCCAGGCGCCGAGGCCGGGCTCCGCGCGCTCCACCGCGGGTGCCATCACGACGGCGATCAGGCCGGCGACGAGGAACCACGAGGTCGACACCAGGACGTCGCTGCCGGCGATGCTGCCGATCCGGATGGTGCCGGGGGGCCGGGGCGGCGGGGCTCGATGCTCGCCGGACGGCCCGGACCGTTCGGTTCCGGGAGGAGAGTCTGGCGAGGGGGTGGACACGCCACGAGATTATCCGACCGGGGGTATGTCCCCGCCCTCGCCTACGCTCGGCACCATGAGCGTGGACCAGTCCCCGGCCGAGCGGGTCTCGACGGTCGTCGACGGCGTCGAGGTGCTGGGGGCGCTGTCCCCGAGCCGCGCTGGTGACTTCATGTCCTGCCCGCTGCTCTACCGCTACCGCACCATCGACAGGCTCCCGGAGCCGTTCTCGCCGGACGCCGTCCGCGGCAGCGTCGTGCACAAGGTGCTGGAGGTGCTCTTCGACCTGCCGGCCGTCGAGCGGACACCCGAGCAGGCCCGCGAGCTGCTGGTGCCCGCCTGGGAGGAGATGCTCGCGGCCGAGCCCGAGATGGCCGAGATGTTCGGTCGGCCACCGGCGAGCCCGGTGACGGCCCCGACGTCGCGAGCTGGCTGACGTCGTGCCGGTCGGTCCTGGACCGCTACTTCACCCTCGAGGACCCGCGCCTGCTCGAGCCGGCCGAGCGCGAGCTGTACGTCGAGACGCTGCTCGACTCGCGGCTGCTGCTGCGCGGGTTCGTCGACCGGGTCGACATCGCCCCCAACGGCGCGGTCCGGGTGGTCGACTACAAGACCGGCCGCTCCCCCGGCGAGTTCTTCGAGGCCAAGGCGCTGTTCCAGATGAAGTTCTACGCCCTGGTCATCTGGCGCACCCGCGGCGTGCTCCCCGCCATGCTCCAGCTCGTCTACCTCGGCAACGGCGAGATCCTCCGCTACACCCCCGACGAGCACGACCTGCTGGCCACCGAGCGCAAGGTCGAGGCGATCTGGCAGGCGATCCGCGCGCGCCGAGGAGACCGGCGACTGGCGACCGAGCCCGTCCCCGCTCTGCGACTGGTGCGCCCACCAGGCCATCTGCCCGGCGTTCGGCGGCACTCCCCCGCCGCTGCCCGTCCGTCGAGCCGAGGCGCAGCAGATCGCCGGCGCCGGCTGTCGCCTGAGGACACCGACTGACCGACGCCTCGGCCGCGGCGACGCTCTTCGGGCGGTGACCTCGTGCGGGGCTGGATGGTCGCCGCGCCGGATCTCCTCCGCCCAGTGGCAGGCCACCCGGTGCCCGCGGCGCGAGCTCGGCAGCTCCGGGCGCTCGGTGTCGCAGCGGGTCTCCTGGCGGAACGGGCAGCGGGTGTGGAACCGGCAGCCCGTGCGGCGGGTCGGCCGGCGACGGGCAGGTCGCCCTGCGAGCAGGATCCGCTCGCGGGTCGCCTCCACGACCGGGTCCGGCACGGGGACGGCCGACATCAGCGCCTTGGTGTAGGGGTGCAGCGGCTCGGCGTACGAGGTCGTCGGAGTCGGCCTGCTCGACGATGCCGCCGAGGTACATCACCGCCACCTCGTCGGAGACGTGCCGCACGACGGCCAGGTCGTGGGCGATGACCAGGTAGGTGAGGCCGAGCCGCTCCTGGAGCTCCTCGAGCAGGTTGAGCACCTGGGCCTGGATCGAGACGTCGAGCGCCGAGACCGGCTCGTCGGCGATGACGAACCGCGGCTCGAGCGCGATCGCCCGGGCGATGCCGATCCGCTGCCGCTGGCCGCCGGAGAACTCGTGCGGGTACTTCTGCGCGGCCGTCGCCGGGCAGCCCGACCTGGTCGAGCAGCTCGCGGACCCGGGTCTGCTTGTCGTAGGCGATGCCGTGCGCGCGCAGCGGCTCGGTGAGCAGGGTCTCGACGCTCTGCCGCGGGTTGAGGCTGGCCAGCGGGTCCTGGAAGACCATCTGCATGTCCTGGCGCTTCGCGCGCAGCTCCTCGCCCTCGAGCGCGGCGACGTCCTCGCCGTCGAAGAGCACGCGTGCCCTCGGTGATCGGGCGCGAGCCGCAGGACCGCCCGGCCGAGCGTGGACTTGCCGCACCCGGACTCGCCGACCAGGCCGAGGGTCTTGCCCTCCTCGATCTCGAGGTCGACCCCGTCGACGGCCTGCACCGCGCCGACCTGGCGGCCGAGGAGAAGCCCCTCGCGGATCGGGAAGTGGACCTTGAGGCCCTCGACGCTGCACCAGCGCGCTCATCGGGTCGCCTCCTCGCGCGGCCGTCGCGCTCGGCCGGCGGTCCAGCGGGTTGAAGCAGCGCAGCTGCCGGTCGCCGTCGGCGTCGAGCCCGGGCGTGCTGCGTCGGTGCACTCGTCGATCTCGTTGCGGCACCGCGGCGCGAACGCGCACCCCTCGGCCCACGGCAGCGTCTGGGTCGGCGAGCCCGGGATCGGCGTCAGCGGCGTCGCCGCGCGGCGAGTCGAGCCGCGGGATGCTCGCGAGCAGCCCGCCGGTGTAGGGGTGCCGCGGCTGCGCGAACAGCCGCTCCCGGTCGGCCGACTCGACGATCCGGCCGGAGTACATCACGTTGACCGAGTCGCAGAGCCCGGCGACCACGCCGAGGTCGTGGGTGATCATCAGCAGCGCGGCGTCGGTGTCGGCGACCAGCTGCTTGAGCACCTCGAGCACCTGCGCCTGGATGGTCACGTCGAGGGCGGTCGTCGGCTCGTCGGCGATGAGCAGCCGCGGCTCGCAGGCCAGCGCGATCGCGATCAGCACCCGCTGCCGCATCCCGCCGGAGAGCTGGTGCGGGTACTCCTTGAGCCGGCGGCCCGGGTCGGGGATGCCGACCTTGCTGCAGCAGGTCGCCCGGCCCGGTCGCGTGGCCTCGCGCTTGTCGCGACCTCGAAGTGCCGCTCGATCACCTCGGTGAGCTGGACGCCGATCGGTGACGACCGGGTTGAGCGAGGTCATCGGGTCCTGGAAGACCATCGCGATGTCCCGGCCGCGGCAGGTCGCTCAGCTCGTCGCCGCTGACAGCTCGAGCAGGTTGCGCGCCGCCGTACCGGACCTCGCCGCGTGACCTGGACCCCGCGGTTCGGGCAGCAGGCCCATGATCGCCAGCGAGGTGACCGACTTGCCGCTGCCGGACTCCCCCACCAGGCCGACGTGCTGGCCCGGCGCGGACGTCGAAGGAGACGTCGTCGACGGCCGTCGACCGACTTGCTGGCCGCGGAGGCCGAACGTCGACGGCGAGGTCGCGCACGGACGAGCAGGGCTCGTCGGCGCCGGGCCGCTGGCGTTGCGTGCGCGCACGGTCACCTCCGGGTCCGGGGGTCGAGGGCCTCGCGCAGGGCCTCACCGAACAGGGTGAAGCCGAGCGCCGTGATGGCGATCGCGACGCCGGGCAGCAGGGCCAGCCGGGGCGCGGCCTCGAACCGGTCCTGGGCGGCGACCAGCATCCGGCCCCACTCGGCGATCGCCGGGTCGGACGTCGCCGAGGCCGAGGAAGGACAGCGCCGCGACCTCGATGATCGCGGTGGCGAGGTTGAGGGTCGCCTGCACGATCGTCGGGCCCGATGCAGTTGGGCAGCACGTGGCCCATGACGATCCGGCGCTTGCCGGATCCCGAGGGCGCCGGCCGCGAGCACGTAGTCGGCGCTGCCCTGGCGACAGCATCGACCCGCGCAGCAGCCGCGCGAAGATCGGGACCTGGGCGGCGCCGATGGCGATCATCACGGAGTAGGCGTTCTGGCCGAGGACGGCGGCGATGCTGACCGCGAGCAGCAGGCTCGGGATCGACAGCATGATGTCGACGACGCGCATGACAGCGTGTCGACCCAGCCGCCGAGCCCGCCGGCGAGCGACGCCCGAGGAGCGGCGCCGACGACGAGGCCGATGCGCGGTGGACACGACGCCGTAGACCAGCGACTGGCGGGCGCCGAAGACGCATCTGCGTGTAGAGGTCGCAGCCGAACCGGTCGAGGCCGAGCCAGGTGGTCCTCGGACGGGCCGGGCACGCGTCGTCGGGCGTGACCTCGCCCGACCACTCGCGCCGAGCCGGGCTCGTACGGCGTGAGCAGCGGCGCGAAGATCGCGATCGAGCACGAACGACGAGCACGATGAGCGCGCCGGCGATGGCGCGTGGGGTTGCGCCGCAGCCGGCGCCAGGCGCCGCGCCACAGGCCGACGCCGTGGACGTCGCCGCCGTCGGCCCGGTGATCGATCGGGCTCGCCGCTCGCCGGGAGGCAGGTCGATGCGTCATGACACCCTCACTCTCGGGTCGATGACGCCGTAGGCGAGGTCGACCAGCCAGGTTGATCAGCGAGTAGATGATCGCGATGAAGAGGATGAACCCTGCAGGACCGGGATAGTCGCGCTGCCCGATCGCCTCGAAGAGGTACTGCCCGATGCCGTTGAAGGCGAAGACGGTCTCGGTGAGCACGGCGCCGGAGAAGAGCAGCCCGGCCTGGAGCCCGATCGTGGTGACGACGGGCAGCAGCGCGTTGCGCAGCACGTGGCGCCGGCTAGATCGAGCCGCGGCGAGAGGCCCTTGGACTCGGCGGTGCGGACGTAGTCCTCGTTGAGCACCTCGGCGACCGAGGCCCGGGTGATCCGCACGATGATCGCCAGCGGGATCGTGCCGAGCGCGAGCGCGGGCAGGATCAGGTGCAGGATCGCGTCCCAGGCCGCGTCCCACTCCTGGGTGAGGATCCCGTCGAGGACGTAGAAGTTCGTGACGTGGGTGGCGTCGATGCGTGGGTCCTGCCGCAGGCTCGTCGGCAGCCAGTGCAGCCAGTTGGCGAAGACCAGCTTGAGCAGGATGGCGAGGAAGAAGACCGGCGTGACGACGCCCAGCAGGCTACCCGGACATCGACGACGGTGTCGAGGGGCCGGCCCTGGTGGCGGGCCGCGAGGTAGCCGAGCGGGATGCCGAGGACGACCGCGAACAGCATGGCGGCGACCGCCGAGCTCGATGGTGGCCGGGAACCGCTCGAGGAAGCTGCTCGATCACCGGCCTGCCCGGTCTGGATCGAGGTGCCGAAGTCGCCCTGCGAGCAGCGCCTGCAGGTAGAGTGAAGTACTGCTGCGAGGATCGGCTGGTCGAAGCCGTAGCGCTCGTTGACCCGCGTCGATCCCCTCGGGGGTGGCCCGCTCCCCGAGCAGGGCGCGGGCCGGGTCGCCCGGGCAGCGCCCGGACCCAGACGAAGAGCAGGATCGACAGGCCGACGAGCACCGGGACCATCAGCGCCAGTCGGCTGCAGCACGAATCGCAGCATCGCGCCTCCTCCAGGCGTCAACTCCGTGGTCTGTCCCGGGTCGCCTCGGGCTAGCCCGGGACGGCGTCGATGTCAGTTCGAGCGTGACGATGTTGCAGACCTCGTCCTGGACCGGGCTCTGCTGGTAAGCCCTCGACCTCGGCGGCGAAGGCCAGCGACGGGCACCGGGTGCGCCAGCGGCACGCCCGGCAGGAACTCCATGATCTGCTCGTTGATCTCCTCGTAGGCCGGCGTCTGCTCCTCCGGCGTCGGGATGCCCGCGCGCCTCGTTCAGCGCGTCGAAGAGCTCCTGGTTGTCGAAGCCCCACTCGGGCGACTCTGGCCGAAGAAGACGCCGAGGAAGTTGTCGGTGTCGTTGTAGTCACCGGTCCAGCCGAGCAGGTGGATGCCGTGGTTGGCGTGCCCTGGATCTTGTCCAGGTAGTCCGGGTCCCACTGGTCCGCGGTCGGCTTGATCTTCAGGCCGACCGCCTCGAGCTGGGAGCGGATGACGTTGAACGTGTCCTCCGGGCGACGGCATGTACGGACGGCTGACGTCGGTCGGGTAGTTGAACTCGATCGTCGCGCCCTCGGCCCCGGCCTCGGCGAGCAGCTCCTTGGCCTTCTCCGGGTCGTAGTCGTAGGTCGTGACGTCGTCGGTGTAGCCGTTGACGACCGTCGGGGATGAACTGCGTCGCGACCTCGGTGCCCTCGGGCATCGAGGCGCTCGGCGACCTCGTCTGCTTGTCGATCGCGTAGGCGATCGCCTGGCGGACCCGGATGTCGTCGAGCGGCTTCTGCTGTCTGGTTCATGCCGAGGTAGAGCACGTTGAACGGCGTCGCGGTTGACGATCTGGAAGCCGCGCGTCCTCGAGCGGCTGCGATGTCGGCCGGGCCGACCAGGTCGAAGCCGTCGATCTCGCCGTTCTGCAGCGCGGTCGGCGCGGGCCTTCGGCTCGTCGATCGCGACGAAGACGACCTCGTCGATCTTGGCCTTCTCGCCCCAGTAGTCGTCGTTGGCCGGCGAGCGTGATCTGCGTCGCCGCGCTCCCACGAGTCGAGCACGAACGGGCCGGTGCCGGTCGGGTGCGCCGTGGAGTACTCCGTCGTGCGTCGGGTTGCCGGCGGCGTCGTCCTGGTACTTCTCGAGCGCGGTCGGGCTCTGCATCGAGAACGCCGGCAGCGACAGCGCGGAGACGAAGCCGGCGAACGGCTGGTTCAGCTCGATCGTCGCCGTGGCTCGTCGTCGGCGGTGCAGGACTTGTAGATCGCCGCGTCGGCGTCGGTCGCCGGTGGCGAAGCCGCGCATCAGCGCGCCGTAGTAGTACGTCAGGTCCGGCGACTGGGCCGACTTCGGCGCGTTGTACCAGCGGTCGAAGTTGCGCAGACGGCCTCGGCGTTGAAGTCGGTGCCGTCGTGGAACTTCACGCCGTCCTCGGAGCGTGAACGTCGTAGGTCAGGCCGTCCTCGCTGATCTCCCACGACTTGGCCAGCAGCGGGGCCGGGTCGGCCGTGCCCGGCTCGGTGCCGACGAGGCCCTCGAAGATCTGGCGGGCGACGCGGAAGGTCTCGCCGTCGGAGGCGAAGAACGGGTCGAGGGTGACGGGCTCCGCGGAGCCGGCGAACACGAAGGTGCCGCCGCGCTGCCGGAGCTGCCCGCCGCTGTCCTCCGTCGCCGCTGTCACGGTCGCTGTCGGCGCACGCGGACAGGGTCAGGGCGGACAGACGAGCACGGCGGCACCCAGCCGCCACCTCTTCGATGCCTTCAACGTATGGCTCCTCACGATCGTCGCGGCCGCGGAACACCCCGACCGACGGCCGACGCTACTGCTGCGGCGAGATGACCGCGCACCATGCCGCGGCGCCCGTTCCGAAGGTCGCGATCCGGCAACGATTTCAGGCAGCGCGGCGAGGTCGCGAGCCGACACCTCGGCCAGCGAATCGCGGAAGACACGGCGCTCCCCCGGAAGCACCGGCACGTGGTTGGGCACCACCAGCACGGTGCAGCCCGCGGCCACGGC
>CAWDLL010000010.1:0-8633 GCA_963803235.1 uncultured Actinomycetota bacterium
AGCCGCGACGGCTACGACGCCGTGGCGAGTGCCCGGGCGTAGTCGACCAGCGTCCCGACAGCGAAGCCGGTGCCGCCGGCGGTGACGTGCCCGTAGGCGCCGCCGGTGTTGTACGCCGGGCCGGCGATGTCGAGGTGCGCCCACGGCAGCCCGTCGGTGAACTCGCGCAGGAACGCGCCGGCGAACAGACCGCCGCCCCAGCGGATCCAGTCGTGCTGGGCCAGGTCGGCGATCTTGCTGCTGCGGATCCGCTCGGTCATCGAGTCCGGGATCGGCATCGGCCACTGCGCCTCGCCGGCGCTCTTCCCCGCGGCGAGCACGTCGTCGACCACGTCCTCCGAGCCGAGGACGCCCCCGACCCGTTCGCCCAGGGCCAGCACCATGTGGCCGGTCAGGGTCGCGACGTCGAGGATCACGTCGGGCTTCTGCTCCACGGCGCGGACCAGGGCGTCGGCCAGGACCAGCCGGCCCTCGGCGTCGGTGTTGAGCACCTCGACCGTGGTGCCGCCGTACATCGTCAGCACGTCGCCGGGGCGGGTCGAGCTGCCGGAGACCATGTTCTCGGCCATCGGCGCGTAGGTCGTCACCTTGATCGGCAGCCCGAGCGAGGCGATCGCGAACGTCGCCTGGATGACGGCGGCGGCGCCGGCCATGTCGCACTTCATGGTGTTCATGCCCTGCGCGGGCTTGATGCTCAGGCCGCCGGAGTCGAACGTGATGCCCTTGCCGACGAGCGCGATGTGGGCCTTGGCTCCGCGCGGGGAGTAGCTCAGCTCGACCAGCCGCGGCGGCGCGCTCGAGCCGGCCCCGACGCCGAGGATGCCGCCGCAGCCGAGCTCGGCGAGCTTCTCCTCGTCGTGGACGACGATCTTCACCTTGGGGGCGCCCCGGCCCTTGCCGAGCTCCTTGACGGCGTCGCCGACGGCGTCGGCGAACAGCGGCGGGGTGAGGTCGCCCGGCGGGATGTTGACCCAGTCGCGGGTCGCCGAGATCGCGGCGGCGACGACCTGGGCCTCCTCGAACGCGGTGACGTTCTCCTGCTTGCGGGCGCCGGCGCAGAGCACGGTGACGGTGCCCGCCGAGCCGGACTTCGTCTCCTTCTTGTACGACGTGAACGTGTAGCCGCCGAGCAGGTAGCCCTCGGTGACCGACCGGACCAGCTCGGGCGTGTCGGCGGGGAGCGCAACCGCGACGGACGCGGCGTTCGTGGCCGCTCGGGCGGCGGCGCCGGCGGCCCGGCGCACGGTGCCGTTGTCGGCCTCCGGTCCGACGCCGGCGAGCACGAGGAGCGGCGAGTTGATGGCGCCGCTGGTCGGCACCTTCGTCACCTCGCCGGCCTTGCCGGTGACGCCGAGCGTCGCCAGCAGTGGCTGGAACTTGCGGCCGTAGGCCTTGGCGACGTCCTCGCCCCCCGCCGCGATCCGCGGACCCTTGTCGTTCTGCACGATGCCCACGACCACCGCGTCGGCGCGCGTCTTGGCGGGGCTGGCATGGCGGAGGTTGTAGGTCGTCACCGGGGCAGGATAAGCCAGTCCGTGAGCGACGGCCGCGCTGCGGTAGGTTCCGTTGCATGAGCGACGACTCCGGCTTGCTGACCTCGCCGTTGCACGACCGCCATACATCCCTCGGCGCGAAGTTCGCGGAGTTCGGCGGCTGGTCGATGCCCCTGGAGTACACCTCGGGGGTCGTGAAGGAGCACACGGCGGTCCGCGAGTCCGTCGGCGTCTTCGATGTCAGCCACCTCGGCAAGGCGATGGTCCGCGGCGAGGGCGCAGCGTCGTTCGTCAACCGGACGCTGTCGAACGACCTCGGGAAGATCAAGCCCGGCAAGGCGCAGTACACGTTGTGCTGCGACGAGCAGAGCGGCGGGATCGTCGACGACCTGATCGCCTACTACCACGACGACGAGCACGTGCTGCTGGTCCCGAACGCCGCCAACACCGCCGAGGTCGTACGCCGGCTCGAGGCCGAGGCGCCGGAGAGCGTGCAGATCACCGACCACCACCGCGACTACGCCGTGCTCGCCGTGCAGGGGCCGAAGTCGGACGAGGTGCTCGACGGGGTCGGGCTGCCGACCGGCCACGACTACATGTCGTTCCTGGAGGGCGAGTTCGGTGGCGCCGGCGTCGTTGTCTGCCGGACCGGCTACACCGGCGAGCGCGGCTACGAGCTGATCGTCCGCAACGACGCCGCGGCCGAGCTGTGGGACGCGCTGCTGGCGGCCGGCGAGGAGCTCGGGATGCTCGCCTGCGGTCTCGGCGCCCGCGACACGCTGCGCACCGAGATGGGCTACCCGCTGCACGGCCAGGACATCACCCTCGACGTCACGCCCAACCAGGCGAAGCTCGGCTGGGCGGTCGGCTGGAGGAAGGACAGGTTCTGGGGCAGCGAGGCGCTTCGGGCCGAGAAGGAGGCCGGCGTGCAGCGGCAGCTGCGCGGGCTGGTCGCAACCGGTCGCGGCATCCCTCGGCCCGGCATGACCGTGTCGCTCGATCCGGAGCAGCCACTCTGCGCGATCACGTCGGGCACGTTCTCGCCCACGCTGAAGAAGGGGATCGGGCTGGCGCTGGTGCCCACGTCGGTCGACCCGGACGCCGAGGTGGGCGTCGACGTACGCGGGCGACGCGAGATCTTCCAGCTCGTCGCTCCGCCGTTCGTGGACCCGTCCGTGCGAGAGTCCTGACGTGGCGAACGTTCCCGACCAGCCCCCGACCTTCCGCGCGCCGACGCCCGCCGAGCGCCCCTGGCGCTGGCGGCTGGAGAACGCAACCGGCGCCGAGGTCCCGGTCGACGACGAGTTCGCCGACCAGCGGTTCGCGAGCCAGGCCGACGCGGAGTCGTGGGTCGGCGAGATCTGGTCCGACCTCGCCGCCGAGGGCGTGGACGCGGTGACCCTCTTCGAGGGTGACCGGCAGGTCTACGGCCCGATGTCCCTGCACGCCTGAGGGACGCGCTCCTCGAAACTCGTCGCATCCGAATCGGTGGCGGCGACGAATCCCTGGACGATGATGGGACCAGGGGATAGGCACGGCCGCGACGAGGAGGTGCAGCGTGGCCGACGACGGTGACTTCTCGGCGTACCTCGTCGCGCGCTGGCCCGGGCTGGTGCGCTCGCTCGTGCTGATGGGCTGCACGTACGGCGAGGCGGAGCTGGTCGCCCGCGACGCGCTGGCCCGCTGCCATTCGACCTGGGCACGGGACAGCGAGACCGACGACATCGACGTGCACGTCTACTCGATCGTCCTCGAGCGGCTGGAGCGGCTGCGGAAGCGCCGCCGGCCCGAAGGTCTGGACGACACGGAGCCGCCGCTGCTCCTGGACCCGACGATCGCCGACCCGGCTCAGCGGCTCGCGCTGCGGCGGGCGCTGGAGGACGCGCTGGACGGTGTGCCCGACGACGAGCGGACCGTGCTGGTGCTGCGGTTCGTCGCGGAGCTGAGCGAGGTTCAGGTCGCCGACGTCCTCCGCCTCCCCGTCGAGCAGGTGCGGGCGCGTCAGGCGGCGGGGCTGGCGCGGCTGGACCTGGTGGCGCTGGGGGAGGCGCGGTGAGCGAGCAGCTGGCCGGGCAGGTCTTCCGCAACGCCGCGGAGGGGGTGCCCGTCGGCCAGCCGCCGGTGGCGGAGGTGGTGGAGCTGGCGTCGGCACGCCGGCGTCGGCGCCGTACCTGGACCTCGGGCGTGCTCGCGGCCACCCTGGCCGTGGTCGGGATCGGCACCTGGATCGGGAGCCGGCCGCCCGACGACGGGCTGCCCGACGTGACCGTCCGGCAGGAGGCGAACCCGGCGAACATCGAGTGGTACGCCAACGGCGTGCTGCACCTGCGGGAGGTCGCCGTCGACGTCCCCCAGGTCACGACGATGGTGCGGGTGCCGGACGGGGTGGTCTACGTCGACCGGGCCGGCTTCGTCGTGCTCGTCGATCTCCAGGGCACCCTGACCCCGCTCGGGAAGGCCGAGCCGGGGACGCCGATCGTCGCGTCGCCCATCGAGCGGGGATGGGTGGCCTGGCTCGAGCCGGGGGACTCGCCCGACCTCGTCGTCCACGACACGATCTCGCGGCACGAGCTCGCGCGGCGGCCGGTCAGCACCGGCACCCGTCCGATCGCGATCGACCAGGACCGGCTCTACTTCAACGAGAAGGGGGAGTCGTGGTCGTGGCAGCTGCCGGACATCCCTCCCGCTCTCGTCCCCGGTGCCGACCTGTACGACGTGGCCGCGGCCGTGCGGGTGCTGCGTGCGGCGCCCGGCACGATGCAGATCCGCCAGCCACTGCTGGCGATCGACGTGGTCGTCCCCGGGCAGGGCGCCGAGCTCTCGCCGGACGGTGCCTACGTCCTCACCCGCGTGGACCTCGCCGAGCCCGACATCGTCCGGATCTACGACTCCGAGACCGGCGACCCCGTCGACAGCGGCATCGACGACGCCGACATCGCCCTGGCCGCCGCCTTCGGCCCGGACAGCACCGTGACGTACGTCGTCGCCGAACGCGGTTCCGAGACGGACGACGGTGACCTGCACCGGGTGTCGAACCTGCGGCTGTTCGAGCTGCGAACCTGTGCGCTCCCGACGGGCGAGTGCCAGACGATCAGCCAGTTCGCGAACGAGCGAGGGTTTCCGGTGCTGCCCAGCAACTGAATCTTTCGCCCTCGCTGCGCGAGTGCGGGTTTGGGTGGTTCGTTGTTGCTGTGGTCGCCGGCCGCGGCCCGTCGATCCCGCGCCTCGTCGCTTGGTCACCGTGGCGCCGGATTCCTCGTCGGTGGTCCTCGCTCGCTGCGGCGCCACGGCGCCCTTTGACGCTCCTCCGGCGCGTGCCCGCCGGTCCGCGGCGGTGGCAGCCGACCGGCGGTGTGGGCATGGGGTGGCCCCGCCCGTGGGCGGGGTGTGGGGCGGGGGAGCTAGTCGGGTGGCGCGGTCGCGGCAGACGTCGACGGGTGGTGTCGCGGAGGTACTGGTAGCCGTGCTTCGAGGTCCACAGGTAGGTGCCGGGCTCGATGGTGCGGTAGGTCCAGGCGCCGTGGGTCTTGATCCGGTGGTGTCGTCGGCAGAGTGGCGCCGAAATTGCACGGACAGGTCGGTCCGCCCTTGTTGTGCGGGACCGAGTGGTCCTTGTCGCAACGCCGCGCGGGTCGGTTGCACCACGGGAACACGCAGGTCTTGTCGCGGAGGGTGACGAGTTCGGCGTGCCGGTCCGGCACCACCGGTGACTCGACCGGGTCGTGGGCCTCGAGGTCGATCACCGGCTTCACGGCGAGCTGCCGGCGGTGTCCGCACCAGTCGCGGACCTGGCCGGCAGTGACCTGGCTGTTGCCGCGCTCCAGCCGGGCGGTCCCGGCCGCAGCCTGCAGGGCGGCGTCGGTGAGGTGGACGTAGAGGACGACCTGCCGCTGGGTGCCTCGGTGGTCTCGACAGGCTCGACCGACGTTGGGTTCAGGTCGAGGGTCATCTGCGCGCGGGCCAGCTCGCCGACCGCGAGCGCCCGGCGCACATCCAGCGAATCTTCGGAGCCGAGGTCCTTCAGCTGCGCGGCCACGGCGGCGACGGCGTGTCTCGAGGTCGTGGGCGTCGGCCAGGTCGAGCTCGCCGTGGACGGCCGCGGTGCCGTCGTAGGAGTCCTGCTGGGCCTCGATGGTGAAGTAGCGGCCGTCGGCCTTCGCGAGGCGTCGTTCCTCGGCGAGGTCGGGCATGAACTGGTCCGCGATCGCCTGCTCCACCAGAGCGTGCAGCTGGTAGGGGCCGATCTTGTGCGCGGTCGGCGCGACGTGCGCGTCCACGAACGCGGCCGCGTCCATCGACAGCAGGAGGGTGCGGTCGGCGATCCGACGGGCCTGCCACGCGCTGAGGTCACCCCTGACCACGCGCCGCCACACCCGGGGGAGGCGGTGCCGCAGCTCGAGGGCGTGCGCCGACGTACGACTTCCCCGCGTCGGTGGACAGGCCGATGGCGGCGGCGAACTCGGTGACCGCGAACTCCGCCACCAACGGGGCACCCTGCACCGGCCAGCGGCATGCCCTGGTCGCCGTACCCGACCAGCATCTCCGCCTCGTCGATCGAGTCGGTCGAGTGCATCGCCGCCCAGTCCACCGCGGCCTGCAGGAGGTTGGCTTCGGCCTGGTCGGCGATGGCGCGTTGTTCGCGCGCGAACGCGAGCACCGACGAAGCGGTGTCGAGCTCGATCGCGTCTGCTGCCATAGAAGAATCCAAGCATCGACCACCGACACTCAGAGCCCGAAAACCCCTTGTTCTACAGGGATGTGGACAACTTTTCGAGAATTTCGGACGGCGACCACAGCGGTCGACCCGAGCAGACCGCGAGAGGAAGCAGTCGGAAGTAGTGCCTGAACCCCAGCGGCGCGGGACCACGTAACTCAGAAAATCGATCCCCGGCACCCAGGGTTGGGGGCCTCGAGCAAGCTCGGCCGACGTACCTCTCCGCCCTGCCTTCGCTTCCGGGGTTTCGAGCGCACCTCAGCCACCGGATGGGCGGACTCGACGGTCCGGCAATAGGCTCCGGGCATGCGCAACTTCAGCCAGGTCGATGTGTTCTCTGCGGAGCCGTTGCTGGGGAACCCGGTGGCGGTGGTGCATGGCGCGGACGGTGTGAGCGACGAGGAGATGGCGCGGTTCGCGCGGTGGACCAACCTGTCGGAGACGACGTTCCTGCTCGAGCCGACCGACGAGCGGGCCGACTACCGGCTGCGGATCTTCACGCCGGGCACCGAGCTGCCGTTCGCGGGTCATCCGACGATCGGGAGCGCGCACGCGTGGCTCGAGGCCGGGGGAGAGCCGCAGACCGAGGGCGAGATCGTCCAGGAGTGCGCGGCCGGGCTGGTCCGGCTCCGCCGTGGCGAGCGGCTCGCGTTTGCGGCGCCGCCGCTGGTCAGGGAAGGACCGGTGAGCGACGAGGACCGCGCCCGGATCGTCGGCTCGTTGCGGATCGACGACGCCGACGTCGTGGACATGGCGTGGGCCGACAACGGGCCGGGCTGGGTGGCGGTGCTGATGGAGAGCGCCGAGGCCGTGCTCGCGCTGGACCCCGACTTCGTGGCGATGGGCGACCTCGACGTGGGCGTGGTCGGCCCGTACGCCGACAAGGACGACGCGGACGTCGAGGTGCGCGCGTTCTGCCCGGACATGGGCATCGGCGAGGACCCGGTGACCGGCAGCCTGAACGCCTCGATCGGCCAGTGGCTGGCCGGCAACCGCCTCCCGACGTCGTACGTCGCGGCGCAGGGCACGGTGATCGGCCGCCGGGGCCGCGTCCACATCGACGTCGAGGACGACACCCTCTGGGTCGGCGGAGACGCACTCACGACCGTCACCGGCCGCGTCGCCCTCTGAGGGGGGTGGCAGCGGGTAATGTCGCCGGCGTGCGGCAGTACCTCGACCTCCTCCAGCTGATCCTCGACACCGGTGCGGAGAAGAGCGACCGCACCGGCACCGGCACGCGCAGCGTCTTCGGCCACCAGATGCGCTTCGACCTCGCCGACGGCTTCCCGCTCGTGACCACCAAGAAGGTGCACATCCGGTCGATCTTCGCCGAGCTGCTGTGGTTCCTGCGCGGCGACACCAACGTCAAGTGGCTCCAGGACCGCGGCGTCTCGATCTGGGACGAGTGGGCCGACGCCGACGGCGACCTCGGGCCGGTCTACGGCTACCAGTGGCGGTCCTGGCCGACCCCCGACGGCCGGCACATCGACCAGATCGCCCAGGTCGTCGAGCAGATCAAGGCCAACCCCGACTGCCGCCGCCTCATCGTCAGCGCCTGGAACGTCGCCGACATCCCGCAGATGGCGCTCGCGCCCTGCCACACGCTGTTCCAGTTCTACGTCGCCGAGGGCCGGCTGTCGTGCCAGCTCTACCAGCGCAGCGCCGACGTCTTCCTCGGCGTGCCGTTCAACATCGCGTCCTACGCGCTGCTCACGCTGATGGTCGCGCAGGTGACCGGGCTCCAGGCCGGCGACTTCGTCCACACGCTCGGCGACGCGCACCTCTACTCCAACCACCTCGAGCAGGCCCGGCTCCAGCTCACCCGCGAGCCGCGGCCGCTGCCCACGCTCACCCTCGACCCGACCGTGACCGAGCTGGACGCGTTCGACCTCGAGCACATCCAGATCGCGGGCTACGACCCGCACCCCGGCATCAAGGCCCCCATCGCCGTATGACCCCCGGCGGCAAGCGCGTCGTCCTGGTGGCGGCGGTCGCGCGCAACGGCGTGATCGGCAACGGTCCCGACATTCCCTGGCGGCTGCCCGGCGAGCAGCGGCTGTTCAAGGAGCTGACGATGGGGCACACGCTGGTCATGGGCCGCACGACGTACGAGTCCATCGGCCGGCCGCTCCCCGGCAGGACCACCATCGTGCTGACGCGCGACCCGGACTGGAGCGCCGACGGAGTCGAGGTCGCGCGCGACCTCGACGCGGCGCTGACCCTCGCCGACGACCTCCCGGGCGACGTCATGGTCGCCGGCGGCGGTCAGGTGTACGCCGCGGCGCTCCCGGTCGCCGACGAGCAGGTGCTGTCCGAGGTCGACCTGGAGCCGGAGGGCGACGTCCGCTACCCCGACTGGGACCGGTCGCAGTGGAGTGAGACACGCCGCGAGCACCAGGAGGGCTACGACCGGGTCTGGTGGTCCG
>CAWDLL010000011.1:0-173470 GCA_963803235.1 uncultured Actinomycetota bacterium
GGAAGTTCGAGGCCCCCGTGACACACACGAGCTTGGTCTTGTGATCGACCAGGCCGGCGAGGTGGTCCAGGTCGAGCTCGCCGGTTCGATGGTCGAAGCGGGCGATGCGGCACTCGACGTGGCGGCCGAAGCGCGGCAGGATCTCGCGGCACATGCCGTACCAGGGCACGAAGTCGGAGTTGTGCTCCAACATCGTGGTCACGACGTTGTCGCCGTCTCGGAAGTCGGTGAGCAGCGAGTACATCACCGCGTTGATCGCCTCGGTCGTGTTGCGGTACGTCGCGATGGTGCGCCGGCTCGGCGCGTTGAGCCACTGCGCGAAGGTGTCGTAGGACGCCTCGAAGAGCTCGGTCATCTGCTGGGACGCGACCGACTGACCGCGGTGCACGTTCTCGTATCCCTTCGTCAACCTCACCAGGAGCGCGGCCAGCTCCCGAGGTGGCTGGGTGCTGGCCGCGTTGTTGGTGACGACCCGGCCGAGGCCGGGGAAGTCGAAGTGCGACCTGACCCGGTCGACGTCGAGAGTGTGGGTCGGGTGGCGCCCCCGTCGGTCGCGCAGACGAGGCCTCATGAGTCTCCCCAGCCGTTCACGAGCCCTTGCGCTTCCACGCGCCGAGCAGCAGCGGCCACAGGAGCGGGCGATCTGGATCCTCGGCGACCGCGTCGTGCAGCCGGGCGAGGAGAGCGTGTGCGTCGGACTCACTCGCCAGGCCTCCGCCGATCGCGGCCGGCAGGAGGCTGCGGACAACCCCCTCCAGCATCGGCGCGGCGTCGACGAGCCGGTCCAGCCGGCCGGCGACGTCGGTCGCGTCCGGGTGCCGACGCCCGCCTCCTCGAACAACCGGGGCAGCAGGGCCCCGGCGCGCACCTCACAGCCAGCCGCGGTGAAGGCACCCAGGATGAATCCGGTGAGCTGGTCGTCGATCGGCATCCGGGGCGCCGACCCCACCGCCGCGAGGTCATAGTCCTGCACCACCAGGTGGCCCCCCGGGGCCACTGCGTCCCAGAGCCTGCCGAGCACGGCGACGCGCTCCGGGAGGTGGAAGAGCACCAGTCGCGCGTAGACGAGGTCGTAGGGAGCACCCGGGATCGCGGTGTCACTGCGCAGGTCGTGGGCGCGGAACTCGCATTGCCGGTGCCCCTGCTCGTGCAGCCGCGCAACGCTCTCCGCGCCCAGGGCCTCGTCGACGTCGATACCCGTGACCCGTCCCCGCGGACCGACCCTCTGGGCCAGCTGACGCATCGTCACCCCGGGTCCACAGCCGGCGTCCAGGCAACGCGAGCCCGGAGCTGGATCTACCCGATCCAGGACCCGCTCCGTCGCGCGCTGCCACACTTCTGCCTGCCGTCGCACCCGCTCGTACTCTCGCTGGGTGGTGCCGAGCACGTACGTCGAGCCGGCCTCGGTTTCGATGGTCATCGTGCCTCCAGGTAGTGGTCGCGGTCGTTCACCACGACCTTCCTCGGAGCCGGAGAGCCGCGCGTCGTGGTCGGGACCACGAGGTTTCGACATGTGATGGACACCGTCGACGCCCCGGCCCAGACTGATGAGATGCGCGATGGCCTGTTGCAGCGCAGCTTCGAACTGGCCGCGCTCGAGCGGCAGCTCCAGCAGATCCGTGCTGGAGCGGGCCGCGTGATCCTCGTCCAGGGGCCCGCGGGGGTCGGCAAGTCGAGCTTGGTGCGCGCCGTCGCCCAGTCCGCGAGCGGCACCGGCGTGCGCGTGCTGAGCGCCTGGGCCGGGCCGCTGGAACGGGAGGCCGGCTGGGGCGTCGTACGCCAGCTCTTCGGCCCGACCGCTGCTGGCCCGGAGTGGGAACACCTCGGTGTCGGCGCGGCGGCGCTCGCGCGGCGGGTCCTGGACCCCGATCCCTTCGCGCCCGCGCCCAGTGGCGATGCGGTGCACGCTGCGTCGTACGGACTGAGCTGGCTCGCCTACGGGTTGGCCGAGCGCACGCCCACGCTGCTGGTGGTCGACGACGTGCACTGGGCGGACGGGCCGTCACTGCGCTGGCTGGCCCAGCTGAGCGGTCACCTGGCCGACCTGCGCCTGGGGGTGCTGTGCGCGGTGCGCTCGGGTGAGCCGGCGACGGAGCCCGCGACGTTGGCCGACCTGATTGCCGCGGCACCGGAGCCACCGCTACAGCCGAGACCGCTGGGTCCGGACGCGGTCGAGACACTGGTGACCGAGCGGCTTCCCGGCGCCGACCCGGCGTTCGTGTCTGCCTGCCACGCCGCCAGCGCCGGCAACCCGTTCCTGCTCGGCGCCCTCGTCGACCAGGTGATCGCCGAAGGGGTCGAGCCGTCCTCCGAGGTCGCAGCGAGGCTCACCACGTTCGGCCCGGAGCAGGTGGGCCGGAGCGTCGAGGTCCAGCTCGCGCGACTGCCCGCGGGCACCTCCGACCTGGCCCGTGCCTTCGCGGTCCTCGGTCGCGGAGCGTTGCTGCGCCAGGCCGCGGAGGTCGCCGGTCTCGACCTGGACCGTGCTCACCACCTGGCCGACGGGCTGGTGGCCAGCGGCCTCGTCGGACGAGCCGATGACGGGTTCGCGCTGACCCATCCGCTGGTGGCGAACGCGCTCTACCTCGGGCTGCCGGACGGTGAGCGCTCCCTTCTGCACCGGCGCGCCGCCAGGGTGCTGGCCGCCGAACGGGGCGACGTGGAGACCGTCGGACTGCACCTGCTGCACGCTGAGCCGGCCGGCGAGCCGCAGACGGTCTCGACTCTGCGTGCCGCAGCGGAGAGGGCCAATCGGCGAGGAGCGCCCGAGAGCGCCGCGGTCTTCCTGCGTCGTGCGCTGCTCGAGCCACCCGACAACCGTGCGCTCGCGGCCGACCTGCGCAGCGAGCTCGGCCTCTGTCTGTCCGCGCAGGTGCGGCCCGGCGCTGCCGCCCTCCTTGCCGACGCGGTCGAGCTCGCCGCCACGCCAGAGCAGCGCGTGCGGATCGCCCTGTCCGGGAGCCGTGCGCTCGGGATGGCCGGTCACTTCGACCGTGCCATCGAGCTCTGCCGACTGGGGCTGGGCCAACCGGTCGACACGGGGGCAGAGCTGCGTGGGTCGCTCGAGCTGGAGATGGCGTGCAGCATGCTCCTCGTCGCGGACACCGTCGAGGAGGGGCTCGACCTGGCACGAGCGCACAGGGACCTCGACGATGACGTGCTGTGGCGGGTGATCGCCGCGTGGGCGCTGCTCAACGAGAGCTGTCCCGCCAGCGAGGTGAATCAGCTGCTGCTGCCCGCCCTCGACGCGGTCACCCCGCCGCGCAACGCCGAGTCACTGGTGAGCACGACCGCGAAGTTCCTGCTGATCGCCAATGGCGAGCTGGACACCGCCCGCCGGCTGTGCGACGGGCTGGTCGAGGTGGCACGCCCCCAGGGATGGCTGATCGCCCTGGCCCACGGCAGCTTCATGCGGGCCATCGCACTGCTCCACCTCGGCAGGATCCACGAAGCTCGTGCCGACGCTCAGCTGTCCTTCGACTTCAAGCAGGGCAACAGCCCCCCGGCGGCGCTCGTGTGGTCGCTCTTTCCCCTGGTCGAGGCGCTCACGGAGATGAACGAGCTGGACGCGGCCGAGGCGGCGCTCGAGGCCGGCCAGCGGCTGGGCGAGCCCCCGCCGGCCTGTGTCTCCAGCACCATGTTGCTCGAGCGGCGGGCGCACCTCCGGCTGGCCCAGGGCCGGTACGACGAAGCCCACGCCGACCTGCTCCTTGCGGCCGACTGGTGGCGCCGACTCAAGGTTCAGCACCCCGCGGTCGCAAGCTGGCGCGTCGACGACTGTGAGGTGCTCGTCGCGCTCGGCGACTCGGGTTCGGCCCGCACTCTGGCGCTGGAGCAGCTCGACCTGGCAGAACGCACCGGCCTGCCCGAACCTCGCGGAGCAGCCCTGCGGGCGCTCGCTCACACCGCCGAGCCCGCGGACGCGGTGGGGCTGCTGGAGCAGGCCGTGGGTCTGCTCGACCCGAGTCCGGCGCGACTGGAGCACACCAGGGCATTGGTCGATCTCGGCTCCGTGCTGCGCCGGATCAATCAGCGCGCGGCGGCCCGCGACCCGCTACGGCGGGGGCTCGACCTCGCCGAGCGGGGCGGCATGCTTCGCCTCGCCCACCGGGCCCGCTCCGAGCTAGGGGCGTGCGGGGCCCGTCCGCGCCGGAGCGCCGTCACCGGCATCGAGTCGCTCACTCCCGCCGAGCGCCAGGTGGCCGACCTCGCCGCCGTCGGCCAAGGCAACCGCGAGATCGCCCAACGGTTGTACGTCACCCGCCGAACTGTGGAGACTCACCTGACACACGCGTTCGCGAAGCTCGGCATCTCCGGGCGATCCGAGCTGGTCGACCTGTTCGCCCGCGCCCAGGCCGACGAGCGCGGGCCTAGCATGATCGGGTGACCGAGGTCAGGGCCGCTGAGATAGCGCTGAACCGGGCGCTGTGGGCGGTCATGAACGAGCGGTTCACCGATGCGGCGGCCGACGACATGTGGGCTCGACAGCAGGCGGTGTGGGGCCTCTTCGCGATCCCGGAAGCAGACCTCGGGGTCCTGGGAGACGTCCATGGTCTCGACGTGGTCGAGCTGGCGTGCGGGACGGCGTACTTCTCCGCGTGGCTCACGCGTGCGGGTGCCAGAACGGTGGCCGTGGACGTGTCGCACGAGCAGCTGGCGACCGCGCGGAGGCTGCAGCTCCAGGTCGGGCCGACGTTTCCTCTGCTCCAGGGTGATGCGGAGCAGGTCCCGCTGGCGAGTGGACGCTACGACCTCGTGGTGAGTGAGCACGGCGCCGCCGCGTGGTGTGACCCCGAGCGGTGGCTGCCTGAAGCGGCTCGCCTCCTGCGACCTGGAGGTCGGCTGGTCTTCCTGACGAACAGTCACCTGTCGGCGCTGTGTGTCCCGGCCGAAGAAGGGGTTGCGGGGGAGCAGCTGCTGCGTGGTCAGCGTGAGGCCTACCGGGTGCGGTGGCCGGGAGGCGGTGTTGAGTTCCACCCCTCGCACGGGGACTGGGTGCGGCTGCTGCGCCGGTCGGGCCTCGTGGTCGAGGCCATGCGCGAGATCTATGCGCCGCCGGAGGGCGACGACCACTCCTTCTACGAGATCGTGTCGAAACAGTGGGCGACCCGGTGGCCCGCCGAGGAGCTCTGGGTGGCGGCACGTCCGTCAGAGGAGTGAGAGGCGGCCGTCGAGGCGTGGGCAGTCGACGCCGCGGACCAGCGCTACGCGGTGTTGAACGCGTGCCGTGCCGTCGTCGCCCGAGGCCAGATCGTTCATTGCCGAGAGCGTGACGATGCTTGTGTAGTACTGCGTTCGTCAGGGCGGTGCCCGTCGACCATCTCCCGCGCCAGGCGAGGGTCTCGGGGTCCAGCGGCGTGGGAGCCGGCAAGCCGTACGTCTCGAGGACGGCGCCGACGAGTGCGTCGACGTCGAGGCCGGGGACCTCGCCGGAGAGGGAGCCGACCGAGGCTGGGTCGAAGGGCAGGTCGAGCGCGGCGTAGACGTCTGCCAGCACGGGTCGGGTGCGCTCGTGGTCGCCGAGGACGATCAGGGAGCTGAACAGCCAGGCATCCCGTACGACGCGTTGGGACGTGCCGACCAGCTTGACCTCGCCACGAGCGTTGACGCTGTGGTCACCGGGGCAGTACTCACCGGGGACGGCACCGATCCGCGCGTCCACTCCGAAGCGGCGGAACACGTCCACGAACCGCTGCCCGAACTCCTCGAACCGCCGGTCGAGCCCACCGGGGGCATCGGTGTCGTGCCGCACGTGGTCGACGACGAGGGCGCGGTCGGTGTAGGCAACGGCGCGACCACCGGTCGCCCGGACCAGCGGCTCGAACCCGGCGGCGCGGGCACCCGCGACGGCGTCCGGAAAGCCCGGAAGCCGGGTGTCGCGCCGCCCGAACACCACGACCGGGGCCGTGGGCCGGTACACCCGCACCACCTCCCGGATCTCACCCGTGCTCGCGCGGCGTACCAGTGCGTGGGCGAGCGCGAGCTCGAGCGCCTGGTCGCCGGTGCCGGCCGGGCCGAAGTGGAAGGTCACGGAGACATCCTCGTCGAGTGGCGGGGTGGATGGTTTCCTGTCGGCCCGATGAGATTTCCCGGCCACACTGGTCCGTCTCCCCAGAACCGATAGAACAGTGGAAACAACATCGAGGAGAGCGCGCGCATGTCACTGACCCGGATCCACAACCTGGCCATCTCCCTCGACGGCTTCGCCACCGGCGAGCCGCAGTCCCTGGAGGCGCCGTTCGGTCATGCGGGCGAGCGCCTGCACGAGTGGATGTTCGCCACCCGGTTCTGGGGCGAGGGCGGAACTGTCGGAGCCGACAACGCCTTCGCCGAGCGGCACGGCCACGGCTTCGGCGCCGAGATCATGGGCGCCAACAAGTTCGGCCCGCCCGGCTGGCAGGACGACCCGGACTGGAAGGGCTGGTGGGGACCGAACCCGCCGTTCCACACTCCGACGTACGTGCTCACCCACCGCCCGCGGGCCTCGATCGAGATGGAGGGCGGCACCACCTTCCACTTCCTCGACGCCACCCCGGCCGAGGCGCTCGCGGCCGCCCGCGAGGGAGCCGGCGGCCAGGACGTCCGGATCGGCGGCGGCGCCACCGTCGTGCGTGACTTCGTCGCCGCCGGGCTCGTCGACCACATGCACCTGGTCCAGGCCCCGATCGTGCTGGGTCGCGGCGTCCGCGTCTGGGACGGGCTGGAGGCCCTCGAGGACAACTACGACATCGAAGCGGTCTCGACCCCGAGCGGGGTCACGCACCTGACGTTCACCCGGAAGGTCGTTTCATGAAACCCGACACCGAATCGCGGGCCCGGCCCTAGGTCGGCCAGGGCGAGCTCTCGATCCGCTCGACCATGCTGGCACGCCGGAAGTCGGGCACGAAGTGCTCGAGGACGTCCGCGTTCACGGTGCCGTACGTCGTGTCGGGACGGTAGGCGAGCCCGTCGACGAAGGCCTGCAGGAACTCGGTCTTGAAGTCGCCGCGCGGGTGCGCCGCGACTCACCTCGTCGACCCGCGCAGGATCCAGATCCTCGAGTCCCACGCCCAGCACGTCGGTCAGGACGCCGCCGTTCGTGGCGGCGATCTCCGGCCCCAGCCGAGCGGGGATCCCGGCGTCGTGTGCAGCGCGATCGCGGTCCAGACGGTATCGGCAGAGCCGGCGGCGAACCCGTGGTCGAGCATGAACTCGCGGGCGTGGTCGGCCCCGTCGATCTCGAACCGTTGCTCCTCGTCGGAGTGCGGCGTCGGGAGACCGGTGTCGTGGAAGAGCTCGGCGAGGTAGAGGAGCTCCGGATCCGGGTCGAGACCGTGCAGCTGGGCCTGGATCACCCCGAAGAGGAAAACTCGCCGGGAGTGGCCGAAGATCAGCTGGCTGGTCGTTTCCCGGACCGCTCGAGTCGCCTCCACGGCCGCGACCGTGTGCGGAATCTCCACTCCTGCGATGACCTCGGGCACTGGGACTCCACCTTCCTCATCCCATCGTGCGAACGCCGTCGTCCCAACCTGCCACGCGGCGCTGGAACCGTGCTCGGTCTATCTTGGGCCGATGGCCCGAGATCGTGCTCTTCCACCTCTTCGCCGAGCCGGCTCACCCGGACCACGACGAGGAGGTCGCACGTCTGGCGGCCACGCGGGTCCTCGCCTTCCTGTCTGCCCTGTGAGGTCACGGTGACGATCACCCTCCGCGAGATCACCGAGGACAACGCCGAGTCAGTTCTCGCGCTTCGGACCACACCCGATCAGGAGCGGTTCGTCAGCTCGGTGACCGACTCGCTGGAGGAAGCCGCCGAGTATCCACAGGGGAACCCGTGGTTCCGAGCCGTCTACGCCGACGGCGAGCCCGTCGGGTTCGTCATGCTGAGCTGGGACGTCGAGCCGCAGCCGCCCGAGATCAACGGCCCCTGGTTCCTGTGGAAGCTGCTCATCGACCACCGGCACCAGGGCAAGGGCTACGGCCAGGAGGTCGTGCGGCAGGTCGTGGAGCTGGTGCGTGGCGAGGGTGCCACCGAGCTCCTCACCAGCCACGTCCCCGGTGAGGGCAGTCCGGCCGGCTTCTACGCCCGACTCGGGTTCGTCCCGACAGGAGAGCTCGACCCCGAGGGCGAGATCATCCTGCGCAAGACGCTGGACGACTGACGCTAACCGTCGCGATCTCCCCGCAGTTGCTCAGTGACTGTGCGGCGCCACGATCCGGCCCTCGCTGGCCTGGACGACGACGAAGCCCTGGCCGTTGAAGACGAGCTGGAACGCCTCGCCCGAGCCGCGGCCGATCAGCGCGCCGGCACCCGCCGTACGCCGCACGCTCGTGGTCAGCGACGTCGACCAGGCGACCGCCGCCTGGATGTCGGCGTAGGTCGGGGCGTCGACGTTGAGCACGACGGGCGTGCCGTGCGAGGTGATGGCGACCGTCCCGGTGCCGGTGAACGTGGTGTTGAAGACGCCGCCGGCCATCATCGACGCACCCTCGACCTTCTTGATGTCCCACGTGAGCGTGGAGTCGAAGGCGAGGACGTTGCTGCCGTTGACCGTGAGCGTGTCGTTCTCGAGGTTGACGAGGTGGATCTCCATGGCGTCGTCGGCGAGGAAGACGTCGCCCTGGCCGGAGACCTTCATCAGCGACATGCCCTCACTGGTGAAGGCCTTCTTGAGGAACTTCCCCATGCCGCCGGCGCCCTGGTAGGCGAAGTCGACCTGGCCCTGGTAGGCGACCATCGCTCCCTGCCGCGCCATCACCTCCCCGTCGAGTGCGACCCGCAGCATGCGGGAGTTCTGCAACGTGAAGCGGTCGGTCGTGGTCGACTCGACGTTCGTACCGAACAGATCGCTGCGCATGGTTCCCCCTGGGTCGTGTTTCGTCCGCAGACTACGCGCGATCACCCGAAACGGGCCGTGTCGGACCGGCGCCCGGTCCCTAGCCTGAGCGCCATGTCCGGACACCGGGTCGAAGCCTCTCGACTGGTCGCCGTCGAGCCGACGCACGCGTTCGACCTGCTGATGGCTGCCCGGCTGCCGGAGATCTTCAGCCGCCGGTACGCCGCCTTCCCGCCCGTGCGAGAGGTGACCGACGAGCCGGACGACTGGGGGACGGTCGGCCAGACCCGAACGATCGTGCTCGCCGATGGTGGCCACGTCCGCGAGACCCTCACCTCCGTCGACCGACCGCACGGCTACACGTACCTCCTCGACGACGTGCACGGACCGCTCCGGCCCTTCGTGCGCAGGATCGAGGGTGCCTGGGCGGTCACTCCAGAGGGCACCGGCGCCCGGATCGGCTGGGCCTGGACGCTGTACGCGCAGGCCTCGCCGGCACGACTCACCCTGAACGTCATCGGCCGGATGTGGAAGGGATACGCCGACCGCGCCCTCGCCGAGCTGGAGACCATCCTGATGCGCGCCTGATGCGTGCGGCCGCCGCGTGATGGGATGGGCGGCATGGACGCACATCCCTTCGGAATCGACTTCGGCGGCTCGGGCATCAAGGGAGCGCCCGTCGACCTGGGGGCCGGCGACTTCGCCGCCGACCGGGTCAAGATCTCGACGCCCCGACCCGCAACGCCGGAGGCGGTGGCCGAGGTCTTCGCCGAGCTGCTCGGTCACTTCCCCGACTCCACCGGCTCGGTCGGCGTCACCGTTCCGGGGGTCGTTCGGCACGGCGTGGTGAGCTCGGCCGCCAACATCGACCACGCCTGGATCGGCACGGACGCCGACGCCCTCTTCACCCAGGCAACGGGCCGCGACGTCCATGTCGTGAACGACGCCGACGCTGCCGGGCTGGCCGAGGTGCGGTACGGCGCGGCGAAGGATCGCGGCGGCCTGGTCATCGTCACGACGCTCGGCACGGGCATCGGGTCGGCGATGGTCCACGAAGGCGTCCTCGTCCCGAACTCCGAGCTCGGCCACCTCGAGATCGACGGCCACAACGCCGAGAAGCTCGCCGCCAACTCGGTGAGGGAGAACAAGGGCCTGTCCTACCCCGAATGGGCCAAGCGGCTGACGACCTACTACCGCACGCTGGAGAAGCTGTTCTCCCCGGACCTGATCATCGTCGGCGGCGGCGTCAGCAAGCATGCCGCCGAGTTCCTGCCCCTCGTCGACATCGAGACCGAGATCGTGCCGGCGAAGCTGCGGAACCGAGCCGGCATCGTCGGCGCGGCGCTGTGGGCGGCCGAGGCGGGCGACGAGCCGGCAGGCTGACCTGCGCCGCCCAGGCGGGGAGGCTCAGCCCGCAATACGCGGGCTCCACAGCCACCGCAGGGACCGGCGCATGCGCTGGGAGCCACGATGCCTCCAGGCCAGGGCGACAGCGGACATCGGATGCTTTCGACCCCAGCGCGGGTCCGACAGCGCCCGCGCCGTGAAGGCGAGCTCCACCTCTCGCGCATGGGGCTGGTAGGTGCTGGCGAAGTCGCGCACCAGGCGCTCCGCCTCGACGACGTCCTGCCCGCGAGCGGAGTAACAGAGCACCCGGAACGCGGACGAGTACTGCGCGACGAGCTGCGTCTCCGCCTCATCGGCGCCGTCGTTGTCGCCCCTTCCGCCGGCGTGGTCGGGCGCTCTGCCCGGACCGTCAGTCATCGCGCGCCGCCAGGCGGCGCAACTGGGTCAGCAGGTTGTGGCGGTTGGTCTCGGCGAGCCAGTCGTTGGGCAGGGACAGGCGGATCACCTTGTGCCAGGCGCTGCCCACCTGACGCACGAGCGGTCGCGAGTTGTAGGGCAGCCCGAACTTCTCGAAGACCCCACGCACGCGCGGGGCGATCTCGACGTACCGGTTGCTGGGCAGGTCGGGGTAGATGTGGTGCTCGATCTGGTGGGACAGGTTGCCCGCCATCAGGTGCATCGCACGGGACCCCGAGATGTTGGCCGAGCCGAGCATCTGCCGCACGTACCAGCGGCCGCGTGTCTCGTTCGGGTCCAGCTCGGCCAGCTCGAACGACTGGACGCCTTCCGGGAAGTGGCCGCACATGATCACCGAGTGGCTCCACAGGTTGCGGAGCAGGTTGGCGGTCGCGTTCGCAGCGAGCGTGGAGCGCCACCCGCGTCCCGAGAGCGCGGGGAACAGCACGAAGTCCTTCGTCAGCTGGCGACGCAGCTTGGCGAGCGTCACCTTCACCTCGGCCTTCTTCTCCGGCGTCATCTGGCGCTTGTCCCGGATGTGGTCGCCGAGGTCGAGGTCGAACATGGCGATGCCGTACTCGAAGATGCAGGCGGTGAAGAGGTTCCAGACCGGCTGGAAGAGGTACCGCGGCTGCCACGGCTGCCGTTCGTCGACCCGCATGATCCCGTAGCCGAGATCGTTGTCGCGGCCCAGGATGTTCGTGTAGGTGTGGTGCGTCTCGTTGTGAGCGCGCTTCCACTGCTCCGGCGGCGAGGAGTAGTCCCAGTCCCACGTGGACGAGTGGATCTTGGGATCGCGCATCCAGTCCCACTGCCCGTGCAGCACGTTGTGGCCGATCTCCATGTTGTCCAGGACCTTGGCGGCGGTCAGGGCTCCCGTGCCGATCCACCAGGCGCCCCGCCTCCGGCTCGCCAGCAACACCACACGGCTGCCAAGCTCCAGACCGCGCTGCACCTTGATCACCCGACGGATGTACGCCGCGTCGCGCGCCCCGCGGCTGTCCAGGACGTCCTGCCGGATCGCCTCGAGCTCGAGGCCCAGGAGCTCGACATCGGCGTCGGTCAACCCCACTGCCTCGGTGCCGACCTCGGGCGACGGACTGAGGAGCGGTGTGGGTGCTCATCAGAGCCTCCGGCTGCTCGCTGATTATGCCGCCGGGGTCCAGGGTGGCCGCTGGTGAGAAGACTAGTCCCTGCGCGGGGCCGGCGACCTGATCCTGCCCGGTCGTCTTTCCTCCAGAATTCGGCCGAATATCCTCGCGTTGCTCTCAGACACGGCCGGCGGCTGCCGATACAGGTCCCATGGGGGATCGCCTTCGCCGCTGGCTGCTGCCAGTGACCGCGTGGCTGCCGCGAGGTCGCAGCCTGCCTGACGCGCGGTGGCGCAGCCGGCATCGCGCCATGCTGTGGGTGCTGTGGCTGCACCTCCCGGCGCTCCTCCTCGTGGGTGTGCTCGAGAACTACGCCGTCCTGCACGTCACCACCGACATGGCCGCGCTGGCCTTCGGTGCCACGGTGGCCAGCCTGCCCGACTTCTCGCGCCGGGTCCGGACCCTGGCCGCGGTGGTCACGCTGGTGAGCTGCAGCGCGGTGCTGGTGCACCTGACCAGCGGGCTGATCGAGAGCCACTTCCACTTCTTCGCCGTGGTCGCCTTCATCACGCTCTACCAGGAGTGGCTGCCGTTCGCGGTCTGCCTGGTCTACGTGGTCGTCCACCACGGAATCCTCGGCGCCTGGCACCCCGAGGCCGTCTTCAACCACGCCGCCGCGCGGGACCATCCCCTGCAGTGGGCGATGATCCACGGCGGCTTCGTGGTGCTCGCCAGCCTGGCCAGCCTCGCCGCCTGGCGGCTGACCGACGTGGAGCGAGAGAACGTCGAGCGGGTGCTCGGCGCCGCCGGCGACGGCATCTACGGCGTGGACGCGGCCGGCCGGATCACCTTCGTGAACCCCATGCTGTGCGAGCTGGTCGGTCGGGAAGCCGACGCCCTGCTCGGCGAGGACCACCACCTGGCCCTGGGCCATGCGCTGGCGTCCGGGGTGGACGCGCCCGACTGCGCCCTCTGCACTGCGGCCGTCGGCAAGGAGCCGCTGGCCACCGGGGACCTGCACCTGCGTGGTGTCGGCGACGTGACGGTCCCGGTCGAGTACGTCATCCGCCACGTCGAGAGCGGCGCGCACGGCCAGGGCAGCGTCATCACCGTTCGCGACCTGCGCGAGCGGCTTGCGCTCGAGGCCACCCGCCAACGCCTCGAGGCGCAACGTGACCAGCTCGCCTCGATCGCCGAGGCATCGCCCGACGCGGCCCTGATCGGCCGCTCCGACGGCCAGTTCGTGTGGATGAACCACGCCGGCCGGCGCCTCCTGGGCTTCGGCGAGAACGACGACATCACGGCGTACCGGATCGAGGACATGTTCTCCGCGGAGGAGATGGCTCGCGTGTACGCCGAGGACATGCCGCTGCTCGGCCGGGACGGCGACTGGCAGGGCGAGTGGACCCTCCAGGCGCGCGACGGCACGCAGATCCCCGCCTGGGTGACCCACCACGTGCACGAGGACTCGCCGTCCGGCGAGCATCGGTACGTCACGGGCACGATGCGCGACCTGCGCAAGCAGCGAGCACAGGAACGCGAGCGGCAGGCTGCCGCGGAGGCACTGCGCGAGAGCGAGGAGCGGGCCCGGAGCGTGATCGCGACCGCGGGCGACGCCTACGTGCAGCTCGACGCCGCCGGCCGGATCACCGAGTGGAACGAGCAGGCGGAGCGCACCTTCGGCCTGTCCAGGATCCAGGCGCTTGGCCGATCCCTGTCCTACCTGGTCCTCGCGGCCGAGGACCGAGACGGCTTCGAGCGCCGCGTCGGCCTGCGCGCCGAGCCCGGGACGGACGCCCCGACGTACGAGCGGTTCGAGACGACGATGCTCCATCGCTCCGCGCGGGAGTTCCCGGTCGAGGTCACCTCCTGGACGATCGAGACCGGAGAGTCGGCCGTGGTCAGCTGCTTCATCCGCGACATCAGCGAGCGCCAGGCCGTGGAGCGCGCCAAGAACGAGTTCGTGTCCGTGGTCGGGCACGAGCTGCGCACACCGCTCACGTCCATCCACGGTGTCCTCGGACTGCTCCGCTCCGGGCTCCTCGGCGACCTCAGCGACCGCGGCCAGCAGATGGTGGAGATCGCGGTTCACAACACCGACCGCCTGGTCCGCCTGATCAACGACATCCTCGACATCGAGCGGCTGACGTCCGGACGGGTGTCGCTCCAGCGACAGCAGTGCGACAGCGCGGAGCTGGCGATGCACTCGATCGAGGCCATGCGTCCCATGGCCGAGACCGCCGGCGTGCGCCTCGAGGTCGACGCGCAGCCCGGGACCGTGTGGGTCGACCGCGACCGGATCGAGCAGACGCTGACGAACCTGCTCAGCAACGCCATCAAGTTCTCCTCGTCCGGCGGGACCGTGCGCCTGGTGACCCGGACGACGGCTGACGAGCTCCGCTTCGAGGTGCACGACAAGGGTCGGGGGATCCCCGCCGAGCACCTGGAGCTGATCTTCGACCGCTTCCAGCAGGTCGACGGATCCGACGCGCGGGAGAAGGGTGGCACCGGCCTGGGGCTGGCCATCTGCCGCACGATCGTCGAGCAGCACGGCGGCCGGATCTGGGCGGAGAGCCGGCCGGGTCCCGGAGCGACCATGACCATCACGCTGCCGGTCCTGACCCCCGAGGTGACAGGGGACGTGGCGGGCGGACCGAGAGCCCTGGCGGCGCTGGACGCCGGCCCGCGGCACCGTGGCACCCCGACGCTGCTGCTGGTCGAGGACGACCAGGGTTTCGCCGACGTCCTGACCGAGCGCTTCCGACACCTCGGGATCGACGTGCACCACGCGAACACGGCGACGCAGGCCCGGTCCATGTGCGACCAGCTCGTGCCGGACCTGCTCGTCCTCGACGTCATGCTGCCCGACCACGACGGCTACGCCCTGGTCGCCGATCTTCGGCGCGACCGCAGGCTCGAGGACGTCCCGCTGGCCGTCTACACCGCCTGCGACCTGTCGCCGGCCGACCGGGCGCGGCTGCGCCTCGGTGAGACTCGGTTCTTCACCAAGGGTCGCGTGGCCCCCGAGCAGTTCGAACGCCACGTGGTCGCGCTCCTGGACCAGCTCATGCGGGCCGCGCACGACCAGCCCGCCTCGGCATAGGTCGCGTAGGGGGCAGTCGCCTGACGCGTCAATTCAGGACGACTCGGCGCCGACGGACGGCGCTGCCGTAGATGGCGAACCCGCCCACCAGCAGCAGGGTCACCAGCAGGAGCACGTGGCCGGCGAACGGCGCCGGGCGGCCGGGGTCGAGCGCGGCGTAGACCTGCAGGTCTCCCGCGACGTACCAGACGAGGTACGCCGCCGGCGCGGCCAGCCAGGTCAGCGGGTGCCACCACCGGAGGTGGTGCTGGTTGTCGCCCACGAGGAGGAAGTCGGCGATCACCAGCGTCGGCGTCACCACGTGCTCGAGGACGGACCAAGGCTCGGCAAGGTTGCCGTTGGCCATCGGCAGGTAGGCCACGGCCACCAGCAGCATCACGCTCGTCATCGAGCCCCGCAGCCACGGGGAGCGGGGTTCACGGAAGGCGAGCCCGACGAAGACGACGGCGACGGTGAGGTTCGCCAGCTGGCTGAGCGCGGTCCACCACACGTCGTACTCGTGCGCCGCCAGCGCCACCCCCACGCCCGCGCAGGCGGCGACCAGCAGTCGCCAGACGAGCACCGGAGGCGTGTTCATCCGAGAAGCCTGTCACGTTCACCTCCCGTTCACGCAAGGTGCGAAGCGCTCACGCCGGGAACGGCGCCGCCGGGAGGTCGAGCTCCGCCATCCGGGCGGTGTAGCCCTGGTAGTGCCGTCGCGCCTCTCCGTGCCGGCCGGCCTCCTCGAGCGACCGGACCAGGGCGAGGTGCGCGCCCTCGTCCCACGGGTCCTTCGCGAGCAGGTGGAGGTAGTTCACGACTGCCGCGTCGTGGTGTCCGGTGGCGGCCGAGGTCTCGGCGAGCGCCCGGACCACGTCGAGGTACGTCGCCCGGGCCTCGTCGCGCAGCGGCTGCGACCAGTCCTCGTAGGCGTCCTCCTCGAGGAAGTCGCCCGCGTACATCGCGGCGGCGCGGCCGAGGACCGCCACCGCCTCCTGGTCGCGGCTCTCCCGGAGTGACGCCAGGGCGGGTGCGGCGCTCACCAGGAAGTCCTCGACATCGACAGTGACCTGCTCGAGGACCAGCCGGACCGCGTCCTTGTCGGCGGTGACGAAGTGGTCCGCGGGGTGCACTTTGTCGGGATCGAGTACGGCGCGCACGGTCGCGAGCGCGACCGAGAGCCGGTTGGACAGCTTCGCGGGATCGTCGTCGGGCCAGAGCAGCTCCATCAGCATGGCCCGCGGCGTCGCCCGGCCGCGGCGGGCGACCAGGATCTTCAGCAGCGTGCGGGCCTTCTTCGACTGCCAGGCGGTCGCGGAAACGGGCTGCCCGTCGCGGAACACCCGGAAGGCGCCCAGGCAGCGGAGCGCGACTCCGGTCTCGGTCTCGTGCGGCGTGGGAGCGCCGTACGCGATCCGGCGGCCGAGCCGACGGGCCCTGCCCAGGACCGGCTGGAGGGCGAGCGCGACGATCGCCGTGGCGACGGCGGCCAGCACCACGTTGGATCCCGTGCGGTCGCCGACCATCGCGCCGACCCCGACGACCAGAGCGGCGTACACCAGCGCGGCGAAGCCCGCCACAGCGGCGACGATCACGGTGCCGTCGATGACGACCTCGATGTCGTACAGCCGGTGCCGGAGCACGGCGATCCCGATGGCGACCGGCAGCCCGGCCAACGGCAGGAGGTAGCAGAACGCGTAGATCGAGCTCGGCACGCCGAGCGTCTGGAGGGCGTCGCCGAGCACGAAGCCGCACGCCAGGACGATCGCCGCGTAGGCCAGCCATCGCAGCTGCTGGCGCTGCGCACCGTCCGCCTCCCGGAAGCGGAGGAGGAAGGAGAGGAGAGCCGTCCCCAGCAGGTAGGGACCCATGATCGGGGTGGCCACCGATCCCAGCGTCGACAGGAGGTCGTCCGCGCCCGGGATGCCGAGGGGGTTGTCCAGGTCGGCCAACGACCCGCCCAGCGGTCCCGGCCGGAAGGCCTCGGCCGCGAAGGCGACGGCGGCCAGCACGAGTCCGGTCCAGACCACGGGCACCCAGCGCCGGGACCGGAGCCGGCCGGTGGGGAAGAGCAGCAGGACGAACGACGCCACGACCAGGGCCGGGATCCACATGGAGTTCCCCACCCACGCCACGAAGGTTCCCCCGGCCAGGCGGTGCGGGTCGGCGTACGCGGCGTACCGCGTGAAGCCGACCGAGAAGCAGGCCAGCTGGAAGAGGACCCCCTCGACCAGCAGCAGCCAGCCGATCGGGTTGGCCGGCTGCCCGGAGGCGACGACGGCGCCGACCACGGCGTAGCTCAGGAAGGCGAAGAACAGCAGGACGTCGGACGTGCCGAGCCGAGGTCCGCTGGACGACGAGCCGAGGGCGCTCAGCATCACGCCGAGGACGAGGAGTGTCGCTGCGACCGCGGCCATCGCCCACGCGGCGAGCCGGGTCCTGCCGGTCATGCCCGGATCCTCCGCGCCTTGCGGTCCTCCCCGCAAGCGTGAATCGCGGCGCCTTAAGGCCACCCAAACGGTTCTGAGGAGTCTCGAGCCGTTCCTACAACACGAAAGGCAGTTCCATGAACAACCAACCAGAACAGCGGGACCGGGGACTTCTCCGGATCGGCGCGGTCAGCGGGGTGCTCGGCGTCGTCGCGGCGCTCGTCCAGGCCGCGATCGACCCGTCCTACGCCGACGACCCGGGCAAGGCGATCCAGCAGGCATCGCTGAGCCACTTCCTCACCTTCTCCCGCGTGCTCGACATGACCGCCTTCCTGCTCCTGCTGGTCGGCGTCACGGCCATCACCAAGGTGTTCGCGGCCGGACCCGGAGCCCCCTGGGCTCGGCTCGGCCGGGCCCTCTTCACGGTGTCCGCCGCGGCCGGGGCGATGGCGACGATGATCGTCGGGTCCCTGCCCGACGTCGCCAGCGCCTGGGCGGACGCCACGCCCGGGCTCAAACCGGGGTACGTCGCCGTCTACGACGCCCTCGGCCACGTGAGCGGCGGGGTCTTCACGGTCTCGTGGGCCTCGTTGGGCCTCTTCGGGATCGTCTTCTCCGTCGCGCTCGGACGCAGCGGCATCTTCTCGCGGACGCTCGCCGGCATCTCGGCCGCGAGCGGCGTCGCCCTCGTGTCCGCGCTCGTCGTGGGCATCGTCTTCAGGATCGACGCGGCCTTCCTGCTGCTGGTGCTCGGCCTTCTGCTGTCGTACGTCGTGATCGTGGCGGCGAGCGTGAAGGTCTGGCGGTTGGCCGGCGCGCGGGATCGGGAGCCGACGCTCGTGGCCGACCCCGTGGGTGATCAATCGCGGTGGCTGCGGCGTACCTTCCGGTGCGACGCAGCCACCGCTCCTATGCTGACCGCGTGGATCTGGAGTTCAGCGGCGAGGTGTGGTCCTGGCGCGGGCCGGCGCCGTACCACTTCGTCAGCGTGCCCGAGGACGAGAGCGCCGAGCTCCAGGAGACCGCCGCGCTGGTGACCTACGGCTGGGGGATGATCCCGGTCGAGGTGCGGATCGGCGAGACCCGGTGGACGACCTCGCTGTGGCCCAAGGACGGCGGATACGTCGTACCGCTCAAGGACAAGGTGCGCAAGGCCGAGGCGATCGACGTGGGCGACACCGTCACCGTGCGGCTGGCCGTGGACATCTGACGGTCGGACGTCGCGCTAGTTGATGTCGAACTCGTTGCCTTCCGGATCGGTCATCGCCACGGCGTAGTGGTCCAGCCCCTCCTCGGCGATCGCGCGCAGTCGGGTGGCACCGAGCGACACGAGCCGCGCCGCCTCGGCCTCGACCCGCTCACGCCGGGTCTCGAGGGGGAATCCGCGGCCACCGCTCGCACTCACGTCGATGTGGATCCGGTTCTTGATCGACTTCTTCTCGGGAACCACCTGGAACCAGATGGCGGGTCCCTCGCCGTTCGGGTCCTCGATCCGGTCGGCGCCGCCGTCGAGCTCCTCCTCGGGCACACCGATCGACCGGTAGAAGTCGTCCCACGAGTCGAAGCCGGGTGGCGGTGGCGCGACGACGTAGTGCAGCGCCTCTGCCCAGAACCGCGCGAGCGGGTCGGGTGACGTGCAGTCGATCACCAGCTGGTACGACACGGGCATCTCAGACCTCCACTAACGTCGGCGCCGGACTCTAGTGTCGCCACATGGCCACGGTCCACGAGCTCAGCCGCACCGACGCGCGCCGGATCGCGGTCCGCGCCCAGCTGCTGACCAAGGACCGGCCCACCGACCTGGTCGAGACGGTCCGTCAGGTCTCGCTGCTCCAGATCGAGCCGACCAGCGCGATCGCCCCGAGTGCCGAGCTCGTGCTGTGGAGCCGGCTCGGGTCGTCCTTCTCGACGCAGGAGCTCTGGGACGCCGTCGACGAGCTGCGCCTGATCGAGCTGCACCAGACGCTGCGGGTGCCCGAGGACATCGCCCTCTTCCGCGCCGAGATGGCCACCTGGCCCGGAGACGGTGAGCTGCGCGAGTGGCAGAAGCGACGTCCGTGACTGGGTGAGCGCCAACAACGACTGCCGCCGCGACATCCTCGAGCGGCTCCGCGCCGACGGTCCGCTGCCGACCAGCGAGCTGCCCGACACGTGCGTGGTGCCGTGGGCATCGAGCGGTTGGAACAACAACCGCAACGTACGGATGATGCTCGACAAGCTGGTGCAGCGCGGCGAGATCGCCGCCGCGGGCGGCACCGGTCGCGACCGGCTCTGGGACCTCGCCTCCCGGATCTATCCCGACGACCCGGTCCCTCCCGTCGACGAGGCGCGGCGGCTGCTCGACCGGCGCCGCCTGAGCTCCCTCGGCATCGCCCGCGCGAAGAGCACCAAGCTGCCGGTCGAACCGGTCGACGTCGGGGACGCCGGCGAGCCCGCGGTCATCGAGGGCGTGCGCGGACAGTGGCGGGTCGACCCCGCCCAGCTCGGTCAGCCGTTCGCCGGTCGCGCCGCCCTGCTCTCGCCGTTCGACCGGCTCGTCGCCGACCGCAAGCGGATGGACGAGGTGTTCGAGTTCGACTACATCCTCGAGATGTACAAGCCCGCCTCCCAACGGGTGTGGGGCTACTACGCACTCCCGATCCTGTACGCCGACCGGCTGGTCGGGAAGCTCGACGCCCGGGCCGACCGCAACGACGGCGTGCTGCGGGTCGCGGCGATCCACCGCGACGTCCGCTTCACCAAGGCGATGACGGCGGCGGTCGACCGCGAGATCAAGGACCTCGCGCGCTGGCTCGACCTCGACCTCGAGCTGCCTGCCTGAGCCGGCCGACGAGCAAACACTGTGGACATCGGGCTGACGAGCGGGCGGGGGTCGGGCTAGCGTGCCGGGGGTGAGACGCGACCCGCACGAGAACGTGGCGACGGTGCTGGTCGACCCGCGCGTTCTCGCCGACGTCGAGCTCGAGCTGATGGCGCTCGACCTGCGGGTGTGGCCGGTGCGGACCGCGCCGATCTGCGAGGACGGTCCGCGCACGGCGTTCCAGATCCGGCGCAACCTGCTCATGCAGCACCGAGGCGACTGGGACCTCGCCGCGGACTGGACGCCGGTGTGGATCGGCTTCGGCTCCACCTGGCGGCACGGCGACGAGCCGCTGCCGTGGGCGGCGCACGCGGCCCTGTGGCGGGCGCTGGACTCCCACGCCGAGCACGTCCGCTTCCACCGCAGGCTCGGCGGGGTCCGCCCGCTCCCGCTGCCCGAGGACCTGCACCGGTGACTCCTGCCCCGCGCCGGGTTTGCGCGGGTGCTGGGACGGCAAGGATGCCGTCATGGCTACGGGGGTTCACACACTGACGCGCGCACTGCTGGGCGCCGCTCTGGTCGGCGCACTGCTGACCGGTTGCGGCGGGGAGAGGAGACGCCAAGCCGAGTACGCCGTCCCCCACGGGGCCGCCGACCGAGGCCGACTACCAGGCGGCCCAGGATGCGATCAACGAGCTCAGCGACGCCTATCAAGAGGTGTACGACACCAGCATCGCCGCGCAGAAGGCCGCGGTGGAGGTCATCGGCGCCGAGCCCCCGGGACCGGTGGACGACCCGGCGATCGTGGAGTCCCAGGAGAAGCTGGCTGCGGTGTTCGCCGAGCGTGACGCGAAGCGGGACGCGCTCGCCGACCTCGGCGCGCTGCGCGACCCCGAGGTGAAGCAGGCCTACGACACCTTCATCGCGCAGGCGCTGGAGCAGGACCAGTTCAACGACTCCTACTACACCTCGTTCCCGGCCTACCGGCTCTCCCTGTCGGTCTGCCTGGACGCCTTCACGTTCGACAGGCCGACGGAGCAGTTCGATGCCCAGAAGTACGCCCGCCAGTGGTTGACGACGTACGCCGTGGCGGTCGAGGACTGCGAGCCGGTGGTGGAGGACCTGCAGGGCTCGGAGAACGACCTGATCCGGCAGTACGCCGAGAACCTCAGCCGACCACATCGCGGAGCGGCGCACGATCATGACGACTCTGGCCAAGGGCAGGACGACGATGGCGGCCGCCACGGACAAGTACGTCGAGGCGGGCGAGACCTGGCATCGCCAGCTCGACAAGTACACGAAGTTCGAGAAGGAGATGGCCAGGCTCAACGCACGCGAGGAGTTCATCGCGTTCAACGACGTCGTGACGACGAAGCTGGAGTCCGCGGGCGGTGACGAGCAGAAATGAGGCGGTGGCTGTGACGTACCCCGTACGTCACAGCCACCCAGGTGTTGCGTTTGTGGGCCTCAGTCGGGCCAGGAGTAGGGCCACGGCACGGAGCGGCCGCGGTGCATGGCGCGCCCGGCGGCGGACCAGATGACCGCTCCGCACTCGCCGCATCGCTCCCACTCGCAGCCGTTCGTGCTGCAGTGTGGGTCGGTCGTCCCCTTGCAGTAGATGCAGGTGTCCTTGCTCATGAGGGCTGCCATCCGCTTTCCGGGCCACCCACCGGTGTGGGTGGCGACAAAGTGGTTCTGCCCGGAAAACGAGTGCAGCAACCCGGCGTCACGGCAAAAGTGCCGCGCCGGGTGTGTGACCTGCGTCAACCTGCCCGACGCGGGTCAGCCGAACTCGCCGCGGGTGGCGCCCGCGGGGGAGCCGTGCGGCTCGAGAGCGGCGATGGCGCTGCGCAGCGCGTCGACCTCGCGGCGTACGTCCTCGACAGCGGAGCGGATGCCCGGGATCTCGCCGGCGTCCGCCGATGCCTCGAGGCGCTGGACGGCCGCCTCGGCCCCGGCCACCCGGTCGCGGAGCTCGCCCACGACGTCCGCGCCGTTCGGCTGGTCGTCGAGCTGACGGCGCAGGAACGACGCCTGGCTCGCCAGCCGCTGCCCGGCCGCCCAGAGGTCGACGAACACCTGGACCTTGGCGCGCAGGATCCAGGGGTCGAACGGCTTCGTGATGTAGTCGGCGCCGCCGGCGGCGTAGCCGCGGTAGGAGTTGCGGTGCTCGGTGTCGGCCGCGGTCAGGAAGATGATCGGGACGTCCTTGGTGCGGGTACGCCGCTTGATCCGCGCCGCGGTCTCGAAGCCGTCCATGCCGGGCATCTGCGCGTCGAGCAGGATCAGCGCGTAGTCGTCCTTCAGCAGCTCCCGCAACGCCTCCTCGCCGGAGCTGGCCCGGACCAGCGTCTGGTCGAGCGAGCTCAGGATCGCCTCGAGAGCCAGGAGGTTCTCGGGACGGTCGTCGACCAGCAGGATCCGCGCCCGGTCGCTCATGACAGCCACGACCTGAACACCGAGAGCAGCTGGTCGACGTCGACCGGCTTCGTGACGTAGTCGGAGGCGCCGGCGGTCAGGCTGTTGTCGCGGTCGCCGGGCATCGCCTTCGCGGTCAGGGCGATGACCGGGAGGTCACGCAGCGACGGCATCTTCCGGATCTCGCGCATGGCGGTGTAGCCGTCCATGCCCGGCATCATCACGTCCATCAGGACCAGGTCGATCTCGGGTTCCTTGCGCAGGGTCTCGAGCCCGGCCTCGCCGTTCTCGGCGTAGACCACGTCGATGCCGTGCTGCTCCAGGGCGCTGGTCAGCGCGAACACGTTGCGCACGTCGTCGTCGACGATCAGGATCCGCTTGCCCGTGAACAGCAGCTCGCCGTCGCGCACCAGGTCCGCGGCCGGCGCCGGGTCGCCCGGCGGCAGCACGTCGGTCCGGTGCAGGAACAGCGACACCGCGTCGAGGGCGTGGTCGAGCGAGCTCGGCCGGACCAGGGTGAGCGCGTCGGCGTACGGCTGCGAGCCGCTTCTCCTCCCGCGGCGACAGCGCGGCCTCGGCGGTCGTCACGACGGGAGTACGCCGCAGCGCCTTGCGCGACCGCATCCGCTTCAGCACCTCGAAGCCGCCGCCACCGCTGACGCCGAGGTCGACCACCAGCGCAGTCGTAGGCGTCGCCGTCGAGCGCCTCGAGGGCCTCGGGCGAGGAGCCCGACGACGTCCACGTCGAGGGCCTCCAGCGGAGAGAGCCGGTCGGCGATGGTGACGGCGTCGCCGTCGGCCTGCTCGGTGACGACGAGCAGCCGCCGGTGGCCGATGTTGAGGAACGCGTCGAGCTGGGCCAGTACGCCGTCGAGCTTGGGCCGGGTGATCGGCTCCTCGACGACCTCCAGCGCGCCCGACAGCCGACCCTCGTGTGCGTCCTCGGCCGCGTCCGCGGCGTGCGTCACGACGGTCGGGATCAGCCGGGTGTGCGGGTGTCGCTTCAGGCCGTGCAGCAGCGTCGCCCCGTCGTGCGTGACCATGTCCATGCCGACCACGGCAGCGTCCGGCCGCCGCTGGTGGGCGACCACGAGCGCGTCGTCGGGCTGGAGCGTCGCGACCACCTTGAAGCCGTGGCCGCGGCCGATGTCGACCGCGCGCCCGGCACAGGTCGGGCTGCGACAGCGCCACGAGCAGCACCCGGTCGCCGTCGAGGATCGCCGCCTCGTCGTCGGAGACGGTCTCGTGGATCAGGTCGGTCAGCCGCGGGCTTCTCCGGCTCCTCGTCGACCTCGCGGCGCGGGGTCGCGGCCACCTCGGGCAGCGCGGGTGCGGACCCCGCCGTCGTACCGGACCGGGAGGTAGAGCGTGAACGTGCTGCCTCGACCCGGGTCGCTCTCGACGTGGATCTCGCCGCCGATCAGGCGCGCGATCTCGCGGCTGATCGACAGGCCGAGGCCGGTGCCGCCGAACTTGCGGCTGATCGTGCCGTCGGCCTGCTGGAACGCCTCGAAGATCGTCCGCAGCTGCTCGGGCGCGATGCCGATGCCGGTGTCGGTGACCTGGAACGCCACGACCTGCTCGGCGGCCGTGAGCGGCGGGTTCGTGAACCGCTCGTCGCCGGCGTGCCGGATGTTCAGCGTGACCTGGCCGGCGGTCGTGAACTTCACCGCGTTGGAGAGCAGGTTGCGCAGCACCTGCTGGAGCCGGTGCTGGTCGGAGTAGAGGTTGCGCGGGACGTCGTCGCCGATCTCGACGGTGAACTCGAGGTCCTTCTCCGCCGTGAGCGGCCGGAACGTCGCCTCGACGTACTCGACGATCCCGGCGACCGCGACGTCGGCGAGGTGGACGTCCATCTTGCCGGCCTCGACCTTGGACAGGTCGAGGATGTCGTTGATCAGCTGGAGCAGGTCGGTGCCGGCGCTGTGGATCGTCTGCGCGAACTCGACCTGCCGGTTGTTGAGGTTGCCGTCCGGGTTGTCGGTCAGCAGCTTGGCCAGGATCAGCAGCGAGTTGAGCGGGCGTGCGCAGCTCGTGCGACATGTTGGCGAGGAACTCCGACTTGTAGCGCGAGGAGAGCGCGAGCTGCTCGGCGCGGTCCTCGAGCGCCCGGCGGGCGTCCTCGATCTCGAGGTTCTTGATCTCGATCGCGCGGTTCTGGCGGGCGAGCAGCCGGGCCTTCTCCTCCAGCTCGGCGTTGCTCTGCTGGAGCTCGCGCTGCTGGGTCTGCAGCTCGCCGGACTTGTTCTGCAGCTCACCCGCGAGCCGCTGGGACTCGACCAGCAGCGACGCCGTGCGCGAGCTCGCGATGATCGCGTTGAGCGAGACGCCGATGATCTCCATCAGCTGCTCGAGGAAGTCCATGTGCACGGTCGTGAACGCGGTGAACGAGGCCAGCTCGACCACGCCGAGCACCTGCTCCTCGAAGATGACCGGCAGGATCACGATCTGGAGCGGCGGTGCCTCGCCGAGGCCCGAGGAGATGCGCACGTAGTCGCGGGGGACGTCGCTGACCCGGAGGGTCTGCCGCGCGACGGCGGCCTGGCCGGCCAGGCCCTCGCCGAACACGAACACGTCCGGCACGCTGTCCCGCTTGCGGTAGCCGTACGACGCGATCCGGCGCAGCGTCTGCATCGACTCGTCGTCGCCGACCTCGGTCAGGAAGAACGAGCCCTGGCGTCGCGCCGACCAGCGGCGTCAGCTCGCTGACGATCAGGCTGGTGACGTCGAGCAGGTCGCGACCGCCCTGCATGTGCCCGGTGAACCGGGCCAGGTTGGTCTTCAGCCAGTCCTGCTCCTGGTTGGCCCGCGTGGTCTCGCGCAGGTTGTCGATCATCTGGTTCAGGTTGTCCTTGAGCTCGGCCACCTCGCCCTCGGCCTCGACCGTGATCTGCTGGCTCAGGTCGCCCTGGGTCACCGCGGTCGACACCTCCGCGATCGCGCGGAGCTGGGTGGTCAGCGTGCCGGCCAGCTGGTTCACGTTCTCGGTCAGCTTGCGCCAGGTGCCGGAGACGTCGGCCACCTCGGCCTGGCCGCCGAGCTTTCCTTCGGTGCCGACCTCGCGGGCCACACGCGTGACCTCGTCGGCGAAGGACGACAGCTGGTCGACCATCCGGTTCACGGTCGTCTTCAGCTCGAGGATCTCGCCGCGTGCGTCGACGTACGTCTTCTGGGTGAGGTCGCCGTGCGCGACCGCGGTGGTGACCAGCGCGATGCTGCGGACCTGGCTGGTCAGGTTGCCCGCCATCGAGTTCACCGAGTCGGTGAGGTCCTTCCAGGTGCCGGCCACACCGCGGACGTGTGCCTGGCCACCGAGGATGCCCTCGGTGCCGACCTCGCGGGCCACACGCGTGACCTCGTCGGCGAACGCGCGCAGGGTGTCCACCATCGCGTTGATGGTCGACGCCAGCGCCGCGACCTCACCGCGGGCCTCGATCGCGATCTTCTGGCTGAGGTCGCCGCGCGCGACCGCGGTGGACACGGTCGCGATGCTGCGGACCTGGCTGGTCAGGTTGGACGCCATCGAGTTCACCGAGTCGGTCAGGTCGCGCCAGGTGCCGGCGACGCCGGGCACCCGTGCCTGGCCGCCGAGGATGCCCTCGGTGCCGACCTCGCGGGCCACACGCGTGACCTCGTCGGCGAAGGAGGACAGCTGGTCGACCATGGTGTTGACGGTGCTCTTGAGCTCGAGGATCTCGCCGCGGGCGTCGACCGTGATCTTGCGGGTCAGGTCGCCGCTCGCGACCGCGGTCGTCACCTCGGCGATGTTGCGGACCTGGGAGGTCAGGTTGGCCGCCATCATGTTGACGTTCTCGGTGAGGTCCTTCCAGGTGCCGGACACGTCGTGCACGTCGGCCTGACCGCCGAGCTGGCCCTCGGTGCCGACCTCGCGGGCCACACGGGTGACCTCGTCGGCGAAGGAGGACAGCTGCTGCACCATGGTGTTGACGGTGCTCTTGAGCTCGAGGATCTCGCCGCGCGCCTCGACCGTGATGCTGCGGGTCAGGTCGCCGCGGGCCACAGCGGTGGTGACCTCGGCGATGTTGCGGACCTGGGCGGTCAGCGTGCCCGCCATGAAGTTCACCGAGTCGGTCAGGTCGCGCCAGGTGCCGGACACGCCGGGCACGGCGGCCTGGCCGCCCAGCCGGCCCTCGCCACCCACCTCGCGGGCCACACGCGTGACCTCGTCGGCGAAGGAGGACAGCTGGTCGACCATCGTGTTGACGGTGGTCTTCAGCTCGGCGAGCTCGCCGCGCACGTCCACGGTGATCTTCTGGCTCAGGTCGCCCTTCGCCACCGCGGTGGTGACCTGGGCGATGTTGCGGACCTGGGAGGTCAGGTTCGCCGCCATCATGTTGACGTTCTCGGTGAGGTCCTTCCAGGTGCCGGAGACGCCGGGCACGTCGGCCTGGCCGCCGAGGATGCCGTCGGAGCCCACCTCGCGGGCCACCCGCGTCACCTGGTCGGCGAAGGAGGACAGCTGGTCGACCATCGTGTTGACGGTGCTCTTCAGCTCGGCCAGCTCGCCCTTCACGTCCACGGTGATCTTCTGGCTCAGGTCGCCCCTCGCCACCGCGGTGGTGACCTGGGCGATGTCGCGCACCTGCGCCGTCAGGTTGTCGGCCATGAAGTTCACCGAGTCGGTGAGGTCCTTCCAGGTGCCCGCCACGCCGGGCACGTCGGCCTGGCCGCCGAGCATGCCCTCGGTGCCGACCTCGCGGGCCACCCGCGTGACCTCGTCGGCGAACGTCTGCAGCGTCGCCGTCATCCCGTTCAGCGTCTGCGCCAGCTCCGCGACCTCGCCGCGCGCGGTCACCGTGATCTGCTGGCTCAGGTCGCCGCGGGCCACCGCCTGCGCGACGAACGAGATGCCGCGCACCTGGCTGGTCAGGTTGGACGCCATCACGTTCACCGAGTCGGTGAGGTCCTTCCAGGTGCCGGACACGCCGCGTACGTCGGCCTGGCCGCCCAGCCGTCCCTCGGTGCCCACCTCGCGGGCCACGCGCGTCACCTCGGACGCGAAGGACGAGAGCTGGTCGACCATCCGGTCGACGGTCACCTTCAGCTGCGCCATCTCGCCGGACACCTCGACGGTGACGGTCTTGGAGAGGTCGCCGTTCGCCACGGCCGTGGTCACCAGCGCGATGTCGCGCACCTGCGCGGTGAGCCGGGAGGACATCGCGTTGACCGCGTCGATCAGGTCCCGCCACGCGCCGTCCGCGTTGCGGACCCGCGCCTGGCCACCGAGCTTGCCCTCGGTGCCGACCTCGCGGGTCACCCGGGTGATCTCGTGGGAGATGCCGGAGAGCTGGTTCACCAGCCCGTTGACGCTCTTGGCCAGCTTGAGCGGCTCGCCGCGCAGCGGCTGGCCGTCCAGCTCGAGATCCATCCGCTGGGCGAGGTCGCCCTCGGAGACGGCGGCGACGACGCGGGCCAGCTCGCCCGTCGGGCGGACCAGGTCGGACACCAGGATGTTCGCGGCCTCGATCGACTTGGCCCAGCCACCCTCGCCCATCCCCGGCTGGAGGCGCTCGGAGTGCCGGCCCTCGCGGCCGGCGACACGCTGGACGCGGGCCAGCTCGCTGGCGAGGTGCTGCTGACGTTCGGCGATCTCGTTGTAGGCCAGCGCCAGGTCCATCGACACGCCGGTGCCGGTCACCGGAAGTCGCTTGCGGAAGTTGCCGTCCCGCATGGCGTTCAGCGCCTCGAGGAGGCGTCGTAGCTGGGCCGGGTCCGTGCCGTTGACGTCCGCCGGTGCTGGTCGGCGAGGGGCCGCACCCGCGCTGCTCCGCTTCGACTTCGTGGTGCTGGCCATGCCGTCTCCCTCGGTCCGGACCGTGCGCCGTCGCGGGCAAGTCTGTCACCATGAGCGGAGTCGGCCTATACCTTCTCCGGGGGCCCCATGTCTGTCCTGCCGCAGCGCGCGAGACGCAGTTTCGTCGCGGACCCGAGCTCGGTCGCGCAGGCACGCCGATTCGCCCGTGTGCAACTGGATGAGTGGGGTGCGCCGGAGCTCCAGGACAGCGCGGCGCTCGCGGTGAGCGAGCTCGTGACCAATGCAGTGGTCCATACCGGTACCACCGCGGTGGTCGACCTGCGGCTCGATTCGAACAGTCTGCGCGTCGAGGTCGAGGACCAGCACCCGGGCCGGTCCCTGCCCACCGGGCTGCGCGCACCCGACGACGAGTCCGAGGGTGGCCGGGGCCTGATCATCACCTCGTCCATCGCCTCGTCCTGGGGCGTCGAGTACACCCCGACGACCAAGCGGGTCTGGCTGGTCTGCGACCGGAACCGGCCGGCCGCCCACGACGGGGTGCACGGGCGGATGCCGCACTCGGTCACGGTCGAGGGCGCCGCGGTCGCAGTCGTCGAGCTCGCGGCCGACGGTGCGGTGGTCGGGCTGGAACGCCGACGCCACCCGTCTCTTCGGCTGGCAGCCGGAGCAGGTCGTGGGCCGGCCCTTCCACCAGATCGTCGACCCGGTCGCCGGACAGCGTCCGCCCGCGGAGGCGGCTCCGCCGAACGGCGTCTGGCAGGGCGTCTACTCGCTGCTCGCCGGCGACGGCTCCCCGGTCCCGGTCTTCGCCTCGCACCGGGCGGTCGGGGACGGCACGGCCGCCCTGCTGCTGGTCCCGGAAGCCCAGCGGATGCTGATCGAGCACCCGGTCGTCCGCACCGCCACCCGCGCCGTATCGCCGGGAGTCGGACCCGCTCGGGCTGCGCGACGACTCGCTGCTGCGGCTCGCCGTCGACGACTACCTGCCGCTGGCGACGGAGCGGGTCCGGGACGCGCTCGACGCCGACGCGTCGTACCTCCTGATCGGCCACGAGGTCGACGACGCGTTCGAGGTGGTCGCCGTCAGCGGCCTGCCGGACGCGCTCCGCGGCACTCGGATGGCGGCGGCGGACCCGGGAACGCCCGACCCCCGCAGCCCGCACCTGCCGGTGGTGATCCCGGACGGCGCGAACACGCAGGTGGCGCCGCTGCGCGGCACCGCGGCCCGCTCGATGGTGATGGTGCCGGTGACGGCGGGAGGACGGGTGATCGGCGCGCTGGCGGTGGCGTCCGAGCAGAGTGACGGGTTCACCGACGACCAGTGCGTCCTGCTGCAGCGGCTCGCCGACTCGCTCGCGCTGGCCGCCGACCGGGCCCGGCTGCAGGCCTCGGAGCGGGAGCGACGCGGCTGGCTGACGTTCGTGGCGGAGGCGGGCGACCTGCTGGCGCACTCCCTCGACCAGGAGATGACGATGGCGATCACCGGCCAGATCGTCGTCCCCCGGCTGGCCACGTGGTGCGCGGTCTACCTCGACGACGAGCGGGGCGAGCCGGTGCTGCAGCAGGTGTGGCACGAGGACGAGCGCCAGGTCGAGGACCTGCGCAACGTCCTGGTCAAGACCGTGCCCGACGAGCTCGACGACACCGACGACGCGATGCTCGTCGGCGAGCTGACCACGCTGCGGCTGCTCGCCCGCGGCCGCGGGATCGGGCACCTGGTCCTGGGCCGGCCGACCGGGAGCCCGCTGCGCGACGACGTACTCCTCGTGACCGAGTCGATCGCGCGCCGGGCCGCGCTGGCGATCGACAACGCCCGCGACGCACGGCGCCCTCCTCGCCACCGGCCAGGCCCTGCAGGCGAGCCTGCTGCCGCCCTCGCTGCCCGACGTGCCCGGGCTCGAGGTGGGCGTCGTCTACGAGGCTGCGGGGGAGGGGACGGCGGCCGGCGGCGACTTCTACGACATCTTCCCCGTCGACGGCGGGACCTGGTGCTTCGTGGTCGGCGACGTGTGCGGCACCGGCGCCGAGGCCGCCGCGGTCACCGGGCTCGCCCGGCACACCATCCGCTCGCTCACCCGGGCCGGGTTCCCGGTCGCGCCGACGCTGGAGCGGCTCAACGACGCGATCCTCGACGAGGGGGAGCGGGCCCGGTTCCTGACCCTGGTCTGCGGGATCTTCCGCCCGCACGGCGGCCGGGTGCACATCAGCCTGGTCAACGCCGGCCACCCCGCGCCGTTCGTGACCGGCGCGGACCCGACGGTGCGCCGGATCGGCATGCCGCAGCTGCTGCTCGGCGTGATGGACAAGGTGGCGTACGTCGCCGAGGAGCACGTGCTCGAGCGCGGCGAGCTGCTGGTCGCGCTCACCGACGGCGTGCTGGAGCGCCGCGACGGCGGGCGGATGCTCGACGACAGCGGCGTCGTCTCCGAGCTGAGCCGGGTCGGGGAGCTCCCGGCCCAGGCCGTCGCGGAGCGGCTGCGCCGGCTCGTGGTCGACTTCGCCGACTCGCCGCAGAGCGACGACATCGCGATCCTCGCGCTGCGGGTCTGCTGAGCCTCAGCCCGCGCCCGTCAGCCCGACGCGTGCCCGTCCCGGGGTGCGTAGGGCCAGGGCACCGACTGTCCGCGGTGGACGGCGCGGGTGGCCGTCGTCCAGAGCACCGAGTCGCAGGCGCCGCACCGCTGCCAGGTGCAGGCGTCGTTCTCACAGTGGGGATCGGTCGCCCCCTTGCAGAAGATGCAGATGTCCATACTTCGAAGAGTGTCCGGACGGAGATTTCGGACATGTTTCGACGACGAGTCGCCGGACGACCAGACCGGTCGACGCTCGATGATCTGCGTCACGCCCGGGGCGTGCCCTCCACCGCGGGGCCGGTGCGGCTCGTGCGTCCTGGCGGTACTCCAGCACCGGCGTGTACCGGTCGTGCAGCGTCGTGACGAGGCTGATCAGCATCAGGTAGAAGAAGGTGTCGGCCCGGTCCAGGTCGCCGCCGTCGAGCCGCAGCAGCCAGTCGCCCAGGAACACGATCCCGAAGTTGAGCAGGATCCGCAGGCCGAACTGGAGCGCCGTGGACTCGATGCTGGTGCCGCGCCTGGCCACGGCCAGCGTGATCGCGCTGTTGGCGACGACGACGGCGGCGATGCCGACGAAGAGGTCGAAGGTCGACGCCCGGACGCCGGGCAGGGTCTGCGCGAAGATCACCGAGAGCAGGCCGAGCAGGACGACCTTCTCCACCGTGGCGTACGACCGGAGCCGCCCGTGCTCGGCCCGCCAGGCCGACATCTCCTTCGCCGTGTCCATCGGCTCGGGCAGCGGGTCGGCGTCGAACTGCCAGTCGTGGTCGGGCGTCCGCAGCCGCGGGCGGATCACGAACCAGAAACACCACCGCCGCGATCGCGAACACGACCAGCAGCAGCGGGGCTGCCCACGAGTGCTCGGCCAGGAAGTCGGTGAAGTCGAGCTGCGCGACGTGGATCCACCACTCCTGCGGGAGCTTGATGAACACCCAGATGAATCCGGCCAGCAGCGACCCACCAGCGCAGCTTGTAGAACGACCGGCGCCCAACGGGTCCGGATCCCCTCGTAGGCGATGAAGAAGTACTCGAACGTGTTCGGGAAGACCAGCAGCAGGGCGCGGGTGTGGGTGAGCTCGAACGCCACGACGCCGACCAGCCGGTAGAAGTAGAGGAACTGCCCCACCCGGTACGCCGGCAGGGCCTGCCAGTTGCGCATCGTCGCGAGGTACGCCACCGCCAGGTAGAAGACGTCCATCGCCTTGTCGTAGCTCTGGTAGCCGGGCGGGTCGTAGCCGAACGCCTGGAAGATCGACTGGTCGGCGGCGTCGAGGACGAGGCAGCCGATGATGGCCGGCAGCGGGAAGGCGGGGATGAACAAGGGCAGCACGAAGCGAGCGCCGACCACGGCCGCGAAGACGATCGTCACGCCGTCCATGGGTCCGGATTGTGCTCCTGTCGGCCGGGTTGCGCAGGAACTCGCCCGACCACGCCATGAACCCCTCCCGGGTGTCGCCGGGTCCAGCAGGCACAATGCAGCGCATGCATCGACTCGGGCCACGTCTGTTCATCGGTCTTCTGGCGGTCGTCGTCGCGGCGGGTGTCGCCTCCCCGGCGTACGCGCAGGCGAAGACGAAGATCACCCTCGCGGGCACCTCCGTGTACGCCGGGCAGAGCTCGACCCTGCGGGTCGAGCTCACCAACGCGAACGGCAACCCGCTGGCCAACGAGCCGGTGACCGTCGAGCGCAAGGTCGCCGGGGCCTGGGTGCTCGTCGACGGCGACACGACGAACGCGGAGGGCCGGGCCTCGGTCACCGCCGAGCTGTCGAAGCGGTCCGGGGAGAACGTCTTCCGCGCCCGCTACGACGGCCCCACCGGGGACCCGTCCCGGTCCGGAGCGGTCAAGGTCGACCTGAAGCGCCGCAACAGCACCGTGACCGTGGACGGACCCGGACGGGTCAAGGACGAGAAGTCGGTCGACATCCGGGTCGCGTGGGAGACCGGCAGCGGCGAGGCCGTGTCGCCGGCCGGGTGAAGCTGTTCCGCCGCAACGGCAAGCGCGGCGACTGGGAGCTCGCCCGCAAGCTCAGCACCGGCGACGACGGCCGGGTCTCGATCACGGTGACCCCGCGCGAGGACACCTGGTGGCGCGCGCAGGGCGTCCAGCAGGACTGGGTCCAGGGCGACCGCAGCAAGGTGCATGCGATCGACAACATCCCTCCGGGCATCCCGGTGAAGCTGCCGAGGGGCGCGCCGAAGCCGCGGATCAACCTCCCCGACCAGCCGGACGCCGTCGGCAACGGGGCCAACCCGACGATCACCGCGGATCCCGAACGGGATCTGGAACCAGATGACCGGCCGGACCTGGCACCGCGGCTGCCCGGTCGGCCGCGCCGGCCTGCGCCTGCTCCGCGATGAACTACTGGGACTACGGCGGCTACCGCCGTCGCGGCGAGCTGGTCGCCAACGCCGACGCGGTCGGCCAGATGTCGGCCGCGCTGGCCGAGATGTACCGCAAGAAGCTGCCGATCCGGGCGATGTACCGCGTGGACCGGTTCGGCTGGTCCGCAGCGGGTCCACGGCGGCGACGACTACAAGTCGATGGCCGCCGGCAACACCTCGGCCTTCAACTGCCGGCAGGTCGTGGGCAACCCCGGCGCCCGCTCCCCGCACTCCTACGGTCGCTCGCTGGACGTCAACACCTGGGAGAACCCCTACCGCTCGGCGCAGGGCACGGTCCCGAACACCTGGTGGATGGGGCACTCGCACACGCGCGTCGCGTGGCGCTCGCGGTCGCACGCGGTGGTGCGGCTGATGGCCTCGCACGGCCTGCGCTGGACCTACGGCAACGGCGACACCCAGCACTTCGACGCCCGCTCCGGCAGCGCCCGCACCAGCGCCAAGCTCAACGCGAACTTCCTCGAGTGCGGCGGAGTGTGCGACTACGCGATGAACCGCTAGGTTGCGGTCGTGGTCGCGTTCCTGGTCGCGGGACTGATCCTCGGTGTGCTGGCTCGCGTGCTGCGCCGCGGGACCGGACGACCCGCAGGTCGCGCTGACGATCCCGGTCGGGGTCGTCGGCGCGGTCGTCGGGGGAGTCGGCATGAACCTGCTGCTGCACGAGCCCTGGACCGAGCTGACGGCCTTCGCCTTCACCTCCGCGTGCATCGTCGGCATGGTCGTCCTCGGCCTGCTCGAGGGCGGGGTCGGGCGGTCCTGACCCGATGCCCGACGGAGTGCGTGTTCTGCGCGATCGTGGCCGGTGAGACCGCGGCCGACCTGGTGCTCGACGAACCGGACTTCGTGGCGTTCCTGGACGCGCGGCCGGTCTTCAAGGGGCACGTGCTGCTCGTGCCGCGGCGAGCACGTCGACACCCTGCCCGACCTGCCGGCCGGCCTGCGCGACGGCTTCCTCGAGGCGGCGCAGCGGCTCGCGGCCGCGGTCGTCGAGGCGCTCGGCGCCCAGGGCTCGTTCGTGGCGATCAACAACACGGTCAGCCAGTCCGTGCCCCACCTGCACCTGCACGTCGTACCCCGCACCAAGGGCGACGGCCTGCGCGGCTTCTTCTGGCCGCGCACGAAGTACCGCGATCTCGACGAGCGAGGCCGGTACGCCGCGCAGCTCCGGGCCGTCTCTAGAGTGACGACGGCCTTCGGGCCGCCGACCGACGAGCACGAAGGAGTCACACATGGGTCGCTTCGACGGGCGCGTCGCCGTCGTCACCGGGAGCAGCGCGCGGGATCGGGTTCGGCACCGCCACCCGGTTCGCCGAGGAGGGCGCCTCGGTCGCCATCCTCGACCTGGACGAGGCAGCCGCGAGCGAGGCGGCCGCCAAGCTCGGCCCGGCCAAGGCGATCGGCATCGGCTGCGACGTCAGCGACGCCGCGAGCGCCGAGGCCGCCGTGGAGCGGGTCGTCAGCGAGCTCGGCGGGATCCACATCCTCGTCAACAACGCCGGCATCACCCGCGACAACCTCCTGTTCAAGATGACCGAGGACGACTGGGACCTGGTCCTGGGCGTCCACCTCAAGGGCGCGTTCCTGATGACCAAGGCCGCGCAGAAGCACTTCGTGGAGCAGAAGTACGGCAAGATCCTCAACCTCTCCAGCGTCTCCGCCCTCGGCAACCGCGGCCAGGCCAACTACTCCGCCGCCAAGATGGGCGTGCAGGGCTTCACCCGCACCCTCGGCATCGAGCTCGGCCCCTACGGCATCAACGCCAACGCGATCGCCCCCGGCTTCATCGCCACCGACATGACCGACGCCACCGCCGCCCGGCTGAAGATGGACGTCGAGGAGTTCCGCAGGCTGAACGCCGAGGCCAACCCGGTGCGCCGGGTCGGCTTCCCCGAGGACATCGCCGCCGCCGCCGCGTTCCTGTGCAGCGACGAGGCGTCGTACATCACCGGCCAGACCCTGTACGTCGACGGCGGCGCCAAGCTCGGCTGACCGCCCAGGCCGGGCGCGCCTTCCCGGCACCGGGGGGGGCGTCGTTCACACTGGAAGCCCAAACTGTAGAGAAATGATCGGATTTGCCATGCGTCGTGTTCGCCTGTCCGCCGCCGTCCTCGTCGCCGCCAGCCTGGTCCTCGCCGGGTGCGGTGGCGACGAGGAGCCCAGCGAGGACTCGCCCGCGGCCCAGGAGATCGCGGGTGGCTCGACCCTCGACTCGACCTGGCCGCTGACCGGCCTGCCGGTCGAGGGCGACGACAGCGCGGCGCAGGACGCACCCGGTGATGGTCACCAAGATCGACAACACCGACTCCAGCGCCCCGCAGATCGGCCTCGGCTCGGCCGACATGGTGGTCGAGGAGCTGGTCGAGGGCGGGCTGACCCGGCTCGCCGTCTTCTTCTACTCCGAGCTGCCCGGACGAGGTCGGCCCGGTCCGGTCGATGCGGGCCAGCGACATCGGCATCGTCTCGCCCGGTCGACGGCGCCGTCGTCACCAGCGGCGCGGCCGGCGAGACCATCGCCCGGATCAAGGGCGCCGGCATCCCGTTCTTCCAGGAGGGCGCCAAGGGCATCTACCGCGACAGCGGCCGGAGCGCGCCGTACAACGTGTTCGCGAACCTGGACGACGATCGCCTCCAAGATCGACCAGGACGAGCGCCGCCCGGACGACTACCTGCCCGTGGGGCGACGCGGCCGACCTGCCCAAGGGCCAGAAGGCCACCACGATCGCGGCGTCGTTCGGCGGCCACGCCACGAACTGGGAGTTCAAGAACGGCACCTACGACAACCTGAACACCTACGCCGCCGAGGGTGACGAGTTCCCCGCCGACACCGTGCTGGTGCTGCAGCGTCAAGGTCGGCGACGCCGGCTACCTCGACCCCGCCGGCAACCCGGTGCCCGAGACCAAGCTCGAGGGCAAGGGCGAGGCGATGCTCTTCCACGACGGCCGCCTGGTGCGCGGCCAGTGGAGCAAGAACGGCCTCGACGGCCAGCTCACCCTCTCCACCAAGGCCGGCAAGCTGAACGTCCCCGCCGGCCACACCTGGATCGAGCTGATCCCCGCCGCCAACGGCAACGTCACCTTCAGCAAGTAGGACTCGACACGTCGACCCGTCGTTGATTGACGACGGGTCAGCGTTCAGTCGACCTCGACGTCCTCGGTCTCGCCGGTGGGGAGCTCGACGCCGGCGTCGGCGAGGGCCTGGAAGCCGGCCAGGATGAAGCCGATCGCGGTCTCGACGCGGTACGGCGGCGGCCTCGGGGTCCTCGGCGCTGGAGACCGACTCGCCGGCCGACGACATCGCGCCGAAGAAGATCCGGGCGAAGGTCTGGAGCATGTCCTCGTCGAGCTCCCAGTCGCCGGCGTTGAGCACCGACCGGACGATCTCGAGGACGTTGGCGAAGGTCGAGCGCTCCTCCTGCTCGCGGTAGCGCGCGTAGCCGAGCACGGCCGGCCCCTCCTGGATGACGACCCGGCGGTACGTCGGCTCCCGCACGACCTCGAGGAACGCGCGCAGGCCGGCGAGTCGCCTTCTCCCACGGGTCGCGCTGGCCCTTGAGCGTCTTCTGGATCGACCGGGCGGCGTTGCTCTCGACCCGCTCGAAGACCGCCTCGAACAGCGCCTGCTTGCCGCTGAAGTGGTGGTAGAGCGCGCCCTTGGTGACCCGGGCGCCGGCGACGATCGCGTCGAGCGACGTGGCGGCGTACCCGTTCTCGGTGAACAGCTCCTCGGCGACGTCGACCAGCGCCCGCTTGGTGGAGGCGGAGTACTGCGCGCGCCGGCTGGTCCCGGGGACCTTGGGCACGAGCTTCTGCACGGTCGACTTGGCCATTCCGGCAGTCTAGAGGGCGTACCGCCGGTATGGGTGTTCGACGTCACGGTCCGGAGCGGTTTGTGTACTCGCGGTCTGTCGCATACTCTGAGTACGTACCAACGGTATGTGAGTGTGAGACAGGAGAAACCCATGACCTGGAAGTCCTTCCACCACCGCGGAGAGATCCTCCGCACCGTGATCGCCACCGCCGACGTCCGCCGCGACGGAATCCTCCCGATGGACGTCGAGGGCGTCGCCGAGACCTTCGGTGACGAGCTGTCGCTGCTCGGCGCGCTCCAGCTGCGCTGGCACACGCGCCTGGCCGGCCGGATCGAGCGCGAGCTGATGAGCCAGCCGATGGACCTCGAGCAGGCGGTCGTCACCGCCTGGCAGCGAGCACCGCCGACGAGCTGCCCGGCGTGCTCGCCATCGTCGACCACTACCGCGCCGAGCCGCTGGACCGGGCGATGGCCGACGCCATGGCCAAGTCCGCCGCCAAGGAGCACACCTGCTGGCCGTGATGGCCGGCCGCTCCAGCGCCCAGGACGCCGCCTCGGTCCGGGTCGGCGCCGAGATCGAGATGGTGGCCGCGCCACCTGCGTCCGACCCCGCGCTCGCCCACGACGAGGCCAACCAGGGCCTCCTCGACCGGATCAGGGCGGTACTCGCGGCCTGAGGCCGCACCGGAACCGACAGCCCCGGGCGCCGACGCACCTCCCTCGCGGTCCTCCCACCGCACCTCCCGCAGCGTCGGCCCGGGGCTGTCCCGTGCCCGCTCCGTTCGCCATGATGGGGCCATGACCGAGGCACGGGCGGGGATGCTGCTGGTCGCCACGCCCGTGCTCCTCGACCCCAACTTCGTGGACACCGTCGTCCTGCTGCTCGACGTCGACGAGAACGGCGCGCTCGGGGTCGTGCTCAACCGCCCCTCGCCGGTCCCGGTCGCCGAGGTCCTCTCGGACTGGGGCGAGATCGTCGCCGAGCCCGAGGTCCTCTTCCACGGCGGCCCGGTCAGCACCGAGGGCGCGCTCGCGGTCGCGCTGCTGCGCAGCTCCGACGACGCGCCGGTCGGGTTCCGCGAGGTCTACGGCCAGCTCGGCGTCCTCGACCTCGACACGCCCGTGGAGCTGGTCGACGGCACGATCGACGGGGATGCGGATCTTCGCCGGGTACGCCGGCTGGGGCGCCGAACAGCTCGTCGGCGAGATCGAGGAGGGCAGCTGGTACGTCGTCCCGGCCGAGGCGCCGGACGTCTTCCGGATCGACCCGTCCGACCTCTGGCGCGACGTGCTGCGCCGCCAGCCCGGCGAGCTCGCCTGGCACTCCACCCGCCCGCTCGACCCGGACCTGAACTAGCACCGGTCGCTCCGCGGGCGGCCGTCTGACCTACGATGGCGCCATGAGCACCCTCGGCTTCGGCACCGCGCACCGAGACGATCGAGGACCGGCGGACCGTCCCGACCGACGAGGGCGACCACGAGCGGTTCTCGCACTACGTCGAGAAGGACAAGCTCACCGAGGCGATGGTCATGGGCACGCCCGTGGTCGCGCTGTGCGGCAAGGTGTGGGTGCCGAGCCGGGCGCCGGAGAAGTTCCCGGTCTGCCCCGAGTGCAAGGAGATCTGGGAGAGCATGAAACCCGGTGGCGACGACGGAGGGGACTCCCAGGAGTGACGGGACGGCACGACGCCGTCCCCACTCTCACCGGCCTGGCCGGACCGCGCGGCCTGGGGGACGGCCACGTCACTGCGCGCGTGGCAGACGGCGGCGATCGAGCAGTACCTCACGCGCGCGCCGCGCGACTTCCTCGCCGTCGCGACGCCCGGCGCCGGCAAGACCACGTTCGCGCTGTCCGTGGCGGCCGAGCTGCTCGGCCGGCGGATCGTCGACCGGATCACGGTCGTCGCGCCGACCGAGCACCTCAAGCTCCAGTGGGCCGAGGCCGCCGCCCGCGCCGGCATCCCGATCGACCCGGCGTACTCCGCCGGCAAGGGCAAGACCTCGCAGGACTTCGTCGGCATCGCGGTCACCTACGCCGGGGTCGCGGTCAACCCGCTCGCGCTGCGGATCCGCACCGAGCGGTTCAAGACCCTGGTGATCCTCGACGAGGTGCACCACGCCGGCGACGCGCTGTCGTGGGGCGAGGGGGTGCGCGAGGCGTTCGAGCCGGCGACCCGGCGGCTGGCGCTGACCGGCACGCCGTTCCGCTCCGACGTGAACCCGATCCCGTTCGTCACCTACGCGCCCGGCGGCGACGGGGTGCCGCGGTCGGTCGCCGACTACACCTACGGCTACGCGCACGCGCTGGCCGACCACGTCGTCCGCCCGGTGCTGTTCATGGCCTACTCCGGCGAGATGCAGTGGCGCACCCGCGCCGGCGACGAGATCGCCGCCCGGCTCGGCGAGCCGCTGACCAAGGACCTGACCGCGCAGGCGCTGCGCACCGCGCTCGACCCCGGCGGCTCGTGGATGCCGTCGGTGCTGGCGGCGGCCGACACGCGGCTCTCGGAGGTACGCCGGCACGTGCCCGACGCCGGCGGCCTGGTGATCGCGACCGACCAGGACTCCGCGCGTGCCTACGCCAAGCTGCTCCGCGAGATCACCGGCGAGGCGCCGACCGTCGTGCTCTCCGACGAGAAGACCGGGTCGAAGAAGATCGCGGCGTTCACCGAGGGCGAGGACCGCTGGATGGTCGCGGTCCGGATGGTGTCCGAGGGCGTCGACGTGCCGCGGCTGGCGGTCGGGGTCTACGCCACCACCACCTCGACGCCGCTGTTCTTCGCCCAGGCCGTCGGCCGCTTCGTGCGGGCCCGCGGCCGCGGCGAGACCGCGTCGGTGTTCCTGCCGTCGGTGCCCGTCGCTGCTGGGCTTCGCCTCCGAGATGGAGGTCGAGCGCGACCACGTGCTCGGCCGCGACGATCACCGACGAGGCCGACATCTTCGCCGCCGAGCAGGACCTGCTGAACCAGGCGAACGCCGGCGAGGCGCGCTCCGACGAGCTGGACCGGTCCTTCGAGGCGCTCGGGTCCGAGGCCCGCTTCGACCGGGTGCTCTTCGACGGCGGCGAGTTCGGCCACGCCGGCGAGGTGCACGTGGGGTCGGAGGAGGAGATGGACTTCCTCGGCATCCCGGGCCTGCTCGAGCCGGCCCAGATGCGCGAGCTGCTCCAGCAGCGCCAGAGCGACCGGGCGAAGAAGCAGAAGTCGGCGGCCACGCGCGAGCCGGACACGGTGTCCGAGGTGTCCACCCACGAGCAGCTCGCCGTGCTGCGGCGCGAGCTGAACGGGCTGGTCGCGGCCTGGCACCACCGGACCGGCCAGGCGCACGGCATCACCCACTCGGCGCTGCGCAAGGAGTGCGGTGGCCCGGCCGCGGCGATCGCCGGAGCAGACCAGCTGCACGCGCGGATCGTCCGGATCCGGGAGTGGGCGGCACGCAAGAGCTCCTGAGCCCTACACTCGGTAAATGGCGGCGGAGACCTCGCAGACGCTGGACCGGGGGCTGCGTGTTCTGGACGTCCTGGCGGCATCGCCGGGAGGTCTGACGGTGACCGAGCTGGCGGGCCGGCTGGGGGTGAATCGCACCGTCGTCTATCGGCTGGTCAGCACCCTCGAGGGGCATGCCCTGGTCCGCAAGGACGCCCGCGGTCGGCTGCACGTGGGGCTGGGCGTGCTGCGTCTCGGGAGCGCCGTACAGCCCGTGCTGCGTGACCTGGCGGTTCCCGTCCTCCGCGCCCTCGCCGAGTCCATCGGCTGCACCGCGCACCTCACCGTCGCCGACGGCGAGGAGGCCCTCGCCCTGGCCGTGGTCGAGCCGTCGTGGACCGACTTCCACGTCGCCTACCGGGTCGGTTCCCGACACCCGCTCAACCGTGGGGCTGCGGGCAAGGCGATCCTGGCCGCACGGGAGCCGAACGCCGCGCCGTACGTCGCCACCTCGGGCGAGCTGCAGGCGGGCGCCCAGGGGGTGGCCGCAGCGGTGCGTGGCGTGGAGGGCCTGGAGGCCAGCGTCGGCATCGTCACCCTCGACCAGGTCGACCCCGAGAGCGTCGGGGAGCAGGTCGCGACCGCGGCCGCGGAGGTCGCAAACCGGCTCAGTTGAGCGGGATCGCGCCCGGTCCGGGCCGGGTGGCCACGTCGCGGTTCTCGGTGATGTCGTGGCCCTCGGCGCAGCGCATGACGCAGGCCGACCGGCGCGCCGCAGTCGCGGTGCTCGAACTCGACGGGGGAGCCCTCCGGGTCGGCGAGGTAGCGGTCGCCCCACTGGCCGATCGCGACCAGCACGGGGTAGAGGTCGAAGCCCTTCGCCGTGAGGCGGTACTCGTGCCGGACCCGCTGGCCCGGCGCCTGGTAGGGCTCCTTGCGCAGGATGTCGTGCTCGACCAGCAGGGTGAGCCGGTCGGTCAGCACCTGGCGGGGGATCGCGGCGTGGCGGCGCATGTCGTCGAACCGGCGGACGCCGTTGAACACCTCGCGCAGCACCACGAACGTCCAGCGCTCGCCGAGGATCTCCATCGCGCGGCCGACCGTGCAGTTGGCGGTCGAGTAGGCGAGGGCCAGTCGGTGTCATGGTCATCCCACCACCCTAAGTCTGATTGACAGACTCAGCAACGGATGTGGAGCGCTGAGTCCATGACCCAGACCCAGCAGCTCCGCACCGGGACCCGCACCATCTCGTGGACGTCACTCCGGGCCAGACCGACCTCGAGATGGATGCTGAGCCTGGACGGCCTGGGTCAGCTCGAGGCCCTGGTCGAGGGGAAGGCCCCGCGCCCTCCGTTCATGGACACCCTCGACATCTGCGGGTTCGAGCCGGAGCGCGGCCGCGTCGTCGTGGAGCTGCGGGCGCAGGAGTTCCACTACAACCCGCTCGGCACGGTGCACGGCGGCGTGCTGGCCACGCTGCTCGACACCGCCGCCGGCTGCGCCGTGCACTCCACGCTGGCGGTCGGGCGAGCTGTACACCTCGATGGACCTGACCACGAAGTTCCTGCGCGCGGCCACCCTCGACTCCGGGCTGCTCACCTGTGAGGGCACCGTCCTCCAGCGCGGCCGGCGTACGGCGCTGGCTCAGGCCAGCCTCACCGACGAGCAGGGCAAGCTGATCGCCCACGCGACGTCGACGTGCATGATATTCAGCTGATCTCTTCAGTGGGTGCCGTGTGGCCGGCGAGGTACGACCACGCTCCGTCGACGAGCACGTAGGTCTGCGTGGTCGCGAAGCGCAGCACATGCGCGTCGCCCGAGACCACCACGTCGTCGACGACGGTGCCGGTGACCACGGCCGTGCTGCCGACGAGCGCGACCCGCGGGTCCTCGATCCGCTGGGCGTTCCAGCGCAGGGGTCCGGTCCGGACGAACTCGACGTACTGCTCGCGGGTGAGTCGCGCGCCCTGCGAGTTGGTGTAGACGAAGTCCGGGTGCAGCAGGGCTTCGAGCACCGCCCAGTCCTGGCCCGCCAGGGCAGTCGCGCGGCGGGCGGCGGCGGCCAGGACGTCCTGCTCGCTCACCGGCTGGCCTCCTGGGCGAGCGGGAGCACGCGGTAGGGCACCTGCTCCTCCAGTGCGATGACCGTCGACGACCGGACGATGCCGGGGTCGCGCAGCACCCGGTCGATCACCCGCTGCAGGTCGGAGTTGGAGCCGGCCACGACCCTGGCCCACATGTCGCCGGCGCCGGTGATCGTGTGCGCCTCGAGCACCTCGGGGATCTCCGCCAGGTGCGCGGCGACGGCGTCGTGGCCCGATCCCTGCCGGATCTCGAGGGTGAGGAAGGCCGTCACCGGGTAGCCCAGCGCCTCCGCGGAGAGCTCCGGTCCCCAGCCGGTGATCACGCCGCGGCCCACCAGGCGGTCCAGCCGGGACTGCACGGTGCCGCGGGCGACGCCCAGCCGCCGCGACGCCTCGAGGACGCCGATCCGCGGCTCCTGCGCGAACAAGTCGATCAATCTGCCGTCGAGGTGGTCCATCCGTCGGCCCTTTCTGTGCAGATTGCCCAGCGTTTCGACGTACTGTTGCACACTCTGCGTGAACCCGACAGGCTGACGCCATGACCGACTCGACGCTCACCGTCCTGACGCACGAAGAGGCGCAAGCCGGACTCACCCTCGACCAGCTCAAGCAGCTGGTCGGCCTGGTGGAGTACGACGCCAGCAGCGACCCGTTCCCGGTCACCGCGATGGACGCCGTCGGCTTCGTGGTCGGCAACGCCACCCAGACCGCGAACTTCTACCAGCTCGCGCTCGGCATGGACCTCGAGGCCTACCGCGGTCCCGAGACCGGCACCCGCGACTCGAAGTCCTACGTCCTGCGCTCGGGCTCGGCCCGCTTCGTGTTCACCGGCGGCGTCACGCCGGACAGCCCGGTCATGGACCACCACCGCAAGCACGGCGACGGCGTGGTCGACCTCGCCCTCGAGGTGCCCGACGTCGACAAGTGCATCGAGCACGCCCGCTCCGTGGGCGCCACGATCCTCGAGGAGCCGCACGACGTCACCGACGAGCACGGCACGGTCCGCATCGCCGCGATCGCGACGTACGGCGAGACCCGGCACACGCTGGTCGACCGCTCGCGCTACAGCGGCCCCTACCTCCCCGGGTACGTCGCCGCCGAGACCCGAGTGGCTCGGCGCGAGGGCCACCCGAAGCGGCTCTTCCAGGCCGTCGACCACTGCGTCGGCAACGTCGAGATCGGCCGGATGGACGAGTGGGTCGAGTTCTACAACAAGGTGCTCGGCTTCACGAACATGGCCGAGTTCATCGGCGACGACATCGCCACCGACTACTCCGCGCTGATGTCGAAGGTCGTCGCGTCCGGCAACCACCGCGTGAAGTTCCCGCTCAACGAGCCGGCGATCGCGAAGAAGAAGTCGCAGATCGACGAGTACCTCGAGTTCTACGACGGCGCCGGCTGCCAGCACATCGCGCTCGCGACCAACGACATCCTGCGCTCGGTCGACATCCTGCGCGACAACGGCATCCAGTTCCTCGACACCCCGGACTCCTACTACGACGACCCGGAGCTGCGCGCCCGGATCGGCGAGGTGCGGGTGCCGATCGAGGAGCTGAAGAAGCGCAAGATCCTGGTCGACCGCGACGAGGACGGCTACCTGCTGCAGATCTTCACCAAGCCCATGGGTGACCGGCCGACGGTGTTCTACGAGTTCATCGAGCGGCACGGCTCGCTGGGCTTCGGCAAGGGCAACTTCAAGGCGCTGTTCGAGGCGATCGAGCGCGAGCAGGACGCCCGCGGCAACCTCTGAGCCCGGAGCGGCGAGCTTGCTCGCCGATCCGTAGGGCGAAGAGATTGAGGAGCGTCGGCAGCGACGGCGCGGAGCGACGGGGCTGCGACGCGTCTCGAAATCTGGTTGAGGGACCTCAGGTCCGCTCGGCGAGCGGCGCGCCGTCGCAGCAGTTGGCCTTCATGTGGCAGTGCGGGCAGAGCCAGCGCGTGGAGATCGGGTCGAACTCCTTGCCGCAGTAGTCGCAGGGCATGGCGCCGACCCTAGAACGACGGCGGAGCGCCAGGCGGACGCCTCGCCGGGTCAGCCCGCCACGAAGCGGGCGTCGACGGCCGCCGAGACCGCGATGTCCTCGGGGGTGAACGACAGCCCGCCGGCGCCCTCGGCCACCGCGGCGCGGGCGTAGGTCAGTGGCGTCGCGCCGCCGCCGCTGCTGTGGTCACCGAGCATGCCCGGGTCGGCGACCGCGACGCACCGCAGGTCCGCGAGACCGAGCGCCTCGGCGTACGTCGTGGCCTTGCCGCGCGCGTCCTCGACGGCGCGGGTGCGCACGTCCGCCGTGGCGCCGGACCTGGTCTTCTCGGTCAGCGCCCACTCGATCCCCTCGACCCGGACGCCGGGGTAGCCGGCCGCGCGCTCGACCCAGCGGGCCAGCTCGTCGAAGTCACTGAACTTCGCGCGGGTCGTGGTCTGGGCGTGGTGCACTTCCGGCTTCTGGACACCCTTGTCGTGGAAGGGACGGGTGGCCCAGACCCGGATCCGGTCGGTGGAGTACCACGTGACCGGCCCGTGTTCGGGGTCGTGACGATCGACGATGCCGGCCACGAGCGCGCGGGTGCCCTCGCTGGTCCGTGCGACCACCGGGCCGCGCTCGGGTCCCTCGAAGCCGACCGAGACGGTCACGGTGCCGCGCTCGGCGGGGTGGAAGGCATCGAAGCTGCCCTGGACGGTGATCACGGTCTCCGGCATGCACCGATTGTGCACGGGTCGTGTGCCTGAGGGCGCGCCATCCCGCGTCCGCAGGCACACGACCGCGTGGCCGTGCTCAGTCGCCCGTGGTCAGCTTGACCGTGGAGCCGTGCGGCAGCGCCTGGACCAGCCGCAGCTTCGCCAGCGCGGGCGAGTCGTCCAGCAGCTTGGCGCCGTTGGCGAGGGACCGCAGGGCGGCCGTCTCCGCACGCGCGGCCTCGAGCTGGGCCTGGCCCCGCAGCTTCGCGGTGGCCAGCTGGGCGTAGGCAGCCCGCAGCTCGGGCGGCAGCACGATGTCCTTGATCACGACGTGCCGCACCTCGATGCCCACGTCGGCGCCGGCGCGGACCGCCGCCTCGGTCACCGCGTCGCCGAGCTCCAGTCGCGCGGTGCGCGCGAGCGCCTCGGCCTCCTGGTCGAGCAGCGCGTCGCGCATCGCGATCTGGACGGCGAGGTAGACGCCCGCCGCGGGGTCCATCGCCGACTCCAGGAAGAGCTGGGGGTCGGAGACCCGCCACCGGATGGCGGCCGTGACCCGCACCGAGATGCCGTCGGCGGTCAGGATCTCCTGCGGCGCCGTGGTGTCGATCCGGTCGAGCACGGACACCGACTCGTACTGCGCGTCCTGGACCGTCCTCGTGCTTGCCGGGACCGAGCACGCGGGTGAACGCGCCGTCGACGTACTCGACGACGCGCTCGTTGGCGCGCACGATGCGGTACTTGCTGAACAGCGACATGGCTGCCTCCCGTTGCTTCTGGTCTCGACGTCTTCAGTTGTCCAGGGAAGTGGACGGGCGACGACACGGACGCCCGCGGGGCACCGACCGTCGTGCTGACCGACCGGGCCGCTGGCGGACGCCCGCTGGCGCCGTCACCCGCCCACTCCAAAGGATTCGAACCTTGCGCGCCCGTGGGGCACGCTTACCTGGATGCCGGGGCAGGGCGTAGGCGAGGTACGACGCGCAGGACCGGCATCAGGTACCCCCTGCCGGCTGCTGATCTCGCCTCGACGAGGGTAGGTGTGGTCCGGCCGTTCCGCGCGACCGGTTTCCACAGATGGTCGTGCGGACTGCATCGTGTCTGCGTCAGGCGAGGTCGCCGACCAGCTCCGCCTCGGCCTCGGCCTCGCTGTGCGCGGGCGGGCGGCTCGTCGCCGCGGAGGTGGCGGGCGCCGATGGCCAGGACGGCGATCGCGACGGCCACCGCGGCGGCACCCATCCAGAACGGCGCGTGCACGCTGACGTTCTCGCCCAGCTTGCCGGCGGCGTACGGCGCGATGGCGCCGCCGCCGAAGCGGACGAAGGAGTACGCCGCGGACGCGACCGGCCGCTCGACGGGCGCGGCGCCCATGACGGCCTCGGTGATCACGGTGTTGTTGATGCCGAGGAACGCCCCGGCGACGATCACGCCGACCACGAGCACGGCGCGCTCGTCGGTCCAGACGGCCATCGCGACGAGGTCCAGGGCGAACAGGGTGAGCGCGAGCATCATCGTCGGCACCGACCCGATCGCGCGCTGGAGCAGCGGCGCCACCCAGACCGAGGTGATCGCGAGCATCAGGCCCCAGCCGAAGAAGACCAGGCCGACCTCGTGGGCGTTCATGTTCAGCGGGAACGGCGTGAACGCCAGCAGCGTGAAGAAGCCCATGTTGTAGAAGAGGGCGGTCAGCGCGATGGTCAGCAGGCCGGGGTAGCGCAGGGCGCGGAACGGGTCCGCCAGCGACGTCCGCCGGCCGGTGCGCGGGGTGGCGGGCAGCAGGAACGCCGTGGCGACCAGCGCGATCGTCATCAGCACGGCCACGCCGTAGAACGGCGCCCGCCAGGAGATCGAGCCGAGCTCGCCGCCGAGGAGCGGGCCGGCCGCGATGCCGAGGCCCAGCGCGGCCTCGAACAGGATGATCGCCCGCGCCGTCGAGCCGCGCGCCGACAGCACGATCGTCGACAGCGCGGTCGCGATGAACAGGGCGTTGCCCAGGCCCCAGCCGGCGCGGAAGCCGACGATCCCGCCGATGCGTGTCCGACGACCCGGCGAGGGCCGAGAACACGATGATCAGCACCAGCCCGATGAGCAGCGTCCGCTTCGCGCCGATCCGCGACGAGACCACGCCGGTGATCAGCATCGCCACGCCCATCACCGCCATGTAGCTGGTGAACAGCAGCGAGACCTGGCTCGGCGTCGCGTCCAGCTGGTCGGCGATCGGCTTGAGGATCGGGTCGACCAGGCCGATGCCCATGAAGGCGATCACGCAGGCGAAGGCGACCGCCCAGACCGCGCGCGGCTGGTCGAAGAACGATCCCTGGTCGGGGCTGTTGTCGGTGGTCTGCGTGGTCACGCGGTTCCTTCCTGGTGGGTGGCGACGAGGTCGCGGAGCACGGCGACGGCCGTGGCGAGGTCCTCGGGGGAGTGGGTGGTGCGGGCGACCCGCTCGGCGACCAGGTCGCCGTGGATCCGGCGCACCCGGGACAGCTCGCGGCGTCCGGCCGCCGAGAGGGTGACCAGGCTGGCCCGCGCGTCGTCGGGGTTGGGCCGCTTGTCGACCAGGCCGTCGGCCACGAGCTGGTTGACGGCTGCGGTCATCGACGGCTGGGAGCTGCGGTCGGCCGCGGCCAGCTGCGAGATGCCGAGGGCGCCGTACTGGTCGAGCACCGAGAGGATCCGGGCACTGGCGGGCAGCCGGCTCTCGCGGCGTACGGCGCGGATCAGCCGGGCGGCGTACACGACGAGGTCGCTGGCGAGCTCGTGGGTGTCTGCAGAGGAGTGGGCCACCCCTCGATTATTACATAGGTAACCTATGTATCAGAACGGGGGCCGTCCGGTGCCGGTGATCCGGAGCCGGCCCCACGGGTCGACGTCCGAGAGTCGACCGGTGGCCTCGCCGTGCTCGGTGCGCAGGGTGACGGTGCGGCCGGAGCCGAGGGCGTCGACCTCCTCGGAGGCCTCGAGCCGGCCGTACCAGTGGACGTGGCCGTCGATCGGCTGGAACTCGCCGCGCAGGGTCGCGGCCGCGCCCACCGTCCGGTCGCCGTCGAGCAGCTCGACCGGGCCGGCGTACTCGACGCCCGGCTCGTGGGTCATGACTTCTTCCGCCGGATCGGGGTCGCCGCCGGAGGAGAGGGAGCGGCGCTCGGGTGGTCGACGGCGGAGAGGGGTACGCCGAGGTCGGTGGCGGCGCCGTCGAGCGCGTGCCAGACGAACGCGGAGAGGTACTGCGCCACGGCCGCGCGGGACATGGTGCGCCGCTCGAGCCACCACTCGCCGGTGGACAGGCCGAGCCCGACCAGACCGTGCGACCAGGGCTCCGCGCCGGCGGCGTCGATCCCGAGGTCGCGCAGGGTGTCGCCGAGGAACCGCGCGAAGGCGGCGGCGATCGCGGCCTTGCCGTCGGCCAGGGCGTCCGCCCCGCGGTGGCGCACCAGCAGCAGGAAGACCTGGGGGTGCTCCTCGAGGGTCGCGAGGTAGGCGTCGGTCGCGTTCTCGATCCGCTGCCGCACGGGTGCGGCCGACGTCAGCGCCGGGATCATCCGGGACAGCACCTCGTTCGCGCCCCACTGGCCCACGGCGGCGTGCAGCTCGTCCTTGTCCGTGAAGTAGCGGTAGAGCACCGGCTTGCTGACCCCGGCCTCCGCCGCGATGTCGGCGATCCCGGCGTCGGGTCCGTGCCGGTCGATCGCCCGCACGGCGGCGAGCACCAGCTCGGCGCGGCGCTGGTCGCGGTGGGCGTCCCACCGGGTCGTCCGGCCGTCGTCCTTGACCTTGCGTGCCATGTCGGCCACTCTAGCAATAGGTGTTACTCGCGGTAACGGCTATTGGTCTGAGAGGCTCGACCGACTGTGGGAAGGACCGCCGTCATGTCACTCGCCGACCCGGTCTCCGACCGGCTGCTCCGCTCCTCCGCCCGGCAGTCCTACGACCCGGAGCTGGACATCGACTGGGAGGCCCCGCTCGTCGACGGCCTGTGGTTCATGCAGCCGGAGCGGATGTCGCTCCACGGCACGCCGCTGTGGGACGGGCTGACCGAGGAGCAGCGGATCGAGCTGTCCAAGCACGAGGTGGCCAGCATGGCCAGCGTCGGGCTGTGGTTCGAGCTGATCCTGATGCAGATGATGGTGCGCGACCTGTACGACGAGGACCCGCGCTCGCAGCGGATGCACTACGCGCTGACCGAGGTCGGCGACGAGTGCCGGCACTCGCTGATGTTCGGCAAGGCGATCGACCGGTGCGGCGTGCCGGCGTACGGCCCGATCCCGCGGATCCACCGGCTCGGCCGGCTGATGAAGCTGATCGGCACCGGCGTCAGCGCCTACGCCTCGATCCTGGTCGCCGAGGAGATCCTGGACCGCTGGCAGCGCGAGGTGATGAAGGACGAGCGGCTCCAGCCGTTGATCCGGATGGTCAGCCGGATCCACGTGCTCGAGGAGGCGCGGCACATGACGTTCGCCCGCGAGGAGATCGAGCGGATGCTGCCGCGGCTCAACCGCGCCCAGCTCGCCTGGCACCAGGCGATGACCGCGCAGACCGCGTTCATGGTCGCGCGGGCGCTGGTCAACCCGCAGGTGTACGCCGCGGTCGGGCTCGACCCGACGCGAGGCACGGCGCGCGGCGCTGGCCAACCCGGAGTACCAGGACACGCTCGCCTGGATGGGCGAGCGGGTGACGGCGTACCTCGACGACCTCGGGCTGATCCCGCGCCACCAGCGCGCGCTCTGGCGGCGCTCCCTGCTGCTGCGCTGACCCTAGACTGGGCGGCCGTGGCCCATCCGCAGATCGGCATCTTCGCGCTCGGCACGCTGGCGCACGCCTACCTCGAGTTCGACGCCGTCGCCGGGGCCGACGCCGGCGCGGTCGTCCGCGCGGTCGCGGCGATCGACGAACCGACGACGACCATGGGCGGCGTCAACGTCGTGGTCGGCTTCCGGCCGGAGCTGTGGCGGTCGTTCGCTCCGGACCGCGCGCCGGCGCGCCTGTCCGGCTTCGACGAGCCGGTGGTGGGGCCCGACGGCTACACCATGCCGGCGACCCAGCACGACGTCGTGCTGTGGATCGCGGGCGGCGCCTACGACATCGTCTTCGACGCCGCGATCGGCATGATCAACGCCTGGTGCCGGTGGCCACGCTGGCCACCGAGGTCGAGGGATGGGCCTACCACCGCGACCGCGATCTCACCGGCTTCGAGGACGGCACCGAGAACCCGCCGGTGGCGGAGGCGCCTGCCGTCGCGCTCGTCCCCGACGGTCAGCCCGGGGCGGGAGGGTCGGTCCTGCTGCTGCAGCAGTGGGCGCACGACGCCGCGGGCTGGACGGCGTTGCCGGTCGAGGCGCAGGAGCAGGCGATGGGCCGGACCAAGCCGGACAGCATCGAGCTCGATCCCCAACCCGAGGGCTCGCACGTCGCCCGCACCGACCAGGACGAGTTCGGGCACGTCTTCCGCCGGAACACGGCGTACGGAACGGTCACCGACCACGGCACCGTGTTCGTGGGGTTCTGCGCCGAGCAGCGGCCGCTGGCGGCGATGCTCGACGCCATGGCCGGGATCGGTGGCCCGCGGGACGACCTGACCCGCTACTCCCAGCCGCTGACCGGCGCCTACTACTTCGTCCCGTCGGTCGACGACCTGGCCGCCGCCGTCCCTGCTAGCGCGTCTTGACGACCTGGGTCTTCGCCGCGAGGTCGTGGATGGTCTGGCGGTTCTTGTTCCAGGTCGCCCACAGCGCGTCGAGTGCGATGAAGCCCAGGGCGAGCAGGTAGCCGAGCACCAGAAGGGCGATCGACCCACTGAGCAGGGCGCCGAAGAGCAGGACGCTCGGGACCAGGCTCTGCACGGCAACCCGGACCGTGATCGTCGACCAGGGAAGCTGACCGGGACGTTCCATCAGGCGGACCCGCAGCCCGCAGATCATCTTGCCCGGCGTCGCGCCCTTCCAGCGCAGGAAGAGCGCGTAGTAGAGCAGCGGCAGGATGGCGATGACGAACGAGGGCGAGGGCGTGGTCCCGGTAGATCGCGGCGAACGCCTCCCAGAACCCGGCGAAGTCGGGGTCGTAGTTCGGGTCCGCCGGGTCGCCGAGGTAGCGGTCGTTCAGGCCGGAGAGGTCCCGCTGGATGTCGATCTGGATCGGCAGCATCGCGATGTTCCCGACGATGCCGACGAAGAGGCCGTCCAGGCACTGCGCGAGCACCCGCCACCACCAGCCGGACAGCCGCTCGCCGTCCGCGGTCGTCGGGCCGGTCGGCAGCTGGCGCCATCGGCGGCCCGCCCTGCACCGGCTGGACGTGATGGGTCCAGGCGTTGCCGTCCCAGTAGCGGACGTGCGGGGCGGCGCCCGGCGGGGCGCCGGGGTCGGGGTACCAGCCGGGAGTGGTCTGCGTCATGGCCGACAGCGTAGGCGCCGGATCGGGCAGGATGAGCGCATGCCGACCTACATCGCGTTTCTGCGCGCCATCAACCTCGGGCCGACGCGGAAGTTCCCCAAGGACGCGATCAAGGCGGCGGCCGAGAAGGCCGGGTTCACGGACGTCGAGACCTACATCAACACCGGCAACGTCCGGGTCACGACGACGATGCGCTCGCGGGCCAAGGTCGAGGCGGCGCTGGAGAAGGCGTTCCTGGAGGACCGCGGGTTCGAGGTGCCCACGATCGTCTTCACGCCGGCCGAGATCACGGCGATCGCCGACGAGGCCACCGAGTTCGCCCGCGACCACGCCGGCGTGCACTACGTCTCGCTGCTCAAGGACGAGCCCTCCGCGGAGCTGATCGAGAAGATCGAGGCGGCAGGGAAGGGAGCCGAGTCGGCGCGGGTCGGCGGTCGCGCCGTGCACCTGCTGCTCGGGGAGAACTACCACGAGGCGAAGCTGAGCAACGCCACCGTCGAGAAGCTGATGGGCGTCGCGACCAACCGCAACCTCAAGGTGGTCCGCACCCTCGCCAGCAAGTGGGGGAGCTAGCTCACTCGCCGCGGAACTCCGGCTTCCGCTTCTCCCCGAACGCGCGCATCCCCTCGGCCACGTCGCTCGGTGCGCAGCAGCAGGGTCTGCCCGGTGCGCTCGCGCTCGAGCGCTCCCTCGAGCTCGCCCAGGGTCGCCGCGTTGACCGCCTTCTTGGTCGCCGCGAACGCCAGCGGCGGCCCGCTCGCCAGCCGGCGCACGATCTTCGCGAGCGTCGTCTCGAAGTCGGCGTCGGCCGTGACGTGCGTGACCAGCCCGGCGTCGTACGCCTCCTGCGCGGAGAGCGGCTCGGCCAGCAGCGCCATCCGCATCGCGCGGGCGCGGCCGATCGACGCGGCGACGGTCGCCGTGGCGCCGCCGTCGGGCATCAGCCCGATCCGGGCGAACGCGAGCAGGAACGACGCCGACTCGGTCGCGACCACGATGTCGGCGGCCAGCGCGGCCGAGCAGCCGACGCCCGCCGCGACGCCGTTCACCCCGGCCACGACCGGCTTGTCGAGGTTCACGATCGCCCGGATGATCCGGTTCGCCCGGTCGAGCGCGGTGACGTCGAAGTGCTCGTGGGCGTCGGCGCCGGAGATGTCGGCGCCGGTGCTGAACGCCGCGCCGGTGCCGGTCACGGCCACCACGCGTACGTCGTCGCGCGCGGTCGCCTCCTCGACCAGCCGGGCGATGTCGTCGGCCATCTCCCCGGTGAGGGCGTTGAACACGTCGGGACGGTTCAGGGTCAGCCAGAGCGCGCCGTCCTCGACGCGGACCTCGAGGTCAGCCAACGGTGACGCCGGCCTTCTTCATCTCTGCCAGCGCCGAGCGGCTGGTCTCCGCCGCGACGCCGGCGCACAGGTCCGGGCAGCAGGCGCACGGTGAAGCCCGCCTCCACCGCGTCGAGCACCGTGCTGCGCACGCAGTAGTCGGTGGCCAGGCCGCACACGTCGACGTCGGTCACCTCGTGCCCGCGCAGCCAGTCGGCCAGGCCGATGTCGCCGGTGGTCTTCCCCTCGAAGCCGGAGTAGGCCGCAGCATGCTCGCCCTTGAGGAAGATCGCGTCGAACGGCTGCGGGTCGAGGTTCGGGTGGAACGCCTCGCCGTCGGTGCCGACCTCGCAGTGGACCGGCCACGAGTTCTCGAAGTCGGGCTCCTCGGACCAGTGCGCGCCGGGGTCGATGTGGTGGTCCTTGGTGGCGACGACGTGGGCGTAGTCGGGCGCCTTCGGGTCCTTGGCGGCCCAGTGGTGCAGCACCTCGGCGATGTCGGCCGCGACCCGGGCGCCGCCGGTGACGGGCAGCGAGCCGCCCTCGCAGAAGTCGTTCTGCACGTCGACGACGATCAGCGCCCGCTTCATGTCGGGGAGCGTATCGACTTGCGCGGGAGCCAGTCGATGACGTCTCGAATGACCTCGTCCCACAGCCCCCACTCGTGGTCGCCGGGCCGGAAGTCGGTGGTGACGTCCGCGCCGGCTGCCACGGCCTCGTCGGCGAAACGGACGACCTGGGCGTGCAGCGGGTCCTCGGTGCCGCAGCCGATGTAGAGCGGCGGGAGGGAGGCGGCGTCGGCCTGGGCGAGCAGGGCGAACAGGTCCTCGTCGGGCGCGGGCTGTCCGTCGAAGACCCGCTCGAACAGCTCGCGGCGCTCCGGCCGCTCGGCCAGGGCCGCGACGTCGACGGCGCCGGACAGGGACGCCGCGGCGGCGAACCGCTCCGGCTGCCGCAGCGCCAGCTTCAGGGCGCCGTACCCGCCCATGGAGAGGCCGGCCACGAAGGTGTCCTCGCGTGCAGGTGAGAAGCGGAAGAACGAGCCCATCACCCGGGGCAGCTCCTCGGACACGTAGGTCCAGTAGGGATGGCCGTGCCGCTCGTCGGCGTAGAAGCTCCGGCCGACCGCCGGCATCACGACGGCGAGGCCGGCCGCCGCGGCGTACCGCTCGATCGAGGTGTAGCGCAGCCAGGCCGTGTGGTCGTCGGAGAGGCCGTGCAGCAGGTAGAGGACCGGCATCTCCTCGCCCATCCGCTCCACGGCGTCGACGCCGATCTGGGCCTCGGTCTGCTGGGGCAGCACCACGGTGACGGACGTGCCCACCTCCAGGGACTCGGAGAAGAAGTCGCAGGTCAGCAGCGCCATGTCAGGCTCCTTCGTGGATGGTCTCGATGACGGGCTCGCCCCGCGACATCTTGCGGGCGGCGAGCGGGAGCTCGTCGCGGGTCCGCCGGTGCCGCGCCCGGGCGTCCTCGATGCTCTCGCGGCCGACCACCTCGCCGTCGCGCACCAGCTCGACCAGGAGGTCCCGGTCGTCGCCGTCGTCGACCGGTGGCTTTCCGACGCCGACCACCTCGGCCTCCGCGACGCCCTGCGGGATCCAGCCGGCGCAGGGCGTACTTGCGGCCGCCGAGCGACATCTTGTCGCGGCTCTTCTTGGCCACCGACGCGAGCGCGCCGGTGCTGTCCTCGCGGGCCACGAGCTTGTAGACGAAGCCGCAGGTCGGGTGGCCGCTACCGGTCACCAGCTCGGTGCCGACGCCGTACCGGTCGACCGGCGCAGCCGCCAGCGCCCCGATCGCGTGCTCGTCGAGGTCGCTCGTGACGACGATCCGGGTCCCGGTCGCGCCCAGCTCGTCCAGCTGCCGCCGCACCCGTCGGGCCGTCTCGCCCAGGTCGCCGGAGTCGATCCGGACGGCGCCCAGCTCGGGGCCCGCGACCTCCACCCCGAGCCGCACCGCCTCGGCGATGTCGTAGGTGTCGACGAGCAGCGTGGTGCCGCGGCCCAGTGACTCGACCTGGCAGCGGAACGCCTCCGCCTCGGTGTCGTGCAGCAGCGTGAAGCTGTGCGCGCTGGTGCCGGCGGTCGGTACGCCGTACCGGTGCCGCGCCGCGAGGTTGGAGCTGCTGTCGAAGCCGGCGATGTACGCCGCCCGCGCGCACGCCACCGCGGCCTCCTCGTGGGTGCGGCGCGACCCCATCTCGATGCACGGCCGGTCGCCGGCAGCACGCGTCATCCGCGACGCCGCGGACGCGATCGCGCTGTCGTGGTTGTAGATCGACAGCAGCAGCGTCTCGAGCAGCACCGCCTCGGCGAAGGACGCCTCGACGATGAGCAGAGGGGAGTAGGGGAAGTACATCTCGCCCTCGGCGTAGCCCCAGACCGAGCCGGTGAACCGGTAGCCGGCCAGCCACTCGCGGGTCGGCTCGTCGACGACGTCGGTGAGGGCCGCGATGACGTCCTCGTCGAACCGGAACGTCTCGATGGCGTCCAGCGCCCGGCCGACGCCGGCCACCACGCCGTACCGCCGCCCCTCGGGCAGCCGGCGGGGGAACAGCTCGAACACCGATCGACGTGCGGCGGTGCCGTTGGTCAGCGCGGCCTGGAGCATGGTCAGCTCGTAGTGGTCGGTGAGCAGGGCGGTGGATCCCGCGTGGCGTGTCACCGGGCCAGCCTAGAAGCAGCCGTCTGGTGTGCCACGATGGAATCGTGTCTGCACCAAGCCCGGTCGAGGTCGATCCGACCATCACTCCCGATGAGATCACCTTCCTCGCCAAGCCGTGGGTGACGATCGTCTGGAACGACCCGGTGAACCTCATGTCCTACGTGAGCTTCGTCTTCCAGAAGTACTTCGGCTACGACAAGGCCAAGGCGGAGAGGCTGATGCTCGAGGTGCACAACGACGGCAAGTCGGCGGTCAGCACGGGCAGCCGCGAGGAGATGGAGCGCGACGTGCAGGCGATGCACGAGTACGGCCTGTGGGCGACGATGGAGAAGCAGTGAGCGAAGCGAGAGAGCGCAGCGGTCTGCACCTGACCGCCCGCCGAGAGAGTGCGCTCGAACTGCGAGCCCACCGGGAGGGCACGTGAGCGGATTCGCGCGCCACCGGCGCAGCGGACGGATCATCGCCACCTTCACGGGGTTCGAGGCCGACCTGCTGCGCTCACTGGCCTCCCAGCTGGTCGAGCTGCTGCGCAACGAGGCGGCGATCCCGCGCGAGACCAACGACCCGCTCGAGGCGCTGCTGGACTTCAGCGGGCCCGACGTCCGAGCCCGACGACCCGGTGCTCGCCCGGCTGTTCCCGACGGCGTACCTCGACGACGACGACTCGGCCGCGGAGTTCCGGCGGTTCACCGAGGGCACCCTCCGCGACGGCAAGGCGACCGGCGCGATCGCGATCATCGACGGGCTCGAGGAGGCCGGGCTGCCCGCCGAGCTGACCGAGGACGGCCTGATGATCGACGTCGAGCTCGACCCGCCCGCGGCCGAGACGCTGGATGCGGTCGTTCACCGACCTCCGGCTCGCGCTGGCCACCCGGCTCGGGGTCGAGGAGGGCGACGAGGCCTACTGGCACTCGCTGCCCGACGAGGACCCCCGCGCCCAGGCGCACGACATCTACGAGTGGGTGGGCTACCTCCAGGAGACGCTGGTCGACGCGCTCTCGGCGTGATCCCGCCCACTCCCACATGCTGGTCGATGTGGGTCCTGGCGGGGTGTCTCCCTAGTCTGGACGGGTGCTGACCATCGACCAGGCGACGTACGACGCCATCGTCGCGCACGCCAAGCGGGACCACCCCGACGAGGCGTGCGGGATCGTGGCGGGCCCGGAGGGCAGCGACCGTCCGGAGCGGTACGTCGAGATGGTCAACGCGGCCGGGAGCCCGACGTTCTACGAGTTCGACTCCACCGACCTGCTCGCGCTGTACAAGGAGATGGACGCGCGCGACGAGGAGCCGGTGGTCGTCTACCACTCGCACACCGCGACCGAGGCCTACCCCAGCCGCACCGACATCGGCCTGGCCATGGAGCCCAACGCCCACTACGTGCTCGTCTCCACACGCGAGCACGGGAATAACGAGGGTCCCGTGGAGTTCAGGTCGTACAGAATCGTGGACGGCGAGGTGACCGAGGAAGAGGTCACCGTCGTTCCCCAGCTCGACCCCGCTACATCGAGGAGCACCTGATGGCCATCGAGGTCCGGATCCCGACGATCCTGCGCACCTACACCGGCGGCGAGAAGGCGGTGAGCGGCGACGGGTCCAGCCTCAGCGCGCTGATCGACGACCTCGAGGCCAACCACCCGGGGATCAAGGAGCGCCTGATCGAGGACGGCGACCTGCGCCGGTTCGTGAACGTCTACGTCAACGACGAGGACGTCCGGTTCATCGGCGGCCTCGAGGCCGAGCTCGCCGACGGCGACCAGGTCGTCGTGCTGCCGGCCGTCGCCGGCGGATGATCTCGACAAGCTCGATCGCCGAGCAGCTGTGACGCGCTACGACAACCTCCTCGCCTCCGTCGGCAACACGCCGCTGGTGGGGCTCCCGGGGCTCTCGCCGACCCCGGACGTCCGGCTCTGGGCCAAGCTCGAGGACCGCAACCCGACCGGGTCGATCAAGGACCGGCCGGCGCTGAAGATGATCGAGCAGGCGGAGAAGGACGGCGTGCTGCGTCCCGGCTGCACGATCCTCGAGCCGACCTCCGGCAACACCGGCATCTCGCTGGCCATGGCCGCGAAGCTCAAGGGCTACCGCCTGGTCTGCGTGATGCCCGAGAACACCTCGGAGGAGCGCCGCCAGCTGCTGCGGATGTGGGGCTCCGAGATCGTCTCGTCGCCGGCGGCCGGCGGCTCCAACGAGGCGGTCCGCGTCGCCAAGGGGATCGCCGCCGACCACCCCGACTGGGTGATGCTCTACCAGTACGGCAACGCCGGCAACGCGCTCTCCCACGAGGAGGGCACCGGCCCCGAGATCCTGGCCGACCTCCCGGGCATCACCCACTTCGTCGCCGGCCTCGGCACCACCGGCACGCTGATGGGCGTGTCCCGCTTCTTCCGTCGGGAGAAGCCGGAGGTGCGGATCGTCGCCGCCGAGCCGAGGTACGGCGAGCTGGTCTACGGCCTGCGCAACCTCGACGAGGGCTTCGTCCCGGAGCTCTACGACGAGACGCTGATCGACGCGCGCTTCTCGGTCGGGCCGCGCGACGCCGTACGCCGGGTGCGTGAGCTGCTCGAGCTCGAGGGGATCTTCGCCGGCATCTCGACCGGCGCGATCCTGCACGCCGCGCTCGGCCAGGCCGCCAAGGCCGTCAAGGCCGGCGAGTCCGCCGACATCGCGTTCGTGGTCGCCGACGGCGGCTGGAAGTACCTCTCCACCGGCGCCTACGAGGGCACCGTCGACGAGGCCGAGGAGCGGCTCGAGGGCCAGCTCTGGGCGTAGGGCCTCAACGCAGGTCGAGGTCCTGGGCTGCGTCGTGCTCGCTGCCGGCCACCCGGGCCAGGCCGAGGAGGCCGGTGACCAGGTTGGCCAGGTCGCCGTTGCGGATCGGCTGCCGGTCGTCGGCGTACGACGTGCGCGTCTTGGCCGGCTCGGCGTAGTCGGGGTTGAGGTCGTAGAGGTCGGCGCCGGCCGTGACGCCCGCGCCCCAGGCGATCAGCGGGACCCGGTAGTTGGCGAGCCGGGTCTCGTCGAAGTGGTCGTGGCCCTTGCCGCCGTGGTCGGCGGTGACGATCAGGACGGTGTGTCGGGCGCGGCGCGGGTTCGACTCGATCGCCGCGACGATCTTCCTCAGTCGCCGGTCGGTCGCGCGGACGGCGTCGAGGTACGCCGGTGACATGAACCCGCGCTCGTGGCCCACGTCGTCGGGAGCCGAGAGGTGGACGAACCGGAAGCCGCGGTTGCGGTGCAGGATGTCCGAGCGCACGCGGCGGATCAGCCGGTCGTTGTCGAGCCGCACCAGGAACTGGTCGATCGCCGCGTCCCACGACCGCTCGAACAGGGAGAACTTGTCCTTGCTCGCGAACAGCCCGGTCTTCAGGTCGGCACGGTGCACGACCGTGAACACCGACGAGACGGAATGGCCGGCGGCCTGCTGCACGGTGCGCGGGCGGACCCGGTCGTCGTTCCAGGTGACGCCGTGTCCGCCGTACTTGCCGCGGTGATCCGGCGACCGGTGACCATGCCGGTGTGGTTGGGCAGCGTGTAGCGTCTGCTCGCGCTCGGACCGGGCGTTGAGCGTGGACGCGCCCTCCGCGATCAGCCGGTGCAGGGTCGGGTGTCCTCGCGGCTCCGAGCTTCCGGATCGCGGCCGGGTTGAGTGCGTCGATCGACACCGCGATCACCGTGGTCACCTCGGGCGTCGTGGCTGACCGGGTCTGGAGGGTGGCTTCTTCGGCAGGAGGCGCGGATGCGCATCCCGAGGCGAGGAACGCCGCCGAGGCGAGGAGTGCGATGACCGACCTGCGTGTCCCGAGCACCCGGTCAGGGTAGGACACGTGACCGCTATCTCCCGTGACATGGGTCGCCAGGACGTGCGGTTCGGGGGCGGCACCGCCTAGCCTTGCTCGTTGTGCTTGCACTGACCGCCGATGCTCCCATCGGCATCTTCGACTCGGGCTTCGGTGGTCTCACCGTGGCCCGCTCCGTCATCGACCAGCTGCCGCACGAATCGATCGTCTACGTCGGCGACACCGCCCGCCAGCCCTACGGCCCCAAGCCGATCGCCGAGGTCCGCGAGTACGCCCTCGAGTGCCTCGACCATCTCGTCGAGCGCGGCGTGAAGGCGCTCGTCATCGCCTGCAACTCCGCCAGCGCCGCCGTGCTCCGTGACGCCCGCGAGCGGTACGCCGTGCCCGTCGTCGAGGTGATCTACCCCGCCACGAGGCGCGCGGTGGCCGCCAGCCACACCGGGCGGATCGGGGTCATCTGCACCCGCGCCACCGCCGAGTCCATGGCGTACGACGACGCGTTCGCCGCCGCGCCGCACGTCGACCTCGTCACCCGGGCGTGCCCGCGGTTCGTCGAGTTCGTCGAGGCCGGGATCACCGGCGGCGCCGAGCTCCAGGCCGTCGCGCACGAGTACCTCGACCCACTGATCGAGGCCGGCGTCGACACCCTCGTCCTCGGCTGCACCCACTACCCGCTGCTCACCGGCGTGATCCAGTACGTCATGGGCGACGACGTGACCCTGGTCAGCTCCGCGGAGGAGTGCGCGAAGGATGTCTACAAGATGCTGGTCCGCACCGAGCTGATGCGCGACGGCGGGACCCCGGCGTACGACTTCCTCACCACCGGCGTCCCCGGCGACTTCGAGTCCGTCGGCCGCCGCTTCCTCGGTCCCGAGATGGTCTCCGCCTCCCAGTTCGCCGGGAGGCTGATGTGAGGCTCACCGTCGTCGGCTGCTCGGGTTCCTACCCCGGACCCCGCTCGCCCGCGAGCTGCTACCTGCTCGAGGCCGAGCACGACGGCCGCACCTGGCGGATCCTCGTCGACCTGGGCAGCGGCGCGCTGGGCGAGCTGCACCGCTACGTCGACCCGTTGTCGATCGACGCGGTCTTCCTCAGCCACCTGCACGCCGACCACTGCCTCGACCTGTGCGGCTACTACGTGCTGCGCAAGTACCACCCCGACGGCCACCAGCCGCGGATCCCCGTGCACGGCCCGACCGGCACCGCCGACCGGATGGCCCGCGCCTACGACCTGCCGCTGGATCCCGGCATGCACGAGGAGTTCGACTTCCGCGTCTACGACGGCCGGGTCGACGCTCGGCCCCTTCACGGTGCAGCCGATCCCGGTGGAGCACCCCGTGCCGGCGTTCGGGCTGCGGATCAGCGCCGACGGCGCCACCATCGGCTACTCCGGCGACACCGGTCCGTGCGCCGGCCTCGACGCCGTCGCGGACGGCGTCGACCTGCTGCTGGCCGAGGCGTCGTTCCTCTCGCGGGCCGACAACCCGACCAAGCTGCACCTCACCGGCTCCGAGTGCGGCGAGGCCGCGACGCGGGGCGGGTCGCGCCGGCTGGTGCTCACCCACGTCCCGCCCTGGCACGACCCGGAGGACGCGCTGAGGGAGGCCCGCACGACGTACGACGGCGACATCACGCTCGCCAGCGTCGGGGCGGTCTACGAGCTGTAGATGTCCTCGATCCTGACCGCATCGAGGACGTCAGGGCGCCGATCGTGTGCGAGCGCTACGACGATGAGTCCAGGTGGACTCATCGTTGTGGTGGAGGGCGAGCGCCGCCCAGGCGCAGACGGCGAGGGCGGCGATGAGGTAGGCGTTGCCGACGACGTGCTCGAGCGGGCTCCAGTCGTACTCGCGGCCCTCTGCCGTAGGGCGGCCAGATGACCGGGCGGGTGACGAACACCGCGGTCCACGCGGCGGCCGCCCACCGGTTGCGCTCCCACAGCACCAGCGCCACCGGGCACCGCCCACACCCAGTGGTGCGACCACGAGATCGGCGAGGCGAGCAGCATGGCCAGGGCGGCCAGGCAGGTGCCGAGCACCCGGTCGCCCCGACGCCACCAGCCGGCAGCGACGAGCAGCACGGCGAGCGCGAGTGGGCCGGCGATCGCCAGCCACAGGAGGGTCGGCGGTGGCTCGTCGAGCAGCCGGGTGAGCGTGCCGTAGACGGACTGGTTGTGCGCGAGCGCCGGCGGGCCGACCCGGGTCGCGTCGAGCAGGCGCTCGGTCCAGTACGTCGCGGACGAGCCCGGCGCGACAGCGAACCCGACCGCGACGGTCCCGGCAAAGGCCAGGATCGCCCGCCCCGCAGCGGTGCGCCGCCCGACCAGCACGAGCAGCACGACGAACACGAGCGGGGTCAGCTTCACACCCGCGGCGATGCCCACGAGGACGCCGGACCAGCGACGGCTCGGCCCGAGCAGGTCGACCAGAACCGCCAGCATCAGGATCAGGTTGACCTGCCCGAAGGTCAGGTTCTGCCACACCGGCTCCAGGGCGAGCGCTCCGGCGGTCAGGACGGCGACCAGCCACCCGGGCGTCGGGCGGCCCAGGGGGCGGCGTACGACCACGACGACCGCGGCCAGTGCGCCGACCGAGACGCCGGTCCACAGAGCTGCGGCGACCCACGCCGGCAGGGGAGCGAGCGGCACCATCACGACCGCGGCGAACGGCGGATAGGTGAACGGCAGCCCGTTCACCGGTTCGTCCGTCTCGAGCAGGGGCAGGCCGTCGAGCAGCGTCTGGCCGCCGTGCTGGTAGACGAGCAGGTCCGTGAAGTCGCCGCGGATTCCCGCCGCCACGGCCGCGGCCACCACCAGGAGCACGACCGGAGCGGGACCCTGCAGCAGGCGGGACTCCCTCACCGGTCAGCCTCCTCAGACGAGACCGGCGTCGTGGACCAGGATCGCGATCTGCACCCGGTTGGTGACGTGGAGCTTGTCGAACAGCCGTGACACGTGCGCCTTCACCGTCGGCACCGACAGGTAGAGCTCGGACGCGATCTCGGCGTTGCTCAGCCCACGGCCGACGGCCAGGGCCACCTCGCGCTCGCGTCCGGTCAGGCACGCGAGCCGGGTCTCCGCGGCACTGGCGCGGTTGTTGCCGTCCTCGGTGCGGAACCGGTGCAGCACGGTGCGGGTCACCGACGGCGACAGCATCGGCTCGCCGGCCGACACCTTCCGGATCGCGGCCACGATCTCGGCGGGCGGGGTGTCCTTGAGCAGGAACCCGTCAGCGCCCGCCGCGAGGGCGCCGAAGACGTGTTCGTCGGCGTCGAACGTGGTGAGCACGATGACGCGTGGCGGCTCGGGCCGGGCGTGCAGCTCACGGGTCGCGTCGAGCCCGCTGAGACGCGGCATCCGGATGTCCATCAGCACCACGTCCGGCTCCAGCGTCCGGGCCAGGTCGATCCCCTCGCGACCGTCGCCGGCCTCGCCGACCACCTCCAGGTCGGCCTGCCCGCCCAGCATCAGCGCCAGCGCCGAGCGGACCAGCGGATCGTCGTCGACGATGAGCACCCGAGTCATGCCGCCCACGGTATCCACCCCCGCAGGACGAACATCGCGCCGTCGCGGCGGTGCTCGAGCCGCCCGCCGCGCAGCTCCGCCCGCTCGGACAGGCCGATCAGCCCGAGACCCGACCCCGGCGTGGCGGTCGGGCCGAAGCCCAGTGGGTTGCGCAGCACGACGTCGACACCGAAGTCCGGGGAGCCGCTGACCTCGATGGTCAGCCGCGCGCCGGGGGCGTGCTTGCGGGCGTTGGTGATCCCCTCCTGGACGATCCGGTAGACCGTGCGGCCGACCACGTCCGGCACGGAACCCTGGTCGGCGTGCACGTGGTCGGTGTACTGGATGCTGAGGCCGGACTCCTGTGCCTCGGCGATCAGCTGAGGCAGGTCGGCGTACGTCGGCTGCGGCTGGTCGAGCGGCTCGCCGGTGCGTACGTCGCGGAGTACGCCCAGCACCCCGCGCAGGTCGGTCAGCGCGTCGTGCGCGGCGGACTGGATCACGGCGGCGTTGGTCCGCATCTCCTCGGCCGTCAGGTCCTCCCGGAATGCCAGCGCGCCGGCGTTCATGGAGATCTGGGAGATCCGGTGGGCGAGCACGTCGTGCATCTCGCGTGCGATCCGGGCCCGCTCGTTGGCCCGCGCCTGCGCCACCCGCAGCCCCTGCTCGGCCTCGGCGCGCTCGGCCCGGTGCCGCAGGGTCCACAGCAGCTCGCGGCGGGACCCGATGTACATGCCCCAGCCGAGCGCGCCGGCAATGAAGATGGTGTTCACCGTCAGGGTCAGCCAGGCCGGCTCGTCGGCTTGCACCGGCTGGATGTGCACCACGGTCTGCCCTGCCGCGAGGCTGACGACGGCCACGACTCCGATCTGCCACAGCCGGCGGCGGGTCGCCACCGACACGGCGGCGAGCACGGCCGGTCCGGCGGCAAGCCCGGAGAAGGCGGACAGCACGCCGGTGAACACCGCGATCTGCACCGGCCACCGCCGGCGGAAGAAGACGGCCACGAAGGCGACCAGGGCCAGGACCACGTCGAGCAGGAACAGCTCCTCCTGCTTGCTCTGCTCCTCCGCCATCGGCGTCCAGGCCACCGCGGCCACCGCGAGCATGGCGAGCATCCGCCACGCGTGACCCCAGACGGTCAGCGGCGGTGAGTACTCCTCGGGAGTGGGCCGGTCCACGCCGCCAAGGCTAGGTCCCGGAGGGAGCGGCGCGCAGGCTGCTGTGGTCGCGGCGACCCCCTACCAAGGTAGGGGCGACTCGATCCCGCGGGCCGATGTCCAGGGCGGCGGGACGCCGGCAGGATGGGCCGCATGATCAAGGTCGAAGGACTCACCAAGAAGTACGGCGCGTTCACCGCCGTCGACGACGTCAGCTTTGTCTGCCAACCGGGACGGGTGACCGGCTTCCTCGGACCCAACGGTGCAGGCAAGACCACCACGATGCGCGTGATGGTCGGCCTGACGCCGGCCAGCCACGGGCAGGTCACCATCGGCGGCCACCTCTACCACGACCTCCCCAACCCGGGACGTCATGTCGGGGTGCTCCTCGACGCGGGTGCCCAGCACGCCGGCCGCACCGGCCGGGAGATCCTCACCATCGGCGCACAGACCATGGGTCTGCCCGACTCCCGTGTCGACGAGATGCTCGAGCTGGTGTCCCTCTCCCCGGGGGAGGCGAAGCGGCGGCTGCGCAACTACTCGCTCGGCATGAAGCAGCGCCTCGGCATCGCCCACGCCCTGCTGGGAGACCCCTCGGTGCTGATCCTGGACGAGCCGGCCAACGGCCTCGACCCCGCCGGCATCCGCTGGATGCGCGGGCTGCTCAAGGGGTACGCCGACCGCGGCGGCACCGTCCTGCTCTCCAGCCACCTGCTGAACGAGGTGGAGCTGATCGCCGACGAGATGATCCTGATCGGCAACGGCAGGATCGTGGCCCAGGGCGACAAGAAGACGCTCCTGGCGATGGACACCAACGTGAGCGCCCTCGTCATGTCACTCGAGAACGACAAGCTCGCGCGGGTGCTGGAGGAGCGTGGCTTCACGGTCACCCCCGTCGGCGACGGGCTCCAGGTCGGGTGCGAGCCCGTCGAGGTGGGCCGGGCCGCCGCCGAGCACCAGATCGTCCTGACCGACCTGCGCTCCGGGGCCGCGGGCCTCGAGGACCTGTTCCTGGAGCTCACCTCCGACTCCCAGCGCGACGAACTCACCGAAGGAGCGACGGCATGACCGCCACCGCCATTGATCCGGCCGCGATCGACCTGTCGGCCACCCCCCGGGTCCCGATGAGCCGCCTGGCCAAGGTCGAGTTCCGGAAGTCGCTCGACACCCGCGCCGGCCGCTGGTTCGCGGCCTCGATCATCGTCCTCTGCCTCGCGGTCGTGACGATCTACGCGTTCGTGGCACCCGACGGCGAGAAGGACTACACGGACATGCTCGGCATCGCCGGGGCCGTGCTCGGGTCCTTCCTGCCCATCTTGATCATCATGCTGGTGACCGCCGAGTCCGGGCAGCGCACCGGCCTGGTGACCTTCACGCTGGAGCCGCGACGTTCGCGGGTCGTGATCGCCAAGTTCATCGCCGGCCTGGTGCTGGGCGTGGCGGTGATGGTGCTGGCCGCGCTGATGGCGGTGATCGGCACGCTGCTCGGCAGCCTCGGCGGCGGCCCGGTCTCCTGGTCGCTCGACGGCCACCTGATCTTCAACGGGTTCGTCCTGGCGAACCTGATCGGGATCTTCATCGGGTTCGCCATCGCGATGCTGCTCATGAACACCGCGGCGGCGATCGTCGCCTACTTCGTGTACTCCCTGATCCTGCCCACCGTGGTCGGCCTGCTCGGACTCCTCAGCGAGGGCTTCGAGAAGGTCGCGCCCTGGATCGAGCTGAACACCGCCCAGATGCCGCTGTTCTCGGGCGACTACCAGCCGACGGGCGAGGAGTGGGCACAGATCGCCACTGCGGCCACCATCTGGCTGGTCCTGCCGTTGGCGCTCGGGATCATGCGCCTGCTGCGGATCGAGTTCAAGTAGCCGACGCGGAACACCACGCGAAGCGGGTCCGGCTCCGACGGGGGAGAGCCGGACCCGCTTCTTTTCTTCACCCGACGTTGCGGGACACGTCAACTGTGCGGCGTTGTGGCGTAGCCGTGCTGGACACGCTGAGGCCATGCGGAACACGCGGTACCTGCGCTTCGCCGCCCTGGGGGACAGCACCACGTGCGGCATCGGAGATCCGGTCCCGGCCGGCTGGCGGGGGTGGGCCAGGCTCCTGGCCGACGCCATCGGCACCGGCTACGGGATGTCCTTCTGCAACGTGGCGGTCTCCGGCGCCACCTCCATGTCGGTGCGCGAGCTCCAGCTGGAGCCGGCGCTCACCCACCGGCCCGACCTCGCGTCGCTCATCGTCGGCGTGAACGACACCATGCGCTCCACCTGGGACCCGGCCCGGCTGCGGGCCGACCTGATGGAGTGCGCCGACGCGCTGCACGGGCAGGGCGCGCTGCTGCTGACCGCGCGCTTCCACGACCACGGTGCGGTGTTCGGGCTGCCCGGCGTGCTGCGGCGCCCGCTGTTCGCCCGGATCGAGGCGGTGAACCGGGTGTACGACGAGATCCACGCGACGTACGGCGGCGTCCGGATCGACCTCGCCCAACGCCCGGAGATCCTGCTCCGCGGCTTCTGGTCGATCGACCGGCTGCATCCCTCGGAGCTCGGTCACCGGGCGCTCGCCCATGCGTACGGCGAGCTGCTGCGGGCCGAGGGCCTCTCCTTCGACCTTCCCGAGCTGGCGGCGTCGGGCGGCTTCGAGCCGAGCTGGCGCCGCGACCTGGCCTGGATGGTGGCGGAGGGCGCACCGTGGTTCGGCCGACGGGCCCGAGACCTTGGTCCGTGGGCGGTCCGGCTGGCGCTGACCGAGGCCCGCCGGGTCCGGCAGCCGACGCTGCTCTGAACCTGTCGGCGGGCCTCGTTCGGCCTCCCGATGTCAGTTGTCGGCGGTCTTGTTCAGCACCTTGAAGTCGGCATCGAGCTCGACGTCCCACTCGGTGTTGTCGGCGGCGCGGACCTCGACCTCGTAGGCCTCGCCGGGGTCGTCGCTCGCCTCGACCTGCGCGACCGTGCCGCCGCCGACGGCGTCCAGGGCCGCCTTCTCGGCGGACTCACGCTCGTCGGTGGTCAACGCCCGGTCGTCGGCGTCAGGGCTCTCGCCGCGGTCGTCGGCGTCGTCGTCGGCGTCGTCGCGGTCGTCGGCTTCCTCGCTGACCACGTTCAGGTCCTGGTCGAGGCTGACGTCGACCTCGGTGCCGTCGTCCATGCGCACCTCGACCTCGTAGGCCTCGCCCTGGTCGTCGCTGGTCTCGACGTCGACGACGGTGCCGCCACCGGCGGCATCGACGGCGGCGGAGCCGACGCGGTCGCGGTCGGCGCCCTGGACGTCGTCGTTGGCCGATGCGGTCCACACCGTGCCACCGACGCCGAGGACGGCGACAGCTGCGAGCGTGGGGAGGATGATCCGCTTCCTGCGGAGCTTGGCGATGTTCATGATGGAGACCTTCTCGTCTGCTGGGGTTCGGGTTGGCTGGACCAGCGTGCGTCGATGTCGCTGAAGCCCGGCTGAACGCGCCTGAAAGGTCGTTCAGGTCGAGAGGTCTGCGTCGTTGCCGTTCCCGTGTGGCGGGCAGGCGTACGACGAACCGGGCGCCACCCAGGGCCGACGACGAGACATCGACCGTCCCGTCGTGAGCGGTGACGATCTCCTGGACGATCGCCAGACCGAGACCGCTCCCGCCGGCGTCCCGAGCGCGTGCCTCGTCGAGCCGCACGAACCGGTCGAAGATCCGCTGCCGGTGGTCCGTGGGGATCCCGGGGCCGTCGTCCTCGACGACGAGCTCGACGCCGTCACCGGTGTCACGCACGGTGATGGCCAGGGCGGCGTCGGCGTGCCGGGTCGCGTTGTCGACGAGGTTCTGCACCACCTGGGCCAGCGCGAGCCGGTCTCCGCGAACCCGTCCGGGCCCGATTCCGGAGGCGTCGACCGCGAGTCCGGGCCGGCGGATGCGGCGGGCCGCCGCGAGTGCCAGGTCGTCGAGATCCACGTCGTGGTGCGCCTGCGTGAGCGCGCCCTCGTCGGCCCGGGTCAGGAGCAACAGCTGCTCCACGAGCCGCTGGATGCGCGCGGACTCCTCGAGGACGGCGTCGGCGAGCTCGCCCTCGGGCAGGGCGCCCGGGTGCGTGCGTGCCACCTCGGCGGTCTGGCGGATGCTGGCCAGGGGTGACCGCAGCTCGTGCGAGGCGTCGCTCACGAACTGTTGCTGCCGGTCGCGTGAGCTCTGCAGGCGACCCAGCATCTGGTTCATGGTCCGCGCCAGACGATGGATCTCGTCGCGCGAGGGCGGCTCGGGCACCCGCCGGTCCAGCCGGTCGCCGGTGATCTGCTCGACCTCGCGCCGGATGCGTTCGACGGGTGCGAGTGCCCGGGTGGCCACCACCCACGTCGTACCGCCGACCAGCAGGAGCACCAACGGCAGGCCGACCAGCAGCGGCACCACCAGCGCGGAGGTCGACTCCTCGATGTCCTCCAGCGACACGGCGACCGCGACGACGTACTCCTCGCCTGCCGTCTGGGCGTCCTCGGTCACCACGAGGTAGCGGTTGTCGGCACCCGGAAGCTCGACGTCGTCGGAGTCATCGGTGGGCAGCGGTCGGCCGAGGGGCTGGGAGGCGCGTACGACGGCGCCGGAGCCGTCGGTCACCTGCCAGACCAGGTCGTCGGGTTCGTCGGAGTCCTCGTCGTCGGCGGGCGCGGGATCGGGAAGTCCCGACGTCTCGATCTGGGCGGCCAGCGCTGCCGCGCGCTGCTCGGCCGTGGTCTCCAGCCCGTCGCGCAGGGATCCGCGGACCAGTGCCACGAGGGCGATGGCTCCGAGGAGCAGGACGACGGCCACGACGAGCGTGGCCGCGGCCGTGGTGCGGAGCCGTACCGAGGCTCGGTTCCAGCGCGCCTCAGCCACCGTCGCTCGCCAACCGGTAGCCCGCGCCACGCAGGGTCTGGATCGCCTCGCGTCCGAACGGACGGTCGACCTTGTTGCGGAGATGCCGGATGTAGACCTCGACGATGTTGGGGTCGCCCTCGAAGTCGAAGTCCCACACGGCCTCGAGGATCTGCCGCTTGGAGAGGACGTCACCCTGATGGCGGGCCAGGAAGGCCAGCAACGAGAACTCACGGGCGGTGAGCTCGACCTCGACGTCGCCGCGCCAGACCCGGCGCGCTGCTGGGTCCACCCGGAGGTCGCCCACCTCGAGCTGGGTGGGCCGCTCCCGGGCACCGCGACGGGCCACCGCATGCAGCCGAGCCACCAGGACCGGGAACGAGAACGGCTTGGTGAGGTAGTCGTCGGCTCCGGTCTCGAGGCCCTCGACCTGGTCCCACTCCCCGTCCTTGGCGGTGAGCATCAGGATCGGGGTCCAGTCCTTCTCCGCACGCAGGGTCTCGCAGACCTTGTAGCCGTTGATCCCCGGGAGCATCAGGTCGAGCACGATCGCGTCGTACGCGTTCTCGCGCGCGAGCCAGAGCCCGTCGGTGCCGTCGTGGGCCACGTCGACGGCAAAGCCCTCGGCCTCGAGCCCCACTCGCAGGGAGCGGGCCAGCCGCTGTTCGTCATCGACGACGAGTACGCGCACACGTGCCTCCGGGCAGTAGGGCAGTCGGGAGTAGCGGGGACTCCAGTCTCGCGGTCCCATCCTGAACCCTCGCTGAAGATCCGGCACCGCGGTCCGCCGTTCGCTGCTAGCGTGATCCCGCCGTGGGGGCACCCGGCTACTCGACCGACGTCCGGACGTGGCGGAGGTCGCGAGGAGGAAGCATGCCCCCCAGCGAGATCCCCCAGGTCCGTCGCCTGATGTCGAACGACGAGCGGATCGGGATGGGCTTCAACAGCGAGTCCGGCCTGGCCGTCGGGACGCCGTTCGAGCTCGACGAGCTCAACGTCGAGGCCGACCCGGAGGCTCCAGGTCAGGTCGTCTTCTCGACGATCACCCTGGTCGAACAGCCACGACGAGCTCATGGAGAGCATGGGCCTCGACATCAAGGCCCAGGGTCGATACGGCTTCTTCTCGGCCGACGCCAAGACCAAGTACGCCGAGTCCGCCCGCTACAACTCGACGTCGACGTTCCTCGTCGCCAAGGTCACCGTCGAGAACCCCTTCAAGCGGGGGCGCGAGTTCAACCTCACCGAGACGGCAGCGCCGCTGGTCGCGCCCGGCCAGCAGGACGATCTTCAAGGGCGCGTTCGGCGACAGCTTCGTGCGCGGGATCCAGACCGGAGGCGAGTTCTACTCGGTCATCCGGATCACCTCGATCTCCACCACCACGCAGAACGAGCTCGCCGTGGAGCTGCAGGCGGAGTACCAGGGCCTGGTCACCAGCGGGTCGTTCGAGGGCAAGTTCACGAAGGCGAACCAGAACCAGTCCACCCGCTCGGAGTTCAGCGCGACCATGTTCCAGCGCGCCGGCAGCGGCGACGAGAGCTCGCCGACGGTCACCCTCGAGGAGGTGATGGCGCGGGTCAAGAAGTTCCCGACCATCGTGGAGGAGGAGCCGGTCGCCTACGAGATCGAGGTCGCGACGTACGACACGATCCCGCTGCCGTTCCCGACGCCCGAGGAGGAGGAGAACTTCGCGCAGTCGATGAACGACGCGAGCTCGAAGAAGCTGCGCTACATCCAGACCAGGAACGACCTCGAGTTCGCCCGCCAGCACCCGGAGTTCTTCCAGGGCCTGCCGGAGGACTCGGTGCTCCTCGAGGCGATCGTCGCCTACACGAAGCTGATCAACGCCGTGATGACCCACGGCATCGAGCTGTCGACCGGCCGGATGCGCCCGCCCCAGTTCTTCGACCCCTCGAAGCTCGGGCTTGCCGAGCCGGCGCCGATCCCGCTGAAGCGGGCGCCCGGGCCGCCGCCGGGCAGCGTGCGCATCCCGGACCTGGGGTCGATCCCGTTCTTCACCCTCGCGGAGTACCAGATCTGCCTGGCCCACGGCGGCGGCGTGTCGGGCTGCCTGGACGGTACGGCGTTCCCGGGTCAGGACGGGGAGGCCAACCCACTCGACGTGCCGCGCGACATCGCGGACTTCCTCCAGCTGCAGTTCGCCGGCGCGCTGACGTTCAAGTGGGTGCCGGGCGACCCGTCCGACATCATGACCAGCCTGCCCGGCCCGTCGACCTTCGCCATCTCCCAGTCGCCGCCGCCCGGCGTCGAGATCCCGCTCGGGTCCGAGGTGATCGTGGCGGTCCAGGTGACGCCGGACCCGGAGTAGGCGGATCAGGCGCTCGTGGGCTCCTCGAGCCGGCCCGGCATCCGCCACCCGGCGGCCAGCCGCGAGGGGGTCAGCGGCCGGCCGTCGCCGAAGAAGTCGCAGAACTTCATGATCAACGGGTCCCAGGCCTGCGGGTCGATGTGGTCGCTGCCCGGCAACCGGACGGCGTCGGCCACGTGGGCACGCAGGACCTCGACGTGGATGGCGTGCGCCTTCGACGAGTCGTTGAAGATCGGGTAGTGCCCCGACACCCGGCACTCGAGCTGGATCGGGCACTCCGCCACCCGGTCGGGAGCGACCAGGTCCGACGGCTCGCGGGTCAGCCCGGCGGCCTCGAACTTGCGCGGCTCGTAGCGGTAGCCGGTCTCGCGCTTGTGCCGCGACAGCTCCGGCGTGCCGGTGAGCAGCGCCAGCCGGTCGACGTGGTCGACCAGGTCGGCCGAGGCGAGGTTGAGGACCGCCTCGCCGGTGCGCAGGAGGTTCTGCGTGGTGCGCGAGGAGGCGCCCAGGCCGAGCATGGCGTTCTGCCCCAGCCACCAGGCCGAGGACATCGGCGCCAGGTTGGTGGTGCCGTCGGGGTTCGTCGAGGAGACCAGGACGACAGGGGTTCCGTAGTAGTGGACCTTGAGCGGTACGACGCGGTGCATGACGCCCAGTCTGGTCGCCGGACGAGCGCGGTTCTGGCGGAAATCGGACACGGCAGAGCTGTCGGAGCGTCAGCTGTGGCGTTTTTCCTTGGCCTGGTCGAGCACCGAGTAGTTGCTTCGCTGGCTCAGGATCGAGGTGTTGCTCTGCCGGCTGAGGATCGAGCAGTTGCTCTGGCGGCTCAGGATGGAGCAGTTGCTCTGGTCGGACAGCATCGACAGGACCGACATCCACGACCCGATCGACCCGGCGGACAGGACCGACCCGAGGGACCCGATCGAGGCGAAGGACCCGATGCTGCCGATGGACAGCACCGATCCCTCGGAGCAGATCGACAGGAACGAGTTGTGGGAACGCCACGACAGCACGGGCGAAAGCCTAGCGGCGTACGGACGCGCGATGTTCGCGATGCGGAAGATCCTCTGCGAGCGCCGTCGGTGGCGTGCCCTAGGGTCGCGATCATGAGTGAAACCCCCGCGCGCGCAGACGGCCGGCAGGACGACGAGCTCCGCCCGATCACGATCACCCGCAACTGGCTCGACCACGCCGCCGGTTCGGTCCTGGTGGAGTTCGGCCGCACCCGCGTGCTCTGCGCCGCGTCCGCGTCCGAGGGCGTGCCGCGCTGGCGGAAGGGGTCCGGCCTGGGCTGGGTCACGGCCGAGTACGCCATGCTCCCCGCCTCCACCAACACCCGCTCCGACCGCGAGTCGGTCAAGGGCCGGATCGGCGGCCGCACCCACGAGATCTCCCGCCTGATCGGCCGGTCGCTGCGGGCGATCATCGACTACAAGGAGCTGGGCGAGAACACCATCGTCCTCGACTGCGACGTGCTCCAGGCCGACGGCGGCACCCGCACCGCGGCGATCACGGGCGCGTACGTCGCGCTCGCCGACGCGGTCACCCACCTGCGTGGCGAGGGCGCCCTGAAGGGGGAGCCGCTGACCGGCTCGATCGCGGCCGTCAGCGTGGGCGTGATCGACGGGCTGCCGCGGCTGGACCTCCCCTACGAGGAGGACGTCCGCGCCGAGACCGACATGAACGTCGTGATGACCGGCGACGGCCGGTTCGTCGAGGTCCAGGGCACCGCCGAGGGCGCGCCCTTCGACCGGTCCGAGCTCGACGCGCTGCTCGGGCTGGCCGAGAAGGGCTGCGCCGACCTGACCCGGATGCAGCAGGAAGCCCTCGCCCGGTGACCCAGGTCTTCCTGGCCTCGCGCAACCGCAAGAAGCTCGAGGAGATGGAGCGGATCCTCCGCGAGCACGCTCCGGACGTCGCCGTGGTCGGCCTCGACGACGTGCCGGCGTACGCCGAGCCGGTCGAGGACCAGCCCACGTTCGAGGGCAACGCGCTGCTCAAGGCGCGGGCCGGCGCGGCCGCGACCGGCCTGCCGTCGCTGGCCGACGACAGCGGGCTCTGCGTCGACGCGCTCAACGGGATGCCCGGCGTGCTCTCCGCGCGGTGGTCCGGTCCGCCCAAGGACGACCTCCGCAACAACCACCTCCTGCTCGCTCAGCTGGAGGACGTCCCCGACGAGCGACGCGGCGCGCACTTCGCGTGCGCGGTCGCCTTCGTCCATCCCGACGGCACCGAGCTGGTCGTGCACGGCGAGATGGCGGGCCGGGTGATCCGGGAGCTGCGGGGGAGCGGCGGGTTCGGCTACGACGTGCTGTTCGTCGCCGACGAGCACACCGAGTCCGGGCTCACGACGGCGGAGCTGTCGGTGGCCGACAAGGACGCGATCTCCCACCGTGGGCGGGCGCTGCGCGAGATCGCGCCGTCCGTGGCGGCGGCGCTGACCTGAGCTCTGCCCGTCAGCCGGCCGGCACCTGGTCGCGCGCGCTCCGGCGGGTGAGGAAGGTCCCCCACAGCGCGGCGAACACGAACATGATCAGCGAGTAGACGGCGGCCGGGACCGAGATCTCCGTGCTGTCGAGGACCTCGACCGCGATGAAGATCGCGAGCGTGCCGTTGTGGACGCCGATCTCCATCGACGAGGCGATCGCCTGGTCCTCGACCACTCCGAACGCGCGGGGCACGACGTACCCCGTCACCAGGCTGATCGCGCAGAACAGCGCGGCGACCAGGCCGACGTCCGCGAGGTAGTCGCCGACGTTCTCGCGCTGGTCGACCAGGATGCCGAGGACCAGCACCGCGAGGATCACGGCCGAGCCGATCCGCACCGGCCGGTCCATCCGCGCGGCGAAGCCCTGGCTGCTGCGGCGCACGAGCATGCCGATGGCGACGGGGACCAGCACGATCGCGAACACCTTCACCACCTCGGCGAACGGCAGGGACACCTCGTCGCCGCGGTCGTAGTAGTCGATCGCGAGGCCGGCGATGACCGGCAGGGTGACGACCGAGATGACCGAGTTGATCGCGGTCAGCGAGATGTTGAGTGCGACGTCGCCGTGGAACAGGTGGCTGAAGAGGTTCGCGCTGGTGCCGCCCGGTGAGGCCGCGAGCAGGAGCATCCCGATGCCCAGCAGCGGGGGCAGGTCGAAGAGCACCACCAGCCCGAAGCAGACCGCGGGCAGCAGCACCAGCTGGCAGGCCAGCGCGACGACGACCGCCTTCGGGTGCTTCCCGACCCGTGCGGAAGTCGGCGACGGTCAGGTCGAGGCCGAGCCCGAACATGATGATCGCCAGGGCGATGGGCAGGCCGATCGTGGTCAGCGCAGAGTCCATGGCCGGACTGTAGTGACCCGGTGCGCCCGGTGAGAGTCGAACTCACACTGGCCAGGACCTAAACCTGGTGCCTCTGCCTGTTGGGCTACGGGCGCGTGTGGCGAGTCTAGAAGTGGCGGCGGCTCCGGTGGTTGAGGTGCGAAGGCCCGCTGCGGGCCTGAGCCTCGAAACCCGGTGACGGGCGCAGGGCGATGACCACCGTGGTCACCGCCCTGCCGTCGCTGATGGGGTTTCGAGGCTCGTCGCTGGCGCTCCTCGCACCTCAACCACGGAATCTGCGGTCAGGCGAGGCCGAGGTCGCGGCGGAGCTTGGCGACGTGGCCGGTGGCCTTGACGTTGTACTGCGCCTTCTCGATCCGGCCCTCCTCGTCGACGACGAAGGTGGAGCGGATGACGCCCTCGACGACCTTGCCGTAGAGCTTCTTCTCGCCGAAGGCGGCGTACGACGTCAGCACCGACTTGTCGGTGTCGGAGAGCAGGCGGATGGTCAGGTGGTCGCGCTCGCGGAACTTGGCGAGCTTCTCGGGCTTGTCGGGGGAGATGCCGAGCACCTCGTAGCCGGCGGCCTGGAGCGCGTCGAGCGAGTCGGTGAAGTCGCAGGCCTGCTTCGAGCAGCCCGGGGTCATGGCGGCGGGGTAGAAGTAGACGATCACCTTCTTGCCGCGCAGGTCGCCGAGGCTGACCTCCTCGCCGGTGTCGGTCGGGAGGGTGAAGTCGGGGGCCTGGTCGCCGGGGGCGAGGCGCTGCTGGTCGGTCACCGGAAAATTCGCTCCAATCCGCGGGGGCCGTTGTTGCGAATAATGTGCAACAACCTAGGGTGGGCGTGACCGCCGAGAACGGTCGGGCTCAACCTACTGAACCCCGGCAAGAGGTGAACGATGCACGTCCCCGACGGATTCCTCGACGCGCCGACGTCGATCGCCACCGGTGTGGTGGCGGCCGCCGGCGTGGCGGTCGCGCTCCGCGGGCGCGCGGCGTGAGCTCGACGACCGGACCGCGCCGATGGCCGGGCTGGTCGCGACGTTCGTCTTCGCGGGCCAGATGATGAACTTCCCGGTCGGCGCCGGCACCAGCGGCCACCTGCTCGGCGGCGCGATGGCGGCGGTCCTGGTCGGGCCGTACACCGCGCGTGCTGTGCATCAGCGTCGTCCTGCTCGTCCAGGCGCTCTTCATGGCCGACGGCGGGATCACCGCACTCGGCACCAACATCACCCTGATGGCGCTGGTCGGGGTCGTCGTCGGCTGGTTCGTCTTCAAGGCTCGCGCAGTCGGTGCTGCCGAAGCGCACTCTCGATGGTCGCCCCGGCCGCCGCGTTCGGCGCACTGGTGAGCGTGCCCGTCGCAGCGACCGCGTTTCACGCTGCTCTTCGCCATCGGCGGCACGGCGCCGGTCGACACCGGCACCGTGCTCGCCGCGATGGTCGGCTGGCACACCGTGATCGGCATCGGCGAAGGCGCGTGATCACCGGCCTGGTGGTCGCAGCGTCGTCGCCGTCCGGCCCGACCTCTGCTACGGCGCGCGCCGGGTGCTGCGCGACCGGCCGCTCGAGCTCCGGACGCGAGGTGGCGCGATGAGGTCGCAAGACCTTCCTCGTGACCGGCCTGCTCGCTGCCCTGCTGGTCGCCGGCTTCGCGAGCTTCTACGCCAGCAGCCACCCCGACGGCCTCGAGTACGTCGCCGGCAAGACCGGGTTCCTCGACGCGGCCGACGACTCGCCGGCCTCCGACAGCCCGTTCGCCGATTATTCGACGAAGGGCGTCGACAACGAGCGGCTGAGCGGCGGGCTGGCCGGCGTCAGCGGAGCGCTGCTCGTGCTCGGCCTCGGCGGCGGGCTGTTCTGGGTGCTGCGCCGACCGACGCCCGAGCCGGTGGCCGTCGACGACGACTCCGAGGGCTGACGGCGATGGGCGCCGGACACGGCCACAAGCTCCACTTCCACGGGCACAGCGCCGTGCACCGGGCTCCGGCCCACCTCAAGCTGCTCGCCCTGGTCGGCTTCATGCTCGTCGTGGTGGCGACGCCCCGCGACTGGTACGCCGCCTTCGCGGTGTACGCCGTCGTCCTGCTGGCCGTGGTCGGCGCCTCCCGGGTGCCGCCGCTCTACCTCGCGAAGCGGATGGTGATCGAGCTGCCGTTCGCGCTGTTCGCGGTGCTGGTGCCGTTCGTCGCGCACGGCCCGCAGGTCGAGGTGCTCGGCGTGAGCCTCTCCGAGCCCGGCCTGGTCGCGGCAGCGGGCCTGCTGATGAAGGGCACGCTCGGCGTCCTCGCGTCGCTCACCCTCGCCGCCACCACCGAGCCGGACGAGGTGCTGCGCGGCCTGCAGCGGCTGCGGATGCCGGACACGCTGGTCCAGATCATGGGCTTCATGATCCGCTACCTCGACGTGGTCACCGGCGAGATGGCCCGGATGACCACGGCGATGCGCTCCCGCGGCTGCAACCCCCGGTCGCCCCGGCACTGGCCCACGCTGGCCCGCTCGCTCGGCGCGCTGTTCATCCGGTCCTACGAGCGCGGGGAGCGGGTGCACCTCGCGATGCTGTCCCGCGGCTACACCGGCACCCTCCCGTCAGGCGGTGAGCGATGAGCGTCCCCGTCCTCGACGTACGCGGGCTGGCGTATGCCTACCCGGACGGCCACCAGGCGCTGTTCGGCGTCGACCTGCACGTCCACGAGGGCGAGCGGGTGGCCCTGCTCGGCCCGAACGGCGCCGGCAAGACCACGCTCGTGCTGCACCTCAACGGGATCCTCCGGGCCGGCGCAGGATCGGTCGCGGTCAGCGGGCTCCCGGTCGAGAAGCAGCACCTCCAGGAGATCCGCCGCCGGGTCGGCATCGTCTTCCAGGACCCCGACGACCAGCTCTTCCTCGGCACCGTCCGGCAGGACGTCGCCTTCGGCCCCGCCAACCACGGCGTCAAGGGCGCCGAGCTCGACCGGCGGGTCATGGACGCGCTGGACAAGGTCGGCATGGCCGACTTCGTGGACCGGCCGCCGCACCACCTCTCCTTCGGCCAGCGGCGCCGGGTCGCCGTCGCCACCGTGCTCGCGATGGAGCCCGAGATCCTGGTGCTCGACGAGCCGTCGTCCAACCTCGACCCGGCGTCGCGCCGCGAGCTCGCCGACATCCTGCGCTCGCTCGACGTCACCGTGCTGATGGTCACCCACGACCTGCCCTACGCGCTCGAGCTGTGCCCGCGGTCGGTCGTGCTCAGCGACGGCGTCGTCGTGGCCGACGGAGCGACGTACGACGTGCTCACCGACGACGCCCTGATGACCGCGCACCGGCTGGAGCTGCCGTTCGGGTTCGATCCGCGGGTGATCGGGCGCCCCGCGGCCATTGGTAGCCTTCCCGCGTGACCAAAGAGATGTCGCCCCTCGAGCACGAGATCGAAGAGACCCGTGAGCGGCTGGCGTCCACGATCGACCAGCTGATCTACCGCGCGAACCCGAAGACGATCGTCGGCCGGGAGGTCGCCTCGGTGAAGGCGTTCTTCGTCGACCCGCAGGGGCAGCCGCGCACCGACAACATCCTCAAGGTCGTCGGCGGCGTCGTCGGCACGGTCGCGCTGTTCGCCCTGATCCGCAAGGTCGCGTCCTGAGCCTCGAGGCCTGGGCTGTCCCGTGGTGACCGACAAGACCCCGATCAAGATGCTCCACGACCGGATCCTGGTCGAGCTCGACCGGGACGCCGGCGAACGCCGCTCCTCCGGCGGCATCGTCATCCCCGCCACCGCCGCGATGGGCGCCCGCCGGCTGGCGTGGTCCAAGGTGGTCGCCGTCGGGCCGCACGCCCGCTCGGTCGAGACCGGCGACCGGGTGCTCTTCGACCCCGAGGACAAGGCCGAGGTCGAGGTCGCCGGCGAGGTCTACGTGCTGATGCGCGAGCGGGACATCCACGCCGTCGCCGCCGCCCGGATCGGCGACGAGGCCACCGGCCTTTACCTCTAGCCGACATAACCTGACCGGCCAGTAACCCGTTGACGGGGCATGCTCCGAACCCGGCTGATCGCCGTTGCCGCCGCCGCGGCCCTGCTGCCCCTGTCCGTGGTCGTCAGCGCCCAGGGGGTCTCGACAGGCTCGACCGCCGTTGCGTCCCGGCGCTGAGTACCACGCCACGATCCGCCGCACCGAGCACGGCATCCCGCACATCACCGCCTCCGACTTCGGGTCGCTCGGCTTCGGCAGCGGGTACGCCGCCGCCGAGACCTCGATCTGCACGCTCGCGGACACGCTGGTCACCGCGCGCGGCCAGCGGTCGAAGTGGTTCGGCCCCGACAAGCGCTACAACGACCAGGTCACCCTCGAGGCCTCGAACCTCCAGGTCGACGCGTTCGTCGCCGACCTGCACGCCCGCCGGGTCGTCGAGAAGCTGCTGAAGGACGAGGACCGCGGCCCGGGCAGGCAGGCCCGGCAGCTGGTCGAGGGCTACGTCGCCGGCGTGAACGACTACCTCGACGCCGTCGGCCCGAAGGGCGTGACCGACCCGGCGTGCCGGGGCGCGGCGTACCTGCGCCAGGACGCGCGCCCGATCGACCTCTGGTACGGCGTCTACCTCGCCAACCTGCTCGCCTCGAGCGGGGTCTTCGTCAAGGAGATCGTGGACGCCGACCCGCCGTCGGCGGACGACCCCGGCCTGCCCAACCCGACCGGGACCGCGGTCGACCGCGACGCGCTGCTGCGCGGGCTGGGCCGCGACCCCGAGTCGCCGTTCGGCTCCAACGCGACCGCCGTCGGCGGCGACGCGACCACCACCGGCAAGGGCATGCTGCTCGGCAACCCGCACTTCCCGTGGCGCGGCCGCTACCGGTTCACCCAGCAGCACCTGACGATCCCGGGCCAGTACGACGTCGCCGGCGCCTCGCTGATCGGCTCGCCGGCGGTCAACATCGGCTGGAACGACGACGTCGCCTGGAGCCACACCGTGTCCACGGCGTACCGGTTCACGCCGTACGAGTACCCGTCGCTGGGCGGCACCGGCTACGTCACCGACGCCGGCCCGCAGGAGCTGGAGCACCGCGAGGTGACGGTCACCGTGCGCCGCAAGAACGGGACGCTCGGCAAGGTGCACGAGGACGTCTACCGCACGCCGCAGGGCTACGTCATCGACGCGCCCGCCCTGCTGATGCCGTGGTCCGCAGCCAGCGTGTGGGCGATCCGCGACGCCAACGCCGAGCACCTGCGCACTGTCGACACGTTCCTCAACATGGGCAAGGCGACCAGCGTCCGCGACCTGCTGCACCGGCAGGACAAGGCGGGCGGGATGCCGTGGGTGAACACCACGGCCGCCGACCGCAACGGCGACGTGCTCTACGCCGACCACTCGGTGGTGCCGAACGTGACCGACGAGATGGCCGAGCAGTGCATGACCGTCACCGGCCGGGCGCTCCAGGTCGCCGCGGGCTGCCGGGCCTCGACGGCACCCGGGCCGAGTCCGGCTGTGCGTGGGGAACCGACGCCGATGCCTCCCGCAGCGGGATCTTCGGGCCGGGCAACCTGCCGTACGCGATCCGCCGCGACTGGGTCGCCAACGCCAACGACTCCTACTGGCTGCCCAACCCCGACCAGCCGCTCGAGGGGTACGCCGGGATCATCGGCTGCGAGCGGTGCGAGCGCACCATGCGGACCCGGATGGTCTACCGCTACGTGCAGGACAAGCTGGAGCACGGGAAGGAGTCGCCCGCGTCGCTGCGCGGCCACGAGCACGAGAACCGGCTGATGGCAGCCGAGGTGATGCGCGACGGCGGCGACCTCGACACCGTCTGCTCGGCCACCGGGGAGACCGAGGCCTGCGCGGTGCTCGCCGCCTGGGACGGCAGGTCCCGCCGGTCGTCGGTCGGCACGCACATCTTCGAGGAGTTCGTCGAGCGGCTGGCCGACGTGCCTGCCCAGACCCTGTGGCTGACGCCGTTCAGCGCCGACGACCCGCTGAACACCCCGCGCGACCTGAACACGGTCAACCCGCTGGTCATCGCGGCGATGTCCGACGCGATCGCGTCGCTGCGGGAGCGCGGCATCCCGTTCGACGCCACGTGGGGGAGTCTCCAGGTCGCCGGCGACCGGGGCGCGCCACCGATCGGGCTCGGCGGTGGCACCGGCGACGCGGTCGGCAACGCGAACGCGCTCGCCTCGCGCTGGGCCAAGGACAACAAGGACAGGTACCGCCCGATCACCTACGGCTCCTCGCACATCCAGGCGATCTCGTTCCTCGCCGGCGGCGCCGTGGACGCGCGGACGATCCTCACCTACGGCCAGTCCGAGGACCCGACCTCGCCCTGGTCGCGCGACCAGACCCGGATGTTCGGTGCGGGGGAGTGGGTGCGGTTCCCGTGGACCCCGGCCGAGGTGCGGCAGCATGCGGTCACGACGTACGTCGTCTCCGGTGGTTGAGGTCCTGCGGCAGTGACATGATCCGGCCATGCGCCGGCTCGCGATCCTGCTCCTGGAGGGGTTTCGCGACGACAAGGTCGTGGTCCGGGTCGACGGGACCGAGGTGGCCCGGCGTACGGCGGTAACCTCCAGCCCGCTGACCGGCCTCGCCGCCGAGCTGCACCTGGAGGTCCCGGACTCGGCGCGGCGGCTGGCGGTCGCCCTGCCGTCACGGGGGATCGAGGCCCGCGCACCCCTCCCCGAGGGCGACCCGACCATGCTGGTCGACCTCGAGGAGGGTGCGCTGGCGGTCCGGCCGGGCACCGGCCGGGAGGGTGGGCTCTAGCTCTTCTTCGGCGTCCGCTTCCGCGGGGTCGCCTTCGTGGCCGTCTTCTTCGTGGCGGTCTTCTTGGCGGCGGTCTTCTTGGCGGCGGTCTTCTTGGCGGGCCGCCGCCGGGGACGCTGCGGCGCCAACGACCGGACCTGCTCGACGACGTTGCCGTGGGCGCCGCGGCTCGCCAGGTGGTCGGCGAGGGTGTCGACCTCGTCGGCGGCGCGTCCCGGGTCGCCGGCGTCGGCGTGCAGCCCGGCGCGGAGCTTGACCAGCTTGGCGTACTCGAGGTTCTCCCGGACGTCGCTGGAGCGCTGGTACGCCGTGAGCGCCGGCTCGGTCAGCGCCAGTGCTGCACTCGGGTCGGCGGCGTGGTGCAGGGCCAGCGCGCCGTCGTCCGACCGGTAGAAGTTCGCGCCCACGGCGCGGGCCACGACGCGCGCCGACTTGAACCCGACCGGCTCGTCGGAGAACCGCTCCGCCGCCTCGGTGAGCGTGTCCAGCCCCGCCGAGAGGTACGGCGACGCGGAGCCGCCGAGCGCCATCGTCAGGCCGACGGTGGGGGTGAAGTAGTCGGAGGCGAACCGGTCGGCGTCCCGGTCGGTCGGGTAGCCGACCGAGACCCGCAGGGTGTTGGACGTCGTGAGCAGGCCCGCGCCCTGGTAGACGGCCCGGACCAGGTAGGTCCCGGGAGTGGCGAACGTGAAGCCGCCGGCGCCGTACGTGAGGGGGACGAGCACGCTCACCCGGTCCGGACCCTTGGCGGCGTCCGAGGCCGCCCCCGGCGCGAGCGACACCATCTCCGGCTCGCCGTACAGGCAGAGGACCGTGTCGTAGACGAACCGGGTCCCGTCCGGACGCTGCACGAAGACGGTGGTGTTGCCGTACTTCGGGTCCATCCGGTTGTCGACGGGCACCGGTGATCGCGTGGTGTTCCGGAGCCGGAACTCGAGCTCCACCGGCTCCATGAACTCGAAGTGAGCCTTCGCCCGCAGCGTCAGCTCGACCTCCGCGCCCGGCTCGCTGTCGATGGCGCTTGCCGACGGGCTCTCGAGGTGGCCGCCCGACGACCACGGGTCGCCGCCCATGATCACGGCTGCGCGGTCGCCGTGCCGCATGTGAAGCAGCTCCTCGTCGTCGAACCGGAACGGGAACGCGGCCCAGAACGAGTCGCGACCGTTGACCTGGTCGTAGCGCCAGTCGTAGTTCATCCAGGAGAGCGAGCTCGGGCGGGACTTGTTCCAGGAGTGGAGCAGGTTGAAGGCGTGCCCGGCCTCGTGCACCCAGGTGTAGAGGAAGTGCCGCATCGCCCACGCCTGCTGCTGGGTGACGGGGGTGCCGGCGGCCAGGTGGGTGAACCAGCTGTGCTTGCGGAAGACCGCGAAGCCCTGCCGCTCGGGCGCCTTGCCGGCACCGCCGATGCCCGAGGCGGCGTCGAACATGATCCCGCCCACCGACGGCGACTCGAAGGTCCCGGCCTGGAGTCCCCAGAGCTTCCAGGACGGCCAGGCGCCCGGGTAGCTGTCGAAGGCGGTCTCCATCGCGTCGTGCAGCTCGGCCGGCGTCCAGCTGTCGAAGTCCGCGGCCGAGTCGTCGAGGACCGTGCGGTGCGCGTTGACGGTGACGCCGATACCGGCCTCGCGGTAGGCCGACTCGATCGTCAGGATGCGGTCGGTGGTGCCCGGCGGACGGTTGTCGTGCCAGAGCGTGCCGTAGGCGGGGACCGCGGGCGGCTTGTCGACCGACGCGCAGTAGTCGATCTCGAGCTCGACCTCGCGGAAGGTGTCGGACTGGTAGAGCCAGCGTGTACGGCGCGCCCGCCGTCCCGCCCGTCGTGAAGGTGGCGGTGCCGGTGCCGATGGCGCCGAACGCCCAGGGGATGGTGATCGAGACGGTGCTGGCGTCGTGGCTGCCCTGCCAGTAGCGCACGTCGCCGGTGATCATCACGCTGCATTGGTGCCAGCTGACCACGGGGGCGTCGACGATCCAGGACTCGACGTACGTGCGCTTGATCGCGGGGGCGCCGCCGCCACCGGAGTGGAAGCGGGTGGAGTACATGTCGCCGCTGACCCGGTTGAGCACGGGCGAGTCGGCGCTGTAGCGCGGGTCGACGTCGACCCGGAGGTCGATGCTGCTGCCGACCACGCCGGCCTGCGACTGGTAGCCGGCGTAGCGGCCGCTCACGCCGGTGCTGCGCCAGCACTCGGGCGACGCGGCCGGAGGACGAGTGGGAGGAGTGCCGGTGACGGCTCCCCGGCATAGGGAACGGTGTACGGGTACTGCGGCGTCTGGGACATGGCAATGCCTCTCGGTTGGCCTGCAGAGCCACCGACCGGAACCACCCTCCCAACCTCCGAGTCTGGAACGACTCGGCCGCGATGCCCATAGCCCACCCGGGTGGCCTGGAACCACCCGGCGTTGGGATCGACCGGTTCGTGATGCACGGTGGGGCCCACCCGACCGCTAGGAGCTGCCCATGACCTTCGGCCCGATCGACCTCGAGGAAGTCCACGGCGCGCACAACTACCACCCGCTGCCGGTGATGGTGTCGCACGGCGAGGGCGCCTGGGTGACCGACGACGACGGCCACCGGTACCTCGACTTCCTGGCGGCCTACTCGGCGCTGAACTTCGGCCACCGGCATCCCGACGCTGGTCGCGGCGGCGCACGAGCAGCTCGACCGGCTCACCCTGACCAGCCGCGCCTTCCACCACGACCTGCTCGGGCCGTTCTGCGCGGAGCTCGCCGAGCTGGCCGGCAAGGAGATGGTGCTGCCGATGAACTCCGGCGCCGAGGGCGTGGAGACCGCGCTCAAGGTGGCCCGCCGCTGGGGCTACGAGGTGAAGGGAGTGCCCGAGGGCGAGGCCACGATCGTGGTGATGGACGGCAACTTCCACGGCCGGACGATCAGCATCGTCAGCTTCTCGGGCGACCACGTGGCCAAGGCGCACTACGGTCCGTACACGCCCGGCTTCCGCTCGGTGCCGTACGGCGACGCCGACGCGGTCGCCGCCGCGATCGACGAGACCACGGTGGCCGTGCTCGTCGAGCCGGTGCAGGGCGAGGCCGGCGTCGTCGTGCCGCCGGAGGGCTACCTGCGCGAGGTCAAGCGGCACTGCGTCGAGCACGAGGTGCTGATGATCGCCGACGAGATCCAGTCCGGCCTCGGGCGCACCGGCCGGACCTTCGCGTGCGAGCACGAGGCGGTCACGCCCGACATGTACATCCTCGGCAAGGCGCTCGGCGGCGGGATCATCCCGCTCTCGGCCGTCGCCGCCGACCGGGACGTGCTCGGCGTGCTCACGCCCGGCAGCCACGGCAGCACCTTCGGCGGCAACCCGCTCGCCGTCGCCGTCGGCCGGGCGGTCATCGCGCCTGCTCGAGACGGGCGAGCCGCAGCGCAACGCCGCGCGGCTGGAGGAGCCCCTCCGGCAGGGCCTGGAGAAGCTGACCGGGCAGGGCGTGCTCGAGACCCGGGTGCGCGGGCTGTGGGCGGGTGTCGACGTCGACCCCGGCCTCGGCACCGGCCGCGACCTCTGCGAGGCGCTCGCGCGCCGCGGCGTACTCGCCAAGGACACGCACGGCTCGACCATCCGGATCTCGCCTCCGCTGACCATCAGCGAGGAGGACCTGACCTGGGGTCTGGACCGCCTCGCCGAGGCCACTCGCCGAGCTCGGCGCCGCCCGCGCCTGAGACCCGGTGAGGCACGCAGGGCGGTGAGCAAACGTCGGTCGAGCTTGTCGAGACCTTGCCGGCGCGCGGGGGGTCTCGACAGGCTCGACCGACGTGACTCGCCGTTCTGCCTTCGGTATCTGGGGTTTCGAGGCTCAGGCGCCCAGGCGCGCCTTCGCACCTCAACCAGCGGTGGTCAGAGGCGCGGGTCGACCGGCTCGGACTCGAGTGCGAGCACGGCGAACACCGCCTCGTGCACGCGCCAGAGCGGCTCGTCCCGGGCGAGCCGCTCCAGCGCCTCGAGGCCGAGGGCGTACTCCCGCAGGGCGAGTGACCGCTTGTGCTCGAGCTTGCGGTCGCGCAGCCGGGCGAGGTGCTGCGGCTCGGTGTAGTCGGGCCCGTAGATGATCCGGAGGTACTCCCGGCCGCGCACCTTCACGCCCGGCTGGGCCAGGCCGCGGCGGGCACGGGTCAGGTTGGCGAGCGGCTTGACGACCATGCCCTCGCCGCCGTGCGGCGGTGAGGTCCTCCCACCAGGAGACGCCTGCGGCGACGGACTCCGGGTCGTCGGTCGCGACCTCGATCCGGCGCGTGGACCGGAACAGGACCGGGTCGGCCGCGACCAGGCGGTCGGCGACCGCGAGGTGCCAGCCGTGGTCGCGGTCGTGGTACGTCGCGCCCGCGCCGGCGAGCACCTGGAACGGCGCGATGCCGACGCCGTCGAGCCCCTCGGTCGGCCAGCAGTACCGACGGTAGGCCGCGGTGAACGCCTCGGCGTTCGCGAGCCGCGTCCGGGTCCGGTCGCGCAGGTCCGTCACGTCCAGACCGCGAGCAGATGCGGCTTCCAGGCCGGCCAGGGCGGCCGGCAGGGCGGCGCGCGCTGCCGCACCCGTGGCGGCGTACTGCTCCCGAAGCAGCTCCTCGGCCTTGGCGGACCAGGGCAGCAGCTCGCTGTCGAGCAGCAGCCAGTCGGTGTCGAGCTCCGCCCACAAGCCCGCCGTGTCGACGGCGACACGGACCCGGGCCAGCAGCTCCTCGGTGAGCCCGGGCGGGAAGAACGAGCGGCCGGTCCGGGTGTAGACCGCGCCGGACGTCTCGCCGGTGCCGCCGAACCGGGCCACGGCCGCCGTCGCGTCCCGGCAGACCAGGACGACGGCGCGCGAGCCCATGTGCTTCTCCTCGCAGACGACCGGCCCGACGCCAGCGGTGGCGTACGACGCGAACGCCTCGTCCGGGTGCTCCAAAAGGTCCGGGCGGGCCGAGGTCGCGACCGGCGCCATGGTCGGAGGGAGGTACGGCACCCAGCGCGGGTGCAGCGCGAACCGGCTCATCACCTCGAGTGCGCCGGCGGCGTTCTCCTCGCGCACGGTCACCCGACCGTGGTGGGCGGTCTCGACGATCCGCTTGCCGAGCACGTCGTCGACATCGAGCTGGTCGGGCTCGCGCTCGGTGGGAGCCGTGTCCGCGACGAGGAACGGCTTGGCCGGCTCGTACCAGACCTGCTCGGCCGGGACCGAGACGACGTCCTTCTCGGGGTAGCGCAGCGCGGTCAGCTTGCCGCCGAACACGCACCCCGTGTCGAGGCACATCGTGTTGTTGACCCACTCCGCCTCGGGCGTGGGCGTGTGGCCGTAGAGCACCATCGCCCGGCCGCGGTAGTCGTTCGCCCACGGGTAGCGCACCGGCAGGCCGAACTCGTCGGTCTCGCCCGTGGTGTCGCCGTACAGGGCGAAGCTGCGGACGCGGCCGGACGCCCGGCCGTGGTAGGCCTCCTTGAGGCCGGCGTGCGCCACCACGAGCCGGCCGTCGTCGAGCACCAGGTGGGAGACCAGGCCGTAGCAGAAGTCCGCCACGTCGCGCCGGAAGTCCTCGCTCTCCTCGGCGAGCTGGCTCAGCGTCTCGGCCAGTCCGTGGCTGGTGCGCACGTCCTTGTTGCCGAGCGCGCGGACCAGCTTGGCCTCGTGGTTGCCGGGGACGCAGAGCGCGTGCCCGGCCCCGACCATGCCCATCACCAGGCGGAGCACGCCGGGGGAGTCCGGGCCGCGGTCGACCAGGTCGCCGACGAACACCGGTCGTCGGCCCTCTGGATGGAGGGCGTCGACCGGCCGGCCCTGGTCGTCGCGGGTCAGGTCGTAGCCGAGAGTCGTCAGCAGGGACTCGAGCTCCTGCCGGCAGCCGTGCACGTCGCCGATCACGTCGAACGGCCCGTGCTGGTCGCGGAGGTCGGAGTACGCCTTCTCCCGGACCACGGTCGCGGCGGCGACCTCCTCGACGCTGCTGAGCACGTGGACCTTGCGGAAGCCCTCGCGGGCCAGGCCGCGCAGGGACCGGCGCAGCTGCTCGCGCTGGCGGCGTACGACCCGGGCGCCGAAGGTGCGGTCGCTGCGCGCCTCGTTCCGCTCGACGCACACCTGCTCCGGCAGGTCGAGCACGATCGCCACCGGGAGTACGTCGTGCTCCCGGGCCAGCTCGACGAGGTTGCGGCGGGCGTCGCGCTGGACGTTCGTGGCGTCGACGACGGTCAGCCGCCCGGCGGCCAGCCGCTTGCCGGCGATGTAGCCGAGCACGTCGAAGGCGTCCCTGGTGGCGTCCTGGTCGTTCTCGTCGTCGGAGACCAGGCCGCGGCAGAAGTCGCTGGAGATCACCTCGAACGGCCCGAAGTGCTCGCGCGCGAAGGTCGACTTGCCCGACCCGGAGGCACCGACCAGGGCCACCAGGCTCAGCTCGGGGATGCCCAGCTCGGTCATGGCGTCACCCCCGCCGGCTCGGGCCGTCCGAAGACGGCCAGCTGGGTCGGTGGCCCGACCTCCGGGTCGTCCTCACCGACCGGTGCGTAGCGGACCGAGTAGCCGGTGCGCTCGCAGACGCCGGTCGCCCACGCGGCGAACTCCGCACGGGTCCACTCGAACCGGTGGTCGCGGTGCCGCATCGTGCCGGCCGCGAGCCGCTCGAATCGCACGTTGTGCTCGGCGTTCGGCGTGGTGACGACGACCGTGCGCGGCCGGGCGTGCGTGAAGACGGTGCGCTCGAGCGCGGGCAGCCGCTCGAGGTCGACGTGCTCGATCACCTCCATCAGCACGATGGCGTCGAAGCCGGACAGCCGCCGGTCGCGGTAGGTCAGCGACGACTGCACCAGCCGCAGGCGGGCGCGCTGGGTGTCGGGCATCCGGTCCAGGTGGAGCCGCCGCTCGGCGAGCTCGAGCGCGCGGGCGGAGACGTCGACCCCCACCACCTCCGTGAACCGCGGGTCGCCGATCAGCTCGCGGAGCAACGCGCCCTCGCCGCAGCCGAGGTCGACGACGCGGGCGGCCCCCTCGGCGTGCAGCGCCTCGACGACGGCCTGGCGGCGAAGTGCGACGAGCGGCCGGGGGCGCTCCGTGGGCCGGTCGGCGTCCTCGAGCGTCCCCTCCGGCAGGTCGTCGACCTCGGCCAGCCGGGCGACGGCCGAGGCCACCAGCTCGCGCTGGTGGGCGAGGTAGCGCCGGGTGATCAGCTCCCGCTGCGGGTGTCCGCCGAGCCAGCCACCACCCGTCCGCACGAGCTTGTCGACCTCGTCGGAGGACACCCAGTAGTGCTTCGCGTCGTCGAGCACCGGCAGCAGGACGTAGAGGTGGGACAGGGCGTGCGCCAGCACCATCCGGCCGCGGAGCCGGACGTCGACGTAGCGGGAGTCGCCCCAGCCGGGGACCGTCTCGTCGAGGGGGACCGGGGTCGCCTCGACCTCCCAGCCGAGCGGTCCGAACAGGTCCTGGACCAGCGCCGCGCCCCCGGAGCTGGACACCGCGGGCAACGCGATCTCGAGCGGAAGTGGCTGGGCGACGAGCTCCGGCCGGGCGTCGCACCGGCCGGCGAGCGCGGTCCCGAAGACCTTGGCGAGCGCGACCGCGAGCAGGGACGACGCGGCGTACGGCCGGTCGTTGACGTACTGACCGAGGGTGAAGGCGTCCCCGCCGCGCCGGCGGCCGCGCACCAGCGCGATCGGGTCGACCTCGAGCAGCAGCGCCGCCGTGCACCGGTCCTCGCCGGCCTCGGGGTAGAAGACGTGGGCCGACCCGCTGGCGACGTCGAACCGCTGCGCCCGCTCGGGATGCTTGTGCAGCAGGTAGCCCAGGTCGGTCGCGGGCGTCGCCGTCGAGGTGATGGTCAGGTACACCGGCGCCATTGTTCACGATGGGCTGCGGAATCGGCGCGGGCATTTCCGCGCAGGCTCGGACAGGTCACCTCACCCGGACGGGTGACAGATTGGCAAAGATCACCCGGATCGCGCCCCGGGCCGGTCGCCGCAGCCCTAGCCTGCGAACTGTCCCGCCCGGGACGACGTCTGCGAGGAGTGCCATGAGCGTCACGTGGGTGCCGTTCTCGGCCACCGGCCTGGTCGGCGGTGCGGTGGCGCTGTCCGCGGGCGCCCTGCTCATGCCGGCCATGACCGGCTCCGACGACACGCTCTCGTTCGTCGAGCTCGAGGACAGTCGCTACCTGGTCGTCGGCGTCATGTACTTCGCGGCCGCGTGCGCCTTGACCCTCGGCCTGCCGTCGATCCTCACCCTGTTCCGCAAGCGCAACCGACTGGGGCTGGTGGCGATCGGCGTCTTCGTCGTCGGCTGCCTGGGCATCGCGGGCTACGCGATGCTGCTGGTCTTCATGCGTGCCATCGCGGTGACCCACTCGGCAGCCACCCCCGACCTCAGTGGGGTGAGCGGGGACGCGAGCCTGCTCGGTTTCCTCTACGGCTGGGTCGCGGCGTTCTACCTCGGCGAGCTGCTGCTGGCGATCGCGCTGCTGCGCGCGACCACGGTGCCGCGCTGGATCCCCATCGTGCTGATCGTGCACGTGGCCCTGGCACCGGTATCACCGTTCCTGCCACCGGCGATCCAGCCGGCCACCGCGTTGCTGATCACCGCCGGACTCGCCGGCGTCGGGGTCGTCGCCTGCATGCGCGACCACCGCCAGCCCGCCCAGGGCACCTGAGCATCCCCCGAATGGGCGATTCGCGTCGCGGGATGCAAAGTCGAGTGTGCCAATCGACTATCGTGGGCATATGAGCATCGACATCATGCCGCCCCTGCCGTCGTACGGCGACGCGCAGGTCGTCGTGCCCGCCCCCGGAGTCGGGCCGGGCAACTGGTCGGGAGCGGCCAGCGCGGTCCTGCACGACGGCACGTTCTGGCTGACCTACCGTGTCCGCCGACCGCTCACCGACGGGCGCGGCGTCAGCGTCGTGGTGTCCCGGTCCGACGACGGTGTCGCGTTCGAGCCGGTCGCCGAGGTGAGCCGCGAGGCCTTCGGCAGCGAGTCCTTCGAGCGGCCGGTGCTCGTTCCCGCGCCCGGCATCGGCTGGCGGCTCTACCTCTCCTGTGCCACCCCCGGCTCCAAGCACTGGTGGGTCGACAGCCTGACCGCGGCCACCCCCGAGGAGCTGCCGTGGGGCCAACGCCGCATGGTGCACGCCGGCGACGAGCACACGGCCGTGAAGGACCCGGTCATCGTGCTCCGGCCCGAGGGCTGGCGGATGTGGCTGTGCTGCCACCCGCTCGACCTCGCGGGGCACGAGGACCGGATGACCACCCGGCTCCTCGTCAGCAACGACGGGCTCGACTGGGTCGACCGCGGCGAGGTGCTGGCCGGCCGGCCCGGCGAGTGGGACGCGCGCGGCGCGCGGGTGACGGCGGAGCTCACGGCCGACCCGCTCACGGTGCTGTACGACGGTCGCCCGGACGCCGACTCGAACTGGCACGAGACGACCGGCATCGCCCGATGGGACGGCACCCGGCTGGTGCCCGACGAGCACGACCCGATCGTGTCGCCGCACTCCGACGGCGCGTGGCGCTACGCCTCGGCCGTGCCGCTGCCCGACGGGCGGGTCCGGTTCTACGTCGAGGCCGCGCGCCCCGACGGCGCCCACGACCTGGTCACGCTGGTTCGCTAGCCTCGCGCTCGCGCTCGCGCTCCGGTGCGGCGGCCGCGCGGGTCCGCTGGAGGAACGAGCCGCGGCTGTTGGTGGAGAGCCAGTCGCCGAAGTCCTCGCCCGTGAGCTGGCTGAGGCGGCCGATGTCATCGGCGAACGCGGGCAGCAGCCGCTGCCGTGCCTCCGGGCTGAGCGGCGGCCGATGCGCCTCGCCCGGCCCGCTCAGCTGGGTGACCAGCGGCGCGCTCGCCTTGCGCCACACCTGCGGCGGGGCGAACTGGCCCAGCCGCGCGCCGGCGCGCACCACCGGCCCGAGCAGCCGCGGCCGCCAGCCGGGCTCCACGAAGTCGCGGAAGTTGTCGCGCGGGATGGTGCCGATCAGTCCCTGGGTGATGCCGAGGAAGCGGCAGGCGAGGTCGACGGCGGCCTGCGGGTCGTCCACGACCGTGCGGTAGCGCAGGACGAGCACCCGTTGGGGATCGACGTACCGGTAGAGGTGCGCGAGCTGCTCGCCGTACCGGCCGAGGTCGGCGTACCGCCAGAACGGCGCCCAGCCGGCGTCGATGCGCTGCTGCTGGAGGGCGAAGGTCGCCTCGAAGTCGGAGACCGGCTCGAGCCCGTCGCACCACAGGTGCATCCAGTTGCTGTAGGCGCGGTCGATCGGGTCGCGCACGACGGCGATCAGCTTCACTTCGGGCAGGTGCTCGGCGATCCGCCGGTGTGCGCCACGCGACCACAGGTAGAACGGCGTGCTCTCGCCGCGGACCTGTCCGGCGACGGCCGGCTCGAAGAGCCGTTCGTACTCGTCGCGCCGCCAGATCCACTCCTGCTGCGAGTGCTTGTCGCCCGGGCCGTTCCAGGCCGGGGGAGGAGCGCCGTCGCACAGCCAGAACTTGGGTTCCTTGGGTCTGCTCATGAAGACCTCGGGGTGCTGGGTCAGCGCCGCATGCAGCGCCGTGGTCCCGGCCTTCGGTGCTCCGATGATGAGGAAGTCGGGCATCGACCCGTTCGCCATGTCTCTCCTCCAGCGCCTGTGTCCGTTGCTCAAAACAAGAGTAGATCACTGGAGAAAAACGACTAGACCAGCGGGCAGGATTTCAGGAACTTTCCTGGGCTCCGCGTGTATCAGCGGCCGAGCCCGGCCGGTCCGCCAGTTGTGCGCCCCGAGCGCCATCAGATGACCCAGCATCCGGAGGAAAGACCATGGCCGCGTACAAAGAGTCGCCCGAAGACCAGGACGGGAGAGCCCACGGGGCAGGTGCAGCCGCCGGCACACCAGCCCCCGACATGCGGGGTTCGGCCCTGTCCCCGAACGGCCTGGCCACGCGCCAGTTCCGCGTGGTCACCGCGAACGTCCAGTCGGTGCCCGAGGGCGCGCTGACCCGCGACGAGGCGCTCGAGGACCTGCGTCGCAACGCCGCCGACGGCGACCTCGTGCTCCTCCAGGAGATCGCGGAGCGCTACCAGCCGCTGGTGAAGGAGGCGTTCCCGGCCTCCGACTGGGGGGTCTTCTACGGCGAGGACGACAACCACGCGCCGATCGCCTTCCGCACGTCGGTGTTCTCGTTCGCGATGGGCCGGGTGATGGTGCTCCACGAGCCGCGGCCCGGCATCGTCGGGCGCCGGTACCAGACCTACGTCCGGCTCACCTGCCGGTCGGTGGGCGTCGACCTGCACGCCACGAACCTGCACATGGTGCCGGGGGCGTTCAGCCATCACCCCACGCCGGACCGGGACGAGCGCGTCGACATGTGGAACGCCGGCATCGCCAAGCACCTCGCGTTCGTCGAGCGCCTGGTGAAGACCGGGCAGCCGGTCGTCGGCGGCGGTGACTACAACCGCCAGCTCAAGGCGCACAAGTCGGTCGGCGCAAGGATCGGCGGGAAGCCGGTCCGGTACGCCGTGGACAGCGGCTCCATCGACCTGCTCTGGCTGGCCGACGGCGACAACGCCAGCTGGAACCTCAAGTCCAAGGCGGTCTTCCGCGGCCGCAAGGCCCACGAAGACGCCGAGCGGAACAGCGACCACGGTGCCCGCCAGGCCACGATCGTCCTGCGAGCAGGGAAGCAGGACCCGCAGGACCAGGCGCCGGCTCCGCAGGTCAAGCACCACCCGCCGTTCGAGAAGACCACGTACGGCGACACGACCCCCAAGATGCGTCGACTGGAAGACCCGGGCCGCCCTCGAGGAGGCGGAGCGCCGCCTCGGCTACAGCCTGACCATCGTCCAGGGCTCCTACAACACAGGCGTGGGCGCGTCGGCCGGCACCCACGACGGCGGTGGGGTGGTCGACCTGATCCCCTTCGACTGGCAGCGCAAGGTGCGCGTGCTGCGCTCGATCGGCTTCGCCGCCTGGCACCGTCCCGCCATCAGCGGGTTGTGGAACGAGCACATCCACGCCGTGCTCATCGACCACGGGCGCCTCTCGCCGCCGGCGAAGAACCAGGTGATCGCGTACCTCAACGGCAGGGACGGCCTCAAGAGCAACCTGCCCGACACGTTCTGGCGGCCGAGCCCGATCCCGCGTTTCCACTACCCGCCCCAGGAGAACGCTCCCGGGACGGGTGGGCCGAAGCCCGAGGCACCCCCGCCGATGGGGTCGCCGTTCCCGCCGCACCGCACGCTCGACGGCGTCGACACCAGCCACCACCAGGGTGGACGGATCGACGTCCCCCGGGCGCAGGCCGCCGGGCTCCGCTTCTGGTACCTCAAGGCCACCGAGGGCGACTCGTGGACGGACCCGACGTACAAGCGGCGGATGAAGGAGGCGCGGAAGGCCGGGATCCCGGTCGGCTCCTACCACTTCGCCCGACCCGACCTGGGCGACGCGGCGCGGGAGGCGCTGCACTTCCTGAAGCACGCGCAGATCCGGGCCGGCGACATGATCCCGATGCTCGACCTGGAGTCCCTGGAGGGGTTGTCGCCGGCGCAGGTGACCACCTGGACGGGGCTGTGGGTCGCCACCATCGAGAAGGAGCTCCGCAAGTTGGGCCTGGTCGCCAAGCCGATCATCTACACGCGCTTCGACCTCGGTAGCGCCTTCGGCTGCATGCTGTGGGTCGCGCGGTACAGCAACCCGATGCTGCCGCCGCGGATCCCCAAGCCGTGGAAGCGGGCCGCGATCTGGCAGCACTCCGACGGCACGTTCGGCGCGATCAAGGACGTCCCCGGCTTCGGGCGCGTGGACGTCAACGCCCTGCACCCCGACGTCCCGCTGTCGGCGCTGCGGGTCACGAAGGTCAAGAAGCTCACGAGTCCGGCGACGCCGACCGATCCGCCGCCACCCACGCCGGGTTCCGATCCCGATCTCCGCACCGTCAGCACCGAGCTGCGCACCGCCGCGCGGAGCATCCAGACCGCATACGACGCACTCCCCGGAAGGTGAACACCATGACCCCCATCCAGACCGCGGGCGACCTGCTCCGCTCGCTGCCCCGCCCGGTCCGCAAGTGGATCTACGCGCTGTGGGCGCTCATCGGCTTCGCACTGACCCTGTGTGAGCCGCTGGGCATCACGGAGCTGGGTCCGATCACGGTGACGCAGGCGCTACAGGCCTACGTCCTGATCTCGCCGGCCCTCGGTGGCGTCGCCGTCGCCAACACCAAGAAGCCGGACCCGGAGCCCGACCTGCCCGAGCCCGAGGAGGACCTCGACCTGTCGTCGTTCCAGCCGATCGACGACAACGAGGACATCTTCGTCTAGCCCCCACCCGGCGTCCCCGCCGCCGCGACCCCGACCCGGCACTCCGTCCGGGCCGGGGTCGTGGGCTGTCTGAGGAACGAACAGATGCCTCGGCAGGCACAAAGCCCGACTGTGTCGGGACGAAAGGGTCGGCTTCCCGGGACCTTGGTCAGTACCGGCCGCCGCGGTTGCGCACGAGGCTGGGACGAGAGGAGGGTGCAGGGAGCGTCCGTGCGCCGGAAGCTGGAGTAGGACATGAGCAGCGCCCCGTCCGGGAACCAACAAATCGCAGGCCCGGATCGGGCGAGCGGGAAAGCGTCGCCGGGGCGGCCGGGGCTCATGCTGGCGATCGCGACCATCGGTTTCGCCGTCAACTTCTGGGCATGGGCACTGATCAGCCCGCTCGGGCCGATGTTCCGCGACCAGGGCACCCTCGGCGCCCTGACCGAGTCCGACGTCGCCCTGATGGTGGCGGTCCCGGTCCTGGTCGGCTCCCTCGGTCGGATCGTGGTCGGTGGCCTGACGGACCGGTACGGCGGCCGGGTGATGTTCCCGCTCGTGTCGGCCGCGACGATCGTGCCGGTGCTGTTCATCGCCTTCGTCGCCCTGGACTCCTACGCGCTGCTGCTCGTCGGTGGCTTCTTCCTCGGCATCGGCGGTACCGCGTTCGCGGTGGGCGTTCCGTTCGTCAACGCCTGGTTCCCGCCAGAGCGTCGTGGCCTCGCCATCGGCATCTTCGGAGCCGGCATGGGAGGGACGGCGATCAGTGCCCTGACCACCGTGAAGCTGTACACGAATCAGGGCGAGAAGGCCCCGTTCCTGATCACTGCCGCGGTGCTGGCGGTCTATGCGGTCGTCGCGTGGCTCCTCCTGCGCGACGCCCCGGGCCGGACGGTCCCGACCACGAGCCTGATCACCCGGATCAACGCCAATGCTCGGCTCCCGATCACCTGGCAGGCCTGCCTCCTCTACGCCGTCGCGTTCGGCGGGTACGTCGCGTTCTCGGTCTACCTGCCGGCCTACCTCAAGACGGCGCACGGCCTCTCTGCCGCCGACGCGGCGAACCGGATGGCGGGCTTCGTCGTGGTCGCGGTGATCATGCGCCCGATCGGTGGCTGGCTGTCCGACCGGATCGGCGCGATCCCCGTGCTGGCCGGCGGCTACGGCGTGGTGGTCGTCGGTGCCGCGATCTCCGCGGGTACGCCGCCGCTCGACGGGGTGGGCACGATCGCGTTCCTCGCCATGGCCGCCGCCCTGGGCAGCGGCAGCGGTGCCACCTTCGCCCTCATCGCCCAGGTGACCGACCCGTCCCGCGTCGGTGGTGTGACCGGGCTGGTCGGCGCCGCCGGCGGGCTGGGCGGCTTCGTGCCCCCGCTGATCATGGGTTACGTCTATGGTCGAACCGAGTCCTACGCGATCGGCTTGTGGATGCTGTCGATCACCGCGGCTCTCACCCTGGCGCTGACCTTGACCCTCGTCCGCCGTACCGCTCGAGGACAGGAAAAGCGTTGAGCAGCGAAGACATCGGGATGGACGGGGTTCTCGCCGATGCACTGGTGCGGAGCCGGCGGTTCTTCACGAAGGGCACGGTCTCCGAGGATCTGCGGACGCTGACGAAGTCGGGCGGTCGCGGGGCCGACGACTTCTACCGGGACCGGTGGAGCCACGACAAGGTCGTCCGCTCCACGCACGGGGTGAACTGCACCGGCTCCTGCTCGTGGAAGGTCTACGTCAAGGACGGGATCATCACCTGGGAGACCCAGCAGACCGACTACCCCTCGGTCGGGCCGGACTCCCCGGAGTACGAGCCTCGCGGCTGCCCGCGGGGCGCCGCCTTCTCCTGGTACACCTACTCGCCGACCCGGGTGCGCTACCCGTACGTGCGTGGCGTCCTGCTGCAGATGTTCCGCGAGGCCAAGGCGCAGCACGATGGGGACCCGGTGCGCGCGTGGGAGCACATCGTCGAGAACCCGCTGCGGTCGAAGGCGTACAAGTCCGCTCGCGGCAAGGGCGGTCTGGTCCGTGCGACGTGGGAGGAGGCCACCGAGCTGGTCGCCGCCGCCCACGTGTACACGATCAAGAAGTACGGCCCCGACCGGGTCGCCGGCTTCTCGCCGATTCCCGCGATGTCGATGGTGTCGCACGCCTCCGGCGCCAGGTTCGTGAACCTCATCGGCGGCTCCATGCTGAGCTTCTACGACTGGTACGCCGATCTCCCGGTGGCCTCGCCGCAGGTCTTCGGCGACCAGACCGACGTGCCGGAGTCCGGTGACTGGTGGAACGCCGGGTACCTGATCATGTGGGGCTCCAACGTCCCGGTCACCCGCACCCCCGACGCGCACTGGATGACCGAGGCCCGCTACCGCGGCCAGAAGGTCGTCGCGGTGGCCCCCGACTACGCCGACAACGTGAAGTTCGCCGACGAGTGGCTGCCGGCCCGGCCGGGCACCGACGCAGCGCTGGCGATGGCCATGGGCCACGTCGTGCTCAGGGAGTTCTTCGTCGACCGGCAGACGCCGTACTTCGCCGAGTACGTCAAGGGCAACACCGACCTGCCCCACCTCGTGAGGCTGAGAGGCGACATCCGACGGCGAGTACACCGCCGGGAAGTTCCTCACCGCGGCGGACCTGGCCGCGCACGACGCGACGAGGAGAACGCCGCCTTCAAGACCGTCCTCGTCGACGCGCGCACCGGTGAGCCGGTCGTGCCGAACGGGTCGCTCGGCCACCGGTACGGCGACGCCGGCGTCGGCCGGTGGAACCTCGAGCTCGGCGACGTGGATCCGCAGCTCTCCCTGCTGGACGGCGCCGAGGAGTCGGTGCTGGTCCGGTTGCCGCGCTTCGACACCCCCGACGGTGCCGCGGCCGACCTGCCCCGCGGGGTCCCTGCGCCGGATCGACGGTCACCTCGTCACGACCGTGTTCGACCTGCTGCTCGCGCAGTACGGCGTCGGGCGCGACGGGTTGCCGGGCGAGTGGGCCAGCGGCGATACGACGACGCGGAGTCGCCGTACACCCCGGCCTGGCAGGAGAAGATCACCGGCGTCCCGGCCGCGACCGCGGCCCGGATCGGCCGCGAGTTCGCCCAGAACGCCGAGGAGTCCCGGGGCCGCTCGATGATCCTGATGGGCGCGGGCACCAACCACTGGTTCCACTCCGACACGATCTACCGCGCGTTCCTCACCCTGACCAACCTCACCGGCTGCCAGGGCGTCAACGGCGGCGGCTGGGCGCACTACGTCGGGCAGGAGAAGGTGCCGCCCGATCACGGGCTACACCCAGATCGCGAACGCCCTGGACTGGAACCGGCCGCCGCGCAACATGATCCAGACGGCGTACTGGTACCTCCACACCGACCAGTTCCGCTACGACCCGTTCGGCGCCGACACGCTCTCCGCCACCACCGGGAAGGGGAAGCTGGCCGGCCGGACGACCGCTGACGTGATCGCGCAGAGCGCGCGGATGGGCTGGATGCCGTCGTACCCCACCTTCAACCGCAACCCGCTCGACCTCAGCGACGACGCGGCCGCGGCCGGCAAGCCGGTGGGGGAGTACGTCGTGGAGCAGCTCAAGTCCGGGCGAGCTCGACTTCGCGGGCGAGGACCCGGACGCCCCCGAGAACCACCCGCGGATCCTGTCGATCTGGCGGGCCAACCTGCTGGGCTCGTCGGGCAAGGGCAACGAGTACTTCCTCAAGCACCTGCTCGGCACGGACTCCTCGCTGCGCGCGACCGAGAGCCCGGAGGGCCAGCGCCCGGTCGACGTGAAGTGGCGCGACCAGGCCCCGGACGGGAAGCTCGACCTGCTGCTCACGCTGGACTTCCGGCAGACCAGCACGACGGTCTTCTCCGACGTCGTGCTTCCGGCGGCCACGTGGTACGAGAAGCACGACCTCAACACCACCGACATGCACCCGTTCGTGCACTCGTTCAACCCGGCGATCGCGCCGCCGTGGCAGACCCGCACCGACTGGGATGCCTGGCAGACGATCGCCGAGAAGTTCAGCGAGCTCGCCGCCACCCACCTCGGGGTTCGCAAGGACGTCGTGGCGGTCCCGCTCACGCACGACACCGCGGACGCGATGGCGAACCCGCACGGCGTGGTCCGCGACTGGAAGAAGGGCGAGTGCGAGCCCGTGCCGGGCGTCTCCATGCCGAAGCTGGTCGAGGTGGAGCGCGACTACGGCGCGGTTGCCGAGAAGATGAACGCCCTCGGGCCGCTCATGGACACCCTCGGTGCGACCACCAAGGGCGTCACGTTCGAGCTCGGGAAGCAGGTCGACTACCTGCGTGCCAAGAACGGTGCGGTGCGCGGCGGCGTCGCCGACGGCCGGCCGTCGCTCAAGCGGGACGTGCACGTCTGCGAGGCGATCCTGGCCATGTCCGGCACCACCAACGGTCACCTTGCGACCCAGGGCTTCAAGACGCTGGAGAAGCGCACCGGCGTCCGGCTGGCCGACCTGGCCGAGGAGCACGAGGGCAAGCAGATCACCTTCGCCGACACCCAGGGCCCGCCGGTCCCGGTGATCACGTCGCCGGAGTGGTCCGGGTCCGAGACCGGCGGTCGGCGCTACTCGCCGTTCACGATCAACGTGGAGCGCCGCAAGCCCTGGCACACACTCACCGGTCGGCATGCACTTCTACCTCGACCACGACTGGATGACCGAGCTCGGCGAGGGGCTGCCGGTCTACCGGCCGCCGCTCAACATGGCGGCGCTGTTCGCCGAACCCGAGCTCGGCCATGTCTCCGACGGCTCGGAGGGGGTCGAGGGGCTCACGCGTGCGCTACCTGACCCCGCACAACAAGTGGTCGATCCACTCGGAGTACCAGGACAACCTGTTCATGCTGTCGCTCTCGCGCGGCGGCCAGAACATCTGGATGAGCGACGTCGACGCCGCGAAGGTCGGGATCAAGGACAACGACTGGATCGAGGCGGTGAACCGCAACGGCGTCGTGGTCGCCCGCGCGATCGTGAGCCACCGGATGCCCGAGGGGACCGTGTACATGTACCACGCCCAGGACCGGCTGATCGACGTGCCGATCGCGGAGACGTCGGGCAAGCGCGGCGGCATCCACAACTCGCTGACCCGGCTGCTCGTCAAGCCGTCGCACCTGATCGGTGGCTACGCCCAGCTCACCTACGCCTTCAACTACCTCGGCCCCACCGGCAACCAGCGCGACGAGGTCACCGTCATCCGCAAGCGCTCGCAGGACGTGGAGTACTGACATGCGCGTCATGGCCCAGATGGCGATGGTGATGAACCTCGACAAGTGCATCGGCTGCCACACCTGCTCGGTGACCTGCAAGCAGGCGTGGACCAACCGGTCCGGCACGGAGTACATCTGGTTCAACAACGTCGAGACCCGGCCCGGGCTGGGGTACCCCCGCACCTACGAGGACCAGGAGAAGTGGAAGGGCGGCTGGGAGGTCAACAACCGCGGACGGCTGAAGCTCAAGGCCGGCGGCCGCTTCAGCAAGCTGCTGACGATCTTCTCCAACCCCAAGCTGCCGTCGATCGGCGAGTACTACGAGCCGTGGACCTACGACTACGCCACGCTCACCGACGCCCCGGCCCAGGAGCACACGCCGGTCGCCCGGCCGAAGTCGCTGATCTCCGGCAAGAACATGAAGATCGAGTGGTCGGCCAACTGGGACGACGACCTCGGCGGCTCGACCGCCACCGCCCACCTCGACCCGATGCTGAAGAAGATCGCGGACAAGGTGAAGTTCGAGTTCGAGCAGACCTTCATGTTCTACCTGCCACGGATCTGCGAGCACTGCCTCAACCCCTCGTGCGCCGCGTCCTGCCCGAGCGGCGCGATCTACAAGCGCGAGGAGGACGGCATCGTCCTCGTCGACCAGGACAAGTGCCGCGGTTGGCGGATGTGCGTGTCCGGCTGCCCCTACAAGAAGATCTACTTCAACCACCGCACCGGCAAGGCGGAGAAGTGCACGTTCTGCTTCCCGCGGATCGAGGTCGGCCTGCCCGACCGTCTGCTCGGAGACCTGCGTCGGCCGGCTGCGCTACATCGGCTTGATGCTGTACGACGCCGACAAGGTGCTCGAGGCCGCTTCGACCGCCGACGAGCACGGTCTCTACGAGGCCCAGCGCGACGTCTTCCTGGACCCGAACGACCCGGAGGTGGTGCGGGCGGCCGAGAAGGCGGGGATACCGCGGGACTGGGTGATGGCCGCGCAGCGCTCCCCGATCCACGCGCTGATCAACCGGTTCAGGGTCGCCCTGCCGCTGCATCCGGAGTACCGCACGATGCCGATGGTCTGGTACATCCCGCCGCTGTCGCCGGTCGTCGAGGTCGTGCAGCGAGACCGGCGAGGACGCGGAGGACAAGGGCAACCTGTTCGCCGCGATCGACGCACTGCGGATCCCCGTCGAGTACCTCGCGGAGCTCTTCACCGCCGGGGACGTGGCGCCGGTGGACGCGTGTGCTCAAGAAGCTGGCAGCCATGCGCTCCTACATGCGTGACATCAACATGGGCCGCGACCCGGACGCCTCGATCCCGGCGGCGGTCGGGATGAGCGAGGAGGAGATGTACGACATGTACCGCCTCCTCGCGATCGCCAAGTACGACGAGCGCTACGTCATCCCGGCCGCCCACGCCGAGCAGGCGCACTCGCTGGAGGAGCTGGCCACGGAGTGCTCGGTCTCCGAGTACGGCGGTGGCAGCCCGGAGATCTTCGGGGAGGGCTCGGGTGCCCGACGCCGATCGCGGTGGAGAACTTCCAGATGCTGCAGGACCGCCAGACGTCCGACTCCATGGCCGGCCCCGAGAACAAGAGCGGTCGGGTCAACCTCCTCAACTGGGACGGCAAGGGCTCGCCGCCCGGACTGTTCCCGGCGAAGCCGGAGTCGGACGCATGAGCCGCCGGCCCGCGTTGCTTCCGGAGCAGCTCACGATTGCCTGGCAGTCGGTCTCGCTGCTGCTGGACTATCCCGACGAGGAGCTGTTCGACCAGCTGGAGCTGATCCGGTCGGCGTCGCACCGCCTGCCGCCGGACGATCGGCGACTCGATCCGCGCATTCGTGGCCCACGTGGCGGCGACGGCACTGCCTGAGCTGCAGGAGGCGTACGTCGAGGCTTTCGACACCCGTCGCCGCTGCAACCTCTTCCTCACCTACTTCGCGCACGGGGACACCCGCAAGCGAGGGATGGCGCTGCTTCGGTTCAAGCAGACCTACCTCGCAGCCGGTTTCGAGCTCGATGACGCCGAGCTCCCCGACCACCTGTGTGTCGTGTTGGAGTTCGCCGCCACCGGGAACCAGGAGCTCGGCCGGCAGCTGATGCTCGACCACCGGGCAGGGCTCGAGCTGCTGCGACTGTCACTGCGAGACCTCTCGTCCCCATGGGCCGACCTCGTTGACGCCGTCTGCGCCACGCTGCCGCCGTTGCGGGGTGACGAGCATGACGCCGTACGCCGCCTCGCGGCCGAGGGTCCGCCCGAGGAGGAGGTGGGGCTGGCACCTTTCGCCAACCCCCAGTTCAGCCCCGGCGCAGCGTCCGCGACCGTCCAGCTGCCCATGCCGTCCTTTCCCGGAGCCCGCACATGAACGAGTTCCTCTTCGTGGTCGTCCCGTACGTCTGCCTCACGACCTTCGTCGTCGGCCACGCGTGGCGCTACCGCTACGACAAGTTCGGCTGGACCACGCGCTCCTCGCAGCTCTACGAGAACCGGCTGCTGCGGATCGGCAGCCCGTTGTTCCACTTCGGCATCCTGGGTGTCTTCCTGGGGCACGTGATCGGACTCGGCATCCCCCAGTCGTGGACCGAGGCGGTCGGGATCTCTGAGGGGCTCTACCACTTCATGGCCGTCTCGATCGGTGCCCTCGCGGGCGCCGCGACCGTGGTCGGAATGGCCATCCTGATCTATCGGCGACGCACGGTCGGGCCGGTGTTCTCGGCGACAACGAGGATGGACAAGGCCATGTATCTCGTGCTGGCCACCGTCATCTTCCTCGGCCTGTTCAACACGGTGGCGGCCAACATCTTCGGCCACTACGACTACCGCGAGGGTGTGTCGATCTGGTTCCGCGGGATCTTCCGCTTCGACCTCCATCCCGAGCTGATGGCCGAGGCGCCCTTGGGGTTCCAGCTGCACGGCCTGGCTGCGATGGCGCTCTTCGCGCTGTGGCCGTTCACCCGACTGGTGCACGTCTTCAGTGCGCCGCTCGGCTACCTGACCCGGCCCTACATCGTCTACCGCAGCCGCGACGACCAGCTGGGCAGCCACCGCCCGCGCCGCGGCTGGGACAGGGTCGGCTGATGTGTGAGTACTGCGGCTGCCGGGGCGTGCCGGCGATCGGCGAGCTCATGGACGAGCACGCCGAGCTGCTCCGCGAATCCCACCAGGTCCGCGCGGCGCTCTGCCTCGGCGACCGGGTGTCCGCCGCGACGCACCTGGCCCGTCTGGTCGGGCACCTGGATCGCCACGTGCGCCGCGAGGAGGCCGGCATCTTCACCGCCATGAGGCAGCAGGGGGAGTTTGCGGACGAGGTCGCCATGCTCGAGGGAGAGCACCGGGACCTCCACGCGGCGGTCGGCTCACTCCAGCCCGGCGCACCCGACTTCGAGGCGACGGTCAACCGCCTGTTCGACGATCTTGCCGAGCACATCGAACGCGAGGACCTCGGGATCTTCCCGGTCTCCGTGGTCAGCCTGGGCGCCGCCGGCTGGGAGCAGGTGGAGCGGGCGCGCGAGGAGTCCCCGAGCTTCCTGACCGATCACCGCGAGTCGGCCATGGTGATCGAACCGACGTAGCAACCAGAATCGCGTTGCCTGTCGGGCGCGACGTTCAGTCGGCGCGCTTGACGGCGTTCCTGAGCGGCTTGAACAGGACCGTGCGCGCGAAGGTCGAGGTGATGTGGGACGGATTGCGGTGGATCATGATGCTCCGGGCCACCGGCGGGTGGGTGGAGCCCGGGCCCCGTGCGACAAGCGGGAGCAGGTTGAGCGAGGGTACGCCGGTCTGTCGCGCCGCCGTCAACGACTCCCGCGAGCCCCGGCCGCGATCGTCCATCCGCCAGCGGCAGACCCGGTTCGGATCCGTCCCCGCCCGCACGGCGCGCCCCACGCAGTAGTTGTACCTGTCGCGGGCGATGGGCGTTGACGTGATCACCAGCACCTTGGCGTCCCCCTCGTCGCGGAGCTGCTCGATGGTCGCGCGGAGCCTCGGGATCGATTGGTACCACCCCGAGAGGACGACGATCGGGCGACGTCGCTCGGCCAGGATCTGCTCGAAGATCCGACCCGACCACCTGCCTGCGCTGGTGTCCCTGGCCGGCAGCACCATCTTCGTACCTGCCCGGGTGCGCGGCAGCAGCGCCCGGTGCTGTGCCTTCGCCACCCGCAGCAGCCCGTCGGCCAGCTGGGCGGCCTGCGAGTCGCCGACCAGGTAGATCGGACGTCCGCGGCCGTAGCGCGACGTCGTCGGGATCTCTTCCTCATGGTCGAGATGGTCGCCCTTGGCGAAGTGGAACGGCTTGTCGTTGGGAACCGCCGGTGTGCCGGGGGTGGGCCTGATCTCGGCGTACGCCGGCGACGCCGTCGGTCGCGGCGACGATGGCGAAGAGCGCGATGGCTGCTGCCCGAAGATTCATGACGACACCTTGCCACCCACTCGGCATCCGCCGGAGTGTCCCACTGCCCAGAAGCGTGACGGCTCGCTAGCCTCGGTGTCGAGGAAAGCGGGTGATCGGCCGGTGGGGCTCGGGCAGGGAATTGCAGAGATGGTGGACGCGGTCCGCGACCGGGTCGAGGTCTCCTGGCACCACGAGACCTGGCACGTGACCGCCGGTTCCTTCGAGTCCGCCCTCGCCTACGTCGACGACCGCTTCGACGATCCCCTGGTCCTGTCCCGTCGTGACCATGGCCGCCGTTGGACCCGAGTCACCCTCGACGTCACCGAGGACCCCGCCCGCGCGTCCGAGGCACCACCCCTGGACGCGCTCGGAGCCGCCGGCACCTCCGGAGGCAGTCGTCACGAGGATGTCGAGTGGGCGGCTGGGCCGGAGTCGGTCCCGGGGGCCGAGATGCCCCTCGATCTCGAGGAGATCTTCGCCCACCAGAACGTCGGCTGTTTGAGCAGAGCCACCGGGTCCGGGAGCGCGTAGGTGATGACGAAGGCCACCACCACCGCGACCACGACCTGCGGTGTGACCGAGATGCCGTCGGCGCCGAGCAGCAGGGTGGCCAGCAGGACCGAGGTCATGGGCAGCCGCAGCATCGCGGCGCACATGGCTCCGATGCCCATCCCGATCGCCGGCGCGAGGCTCATGCCGGGCAGGCTGCCCGCCGCGATGCCCAGGACGGCACCGATGAACATCGCGGGGAACACCGGGCCGCCCCGGAACGCGCTGAGGGAGAGCCCGTAGACGAACGTCTTGCACACCGCGAGCAGGATCAGGACGCCGAGCGAGTAGTCGGCGGCCTGGTCGACCAGCTTGGGCAGGGCATCCTGGCCGGAGAACAGCACCTCGGTGAAGCTGTTGTCGGAGATGAGCTGGTAGGCCATCGCGGTGAGGCCGATGAGCAGGCCGAGCCCGGCAGTCACCACGACCCGGTTCAGGTGCACGATCGGGCGCAGCGAGAGTCCGATCCAGCGGATCAGCCAGCCCAGCAGCGCGCCGGCCGCACCCATGGCCACCGCCCAGGACATCGTGGCCACCGTCGGATCCACGGCGGGGGGCACGGACGTGAGGGCGAGCGAGAAGCTGCCGAGGCCCGTCCAGTTGTCCAGGCCGACGAACACCAGGGCGCCGATGCCGGAGGCCAACAGCCCCGGCAGCGCCACCAGGCTCAGGGTCGCACCGCCGATTCCCGCGGCCTCCATGATCAGGAAGGCGCCGAGCACCGGGGAGCCGAGCAGCGTGCTGATCGCGGCGAAGCTCCCGGCCGACGCCATGATCGTCAGCGCCATCGGCGGTGCGTCCTTCCGCACCAGGTGGACCGTCAGCGCCGCGAGCCCGCCACCGATGGCGATCAGGGGAGCCTCGGGACCGAGGACGGCGCCCAGGCTGAGCGTGGTCAGCGCGGCGAGGAAGATGGCGGGGAGCTCCCTGTCGAGCCGGCGGGCCGCCGCCGGTCGTGAACCCGAACGCCGGCGAGTGGCCCCCGTTGCCGGGGAGGTAGCGGATCGTCATCCCGGTCAGCAGCCCACACAGGACCAACCACGGCACCGGCCACCACGCCGGCACGCCCCCGGTGAAGACGTCCTGCGGAAGGTCGTCGAACAGGTACTCCTGGATCGCTGTCACCAGAGCCAGGAATCCGTAGGCGACGGCCGAGACCGGAATGCCCAGGATCGCGGCGAGCAGCAGCGCGAAGAGGTACGGGCGGGACCGGATGACCACCACCGGGTCCAGCGCCGGTGGCCCGGCAGTCGCAGGCTCGTGCGATTCCGTCATCTGGCGTCCCTCCTGACAGGCCAGTCGACGCCAGCCCCGTCCTGTCCGGGACCACCCGATGCAGGTGAATCCCCGACCGCGACGCCGGTCGTAGCATCCGCGTCATGCGAGGAGCGAACGCCGCGCTCGCGGCGGGCAGGCGATGAGCGGTGCTGACTGACACCCTGACCAACGTCCTGGCTGTCGACCCGGTGCCGTGGGCGCGCTCGCAGATGGCCTTCACGCTCGCGTTCCACATCATCCTGGTGCCGCTGGGGGTCTCGTGGTCGGCGATGACCCTGATCGCCAACTATCGGGGGATCAGGCACGGTGACAAGGACGCGATGCTGCTGGCCCAGCGCTGGTCGAAGTACATGGCGGTCACCTTCGCCGTCGGGGCCGTGACCGGGACCGTCCTCTCCTTCGAGTTCGGGCTGTTGTGGCCGAAGTTCATGGGCCAGTGGGGCGCCGCGTTCGGCGTCCCGTTCGCGTTCGAAGGGATCTTCTTCTTCGCCGAGGCGGTCTTCATCTCCATCTACATCTTCGGGTGGCGTCGGCTAAGGCCGTGGGTGCACTTCTGGACAGGCGTGCCGATCGCTCTCGCGGGCATCTTCGGCAGCATTTCGGTCGTCGCGGCCAACGCCTGGATGAACTCCCCCCAGGGGGTCACCCTCGACTCCTCCGGCAAGGTCACCGACGTCGACCCCATGGGCGTCATCTTCAACGACGCCATGCCGCTGATGGCGGCTCACATGGTCGTCGCGGCGTACCTGGTCGGCGGCTTCATGGTCGCCTCCGTCTACGCGTTCGGGATGCTACGGGGCCGCACCGACCGCTACCACCGGATGGGCTTCATCATCGGGTTCACCGTCGCTGCGATCGCGACGCCGGTCCAGATGGGAGTCGGAGACGCGCTGGCGCGGTGGGTCTACAACGAGCAGCCGACGAAGTTCGCCGCGATCGAGATGGTGACCACCACCAGTGACGACGTGCCGGAGGTGCTGTTCGGCCACCTCAACTCCGAGGGCGAGGTGGTGGGCGGGATCCCGATCCCGGGGCTGGCCTCGATCCTGTCCGACCCCGGCAAGGGGACGTCGACGGTCATCGAAGGGCTCGACGAGACACCTGCGGAGGACCGACCCTCGAACCACGAGGTGAACGTCACCCATCTGGCATGGGACCTGATGGTCGGTCTGGGGACGCTGCTGTTCCTGCTCACCCTGTGGTGGTGGGCCTCCTGGATCTTCCGCAGAGACATGCCGAGGAGCAAGTGGTTCCTCCGGGCGTCCGCCGCCTCGGGCGTGCTCGCGGTGATCACCCTCGAGGCGGGATGGACCGTGAGCGAGGTCGGACGCCAGCCGTGGATCGTCTACGAGAAGATGAAGGTGGAGGACGCCGCCACCGCGAACACGGGTATCTGGATCACGTTCATCGGCGTGGTGCTGCTCTACGTCGGGCTCGGCATCACCACGATCCTGGTCCTGCGCCGGATGAGTCGCCGGTTCCGCGAGCGGTGACCGGCTCGACGACACCGACGTTCCGTACGGGCCGAGTGCGCCGGGCATCGAGACCGACTCGGCCGACGACGCGAAAGCGCCGCTCGGATGAGCACCACGGCGGCGGTGATCCTGTTCGCGGCGATCACGATGTACTCGATCTTCGGCGGCGCGGACTTCGGCGCCGGCTTCTGGGACCTCGTGGCCGGTGGGACCAAGAGAGGCGAGGAGCCTCGCGAGGTCATCGACCACTCGATCGCCCCCGTCTGGGAGGCGAACCACGTGTGGCTGATCTTCGTGTTCGTGGTGCTGTGGACCTGTTTCCCCGAGGCCTACGCCTCGATCACCCTGACCCTCTTCGTCCCGCTGACCCTGGCCGCGCTGGGCATCGTGCTGCGCGGAGCGAGCTTCGCGTTCCGCAAGGCCGTGTTCCGCACTCGGGACAGGCGCAACTTCGGGGCGGCGTTCGCCGTCTCGTCCGTGCTGGTGCCGTACTGCCTGGGCGCCGTGGTCGGCGGCATCGCCTCGGGGCGGGTCCCGTCGGGCGGCAAGGCAGGTGATCCGTGGGACAGCTGGGTCAACCCGACCTCCGTCCTCGGGGGCGTGCTCGCCGTGTGTGTGACTGCCTACCTCGCCGCGTTCTTCCTGGTCCGGGACGCCGACCGGCTCTCAGACGCGGCGATGGTTGCCTACTTCCGGCGCCGGGCCATCGCAGCCGCGGTGGCAGCCGGTCTGGTGTCCTTGGGCGGCATCGTGGTGCTGTCCAACGACGCGGACTACCTCTTCGACGGGCTCACCTCGCGTGCCCTGCCCACTGGTCGTCCTCTCGGCCGTGGCCGGCGTGGCCTCACTCGTGATGGTCAGTCGAGGAACCCGGCGCGGAACGCGGCTGGTCGCGGTGACTTCGGTGGGCAGCCTGGTCGTGGCGTGGGGTGTGGCGCAGTGGGACTACCTGCTGCCGACGTCGCTCACGGTCTCGCAGGCCGCCGCACCATCGGGGACCATCACCGCCGTGCTGGTCGCGACCGCGCTCGCGGTGGTCCTGATCGTGCCCGCCTTCGTGCTGCTCTACGTGCTCGACCAGAGGACGATGCTGCCCGAGGAGGGCATGCCGGACTCCAGCCTCACCCGGGGAAGGTGAGGCGGAGGGGCCGCGCGCTCGGTTGCATAGCCGGGGTACGGCTTCGTGAGAGGCAGGACCCCGTGACCACAACAGCTCCGTCCACCGCACCGTCCGACGCCAGCTCCTGGAGAGCGCCCGCGGACGTGCTGGTGATCTTCGGCATCACCGGCGACCTCGCGCGGGTGATGACCTTCCGCTCGCTCTATCGCCTCGAGGCGCGGGGGCTGCTCGGCTGCCCGATCGTGGGCGTGGCGGGCGACGACTGGACGCTGGAACATCTCGTCAAGCGGGCCCGCGACTCGATCGTGGCCACCGGCGAGCAGCTCGACGAGGACGTGTTCGCGCGGTTCGCCGGACGACTGGCGTACGTGTCGGGAGACTTCGGCGACGAGGGCACCTACCAGCGAGTCGGCGAGGCCATCGCCGGCGCTGCCCATCCCGTGTTCTACCTGGAGATCCCGCCCTTCCTCTTCGCCACCGTCGTCAAGGGCCTGGCCGAGGCCAAGCTGAGCCAGTCCGCCCGGATCGTGGTGGAGAAGCCGTTCGGCCATGACCTCGAGTCCGCGCGGGCACTGGCGGCCGAGCTCCACCAGCACGTCGACGAGGCGCAGCTGTACCGGATCGACCACTACCTCGGGAAGATGGGGTTCGAGGAGATCCTCTACCTGCGCTTCGCGAACACCGTCCTGGAGCCGCTCTGGAACCGCAGCTACGTCGAGTGCGTGGAGATCACCATGGCCGAGGACTTCGGCGTGGATGATCGCGGACACTTCTACGACCCCGTCGGTGCGTTGCGGGACGTCGTGGTGAACCACCTGATGCAGGTCGTCGCCGCCGCGGCGATGGAGGCGCCGTCCGGGCACGGCCACGAGGCCCTGCGAGACGCCCAGGTGGCGCTGTTCGAGTCGGTGAAGGAGGCCGACCCGGCGAACTGCGTGCGCGGGCAGTACGACGGGTACCAGGACATCGCGGGGGTGGCCGCGGGCTCCACGACGGAGACCTACGTCGCCCTGCGACTGGAGATCGACAACTGGCGCTGGGCGGGCGTCCCGTTCTACATCAGGACCGGAAAGCGGTTGCCAGTCACGCAGACCGAACTGCGGGTGATCTTCCGGGAGCCGCCACCCGTCCACCTCGGGCTGAGCTCGGGTGACGACCGCCGGCCGGCGCGCGACGAGTTCGTGGTGAAGCTCGACCCCTCCACCGGTGCCAGGCTCGTCGTCGACGCCCATCGCGCACGACGGCCAGGGGCCGCAGGCGGTCACCCTGGACGTGGAGTTCGCCGACGAGGGCGGCGAGGGACCCACGCCGTACGAGGTGCTGCTGAACGCCGCCCTCGTGGGCGACTCGGGCCGGTTCAAGCGCCAGGACGTGGTGGAGGAGTGCTGGCGCGATCATGCAGCCGTTGATCGACAACCCGGCGCCGGTCCATCCCTACGCACCCGGCACGCTGGGGCCCCGCGATCGCGTCGACGCTCGTCGCCGACCACGGTGGGTGGCAGGGGCCGTGGATCGTGGAGCCGGGGGACTGACGACCCCGGGTTCACTCGCATCGGGGGATGCGCGGGCGGAAGGCACGCTCGACCGTGGAAACACCGACTCCCGCGAACCGAAGAGGTAGGGCAGTGAGTCTCCCCACGTCTCCATTTCCTCCCATCGCCGACTATGCGTTCCTGTCGAACTGCCATACCGGTGCGCTGATCGCGCCGGACGGTTCGGTCGACTGGTTGTGCGCGCCGGCGTTCGACTCGGCCGAGCACCTTCGGCAACCTCCTCGACCGTGGCGCCGGGTCCTTCCGCTTCGGCCCGTACGGCATCAACGTGCCCACCCAGCGGTCGTACGTGCCCGGGACCCACGTGCTCACCACCACCTGGCACACGCCCGGCGGCTGGCTCCTGGTGCACGATGCGCTGACGATGGGGCCGCGCCAGGGTGCTGACCACGTCACGCCGCACACCAGGCCTCCGGCGGACGATGACGCCGAGCACGTCCTGGTGCGACTGGTCGAGTGCCTCGAGGGCTCGGTCGAGGTCGAGCTGGTCTGCGAACCGGCGTTCGACTACGGCCGGCAACCCGCGACCTGGACGCTGGCCGACGAGGACGGACATGCCGCCGACGCGTCCGGCGCCGGACAGACGTTCCGGCTGAGCACCGACCTCTCCATCGGCATCGAGGGCGGCTCGGCACGCGCCCGGCACGCGCTGTCCAAGGGCGAGCGTGCCTTCTGCGCGATGTCGTGGGCCGAGGGGCTGGCGTCCCCGACAGACGTCGACGACGCCGCCCGGCGGATCGAGACCACGGTGCGGTTCTGGCGCGGCTGGCTGGCCCGGGCGCGTATCCCGGACCACGCGCTGCGCCATCCCCTGGAGCGGTCCGCGCTCACGATCAAGGGCCTGACCTACATGCCGACCGGCGCGACGGTCGCGGCCCTGACCACCTCGCTGCCGGAGACACCGGGGGGCGAGCGCAACTGGGACTACCGCTACACGTGGATGCGCGACACCACGTTCACGCTGCAGGCGCTGCACTTCCTCAACCTCGACTGGGAGGCCGACGAGTTCATCCAGTTCGTGGCCGATCTCGAGCCGAATCCGGACGGCGGCCTGCAGATCATGTACGGCATCGACGGACGACGTGACCTCACCGAGTCGACCCGGGACGAGCTGTCCGGATACGAAGGCGCCCGTCCGGTCCGGATCGGCAACGGCGCGTTCGACCAGCGCCAGAACGACGTGTACGGCGCGGTCCTGGACTCGATCCTGCTCCACACCCGCCGAAGCAAGCGCCTGCCGGGCCGCCTGTGGCCGCTCGTCCAGTCGCAGGCGGAGGGTGCGCTGGCGTCCTGGCGGGAGCCCGACCAGGGGATCTGGGAGGCACGCGGGGCACCGCAGCACTACGTGTCGTCGAAGCTGATGGGATGGGTCGCGCTGGACCGCGCCGCCAAGCTCGCGGCGATCCGCGAGGCCGCTGACCTGGAGAAGAAGTGGGCCGAGGCCGCGGACGAGATCCGCGCCGACATCCTCGCCCACGGGGTGAGCGACCGCGGGGTGCTGCGTCAGCACTACGACACCGACGCGCTCGACGCCTCCACGCTGCTGGCCTCCATCTTCGGATTCCTGCCGGGCAGCGACGAACGGATGCGCAACACCGTCGACGCGATCTCGTCGGAGCTGACCGAGAACGGCTTCGTGCTGCGCTACGTCACGGGCGAGACCGACGACGGCCTGTCCGGCAAGGAAGGGACCTTCCTGATCTGCTCGTTCTGGCTGGTCTCCGCGCTGGCCATCGTCGGGAAGATGCGGCAGGCCAGCGACCTCATGGAACGGCTGCTGCGGATCGCCTCCCCGCTGGGCCTGTACGCGGAGGAGTTCGAGGTGGATCGGGCCCGTCACCTCGGCAACTTCCCGCAGGCCTTCTCGCACCTGGCCCTGATCGAGGCCGCCGCGCGCATCATCCTGGCCGACCGGATCGAGGAGATGTCGCTGTGAGTGCGCCGCTCGACGACCGGGCCGGGAGGAAGCCCCGGATCCCGGACCAGGAAGGCCGCGATGGCTGACCCTGTCCTGGTGCTCGGTGGCGGTCTCGCCGGTGTTGCGTGTGCGCGACACCTGGGCGACGAGGGGGTCCGGGTGACCCTCGTCGACCGGAACGACTACCACCAGTTCCAGCCGCTGCTCTACCAGGTGGCGAGCGCACAGCTCCCCGCGGAAGACATCGCCCGCCCCCACCGGACCATCTTCAAGGACCACCCCTCGGTCGACGTCGTGACCGCGCAGGTGGCCGACGTGGACCTGGCTGCACGCAGCCTCACGCTCGCCGACGGGCGGACGCTGCACGGTTCGCACCTGGTGATGGCTGCGGGGGCCCGGCCGAACTACTTCGGGGTGCCCGGTGCCGCCGAGCACGCGTTTCCCCTGTACTCGGTGGCCGACGCCGAGCGCCTCCGACTGCACCTCCAGGGCCTGCTGCGTGAGGGCTCGGACGACCCGGCATCCCCCGACGCCGGTCAGATCGACGTGGTCGTCGTCGGAGGCGGCCCGACCGGTGTCGAGACGACCGGCGCGCTGGCCGAGCTGCTGCAGGCGCTCCACGCGGCGGGACGGCTGGGGACTCCGGGCAGGATCACCCTGGTCGATCGCGGCGGAGCCCTCCTCGGTCAGTTCTCGTCCAAGGCGCACGACTACGCCCACGAACGACTGACGGAGGCCGGCGCCGAGGTGCGGCTCGGCCTCGGTGTCACCGCGGTCCACCCCGACCGGGTCGAGTTCGACGACGGCAGCGCGATCGCGACCCGGACCGTGGTCTGGGGTGGAGGAGAGTCGGCCTCGGCGGTCGCGGAAGGAGCGGGCCCGGCCGCCGGGTCGCGGTGGACGTATCGACGTCGCGCCGGACCTGTCCGTGCCGGGTTACCCGCGGACGTACGCCGTGGGGGACGTGGCCAACATCCCGGCGGGTGGCGACGCCGCTCCCACGCTGCCCCAGCTGGGATCGGTGGCCCAGCAGTCGGGCAGGTGGGCGGCACGCAACATCGTCCGCGAGCTGAACGGGCAGGCCACGGAACCCTTCGCCTACAAGGACAAGGGGATCATGGCGATGATCGGCCGCAACGCGGCCGTCGCCGAGGTCGGCAGGCACCATCACCAGGTCGAAGGGCCGATCGCGTTCGCGGCGTGGCTTGGCGTCCACGCGATGCTGCTGAGCGGCGTGCACAGCAAGACCGATGCGTTCCTGACCTGGGCCTGGGACTACTTCGATCGCGATCACGCCGCCACCGTCGAGGTGTCGGCGACCCCGGGCCGGGTGGCCTGGGCGGACGAGGGCGAGGACGTCCCGAACATCGTCCTGGACCGGCCCGCAGTCACAGGAACCACCATCACCGCCTGAGGAGTGAGTCATGGCCGACGAGTACGACGTGATCATCGTGGGGTCGGGAGCCGGCGGAGGGACGCTGGCGCACCGGCTCGCACCCTCCGGGAAGCGGATCCTCATCCTGGAGCGGGGTGACTGGCTCCCCCGGGAGATCGAGAACTGGGACGCGACGGCCGTCTTCGTCGACAACCGCTACGTCTCCGCGGACACCTGGTACGACGAGAAGGGCACCGGGTTCCAACCGCAGGTGCACTACTTCGTCGGCGGCGCCACCAAGTTCTACGGGGCCGCGTTGTACCGGCTGCGTGAGCAGGACTTCGGCGAGCTGAAGCATCACGGCGGGATCTCGCCCGCCTGGCCGCTCTCCTACGACGTGTTCGAGCCCTACTACACGCAGGCGGAGGAGCTCTACCAGGTGCACGGGATCCGCGGCGAGGACCCGACCGAACCGCCGGCCTCGGCGCCGTACCCCTTCCCGCCGGTGTCGCACGAGCCCCGGATCCAGCGGCTGTTCGACGACCTGGCCCGCGTCGACCTGCACCCGTTCCACTCACCGAACGGCATCATGCTCGACGAGGCGGAGCCCGCCTTCAGCACCTGCATCCGGTGTGCGACGTGCGACGGCTTCCCGTGCCTGATGCACGCCAAGGCCGACGCCGACGTGATCGCCGTGCGTCCATCCCTGCGGCACCCGAACGTCACGTTGCTCCGCAACGCCGCCGTGCGGCGGCTGGAGACCGACGCATCGGGCCGCAGCGTGACCTCGGTCGTGGCCGATGTCGACGGCGAGCGAGCAGCGCTTCTCGGGTGCCGTGGTCGTCGTCTCCGCGGGCGCGGCGAACTCGGCGAAGCTGCTTCTCGCCAGTGCCGTCGGACCAGCACCCGAACGGGCTGGCGAACACGCTCCGACCAGGTCGGACGCAACTACATGTTCCACAACAGCCGCGCGTTCCTGGCCGTCTCGAACGAGAAGAACGACACCAGGTTCCAGAAGACGCTCGGCCTCAACGACTACTACTTCGGCGACGTCGACTTCGAGTACCCCATGGGCAACGTCCAGATGGTCGGCAAGTCCTCGGCACCGATGTACCGGGGGGAGAAGCCCCTGCAGACCCGGCTGGCGCCCACTGTCGCGCTCGACGAGGTCGCCGACCGTGCGATCGACTTCTGGCTCTCGGTCGAGGACCTGCCCGTGCCCGAGAACCGGGTGACCCTGGCAGAGGACGGCAACGTCTCCCTGCACTACACGCCGAACAACCGCGAGCCGCTCGAGCAGCTCTACCACCGGGTGAAGAAGCACCTGAGCCATCTGGGCATGCACCCGCACCACCTGATCCCGCGCGACGTCTACATGAAGAACGACATCCCGGTCGCCGGGTGCGCCCACCAGTCCGGCACGGTCCGCTTCGGGACCGACCCGGCCACCTCCGTCCTGGACACCGACTGCAAGGCCCATGACGTGGACAACCTGTACGTCGTGGACACCAGCTTCTTCCCCAGCATCGGCGCCGTGAACCCGGCCCTCACTGCCATGGCGAACGCCCTGCGCGTCGGTGATCACTTGCTGACGCGGCTCGGTTGAGGGTACCCCGGCGCGGGCGGGTGAGACGACAGTGAGCGGCCAAGACGGGCCAGGGTCGCAGCCACCGTCGGGCCATCAGTACGTCATCGCCGATGGCCCCTCGCGGGCGCACATCAGCACGGTGGGCGCGACCCTGCGCAGCTACTCGGTCGACGGTTACGACGTGATCGACGGCTTCCGGCGGAGCGAACGCGCCACCGACGGGCGCGGTCAGGTTCTCGCACCCTGGCCCAACCGGCTGACCGACGGCAGCTATCGGTACGGCGGCCTCGACTGCCAGGCGGCCCTCAACGAGCTCAGCCGACACGACGCGATCCACGGGCTGGTGCGGTGGCTCGACTGGACGCTGGAGGCACACGACCCGACGTCGGTCGCCCTGTCCTGCGCGGTGCGCCCGCAACCCGGGTACGAGTGGCACCTCGAGCTCAACATCAGCTACCGGCTGGGTCCGACGGGGATGACCGTCACGTTCCGGGCCACCAACGTCGGCGGGGATCGGGCGCCGTTCGGTCTGGGGTTCCACCCCTACCTGACCATCGGCCCCGGCTCGATCGACCGCCTGCAGCTGACGCTCCCCGCCGCCGGCTACCTCGATTCTGCGAGCTCGCCGATACCGCAACCCGTCGCAGCATCGCCTCATGACTTCACCCAGCCTCGGCAGATCGGGTCGACCCGCCTGGACACCGCCTTCGCGGACCTGGTGCGGGGCTCTGACGGGCGTGCCCTGGCCCGGCTCGACGACCCCGACGACGGCCGGTTCGTCGAGCTCTGGGTCGATGGCGGCTTCCGCTACCTGATGGTCTACACGGCCGATCAGGTCGGCCGCCCCGAGCGCCGACGGAACGCGGTGGCCATCGAACCCATGACCTGTCCGCCCGACGCGTTCCGCACCGGGACCGATCTGATCGAGCTCGACCCGGGCGAATCCTGGGCGGGGTCCTGGGGGCTGCGAGCCGGGTCCGGGGTCTGACGACCAGGTCGGACAGTGAAAGGCCCCCACCGGTTCCTGCTCTTCTGGATGCCGCCGCTCGACATCTCGGCGCGGGCTTGGTCAAGGCCCCTGCCATCGATCGGGACCACCTGAGTCTGACCGGAGTATCAGCGTCGCCGTCGACGCGTCCGTCAGGTATAGCCCGAACCGGCGAAGCAACTCCAGGTTCGGGGACGCAATACCGACTCAGGAAATGGAGCACGAGGATGCACGCTCACAGCTCAGCAACTCACTCCCGCCGGCGAGGCCTCTGGCGGGCGGCCGTCCTAGGCGTGACCATCGCGACCGTCGCCGCCACCGAACTGACGTTCGGCCTGGCTCCCGCGAACGCAGGAACCGTCGCCGTCACGGGAAGGATTCAAGGCGCCGGCTCGATCAGGTCGGTGGAAGGAGGCCCATATGCCTGCTTTGCCGACGGGAACCAGGACGACCGAAGCACCGCCACGTGTCAGAGGGAGACCTTCGGCGCTGTCTTCGAAGCCTGGGTGTGGCTCGAGGCCGTTCCTGCGTCGACTCCTGCCGGAAACTGGCGCTTTGCCCGTTGGGAGGGGTGCAACACAACGCGCGTGGTGGACGGGAACCTCCAGTGCGCCGTGCACTCAGGAGCCTTCACCCTGGACGAAACCATGCCGAAGGCCGTCTTCGACGACTTCGTCCCACCGACCGTCACGACACTCACGACGTCGCAGTCGCTCTCGGTTGATCGTCAGATCTCGTTCGCCTTCGGCGCGAACGACCCCGCTGCCGGGTTCAGCTGCGCGATCGACAACGAGGCCTTCGCGCCGTGCACCACTGGATACACGCGGACGCTCAGCGAGGGCGCACACACCATGTCGGTGCGATCGACTGACCGTTCGGGGAACACCGGCGCCACGCGGACCGAGACTGTGATCGCCGTGGACACCGCGCTCACCGCCGGCCCGACAGGACTGACAAACAGTCGCGAGGCGACGTTCAACTTCTCGACCACGGGCGGGAACAGTTTCACCTGCGCCATCGACTTTGACCCCTTCCAGCCCTGTGGCACTGGCTCCTCAGCCGCGAAGGGATACCAGGGACTCGGGGACGGCACTCACACGTTCAAGGTGCGCGCGGCGAACGGACAGTGGGTCGATCAACTGCCCGCCCTGAGGAGCTGGACCATTGACTCGACGCCACCCGAAACAGTACTGACGGAGGACTCCCACAGCGGTCGCTCGGCGACGTTCAGGTTCGACGGCACCGGCGGTCACAGCGGCTTCGAATGCCGGCTTGACGGACCGTCGCAATCGCATGGGTGGCAGCCGTGTGGTTCCCCGGCTGCCTACAACTCGCTCATGGATGGCGCCTACGAATTCCAGGTCAGGGCCAGGGATGTAGCCGGCAACGTCGACCCGACTCCCGTTTCGCGGTCGTGGAGCGTAGATCTGTCGGGTCCGGAAACCAGCATCACGAGCGGCCCCGCTAACGACGGGTGGTCTCTAGGGTCGACGGAGACCTTCGGCTACTCCTCGAGCGAGAACGGTTCCACGTTCGACTGCACGTTCGATGGCTCGACGCGAGTCTGCGGGCCGACCAGCTTCACCCAGACCGGTGTGACGCCGGGAACCCACACCTTCACTGTGGCTGCACGGGATGCCCTGGGCAATCCCGACCCCACGCCGGAGGCACGAGTGTGGACGGTTCCCATGGACGATGTCGCACTCAACCACGGGAGTGGGTGGGAGCTCAGGTCCTCGGGTTCGGCCTACATGGGGACCTACTCCGTAGCGACGCGGAAGGGCGCGAAGTTGTCCACGCAGGTGGTCGGCGCCCGCCAGATCGCGCTCGTCGCGAGCAAGGGCGTGGGTCATGGCAAGGTCAAGGTCTTTGCGGGTTCCACCCTGCTTCGGACGGTCTCGCTCGCCGCATCGACCCCGAAGACCAAGCGACTGATCCAGATCGTGACCTTCGCATCGCCGGTCAACTCCACCATCAAGGTCGTGGTTTCGTCCGACGGCAAGCCGGTGCGCATCGAGGGCCTCGGCGTCGCCAAGTAGGCACCAGGATCGCCCGGACCCGGGACCCGGATATTCCGGGTTCCGGGTCCGGCCGGCTCACGCAGCGCGGACGCGAAACCTTCGTGAGAGGCACCACCGCGAGCGCCGCGGCATCGGGTCAGCTCCGTACCCAGGCGTGGAAAGAGGCCCCGACCGTTGAACCGGAGGGGCCTCTGACCTGCAAGGATTGGTACGCCATCAGGGACTCGAACTCCGAACCCGCTGAACGGGAGCCGCCGTTCGTTCTGGCCTCCCCGCCGTCGTCGGGGAGCCCACGTGCTGAGCGTTTCCGCGGTCTCCGAGGCGCTGCGCGGGTTCTCCGCGCGTTGCGCACAACGGGCAGGGCTTCCGAGGTGCCAAGCGCTCCCTCTGCCCGTCGCTCACGCCCGGTCCTGGAAGGCCGGGACGACGTCGCGGATGAAGAGCTCGAGGGACTTCTTCTTCTCCTCGTGGGGCAGGCTGTTGTCGCACCAGAAGCTGAACTCGTCGACGCCGAGCTCCTCGTAGTGGCGCAGCCGCTCGATGACCTCGTCCGGGCTGCCGATCATCGCGGTCTTGTGCAGCGACTCCGGCTCGAACTCGGGTCGTTCGGCGAACTTCGACTCGGGGCTCGGCTCCAGGAACCCGTTGACCGGGGTGGTCTTGTTGCCGAACCAGGCATCGAAGGTCCGGTAGAACCGCGAGATCGCCTCGGCGGCCGGTCGCCACCCGTCCGCATCGTCGGCGGCGTGGACGTGGGTGTGACGGAGGACCATCAGCTCCGGTCGGGGCACCTCCGGGTGGTTGGCCACGGCGGTCTCGAACTTGTTCTTGAGGTCCTCGACCTCCTCGTCGCCCTTCATGAGTGGGGTCACCATGACGTTGCAGCCCTGCCGGACGGCGAAGTCGTGGGAGTCAGGGTCGCGCGCGGCGATCCACATCGGCGGCGTCGGCTGCTGGATCGGCTTCGGGACGCTGGTCGAGGTCGGGAACTGCCAGATCTCGCCATCGTGGGCGTAGTCGCCCTGCCACAGCTCGCGCACCGCCGGCACCAGCTCGCGCAGGTGCTTGCCCCCGTCGGACGCCGCCAGCCCACCGGCCATCCGGTCGAACTCGAACTGGTAGGCACCCCGGGCCAACCCGACCTCCATCCGGCCGTTGCTGATCACGTCGAGCAGGGCACACTCGCCGGCCACACGGATCGGGTTCCAGAACGGCGCGATGATGGTGCCTGCGCCGAGGCGGATCGTCTCGGTCCGGGCGGCCAGGTAGGCCAGCAGCGGCATCGGGCTGGGCGAGATCGTGTACTCCATGGAGTGGTGCTCGCCGATCCAGACCGTGCCGAAGCCACCGGCCTCAGCCATGAGCGTCAGCTCGGTCAGGTCCTCGAAGAGCTGCCGGTGGCTGACCTGGTCGTCCCAGCGCTCCATGTGCACGAACAACGAAAATCTCACGACTGCTCCTCGGTTTCCTGTGGTGTGTTGACGGCGTCCATCTCGTGCAGGGTGACGTCGCCGGTCGCCCAGTGGGTGCGCGGCACCTCCCGGACGATCACGCGGATGTGTTCGGGGCGGGTGTTCACCGTGCGCAGGACCGCCTCGTGCACCTCGTGCATCATCGTGCGGACCTGTTCGGGCGATCGGCCCTCGGCCAGGGTGACCTCGATCAACGGCATCTGCGTCAGCTCCGCATGATGAACGGGTCGGCCACCGGCTCTTCGCTGGTGTTGATCCAGACGCTCTTGAGCCGGGTGTACTCCTTCATGGTCTCGGTGCCGTGCTCGACACCGACGCCGCTGTTCTTGAACCCCTGGCGCGGCGACATGGGCGACATCGCGCGGTAGGTGTTCACCCAGATCGTGCCGGCCTCGAGGCGGGCTGCGACCCGGTGCGCGCGCGACAGGTTCGAGGTCCACACGCCGGCTGCCAGGCCGTACTCGGTGTCGTTGGCGAGCCGGACGACCTCCTCCTCGCTCTCGAACGGCATGATCGCCGCCACCGGTCCGAAGATCTCCTCCCGGACCACGCGCATCTCGTTGTCGACGTCGACCAGCACGGTCGGCTCGTAGAAGTAGCCGCCCGAGCCCGCCGTCCGTCGGGTTTCCGCCGGTCAGCACGCGCGCTCCCTCGGTCCGGCCCAGGTCGACGTACGACGCGACCTTGTCGCGCTGGTCCTCGAAGGCCAGCGGGCCGAGCTCGGTCGTGTCCTCGAGCGGGTCGCCGATCCGGATGCTGCGGGCGCGCTCGGTCACCCGTTCCAGCAGCTCGTCGTAGACGGCACGGTGCGCGAAGACCCTGCTGCCGGCGATGCAGGTCTGACCGGCGGCCGCGAAGATCCCGGCCACGACGCCCATCGCGGCGTTGGCCACGTTGGCGTCCTCGAACACGATGTTCGGCGACTTGCCGCCGAGCTCGAGCGTCGAGCCGATGAACCGGGCGGCCGCCGACGACGCGATCCGGGCGCCGGTCGCGGTGCTGCCGGTGAACGAGATCTTGGCCAGTGCCGGGTGCTCGACCAGGGCCGCGCCGGCCTCGGCGCCGAAGCCGGTGACGACGTTGACCGCACCGGGCGGGAAGCCGGCCTCGATCGCGAGCTGGGCCAGCCGCAGGACCGTGGCCGAGGTGTACTCGGAGGGCTTGATCACCACGGTGTTGCCGGCACACAGGGCGGGCGCCAGCTTGCTGGTGGTCAAGGTGAGCGGGGAGTTCCACGGGGTGATCGCGCCGACGACGCCCAGCGGCTCGCGGGTCGTGTAGTTGAGCACCTGCCGGTCGGACGTCGGGATGACGACGCCTTGGATCTTGTCCGCCAGGCCGGCGTAGTAGTAGTAGTACTCCGGCAGCGTGGCGAGCTGCCCGCGCATCTCGCGCAGCAGCTTGCCGTTGTCCTGGCTCTCGGACCGGGCGAGCTCCTCGGCGTTCTCGCCGATCAGGTCGCCGAGCCGGCGCAGCAGGTGGCCACGACGGGTCTGGCTCAGGTCGCGCCAGCGCGGGTCCTCGAACGCCGCACTGGCCGAGTCGACGGCCGCGGCCACGTCCGCGGCGTGCCGCGGGCCGCCGCGGTAGAGCACCTCGCGAGTGGCGGGGTTGGTGCTCTCGAAGTACCGCCGGAGTGCGGGGCCAGCGGCTCGCCGCCGACGAAGTGCTGGAGGGTCCTCTGGTCAGACATGTGCGTACTCTCCGATGAAGGTGGTGAGACAGTCGACGAACTCTCGGGGGCGCTCGACGGGGAGCATGTGCCGTGCGTCGGGAACGATGACTGCTCGGCAGTCGGGGATCGCCTCGGCGAGACGGCGGGTCATCTCCGGGGTGGAGCCCGGGTCGTGCTCGCCGGTCAGGGCCAGCGCCGGCACGGTGATGAGCGGCAGCTCGGGGCCGATCTCGGCGTCGGCGGTCGCGAAGACGCGATAGCAGTTCAGGAAGCTGTCGCGGTCGTTGGCGAGCAGCGTCTCCTCGGTACGCGCGGACCAGGTCGGCACCGACGTCGGTGCCGGCGTACCACCGCTCGAGTGACGCCGCGGCACTGCGCGGCGAAGTCCGCCTCGGCCGTCCGCAGCCGCGCCAGCACCGCAGCGCGCTCCTGCGGCGTGCGCCGGCAGACCGAGCTGACCGACGTCAGGGTGGCCACCAGCTCGGGTCGGTGCCGGGCGAGGTGCTGGGCGACGAGTGCGCCGAGCGAGAACCCGACCAGGTGCGACCCCGGCGGGATGTCCTCGGCGACCCCGTCGGCGAGGTCTGCCAGCGTCACCCCGGCGGCCGCCGGCCGGCCGTGAGCCGTGCCCCGGCAGGTCGGGAGCCACCACGTCGAAGCGCGTCGGCGAGCAGCTCGGCGACCGGCTCCCACATCGTGTGGTCGAGGCCCACGCCGTGCAGCAGCACGATGGTCGGCTTGGTCATGCGTTCCTCACTCGCGGATCACTGCTCGGTGGACAGCGGCGGCGAGCCGCTGCTGGGGACGGCCCTGGGCCGCGGCCGCCAGCGCGACCACGATCTCGTCGGGGTGCGGCGCGTCGGCGATCCGCACCTCGACAGTCTGGTGGTGCGAGCGGATGGTGGCGTCGGTGATGTGCTTGAGCGGGATGTCGAAGGCGACGCCCGCCGGGCCGCGCTTCTCGACCGCAGGCAGCAGGGTGGTGGCGTTGGCCGCCTTGCGGAAGTGGTCGCCGAACTTCAGGGTGTGGATCAGCGCGGAGCCGTGCTCGATCTCACCGTCGAGGCCCGACGATGGCGGCCTTGCCGTAGGCCTCGGCGGGAGCACTCGAGCGCGTCCAGCACCTGCGGCGCGAGCAGGGCACCGAGGTCGGAGGCGGTCGCGTCGATGCCCGGGTCAGGTCCTCGACGAAACCCTGGCCTGCCCACGGGTTCTCGATGACGGCGGCGACGACGGCGATGCGGGCCGGCGGCCAGACCTCGCGGCCGCCCTCGGTCCGGATCTCCTCGACGACGGTGACGATCTTGCGAACGTTCATGACAGAACACTCTCCAAGCTCTTCGTGGTGATCGACGGGGTCGGTGGTGCGGTCCCCGATGCGGGGATGCGGACGGGGGCCGGTGGACGCGGCGGCGACGATCGACGAGCTCGTCGGCGCGGGGTGCGTCGGGCACCCGCGTGGTGACGGTCTGGTAGTGGCTGCGCGTGGCGGCCTGGGTCTTGTGCCACAGCGGGACGACCAGCGACTCGCCGGCCTCGGCGCGGGCGTCGGCGAAGCAGATGATCGACTCGCCGTCGAGGAACTCGCGCATCAGGTTGCCGAAGTACGGCGTGTGGATCAGTGCCCCGCCGTGCTCGATCTCGCCGGCGGTGCCGACGATCGCGGCCTTGCCGAACGCCTCGATGCGTCCACGCCGCCGAGCGCCGCGACCAGCCGGTCGGTGAGCAGCTGGGCCAGGACGGGCGCGATCCGCGCCGCCTCGGCGGACGAGGTCGTGGTCGGGGCCGGTGCCCACCCAGGGGTTGCGCACCACGGCGGCGACGCTGGCCTGCTGCGCGGGCCGCGTCGGGCCAGCGCGCCGGCCTCGGTCACCACTGCCTCGCGGTAGACGACCAGCTTGCGTAGGCCGATGTGCGCCTCAGATCGGAATCTCTTGCATGCCACAGAACCTTAGACGTGCGTCTGTGGCATGGGTCAAGGCGTGGGAGCCGAAATCGGAGCGCGGGCTCGTCGCATGCGTGCGACAGACAGACGATATCACGCACGTGATTGAGCGTCGATCTCGCGTGATCTGGGCATCGTGCAAGCTGCACGAACTTGCGTCCTGAGGCCTTGACAGCGCGCCTGTGATGTGCCTAACGTCCTGTTGTATACAAGAGCGCGCACCGGTGAACTGCTGAGAGCGCTCGACACCTGAACGGATGCAAGGAGCACCATGTCCAGTGATCTCAGCACCGGCCCAGCGGCCGCGACTGCCGCGACGCCGACCAGCCCCGCGTCAGCGACGCCGTCGACCCGACACCGACGGACCCGGTCCGGGCGTGACCGGCAAGCTCGGTTCCGTCTTCTGGACCTCGGTCGGCGTCTCGGCGATCTTCGTCGCCTGGGCGGTGCTCTTCACCGAGAACCTGAACGACGGTGACCACCTCGTCGCTGAACTGGGTGACCGCGAGCTTCGGCTGGACCTACCTGGTGGTGACCCTCGGCATCCTGGTCTTCCTGGTGTTCCTGGCGTTCAGCCCCGCCGGCGACATCCGCCTCGGCAAGGACACCGACCGGCCGGAGTTCAGCACCCTCACCTGGTTCGCGATGATCCTGAGCGCGGTGATGGGCATCGGCCTGGTGTCGTACGGCGTCGCGGAGCCGATCTCGCACTTCGCGACCCCGCCGCACGGCCTGGCCGAGCCGGGCACGCCGCGAGGCAGCGGTGCGAGCGCTGCAGTACTCCTACTTCGACTGGGGCCTGCACGCCTGGGCGATCTTCGCCGTGTTCGGCCTGGCCATCGCCTACTCCACCTACCGCAAGGGCCGGCGGACCCTGGTCAGCCAGCTGTTCGTCCCGCTGCTCGGCGACCGGGTGAACGGCCCGATCGGCAAGACCATCGACGTCCTGGCGGTCTTCGCCACCCTGTTCGGCACCACCACGTCGCTCGGCCTGGGCGCCCTGCAGGTCAACAACGGTCTCGGCTCGCTGTTCGGCGTGCCGGTGAACAACGTCACCCAGGTCCTGATCATCGCTGCCGTCACCGCGATCTTCACCATGTCGGCCGTCACCGGCGTGAGCAAGGGCATCAAGTTCCTCAGCCAGGGGAGCGCCGTCCTCGCCGTCGCGCTGTTCGTCTTCATCCTCGTCGTCGGCCCGACCGTGTTCATCGCCAACCTGTACATCGAGTCGATCGGCACCTGGGCCACCGACTTCTTCCGGATGAGCCTGCAGGGCACCGCATTCGGCGGCCTGGAGTGGATGCAGTGGTGGACCTACTTCATGATGGCGTGGTGGGTCTCCTGGGGCGCCTTCGTCGGTGTCTTCCTGGCCCGCATCTCCAAGGGCCGCACGATCCGCGGCTTCATCCTCGGTGTGCTGGTCGTCCCGAGCGTCGTGTTCTTCACCTGGTTCACCGTCTTCGGCGGCACCGCGATCCACGTCGACATGTTCGAGGGCGGTGACATCGCCGAGCAGACCGCGGCCGACATCAACAGCGCGTTCTTCGCCACGCTGGACCACTTCCCGTTCGCCACGGTGACCTCGGTGATCGCGATCCTGCTGGTGGTGATGTTCTTCGTCTCCGGCGCGGACGCCAACACCTACGTGCTCAGCATGATGACCTCCGACGGCTCCCTGACCCCGCGCCGTCCGTGCTGATCCTCTGGGGCGTGCTCACCGGCGTCACCGCCGTCGTGCTGATGCTCGCCGGTGGCCTGAACGGCACTGCAGAACACGGTGATCGTCGCCTCGCTGCCGTTCCTGGTGATCATCGCCGGCCTGGCCGTGTCGTTCTGGAAGGAGCTCGCGCGCGCGACCGACGGCCGCCGCTGCTGCCGCCCGGGTGCGCCGAACCCGCTCGACGACACCGACCGTCACGAGTAGAGGAGGACACCATGTCCGACACCGACGACCGCCGCGCCCGGATCGAGAAGGCCTGGGAGCCGCCTGGGACCGAGGCGAGGTCGACGCGCTCGACGACCTGCTCGGCCCCGACTACCGCCGAATCGGCAGCGACGGCCCGGCGGAACCTGACCGAGTTCAAGGCCTCGATCATCGCGACCCGGTCGGCGTTCCCCGACCTGCTCACCACGGTCGACGAGATCGTGGTCGAGGGCGACCGGGCCGCGATCCGCTGGCACAGCGCCGGCAACCACGAGCACTCCTTCCTCGGCGTGCCCGCCACCAAGCGGGAGGTCCGGTCAGCGGCGCGACATTCGCCCGCTTCGAGGACGACCGCATCGTCGAGGAGTACGTCACCTGGGACCCGCGCGCCCTGCTGACCGCCTCGGCATCATCACCGTCGGACAGGACCGCTGATCACCATGACAAGGAGCACTCTGATGGCCAGCACCCCGACCCGGCCCGACCTCGACCTGATGAAGCAGGTCAACCGGCAGTTCGTCACCGGCGTCACCGTGGTCACGGCGATGGACGACGAGACCCCGCGCGGGCTGGCGGTGAACGCCTTCTCGAGCATCTCCTTGGACCCGCCGACGGTCATGGTCTGCGTGCAGCGCACCTCGTCCACCCACGACTGCCTGTTCCGGGCGGACCACCTGGCGATCAACATCTTGTCGACCGACCAGCTCGACGTGGTCAACCGGTTCGCCGTGAAGTCCGACGACAAGTTCGCCGGCCTGGACTGGACGCCGGGCCCTTCGGCAGCCCGCTGATCGAGCGCAGCGGCGCCCAGATGGAGGTCGAGATCCGCGAGCGCCTCCAGGCCAGCACGCACACGGTCTTCATCTGCCGCGTCGTGCACGCCGCGGTCAGCGACCGGACCCCATGGTCTACAGCGCCGGCAAGTTCTTCGACGGCGGCGCACTGCCGCCCCTGGCATGATGCCCGCTGCGACTGATCGTCGAAGGAGGTGACGTGACGCAGACGTCGGGCAACGGCTCGATCCAGGGTCGGGTGATCGCGGAGATGCGCCGCCGCATCATCGCCGGTGAGATCGAGCCGGGGGTCAACATCTCCGAGCTCGCGCTCGCCGACGAGTTCGGTGTCAGCCGCACCCCGGTGCGCGAGGCGTTCAAGCAGCTCCAGACCGAGGGCCTGATCGAGATCCGGCCGCGGGTCGGGACATTCGTCACCACGCCGTCGCGGCGCGAGATCACCGAGCTGTTCGAGATGAAGGAACTGCTCGAGGGCGCAGCCGCGCGGCTGCTGGCCCAGCGCGGCCGCGTGCCCGAGCTCGACCAGCTGGAGGAGAACCTCCGCCAGGCCGACCGGGCCGTCGCCCGGGACGACCGTGACCGCTACGCCGAACTGGTCCAGGAGTTCCACGACCTGCTGATCATCGGCGCCGACAACAAGAAGCTCGAGGCGCACTACCGGACGCTGATGAACCAGCTGGCCTACTCCCGGCTGGTCACCACGTCACTGAGCCAGCCCGGCCGGCCACTGCAGTCCGACCGTGAGCACCACGACGTGCTGGAGCTGATCATCGCCAAGGACGGCGACAGCGCCGAGCGGGTGATGCGTGAGCACGTCCGCGCCAGCCGCCGAGCGCTGCTCGCCGGTCTCCAGTCGTAAATCCCACTGTTCCCTCGTTCCGAAAGGCCCTCTCATGCCGCTGACGCATGCCGCCGACAAGTACATCGCCGACCTCGAAGCCGCCCATGGCCTCCTCATCGGGGGCGCCTGGCGGGCCGCGAGCACGTTCGACGTGGACGACCCGGGAACCGGCGAGGTGATCGCTTCGGTCAGCGACGGCGACGCGGCGGACGCGACGGCGGCGGTCGACGCGGCGTACGCCGCCTGGTCGTCCTGGCGGCGCCGTCGCCCCGGGCCGATCGGAGATCCTGCACACGGCGTACGAGCTGATGCTCGCGAACAGCGAGCGGCTGACCGAGCTGGTCATGGCCGAGAACGGCAAGTGCGAGGCGGATGCCCGTGGCGAGATCACCTACGCCGCGGAGTTCTTCCGCTGGTTCGCCGAGGAGGCAGTGCGGACCGGCGGGAGCTACGGCGAGTCGCCGGCCGGCGGCATCCGCACGGTGGTCACCCATCGGCCGGTCGGGGTCGCGGCGCTGGTCACCCCCTGGAACTTCCCCGCGGCCATGGCGACGCGGAAGATCGCACCCGCACTGGCGGCCGGGTGCACCGTCGTCCTCAAGCCGGCGGCCGAGACCCCCCTGACCGCCCTGGCCGTCGCGCGGATCCTCGCCGAGGCCGGGCTCCCCGACGGCGTGGTCAATGTGGTGCCGACCACGGACGCAGCTACGGTGGTCTCGACCTGGCTCGAGGACGAGCGGGTCCGCAAGATCTCTTTCACCGGCTCCACACCGGTCGGCCGGGTCCTGCTGAGGCAGGCCGCGGACAGGGTCGTCAACTCCTCGATGGAGCTCGGCGGCAACGCGCCCTTCATCGTCACCGAGGACGCCGACCTCGAGGCAGCGGTCGGAGGGCGCCATGGTCGCCAAGTTCCGCAACGGCGGCCAGGCCTGCACCGCGGCGAACCGGTTCTTCGTGCACGAGGACGTCGTGGAGGAGTTCACCACCAGGTTCGGCGCCGCCGTGGAGGCCTTGCAGGTCGCCCCGGCCACCGACCGCGAGGCCCAGGTCGGCCCGGTGATCTCCGCGAAGGCGTCAGCGGCGGATCGAGGAGGCCGTGGCCGACGCGGTGGCCAACGGTGCGACCGGGTCACCCACCAGGCGGACCTGCCCGAGGATCTGACCGGCCACTTCGTCGCCCCACAGGTGCTGCGTCGAGGTCGAGCCGGCCGCGCCGATCGTGGCCGAGGAGATCTTCGGGCCCGTCGCTCCGATCGTCACGTTCTCCTCCGACGAGGAGGCTGTCGCCTATGCGAACGCCTCGGAGTACGGACTGGCCGCCTACGTGTACGCCGGCAACCTGCAGCGCGCGCTTCACTGGCGGAGGCGCTCGACGCCGGCATGGTCGGCATCAACCGCGGGCTGGTCTCCGACCCCGCCGCGCCGTTCGGCGGCGTCAAGCAGAGCGGCCTCGGCCGCGAGGGCGCCCGCGAGGGAATGCTCGAGTTCACCGAGACTCAGTACTTCTCGGTGGAGTGGCCGACCGCCGGCTGATCGCCGGCGCCTGGTGGGCGAGCCGGGACCGAACAAAAAGGCTCCTGACCTGCGTTTCGCTGGTCAGGGCCTGGGTGGTACGCCATCAGGGACTCGAACCCCGAACCCGCTGATGAAGCGTAGGGCGAACGCATCGCTGTCCCATTCCCGTACAGGCGCCCCGTGCGCGGGACATGCTGGCCGCTAACTGCGATGACATGGCGCGATGGAATGCATCTCTGCCACCACGGCCCGCAATCTGCTCGAAAGCGCCTCAACGGGCCATCAGCGTCAACCAGCGTTTGTGCAGGTCAGGAGTGTCGAAAGGCTACCTGGACAAATCTGGCTCACGGCGGACACCAAGCAGCAGTTTCGAGGACAAGGCCCGGCCGCAGAAGAACGCGCTGGTCCAGGTGGCGAAGGCGAAGGCTACTAGCTTCGGAATTGCGCAACGGGGCTACTGCTGATCTTGTTCGCTCTGATCGGATCCGTGCTCATGTTGGTTTCCGGTGTGGCGTGGCCCGTCCTGCTCGCCGTTGCTGTTGGGATAGTGGCCGTTGTCGGCCGGCCGCTCGAGGGGGCGCCGTTCGGCGATGCGCTGTCGGGCGTGGGCGTCGAACTCGTCAAATGACCACGGCGCTAGGGGACGCATAAGGTCCGCTAGTCGGATCCCGAGGTCACGTTGGAGCGGAGTCACTGATCGGGGTCGTCTCCATGGGACGGCACTTCGTCTCTTGGTCCTGTTCCGGCAGAGTAGCCCGGGCCGGTGACCCCACGGTGGCACCGCGCGGCGCATGGCGGATCTGAGCCCACTCTCTCTCCACCCGGAGCGCCCGGGCTTCCGCGAACCGGTGCACCCAAACGAACTGCGGCTATCACCGGTAACAGACCGACAGACGACGAGTGCGACGAAGTCGGAGGCGGCCTAAGCATGCCGGTTTCGCACACCAAGCCGTTACTTTCCTTCATAGCGGTCAACATCATGAGTGTGTGCGCCGCGCAGCGCGAGCGGACGGCCTCTTCGACCTGGTCCTTCCTGGAGAAGGAACGCCACTTCTTTTGGTCGATGCGGCTCAGGGCGTCCAGATTCTTCTGGTCTGTGTCGGGCAGGGTATGCAGGTAGCGCTGTGTGGTCTGAATCTGAGCATGGCCCATCCTGTCCATGACTCCCTTGAGATCGGCGCCCCCTGCAAGTAGCCAGGACGCGTGGGCGTGACGCAGGTCGTGCACCCGAACGTTGAACTCAATTCCGGATGCCTTCACCGCCGGTAACCAGATACGTGTGCGGAACGTGTTGCGCGAAATGGGAGTGCCCGACTGCGTCGCGAAGACAAGGTCGTCCCGCCCGAGGCCACGAGCCTCGATGTGGGCCGCGATTTCCTCAAGCCACCGCGCGCGAACGCCGAACGTCCTCGGCTCCTTGCTCTTGGGGTAGGGCTGCATGATCATGCGCTCACCGGTGGGGGAGTGCCTCCGGGAAACCTCGACAAGGGTCTCCTGGACGGTGAGGTTGCGGCGCAGGAAGTCGATGTGACGTGGCCGCAGTGCGACGAGTTCCCCCCACCGCATCCCGGTCTCGATGAAGGTCTCGACCATCAGTCGGTGGCGGTTGGGGATGGCTTCGACGAGCTTGGTGAACTCATCGGGGGTCAGCGTCCGACTGCGTCGTCGGACGATCTTGGGCAACTCCGTGTGCTCGCAGGGATTGGTAAGGATGATCCGGTCGCGCGTGGCCCTGGTGAAGATTGAGTGCAGCATGACGTGGTACTTCCGAATCGAGACCGGAGACAGTCCCTCGGCCGTTGCCTTGGTGACCCACTCCTGAATCGTCGATGGCAGGATCTTGGCCATCGCAACTTGTGGGCAGACGCCGCCGCCAAGACCGCGTCGGATCTTGGTCGACAACCGTGGATAACCACAGATTCTCGGCCGCCGATCGCGTTCGCTACCGCAGGCCAGTCCACCTAGGCGAGTCTCTGCGAGACATCCGAGCGCAGTGCGGGGGACACCGACCATGACTGGGGAGTCCCGGCCCCTTCATTTACAGATACGGTGTCAAGAAGTGCCCAGCGGGACCGCCATCAACTACTTCGTCACCAGGAGTTTGAACATGACATCGGAACCGACTCAAGCGCGACCACCGGGAACAGGCCAAGACCCACTCCACGACGGGGACATGCCAGAGCCCTACCCCGAAGACACACCCGGCGGAGTACAAGACGGTGCCGACCCTGACAGTGACGGCACAGCAAACCTTCAACAGGTGGCCGAGGAATTGGGTTCAGCGGACGACAACCTGGGCTGATCTAAAGCGACACGTACCCCCACGTCAGCGCGCTGACGCGGGGGCGGGTGAGTTCTGCCCGGGCGTACACGCACTCGCCGGCAACGAGGCCGGTACTGGCCCTCCGATGGGTCGCGACGGCGCGTGGGTTCGCGACGACCGAGCCCAATCGCGTCCGGCCACGTCCATTCCGGGTCGCCTCTCCAACCGTGCGCGCAATGACGGGCACGTCGGAGGACGTAGAGATGGAAACACTGCTGATCAAGGTCCCTGAAGCTGCCGCTCAGCTGGGTGTCAGCCGAGCAAAGCTGTACGAGCTGATCGCATCCGGGGCGTTGCCGGCCGTCAAGGTCGACGGAGGTCGGCGGATCCGCAGCCAAGACCTGCACGACTTCGTCGCCAGACTCACGACGAACACTCCCTGACCCCGGAGAAGTACGCGTCGGACGCCGCCCCGTTGATTGACTCTGTGCGGAACGACCGCGCAGTGGCGCCCGATACGCTCGCTCGGACTTGGCTGCAGACCGGAAGCACCGCAACCGAAGCCGCCAGTTCGGATTCACCCACCAGATGGTGGGAGGTGAGCGACGTGAAACCGGCTTTCCCTCGGCGTTCGACCACCCGGATCCACCAGCGCGATGCCTCGGACGCTCACCTGCCACCGGGCCGAGCCTGCCGAGGCGGCCCACTCCTACGAAATGGCCGGCGGAGTCTGCCGGAGCGAGACGGTCCCTAGCGCTGCTGACGGGATTTCTCATCGGGGCTGGTCGAAGTCGTCGTCGGAGTCGAGCTCGGCCTTGAGCGCGTGCTGCATCTTCAGCGCCTCGCGGTGCCGGCCGAGGTTGCGGAGCGACCAGGCGACCAGCCACCGGGCGACCTGGATCGTCTCGATGTCGCCGATCCGTTCGCGGGCGGCGAGCGCCTCCTCGAACTTCTCCAGAGCTGCTCGTGGTCGCCGGCCTCCGCGTGGGTCATGCCGATGTTGGTCAACAGTGCTGCGTCCCAGTCGCGGGCCCGGTGGTCGTCGGAGGCCCTGGCAAGGTTCAGCGCGGCGCGTTTGACGGTGAGCTGGTCTTCCGGGTCGGCCGTCAGGGCGATCATGTGCATGGCGTCGATGCGCAGGTCGTCACGACCGCCCGCCTTGGCCAGCCGCTCAGCCTCGACGAAATCGGCGAGTGCCTCGGCCGGGCGGCCCATGGAGCGAAGCAAGCGCCCGTGTTCGAGGGCGACGTGGATCCGCACGGGGGCGCCGCCGTCGGCGACACCGTCGAGTACTTGCAGTCCCTCGGCGTACTTGTCCTGTAGCCCAAGCGCGCGGGCCACTTGGGTCAGGTGGGCAGCTCGATCGTCCCCGGACAGTGTGGCCGCTGCCTCACGGAAGCGTCGCTCTGATTGGGCCGGATCGTTGAAGTCCCACAACTTCATCGGATCGGTCACGCGTACATGGTTTCGCGCGGATAGCGGACATGTACGCGGATCCCCTCAGTCTTGCAGTTTCCTTGAGCCTCCGCGGCTGGGTGTCGCCAGCGTGTGGGATTGGCGGCAGCGGAGGCTGTGCCGGGCGTTGCACCTAGCCCTTGAATGGCGAGACCGGCTGCGGCGCGGGATCACACGGTCAGCCAGTAGCGGCGCAGATATTGGCCAATGCGAGCCGCGGTGTTCATGTCCAGAAGATGAGGCCCCGAGGTTGCTAGCGGAGAGAATGGCTACAAACTTGGCTACAAGTCGACGCAACAAGAAGGCCCCGACCTGCGTTTCCGCTGGTCAGGGCCTTGGTGGTACGCCATCAGGGACTCGAACCCCGAACCCGCTGATTAAGAGTCAGCTGCTCTGCCAATTGAGCTAATGGCGCGCGTGGTGAAGCGACGCCAACGTTACCAGCGGGCGACCGAGGCGAAAAATCGAGAACGGCCCCGCCGGGGAGGTCTCGGTCACCCTCAGCGATGGGCCAGGACGGCCTGGGCGGCATTGTGGCCGCCGAGCCCGGAGATGCCTCCGCCGCGGCGGGCGCCGGAGCCGCAGACCAGGACCGAGTCGACGTCGGTCTGGACGCCCCACTGCTGGGCCGGGGTGTCGAGCCGGGCGCGGTTGGAGGCCCACGGCCAGTCCAGGTCGCCGTGGAAGAGGTGGCCGCCGGGCGTCGCCAGCTCGGCCTCGACGTCCTGCGGGATCCGGGCCTCGAGGCAGGGGTTGCCGTCGGCATCGCGGGCCAGGCAGGACTCGATCGGCTCGGCGAGCTGCTCGTTGATCGCGGCGAGGGCGCTGGCCACGGCGCGCTCCTTGACCTCGGCCCGGTCCTCGCCGGCGAACAGGGCGGCGGGGGTGTGCAGCCCGAAGAAGGAGAGCGTCTGCCGTCCGTCGGCGTGCGTGCCGAGCACGGACGGATCGGTCAGGGAGTGGCTGACGAGCCGGCCCGGCAGCGGTGACGGGACCTGCCCGGCCGCCGCCTCGGCGTACGCCTTCTCGAGCTGGGTGAGGTCGGCGGCCACGTGGACGGTGCTGGCGAAGGCGACGGCCGGGTCCACGCCGGAGCGGAGGGCGGGGAGCCGGTCGACGAGCAGGTCGAGCAGGAGCTGGGCGCCCTGCGGCTTCGTCTCCGGGTCCTCCGGCTCGCCCATCAGGATCCGCAGCACCCACGGTGCGACATCGCCCAGCACGTGCCGGGCGCTGACGGTGTGCGAGGACATGCCGTCGTGGAACGAGGTCTCGGCTTCGGCGTCGCCGCCCTGGATGGAGCTGACGCCGACCGACGTGATGATCTCGGCGCCGGCCTCCCGGGCCGAGCGGGCGAGGGCGTCCGACACGGCGCCCATGCCGCCGACGGGCAGCCGTTGCTCGCCGGCCGCGTTGCCGAGGGCGTGGTAGAGGAAGCAGCGGTTCTGCGACAGCGCGCCGTCGTGCAGCGAGGCGAAGGTCCCGAGCAGCCCGTCCGAGCCGACGGCCCCGCGGACCGCGTCATCGGTGAACCGCTCCTCGAGCGTCGCCCCGAGCGGGGTGGTCACGAAGTCCCGCCAGATCCCGGTGTCCACCTTGTCCCGGACGTCGCGCTCGGTCGGCAGCGGCTCGAGCAGGGTCGGGGCCAGGACGTGCGCCAGGTCGGCGAGGTCCGCGTGGAACTCGCGCCACGCGTCGTGGTCCTCCGGACTCCCGGCGTACGGCGCGCTCGGGCGGGTCACCAGCTCGACGCGCAGGTCGAGGTCGGTGACCAGGCGCTGGGGGAGCGAGACGACGTGTGAGTACGGCGAGAACCGGGCCTCGTGGCCGCTGAACGTCCGGGTCGACACGGCCGCCCCGCCGACCTGGGCGCGGCGTTCGAGGACGAGCACCGACAGCCCGGCGCGCGCGAGATACGCCGCGGCCACCAGCCCGTTGTGCCCGCCCCCGGCCACGACGACGTCATAGTGTTTCTTGGCAGTGCTCACTTCTCGACCCTAGCCCCGCCCCGACCCAGGAGTGCCAGTGGACAGCTCCCGCGCCCGCCGTGCCGGCGCGCTGCTGTTCGCCATGTTCAGCGTGGGTCTGCTGGCGGTGATGAGCCGCGACACCGACGCGCTCGCCTCGGAGATGTGGCCGGCCGTCCTCGGCGCCGTTGCGCTCTACACCGTCAAGCGGCGCCAGGTGCCGCTCGTCCTGGCCCTCGTGCTCGTCCTGGCGTTCGCGGCGTACTGGCTGGGTGGCCGGCCGCTCGGACTGGCCGTCGGCGGTGGCATCGGGGTGGCGCTCGAGGCCGCGATCATCGCGTGGGTGATGACGGCGGGTGGACGCATCCGGCCGGCTCTCAAGATCGACGACGACGTCAGCCGGTACGTCGTCGCGGTCACCCTGGGCGGCCTGGCCGCGGCGCTGGTGTCGATGGCGTCGCTCGCGCTGACCGGGGAGGGCGCGCTGTGGCTGATCGGGCTCGGCACCTTCGTCGGGCACGCCTCCTCGTCCTTCATCCTGCTGCCGTTCTTCGTCGACACCGACGACCATCCCGCGATCGCGAACCTGGCCGAGCGCGTGTGCCAGTGGGTGGTGACGGTGGGGGTGACCGTCGTCGTGTTCGTGCCCGCCGACTTCCCGGCCATGTTGTTCCTGGTGATCCCCGGGCTGGGCTGGGGTGCCCTGCGCAGCCCGCTGCGCGAGGTGCAGCTGCAGCTGCTGGTGGTCGTGACCATCGGGACGGTGCTGACCACGTGGGGATTCGGCCCGCTCGCCGAGGCCCCGGACCGGTACGCGCTGCCCGAGGACCTGACCGGCATCATCCTCCAGTCCTTCTTCATCGCCTGCGTCCTGGTGACCATCCCGCTCTCGATGGCGGTCGGGCAGCAGGTGGAGAACGCCCGCCAGGCGCGGGTCGAGCGGGACCGGGTCCAGCAGATCGTGAGCAGCGCGAACGTCGCGATCATCGGTGCTGACGAGATCGGGCGGGTCGCGCTGTTCAACCCGGGAGCCGAGCGCTGCTGGGCTACCGGCCGCACGAGGTGCTCGGCCGGTTCACGACGATGTTCCACACCCAGGAGGAGATCTCGCGCCAGGCCGCCCAGCTGGGGGTCCGCGACGACTTCGTCTCGGTCTCGCTCAAGCTGGCCGAGCCGGACACCGGCGCGGTCGACATCAAGTTCCTGCGCGAGGACGGTGTCGAGCGGACCCACTCGATGACGCTCTCGCGGATCGTCGACAACCGGGGCGCGGTGATCGGGTACGTCAGCACCTCGGAGGACGTCGAGGACCGGGTCCGCGCCCACGAGTCGATCGTCGAGGCGCTCGAGGTCGAGCGGCGGGCGGTCGAACGGCTGCGGGAGGTGGACCAGGTCAAGGACACGTTCGTGTCGGCGGTCAGCCACGAGCTGCGGACGCCGATCACCAGCATCGTCGGCTACCTCGAGATGCTCCAGGACGGCAGCTTCGGCCACCTCAACAGCGAGCAGTACGACGCGGTCGGCCGGGTCAACACCAACAGCCGGCGGCTGCTGACCCTGATCGACGAGCTGCTCACCCTCTCCAAGATGCAGGACGCCGGCCTCGGGCTCGACGACCGCGCCGACCTCGACCTCGCGGCGGTGGTCCGCACGGCGTACGACGTGGTGGCGCCGTCGTGGTCGGCCCGCGACCTCGCCGTCCGCCTGGACGTGCCGGAGGGTGCGGTGCCCTTCACCGGCGACGTGGAGATGCTGGAGCGGATGGTGGTCAACCTGCTCGGCAACGCCGTGAAGTTCACCCCCGAGGGCGGCCGGGTCTCGGTCGGGCTGACCCGGGAGAACGGCGGCGCCGTGATCTCGGTGGCCGACACCGGGATCGGCATCCCGGTCGACGAGCAGGAGCACCTGTTCACCCGGTTCTTCCGGTCCTCGACCGCGCAGGAGCAGGCGATCCCGGGCAGCGGGCTCGGCCTGTCCATCGCGCACTCCATCGCGGAGATGCACGGCGGCGACGTGGCGGTGGAGTCCGAGCCCGGGGTCGGTACGACGTTCCGGGTGCAGCTGCCCGACGGCTCCTGACGCGTCGCCGCCGGGCGGAATATCCAATCTTCAACTACAGTTGAACCAGGTGATCCGAGGAGGACCCCATGCCCGCCGTCACCGTCAACGACCTGACCGTCCTGGACCGACTCCGCGCGCCCGGACTGGGCGACCAGCCGCGCCCCGTGTGGCAGGTGACCACCGCCCCGCAGGGCTTCGAGGGGGAGGGCTTCCCGGTCCGCCGTGCCTTCGCCGGCATCGACCTCGCGCACCTCGACCCGTTCGTGATGATGGACCAGATGGGCGAGGTGGAGTACGCGCCGGGTGAGCCCAAGGGCACGCCGTGGCACCCGCACCGCGGCTTCGAGACCGTCACCTACATCATCGACGGCACCTTCGACCACCAGGACAGCCACGGTGGTGGCGGCACCATCACCAACGGCGACACCCAGTGGATGACCGCAGGCGCCGGCATCCTGCACATCGAGGCCCCGCCCGAGTGGCTGGTCCAGCAGGGTGGCCTCTTCCACGGCATCCAGCTCTGGGTGAACCTGCCGCGCGACGCCAAGATGAACGCGCCGAAGTACCAGGACCTCCGCTCCGGCGAGGTCGCCCTGGTCACCTCGGCGGACGCCGGCTCACTGGTCCGGGTCATCGCCGGCACCCTCGACGGCCACGCCGGCCCGGGAGCGACGTTCACCCCGATGACGCTGGTGCACGCCACCATCGAGCCCGGCGCCCGGCTCGAGCTGCCATGGGACGTCGACTTCAACGCGCTGGTCTACGTCCTCAACGGCCACGGCACCGTCGGCACCGACGCCCGCCCGATCCGGATGGGCCAGTCGGCGGTCTTCGGCGCCGGCGACTTCCTCACCATCACCGCCGACGGCTCCCAGGAGAGCCGCTCGCCGAAGATGGACGTGATCGTGGTCGGCGGCAAGCCGATCCGCGAGCCGCTCGCCTGGGCCGGGCCGTTCGTGATGAACACCAAGTCCGAGGTCATGCAGGCCTACGAGGACTTCCAGCGCGGGCACTTCGGCCACATCCCTGGCTGCGCAGCGGCGTCGGAACGAACGCGTCGCGTGGGCGCAGCCAGCTCGAGCAAGCGACGCGACCGAGGGACGAGGTCGCGCGAGCGCGTCGAAACCCGGTGAGTGCGCAGGGCAGTGAGACGGCGACACGCAGATTAGGGTCACCTAACATGGCCCGGATCTTCCGGGACGCCTGGGGCGTCCCGCACGTGCGCGCGACCTCGGTCGAGGATCTCGCGCGCGGCCAGGGACAGGTGACGGCGCGGGACCGGGCCTGGCAGCTGGAGTTCCTGCGTCGGCGCGCGACCGGCACCACCGCCGAGGTCTTCGGACCGTCCGGCGTCCCGTGGGACCGGCTCGCCCGGCGCACCCGGATCGCCGACACCGCGCGCCGGGCGCACGCCCGGCTCGGGGACGAGGCGCGCACGTTCGTGGCGGCGTACGTCGCCGGGGTCAACGACGGGCTGCACGCCGACGCGCCCGAGCTCGCCGCGCTCGACCTCGAGCCATCGGCGTGGGAGGAATGGACGCCGCTGGCGGTCTTCCACGCCCAGCACCTGCTCTTCGCCAGCCTGCCCGGCAAGCTCTGGTCCGCCCGCAGTCGCGAGGTGCTCGGCGACGACGCCGGGCTGCTCTCGCACGAGGGGCCGCTGCCCAGCGGCAGCAACGCCTGGGCGGTGGGCGGAGCCCGCACGGTCACCGGGTTCCCGCTCGTCGCCGGCGACCCGCACCGCACGATCGAGAGCCCCGGCGTCTACCAGCAGATCCGGCTCGCGTGCGACGAGTTCGACGTGGTCGGGTTCGCGTTCCCGGGCGTCCCCGGGGTCCCGCACTTCGCCCACGCCGGCGACGTCGCCTGGGCGATCACCAACGCGATGGCCGACTACCAGGACGTGTACGCCGAGCGGTTGCGGCGCGAGGGCGGCCGCGTGGAGGCGCGGGGTCCGGCCGGCTGGGAGCCGGTGTCCGCGGAGGTCGAGCTGATCCCGGTGCTCGGCGAGCCGGAGCCACGCGAGGTCGAGGTGGTCGTGACGGACCGCGGGCCGGTGTTCTCCGGTGGTGTCGACGAGGGGCAGGGGCTCAGCCTGCGCGCCGCCTCCTCGGTCCTGGGCGACCTGGGCTTCGACGCGCTCCTCCCGCTGCTGCGTGCGCGCACCGTCGACGACGTGGACGCGGCCTTCGACGCCTGGGTCGAGCCGGTCAACAACCTGGTGACCGCCGACCGGCACGGTGCGGTGCGCTACCGCGTGGCCGGCCGGATCCCCACCCGCGACGACCGCAACCGGGCCGGCATCGTCGACGCCGCCGACCCGGCGGGCGGCTGGACCGGCTGGCTCGACGCCCTCCCTCGCACCGACATCCCCCCGGACGGGCAGGTCGTGACCGCCAACGAGCGGCGCGGCCCGGAGAGCGAGCCGATCGGCACCACGTTCGCGCCGCCGCACCGCGCGCGTCGCCTGCACGACCTGATGGCCGGCCGTGACGACCTCACCGTCGCGGACTTCGCCGGCTTCCACGGGGACACCCTGCTGCCCGTCCTCGACCAGGTGCTCGCGCTGCTCGACCGTGCCGAGCCCGGCCCTCCCGGGCCGCCCGGTGCGCGAGGCCATCCGCGGCTGGGACGGACGGATGGACGCCGGCTCGCGGGGCGCGGCCGCGTTCGCGGCGTGGCGCTCGGCCTTCGTCAGCCGGCTCGCCGTGGAGCCGGTGTTCGGGCCGCTCGCGGAGCCGGTCACCGACGACGAGGTGCTGGCGCCCTGGCAGGACCCGACGACCCGGATCGGGCTCGCGGTGGAGGGGCTGATCGCGGCGGGTGAGCCGTTCGGGTTCGACCTGCCGAGGCTGGCCGGGCTCGCGCTGGACGACGCCGCCGGGCATCCCGCGACCTGGGGCGAGACGCACGTGCTCACCCCCATCCACGCGTTCGAGGTGCTCGCGCCCGACCTGGACGCGCCTGCCGTTCCCGAGGTGTCCGTGTCCGGCGACATCGACTGCGTGCGCTGCACCGGCTCGCTGCCCGGCCTGGCCGACGAGTGCTGGCGTGGCTCGGTCGCCCGCTACGTCTGGGACCTCGCCGACCGCGACAACAGCGGCTGGGTGGTCCCGCTCGGAGCCGCCGGAGACCCGCGCGACCCACACCACCACGACCAGCTCGACGCCTGGGCCGACGCCCGCCTGGTGCCCGTGGTCACCGACTGGGCGCAGCTGACGGAGGAGACGCCGTGACCGACCTGACTGCACGCGCCCCGGCGTACGTCGCCGATGTCGCGGGCCTCGGCACTCTCCGCCTCGACCCGCTGGACCCGGTGAGCGAGGCGGGACTGGTCCACGGCTGGGTCGTCCAGGACCGCGCCCGCTTCTGGATGATGCAGGACCACACCGAGGACGAGGTGCGCGAGATCTACTCCTGGATCGACGAGCAGCCCACCCACCACGCCTGGCTGGCACGGCTGGACGGCGAGCCGGTCAGCCTGTTCCAGGACTACCAGCCGCCCGCCGAGGAGGTCGGCGAGCACTACGACGTCCGGCCGGGCGACCTCGGGCTGCACTTCATGATGGCGCCGGCGCGGGTCGAGGTCCCCGGCTTCACCGGCCACCTCATGTGGTTCCTGCTGGACTTCGCGTTCACCGACCCGGCCGTGCACCGGATCGTGGTCGAGCCGGACGTGCGCAACGAGAAGTCGGTGGCGCTCCTCGCCCGGCTCGGGATGGAGCTCGGGCCGGTCGTCCAGCTGTCGACCAAGCCCGCCCAGCTGGCGTTCCTCACGCGTGAGCAGTACGCCGCGGCGCGGCCGCCGCAGTGACGTCGCGCAACTCCTTCTCGAACCACGCCTGGGCGTACGGGTTGTCGTTGTAGCGCTCGATGTGGCGGTAGCCGGCCCGCTCGTACATCGCGATCGCCTCGAGCAGGGTGCCGTTGGTGTCGAGCACGACCCGGTCGTGCCCCAGCCGCGCCGCCTCGGCCTCGAGGTGGCGGAGCATCCGTGACCCGAGCCCCGCGCCGCGCCACTCCGGGTCCACCCACATCCGCTTGATCTCGCCGACGCCCGGCCCGATCCGCTGCACGCCGCCGCAGGCCACCGGGCTGCCGTCGCTGGTCGCGACGACGAACACGCCCGCGCCCGGCGCCATCGACTCGGCGTCGTGGGCGCCCTCGCCCGGGTCGAAGCCGGTCGGGAAGCGCCGGTCCAGCTCGGCGAAGTAGTGGCCGACCGCCTCGACCGCCACCGGGTCGGCCGGGTCGACGGCGCGCAGGTGCACCGTCGCCGCCCGGACCAGGAGGTCGGCGGTCGCCAGGGCCTCGGTCAGCCGGTCCCGCTGCCGGTCGGTCAGCGGCTCGACCAGGGTCCGCGCCAGGTCCTCGGAGCGGTCGTCGAGATCGCGCCACGCCGTCTCGGCCGCGGGCGGTCAGCGACACCAGCCGCCGGCGCCGGTCGTCGGGGTCCTGGCGCACCTCGACCAGGCCGTCGTCGGTGAGCCGCCGGAGCAGCCGGGTGAGGTAGCCGGAGTCGAGGTCCAGCCGCTCGCGCAGGTCGCGGACCGTCGCTCCGCCCGGCCCGATCTCGAAGAGCAGCCGCGAGACGCCCAGGGGGAAGCCGGTGCCGAGGAACGACTCGTCCAGCACCCCGATCCGCTGGGTGTAGGTGCGGTTGAAGCGACGCAGCGTGTCGGTGTCCGCGGACATTCTCTGACTTTAGTCAGAGAATTCCTTGTCGGGAAGGGGGTACGGCACCGCCGAGGGAGGGCACCACACCCGGGGGACCGTGATGCTCGTACCGAACTGGATACGCAACACCCGCACCGCCATCACCGGGCTCGCGCTCGGCTTCACAGCGGGGCTCATCGCGCTCTCGGGCGCGGTGCAGATGGACGCCCCTCCGCGCGGGTCATCGGGGCCGCAGGCCGCGCCGGGATCGGTCCCGTGGCTGGTCGAACGCCACGACTGCTGGTCCGGGGCGGCACCCCCGGACATGGCCGGCGCCGTGCCCGGGCACGCCGTCGTCACCTGGCCGGGTGCCGACGACGCGACGTACGGCGGTCGCCGGGCGGTGGAGGCGGCGCTGGAGCAGGTCTTCGGGGACGAGGAGACGCCCGGGCTCGAGGTGCACGCGTTCTGTCGCTGACCTGCCGAGCCAAAGCCGCCGGCGGCAGTGCCTCCGGCTCTACGATCCTCGGGTGACAGTCTCCGGACAGGACGGCACCGACGAGGCCATGGCCGTCGAGGCGCTGATGGCGACCTCGCGCGTCATGACGGCCGTCGTCGCGCGGACGCTGGCGGCCGTCGAGCACACCGTGAGCGTCCCGCAGCTCCGCGTCCTGGTGATGCTCCAGTACGAAGGGTCGCTCAACCTCAAGTCGATCGCCCACGGCCTCGGGGTCAACCCCTCGAATGCGAGCCGGGCGTGCGACAAGCTCGTGAGCTCCGGGTTGATCAGCCGCGGGGGCGCGGAGCACGACCGCCGCAACGTGTCCATCTCGCTCACGGCGGAAGGCCGGGGTCTGGTGGACGACCTGATGAGGCAGCGAGCCGAGCTGCTGGGCCGGGCGGTCGCCGACCTGCCACCCGCCGACCGGCGTCGACTTGTCCAGGGCCTGTCCGCCTTTCTGGTCGCCGTGGAGACCTCCGGTCTGGCCGAGCTGCTGCTGGCACAGCGATCGGCTCTGCTGCCCTGATCAATCGTTTGCGCCCGCGCACCCAAATTCGGTGAAGTCCGCGAGCGATCTGACCATCGCCCCGCGCGGAGGACGACGGTGGAATGCGTCCCTAGGGGGTCGATGTGGGTAGCTACTCGCGGGGGAAGCGGGTCGTGACGGCCCTGTTCGTCGCGCTGGCGGCGGGCGGGGCCGTCGTTGGCCAGCCCAGCAGCGCTCTCGCGGCGACGCCCGTGCCGGGCCGGACCATCGGCGGACCTCTGCACGCCGAGATGTACCCCTCGGGGCTCGAGGTGGCGCCCGACGGCACGGTCGTGATCGCCGACACCGGCAACAACAGGGTGGCGCGCTACAACGCCAACGGCACGCTCGTGTGGTCTGTCGGCAGCTTCGGCACCGGCCAGAACCAGTTCGACAACCCCCGCGACATCGGCATCGATGCAGCCAACAACGTCTACGTCGCCGACACGCGCAACAGCCGGATCGTGAAGCTGTCGCCGAGCGGTGCCTGGCTGGCCAGCACCACGGGTCCGAGCACTCCGATGTCCTTCCAGCTGGGCGTGACCGTCAAGGGGAACCGGATCTACGTCGGCGACACCGGCCGGGACCGGATCGTCGTGATGGACCTCGACCTGAACGTCGTGCGGACGATCACCGGCAACGGCGCCTGCGCCATCCTCGGCAACCGGGACGCCACGGCGGACTCGGCGGGCAACGTCTACGTGGCGGGCTACAAGACCAACCAGATCGTCAAGTTCTCCTCGACCGGGACCTGCCTCACCACGTGGGGAGGCACCGGGTCGAACGCCGGGCAGTTCCGCACGCCGTACGGCGTCGCGACGCAGGTCGACCCGGTCACCGGCCAGGAGCTGCTCTACGTCGCCGACGGGATCAACAACCGGGTGCAGGTGTTCACCCTCAGCGGCACCTTCGTCACCCAGTTCGGAAGCTTCGGGGAGCCCGACCAGCCGGGCACGTTCACGACGATCCGCCGGGTCGCGGTCGACGCCGACGGCAACGTCTGGGGCGCCGACCTGTGGGGCGACCGGATCGAGCGCTGGAACCGCACCGCGACCGGTTTCACCTACAACCGGACCATCGGCACGGTGCTGCCGGCCCCGACCGCTACCCGGATCTTCCACGAGCCGCGGGGCATGGCGTTCGCCCCCGACGGCGACCTGTGGGTCGCCGACACCGTCCACCACGCGTTCGCGCGCTTCAACAGCAGCGGGGGGCTGGTGGACGTCTGCGGCCAGCGGGCCGCCGAGGGGACCAGGCTCGGGCAGTTCAACTGGCCGCGCGGCCTCGCCGTCGACCCCGCGACAGGGAACCTCTGGATCGCCGACACCAAGCAGAACCAGCTGCAGGTGCTCACCGACAGCTGTCAGGGCGTCGGGTTCATCAAGAACGAGCCCGCCGGCACGGACGAACGGTCCTTCAACTGGCCCTACGACATCGCCATCCGCCCGAGCGACCGGTTCGCGTTCGTCGTCGACACCCAGAACCACCGGATCAAGGCGTACGACGTCGCCCACGCGACCTGGCCGACCGACAACAAGGGGCCGATGCCGGCGTACGTGTTCGGCAGCCGGGGCACGGCGAACACCAACTTCCAGTGGCCCAGCGCCGTCGCGGTCGGGCCGGACGGTCACGTCTTCGTCGCGGACCGGGGCAACAACCGGATCCAGGAGTTCACCTTCACCGCGGCCGGCGGCTTCGCCTACCTACGGACGTGGAACGCCGGCGGCAGCCTCGACGGTCCCGAGGGCGTGGCGGTCGACGCCACCGGGCGGGTGATCGTCGCCGACAGCGCCGACGACCAGATGGTGGTGCTCGCCCCGGGCGGCAGCGTCGAGGCCACGGTCAACGGCCTGCACCACCCGGGCGCTGTCGAGGTCGGACCCGAAGGGACGATCTACCTCGCCGACACCTACGCCGACGTCGTGCGGACCTACACGATGGGCACGTCGCCTCCGCAGGACGCCTCCCCGCCGACCGGGACCGTCACCGCCCCGGCCAACGGCGCCACCGTGGCCTCGTCGGTGACGATGGCCGGAACGGCCGCCGACGACCGGGGCGTCGCGAACGTCCGGCTCGGCATCAAGCAGGCGGGCACCGGACGCTGGTGGAACGGCACGGCCTGGCAGGTGGCGGCGACCAAGGTGACCGCGACGCTCGCCTCGCCGAACGCCGCGTCGACCACCTGGTCCTACTCGCTCTCCGGCCTCACACCCGGCACCTACGGCTTCTCCACCGACATCACCGACACGGCGGGGAAGCTGGCAACCGGGTCCGGCAAGCCCGTCTGGCGGACCTTCACCGTCCGCTGAAACGCGGCGCGCCGATCTGGCAGACGCGGGGCTGATTCCGGCACGGGCTTCCGCCCGCCCCCCTGCTAGCAGGTAGCAGTCACGCCCGTTCGCGGGCAGTGTGGTTGGGCGCTGGCCGCGAAGCCGGGAACGCGGTTCCTGACGACGCTGAAGGCATGTCCCAAAAGCCCCGGATTGCCTTCCCACGCTGGCGTTCTGCGATCCTCCTGCTCGTCGTCCCACTGGCGATGACGCTGTTCCCGGGTCAGCTCCCGGCCGCGTCGGCCGCCAACGCGCAGGCCCCGGTCAAGCCACTGCTGAGGGGTTTGCTGGACCGGGACGGACCGCCGCCGTCGAGCCTGCAGGGCGTAGTGAAGTCCTACGTCCTGTCCTTTGACTGGCAGAAGCTCCAGCCCTCCCCGGGAGCACTGTCCACCGCCACGCTGGACCGGGCGCTGGACGTGGCCGCGGAAGGTGAGGCCCGGGTCAAGCTGCGCATCCTCGCCGGCGTCGCCGCTCCCGGGTGGGCCAAGCACCGAGGCGGGTCGCCGGTCAAGCTGCACGACCCCCAGGACGGCACCACCGGGACCGTGCCCCGCTTCTGGACCCCCGCCTTCGGACGGGCCTACGCCGACCTGCAGAAGCGCCTCTCCGACCGCTACGACGACAACGACGTCGTCGCCGAGGTCGTGATCTCCAGGTGCACCACCTTCTACGCCGAGCCGTTCGTGAGGCAGACCTCCGAGGCCGGCAACCGCCGCGCCCTGGAGCGGGCCGGCTACACCGTCGCCAAGGACAAGGCCTGTCACCGTGCCGAGGTCGACGCGCACCGCGTGTGGACCCGGACCCGCAGCGGGTACGCGTTCAATCCCGCCCAGTTCGTGAAGCGCAACCGCCAGCTCGTCGATGACCGGTTCACCGTCTCGATGATGCGGTACTGCACGAGCCGCCTGGGCAACCGCTGCATCGTGGAGAACAACTCGATCCGCTCTCCCATCGGGTCGCTCGACCCCGACCGCCGGCACCCGCACTACAAGCGCATGTACCGGGCGATGACCAAGTACGGCACGGCTCGTGCCTTCCAGACCGCGACGGCCGAGCGCCTGGGCACCTGCGCCAAGACCCTCGACTGGGCGGACGACCGTGGCGCCGCCTATGTCGAGCTCCCGTGGAACCCGGCCGACGCCGGGTGCACGACCAAGGTGCTGCAGCGCGCCGCACGGAGCCTCGAGCGGTAGGACGCGGCATCCTCTCCACTGTTGGTGGCGGGACCGCCGACAGCCTCGCTAGCCTCCCCTCGTGACCACGAAGCGTGGGGGGCGCCGGATCGGCGCCGAGGCGGTCCTCGCGTTCATCGTCGGCGGCGTCTGGTTCGCGCTCTCCGGCGCGCTGCTCGACCTGCTCCCCGCTCCCTCGTGCTCGTCCTCGGCGTCATCGCCCTCGACGTCGTCGTCGTCCTCGCGATCGCCCGCTGGTGGAGCATCACGGCGGCGGTGACGGCCGGTGTGGCGAGCGTGGTCGCGCTGGACTGGTACTCCATCCCGCCGACGCACGCGTCCATGGTTCCCGACGCGCGGAACTCCCTGGGGCTCGCCGCCTACCTCGTGACCGGTGTGCTGCTCGGGGAGCTCGCCGTCATCGCCCGGCGGCGCGCCAGGCGTCCGAGCGGGCCCGCAAGCTGCTGGCCGACGAGCAGGCGGCGCTGCGGCGCGTGGCCACCCTGGTCGCCGTCGAGGCGTCGCCGGCGATGTCTTCGCGGCGGTCACCGAGGAGGTCGGCAGGCTCTTCGACCTCGACATGACCACCATGGCTCCGCTACGAGACGGACGGTACGGCGACGGTCGTCGCAGCGTGGAGCGAGTCGGGCCCGCACCTGCCCGTCAACACCCGGTTCGCGCTCGAGGGCGTCAACGTGGCCACGACCGTGTTCCGTACGCGTCAGCCCGTCAGGTTCCCCGACTTCTCGGTCTGCTCGGGCGCTCTGGTGGAACAGCTGCGCGCCATGGGCGTTCGCTCGAGCGCCGGATGCCCGATCCTCGTCGACGGCCGGCTGTGGGGGGTGATGGTGGCGTCGTCCACGTCACCGGAGCCGATCCCCGTCGGGACCGAGTCGCGACTCGGGGAGTTCACCGAGCTGGTCGCGACCGCGATCGCCAACGCGGAGACCAGGGCCGAGCTCACCGGCGTCCCGGGCCCGGATCGTCGCGACCGGCGACGAGGCGCGCAGGCACCTCGAGCGGGACCTGCACGACGGCGTGCAGCAGCGACTGGTCTCGCTCGCGCTCGAGCTCGGGTGGCCGAGAAGCTCGCGCCGACCGAGGGGCACGACGAGCTCGCCCAGCAGCTGCGCACATCGGGAGAAGGGATGATCGCGGCGGTCGACGAGCTGCGCGAGGTCTCGCACGGCATCCACCCGGCGATCCTCTCCGAAGGCGGCCTCCGTCCCGCGCTCTCGACGGTGGCCCGCAGGTCGCCGGTGCCGGTGGAGCTCGAGATCCGCGACGTCGAGCCGGCTGCCGGAGCCCGTCGAGGTGGGCGTGTACTACGTCGTGTCCGAGGCCCTGACCAACGTGATCAAGCACGCCCAGGCCTCGTTCGTGCAGGTCGACCTCGAGGCCGACGAGGCCGTCGGTCCGGCTCCGGGTGCAGGACGACGGCGTCGGGGGAGCCGACGCCGGCCACGGATCGGGCCTGATCGGGCTGAAGGACCGCGTCCATGCCCTCGGCGGGCGGATCGAGATCGCGAGTCCCGCCGGAGAGGGCACGTCGCTCGTGGTCAGCGTGCCCCTGCACCTCGTGCCGGGCGACGACGGGCCACCCGGCACCCGCGTGATCCGGAGCCCGGCCCGCACGAACGCCAACGGTCCACGTCGAGCTGTGCTCGACGTGGACCGTGGGGCGTGGCCAGCGTATGGCCGCCGGGGGGTTACTTCTTCTTCTTGACGGTGACGTTGACCTGTCGTGCCGGCGACCTCTGCACGGTGCCGCTGCCCGGCGTAGTACGCGGTGACCTTGTGCGTGCCCGGCTTCAGCTTCGGCAGCCTGATCGTGGTCTTGCCGTTGCCGGTCCGGCTGAGCGTGCGGATCATCTTCTTGGCCGCGACCTTCACCACGACCTTGCCGGTGACCGGGGCGACGAACGGGCTGGTGACCCTGAGGTTCAGGGTCCCCTTCTTGCCGGCCTTGACCCTGGCCGGCGGGCGCCGTTCACCGTCGAACGGACCTTGCCCTGGTGGACGAGCTCGGTCGTCCCCAGGTTGCGAACGGTGCCGGCCTTGGCAGCGCTGGCGCCCTTGCCCCGCGAACATGATCGGGCGGCCCTGGCCGTACGCCTGCATCCGGTAGGCGTCGCCGTCCTCCTCGCCGCCGACGCCCGAGAAGACGATGCGGTAGGGCTGGCCGAGGGGCACCTCGACCCGGTAGGCGCCGTGCCCGTGACGACCGTCCGCGGGGGAAGCCGCCGTAGGTCAGGTTGGATCCGATCGGGGCGGTGGCCGCGGGGTCGGTCGGCCACACCTCGACGTTGACGTTGTCCAGCCCGTGACCGGCCTGGTCGGTCAGCGACGCCCTGGACCCAGACCATCCCGGCGGGCGGGACCGGCGAGGCACGGCCAGCCTGGGACTGCTGCTCGCCTGGGGCCGCCGGTCGGCGGAGGCGTCGTCGGCGCCGAGGGGCTGAGGGCCAGGGCGCCGACGACGGCCATGGTCATCGCCACGATGGGCTTCTTGTAGCGGTGGTCCTCGTGGTCGCGGAGCCGTGGAGGTTGCTGTTGGCTGAGTAGAGGCTGTTGTGGTTCATGGGTTCCTCCTGGTTGGGGTGTGCCACAACGCTCCATCCAGCCGCTCCACGTCTGCGCAGCCACCACGACCTCCGAGGCCCCACTGACCCGACTCTGCGCCCCCTGCTAGCCGGTAGCGGGTGACACCGCGGGCCGGCAGGCGACAGACGATCCGTCGACAAATCGGCGCCGAGGGGCTGCTGACGCGACGCGGAGTGAGTGATACTGCTGGGCATGACGGCGGAGCCGAGCCCCGAAGGGTCCTGACCGAACAGCAGGCTGAACGCGCCGTCCGACCCGCGCTGCGGGTGATCCTCGCCGACGACGACGTGCTGCTTCGCGAGGGTGTGGCCAGCCTGCTGGACCGCCCGGGCTTCGACGTGGTGGGCCAGGCCGGCGACGGCGAACAGCTCCTGGCGCTGGTTCGCGAGCAGGTGCCGGACCTGGTCCTGGTCGACATCCGGATGCCGCCGACCCACACCGCCGAGGGGCTGGACGCGGCCCGGACGATCCGCGACGAGTTTCCCGACGTGGCCATCCTGGTCCTCTCGGCGCACGTCGAGGTCGAGCACGCGATGACGCTCCTGGCCAGCGGGCAGGGGATCGGCTACCTGCTCAAGAGCCGCGTCGTGAACGTGGACGAGTTCGTCGGCACGCTCGAGCGGGTCGCGAGGGGGGCGTCGGTCGTGGACCCCGCGCTGGTGCAGGAGCTGGTGGGTGCGCAGCGGCGGAACGATCCCCTGGCCGTCCTGAGCGAGAGGGAGCGCGAGGTGCTGGCGCTGATGGCGGAGGGTCGCTCGAACGCCGGCATCGCCGGTCTGCTGTGGGTCACCGAGGGGACCGTCGAGAAGCACGTGCGCAGCATCCTCGCCAAGCTGAACCTTCCCGAGTCCGCCGGCGACCACCGACGGGTGCTGGCGGTGATCACCTTCCTCGAGGCTCGCTGAGCGACCCGATGGCTTCGTGCCTCGCACTCGACGGCCGGACCGCGCGGACAACTGTCCGCTGCGCGTCCCGCTGGCGTGGTCCGGTGTCGGCGCCGGCCGGGTCGGCCGCTCGCCGCCGCCGAACGCCTTGGTGACCTTGGCCTTGGTGGCCTGGGCCCGGGCGAGTGCGTTGGTCAGGCCCGTCGATCCCGACTGCGACAGGGTGAAGGTCGCGAGCGCGTTCGGATGGTCGGACCTGGCGGTTGTACATGGCGAGCGTGTCGGCCATGCCGTCCGCGTAGTCGACGCCGGCGCCTTCCGGCGGCAGCGCGATGACCGGGTCCAGGACGCTGTCGCGCTTCACCTGGGCCGTCTTGACGGTCAGCCGCAGGGCGTGCACGAGCTTGGCGTTGGTCTGGTGGTCGAACAGCGCCACCGTACCCGGTGCTGATCCGGGTGTCGAGCTTAGTGGCCGCGAGCACCGCCGGCGGGCCGGGCAGGTCGTCGCTCTCGGGGTCGGTGGGCGGGGCGCCGATCAGCGCCTTGGCTGCGGCGTTCGCCTTGCTGGTGTGGCTTCGTACGGCGGTCAGGTCCTTCCGCGCGGCGGCGTACTTCTTCGCGTGGATGTGCTGGACAGCCCTGGCGAGTGCCGCATCGGCCTTCTTGACGTGGGTGGTGACGGGGTTGGCGGCGGCCGCCGTCGGCGACGTGGTGGCCGAGGCAGAGCCGGCGCCTGTGCTCACGGCCACGGTCAGCATCAGGCCGAGGGCAGCTCCGGCCGCCACGAGGTGGGTCATCGAACGGTGGGTGCGGTGTCGAAGAGTCAGCATGAGAGTTCCTTGTCTGTAGGACGGCGGTTGCCGTCCTTTCAGGGTCGTCCGCGGCGTCCTGAAAATCGTCGCGGCCAGCGCCCAACCGTGGGTGGAGCCTGCTGGCGCCGTGCACTACCTGCTACCTGCAATGCGCGCCGGACCCGTCGCGGGAGAAACTTGTCGCATGAGTTTCAGCGTTCTGATCGTCGACGACAGCGGGCCGTTTCTCGCCGCTGCCCGCTCACTCCTGTCGCGCGAGGGGGTCCAGGTGCTGGAGGGCGCCTCGGCGACCGCGGAGGCGCTGGAACTGACGGAGCGCCTGCGGCCGGACGCGGTTCTGGTCGACGTCAACCTGGGACCGGAGAGCGGCTTCGAGCTCGCACGCCAGCTGGCGGCTGACGACTCGCGAGCACCAGGCGGCGGTGATCTTGATGTCGACCCACGCGGCAGACGACTATGCCGACCTGATCGCCGAGAGCCCTGCGGCGGGCTTCCTGACCAAGCATGACCTGTCGGCCGACGCCATCCGCCGGATCCTCTTGGGGTGAGTAACGGGACTTGAACCCGCGACATCCGCCACCACAACGCAGCGCTCTACCAGCTGAGCTATACCCACCAGGAGACCCCGGAGTGCCGGGGCCGGACAGAAGTGTACCGGTGTCAGGCCTTGCGTGTTCCGCATCGGGAGCAGGGGCGTCCGCCAGGCCGGTCAGGGAGCCGCCGTGTCGGGCGGCGATGGCCCGCGCGGTGTCGCTGTCGGGGCCGGGCGGGTGCGACGAAAACGGCCTCCCGGTAGTAGCGCAGCTCCTCGATGCTCTCCTGGATGTCGGCGAGGGCGCGGTGGTTGCCGCGCTTGGCCGGGGCCTGGAAGTAGGCGCGTGGGTACCAGCGCCGGGACAGCTCCTTGATCGAGGAGACGTCCACGATCCGGTAGTGCAGGAACCCCTCCAGGGTCGGCATGTCCCGGGCCAGGAACGAGCGGTCGGTGGCGACCGTGTTGCCGGCCAGCGGTGGGCCGGCTGTGCTCGGGGCAGTGCTCGCGGATGTAGGTCAGCACCTGCTCCTCGGCGTCACCGAGGGTGAGGCCGTGGTCGAGCTCGTCGAGCAGCCGGGAGTTCTCGTGCATGGTGCGGACGAAGTCGTTCATCTGGTCCAGCGCCTCGGCCGGGGGCTTGATGATCAGGTCGACGCCGTCGCCGAGGACGTTGAGGTCGAAGTCGGTCACGAGCGCCGCCACCTCGATCAGGGCGTCCGCCCCGAGGTCGAGGCCGGTCATCTCGCAGTCGATCCAGACGAGTCGTTCGTTCACCGACGCCACCCTACGGCGTGCGCTTGGTTTCCTCTCAGTCGCGTTTCAGAAGCGGCTCAGCCGACACCCCTATTCTCGATGGGTGCAGCAGTGGGTGGGTCTGGTGGCGCGTCTCGTCACCGGCGGCGTGTGGATCGTGGCGGGGGCGCTCAAGCTGCCCGACCCGGCCGCGAGCGTGCGCGCCGTACGCGCCTACGACCTGCTGCCCGAGGCGATCGTCCCGACGGTCGGCCACCTGCTGCCGGTGCTCGAGATCGTGGTCGGCCTGTGCCTCGTGCTGGGCCTGCTGACCAGGGTCTCCGCGGCGATCTCGGCGCTGCTGTTCCTGGCGTTCATCGTCGGCATCGCGTCGGCCTGGGCGCGCGGGCTCCAGATCGAGTGCGGCTGCTTCGGCGGCGGCGGTACGTCGGCCGACGCCGCCGACGAGTACCCCTGGGAGATCGCCCGCGACGTCGGCCTGCTGCTGCTCTCCCTGTGGCTGGTCTGGAAGCCGCGAACCCGGTTCGCGCTCGACAACCTGTTGTTCCGCCGTACCGAAAGGGTCCCGGATGTCCAAGAAGTCGGCTGAGCGCTCCCGCGCCGAGCGAGCCAGGCGGCCGCGATGGCCGCCCAGGAGCGCGCCGAGCGGCGCCGGAACCTGCTCGTCGTGGGCGCTGTCGTGGCCGTGCTCGTGCTGATCGTCGGGGATCGCGCTTCGCGGTCAACAGCCTGCGCGACACCACCGGGCGAGACGCCCGCGGCGACACCGAACGGGGTCGACGACAACTACGCCGTGGTGGTCGGCGACGAGTCCGCGCCGACGACGATCACGCTCTTCGAGGACCTCCAGTGCCCGGTCTGCCGCGCCTTCCAGGACGCGACGGCGGACCAGGTCGACCAGGCGGTCGCGGACGGCAAGGTCCGGGTGGAGTACCGCCCGATCGCGATCCTCGACCGCGCGTCGACCACCGAGTACTCCTCCCGCGCGCTGAACGCGCTGATGGCGGTCCTCGACACCAGCGGCCAGGAGGCGTTCGTCGCCTACCAGCGGCTGCTCTACGAGAACCAGCCGGCCGAGGGGTCGGCCGGGCTGACCGACGACCAGCTGATCGAGCTCGCCGTCAAGGCCGGCGCCGACGAGGACGCGGTCCGCGGGCCGATCGAGGACCGGGTGTTCCAGCAGTGGGTCGAGAACGCCACCGAACAGGCGTCGAAGGACGGCGTCACGGGAACGCCCACCGTCCTGATCGACGGCAAGTCGACCGGTGACAACCCGCAGGAGAGCATGCAGGCGGTGCTCGACGCCGTCTCCTGACCGGCGCCGTTTGGGCGTTCCCGGCGCTCCGCTGCCAGACTCCGGCGGGTGAGCCTGTCCACGTTCATCGCCGGCCTCCCGAAGGCCGAGCTCCACGTCCACCACGTCGGCTCCGCGTCCGCGCGCATCGTCGGTGAGCTCGCCGCCCGGCATCCCGGCACCGTGCCCAGCGACCCGGAGGAGCTGCGGAAGTTCTACGAGTTCCGCGACTTCGCGCACTTCATCGAGGTCTACCTCGCGGTCGTCGACCTGATCCGCACGCCCGAGGACGTCCGGCTGCTCACCTACGAGATCGCCCGCGAGATGCAGGGGCAGAACCTCCGGTACGCCGAGCTGACCTGCACGCCGTACACCTCGGTGCTGGCGGGGGTCCCGATCGAGGCCTACACCGAGGCGATCGAGGACGCGCGGGTCGCCGCGGAGCGCGACTTCGGGCTGGTGCTGCGCTGGATCTACGACATCCCCGGCGAGAGCGGGCTGCCCGCGGCCGACGCGACCCTCGCCTACGCGCTCGACCACCGCACCGACGCGCTGATCGGGTTCGGGCTCGGTGGCCCCGAGATCGGCGTGCCCCGGCCGCAGTTCCAGCCGCACTTCGACGCCGCCCGCGCCGCGGGCCTGCACAGCGTCCCGCACGCCGGTGAGACGACCGGGCCGGAGACGGTGTGGGAGTCGCTCCGCCTGCTGGGTGCCGAACGGATCGGCCACGGCACGACGTCGGCCCAGGACCCGGCCCTGCTCGCGCACCTGGCCGCCGAGGGGATCCCGCTCGAGGTGTGCCCGTCGTCGAACGTCGCGACCCGCGCCGTGGCCGCCATCGGCGACCACCCGATCGTGGCCTTCCGCGACGCCGGCGTGACGATCACGGTGAACTCCGACGACCCGCCGATGTTCGGGACCACGCTCAACCAGGAGTACGAGATCGCCGCCGACCTGCTCGGTCTCGACGAGGCCGGCGTCGCCGACCTGGCCCGCGCGGCCGTGGGCGCGTCGTTCGCGGAGGACGGCGTGAAGACCAGGCTGCTCGCGGAGATCGACGAGTACGCCGCTACCGGGACCTGACGCCCGCGACGTCGGTCGCGTCGAGACCCGGGCAGACTTAAGCCCGGCAAGCTCATACCTTGCCGGGCGTGTGTCATTTGTATCCCGGTTCGGTCGAGCAACTCCGCATTTGCCTTGCGTGTCGCCGGACGCGTGTCAGCGGGCCTCGTGCACCACGAAGTGCTCGACCGGGCCGGCGAAGTGGTCGAGGACGGCCTCCGTCAGCACCGGCGCCGCGAGCCGGGTGGCGTCCGGGCACACCTGGTGAGGCGTGGGCCGCGATCGCCCGCTCCTTGGCCCGCCGCGCTTCCGGGCTGAGGTCGAGACGGCGGATCGCCCGCCACGGCGCGTGGTCGGGGGAGCGGTCCTGCCAGGCCCGGATCGGGTACTCCACCAGCCGCGCACCGGTGCGGCTCGCCGCCTCCGCCGCGGCGCGTCCGGCGGCGTCGTGGTCGGGATGACCGTCGCGCCGCCACGGTGATGCCAGCAGGGTCCGGTCGCCGTTCCCGATCAGCTCCGTCAGGCTCGCGGCCACCTCGCCCTCGCAGTCGCCGACCTCGCCACCCGTGGCGCCGAGGTAGACGACCGGGGAGGACGGCGCGAGGGCCTGGACGGCGTGCTCCACCTCGGAGAGCCGCTGGGTGGCCAGCGCGTGCCGGCTCACCTGAGCCCCTCGGCCCGGAGCCTCGCCCGCGGTGAGCAGCACGACGTACACCATGGCGCCGGAGGCGTGGGCGGTCGCGATCAACCCGCCCGCGCCGAGGCTCTCGTCGATCGGGTGTGCCGAGACCACGACGAGCCGGTTGCAGGCCTCGTCGCCGTTGCTCAGCACGAGCGGTGGGACCCGTCCCCACGAGGCATGACGGCGCCACGCGTCCGCAGTCGTGCGCACGCCGACATCCGCCACGAACCCTCCCTCTGTCGTGGCCCGCTGCACGGGGCTCCGCCACGGTACGAATGTGGCGGAAGTGATCGCTTCCTCCGCACGGGTGAAATAGGGTCGGGTGATGGGCCCTTCATCCCCGATCCGGGTCGCCGTCGTGAACGACTATGAAATCGTCGTCGCCGGCGTCGCCGCGATGCTCGCGCAGCACCCCGACCGGGTCCGCGTGGTCGAGCTCGACTCCGGCCTCCCGGTCATGAGCGAGGTCGACGTGATCCTCTACGACACGTTCGGTCAGGTGCAGGGCGACGGCGTCGACCTCGAGGACCTGGTCAACGGCAGCGACGCCAAGGTGGTCATCTTCAGCTGGAACCTCCAGCCTGACCTGGTCGAGCGAGCCATCGAGCGTGGCGCCAGCGGGTACCTCTCCAAGCAGCTGACCGCCGATCAGATGGTGTCGGCCCTCGAGGCGGTGCACGCCGGCCAGATCGTGACCCCCGCCGCGGAGGAGCCCGTCGAGCACGCCGCCGGCGTGTGGCCCGGCCGCGACCACGGCCTGACCGCCCGCGAGGCGGAGGTGCTCGCCCTGATCACCCAGGGCCTGAGCAACCAGGAGATCGCGGAGCGCAGCTACCTCAGCATCAACTCCGTGAAGACCTACATCCGGACCGGCTACCGCAAGATCGGCGTCACCCGCCGCGCCCAGGCCGTCGCGTGGGGGATGAAGCACGGCTTCGAGCCGGACCGTCTCCGGGTCATCAACGGCCCCCGCGACCAGTCCGGCCCTCGAGCCCCCTGACCGTACGCCGTGACGAACGGCGCCTCTATCGAGGCGCAAATGCCTCGCACTGCCGGCGCATGATCTCCCGCATCGACGTGCCTCGGGGTACGCCGTACACCGTGCCCGGGAAGTCGAGCGGTTCCTGCGCGGCCCAGAGCTCGTCGTGCCGGTCGGGCGAGAAGAGCTCGGCAGGGCGGCCGGCCGCGATCCAGCCGATCGGGACGACGGTGCCCGGCTCGAGCACGGTGTTGACGTGCAGCACGCTGTTGATCCGCAGCTCGCACCCCCGCGCCGCGCGCGAGCCGGGGAACATCGACACCCCGGTCGCCACGAACACCTCGTCCTCGATCGTCGTGCCGTTGAGGTGGGTGTGCGGCCCGACGAGCACCGCGTCCCCGATCGTCAGCGGGTGGTCGGGTCGCCCGCGCAGGAGGGCGTGCTCCATGACGACGACGTGGGAGCCGATCCGCACCGGCCCGAGGTCGCCGTTGAGGACGGCGCCGTGCAGGACTCGCGAGTGCGCCCCGATGGTGACGTCGCCGGTGACGACGGCGCTCGATGCGACAGAGGCGGACGGGTCGATCTGGCTCATGCGCGCGAGACTACCGAGCCGGATCTCCTGGTCGGTCCCGACAGGTTTCGCGCGGCGCAGGCGTCGCCACGCTGGCGGGCATACTGACCGGGTGGCTCTCAGATCGACTGCCGTCTCCCGGCGATCGCTGATCGTCGGAGTCGCCACCGGCTCCGTTCTGGAGGCGGTGCGGGAACCGGCGGTTTCCAGCTCCCCCCAGGACTGTCACGTCGTCGTGGTCGGCGCCGGGGTTGCCGGCATCGTCGCGGCCGACGGCTTGCGTCGAGCCGGGTACCGCGTGCGGGTTCTGGAAGCGCGGGGTCGCCTGGGTGGTCGGATCCACACCTGGCGCGGCTGGCCCGGGTCTCCGCTGGATCTCGGTGCGTCGTGGATCCACGGCTACGCCGCGGGCAACCCGATCACGCCGATCGCGCGTGACGCCGGCGCACGCCTGGCGCCCTCGTCGTACTCATCGGGACAGGTGCGCGTCGACCCACGGTTGCGGGCTGCCGGCGTGCGGCCACACAGCGGGCACTGGGCGCGGATCGTCGAGCAGGCGAAGGCACGGGCCGGCCGGCTCCCGGCCGACGTGTCGTTGGCCGACGCCGTACGTCAACGTGTTGCCGGCCTCCAGCTGAGCGCGTTCGATCGGGACGAGCTGGGCTTCTACCTGAACGCCGGCTACACGACCGAGTGGGGTGCCGATCCCGATGAGCTGTCCGCCTGGACGGTCGACCAGGGCAAGGAGTACGGCCGCACCGGCGAGGACGCATTCTTCCCCCACGGCTACGACCGGGTGGCGAAGTACCTGGCCCGGGATCTGAGCGTCGACTTCGGTGTCGTCGTACGGCGCGTGGTGCTGCGCCCTCGTGGTGTCCGGATCGAGACCGACGCGGGCAGCATCGACGCCAGCGCCGTGGTGGTGACGGTTCCACTCGGCGTCCTCAGGCACGAGGGGATCGAGTTCGTGCCCCGCCTCCCCGAACGGCACGAACAGGCGATCGACCGGCTGGGCATGGGGGTGTTGAGCAAGACCTTCCTCAGGTTCGACAAGCCCTTCTGGCCGGTCGGTCTGGACTGGCAGGAGTACCTCGGGCCCCGCCACGGCGCCTGGGCCGAGTGGTTCAGCATGGCCAAGGCGGGTCCACCGGTCCTCGTGGCCTTCCATGGAGGCGACCAGGCCCGCGAGATCGAGCAGGCGGACGCACGCGATGTCCGCCACGAGGCGATGCGGGTGTTGCGCACCATGTTCGGCCGCGACGTCCCGGCACCCCGGTCCATCGCAACGACCCGCTGGTCGCGCGACCGGTTCGCCCACGGCTCGTACTCCTCCAACGCGGTCGGCTCGACGAGGGACGACCGAGTCGCCCTCGGCGCCCCGGTCGACGGACGCCTGTTCTTCGCCGGCGAGGCGACCGAACCCGACTACAGCTCCACCGTGCACGGGGCCTACCGGACCGGGCGCCGGGCTGCCCGCCAGGTCGACGTCGCTGTCCGTGCGCGAGACTCGAGGGTCAGCGTGACTGCACGGCGTTCCACTCGAACGAGGCGGTGGCCTTCGAGCGCTGGAACGCGTTGTCGACCGATGCTCCTTGCTCCGGGAGCGTGACCTCGAAGCGGTAGGTCCGCTCCTCTCCCGGCGTCCAGGTGCCGAGGTCGACGTCGAGCTCGCCCAGCGCTCCGGACCAGATCGCCTCGGCCTGGTCTTCGTCGTACACGTCGAGGTGGAGCCAGGACGAGAGGACGCCTCCGTCCGGGCCGACCTGGTCGGTGACGTCCTTGACCCGCAGGGTGAAGTCGCCGCTCGCCTCGCCGACGTTCTCGATCGTGGCCGAACCCTTGACGACGTCGCCCGGGACCATGCCGGAAGCCTTCATGATGGCGGTGTCGTCGGCGCTGTTGTCCTGGGTCATGCTCCCGGCGCTGACGGTGTTCTTCGGGTTCGCCGACGTTGACGTGAACACACCGAGGGTCCAGCTCGCTCCGACGAGGGTGGCTACGAGTAGGAGCACGATCGCCAGGATCCAGCGCGATGCGGTGGAGCCGAGCCAACGAAGTCGGTCGAGGGCACTCGGCTCGGTGGTCACGGTTCGGTCCCCCAGACGAGTACGCCGTCGAGGTACGCGGTGACCGTCGTGGTGCTGGCGAAGGTCGTGTTGGTGCCGTGGCTGTAGTCGTCGCGCTCGTCGAAGTTCGAGAAGTCGGACTTGTGCACGCGAAGCTGCATCTGCCCGGTGCTGGCTCCGGCCTCGAGGGTGCCGGCCGCGAAGGCGACCTCGAGATAGGAGTCTGCTCCGGGGCGTGCCGGGTCGACCTTTCCGAAGGTCGTGGTGACCTTCCCGCAGCCGACCTCCGCGTAGTCACAGAACCCCAGCAGCGGGCTCGTGCCCTCGGCGGTGAACCAGTAGCGCAGGCTCAGGCGCGCGGGGTCGAGGTCCACGGTGCCGGTGTTGATGACCTTGAGGCCGGGTTTGATGGCGTTGTCCAGCGGGTCCTGGTCGAGGTTGGAGTACTGCACCTCGACGGACTCGAGGTCGGCCAGCGGCTTCGGCTCGGTGCCCCAGACCAGCTGCCCGTCGACGTACACGGTGACTCGCTGGTTGTCGGTGAAGCTGCCCTGGTTCAGGAAGCTGTGGTCGTTGGCCTGGGTGTAGGTCGCGCCGGCGGGGTCACGGATGGCGAGCTGGTCGAGTGACGCCGACTCGCCGGGAGCGAGGCCTCCGGTGGTGAAGGAGATCTCGGCGTAGTGGTCAGCCTTCTCGAGCCGGTCGGGCAGGTCGACGGCGGACTGCTGGATGTTGCCGCAGCCGAAGGTCGCGTAGTAGCAGGCGACCACCGGTAGGGCGGTGCTCCCGTCCGAGGTGAACCAGTACCGCATCGTGACGGTGTCGAGGTCGATGGCTGCCGTGCCGGTGTTCCTCAGCTGCAGGCCGTACTGGATCTGGGCGCTCGACGCTCCTCCGTCGTTGGTGCGCGACTGGGCGACGAGGTCGGTCTGCGTGGGGGGAGCGCCCCCGGCGGAGAAGGTCTGCGGGTTCGCCTTGTGCGTGGTGAACGCCGCGCCGGCCATCGAGTTGGCTGCGAGCAGCGCGGCGCCGAACGCGAGGGCGACGAGCACGACCGGACGTCTCACGTCACGGCCTCCTGCGGCGGCTCGGCCTGGTCCTGCGCGGCCTGGTCCTGCGCGGCCTGTTCCTGCTCCCGACGCCGCTGCTCGCGAACGCCGTCACCGGACACCCGCCAGAGGGTGACGATGATGTAGAGGATCAGGGCGATCGACGGGATCGCGATGAGCAGGACCTGGACCCAGCGGACCTGGAGCGCCATGTAGACGTACCCGACGTACGGGACGTGGCGGACGTAGCGGGCCTGGTCGGGGCCGTCGAGCACCATCTGCCACTCGTCGATGTCGTCGTTGGCGTCCCCCTTGGTCTGGAAGATCCGTTGGCCGGGGTGGCTGCTCTTCTTGCCGGCGACGGTGATCTTGACGACCCGGTGGGTCACCGGGTCGTCGATCCCGTACTCCGAGGGAGGGACGAACGTGATGATGTCGCCGATCTCGATGTCATCGACCGGAACCACCTCGTCGTAGACGACCGAGCCGACCGGGATGGTCGGAACCATCGAGCCGCTGACGATGACATACCGCTCGTAGCCGAGAAGCGTGGGCACGACCATGATGGCTGCGAGCAGCAGCGCCGCGACCATGACCACCGTCGTGAGGATCGACACCACCCGGCGCCGCCTGGGGTGGGTGCGGTTGCTCACTGGACCGACTCCAGGTGCCAGTCGAAGGTGAGGCTCGTGGTGGTGCCGTCGAGCGCCGGCGAGTCCTCGTTCGCAGGCCAGGTGACCTTGAAGGTGTAGGTGCGGCGCTCGTCCTTCTCCATCGTTCCGAGCTCGACCGACCCCAGGTCGGCGAGGGGCCCGTCGTACACCGGAGCCGTTGCCGCCGGGTCGGTCTGCCGGATCAGGATGGTCAGGATCTGGCTGAGCGGCTGGGTCTGGTCGAGTCCCTGGGCCGAGAGAACCAGCGCGCCGCGGTGGCCGGTGTTGGTGACGGACTGGTCTCCGGTCCGGACGTCACCTGGCCGCATCCCAGCACCGTCGACGATCTGCCCGGTGACCGTCAGGTTCAGGCCCATGCGTGCGGCGGCGAACTCGTTGCCCGGCGACCGTGAGGTCGAGCTGAAGTAGGCGCCGGAGAACCCGATCACGGTGACGACGACGAGTGCCATCACGCCGCCGGCGATCAGGAGGCCGAGCAGCCGCCGGTCACCCAGGAACCTGTCCGGGCTGGCCGGTTCCGGAGCCGTTGTCATGGGGGCTCAGGAGGTGCTCTGCGTGGCGTCCCAGGTGAAGTCGAGAGTCGTCTGCGCGTCCTGGTACGCGTTCCCGACAGCCGGGTCGAAGGTCACCGTGAAGGTGTAGGTGTGAGTTTCGTCGGCTGCCCAGGTGCCGAGGTCGACGTCGGTGATCGCCCCGAGCTGGCCGCTGTAGACCTCGTCCGTCCCGTCGGTGATGACCAGGCTCACCACCTGGGAGAACGCCGGGTCCGCAGGCGTGTCCACGAGGTTGCTGGCAGACAAGGTGAAGTCACCGTCGGCGTCGCCGACGTTGGTGATCGATACCGTCCCGTCGCCGGACTCTCCGGGAAGCAGGTCCTCGACGGTGAGGATCGCCTGCCCGTCGGCGGAGTTGTCCTGCTCCATGATGCCGCTGGTCGCCAGGTTGCCAGGGTTGGCCGAACTGGTGCTGAACAGGCTGAACGAGAACGTGACGACCAGTGCCGCGATGACGATGACGACCAGCGCAATGATCAGCTTGGTCGAGTTCTTGCCCATCCAGGACAAGCGTTCGCGAGCCGTAGGGTCGGCGGCTGGCTCGGGCTGCGGTGCGGTGGTCATAGCGTTCCCCGATCGTCGGCTTTGTCCGCCGTTGGACGCTACGCATGATCCCGGCCGTCACAATCCCCCGGATCGGGCGAACTGGTGCCTGGTCGCACCGAGACTCGGCGACCGATCAGTCGCCCAGTCGTGGTTCGGGGATGACGCCGAGGATGTCGTCGATCTGTGCTTCGGTCAGGTGCTCCTCGCTGTCCGTCGTGGCCACCATCAAGGTGGCGACGAGCTCGACCTCCGCGAGGAGGTCGTCGTCTTGCAGGTTGATGTCGAACTGGTCGTCTGCCACGACCGCTCCCTCCGAGATGCCCTTGACTGCAGGGTGCCCCGAACCCGAGCGCCCGACACCACCGATCTCGACTTTTCACCCAGGTGGGTGAACGCGGGCTCTGTTCAACACTCGGGGTCAGCCGATCCGCTCGCTCAGCGAGACGACGATCCCCTCCGGCCCGCGCACCTGGGCCATCAGCCAGGTGTCCTCGTACCGACCGATCCCGCCGACCAGTCCGTACCCGTTCGCAGCCACCCCGTCGACGAGCGCCGGGAGGCCCTCGACCTCGAGACAGATGCTGCGCAGACCCAGCTCGTTGGCCATCGCGGTGGGCGATCCGGGCGTGTGGTCGGGCCGGACGAACCGCGCGAGCTCGACCCCGGTGCCCCCGCCGGGCGGCCGCAGCACGACGATCTCGGTCCGCGAGTCCGGGATGCCACAGACCGTGTCGACGAACTCGCCCTCCAGGAACGTCCGGCCCTCGACCTCGAGACCGAGGTCGACGAAGAACGCCGTGGCCGTGTCGAGGTCGGCGACGGTGATCCCGACGTGGTCGAACTGCTTGATGCGTGACATGACGTCCATCCTCCAGTGCTTGTCCGGTCTTTGGTCCGAGGACGAAGCCGCAGGAGCATTCTCGACATGCGGGCACCCGATGCTCTGGAGCGGTCGCGAATCTACTGAGGGCCGAGCCCGTCCGCGGGCCCCGTCTTCCCGGATCCGCCGGTGTCTTCCTTCAGCTCGACGAAGATCACGTGCGTGGGAGTCTCGCCGGTGTTCACCCCGTGGTGATGCTGCGCCGGTAGCCAGCCGACCGTCCCGGAGCTGAGCTCGACGTCCCGCGTCGTGTCGCCGGACACGAGCCGTCGGCGGAACGAGCTCAGCGTGTACATGACGCTGTCGGGATGCTGGTGAGGAGTTGTTTCGTCGCCGGGTTGATCCGTGTACTCGAGGACCCGGACCTTCTCGTTCTCGAAAATCACGGTGTAGTGGTCTGGATTTGTCGCCAGCGGGGTCGAGACTCATGCCGACAGCATGACCTAGCGACCGCGGCGGTCAACCCGCTTCCAGGGCCAGTCGGTGGCGAGCCAGCGTGCGACGGCGTCGGCGAGGGGTACGTCGAGGTCCGATCGGTCGGCGCGCACCCAGGACTTCACCGTCACGTCCCACTCCTCGGAGCGCGAGGGATAGAGGTAGACGCAACCGATGACGTCGTCGTCGCCCGGGTCGAGGACGGTGAACGTGAACCCGACGCGCTGCGTGAAGTCGTCGGCGTGGCGGCGAAGGTCGCCGAGGTTCTCCTCGAGTGTCATGCCGCTGGGTGGTGGCCAGTCGCCGCCCACGAAGCCGGGAGTGGAGCGGACGTGCTCGATGCTCGACATCCAGGCGGCGTGATCCGCCAGGTTGTGCTGCGGCCCCAGCGGCTCCAGGCGGAACTGGTCGGTGGCGAGTGAGGTCGGCGGCTCGAAGCCGACCGGCACGAACTCATCGGAGGTCATGACCGCGAACGTACTGGTCTGTCCAGGGCCCTCCGCACACGAGTTCTTCACGGCGGCAGGGAGGGCGCCGTCATAAACTCGGCGCATGCCCGGCCTGCAGCACACCGTCACCATCGCGGCCCCGCCTGAGCGGGTCTGGGCGGTGGTCGTCGACGTCGAGCGTTGGCCCGAGCGGATCCCGACGGTCGACGCCGTGGAGCGTCTCGATCCCGGACCGCTGGCCGTCGGCTCCCGAACCCGGTTGCAGCAGCCCCGGCTGCCCACAGCGGTGTGGACGGTCACCGAGCTGGCCGACGGGTCGTCGTACACCTGGACGTCGAGCTCGCCCGGCGTCACCGTCACCGCCGGGCACGTCGTCGAGCCGCACCCCGACGGGAGCCGGCTCACCCTCACCGTGACCGTGTCCGGCCTGCTGTCCCCGATCGGCTGGCTGATGACGCGGTCGCTGACCAAGCGGTACGTCGAGACGGAGGCCGCCTCGATCACGAGGGCCGCCGAGACCTCGGCCACGTAGGCGAGTCGTCGAGCGCCGCGGCCGGGAAGGCAGGCGCCGGCGGCCGGCGTGCGCGTGGGTATCACCGTTCCCTGCTCCACCTCTGGCCTAGTGACGGTCGGTGGACCCTTTCTCGGCGACCGGCGTCGAGGGCTCCGGCTCGTTTGCTGGAGGGATCCCCATGCCTGCCGAGAAGAACATCGACGAATCGCTACGGTTCCGCAAGGAGCTGCACACACTCCTCGCGGTCAATCCGAACCACTTCGGAAACCTCGTGGACACCCCGTTCGAGCCGCAGCTCGAGATCATCGGGGACACGGACTTCGAGCAGGTCACCTGCGTCGGGTTCAACCCCGACACCGATGTCCTCGAGGCGACGGTCCAGGTCAAGCTCCCCACCGGTTACGGCGGTGACCTCTGCAGCCCCGGAAGCACCGAGTGGGTCCGCTTCCACATCTCCTACGACGAAGGCGCGACGTGGGAGGACGTCGGGCTCGGTTCCTTCAACGCCCATGACATCCCGGACTCCGTGGACTGCCACAAGGACGAGACCAAGCCCCTGGTCTACACCGTCGCGTTCCCGCTGACGGACGCCAAGCGAAAGCGCTGCTCCAGCCCCGTCCTGCCGCTGGTCCGTGCGATCCTCTCGTGGCAGGTCCAGCCGCCTGCCGGCCAGCCGAACTGGAACCCGATCTGGGGCAACCACCTCGATCGGCACATCCAGCTCAAGCCCCGTCCGAGCATCTTCCTCGACGTCCTGGACCACTTCAAGCTCGATTTCAAGAAGGTCCCGGAGTGGTACGAGCAGGTCCTGCCCTTGCCGATTCCCGAACCGGACCCGGCGCCGTTCTCCCTGCTGCAGGCGGCCAAGGTGGCCGAGCGGGGCAAGGTGCCGCCCCACCGGTTCGCAACGCCGTTGCTGGCCGAGGTGCAGAAGGCCGGCTTCCAGGACCAGTCCGTGCTCCTGGGCACGTCCGAGCAGTTCCAGGCCCTCAAGATCGATCTGGGTGAGCTGATCGGTGCGTACAACGACAACCAGGGCGACACGACGTACGAACAGATCAACTGCCTCGGCCTGGACTACAACCGCGACCTGCTGGTCTCGACCCTGCAGATCAAGCTGCCGTCGGGCTTCTCGGGCCCGCCGTGCAGTGATGGGTCGGTGGAGTACGTCTCCTTCTGGGTGGACTACGACAACACCTGTGAATGGACCTACGTCGACACCGCCGAGCTGGTCGTGCACGACTACAACCGGTTGCCCAACGACGGCCTGAACTACTGGGTCGGAGTGCCTGCGAAGACCGCCGAGCACGCCCAGTCGTGCAAGGAGCCGAAGGTCGGCCGGATCCGGGCGGTGCTGTCGTGGAACACGCCACCCTCGACCACGGATCCGTACGAGATGCCGCGGTGGGGCAACGCGGTCGAGACCCACATCGAGATCCCGCCGCGTCGTCGGCCGCCGACGGACGGGCCGGACATCAGGGCACTCGGACGTATCTCGGTCGAGTCGATCGACACCGTGGCGACCGGCCTGACGACCTCGGGCGCGAAGTTCATCGAGTTCGGCTCGCCGGCCGACTCCCTCGACCGGCCCTGCCCGTTCGGTGGCGGCATCACCGTCCATGCCTACGCGAACGACGCTTTCGCAGCGGCAGGGCTGCTGTACCGGGCTGTCTGGCGTCCGGCCGGCAGCTCATCGAACGGAACGCCCGTGAAGGACCCGTTCGTCACGGGCTTCTTCCCGGTCGTGACCCGGACGCCCGACCAGACGACCGGCTACACGCCGTACCTCTCGGTGGCCCTGAACCCGCTCGGGCAGCTCGCCGACTGGCGGACCGCCGGGGTGGTGGTGGACGGGCGCTACGAGATCCGGCTGGAGATGGTGGACGCCGCGCTGACTCCACTGGGAGCCACCGCCTGGCACACCGTCCGGGTGGACAACACCAAGCCGGATGCCGACATCACGTTCACGAGCGGGACGTCCTGCAACAAGGCCACCCCCGGTGACACCGTGCAGGGCACGTTCAAGGCGACGGACCAGTTCTTCGGGCACTACTCGATGAACACGCTGCCGGCCAGCCTGAACCCGCCGGACCCGACGCACACGCCGGCGTTGACCACCGACCCGGTCGCCTCGGGGAGCTGGCAGCTCGTCACTGACGGCACGTGGCCGCAGTGCGGGTACGTCGTCCAGCTGTGGGTCTACGACCGGTCGATCGTGGACAGCGTGCCGTGGGGGAGCAACGTCGGGTACGACGACATCGGGTTCTGCCTGGGCCTGTAGCGCGAACCGTTCGGGGCGGGTGTGCTCACACGGGCCACCCGCCTGGCCACCCTGATTGCGCCGTCGCGGAAGTCCTTGACGCGGTGAACCAGGCGGCCGAACGCGTCTGGGTCCGCCAGAGCAAGTGGGTCTGGAGCAACGCCGCCGTGGTCCGCGGGGAGAGCGGCATGAGTCTGGTCGACCCCCGGCGAGCCGTGGGCGGCGGAACGCATAGCCCGCAGGCGTTCGAAGGGCCACGAGTCGGGGTTTGGCGAGCGCCGAGGTGAAGAGCACAACCTTGCGCACCCTGCTAGATAGCGTCGGCCTCGATCAGCAGGCCTGCGCCGGTAGGCCTGGTGGTTCGCCGCAGCCTGCGGTGGGATCTGGGGGTTCTTCGCGAGCACTCGGGTCGGGAGTCTGAGGGCGGGGTCTACAGATTGCGTTCCGCATTTCATTTCTGTTGACGTCAGGCACGGAGTGCGCGGACACTGAGAAAATCCGTCGGGTCTGATCGCCGGATCTCCAGCAGCCAGCCAAGCGCCCTTCGGGAGTTGCAATGAGAATGCTCGATCGAGTCAACCTGGGTTCTTCTGGCAATGCGGTTGATGGACTGTCTTATGTGAGAACCGGCACGGCACACGGTTACACCTTTGACATTACTCCTGATTCGCTGCAGGTATCATCATCGGATGGGTTGCTGGAAGAACGCTACGACTACAAGAGGCTCACGCGCCTTCAGCAGTACATATTGCAAGATAATGCGGGCATAGACCTCCCTATCCTCCTCATCATGCATACGTCGAGCTCCATAGATATCAGTGTGTTTGACAGCGCGAATTTCGATGACCCACCGAGACCACGGCTCAGGCCTGCACCCAAACCTGCACGCTCCGCTCCTCATGCCAAGCCGGCTTCTGGCGGGGAATCCCTAGACGACTTGGCCCACCGCATTCGGGAAACGCAGGCGTGGCAAGATCGGGGAACGCAGATCGCCCAGAACTATCGCCCACCAAAATGGTGACTGCGCTAGTCTGAATATCAGTGCACGGCCCGCGTATCAACGCCACCGGCAGCGTTGACATTTTCCGAGCCGTCGGTCCCAGAGGTCGCCGGCCGCGCACACTAGCCGCAGTCAGCGCGTCCTCGGCCTAGTTCGAAATCCGTCCGATCCAGCAACGCTTGTAGCCGCAGCAATGAACGTTACCCATCATCGCGCCGCAGGAGGTTCTCGCATTCGCGACAACTACCGTCTACGGATACTCATTATCGGACTAACCGCTCCCTCAAGAAGGAAGAGACGTTTGCGGGGTTGACGGCAGGAGTACTGGCGGTCCCAGTGCTCGGGTTCGCACTCCCTGGCGGGCGGAGTGGGCCCATAGCGGCGCCAAAAGTCCGCTATCCCTTTACCTCTGCGCACCCTGAATAGGGGCCAGCTTTAGCGCGCCGAGCCCACGGACGGCCGACACGCACCAACGGTCTGAGTCGTCGACGGCCCCGTCGCGAAAGATCTACTTCTCCGCCTGTTCTTGTTCTGCAATCAGAAACCTTCGATTGCAACCGTCGCCCGATTCTCGCTGGCCACGTGGCGAGATTTCGCGCGATCGAGGCGCCACATCAATTGCGCGAAATGGGGGTCTGAGCTGCGAAAACTGCTCTGTGCCCCCGGCAGGACTCGAACCTGCGACCGGCGGATTAGAAGGCCGCTGCTCTATCCAGCTGAGCTACGGGGGCGGACGCAGGGTCGGCTCGCGCCGACCCGGCGCCAGTATGCCGCAGTGCGCGGACGGTCTGGGCATCCGAGTGGGCTCAGGCAGGCGTGGCCATGACCGTCCGCAGCCGGCGCAGCCCGTAGTGCACCCGCGTCCGGAGCGTGGCGACGTTGATGCCCAGCTCGCGGGCCACGTCCTGGTGCGGCCGGTCGAGCACGATCGTCTCCAGCACCGCCCGGCGGTGGTCCTCGCTGATCCGGGCGAGTGCGTCGCGCAGCTCCGCTCGATGGAGGACCCGGTCGATCCCGGAGACGCTCCGATCGGCCTTCTGGTGGCGCGTTCGTCCGACGCCACCGGTGGCGGTCGCGCCCGGGCTCCAGGCCGACGGCGTACGCCGCGTGGCCGGCGAACACCTCCAGCACGGGGCCGTCCACGACGACGCGGACCGGATCGCCGGAGCTCGGCACGGGGACCGGGTCGCGCGTCGCCGACAGCCACGGTGACGTGGTCACCGCCGCCGGTCAGGGTGGCCGTCGGCCACGGTGAGCGACGAGCCCGGTGTGGGGTCCCACTCGACGTCCCAGGCGTCGGCGGTCCGGCCGCCGCAACCCGGCGGGACTCGAGCACCCGGTGGGGCTGGATCGCCAACCGGTCGCCCTCGAGGGACATGGTCATCGGCAGGCTCTGCGCGCCGACCCAGCCCGCCTCGGCACCACCCACTCCGCGGATCCACATCATCAGGCAGGGCCGGCCGTCGGCGTCGGCGAAGGCCGTCGCGGCGTAGTGGCCCGGGCCCGTAGGTCAGGCGCTGCCAGCGCTCGGCCTCGAAGCGACCGTCGGTGAGGTCGCCCACAGCCGCGGCGACGTAGTGGGTCTGGTCGTCGGCCCACACCGAGACGACCAGCACGTGCCGGCCACCGACCTCGACCAGCTGCGGGCACTCCCACGCCGTGCCGGTCCACACCGGGTCGTCGGGTGAGCTGACGCGCTGGCAGAGCACGCCCGCGTAGGTCCAGTCGGTCAGCGTCGGCGACGTGTAGGTCAGGACGCAGGCGGCGCCGTCGTCGAGGCCGGCGCCCACGAGCATCCGCCAGCCGTCGCCGTCCCGCAGCACGAACGGGTCGCGGAACGTGTGCAGCGGCAGGTCGGGCGGCGCCTCCGCCACGACGGCGCCCTTGGTCCACTGCTCCCACCCGGTCGTCCGGGGTCGCCGCCCGGATCCGGCCGATCGCCGGGTCGTCCCCGACCGAGGTGTAGAGGAGCGTGGCCCGGCCGTCGTCGGCCACGCCGACGCATCCCGACCAGCACCCGACGTCACCGTCGCCGGGCGCGATGGCCACCGGGTGGTCGGTCCACGTCAGCAGGTCCTCGCTGCTCGCGTGGCCCCACGAACACTGCGGCGTCCAGCTGCGAGGAGTCGGGGATGCACTGGAAGAACAGGTGGTAGCGGCCGTCGCGCCAGGTGATCCCCATCGGGTCGTTCATCCAGCCCCGGGGCGGGGTGTAGTGGAAGCGCGGTCGGGTCGGCACGGACGGATCCCCTTCTGTCGGCCGGTCTCGTCAGCAGCGTTGGGTGCTGAACTTCTTCGCCTCCGAGGCCAGCATCGTCTTGCGGGCGCCGGTGAAGCTGCTGAGGTAGACCTCGACGTACGCCTCGTCGTTGCTGCGCAGAGTCTGGTAGATGCTGGTCCAGTTGTAGTCGCCGCCGTCCACCATCTGCTTGGCGTGGAAGAGGTTGCGGCTGGTCGCCGGGTTGTTCCACCGGCCCATCCCGTTGCCCTGGACGAGGACGCGGCGGCTCCAGTCGCCGGTGGAGTCGATGATCCGGTCGGCGATGTCCCCGCTGGCGCTGGAGTTCCCGCCCCAGTCGCCGCTCATCGCGAACTCGACGGTCAGGTCGCTGCCGCTGGCGGCAACCCCGATGTCGACCAGCTTCAGGTGGCCCTTCATCCACGCGTCGTAGCTGTAGCCCCGGGCGCCCTTGACGGCGTTCCCGTTGTAGATCTCGGCCCACTGGTAGCCGTACCAGGGGAGGTGGAGCAGCTTGGCGCCGTTGGTGCGCGACCACGCGGCCAGCTTGGTGACGATCGCCTTGTAGTTGCGCTCGAAGACCGGGTTGCCCGCCACGCCGCTGTCGCTGAAGGGCTTGGGGATCTTGTCGCCGCCGGCGGTGTAGGAGTAGGCGCCCTCGTTGAAGACGCGGGCCGGCGTGGACCGGCCGGCGAGGAACCGCACGGACAGCTGCTTGCCCCGCGCCTTGGCCAGCTTGGCGGCGCGGTCGAGGAGGGCGAAGTCGCGGTCGATGGCGGACCAGGGGACCCGGAGGGAGAGTCCCTTGACGCCCTCGGTGGCGAGGGCGGCACGAGATGGCGTCGGCGTTGCGGTCGAGGGCCGTCGCGTCGGCCGTCTCCTGGAGGACCCAGGTGCCGCAGCCGGGTTGGGGGGAGGGGGCGAGCGATGGCGCGCTGGCCGCGGGGGTGACGGTCACCAGTCCGGCGGCGAGAGCCAGAGCGGGCGCGCTTCGGAGAACGATCGTGGTGAGGGGCACGGGGAGTGACTCCTGGTGTCTCTGCTGCACGCGCGGGGTCCGGGCGTCGGCAGGGCCGCACTGGAGGGGGTTCCGCCCTGGGTCACTACGCTCGGACCGAGACCGATCGACGGGAGTGAGCGCGATGGGCTGTGCGGGCGTGGCGAGTCTAGGGGGCCGCCGCTCGGCGTCGATCGGCCGGTCTGCAGGTGAGACGGGGAGCGGCGGGACCGCCTTCGTGAGTGACGCGGTTGGGCGCCCCCTGGCGTGGAGCTGGGCCTCGGCGCTGCGCGGAGCGACGTACGCAGTGCCCGCCCTGTGGTCACGCTGGTCGACGTGCCCACCGGTCTGGCGGCGACCCTGGGCGCCGTACCGGCCGCGGTCGCGATGGCCGGCCGGCGCAAGGACCGGCACCGGTCCGCCCTGGTCGGGTCACTGGCCGGGCTGAGCATGCTGCTCGGCGCCGTGCTCGCGGCCGGTGGCGTCTGGGTCGCGGTGGTCGGGATCCTCGTCCTTGCCCAGGCCGGGGCGCAGCTCGCGGCGCGCCGGCCGGCCGGCCGGTACGTGCTGGCGCTCGCCGTGCCCCTGGTGGGCGCCGGTTTCAGCTACGCCGACGACGTCCAGACTGCCGCGGAGCTCGCGGTCGCCTTTGTGGTGGGGTCCGTCTACTGCTGGCTGGTCTCGCTCCCGTGGCCCGAGTTCCCGGACACGGTGAAGCCCCCGCCGCGGGTGCCAACGCGGGTGATGGCCGGCTACGGGCTGCGCCTGGGGCTGGCCGGCGCCATCTGCGCCGCGGTCGGTCTCTCCCTGGACCTGGACCATGCCGGCTGGGCCGTGCTCGCGGCGCTGATCGTGATGCGGCCGGACCCCGCTGCGCAGCGGCTGCGCTCGGTCGGCCGAGCGGCGTCGGTCTGCGCGGGCGCGCTCGCCGCGATCGTCGTGGTCGCCGCGGGACCGCCCGACGCCGTCTTCGCCGTGCTTGCGGCCGTGGCGCTGGCCGTCCTGACGGGGACCGTGGGCAGCCGGTGGTACGTCACGCCCGCGTTCACGACGTTCCTGGTCTTCCTGATGCTGCTCTACGGCAACCCCGGACAGGCCGTGGACCGGTTCTGGGAGCGGGTGCTCGAGACCCTGTTCGGCATCGGGATCGCCTACGTCTTCGGCATCCTGGTCCCGCAGCTGATGCGGCGTCGGCGGACACCGGTCTCCTCACGAGTCGCGCGGGACACCGCAGCGGCGACGATCACGACGTCGTCACGGCACGACCTTGCGGTAGAACACCCGGGCGAAGTGCTCCTCCTTCAGCCGATGGGTCTCGACGTAGCCGCGGCGTTCGTAGATCTGCTGGTTCTCGGTCATCCCGACGTGCGTGAAGAGGCGCACCTCGGGCAGGCCGATCTCGACTGCCCGTCGCTCCGCGAGGTCGAGCAGGGTCCGGCCGAGGCCGCGTCCCTGGTACGCCGGGTCCACCGCGACGTTCTCGAGCAGGAGGTGGTCGGACTCGGCGCACAGGACGACGAACCCGGCCGGGTCAGGCCCGTCACCGTCGGCCACCCACACCTCGTCGTGTGCGATCGCCTGCACGTAGTCGGCGTCCATCGGCGCCGGGCCGGATCCCGATCCGCGGCACGTACGGCGCGTAGGCCCGCTCGGCGATCGCCGCCAGGGCGGGCGCGTCCGACGGGTCCGCGGGGCGCACGGGTGCCTCGCCCATGGTCAGCGCCGCCTCATCAGTAGCTCGGCCACCCTTCCTCGCCGACGTACCAGACCGTCGAGGTGGACGACGACGAGGATCAGGACGGCGAACAGCAGCCCGCCGGCCAGCGGCAGGAACCAGCCCGGCCGCGCGCTTGGACCGGACCGCCACGATCTTGACCACGAACGCGCCGAACACGACGCAGCCGAGCACGCCGTGCACGACCGCCCGGGCCGGCACCGGCTCGCCGTTGTGGAGCTCGCCGTACTCGAGACCGAGCGCCCACAGGCAGTGGTAGCCGACGAACACCGACAGCAGCAGCGCCAGCGACCCGGAGACGCGGTGTGCGGTGCCCAGCCAGCGCGGCGCGCGGATGCCGAGCTTCCCGTAGATCCAGAGGGCGCCGATCAGCTGGAGCACGACGAGCACGCCGATCACCGCCGTCAGCACGACCTTCATGTCGATGACGGTGTCGAAGCCCAGGGTGGTGGTGCCGTCGGTGGTCGGGTCGTGCACCCGCCCGAACACGCCGATGAGCAGGGCGACGACGGCCCCGGCGGCGAACGCGGTCAGCGGCACGGCCATGCTCCTCGGGAGCGGCGGTGGTGTCAGCCATCCGTTCAGGATGCCCCCGGGGCGCGGGACACGGCATGACCCGATCGGTCGATTTCTCCGTGGTCCACCAGTCGAAAGACTGGTTGCCAGGGACAACCAGGAGCGGGACCTCCGATAGCGTGGTGCCATGTTCGGTGCTCTCGGGAAGATCGCTGCTCGCCGTCCGTGGTTCGTCATCGGCGGCCTGGATCATCGTCGCCATCGGCATCGTCGGCCACCGCGCCGGCGCTGACATCCACCCAGGACCAGTCGGAGTTCCTGCCGCGCGCACTACGAGTCGGTGAAGGCGCTGACCCTCCAGCAGGAGGCCTTCCCGGAGCGGGGCGAGATCGGCGCGATCGTCGTCTTCGACCGCGAGGACGGCGAGCAGCTGACCGAGGAGGACCAGGCGGCGGTCAGCGGCATCGCCGAGAGCTCAACGCCGAGGAGTTCGAGAGCCTCGGCTCCGCCACGGCCACGCCCGGCGTCCGAGAACGGGCTCGTCCAGGCCATCTTCGTGACCGTCCAGCAGGGCAAGAACGCGTTCGACGTCGCGGCGATGGACGACGCGAAGAAGCTGCGCGAGGACCTCGAGCCACTCGTCGCCGACACCGAGCTCGGTCCGGCGTCACCGGCGCCGGCCGCCCAGTCGCTCGACTCCCAGGAGTCCTCGGAGACGGCCCTGTTCATCGTCGGCCTGGTGACCATCGTGCTGATCTTCGGGCTGCTGGCCCTGATCTTCCGCAGCGTGATCATCTCGCTGCTGCCGATCGTGGTCGTGGCCGGCGTCTCGCACGGTGGCGACCGGGCTGATCGCGTTCGCCAACGAGGCGTTCGACCTCAAGGCCGACAGCTCGATCCAGGTCATCCTGCTGGTGGTGCTCTACGGCATCGGCACCGACTACATCCTGTTCTTCCTGTTCCGCTACCGCGAGGCGCTCCGCGCCGGCGAGCCGAGCAAGCAGCGCGGTCGCGCACGCCGTGGAGCGGGCCGGCGAGGCGATCGCCTCGGCCGGCGGCGCCGTGATCGTCGCCTTCATGGCGCTGGTGCTCTCCTCGCTCGTGCTGTTCCGGGCGATCGGGCCGGCTCTGGCGATCGCGGTCGCCACCACCGTCGTCGCGGCGCTGACCCTGGTCCCCGCGCTGGTCTCGGTGCTCGGCAGCCGGGTGACCTTCTGGCCGTCGAAGTCGTGGCAGCAGGAGCCGGGCGTGAGCCGGTTCCGGGCGCTCGGCGAGGCGCTCGGGAAGAAGCCCGGCCGCGTACGCCGCGTCCTCGGCCGGGGTGCTGATCGTGCTGGCCGTCTTCGCGTTCGGGTTCAACGCCGACCTTCGACTTCTCCGACAGCGGTACGTCCGGCGACGCCGAGTCGGCGGTCGCGCTGGAGCGGTTCGAGAAGGGACAGCCGAGCGGCGCCGCCGACCCGACCGCCGTGCTCCTGCGCTCGACCGACGGCTCGCCGCTGGACGACGCCGAGCTGGACGCGTACGCCGACGCCCTGGACGAGGCCGACGGCGTCGCCCAGGCCTCGCTGGCAGGCCAGACCGAGGACGGCATCGGTGGCCGTGTTCAGCCTGGTGCTCTCCGACGACCCGGCGTCGGAGGCCGCCCTGGCGAACGTCGAGGGCCCGATCCGCGACGCCGCGCACGACGCCGCGCCCGACGGCACCGAGGCGCTCGTCGGTGGGACCACCTCGATCTTCGTCGACCTCCACGACGCCATGAACCGCGACTACTCGATCGTGTTCCCGGTGGCCGCCCTGGTCATCATGCTGATCCTGGCGCTGCTGCTGCGCAGCCTCGTCGCGCCGTGGTACCTCATGGCCTCGGTCGGGCTCGGCTTCGGCGCCACCCTCGGCGCCACGGTGCTGGTCTTCCAGCACGGGTTGGGCGAGAGCGGCCTGATCTTCATGCTGCCGATGTACATCTACCTGTTCGTCGTCGCGCTCGGCACCGACTACAACATCTTGATGATCGCCCGGCTGCGGGAGGAGGCGCGCTCCGGGCTGGAGCCGCGACCGGCCGCGGCCAAGGCCGTCGAGCACGCCGGCCCGACGGTCGCCGCCGCCGGGCTGATCCTCGCCGGCACCTTCGCCTCCCTGATGCTGGGCGGGAACGCGCTGTTCCAGTCGATGGGCTTCGCCCTGGCGTTCGGCATCTTCGTCGCGGCGTTCGTGATGGCGCATGTTCCTCACCCCGGCGCTGACCGCGCTGGTCGGCCATGCCGCCTGGTGGCCCGGACACGGCGACCGCACCGAGGAGGACGCGGAAGCGTCCGAGCCGGTGAGTGCCGGTTCGCGGGAGCGCTGACCACGGGG